>OY969106.1:0-3571385 GCA_963697955.1 uncultured Solirubrobacteraceae bacterium
TCCGGGCTCTCGCCGGCGACGCCAGTGACGAGCAGCTCGAGGGCGAGGACGCCACCGATGCAGCCGCCACCGGAGACGCCGATGGCGAGGAGGAGGCAGCCGAGCCAGAGGTGGTCGCCGATGACGACCTGATCGCAGTCGACGTCACAGAGGACGTCGACCTCGAGAGCCTCGCCACCGAGGAGGCTCCCGAGTAGATGAGACAGACAACGAGTCACACAGCAGCACGCCTTCACACCACAGCCAGAAGGGCCCCCCAGTGATCGACATAAATAACTTTGACGCCATCGAGATCAGCCTCGCTTCCTCGAAGCAGATCCGTAGTTGGAGCTCGGGCGAGGTAACCAAGCCCGAGACGATCAACTACCGCACGCTCAAGCCGGAGAAGGACGGCCTGTTCTGCGAGCGCATCTTCGGTCCCACCAAGGACTGGGAGTGCTACTGCGGCAAGTACAAGCGGGTTCGCTACAAGGGCATCGTCTGCGAGCGTTGCGGCGTTGAGGTCACACGTTCGAAGGTCCGTCGTGAGCGCATGGGCCACGTCGACCTGGCTGCTCCCGTCAGCCACATCTGGTTCTTCAAGGGCGTGCCCAGCCGCATCGGCTACCTGCTCGACATGGCTCCCAAGGAACTCGAGAAGGTCCTCTACTTCGCCGCGTCCATCGTCACCTGGGTGGACGACGAGGCGCGTACCAAGGATCTGGACTCGCTCGAGAAGGAGGTCAACAAGGTCCTCGACGCCTATGCGGCCGAGCGTGAGGAGCGTGTGCTCGAACTGCGCGAGTCGCTCAAGCGTCGCGAGAAGTACCTCCAGAACGGCAAACAGACCAACTTCAACGACGAAGACCACCTGTGGGCCGACTCGCTCGACATCAATCTCGCCAAACTCTCCGACGAGGAGCGCGAGAAGCAGGTCAAGGAGCTGACCAAGACCTTCGAGGCGGACATCTCCGACACCGAGGCCTACATCGAGGACGCGGCCGAGCGCATGCGCAGCGTGTGGGAGCTCTTCAAGACGATGGAGCCCAAGCAGATCGAGCACGACGAGACCACCTTCCGTGAGCTCAAGGAGCGCTTCGGATCCCCCTACGGGTTCGGCGAGTACTTCCGCGGCGGCATGGGTGCCGAAGCGATCCGCGACCTGCTCCAGCAGGTCGACCTGGAGGCCGAACGCGTCGAACTCGAGGACCAGGTCAAGACGGGCAAAGGTCAGAAGCAGGCGCGTGCGGTCAAGCGTCTGAAGGTCGTCTCCGCCTTCATCCAGTCGGGCAACAAACCCGAGATGATGGTTCTCGACGCCGTGCCGGTGATCCCGCCGGAGCTGCGCCCGATGGTTCAGCTCGACGGTGGGCGCTTTGCCACCTCCGACCTCAACGACCTCTACCGACGGGTCATCAACCGCAACAACCGCCTCAAGCGGTTGCTCGACCTCGGCGCCCCCGAGATCATCGTCAACAACGAGAAGCGGATGCTCCAGGAGGCCGTCGACGCGCTGTTCGACAACGGTCGCCGCGGGCGTCCAGTCACCGGCCCGGGCAACCGGCCGCTGAAGAGCCTCTCGGACATGCTCAAGGGCAAGCAGGGACGCTTCCGCCAGAACCTGCTGGGCAAGCGGGTGGACTACTCCGGCCGTTCGGTCATCGTGGCCGGCCCCTACCTCAAGCTGCACCAGTGCGGGCTGCCCAAGATCATGGCCCTGGAGCTGTTCAAGCCTTTCATCATGGCTCGACTGGTGGAGCGCAAGTCGGCCCAGAACATCAAGGCGGCCAAGAAGATGGTCGACTCGATGATCGGCGAGGTGTGGGACGTGCTCGAGGAGGTAATCCACGAGCACCCCGTGCTGCTCAACCGGGCGCCCACGCTCCACCGTCTGGGCATTCAGGCGTTCGAGCCGCTGCTGGTGGAGGGCAAGGCCATCCAGGTTCACCCCCTGGTTTGCCACGCCTTCAACGCCGACTTCGACGGCGACCAGATGGCTGTCCACCTGCCGCTGTCGGCCGAGGCCCAGGCGGAGGCGCGCATCCTGATGCTCTCCTCCAACAACATCCTCAGCCCGGCCCACGGGGCGCCGCTTGCGACGCCCACCCAGGACATGATCCTGGGCGCCTACTACCTGACCTACGGTCCCGAGGCCGAGGAGCTGGCCAAGATCGACCGGGCCACCCACGAGCCGCGCCCGCACGTGTTCCGCACCGCGCAGGAGGCCGAGCTCTCCTACGAGGGTGGCGTGGTCAAGCTGCACGACATCGCCGAGTTCCGGCCCTACGGCCGCGAGGGTGGTCACGTGCTGACGACGATCGGGCGCATCATCTACAACGACCGCATCGAGCGGGCGCTGTTGGAGGCGCTGGGCGACGAGTTCGACCCCTCCAAGTACACGTTCGTGAACCAGTCGATGAAGAAGCGCGACACCACCCGTCTGATCGACCTGCTCGTTCAGACCTACGGTGCCACCACGGTCTCGCTCGTGCTGGACGCGTTCAAGGACCTCGGGTTCAAGTACGCCACCCAGGCGGGGATCACGATCTCCAAGAACGACGTGGTCGTGCCGCCTTCGAAGCAGTCGATCCTCGACAAGTTCGACAAGCTGGTGGGCGACATCACAGACCAGTACGACGAAGGGCTCATCACCCAGGAGGAGCGTCACGAGGCGGTCGTGGAGCAGTGGAACGCCGCCACCGACGAGGTAGCCGAGGCGATGATCGAGAACCTCGACACCCTCAACCCCATCTTCATGATGGCCAACTCGGGTGCCCGTGGCTCCTTCAAGCAGATCCGCCAGCTGGCGGGCATGCGTGGTCTGATGGCAAACCCGAAGGGTGAAATCATCGAGCGTCCGATCAAGGCCAACTTCATGGAGGGCCTGTCGGTGCTGGAGTACTTCATCTCCACCCACGGCGCGCGAAAGGGTCTGGCTGACACCGCGCTGCGCACCGCCGACTCGGGCTACCTGACCAGGCGTCTGGTCGATGTGGCCCAGGACGTGATCATCCGCGAGGCCGACTGTGGCACCGAGGACTACATCGAAATGGTGGTCTTCAAGGCCAGCGGCGAGCCGAACGACGGTCTCGTCGGGCGGATCGCCGCCCAGCCGATCACCACCAAGCGCGGGCGCATGCTCGCCGAGCAGGGATCGGAAATCGGCCGCGCCGAGCTGGTCGAGATCGTGGAGGCGTTCACCGAGGAGCACGAGAAGGGCACCGAGGTTCGCGTTCCCGTCCGCTCGACACTGAAGTGCGAGGCGCCGAGTGGCGTCTGTCAGGCCTGTTACGGACGGGCGATGGCCACCGGAGCGCTCGCCCAGATCGGCGACGCCGTCGGGATCGTCGCCGCCCAGTCCATCGGCGAGCCCGGCACGCAGCTGACCATGCGTACGTTCCACACCGGCGGAGTGGCCGGGGCGGACATCACCCACGGTCTGCCCCGCGTGGTCGAGCTCTTCGAGGCACGTCGCCCCAAGGGCCTGTCCAAAATCGCCGAGGAGGATGGCGTGGTCTCGATCGAGGAGACCGACAAAGCCCTCACCGTGGTCATCACCGACGAGGCCGGCGAGGAGCACCGCCACGCCTTCCCGCGCCGCACCCGGCTGTTCGTCACCCAGGGCGAGAAGATCGTCGCTGGGCGCCAGCTCAACGAGGGGTCCGTCTACCCGCACGAGCTGCTCGCCATCCGCGGGCGCACCGAGACCGAGCAGTACCTGGTCAAGGAGGTCCAGGAGGTCTACAAGTCACAGGGCGTGGACATCGACGACAAGCACATCGAGCTGATCGTCAGGCAGATGCTCAAAAAGGTGCGGGTCGACCAGAAGGGCGACACCGACTACCTGCCCGGCCAGTTCGTGGACCGCTTCGAGTTCGCCAAAGTCAACGACGCCGTCACCGCACAGGGCGGTGAGAGCGCCCAGTACGAGGACATCATCCTGGGCATCACCAAGGCGTCGCTCAACACCGACTCGTTCCTGTCGGCGGCCTCCTTCCAGGAGACCACGAAGGTGCTCACCGACGCTGCCCTCGAAGGCAAGATCGACCGCCTCAACGGCCTCAAGGAGAACGTGATCATCGGCAAGCTGATCCCGGCAGCCACCGGTCTGAAGCGTTACAGGCGGATCGAGATCGAACCGTCCGAGCCGCTGCCTCGCGCCATCGACGACGTCGGCCTGCTCGACCAGGACGAGATCGCCGCTGAGCTTGGCCTCGCCGGTGGAGACGGGTTCAACGGCGGCTACGGCCAGGAGTTCGACGCCGACCTGGCATCGCTCGAGAAGATCGGCGCCGGCGGCACCGACCCCGGCTTCGCCGAGGAGCTCGCCGAGCTGGAGATCCCCGAGGAGAGCCCTGCCGGCGAGTAACGCGCGCCAGCTCCTCCATGCTGGAGGGGCACTCATCTAATAGAAGAAGGACCCCCGGGGCGGCTCAAGTAGCCGCCCCGGGTCGTTCTTGTGACGGGGGCAGGCAGGCCGACGCTCGGATGCGGCTGCTCTCTTTGGGAGAGGTGGAGGCTCGAGGTAGTTGTTCTCTTTCAACTGGTGTATCGCAGGTGCGATACACCACAGCAAAAGGGATAACCCAACCCAACCCAACCCAACCCAACCGCCCGAGCTACCGGAGCTACGCTTCACCTGTGGGCGATGTTGTGGCCAACGAAGGCATCCTGCTAGCGGCACGCGAAGTGCTGGTGTTGGTGCTTGTGGTGGGCTTCTTTGCCTGGGCGGGATGGCGGCTCCTACGCGAAAGCAGTCGCTGAGAGAGGCCGGCCTCCGGTGGCATCCAGGCCCTCTTGAAATAAGGGAGCTCTCATCCCCCCTCGTGAGACCCTGGGCGCCGAGTGGTGTTGGTGTGGGGTGATGGGAGCGCCCGAAATGACGCGCAGGTCGCTTCTGGCCGTCGGCGCTGGCGCCGTTGCTGCCCATGCGCTTCGTCCAGCCTCCACACTGGCCGAGTTGAGCTCCCCCGGGGCCCCCGTCGTCTCCGAGCAGTGGATCGGCCGCCTCGACGAGGCGGGCCGGAGCATCTTGCTTTCGCACAGCGCCGATCTCGTCGGGCTTCAATGGCAAGGGAGCCTCTCCGCCCGGCCACAGCTGCGCTTTGGTCTTGCCGGGGGTGGCTGGAGCCCGTGGGTGTCAGCAGCCAGCCACGGCCATGCATCTGAAGCCGAGCCGGACACGAGGACCACCGTGGGAGAGCCTCTATGGACGGGAGGGACAGACCGGGTTCAGCTCCGCGCCCAGGTTCCGCTGAGGGGGGTGCAGTTGCATTTCATCGACGTCAGCGGCGGTAGGGGGGCACGCCGTCAGGCTGGCGGGCTGGGCAGGCTGGCGCTTGCGGCATCGCTGCCACAAGCCGCGCCGGTGCTTGGCGCCGGACCCGGGCAGCCCCCCATCCTCGCTCGCAGAGGATGGGCCCAGGGAGCCGCCCACCCCAGGGTGGCGCCCGAGTACGGGGACGTGCGGATGGCCTTCGTCCATCACACCGAGAACCCCAACGGCTACAGCGCCGGTGAGGTGCCGGCCATGCTGCGGGCCATCTACGCCTTCCACCGCTACGTAAATGGCTGGAACGACATCGGCTACAACTTCGTCATCGACCTCTACGGTCGCATCTTCGAGGCTCGCGCCGGTGGCATCGACGAGCCGGTGGTGGGGGCCCATGCGGGCGGCTACAACCTCGTCTCCACCGGGGTAGCGGTGCTCGGATCGTTCATGAGCGCGCCCATCTCCCCGGCCGCTCGCAGTGCCCTCCAGCGGCTGCTTGCCTGGAAGCTCTCACTGCATGGTGTGCCCTCGAGGGGGAGGGTCACTGTGAAGGTCAACCCGGCGGGTGCGGTCTACAGCCGCTTCCCGGCCAACGCCCACGTCCCCCTGCCAAGGATCGCCGGTCATCGCGATGGCGACTCCACCGACTGCCCCGGCGATGTGCTCTATGGCGAGCTGGGAGGCATCCGTGCGGCTGTGAGCCGCCTGGCGCCCCGCCCCCTGCGCTGCACCATCGCCCTCGGCGTGGCTCCCGCCCCGGCCTCCGAAAGCCCCGCTCCGGCCACCCCGGCCAGTCCGCCGAGCCCTGGCGCGCCGCCGGCCCCGGCCACGTCCAGCGAAGCGGCTGCGCCCATCCCCACGCTCACCGGCACCCTGTCATTCCTCGACGCCACCCCGATAGGGGGAGCAACCATCCTGCTCCAGGCACGCACGGTGTCCCGCAAGGGCGAACTGGTCACCGAGGCCACCATCGCCCAAACCGTCACCGATGCCCAAGGGCAGTGGTCGTTGCCCACTGCCCTTCCCAGCGTGTCCACTGGCCCCGCATGGGTTCGGGCGCTGTGTCCTGGGGGGAGCGGCTATGGAGCGTCGGTGTCCGGTGTGCTGCCGGTCTCCCTCAGTGCTGCGCCGCCAGCTCCCGCGCCCATGCCACCAGCCGCTGCGCCTCCGGCTCCGTGAGGCCAACCTGGGGATCGGTCTGCACCAGCAGGGTGGGGGAGCTTCGCTCCCCGGCCCAGTCGTGGCAGGCGGGGTTGAAGGCATCGTCGATCCATGCAAGAGGCCGCCCAGCCGCATATGCGCCGATGGCGTCGAGCTTCCAGTGGGCGTTGGAGCGCCCCACCGAGCGCTCGAAGCGCAGGAACGGCAGCTCGGGCGGCAATCCAAGGAGGTGGGGGAGGTGTTCATTGGCCTTCTCCTCCCAGCCGCTGGCCCACACGAGCTCGAAATGCGAGGCGAGGTCGAGGAGGTGTGCGGCAGCGGTGGCCGAAAGGAAGTGCGGTATGCCCTCGATCGAGTGGAAGGACCCCTCAGCGACTGCCGATCTCCAATTCCAGGTGCGCCGAAGAGCGAGATCACCCCGTCGATGTCCACCATCAGCAGAGGCCTCAGGGCCGCGGCGTCGGTGGCCGGCGAGGCGGTGAAGGCCCCGTCACTGCGGGCTTCTACGCCTCCGATGCTCTCTTTAGCTTCCATACAGGTTCAGACGGGTACTCTGCCGAGGACGGTCGAATCGCCTAGGTCCTTCTCGCGGAGTAAAGCAGCGGGTGTCCCAGGCCGATGGATCAGCCCGTCACCGACTTACCCATCATGAACCTAGACCTCGGCATACTCCTCGCTCTCTCGTGCGCCTTCGTGGCGAACCTGGGCTTCTTCTACAAGTACCGCGGCGCCAACTCGGTGCCAAAGATCCAGGTGCTGCACCCCTTCAAGTCGGCCAGGAGCCTGTACTCCTCCAAGTGGTTCGCCTTGGGCATGCTGATCGCCACGGCCAGCTGGGGCCTGCATGTGGCCGCGCTGTCGCTGGCGCCGATGTCGGTCGTCCAGGTTGCGCTGGCCGCCGGGGTGGTCTTCATCGCGGTGATGGCCGAGCGGATGTTCGGCTTCACTGTGGGCCGGCGCCAATGGATCGGCCTCGTGCTCACCGCCGTCGGGCTGGTGCTGCTCGGCCTGACGCTGCCCGCCATGCACGGGTCGCACTCGCGCTTCTCCGACGTCGCCATGATCTCCTTCGAGGCCGGTCTCTTCGGTCTGGGCGGGCTGCTCCTGATGGGCCCCCGCATGGGTGGCCCGGTCGAGCACCACGGCGTGATGCTCGGCGCAGCCGCCGGAATTCTCTTCGGCGTCTCCGACACTGCCATCAAGGCCCTCACTGGGATCACGGGCGCCCACGGGTTCATGGGTCTCCTGCTGAGCCCCTGGCTGGCCGTTGCCATCGCAGCTTCGGTGGTCGCCTTCTATGCCTCCGCTCGAGGCCTGCAGGACGGCGAGGCGGTCGCCGTTATCGCGGTAACTGGCACCGCTGCCAACATCGCCGGCATCGCCGGCGGGATCGTCGTGTTCGGCGACCCCATGGCCGCCAGCACGCTCGGCGTGGTGCTCCAGGCGCTTGCATTCGTCCTGGTTGTTGTCGCCTCGGCGCTCATGCCGGCGCCCGTTCGCGCAGCCGGCGTAGCTCAGACGGCCTAGCGCTGCTAGCATCTGCGGCCGAATGCCAACGACCTCACAGCTAGTCCGCAAGGGCCGCGTCGCACCCAAGAAGAAGCTGGCCACTCCGGGCCTGAAGTCGGGCAAGGGACGCAAGAAGAAGGTTGCGGCCCCGCAACGACGTGGTGTGTGCACCCGCGTGTACACCACCACCCCGAAGAAGCCTAACTCCGCTCTGCGCAAGGTCGCCCGTGTGCGCATCTCGGGATCGATCGAGGTCACGGCCTACATTCCCGGTGAGGGACACAATCTGCAGGAGCACTCGGTGGTGCTCGTTCGTGGCGGTCGCGTCAAGGATCTTCCTGGCGTTCGCTACAAGGTGGTGCGCGGGACGCTCGACGCAGCCGGTGTGAGCGACCGCAAGAAGGCGCGCTCGCAGTACGGCGTGAAGAAAAAATAGATGCCCCGTAGAGCAGCCGCCCAGATCCGTCCGGTCGAGCCGGACCCGATTCACCGCTCCAAACTCGTCCAGCAGGTCATCAACAAGGTGATGCTCGACGGTAAGAAGTCGACGGCCGAGCGCATCGTCTACGACGCCCTGGCCCTGATCGGCGAGCGCAGCGACAAAGACCCGCTGGAGACGCTCGAGTCCTCGATCAAGACTCTCACCCCTTCCCTGGAGGTTCGCTCGCGGCGAGTCGGCGGCGCCACCTACCAGGTCCCCGTCGAGGTGCCCAGCTCACGGGCGCGCACCCTGGCGGTTCGCTGGCTCGTGGAGTTCGCTCGAGCACGGCGCGAGAAGACAATGGCCCAGCGGTTGGCCAACGAGTTGATGGATGCTCAGTCCCAGCAGGGCGGCGCCTACAAGCGCAAGGACGACATCTACCGCATGGCTCAGGCCAATAAGGCCTTCGCCCACTACCGCTGGTAAGCGGCCCGATGACCGGCGCGAGCCGGCGTCCTCGGTCGCTCATGTGCACAGCACATTTCGCTCCCTGCGTCCTTGGCTCACTTGGTCCTCGAACCGCTTACGGGCTCGTGGAGAGGACATCTTTGACGTAGAGGTCCCTACCCGCGCATGCGCGGGTAGGCCGGTAGGCACATGTGCCGACCGACGCATGGATAGGATCGAGATTGGATGGGCCGCCTGAATCGCTTGCCACTGATTCTGCGCTGCATTGTCATCGGAGCGGCTTGCGCCGGCACGATCGTTGCTGTCCTCACCGTCGTGAACGTCATCGTTGAGTATCCAGCGGAACACCTCGTGCAGGTCATTCCCTTCGGCTTTGTCGAGGCGTATGTCCTGGGCGGAGTCGGCGGGGGCCTGGTGGGCCTCGTGGTCGGCGTCTTTGCCTACCTTGGACGCAGCGCAATGAGCGGCGTTACACACCGCCGTAGCTGACTTCCCCATTCCGCATAGGAGCCACTGTGTGCGATCGCGCACAGAGCCCTTGAAGGAATAAGCTTTGGTACCTAAACTTTCGGTACCGAATGGCTTCCGCGACGACCACAGCCCCCCCGCAGCACTCTTCCGCCTCGACCGACAAGATCGAGCCCTACGTATGGAAGATCGCCGGGGTGGTGATCCTCGGGATGATCATGTCGATCCTCGACACCACCATCGTCAACGTGGCGCTGCGGACACTGGGCCACGACCTGCACAGCTCGATCTCGCAGATCCAATGGGTCGTGACCGGTTACCTGCTCTCGCTCGCCGCCGTCATCCCCGTCACCGGCTGGGCCGCTCGCCGCTACGGAGCCAAGCGCGTCTACATGACCTCGCTCGTGCTGTTCACAGCCGGCTCGGCGCTTTGCGCTGTCGCCGCCTCCACAACGTCGCTCGTCCTGTTCCGCGTGCTGCAGGGCGCCGGCGGCGGGATGATCATGCCGGTGGGCCAGCTGATCATGGCGCAGGTTGCCGGCCCGCAGCGAATGGGCCGCGTGATGGGCATCGTCACCATGCCGGCAATGCTCGCCCCGATCCTCGGACCGGTTGTCGGCGGCGCGATCCTGCAGAACCTGCACTGGTCGTGGATCTTCCTCGTCAACCTGCCCGTCGGCCTGCTCGCCTTCGTGCTCGCCTGGCGGATGCTGCCCCAGACCGACTCAGGTGAGGCAGGGCGGCTCGACGTCGCCGGATTGGGCCTGCTCTCCACCGGCACCACCGCGCTCGTCTATGGCCTTTCCGAGCTTGGCACCCATGCGAGCTTCACCGCCCCCACCGTGATCTGGCCGACGCTCGCCGGAATCGCGCTGATCGGCTTGTTCATCCGCCACGCGCTGCACGTGGAGCGTCCGCTGCTCGACGTGCGCCTGTATGCCAATCGCGTTTTCGGCGCCGCCTCGCTGACGACCTTCGGGCTTGGGGCGGCTCTGTTCGGCGCGATGATCCTCGTGCCGCTCTACTACCAGGAAGTGCGCCACGAGAGCGTCATCGTGACCGGCCTGCTCGTCGGTCCCCAGGGTCTCGGCATGCTGATCGTGATGCCCCTCGTCAGCCGCTTCACCCAGCGCTTCGGCGGCGGTCGCGTTGCGATCGGCGGCGTCCTCATTCTCAGTCTCGCCTCGGTCCCCCTCGCCTTCGTTGGCAACAACACCTCGATCTTGTTCATCTCCTTCATCCTGCTGCTGCGCGGCGTCGGCATCGGCTTCTCGTTCATGCCGGCGATGACGGCCGCATTCGCTGCTCTGCGCCCGAGCCAGCTCTCCGACGCCACTCCCCAGCTGAACGTGGTGCAGCGTGTCGGCGGCGCGATCGGCACGGCCGTGCTCGCCGTCGTCCTGCAGCGCGCGACCGGACACGCCGTGAGCAAGCCGGCGGGCGCCTTCCAGGACGCCTATTGGTGGTCGGTCGGCATCTGCGTGCTCTCCTTGATCCCGTGCCTCGTGCTGCTGCGCGCCGAGAATCCCCGCACCCGGCTCAGCCGTGACGCGACCAACGCCGAGGCCGCCGTCGAGCCGCTCGGGGCATAGGTAGCGGGCACAGCCATGGGTGCGCCGACCGTCTCCAAGCAGGCCAAGCGTTCTCCAGACGAGCAGCGCGAGGCTCAGGTCACCGAGCTCGGTATGGCCTTCCGCCGGGTGTTCCGCAACCTCAGCCGGCTGCGAGGACGCGACACCCACCTCGCAAGTGGCGAGCTCAGCCATGCCCAGTACGAGCTGCTGATGGAGCTGCACGAGCGCGGCGAGCTGCCGGCCGGCGAGCTGGCCGTTGCCGCCCGGTTGAGCCCCGGGACGGTCACCCAGATGCTCGACCACCTGGCCGAGTGCGGGCACGTGGAGCGCGTGCGCTCCTCCAGCGACAGGCGGGTGGTCGTCTCGCGCCTCACACCCCAGGGACGAAGCAAGATCGAGGCCAAGCACGCCCTCTGGAAGAGTCGTTGGAACGCTGCGCTCGAGGGCCTCGAGATCGACGATCTGCGTGCGGCCACAATGGTCCTGCAGAGGCTCGGGGCGATGGTCGAGGACCCCCCCGCCAAGGGCGATCGCGAGGGGTCTGACGCACCCGTCGAACGCGCTCAGAACTGACATTTGCTCTGCTATAGTCGGGACCGCGCCACGGGCGGACGCAGCGAGCTTGCATGCCTCCCGGGGAGTCGCAAACCAAGATGGAGACCTCGAGCAGATAACCACGCGGACCGGTCCAAACCAGACCAGCAGCGCGCGTGGGCCCGAGGGGCCCATTTTTTTGCCCGCAATCCCGCCCAAGCCACGATCCCGGACCTGAGATATGCCCCGTAAGTTCACACTCCAAAACACCCGAAACATTGGGATCATGGCTCACATCGACGCCGGTAAGACGACGACGACCGAGCGCATCCTCTACTACACCGGCCGCACCTACAAGATCGGCGAGGTGCACGAGGGCGCGGCTGTGATGGACTGGATGGAGCAGGAGCAGGAGCGTGGCATCACGATCACCTCGGCCGCCACCACCGCTCAGTGGAAGGGCCACCGCATCAACATCATCGACACCCCCGGTCACGTCGACTTCACGGTCGAGGTGGAGCGCTCCCTGCGCGTCCTCGACGGCGCCATCGCCCTGTTCGACTCCGTCGCCGGCGTCGAGCCCCAGTCAGAGACAGTGTGGCGTCAGGCCGACAAGTACCACGTGCCCCGCATCGCCTACATCAACAAGATGGACCGCACGGGCGCAGACTTCGACATGGGCGTGCGGACGATGATCGATCGCCTGGGCGCCCACCCCGTTCCGATCCAGCTGCCGATCGGCTCCGAGGGCGACTTCCTCGGCGTGATCGATCTCGTGGCGATGAAAGCCATCGTCTACAAGGACGAGATGGGCAAGGAACAGGAAGAGACCGACATCCCCGAGAACCTCGCCGAAGCAGCCCAGGCCGCGCGCGAGCATCTGCTCGAGGAGGTCTCCCATTACGACGACACCCTGCTCGAGGCGCTGCTCGAAGAAACCGAGATCCCTGAGGACGTTCTCAAGAGCGCGATCCGCAAGGCGACCCTCTCGACCAAGTTGACCCCCGTGCTGTGCGGCTCCTCGTTCAAGAACAAGGGCGTCCAGCCGCTGCTGGACGCGGTCATCGACTACCTCCCCTCACCGCTGGATGTACCCCCGGTGCTGGGCACCGAACTGATCAAAGGCGAGGAGGAGGAGCGCCAGGTTACGCGCCACGCCGACGACTCCGAGCCGTTCGCCGCCCTCGCCTTCAAGATCGCCGCCGACCCCTACGTCGGCAAGCTCACCTACTTCCGTGTCTACTCGGGGCATCTCGAGGCGGGCTCCAAGGTGTTGAACGTCGGCAGCGGTCGTACCGAGCGCATCGGGCGCATCCTGATGATGCACGCCAACGAGCGTGAGGAGGTCGAGGAGGTCTACGCCGGCGACATCGCCGCCGCGGTGGGCATCAAGCAGGTCATCACCGGTGACACGCTCGCCGACCCCGCGCACCCCATCCACCTCGAGAACATCGTCTTCCCCGAGCCTGTCATCAAGGTGGCTGTGGAGCCGAAGACCAAGGTCGATCAGGAGAAGATGTCGGTCGCGCTCGGCCGCCTGGCCGAGGAGGACCCGACCTTCCAGGTTCGCACCAACGAGGAGACCGGCCAGACCGAGATCTCGGGTATGGGCGAGCTGCACCTCGAGGTGCTCGTCGACCGCATGAAGCGGGAGTTCGGAGTGGAGGCCAACGTCGGTCGCCCGCAGGTCTCCTACCGCGAGACCGTGCGCGGGACCGTCCAGAAGATCGAAGGCAAGTTCGTGCGCCAGACCGGTGGCTCGGGTCAGTTCGGTGTGGTCTTCATCGACCTCGAGCCCGCGCCGGGAGTGGGCTTCGAGTTCATCAACAAGATCAAGGGTGGAAACATCCCCTCGGAATACATCCCCGCCGTCAAGAAGGGGATCGAAGAGGCGCTGGACAATGGCGTGAAGGCCGGCTACCCGATGGTCGACATGCGGGTGACGCTCGTGGACGGCAAGTACCACGACGTGGACTCCTCGGAAATAGCTTTCAAAGTGGCGGGCTCGCTTGCCTTCAAAGAGGCGGCAAAACGAGCCAAGCCGGTCCTCCTCGAGCCGATCTTCGCGGTCGAGGTGGTCACGCCCGAGGACTTCCTCGGCGACGTGATCGGCGACCTCAGCCGTCGGCGGGGCAGGGTCGAGGGGCAGGAGCGCCGTGGCAACGCGCTCGCCGTGACCGCAAGGGTGCCGCTGAGCGAGATGTTCGGCTACGCGACCGATCTGCGCTCCAACACGCAGGGACGCGCCAACTACACCATGCAGTTCGAGGCCTACGAGGAGGTCCCGCCCAACATCGCCGAGAAGATCGTCGAAGCGCGTACGGGCGAGCCGATCCCGGCCTGAGCAGGACCCCGCAGCACCCAGCAGTCAACGAAGTCCGCATTTAGATAGATTTCTGAGGTTCGCCTTTTCACAGGGTGGACATACAAGTCGATACAGGAGCGAGTTCAAAGTGGCGAAGGAGAAGTTCGAGCGCGACAAGCCGCACGTCAATGTCGGGACCATCGGTCACATCGACCATGGCAAGACGACGCTGACCGCTGCCATAACGACGGTGCTGGCCGAGCACGGAGGAGCGGAAGCCCGCACCTTCGCGGAGATCGACAACGCGCCGGAGGAGAAGGAACGCGGCATCACGATCGCCACTTCCCACGTCGAGTACCAGACGGAGAACCGTCACTACGCTCACGTGGACTGTCCCGGTCACGCCGACTACGTCAAGAACATGATCACCGGTGCCGCTCAGATGGACGGGGCGATCCTGGTGGTGTCCGCGGCCGACGGACCCATGCCTCAGACGCGTGAGCACATCCTGCTCGCCCGTCAGGTCGGCGTGCCCTACATCGTGGTGTTCCTCAACAAGGCCGACATGGTCGACGACGAGGAGCTCCTGGAGCTCGTCGAGGTCGAGGTTCGCGAGCTGCTCAGCGAATACGACTTCCCCGGCGACGACATCCCGTTCATCGTCGGCTCGGCGCTGAAGGCGCTCGAAGGCGACGAGGCCTACAAGGAGAAGATCCTCGAGCTGGCCGCCGCTCTCGACACCTACATCCCCGAGCCTGTTCGCGAGCTCGACAAGCCGTTCCTGATGCCCGTCGAGGACGTCTTCTCGATCACCGGGCGCGGCACCGTGGCCACCGGCCGCGTCGAGCAGGGAATCGTCAATACCGGCGACACGGTCGAAATCGTCGGCGTCCACGACACCACCACCACGGTGGTCACCGGCGTGGAGATGTTCCGCAAGATCCTCGACCAGGGCCAGGCCGGCGACAACGTCGGTTGCCTGCTGCGTGGCACCAAGCGCGAGGAGATCGAGCGCGGCCAGGTGCTGTGCAAGCCGGGCTCGATCACCCCTCACACCAAGTACAAGGCCGAGGTCTACGTGCTGAAGAAGGAGGAGGGTGGACGTCACACCCCCTTCTTCACCGGCTACCGGCCCCAGTTCTACTTCCGCACCACCGACGTCACCGGCGTGGCGAAGCTGCCCGACGGCGTCGAGATGGTCATGCCCGGCGACAACGTCCAGATGGAGATCGAGCTGATCCAGCCGATCGCCATGGACCAGGGCCTGCGCTTCGCCATCCGAGAGGGTGGCCGCACGGTCGGTTCTGGCGTGGTCACGGAGATCATCGAGTAAGTACCTGCGCGCCAGCCGGAAGTGCGGCGGCGCGCACATTGGCAGTCCGATACGACTAATACAGCCCCACCGTCAAGGTGTGGCGGCGACGAGGCGGGTTTGGGTGAAAGTCCCGCCCGCCTCTCAGATCGCCGTCCGGGAGGGGCCCGGCGGGAGTGCTACCGCCGGCCGGATCAGGCAGTGAGCAGCGCCCCAGACCACACCGAGACACACAACAGACGCTAGAGAGACCTTCATGGCAGCTGCCAACCAAAACAAGATCCGCATCCGCCTGAAGGCATACGACACCTCGGCCATCGAGTCGGCGGCCAAGGAGATCGTCGAGACGGCCACGCGCACGGGCGCGAGCGTCTCGGGGCCCGTGCCCCTGCCGACAGAGAAGAACGTCTACTGCGTGATCCGCTCGCCCTTCAAGGACAAGGACTCGCGCGAGCACTTCGAGATCCGCACCCACAAGCGGCTGATCGACATCCACCAGCCGACTCCCAAGACGGTCGACTCGCTACAGCGCCTGGATCACCTCCCGGCCGGCGTCGACATCGAGATCCGCCTCGCCACCTGAGATTCCAATGCCCGCCATCCTCGCCAAGAAGCTCGGTATGACCCAGGTCTTCCAAGAAGACGGAAGCCTCGCCCGCGTGACCGTGCTCGAGGCCGGCCCCTGCCCGGTGACGGCCATCCGCACCGCTGAGCGCGACGGCTATGAGGCCGTTCAGCTCGCCTTCGGCGCCACCAAGGAGAAGCACCTCACCAAAGCCGAGCTCGGCCACCTGAAGAAGGCCGACGCGCCGCCGATGCGCACGGTGGTGGAGTTCCGCGACGAGGCCGGCGAGCTGCAGATGGGGGAGACGGTGACCGTCGAGGCCTTCGAGGTCGGCTCTCGCGTGAAGATCGCCGGCGTCTCCAAGGGCAAGGGCTTCCAGGGCACGATCAAGCGCCACAACTTCGCCAGCGGCCCCAAGTCCCACGGCTCGCACAACGTCCGCGCCCCGGGTTCGATCGGCGCCTCGGCGTGGCCCGCGCGCGTGATGAAGGGCATCCGCGGCCCCGGCCAGATGGGCAACAAGCGCGTGACCCAGAAGGGCCTCGAGATCGTCAGCGTGGACACACGCGAGAACCTGATGCTGGTCCGCGGCTCCGTCCCCGGCCCCTCGGGCTCGATCGTGGAGGTGCGGACCGATGGCTGACGCACCCGTCCTCGGCGGCTCCAAGAAGGTCAAGCTCGACGACGCCGCCTTCGGCGCGCGCTTCGCCGGGCCGCTCGTCCACCAGAGCGTGCGCGCCGAGCAGGCCGCCCGCCGGCGCGGCACCGCTGCGACCAAGACCCGCGGCATGGTCTCCGGCGGTGGCGCCAAGCCCTGGCGCCAGAAGGGCACCGGCCGCGCTCGCGCGGGCTCCAACCGCTCTCCCATCTGGACCGGCGGTGGCACCGTGTTCGGCCCCCAGCCGCGCTCCTACACCTTCAAGGTCAACCGCAAGGAGCAGCGCGCCGCGCTGCGCAGCGCACTGTCGCTGCACGCCGAGCGCGGCTCGATCGCGATCCTCGACGCCTCGCGCTTCACCGCTCCCAAGACCCGCCAGGCGCTCGACCTGCTCGAGGACTGGGGTACCGAGACGCGGCGTCCCCCCTCGACGCTCGTGGTGCTCGCGCGCCGAGGAGTCCGCGGCCGCGCTGTCCTTCCGCAACCTCGACCCGCGTGGCCGTGCTCACCCCCGAGAACGTGGGCGTCACCGACCTGCTCGGCGCCGCTCGGCTGCTGGTCTCCGAAGGCGCCCTCGACGCGCTGAGCGCCCGCACCGGCAAACCCCGCTCACCCCATGGGCGCCGGCGGCCGAGGAGGCGAAGTCCTGATGGAGCACACACAGGTACTCATCCGCCCGGTCGTCTCCGAGAAGAGCTACGTGCTCTCGGCCGCCGACCGCTACACCTTCCGCGTCCACCCCGACGCGCACAAGACCCACATCCGCCAGGCGGTGGAGGCGCTGTTCGACGTTCACGTGGTGGAGGTGCGCACCATGAGCGTCAAGTCCAAGCCCAAGCGCCGCGGCACCACCAAGGGCCGCACCCGCACCTGGAAGAAGGCCATCGTGCAGGTGCGCGCCGGCGAGACGATCCCGATCTTCCAGGGCCTGCAGGCGCTGGAGGGCTGAGCACATGCCGATTCGCAAGCCCAAGCCCACGAGCCCCGGTATGCGGTTCGTCTCCTACCCGGACTTCGCCGAGGTCACCAAGTCCAAGCCCGAGAAGTCGCTCGTGGAAGGCCTCAAGAAGAGCGGCGGGCGCAACGCGCACGGGCGCAAGACCGCCCGCCACCGCGGCGGCGGCGCCAAGCGCGCCTACCGGCGGGTGGACTTCAAGCGTCGCAAGGACGGCGTCGACGCCCGCGTCGCCGCGATCGAGTACGACCCCAACCGCTCCGCCTACATCGCCCTGCTGCACTACACCGACGGCGAGAAGCGCTACATCCTCGCGCCCCAGCGGCTGACGGTGGGCATGACCGTCGCCTCGGGCGATGGACGCCGACATCGCCGTGGGCAACTGCATGGAGCTCGCGCGGATGCCCGTCGGCACGGTCGTGCACAACATCGAGCTGCAGCCCGGCCGCGGCGGGCAGATGGCGCGCTCGGCCGGCGCCTCCGCCCAGCTGATGGCCAAGGACGGCGAGATGGCCACCCTGCGCCTGCCCTCGGGCGAGATGCGCATGGTGCGCGCCGAGTGCCGCGCCACCGTCGGCACGATCGGCAACGCCGAGCACCAGAACGTGAAGGTGGGCAAGGCCGGGCGCAAGCGCCACATGGGCGTGCGCCCGCAGACGCGCGGCGTGGCCATGAACCCCGTCGACCACCCGCACGGCGGCGGCGAGGGCTCGACCACCGCCGGCCGTCACCCCGTGACGCCGTGGGGCGTGCCCACGCTCGGCTACCGCACCCGCAAGAAGAACAAGACCTCCAGTCGCTACATCGTGCGCGGCACGCCGCCGCGGGAAGGGCAAGCAGCGATGAGCCGCTCCAGCAAGAAGGGCCCGTGGGTGGAAGAGCGCCTGATGAACCGCATCGAAGCGCTGAACGCCGCCAACAACAAAAAAATGCTGCGCACCTGGTCGCGCGCCTCGACGATCTTCCCGGAGATGGTCGGCCACACGATCGCCGTCCACGACGGCAAGAAACACGTGCCCGTGTTCATCAGCGAGTCGATGGTCGGCCACAAGCTCGGCGAGTTCGCCCCCACCCGCATCTTCCGCGGTCACGCGGGCTCGGGCAAGGTGCGATGAGCGCCGAGGAGGAGACACCGGTGGACCCCGTCGAGGGCGACCGACGCGCAGGCGGGCGAGGCAAAAGCGGCCAAAAAACCCGCTCGCAAAAAAGCTGCCAAAGCCGCCGAGGCGAAAGACGGCGCAGCCAAACCGACGGCCGAGAAAGCCGACGGGGCGAAAGCCCGGCCAAAAAAGCCGCTGCCAAAAAAGCGCCTGCCGCGAAAAAAGCCGCCCGCCAAAAAAGCAGCCGCCGTCAAAGAGCCTGTCGCCGAGAAAGCCACGCCGCCAAGCCGCAGCAAAGCGAGAGCCGCTCGAAGCCGAGCAAGGCGCCCGCCAAAGCGCGCCGAGAGCGCCGCCGCGTCGCGTCGTGCCGCCCACGCCCGCTACGTGCGCACCTCCGCGCGCAAGGCCCGGATGGTCTGCGGGCACATGCGCGGCAAGTCCGTGCAGGAGGCACGCGCTATCCTCGCCTTCACCCCTCGTGAGGTGGCGCGCGACTGGAGCAAGCTGCTCGAGTCCGCGGTGGCAAACGCCGAGAGCAACCACGAGCTGCTCGAGGACGATCTGATCGTCCGGGAGGCATATGCCGACGAAGGGCCGACGATCAAGCGCTTCCGGCCGCGCGCGATGGGACGGGCGACGCCGATCCGCAAGCGCACCAGCCACCTGACGATCACGTTGACCCCGCGCCCTGAGCCCGGCGACTACCAAGCGACACCGCTAGAGAGACTGAGAAATGGGACAGAAGGTTCATCCAGAGGCTATGCGCGTGGGTTACATCCACGACTGGAAGTCCAACTGGTTCAACGAGCGCAACTTCGCCGAGTACCTCGCCGAGGACGTCGCGCGTGCGCGAGCACATCGTGAGCAAGCTCGCCCACGCCGGCCTGTCGGACATCACCATCCGCAAGGACGCCAACGAGCTCGAGGTCAACATCCACACGGCGCGTCCCGGCATCGTGATCGGCAAGTCCGGCACCGAAGTGGACGCCCTGCGCCGCGACCTGCACCGGATGACCAAAAAGCAGATCAAGGTCAACATCCTCGAGATCAAGCGCCCCGAGCTCGACGCCAAGCTGGTCGCCCAGTCGATCGCCGAGCAGCTCCAGAACCGCGTCGCCTTCCGCCGCGCGATGAAGCGCGCGCTCACCAGCGCCATGCGCTCGGGCGCCAAGGGCGTGAAGGTGCAGGTCGCCGGACGCCTGGGCGGCGCCGAGATGGCCCGCACCGAAAGCTACTCCGACGGACGCGTGCCGCTGCACACCATGCGCGCCGACATCGACTACGGCTTCTACGAGGCGCGCACCACCTTCGGGCGCATCGGCGTGAAGTGCTGGGTCAACAAGGGCGAAATCATGCCCGAGGGCTACACCGGCGCCGACCTCACCGACATGACCGCTCCCGCGCCGCCGAGCAACGACCGCGACGGCCGCGGTGGCCGCGACGGCCGCGACGGACGCGGGCGTGGACGCGGCGCCGGTGGACCCGGTGGCGGAGGCGGCGGCGGACGCGGTCGCGGACCCGGCGGTCCAGGCGGCGGCGTGGACCGGCGGCGGTGGACGCGGTCCAGGCGGCCCGGTGGGCGCGGTCCAGGCGGCCTGGTGGACGCGGCCGGGCGGTCCCGGCGGCGGTGGACGCGGTCCCGGCGGCCCGGCGGCGGTGGACGCGGTCGTGGTCCCGGCGGCGGAGGCGGGCGCTGATGCTCTCCCCCAAGCGCGTAAAGCACCGCAAGCAGCACCGTGGCCGCCGGCGCGGAACCTCGCGCGGGCAGCTGCACGTCCAGTTCGGCGAGTACGGCCTGAAGGCGCTCGAGGGCGGCTGGCTGACCAACCGCCAGATCGAGGCCGCCCGTATCGCCATGACGCGCAAGATCAAGCGTGGCGGCAAGGTGTGGATCAACGTCTTCCCCGACAAGCCCGTCACCAAGAAGCCCGCCGAGACCCGCATGGGCTCGGGCAAGGGCTCGCCCGAAGGCTGGGTGGCGGTGGTCAAGCCCGGCCGCGTGATGTTCGAGCTGGCCGGCGTATCCGAGCCGCTCGCCCGCGAAGCGATCCGGCTGGCCGCGCACAAGCTGCCCGTGAAGACCAAGTTCGTGCTGCGCGAGGACTAAGGACGAGCATGAAGGCCAGCGAACTACGCGACCTCGACGACAACGAACTCGCCAAGCGCACCGGCGAGCTGCGCAAAGAGGTCTTCGGCCTGCGCTTCGCCAACGCAACCGGCGAACTCGACGACACCGCCGGGCTCAGCCGCGCCAGGCGCGACCTCGCCCGGGCGCTGACCGTGGCCCGCGAGCGCGAGCTCGACGGCCGAGCCCACGCAGGGCAACTGACTTCTTCAGGACAGGACGAAAGAACCAAATGGCTGACGAACCAGACGAACGAGACCCCCGAGACTCCCCAGGACGCCCCCGAGGCGCCGAGGCCCAGGTCGCGAGCAGCCGACCGATGCCGCCGAGCGAGCCCGAGGCCGACGCCTCCGAGGCTGCCCACGCGCTGAGGCCGGAGGCCGACCCCGGAGCCTGAGCCGCGCCGAGTGAGCCCGAGGTGCAGCTCCCGCCGAAGGAGCGCCGCCGCCAGGCGCGCTCCAAGCACGCCGGCGAGGCCAAGCCCGCGCGCTCGCCCGAGGAGCGCCACGCCGAGCGCGTGGCCGAGCGCCGCGACAAGGCCGTGCGCCGTCGCGCGCGCCGCCTGCAGGAACGCGCCAAAGCCGCCGAGCGCCGCGCCGCCGCGCCCGCGCCCGAGCCGCTCGCGCCCGTGCACGCGCCCGTCGAGGGCACGCGCCGCGTGCGCCAGGGCATCGTCGTCTCCGACAAGGCCGAGAAGACGATCACCGTGCGCATCGACGTCGCGCGCCGCCACCGCCGCTACGAGAAGATCGTGCGCAGCTCGAGCACCGTGCACGCCCACGACGAGAACAACGACGCCCACGAGGGCGACGTCGTCCGCGTGATCGAGAGCAGGCCGCTGTCGCGCACCAAGCGCTGGGCGCTCGTCGACGTGCTGGAGCGGGCGCGATGATCCAGAACGAGACCCGACTGCGCGTGGCCGACAACTCCGGCGCCCGCGAAATCCTCTGCATCCGCGTCAAGGGCGGCTCCAAGCGCCGCTACGCGTTCGTCGGCGACGTGATCACCGCCACCGTCAAGCAGGCCAACCCCCAGGGCGCGGTCAAAAAGGGCGAGGTCGTCACCGCCGTGGTCGTGCGCACCAAGAAGCCGATCGGCCGCGACGACGGCACCTACATCGCCTTCGACGAGAACGCCGCGGTGATCATCGACGACCAGAACAACCCGCGCGGCACGCGCGTGTTCGGTCCGGTCGCCCGCGAACTGCGCGAGCGCAACTTCATGAAGATCGTCTCGCTCGCGCCCGAGGTGCTGTGATGGCGCCGCAAGACAGCCAACGCCAAGCGCGGCACCCGCCGCACCTGAAGATCCGCACGGGCGACCACGTCGAGGTGATCTCCGGCAAGGACCGCGGCAAGAGCGGCCGCGTGCTGCGCGTAGACCCCGACCGCCAGCGCGTGTTCGTCGAGGGCCTGAACATGATCAAGCGCCACACCCGCCCGCAGCAGGTCGCGGGCGCCCAGAGCGAAGCAGCGCTGGGCGGCGTGATCGAGCGCGAGGGCCCGATCCACGTCTCCAACGTGATGCTGCTCGACGCCAAAGGCAAGCCCACGCGCGTGCGCATCGAGCGCGAGGACGGCCAGCGCTTCCGCGTGGCCAAGAGCTCCGGCGCGAGGCTCGACTGAGCGCCATGGCCGCAGCTACCGAGACAGCCCCCCCCGCCCGCCTGAAGGCGCGCTACCTCGAGGAGATCCGCCCCGCGCTGATCGAGCGCTTCGGCTACTCCTCGGTGATGCAGGCGCCGAAGATCGAGAAGATCACGCTCAACATGGGCGTGGGCCTGGCCAAGCAGGACTCCAAAGTGCTCAAGGCCGCCACCGAACAGCTCGCCACGATCGCCGGGCAGCAGCCCAGCGTGCGCCGCGCGCGCAAGTCGATCGCCGCCTTCAAACTGCGCGAGGGCATGCCCGTCGGCGTCGCCGTGACGCTGCGCGCCGAGCGCGGCTACGAGTTCCTCGACCGGCTCGATCTCGATCGCCATTCCGCGGATCCGCGACTTCCGCGGCCTGAACCCGCGCTCCTTCGACGGCCGCGGCAACTACTCGCATGGGCGTCAAAGAGCAGATCATCTTCCCCGAGATCGACTACGACGCGATCGACATGGTGCGCGGCCTGGACATCACCATCACCACCTCCGCCGCCAGCGACATCGAGGCCTACGCGCTGCTCGCCGCCTTCGGCATGCCCTTCTCGCCCGAGCGCCGGCCCAAGGGCTATGACCCCGAGGCCGACGTTGCCGCCGAACGGGCCCACGAGCAGGCCGAGGCCGACAGCGCCGCAGCCGCCGTCACCGCTGCCGGCAGATGCAGCCGAGGCAGCCGAGGCCAAAGCGGCAGCAGCCGAGGCAAAGGCCGCCAAGGCCGCGGCGGGCAAGCCTGAGAAGGTCAAGAAGCCTGCGCCGAGTGAGCCCGAGGCAGCCACAGAGCCCGAGGCAGCCACAGAGCCCGAGACGGCGCCCGAGGTGGCCGCAGAGCCCGAGGCCGCTGCGGAGCCGGAGGCGGCTGCAGAGCCCGAGCACCGAGCCTGAGGCTGCGCCCGAGGCGGCGCAGAACGACGCGCCCGAGGACGGGGACGCGCAGACCACCGAGAAAGAGAGCACCGACTGATGGCCAAGACTTCCCAGCGCGTCAAGCAGGCGCGGACTCCCAAGTTCAAGACACGTGCCTATACTCGCTGCACCCGCTGCGGCCGTCCGCGCGCGGTGTACAAGAAGTTCGGGGTGTGCCGCATCTGCCTTCGCGAGCTCGCCCACAACGGTCAGATCCCCGGGATGACGAAGTCCTCCTGGTAGAGGTCCGAGAAGAGAGCCAGCAACCATGTCAATGACCGATCCCATAGCCGACTTCCTGACGCGCGTGCGCAACGCGATCCACGCCGCGCACGAGACCGTCGAGCTGCCCGCCTCCAAGCTCAAGGGCGAGCTCGCGCGGATCCTCGACGAGCAGGGCTACATCGACTCCTGGTCGGTGCTCGCCGCCCCCGACAGGCCAGGCCGGGCAGCTCATCCAGATTCGCCTGAAGTACACCGAGGACCGCCGCTCGGCGATCTCGGGCCTGCGGCGCGTCTCGCGCCCCGGCCGGCGCACCTACGTCGACGCCAAGCACATCCCCAAGGTGCTCGGCGGCATGGGCACCTCGATCATCTCCACCTCGCACGGCGTGATGACCGGCCACGACGCCCGCGCAGCGGGCATCGGCGGCGAGGTCCTGGCGCAGGTCTGGTGAGCTGAGCAGATGTCGAGAATCGGCAGACAGCCAATCCCGGTGCCGGCCGGCGTGACGGTCTCGATCGAGCCCGAGGAGGTCCGCGTGAACGGGCCCAAAGGCGAACTCACCGAGCGCGTCCACCGCGACATCGAGGTCAGCCAGGACGGCGAGCAGCTGCGTCGTCACGCGTCCCACCGACCGCGGCGAACACCGCGCGCTGCACGGCCTCACCCGCTCGCTGGTCGCCAACATGGTCCAGGGCGTCACGAGCGGCTATGAGAAGCGCCTGGAGATCCAGGGCGTCGGCTACCGCGCCGCAGCTGAAGGGCAAGAACCTCGAGCTCGCCGTCGGCTACTCCCACCCCGTTCCCATCCCCGCTCCCGACGGCATCGAATTCGAGGTGCCCCAGCCCACGCGCGTCGTCGTCAAGGGCATCTCCAAGCAGCTCGTCGGCGAGACCGCCGCGATCATCCGCAAGCAGCGCCCGCCGGAGCCCTACAAGGGCAAGGGCATCCGCTACGAGGGCGAGCACGTCCAGCGCAAGGTCGGAAAGCGCGCATGACGCGTCATCACCAAGGAGACCCGGCGCCTCAAACGCCGCCGCCGCGTGCGGGCGAAGATCTCGGGCACGGCCACGCGGCCGCGCATCTCGGTGTTCCGCTCCAACCGCGGCCTCTCCGCGCAGCTGATCGACGACGTCGTCGGGCAAGCACGCTCGCTGCCGTCAACTGGTTCGAGCCCGAGCTCGCGCTCGGCCAGCAAAGCCGACCGCGCCACCCGCGCCGGGGCAGCTGCTCGCCGAGCGCGCCAAGGCCGCGGGCATCTCCGAGGCCGTGTTCGACCGCGGCGGCTACCGCTACCACGGCCACGTCCGCGCCTTCGCCGAAGCCATCCGCGAGGCCGGCATCACCGTCTGACGTGTCCGCACGCCAGCTACCGCTACCCTCTCCCTCCTGCCCATGTCCATATCGATAGATCGCTCAGTCAACCACGCCGGCCTGGACCTCCAGGAGCGCGTCGTCGAGATCAACCGCGTCGCCAAGGTCGTCAAGGGCGGCCGGCGCTTCTCGTTCACCGCGCTCGTCGTCGTCGGCGACGAACGCGACGTCGTGGGCGTCGGCTACGGCAAGGCCAACGAGGTTCCGCTGGCCATCCAGAAGGGCGTGGAGCGCGCCAAGAAGGACCTCTTCCGCGTCCCCAAGCACGGCACCACCATCACCCACCAGACGACCGGCATCTTCGGCTCGGGCCGCGTGCTGCTGAAGCCGGCCGCACCCGGTACCGGCGTGATCGCCGGCGGTGGCGTGCGCGCGGTGCTCGAGCTCGCCGGCATCCACGACATCCTCTCCAAGAGCCTCGGCACGCAGAACCCCATCAACCTCGTCAAGGCCACCGTGGCCGGGCTGCGCGGTCTGCGCACCCCCGAGGAGATCGGCCAAGCTGCGCGGGCTGACGATCAACCAGGTCCTCGGCCTCGGCGGCGGCGGCAACGAGACCGCCAACGGCGTGATCCACGCCGGCGAGGCCGAGACAGAGACAGCGCCGAGCGCCGAGCCCGCCGCCGTGGCGGCCGACGGAGCCTCCTGATGGCCGAGCTGAGCGTCACCCAGCGCCGCTCCAAGAACGGCGCCAACAGCAAACAGCTCGACACGCTGCGCTCGCTCGGCCTGCGCCGCATCGGCCACACGGTCGAGGTCAAGGACACCGAGCAGGCACGCGGCATGCTGCACGCCGTCCGCCACCTGGTCGAGGTCGAGGAGGGCAAGTGAGCCCAGCGCGCAAAGAGGAGCGAGCAGCGCATCGGGCTGCACAACCTCGCTCCCGCCCCCGGCAGCCGCCGTCCGCGCAAGCGCATCGGCCGCGGCGAAGGCTCGGGCACGGGCAAGACCTCCGGTCGCGGGCAGAAGGGCGCGGGCTCACGCTCGGGCTCCAAGCGCCGAGCCGCCTTCGAGGGTGGGCAGATGCCGATCCACATGCGCATGCGAAAGCTGCGCGGCCCGCACATGAAGAAGTCGATGCCCTTCGAGCCCTTCCGCACGCACACCCAGCCCGTCAACATCTCCTCGCTGGAGAGCCGCTTCGACGCCGGCACCGAGGTGACGATCGAGCTGATGAAGGCCAACGGCCTGGCCACCCGCAAGGGCGTGCCCGTCAAGGTGCTCGCCAAGGGCGAGCTCAGCAAGGCGCTGACCGTTCACGCCCATGCGTTCAGCGCCGGTGCGCGCGAGCGCATCGAGGCGGCCGGCGGCACCTGCAGCATCGTCGAGGGCTAGTGAGCCACGGCCGTGCAGGCGGCTTCGCGCGCGAGCGCATCCACTAGAATCGGGCGCTCCGCCGGCACCTGGGCACCGAGCCCGGCTGCGGTGGGCTGAAAGCCATGCTCTCAACCATCCTCAACGCCTTCCAGGTCGCGGACATCCGCAAGAAGATCGCCTTCACGGCCGGTATGCTGCTGATCTACCGCCTCGGCTCACACATTCCCGTGCCGGGGGTCAACCTCACGGCGGTCAACAACATCCAGAAGCAGTTCGGCGGCGTCCAACATCCTCGGGCTGCTCAACCTCTTCTCCGGCGGCGGCCTCTCGCGGATCGCGATCTTCGCGCTGGGCATCATGCCCTACATCACCTCCTCGATCATCCTGCAGCTGCTGCAGGTGGCCGTGCCCTCGCTGGAGAAGCTCTCCAAGGAAGGCGAAGTGGGGCAGGCGCGGATCACCCAGTACACCCGCTACCTGACCGTCGGGCTGGCCTTCGCCCAGTCGATCGGCTACGTCTTCCTGTTCCACAGCCTGCAGGCCAAAGCGGGCGAATCGGTGGTCAAGCACTTCGACGCGCCCCACATCTTCCTGATCGTCGTCTGCCTCACCACCGGCTGCGTGCTGCTGATGTGGATCGGCGAGCTCATCACCCAGCGTGGCATCGGCAACGGCATCTCGCTGCTGATCTTCGCCTCGATCGTCGCGCGCCTGCCCAGCGGCATCCAGACCTGGTGGACCTCGACCGACCAGGTCTTCAAGGTGATGCTGCCCTTCCTCGTGCTGGCTGTGGTCGCCGGCATCGTGTTCGTGCAGGAAGGCCAGCGGCGAATACCGGTCCAGTACGCCAAGCGCGTGATCGGGCGGCGCATGTCCGAGGGCGGTCAGACCTATCTGCCGCTGCGCGTGAACATGGCGGGGGTGATCCCGGTGATCTTCGCCGCCAGCCTGATGGCCTTCCCGCCGACGGTCGGGCAGCTCGTGAAAACCAAATGGGGCCAGTCGCTGTCCGACTTCTTCACGCCCAACGGCTGGCATTACGTGCTCGGCGAGTCGCTGCTGATCATCGTCTTCACCTACTTCTACACCGCCGTCACGTTCAACCCGGTCGACCAGGCGGACAACCTCAAGAAGTACGGCGGCTTCATCCCCGGGGTGCGCCCCGGACGCCCCACAGCCGAATTCCTCGACCGCATCCTCGCTCGCCTGACCTTCCCCGGCGCGCTGTTCCTGGCCGCCGTGGCCGCCCTGCCGGCGATCTTGATCGCTCGCACCCACCAGCAGTTCGCCTTCGGCGGCACCTCGATCCTGATCGTGATCGGCGTTGCCCTCGAAACGATGAAGCAGCTCGAGGCGCAGCTGATGATGCGCAGCTACGAGGGATTCCTGAAGTAGAGGGCCCTCGCGGGACTGGTCCTCATCGCGTGGGGGCTTGAGAAAAAGCGCCCTTCGCTGGCACACGGGGCACGCGAGCGGGTAGGCTGCCTCGGTCGTGTCCGAGCTGAACCTGATCCTCCTCGGTCCGCCGGGCGCCGGCAAGGGCACCCAGGCCGACCGCCTGCGCGATGACTTCTCGCTGCCGCACATCTCCACCGGCGACATCCTGCGCGCGCAGGTGGCCGAGGGCACCGAGCTCGGCAGTGAGGCCAAGCGCTACATGGACGCGGGCGAGCTGGTGCCCGACGAGATGATCGTGGGCATGATCACCGACCGGGTCTCCGGCGGCGACGCTCGCGACGGCTTCCTGCTCGACGGCTTCCCTCGCAACGAGCAGCAGGCAGAGGCGCTCGAGCAGCGCGCTGAAGGGGCTCGACCGCCATCTCACCGCCGCGCTGCTGATCGACGTTGCCCGACGAGGAGGTCGTTCGCCGCCTGGCCGGCCGGCGGGTGTGCGTAAAGAATCCAAGCCACATCTACCACGTCGACTTCGACCCGCCGAAGCACGAGGGCGTGTGCGACCAGGACGGCTCGCGTCTGATCCAGCGCGACGACGACCGTGAGGAGACCATCCGCCGGCGCCTGGAGGTCTACCACGCCCAGACCGAGCCCCTGATCGGCTACTACGACCGCAAGGGCCTGCTGCGTCGCTTCGACGGACGCCGCAGTGCCGATGAGGTCCACGCCCACGTCAGGGCCACCGTGGCCACCCTGCGCCTGGAGGAGGAGCTCTAGCAATCGGCGCAAGCTAAGCTCCGAGGGTGATCATCAAGAAGTCCCCTGAGGAGATCGACAAGATGGCCCGCTCCGGGGCCATCCTGGCCGCCACGCTGGATCTGATGGAGAGCAAGGTGCGTCCGGGCGTCACCACCGGTGAGCTCGACGCGGCGGCCGAGCGCTTCATCCGCTCCCAGGGGGCTATCCCGACCTTCAAGGGCTACCGCGGCTTCCCCGGCTCGATCTGCGCGTCGCCCAACGAGATGATCGTCCACGGCATCCCCGGCCCGTTCAAGCTCACGGGCGGCGACATCATCTCGATCGACGTCGGCGTCACGCTCGATGGCTGGGTGGCCGACGCCGCCCGCACCTTCCCTGTGGAGCAGGTCGGGCCCGCAGGAGCAGAACCTGCTGAGCGCCACCCAGGAGTCGCTGCACGCGGGCGTCGCCCAGTGCCTTGTGGGCAACCGCATGGGCGACGTCTCCAGCGCCATCCAGCAGGTCGGCCGAGGGAGCGGGCCTCGCCGTCGTGCGCTCGCTGGTGGGCCACGGGGTGGGGCGCAGCATGCACGAGGACCCGCAGGTGCCCAACTACGGCAAGCCGGGCAAGGGGCCGCTGCTGGAGGAGGGGATGGTGCTGGCGATCGAGCCGATGACCACCGCCGGGCGTCCGGCGGTGCGGGTGGGCGCCGACAACTGGGCGATCTTCTCCCAGGACGGCTCCTCGGCGGCCCACTTCGAGTTCACCGTGGCCATCACCGCCGACGGTCCGCGGGTGCTGACGCCTTGGCATCTGGCGCCCGCAGAGCGCGTCGGCGAGCCGCTCGCCCAGGGCGTTGCCGGGGCCGGCTGAGTGCCACGGGCCGGGCGTCTCTTCCCGCTCCACCGCATGCACGCAGACCGCAAGGAATTGATGGGGCGAAGTTGCTACCATCACGAGTCCTGCCCGAGTGCGAGGCGTTTCGCGTGCCCGAGGGTAATCCACGACCCGGTAGCGGCGGCCGCAACGGCAGCCAGAGCCGAGTCGCCGGAACACTAGCCGCCGAAAGGGATCATGAAGGTAAGACCGTCGGTCAAGCCGATGTGCGAGAAGTGCAAGATCATCCGCCGCCACGGAGTGGTGCTCGTGATCTGCCAGAACAAGCGCCACAAGCAGCGGCAGGGGTGAGCGCTCGATGGCACGCATCGCCGGAGTCAACCTGCCGCTGAACAAGCGCTCGGAGATCGGCCTCACCTACATCTACGGGATCGGACGCTCGACCTCCAACAAGGTCCTCAGCCAGGTCGGGGTCAGCCCCGACACCTACATCCGCGACCTCACCGAGGACGAGGTGTCCAAGCTGCGCGACGCGATCGACGACGGGCTGACCGTCGAGGGCGATCTGCGGCGCGAGCGCTCGCAGGACATCAAGCGCCTCCAGGAGATCGGCTGCTACCGCGGCCTGCGCCACCGTCGCGGCCTGCCCGTCCGGGGACAGAAGACCAAGACCAACGCCCGCACCCGCAAGGGCCCCAAGCGCATGCAGGTTGCCGGCAAGAAGAAAGCGGGCAAGAAGTAGATGCCTCCAGCTCCGAAACGCGCCCGCGGCCGGCGCAAGCCGAAAAAGAACATCCCTGTCGGCCAGGCGCACATCAAGACTTCGTTCAACAACACGATCGTCTCGCTGACCGACACCTTGGGCAACGTCATCGCCTGGGAGTCAGCGGGCGGCGCCGGCTTCAAGGGCTCGCGCAAGTCGACACCGTTCGCCGCCCAGGTGACCGCCGACGCGGCCGCTCGCAAGGGTCTCGAGCAGGGCCTGCAGAAGGTGGAGGTCTACGTCAAGGGTCCCGGTTCCGGCCGCGAGACCGCGATCCGCTCGCTGCAGGCTGCCGGGCTGGAAGTGACGGGCGTCAAGGACGTCACCCCCCAGGCCCACAACGGCTGCCGGCCCCGCAAGCGGCGGAGGGTCTAAGAGATGGCCAGAGACACCGGCCCCCAGTGCAAGCAGTGCCGCCGCGAGGGACAGAAGCTGTTCCTCAAGGGCGAGCGCTGCCTGACGGACAAGTGCGGCGTCGAGCGCCGCGCCTACCCGCCGGGCGAGCACGGGCGCGGGCGCATGAAACAGAGCGAGTACCGGGTGCAGCTGCGCGAGAAGCAGAAGGCGCGCCGCTACTACGGCGTGCTGGAGAAGCAGTTCCACGGCTACTACGTCAAGGCCTCGCGCCAGGCCGGGATCACCGGCGAGAACCTGCTGGCGCTGCTGGAGTGCCGCCTGGACAACGTGCTCGTGCGCCTCGGCTTCGCCGCCTCGCGCCGCCAGGCGCGCCAGCTGATCCGCCACGGCCACTGGACGGTCAACGGCCGGCGGGTGAACATCCCCAGCTATCAGGTGCGCCCGGGTGACGTGATCACGATCAAGTCGGAGACTCCGGCCACCCAGGTGGTCAGGGACGCCACCGAGCTCACCGGACAGATTCCCGCGTGGCTGCAGGCCGATCACGAGTCGCTGTCGGCCAAGGTGCTGCGCAAGCCGGAGCGGCGCGAGGTCGCCGCACCGGTGCAGGAGCAGCTCATCGTCGAGCTGTACTCGAAGTAGTAGGAAATTTTCCCGTGCGGCGCCCGGTCGGGCGGCCGCACTTCAGAGCCGGCGTCCCAGCGACGCCGGTGCGACACCAAAACGACGTTAGGACTCTCATGCTCGACTTCCAAATCCCCCGGATCACAAGCGAGTCGGTGGAGCAGAACCGCGGCACGTTCACGATCGAGCCCCTCGATCGCGGTTTCGGCTACACCTTCGGCAACTCGCTGCGCCGCGTACTGCTCTCCTCCCTCGCCGGCGCCGCCGTCACGAGCGTGCGCATCGAGGGCGTCGCCCACGAGTTCTCCACGATCCAGGGCGTCAAGGAGGACGTCACCGACATCGTCCTGAACCTCAAGGGCGTGGTCTGCCGGATGCACTCCGACGCCAGCGAGGTCGAGGCGCCGCTGGTCGTGACCGGCCCCGGTGACATCACCGCCAAGGACATCGACCTGCCGGCCGGCGTGGAGATCCTCAACCCCGACCTGCACATCGCCACGCTCGAGAAGAAAACCAAGCTCGAGCTGTACATGACGATCGGCCGCGGCCGCGGCTACCGTCCGGCCGAGGAGAACAAGTCGGCCGACCAGCCCATCGGCGTGATCCCGATCGACTCGATCTTCTCGCCCGTGCGCCGCGTGGCCTACGCGGTCGAGCAGGCGCGCGTTGGACAGAAGACGGACTTCGACAAGCTCACCCTCGACATCGAGACCGACGGCTCGATCGACCCGCAGGCAGCGCTGCGCGAGGCGGCCGAGCTGCTGATCTCACAGCTTGCGATCTTCACCGACGCCGACCGCATCCAGGAGCTGCGCGCCACACCCGGCGGCCAGCTCGACGGGCACGGTCTGGCTGTCGGCGCCGGTGGCCCCCAGGCGGCCCTGCAGGGCGAGGAGTTCGGCATCCTGATCGAGGAGCTCGAGCTGGGCGTGCGCTCCTACAACTGCCTCAAGCGGGCGGGCATCCAGACGGTGGGCGACCTCATCTCCAAGTCCGAGGCCGAGCTCAACGCGATCCCCAACTTCGGCAAAAAGTCGATCGACGAGGTCATCGAAACGCTGCACGCGCGGGGGCTGAACCTGCGTCAGGACTGAGACCGGACTCTTCCGAAAGAAGTTCTGTATAGCCATGGTTACACAGAACTTCAAACGGAGAACACCAACCTCCCCTCTGGCCTAGACTACCCACACGACCATGCGCCACAAGAAGACAAAACACAAGCTCAGCCGCGACTCGGCCCACCGCAAGTCGCTGCTCATGAACCTGAGCAAGGAGCTGATCGAGCACGAGCGGATCAAGACCACCGAGGCCAAGGCCAAGGCGGTCAAGCCGGAGATCGAGAAACTGATCACGCTCGCCAAGCGCGGCGATCTGCACGCACGCAGGCAGGCGCTCTCCACGCTCTCCCAGGACAAGTTCGCCGTGCACAAGCTGTTCGCTGAGGTCGCTCCCCGCTATGCCGAGCGCCCCGGCGGCTACACGCGCATCCTGAAGCTCGGCCCGCGTCGCAGCGACGCCACCGAGATGGTCTTCATCGAGCTCGTCTAGCGCGAGAACGAGCGGCGGTGTCGGTGGCCCCCGGCCCCTGGCAGTGCGCCGTGTGGATGACCGGCGGAGGGCACCGGTGATCAGCAAGCTCACGCTGGAGTACGACGGCAGCGACTTCGCCGGCTGGGCGCGCCAGCCTGAGGAGCGCAGCGTGCAGGAGGAGCTGGAGCGGGCGCTCCGCACGATCCTCGGCGACGTGGGCAGCGACGGCCGCCCCCTCAAAGTGAGCGTCGCGGGGCGCACCGACCGTGGGGTCCACGCCTGGGCGCAGGTGGCCAGCTACGCCCATGAGGCGCTCGACCCGCTGCGGCTGAACGGGCTGCTGCCCGACGACATCTCGGTGCTCGCCTGTGAACCCGCACCCGAGGGCTTCGACGCCCGCCGCGACGCCCTCAGCAGGACCTACTGCTACCGGGTGCTCGCCCGGCGCACCCGCAGCGTGTTCGAGCGCAGGCGCGCCTTCTGGTGGACGGGGGCGCTCGACCCCGATGTGCTGCACGAGTGCGCCCATGCGCTTCTCGGCCGGCACGACTTCACCGCCTTCACACCCACCGAGACGGAACACAGGCGGTTCGTGCGCGATGTCTCCCGGGCCGAGTGGGTCGTTCACGGGGAGCTGCTCGAGTTCTGGATCGAGGCGGACACCTTCCTGCGGCATATGAACAGGGTGCTGGTGGGGAGCATGCTCGACGTGTGCGCCGGGTTGATGACGATGGAGCAGTTCAAGGAGCTGCTCGAGGGCAGGCCGCGCTCACAGGCGGGCAGGACGGCGCCCGCCCATGGGTTGGCGCTGGCCAGCGTGGCCTACGGCTGAGTGCTCGGATTCCTGTCTGACGGCGTTATCGTGGCGAGGATGGAGGAGGGGCCGCCCACCTCATATCTGCTGCTCGGCCGCCAGACGCCCGTCTATGGATCCGACGGTGCGGTGGTGGGCACGGTCAAGGAGGTTCTCTGCGAACCCAGCAGAGACATCTTCGATGGTCTGGTGCTGGCCACCGACGACGGTGACCGACTTCTCGGGGCGGAGTTCGTAGCCGCGATTCACGAGTGCGGGGTCGACGTCGCGTTGTCCGCCTCCCAGGTCGGCCAACTGCCCCAGTCGCCCCGCCGCCGGCAGGTGAAGTTCGACGTCGGCGCTCACGAGCATCGGTGGTTGGAGATCCTGCACTGGTTGTGCGAGCATATGGAGCACGTGGCTCACCCCGGTGACCCCCGTCTCACGCGAGCGCGCGCACACCTGGCCGAGCGCGAACGGGCATTGAGCCTGGCGCGAGAGAACCCGCGGCTCGCGTTGGAGGCGGGTGTGGGTCGACCCGATCTGCCAGGTAGCTACCACGGGGGACTCATCGACGTCAACCACGCGCCCCATCAGCTGCTGGGGAGCCTCCCGGGCGTGGATGCCGAGCTCGCCGGGCGACTGATAGCAGCCCGCGAAGAGCTCGACGGATTCTCCTCCCTGGAGGATCTCGGCAGCGTGCTCGACCTATCGGGCCCCCAGGTGGAGCATCTGCGCGAGCGTGTGGTCTTTCTCCCTCGCTGACGGGCAGCTCTTCACATCCACCGGCCGAGGCTGCCCCTATGCTGGTGGGAGCGATGCTCAACGTGCTGCTCACCAACGACGACGGGATCGAAGCCGACGGGATCCAGGCGATGCGCCGTGCGCTGGCCGAGGTCGAGGGGGTGCGCCTGGCGGTGATCGCCCCCGACGGCAACCGCTCGGCGATGGCCCGCTCGATCACCACCCGCAGGCCGCTGTGGGTGGCGGAGGTGCCGTTCGAGGACGAGACGGTGGGCTACGCCACCGATGGCACGCCGGTGGACTGCGTGCGGCTTGCCAGCCTGGGCTTGATCGAGGGCTTCAAGGCTGACCTGGTGGTGGCGGGTATCAACCATGGGGCGAACCTCGGCGACGACATCACCTACTCGGGCACTGTGGCGGCGGCGCTGGAGGGCGTGGTGCTCGGGCTGCCGGCGATCGCCGTGTCCCAGCAGTCGGGTGCCGGTGCGCTCGACTATCGCTTCGATGGCGGCTTTCGCTTCCACACGGCCGCCTCGTTCGTGGCGCGGATGGTGGAGCGGATCGAGGACGTCCCCCTGCCCGAGCGTACGCTGCTCAACGTCAACGTTCCCAGTGGCGAGCCCGGTGGGGTGGAGGTGACGAGCCTCGGCAAGCGCATCTACCGCGACGAGCTGAAGCTCGAGCACGAGGAGAAGAAGGGCAGGCGCTACTGGATCTACGGCTCTGACCCCGGCTTCCACGACGAGCCCGGCACCGACCTCGCGGCGGTGGCCGCGGGGAGGATCGCGGTGACGCCGATCCACTTCGACCTGACCGACCACCAGAGCCTCGAGGCGTTGCGGCGCTTTGACCTGGAAGAGCTGCTCGCGCCGCCGATCGGGGATCGGCCAGCACACGATGCAGTTCCGTGAGCGTGGGGAAGGGCACCACAGAGGTCTCTGAGCCGCAGGCCGCCGAGCGGGCCGCCGAGCTGCGCAAGCAGCTCGAATACCACTCTCACCGCTACTACGTCCTCGACGACCCCGAGATCGGCGATGACGTATATGACCGCCTGCTCGACGAGCTGCGCGAGATCGAGAGCAAGCATCCAGAGCTGCTGACGCCCGACTCGCCCACCCGCAGGGTTGGGGGTGAGCCGGTGGGGCGGCTGGAGAAGGTGGCCCACCTCGAGCCGATGCTCTCGCTGGGGAACGTGCGCTCGGAGGAGGAGCTGAGGGCGTGGGTGGAGCGGATGCGCAATCACCTGGCGCGCGAGGGGATCGGTGACCCGGACTTCACTTATGTGGTGGAGCCCAAGATCGACGGGCTGGCCATCAGCCTCCTCTACCGCGATGGGGTGCTCGAGCGGGGTGCCACCCGCGGCAACGGGGAGATCGGGGAGGACGTCACCCACAACCTGCGGACCATCGGCGCCATACCGCTGCGCATCGAGGACGCTCCACCGCTGGTGGAGGTGCGTGGGGAGGTGTACATGTCGCTGGCGGACTTCACCGCCCTGAACGAGCGTCGCGCCGAAGCGGGGGAGTCGACGTTCATGAACCCCCGCAACTCGGCCGCGGGAACCATCCGCCAGCTCGATCCCGCCGACGCTGCCAAGCGGCCGCTGTCGATCTGGTGCTACCAGGTGGGGGTTACCGAGGGACTCTCATTCAACGCCCACTCCGAGGCGCTGGAGTGGCTGCGTGAGCATGGCTTCAGGGTGAACAGCGGGGTGAAGCTGCTGGGGAGCGCCGAGGAGGTGATCGCCCAGTGCCTGGAGTGGGAGCGCCGCCGCGGCGAGCTCGACTTCGAGATCGATGGGGCGGTGGTGAAGGTGGACGACCTCGAGCTCCAGCGCCGCCTGGGCTCGGTGGGGCGCGACCCGCGCTGGGCGGTGGCCTGGAAGTTCCCGCCCACCACCGCTGTGACGAAGCTCGAGAAGGTGATGTGGAATGTGGGCAAGTTCGGCGACCTGCGCCCCTATGCGGTGCTCGAGCCGGTGGCTGTGGGTGGAGTGACGATCAAGCTGGCCACCCTTCACAACGAGGAGGACATCCTCCGCAAGGACATCCGGGCGGGTGAGGATGTGATCGTTGTGCGGGCCGGCGATGTGATCCCCCAGGTGGTCTCACCGGCGCCGCATGTGGCCGAGCGCGAGGATCGCCCGCCGGCGCCCCATCCGCCCGAGCGCTGCCCCTACTGCGACACCCCCACCTTCAAGCCCGAGGGCAGCGTGTTCACCAAGTGCCCCAACCGCGATTGCCCCGCCCGGGCGTGGCAGCTGCTCAAGCACTTCGTCTCCCGGGGAGCCATGGACATCGACGGGCTGGGGGAGAAGCAGGTGGGGCTGCTGCAGGAGCGTGGCATGGTGAGGACGGCGGCCGACTTCTACCGCCTCACAGAGGAGCAGCTGCTGGAGCTGGATGGCTTCGGCGAGCTCTCGGCAAGGAACCTGGTGGCGGCGATCGAGCAGTCCAAGGAGCGTCCCTTCGCACGGGTGCTGTTCGCGCTGGGCATCGAGGAGGTGGGGGAGGTGACGGGTCGCAATCTCGCCCAGGGCTTCCGCCACATCGACGCCCTGCTCGGCGCCACTGTGGAGCAGATTGCGGAGATCCCCGGGATTGGGGAGAAGATGGCCCACTCGATCCACTCCCAGATCGAGGACGAGCGCATGGGCAGCCTGATCGCCGATCTGCGCGAGGTGGGGCTGGGCTTCCATGAAGATGGTCCCGCCCCCTCCGAGGGGCCGCTGGCGGGGAAGACGCTGGTGCTGACGGGGAGCCTGCCCGAGCTCTCGCGCGAAGAGGCCACCGAGCGCATCTCGGCAGCGGGAGGGCGGGTGACGGGATCGGTTTCGAAGAAGACCGACTATCTCGTCGCCGGCGAGAGCCCTGGGTCGAAGCTCGAGAAGGCCGAGCGGCTCGGGGTGGCGGTGCTCGACGAGGCGGGTCTGAGGGCGCTGATCGGCTAGCGCTGGGGGCGCCGGCTACGACAGGCGCTGCGGAGGCGTGGCGGGCGCAGGCCCAGGCGCTGCTCGGGGGCTATCAAATGACGCTGCAGCGGCTCTCTACGCCTGGCGCGGGGCCCGCGAGCGACGGCGATCAGCCTGTGTCTAGAGGTATGACGTTGGACAGTTTCCACGATACGAGACCATCGTCAGCCTGACGTCTGTCCGCAAGAGCTTGTCTCTGACTAACCGTCCGTGTTTGCGGGCACGCGCGGCCCCAAGGACAGTCCTCCCGATCAGTAATCGGCCACGGTGATTGCCATGTGGTCCTGGAAGGTGTGGGCGGCTCCCACTTCGATGCCGTCGGTGAAGATGGCAAAGGCCAGCAGGTGCCCGTCGGCGGCCTGGCAGTAGCCGACGAGGTTGGACACCCCGGTGAGGGTGCCCGTCTTGCCCTCGCAGCGCCCCGAGGCGCCGGTGTGGCGCATGCGCAGGGCGAGAGTGCCCGTGTGGCCCGCCACTGCCATGTGTTCGCGAAGGACGGCCCCGGCGGGGGTGGGGGCCAGCTCCACGAGCAGGTCGGCCACCTGGTAGGGAGAGGTGCGATTGGCTTCTGAGAGCCCCGAGCCGTCGACCACATGGGGGTGGATGCCGAGCAGGCTGCCCACGGTCTTGGCCACCACGGCGGCACCGGCGGCGGTGGTACCGGCGCCGCCATAGCGGGCGCCCATGTCCTTGAGGAGGGTCTCGGCGAAGAAGTTGTCCGAGGGGGGCAGCATTAGGCCGAGCAGTTCGGCCACCGTGGGGGAGGGGGCGCCGGCGAGCACCATGGCGCCAGCGGGGGCGGGGGCGGCACCGCTCGCTCCGCTGATGCTAACCCCGTCGGCGGTGAGCGCCTGGCGGAGCTTGCGGGCGGCGTAGGCGGCGGGGGCGTGGGCGCCGTGTTCGGGGCCCGTGCTGCCGCGGTCGAAGGCGAGGGCGCTGAGGGTGCCTTCGAGGAATGGGTCGAGGGCGTAGCTGCTCGAGGGCTCGCCTCGGAGGGAGTCGAGGTAGGACTCATCGCCCTCGATCGAGCCGGTGATGTGGTGGATGCCGTCCATCCGCACCAGCTGGGAGGCGAGGGTGGAGACACTGGTTCCCACCCCGCCGTAGTGGCTGCGGATGAAGGAGCTCGAGCCGAAGGTGGGGTCGCCGCCGCCGTGGAGGTAGAGGCTGCCTTCCCACACTCCCCCCGGCGCCAGATGGCCAACCCCGAGCACGGTGGTTTCCAGGCGGGCGGTGGGACCCATCTGCTCGATGGCGGCGGTGGCTGTGTAGAGCTTCTCCACCGAGGCGGGAGGGCGCAGGGTGGAGGCCCGCTCGGAGAAGAGGGCCTCCTTGGCGGTGAGGTCGTACACATAGGCCCCGTCGTGGGCGCCTGCGAGGGCGAGCTGGTGGCTGAGATCACCCTGGAGTTCGGCAATTGAGCCTGCTGCGCTCGCCCCGCCCGGCAGCGCCACTCCCGCGAGCCAAAGTCCACAGACAAGAATAAACAGCTTGTAAAGGGGAGACGGGGGCACGCGCACGTAGAATGTTCCTGGCATGGGCAAGGTTGTCAAGCTGGAACCTACCGTCGAGGCGAAGGCCAAAGCCAAAGCCCGTAGCGCGCGACTGGCTGCCCGCGGGGTGGGCAGGCCGGCTGCGAGGGAGCGCCGCAGGCGCCCCAGGCGGGACAAGACGGCCCTGGTGCTGGGCGGCGGGGGCTTCACGGGCGGCGTCTATGAGATCGGCGCCCTGCGCGCTTTGGACCTGCTGGCGGTGAACAGCACGGTGAACAACTTCGACGTCTATGTGGGCACCTCGGCGGGTGCCTTCATAGCGGCGCTGTCGGCCAATGGAGTGACGCCGGAGGAGATGATGAAAGTGGTCACCGGCCAGGGCAACCTGCCCTTCAAGGACGTTGACCTCGGCGACCTGCTGCATCTCAACGTCAAGGAGTTCGCCCGCAAGGGCGCCCTGATGCCGCTGCGCGCCCTGGCGTTGGCTCGCCAGCTCATCTCCCAGCCGGGCGGGGTGTCGATGATGGACGTGTTCATGGGCCTCGCCGACGGGCTGCCCTCGGGCCTCTACACGGGCGATGGCATCGAGAAGTACCTGCAGAAAGTGCTGAGCGAACCGGGGCGCACAGACAACTTCGGGGAGCTCGACTGCGAGCTCTATCTCACGGCCACCGACCTCGACACCTGCGAGCGGGTGGTGCTGGGGGTGGATGGCTCGGAGGACGTGCCCATCTCCACCGCTGTGCGCGCCTCGGGGGCTCTGCCGATGGTGTATGCGCCCGTCCAGATCAACGACCGCGAGCTGATCGACGGGGGAATGGTGTCCACCACCAACCTCGACATAGCCATCCAGGCTGGGGCCAAGCTGGTGGTGGTGATCAACCCCATAGTGCCCTTCATCAATGACTTCTCCACCACCATCAACACCCTGCACGGGCCCCGCCCCCGGCGGGTGTCCGACATGGGCTTCGCCCAGATCGGCTACCAGGTGTTCAAGCTGGTGGCCCACCAGCGGCTGCACGAATTGGCCAAGAGCTGGGAGGAGCGCTACCCCGGGGTGGACATCGTGCTGATCGAGCCCGAGCCCACCGACGAACTCATGTTCCAAACCTCCATGATGAGCTTCGCCTCACGGGTGGAGATCGGCCGTCACGGCTTCGAGTCGGTCACCAAGAAGCTGGCCGGCGAATACGACCGCTACTCCGACATTGCCGAACGCCACGGCTTCAAGATCTCGGGCAAACGGGTGCGCGAAGTGGTGGAGCACTTCGATGAGAAGAACGAGGAGGTCAGCGCTTGGCGGAAGATCCTCGAGGGCACCACCGGGGCGCTCCTGCGTCAGGCGGGCTCGTCGGGCTAGCAGCGAGTCTCCTGTAGTTCGGTCGGCGCATGCGCCGACCGGGAGGCCGCACATGTGCGGCCTCCGGGGAGGGTCGCATGCGACCCTCCCTTCCCATCTATATGGAGATCGACCCGCAGGCCGAGGTCGCTCAGGGGACTTTGTCGATGGCGTCGAGCAGGCGGTCGGTGGCGCCGGGGGAGTGGAGGCCGATGCGCACATGGCGGGGCTCGCCGAGGGCATCGCCGGCGGCCACGAGGATGCCCGTCTGGGCCAGCCGAGCGGCGAGCTCGCCGCCGTCGAGGGTGGGGTGGGCGGTCCACAGGAAGTTGGCCTGGGAGTCGCTCACCTCGAAGCCGCGCTCGCGCAGGGCTGTGGTGAGGCGGGGGCGCTCGGCGCAGATGACCTGCACGCGGCGTTCGATCAGCTCCGAGCAGGTGCGCAACGCCTCCCGGGCACCGGCCTGGGAGACCTCCGAGACCCCCAGGTCGGGCTCGAGCTCGGCGAGCAGCTCCTGCGAGCCGGGGCCACCGACGGCGTAGCCGATGCGCAGCCCCGCCAGGCCCCAGGCCTTGGAGAAGCTGCGGAACACCAGCAGGCGGGGGTGGCTCTCGAGCAGGCCCAGCGAGGAGTTGGTGGGCTGGGCGTCGGCGAACTCCACCAGCGACTCGTCGAGCAGTACAGCCACCCCCTCGGGCAGCCCGTCGAGAAGTCGTCTGAGCTCGGCTGTGGCGAGCAGCTCGCCGGTGGGGTCGTTGGGGCTGGCCAGCGCCACCACCCGCACACCGGGCTCGTGGGCCGCCACCTCGAGCACCTCATCCACCCCGCCCGACACCCGCACCGCGAGGCCATGGGCGCGGCGGGCCATGAGGGGATAGAGGGGGTAGGAGGGCCAGGGGGTGAGCAGCTTCTGGCCCGGCTCGATCAGCGCCCGGGCGGCCGCGCTGAGAAGCTCGGCGGCGCCGTTGCCGAGGATCAGCCTGCCCGGCTCCACCCCATGGAGCTGGGCTAGCTCGTTGCGGAGATCGGAGCCTGCGATGTGGGGGTAGCGGTAGAGACCGCGACGGGCCACATAGGTGATGGCGTTGACGATCCGCGGGTGGGGCAGCTCGGGCCAGGTGGTGTGGGACAGGTCGAGGGTGTCCACTCGGGTGAGCGCTTTGCGCTTGCGCTCGGCCGCCATCTCGCGCAGGCCCGCATTGACCTCCTCCTCGGGCATCCCTTCGAATTGGCGGTAGTAGTCGAGCAGGCCCATGGGCTTACGGCCTCTTTCTAGCAGCGAGGGTCAGCTGCGGTGCACCTGCAGCGAGGCCGGGCGGGGAGTGCCCGCTCACGCGCCCCCGCTGCCCGAGAAGGTGCTCGAGCCGGGTCCGTGGATGACGATGAACCAGATGGCGAAGATGATTCCGCAGACGGCTGCCGTGACGGCGAATATCCGCCCCAGCGCCCCCGTGCGCTGGTCGTGGCCGGCAGCCCGGCGGACCAGGATCCAGGTGTGGTCGAGACGGCGCAGGATGGCAAGGGCACCGAACAGGAGCACGAACAGGGCGATGAAGGCCACGAGGATGCCCAGGCCGACGCTCCCCGAGAGGTAGTTGGCCTCCGAGCCCAGCCACAGGCAGGCCACCGGTATGGGTCCCCAGCAGAGCAGGCTGATGAAGGTGATGGCCGCCAGCAGCAGGCCGGCGAACGAGCCGTCGACCCGCTGGCGCAGCTCGCCCCCGCGCTGGGGCAGCGAGCGGAAGCGCACCGGGGCGGTGCCGGGACGGCGCCCTACGAACAGCCCGCCGTTATCGGATGGATCGCTGCGCATCTCTCTATGTTCGCAGCTGAAGAGCCGACCGTCGCTCAGTTGGCATAGAGAGCATCGAACACAGCGGCATATTTGTCGTTGACAACGTTGCGCTTGACCTTCAGCGTGGGGGTCAGCTCGCCGGTGGGCTGGGAGAGGTCGTGGTCGAGGATGTCGAACCTCTTCACCTGCTCCACCTGGGCGTATTTGGCGTTGACCCGGTCGATCTCCTGCTGCATCAGCTCGCGGATGGCGGGGTGCTGGGAGAGCGAGGCGATGTCCTCGGGCAAACCATGCTCGCGGGCGTAGGCGGGTATCTCCTCCTCGTCGAGAGTGAGTAGCACCACGGGATAGGGGCGCTGGTCGCCATGCATAACCGCCTGGGAGATCCAGCGGCACTGCTTGAGGTCGTTCTCCAGGTTGGCCGGCGTTAGGTTCTTGCCGCCGGCGGTGATGATGATGTCCTTCTTGCGGCCAGTGATGGAGAGGTAGCCATCCTCGTCCACTGAGCCCAGATCGCCCGTATGCAGCCAGCCGTTCTCCACCGCCCCGAAGCTGGTGGAGGCCTGGTTGTGGTAGCCGTGGAAGATGTTGGGACCTTTGATCAGGATCTCCCCATCGTCGGCGATCTTCAGCTCCACCCCCGGGAGGGCCCGCCCGACGGTGCCGAAGCGGTGGTTCTCGATGGTGGACACCGTGGCTGCGGTGGCAGTCTCGGTCATCCCATAGCCCTCCAGCACAGGCACACCGCAGGCCCAGAAGAACTCGAGGATCTCCCTGGCGATGGGCGCGGCCCCGCTGGTGGCGCGGCGCACGTCGCCCCCGAAGATGGCGCGAACGTTTTTGAACAGCTGCTCGTCGGCCTGCTCGAAGGGGCCCTTGAGCTCCTCGGGCACCTCTTCGCCGCGGTTGACCATGGTGCGCACCTTGAGCCCGAGGGCGATGGCCTGCTCGGCCTGATCGCGCTCCTCCTTGGGCTTGGCCTCGATGGCGCCGTGGGCGAGGGTGTAGATCTTCTCGAACACCCTGGGCACGGAGGGCAGGTAGGTGGGTTTGACCTCCATCAGCTCGGGCACGATCGCCTTGGTGTCGCCGCCGAAGTAGGCGAGGGTGCCGCCGAGGTCGAACACGGCCAGCTGGATGAGCAGGGCGTAGGAGTGGGCGAGGGGGAGGTACAGGTAGATGATCTCGTCCTGTTCGATCTCACCCGCCTCGCGAATCATGTTGATGATGGCGCGGTAGTTGCCATGGGTGAGCACACAGCCCTTGGGCGGGCCGGTGGTGCCGGAGGTGTAGATGAAGGTGAAGGCATCCTCCGGCTTCACAGCGGCGCGCCGCGCCTCGAGCTCCTCGGCCTGGCGGCTGCGCCCCCGCTCGCGCAGCTCGTCGAGGGTGATCGCGTCGAGCGTCTGGGCGGCGGTCTTTGAGCCATTCTCCCCGGCAGGCGAGGACTCCATCACGATCACCGTGCGCAGGTTGGGGACCTGCTCGCGAATGGCCACCACCTTGGCGAGCTGCTCCTCGTTCTCGCACACGATGGCGCAGGCGCCCGAGTCGGAGATCACCCACAGGCACTCCTCGGGGGAGTTGGTCTGGTAGATGGGCACCACCACCGCTCCGGCCGAGGTTGCTCCCATGTCGGCATAGGACCACTCGGGGCGGGTGTTGGCGAGGATGCACAGACGATCGCCCGGCTGCAGGCCCACGTCGATCAGCCCAAGGCCCACCTCCTGGACGATGTCGGCCAGCTCGGTGTAGGAGACGTCCCGCCAGGCTCCATCCCGCTTGTAGCGCACAGCAGCCTTGTCGGGGAACTCACCGGCCGCGTGCGGAATCAGGTCGGCAATGGTGCGCGAACCTGTGGTTGACGCCGTGGCCGTGGCCTCCATCAGAACTCCCTCCCTTGAGAACACCGAATTAGGCTTGATGTTAGACCCTGAAGGGCCGCATGGTGCGAGCGTGGCGCGGTCCCGGCGAAGGGGCACGGTGCGGTTCCCTCACACGGGGTTGGGCACGTCGAGGAAGAGGTGGCGCAGGCCGAACCGCTCAGCCAGGTGCTCGCCCAGACGCTTCACGCCGAAGGTCTCCGTTGCATAGTGGCCCGCTGCCAACAGGTGGATGCCAGCCTCCCGCGCGTGAGCCATGGCCCGCTCGGGAACTTCGCCGGTGAGCAAGCCGTCGGCTCCGGCTGTCACGGCGTCATCGATGTAGTCGGCCCCCGCCCCCGACACGATCGCCAGCCGGCGCACCCGCGGGGGGCCGTAGTCGAACACCAGGGGCTCACGCCCGGTGAGGGTGTGCACCCGGGCGAACAGGTCGGCCGCGGGGGCGCCCTCGCCGTCTCCCACCTGGGGGAGGGTTGCGATGAAGCCGATGGGCCGGCCGCGGTGGGGAGCGAAGGGCTCGAGCTCCCCCTCGGCTCCAAGGGCGCGGGCGAGCAGGGCGTTGTTGCCCACCTCGGGGTGAGCGTCGAGGGGTAGGTGATAGGCGGCCAGGGCGATGTTGGCCTCGAACAGCAGGCGCAGACGGCGGGCGAGGATGGGGTCGATGGCCGCCACCCCCGCGCCCCAGAAGAGGCCGTGATGGACGAGCAGCAACTCGGCCCCCTCGGCGGCGGCCAGCTCGAACAGCTCGGCATTGGCCGACACGCCCGATGCGACGGTGCTCACCTGCTGGGCGCCGGGCACCTGCAGGCCGTTGACGCAGAAGTCCTCGAAGCGGTGAGGTTCGAGCAGGCGGTCGAGCTCGGCGAGGATGTCGGTGGTGGGGGTTTGCATGCGGCGAAGATAGCGCCAGCGGGCTTGTGTGATACTTCGGGAACACATCGGGGCGTGGCGCAGCCTGGTAGCGCGCACCGTTCGGGTCGGTGAGGTCCCGAGTTCGAATCTCGGCGCCCCGATTGCCTTAGAGAACCGCGAACAGCAGCGAACACACGCGAAAATCGCCGCAAACGCTTGGTCTGGCGGGAGCGTGTTCGCTCGTGTTCGTGGCTGTTCGTTGGTCTCGAGACCGCAAACGGACCGCAGCGGGCGCGCTAGCGTCTATGTATGGCACCTGAGCACCGAGTACTCGCCGAGTTGGTCGGGATGCAACCGGCCGATATAGAAGCTGAGCTCGAGCAGGTTCGCGCCGAGAGGGCGAGGCTCGAGATGCAGGAGCAGCTCCTGGCGCAGGCGCTACGGATGCTGCAGTTTGCACAAGGTAGGTCCTCCTGGCGCTCGGGAAAGCGTCGACCAACTCGCCGCGGCCGCGCCAGAGGCACGTCAGCAAAACATTTCGGCCAACATCCTCACGATCGTCAGGCAGGCCGAAGGCGCCGAGCTATCCCCGGGCGAGATCCAAGAGATACTCGCGGACTACAACATCCACGCCGACCTAAGCGCGATCCGTCAAGCCTTGCGGCGATGGGCTGAGCGCCACATGATTATCAAGAACGGGCATCGTTACCACGCGCTTGCCCGCGACCAAGTAGGCCGGCCATCATGAGAGCCAAAGAATGAGCACGGACTTGCTGCGCCCATGACTCGGAAGCGCGACATCAAGCAATTCCGACAAGCCTGCAAGGAGGCTGGGTTGACCGTCCGTGAGCGCTATGAGGCGAGCCAGGCACTGCATGCCGAGAAGGAAACCGGCGGCGGGCAGGAGGACATGAGCTATGGAGAACTTCTGGCCTGGCTGCGACAATGGAAGGACACGTGGCGACCGTCGTAGCCCTAGATGCCTCACCAACGACCGTTCTGCGTTCGATGCGGGGACGGATCGTCGATGCGCGCATCGCCTATCCGGATGTCCTTCACGTTGAAGTTCGCGACTCGAGCGGCGGCATCTGGCGTCTCGCCACCCAAGACGCGGAGTGGTCGCCATCTGACCCCGCTCAGCTAGTCGGGCGCTCGATCGAAGGCGCTGACATCGACGAGGAGTCTGGCGAGCTGCGTTGCAGGCTCTCGGACGGCTCAGTGCTCGATATAAAGCCCGCTGCAGCCGAGGCAAACGATGACCCTCCCTACTGGGAGCTGATCAGTTCCGCTGGCCTCGTCCTTGAGTTCGGCCCGGGAGTTCGCTGGCAGATAAGCGGGGCAGACGGGCTGGTCTCGCGTCGCTGAGCGGCGAGCCGACGGCGGGGTGTCGGCTCGTGAGGCCGCCTGTACTTTGGGCTGGCGGTCTGGGCGTTCTAATAGGCCTATTTGGGTGCGAAGCAGCGGGGGTTCTCGATGCAGTACCAGTTGATTCCTGCGCAGACGTCTTTGCAGCCGTGGTAGGCGCGTGCGGGTTCGGGCTCGCTGGCTTGCGCGTCGCGCACCGGCAGCTTCCGCGGGTCACGCTCGTAGACCACCGTTCCGTTCTCGTCGAGCGGGATCCTGCGCTCTCGCTGGGCTGCGGGCACGAGCTGGACCGACTCGAGCGAGACGTCATACACGTACTCTCGTGCGATCAGGGCTCCGATTTCACGGCGCTTGGGCAGGAAGGGCAACGACAGCTTGCTGCCGAGAATGGTCACGGTGCGTGCCTTACGCGTGACGTGATGTCTGCGCACCGTTCGTCCGAGGATCAGCGTCAGGTGGCCAGCTTCCCAGACCGCTTGGCCGCTGGCCCACAGATATGACGCAAAGAGTGTCGTGGCCGCTGAGGTCACGATGCTCGTGCCGTGGGGGAGCGAGATGTGGTGCACGACCGTGCGCGCGATCGCGTAGGAGAGTCCAAAGCGTAGGATCAGCGCCGCGATGATCCGGTGGATGTACCACCAGCGTGTCGTCTCACGCCAGGTCTTTGGGAACCGTGGATGATCGCGCTCGGCGTCTCGGCACGGCCGTGCTCCGAGCAGGCCGCTGATGCGTGGCAGGATCACGTACCAGTCGACGAGACTCGACAGCAACACGCCGGCTGCGATGATCGTGAGGAACAGTGGCGTGATCGGCGCCACACCTGCGTCTGGACGATGGACGTCGAAGCCCAACAGCAGACCTCCCGCCACCCCTCCCGTTGCGACCGCGCTACGCACGTCGCCGGCGACGATCAGATCGAGCCGCTCGCGGTGGGCTGGCACCTCAACGACGTGGCTTGCCAGCAGGTCTCCTCGATAGCGAGCGCGCAGTATCCACGCTCCAAGGCCAGTAACAATCGCGCAGGCGAGTGCGGCCGCGCCCGAGTCAAGGACGGCGGTGGCGACGAGCAGCGCAGCCAGCGCGAACGCCTGTCCGCGAACATAGGGCTCTGGGCTCACGGCGCAACAGTATGAGGATCCGACGCGACCAGGGATTGATCGCGCTTGTGGCGGCGGGGGGGGTCCTGTTGTTCCTGCTGATCGTCGTCTTCGAGGATGTCGTCAACCCGTCGCTGGACCCCGCCCATCACGAGATTTCGGAGTACGTGCATACACCGTGGGGTTGGTTGATGGTCGTTGGTTTCGCTGTGTGGGCCCTCTCCTTGTTGTGCACGGGGATCGTCGCACGCACTCAATACGGCGTGGACGTTCTTTGCATCACTCTGGCAGTCGCGGCGCTCGGCATGGCTATCACCGCTTGCTTTGCAACCCAGACGAGTGCAGGACGGCTGCCGCCAGGGGTGTCGTTGAGAGTGTCGGGGCGATTGCACGACATCGGCTCCGGTCTGGCGACGGTAGCGCTGTTCTTCTCCGCGCTGCTGTCTCTGCGCCTGCGGAGCGGTTCGGCCTTTCGCAGGTTGACCGTGGCGCTGCTCGTGCTTGCTTGTTCCAGCGATGCGGTTCTAGTCGAGGTCGGTGGCAGTGTCGGCGGGATCCGCCAGCGGATCCTGGTGCTGGTCGGCTGCGCGTGGCAACTGGCGATGTTGACTTTGGGTGCTGCTGACGGTCGTATCTGAAGCTGACATCGACTTGCGAACCGGGCTTCGCGACGCGCTCACCTTGACCGAGCAGGCGGTGGTTCGCCAGGGACTCAGACTGCGAGCCGCTCGACCGCCGCTTCGCCTGGCCATTCGCTCGCGGGCACCTGCAGCTCGATGTCTCAGGGCGGCCGACCTCGCCGCCCTGGACTGGGGCGCCGCCAGAGCCCTCACTCGCCGGATCCCTGTCGACCTGCACACCCAGGCCCGTGAGCCGGCACCTCTGCCCGCCGTCACCGCGGCCTACAAACCGAATCATCTCCTGCGCGCCCGCGTGCTCGATGACTTCGGCGCCGGCCCAGATGCCCGCAGCCAGTACGCACGAGCGCTCATGCAAGGGCCGCGGAGGCGCGTGGCGACACGGCCGCTTTATTTGAGCGGCATGATCCACGGCGCGCTCTGGCGACCAGTTGTGGTCGCGTCCCTGAACGCGCTATGCGCGCTGCCGGTGCGCTGGCGCTGGACGCACCGTCAGCGCTTGCCGTACCTGCCTGAAACGTTCCGCCGGATCGTCGCCTGCGAACACTCGAGCGCTCGCTGCCAGGGCTTGGCCCGGAGTCGTCGATCGTGATTGCCGCCGCCAACACCGCAAAGGAGGTCGACCCGTGGCGAGGCGTAGTGCTCGGACTCGACGGCGACCCGCTGCGCCGCCGCTTCAAGCACGAGGTGCTTATGGTCGAGGACTCCGAGTACGGCCTCGACGAAGCGCACGCCCTCTACAGCGAGCTCTCAGACAGCCCGAGGAGAGATCACGCTAGCCGAAGCCGAGCAGCGGATCTCAGACAGCGTGTATGACCCACCCGTCCACCTCGGCGAGACCGGACTGACCCGGTTCTGCCAGGGCACTGATCCGCCAGCGCACGTGCTCTGCTTCCCCTGAGCAGGGGCGAGCATGCCGAGGACCGAGGAGAGATCGTCGATCGGGAACAGCGGTGCGTCCTCGAGGCCTCTTGCTAGCTCGTCTGCTGGATGGTGCAGACGAACGCGAGAGGGGCGCTCGACGTCAGGGCGAGGAAGACTCCGTGCGGCCCGAGCTCGTCCGCCAGCTCGGTCGGGTAGGTCTCGAAATCGCTCCCTCGGTCGCCGCCGCCGCTGACAGGGCCCGTTGATGGGAGCAGGTTGGAAGCGATACGGGCGCCGGCTACACGGCGACACATGTGCTCGAACTCATGGTGTGCGTTGCGCTCCCCGAGGGCTTGTAGTTGGAATCGGATGAACGCGCGGCGTTCCTCTGGCGTGGTTACGGACCCAATCTACGCTGACACTACGCGCTGATCTTCTCGGCGAAACGCTCGCGGGCTGCCTGGCGAGATACGCCGAGCGCGATCCCGACTTCGCCCCAGGACCGTCCATTGGCGCGAGCGCGCGCCACGAGCTCGCGCACACGGGCCTCGCCGGCGCGCACCGCATCGACGGCCTCTGCGAGCGTGCGCAGGTCGGTCGTGTCGTCGATTGGCACGCCGGCCGGGTCGAACTCCTCGGCGAGCTTTGCCGCTCGTTGGATCTCCTCTTCTGTGTGCATAGCCTTCGCTCCGCTCATCGGTGTGGCAGGTACTGGGGACGGGCGCGCATGGCGTGGACGATCACGGGATCGTCGGTGTCGATGCCCAGCACGCCGATCTCGAGCAGGTCGCCGTCGCGGGCTGGGCCGACGCGCATCGTGAACTCGTCATCGAGTCGCCACTGCGCGATGGGGTTGCGGACGGCGTGGTGCATATCTTCGTCGGCGATGCCGTGCTTTCGAGCTGTCTGCCCGATTCGCACGGTGACAAGATACCTTGTCAGGATGCGCTTGTCAAGAAACCTTGTCGATCGGCGCCTGGGTCATCTTGGTCTGGATGACCGCAAAATGGCCGCAAAAGTGCGAAAACGGCTCCAGAAAGCCAATCTGAACCGTTCGCCCCGATATTTTTTGTCTGCGAAGGCGAGCGAACCAGCCCGGCAGGCTGCCGGCTCTGGGCTGTAGCCGGGCGCCATTCGGAGGGTGTTCAGCTAACCGCCCCCGATTTCAGCCGCTGCTGGTCGCCGGCGGCTCGTGAATCCCTATGAAATTTCCGTCAGGGTCCTTCAGCCAAGCTGCTCGGTAGTCGCCCATATCCGCGATCCCGTCGGTGGTGCGCAGGCCGGGGGAGTCGTATTCCTCGAACGCGACTCCCCGGCTGCGCAGCGAAGCCACCACGCCCGGCAGATCATCTACTTGGAAGGCCGCCACCGTGTGTGACGGTGGGGTCGCGTCCGCCCGGTGGATCAGCGGGAAGATCGTGCCGTTTCCCGCCCTCATAAAGATCCCGGTTGACACCTCTGCTCCTACCGTCAGGCCGAGGTTTTCGTAGAAAGCCTGGGCTCTGCCGAGGTCCCTCACGAATATCGTCGGGTGAGCGAGCGCTGTATCGAGCACGTCAGATCCTCGCCTCGAGCACGATGTTGAACGGGGTCTCGGCCGCTCGCCGCACGCGGCTGAAGCCGCCCTCGTTGAGCACCTCGGTCAGACGCCGCTCGCCCGCCTGTGCGCCGAGCGCGAGGCCGACCTCCTGGCTCAGCGACGCTGGCGTGCAGAGCATCGTCGAGCCCCCGTAGAAGATCCGCCCCACCGGGTTGAGGTTCTCCTCGATCGCGTCGCCCGCCTGCGGCTCGACGACCATCCATGTGCCGTCGATGGCCAGTTGCTCGCGCACGTGGCGTGCAGCGCCCGTCGGGTCGCCCATGTCATGCAGCGCGTCGAACACGCACACGAGGTCGAACGGCCCGCCGCTGAAGTCCTTCGCCGAGGCCACCTCGAAGCTCACACGATCCGCCACGCCTGCGCGCTGGGCAGCCGCGCGGGCGGCTTCCACGGAGCCCTCGTGGTAGTCCGATCCCACGAACTCCGATGCCGGGAACGCATTGGCCATGAGGATCGTCGAGGCGCCGTGCCCGCAGCCGATGTCCGCGACTCGGACGCCAGTCGACAGCTTCTCGACGATGCCGTCGAGTGCCGGCAGCCACACTTCCACGAGGTTCGCAAGGTATCCAGGTCGGAAGAACCGTTCGGTGCCCGCATACAGGTCGTGATGATGCTCATGCCACCCGAACCCCTCGCCGGAGCGGAAGCGCTCGGTGATGTGCGGCTCGTCCTTGACGACCGCCGCCACCAGCTGGAACGCGCCTGGGATGAACGCCGGGCTGTCTTCGTCGGCCAGTGCCATCGCCTGCTCGGGCGGCAGGCTGAACGTACCGTCTGCCGCGTCATACTCGACGTAGCCGCTCGCCGCCTGCTGGCAAAGCCACTCTCGTATGTAGCGCTCCCGGCAATCCGTGCGCTCGGCGAGCTGTTGGGGGGTGACCGGCTCGCTGTCGGCCATCGCCTTGTACAAGCCGAGCTTGTCGCCGATCAGAACCAGCGGTGCGGTCATCGCCGCCCCCAGGTCCCCTACGAACTGACCCATGAACTGTTCCAGCTTCGCTTCGTCGATTCCCGTCGCACCCATTTTCATCGCCTCCTTGTTAGTGATTGCAGGGCCAGCTGCAAGGTGACGGGGCCCCCGTCACGGACCCGTCAATCGACCGTCAAAGCAGACAACTCGGCCAGGTTCGCGAGCGAGGTCCGGATCGCGTCCCTCTGATTGTCCAGGCGCTCGGCCTCCGACTCGGGGATCTCTACGTCCACGACGATGCGCGTGCCGCGATTCCCGTCGAGCGGCTCGAGACCCCATTCAAAGCGCAGGTCGGACACCAGGCAAGAGACTGTCACCCGCTGCTGCTCGCGGGCTGTATCGAGCTGCTGCGCCATCGGGAAGTCGGGGTAACCCTCTGGGTACACCGTGTAGGAGCCGTCCCCGTCCCTGAGCTCGACGGTGCCGATTCCAGCCCACCAGTCCGGGAAGCGGGCCGGGTCATACAGCAGCTTCCACACCTCCTCGGGCGGTGCCTGTGCGTCTGCGCTGTCATGAAACGACGGCATGATCTGCTCCCTCTTTCGCTGTTTGGATGGCCTGCAGCTCTTCAAGCACGCGCTCGAGCTCCCACTCGGGCTCGATCAAGCCGACGACCGGCCTGCCGAGATCGGCGAGTGCCACCGCCAGGCTGTCGCCACGGCTGAGGGTCGAGACCTGGCGCCGCCACCCCTTCTCGGCCTCGAGCAGCCGGCGCTCAGCCAGCTCCGTCTCGCCGGCCATGGCCGCGATCAAGCCCTGCACGCGCGCCATTCTCGCCACCAAGGCGGCCGGGAAGTCGCTCGCGCGCACCGGCTCGAGTGTGGTCGCGCGCAGTTCCCGCTCGGCCTCGGTGAGGCGACCGGTGTGGGCCAGCGCCTCCGCGCGCCGCAAGCGAGTCAGCGGCCGGCTGATCGGCGCCTCCTGCGCGAGCGCCTGCTCGAACAGCTCGGCGGCACGCGCGTGGTCTCCTTGCGCGAGCGCCACCATCCCCTGATCGTGTGCCGCCATCGCCTCGAGCTCAGGCGCGCCCAGACGGTCCGCGAGCTTGGCCTCCAGCTCGGCCGCCTCGTGTGCGTCCGTGATCCTGCCGATGCGCAGCAGCACGAAGGATCGCATCGCGAGCAGCTGTACCTGCGGGCCGACCAGACCCTTGCCATCGAGCGCCGCGCTGGCGCGCTCGATGAACTCCAGAGCCCGCTCGCAGTCGCCGGCTGCCGCAGCCGCTCCTGCGGCGTTGGCCCAGCAGCCGTAGGCGAGATCGGGCCGCCCGGCGCGCGTGATCGCCTCGCCGGCAGCGATCGCTGGCGCGTACCCCTCGACGAACGCGCCCCTGCGCATCATCGCCAGCGCCCGAGCGTGCGCCACGTCGTAAATGGACAGGTCGTCTGCAGCCGCCCCAACGGAGAGCTCGTGGACCTGTACCAACAGCCGCTCGGCCTCCTCGACGCTGCCCGCCACCGCCTCAGCCCAGGCGAGCGCCGCAAGCGCCTCGCGGCGTTCCCGCACGACGTCCGCGTCCACCTGATCCAGCAAGGCCAACGCCTCGAGGCAACACTGGCGAACCATCGTTGGCACGCAAATCGGCCCGTGATACCAGCGCGCACTGCGCAGCCATGCCCGCGCGAGCTCGAGCGGCGATCCTGCCAATAGATCCTTGGCGCATGCAAACGCGCGCTCGGTGTCGGCGCGAAGGCCGCGCCACGCCCGCACCTCGGCGAGCTCGAGCCACAGCTCCGAGCTGTCGCTCGCCATCGAGACGGCCTCGTCAAGGTAGTCGGCGGCCTCGATCAGCGCGCCGACGGCCCGCGCGTCGGCCGCGGCGAGGGCGAGCTGCTCAACCGCCTGCTGATCCTTGCCGGCCAGCCGTAGGTGGCGCGCGACCTCCGCCGCTCGGCTCGGACCGCCCTGCGACGCGCAGCCAAGTAGCGTCCGCGCCCATCGCTCGTGCAATACGGCGCGGCGCGGTTGCGGCAGTTCGGCGTACGCGGCCTCACGCAGCAGCGCATGGCGGAAGCCGATGTGCTGCTCGCGCTCTACCAGCATCCCGCTGTTGAGCGCCTGCACGGCGGCCTCCGCGCAGTCCTCGATCGGCAATGCCGCAACCTCGGCATGCGCGAGCTCACGCGCGGCGACTGCTGCCAGCTCCACGAAGTCTCGGCCGGCCTCGCCCAACGACCCAAACGCGCCGCGCACCGCGCCGCGCACACCCTCTGCGAGCTCTCGCTCACCGCGCGAGATCGCGCGAGCCGTCTCGACCGCCAACAGGGCGTTGCCCTCCGATGCCTGCACGACACGCGCCACGTCCTCCTGTGCCAGCGCCGCCACGTCGAGCGCGAGCTTCGAAACGGCCGCGGACTCGAGCGGCGCGAGCACGAGCTCATCGCGCAACAGTCCTCGCGAGCGCAGCGCGTGCTCGAGGCGATCAACCTCGGTGGAGCGCGGCAGCGGACGGCGGGTGAGCAGGAACAGCACTGGCAGCGATTCGATGCGGCGCGCGACATAGCCAGTGAGCTCCAGACTCGATGGGTCGGCTATGTGTGTGTCCTCGAGCAGCAGCGCAAGCGGACGCGCACGTGCCGCCCATTCGATCGCCGCGACCGTCGCCTCGAGCAGCCGGGCACGCTCCAGATCGGGGGAGACGAACGGGCGCTCGCAGTCCGGCCGCTCGAGCAGCGAGAGGATCTCTGGTACCAACCGAGCGAGATCCTCCGGCCAGGCGGCCTCGGCTGGAGGGATCGGTACGGCCACAAGCAGCTTGCGCAAGAGTTCCGCCCACAGACCGAATGGAGCTGCCCCGCCAAGGTCCAGGGCGGCACATGACGCCGTTGCCGCTCCTTGCGCGTCGGCACACGCCAAGAGCTCGCTCGCGAGTCGCGTCTTGCCGATGCCCGCCTCGCCGCAGATGCTCACCACGGCTCCCGCCCCGGTTCGCACTGTGCTCCATGCCTCGAGCAGACGGTCGAGCTCCGGCGCGCGGCCGATCAGAGCCTGCGTCGAGGCCGGCGCTGCGACGCGGCCGTCCGGCGGGGCGCTCGCCGCGGGGCCATCCCGTGGGGTCTCCGCCGCGTCGATCCGCAGCTGCTCGACCAGTGAACGAGTGGCGGGAGAAGGGGCGACCGAGAGTTCGCGCCGCAGGCGCTCGGCGAGCGCGCGGTAGACCATCAGCGCTCGCGCACGGTCTCCCGATGCGGCGAGCCGTGTGATCAGGCTGCGGTGTGCATCCTCGCTGAGCGGGTCGACCGCGACCGCGCGGCGACTCCATTCGAGCGCCTTGTCCTGCTCGCCATCCGCCTCGCTGCTCTCGGCGAGGCGCTCGAGAGCCTCGAGCAGGCGCTCGCGGTGTGCATCGCGCGCCATCAGTGCCCACTCCTCCTCGAAACCCGTCAGCAGATCTCCCGTGCAGAGCTCAACCGCCTCTTGGTCATGCCCCGCCTCGACCAGCGCGTTGAAGGCGTTAACGTCGATCCACAACTCCGGAGCGGGCGCGAGACCTACACAGTTACGATCGACGAGCAGGTGTGGCTCAGCCGCCGGGCCCAGCGTGCGGCGCAAGGACCACACGGCGCTGCGCAGGCTCGCCCGGGCACTGGCGTCGAGCACGTCCGGCCAGAAAAGAGCTGCGAGATCTGTCCGCGGCTGCGGCCCCGGCGAGAGCGCAAGGTAAGCCAGCAGCGACCATGCGCGCCGCGCGCTCGGCGCAGCCAGCTCGGCGCCGTCGCACTCCACGGTCATACGCCCCAGCAGCTGTATGCGCAGCATAGTCAGCCAAGCGTACCTCTCACCGTCGGGCGCGAACGGCTAACGACATGAAACGAGAGCGTCGAGTGCGCTTTGACGCTCGCTTGACGCCCATGAAACGGGCTCATATCAACATGCGAACCTCAACCAACTATCCATTCACCTAACCAAGGAGCCACGATGAGCACGATCCACACGTTTGACCTGGGCACCTTCAAGCAGGCAATCGAGGAGCGCGACGCGAGTACACAGCTCGCCATGTACGCCGAGAATGCTGAGGTGACGCTCGTCGATCACGTAGCTCAACCAAGCGCCCCCCGCGTGCTGCACGGCCGCGGCGAGATCCAGACTTGGATCGAGGACGTGTGTGGGCGGGACATGACCCACCGCGTCCGGCACACGGTCCAGGACGAACGCGGGGTGGCGTTCATCGAGACCTGCCGCTATCCGGACGGCACCGGCGTCACATGCGCCACCGTCCTCGAGATCGACAACGGCCTGGTGGCTTGTCAGATCGGGGTTCAGGCCTGGGACGAGTAGCTCGGACTGCCGTCATCGCGGGGTCGCTGGCGCCCTGTGCCAACGACCCTGCGTGTGATCCGGCTGCCGTAAGTACGGATTACAACCAACTTCGTAAGCAAGCCAAGCACGTCGCGGCGGTGCTTGTGCCGCCCTCCTTAGCGGGCCGTCGGCGCGACTGCTACTTGGCTTTGCCCTGTGGATGGATGGTCTCGCCGCGCGCCAGCATCGCCACGAAACGCTCGATGCGCCGCGCTCGGGTGTCGCTGCGCTTGGCCTCGTGAATCCTGTAGAGGACCGCATATCGGTTTTGGCTGCTGAGACGATCGAACATAGCCTTGGCGCGAGGCTCGACGTCGAGTGCCGCGGTGAGGTCCGCCGGCACCTCGATCGTTGCCTGACCTGCGTAGGCAGCATCCCAGCGTCCATCGTCCTTCGCCAGCGCGACCGCCGCGAGACCTGCCGGGTGCATCAAGCCCTCCGCCTGTAGCCGCTCGACGAGACCGACGTTGCGTTGTGACCACGAGCTGCGCGCCCGCCTGGGGGTGAACCGCTGGCGAAATGTACGCTCGTCGCGGCGCCGTACCTGTCCGTCGATCCAGCCGTGACAAAGAGCCTCTTCGAGCGCCTCGTCGTAGGTGAGCCTGGTCGGCTCGATCACCTGCTTCTTGGCGAGCACGAGCCAGACACCGCTTTGATCCTGATGGTGTGCGCCGAGCCAGGATCGCCAGCGGGCTCTGTCGGCGACCAGCAGCTCAGGAAACTCATCAGGCATCCCTCCGCATTTTGCCAACGCCGGCGGGGGGCACCAGTGCGGGCCTCGCACAGCCGCATGCGGTCGGCCGTCTCGCCGCTCGGCCGGGGATTCTTGGCGCAACTACAGCCGTCGGATAATCCGCGCCGGGACACCTGCGACGACAGTCGAAGGGGGGACGTCATGCGTCACCACTGCTCCGGCGGCGACCACGGAGTCGGCGCCTATCGTCACACCGGGGAGGATCGTGGCCGCGGCTCCGATCCACACATTTGTCTCGATGGTGATCGGCTCGGCGGTTATAAATGCCTTCCGCTTGTCGGGCTCAACGGGATGGCCGGCCGTGATGAGGTTGACCTTGTGAGCGATCATGGTCCCGTCGGCGATGTTGATGGCTGCGTGGCCCGTGAACGCGCATTCGTAGCCGATGAACACAGCTTGACCCACGGTGACGTTCAGACCGTAGTCGCTGTAGAAGGGCGGAACGAGATTGAAACGGTCGCCAACGGGCTTGCCGATCAGCTCTTCGAAAGCCGCTTGGACCGACTCCGGTTCGTCGTAGCAGAGCGCGCTGAGCTTGGCGGAGAGCCGTGTGGCCACCTTGACTCGGTCGTGGAGCGCGCGGAACTCGGGCGTCCTCGTGGCGATCCACTGGCTTTCGTCTATCGCCGACACTGATCTCCCTTTCACGTAACTGCGACGTCGGTGGCTTCAGCCGATCCGCTCAGCCAGGGAAACGATGATCCCCTCTGGCCCGCGCACGTAGGCCATGCGCCAGATGTTCTCGTATTGACCGATGCCGCCTACCAGGCCGTAGCCGTCCGCCGCCAGCCGATCGACCGTGGCCTGCAGGTCGTCGACTTCGAATGACACGTTGCGCAGGCCCAGCTCGTTCGCCATGGCGGTGGGCGACCCTGGCTCGTGGTCCGGCTGGATGAAGCTCGACAGCTCCAGCCCAGGACCTCCCTCGGGTAGCCGCAGCGTGACGATGTGACTGCGGGAGTCGGGTATGCCAATGACGGTGTCCACGAACTCGCCCTCAATCAACATCCGGCCCTCGACCTCGAGGCCCAACCCGACGAAGAACCCCGTCACCGCGTCGAGGTCGGCGACGGTGATGCCAACATGATCGAAACGTCGTATTTGCGAGTGCATCCGGGGATTATGCAGCCCGTGTGTGTGCGGCGGGTAGCTGCACCGTGACGTCAAGCCCGCCGGCGGCGCGGGGAGTGAAGGTGACGTTCCCGTGGTGTGCGTGGGCGATGCTCTTGACGATCGCCAGGCCGAGTCCGACACCCGAGTGGTCGGAGCGTATGCGTTCGCTGCCGCGAAGAAACGGCTCGGCGAGCGTGGAAACCAGCTGTGGGGCGAGCTTCTCCCCGCTGTTCTCAACAGTGAGGGAAACACCCTCGGCGTGAACGCTCGTCGTAACCCACACGGTGCCCTGTTCAGGCAGGTTGTGAACGATGGCGTTGTGCACGAGATTCGTGCTCAACTGCAGCAGGAGTGGGCGTGAGCCAGTGGTGGGGGCCACATCGCCGGAGGTCTCGATGGTGAGGCCGCGTTTTTCTGCGAAGGGGAGGAGCGTCTCAGAGGCTTCCTGGGCTATGAGGGACAGGTCGACCTCCTCTCGGGTGAAGGACCCCTGGTCAGCGCGGGCGAGCAGGAGCAACGCCTCGGTGAGGTCGATCGCCCGAGTGTTGACGGCAGAGAGGCGCTCGATGAGCTCGCCGCTGTCGCGGTTTGGATCGTTGCGGGCCACGTCGAGAAGTGTCTGCGTGATCGCAAGCGGAGTGCGAAGCTCGTGTGAGGCGTTGGCTGCGAATCGCTGCTGCTCGGCGACGTGCGCTTCGAGGCGCGCGAGGAGGCCGTCGATGGTGTCGGCGAGATCCTTCAGCTCGTCGGGGGGCCCCGAGAGTCCGAGGCGCTCGTCCAGGTTTCGCTCCGAGATCTGCCGGGTGGTCGCCGTCATCGCCCGCAGCGGACGCAGGACTCGGCCGGCGACCAGCCAGCCGAGTGCGATCGAGACCAAGGTCATGCTCGCCAGCGCAATCGCGGCCTGAAGGAGCCCGTGGCGGAGATCGGCGCTGGAACGGCGGACCAGGTGGGTGTATGCCAGTCGGGTGACATGGCTGACCGCATGCGGACCGGACGAACCTTGCGGACCGGACGAGACGATCAGGTTGACCCCGCTGAGGTGGCGGAAGATCAGGTACATGATGGCGAGCAGCGCCACCCCCGAGACGAGGAACAGGCCACCGTAGAGCAGGGTGAGGCGCAGGCGGACGGTCCACGAGGGGAAGTGAAGCAGCCGACGCGGGGTGAGCCTGGCGAGCGAGAGGCGGTGCACGTTCAGACCAGGGGCTCTATCCACGGTCTCCTCCCTCCGTCCGGGTGCCTGGTTGAGTGTCGATGCGGTACCCAACGCCGGGCACGGTGGCGATGAACCAGGGCTCGCCGAGACGTTTGCGCAGTGCCGAGACGGTGATACGCACAGCGTTGGTGAAGGGGTCGGCATTCTCATCCCACGCTCGTTCCAATAGCTCCTCGGCGCTGAGCACGCCACCTTCGGCAGCGACGAGAACCTCGAGCACTGCGAACTGCTTGCGGGTCAGCGCGACGTAGCGGCCGTCGCGGTAGACCTCGCGGCGGAATGGATCCAGACGCAAGCCTGCGATCTCTCGTACAGGCGGCCGGTTGTGGGCGCGCCTGCGGTCGAGTGCTCTCAGACGGAGCACGAGCTCCTGGAGCTCGAACGGCTTGGTGAGGTAGTCGTCGGCGCCCAGGCCGAACCCGGAGGCCTTGTCGTCGAGCCGGTCGGCAGCCGTGAGCATCAGGATCGGCATGCCGTTGCCGGACGAGACGATGCGCTTGGCGATCTCGTCTCCAGACGATCCGGGGATGTCGCGGTCGAGGACGGCGATGTCGTAGGCGTTGACGCTCAGCAGCTGCAGAGCGGTTTCACCGTCGCCGGCGATGTCGGCCGCGATGGCCTCCAGCCGCAGTCCATCGCGGATGGCTTCTGCCATATATGGCTCGTCCTCGACGAGCAGCACACGCATCCCCCGATGCTAGAGCCGGCGCATATCGTCGGCATATCGAAAACCACATACATGCCGGCAACCGCGCACCACCTTCACTGGAGGCGTGAGCTACAGCGAACCAGTACGAACAGCAGCTCGCCCTACCCGGGTGACCGTATACGGCCGTCGCCGCCGTCGACGCGTGCTGCTCGCTGGTGTGTTCCTCCTACTCCTCGCTCTCACAGTGCATCCCGAAGTCCCGCACAAGCTCAAGGGCACGCCATCTTCGAAACCACAAGAAGGAGGCGGTCGAGACGGACGCACCTACGCGCCGGCGGTCAATTGGCCACAGCAAGGACAGGGGGCTCTGGTGCTGGGCAGCGGCCGCCCGGCGGCCAGCCCGGACGAGCAACCGGTCCCGATCGCCAGCGTGGCGAAGGTGATGACGGCTTATCTGGTCCTCGAGCACTACCCACTGAGCGACATGCAGGAAGGGTTCACGATCACCGTCACTGCGGCGCAGGCGCAGGCCGAGGCCCAGGACATCTCCGAAGGTGGGTCGGTCGTGGCGGTGCAGGCCGGCGAGCAACTGACCGAGCGCCAGCTGCTGGACGCGCTGCTGATCCCCTCCGGCAACAACATCGCCGAAATGCTCGCAGCACTGGTGGCAGGCAGCGAGACTCGCTTCCTTGCCGAGATGAACGCCGAAGCCCGAGGGCTCGGGATGGGCCAGACGATCTACACCGACCCCAGTGGGTTCGATCCGAGCACGGTCTCCACCGCCGCCGATCAGCTACGCGTCTTCCAGCAGGCGATGCGCTTCCCCGTCTTCCGCGAAATCATCGCGACGGCCAGCGTGACGTTGCCGGTCGCCGGCACCGTCACCAACTTCAATCCCCTGATCGAGGACGGCTATGCCGGCAAGACCGGGTCAGACGCCGAAGCAGGGGGATGCTTGGCCTTCTTCACGCACGTGAAGATCGGCGGGCGCCGGCTGACAGCGCTCGGTGTGGTGCTGGGGCAAGGGCAGGGCAAAGACACATCCACGCTCCTCGCCGCAGCCGGGGAAGCCGCCCGGCAGCTCGTCCAATCCGCCCTCCCAAGGACCGGCGTGCGCGCCATACCCGCCCCTGGGCCAGGCGCGCCTGGAACGGCTGGATCCCCCACGGGCCCTCGGTCGCAGCTGGGAATTGAGCTGCTGTCACGCAACCACTATCGCCAGGAGAAAGCATGAACAGACGAATGCGGCCGTTTGCCGGCCTCGCCCTGATCGCCGGCGTCGCCATGATCAGCGGGTGCGGGTCAAACGCGCCCGCCGCGAACAGCACCGCCGGTAGCAGTGCAGGCGCGGGCAACACCACCGCCGCCGCTCAGAAGGGGGTGAGATTCGCGGAGTGCATGCGCAGCAAGGGTGTCCCCACGTTTCCGGATCCGAGTGCGTCGGGCAAGTTCACCATCGATGAGGTTGCCAACGGCACGTCGCTGGACACGAGCAGCCCAACATTCACACAGGCCCTCGGCGCATGTAAGAGCCTGGAGCCGGCGGGGTTCGAGGGCGGTACGCGGAGCACCCAACAGCAGTCCGCGGCACTCAAGTTCGCAAAGTGCATCCGCGCCAACGGTGTTAGCGATTTTCCGGACCCCGCCGCCGGCCAGCCCCTCGTCGACACGAATCGAATCCCCTCCGCCGCAACGAGCAGCGGTATGAGCATTCTCAATGCCGCGATGCAGAAGTGCAGCGCATTGGGCGGGGCAGCGGGAGCCCACAGGTGAGGCGGAGGAGCGGGCTCGCCGCAGCTGCGGTCACGGCTGCCGCACTCCTCGCCGGCGGCGTGGTCCTCACGTCTGGCGCGAAGCAACAGGCTCTCGCCGGGCAGCGGTCACCGGTGAACACCGTGAAGGTGGAACGGCGGGAGCTTTCGGCGACGGTCTCCGAGGCGGGGATCCTGACCTATCGGGCGCGATCGGACGGCTCGCCGTACTCCGTGATCAACCAAGCCCGCGGCATATACACCGAGCTGCCCGCGGCCGGGCAGGTGATCTCGCAGGGTCACGTGCTCTACCGGGTGAACGATCGCCCGGTGCTGCTTCTGCATGGCGCGACCCCCGCCTACCGGACCCTCTCGGCCGGCACGAGCGGCCCGGACGTGGCCGAGCTCAACGCGGATCTGGTCATGCTCGGCTATGCCTCAGCGGCTCAACTGCACCCAGCGTCAGACTCCTTCGGGGCGGCCACCACTGCGGCCGTAATAAAGCTGCAAGCTGCTCTCGGCGTGACCCAGGACGGCGCGTTGACTCTTGGCCAATTGGTGTTCGAGCCCTCCGCGGTGCGGGTGACGAACGTCTCAGCACAGCTCGGGAGCAGCGCCCAGGCGGGTGGGACGGTGATGCAGGGCACATCCACCACTCGCCAGGTGCAGGTCGCGCTGAGCACCTCGGAGCAGGCCACGATGGCGGTCGGGGACAAGGTGAGCATCACCCTGCCCGACAACCGGTCCACCCCAGGTGTCGTCTCCTTGGTGGGCGCCATCGCCACCTGCCCGACGGGCTCCGCTCCCGGCGGGTCGAGCTCCAGCTCCGCCGGGCCGGCAACGGACAACTGCTCCTCGGGGAGCGCTTCGACCGTCACCGTCGGCGTCACGCCCTCTGACCCGGCCGCCACGGGTAGGTGGGATCAGGCCCCGGTGCAGGTCGGTATCACCACCGCCAGCGTGCCCAACGCGCTGGTCGTACCGGTGACGGCGCTGCTGGCTCAGTCCGGCGGGAGCTACGCCGTCGAGGTCGTCGGCGCAACGGAGGCCCACCATCTCGTGCCAGTGTCGCTCGGGCTGTTCGACGACGCCGAAGGGCTGGTGCAGGTCACCGCCTTGGGGCTGGCCGTCGGTCAAGAAGTGGTGATCCCGGCAACATGACCCCCACTCCGCCACGCACGCCCGAGAGCCACGCGGGCGCCGCCGGCAACAGCTCCACTCATGGCGTGAAGGGGGTGCCCGTGCTCGACGTTGAGGATGTGACCAAGAGCTATCCCGGGGAGCCGCCCGTCCAGGCCCTGCGCGAGGTGAGCCTCACCATCGGTGAGGGGGAGCTGGTCGGGATCGTCGGCCCCTCGGGGTCGGGCAAGACCACGCTGCTGCAACTGATGGGGACCCTCGACCGACCCACCAGCGGCCGCGTACGGGTCACCGGCCTCGACGTGGCAACGATGGCCGACGAGGACGTGGCCTACCTGCGGGCCACCCGGATCGGGTTCATCTTCCAGCAGTTCTTCCTGGCCGAGCATGCCACCGTGCTGGACAACGTGGCCGACGGGCTCCTCTACGCCGGCATCCCCCTCGACGATCGCCGCCGGCGTGCCCTCGAGGCCCTGGAGCTGGTCGGCCTGGCGGGGCGCCCCGTTGGCCGTCCCACCCAGCTCTCGGGCGGGCAACGCCAACGGGTAGCGATCGCCCGAGCCCTGGTCGGCCGGCCCGCCATCGTGCTCGCTGACGAGCCGACTGGGAGCCTCGACCAGGCCACCGGGCAGTCCATCCTGGCCCTGATCGACCAGCTAAACCAGACCGGCTCGACGATCGTGGTCATCACCCACGACCACGCCATCGCCGAACGGATGCGCCGCAAGGTCGAGATCCTCGACGGCCAGATCGTCGCGGACACCGGTCCCGCCGGCGAGGAGCCTTCGTGACCGCCTCCGCCAGCCTGACCCGGAGGCGTCTAGCGCTCTCCGACCTGACCCGGCTCTCCACCGTCGGGCTGCGTACCCGCAAGCTGCGGGCCGGGCTGTCCGCGCTCGGCATCGCCATCGGTGTGGCCGCCATCGTCGCCGTGCTCGGCCTGTCGGCCTCTTCCCAGGCCGGCCTGCTGGACGAGATCAACCAGCTCGGCACCAACCTGCTCACCGTCAGCAACGGGCAGAGCCTCGCCGGCGCCACCGCCGAGCTGCCGACCACGGCCCCGGGCATGATCGGCCGTATCGGCGGTGTGCAGCAGGTGCAGAGCACAGGGACGGTCAGCGGCGCCAACGCCTATCGCAACCCCTACATCCCCGCGGTCGAGACCAACGGCCTGAGCGTCCAAGCCGCATCTCTCGACCTCCTCCCGGTCCTTGCCACCACCGTCGCTCAAGGCCATTACCTGAACGCCGCCACCGCTCGAGAGCCGGTCGCCGTCCTCGGAGCCTCGTCCGCGCAGCTACTCGGCATCGACCGCATCTACCCCGGCGAGCGCATCTGGATGGGCGGCCAATGGTTCTACGTGGTGGGCATCCTCAAACGGGCCGTGCTCGCCTCGGCCATCGACTCCTCCGTCCTCGTCGGCTACCCCGCGGCGGAGGAGTACCTGGGCTTCGACGGGCATCCCTCCACCACCTACCTGCGGGCCGAGAGCGACCGGGTCGACGCGGTCGACGAACTCCTGGCCGCCACCGCCAACCCCGAGAGTCCCAGCGCGGTCAACGTCAGCCAACCGTCCTCCGCCCTTGTTGCCCAAGCCGACGCCAAGAGCGCCCTCAACGGGCTGTTCCTCGGCCTCGGCGCCGTCGCCCTCCTGGTAGGCGCGGTTGGGGTCGCGAACATCATGATCATCAGCGTCATTGAGCGTCGCTCGGAGATCGGCCTCAGACGGGCGCTCGGCGCGACTCGCGGACAGATCCGGGGACAGTTCCTTTCAGAGGCGATCCTCCTCGGTCTGATCGGCGGAGCCGTGGGGGTCGTCCTCGGCGCAGTGTCGACAGCCGTCTACGCCCACACCAAACACTGGACCACGGTCATCCCCACCGAAGCGTGGGCCGGCGGAATTGCCGCGTCTCTCATCATCGGTGCGGTCGCAGGACTCATTCCTGCCATAAGAGCCGCCCGGCTCTCACCCACCGAAGCCCTGTGGTCGATGTAGTTGCACCGACCACGACAGCGAACGCCGTCTTCTGTCGACCGTCCGCGGCGGTGTCTGGGGGCGGAGAGCAGCATTTGCGGCTACCCGACTGCGCTAGTTACGACATGCCCGATGATCCAACCGACGCTGGCGCTGACGCCACCGATCAGGAGCACTTGGATGCCTGCTCGGAGTAGGTGCTGGCGGGCGACACGGCCCTTGACGATGCCGAGCGCGAACAGGGCGGCGAGTGTGCAGACGAGGCTCACTGGTAGGGCTGTTGCGATGGAGAAGAAGAAGTAGGGCCAGAGCGGGATGACGGCCGCGCAGAGATAGGTTGCTCCCACGACAAGTGCATCGCCGATCGCTGCGCCGCCAGCGTCGGGCGAGAGGCCGAGCTCCTTTTGCACCTTGGTTCGGAGGAACACGTTGGGGTTCGCGGCCAGTCCGCGGGAAACCTGTTCGGCTGACTCGCGGTCGAGTCCCTCGTCCTCCAGGATCAGCGCGAGCTCCGCGACCTCTCGCTCCGGCTCGGCCTCGATCTCGAGGCCCTCGTCACGTATCTCGGCCGCATACAGCCCCTCCTCGGCCTCGCTCGCAAGGTAGGAGCCACCACCCATCGCGATCGCGCCGGCCACTGCCTCTGCGAGTCCGGCGACGAGGATCGCAGCCTGACCGGGGTTCGCGGCTGCCATGCCGGTGACGACTCCGAGCGGCACGAGCAGCCCGTCCTGGGCGCCAAGGACGAACTCCCGGATCCGCGACAGTCGCCCGATGCGCGCCGCCTCTCCAACGGCGTGGTCGCGGATGTGCGCGCGGGCGCCGTCGCGCTGTGCGTCAGTGATCGAGGCCATGCGCTGATCGTATGCCCCGTGGTGTGGTCTCCACCCTGGGTGAGCAAGTTCTCACGGCTGCGACATCGGGCGTTTAGGAGTACCCGCTTCCCTGCAGGGAGAAGAATCATGGATGCGATCGAGATATCTCGGAGTTAGGATGGCGGCACTCCGCCAGGGGGGCGAAGCGCTCGCGGGCAACGCAGCCCGTACAGAGCGCATCCGGGAGCGGCGCGTCGGGCCGCAGGAGGCGCGGAGGGTAGCGAGTGCAACAGCGCTGACGCTGATGATCGCTGGGAATGGCGCCGCGATCGTGTGGATGTGGCTGCACGACGGAGGCATCTCGGGCGTGCATGGACGCCCTGAAGCATTTACCAGTCTCGGCAGGATCACCGGTTTGCTTGGCGTCTACCTCGCGTTGCTTCAGGTGCTCATGCTCTCGCGGCTCCCGCCGTTGGAGCGGCTCGTCGGCTTCGACAGGCTGACGGTCTGGCACAGGGTCAACGGCAAGCTCTGCGTGTCGCTGATCGTTGCCCATGCCTTGCTGATCACCGCGGGCTACTCGCTCGCCGACCGGCTCACCTTCGGGCACGAGTTCTCACGCTTGCTGGGCGTCTACCCGGGGATGATCACGGCGACGATCGGGACGGGCATCATGGTCCTTGTCGTGCTCAGCTCGATCACGATCGCTCGCCGGCGGATGAGGTACGAGAGCTGGTATTTCGTGCACTTCACCGTCTATGCCGGCATCGCGCTCGGCTACCTGCACCAACTGCCGACCGGCAACGAATTCGCCGTCCACCCGGTGCAGGCGGACTACTGGATATCGCTGTACGTTGCAACTCTCGCGATCCTGCTCGCCTACCGCGTCGTCCGTCCCACGCGAAGCGCGGTGAGGCACAGACTTCGGGTGAGGAGCGTCACGGCAGAGGGGCCCGGTGTAACGAGCATCGAGGTCGCAGGGCGCGAGCTTCACGCGCTCAGGGCACAGGCGGGCCAGTTCATGCTGTGGCGGTTCGCCACGAAGGGGCGCTGGTGGCAATCGCATCCCTTCTCGCTCTCCGCGGTTCCCAGTGGCGACTCGCTGCGGCTGACCGTAAAGGACGTGGGTGACTTCTCCGGGGCGCTCGGCGAGCTCGAGCCGGGAACGCGTGTGTTCGTCGAGGGACCATTCGGGGTGTTCACATCGACGGCGAGGCGACGGCGCGAGGTCGTCCTGATTGCGGGCGGCATCGGCATCACCCCGTTGCGGGCGCTGTTCGAGGAGCTCTCCGAGTCGGCCGATGTCACGCTCCTCTACAGGGTCATCTCGAGGAGCGAAGCGATCTTCGAGGAGGAGCTCAACGAGATAGCGCAACGCAACGGCGCGACGCTTCACCTGTTGGTCGGTGATCACACCTCTCGCAGGGGAGCCACATTGCTGAGCCCGCAGAGCCTCGTCAAGCTCGTCCCCCGGATCGCTGGCAGCGACGTCTTCATCTGCGGGCCGGCCGCGATGATGCAGGCCACGCGGGAGGCGCTCGATCGGCTCGGGGTGCCTGAGGATCAGATCCACAACGAGCGCTTCGCGCTCGCCGCCTGAGAGGCAACGATGACGCTCTCGCCATCCACGCTCTGCCGGCCGCTCGCCGTCGGCCCCCCTGCACCGATCGAGCGGATCGAGCACGTGATGGGGATGCCAGTGATCGTCGAGGTGTGCGACATCGGCTTCGACGAGAGGATCCTCGATCGCCTGTTCGCGTGGTTGCGCTTCGTCGATGAGACGTTCAGCACCTACCGCGAGGACAGCGACATCAGCAGGCTCAACCGCGGCGAGATCGCACTGGCGGACGCGCACATGAGCGTGCGGTCGGTGCTCGGGCGCTGTGAGTCGCTGCGCCGGGGCACGCGAGGCTACTTCGATGTTGGCGCGCCGATGGCGGGTCTAGGCGACGGCCTCGATCCGTCGGGGTTCGTGAAGGGCTGGGCGGTGGAGGGTGCCGGGCGTCTGCTCAGGAGAGCGGGGGCGAAGCGCTGGTGCGTAAACGCGGGCGGGGACATCCGCCTGAACGGAGCCCCCCATGGGTGCGATTGCTGGCGGGTTGGCATCCAGCACCCCGGTGAGCGGCTCGCGGTCGCTGCGGTGCTCGGTATTCGTGCGGGGGCGGTCGCGACCTCGGGCACATACGAGCGGGGCCCGCACATCCGCGATCCGCACACCGGGCTTGCCCCAGAGGGGGTGCTGTCGGTCACGATCGTCGGCCCCGATCTCGCAGTCGCGGATGCCTATGCCACCGCCGCATTCGCGATGGGCCGAGCCGGCGCGGAGTGGGCCGCGAGGCTCCCGGACCACGGCTCGATCATCATCTTTGACGACGCCACGATCTCCTACTCGGCGAGCGTCGAGCCCTATCTGATCGGAGGCGCACCGTGATCGCAGCGAAAACGGTGAGGCTGGTTGTTCGCTCCCTGGGCACCGCGCTGGTGGTCGCGGTCGTCGCCGTGCTCGTGGTTATCTATCTCCGCAGCGAGGGCAACGGAACCGGCGCACTGGCGCCCGTGCGGCAGGCCAGCACGACCCGCAGCAGCGGCAGCAGTAGTGGCGGCGAACAGGGGCCGGGGAGCAACTCCAGCAGTGGCGGGTCGGCGGGCTCCGGGTCCGGTCCCTGCGAACCTCCGCGTGTTTGCGGCTCACAGTCCAGCGCCGGCGGGTCGAGTGCTTCGCAGGGCTCATCAGCGCCGGCGACCTACACAGGTTCGGTCGTCGAAAATCCCTACGGGCCGGTGCAGGTGTCGGTCACCGAGCAAGGCGGCAAGATCGTCGACGTCAAGGCGCTTCAGATGCCCACCGAACATGCGCTCTCGCAGGAAATAAGCGAACACGTCGCCCCGATGCTCCGCACCGAGGCCCTTCAGGCACAGAGCGCCGAAATCAACGTCATCTCGGGGGCAACCTACACAAGTGAAGGCTTTGCCTCATCGCTCCAAGCGGCGCTACGGCAGGCCGGTTAGGGCAGGGCCCGAAGCCTCCCGTGCGATTCTGACTCTCCCCACTTGGGGACGCTCGCGACGGCGGTGTGGCGAGCGCTGGTTCGATCTCGGTGCTCGCGCTCAGCGGCTACTCGCTGCACGCCGGCGGGCCGGCCGCCTCCCACCTCGACCTAGCCGGGCTCAGCGGTCGTTCCACCCGGCACCGGTGGCTGCGTACTCCTCGACCCGTGCCCGCAGCAGGGCCTTCAGAAGCTCGATCGGCAGCTCGCGCTCGTAGGGGAGCTTGATGAAGCCCTGACCGGCCTCGTAGCCGGCCGCCTCGACCGCAGTCTTCTGGGTGGCGAAGAACGGAGGGGGAAATCGCAGCGAGCAGTGGTTCTTGAAGTTCTGGAGCATCCAAAGGCTCGTCTTCTCATCGCGGACGTACACCGGCAGATTCCACTTGAGCTTCTCCCGTGCCTCCGGGTCGGCCTCGCGGCTCAGCTTCCTGAGCGCCTCGAGGTGCGGCCGCTGGACGTCGGTCAGTTGCGCAAAGAAGTCATCGACGCTCGCGCGCTTGGGCATCGGCATGACCTCAGCGTACCTTTCGAGAGGCCCGGCCGGCCTTCAAACTGCCGCAGCGTTCAGCGCGTTCGCCGACCAGCGTCAGGACGCCCTTCGCTCAGCGTCCGATGCGTCTCGCAGCGCGATCACCCGGGGAAGGCGAAGAGGTCGAGCAGCTGCTGCAGCCCCTCGCTGTCGCCACTGACCACCACAGCGCCGTTCGCCAGCGCTTCGCTGGGAGTGAGTTGTCCCGTCAGCAGCATGTGGAGGTCCATGTCGCTGCTGCTCACCACGAGGTCGGCCTCCTCCGGTGCGCCGGCGGTGACGGTCAGCTGTGAGCCGTCGCCGTGGACGGTGAATGGCCCATCGCTGAGCCTGAGCTCCCAGGTGGTGGGTGCCGCCACGCGGCGGCTCTCGTCGTGGAAGGCCAGCATGGCGGCGGCGAGCCATCGAGACCGCGTGGCCACCTCGGGCGCCAGCTCCCCCATGCTCTTCGCTCCCCAGCGCCCGAGCGCCATGAGAATTGGCTCGAGCTCGTGTCCGTAGTCGGTGAGCTCGTACACCGTGCCGCCGTCTGGGAGGGCCAGCAGGCGCCGTCGGATGACGCCCGAGGTCTCGAGTGCTTTGAGGCGTGCTGTCAGCGTGTTGCTGCCAATTCCAGGGAGTCCCGCGGACAGCTCACTGAAGCGCATCGCTCCGAGCATCAGGTCGCGCAGGATCAGCAGTGCCCAGCGATCGCCGACCAGGTCGAGCGCCGTTGCGATGCCGCAGAGCTGTGAGTAGCTGCGCTTCATTAGCCAGAGTCCCAGCATACGATGCCGTCATGCCACCGTGAACACATTTCGCAACTCTGCTTGCAAAATAAAAGTAATGCTTGTATGGTGGGCGGGCGCTGTCAGCGTGGTGTGGACATCGAACAGGGAGACAATGTGAGCAAGACAGTGGTCGTCCGGTATCGAACGAGCCCCGAGGCGGCCGATGAGAACGTCCGTCTGGTTGAGGACGTGTATGCGGCGCTCGCTCGCCTGCAGCCGAGCCACTTCCAGTACTCGACCTTGCGGCTTGCCGACGGTGTCACCTTCCTGCATGTCGCTCGCCTCGAGGGCGATGAGAACCCGTTGACATCGCTGCCCGAGTTCGCCGAGTTTCAGCGTGGGCTGCCCGAGCGCTGCGTCGAGCCCCCGATGCCGAGTGAAGCAACCGTCGTGGCCAGCTACCCGTCGAGCTGACCAAGCGCCTTGAACCGCACCCGCGAGAGGAGACACGTCATGCGCGCCTATGAGGCAACATCGCTTATCCACGCCTCACCCGAGCGGGTCTGGGAGGTGCTCTCCGATGTCGCCTCATGGCCTCGCTGGGAGTCGGGCGTCACGAAGGTCGATGGGGTGCTGGGGCTCGGGGAGAAGCTCTCGATCAGTGTCGAGGCCAACCCCGGTCGCGCCTTTCCCGTCAAGGTGGTGACGCTGCGCGAGCCCCAGCAGATCGTTGTCCGCGGCGGTATGCCGCTGGGCCTCTTCACTGGGGTTCGGACCTACACCCTCGACGCGGACGGAGCAGGCACTCGCTTCACCATGCGCGAGGAGTATGCCGGTCCGCTCGCGGGTGTGATCGTCAGGTCGATACCCGACCTCGGCCCGTCTTTCCAGCAGTTCGCCGACGGGCTCAAGCGGCAGGCCGAAGACCAGTAGCGCGCCGCTCGGAGATGTCGCAGGGGGCCGGTCCCTCAAGCCGGCGTCATAGCGATGGGTTATCACCCTGCAGGTAATCGCTATTTGACGCTCGGCGTCAATCTGGGACCCTCCAAACCTCAGTAATTAACCCAACATTATGATCTTAGTTGGAGGAGTCATGGCAATCAATGCATCGCAGGCGCCGCCGATCCAGTCCGGCTCACCCGAGCTCGAGGAGCTCTTGCAGCGCATCGCGGCCGGCGCGGAGGCACGTGAGCGTGAGCTCACACCCCCATTCGAGGTGATCGGCTGGATCAAGGAGGCGGGACTTGGGAGGCTGCGGATACCCGTCCAGGAGGGCGGCGGTGGGGCCAGTGTGCGTGAGTTCTTCGACACCCTGATCGCGCTTGCCGAGGCCGACTCGAACGTCGCGCACATCCTCCGGACTCACTTCTGGTTCGTGGAGCAGCAGCTCACCACGGGCGACCCCGATGCCCGCGCGCGAGGTCTGGCCCTGCTGAACTCAGGCGCCATCGTCGGCAACGGCTTCAGCGAGCAGAGCAAGCTCCCTGTCGGTCTGTACTTCGAGACGGCCTTCACCCCTGACCCCGACGGGGGCTACCTGCTCAACGGGGCGAAGTACTACTCGACAGGGACCCTGTACTCCGACTACACCCAGATCTGGGCGTCCGCTCCCGACGGACGAATTGCCGGCGCGGTGATTCCCATCGACCGCGAGGGTGTGACGATCGAGGACGACTGGGACGGCTTCGGGCAGCGTCTCACCGGCACAGGAACGACTCGCCTCGAGAACGTGCGTGTCGCCGAGGAGGAGTACTTCGATCTCGGCGAGCCGGACGGCGAGCAGCCCCCCAGCTACCACGGGGCGTTCCTGCAGCTCTACCTCCAAGGCGTCACCGCCGGCGTGCTTGCCAGCGTCCGCAACGATGCGGTCGCGTGGCTGGGGCGCCGCTCGCGTAACTTCAGTCACGCCACGCCGCCTCAGACGCCCACGGAGGATCGGCAGATCCTGCAGGTGGTCGGTGAGATCGCGGCGGATGCGTTCGCCGCCAGGGCGATCGTTCTGATCGCTGCCGAGAAGATCCAGGATGCGTTCGACTCGATCGAGGACGGTGCGCCAACCGTGGAGGCCGCCGCCGCGGCGCAGCTTGCAGCTGCAGAGGCGAAGGTCGCCGTCGACCGCTTCTCATACGCGACCGCCGCAAAGCTCTTCGACGTGGGAGGAGCCTCGGCGACACAGTCGCTGCACAACCTCGACCGCCACTGGCGCAACGTCCGCACGATCTCCACCCACAACCCCACCTTCCTGAAGGCATCGGCCATCGGTGACCACATCGTCAATGGCGCCGCCTTCCCGGCCAACGCCTACTTCTGAGAATTCGGATCGGCAAAGGAGCTCTGAGACAATGTCTTCCGTTGGGCTTTTGTTCGTGGGGGCGGTTCTGTTCCTGAACGGGCTGCTCTTCCTCGGTAAGGCCGACGCCAAGGGCGTGGCCGTTTTCAACCTGTTCGTGGGGACTCTTCAGACCGCGATTCCCTTCTACCTGATCGCCACCGCCAAGGGCCCTGCAGAAATCCTCGGGGCGGCGGGAATCTTCCTGTTCGGGTTCACCTACCTCTACGTGGGCATCGTCAACCTCGCCGGCTTCAACAGTGGCGGCATCGGCTGGTACTCGCTGTGGGTCGCCGTCATGGCCACCGGCTTCGGGTTGACGAACATTCTCCGCTTCCACGACACGCCCACTGGATTGCTGTGGCTGCAGTGGGCAGTCCTGTGGGGGCTGTTCTGGGTGGTGCTGGCGCTCGGGATCGAGCGGCTGACCGCTCTGGCGGGCTGGCTGACGCTGATCCTCTCGGTTACCACCTGCTCGGTTCCCGGTTTCCTGCTCCTGCTGGGCGAATGGGGCAGGGTTCCGACCTGGGCGGTCCTCGCGTCGATCGTTGTGGTTGCCGTCGTCCTCACCCCGGTTGCGCTCCGTCCCGCTCCCTCAGCGAGCACTTCGCGCGCTGCGGCAGGCGAGGGCGAGGGGGTGCCTGTCCTCGGCTGATCCGCCGGGCCGGCGAGATGGGTCATCCGGACCGGATGTTCGCCATAGCGGCCGGCGCCAGCTATTCCGGGCGCCGGCCGCCAGTGGCCCATCTGGGGTTCCTCGCCTGATTTGATCGCTCGATCGGGGTAGCGTTGGGGTATGAGCTACGTCGAGCGCCTCGTCGACTCGCCCTTGGTGGCGTGCACGTGGGAGCAGAGCACAACGACTCAGCATGACCAGCGGATCGTGCCCGACGCATGCGTCGATCTGATCTGGTCGGGGGAGCGGCTCACGATCGCCGGCCCCGATACCGGTCCTCGCGTCGTTTCGCTGGCGCCGGCTTCGCGGCTCGTCGGGGTACGGCTGCGCCCTGGAACAGCCGGCGCGATCCTCGGGTTGCCGGCCTCGCAGCTGTGCGACATCTCGCTGGACGCCGCCGAGGTTCTTGGACGCGGCGAGGCCGAATCCCTGCTCGAGCGGGTGGCCGTGTCAACCGATCCTCACGGCCTGTTGCTCAGAGCTGTTCAGCTGCGCGCCGCGGAGCTCGATCCGCTGGTGTGCGCCGCGGTCGCGGCACTGGGAGCGCCGCGAGCGCGTGTCGGCTCGGTTGCCGCCGAGCTTGGCCTCAGCGCACGTCAGTTGCACCGGTGCGTACGCGATGCGGCCGGCTATGGGCCGAAGATGCTTCAGCGTGTGTTGCGCTTCCGCCGGCTGCAGGCACTTGCACCGGCGCCGCTGGTCGAGCTGGCCCTCGATGCCGGCTACGCCGATCAGGCGCATATGACCGCCGAGGTGACACAACTCGCCGGCGTCTCGCCTGTCCGATTTCTCAAAGACCGCAGCCCCACCGCCGCGTAGCCTGCCGAGGCATGCCCATCGATCGCCGTGGCGCCGAGAGCTTCATCTGGTCAGCCGCTCGTCTGGTGGACCGGCATCGATACAGCATGCTGTTCGCCGATGGGGGCGCCGGGGCGGTCGTCGAGGCGCTGCGCGGCTATCGCAACCCCGACGGCGGCTTCGGCCACGCGCTGGAGCCCGATCTGCGCTGCCCGGACAGCCAGCCCGCCCCAACGCTGTACGCCCTGGAGATCCTGAGCGAGGTCGACGCCGCCGACCACGAGCTGGCGCGCGATGCACGCCGTTGGATCGCGCGGATCGCCGCGCCGGACGGCGGCATCCCGTCGGTGCTGCCCGGCTTCGAGCGATACCCGCACGCCGCGTGGTTCCAGCCCGAGCCAGGGTCTGTGCTTACGCTCGCGCTGGCTGGGGCTCTCCATACGAGCGGCGTAATGGACGACATATGGCTCGACCGCGCCACCGGATGGTGCTGGCGCTCGATCGAAACCGCCGAGCAGCCGGGCGGGTACTGGCTGAAGTTCGCCTGCGCGTTCCTCGACGCGGTTCCCGACGAGCAGCGTGCTTGTGCGGCGATCGTGTCGCTCGCCGCTCGTATGGACACCTCCGCGGTCGTGCCCGTCGGCGGCGTCGAGGGCGAGGCGCTACGCCCCCTCGACCTCTCCCCACGCCCGGGAAGCCGATCGCGTGGCTTGCTCAGCGAGGGTCAGATCGAGGCTCACCTCGACGCCGTAGAAGCCGAACAGCTCCAAGACGGCGGCTGGATGTTCGACTGGTTGGCCTGGTCGCCCGCCCAGACGACCGATTGGCGTGGCAGCGTCACCCTCCGCGCGCTGGTCTGGCTGCGCGACAACGGGCGTCTCTGACGCCCAGGCGCATCGCGCGAAGCTCGGCCGCGCGCACCCACGATGCTGTCGCTTCGTTCACAGACGCCCGTGTTAGGTTGAGTCGATGCCTGATGAGCGCGCCGTGCAGTGGGAGGAGGTCCCCGGACGGCTCGGCCCGCGTACCGAGCACGTGCTGGCGCTCGAGTTCGGCTCCAGGGCCGAGTTCGACGACCCGAGCTTGGAGTGGCGAAGGCTCTTCTCTGAGCTGCTTGGAACCTTCATGCTGGTGCTCGTAGCCGCTGGCGGTGGGCTCATGCACGGCAAGGGCCAGGTCAGCCTGGCCGCCGCCGTGGTCGCGCCTGGGCTCATGGTCACGGCGATCATCCTCTTCATGGGTGCAGTCTCAGGCGCTCACCTGAACCCCGTCGTGTCGCTCGCCTTTGCCCTTCGCAAAGACTTTCCCTGGAAGCGTCTGCCCGGGTACGTCGCTGTCCAGCTCATCGGCGCAACCCTCGCGTGCCTCTTTCTCTACGCCGTGTTCGGCAACGTCCAGCATCTTGGGGCCACGTTGCCCGGGCCCGGCTACGGGAACTGGCAGGCGCTGCTGATGGAGGTCGTACTCACCGCGAGCTTGGTGAGCGTGATCCTTGGGACCGCCTCCGCCGCCCAGAACGTCGGCGCCGTCGCTGCGCTCGGAGTAGGTGGGTATATCGCGCTTGCGGGTCTCTGGTCGGCCCCCGTAAGCGGCACCTCGATGAATCCCGCACGCTCCTTTGGCCCCGCCCTGGTGAGCGGGCACTTCAGCAGCTGCTGGGTGTACGTCCTCGGTCCCATCGCCGGGGCGCTGATCGCAGTCGGTTGCGCATACCTCCTGCGCGGAGCGGGGGGAGACCCGACCTCCCGCCGCGCTGGATCCGGGGCGCTCGATACGGACAAAGCCGGTGAGAGAGAGTACCGCCCCCCGGAGGTCGATCATCGCGAGGCCGGCCGATGATCGGCATGGTCAGGCCAGCTTGAGAGGGACCGCTCCGTAGGGGTCGATGCGGTACACGAGCGATACGCGGTGATAGCCATCGGCGATGTCTGCGCCCCACTTGCCGCTGACCACGAGCACCGGGCTCAGATGCTTGCCCTCGATCACCTTGATCATGTCTTTGATCACGCCTGGATCTTCCAACGGCGCGGCGGTCAGCCCCGCGGCGCGCAGGATGTCGTTCGCCCGCCGCGTTGTGAGCGATGCCTTGCGTAGCCGCTTGACCGTCTTGTGCACGGTTTCCTCGTCGAACTTGAGCGACAGGTAGGCGCCGGCGGCGGCGTAATCGTGGTTGGCCACCTCATCGAGCCATTTGATCTTCTCCACGGGTGCGGCGCCGAGCGTCTCTGCCTTTGCCTCAGCCATGGAACGATGATGCCAGACAGAGCGCGACAGCTGGAGGTGCGCCTCGTTGCGCCTCTGTGCCTATTGCTCTGTGCGCGCTTTCCAGAGCGACCGGTCACCTGCGTAGCTGCGAGACGTGGCGCTTTGCTCAGGCCCGCAGCGCCGGATCCACAGGCAGCACGTTGTTGACCCGGCGGAGCTCCTGCAGGGGCTGCTCGACATGTGACCAGAAGTCCCACTCGGGCTCGAAAACGTCGACGGTGGTGGCCGCCCCGCGATCCCATGCTGTCCAGAAGGCCTTCGGTTCGAACGCCGCCTGGCGCACGGAGGCGATTTCGTTCATGGCGATCCCCAGGTGATAGGAGAACAGCGCAGGCAAGACCTCGGCGGCCATGGGCTGCTCGGGATGCATCCCTGCGATGAAGGTCGACACGAGCAGCTCGCCGGGCGCCGAGGTGGTGTAGCCGCTTAGCACGTGGGAGGTGTCGTGCCTCGTGGTGAACGCCTCGGCGAGGCCGTTGGGGTCGCCGGGAAAGGCGAACTTGTTGGTCTTGAAGTGCGTCCAGAAGGCGCGACCGAAGGTGTCCGGGTCGAGCTCGCCGAGCGCCTCGTAGCGCGCCACCAGCGCGGGATCCTCGCCGCCGTCTCGGTATGGGAGGAAGGGAGCGATCCGGTCCGCGTCCATGCCGCTGAGATCGAGGCCGGGGAAGGTCTCGGCGTTCTTGCGCATCATGCACGCCGAGGCGGCGTCGAGCTCGCCCGCCGCCGCCGTGGCAAGAACGAGCAGGTATGCCTCGTGGACGTTCAGCTCGGTCGCATACTGCTGAACGAGTGCGATCTTCTCGTCGTCGATGGCCCCGTCGACCAGCGACATCACCGCCAGCATGCGAACGGCCTGGACGGCATCCTGCTCGTCGCCATCCATGGCCCGCGCCAACGCGTCCGGAGGGCAGGGCGCGAGATCAGCGGGCACGCCGTCGGCGAGGCCCAGCACGATCCGGGCGGCCGTGTCGATCGTGAAGCGGTCGGCGTCGCTGACTCCCGCTTCGCCGTGGGCGAGTGCGATGTCTGTCATCGATCCCAGGATCGCCCGCTGCTGGGCGTCGCTCACTCGGACGATCATCCGGGTCTCGAGACAGGGGCGAGCTGGGACGGGGGCGTCTTTGCGCGGAGTTGCTGGGACGTCAGGTACACCACTGTCCCCATCTTATAGGCGCTCTATGGGGCGTCATCGGCATCCGCCTGCGCTTGACTCCAGCGCACACCTCCGGTGGTAGCACCTGCGGGCCCAAACTTGGGAGCGAGCCCAAACAAACAGCAAAAAGGCTGGGTTGCCTCACATCGACGGGGTTGACAGCAGTAACTAGGCTCCCGGGCAGGAGAGGGCCGGGTTGGGGAACGTGCGCATGAAGCGCGCATCGTCCTGGACCGGTCGACACGATGTCAGAGGGAGATTGGCGATGAAGATTCGTTTGAGGATGGCCGCCGCGATCGTCGCGGCGCTTGCCGTCATGGTGTTCGCTGGGGCAGCACAGGCTTCGCCGCAGCACTCGAGCTCGAAGCATCCGAGCGAGTCCCTGCCCCCGATCGAAACGAGCGAAGCGGAAAACTGCGAGTTCATCGCCGATCCCGGCAACTCGGTGTGCATGCTGCCGTTCCCCGACGACTACTACACGGTGGCCGATTCGAGCAGCGCCACCGGTCGCAGGGTGAGCTTCAAGACCCCCGGCACGCCGGCAAACGCCTATGGCACCCACATCGAAGCGGGGCCATACAACGAAGCCGACGGCTTCAGCCCCGGCTCGGCCATCCTGGTGAAGGTCCCAGGTATGGAAACGACGGCCGACCTGCGCACCACGGGCGCGGTGCCCGTCAACCACCTTCAGCAGTACACACGCGCCAACGCGCCAGTCGTTGTGATCGATGCGCAGACGGGTCAGCGCTGGCCGATCTGGGTGGAGATGGACTCGACCGCGTCGAATGCCTCGCAGCGCGTGCTGGAGATCCACCCGGCTGTCAACTTCACCTCCGGGCACCGCTACATCGTGGCCATGCGTCGCCTCAAAAACGCTGCCGGTGAACGTCTCGAAGCGCCGGCCGGCTTCCGCTACTACCGCGACCAGGTTCCCTCCGAACAGGAAGCCATCAACGTCCGACGCCCGCACTTCGAAGAACTCTTCTCGACCCTCGAAGGTGCCGGCATCCAGCGCAGCAACCTCTACCTGGCGTGGGACTTCACGGTGGCCAGCGACGCGAACAACACCGGACGCATGCTCGCCATGCGCAACAACGCCTTTGCCCAGCTGGGTGATGCCAACCTCGAAGACGGGATCCCACAGGGCGTCTCGCCGGCTTTCAGCGTGACGAAGGTCGAAAACGAACCCAACCCGGGCCAGATCGCCCGTCGCGTGAAAGGCACCTTCCAGGTGCCCTGCTTCCTGTTCCCCAACTGTGGTCCCGGTGGCAGGATGCACCTCGACGCCGAAGGCGCGCCCATCCAGGACGGCTCCTGGACGGCCAACTTTGACTGCATCATCCCCGCCTCTGTGGCCAGCGGACCGGCTGAAGCGGCGCGCCCCTCGCTGTACGGGCACGGACTGCTGGGAAGCGCCTCGGAGGTCGCATCGAGCCCACAGCGGAGCCTGTCTGAGGCGCACAAGATCCTCCAGTGCGCCACCGATGAGATCGGGATGGCCGAATCGGACGTGGGGGTTGTGGTGGCCTCGCTGGAGAACGCCTCGGCGTTCCCGGCCGTGGCCGACCGGCTCCAGCAGGGCCTGCTCGACGAGCTGTTCCTGGGTCGGGCGCTGACCAGCTCGAGCGGCTTCACAACCAACGCCGCCTTCCATCAGGACGGGACGCTGGCAAGCGGCTCGGTGCTCAACACGGCCCATCTGTTCTACAACGGCAACAGCCAGGGGGGCATCATGGGTGGAGCGCTGACAGCGATCTCCCCCGACTTCACCCGCTCATCGCTGGGCGTGCCGGCGATGAACTACTCGGTGCTGCTGCCGCGTTCGGTCGACTTCGACGAATTCGCGCAGGTGCTCGATCCCTCCTACCCCAACGAAACCTCACGGCCTCTGGTGCTGGATCTGATGCAGATGCTGTGGGACCGGGGTGAGCCCGACGGCTATGCCGAGCGGATGACCGGCAACCCACTGCCAGACACGCCAGCTCATCAGGTGCTCCTGGACGTCGCCTTCGGCGACCACCAGGTCACCGACTACCAGGCCGATGTCGAGGCGCGCACGGTAGGCGCCTCCGCCCATCGCCCTGTGCTCTACAGCGGACGGTGGCCCAGCACCAACGTGCTGTGGAACGTTCCCTCGATACGCCAGTACCCATACACGGGCTCGGCGGCCTACTACTGGGACATTGGGCCGATCCGCGAAAGCCCGGTGGGCTCAGGCAAATTCGTGGGCACCGAACCGCCGCCCTATGAAAACCTGCCCAACCGCACAGGCGAAGACCCTCACGGCGCGCCCAGGGCGGCACCGGCGGAGCAGCAGCTCGTGTCCGACTTCTTCAACGGGGCGATCCTGAAGGCGGACAACTGCAGTCGCGGAGCCTGCTACGCCGGGAGCTTCACCGGACCGTAGCCTCCAGAGCAGCACAGCGCCGAGCGGAACGGGCTCTGGTCTCCAGGGCCCGTTCCGCTCCTGGGCGAAGTGTGGGGTGAGTCCTGGAGACATACACTTTGTCGCGATGTCAGTCGCCGATGCACCAGCGAGGATCGCTGTGAGCGATCACGAGAAGTTCGGCCAGATCGTTCGGAGCCTGGACTTCGAGCAGCTCACCCAGCGGATGGTGGCGGCCTTCCGCAGCAGCATCAGCGGTTACCGCCGTCTGCCCGAGCCCCTGATCGAGGGCAAGATCGTCGAGATCATCGAGCACAACCTCGAGGTCTTTCGGAGCACCACCCTCTCCGGCCGCGAGCCGGCCGAGGCCGAGCTGGAGCCCTTCCGGGCCTCGGCGCGGGTTCGCGCAGGCGAGGGAATGCCGCTGGAGGACCTCCTGCACGCCTATCGTCTGGGAGGACGACTCGCCTGGCGGGCGATCATGGACGCCGCCCTGCCCGATGAGCGGGAGGGCCTGCTGGTGGGCGCGGAGCTCCTGATGCGCTACATCGACATCGTCTCGGCAACCGTCGCCCAGGCCTACCTCGATGCCCGTCAGCACGTGGTCTCAGAGGAGGAGCGCCGCCTGCGGGCTCTGCTGCTGGCGCTGTGCGAGGGTGATGGCTCGCTCACTGCCGACACATCGAGCCTGGCTTCGCGGGTGGGCGTTCCCGTGGCGGCTCGCTACCAGCCGTTCGCGCTCACCATTCTCGGTGAGGGAGCCATCCGCCATGGTCAGATGGCGGCCGACCTGCGCACGCAGAACATCCTCGCTCTGACCGAGGGCGATCGGATAAGCGGGCTGCTGGCGGAGGGCCAGGAGCTGCGGGCGTATCCCGGGATGCTGCTCGCCGTCGACGCCCTCGCCCCGCGGGGGGCACTGACGGCGCTGCTGGAGCGGGTGCGCCTCGTGATCGACCTCGGCCGCCGGCTGGGTCGCACGGGACATCTGACGGCCGATGACATCGCCCTGGAGATGCTTCTCGCCGGCAGCCCCGACACAGCCGACTCGCTGGTGGCACGGGTGATTACGCCGCTGCGAGCCCCCGCGGGCCTGCGCGCCGGCCTGGAGGAGACGCTGCGCACGTTCGTGGCCGCCCACACCGATCGTCGCTCGGCGGCCGCTGAGCTTCATATCCACCCCAACACGCTCGACTACCGCCTCCATCGCGTGGAGGAGCTGACCCGGCTGCGGCTTGCCGATCCGAGGGACATGACGATCGTCGTGCTCGCCCTCAGCCACAGCGAGCTGCAGCCGCTGCTGTAGCTGCCGCTAGTCGTTTCGGGGCGACCACTCGAAGGTGCGCGCCGCGATCAGCAGAGCGGCCACACCCCAGGCGAGCACAATCAGCAGGTCGCCGGCCCTGATGGCGCTGCCGTGAGTCTGGATGATCGTCGCGCGCAGCGCCTGGGCGAGATGGCGAATGGGGAAGACCGTGGCGATGTCGCGCAGGACCCGGGGGATCTGGCTTTCGGGAACGAACACGCCCGAGATGAAGTAGAGCGGCAGCACCGTGATGTTGATGGCAGGGGCCGCCGCTTCGGCGCTTGAGATACGCGTGGAGATGGCGAACGCCACGCAAGAGAAGGACGCTGCGCCGAGAACCACCGAGACGATCAGCCCGAGCATCGTCGACTGCGGGACGCGGACGTCATAGGCGAGCTTGCCGATCGCCAGCAGCAGCGCTGACATCGCGACGGCGACCACCACGCCCACCACGGCGCGGCTGCCGATCACGATGCTGGCCGGCAGCGGTGTGCCGCGCAGGCGCTTGAACTCGCCGTTCTCGCGTTGGGTGACGATCGTCTGGGTGAGGTTCACGAACGTGGCCGAGATGATTCCCAGCGCCATGATCCCCGGTACGTAGAAGGTGGTGATGGTAATCCGGCGCCCGTCGGCGAAGGTGTCGCCTTTGAAGATCGTGGCGAAGATCAGCAGGAAGACGATCGGCATCAACAGCGTGAAGTAGCGCGACTGGGGATTGCGCCAGAAGCGCGCAAGGTCAGAGCGGAACTGGTGCACGAACATCGCCCGGTAGCTCATTCCGGGTGCTCCTGCCCGTCGGTGAGGCGCAGGTAGACGTCCTCCAGCGTGGGGCGCCCAACGGTCAGGTCGCGGAGCTCGTCGCCGTGATCGAGGGCCCAGTCCGTCAACACGTGCAGCGAGCGAGCGGGATTGGCCACGCTCAGGTGAACCCGCCCGTCCTCACCCAGACGGTGGGCCGAGGCCAGCTCTCCCGGCAGCTCCGCCACCGAGCTGCTCGGCGGCAGCGTGAAGGAGATGTCGCTCAGCTCGCGGTCGCGGCCACCGAGCGTCTCGGGCGTGCCTTCGGCGACGATCTCACCGGCGACGATCACGGCAACGTGGTCGGCGAGGGTCTGGGCCTCGTCCATGTAGTGGGTGGTGAGGAAGATCGTCTTGCCCAGCTCGCGCAGGTTGGCGATCACCTCCCAGGCGTGGTGGCGGGCCGAGGGGTCGAAGCCGGTGGTCGGCTCGTCGAGGAACACCAGCTCGGGGTCGCCGATCAGGGCGAGCGCGACGTCCAGGCGCCGCAGCTGCCCGCCCGAGAGCTGGTTGGCGCGGGCGCCGCGCTTGTCGGTGAGGCCGACCAGCTCGATCGTCTCCCTGACTGCCCGCGGGTGGGGGTAGTAGCCGGCGTAGAGCTCGACGAGCTCGCCGACCGTAAGCTCGGCCGGCATCGTGCACGACTGCAGCACCAACCCGATGCGCGCCCGCCAGGCTCCGTCGGCTGATGCGGGGTCTCGATCGAGGACTCGCACCTCGCCCGAGTCGCGTGCCCGGTAGCCCTCGAGGATCTCCACCGTGGTCGTCTTGCCCGCCCCGTTGGGACCGAGGAACGCGAACACCTCACCCCGCGATACCGCGAGGTTGATGCCGCGCACCACCTCGTGCCCGCCGTAGGACTTGCGCAGCCCGCTGGCGGCGATCACCGGCGGAGCGTCGGAGGCTCGGACCATCCTGCCACCGTACTCGCGGGTGCCCCCCGGTCATCGGGGGTTTGCCGCAGGCGTCTTCGGTAGTCGCTGTGCGCGATGCGGGCAGCCGCCGCGCTTCAGCCGGTGGGGCTGGCGAACGGGTGGTTTGCGGTGGCCACCGCCGAGGCCACTTCGGTGGCAGGCTGGTCGGCGGTTGCGAACCCCACGCTGGTCAGCCTCCCTTTCTCGGTCAACCCGAGCCCGACTGTGACTGTGGCGCTGGCTCCGGGGGCCAGGCTTCCGATCGCACAGCTGACCCGTCCCTGACCGTCGATCGTGCACGAGGGGTCAGAGGTGGCCAGGTCCGCGGCAGCGTCGGCCGGCAGCACCTCGACCACATGCACCCCTGTGGCCGCATAGGTGGAGTCTTTGTTCGTGACCGTGAAGATCGCCCTCAGCTTGCCGGCGCTGCGGACCTTCGGTGCGGCCAAGCTCTCCTGGAGCCCGAGCGCCACCGGCACGGGGGGCGTCGTGAACGTCCCATCGATGCCCGTGGTGGCAAGGCTCGCGGTGGTGGCGTCGAGGCGGTAGTGGTAGGTGGTACCGGGTGTCAGCCCGGTGATGTGAGCCGAGGTTGGCTGGGAGCTGGTGCCGCTGGCGGCGGCCGAGGGCGTGTTCGCGCCGTAGGTGGTGTCGGTGCCGTACTCGAAGTGCGAGACGGTGGGGGTTCCGTCGGGAACGACGGTGCCGTTCAGCGTTGCGGTGGTCGCCGTCACTTCGCTCACCGGCCCGGTCTGCCCCGCTGAGCACTCCGGCGAGGCGGTCGTGGCGATCGCCGCCTGCCCTTCGAGCTCCCAGGCGATCCCGGTGAAGGCGAACTGGTTGAACCTGGCGCGGAACACTCGGGGGTACACGCCCGTGTTCATCACGGTCGGTTGTCCCTGGTACTGGATCCCCGGAACGACCTGGTTGTTGTCACCGAAGGGAACCGACACCGAGGTGCCCGTGTTCACATATCCGTAGTAGGCGAAGAGATTGCCCGTGCTCGGGTCGGGTGCGATGCAGTCCACCGTCGGGCTGATGCCTTCTCCATACGCGGTCCCGGCGAGAAGGGCAGCGATGGTCGCGACGGAAGCCAAGGAGATCAGGGCGCTACGCACTGCGCGCGGGCGGTGGGCGGAGATCGTCATGGAGCCTTCCTCTCGATCCGTGTTGAGACGTGATGGACGGCTCGCGCGGGCCCGCGAGGGCAACTATAAACACTCTCATCCTCCACCGCTCGGGGGTTTGTGTGAGTAGGAAGCCGCAACCGCGAGGGGGGTCTGCCCGGAGTCGACTCGGGCGTCTGGCATCTAGCGTTCTATGCGAGTGAACGCAAGGAGGCCGTGATGTTCGAGAACGTGTTGGTAGGGGTGGACGGGAAGCAGGGCGGGCGTGACGCCATAGCGCTCGCCTCGCTTCTGGCTGCGCCCGACGGGCGGCTCTCGCTGGCCCATGTCGAGGCGGGCGAAACCCATCCCAGTCGCGGGGCCAACCTGACCTTCGACGCCGCGCAGCGGGAGGACTCCCGCGTGCTGCTCGAGGGCGAGCGAGCAGCCACCGCCACCAAGGCGGAGATCCACACGATCTCCAGCGAGAGCGTCGGAGGGGGGCTCCACCGGCTCGCCGAGTCCCATCGCGCGGACCTGCTGGTGGTGGGGTCCTGTGCCCGTGGTCTGCTGGGCAGGGTGCTCATCGGCGATGACACCGCCGCGTCGATGAACGGCGCGCCGTGCGCCGTGGCCATCGCTCCCAGTGGCTTCGCCGCCGGCTCCCCCGCCATCTCGGCTGTAGGCGTCGCCTACGACGCATCGCCACAGAGCGAGGTGGCCCTCCAGCTCGCTCGCGCCCTGGCAGCGGAGCATCACGCAAGCCTCAGCGCCCTGACCGTCGTGCGCCTCCCCAGCGCCGTGTACACGCAGCTGGGGCCGATCGGGATGGTTCAGCCTGCACCCTTCTATCCCAATGAGAACGCCGAGGAGCTGATCGCCGCCGCCAAGAGGAGGCTCGAGCAGCTCGAGGGCGTCGGCGGCCGTGTTGTGAGCGGCCTTCCCGCCGAGGAGCTCACACATTTCAGCGACGATGTCGACCTATTGGTCCTCGGCTCCTGTGGCTACGGTCCCCTTCGCCGCCTGATGCTCGGAGGGACTGCCCGCAAGCTTGCGCGAAGTGCTCGCTGTGCACTGCTCCTGCCCGCTCTCGCCGAGGTGGCCAGCCCATTGGGTTCTTTGCCCAGAAGAGGGGCTGAAGCGCCGGAGCCGGGTGCCCGTTAGAAGGCTGTGGCCGGGTACCTCGGGGATGCCGACCGCGGTAGGCGCCATCTGGGCGCTCGCCTATGTGGGTTTACCCGGATCGACTACAGCAGTTTGCCAATAGAATTAGTCGGCAATATCGGCGTGGGGTTGACCTAGACTGACGTTAAGGAGCGATCGATGGACGGGATGGCAGCGACAGGCGACAGCACCGCACCCGGGCGCCGCAACTGGCCGGACCTGTTCTCCTTTCCCGATCCGGTCAACGAGATATCGGCACGCCTCGTCGCCGGCGGGGTGGTCCTGCTCAGCACCCTGGCCATCGGGCTCGACCAGCCATGGCTCACAGCGGTCATCGCATATGGCTTCCTCGCGCGTGTGCTGAGCGGCCCGACGCTGAGCCCGCTCGGCCAGCTGGCAACTCGTGTGATCACCCCGCGATTGCCGCTTGCCCCTCGGCTCGTGCCGGGCCCTCCCAAGCGTTTCGCCCAGGGAATCGGCGCGGCTCTATCGGTGTCCGCCGCCCTGCTCGCCCTGGCCGTCGGGTCGAGCACCGCGACAATCGCCGCCTACGTGCTGCTCGGGCTTCTGATCGTCGCGGCCACCCTCGAGTCGGTGTTCGGCCTGTGTCTCGGATGCAGGATGTTCAGCGTTTTGATGCGCGCGGGGGTGATACCGGCCGAGGTGTGCGAGCGCTGCGCCGACATCTCCGCCGGGGCTCGGGGAGCTCCGATGAGCGATGTGGGCAGCGGCAGCTGATGCTGTTCAAGCAGCTCACCCACGACGATCTAGGCTGCGCCTCCTACCTGATCGGGGACGAGCGGGCGGGTGTCGCCGCGGTGGTCGATCCGCGATTCGAGATCGACGAGTACCTCGAGCTGGCTCGCTATCGGGGAGTCAACATCGAGCATGTGCTCGAGACCCACAACCACGCGGACCATGTCTCCGGACATGGGCGCCTGGTGGCGGCCACGGGCGCTCGGATCCACGTGCACCGCGCCGGCGAGGCGGCCTATGCGCACGAGCCCTTCGACGACGGTTGGGAGCTCGAGCTTGGCTCGCTGACGGTCCGTGCCCTGCACACTCCAGGGCACCGGCCCGAGCACACCGCCTTCCTGCTGATCGACCGCAATCGCGGACCTGAGCCGTGGGCGGTGCTGAGCGGCGACAGCCTGTTCGTCGGCGACGTCGCCCGCACCGACCTGGCTGTGGAGAGATCGCTGGGCGCCGGGCAGATCTTCCAGTCGGTTCACGGCAAGCTGCTCACCCTGCCCGATGACTGCGAGCTGTGGCCGGCCCATCTCGGGGGCTCCATGTGCGGCGGTCCGGGCATGGACATGAAGATCTGCTCGACCATCGGCTTCGAGAAGCAGCACAACCCGATCCTCGCGATCGAAGACGAGGCGGAGTTCGTGGCCCGTGCAGTGGAGAGGCTCGGGCCCCAGCCGCCCAACTTCGAGAGGATCGTGGCCCTCAACCGCGGGGCGCTCCTCACCACCGGGGTGGAGGTGCAGGCCCTCTATCCACATCAGGTTCAGCTCAAGCGCGACGAGGGCGCTCTGCTGGTGGATGTCAGGACGGACCTGCAGTTCGACGATGTCCACATCCACGGTTCTGTCTGCATCCCGTCGTTCATACCGGGCTTCGGCTCGAAGCTCGCCTGGTTGGCGGATCACGACCAGGACATCGTGTTCATCGGGCGCGACGACGCCGACGGCCGGCGGGCGGCGAAGTTGGCGCTCGCTGTCGGGGTGCGCCAGATCGCCGGGCTGCTCTCGGGGGGCATGACCAACTGGCGACAGGAACGGCACCCCGCTGACCACACCGAGCGGGTTGCCGCCGCCGACCTGCCCGGGTGGCTTGCCACCGATCCCGGCCTTCAGCTGCTCGACGTTCGCGAGCTGCGCGAGTGGCACGCCGGTCACGTCCCCGGGTCGGTGTTCACCCCCTGGCACGACATCACCGATATCCCCGAGGGGCTGGACCCCACGCGCCCGATCGCTGTGATCTGCGCTGCGGGAGTGCGGGCCGCCACGGCCGCCAGCCTGCTCAAGCGCTACGGGGCGAGGGATGTGATCCACGTCACCGATGGCGGGGTGCCGGCGCTTGCTCTGGCCGGCATGCAGCTGGAGTCAAGTCCCGCCTAGAGTCTATTGGCACGACCGTGCTATAACTTCACGCGCGATGAGCGATGTGGAGACCTCCGCGATCCCTGACGGTCGCCGCCGGCGCGGCGAGCGCACCCACCAGGGGATCCTGAGCATCGCGGTGGACCTCGGCTCGCGCGAAGGTCTCGAGGCGCTCACCATTGGGCGTCTCGCCAGCTCCGCCGGGGTCAGCAAGAGTGGCCTTTTCGCTCACTTCGGCAGCAAGCAGGAGCTCCAGCTCGCAACGATCGAGTCGGCCCGCGGCGTCTTCGTGAGGGAGGTGATCGAACCGGGGCTCTCGGCCCCCGAGGGGCTGCCCCGGCTGCGCGCCACCCTCGCTGCATGGCTCGACTACTTCCGCCGCGACGTGTTCCCCGGAGGCTGCTTCTTCCAGGCGGCCTCGCTGGAGTTCGATGGACGGCCCGGACCGGTCCGCGACCGTGTGCTCGAGGTGATGAGCGAGTGGCTGGCATGGCTGACCGAGCTCGCCCGCCAGGCGCAGGTCGATGGCGGTCCGCCCGAGCAGATCGCCTTCGAGCTCAACGCCATCGGCCTGGCCACGAACTGGCAGCGTCAGCTTCTCGGCGACGATCGGGCACTCGATCGAGCTGAGGCAGCCTTCGAGCGGCTGCTGGCACAGCGATGAGCTCGGTGGGAACCTGGCGGTGGGCCGAGCGTAGCGGCGGCCGGCTCAGCCGGCGCGACCGTGGTCATCTGCTGCGCCAGGGTGTCATCGCGCGGTTGAGCCGGCTGCCGGCACCATGGCGGCGAGCGGTGCTGGGCAAACAGAGCCCGCTCGAACTTCCCGACCCGCCTGACAGCGCGCTGGCGCAAATGGCCGAGGAGCGCGTTCGCGAGCTCTCTGCTCCGGTGCTTTACGCCCATTGCCTGAGAACCTGGGCATTCGCGGCACTGTTCGCCCAGCGTGACCGGATCGCACACGACGAGGAGCTGCTCTACCTGGCCTGCGTGCTGCACGATCTCGGTCTCACCTCCGCACACGACCAACACGACTCCACGGCCGTCTGCTTCGCTGTCGAGGGCGCCCGGGCCGCGCACGAGCTGCTGTGCGGCCACGGTCAAGCCGAGAGCCGAGCCGGGACCGTGTCTCAGGCGATCTCCCTGCACCTCAACATCGACGTTCCCGAGCGCCTGGGCGCGGAGGCGCACCTGCTCAGCAAGGGCGTCTCGCTCGACACGGTCGGCCGCCGCGTGCAGCTGCTGGGTGCTTCGCAGGTTCGGGATGTCAACGGCCGCTGGCCTCGCGAGGGCTTCGGCGAGTACCTCATCTCGGCAACGAGCAGGCAGGCGAGGATTCGACCACAGTCGCGCTCGGCGCTGCTGCACCGTCTCGGCTTCGCGAGCCTCCTGCGTGCCAACCCGCTCGACCAAGGGGGACACCCGTGAAAGTGCAGAGGCTGAACGTGGGGTGGTTCACAGCCCCTGCCGGGATCTTCCGGGCCGGCGAGGAGATGGATCGAACGATTCGCTTTCCCATTCCCGCCTACCTGATCGAGACTCCCGACGAGCGGATCCTCATCGACACGGGCCTGAACCCCGCCGCGATCGCCGACCCGGCCGCCTACTACGGGCGCCCGGACATCTTCGCCGTGTCCACCATCGAGCAGGACGAAAGCGTTGCCGAGCAGATCGACGTGAAGACGCTGAGCAGGGTCGTGCTCACCCACCTGCACTGGGACCACGTTGGTGGTCTGCAGCTCATCCCGGCATCTGTCCCCGTCGTGATCCAGCGCAGCGAATGGCGGGCCGGCCACGACGAGGGGGCCGTCCAGCGCAACTTCTTCCTGCCCCAGGACTATGCCGAGAATGGCAGAGAGGTGATCCTGATCGACGGCGAGCACGATCTGCTCGGCGACGGCAGCGTTGAGCTCATGCTCACCCCTGGTCACACGCCCGGGCATCAGTCGATCCGCATCGGCGATCTCGTGCTCGGCGGCGACGTCACCCACTTCGCCACCGGTCTCGATGACCACCGCTTTCCGATCTTCGCCGCCGATCACGATCAGCAGGGACGCTCGGCGGAGCGTCTGCGTGCGATGCGTGACAGCGGCTGCAATGTGATCCCCGGCCATGACCCGGATCTCCTGCGTCCTGGGCTCGTGCAACCTTGACGAGCTGAGCGGCTCCTCGATAATGGAGCGATGCCCGCCGAGGAGTGGACCACCACCGAGCACGTCCTTCGCTATCTCGACCGGGCGGATGAGTATCCGCGGCGCGCGGAGGGCGAGAGCGTGCTGCTCGCTCACATCCCCAGGGACGCTCGTCGAATCCTCGACCTGGGGACTGGCGATGGGCGTCTGCTCGCCCTGCTCGGGAGCGAGCGCCCCAAGATGCGCGGCGTGGGCCTCGACCTCTCCGAGGTGATGCTCGCGGCCGCAAGCAAGCGCTTCGCCGGCGATGGGCGCATGGAGCTTCTCAGGCACGATCTGTCCGAGTCGCTGCCGGAGATCGGGCGCTTCGATGCGGTGGTCTCCTCGTTCGCCATCCATCACCTCGAGCACGAGCGCAAGCGCTCGCTCTACGGGGAGGTCTTCGACCTGCTCGAGCCGGGGGGCGTGTTCGCGAACTTCGAGCACGTGGCCTCGCCGACCGAGCGCCTGCATCTGGCGTTCTTCGCGGCGATCGAGGAGCCCATCGAGGAGTCCGATCCATCCGATCGCCTGCTCGACGTGCACATCCAGCTGCAGTGGCTGCGCGAGCTCGGCTTCGATGACGTCGACTGCTACTGGAAGTGGCTCGAGATGGCCCTTCTCATCGGCGTCAAGCCGGCGCGGTAGTGAGACTCATATCCGTGTTCACTACTGAGCTTAACGGTGAGTGATTGCGTCAAATCTTCACTGTTAATCGAGTGAGAGTGGGAGGATGAGGGAACTCTACTCAAATGCATAGCGGTGACTTAGGTGATCGCTCCAGAGTGGGCCCATCGGATCCACACCCACACAGGAGGTCACAATGGTCAAATCAGCACGTCTCACAGCTGCTGCTCTCGCTGCTGCGTTGAGCCTTGGCAGCATCGCGGCGCCCGCGATGGCCGCGTCCTCGAAGCACTGGAGCGCGTCTCAGTGCAAGACCTGGGAGAAGTCATTCGTTAAACGCAACCCACACGCCAGCAAGACACGCAAGGCTGAAGCGAACAAGGTGTTGAAGCGGCAGGGTTGCACCGTGCGAGTGAAATAGCGACACCCCCATCGCTTAGCCGGGCGTCGAAGGTCCTGCCTCCGGGCGGGGCCTTCGACGTGTACGCCGACTCGCTAGTCGCTACACACCTCGGCGTCCCGCTCCCGCCTTCTGGTGGGCCGCCGGGATCTTCGCCCTGGGTCTGCTCGTGGCTCTCCTGGTGCTGCCCGCGGACGGGGCCGACCGGGCCCAGGCACTCGAAGCCTCCTTCGCGCCCGACTGAGGACCCTCGGCGCTGTCGGCCAGCCACAGATGAGCGGCGGCGTGGGCGCGGTGGGGGCGCCAGCGCTCGGCCAGCTCACCGACGTGGTGAGCGCTGATGCCGGCGCCCACGGCCCGTGCGAGCGCGCGTCGCAGCCCGAGATCGGTGGCCGGGAAGGCGTCGGGCTCGCCCAGGCGGAGAGCCAGGTAGTGAGCGGTCCACGATCCGACCCCGGGTATGGCGGCGAGCGAGTCGACAAATCCCTCGAGCGGGAGGCTGCGGTCCAGCTGGACCTCGCCGGCGGTCAGTGCCTGCGCGAAGGCTCCCACCGCGCGCGCTCGCGCAGTTGTCAGCCCCAGCCCTGTGAGCTCGGCCCCGGCCAGCTCATGGGGGGTGGGGAACAGATGGCTTAGGCCCAGCGCGCTCAAACCCCCGACGGGAGTGCCGCAGCGAGCCACCAGCCTCGCGATGATCGTGTTCGCGCCGGCCACGCTCACCTGCTGGCCGATGATCGCCCGCACACCCGTCTCGAACGGATCCCACGTTCCCGCGGGACGCAGGCGGGGCTGGGACGCGAGCAGCGGACCGATTATCGAGTCCTCGCGCAGGTGCTCCCGGGCTGACTCGACGTCGGCATCGAGGTTGAAGATCCCCCGCGCTCTGTGAACGTGGTGGATGAGGCTCTCCCAGTGGGGGAGATGCGCTCGCAGGAGCAGCTGATCGGGCGCTGCCCGCGATAGCTCGATGACCCCGGGATCCTCGCCGACCCTGATCGTGCGGCGATAGCTGTCGGCGGACACGTGCTCCACCCCGTCGATGGCGCGGGCGCGGAAGTAGCCGAGCATGCCTTCCCAGTCGAGCTCCCGGGGGTGGGCGAGGCGCAGCACCAGGCCTCCATCGGCTGTCAGCCTGTCGCCGGCTCTGCGCCGCGCACGCAACGCGGTGGGCGATGCGTGGAACACCTCGTGACAGGCCCGGCTGAGCTGGCGGGCGCTGCCGTAGCCCGAGGCAAGCGCGATCTCGGCAACCGTGAGATCGGTGTCGTCGAGCAGCCGGCGCGCGAAATGCGCCCGGCGCGATCGGGCGAGCTGGTCGGGGGTGGCGCCGAGGTGCTCGACGAACAGTCTTCGCAGATGGCGGGCGGAGATACCCAGCCGGGCGCCGAGATCGTGCTCGGTGGGGCCGTCGAGGGCGCCGTCGAGCACGAGCTGAACAGCTCGGCACACCAGCTCGGGGCCGCTCCAGCCCAGCAGCGGCTCGCCGCGATAGGGCCGGCATAGAAGGCAGGCGCGGAAGCCGGCGGCCTCGGCGGCGGCAGCAGCCGAGAAGTGCCTGACGTTGCCCGGCTTGGGGCGAGCGCCGCAGCCTGGGCGGCAGTAGATGCCCGTGGTCGTGACAGCCGAGAAGTCGCTCATCGGCTGATCATGATCGACCCGATGCTCGTTCGGCGGACGGATTCGGACAGGCCGACGAGACGTGTCCGAATCCGACCGGCCGGCCGGCCGGTGCGACTTTCAGCCTTCGATCGTGACGAGCGTGCCGATCGGCGTGTAGGGCCAGATCTGGGCGGAGGCCGCGAGTGGGAGCTCCACGCAACCGAGGCTCTGCGGGGTGCCGAAGGAGGAGCGGTTGAAGTTGTGCAGCGCGTCGCCGCCGTTGAAGTAGCTGATCCACTTGATCCCGGGATCGTTGTAGTGCGAGCCGTCGGGGTTGGTGCCGCTCATCGTGCCTTCGGGGATGTGCTCGAACACGGGGTAGGTGCCGAGGGCCGTTTCCGCCCCAGAGATGCCCGTGTTGGCCGGCGCTTCCAGGATCGTGCGGCCGTCGTGCCAGAGCGTGAGCTTCTCCGGCACTTCACGGTGCACGTACACGTAGCTGTAGCCGCTGTTGACGTGTGTTCCCGCGATCGCGTCGCTGAGCAGCGTGTGCCACACAGCCGGTCCCGCCACGCCGTCGGCCGTCATCAGGTGGTTGTTCTCGAATTTCATCACCGCGCCCCGGGTGATCAGGTTTGCCTGGCCTGGGCTCCACATCGCCTGCAGCTGGTGCGGCGTGTTCGGATAGCGCCAGTTGAAGCTGCCCGCCGGCGGAACCACCGCCGCCTGTGCCTGGGCGCTGGGCGTCCGGGCCACAGTCCCACTCGACGGCTGCCAATCGACCGGAAGATATCCCTCCTGGGCGAGAAGCTGCTGCAGGCGCAGTGTCGAGCCGGGGGGCACCGTCCATTCGACCTGGCTGGTGCTGTGCAGTGCGCTGCCCGCGCCGGATGTCACCGCGACCGTATGCGGAAGCTGCACGCGCAGGTGGGTGCCGAATGCCGCCCCGAGACCCGAGGGAGTGAAGGCGAGGGTGTGGCTATTGGTCTGGCTCCAGTGACCAGGCGTGCTCGGCGAGAGGTGCGGACGGGTGGAACCCAGCACGTCGCTCACAGGCTTTGAGAACGTAAGGTAGAGGGCTGTGGCGGGGCCGATCTTGGCGCCAGCCGCGGGAAGGGTCACCATCACGGGGGAGTGCGACGGTGGAAACCAGCTCACCTGCGTGGGCGAACCCACGCGCTCCCATGGACGGGCCGCGGCTGCGACCTCGGTCACTCCTGTGGCAGGCTGGCTGCCGAGCGAGATCGAGCTCTGGACGCCATTGAGGGTGTGGTGGGCCAGCCTGTCGGTGCCGTAGGCCACGGTGCTGACAGGCCGGTCGAAGCTCACCTGCACCGCAGAGCCGGCCGGAACCGTCAGCCAGCGCTCGGTCACGTGGGCCACCGGCGCCCGCAGGGTCAGTTCCTCGTGGCGTTCGCTTCCCAGTGCCCAGCCGAGCCATCCTGGTCGCCTGACGTCCACTTTCAGTGACACCTGCTCTCCCGGGGAGAGCTGCTTGAGGGGTGTGAGGCGTCCGCCTTCGACCGTCATCGGCACCTGCTTGCCGTGGGAGTCGAAAGCTTGGACGTGCTCGATCGTCCCACCCAGCGGCTGCACGCTCACTCGCGCGAGCGCCGTCGAGTCACCCGCCAGGGTCACCCCAGACCAGGCAAGTGCCGCGACCACGACGGCCACGATCGCCACCGTCAGCACCATCGCAATACCAAGCAGTACGCGTTTTCGGCTATGTGCAGAGGACACAGCTCCGCCATAAGCCGATTCGATCGCCATTGGTAGAGGATAGGACGACAGGGTCGAACTCGCGCAAGTTCACAACCATCAACCAATAGGTTGAAGGACTGGGTGAGCGGTGATATATTCAACCATATGGTTGAGGATATGCCGGGTGCCGATGCCGTCTTTCATGCGCTCGCCCACGACGCCCGCCGCAGCATGCTGGGCCGACTGGCTGAGGGGGAGCTGACCGTCGGTCAGCTGGCCGAGCCGCTGGCGATGTCGCTGGCCGCCGCCTCCAAGCACATAGCCGTCCTGGAGCGCGCCGGCCTGCTGCGCCGGACCGTCGCCGGGCGCCATCACATGTGCAGCCTGCAGGCCGCGCCCCTGGCCGCCGCCTACGCCTGGCTGCGCTTCTACGAGCCCTTCTGGAGCGAGGGTCAGCCGTGACCCTGGCCTCCTAGCCGATCGTCGCCACGTCGATCACGAAGCGGTAGCGCACGTCGCTTCGCTCGACCCGGCCGTACGCCTCGCCGACCTGCTCGGCCGCGATCAGCTCGATCTCCGGTGCGATGTCGTGCTCGGCGCAGAAGTCGAGCATCTCCTGAGTGTCGGGGAGACCGCCGATGGCCGAGCCGGCGAGGCTGCGACGGCCGCCGATCAGGGTGAACGCACCGACCGAGAAGGGCTTGGAGGGAGCGCCCACGTTGACGAGCGTGCCATCCACCCGCAGCAGGCGCATGTAGGCGTTGATGTCCAGGTCGGCCGAGACGGTGTTGAGGATGAAGTCGAAGCTGCCTGCCAGCTCGCGGAAGGTGCTCTTCTCCGATGTGGCGTGGTAGTGCTCGGCGCCAAAGCGCAGCCCGTCCTCCTTCTTGGAGAGCGTCTGGCTGAGCACCGTCACCTCCGCGCCCATCGCCGCCGCGATCTTGACCGCCACGTGACCGAGACCGCCCATGCCGATGATCGCCACTTTGGCGCCCCCGCCGATCTGCCAGTGCTTCAGCGGCACATAGGTGGTGATCCCCGCGCACAGCAGCGGGGCCGCGTCCGCCAGCTCCAGGCTGTCGGGGATCTTGACGACGAAGCGCTCGGTCACCACCACCTGCTGGCTGTAGCCGCCGAAGGTGGGCTCGCCGTCGTACTCGCGGCCGTTGTACGTCGCCACCGCTCCCTTGACGCAGAACTGCTCCTCACCCGCCTGGCAGTACTCGCACTCGCCGCAGGAGTCGACCAGGCAGCCCACGCCCACGCGGTCGCCGGGCGAGAGCTTCGTGACACCGGAGCCCACCGCGGAGACCACCCCGGCGATCTCGTGCCCGGGGACCATCGGGAAGATCGAGCCGCCCCACTCGTCCTTGACCTGGTGGATGTCGCTGTGGCAAATGCCGCAGAACTTGATGTCGATGAGCACGTCCTGCTCACCCAGATCTCTGCGCTGAATGGTGGTGACGTCGAACGGGGCGCCCGCCGAGGGGGCGCTCAGGGCTGGGGTTGCGGACATGAAGGCGGTCTCCTGTGGGTCATCGGGCAATTGATGGCTTGGCCGCCACAGACACTAGAAGCATCGCTCGCCTGGCTAGGATCGAGAGGGTGACTCGAACGCTCATCACCGGCGCGAACAAGGGCCTCGGCCACGAGGCCGCCCGGCGGCTGCTGGGGGAGGGCCACGAGGTGTGGGTGGCCGCCCGAGACCCCGAGCGCGGTCGCGCCGCCGCCGAGGAGCTCGGCGCGCGCTTCGTCACGCTCGACGTAACCCACGAGGATTCTGTGGCCGAGGCGGCGCGGATGCTCGAGGAGGCGGGCGGGCTGGACGTGCTGGTCAACAACGCCGGCATCGCCGGTCCGAGGGTCGCCGTCGAGAAGACCGGCGCCGAGGACATCGAGGCGGTATTCGAGACCAACGTCTTTGGCCCCGTGCGGGTACTGCGGGCCTTCACCCCTCTGCTCGAGGCGTCGGGCTCGCCGGTCGTGGTCAACGTTTCCAGCGGACTCGGCTCACTCGGTCTCGCTAGCGACCCCGAGGGCCCATATGCGGGCTTCGGCCTGCTCGCCTACCCCTCGTCCAAGGCGGCGCTGAACATGCTCACCGTCAAGTGGGCAGCCGCCCATCCCCGCTGGCGCATCAACGCCGCGGACCCCGGCTTCACCGCCACCGACCTCAACGACCACCGTGGCACGCAGAGCGTCCAGGAAGGCACCGACGCCATCGTGCGCCTGGCGTGTCTCGGGCCCGATGGACCCACAGGCGGCTACTTCGACCGCAACGGCACCGTCCCCTGGTAGCTCAGCCGCTCAGCCGACGGCGCTGTAATGCTCGACGCTCGGCGGCGAGGCGAAGAAGCCGCTGACGATCGCCCGCCACTGCTCGAACAGCGGCGACTCGCGGAAGCCCACCATGTGCGCCTCCACGCTGTCCCACTTGACGAGCAGGAGGAAGTGGCTCGGCCGCTCGATGCAGCGCCGCAGCTCCACTCCGTGACAGCCCTCTGCCTGGGCGAAGATCTCCGGGGCGCCCCCCAGGAAGGCGGTCTCGAACTCGGCCTCGCGACCGGGCTCGATCGAGATCAGCGCATGCTCGAGGATCATCGTGGCGGGTGCAGTGAGATGTGGCTGCTCAAGCGGACATCGTAGAGCCGTCGGGCTCCGCGGCGCTCGGATCCCCCGGCATCAGCTCCGGGGTGAGCAGGCGCTCGACCTCGTTGGCCGTGGCCGGCTTGCCGAGCAGGGGGCCCTGGACCGTGGTGCAGCCCATCTCATGGAGAGCCGCCAGCTGGTCGTGTGTCTCGATCCCCGTGGTGATCACTGTCAGAGCCAGCTCGCGCCCAACGATCAGGATCGCCTCGAGCAGCCAGCTGCGGTAGTCCTCGTCCTCCGATCTGGCGAGCGAGGAGCGGTCCACCTTGAGTGCGTCCAGAGGTATCCGCTGCAGGTCTGAGTGGCGGGCGTAGCCGCTGCCGCCGAAGTCGTCGATCGCCACGCGCACGCCCAGTCGCTTTACCTGGGTCAGGCGCTCGGCGGTCTCCACGAGGTCGTGCATCGCAGTCGTCTCCGCGAGCTCGAGCATCAGCAGCGCGGGGTCGATGCCCGACTGCTGCAAAGCCCGACGCACGTCGAGGATGAAGCCGTCGCGGTTGAGCTGGTTGGGGGAGACCTTGATCGACACGGCCACGTTGTGGCCGGCCACGTTCCATGCGGCGGCCCGGTTGCAAGCCTCCTCCAGCGCCCAGCGACCGATCGGCACGATCAGCTCGGTGTCCTCCGCCAGCGGGATGAACTCCTCTGGAGGCAGCGCGCCGCGCTTGGGGTGAAGCCAGCGCAGGACCGCCTCCAAGCCCACCACGCGGCGGGTAGCCATGTCGTAAATTGGCTCGTAGAGCAGGAAGAACTGCTGCTCCTGCAGGGCGGTGTTGAGTTCCGCTTCGAGCACGCTGCGGCTCTCCACCACCGAGCGCATGTTCGCGTTGAACAGCGTGTAGCGATCCTTGCCGGCCGCCTTCGCCGAGTACAGCGCCAGCTGGGCATCGCGCAGAAGGTCCTCGGGTGTGTCGTAGCGGCCGTAGGCGACGCCGATGCTCGCCGTGGCGACGAAGCTCGGGCCAAAGCCCTCCAGCTCGAGCGGCTTGTGCAGGGACTCGATCATGCGCCGTGCCAGCGAGTCCAGGCGGATTCCTCGCGCGGCCGACTCGACCAGGACAACGAACTCGTCCCCGCCGAGGCGCCCCACGGTGTCGCCGGCTCGGACGACTCCCTCCAGGCGCTTGCCCACGATCTTCAGAAGCTGCTCGCCGGCTTCCTCGCCGAGCTTGTCGGTGATGTCCTTGAACCAGTCGATGTCGACGAACAGCGCTCCCGCGAGCATCCCTGACTGGCGGCTCGCTCGCGCCACCATTCGCTCGGCGCGGTCCAGCGTGAGAGCGCGGTTGGGCAGTCCGGTGAGGGGGTCGTAGAGATCCTCGTGGGGCACATCCTCGGTGGCCGGCGCGGGCATCGCCGCGGACGGGCGGGGGCTCCCGAGGGTGAGAGCAAGCAGACCCAGCAGCACGCTCCCCAGGCATCCGGCTATCAACAGCGTGAGCGCGTCACCATCGGAGAAGACACCGGCGGTGACCGGCGCTCCAAAGCTCTTCACCGACCAGCCGTTGTGGAGGCTGCTCGTCACGCTCTGAGCGCCCTGCCGCGGGCTGCCGGCGGTGAAGGTGGCGGTGGAGGAGCCTGCGTGGTAGTGCAGGCGGACAGCGCTCTGGGGGTGACCGCGCAGTGCCTGTTCGAGCACCACTCCAGGAACCAAAACCTCGCGCAGCCAGCCCACCGAGGCTGCCTCGCGTCCGGACACCGTGTGGGGGACGGCGTTGCCCATGTAGACGGGGGTCTCGCTCGACAGCGCTTCGGTTCGACCGAGTGACACGGGCGTGTAGCTGCTCTGTCCCGTGTCCCGGGCGTTCAGCAGCGCCGAGGAGCGGGCGCAGTAATCGGTGCCCGCCGCCGGCGCCAGGGCTGGGTTCCTGACGAGTTCGGCGATCGCCAGACAGCTGTAGCCGTGGTTGCTCGCAGGGACGATCCGCAGCGATTCACCGCTCGAGCTCGAGCCGTTCTGCCCCTGCCTGGTCGAGTGACCGGTGCTGCGAGCCTGCAGGGCGGCGAGTTCCGAGCTCCGCACCATTGCCACGAGGCCGAGGTTCTGCAGCTCGGGAAACCGGTGCACCGTCTGTGCCCATTTCACCCAGGTCGCGAATTCTTCTGGCGTGGCCTTTGGGTTGTGCGCAAAGAACGTTCCGGCGCTGACCGCGAGCTCTTCCTCGCGCTGAATCGCCAGCTTCAACGTGGAGGCGATCGCGGTCGAGCTCTGGCGGAATGCAGAGCGCGCGTTGGCAGCGTCGTGGTTGGCCGTGGACCTGGCCGCAAGCAGCGAGCCGATCACTCCCCCCGCCACGAGCAGTGCCGCCAACCCGCCACGGACGACGGAGCCGCGAGGGCGTTCCGGCCTCGAGGAGTCCCTCGCCACGTCGGCGGTCTCGCCCGCGGAGGCGGGCGCAGAAGGGCTGCTCTGGCTGTTGGGTTGCTCGGTGTCTGACATGCGATCCGGCTTGTCTCCAGTCTCATCGAGCTGGATTCCAAATGCTGGGCGGGTTGTGCGCATCCTTCGACGAATAGCCGAGCAACCTTTACCGATGCAGAGCAACGTGCCGTGGGGCGGCGATAGCATTGGCGCCCTCGACCTCCCGACACCACGAATGGAGCATTGGTTTGACCTCTCGCCGGCTGGCCGCCCTCACAGTCATCATTCTTGCCCTCGCCACCGCGACCGCACCGGCGCTCGGAGCCACCAAGAAGCCACTCTTCAAGGCCTTTGGCTACACACCCATCGGTGAAGTCAACTCCGAGGTCAACCCCCAGGCGACCTACACGGCGACCATCCGTCTCTACGCCCACGCGCCGTCGGTCGACTTCGCCATCTACGGCAATGGCGGGAACATCAACACCGAAGTCGCGCCCACCAAGAGCTATGGCCCCGGTCTCCACCGAATCACGGTCAAGGGCGATGCCCTTCCGGCAGGCACCTTCAAGATCACCCTCGTGGTGAACCTCCCGGGGGGAAGGCACCTCAACGGATCCAATCCCGCCACTCTCGTGGTTACCCCGGCGGGGCCCGGCAGCGTCACGAAGCTGTAGCGGGGACGGTTCAGCGGGATGGCGCTGTCGTGTGGACAGCGCTAGCTTTCTGCTGTGGCTGCAGCGGAGACCTCAACGAGTGAGACCCGTGCGCGCCGGCCGGTGATCCTGGCGGTCGACGACGAGCCTGCCGTGCTCGCCGCCGTGTCCCGGGACCTTCGGCGAGGCTTCGGCGAGCGCTACCGCGTCATGCGTGCCGGCTCCGGCCCCGAGGCCCTGGACCTGCTCGCCCAGATCCGCACCCGCGGCGAGCAGGTGGCGCTGCTCGTGGCCGACCAGCGCATGCCCGGCATGGCGGGCACCGACTACCTCGTGCAGGCGCGGCTGGTGGTGCCCGAGGCCAAGCGGGTGCTGCTCACCGCCTACGCCGACACCGAGGCGGCGATAGCGGCCATCAACGAGGTGGCCCTCGACTACTACCTGCTCAAGCCCTGGGACCCGCCGGAGGAGCTGCTGCTGCCCGTGGTGGAGGACCTGCTCACAACCTGGGAGTCGGGCGCGGCACTCGAGTCGGGCGGGGTGCGGGTTATCGGGCATCGCTTCTCCAAGGAGTCCCACGACCTGCGCGACTTCCTCGCCCGCAACCGTGTCCCCGCGCGCTGGCTCGACGTCGAACGCGACAGCGAGGCACGCGAGCTGCTGACCGTCGCCGGGGTGCAGGACGCGGGCCTGCCGGTGGCGCTGCTGGAGGACGGCTCGGTGCTGGAGCGGCCCAGCATCCTCGAGCTGGCCGAGCGGCTGGGGGTGGCCGTGGCGCCGCTGGCCGAGCACTACGACCTCGTGATCGTGGGCGGCGGCCCGGCGGGCCTCGCGGCAGCCGTGTATGGGGCCTCGGAGGGTCTGCGCACGGTGATGGTCGAGCGCGAGGCGCCGGGCGGGCAGGCGGGGCAGTCGAGCCGGATCGAGAACTACCTGGGCTTCCCCGCCGGGCTCTCCGGCTCGGATCTCGCCCGCCGTGCCACCGACCAGGCGCGCCGGCTGGGCGCCGAGCTGCTCACCGTCTCCGACGCCGTGGCACTGCGCGCCGAAGGCGCCGGGCGGATCGTCGAGCTCTCCGGTGGCGGCACGCTCAGCGCCAACTGCGTGCTCGTCGCCTCGGGGGTCTCCTATCGCCAGCTCGACGCTCCCGGGTTCTCCGACTACACCGGCGCGGGCATCTACTACGGGGCGGCCCTCACCGAGGCGCGAGCCTGCACCGACCAGCACGTGGTCGTGATCGGCGGGGCCAACTCGGCGGGGCAGGCCGCCGTCTACTTCTCCGGCTACGCCGCCCGCGTGTCGATGCTCGTGCGCGCCGACTCGCTCGCCAAGTCGATGTCGCACTACCTGATCGAGCAGATCGCCGCCCTGCCCAACATCGAGGTGCGCACCGGCACCCAGGCCGTTGGCGCCGAGGGCGAGGATGGGCGCCTGCAGGCGCTACGCATCCGCGACGGCGAGGGCCACGAGACACGGGAGGAGGTCGATGCCTGCTTCGTGTTCGTCGGCGCCGTCCCTCGCACCGACTGGCTCGACGGCGTCGTTGCTCGCGACGAGCGTGGCTTCATCCTCGCCGGCCCCGAGGTGCGCGAGCAGGGTTGGCCGCTGCGGCGCGATCCCTACGTGCTTGAGACGAGCGTGCCTGGGGTGTTCGTGGCGGGAGACGTTCGCGCCCGCTCGATCAAGCGCGTCGCCAGCGCCGTGGGGGAGGGGTCGATGGCGGTCTCGCTGATCCACGAGTACCTGGCCACCGCATGACTCGCGCGAGCGTTGGGCAGCTGCGCTCGATGGACCTGTTCGAGGGGCTGAGCGAGGCCGAGCTCGAGCGCTGGGCGGCTGCGGCCGAGCTGCGAGTACTCCCACCGGGCGCTGCGGTGGCCGAGCAGGGCCAGCCCTCGCCCGCCTTCCATCTCGTGCTCGAGGGCACACTCGAGGCCTTCGCCGTCGATGGGAGTGGCCGCATGGAACCGGTGGGAATGCACTCGGCGCCGACCTGGGTGGGCGCCATCGCGGTGCTCACCGGCGGAGTCTCCGGCGTGCGCATGCTGGCCTCCACCGAGGTCACCCTCGGGGAGGTGGAGCCCGAGGCGTTCATCGAGCTCGTGCTCGCCCAGCGGCCGGTGTTCGACCGGGTCATGGCGCAGGTGCGGCCGGTGGTCAGCCGCATCACCGCCGTGGAGTCAGATCGCGAGCGTCTGGCAGCCCTCGGCACGATGGCCGCCGGCCTCACCCACGAGCTCAACAACCCGGCCGCCGCCGCCCGGCGCGCCGCCGCCGATCTCGCCGAGGCGCTCGACGTGCTCGCCGCGACCGTCGGGCACTTCGTCGAGTCGGGGGTGGAGCGGGCCGAGGCCGAGCAGCTCGTCGAGCTCCAGCGTCACGCCCTGGCCCAGTGCTCGGCCCGCACCAAGCTCGACGCGCTCGACGCCGCCGACGCCGAGGACGCGCTGCTGGAGAAGCTCGAAGACCTCGGCGTTCCCGAGCCCTGGAAGCTGTCCGAACCGTTGGCGGCGGCGGGGGTCGACGCGGACTGGCTCGAGCGGGTGCGCGAGCTTGCCGGGCCCGCCGCCGTCGACGCGCTGCGCTGGGTCGCCGCCTCGCTGAGCGCCCAGCAGCTCGCAAGCGAGCTGAACGAGTCGACCGCCCGCATGAGCGCACTCGTCGGTGCGGTCAAGTCCTACGCCTACATGGACCGGGGCCAGCTCGTCGAGACGGATGTACACGAGGGGTTGGAGACGACCCTCGCCGTGCTCGGTCACAAGCTCAAGCAGACCGAGATCGAGGTGGTGCGCAACTACGATCGCACCCTCCCCAAGCTGACAGTCAACGGCGGCGAGCTGAACCAGGTCTGGACCAACCTCCTGGACAACGCCATCCAGGCCCTCGGGGAGCGCGGCACCATCACCATCGCCACCGCTCTGGAGGGTCCCTGCGTGCGCGTCGACATCGCCGATGACGGGCCAGGGATCCCCGCCGCCGTGCGCGAGCGGATCTTCGAGCCCTTCTTCACCACCAAGGAGGTGGGCCAGGGCACGGGGCTCGGACTCGACAGCGCCCGCCGGATCGTCGTCGAGCGCCACCACGGCTCGATCGAGGTGGACAGTGAGCCGGGGCGGACCACCTTCCACGTGTGGCTGCCAATCGAGAACGCTCTAAAATCCTCTCCATGAGCGCCGCCGAGCCGACCTGCTCCCATCTCGACCAGGTCCAGATCCTTGAGGTGCCCGCCCGCGCCGAGGTCCCCGGCTGCGAGGAGTGCCTGAAGACCGGCGGGCGGTGGGTGCACCTGCGCGTCTGTCGCACTTGCGGCAAGGTCGGCTGCTGCGACTCCTCGCCTGGCAAACACGCCTCGCGGCACGCCGCCGAGGACTCCCATCCGATCCTCAGCTCGATCGAGCCGGGCGAGGACTGGTCGTGGTGCGCCATCGACGAAGTCGCCTTCGTACTGGGCTAGCCAGGAACGCCCGTTCCTCCGACGGGATAGTTGACCCCCCGCTGGTCGCCTCACCCAGGGATGGCGAGCATACGGATGCCCTGCCAGGTAACGGAGCAGATGTAAGGGCCGGAGTCCTTATTTGCTGCCTTTTCGATATCTGGCCACCGATGCGCAAGGATGCGTAGGGTGTCCCAGCGGGTGTAGTTCCCGGCGTGGGTAAAGCAAAACGTTCTCACGCCGCTATCGAGAAGAGCTTGTCGCTCGCGAGGTCGTTTTCTGATCCGATTGTCGCGGTGGATCACAATCCAGCCCTCTGCTCCTGCGCGCGGAAGCCAAGCCTCGTCAGGTGTTTCCTCGGCAGGCGCCTGTGGTCCTCCCGCATAGAGCACGTCGCTACGCACCGACGCGATGGCTTCGCGTACCGCTTTCGGCACGCTCGCGTCGATGTAGAACGTCTCTGTTAGGCCGCCTTTCGGCGCTCCCATTTGCGTGCCGCGATCACGTCCGCCGCGTCAAGGCCCCAGGCCCGTGCGACTTCCGCCGTCGATTCCCCGGCATCAAGGGACTCAACGACCGACTCGGTGCGGATGCCTCGTATTTGCGGCATACCGAAGGCGATATCGGGATCGATGGCAACAGGCGAATCTTTGCCTTCAGGCCAATACCGAACCGCGGGCCCAGCGTCCTGGAACTCCACGCGATCCAGAAATTGGAGTGCCGCCGGTGCAAGCTCCATCTGGCCGCCCTCGAACTCCACCAGGTACATCTCGCGCGGCAACTTCAACTCAGACTGAAGTTCGTACACCAGCTTGCGAGCGGCGTGATCAATCAGAGGCCTGTAATGCGCGAGGGGATAGGGCATTCCAGTCGTTTCTCGCATCCTCTCGATGAACGGCCGCATACGCTGCAACGGGACACGCTTCTGGCGATATCCACGGAGGAGCCCAGCCTCAACGAACTCCCCCCAAGTCACAGCGTCGGCGCCGGTGCGTTCCGGGCGGATGACGGGCAGGTATTCGACATCGCCTCGCTTGGCGCCCTCAAGCCACCAGCGGAGTGTCCCGGGTGGAAGGTCGAGAAGTCGTGCCGCTTCGGCATATGAATACATCTGACGATCTAGGGTCGAAACTGGGGCCATCCACTCATCCTATTCCGTCCAGAAGCGGCCAACTTTGCAGGGGTTTTCTAGGGACTGGATTACTATCCTGCGGAACGGTGGTGTATAGCCCGTGCGATACACCCCCTGCAATGGATGTATAGCCCCTGCGATACACCGTTACGAAAGTGAATAGGGGCCACCACACACACACACGCTTCGCGGCCGGCCGTGTGTCGGAGGCAACCGGCCACATGCGGACGTCACTGAACAGGAGGAATCGGTGTGGCCTGCTCGGGAGATATGCCAAAGCGCGCTGATAGGCGCCGTTGAGCTCGCTCCAGCCCTCCGGTAGGCGCGGCTCGGCGCTCCGCCGCGGTTTGGCCATCTCCTCTCCCGCGAGCGAGGAGGCGAGGGCGTCCAGGCACAGGTGCCAGCCGGCGCCGTCGCGGGCGGCCTTGAAACGGTCGTCGAACAGATGGGTGAGGCTGAGCACGCAACCGCCGTCCTCGTCCGCGCGCAGCTCCCAGCGCAGCTCATCCTCTCCCCAGGTGTAGGCGAGCCTGTGCGGAGGGTCGTACTCGAGCACGCTTCCATCCCCCATCTCGGGAGCGCCGGGTGCGGCCCGAAAGCGGATCGAGCCGCCCGCGGCCGCCGGCTCCAGATCGAAGGGCGTGGGATGCCAGTCCGACAGCTCATCGGGGCTCGTCAGCGCGCTCCACACCCGCTCGGGGGTGTGGCTGAGCGTGCGCTTGAAGCAGAGCGCCGAGCGTCCTTCCAACTCCTTGAGAACGGCGTGATCGTCCATCGCCATGGGCCTACTCCTGCTCCTTCCGATCGAGGTGTCTTTCCAGCGCGTTCAGCCCGCCCTGCCACAGCAGCACGTAGGGGGTCAGCCAGCGGGCCAGCTCGGCAAAGCCCTCGCCGCGCAACGCATACAGGCGCCGCTGTCCCTGTGCGCGCGACTCCACCAGGCCGGCTTCGCGCAGCACGCGCAGGTGGCGCGAGGTGTTGGGCTGGCTGAGACCCGTCTCGGCCACGATCTCACCGACCGGGCGCGGGCCGCCAATCAACAGGTCTAGGATCGCCCGGCGCGCCGGCTCTCCGACCACATCGAATGCTGTGACCACAGGACACATAATCATATAAATATATATTTTTCAAGACATATGTCGTGACGGAGGGCGCCTGTTCGTCCTCGAGGCGACCATTACTCTGCAAAAGGAGCAAGCCAATGCAATACCTACTTCAGATCTACTCCGGCCCCGCCCCCGTAGCCTGGGAGGCTCTCTCCGAGGATGAACAGAAGCAGGTGATGGGTGAATACGGGGCGATCTTCCAGACGCCGGGTGTGACGGGCGGGGCGCAGCTGCAGCCCCCGGAGACGGCCACCACGGTCCGTGTGGAGAACGGCAGCACCCTCACCACCGACGGCCCCTTTCTCGAGACCAAGGAGGCCCTCGGCGGCTACTACCTGCTCGAGGCCGACAACCTCGACACGGCCATCGAGCTCGCCGCGCGCATTCCCGCGGCGCGGCTGGGCGGGGCGATCGAGGTGCGACCGTTGGTTGAGCGCTGATCGACCAGGTCTTTCGCGAGCAGTGGGCGCGAGTGCTCGCTGCACTGGTGGGCTTCCTCGGCGACTTCGACCTCGCCGAGGAGGCCGCCCAGGAGGCGTTCGCCGTCGCCGCCGAGCGCTGGCCACGCGAGGGCACGCCGGCCAATCCCGGCGCCTGGCTCGTGGTCACCGCCCGCAACCGCGCCATCGATCGCATCCGCCGCGAGCGCACGCTCGCCGCCAAGTCCAAGCTGCTGGAGGTGAACGAGGCCGTGGAGGACCCCATCGAGGAGAGCGCCTTTCGCGATGAGCGTCTCGAGCTGATCTTCACCTGCTGCCACCCCGCCCTCAGCCTCGAGGCCCAGGTTGCGCTCACCCTGCGTGCTCTCGGCGGCCTGCGAACCGACGAGATCGCCCGTGCCTTCCTCGTGCCCGAGGCCACCATGGCCCAGCGCCTGGTTCGCGCCAAGCGCAAGATCACCGATGCCGGCATTCCCTTCCGCATCCCACCCGCTCATCTGCTGCCCGATCGCCTCACAGCGGTGCTGGCCGTGGTCTACCTGATCTTCAACGAGGGCTACGACGGCCGCGGCGAGCTGCTCGCCGCCGAGGCCATCCGCCTCGGCGTCTCCCTCGCCGAGCTGATGCCCGACGAGCCCGAGGTGTGGGGACTGCTGGCCCTGATGCTGCTGCACGACTCCCGCCGTCGAGCTCGCCTCAGCGGCGGCGAGCTGGTGCTCCTGGCCGACCAGGATCGCTCCCTCTGGGATCGCGCCCAAATCAGATCCGGCAACGAGGCCCTGAAGCGCGCGCGGGCTCTGCATGGCGAGAGCGACGGCGGGATCTACCTGCTGCAGGCCGCCATCGCCTCGCTTCACACCGAGGATCGGACCGACTGGACGCAGATCGCCGATCTCTACGACGAGCTGCTTCGTGCCACCGGCTCCCCCGTCGTCGCCCTCAACGGCGCCGTCGCCAAAGCCGAAGCCCAAGGCTCCGAGGTCGGCCTGGAGGCGATCGAAGGGCTGTCGCTCGACAGCTATCACTACCTCCATGCGGCCCGCGCCGAGCTGCTGAGCCGGCTGGGGCGAGCGGCCGAGGCGAGGGCGGCCTACGAGCGGGCGCTGGAGCTCGTGCGCTCCGATCCCGAGCGGCGCTTCCTGCAGGGTCGCCTGGCGGCACTGCCGGGCGGCGAGCCGTCGATCGGCTAGGAGCTTGGTGCGGGCTCGCCGGGCGCCGTGACGGTGCGCAGGTGCGCCCTCATGCCCGTCACGCTGAGCAGACGCTCAACCTGCTGGGAGCCCTGCGTGACCGCCAGCTCCTGTCCCCGCTCGCGGCAGCGCTTGCGCGTCGAGAGGATGATCCGCAGGCCCGTCGAGTCGATGAACTCGAGATGGTGGAGGTCGAGCACCACCAGCGGCCTGGCAGCGATCTCCGCATCTTCCACCGCCCGCTCCAGCAGCGGTGCGCTGGCCATGTCCAGTTCGCCGTCGAGGGCGAGCACCACACGGTCATCCTCCTGCGACACATCGATCTGAAGGTGATCCTGTACCCCCATCGTCGCTCGATTCTAGCCGACTGCGCGAACTTCGAGCGCCGCTTTGGGCGCGATCACGGGGGGTGGCTCAGGGGGATGGCTGCATGCGCAGGCCCAGCAGCGCGATGTCGTCGCGCAACGAGCCCACCGCCTGCTCCATCGCCGCCCGCTCGATCCGCTCGAGCAGTCCTTCCACGCTCAGGCCCGGCGCCTCGGCGCACACGTCCAGCAGGCCCTGCTCGCCCAGCTGCCTGCCCGTGGGGCCGGCCTCGGGCACTCCGTCGGTGTAGAGCAGCAGCGTCTGGCCGGGAGTCAGCTCGAGCTGCACTTCGCTGACCTTGATGCTGTCGAGCACTCCCAGCAGCGTGCCCGGAGTTCCCACCTGCCTCGGCTCGCCCTCCTCGGGGACGAGGATCGGCGGGGGGTGCCCCGCGAGGGTCACCGTTAGGTGGGCCTGACCGTCGCGCGGCTCGACCGTGACGAGACAGGCCGTGCACATGTCCGCTCCCGCCGGCTGCAGGCGGAGGGCATCGTGGAGCGTCTGCAGAAGCCCCGTGGGGGTCTGTCCGAGCATCGCGGCGGCGCGCAGCGTGTGCCGGGCGAGGGCCGTCACCCCCGCCGCTCGCGGGCCCTTGCCGCACACGTCGCCAATCGTCAGTAGCCAGCGGCCGGGACCGTAGGCGCAGACGTCGTAGAAGTCGCCCCCCACATCGTTGAGCTCGCCGGCCGCGTGGTAGAGCGCATCCATCTGCATACCCGGTATCTCCAGCAGGTGCTCCGGCAGCAGCGCCGCCTGCAGGATGTCGGCTATCCGCTTGCGCTCCGTGTACAGGCGGGCGCTCTCCACAGCTGTTCCCGCACGACGCCCGAGGCGTATGGCGAGTCCCAGGTCGGCCTCGTCGAGGCGCCGCAGCGAATCCGAGGTGGCGAGCGTGAGCGCTCCCAGCGTTTTGGTGGGCGCCGCCAGCGGCACGATGATCGCCGCCCTCATGCCGATCGCCTGCAGCATCTCCAGGTGAGCGCTGTCCTGGGCCACCGCGGCGAGGGCCTCGGGGCCGATGTCGGCGTGCAGGCGGGCGCGACCCGTCCTGATCACCTCTCCCACCCCCGTCCGTTCCCCCAGCGAGGGGTGGTAGCGCTCGTTCATCGCCCCCGCCAGAGCGAGCTTGTCGGGATCGCCGTGATGGATGGCCACCCGTTCGATGCTGCCGTCCTCGGCGAGCACGTCCACCGCGCACCAGTCCGCGAGCTGGGGCACCGCCAGCCGCACTATCTGGTTGAGCGTCTCCGAGTAGTCCATCGAGGACGCCAGCATGCGGCTGGCCTCCGCCATGAAGCTTTCGGCCATCTGCACACGCTTGACCTCGGTGATGTCCTCATAGACGTTCACCGAGAACATCAGCTCTCCCGTCTCGGGGTCGGTGACCGGTGCCGGGCGGGCTATCAGCCAGCGCTCCTCGCCCGTCGCCCGCACGATGTTCCTGACCAGCAGAGGCTCGGGCTTGGCCCCCGCGAACAGCCGGCTGCGCGGCATGTGCTCCGGGCCGAGCTCTCGCCCCTGCTCGTCGAGCACCCGAAAGCGCTTCATGATCTCGTTCAAGCTCTCACCCGTCAGCTCAGCGGGGCTGCTCGCTCCCAGCAGATCGGCCGCCGCCTGGTTGGCGAACACGATCTGGTCCTCCCCGTCGCTGAGGGTGATCGCCTCGGCGAGATTCACGAGGATCGCCTCCAGGCGCCGCTCCACGCTGCGCGCCTCCGAGAACAGCCGCGCGTTGTCGATCGCCAGCGCCGCCCTGCGGGCCAGCTCGGAGACCAGCTCGAGGTGCTCCTGCCCGTAGGGCACGCTGTCCTCGCCCAGGCGCAGAACCGACAGCGCACCGAGCGTGCGCCGGCGCGCCACCAGCGGGGCCACCACCGCGGAGCGGTAGTCGTTGGCGATCATGAAGCGAGCGTGGTCGGAGCCCGCCGCGAAGCTCCGCAGACGATCGCCCCCCATCTGCGCCAACAGCTCGGGCTCGCCGCTGGCGATCACCCGTGCCACCGGGTGCTCTCCCGCGGGATCCAGCTGCTGGCGCTCGCGCAGCCTGTGCAGCTCCGTCGCCACCCGCTCCTCGACCGAGGCCACCGCCATCTGGCGGATCGAGCCGTCGTCGTCGAGCAGGTCGATCACGCACAGGTCGGCCAGGCGCGGAACGGTCAGCCGCGCCACTCGGCCCAGCGTGGTCGACATGTCCAGCGACTCGGCCAGCGCCACTCCCGCTTCGACGAGCAGATCTCCCATCATCGGCGAGTCATGGCTGTGAGGAGTGAGGTTGGAGTGAGCATCGTGGGGCCGCGTGGACCGCTGCGCCGGGGCCGGAGCCGTTACGAGCATGTCCGGCGCGGGTAGATCTGCTCCCCACAATCGTATCGACAACCCCAATGGAGGTTGCACATGCCGCCCCGTGGTGTGAAGAAGGGCACCAAGCGCGCCCGTCAGTACGAGCACATCAAGGACAGCGAGCGCCAAGGCGGCGCCTCGGAGAAGCGTGCCGAGGAGATCGCCGCGCGCACCGTCAACAAGGAGCGTGCCCGCAGCGGAGAGTCGCGCTCCCGCTCGCGCTCCTCCGTCGAGGACATCTCATCCGGGCGTCGCGGCGGCCTGCGCTCCGGCAAGCCGGGGCCGCGGGGCCGCACCCGCGAGCAGCTCTATCAGGAGGCCCGTGGTCTCGGGGTGAAGGGCCGCTCGAGCATGAACAAGGCCGAACTGCAGCGCGCGGTGGACAGCCGCAAGCGCTAGCGGCCCGCGCTCGCTGCCCCGCTGCTCTCTCGCTACTCCTCAGTCTCAGCGGAGGCGCAGCGCTTGTGCACTCGTATGGCTGTGCCCTGCGGCGATGAGCGGATCTGCACCAGGTCACAGAGCTCGTGCACCAGCCACAGCCCCCGGCCGCTGTCCTGGTCGGGGGAGGGGCAGCTGCGCCCGATGAGTGGATCCTGGATGTGCCCCGCATCCTGCACCTCACACATGAGTATGTCCTGCTCACGCCACAACAGCAGCCTGCCATGGCCGCCGCCGTAGCGAACGCTGTTGGTGGCAAGCTCGTTCACAGCCAGGATCAGCTCCTGGGTGGCGTCCTTGCCGAGCAGCTCCTGGGCTGACCAATCGGCGAGCCGGTGGCGCAGCGAGGCCAGATCCTCGCCCGAGAAGCTGAGCTCCAGGACCCTCGGCTGTGGAGGTGGGAGCGTGCCCTCGAATGGGGTCGGCGACTCTGTCGAATTGGTGAGGGTCTCGTCGCCACGGCCCCCACCGTCCTCCGCCACGAACGGGTGAGAGTGCTGTGCGGCTTCGATTACCTGATCGTCCAGGCCGTCCACGTCATATGGACATAGCAGGTGCCACGGCTGTCCACCGTCGGCGGTCAGGTGCAACAGCGCCTCGCCGCGCAGTTGCCACTGCGCTCGAGAGGTCCGGCAGAGTACGCCGGAGGACCCATTGGGGGCCGCCGACGCACTCGAGCAACTCATGGTGTTACCAGCGGCCGTACCAGCGTCGACGTCCTCCGCCTTCGGGTAGTCCGCCAACAAAGAAGCCAATCAGCCACAGCAGCACCGCGATGACGAGCACTATCCACAGGAAGTGCACGGCAAAGCCAAGGCCGCCAAAGATCGCGAGTATCAAAAGTAGGGCCAACAGAGCCACCATTTGTATGAGTTCCCCTTTTCGTTGTCTCCCCAACGCGGATGGCGCCGGGCCTGACTTCTAATTGCCCGAATCACTCCCTCGCCAAACCGATCCGCGGCTGTGATGGATGGTTGCCTGGAGGCTGAGCTGGGTAGCCGAAAGGGAACTGTGTAAACGCAGTATTACAACAAGGAGTATGTATGGCCTCGCAATTGGACGGAAAGAGAATCGCGTTCCTCGTTGCCCAGGAGGGCGTGGAGGAAGTGGAGCTGACCGAGCCCTGGAAGGCGGTCGAGAACGCCGGCGGCAAGCCCGAGCTGGTGGCTCCCAAAAAGGGTGAAGTACAGGCTTTCAACCACCTCGACAAGGGCTCCACCTTTCCCGTGGACAAGACCCTCGCCGACGCCGAGCCCGGCGACTACGACGGCGTGGTGCTTCCGGGTGGCGTGGCCAATCCAGACCAGCTTCGCACCGAGTCCGACGCTGTGAGCTTCCTCCAGCGCTTCTTCGCGGACGGCAAGCCCGTGGGCGTGATCTGTCACGGACCCTGGACGCTGGTCGAGGCCGATCTGGTGCGTGACCGCACCATCACGTCCTGGCCATCGCTGCAGACCGACATCCGCAACGCCGGCGGCAACTGGGTCGACGAGGAGGTCGTCGTCGACGAGGGCCTCGTCTCCAGCCGCAACCCCGACGACCTGCCCGCCTTCTGCGCCAAGATCGTCGAGGAGTTCGCCGAGGGACGCCACGAGGTGGCAGCCGCCGGCGCCACCGCCGAGGCTCAGTAGGGAAAGCTCAGGCCGCGGAGGGCGCCGGGGAGCCCGGGCGATGAGCCGGGGTGCCGGCGTCCTCCACGGTCAGCGGCTGGGCGATGCTCTCGAGGCTCTGGCGCTCGGCCTTCACCCCGAAGATGAGCTCGGCCACGCCGCCGAGGATCATCGCCACAGCGCCGATGATGAAGCCCACGAACACATGGCTGGCCTTGCCGCTTTCGATCAGATGGGCGAACAGCAGGGGGCCGGTGATGCCGCCCACGCCCGTCCCCACCGCGTAGAACACCGCGATGCACAGCGCCCGTGTCTCCAGGGGGAAGACCTCTGAGACGGTGAGGTAGGCGGCGCTGACGCCCGCCGAGGCGAAGAAGAAGATCACCATCAGCGCGATCACGAAGCTCGCCGCCGTGAACTGCCCGCTCTTGAACAGGAACGCCACGAGCACGAGCAGCGACCCCGACAGGAGGTAGGTGCCCGCGATCATCGGCTTGCGCCCAACGGTGTCGAACAGACGCCCCAGCGTCAGCGGACCCAGCAGGTTGCCGACGGCGAAGATGGCGATGTAGTAGGGAATGTCGCCACTGCCCACTCCGAAGAAGGTCTTCAGCAGGTCTCCGAGGCTGAACAGCAGCGCGTTGTAGAGGAATGCCTGTCCGACGAAGAGGGCAAGCCCAAGTATCGTTCGACGCGGATAGAGGGTCACGACCGAGCGCACGATCAGGCTCAGCGGGATCGTCCGGCGCTGGCGCACCTTGATCTCTCCCTCGGGCTCCTCCAACTCCTGGCCCACCTCCGCGCGCACCTCGGCTTCGATGCTCTTTACGACCTCCTCGGCCTCCTGCTCGCGGCCGTGGATGAACAGCCAGCGGGGGCTCTCGGGGACGTTGCGCCTAACCACAAGCACTCCGAGCCCGAGCAGCGCTCCGAGGGCGAAGCACAGACGCCAGCCGACATCGATCGGGAAGATGCTCGTGTTCAGCGCCACCACCGCCAGCAGCGAGCCGCCGATCGCACCTCCCCAGTAGCTGCCGTTGATCGAGATGTCGGCATGCCCACGGCTCCTGGCCGGGATCAGCTCATCGATGGCCGAGTTGATGGCGCTGTACTCGCCGCCGATGCCCATGCCGGTGAGGAAGCGGAACACGAAGAACCACGTGGGGGAGAAGGACAGGGCGGTGAGGATGGTGGCGAGCAGGTACAGCCCGAGGGTGAGCATGAACAGTCGCCTGCGTCCGAAGCGGTCGGTCAGCTGGCCGAACACGATCGCTCCGAAGCAGGCTCCAGCGACGTACAGGGAGGCGGCCAGCCCGGAGACATCAGCGGCCGAGATCCCCACACCGGCGCCCTTTTCGGACAGTCTCCCCGAGATCGCCCCGACGATCGTGACCTCGAGTCCGTCGAGGATCCAAACGGTGCCGAGGCCGATGATCACGCGCCAGTGGAACCGTGACCACGGCAGGCGATCGAGGCGTGCGGGGATGTCGGTCTCGATCGTCCCCGTCTGCACCCCATCTCCAGAGCCGCTGGTCACATCTGCCTCTTTCCCCGCCGAGAGATTTTGGAAACCTGCCTGCCAGGTGTTTAGGCCCACACGGATCGGGCAATTGAACCCTCGCCAGTTAGTCGCCCCCCGGGCGGCGGTCACGAGCCCCCCGTGGCCGCCGCCCAAAGGGTGGCGCGCTGACCACGGCCTGTCGGCAGGTCCGCCGCGACGCTGGGCCTGCCGACACGCTCACCTATCGGGCGTTGCGCCCCTCCGGGGCCCTTCGTCCGCAGGCTGTGGCCGGCATGGCGGGCTCAGCGGTCGTCGGCGAGGCGCAGGGCCAGCGTCTCGGAGTCGCCGTCCCCCGATATCTCGTAACTGTCGGAGAGCCGCTCGAGCACCGATCCGAGCGGCTCGACCGTGGCGGCCTGCAGGACAGCCTCGGCCCGCCCGGGACGCAGGGGGCCGATGCGCAGCTCCAGCGTGCGGGGCTTCAGATCCACCTCGACACTGAGGTGGCCCGTCTCGAGCGCGCTCGGAGCCTCTGCCGCGACGGCGTCGGCCTGCACGATCGCCTCCGCCAGCAGCTGGGTATCGGAGATGCGGTCGGTGGAGAAATAGGCCCGGGCGGCGAGCGCTCCCAACACGCGTGGGAGCACGGCACGCGCCAGCGAGGGCGGCCCCACTGTGAAGGCCAGTGTGTTCCCCCCCTCCGTTGCCGACCCTGAGATCGACGTCGGAGCATCGGCGTGCTCCCCCTGGGAGGGCGCCAGGGGGCGGGCGGGGGAGATGTCGAAGCGCATCCTCACCTCCGTGCCCGCTGGGCGCAGGGCGTTGAACTCGACCTGCCGCGTCAGCGCCCTGATCACCGGCAGCCCGATGCCGCCCTCCATCGCCTCGTGACCGAGCGCGCGCGTGCCGATGCCCGTGCCCCGGTCGCTGACGACCACTTCCAGCTCGGCTGCAGCGGCGTGGATCTCGACGTCCAGCAGTCCTCCCTCCCCAGCGTCGACATATGCGTGCAGCACGACGTTGTTGCACGCCTCGCTCACGGCTGTGCTCACATCGTTCAGCTCGATCGCGTCGAGGCCGATTCTCTCCGCCAGGCCGCTCAATGCCTGGCGGACCAGCAGGACGTTCTCAGCCTTGCTGGAGAGGGTGAGGCGAATGTGCGGGATCTCGGCCACTGACGTGCCCGGGCCGGAGCTCACAGCACCACATCAGAGCCGCCGCCGGGTCCCGCAAGACGGTTGCGGGACCGCATGGATGGCTCTAGAGCGCCTCTCCGGGCGCGTGCGTGAGCGCTCTCAGCTGATCGAGCGAACGTCGCAGCAGGCGCGAGACCTGCATCTGGGATATGCCGATCCGCTCGGCGATCTCTGTCTGCGTCAGGTCCTCGACGAAGCGCATCTTGAGGATCAGGCGCTCGCGCGCCGGCAGGTGGCCTAGCACCGAGGACACGGTCGCGTCGAGCTCGACGAGCTCGTAGCGTTCGTCCTCCCCGCCGATCAGGTCGACATAGGCGGCACCCGCGTCGTCGTCCGCACCCGGCCGGGGGGCGTCCAGCGAGACCGTCTCGTAGGCCTGGATCGCCTGAAGGGCGTCGATGACCTCCTCGGTGTCGAACTCCAGATACTCCGCAAGCTGGTTGGCCGTGGGCGCGTGGCCCTTTTCGTTGGCGATGCGCTCCTGCGCGTCGCGGACCTTCAGGGCGCGCTCCTGGGCACCACGGGGAACGTGCACCGCCCAGCCGGAGTCGCGGAAGTAGCGGCGCATCTCACCGAGGATGGTCGGCACGGCGAAGGACTGGAAGGGGTGGCCCCGTTCCACGTCGTAGCGGTCCATCGCCTTCAGAAGTCCCAGCGAGGCGACCTGGAGCAGGTCTTCGAAGGGCTCTGAGGAGCGTCCGTAGCGACGTGCCAGGCTGCGAGCGAGGGGCATGAAGCGGTTGACGAGCGCCTCGCGGGCCACAGGGTCGCGGTCGCGCTGCCAGCGGATGAAGAGCTCACGGGGGTCGTCGGAGGCCCGCGGCGTGGTGTGTGGCGTCGAAGTGGCTGTAGCTGTTGCTGGCATCTCGACTCCCTTCTTCTGGTTGCAGAGGCCCCTCTGAGGGATTCTACTGACTCTCTGGAGTCAGCAAGTAATAGGCCGTTACCCGGTTCGCCAGGCTTCAAACACGGAATTCCTCGCAGCTTGTCGACGGCGTCTCGCGCACCAGGTACGTCAGCCGGTGATGGCCGCGGCCTTGGCGATGGGCTCGGAGAACGGCCCCGCGCCGTTCCTGCTCGGCGAGTCCACCTCTTCTGCTTCGAGGGCCTGGGGGGCGGCCACCACCCGGTTGCGCCCGCCGGCCTTGGCTTCATAGAGAGCGCGGTCGGCGGCCTTGAAGAGGATGTCGTAGTCGACCTGCTCGCCCCGCGCCCCGCTCAGGCCGAGAGAGATGGTCACCGAGCAGCCCATCGGCTGCATCTGCTCCACTGCCACCCGGAGCCGCTCGGCAACGTCGCTGCCGCGTCCGGTGTCCATGCCCGGCAGGACCACCAGGAACTCCTCGCCTCCGAGGCGGTAGACGAGCTCGAACGAGCGCAGGTGCTTGCGCAGCGCGTAGGCGACATCTCTGAGGACGGCGTCGCCGCAGTCGTGGCCGTACTGGTCGTTGATCGCCTTGAAGTTGTCCACGTCGCAGAGCAGCAGGCACACAGGCTGGCGGGCCAGGCGAGCCTGCAGGGAGATCTCCATGAAGCGCGGCGCGAGCGCATGGCGGTTGAGCAGCCCTGTGAGCGGGTCGAGGATCGCCTCGCTGCGGTGGTGCAGCTCGGCCGCCTGGAGCGCCCACACGATCGAGACCACTCCCGCCAGCAGCGCCAGCGTGGCGAACACCGGCACGGGACTGTCGATCGTCGCGCGGGGATCGACGCCGAGCGTGGCCACGAGAATGACGAGGACGGTGAGGGCGAGGCCGGCGATGAGGACCTGTGGGCGAAAGCGCGCCGCGACCATCGCCGCCGGCAGCACCAGCCAGGGCAGAGCGGGGCTCTTCGGGCCCCCGCTGAGAACCACTCCCGCGGCGATCAGGCCGAGGGTGATCAGGATCGCCCACATGCTCACGCGCTCGGGGTGGGCGCTCGTGTCCATGCGGTGGTCCACGTTGAGGAAGTTCGCGACGGCGATGGCGAACAGCGCCAACGTCCACCACCCCAGCCACGGGGCCGAGATCAGCAGGGCGACTCCCACGGCGCCGGATCCGATCATGCGGATCATGCGGACGCGGCCGTTGGCGTCAACCACGCGGCTGCGGTCCAACTCTGTCGGGCAGAGCCAGGATTCCCCCTTCATAGGCAGCGCTTCGACCGCTCCTCCAGCGTGCTTGAGGGCTTGCACGTGCGTTCAAACACATGCGCTAGACAGACAGCGGTCTGCAAGATGAGTACACTCGTCTGCGGCGCACCAGCCGGTGCTGTTCGGACTATTGGCAACTTCGCACCCGCCGGAGCGCTACATCGCGCGTCCGCGGGGGTTATGGTTTCAAGTGCACCGCGCGGCTCTGGGAGCCGTTGGGCCGACGCGGATCTGTCATCTCACGAGGGAGAGAACCGATGCGTAGAACACTCACCTGTCTCGGCGTGGTGGGCGCCGCGATGTTGGCCATCTCCGGGGTGGCGCCCGCAGCCCCAACGGTCACGGTCAAGGCCAGAGCCGTCCCCATCCCGGGATTTCCCCACACCGGCAACATCCTTGGAGCCGGGGCGGCGGTCGAATCCGAAATCAGGATCTCGGGAACCGAATACGGCGGCTATCCGCCTCCGCTGATCGGCGTCAACGTCTTCCTGCCCTCGGGCACCAAGCTGCATCCCCAGGGATTTCCCAGCTGCCCGGACAGCATCATCGTGACGCAGAAGGAACCCAAGAAGTGCCCGAAGGGCTCCTCTGCCGGACCCGTGGGCCACGCCAACGGGTTCGTCGTCTTCGGCGGCGAACGGGTGCCTGAGGAAGTCAGCATCGAATCGTTCTACGCCCCCGGAGGCGGCCTGAACTTCTACGTGGAAGGCCACACACCGGCCTCGATCGAAGTCGTCTCCACCGGCAAGTTCGTGAACTTCGGTGGGTCGGGCGGCTTCGGTCCCGAGGGAGTCGTGCAGGTGCCGCTGGTGGAAACCGTCCCCGGCGCCCCCGATGCCTCGGTCGAAAAGATCGTCACCAAGCTCGGCTCTGCGATCAAGAAGAACGGGAAGACGATCTACTACGGAACGGTCCCGAGGAAGTGCCCCAAGGGCGGCTTCCCGTTCAAGGTGGAACTGACGTTCGCCGGCCTCGGTGGGCTGGCGCAGCAGACGGTGCCGGTGAACTCCAAGGCGCCCTGCCCCAAGAAGTAAGCGGCACGAGCAGCTCTCGAGCACTGACGGCTTCTGGCGGCTCCATCGAGTTGGGTGGAGCCGCCGAGCGTCGCCTGCGCGGGCGCTCCGGCGGGGCCGCACCCGTTCGCTGGTCGTTCTTCTCTTTTTACTTGGTGTATCGCCGAGCGATACACCACAGCAAAAGAGAGAGCTTCCTGAGCCGCAGGCGGCGCGAGCTAGGCTCATGCGCATGCCACTGGAGCCCCTGCCGTCGGTCGCTGAGATCCTCGCGAGCAGGGCCGGCGAGGAGATGGAGCTGAACGACCGCTTCCTGAACCCGCAGATGGGCCGGATCCTGCGGACGCTGGGCTTCGACAAGAGCTGGAGGGGCGGTGAGGGCGCGCACCTGATCGATGCCACCGGCGAGCGCTATCTGGATCTGTTCGGCGGCTATGGCGTGTTCGCCATCGGTCGCAACCACCCCGAGGCGGTGGCCGCGGTGCAGGAGGCGATGGCCGCCCGCACCGGCAACCTCCCCCAGCTCGGGGTCACGCTGCTCAGCGGCGTGCTCGCCGAGCAGCTGCTCGGCCGGGCGCCGGGGAGCGTGGCGGCGATGATCCCGGCCAACACCGGCACCGAGGCGGTCGAGGCGGCGATCAAGGTGGCGCGTGCAGCGACGGGGCGCCCGCGGGTGCTGTTCGCCGAGCATGCCTTCCACGGGCTGACCCTCGGGTCGCTCTCGATCAACGGCAACGCCGAGTTCCGCGATGGGTTCGGCCCGCTGCTGGCGGGCTGCGAGCCCGTCCCCTTCGGCGATCTCGAGGCGCTCGAGGGTCAGCTGCAGCGCGGCGACGTGGCCGCCTTCGTGGTCGAGCCGATCCAGGGCAAGGGCGTCAACCTGCCGCCGGCGGACTACCTGGCGGGAGCTCAGCGCCTGTGCCGCGAGGCGGGTGCCCTGTTCGTCTGCGACGAGGTCCAGACGGGCATCGGGCGCACGGGGCGCTTCCTCGCGCTGGAGCACTGGGATCTGCAGCCGGACCTCATCTGCGTGGCCAAGGCGCTCTCTGGGGGACTCGTGCCGATCGGGGCGGTCCTGGCATCGCGGGCGGCCTTCGAGAAGGTCTTCGACGGGATGGAGCGGGCGGTACGCCATGGCTCGACCTTCGGTGGCAACGACCTCGCGGCCGCCGCCGCGCTGGCGACGCTGCGGGTCCTCGACCAGGAGGGGCTGGTCGCCCGCTCCGAGCGCATGGGGGCGCTCCTGATGGAGTTGACCGCGCCGCTGGTGGAGCGCTATGAGGTGGTCAGAGACGTCCGCGGCCTCGGTCTGATGTGGGCGATCGAATTCGGGCCGCCGGGCGGAGGCGCCTCGCGCAGGCTGTGGGAGCGTGTGGAGAGTCGTCAGCCGGGGCTCTTCTCGCAGCTGATCACGGTGCCGCTGTTTCACAAGCACAGGATCCTCTGCCAGGTGGCAGGCCACCACATGAACGTCGTCAAGGCCCTTCCAGCGCTCGTGATCGAGGAGGATGAGGTGCGGCGTTTCGCCTCTGCTCTGGAGGAGACGGTGGCCGCCGCCGAGCACTATCCGAGGGCGATGGCCAGCTTCGGTTTGCGAACCGGTATCAGGGCCGCGGCCGCGCGCCGCTAGCCTGTCGGACCGTGCTCGTAACCAGAGATGACATCCGCAACGTCGCCATCGTGGCCCACGTGGACCACGGCAAGACCACGCTGGTCGACGCCATGCTGTGGCAGTCGGGGGCCTTCAGGGTGGGTCAGGACGTGGCCACGCGGGTGATGGACTCGATGGATCTCGAGCGCGAGAAGGGGATCACGATCCTTGCCAAGAACACCTCGCTGCGCTACCGCGACGTCAAGCTGAACATCATCGACACCCCCGGCCACGCCGACTTCGGCGGCGAGGTCGAGCGCGGTCTGACGATGGTCGACGGCGTGCTCCTGCTCGTCGACGCCTCCGAGGGCCCCCTGCCCCAGACCCGCTTCGTCCTGCGCAAGGCGCTGGAGGCGAAGCTGCCGGTCATCCTCGTGGTCAACAAGGTCGACAGGCCCGACGCGCGGGTGGCCGAGATCGTCGATGAGGTCTATGAGCTGTTCCTCGACCTCGACGCCGACGAGCACCAGATCGAGTTCCCGATCGTCTACTGCAACGCCAAGGCCGGCGTGGCCTCGCTCGACTACGACGCGGCGCTGGAGGGCGGCATCCCCAGCGAGGGCACCCTGGCGCCGCTGCTGGACCTCCTGCTCGCGCGCATTCCCGCCCCCACCTTCGACCCTGAGCATCCCCTGCAGGCGCTCGTCACGAACCTCGACGCCTCCCCCTATGTGGGTCGCCTGGCGATCTGCCGGGTGCGCAACGGAACCATCCGCAAGGGTCAGCAGATCGCCTGGTGCCGGGCCGACGGGTCGATCCAGCGCGCCCAGGTGGCAGAGCTGTACGTGACCGACGCCCTCGACCGCGTCGACGCGCCCGAGGCGGGGCCGGGGGAGATCATCGCCGTAGCGGGCATCGCCGAGGTCACCATCGGCGAGACCCTCGCCGACCCCGACGATCCGCGGCCGCTGCCCGTGATCACCGTGGACGAGCCGGCCATGTCGATCACCATCGGCGTGAACACCTCACCGCTGGCGGGCAAAGACGGCGACAAGATCACCGCCCGCCAGATCAAGGCCCGCCTCGATCAGGAGCTCATTGGAAACGTCTCGCTGCGGGTGCGCGACACCGCGCGCCCGGACACCTACGAGGTCCAGGGCCGCGGCGAGCTGCAGCTCGCCGTCCTCGTCGAGATGATGCGCCGCGAGGGCTTCGAGCTGACCGTGGGGCAGCCTCACGTGGTCGAGCGGGAGATCGACGGCAAGCGCCACGAGCCCGTGGAGCGCCTGTCGGTGGACGTACCCGACGATCACGTCGGCACCGTCACCCAGCTGCTGGCCGCCCGCAAGGGGCGCATGGAGCACATGATCAACCACGGCACCGGCTGGGTGAGGATGGACTACCTCGTGCCCGCCCGGGGGTTGATCGGCTTTCGCACCGAGTTCCTCACCGAGACCCGCGGCACGGGGATCATGCATCACGTGTTCGACCGCTGGGAGCCGTGGGCGGGCGAGCTGCTCACGCGCCAGAGCGGCGTGCTCGTGGCAGACCGCAAAGGCGCCACGGTGACCTTCTCGCTGTTCACCCTCCAGGAGCGCGGCTCGCTGTTCGTGGGCCCCGGCGAGGAGGTCTACGAGGGGATGATCATCGGCGAGAACTCACGCTCGGAGGACCTGGATGTCAATCCGGTGAAGGAGAAGCACCTCACCAACATGCGCTCCTCCACCTCCGATGTGCTCGTGCGACTCGACACCCACCGCAAGCTCACCCTCGACGAGGCGCTCGAGTTCGTCCGCGAGGACGAGGCGGTGGAGGCCACGCCGGAGAACATCCGCATGCGCAAGGTCGTCCTGCCCAAGGTGGAACGCCTGAAGGCCGTGCGGGCCGCGCGCAAATAGCCGGCAAGGCGCCGGCGCCCGTAAGGCGCCGGCAACCATCGCCACGGAGACGGGCTAGCAGGTGCCGGGCGCCGCGGGAATGGCCTGGCAGTTGGCGGACGTCGTGTTGCCGTTGCCACCAAGGATCGTCGAGGAGGTGTTAGCGGCGGTGTTCGATTCGCCGCCCACGACCGTTGCCTCGAACGTGGTGGCGGAGTTCGAGAAGCCGCCGAGGATCGAGGAGAACGTACCGCTAGCGCTGTTCTCGTCACCGCCGGCGATCGCCGCCCCGCCCCCGCCGGCCACGTTGAACTGCCCGCCGGCGATCGCCGCGGCGCCACCGGAGGCGGAGCCGACCTCGCCGCCGCTCACCGTCGACTCGAGGCCCGATGCGGTGTTCTCAAAGCCCCCGAGGACCGCCTGCGCTCCCGTGGAGCAGCTTCCCGATGGTGTGCTGAGACTCCCGGCCACGTTCTCGCAGCCCCCCACCACGCTCGAGAACGAGTCGGCCGCCAGGTTGTAGTTGCCACCGCCCACCGAGGAGGCTCTGCCCTGGGCTTCGCCCCGCTCGCCGCCCGTCACGGTTGCGAACTCCCCGTCGACGGTGTTGTGGTCACCGAGGGCCGCCGCGAATGGAGCGTTCAGGGAGTTCGCCTCGCCCGCGATCAGCCCGCCATAGGAGTCGAACGCCTGCTGCTCGCCGAGCACGAGGTTATGCGAGCCGGTCTGCCTCCCGGCTTCCTCGTTGTAGCCGATGATGAGGTTGCCGAGGCCGTTGACCGGCCCGTCGGTCCTCCCGGAGCCGCTGACGATCTGCAGGTTCATGCCGGTCAATCGCAGCGTGCTGCCGATACGCGACACGCCGGCCAGAGTGCTGCTGAGGGCGTTGACGGTGCTCTGAAGCGCGTTGACGCCACCCTGCGCGGATCCGACACCGCCCTGCTGAGAGCTCACCTGTGACTGCAGAGCGGCGATTTCGCTCTGCTGGGAGGCAACCTTCGCGCGCAGAGAGCTCACTTCGTGCTGTGCCGAGCTGAGCGCCGCAGCTCCGGCCAACGCCAGCGGGCGCTGGCCGTGGGCGCACTTGCCCGACCTGCCGGCTGCGCGCAGTGCGCCGCTGTGTGCGGTGCAGAGGACCACTGTGCTCGCCGCCTGCGCTCCTGAGGCGACGCCCAACCAAACGGCAACGCATACGACCAACGACCATCCGTTGAACCGCCTCATCGATAACCTCCCCCTCGGGGCGCCCTGCAGGCGCTGCTGGACAATGCCAGAGCAGACGCTCGCTTCAGGCAGCGATCTCGCCGCCCCGGCCGCTCCGCGGCGAGTCTAACCCTGAGCTCGGCGTCTGCCCGCGGGCGCATTCGGCCGCTCAGGGTCGGGCCGCGCTGCCCCTGGCGGCCGATCTAGCCCATCCGTCCGGGCTTTGGAACAACCTCACTAGTCTGTGCGCCAGATGGCGACCACGATCGATCTCGCACCCCCCGCAAGCACGGGCCCCGACATCCAGCTGCGCGGGCTGGTGAAGACCTTCAACGGTCCCGACGGTCCGATTCGCGCTGTCCGTGGGATCGACGTGGCCATCTCCGCCGGCGAGACGGTCGCGCTGCTCGGTCCAAACGGCGCCGGCAAGTCGACCACCCTGGACATGCTCCTCGGGCTGCTGGCCCCCGAAGAGGGCACGGTCTCTGTGTTCGGGCGCCCGCCCGAGCAGGCGGTGGCCGAGGGAGCGGTGGGCGGCATGCTGCAGACGGGAGAGCTGATCAGGGATCTCTCCGCACGGGAGCTCGTGGCGATGATGGCCTCGCTGTATCCCTCGCCGCTTGAGGTGGAGGAGGCGCTCGAGCTGGCGGGCATCGCCAAGTTCGCCCACCAGCGCACCCAGAAGCTCTCGGGAGGGCAGACCCAGCGCGTCCGTCTTGCGGTGGCGCTGGTGGCCGATCCGGAGCTGCTGGTGCTCGACGAGCCGACGGTGGCGCTCGATGTGGAGGGTCGCCAGGCCTTCTGGACGACGATGCGGGCGTTCGCAACGCGAGGCAAGACGATTGTGTTCGCCACCCACTACCTGGAGGAGGCCGACGCCTACGCCGACCGGGCGGTGCTGATGGCTCACGGCGAGATCGTGGCCGACGGTCCGACGACGGAGATCAGGGCGCGGGTGGGCACCCGCACGATCCGCGCGACGCTGCCGGATGTGGAGCCCGAGGCGCTCGGCCTGCTGGCCGGCGTCAGCGCCGCCGAGCGCCGCGGGGAGGCGATCGTGTTGCGCTGCGAGGACTCCGATGCGGCCATCCGCGCGCTCTTGCAGGCCTACCCGGAGTCACGTGACATCGAGATCGCGGCGGCAGGGCTCGAGCAGGCGTTCCTGGCGCTGACGGGCGAGCAGGAGTCGGGCTGATGCCGCTGCTCTACACCCGCTTTGAGCTGTTGAGGACGCTGCGCAACCGCCGCTTCTTCCTGCTTTCGCTCGGCTTTCCCCTGGTCCTGTACTACCTGATCGCGGGCCCCAACCGCAACGTCCACGACTTCAACGGCAGCGGCATCCCGGCGCCGCTCTACTACATGGTCGGGCTGGCCTCCTTCGGGACGATGAGCGCGATGCTCTCCGCTGGCGCGCGGATCGCCAGCGAGCGCGCCGTCGGCTGGAACCGCCAGCTGCGGATCAGCCCGCTGAAGCCCCGGGCCTATTTCCGGGTCAAGGTGCTGACTGCCTACATGATGGCGGCGATCAGCCTGGTGGCACTGTATGTGGCGGGCACCACGCTGGGGGTGAGCCTGACGGCGGGGGAGTGGCTGAAGATGACGGGCCTGATTTTCGTCGGCCTGATCCCCCTGGCGGCGCTGGGGATCATGATCGGGCACATGCTCACCCCCGACTCGATCGGCCCGGCGGTGGGCGGGGGCATCTCGCTGCTGGCGTTCCTCGGTGGAACGTGGTTCCCGATCAGCCATCACGGTTTCCTGCACGACATCGCTCAGTTCCTGCCCTCCTACTGGATCGTGCAGGCCAGCCATGTGGCGCTGGGGGGGCATCCATGGAGCGCGATGGGGTGGGCCGTGATCGCCGCCTGGACGGTGGTGCTGAGCCTGCTGGCAGCCCGTGCCTACCGGCGCGACACGGGCCGCGTCTAGACCATAGACCCCACGGATATGTGCCGTGCCGTGCTCCGAGGGTGCAGCTTGGGGGCGCGGGTGTGCAGGTGTTCCCTCTTGGTTGGTGTATAGCCATGGTGATACACCAACCAACTCGTGTATATGCGACCCCACCCCGGACCATGCGACCCCACCCCGGACCATGCGACCCGCGAGCACGGCGCCTCCGATGCGCTGCGACTGTAGGGTACCGGCGATGATCAGAACGACAAAAGCGTCTCCAACCTCCACGATCGCCCTCTTCATCGCGATCCTCGCCCTCTTCTCGCTGCTTCCAGCCGCCCTCGCGATGGGCGCGGAAGGCACCATCAAGTACCAGCCCGAGAGCTTCTCCCAATATCAGCAGCAGCTCGCCGCGGGCAAGATCAAGGCCGTCACCATCAACAAGCGGGTGCGCTCGCTGCGGGTGACGCTCAAGGACGGCTCCTACTTCCTGGCCAAGTACGCCGCGCACGAAGAGCCCAAGATCTCGTCTGCTCTGCAGGCGAAGGGCGTGGCGGTGAACGTCCTGCAGCCGGCGGCGGCGGCGAAAGAAGTCAAGAAAACACCCGTCAAACACAAACTCCGCTACATCGCGGGGGGCATCCTGATCGTGGTTGTGATCGTTGTGGGCCTCGTGCTCTACGTCGATCGCAAACGCAAACGCGAGCGCGAATAGCCTCTCAGCAGTGGGGGCGCCGGCGCGCGTTGAAGTGAGGATGCGCGCCGTGCGCCAGCGTCTTCAGGGCTGCACCGACGTCGTAGGCGAGCATGTCGACCATGTCGCGTGAGAAGTTCTCCTTGACGACCATCCGCAGCACGGTGATGTGCTCGGCGTTCGGCGGCAGGGTGTAGGCGGGCACGATCCAGCCGCGCTCGCGCAGCAGGTGGGAGAGATGGGTGAGGTCGGGAGCCTGGCCGGCTGACGTCTCGGCGGCGCGCAGGGCGACGATGGGGAACTCGGAGCCGTCGGTGAGCAGCTCGAGGCCATCGAGGGCGCCCAGCTTGGCGCCCAGGGCCCTGGAGTTCTCGAGCACGGTCTGAACGATCTCCTTGTATCCCTGGCGGCCGAGGCGCAGGAAGGCGAAGTACTGGAGGATGACCGAGGTGGAGGGGCGGGAGAAGTTCAGCGAGTAGTTGGGCATGTTGCCGCCGAGGTAGTTGATGTGGAAGACCAGATCCTCGGGCAGGTCTGAGGCATCGCGGAAGATGACGGTACCCATGCCCGGGTAGACGAGCCCGAACTTGTGGTTTGAGACGTTGATGGAGCGCACGGAGGGCAGGCGGAAGTCCCACTCCTGATCGGGTCGGGCGAAGGGCACGATGAAGCCCCCGGAGGCGGCGTCGATGTGCAGGGGGATGCGCCAGCCGGGGTCCTCGGCGACACGCATGAGCTGGGCGTCGATGGAGTGCAGGTCGTCCATCTGCCCGGTGAAGGTGGTGCCCAGCAGTCCCGCCACGCCGATTGTGCGCTCGTCGAGCAACGGCTCCACCTGCTCGGCACCGATGGTGTAGCGGCCCTCCTCCATGGGGATCACGCGAGCCTCGACCTCGAAGTAGCGGGCGAACTTCTCCCAGCAGGTGTGGACGTCGGCGCCCATCACCATGTTGGGCTTCTCGGTCGAGAGCCCGGCCTGCTCGCGGCGGCGCTGCCAGGAGCGCTTGTGGGCGAGCATCGCCAGCATGATCGCCTCGGAGGAGCCGATGGTTGCGGTGCCCGTCGGCTGCTGGTGGGCGGGGGCGTGGAACAGACGGCCGATCATCGAGACGACGCGCTGGTGGATGACCTCGGTCTGGGGGTACTCGTCCTGGTCGATCATGTTCTTGGCGAGGGTCTCGGCGGCGAGCACCCGCGCCTGGGGCTCCATCCAGCTGGTGACGAAGGAGGCGAGGTTCAGGGCGGGGTTGCCGTCGAGCTGGAGCTCGTCGTGGATGAGCTGGTAGGCGGCTTCGGCGCTCGCCCCGACGGCCGGCAGCCGGTACTTGGGGATGTCGTGGGAGAAGGAGCGCCCGGCGTAGGTCGGTGAGAGGGTCTCTTCGGAGTCGAGGTTGAGCTTGTGCACGCGGTTTCTCCTTTGAGATGGGCTCCGGGCGCGGGGCGCCCTGCGCCGAGCGGCGTTCTGAGTGGTTGAAGGGGGATGATGACGGGACGAGTCCGAGGGGGTGTCGCCGCCGATGGAGGGATGCGAGATAGCGGTCCGCCTGCAGCCGCGGGCGCGGGCCAACGAGATCGTGGGGGAGCGGGGAGGGAGGGTGCTCGTGCGGGTGAGCGCGCCACCGGTGGATGGGCGGGCCAACGAGGCGCTACGCCGCCTGATCGCAAAGCGCGCCCGTGTGGGGGTGCGCAGCGTCTCGATCGTGCGTGGGGAGGGTGCCCGCGAGAAGGTGCTTCGCGTGGAGGGAATCGAGCCGGCCGCGCTACGTGCTGCGCTGGGCCTCTCAGGTCGAACCTAAGAACAAGACTCAGTCTCATGATACCTTTTGGCGGGTGGCGGCGTTCGAGCATCCGCAGCGCGACGGTCCGGCGATCGAGCTGCGGGATGCGAGCGTGCGCCTGGGAGGGCGGACGGTGTGGAGCGAGGTCTCGATGCGGGTGGCGCCCGGCGAGTTCGTGGCGCTGCTGGGAGCGAACGGCTCAGGCAAGTCGACGCTCCTGAAGACCGTTCTCGGCTCGCTCGCGCTGTCCGGGGGCAGCGCCACGGTGCTGGGCCGCCCGCCGGGGCAGGCGAGCCGCTCGATCGGCTATCTGCCACAGCGGCGGGCCTTCGATGCGGGCATGCGGCTGCGGGGTCGCGACATCGTCCGGATGGGCCTGGACGGCGACCGCTGGGGATTGCCGCTGAGCGTGCCCTGGGGCAGGGGGAGAGAGCGGGGCCGCGCCGCCGCCGAGCGGGTGGATGCGGCGATCGAGATGGTCGGCGCCGGAGCCTACGCGGGGCGCGCGATCGGAGAGTGCTCGGGTGGCGAGCAGCAGCGGCTGCTGATCGCCCAGGCGCTCGTGGGCAGACCTGAGCTGTTCCTGCTTGACGAGCCGCTGGACAGCCTCGACCTTCCCAACCAGGCGGCCGTGGCGGCACTCGTGGCCGAGCTGTGCCGCAGCACCGGTGTGGCGGTGCTGCTGGTGGCCCACGACGTCAATCCCCTGCTGGGGTACCTCGACCGGGTGGTCTACCTCGCGCGGGGGCGAGCGGTGGAAGGCGCGGTGGACGAGGTGATAACGAGTGAGACCCTGACCGCCCTCTACGGAGTTCCGGTGGAGGTGCTCCAGGCGTCGGACGGGCGCCTGGTGGTGGTGGGGCAGCCCGAGCCGCCCGCCCATCATCACGATCGACACGACCACGCTCACGCGCACGCTCATGTCCATGGCAGCTGAGATGCTCGAAGTGCACCCCAGCTGGAACCTGCTGCGCGACGTGGGCGAGCTGGTCGAATACCACTTCATGGTCAACGCCCTGATCGCGGGGAGCATCGTGGCGGTGATGGCCGGCACGGTGGGGTGGCTGATGGTGCTGCGCAGCGAGACCTTCGCCGGCCACACGCTCTCGATGATGGCGTTCCCGGGGGCCAGCGCAGCGACGCTCCTGGGCATCGGAGCGGCCTGGGGCTACTTCGCGTTCTGCGGGGTGGGGGCGCTCGTCATCGGACGCCTCTCCGGGGTCAGACGCGGCCGCTGGAGCGAGGAGTCGGCGAGCATCGGCGCCTTCCAGGCGCTGGCGCTGGCGCTGGGCTATCTGTTCGTCAGCCTCTATGGCGGCGTGCTCGGGGATCTGGAGAGCCTGCTGTTCGGCAACCTCCTGGGCATCTCCGACGGCCAGGTGCTGGTGCTGGCCGTCGTCGCCATGGCGAGCCTCGCCGTCCTGGGGGCCCTTGGCCGGCCGCTGCTGTTCTCCTCGGTCGATCCCGATGTGGCGGGGGCTCGTGGAGTGCCCGTGCGGAGCTTGTCGGTGGCCTTCCTCGCCCTGCTGGGCCTGGCGGTGGCCGCCACCAGCCAGATCACGGGGCCGCTGCTCGTGTTCGCGCTTCTGGTGATGCCCGCGGCGAGCGCCCAGGCGATCACGGCGCGGCCGCTGCCGAGCCTCGCGCTGAGCATCCTGCTCGGGCTGGCGGCCACCTGGCTCGGCCTCGGGATCTCCTACTTCTCGGTCTACCCCGCGAGCTTCTTTATCGCCACGATCTCCTTCGTCCTCTACCTGCTCGTGCGTGGCGGTGTTGCGCTGTCGGGTGCGCAACGACGCGAGCCGCCCGCGCCGGTGGCGGCGCCGCGGGGTGTGATCGCCTGATGTTCTCCCAGGAGTTCATGCGCAACGCGCTGCTGGCCGGAACCTTCGTGGCGCTGGCCTGCGGCGTGAGCGGCTGGTTCGTGGTCCTCCGCGGCCAGGTGTTCGCGGGCGACGCTCTCAGCCACGTGGCCTTCCCCGGAGCGCTGGCGGCGGCGGCGGCGGGGGTCGATCAGCGGGCGGGGCTGGTTCTTGCAACGGTGGCCGTGGGGGCCGGGATCGGAGTGCTCGGACGGGGCGCATTGAGCGGGCGCGGCGCGGCGCTCCCGGCGGATGACACGGCCATCGGGATCGTGTTCACCTTCATTCTCGCCCTCGGGCTGTTCTTCCTGACGCGCTTCGGGATGAGCTCGGGCGGGGCGAGTGGCATCCAGGCGGCGCGCACGCTGTTCGGGTCGATCTTCGGGCTGGCCGGCGGGGAAGCGCGACTGACCGCGGCGGTCGCGCTGAGCGTGACGATCGCAACGCTCGCGCTCGCCCGGCCGCTGCTGTTCGCCTCGGTGGCACCCGAGGTGGCGAGCGCTCGCGGCGTCCCCACGCGCCTGCTCGGGGTGGGCTTCCTGGTGCTCTTGGCGGTGGTGGCGGCCGAGGCCGCCCAGGCCGTGGGTGCGCTGCTGCTGCTCGGCCTGCTCGCCGCGCCGGCGGCAGCGGCCCATCGCATCGCGCGCTCGGCGGTGGGCGGGATCGCGCTGGCGGGGGCGCTGGCGGTGGCGTCGGTGTGGGGCGGACTGGCGCTCGCCTATGCCGTGCCCACGCTGCCGCCGAGCAGCGCCATAGTGGGGATCGCGGCGAGCATCTACTACGCCACCGCGGTGCTGGCATGAGCACCGAGACCTGGGTGGAGGACGCGGAGGCACGGCTGGCGGCGGCGGGGCGCAAGCGCGGCGGGGCACGCAGGGCGATCCTCGAGCTGCTGGGTGGCGAGCGCTGTGCGCTGACGGCGCTTGAGATCGAGGACGCCCTGCGCGGAGGGAGCAGCAGGCGGGTGAGCCGGGCGAGCATCTACAGGATCCTCGACGAGCTCGAGCGGCTGGACCTCGTGCAGCGGGTGGAGACCGGCCAGACGATGGTCCGCTACGAGCGGGTGGGCGAGCATGAGGAGCACCACCACCATCTCGTGTGCGACGAGTGCGGGGTGGTGATGCCGTTCTCCGACCCGGCGCTCGAGCAGGCGATAGCGACGCTCAGCGAGCGGGTGCCGCTGGCTGTGTCCGAGCACGAGATAGTGATCCACGGCTCGTGTGAGGACTGCGCGGGCTGAGCGGATCGTGCCCCCACAGGTAGGTGATCAGGCAGCCGAGGGTGAACACGGCGACGACGAGCAGCACGGGTCCGGAGTCCTCCACCAGGCTGCCCAGCACACCCGCGGCCAGGCCGCCGCCGAGCACAGCCAACCACGCCGGGTCTCCTCCCACCGGCAGGAGCAGCCGCCCGCACCCGCGCACCGATGCCACCCCGCACAGCAGGGCGACGGCGGTGGCGAAGGGCATCGCCTCGTTGCCCAGCTCGGTCCAGGCGGCGCCGTAGCGGCGCACGAGCACGTCGCGTAGCTCCCCCGGTGAGCCGGCGTGGAGGACACTGCCGGTGAAGTGACCACTGCCGCCTGCGCTGAGCAGGTCGATCAGCGCCAGCGCCACCAGGGCGAGGACGGGACTGACGAGCACGATCAGAGCGCGCCGGCGGGTCACGGCGCCGGGGGCGAGCATCGCGGTGCCAACTGCGAAGGACCCGGCCACGAGGATCGCGCCACCGACTCCGGCACCGATCCGCGCCGATCCCTCGATCACGGCCAGCACCACACCGGCGGCGATCATAGTGCCGGCGGCCTTGCGCCCGCGGATCGAGGGGTAGAGGCCGCCGGCCACGGCGGCGAGCACCAGCACGGCCAGTCCCGACTTCAGCTCGTTGCCGATGCCATAGAAGCGAGCCCCGAGGATCGGGTCGGGTCCCAGCAGCGAGCGCATCAGCAGCTGGGTGCGGGCCAGCGCATCGACGGTGAGCGCGATCACGGCGGCGAGGGCCGGCGCCAGCGGAGCCCGTGGCCAGGGCACGAGCAGGTCGGTGAGTGCCCCGAGGCCGAGGCAGGCGAACGCGACGATCGCGTACTCCAGTGCGGCGCTTGGCTCGATCGCGGCTGGAATGAGGACGGCGAAGGGCGCCCACAGGACCCCGAGGGCGCCGACCCGCAGCGCCCGGGCGCGTGTCCGCGGCCAGGGCGAGGCGGCCAGGGCGAGCAGCGCCCATGCCACGAGCAGCCACGCCAGCGCTCGCAGCCTTCGCGCGCCCACCACGCGCAGCCGCGCCATCAGCGAGCGCAGCGAGGAGGAGTGCAGCGTGCCTTCGGCCACGACCGCCCTGCCCCGCATGGCGTGGGGGAGCGAGCGCACGCCGAGGTGCGCGAGGATGGTGGGGGCGAGGTCAACCGACGCGACCAGGCCGCGCTGCTGGGTGCTCTGGGAGCTCAGCTCGCGCCCGCCACCGCCCGCCAGCCCGGCGGCGGCCATCCACAGCAGCGGCCCACGTAGTGGGTCTGTGCTGCGCTGCACGACGAGCAGAAGCTCACCGGGGGGGCGCTGCGCGCCGAGGGCCGCCAGCTCCTCACGGCCTTCCCCACCCGCCGGCAGATCGGCCACCACCAGTCGTCTGCGGGTGAGCTGGGAGCGCAGGCGCGCCATCAGGCTCGTGGGAGAGCCAAGGGAGACGGCTGTCACCCGACCTCCAGGTCCGGCCGCCACGGCGGCGTCGGGGGTGGCCGCTCCGTCGATCGCCACGTAGGCGGCGCCGCCTGGGATCTGGCCCGCCAGCAGGCCAGGGCTCAACAGCTGCGGGGCCCTGGCTGCTCGCCGCTCCGCTGCCGTCCAGCCTTCGACGATCCCACCGTTCCCACCGATCCCTCTTGTGCCGAGCTGCCTCAGCCGCAGCTCGGGCGGGGCGCGTCGGGAATAGGCCGATGAGGAAACCCGTGCTCCCTGGCCGATGTCGAGCGCCAGCTGGCTTGGCGAGTAGTCGCCCTGGCTGGCCGACAGCATCCCCACGGAGGCGCCGGAGATGTCCGCCAGCTCAGCCTCACCCGCCGGCGCGAACGCCAGCAGCACGGTGCTCTGAGGGGAGGCGGCGAGGGCCCTGGCCGGGACGGCCAGGGCTGCGAGCACGAGCCCGGCGCAGAGGAGGGCAGGTGCCCCCCGTCTGATTGGGCTCAGACCTCAGCTCCCTCGGTCACCGGGAGCCCGGAGGCGCCACGGCCTGGGGTCGTCGTGGCACGCCCCGCTTCTTCGGCCGAATGGGCGGGCAGCGCGCCCTCGATGTTCAGACGGGGGAGCATCCGCGACAGCCACCCCGGCATCCGCCAGGTGGTGGCGCCGAGCAGGTGCAGGGTGGCGGGGAGCAGCAGGCAGCGAACGACGAGGGCATCGAGGAAAACGGCGCTCGCGAGGCTGAGGCCGAACTCCTTGATGACCCGGTCTTCGCCGAGCATGAACGAGAGGAACACGCACACCATGATGGCCGCGGCGGCCGTCACCACGCGGCCGGTGAGGGCGAGGCCCTCGGCCACGGCGCGTGAGTTGTCGCGAGTGTGGGTCCAGCGCTCGTGGATGCGCGAGACGAGGAACACCTCGTAGTCCATCGAGAGGCCGAACACGATCGCGAACAGCATCACCGGGATGAACGACTCGATCGGCCCTTCCTGAACTCCCATCAAGCTCTTCAGCCAACCCCACTGGAAGATCGCCACGATCACGCCCAGCGAGGCGCCGATGCTCAGCAGGTTCATCACGGCTGCCTGGAGCGGGATCACGAGCGAGCGGAAGACGACCATCAGCAGCAGCGCCGAGAGCAGCACCACCACGCCGATGAACAGCGGCAGCTTCTGTCCCAGGGTGGTGGCGAAGTCGACCGCTCCGGCCGTCACCCCGCCGACGTAGATGGTCGCTCCCGTCTGTTTGGTGAGCGGTGGAACCACCTTGTCACGCAGGCGTTCAACCAGTTCGGTCGTGGCAAGAGCCTGAGGGGAGGAGACTGGGTAGACGGTGATCGTCGCCACCTGTCCGCTGGGGTTGAGCCTTGCGGGGGCCACCGCGGCCACTCCGGGGGTGGCGGAGATCGCCGTGCGGAGCTTTTCGACGGCGGGGGTGTCGACAGGTGCCAGCTTGGCCGATGTCGCGGATCCTGTGGAGCCGGCGGATTCTTGGCTGACCTGGACCCGCCGCGGCACCTTGGCGACGACCAGCAGCGGGCCGTTGAAGCCTTCGCCGAAGCCCGCGGCGAGCAGCTCATAGGCGCGATGGGTGGTCTGGTTGGGGGGGTCGTTGGAGGCGTCGCTCGAGCCGAGCCGCAGCGCCGTGGCCGGCGCGGCGATGGCGAGCATGACGATCGCCGAGACGGCTGCGATCGTGCGCGGACGGCGCTGGATGAAGGCGCTCCATCGCAGCCAGCCGGCACCCGCGGTTGCGGTGCTCGACGTGGCGCCGGCCGCCTGGGCCCCAGCGGCCTGCTTGGCGGCGCGGGCGCGCGCCCGTCGCCCTCCGGCAGCCACTTTGGCGCCGGTTAGGGTGAGCAGCGCAGGCAGCAGAGTGAGCGAGGCGAGCATCACCAGCAGCACGCCGATCGAGGCCGAGATGGCCACGCCGTAGAGGAAGTCCACGCCCAGGAGCATCATGCCGAGCAGCGCGATCACCACGGTCGAGCCGGCGAACAGCACCGCCCGCCCGGCGGTGTCAATCGACTGCACGACCGACTCGCGAGCGTTCTGGAAGGTGGGCCCCGGTGTGGCGTAGGCCTCGCGGAAGCGGGTGAGGATGAACAGCGCATAGTCGATCCCCACACCCAGGCCGATCATGGCCGCAAGCTCGGAGGAGAAGTTGGGGGTGTCGACCACGTGGGTGAACAGCGCGATCCCACCCAGCCCGGTGCCGAGCCCGAACAGGGCGGTGATGATCGGCAGGCCCATGGCGATCAGCGAGCCGAAGGTCAGCAGCAGAACCACGATCGCCGCCAGCAGCCCGACCCCGGTGGAGATGCCGAAGCCGGCCTGCTCGGTGGCCTCGATGGCCTGTCCGCCGAGATCGACCTGCAGGCCCGACCGTTGCGCGGCGCGAGCCACCTGGACGACGCGTTCGGGCGCGCTCTTGGGCAGAAGGTTGGCTTTTTCGTTGAAGACGACCGTGGCGAAGGCGATCTTCCCGTTCGCCGAGATGGCCCTGCCGGCGGAGGTGGCGGCGTAGGGGCTGACCACGGCGGTGACGTGGGGCAGCTTGGCCACTTCGGCGAACATCGTGCTCATGTGAGCCTGCACGCTCGGGTCGGTCACCTTGCCCGTGCTGACCTTGAAGGCGATCGTGTCGCGGTCGCCGGCCTGCGCGGGAAAGCTTTTCTGCAGCGTGTCGGCCGCGCGCTGGGCGTCGGAGTTGGGCAGGGTGAAGTTGTTGGAGTAGCTGGTGCCGGCGGACTGCGCGAAGGCGTTGACAGCCACCAGCAGCAGCACCCATCCGATCACGACGTACTTGCGGTGGGTGGTGGACCAGCGGGCGAGCTTGAGCATCGGTGTGTCTCCCGGGGGATTGGGCCAGCGGGTACTCGGGTAAGCCTAGCCAGCGAGGTACGAGGGAAAGTTGAGCTTCACAGGACTTTAGCGTCGGCCAAGGCGGCCACCCCAAGGGATTGCCCTTAGGTCCAGTTGGCCTCCGTCGGCGGTTGCGGTGCCCCTCAGTTCACGCTCGGGTCCGTGGGCATCCGCGCGATCAGGGCGTAGCTGCCGCCCTTGCGGGTGAGCACCTCGCTCCACAGCTCGGCGGGCTGCTCGGAGAAGACATCCTCGGGGCGGGCGGGCTGCACGATCCAGTCGCCCTGGTCGAGCTCCGCGTCGAGCTGGCCCTCGCTCCAGCCGGCATAGCCGGCGAACACGCGCCCGCGGGCCGTCGCCTGGGTCAGCTCCTCGATGTCCGCGTCGGGCGTGGGGAAGCCGATTCGGCCGAGCACGAGCAGCCCGGCGGGCGAGGGATCGAGGAACTCGGCCAGCAGCACGATCGAGTTGGGTTGAACGGGACCGCCGATATAGACGGGCTCGTGCTCCTGGAGGGCCGGCTCGAGCTGTGGCACCGCCTCACCCACGGTTAGCTCGGAGGGCCGGTTGAGCACGACGCCCATGGCGCCCTCCTCGCTGTGCACCCCGATCAGCACCACGGCGCGGGCGAAGTTGGGGTCGCGAAGCGCCGGGGAGGCGAGCAGCAGCTGGCCGGTCAGCGATTCCTCCATGATCCCCCTGAGGCTAGCGTCAGTAGAGGAATCCAAGGCATCGAGAGAAAGTTGGCTGGTGTGAGCGAGATCCGCGAGTTCGACGTGATTGTGGTGGGCGCCGGGCCCGCCGGTGAGGTCTGCGCCGGACGCGTGGCGCAGGACGGACGCAAGGTGGCGCTCGTCGAGCGAGAGCTGGTGGGCGGGGAATGCTCGTTCTACGCCTGCATGCCTTCGAAGGGGCTGCTGCGTCCGTGGCAGGCCCTGACTGAGGCTCGCCGTGTTCCCGGTGCTGCAGAGGCAGCTGACGGCGAGCTCGAGGTCTCCTCGGTGCTCGGACGTCGCGATGAGATCATCCACGACCGCGACGACTCGGCCCAGCTGCCCTGGATCGAAGACCGTGGCATTGAGCTCGTGCGCGGCCGGGGGACGCTCGCGGGCGAGCGTGAGCTGCAGGTGGGGGACACCTTGCTACGGGCGCGCCAGGCCGTGGTGCTGGCTCCCGGAACACGGGCGGCGATTCCCCCCATCCCTGGGCTGGCCGAGGCCGAGCTGTGGACGAACCGCGAGGTCACCACCGCCGCGAGGATCCCGGCGTCGCTGCTCGTGATCGGCGGCGGGGTGGTGGGGGTCGAGATGGCGCAGGCTTACGCCTCGCTCGGTGCCCGGGTGACGCTGCTGGAGTCGCTCCCGCGCCTGATTGCAGGCGAGGAGGAGTTCGCCTCCGAGCAGGTCCGCGAAGGGCTGGAGGCGCTCGGAGCGGAGGTGCTGCTCGGGGTGAAGGTGACGGCGGTGAGTCGCGACCGCGCGATCGGCCCGGCTGGGGCTGTGACGATCGAGCTGGAGGATGGCCGTGTTGTGACGGGCGAGGAGGTCCTGGTGGCGGTGGGGCGTCAACCGAACACCGACTCGCTGGGGGTTGAGTCGCTGGGCCTCGAGCCTGGGAAGCCGATCGAGGTTGACGACGCGATGCGCGTGCCGGGACACGAGTGGCTGTATGTGGTGGGAGACGCCAACGGTCGAGCGCTGTTGACGCACATGGGCAAGTACCAGGCACGCCTGGCGGCCGATCACATCCTCGGCAGGGCAGGCGGGGACGCGGGCCTGCCGATCACCGAAGGCAAGCTCTCGCCGCGGGTGATCTTCACCGAGCCGCAGGTGGCGGCGGTGGGCCACACGCTCGCGAGCGCGCGTGCGGCGGGCCTCCACGTGCGTGCGGCCGACGTCTCGGTAGGTGCCACGGCCGGCGCGAGCTTCATAGGTCATGGCGCCCCGGGCAGCGCTCGGGTGATCCTCGACGAGGAGCGCAGGGTCCTGGTGGGGGCCACCTTCACCGGGGTGGAGGTGGCCGAATGGCTGCATGCGGCCACGATCGCGATCGAGGGTGAGGTTCCAGTGGAGCGGTTGTGGCGGGCTGTTCCCTGTTTCCCCACCCGCAGCGAGGTGTGGCTGCGCCTGCTCGAAGAGCTCGGGCTCTAGATCGTCCAGCGCTCAGCCGGCGGAGAAGATCTCAAGGGATCCCGTCTGGCTGTGGTCGTTGGCGTTGCCCTCGGGCTCGACCACGTGCCCGTCGACCACGATCGGGCTGTTCCAGTGGCCTGACTGGCCGGCGAGCTTGGCGATCGGCCGAGCCGAGCCGGGGCGATAGACGTAGATGCCGCCGGCTGAGGGGTCATAGACGTAGAGGAGCCCCCCGGCCATGACCGGGCTGGTGCCGGGGGTGGAGTTCTGCCAGGCCCCATACAGCCGGCCCGAGCGCATGACGAATGCGGCCGTGCCGCCTTCGTCTGCCACGAACATGGTGGTGTGGCCCGCGTGTCGCCAAACGGCGGGGGCGGTGAACAGCTGTCCTCCACCGGGTATCGAGAGGCGCTGGACTTCGCCGCCCAGCGTGTGGCGCCCCGGGGGCGGGTGCCCATCGAGGCGGGAGAGCACGAGCACACGCAGGACGCCGTCCTTGCCGGCGATCACCACACGGTCTTCGCCGAGCAGCACGGGGGCGCTCGAGCCGAGGTCGGAGTCGCTGCTGTTCAACTGGGCCTGGTCGAGGGGGGTGAAGTCCTGACGCAGGTCGAGACCCGGGTAGGTGAGCTCGAGCATGGAGTCGCCGAAGTCGGTGCTCCCGTTCCAGGGGGCGTTGCCGGTGGCGATCAGGATGCGCCCACCGCCCGGCTCGACGACTGGCCCGCTACGGGAGAGGATGGCGGAGTCGCTCGCAGGACAGCTGCTCGGAAGGAGCAGTGAGCGGCGGTTGGAGCAGAGGGTGTTGAAGACGCTTTGCAGCCGGCCGGTCGAGCGTTCGATTGCGACGAGGTGGCCCTGGTAGGGAGGGGGGTCGCCGAGGTAGCCGCCGGTGCTCGCCAGCAGCGAGCCGCCATCGATGTTCAGCGCGGCGGCGATCTTCTCGTGCTTCGGTTCGCGGGTGATTCGCACGGGCCAGCTGCCGCTGCGATCCTCGCTGCCGTGGGCTAGCGAGAGCTTGTGGATGAGGCCATTGGGAGAGGCGGCATACACGAACATCCGGTTCGGGTCGGCCACGGGACTCGCGTTTGTGATCTGCGCGCTGCCCGCCCAGGCGCTGGTGCCGGGCGGAGTGAACGTCCACAGGATCCTGGCGCTGTCAGCGTCGATGGCGACGGTCTTGCCGTAGGTGGTGGTGGCGAGGATCACGTTGTGGGTAGCGCCGTCGACTGTCACGCCGTGCAGGTAGATGGGCGAGGAGTCGACCGTGCCGGGGAGATGGACGGTGAGGTGGCGCAGGTGCGCCAGGTTGGACTGGGAGATGCCCGTGGAGGCCTCGCTCGTATTGCTGCGCTGTGGGTTCAATCCGAACTCGGGCCAGTCGGTCAACCTGGTGGAGGAGGCCGTCGCTGTGGGAATCGCCGCGGGGCTGGCCTTGGGCGTGGAGACGTCGGCCGGCGCGCTCGTTCCGCAGGCACTCACCAGCAGGCAGGCAGCGGGAGCAAGTACGAGACGGAGGCGGGGGAGACGCACGCGGCTGTTCTAGCGCATGCGCCTCTCGCCACAGCCTCGCCGCTGAGCTTCGCGGACTATGCTGGCCCCCAGGCGGTCACCGACGAGGAGGATGCGAGCATGGCCAAGACGCCACAGGTGGGCGAGCAGGCGCCGGACTTCGAGTTGCCCGGCACCGAGGGGCCATTCCGGCTGTCAGAGCATCGCGGCGAGCGGGTTGTGCTGCTGTTCTACCCGGGGGACAACACGCCGGTCTGCACGAGACAGTTCTGCTCCTACCGGGATCGGCCGGACGAGTTCGCGGCGTTGGGCGCCACGGTTGTTGGCATTTCAGCGCAGGACGTGGACTCGCATCAAGGCTTCGCCGAGAAGAACACCCTCACGGTGCCGCTGCTGGCGGATGTCGATGGGGCCGTGGCGAAGGCGTACAGCGCTCACGGGCCCATGGGAACGAAGCGGGCCGTGGTGGTGATCGACGAGGAGGGCGTTGTGCGGCATCGGCACGACCATCTGCTCGGGCTGGACTATCAGTCGGTCGATGATCTCAAGGCGGCATTGGGTTCGCTGCCTGCGCCTGCCACGGGCTGAGCTGACCTGTCCGAGACGCCTCCGTCCGAGCGTAAGCCCCAGCGCCACCAGCGGCGACACTGTTGCTTTTCGTCCGAGGCAGTCGCGCGCCAAAGACACTGTCGAGCGACAGCGATTTCGTGTTAGGCTCGCGCGCATGTTCAGGGGATGGCGGTGCATCTTGATCGCTTTCGCGTCACTGTTGATCAGCGTCGGCGCAGCATCCGCACTGACGACGGTCACGGTCAAGCGCTGCGGCTACGCGGCCCAAGGCTTCTATGGCAAGGACGCGATCTATCCGTGGCACATGTCATGCGCGCGGGCCCGGACAATTCTTGCCGGCGCCATCAACCCGCACGCCAGGCACATCGAACTGACCGCGGACGGGGCAGCCACCGGCGACGCCGGGCCGGTACTCATTGGCGGCCGCTGGTGGGTGTGCGGTGGTCGTATGGGGTTCTACTTCTGCGGCTACCCCTACCGTCCGGCCTACGTCTCAGGGACCGGCGGGGGGACCACTTGGAAGGGTCCCTTCACAGAAGAGTCCGACTACAACGCGTGCTCGGCCGGGGGTACCTGCGGTCCCCGAGATGCTGTCTATCTGCCGCACTGAGCGGCCTTGGGCTGGCGACAGGTCGTCGAACACAGGACAGAACTCGATTGCGTCGGTGGGTTGGTCTGGCTGCTGACTCCAACGCTCGCAGTATCGGCGCCGGCTATGCGTTTTGATCTCGAGCCTGGTATTTCTCCCACGGTAAACTGGAGTCGATGAGCTTCACAAGGATCACGGTGCGGGCAGAGCAGATGGGAGGCGTCCCGTGCATCCGCGGCCTGCGGATCCCGGTCGCGACAGTGGTTGGGATGCTCGCCGACGGTATGAACGACCCAGAGATCCTCGCCGCTTACCCCGATTTGGAGGCCGAGGACATTCGCGAGGCGATGCGCTATGCCGCGGAGGCAGTCCGCGAGCGAGAGCTCCCGCTCGTCGCCTCTGCGTGAGGTTCTTGGTCGACAACGCGCTCTCGCCGGTCGTCGCCGAACGTTTGGAGGCCGCCGGACACGAAGCCGCGCACGTGCGCGACTACGGACTACAAGCAGCCAGCGATGAGGAGATCTTCGAGCGCGCACAGCAAGAGCAACGCGTGGTCGTCTCTGCGGACACGGACTTCGGGACACTCCTGGCCTTGCGCCGGGAGCGATCACCCTCGGTCGTGTTGTTTCGTCACGGCACACGACGACGACCCGAGCAGCAAGCGGAAACGTTGCTCGCCAATCTTGGGGCGATCGAGCGTGATCTTGCCAATGGCAGCGTAGTTGTCGTTGAGCCAGACCGGATCCGAGTCCGGGGACTCCCGTTGATCCCGTAGGTGAGGACGGACGACAGACAGGCGCGTCGACAGAGTCGCTGCCGGTCCCGGCCCAGTCGGATATCTCGGCGACGGTTGGCTCAGGTGAGCCGGCGTTTGCTGCGCGGCGTTTTGGGCGCGACTATAGGATGGAGCTCGGGAGAGCGATGAGGGCGATTGGATCTGTCGGTTGCCCAGGTGGCGCGGTCATTCGCTTTCCCCTCTGAGGGCTGCGGGTTCCCGGAGCAGGAGATCGACATTGCTGCCGAGGAAGAAGAGACGCGTGGCGCGGTGCCGGTGTACGTCGAAGCGGGAGTGCGATTCAATTGCGCCGTGTGGTGGCATCTGGCTGTAAGGGAGCACGAGCGGATGCCAGAAGGCAATGCCTGCGACTTCGAAACCGTGGAAGCGACCTTCGACCTGTGCGACGCACGTGGCTCCGCTGGCAGGGCAGCCTTCTTCCTCACCCGTGTAGACGAGCTTGCTTCCCGGGAGCAGCTCGCGCAACTGAGCTGCTAGCTGTGGCGGGTCGCGCTTGCTGAAGCCGCAAGTTCCAGCGCCACACCCGCTGGTGTGCACCTCGGTCACATCGGCTGGTATGAGCCTGGCGAGTGCCGCCTCGGCGCCTGTGTAGCGGGCGAACAGCTGTGTGAGCGCGTATTCACGCTCGGCGTGTTCGCGGTCTTCCCAGAGTGCTCTGGCGCCCGCCGTCAAACCGATCACAACGACGATGGTGAGCGCCACGCGCACGAGGCGGACGCGCGGTATCGCGCGCGGAAGTCCGTCGGCTTGCGCCTGGCTGGACGACATCGGTGTAAGTATCGGAATCGCGGTGCAGCAGGCTAAAGCTTGTAGCTCTCAGGGCTGACCTCGAAGCTGTGAGCACAGTGGGGGCCGCAGAAGTAGAACGTCTCCCCGCCGTAGTCGATGCGGATCGCCTTGGCCCGGTCGATTTTCATTCCGCAGACGGGGTCGGTGGCTCCCCTGTGGAGGGTCAGTCCGAACAGGGCGGCGAACACGGCGATGCCGAGGACGTTGGTGAACAGCTTGTAGTCGACCTTGATCGAGCTGAAGATGTCTGCCCGGGTGGGGCGGACCTGGGGGATGAGGCCGGTGGCGCTGAACAGCCCATCAACGACCAGTGCGGCGATCACCATCGTGACGAACATCAACGCCACGATGCGGATTGCAAAGGGGGTGCCGTAGTACTTGCGGTAGATGGAGATGATGGGCAGCACGATCAGATCGGCGAAGATGAAGGCGATCACACCGGCGAAGCCGATCCCGCCCGACCACAGCACCGCCGCGAGGGGCACGTTGCCGACCGAGCACACGAAGCTGAGCACAGCGATGAGCGGCCCCACGATGGCGTTCTCGATCAGCTTCACCCCGCCGGGTGCATGGGTGATGAACAGCGTGTTGAAGAAGCCGTTGTGCAGTTGACCGACGAACCCTGCGAGCAGGAACCCGATCCCGATCTCCTTGTAGAGCATCGACCAGTCGTTGCGGAAGTTGTGGGCCACATCCGACCATGCCGCCGCCGAGGTCAGTCGCTCGCGGGTGCTCATCTGCCCACCGGCGCTGTGGTGCTGGTGACCGGTGTCGGCCAGCAGGGCATGCGCGCGAGCCTGCTCTTCCAGCCGCTGTGACACGAACCGTCGCAGCAGAGCCGTCATGACGACGATCAGGATCAACCCGCCCACGAGCTCGGCGAGCGTGAACTGCCATCCGATCAACACCCACATGACGATTCCCAGCTCGATCACCAGGTTGGTCGAGGCGAACTGGAACGCGAGCGCCGATGCCGCCGAGGCGCCCTTCTGGAAGAGGCTCTTGGCGATCGCGATTGCCGCGTAAGAGCACGAGGAGGACGCGGCGCCGAGGGCTGTTGCCAGCCCCACCGGACGCGCACCTGAGCCCCCGAGCGCCCGCTCGATCCGTTCGCGGGGAACCCACGCCTGCACGATTGCGCTGATGGCAAAGCCGAGCACCAGTGCCCACCAGACCTCCCAGGCCATCAGGAACCCATCCTTGAAGCCGTCCCCGACCGTCCTCAGCACACCCATGCGCTGTGGGAGCAGCGCTCAGCGCTGCAAAGCCCCTGCTGCCTCGCGACCCTCGGCCGGACGCTCGCTGGCGGCGCGTGCGGCGTAGATCTCGGCGAGCTCGAGCTGCAGGTTGCGCGGCTCCTCGCCGGGTTCGGGTGAGCGCCTGTGCCAGACACCCTCGCCGTCCAGGTCCCACGAGCTCTGGTTGTCGGCAAACGCCCGCTCGAGTGTGTCGAGCAGCTCTGCGCGCAGATCCTCGGACTCGATCGGCACGGCCAGCTCGACCCGGTGGTCGAGGTTGCGTGGCATCAGATCGGCCGAGGCGATGTAGATCGTGTGCTCGCCGCCGCGTTCGAAGCAGTAGACCCGCGAGTGCTCGAGCAGGCGTCCGACGATCGAGACCACGCGGATGTTCTCCGACAGGCCGGGCACTCCGGGGCGCAGGCAGCAGATGCCGCGAACATTGAGGTCGACACTCACCCCAGCCTGGGAGGCTCTGTAGAGAGCGCGGATGCAGCGGCCGTCCACCAGCGAGTTCATCTTCATGGCGATCCGCGCGGGCGAGCTCTCGGAGTGCGACTCGATCGTTCGCTCGATCTGGTCGATGATCCCGTCGCGCAGCTGGTTGGGAGCCATCAGCACCTTGCGGTAGTGCAGCGGACGGCCGTAGCCGGTGAGGTAGTTGAACATGTCGGCCACATCGGCTCCGATCTGCTCATCGGTGGTGAACAGCCCGAAATCCGTGTACAGACGCGCGGTGGCCGAGTGGTAGTTACCGGTGCCGATGTGAACGTAGTTGCGCACTCCGTCGCCCTCGCGCCGCACAACCAGCACGCACTTGGCGTGGGTCTTCAGAGCTGGCTGGCCGTAGACGACGTGTACGCCCGCCTCCTCCAGCGCCTTGGCCCAGTGGATGTTCATGCGCTCGTCAAAGCGCGCTTGCAGCTCTACCAGCGCCACCGCCTGCTTGCCACGCTCGGTAGCGTCGATCAGGGCCGGTACAAGAGGAGAGTCATCGCTGGTGCGGTAGACGGTCTGCTTGATTGCCAATACGTTCGGGTCGGCCACCGCCTGCTCGACGAAGCGCTCGACGGAGGTCGAGAACGAGACGTAGGGGTGGTGCACGAGCAGATCGCCTTCGCGCATCGCCCCCAGCACATCCGGTCGGTCGCCCTCGTGGCGCAGCAGGCGCGGGTGGGTGATCCCGACGAGCTGCTCCTCACGCAGCTCATTGTGACCGGGCAGCTTGACGATCTGCCACAGGGCGCCCATGTCGAGCAGGCCGTCGACGGGATAGACCTCGTCGTCCTGCACCCCGAGCAGTCCCTGCAGCGCCTCGCGCAGGGGCTCGGAGCAGCTCGCGCCCACCTCTACGCGCACTACCTCGCCGAAGCGCCTGCGGCGCAGCTCGTCCTCGACGGCCTGCAGCAGGTCGGCGGCGTCGTCGGAGACCTCCAGATCGGCATCGCGGGTGACCCGGAAGACGTCGTAGTCGGCAATCTCCATCCCCGGGAAGAGCGCATCGAGGTGATGGGCGATGACGTCCTCCAGCGGCACCAGCAGCGCCGGCTCGGGCGCGGGCTGCTTGAGCGTGACGAAGCGGGGGAGGATCTCGGTGGGGACCTTGACCCGGGCGAAGACCGTCTGATCGGTGACCGGGTCGCGCACCAGCACGGCGAGGCTCAGTGAGAGGTTGGAGATGTAGGGGAAGGGGCGTCCCGGAGCGACCGCAAGGGGCGTGAGGGCCGGGAAGATAGCCTTCTGGAAGTGCCGGGCGAGCTCGGCGCGGCGCTCTTCGTCGAGATCCTGGACCCCCACCACCCGGATGTCGTGACTCTCCATGGCGGGGCGCAGCTGCCCTTCGAAGCAGTCCGTGAGACGGCGTCCCTGCTCGAGCACGCGCTCGCGGATCAGGGCGATCGTCTCAGATGGGATGCGCCCGTCCTGGCTGGGGTTCTCCACGCCGGCGTCGATCTGGTCGCGCAGCCCGGCCACCCGCACCATGTAGTACTCGTCGAGGTTGGTGGTGTAGATGGCGCAGAACTTGACCCGCTCGAGCAGCGGCACGGCCTCGTCCTCGGCGAGCTGCAGCACGCGGTCGTTGAAGTCGAGCCAGGAGAGCTCCCGGTTCAGGTACAGCGAGGCGTCATCGCTCCCCTCCGGTGTGCCCCCCGCAGGCTGTAGGTGTTCGGTGGTGTTGTGGATTGGGTCGGGCATCGGCTTCTCAAGCTACACGCTGGGGCACCATTCCTGAACGGCTGAGCGCTGGGCCGGCGACGGTCGAGCTCGGCACGCTAGGCTGATGCCGATCGGAATGGCTCGTCAGCTCTGGCTACTTCGTCATGCGGATGCCGAGCCTCACGGCTCTCGCGAGGACTCCAAGCGGAGTTTGACCGCGCGAGGCGAGGGCCAGGCGCGGGTTGCCGGGATCGCGCTGTCGCGCATGGAAGCCGGCTTCGAGGCGATCCTGTTCAGCCCCAAGATCCGCGCCAGCCAGACAGCTGAGCTTGCCGGGGAAAGCTTCTCAGAGCGCCAGCGCGAGCTGATGGCAGTGCATCTGCCACTGGCGGGTGGCTTCGACGGTGCCCAGGCGCTGGACGCGCTCGCGGTGGCCGGTGCGGATGGGCATGTCCTGCTCGTCGGACACGAGCCCGACCTGTCGAACGTGATTGCCGAGTTGACCGGCGCCCGGGCGGATCTCAAGAAGGGCGGTCTTGCGGTCCTGCGCCTAGAGGGGACGCGGGGTGAGCTCACGGTTCTCATGCGACCCCGCGAGCTCTTTCTCATCGCCGAGGCGTCCACCGTGAGCAGCGGGGTCCCACTCCTCGGGGAGTGAGGAGGGCACGTCGCCGGGGTCGACCACCTCGAGCGATTCCGCTGCGAAGCGATAACCGATCCCGAAGTGGGTGTGGATGTAGCGCCACTCGGGCGATGCCTTCTCGAGCTTCTGGCGGAGCTTGCGCACGAACACATCGACCGAGCGGTCTCCACGCACCATCGTGTAGCCCCAAAGCCGCGAGTAGATCTCCTCGCGCTCCAGCACCCGACCCTCGGCTGAAGCGAGGAGCTCAATCAGCTCGAACTCGCGCCGTGTCAGGTCGATGCTCTGTCCGGAGACGTAGGCCTGGAAGCGATCTGGGCGGATCTCGACATCGCCCGCCTGGACCGGCTTGGTCTCGGTCCTTGGGGAGCTGCGCCGGCGGCGTCGCACGACGCTCTGGACGCGGGCGATCACTTCCTCGGGGTGGCAGGGCTTGGTGATCCAGTCGTCGGCTCCGAGCCTCAGCCCGCGCACCCGCTGGGCGACGGTCGACGGTCCCGTGCAGACGACGATCCCCAACTCGGGCAGTGCCTCACACAGGCGCTCCAACCATCCCCAGGCCTGGGGTCCGAGTACCGCGAGGTCCACCACCAGGGCGCTCAGGCGCATCGAGACGACCGCCTCAGTCGGGACGGGGCTCGCGAGGACACGATGCTCCCAGCCGAGCCTGTCCAGCCGCTTGGAGAGAACCTGGATGAAGCCGCTGTCGCGGTCGAGGACGGCGATCCGAAGAGACGCCTGGGATGAGGCCGGGCCCTCGGGAGTGGTTGCCGCATCCCCCTGGACTTCGGCGCGAACGCTTGCCGTCATCGGGGATGAGTGTAAGCGATCAGATGACCCCGTGTTGGGTCAGAGACAAAACGTAACAGGATCTTCACAGGCGGATTTCGCTAATTGCGGGCCTCTGGGACGGCGGGCACGCAGGCGTTGTATCGCCTTGGACTTGCTGTATAGCCATTGCTATACAGCAAGTCAATCGAATCTCCTCACTCCTGCCCGCCGGGGTCTCGCTGGACGCCCTCGCGTTGCCTCGCCTCGCCTCGCTCACCTCACCGCGGGCGGGCCCGGGCCGGGCCGGCTGCGCGAGCCGACTCGCAGCGACCGGTGTACCTCAGCCGGGAGGCGAGCCGCTGCGGGATGAGTCGGAGAACTCCCGGAACAGACCGGTGACGACGAAGGCCACCTGCTCGCCGATGTCCACCGCGTTGTCGCCGATCCGCTCGAGCGCCCGAGCCACGAGGGTCATGTGCATGGCCCACTCGCGCGTGTCGGGATCGTCGCCGATCTCGATCGCCAGGCGGAAGATGTCGCGGTTGAGGCGGTTGATTTCGCGGTCCTGGCGGACAAGGTCCTCGGCCAGGCCGATGTCACGCCCGGCGAAGGCCGCCTTGCACTGCACCACCTCCGAGCGCGCGAAGGCGCCCATCTTCCCGAGCGCTTCGAGCAGTTCCTCGTGCACCGGTGGCTCGTGGCCCGAGAGGGGGATCATCTTGGCGATGTTCACGCATTGATCGCCCATGCGCTCGATGTGCTTGATCGTGTGCAGCAGCGCCGCCACGAGGCGCAGGTCGCCCGCCACGGGGGCCTGCAAAGCCAGCAGGGAGAGGATCCCCTGGTGGACCTCCAGGTAGCGCCCATCGACGCGGTCGTCGTCGGCGATCACCATCTGAGCGAGCTCCACGTCCTGATGGCGCAGCGCCTCGAGCACGCGGTCGAGCTGCTCCACGATCAGGTCCAGACCCCCGAGGGCGTGGTCCTCCAGATCGCGCAGCTGGGCCTGGAAGTGAGCGCGACCCTCGGAGTGCCCGATCGTGGCGGCTGCGGGCGGCTCGACGGCGGGGGGCCTCCCGGAGTTCCCGTCGGGGCTGCTAGCCGAACTTGCCGGTGACATATTCCTCGGTTCGCGAGTCGTGGGGGTTGGTGAAGATCTCCTGGGTGGGGCCAACCTCGACGAGCTTGCCGTCGAGCATGAAGGCGGTGCGGTCTGCGACGCGGGCGGCCTGCTGCATGTTGTGGGTGACGATCACGATCGTCACCCGCCGCTTCAGCTCGGCGATCAGCTCCTCGATCTTTAGCGTTGCGATTGGATCGAGGGCCGAGCAGGGCTCGTCCATCAGGATGACCTCGGGGTCGACCGCAAGGGAGCGGGCGATGCATAGGCGCTGCTGCTGCCCGCCCGAGAGGCCGGCGCCGGGCTCGTCCAGGCGGTCGGAGACCTCCTCCCACAGACCCGCTCCGCGCAGTGCCGCCTCGACCTTGGGGCGCAGATCGCCGCGGCGCCTGGAGGTCAGCCGCAATCCCGCCGCGACGTTGTCGTAGATCGACATCGTGGGGAAGGGGTTCGGCTTCTGGAAGACCATCCCGATTGCGCGGCGCACGGCCACGACATCGACGGAGGAGTCATAGACGTCGAGGTCCTCGAGCATCACCCGGCCCTCGGCGTGAGCACCTGGAATCTCCTCGTGCATGCGGTTGATGCAGCGGATCATCGTCGACTTGCCGCACCCCGAGGGGCCGATGATGGCTGTTACCTCGTTGGGGCGGAACTCGAGGTCCAGGCCCTTGACCTGTTCGGCATCGCCGTAGAAGGCGCGCAGCTGCTCGAGCTTGACCGTGAGTCCGCGCTTGGCCTCCCCCGCCGCGCTGTCAGAGTCGGATGCCGGGGCTGGCGTCACCGATGCCAGCCGTTGCGGGCTCTGGGGGCTCTGCGAGGTGGGCTCAACCCCTGCGGGTGTCTCTGGGTCCGCGTCAGCCACGTTCGTGGGCGGTCTTGTGGGTGTCATGCAAGGCGACTCCTTCGCGAGACGAGGCGAGCGATGAGGTTGAGGATCAGGATCATGACTACCAGGGTCAGCGCGGCGCCCCAGGCTCGGTGTTCCACCGACGGTGTGGCGGAGGTGACGTCGCTGTAGATTTGCACGGGCAGCGAGTTCATGAACGAGCCAAGACCGAAGCTCGTCTTCAGGGTAGCCCCCGCGGTGAACAGCAGCGGCGCGGTCTCGCCGGCGGCGCGGGCAACCGCGAGCAGCACGCCCGTGATCATTCCCGGCAACGCGGTGGGCAGCACGATGCTGAAGATCACCCGCCAGCGCGGGGCTCCGAGGGCGAGCGCGGACTCGCGCAGTGCTCCCGGGACCAGCAGCAGCACGACCTCGGCCGAGCGGATCACGACGGGCAGCATCAGCAGGCTGAGGGCGAAAGCGCCCTTGTAGCCGGCATAGGTGCTGCCCGTGCCGACGATCAGCACGATGTAGATGAACAGGCCGAAGACGATCGAGGGGACACCGGTGAGGACGTCGACGAAGAAGCGCACCGTGTGGGCGAACCAGCTGCCCTTGCCGTACTCCACGAGCCAGATCGCCACACCGATGCCGACCGGGATCGCGATGGCCGAGGCCAGCGCGACGATCTCGACTGTGCCGAGGATGGCGCTCTTGATCCCGCCGATGCTCGAGTTTTTGAAGAACGTGTTGCCCGTGGGGTCGGTGGTGAAGAAGTCCGAGCTCCACGACCCGAGGCCTTTGAGCAGCAGGTAGTAGACGATCAGTACAAGTGGCACGAGCGCCACCAGTGTGGCTCCGAGGATCGCGCCGCGGGCAACGCGGTCCTTGCGCCGGCGCGCCGGGCTGACGGCAAAGCGCGCCAGGCGCTCGGCGGATGTGGCCTCGTTGCTCATGCGCCGCTCGCAGCGTCTGCGAGCATTGTGCCGCCGGCCGCCGCGCCGGGGGTGGGCGTGGCGCTCGTCCCACGGGCCGCCCTGACGACGAGGAAGCGCGCCAGCCCGTTGACCAGGAGCGTGAGCACGAACAGGACGAGCCCCGCCGCGAACAGCGCCGAGCGGTGCAGGCCCTGTGCCTCGCCGAACTCGTTGGCGATGACCGCCGCGAGGCTGTAGCCCTGGCCGAACAGGTGGCTGCCGAGCTGGGGCGCGTCGCCGATCAGGATGGTGACGGCGATCGTCTCGCCGATGGCACGCCCGAGACCCAGCATGGCGCCCCCGACGATGCCCGAGCGGCAGTAGGGCAATACCGCCATGCGGATCATCTCCCAGCGCGTGGCGCCCAGGCCCAGTGCGGCCTCCTTGTGGTCGGAGGGGACGGTAGTCATGACCTCGCGGCTGATCGCGCTCACGATCGGCAGGATCATGATCGCGAGCACCAGGCCCGTGATGAAGTAGTTGGGGATGGTGACCAGGCCGCCGCCGATGAAGGGCACGCCGGAGAGGCGGTCGGCCACCCACTGCTCGGCTCCGCGGAGCTTGGGAGCGAGGAAGAAGATGCCCCACAGGCCGTAGACGACGGAGGGCACCGCCGCGAGCAGCTCCACGAGGATCGTCAGCGGACCGCGCAGCCGGGCCGGACACAGCTCGGTTGCGTAGATCGCGCCCGCCACCGCCACCGGCACCCCGATCAGCAGGGCCAGTGCCGAGGTGATGAGCGTCCCCAACAGGAGAGGAAGCGCGCCGAAGCGTTCGGCGTTGACGTTCCAGTCGTTGCTGAAGGTGAACCCGAACAGCCCCGCGTGGGAGAACGCGGGGCTGGACTCGTTGACCAGGCGGATGAAGAAGTAGACGATCAGGACGAGGATCAGCGCGGCCAGCGCTGTCAGCCCGTACTTCAGCGCCCGGTCAGGTAGCCGAGCAAGTGGCGAGCGCCCGAGAACCGAGCGCTCGCCAACTGGGATCGATGCAGACTCCACGGCCCCGTTGTCTATCTGATTCGAGGCCGGCTCGTCACGTCAGCCGCCGAGAGAGGCGCCGTTGCACTGCAGGCCGGCGACCGCTTCTTTGCTCTTTGCGAGGATCGACGCGGGCAGCCCGGCGTAGTCGGCCTGCGAGAGGATCTTCTGACCTTCGCCCAGCCCGTAGTCCAGGAACTTGACCACGCCCTTGGCGGCACCTTCACCGCCGGGGATGGCGGCCTTGCACATGTCCTTGCTCACCACGATGAACGTCTGCGAGGTGATCGGGTAGGCGGCAGCCGAGCTCGGGTTCTTGATCTTGATCCCGAGGTTGGCGGGCACCGTGACTCCTTCAGCAGCGGCGGTCGTCGAGGTGAGGGTCGGCGAGACGAACTGGCCCGCCTTGTTCTTGACGGCTGCGTAGGTGAAGTTGTGCTGTAGGGCGTATGCCTGCTCGACATAGCCGACGGCGCCTGTCGTCTGCTGCACCGCACCGGCCACGCCGGCGTTGCCCTTGGCGCCCGTGCCGGTGGGCCACTGGACGTCCTTGCCTTCGCCCACCTTGGTCTTGAATTCGGGGTCGACGGCCGCGAGGAAGCCGGTGAAGCCGGCGGTGGTGCCCGAGGAGTCCGAGCGGTGGATGACGGTGATCGCCGTGCTCGGCAGCGTCGCCCCCGGGTTCAGCGCCTTGATCTCGGCGTCGTTCCAGGTCTTGACCTTGCCGAGGTAGACGTCGGAGATGGTCTTGCCGTCGAGCTTCAGGCCGGCTTTTACGCCCGGCAGGTTGTAGGAGACCGTGATCGCGCCGAGGAACATCGGGATCTGCACCGCGGTGCTCCCGTTCTTGGCGATCGCTTCTTCGTCGGCCGGCTTCAGCGGCGGGTCGCTGGCGCCGAAGTCCACCGTCTTTGACTCCACAGCGGTGATGCCGGCGCCGGAGCCGACCGCCTGGTAGTTGACGGTCAAGCCGGACAGCGATGAGGCCCACTGCTCATAGACGGGGGCCGCGAACGTCGAGCCCGCACCCGAGATCGTGCCCGACCCGCTGGGCGGCGTCGTGGCGGTGGTGCTGGGGGTGCTCGATGCGGTGGAGCTGCTGGAGCTGCTGCTGCTCGAGGTGGTGGAGCTGGAGCTTCCGCATGCGGCGAGGCCCAATACGAGCACCGCGCAACTGGCGAGTGCGCCCATCTTGTTCTTGATCACTACGTCTCCTCTGACTGGATGGTCTCTTACGGCGGCGAGCAGGTGGCTCTGCGCCGAACAGGCGTGACGGGCCCAGTCTCCTCAGCTGGGCGCACTCTCCATGTGAACATTTCGTGAAGGCTGGGGCTGAAACCTGTACCCAAATCCGGGATGAGTGTGGATGAAGCGACGGTCGGGGAGCGCCAGCTCGAGCTTGCCGCGGAGCTTGCTGACGTAGACGTCGACCGAGCGATCCCCGGAGCGCAATTCGCCGCCCCAGACCGTGCGGTAGAGCTCCTCGCGGGTGATGATCGCCCCGAGTCTCCTGGCCAGGGCGACCAGCACCTCGAACTCACGCACCGATAGGATCAGCGGACGCCCCGTCGCAAGCACGAGTCCCTCTTCGAGCCTGATCTCGAGCTCGCCGGCATACAGGACATCAGCGGGGACATCAGCGCTCTCTGGATAGGCCGCCACGACGCGGAGCGTCGCATGCGCCGGGCGCGAGAGAGTTGCAAACTGGTTATCCAGGCGTGAAAAATCTGTGAAAGGCGGGTGGCCGATCGCGGCGAGCAATATCCTCGGTCGAATGAGCTTCCTGCGACGCGGCGTTGACAGCGTGCTGATGGCCCTCGTCGAGGAGGCCGGGCGCAACGTCCAGCGCTGTGGGCTGCTGCTGCGCGATCTGTTGGTGGACTACCCCGAGCATGCCACCCTGGCTCAGGACCTGAAGGTTTGCGAGCAGGAAGGCGACCGCATCACCCACGACATCATCCACCGCCTCGCCGGGCGCGGCCGTGTCGGGGCGCCGTTCGATGCGGGCGACGGATATGCATTGGCCACCGCTCTGGATGACATCGTCGACCACTGCGAGCAGGCTGCCGCGCAGCTCGGCCTCTACGGCGTGGAGGCGCCGATGGAGCAGGCGGTGGAGTTCGCCGAGGTGCTCGTGGGCGCGGGCGAGCAGATCGCGAAGGCCCTGCGCTCGCTGCGCACCGGCACCGAGCTCGGTCCTCACCTGGTGGAGATCCATCGCCTGGAGAACGAGGGCGACCGTCTCCAGCGCGATGGGGTGGCGTCGCTGTTTGCGGGCGGCATCGACCCGATGGTGGTGATCCGCTGGAAGGACATCTTCGAGTCCCTCGAGGCGGCGGTCGACGCCTGTGAGACGGTGGCCCACGTGCTCGAGGGCATCACGCTGAAGCAGGGGCGCCGTCAGCGCTGAGCTCAGCGCAGGGTGCTTGGCGGGGCGCTCAGCTGAACCTGTGCTCCCTGGGGGTTGCCGATGAAGAACAGCTGAAACGGTGCGGTCCCGCCGGCGGGGACCTGTGCGATCACGGCTCGGCCGGCCGCGACGATCTTCCCGCCGCGACGGGCGGTGGCGTATACGACGAGTTCGCGCTGGGCCACCGAGGAGCGATTGGCCACGGTGCCCTTCTCGGCGAACCCGCTGCCGGGTTCTTCGAAGAGGCTCGTACCCTGGAGTGTCAGCCGGGGGGCGGCCCCGTGTACGGTTTCGCCTTCGCCCACCTTCGCCGAGGCGCCACTAGAGGTCCCGGTCAAGGTGACCTGATCGTCGATCCACGTCAGCTCGCCATGGGCCCCTATCAGTGGAACGGTGGTCAGCGAGTGGGCGAGGCCGGGTGTGGCGTTGGAGTAGAGCGAGGATCCCCGCGAGTCGTGCACGGTGACCGCGATCGGCATGCCTCCAACGGCTTGGGCTGAGAGGTTGCGCAATGTGACGGCCACGGCGGTGCCTTCCGAGCTGTGTAGGACAGTGCTGTCCACCACCTGAACGACCCTGCTGGCGTGTCCGAGGGATAGGCCCGTGGCCGCCCGGATGTGCGAGGCGGCGCGCAATGCCCGCTTTTCGAGCTTGGCGCTCTTTTCCGCTGTCGTCTCGCAGCCCGAGAGCGCCAGTGCCAGCGCCACGAGCGCGAGCGCCGCCGCTCTCACCCGAAGGCCCCGCTGACGTAGTCGCGAGTGCGCTGCCTGCTCGGATGGTCGAACACCTGCTCGCTGGTGCCGTACTCGACGAGCTCACCCAGATGCATGAAGGCGACGTGATCCGCTACGCGGAATGCCTGCTGGAGGTTGTGCGTGACGATCACGATCGCCACGCTCGCACGCAGCTCGACGATCAGCTCCTCGATCGTGGCGGTCGAGATGGGGTCGAGTGCCGAGCAGGGCTCATCCAAGAGGAGCACCTCGGGTGAGGCGGCGAGCGCGCGTGCGATGCACAGACGTTGCTGCTGTCCGCCGGAGAGGCGCAGGGCCGAGCGGTTCAGGTCGCCGGCCACCTCCTCATACAGTCCCGCGCGGCGCAACGCGACCTCAGCGGCCCGTTCGAGCTCGGGGGTCCGACGGCGGCGACGCCCGCGTGGGGGAGCCTGCTCGGCGAGGGCGTAGGCGACGTTGTCGTAGATGCTCATCGGAAACGGGTTCGGCTGCTGGAAGACCATCGAGACACGTCGGCGCAGGTCGTTGACCTCGAGCTCGTAGATGTCGCGGCCGTCGAGCGCGATCCGCCCGCGGCGGGTGGCGCCGTCGGTGATCTCGGTGAGCCTGTTCATGGAGCGCAGCAGCGTGGTCTTGCCAGAGCCCGACGCCCCGATCAGGGCGAGAACCTCGCCTTGGCGCACGGGCAGTGTGACGTCGCGCACCACCCAGTTCTCGCCGTAGGCGAGCGAGACCTCCTCGATGCGCATTCGCTCGCGCACCTCATCTGCAGAGAGGCGGGTCGGACGACGCGTGGCGGCGGGTGATGCCACGGCGAGGCCGTTGGATGCCCCCGCCGGACGGGGCGGTGCGACATGGGGCTCGCGATCGAGCGCGATCCGCCGGATCGGAGGTGGCATCAGCGGGTCCATCTCAGCGGGATCCCGGCGTGAAGCGCAGGAGCATGAACATCCGTCCGCGGGCCCGGGGCGGTGCACCGCGGTTGACGAGATGGGTGACGAAGGCGTTCAGAGCGAGCACGATCATCAACAGCACGAACGCGGCGGCGTAGGCCTTCTCGTGGGCGTTGCCCTCGCCGGCCGGGGAGTTGTTGTAGACGTAGCTGGTGAGTGTGGAGCCGGTGCCGCGCAGGAGGCCGAGCACCGGGACGTGGCCCACCGGTTCGTTCTTCAGAGTGGCACCGAGCAGGATCGTCACGATGGCGGTGTCGCCGATGATGCGACCCATGCCGAGCACGATCCCGCTGGCAATTCCCGGGCGGATCGCGGGGAGCAGCACGTGCCGGCTGGTTGTCGCGCGTGTCTTGCCGAGCGCGTATGAGGCCTCGCGCATGCGGTTGGGCAGCTGGGCCAGCGACTCGCGCGTGGCTCCCACCACCAGCGGCAGCGCCAGCAGCGACATCACGATCCCGGCGTTGAAGAAGGACTCACCGAGCGAGCCCTGGGCGGCTCCCTGGGAGAGGAAGCCGAGGAAGCCCTGCGAGAGGATGAGCAGGCCGAAGATCGCGAGGACGATGCTCGGCACCCCGGCGAGCATCTCGATGGCCGACTCGACCGCTCGCGCCAAGCCGGCAGGTCGGGCGTACTCGGAGAGCCAGGTTGCGATTGCCACCCCGAGGGGGGCGGCAATGAGGATGCCGATGGCGGTGACGATGATGGTGCCGATGATCGGGTCGAGGAAGCCACCGCTCTGGCTCTGGTGCAGCGAGGGGGCGGGCGACTGCACGAACAGGCTCGGGCGCAGATAGGAGAGGCCCTTGATGAACATGAACACCACGATCGCGAAGGCGGCCAGGCACAAGCCGATGCCGCTGGCCCAGCACAGCCCGTAGCAAAGGCGGTCGATCAGCGGCCAGGAAGCGCTCCGCTCCCGTGGTGGGCGCAAGGAAGCACCGGCCAGCAGTGGGGGTGTGCTCGCTGACATCAGGCGCGGATCCCGTAGCGCTTGAGCGGCTGCTTGGCGGCCCAGCCGGCCAGCGAGAGCATCGTGGCCGACACGAGCAGGACGGCGCCCATCGCGTAGATGGTGTGCGCGAGGGGGCCGATCGTGAGCCCCTCCGATTCCTGGAAGATGGTTGCCGCCAGCGGTCTGACGGGCTCGAACAGGAAGGTGACCCCGTCGAGCGGGTTGGCGGCGAACGCGCTGCTGCCGGAGACCATCGCGAGCATCACCGCCTCGCCGAGAGCGCGCGCCGTGGCAAGGACGGTCGCCGCGGCGATCGCCGGCCAGGCGGTGCGCAGCGAGACGCGCCAGATCGTGCGCCAGCGATTGACACCGAGGGCCGCCGATCCCTCGCGCCAGGACGCCGGCACTGCCGCCAGCGCGTTGGCGCTGATCGCGACCATGATCGGAAGGATCATCACGGTGAGGATCAGAGTGGCGGTCGCCAGATCGGCCCCGTTGAGCTGAACGACGTAGATGACCGACTGCTTGCGCGAGTTGCTGATCAGGTGTTCATTGATCCAGGGGGCCAGCGCGAGGATGCCGATCAAGCCGTAGATGACCGACGGCACAGCCGCCAGCAGGCGCACCACCGGGTCGAGCGTGCGCCGGAGCCATGGGGGCGCGAACTCGGTCAGGAAGACTGCGGCGAAGGTCGAGATCACGAGCCCGATCACGACGGCGAGAACGGTGGTCAGCAGCGTTCCCCAGATCAGGGGCCACGCGCGGAAGTACAGCAGTCCGTGTCCCGCCAACGGCGTGCCTTCGCGCATGACCCGCAACTGCGTGTCGACTTCACCACCGGAGCCGAACCAGCTGAGGCCGTTGTAGGAGAAGGACGGCCACGCTTTGACGAGCACCGTCACGACCATGGCCCCGATCAGCACGAGCAGGGCACCGGCGAGCAGGCCGAGTGTTACCTCGGCTCGCCCGTCGGCGCCTGTGCCCGTCCGGCGTCTTGCCGGATTTCCGATGCCCCCCAACAACGCGATTAGTGAACTGCGATCCAGCTGGAGTTGATGATTCGTTTGGTGGTTGCGTTGCCGCTGGTCACCCAGGCGAGAAATTTCGCCGCTTCACCCTTGGGCGCTCCTTTGGTGACCATCCAGAAGTTACGCACGCCGGCGTATTGACCGGACTTGGCGTTGCGCAGGTTGCACGCGATGCCGTTGTAGCCGACCGCGTTCACCCCGCTGGTGTAGGCGAACGACACGAACCCAATCGCCTGTTTGTCACTGGACACCGAGTTCTGCTCCAGGCCGTTTGAGGTCTTGGCCGTCGCCGAGGGGGAGATCTTGAGGGTTTCCCCGAGGAAGATGTGCTGGAAGGCGTCCTGGGTACCCGAGGCGCCGTCGCGATCGAACAGGTCAATCGGCCCGGAGATCTTCGATCCCGGAACCTGGCTCCAGTCGCGAATGCGCCCGGTGAAGATTTCTTCCACGCTGGCCTGGGAGAGGTTGGAGATGGGGTTGGCGGGATTGGTGATAACGCATACGCCGTCTCGGGCGATCTTGGTGAACACGAGACCGGTGGGGTCCACGCCCCTGATGGGATCGCGTGAGGAGTCGCCGATGTCGAAGCGTCCGCCGGCGGCGCCGCTGATGCCGATGTCCGACTGGCCACCGCCGACCTTCGGGGCCGGGATCCTCGGGAATGCCTGGTGGTAGGCCGTGGCCAGTTTCTGGGAAAGGGGAAGAACAGAGGTCGAGCCGCCGATGATCAGGCGCCTCGCGGCGGCGCCGGCTGGAATGGCCAGAACGAGGGCCAGGAACGCGGAAACGACGAGGGTGCGATGCGCGCGCACGGTGAGGGCTCCTTTGAGTTGGGAAGTGGTGTGTCTGAGAGCGATCGATCGCTCGGGTGGACAAACAGCTCTGGGTGTGAATCGATGCGGTGGCCGACGGGCGGCACTCGCGGGAAGAGTGTCGCTCATCGATTTGACTGGTGTTTCGTTTTTGTGAACGCCTTCCCGGAGCCGCGGGTTTGCGGGGCTTTTACAAATGGGGGCCAGATGTTTACTTTTTGTGAAGCCGTGATGTGACGGTATGGGTCGATGTGTTGTTTTTGTGAACGGCATTGCTTTTCGGCTGCTGCCATGTGACGCTCCGGTCCAGCCGTCGCTTGACGGTGCATGCGCGACGTGCCGTCCTCGCAAGGCTCTTGCGGGAAAGGCGCGCTTCGGCCTGCTCGACCCTGGGAAAGACACGCATGACCGACGATCCAACCCCCCCAATTCCGCCGGCCACTCCCGCCAGCAACGGCGTTGCGCCTGTCGCTGCGACGAAGCCGACGGTGCGCTCCGGTTTGGCGCAGCGGCGTAATCCCGTGCTCGTGGCGGCCGGCGCGTTCGCCTCCAACGCAAAGCGGATCGTCTTGCGCGATCCCCTCTCGGTGTTCCTCCTGCTTGCCTCGATCGTGCTGGCGATCACGTTCGCATCGCTGCTCGGGGCGATCAAGCCCGGCAGCTCCGGCACGCAGGTGCCACTCAGCGCCGTGCAGACCCTGAGCAAGCACAAGCAGATCTCCTCAGCTGTCCTGCTCGACCACGACAGCAGGGTCGAGTTGACTACCACCGCCGGAGCCCCCCCGGTCACGGCGGCCGGAGTGCTGACAGGCAACGGGACGCAGGCGAGCGGCTCCACCGGGGGCGCCACCATCGAAGCAGCCGGGACCGGCACCCCCCAGCACCTGTGGACGGCCTATCCCGCCTCGGGTGCCCTGACGCAGCAGTTGCTGCGCGAACTGTCGAGCGGTGGCGCCGTCGTGTCCGTCGATCAGCAGTCGGGCAAGCCCACCAAGGCGATCGTCGTCCAGTTCCTGATCCCGATCCTGCTGCTGGTGTGCCTGTTCTCGCTGTTCACCCGTCTCGGCGGCGAAGGTGCCGCCGGCGGCATCGCGTCCTTCTCGCAGTTCACGGGCAAGGGGCGCAAGAAGGGGAAGGGCACTGCCGACAGGGTCACCTTCGCTGACGTGGCCGGGGCCGGTGAGGCACTTGCCGAGCTTCGCGAGATTCGCGATTACCTGGCCGATCCCAGCAAGTACCTGGACGTCGGCGCGGCTGCACCCAAGGGCGTGCTTCTAGTAGGACCCCCCGGCACCGGCAAGACGCTGCTCGCCAAGGCGGTGGCCGGTGAAGCCGACGCCTCCTTCTTCTCCCTCTCCGGATCTGACTTCGTGGAGTCGCTCGTCGGTGTGGGCGCAGCCCGTGTGCGCGACCTGTTCCGCAAGGCCCGCAAGGCGGCGCCGGCGATCATCTTCATCGACGAGCTCGACGCCGCGGGACGTAAGCGCGGCGCCGGGATCGGCCAGGGCAACGACGAGCGCGAGCAGACGCTCAACCAGATCCTCGTGGAGATGGATGGGTTCGCCGGTGATGGCGGTCTGGTGGTGATGGGGGCAACCAACCGCCCCGACATCCTCGACCCGGCGCTGTTGCGTCCGGGACGCTTCGACCGCCAGATCGTGGTGGACAACCCGGACGTCCATGGGCGCCTGGAGATCCTGCGCCTCCACGGCGGCAAGCGGCCCTTGGCCCCCGACGCGTCGCTGGAGGAGGTGGCACGCCAGACGCCCGGCTTCAGCGGCGCCGAGCTCGCCAACGTGATCAACGAGGCAGCTCTGCTGAGCGTCCGCGACGGTCGCGGTCAGATCGACCAGGCAACGCTTGAGGAGGCCATCGACCGCGTTGTGGCCGGCCCGGCCAAACGCCACATCCTCACCGAGCGGGAGCGCTGGCTGATCGCAATCCACGAGGCGTCCCATGCCGTCGTCACCGAGGCGCTCGGACACACAACATCCACTCGCAAGCTCTCGATCGTGGCCCGCGGGCGCCAGCTGGGCATCGCAGCGCACATGCTCTCCGACCGTGACCAGGTGATCATGACCAAGCCCGATCTCCAGAGCCAGCTGATCGTGATCACGGCCGGCCTCGCGGGGGAGCGAATCGCGTTCGGTCACAGCTCCACCAGCGTCAACGACGACCTGCACGCCGCGACGGCACTGGCGCGCAGCATGGTCACCTCGTTTGGGATGTCTGAGGCGCTCGGGCTGGTCACGATCGGCGAGAAGAGCGGCGAGGTGTTCCTGGGGGCATCGCTACAGGACCTCGGCTCGGTCGGACCGGAGACGCTGAACCTGATCGACAACGAGATCGAGCGCATGGTCGGCGATGCCGAGGCGCGAGCGGGGGCGATCCTGGATCGCAACTGGAGCACAGTCGAGGAGACCGCCACCGCCCTGCTCGAGCAGGAGACATTGTCGGGTGTCGCGCTCGACGCTGTTCTCTCCACGGTCCAGGAGGCCACCCTCGAGGAACTGCACGACGTGCGTCGCGCGGCGCCCCGCGACCCCAAGCAGCTGCCGTGAGGCGTCCCTCGCCGGCGATGCTGGTGGCGCTGGTCGCGCTCGTCCTCTCCACCACCGGGCTGGCCGACGCGGCCCGTCGCGCTGTGATGAGCTCGATCGGGGGGCATCCGGTCAGCGCGACTCCCCATGCCGGCGGTGTGCTCCTGCTGGGGCGCAATCGCAAGTTCCCCGCCTCGGCCATCCCGACTGTCCACAACGCGTCGCGTGTCGGCGGCAAGACAGCCGAACAGCTGGCTGGGAGCTGTCCACCGGCGACCGTCGATCTCGGGAGCTGGTGCCTGGACACGGCGCCCTACCCGCTCACCAACGCGGAGGCCGGCAAGAACAACTTCATCTGGGCCAGCAAAGCTTGTGTCGCCGAAGGGGGCTGGCTGCCATCGGCCGGCGAACTGCTGGGCGCCGCCGAACGGGTGAAGCTCGAGTCCACCATCCACGACTCCCCGCTCACCGCCACCGTACCGCTGGATCCGAGCCGGGGGCTCAAAGACGAACGTGAGATGAGCTCGACGCTGGTGACCACCGAAGCCGGCCAGGCCGCCGCGGGCTTCGAGGGGGTCAGCGAAGGAGCCACCGGCAACCCACGCCAGGGGCAGGCCAACCCGATCCCGCTGCCGGCCGATCCGCTGCCCGAATCGCTGCAGTACGTGACCGTCTACAGCAATGGGCAAAAGGGCGGATTCGCAGGCTCTGAGCCGGTGATCATCCCTGAGAACTTTCGCTGCGCCTTCAACAAGACGCCGGGCGCGCTGAACCACTCCGAATCTTGAGCGCCTTCGCCAAGCTCGCGCTCCCGCTTGTGCTCGTGACGATCGTGTGCGCGCTGGAGGCCGCGTCGGCCACGGCGGTGATCCTTCCCGCCGTCACGCTCGATGGGCCGAGCCAGAACATCGTGGCCTTCGGGGGTGTGGCCATGGCCGATGACGGCACCGGTGGCGTGGTCTATCTCAAGCGCGAAGGCGGCGTGATCCACCTATTCGTCTCGCGTTACATGGGCGGGCGCTGGCTCGCTCCGATCCGGGTGGACAGCGAACAGCCCTACGCCGCGAGCTGGCCGAGGATCGCCGCGGCGGATGGCGGCGAGCTCCTGGTGGTGTGGGCGACACCTTTCGCCTCCGAGGAAGAACGTCCCGTGCAGGAGCTGCTCGGCGCTGAGCTCGCACCGGGATCCGCCCGCTTCTCACCGGCGGTGATCGTCGATCCGGACATCCGCGAAGGCAACGGTACGAGCCCGGACCTCGTCATGAGCAGCACGGGACAGGCCGACGTGGTCTACCGCGTGGTCACCCAGCGGCTCGGCGAACGCAGCAGCATCCCGCTGCTGCACCCGGGAGACGTGGTGGAGGACGTGCGCGTAGCGCACTTCGACGGCGCCCGCTGGGCGGCGCTCGGGGCGATCAATCGCAACCCGGGTGCGTCCATGCGCCCCCCCACGCAGGCCAACGCCCCACAGATCGCGGTCGGCCCGACCGGCAACGGGGTCGTCGTGTGGCAGGAGCCAGACATCGAAGGCGTCGCTCGCATCTGGGCCCGCAGGCTGTTCGGGACCGCCCTCGACTACGTGCTGCCGGTCAGCTCCACGAGCTACAACGGCACTCCCATCGGCAGCGACGCCGATGCGCCGAGCGTGGCTCTTTCTCGACTCGGGCAGGCCGAGGTCGCCTATCGCCAGAGCGCCGGTCCCGGTTCGCCGCTACCGGGCGCCCGGATCTTCCTGAACACGCTGCCCGACGGGGAATCGCTCAGCGGTGCTGAGTTCGTGGGCGCCACCATCCCCGATCCCCAGGTCCCGGGTGGCGCCAACGCAAGCGTCGGTCGCCCCGGTATCGACATCGACGAAAAGCAGGACATGCGCCTGCTCTACGACAGCAACGGGACGCCGCGCGTCGTCGAAGGCAACGACCGTGGGCTATCGGGAACGTTCTCGCTCGGTCCCCAGTTCACCGGCAGCGAAGGCGCCGCCGCGAGCGAAGTACCGGCTGCGAGCGTGATGAACCCCGAAGGGGGCGGCGTCTCGGCGTGGCCGAGCGCCGACCCGCACGGCGCGCCGGCCGTGGCCATCCGCGAGGACTTCCCGGCCGGTGGCGTCCAGACCGCATTGGTGAGCGGGGGGGCGGGCGGTTCGATTGGCGAACTGGCCGTTGGACGCTCGGGACTGGGGGACGGGCTTGTTGCCTTCCAGCAGGGCCCGGTCGGCGACGCGGCGATCGTGGCTGCCCAGACGACCGCCCCGCCCCAGCAGTTCGTGGTCAGCGTCCCCAAGGGCTGGCTGAGGCCCTCGCAGGCCATCGTCAGCTGGGAACCGGCGACGAGCGCCAATGGACCATTGAGCTACTCGGTCATCCTCGATGGCCGCCGCCTTCCCGTACCCCCGGGTACGGACAGGCTGCTCATCCCCTCCCGCGGGCTTGGCAGCGGCGTGCATCAGGTGCGCCTGCTTGCCAGCGAAGTCTTTGGCGGAAGCACGCTCTCAGCGCCCTCCGATCTGCACATCGAGGGACAGCCACCAAGCGTGAGCGTCAGACGGATCTCCGGCGGCATCTCGGTGCTGGTTCGCATCAGCGACTCCTACTCCGGTGTCGCGGCTCGCAGGGTAACGGTCAGCTTCGGTGACGGCTCACGGGCTCGCGGGCATAAGAGCTACCGCCACCGATATGCCCATGGCGGCACCTACGAGCTAGTCATCCATGTGCAGAGCCGCCTCGGCAACGCGGCAACGCTCTACCGGCTGGTGAAGGTGCGATGAGCCTGCGCGCTCGATCGCTGCTTGCGCTCTTCTTCGTGGGAGCGCTGCCCCTCATCCCGCCGGGGGTCGCCTCGGCGGACGTCTTCGGCCCGATCGCCCTGGTGTCGGCGGGCGTCCACGAACAGGCCGGCTTCGCCCACGACGTGGCGATCTCGGCGAACGGGCGCTACGTGGCCTTCGACGGCGTCTTCGAAGGCAAGCACGGCGTTTGGAGGCGCGACCTGGCGAGCAACCAGGTGGTGGAGGTGGCCGGAGACAGGTTCGCCGCCGAAGGTGCCCTGCGGGCAGGCGATGCGGCATTGCCCTCGATCAGCGAAAACGGTCAATACGTGAGCTTCACCACGACCGCGAAGCTTGCTCCTCACGCTGAGCAGGTCGAATCGGCCAACGTCTATGTCCGCAACATGGACATACCCGAACAGCAGCAGGAAGAACCGGGCTGCGAACGGGAAGAAAAAGACGAAGCGAGCCTCTCCGAATACGGCGAGAGCTGCCCCTTCACGCTCGTCTCAGCCGCCAACGGCAAGAGCGAAGCTCTCACCTATGCGGGTCTCGAAGGCTCCATCAAGTACGGCGCGGTGGCCAGTGGGCGCACGGCAATCAGCGCCGACGGGCGTCACGTGGCGTTCGTGACGACGGCCGTCTCCAATCTGCTTGACCCCGCCCACACGAGCACCCCTGCAATGCAGGTGGCGGTGCGCGACACGACCACCCGCACCACGCAACTGGTCAGCGTGCGCGACGAACCGACGAGCGGCACCCCGGCGGTTGATCCCGAAACGGGGGGGCCAGAAGCCGTGAGGGGCGCGGAAGGCTACACCGGTGCGGTCTACTCCGACGCCGGCTCGGCTCCGCCTGAATTCAAAGGGCCGCAGCAGTACACGCTGACCCCTCCGCTGGGCGCGTCGATCAGCGCCGACGGCTCGACCGTCGCGTGGCTTGGGGTGAACATCGCCGAACAGGCTCAGGTGCTGGCGGGGGAAGCACATCTCAGCGCCCAGTACAACGAGCCGCTGTGGCGGCGGATCGCCGATGGGCCGGCGGCACACACCCGCCGGATCACAGGAGGCTCGGACCCTGAAAGCCCTGCATGTGCCGCCGGTGGCGAGCAGGTCCTCCCCGAAGAGCGCTCCAATCCCTGCCAGGGGCCCTTCTACGTGGGCGCGGGCACGGAAAGCAGCTCCTCTGGAACCTGGAAGGGGGGAGAGCACGAAAACTTCCTCCCGCAGCTCAGCGCCGACGGATACACGGTGGCCTTCCTCGCACAGGCACCCCCGCTCACGCGCGAGGAAGGCTTCGCCAGGGGGCTGCATAACGCCGACCTGTACGTGGCGAGCATGCACAGCGGGCTCACGCGCACGGAAGCTCTTCAGCCCCTAACGGAACTCGCCAGCGGCGACGACGCCGACCTGGCCACCACCGGCTCGATCGTCGACCTGGGCATCTCGCCGGATGGAACGCAGGTGGCGTTCTCGACACAACGCACCCAGTTTCCCCTGGGGGTGCCCGCGTACGTGAGCGCGCCAATGGCCGAGCCGGGCATGAGCGAACTGTTCGACGTCGATCTTGCCAGTTCGACGCTCACTCGGGTGACCCAGAGCTTCGAAGGGGGAGCGGGCGAACACCCGCACCAGGAAGCCCCCTCGGGTACCGATCCCTACGGCCTCGGCGACGGGGCGCTCTCCCCATCCTTTTCAGGGACCGGCAACCTCCTGGCATTCGCCACGACCGCAGCGAACATCGTCTACGGCGACGGCAACACCCCGGCTCTGGTCAACGGAAAACTGGAACAGAGCGAATTCGACGGTAGCGACGCTTTCCTCGTGGGGCGCATTCCGTTCATTGCCACCCCGACTGAAACGTACGTCTCCGGCGTACCTCCCGTTGCGGGTCTAGGCCCCCGATGGCAGCTGGGCGTGACCGCCGCATCCCTGCCCGACGGGAAGGTGCGCCTGTATGTGTCCGTTCCAGGTGCCGGCCAGCTCAACGCGAATGCTGAGAGCGTGGTGCGGGTCGTGCGCAAGCTGCACGGCCGCGGCGCCCTTCGCAAGGGTCGCCAGGGGGCCGCGAGCTCATTGCTTGCCACTCGTCGGGTGTCTGGCACGGCCAAGGCGGTCCCAGCCACAAGCGCCGCTGAGCAGCTGACGCTGGCGCTTGCCTCCCCATATCGGTCGCTGGCCGCCACGAAGGCGGGTCTGTCTGGGAGCGTCACGGTCACCTTTGCGGCGCCCGGCCAGCGCACGCTGACGCAGACGATCACGGTCTCCTTCAAGCGCAAGCCAACCGCCGTCAAGAAACGCCACCGCTCGAGCGCACGCAGGCGCCCATGACCGGCGTGGTTCAGCTCCTACGCGTATCGCTCGCCGCCCTCGTTGGCGGGTTGATTCTGGTCGGCGCACTGGGGGGGGCGAACGCTGGTGCGCATCCACTGGAATGGCGCCTGGAACAGCCGAGCCCACCTGTGCGCGTGGCCGGCGAATCGCCGGGGCCACCGATCGGGCTCGGGCGAGTGGGGGACATCGAGTTCTGGGCGCCCAACCGTGGGCTGTTGATCACCGACGGCGATCCGCCGACGATTCCGGCCGGGTTGTGGGCTTACAACGGCGAAGGCTGGCATGAGCTGGCGACAGTATGCGGCGCCACCGATGGGCGCATAGCCTGGGCCGGTCCAGAAGAGTTCTGGACAGTCTCCGACGGGCGTCCCGGCCAGGCGGCCAATCCGCAGAGCGGCGAACCAGCGCCGCTGCAGGACAACACGCTCTGCCATTTCTCCAAAGGGGAAGTGGTCGGCTCCTACGCCTCGCTTGCATTCAGGCCCAGCTCCTATCTACCGATGCACGGGGCGGCATGCTCGGGGTCGGGCGACTGCTGGTTTGGCGGAGACACATTGCCGCGAACCTCAAAGGGGCGCGTTTCACCTGCACTGGAACGGCAGCTCGCTGACCGCGGAACCAGGACCGCAGGGCCACGCCGTCGAGGATATTCGCGCTTTCGAAGGACACATGTACGAGAGCATGGCGCTCGAGAAGGGGACCGGCTGAGCGAAGAAGAATCGGCCGAACACCCCTCGATCCTGCACGAAATCTCGGCCCTCTCTCCGCCGTTCGTCTCGCTGCTGCCGCGATCCTCGCCGGGAGCGCACAACGTGCCCTCCTATGGGGAAGAAGAGTTCCCCGAAGCGCTCGACGCGCTGCACTTCTCCTCTGACGAAGAAGCTCTATGGGGAGCGGCCGGACCGGTGGCAGAACCCCCCACGGCTCGAAGGCGGCCGCCGTGACCGCGATCCGATACACGCACAACTCCGAAACCGGGGAACTGGGCGGGACGAAGTGATCGGCCCGGAAACTACTCCCTCCGGTGCTCAGCTGTTCGGAAAAGATGTGGTCGACTCGGTCGGTGCCGACCCGGCACGGAAAGCGCCTGGCTGGCGCTTGACTCGCGCGACGACTGCCGAACATCCCAGCCCCGGCGCCGTCCGCGCTCGTGGCTCACGTCTCCGGCGAAGGGACAGTCGCCGAAGAACTGCCCTCCAGGCAGCGAAGTCAAAGAAGGCATCGGGCCGAAAGGCGCCGCTGGCGAAGATCACGTGCCCCGCCGAGAACGACTGCTGGATGGTCACCACCCAGGGCTGGCTGTTTCATTTGAGTGAAGGCAATCCGCTGCCGCGCGACGAAGACCCGGCGTTCGCGGGACTCATCACCTTCCGCCCTGAAGACGAAGGCGTTCCGCGGCTGCCGCCGGACGCCCCGCCGGTGGACAACTCGGGACTGCTCGGGGAAATCCCGTTCGCGTTCGGCTCGCTGCCCGAAGAAACGAAGAAGACCGGCGAATCGAGCGTGGCGGTGCCGCTGCTCTCGCGGATCCACAGCCGCCTGGTCCACGGGAACGTGCTCGAACTGCGATTCCATCTCGCCGTGAGGGCCCGGGTGAGATTGCTCGCCAAGCGCCACGGACATGTCGTGGGCTCCACCCCGACGAAGACCTTCGCCGCCGGCAATCGTCGCCTTCTGCTGCGACTCGACCGGCGACGGTGGCCCACCAGTCTCAAGCTCGAACAGCATGCTCTCGCGCCACTGCCAACGGTGACCGTGCACAAAGAAGGTCCTCTGGCGTCGAACAGCGTCAGCACTTCCATGCGGGTGCTGAGGCACGGGTCCTCACTGACCGGAATGGGTCAGCTGCCTTGAGGCGCAGCCGCCCCACCACACGCCGGCCCCGCGGGACCCGGCTGGTCGTTCGCCGTCTTGGCGCGCTGCTTCTAGGCGCCCTCCTGCTCGGAACGATCCTCGTCGTCTCGCGCTCGACTGCGCCGGCGGTGGGTGCCAGCCCAGGCGGGGAACCGACGGCGCAGACAGACGCCTCGGTGCCGCTCCGGCGGGTGACGATGATCGGCTCAGAAGGCTCGGGCGAGGCGTGGGGTGTCGGCGTGATGGGCGAAGGCATCGGGCAGTTCCCGACGGGCATCGTCCACTACACCCCCGGAGGTGGCTGGTCGCTCGCCCCCACACCCCAGGATCACACCGGGGCGCCGCTCGCGCATCTCAAGCTCTACCAGCAGACCACGTTGTCGAACCCGAGTCCGATCGACGCTCAGATGACGTCGAATGGCAGCGGGGTGCTGGCCGGATCGATCCCGCTCGCCGGAGGTGGGGCGAGCGAAGAACAACAGGTCCTGCTGGTGCGCGATCCAGGGCAGCCTTTCACGGAGACGGCACCGATTCCAAGCGAAGGCGAAAAAGCCCTGCTGAAACACGGCGAAACGCTCTTCGCCGAACGGCGCGCGCCGCTGATCGCGCCGCTTGAAGAACCGTCGGGCGGTGGAGCGGGGGCGCTCGTGGTACCTGTAGGTGCCGCCGGCTCGGCCCAGCAGCAGGTCCTGCACTGGGATGGCAAGGAATGGAGCAGCGAACCGATCGAAGTACCCGGTACGAGCGAACAGGAAAAAGAAGAAAGTGGCTTCCAGGTACTCGCGATCGGTGCAAGCTCCCCCACCAACGCTTGGCTACTGGCGGAGCCCTCCTCGGAATCGGAAGGGGTCGCGCTCTACCGTCGCAGCGACGGGCATTGGAAGCGGGTCTCGCCGGCGCCGCTTGAAGTGCAGGGCGAACAGCTGACCGTCCCGGGCGAGCCTCGACAGGTCCAAGCCCAGGTTCTCACCGTCACAGAACAGGGAGTGTGGGTGGATGGGCGGCGCCCAGGCGCCAAAGAGTCCGCCACGTTGTTCTTGAAGCCGGAAGGCGCGCTCGGCGGCTCGGTCAGCGCCAGCTGGTGCGCGCTCCCGTCGGGGAGAAGCGCCTGCACCTACACGCTGCCCGAAGAACTGCCCAGCGGGCCGATGCGCAGCTTTGCCTGGCCGTCCTCGGAATCTCCCTACGGAGAACGAGTGATCACGGGCTTCAACGAAGGGGTCACCCTCCGCCTCGACGGCACCTCCTTCACTCGCGTCCTGGCACTCGGAGGCTCAGTATCGGGGGCTCCCGGCAGGCTCCTTCGGGGCGGCCTTCTCGAGTGCCAAGGAGGGCTGGCTTGGCGAGGAAAGCCTGCCGGTTCACCTGACGCTTCAGCCACAGGGCACTCGCCTGGCACCCTGGCCCGTCTCCTTCCGCCACACCCTGCTTGCAGTTGCCCCCCAGCCCGGCGCTCCCGTAGGAGCGCTCTCCAGCGAAGCGATCGCCGTGGGTGACCTTGGCGAGGTCGCCCGCTACGAGCCAGGCAAGGGTTGGATGCCGGAAAGCCTGCTCGGGACGGGAGGACGTCACGAGTCGCCGCGCCTGCGCGCAGTCGCGTGGCCCACGTCCGAGCGCATGTATGCAGTCGGCGATGAAGGTGAAATGTGGCTGTGGCGGGGGGAGACTGGACTGTGGGAAAAGGATCCCGCCACCCCCTTGAACTTTCGCGGCAACCTGCTTGGGATCGCCTTCAACCCGAACAACGCCGCCCAGGGCTATGCGGTCGGTGCGGCTGGTGTGCTTCTGCGCTACGGCAAGACGTGGACGCAGGAAACGGCGCTCCCTCCACAGGTCGCAGGGGCGAGCTTCACCTCGATCGCATACGCCGGATCCGAGGCGATTGTCGCCTACCGTCAGCTGCCGAACCACTCCACCGACAGCTACGTGGGAGGCCTGCTCGTCAACGACGGATCTGGCTGGCACGTGGATGAATCGGCCGCCGCGGCTGCCGGCTCGCAGGCTCCCTGGACGGTCGCCGGGCTGCCTGACGGCGGCGCCGCCTTCTCGGCCGCAGGCTACATATACGAGCGCTCTGCCGCGGGCGAACCTTGGCAGCGCAGCGCAACGCCGCTGCCCGGTGGGGGCGAACCCGGCTCGCTGGCGCTGTTCCGCGAAGCCGGCGCTCTGCGAGCGATCGCCGCGGGCACCCCGCCCGACTACTACAGAGCCGAAGAGGAAGCACCGGCGGCTCCCGGTGCTCCGCCAACGCTGATCAAACCCTATCCGCTGGTTTCCAACGGCGCCAAAGGTGTGCTCAGGCAGACGGCGAGCGGGTGGAGCGACGAGGAGCACGAACTCAACGACGTTCGCGAACCGCCCGGGGAGTATTCGACGTATGACACGGTTTACCAGCCCGATCCGATCGCGGCAGTGTTGGTCGGTCCCACCGGTGAACAGGGTTGGGCGGTCGGCGGCTTCGTAGAAGCCAACGCGGCAAAGGAAGCCAAAGGCGCACTCGATACGGCCGACGTCGACCGCTACCCCTCGGAAGGAACGGCCCCCTTGGGTGCCGGCAAATCGGCTCTGCCCCTCGAACCCGCCGCCTCTCCAGAGGCCGAGTTCGCGATCGGCGGCGGGGCGCAGTGCGGGGCCCCGTGCGCGGACCGCGCGCGAGCAGGCATCGGTCCCGACGTGTGGCTCTCCTCTGCCCTGCAGCGCGCCGGCGAAGTGGCTGGAGCGCGCGCATTCCTCTACACGGGCCCCCGTTTGAGCACCTTTGAAACGAAGGGACCCAAAATCCTCTCGATCGACTACGAACGCGAGCTCTCGCGTTACGCGCAGTTGCTCGGCGCCAGTCCGCTTGGAAGCTTTGCCGCAGCCTCGCCCACCGACCTCGACGGAGCCGGCGGCGAGAGCACGTTCGCCCACGCCTTCTCCGGCTTCCCGCAGCCCTTTGGGGGGGCGGCGCAGGAACCGTGTGCGGGCACGCCAGGCTGCCAGACCGAGTACTACGCGTTCAAATCTGAAGGCTCAGGCGGCACGGTCCGGGTGATCGTGCTCGACGAGAGCTCCGATGTGGGCCAGACCCAGCTCGAATGGCTCTCGGGTCAACTCGCGGGCGCCGCCGCCGAAACCAAAGCGGGCCACCCGGAACCGGCGATCGTGATCGGCAACGCGGACCTGGCGGCGCAGATCACAGCCAAGGACGAAGCAGCCCGCCGGGTGGCTGAAGCGATGATCGATGGTGGGGCCTCCGCCTACTTCTACGACTCTCCGGAACGCAACGTCAAGCGGCCTCTGGCGGTGCCGGGAGTGGCCGGCTCGATTCAGACGTTCGGATCGGGGACGCTCGGCTACGTCAACTATCAGACGGAGAGAACAGGTGCGTTCCTCGGCGCTAGCGGGTTCCTGGTCGCCGAAGTCGAAGCGGCGGCTGCCAGCGCGAACAACGTCGCGCCGGTGACGGTCCGACTGATTCCCAACATCGGCGAACTGGCGCTCGAAGCCCAGAATGGCACGCTGCTACGACGCAGCGAGGTGGCGCAGTTCGCTGCTCTCGCGCGGCGTCCCCGCGCGGGCAATCGCGCTCAAAATGGCTCCACCAATTTCGAAACCGACCCCTACATCCCGATCCCCTCCAAGTGCGTCGGGGCGGCTTGCGAAGAACGGATCGTCCCGGAAGCCACCTTCACCTCTTCGAACCCCGACATCGGCGATTTTGTGAAGCCGGACCTTGCCGCGCCCAACCAGCCCGCGGTCGAACAGAGCCCGAGCACCCACGAACCGGAACATGAATCCAAATCCAAGGAAGGCCTGTTCTGTGCATTCAACGCCGGAACGACCACGGTGACGATCTCTGCGGGCGGCCTGTCGGCGTCGCTACCGGTGACCGTCCAGGCTGGCAGCGTGCGCGAGCCCTGCGGCACCGTGCCCCTGAAAAACCTTCCCGCTGGGCAGACGCAGGTAGGCGCGCCCGTGCCGCCACCGACGCCTGTCGGGGCCAACCCCGCGCCTACTCCGGCCGCTACCGCTCCACTCGTTCCCGTGCCTCTTCCTCCGGCGGCGACGCCGGCTCCCCCCGCCGTTGTGCATCCGTCGCCCGCTCTGTCCGCACCGTTCCTGCTTCCGGCGGCGCTCAGCGCAGCGCCGCTCGCCTTTGTCCCACCGCCGCTGCCAACTCCCGCCCGGCCGACCCCGCCTAGCGGCACCTCCGCGGTCACCTCGCCTATCGAGGTCGCTGAACATGAAGAGGAAGACGAGGAGGCGACGGAGTCGGTCAGCAACCAGGCGGTGGCCTATCACCCCAGCGAACACGAGCCCTCGCCCGTCTACGCTCTGGGCCTGATCCTGCTCGCCGCCTTTGCCGGCGCGGGCATCCGGCGGCGTCCGCGGCGGGGTGGGCGCGAGGTGCGTCTCGCGCCGGCGAGCTTGAACGCGACACGTCGCCAGCGTCAGCTCGAGCGCGATCGCGTGCGCTGGAATGGTGTGACCAAATGGTGAACTCATGAGCCTGTAATGAAATGGTGAAAGGTATTGCCTGGACAGAGCTCATCTGCGACGGTGCACTCACTTGATAAGAGGTTCGACTGGAGGCTGATGTCCACTTTCCGATGCATCCGCCGGCGGCTGCCGGCTCTCATGCTGGTCTGCGTAACCATGTCGATCGCGCTCAGTGCGCAGGCCCACGCGGCCAGCTACGGTGAGCTCTCGCGGTATGCGTTGGGCAGTAAAGTCACGCTCGCAACGGAAACTGACGCCTTCGGTGTCGATCAGGTGGACAACAGCGCCTTCGTGGGCTACAAGGACGGGGAAACCGGCAAATACGGCATCGAGAAGATCAAAGTCAATCCGGGCAACAAAGGCGAAGTTCTCGGCACGGTGACCTTCAAGCCGCCCAAGGGCACGAGCGAAGGGCTCTCCGAAGAAGCCCAGGGCGTGGAGGGCGTGGCCGTCGACGCGGCCCAGGAACGCATCTACGTGCTGGCTCGCTACGAACAGGAAGAAGTGGGCCTCAGTGGCGTCTACGTCGCGGGGGCGGTTTACGCTTTCAAGACGAAACCCGAAGCCGGCAAGCTGGTTCCCGCATCGGGTACCAAAGAAGGACTACTTGCGAGCTTCACCACGCTGAAATCGAGCTCGACCGCCCCGGGCGGTGCGCTGGTCTCCCCGCAGGGGATAACGATCGATCCCACGACGCACGAAGTGATCGTGCTCGGCGAAGTGGAAGAGGGCGACTTCAAAACGAAGGCAAGGCATCTCGCGCTGCAGCGGATCACCGAAAACGGTGAACTTGGCAAGCGCTACGTATCCGCGAAGACACCGGCTGAAGAAGCTACAGCGATCGAACTCGCGAACTCGCCGGTGGTCTCGCAGACGGGCAAGGTCTTCTTCCAGCGCGGCCAGGGCGTCTTCCAAGCGCCCTCCAACTTCGAAACCACCACCGCGCCCACCTCGGTCTTCGGCTTCACCGCCTTCCCGGAAGGCGTCTCGCAGAGCGAGGTCGAATTCGACGTTCCCAGCGAAGGCGAAAACCTCGGAGGAACGCTGTCCTTCGCGCCCAGCGGAGCCACCGGCGGAAGCTTCTACTCCTCCGCGGAAATCAGCCCCTTCGTCGTCAAAGAAGGGCGAGTCGTGGAAGGCACCGGAACCCCTTACCCGGGGGCGCTCGCGCTGAGCTACTCCGAAGAAGGAGGAGCGATCAAAGTTGGCGAGCGCGGCTGGACCGGGGGCCAGACCTCGGGTGTCTGCTCGATCGGGTTCGCGGGAGAAACGTACGCGAACGTCGCGGCGGGCGCCAGCGGTAGGCTGTTCGTGCTCAGCAACCCGAGTGGGGAAGCCGCCGAAGTCATCGAATTTGGGCCCACGGGCGGCGGCTGCCCGACCGCTGCGGCGGCGCCGCTGCGCGCCGAAGTGAGCGGCAAAGCGGTCTCGAGCGTGGCAACCGGAACGCCGGTCAAGCTTACCGTCGAACTGACTGCCAACGCCAAGAGCATCGAATGGAACTTCGGTGACGGCACCACGCAGACGGTGACGACCGGCGAGTACCAGACAGCGACCATCAAACACACCTTCGCCACGCCGGCGAAGGTCAAGGTCACGGCAAAGATCCAGACGGACGATCTCGCGACCGAAGAACTCGGCGGCGAAGAGGAACTCACCGTGACCGATGGGAGCACGGCTCCCAAAGTGACAGGGAGCCCGATCAGTCAGGAAGTCACCGAACCGGCAAGCGCGACCTTCGAAGCGAGGGCCAGCGGCAGCCCGACCCCAAGCGTCCAGTGGGAAGTGGCAGCCAGCGGAAGCTCGTCGTGGACGCCTGTCGGCACCGGCACCTCGGGTGGTACGACGAACACACTGAGCGTCGTGTCAACCACGACGAGCGAGAGCGGCAGCCGGTATCGCGCCAAATTCACGAACACCGCAGGCAGTGCCACGAGCGGCGAAGCCACGCTGACCGTCAAGGCGAAGTCGAGCAGCGGTGGGGGCGGCGGTACTGGCGGGGGCACCACCGGTGGCGGAACCACCGGTGGTGGCACGACGGGTGGAGGAACGACGGGTGGAGGCGGAGAAGTTCTCAACAACAAAGCCGTTGCGCCGGATGCCGTAATCGCGGGCAGCTCTCTGAAGGTGAGCTCTGCTGGGGCGGTTACCGTCAAGGTCAGCTGTCCAGCCGGAGCGACCAGTTGCGCCGGCACTGTGACCCTCCGCACCCTGAGTGCCATCAGTGCCAGTCGTGGCGCAGTACAGATCGCCAAGAAGGCGATCCTCACGCTCGCGTCGGGTTCGTTCACGCTGGCCGGCGGACAGTCAAAGACGCTCACCCTGCACCTCTCGTCGAAGGCACGTACGCTGCTCAAGCGCTCGCATGGAAAGCTGCGCACTCGTGCCACGGTGGTTGCCCATGATCCCGCCGGGGAAGCTCATACCACCGTGTCGGTCGTGTCTCTGGCTCTCGCCAAAGGCAAGCACTAAGCGGCCCGCCCCATTGCAACGACTGCCCGCCCGCGGATCAGCGGGCGGGCAGTTGCTCCGCAGGCGCTCGAAGCCCTGATCAGGCGAGCACTGGCAAGCGTGTCCAGCAGTGGCACTGTGGGTAATTGCCGCGCGGTAGTGACGCATTTGTGAAAGAAACGCTAACGGGCGGCACTCTCAGGCCTATCACAGCATCGTAACCTGCGCAAGTTCCGTCGCTGAAAGAGTTGCACTTGGGAGCCGATGAGTTACCCCACAGGGGTGGAGGCTCTCAGCGCTATCAGACAAGGCAATGGAAGCTGAACCAGGAGGTAGCAACAACATGAAGTCTCTTTCTGCACGCCGCATCGTGCCGGCGTGCGCCATGGCCGCAGCTGCGGTGGTCGCCTTGGCGGCGCCGGGCGCAGCCAGCGCCAGCCTGGGCGAACAGTGCTCGGGCGAAAACCTGCTCGGGAACGGCTCTTCGTTCCAGAAGATCGCGCAGGTAGAAACCTGGACCAAACAGTTCAACAGCTCGATCAACGGGACGGCCTGCAGCGGGTCTCAGGGAGACAAAAAAACTCCTACGGTGACCTACGAATCCACGGGCAGCGGCACCGGCATGGAAAAGTGGGGCCTGAACGGCCACGCGGTGGAAGTCGGCAAGTACGGCTTCATCGGCACCGACGAACCGCCGAACAATGCCCAGAAAGCCGAAATCGAAACGGCCGTCAAATCGACGATCGAGGAGATCCCGGTTCTCCAGGGCGCCGACGCGATCATCATCCACCTGCCGGAAAACTGCACGGCTTCGAGTGAAGTCAAGGCAAAACACCCCGAAGGCCGTCTCGTCCTTGGCAACACGACGCTCGAGGGCATCTTCCGCGGCACGATCAACAAGTGGAGTGAAATCACCGAAAGCGGCGATAAACTCGTCGGTGCGGGCTGCAACCCCGAAACGCAGATCCTCCGGGTTGTCCGCTTCGACCAATCGGGCACGACGCACATCTTCAAGAAGTACCTCAGTCTGATCAGTGCCAGCAAGTTCGAAACCGAAAAAGGCGCTGAAAAGGACTGGAACGAAGTCTCCGAAGGCACCGAAAACACGACATGGCCGAAAGGCCTCGTCCCGGTCGTGAAGCCGGCGGCGAAGGGGAACGGCGAAGTCGTCAAGAAGGTCGCTGAAACCGCAAGCACGATCGCGTACACAGGGCTTTCCGACGCACGTGCCAACTCGAAATTCACCACGGAAGGTGGAGCTGGCAAGGCGACGTTCTGGGCACCGATCCAGGACAACGGTACGGTCACGACAAAGCAGAAATACGCTGACCCATCCGATAACGGTGAGAGTACTTCCTCGGCGAACTCCAACTGTGCCAAGACCAAATACACCAACGGCGCAGGCGTCAAATTCCCGCCGAAGCACACCACTGAAGCGTGGAACGAAGTGACGACGCTGACCAAGGAGTCCAAGTACACGATCTGTGGGCTCACCTACGACCTGCTCCTGAAGGAATACTCCAAGGCGTCGAGCCTCGGTACCACCCAGGGAGAGGCCACAAGCGCCAGCAACTACCTGAAGTTCGTCCTCAACGAAGAAGCTGGTGGAGGTCAGGTACTGATCGAAAACAAGGACTACGAACGACTGCCCTCCAAGCTGGTGAAAGAGTCACTGGCTGGCGTGGCGGAAGCGACGTTCTAGTCGACGCATGGATGCAATGACTGCTGCCGCCGAGAGCTGGATGCTCTCGGCGGCGAGTGGAGCCGCAGGCTCCTGGAGCGGTCACGCAGGAGCTCGGGCCGTCCCACTTGGGGCGGCCCGAGCTGCATCCAGCCCCGATACGTGGGCCTTGGGGGGCTTGCTTTAGGTTCGGCTGGTGTTTATGATGCGGGGCGTTAGTGGGGTTACGGAATCTCGACATTTGTTGGGGTTGGGGGGGTCAGTATGGGGGCCCGTGTGGCGAGCAAGGAGGCGGGAGTCGCTGTGAGTGTCGAGGCTGGTAGCGGTTCTGAGGAGGGGGTTGCTTGGGTTGGGCCGTTGGCTGCCTCGCGTGGTGTGTGGGCGCGTGGGGGTCGGCGTCGTGTGTGGGCTGCTGGGATCTCCGAGGTTCGTGGTCCGGCGGCTTGTATGCGGCGGGATGCGTTGTTTCGCCGGATGCTGGTGTTGGCTGATGTGGTCGCGATCGTTAGTGCTTTCGTGTTGACGGTTGCGGTGTCGCAGCGGTCGGTGCAGTTGACTTGGGCGGGGATCGCGGCGGTCCCGATCTTGGTGGTTTGCGCGAAGCTGACCGGTCTCTATGACCGGGATGAGACGTTGTTGCGCAAGACGACGTTGGATGAGGCGCCGAAGCTGTTGCAGCTGGCGACGTTGTGTGCGCTGGTGGCGTGGCTGACGGGTGGGTTGTTGGTGCGGGGTCAGCTCGATCGTCACGAGGCGATGGTGTTGTGGCTTGCGCTGGCGGCGTTCTTGCTCTTGGCGCGGACCGCTTCGCGGGCGGTGTCGTTGAGGCTTGCCGATCCGGAGCGGTGCTTGTTCATCGGGGATGAGATGTCGGCTGAGACGATTCGGGCGAAGCTGACGGGTCATGGTGGGGTGAAGGCCAAGGTGGTGGCGCATCTGGATCTCGACAAGGTCGCGCCGTGGTCGACTGACAGCTTCTCTGAGGCGCGTCTGGCGGAGATCCGTGATCTGGCGCAGACGCTCGATGTGCACAGGGCGATCATCGCGCCGCGGAGCGTGGACGCGGGGGAGATGCTGAATCTCGTGCGGACGCTGAAGGCGGTCGGGGTGAGGGTGAGCGTGCTGCCGCGTCTTTTGGAGGTCGTTGGCTCTTCGGTGGAGTTCGACGATCTGCATGGTGTGACGGTGATGGGGGTCAGGCGGTTCGACCTGACGCGCTCCTCGGCGGCCTTCAAACGCGCTTTCGATCTGTTTGGGGCCTCGCTTGGGTTGTTGGCTGTCTCGCCGCTGCTGCTGGTGATCGCGGTCGCGATCAAGCTCGACAGCCGCGGTCCGGTGTTCTTCCGTCAGCTGCGTGTTGGTCGCCATGGCCAGCGCTTCTACATGTTGAAGTTCCGCACGATGGTTCCCGAGGCGGAGGCGATGAAGGACTCGCTGCGTGATCGCAACGAGGCGATGGAGGGGCTGTTCAAGATCGCCGAGGACCCCCGCGTCACGCGGGTGGGGCGGCTTTTGCGGCGCAGTGCCCTGGACGAGCTGCCGCAGCTGTGGAACATCGTGCGCGGCGAGATGAGCCTCGTGGGACCCCGGCCGCTGGTGCTCGACGAGGACCAGCGCATCGCGGGCTGGCACCGCCGCCGCCTGGAGCTGATGCCCGGCATGACCGGCCCCTGGCAGATCCTCGGGCCCGCCCGGGTGCCCCTTCGCGAGATGGTCGCAATCGACTACCTCTACGTCGCCAACTGGTCACTCTGGAGCGACATCAAGATCCTCCTACGCACCATCCCCCACGTCCTCGGACGCCGCGGCCTCTAAACCAGCACACCCCGGACCTGCATCGGCAGCGGTGTCCGCTCAATCTCCTCCTGCGCTGATGGTGATCCATCACCAACCCGCCTTCCCAGATCGCGAGCCAGCCCCACCAGTTGTGGGGGACTTCGTTCCAGCTGGTGATGTCGTGGTAGAGCCGTCCACCCACGATCCCTGCCGGCACGCCCCAGAACGCGACGGTGTAGATGAGATCGGCGTCCCCGCCGCGGGCTCGCCACAGCCTTCGTGACAGCATGATCGCAGCGGTGATCCCGACCACATAGCACAAGCCGTAGAAGTGCATGAACAGCGGGCCGATATGAAACCCGTTGCGAGCCGGGCTGGGAATGAACGCGAGAATCTCCGTATTTTTCCGCAACCCGAGCTCGAGCAGCTTCGCTTGCCTTCCAAGAACAATCGGACCGGCATGCGAGCTCCCCGGCGGCTTGCAATACCAGCCCGCTTTGGCTACAGCCCGGAGCCTATGCGGCTCTTGACACGTCCCCGGTGAGGATTTGCTCGTCGAAGGCGAAGCCTGCTTCGAGTGCCCGCCTCACCGGGCAGGTCTCGGCGACCCGTTCGAGCCTGCGTCGCTGATCGATGGTGACGGAGTTTGGGAGGCGTATGTCGATTGCGAAGTGTCGCGGCGAGCTGTCGGGGTCGTATTCGACGTCCACCGAGGTCTCGCCGATGTCCCACGCCCGGTTCTTTGCGTACATCGCGATCATCGTCGCGACGCAGGAGGCGAGCGTCGCGGCGAGCAGCTCGTGGGGCGCGGGGCCGAGGTCTGATCCGCCGAGACGAGTGGGCTCGTCGGTGACGACTGTGTGGCGTCCGTTGACGTCGACCTCGTGTGTGAGGCTGTCACCGACCCGGCGTGCTGTAGCGGTCATGCTCATCAGAGGGCCACCATTCCGTGTCTGCGCGAGGTGAGAAAGAAGCGCTCGAACGCAACCTTGGCCCAGTGCGCCTGGGGCCCGGCCATGACGTGCGCGTGCTCGCTGGCTCCGAGGACGTGGTCGGCCTTGAACATGATGCCGCCGTTGCCGGCGTCGAGGATGCAGACGGCCGCCAGATCGGTGAGTGGCACGGCCTTGTGTGAGGTTTGGTTGATGTCCGCGGCTATGTTGTGCGCGGCTATCCGCGCCATCGTCTCGCTCATCTGTCCGGTCTTAGGCACGCCCGCGGGGACCGCGGTCTGTGCGGGAGGGGCGATCGCGATGTCGACGCCTGCCGCGAACACGTCGCGGTGCGTGGGGTGTCGGAACTCCTCGTCGATCGGAATGAAGCCCATCGGGTTGGCGAGCCCGTCGGTCTCTTTGACGGCGTCCACTCCGGTGAAGGGCGGCACGATCATCGAGTATGCGAATGGAAGCACGCGACCGCCCTCGAGCTGCATCTCACCGTCGCGAATCTCGCTGATGACGTTGTTGGCTATGCCCTCGATGCCGAGCTTCGCAAAGAGCTTCTCAACGCGCCGCTGGGAGTCCGCGACGCCGCCTAGACCGAAGTGCCCGAGGAACGGCTCGGCGGTTACGAACGTGACCGGAGCGACAGCGGACAGGCCAGCCTTGTCGATCTGGTGCTTGACGTTCAGGAGGTACTCGTAGGAGGCGCCGAAGCAGGAGCCACCCTGAGCGGTGCCGATAACCACTGGGCCCGGGTCGTCGAGGAACCGATCCCACGCCTCGCCCGCGAGCTGCGCGTGCTCGAGGTTGCAGATCGATTGTGTGTAGCCCCCGTTGGGGCCGAGACCTGGGATCTTCTCGAACGCCAGCCGCGGGCCCGTGGCGAGCATCAGCTTGTCGTAGGGAATCTCCTCACCGTCCCCGGTGTGCACGAGGTGAGCTTCGAGGTCGAATCCGGTCGCGGCGACGTTACGGAAGTCGATGCCCTTGCGCTCGTATAGCGGCGCGAGCGGGAACGTGACGTCCTCGGATGTGCGCTTGCCAAACGGCAGCCAGACGAGCGAAGGGATGAAGGTGAAGTCCGCACGCCGGTCGAGCACGACGACAGAGTGCGCTCGGTCGAGGCGCTTACGCAGCTCAAGCACCGCGGTCAGGCCGGCAAAGCTCGATCCGATTACGACCACCTGCTTTGACTTTGAGTCACTCATCTCGTCCTCCTCTGGGGTCTTGCCGAAATCGTGCTCTTCCTGGCCCGGCGACTCATCCGCCGCAACTACTTCGAGCGGTCCGTGCGGACTACCTAAACAACCATAGTAGCAAACAACCATGTAGTTGTGATACTGTTGGCGTTATGCCCACCACCACAGCCGTTCCTCATCCCTTGCCTGCGCCGCTCGTGGAGTTGATCGCCGAGCGCTTCCGCGTGCTCGCCGAGCCGATGCGCATCCGCCTGCTGGATGCGTTGAGGGACGCTCCCGCGACCGTCGGAGAGCTACAGGAGGCGACGGGTGCCTCACAGCAGAACGTCTCAAAGCACCTCGGCCTGCTGCTACGCAGCGGGCTGGTGAGTCGCAGCAAGGAGGGCAACTTCTCGGTCTACTCGATTGCCGATGAGGGCGTCTTCGAGCTGTGCGAGCTGGTCTGCGGTGGCTTGCGCCGCCAGCTCGACGAGCTCGATGCGACGCTCCCGGGAGCACCAGCGAGATGAGTGCCACATCCTGCCCCCAGCGTGAGCAGGACACCGGTGGGGGAGAGACTGGGCGTTGGCCGCTTGAGCGTGTGCTGTTTGCTCTCGCGGGGACGGTAACTCTGCTCAGTGCCGGGCTCGCGGCACTCGTATCGCCGTGGTTTCTTCTGTTGACCGTGTTCGTGGGTGTCAATCAGTGGCTGTACGTGCTTTTCGGCGCCTGCCCAGCCTCACTCGCTCTACGGCGCGTGTTCTCTCTACGTTCGGTTCTCTATCCCCGCCAGGAGGCAAGCTCATGAGCGCCACCACGATCGCTCCGCGCGACTCTCACCCAGCCGCGGCTCCCCCCGACCACGAGGCCCGCATCGGGCCGGTCGGCCGGCTAGGTCGCTACACGGCGACACATTTCCGGACTGTCCTGGTGGGTTGGCTGCTCGTGGCGGTCGTGCTCGGGTTCTTCGCGCCAAGGGTGGAGAAGGCCCTTTCCGGCGCGGGCTGGGAAGCGAGCGGGTCGCAGTCGACCCAGGCGCGCAAGCTCGTGGAACGCGACTTCGCCGGTCTCGGCAGCTATGGCCTGATGACGGTCGTCTACTCCCCGACGCAGACGGCCGGCTCCCCCGCATTCCGGACTGCGATCGCCCGCGTCGAGCAGACGCTTCGCGCGAGCGGCGCGGTGCGCACCGTCGTTGCCCCCACATCGGGCCTCTCGATCTCAGCAGACGGGCACACCGCGATCGTGCAGGCAGGCGCCGCACGCAACCCCAACGAAATGGTCGCCGCCGCCGACACGCTGAAGGGCAAGCTGCACAAGCTCTCCTCCGCCGGCGTGGTCGTCAACCTCACAGGTGCGGCGGGGATGTGGTCTGACTTCAACGCGGCCAACCGCTCGGCGATGCTGAAATCGGAGGTCATCTCGTGGCCGGTGACGCTCGGGATCATGCTGCTCGCCTTCGGCTCGCTCGTCGCCGCCGGGCTGCCGTTGATGCTGACGATGGTCGGCCTGCTCGCTGCCGCCGGCTCGCTCTACCTCGGGACGCGAATCATGCCGATCTCGATCTGGGCGATGAACTTCGCGCTGATGTTCGCCCTGGCACTCGGAATCGACTACGCACTGTTCCTCGTGATGCGCTTCCGCGGCGCCTTCTTCGGCTCTAAGCTCAGCGCCGAGGAAGCTACAGCCGTGACCATGGACACAGCCGGCAAGGCGGTGTTGTTCAGTGGCGTCACGGTGCTGATCTCGCTCACCGCCGTTATGCTGGTCCCGAGCCCCGCATTTCGCAGCATGAGCCTCGGGATCATGCTCGCTGTCGTCTTCGTGCTCGCCGCCACACTCACGCTCCTGCCGACGGTACTCACGAAGCTCGGCCCCAGGGTGGACAAGCTGTCGCTTCCATGGGCGCACTCCGGCGAGCACCGCTCACCCCGCTTTGCGGCGTGGGGAGAGCGCCTCTGGCACCACCCCCTGCGCTACGGCGTACCCGCCCTCGTCGTGCTGCTCGCTCTGGCCTTTCCCGTGACCCAGCTGAAAACCTCAATGCCCTCGATCAAGGTGGTCCCCGCCTCGGACTCCTCGCGCGTTGGCTATGACCAAGTTCAGGCCGCGATGAGTCCGGGCGCAACCGGCCCGCTGCAAATCGTCACCTCCGCCCGCCAGGCAGCCGTCGTTAACAGGATCGCCACAGCCGACGCCGGTATCGCCCAGGTCATGCCGGTCCAGCCCGGAGGTGGCGGGCACGTGCTCGTCACGGCGATTCCCCGCCAGGACCCCTCCAACCCAGCGGTTGGCACCACCATCGAGCGACTGAGGGCCGAGATGCCCGCCGGCACACTGCTCGGCGGTGCGGTCGCCGAAAACCACGACCTGCAGAGCCTGCTCTCCAGCAAGACATCCTTGGTGATCGGCGTGGTGCTGGTGCTCGGGTTCCTGCTGCTGTTGTTCGCGCTGCAGGCCCCATTGCTCGCGGCGGCAGGCGTGCTCACCAACCTGCTGGCCACCGGTGCCGCCTTCGGTGTGTCCAAGTGGATCTTCCAGGACGGAGATCTGCACTCGCTCCTGGGCTTCCAGCCACAGGGGTTCCTCGACGCCTGGGGTCCCGTGTTCTTCTTCGCGATGATCTTCGCCATCTCGATGGACTACACGATGTTCCTGCTCTCCTCGGCCAAGGAGCACTGGGACCACAGCCACGATGCCAAGGACGCCATGGTCAACGGGATGGCGCATTCAGGGCGGGTGATCTTCGCCGCCGCCGCCGTGATGGTCGCAGTGTTCTTCACCTTCGCGCTCTCCGGGGCGCTGCCGCCCAAGGAGATGGGGATCATCCTCGGCGTCGCCGTGCTGCTCGACGCCGCCCTCGTCCGGCTGCTGCTGCTCCCGGTCCTGCTGCGCCTGATGGGAGCCCGCGCCTGGTACCTGCCCCGCTGGGCACGGCGGGTCCTTCCCGATGTGCGCTTCGGGCACTCGTAATCCGTTCGCTACGCAATATCCCGCAATAACTGGGCGGTCTGCCCACGTTGAGAATCCGCGCCCAGGTGGCCAGGATTGGAAGCGTTATGTCCCACAGGATCGTCATTCTCGGAGGCGGAACGGGCGGCACGCTGGTGGCCAACCGGCTGCGGCGTCTGTATGGCGAGCGGGCGAGCATCACCGTGATCGACCGCGACGATGTCCACGTCTACCAGCCGGGGCTTCTGTTCGTTCCCTTCGGACTCGCTGAGCCGGGGGAGATCGTTCGCTCCCGCCACGCACAGCTTCACGACGGCATCGACTTTCGCCTCGCCGAGGTCGAGAGCGTTGACCTCCCGGCCCGAGCCGTCCACCTCCGCGATGGTCAGCAGATCGAATACGACGTGCTGGTGGTTGCCACCGGCGCTTCGCTGCAGCCTCAGGAGACCGAGGGGCTGCAGGGTCCCGAGTGGGGGCGCTCGATCCACACCTTCTACTCCCTCGATGGCGCAAGCGCTCTGCGCTTGGCGTTGAACGACTTCACGGAGGGTCGCCTGGTCGTCAACGTGATCGACATGCCGATCAAGTGCCCGGTGGCGCCGCTGGAGTTCTGCTTCCTGGCCGACTGGCATCTGCGTCAGCGCGGGCTGCGCGAGGGGGTTGAGATCACGCTCGTGACTCCGCTGGACGGAGCATTCACGAAGCCCGTCGCCTCGGCACGCCTCGGAGCGCTCTTGGAGGAGAAGGAAATTCACGTGGAGTCGGAGTTTGCGACCGGGCGCATCGACGCGAGTGCCCGGCGGCTTCACAGTTGGGATGAGCGCGAGATCCCCTATGACCTGCTCGTGGCGATCCCCGTCCACGGCGGTCCCGAGTACGTCGCACGCTCCCCCGGCCTGGGCGATGCGCTTGGGTTCATAGCGACCGATCCTCATACCCTTCGGTCGAAGGTCGCCGAGAACGTGTTCGTGATCGGCGACGGCGCCGACGTGCCCACCTCGAAGGCCGGATCGGTCACCCACTTCGAGGGTGAGACAGTCGTGGGGAACATCCAGCGCCACCTCGACGGCGCGGCGCTGTGTCCTTCATATGACGGCCATGCGAACTGCTTCATCGAGACCGGCTTTCACAAGGCACTGCTGATCGACTTCGACTACGAGACCGAGCCGCTGCCTGGGCGCTTCCCCGAGCCGCATCTCGGCCCGCTGCCCCTGCTCGCCGAGTCGCGGCTCAACCACCTCGCCAAGCTTGCCTTTCAACCCCTCTACTGGCACGTGCTGCTGCCCGGTCACGACATTCCCGGCGTTGGCGCGTCGTTTCACTCCAGTGCCGCCGCGGCGGTGCCACAGACAACAGGAGGCGCTCAATGACCACCGTCACGCTGGCTGGCTCGCCGGTCGAGCTCGACGCCGAGGGGTTCCTCGCACACGCCGAGCAGTGGAACGAGCAGATCGCCGAGGAGATCGCTCGCGAGAACGGCGTTCCGCAGCTCACCGACCGTCACTGGCAGGTGATCGACTTCATGCGCAAGGCCTATCTCGAGAGTGGCTCGGCTCCTTCGATTCGGAGCCTGGGCAAGACATCCGGAGTCCCCATCAAAGAGCTGTACGAGCTGTTTCCCAAAGGGCCGGCAAAGCTAGCCGCCAAGATCGGCGGCATTCCCAAGCCACGTGGCTGCATCTAGTAGACACCCCGAGCGAACGAGGGCGACATGAGCGACACCATCGAGAAGGTCTCCATCATCATCTCCAAGGGCTCTCTCGAGGGCATCTACCCGGGGCTGATCATGGCCAACGGGGCCCGCATGGAGGGCATCGAGGCAAACGTGTTCTTCACCTTCTTCGGCCTCGACGCAATCAACAGGGCCAAGCACGAGCACGTGAAGGTCGCGACCGTCGGCAACCCAGGCCTGCATCTCGCCACCTGGGCTGGAGGATTCCCCGGCATCTCGGCGCTTGTCACCCGCCAGCTCGCCGGAGAGATGGAGAAGCTCGACATCCCACCGATCCCCGAGTTCGTCGAGATGATCTCCGACTCCGGCGCCGGTCTCTACGCGTGCAAGGCGTCCGTCGACCTCTTCCACATCACCGGGGAGGATTTCATTCCCCAGGTGCAGGAGATCATCACCGTCGGGGAGTTCTACGGCAAGGCGGCAGGGGGACAGATCATCTTCACGTAGGGCATCGTGGAGCACCTTGATGCCCTACGTCAGGTCCCGTCGGGCGCTGTCTTTCTAGGTTGGTCGCTCAGCGCACGACGCAGCGTGCTCTGCGTCCGCGCGCCGCGGGACGGGCGGCGGCCCTCTGGAGCCTGAGCCCGATCCGTTCGTCGTGCCCTACGCGGCTGTCGTGGCTCTCGAACAAGACCAATCCGGGCATCGTCCTCGACGGCGTGCCTCGCTGCGGGCTCGCCGCAAGCGCCGCGTCGCCACGAGCCGCCGTGCGACACAGCAGCACGACGATCCCTGCGATTGCGAGCCAGACGGCTGGGATGACGATCAGGAGCATGGACCTTGATTCTTTCGAGGTGACCCTTGTCCTCCAGGTGGGGAACGCGGGCTTGTTCCCCTATCGACAACCCCGCCCTCGGGCCTTAGCCCGTTCGCCAGCGCTAGAACGGGTGTCCAGCGCCCTCGCGGACGATCGGCTACTCCAAGTCCGGCTGGGGTGCGATCTCGGCGGCCACTTCCCCGCCGTTGCTCTCCCAGGGACGCCTGTAGAGCAGCCAGCTCACGGCGCCCACGAGCAGCACCCCACACAGGATCCAACCGAGGGCGGTGGCGCCGACGCCCACGTACTTCAGCCCTGAGGCCGCAACCACGAAGGTGATGACGGGCCTGATGTAGCGATCGGGGGCACTGGAGGAGAGCAGCGAGCCGATCAGCACGGCGGGCACGCTCCCGAGGATCAGCGAGGTGGTGACCCCAAATTCGATGTGGCCGAAGGCCACCGCGCCCAACGCCGCGGCGATCGTGAGGGGGACGGCCTGGCTGAGGTCAGTCCCCACGAGCTGCTTGGCTCCGAGGGTGGGGTAGAGGAACAGCAGCAGGATGATCATCAGCGAGCCCGACCCCACCGAGGTCATGCCCACAATGACCCCACCGATCATGCCGATCGCAACTGTGCGCACCGGGTGGGGGACGATCTCGTGGACGGCCGCGGTCCGGCCCTCACTGCTGCGCCGATCGAGGATGTAGCGCAGGACCATCGCTGCCGCGCCGAGCAGCAGGGCGACGCCCAGCGCGGTCTCGATGTTCGTCTGGGCGGCCTTGGCATGACCCATCAGGTGCAGCAGGTAAGCGCCGAGGAAGGCCATCGGCACGGAGCCAAGGACCATCCAGCCCACCAGTCGCTTGTTCACCGTTCCCTTGCGCAGATGCACGCCGGCTCCCACGGGACGCATGACGACGGCTGCCACCAGGTCGCTGGAGATGGCCGAGGACGGTTTGACACCGAACAGCAGGATCAGCATCGGTGTCATCAGCGCGCCCCCGCCAGCGCCGGTCATCCCCACGAGGAAACCCACGATCGCGCTGCCCAGGACTATGTACGGATCCACGTGCATGGTGACGGCGGTGGACGCTCGAGCGGGCTGCTCCCCAGCCTCATCTCCGCTCCCTCCGGCCGTACAAGATAGTCAAATTCCGCACGCCTGTGGGGGGATTGACCTCAGATCGGAACGCCGTTTGGGCGTGGCTGATTTCAGCTATTGACCCGATTTGGTCGTGGCGGCCTTGGGGGGCTTGCTTTAGGTTCGGCTGGTGTTTATGATGCGGGGCGTTAGTGGGGTTACGGAATCTCGACATTTGTTGGGGTTGGGGGGGTCAGTATGGGGGCCCGTGTGGCGAGCAAGGAGGCGGGAGTCGCTGTGAGTGTCGAGGCTGGTAGCGGTTCTGAGGAGGGGGTTGCTTGGGTTGGGCCGTTGGCTGCCTCGCGTGGTGTGTGGGCGCGTGGGGGTCGGCGTCGTGTGTGGGCTGCTGGGATCTCCGAGGTTCGTGGTCCGGCGGCTTGTATGCGGCGGGATGCGTTGTTTCGCCGGATGCTGGTGTTGGCTGATGTGGTCGCGATCGTTAGTGCTTTCGTGTTGACGGTTGCGGTGTCGCAGCGGTCGGTGCAGTTGACTTGGGCGGGGATCGCGGCGGTCCCGATCTTGGTGGTTTGCGCGAAGCTGACCGGTCTCTATGACCGGGATGAGACGTTGTTGCGCAAGACGACGTTGGATGAGGCGCCGAAGCTGTTGCAGCTGGCGACGTTGTGTGCGCTGGTGGCGTGGCTGACGGGTGGGTTGTTGGTGCGGGGTCAGCTCGATCGTCACGAGGCGATGGTGTTGTGGCTTGCGCTGGCGGCGTTCTTGCTCTTGGCGCGGACCGCTTCGCGGGCGGTGTCGTTGAGGCTTGCCGATCCGGAGCGGTGCTTGTTCATCGGGGATGAGATGTCGGCTGAGACGATTCGGGCGAAGCTGACGGGTCATGGTGGGGTGAAGGCCAAGGTGGTGGCGCATCTGGATCTCGACAAGGTCGCGCCGTGGTCGACTGACAGCTTCTCTGAGGCGCGTCTGGCGGAGATCCGTGATCTGGCGCAGACGCTCGATGTGCACAGGGCGATCATCGCGCCGCGGAGCGTGGACGCGGGGGAGATGCTGAATCTCGTGCGGACGCTGAAGGCGGTCGGGGTGAGGGTGAGCGTGCTGCCGCGTCTTTTGGAGGTCGTTGGCTCTTCGGTGGAGTTCGACGATCTGCATGGTGTGACGGTGATGGGGGTCAGGCGGTTCGACCTGACGCGCTCCTCGGCGGCCTTCAAACGCGCTTTCGATCTGTTTGGGGCCTCGCTTGGGTTGTTGGCTGTCTCGCCGCTGCTGCTGGTGATCGCGGTCGCGATCAAGCTCGACAGCCGCGGTCCGGTGTTCTTCCGTCAGCTGCGTGTTGGTCGCCATGGCCAGCGCTTCTACATGTTGAAGTTCCGCACGATGGTTCCCGAGGCGGAGGCGATGAAGGACTCGCTGCGTGATCGCAACGAGGCGATGGAGGGGCTGTTCAAGATCGCCGAGGACCCCCGCGTCACGCGGGTGGGGCGGCTTTTGCGGCGCAGTGCCCTGGACGAGCTGCCGCAGCTGTGGAACATCGTGCGCGGCGAGATGAGCCTCGTGGGACCCCGGCCGCTGGTGCTCGACGAGGACCAGCGCATCGCGGGCTGGCACCGCCGCCGCCTGGAGCTGATGCCCGGCATGACCGGCCCCTGGCAGATCCTCGGGCCCGCCCGGGTGCCCCTTCGCGAGATGGTCGCAATCGACTACCTCTACGTCGCCAACTGGTCACTCTGGAGCGACATCAAGATCCTCCTACGCACCATCCCCCACGTCCTCGGACGCCGCGGCCTCTAAACCAGCACACCCCGAGGGCGAAGCCCATGCGCCCCGATGAGCTGTTGCCGACGTAGCGGACGCTGTCGATCGGCTCGCGGGTGCCGCCGGCCGCCGTGTTGCGTTATCAACAAATGAGTTGGTGTCTAACCATGGTTATACACCAACTCATTTGTGTAATACACGATCGGCATCCCAGCGCCCAGCCCCTGGAAGCGCTCAGCCCTGGACGGGTGTCGTATCCACCAAGCGTCTGAGCCGGCCGAGTAGCAAACGAGGCAGCCGCGGGGAAAGAACGCGGAGGCACGAAGGCGCTAGGCAGCGCGAGCTGCCACGAGCTCCTGCAGGGCCGCCGAGATCTGCTCGCACACGAGCTCGGGTGAGAACAGCCGCTCGGCCTCCGCCCGCGCCTCGCTGCGCGTCTGCTCGGGCGAGTCGTGCAGGCGTTCGATCATCGCCGCGATCGCGTCGGCCATGCCCTCGACATCGCTCGGCCTGGTCACCGCCACCACCTTCTCGTCGGTGCCCTCGGTCGCTCCGACCTCGGTGGTGGCCACCACGGGCACCCCGGCGGCGAGCGCCTCTGCCACGGTGAGCGCGAAGGGCTCGTACTTGCTCGCCTGCAGCAGGATGTCGCTCTCCGCCAGCTCCTGCGGCACCACCGAGGGAGGTACCTGCCCCGCGTATTCGGAGTTCTCGCTGGGGAGATCCTCCAGCAGGGGCCGGTAGTCCGACCACAGGCTCGGCCCGCCCACCACGCGCACACGGACCTTGACACCACGCTGGGAAAGCAGCTTCGCCACCGCGATCACGTCCTCGACGCCCTTGCGTACCGCGATCCGGCCCAGCACCAGCACGATCGGCGGATCGGCGGCCTCGCGTGTGGTGTCGAGGTCCGCGAAGCGTTCCAACCGGACCGGGTTGGGGATGACCACGGTCTGAGCGCGCGGGTAGCGGTAGTCGGCGATCAGGTGGTCGCGGAACACGGCGCTGATGCAGATGAGCAGGCTGGCCTGTTTGATCCTCACACGCTGGATCAGCGCCCGCACGGCCATCGTGGCGGCGGCCATCGCGAGGGTGTGGCGAGGTTGACAGCGCAGGGCGAGCCGGCGCTCGGAGATGAAGAACCTCAGCTCGCCCGCGATGTGTGTCTCGGGGTGAATCACCAGTGGCACCGTACGTCGCAGGCTCGAGGGCATCGCCAGCGCCTCGATGTTCGAGAATTGGTAGACGACGTCGTAGGGGTCCTGTCGGTGCCTGTCGATCACCTTTTGCCTGAGTCGTAGCGAGGCCACCGCGCGGGTGTATAGACCTGAGACGAACACCCCGATACGGGTGCGGCTGTACCAGCGGTCCCAGCGCCATTCGTTGGTGCCCCAGATGAACGTGAGGTTCTCCTGTCCAAGGAGTCGCTCGGGCATTGGATGGCCCGTGCCCGGGAAGAAGCAGTCGATGCGGTGCCCGCGGGCGGCCAGGCCACGGAGCAACTCGGTCGCCACCCCCGGCACGCCCCCGGTTTCCTTCGCGTTCGGCCCCGCTCCCAGCCAGGCTATGTGCAAGGGCCGGTCGGGCATATGGTCAACCCTATAGAAGTCATGTCCCACGGCCGCCGCGATCCTGAGTCCGGTCTTCCAGTGCCAGCTGCACCTGCTCGGCGATCCCGCGCTGGAACGCCGCAACCGAGAATCGCTGCGCGTTCTGCACCGCCCGCGCGGGCTCGAAGCCGAATCGGTCGAGATCGGCGATGGCTCGTGCGAACGAGTCGGCGTCGTCGAGGCCTGCCAGTCGACCGGTCTCGCCGTCGATCACCGTCTCCAGGGCACCGCCGGCATTCGCCGCGATCACCGGCCGTCCCGCCGCCTGGGCCTCCACCGCGGTGATGCCGAACTCCTCCATGCTCGGCACGATCACAGCCCGGGCGCTCGCATACAGCTCCGTCAGCTGTCGATCCTCGACACGCCCCAGGAACTCGGCCTCCGGGTAGGCCGCTCGGAGTGCCTCGAGCTCCGGTCCCGAGCCGACGATGCGGATCGGCGCGCGCGCCCGGCGGGCTGCCTCGAGTGCCACGTGGACGCGCTTGTGGCGCACTATCTCCGAGACCACGAGCAGGTGTTCGCCCGGCTCGCCCGGGGCGAAGCGCTCGGTCTCCACCGGGGGGTGCACGATCGGCGCGTCGCGGTCGTAGTAGCGGCGAATGCGCTCGCGGGTGAGCTGGGAGTTGGCGATGTAGTGGTCGACCCTGGCGCTGGCGGCGAGGTCCCATCTGCGCATCCGTGCAAGCTGGGCCCGCAGCAGCGGACGAAGCGCCAGTCGCATCTCGCTGAGGGCGCGCTCTTCCTCGTACCACGCATAGCGGAATGGTGCATGGCAATAGCAAACATGTACGGCTCCGACCGGGGTGCGCACGCCATGGGCGAAAGCGCTGCTGCTGCTGAGCACGACATCGCAGGGAGGCAGGCGCAGCCGTTCGATCGCCCACGGGTAGAGCGGTAGCAGGCGCCGGAATGTCCGCTGTCCAACTCCCAGCCGCTGCAGTGGCGAGGTGGTGAGCGAGTGTGAGGAGAAGCGGCCGTTCGTACCCGCTGCGTCGTAGAGCAGGGTGAAGATCGGGGCGTCGGGATACTCCTCGGCCATCGCCGCGAAGGTGCGCTCGGCACCGCGCATGACCAACAGATAATCGTGAACCAGAGCTACACGCTCACCCGCGTCGTGTTGGGGGGTGGGCACATTCACCGCGGCTCGTCGAGCGAGAATAGTACATGCCCGCACGGTTGACACTTTGGGATAATCTCCAGGGGTGAGCCAATGGCCCGGACGCATCGAGCAGGGCATGCGATCCGTGCTCATCGACGGATAGACGAGCACATGCGCATTCTCCTCACCATGCCTTGGGGGCAGCGCCTCGGGGGCGCCGAGGCGATGCTCCAGGCGGTGCTCGACGGCGCCCGCGAGAGCGGGCACGAGCTGGAGCTCGTGTTCTTCGAGGACGGCCCGTGGCCGGAGGAGCTTCACAGGGCCGGCTTCCGCGTGAAGATCGTTCCCGCGGGCCGGCTGCGCGAGCCTCATCGCTGGGGGATCACCGTGGTGCGGCTCGCGAGGATCTTCCGCGCCCGCCGGCCCGACCTGATCCTCGACTGGTCCGCCAAGACCCATCTGTACGGCGCGCCCGCCGCCCTGCTGGCGGGGATGCGCGATCGCGTGCTGTGGTGGCAGCAGTCGATACCCATTCACAGCTGGCTGGACTCGCTCGCCACACTGCTGCCCGCTGCGGCCGTGGGCTGCTACTCGCAGGCCGCCGCCCAGGCACAGCGGCGACTGTTCCCGCCGCGCAACACCTTCGTCGTCGCCGCCGGAGCGCCTTCGCCGGGCGAATCGTTCGGCGCCCCCCCGCTCGATCTCCCCGACGAGCGGCTGGTGGTTGGTCTCGTGGGACGTCTGCAGCCGTGGAAGGGTCAGGACAGGGTGCTCCGCGCGCAGGCGCTGCTGCGTGAGCGCGGACACGACATCCACCTGGTGATCGTGGGCGGGGACGCCTATGGCCTGTCGGCCGAGTACGCGGCCTCACTGCCCCGGTTGGTGGCCGAGCTGGGTCTCTCCGACGCGGTCACCATGACCGACCACGTGCCCGACGCCGGCCCCTACGTCGAGCAGATGGACATCCTCGTCAACGCATCCGATCCAGAGCCTTTCGGGATCGTCCTGCTGGAGGGGATGGCTCGTGGCGTGGCCGTTGTGGCGGTCGACTCGGGTGGACCGGCCGAGTTCATCGACGATCGCCGAACGGGGCTGCTTGCCAGATCGGGCGAGCCACAGGACCTGGCCGATGCCCTGGAGCCCCTGCTGCTCTCAGCGGAGCTGCGCGACTCGGTCGCGGCGGCCGGTCGCGAGCGCTTCGAGGCAGAGTTCACCGACGCAGCCATGCGCGTGCGCTTCTTTGCGGAGATGGAGAGGCTCGTGCGGCGGCGTGGGCAGGGCACTCGAGGGCGCTGAGGCGTGCAGCCACCCACGCTCACCATCGTCGCCCATGACGTGGGCTCGGTCGGCGGCATGGAGCGCCAGCTGGCCGAGCTGGCCCTAGGACTTCGCGAGCGCGGATACAGGGTGATCGTGATTGCCCGAACCTGTGAGCTGCCCGCCGATGCGGGGGTGGAGTTCCATCGCGTCCCCGGGCCCGGCCGTCCCTTCCTGCTCGCCTATCCGTGGTTCATGCTGGCGGGCTCGCTCGCCGTGCGGAGGTGGCGTAGCGGGGTCGTCCAGGCCACTGGTGCGATCGTGCTCAACCGTGTGGACTCGATCGCGATTCACTGCTGTCATCAGGCATACAGGGCAATGCCCGGTCGACCCACACCGCTGTTTCGCCTCTACGGGCAGGCCGTTGGAATGCTCAAGCGCGCCGGTGAGCGACTCTGCATGCGCCTGAACCGCTCGGCCTCGGTGGTGTGCGTCTCCGAGGGCGTGGCCGAGGAGATGCGCTCCCACTACCCGGCCGCCCGCGAGCGAGTGATCGCGATTCACAACGGCGTCGACACTGACGCCTTCGCGCCGGGGGTTCGTGACTCCCAGGCTCTGGAGCTGCGAGCGAGCCTGGGCATCGCACCAGCGCGACTGATCGTCGCCTTCGTGGGGGGCGATTGGGAGCACAAGGGCCTGCGGCGGGCGATCGAGGCCCTGTCCGACGCACCCGACTGGGATCTCGTGGTGGCGGGGCGTGGGCACCCGGATCGCTATCGGTCTGAGTGCGAATCGCTCGGGGTCGCCGGGAGAGTGCATTGGCTGGGGGTGGTGTGCGACATCCAGGTCGTCTACGCCCTGGCCGATGCCTTCGTGCTGCCCTCGAGCTATGAGACCTTCTCGCTGGTTACCTTCGAGGCAGCAGCCAGCGGCTTGGCGATCCTCGCCACTCCGGTGAACGGGGTCAGGGAGCTGATCGAGGACGAGCGCAACGGCTTCCTGATCGACGGCGAGGCCGGCTCGATCGCCGAGCGGCTATCCCGGCTCGGCGGCGCCCCGGACCTGAGAGCACGTTTCGGAGCGGAGGCTAGGCGCGCCGCCCTGGGCTTTGGCTGGCAGGAGATGGTGAGCAAGCACGACGAGCTCTACGCCCGTCTTGCCGCAGCCAGAGGGGGCGCTATTGTTCACTGACTTTGTGGCATTTTGAGATCGAAACGAAGACAGGCAGGCTCAGCTGATGCCCTGGCAATGGCCTGTGGGCGCGCTCTGCGCGTTCGCCCTGGCGCTCATCACGACCCCGGCCGGCGTTTCCGGCGCCGTGCTGCTGCTACCCGTGCAGCTGAGCGTCCTGCGTGTATCTGTGGCGGCGGTCACGCCAACCAACCTGCTGTTCAACGTCGCTGCGACCCCAGGCGGGCTGCTGCGCTTCTGGCATGAGCGGCGTCTCGTCGGTCCGCTCAGCACGCTGCTGATCGCTGGGACGCTGCCCGGCGTGATGGCCGGCGCGATCATCCGCGTGGAGCTGCTCTCGAGCTCGCGCGACTTCATGCTCATTGCCGCCGGGGTGCTTCTGCCGCTCGGGCTCTGGCTGCTGCTCGGAGCACAACGGATACCCCGCCACGCTTCCCAGCCGTCCGTCCAGGCACGACGTCTGATCTGGGCGCTCGCTCTGGTGGTGGGAACCGTCGGCGGCATCTACGGCATCGGCGGCGGATCGCTGCTCGCACCGATCCTGCTGGCCTGCGGGTTCTCCGCCTACGAGGTGGCGCCCGCAACGCTCGCCGCCACATTTCTCACCTCGATAGGTGGGATCGCCACGTACCAGGTCCTGCAGCTGACCCACGGCGGAGCCATCGCACCCGACTGGGCCCTCGGGGCCTGGCTCGGAGCCGGCGGGTTCCTGGGCAGCTACCTCGGCGCGCGCATCCAGCGCCACCTGCCCGAAACCACCCTGCGCAGGCTTCTCGGGCTGGTCGCCTGCCTCGTCGCCGCCCGCTACATCCAAACCGGCCTCCAACGCATCCCCGGCAAGCCGGCCGCACACACAACAGCCGGGTAGGCGGCCACCCGACTCAGGCGCGACCGGGAGCGGTTGCTTGGGTCGCGTGCCCCTCCGCCTCGGCCGGCAGGAGCAGCGACAGCGCACCGGCCACGAGGACGCAACCCGCCGATGTCCACAGGCAGGCCGTGAGGCCGTGCCACTGGTAGATCAGCCCCGAGAGAACCGTTCCTGCAAGGCGTCCGCCCGCGTTTGCCATGTAGTAGAAGCCGACGTTCATCGCCACCTTGTCGTTGTCGGCGTAGGCCAGTATCAGGTAGGAGTGGACCGCTGAGTTCATCGCGAACGTGACCCCGAACGGGATCAGCCCGGCGATGATCGCGAGTGTCGGATCGACGTGGAGTGTGAGCGCGAGCGCGATTGCGGCGGGGCACAACGCCAAGAGGAGCGCCAGCCAGATCGCGGTCCTGCCGTCGGGCTCGCCGCCCGGTCCGCCGCTGTGGCCACGAACGAAGCGCGGCGCGAGCGCCTGGACGGCGCCGTAGCCGATGACCCATACCGCCAGGAGCGTCCCGGCGGCCCAAAAGGACCAGCCAAGGACGGAGTAGAGAAAGAAGGGCAGTCCGACCACGAACCACACGTCGCGAGAGGCGAACAGGAAGATGCGAGCGCCGGCGAGGACATTGACCGCCCGGTTGTTGGAGAACATCTGCTTGAACTTCGCCGTCCTATCCGGAGTTCCGAGGTGGCCGTGCATCAGCCCCGCGCTCGCCACCAGGGCGATCGACGTCAGCGCGGCGAGGGTCAGCAGCGCCGCCTGGAATCCGACGAGGGTGAGCAGTACGGCTCCGAGGAAGAAGCCGAACCCCTTGAGCGCGTTCTTCGATCCTGTGAGGACCGCGACCCAGCGATACAGCGAGGACTGGTCGTTCTCGGGTGCAACGAGCTTGACAGCGCTCTTGGAGCTCATCTTGCTCAGATCCTTGGCGATGCCCGAGAGCGCCTGAGAGCCCATCACATATGGCACCACCAGCAGCGAGGCCGGCGCGAGGCCGAGCATCGCCAGCGCGAGGATCTGTATCGCCAGGCCCATGAAGAGCGTGCTCTTCAGCCCCAGGCGAGCCGCTAGCCAACCACCTACGAGATTCGTGACCATCCCCGCGATCTCATAGAGGACGAACAGCGAGGCGACCTGCAGCGGGCTGTAGCCGAGCTTGTCGAAGTAGAACAGCACCAGCGTCCGCGTCGCCCCATCCACCAGCGTCTCGACCCAATACGCGCCCGTCACCAGTGTGTAGTTGCGCATCTGCCCCCGGCGCGAGGCGCTCCCCGCGGGGCCCGTCTTCGCCTCGCTAGCCATCGGTGGCGATCGCCAGACCGGCGGTAGCGCTCTCGCTACCCGGGAGGGTGAGGGCGACGGTGCGCGCCAGCTCGACGAGCCGGTTTGCGTAGCCCCACTCGTTGTCATACCAAGCGAGGATCTTCACCTGCGTCCCATCGGTAACCATCGTCGAGAGAGCGTCGACGATCCCCGAGCGAGGATCGTCCTTGAAGTCGATCGACACGAGCGGGCGGCTCTCGTAGCCCAGGATGCCCTCCAGCGGGCCGGTGGCCGCCGCCTCGAGCAACCCGTTGACCTCCTCGACAGTCGTCGCGCGTGCGACCTCGAACACGCAATCGGTGAGCGATGCGTTCAGCAGCGGCACGCGCACCGCGAGGCCATTGAGCTTGCCCTCGAGCTCGGGAAAGATCATCCCGATCGCGGTGGCCGAGCCGGTGCTCGTCGGGATCAGGGATACGCTCGCGGCGCGCGCCCTGCGCAGATCCTTGTGTGGAGCGTCCACGACGGTCTGCGTGTTGGTCATGTCGTGCAGGGTCGTGATCTGACCGTGCTCTATCCCGATCCCCTCGTGGATGACCTTCACCACCGGGGCCAGGCAGTTCGTCGTGCACGAAGCCGCTGTCAGCAGATCGTGTCGCTCCGGCTCGTACAGATGATCGTTGACGCCGACGACGAGGTTGAGCGCTCCTTCCTTCACGGGCGCCGCGACGATGACCTTCCGCACACCCTGGCGGAAATAGGCATCGAGGCTCTCCCGTGTCCGGAACTTGCCGGAGCACTCAAGCACGATCTCGATGCCCATCTCACCCCACGGGACATCGGCGGGATCGCCAGCGCTGCTGTAGCTCACCGCGGTCCCCTCGATCGTCAAAGATCCATCCTCGCCGTACACATCCTCGGACCAGCGCCCGTGGACCGAATCGAACGTCAGCAGGTGGGCGGACGTGCTCGCGTCACCGTCGAGCTCGTTGACGTGCGCGAACTCAAGCTCGGGCCAGTCCCATGCGGCGCGCAACGCCAGCCTGCCCATGCGGCCGAAGCCGTTGATGGCGACCTGGGAGCTCATCAGCCAGCCAGTCCAGCGCTTAGTAGCTCGCAGGTATCTTGACGCAGGCACTCGCGGGTCTTGCGGTGTGCGAGCGTGATGATGTGCGAACGCACGCGGGCGCCCTCGAAACTCTCGAGCGCCGCATCGGTACACCCCCGAATCACCTCGGCTGGCTTTGTGTCCGCAAACTCCGCCACCAGCCACGGCAGCAGCCGCGCGAGGCGTAGCTCATGCGCTGTGCGATCGTTGCGGATCGCTCCGAGGCGAAATGCGACCAGCACGCGGACTTGCTCCTGGACTTCGTCGCGGATCACCCGTACATCCTCGATCGGTCTCCCCGCAGGGTCAGGTACGTCCCAAGCTTCAACAGCCGCTGGCACATAGGGACACGCATCACCGCAGCCCATCGTGATAGCCCAATCGGCATGGAGCTGCATCTCAAGCGTCAGCTTCGTCGGCTTGCGTCCGGTCAGGTCGAATCCGATCTCCCGCATCGCCTCGACCACGGGCGACCAAATCTCGGAGGCCGGTTCGGTACCGGCGGACTCGGCGCTTACGTCCTCGGGGCCGTAGCGCTCGAAGAACGCCTGGGCGATCTGTGAGCGCCCGGCGTTGTGATTGCAGACGAACAGCACGCGTCTCTCTCGACTTTGCTTGGCAGGAAACTCGTCGGTAAGGGCATCTATCGAGGTCATGACGCCATCGTATTACATTGACGGACATGAGTGTTATTGATATAAGTAGATCGATGCCCGTCGATCTGGAGCTCTCCCCCAAGCAGAAGCGAGCCAACGGCTCACCGTGCTGCGAGCCGGTCGTCTACCCCGACGTTCAGCGCGAGCAGGCACTGCGCATGGCCGAGGTCGCAAAGGCGCTCGGCGACCCCATCCGCCTGCAGCTCGTCGACGTGCTGCGCAAGCACGCCGGCAAGGTCTGCGTCTGCGAGCTCGTGCCGCTGTTCGACATCTCCCAGCCCACCCTTTCCCACCACCTCAAGAAGCTCCGCGACGCCGGGATCGTCGACTCCGAGCGGCAGGGGCTGTGGGCCTACTACTACGTCATCCCCGACGCACTGAAGGAGCTGTCCGCATGGCTGAGCTGACCACCGCCGCCGAGACCACGACCAACTCCTGCTGTGCCCCCGAGGCGCAGACAACGTGCTGTGAGTCGAGCGCCAAGGCGGAGTGCTGCGGCCCCAGCCACGGAGACGGATGCGGCTGCTCTGCGGGCAAGGCCCTCGACGAGGCACCGGCCGGTGACATCCGTGAGCAGGTACGCGAGCGCTACGCCGCCGCGGCGGTCCAGGTGACGAGGACCGATCCCGGCGCCGGCTGCTGCGCCCCGAGCGAGACATTCGACGGCGGCAGCGAGGTGTTCGGCGCCGCCCTCTATGCGCTCGGCGACCATGAACAGCTACCCGACACCGCCAGGCTCGCCTCCCTCGGCTGCGGCAATCCCACGGCTGTGGCAGAGCTGCACGAGGGCGAGACCGTCCTCGATCTCGGCTCGGGCGGTGGGATCGACGTGCTGCTCTCCGCCAAGCGTGTCGGGCCCACCGGCAAAGCCCACGGTCTCGACATGACCGATGAGATGCTTGCCCTCGCCCGTGAGAACGCGCGCAAGGCGGGAGTCGAGAACGTCGAGTTCCACAAGGGCTACATCGAGGAGATACCCCTCCCCGACGCGAGCGTGGACGTGGTGATCTCCAACTGCGTCATCAACCTCTCCGCGGATAAGCCCAAGGTGCTCCGCGAGGTCGCACGCGTGCTGCGCCCCGGCGGACGCTTCGCCGTCTCCGACGTGATTGCCGACGAGAGCATGGACGACGCTACCCGCTCTGACATGCAGGCATACACCGGCTGCATCGCCGGAGCGCTGACCCGGGAGGAGTTCAACCGGGCGCTCACAGACGCAGGGCTCGGCGATGTCGAGATCCGCGAGACGCACCGCGTTCATGCGCAGGCGGGGTCGGCCATCATCCGCGCCACGAAGATCGCCGCCTGAGGACGCGCTCCTCGACGACTCCTCAGGACGAGGCGGCTCCGTCGGCTGCGCGTGAGAGGAGTCCCTCGAGTGCATCGGTGGCGGCCGAGACCGAGAACAGCCGCTCGACCGTGGCACGGCCCGTGCGTGCCAGCTCACGGCGCAGATCCGGCTCTGCCCGCAGCCTGCTCAGTCGCTCGGCGAGCGCACGAGCATCGCCCTCGGGGAACACCAGCCCCCCGCCGGTCAGCTCGATCAGCCACGGGATCTCTCCCGAGTCCGAGCCCACGACCGGCACCCCGCACCACAGCGCCTCCACGATCACCCGCCCGAACTGCTCCTTCCAGGTGGGCGTGGTGTGAGAGGGCAGCACGAGCACGTCCATCTGGGCGAAGCCACCGGCCATCTGATCGTGGGCCAGGTCGCTGAGAACGCGCACCGTCGAGCCCGGCACCGCCTGGCCCTCCAGCTCCCCGCGCAGCTCTCCATTGCCGATCATCAGCAACTCCACACGGGCCTCCAGCTGGCGCACGGCGCCCAGCAGATCGAACAGCCCCTTGCTGGGCACCAGCCGGCCGGCGTAGCCCACGGTGAACGGGCGTGGGACATCGCTCGTCGCGCTCTGCCAGGCGGGAACGGCCGGCGGAGCCAGTCCCACCTCGCCCCTGGCGCCCCAGGCGCGAGCGAGGCGCGCGGCCGTGTCGGAGCGTGCGGCCACGAACGTCGCCTCGCGCAACACGCGGGAGCGCATCCAGCGCACCGGCAGCGGCAGGGCGCGGTCGATGTTCTCGTAGATCTGCACCCCGAACGGGATCCCGAGCCTCCTCAAAGCGAGGCCCCACTGCGCCGCCGGGAATGAGAACGGCTCGGCCTCGAGGAACGCCACGTCGGGGTTGATCTCGCGGCACAGTGATCGACACCTGGCGAGGTAGAGGTGGCGCTGGGGACGCCCGGGCAGGACGATCGGGAGCGGCCTCAACGCCGACTCCATGCCGTCGAGCGCCCGGGGGCTCATGGTCTGTCCCGAGTACTCGTTGCGCCAGCGACTCGGAACCAGAATCTTCACATTCCACCCGCGTCGCTGCAGCTCGCGGTAGACCTCCTGGTTGACGTTAACCACAGCGGGATGGCTGACGACCATCAGTCGCCTTTTAACCATGCTGCTCATCGTGCCCCCGCTTCCTCAGCGGACATGGAGCGTGTCGGGCCGGTCGAGCGCACGCCGCCACGTTACCGGCCACCGGGAAACACGGCTGTTTCAGGCTTGACATTGATGTCTGGCGGTGGCAAGTCCAAGCGCGATCGGCTCCCTGACAGGGCTTTGTGCGCCGCTGTGCACGGCCGTCGCACGCTACTCTTTAGCGGCCGATTACACAGGCTCTTATGATTGCTGCTCCCTGGCCCTGAACGGATTCAACCAAATGAACGATACGACCGACGCCACCGCCATCCTGGCCCCGCTGTGGAGGCGCAAGTGGATGATCGTCATCGTGGCACTGCTAGTCGCGGTTGGCAGCTACTTCTACTACAAGCGCCAGCCCACGCTGTTCCAGTCGACCACCCAGATCTACCTGGCCGCCGGCTCAGAAGAACAGTTCAGTGAAAAAGGCGCCACCAAAGCGGCCACGCTCGTCGCCGGCAACCAGGCCACGATCATCAACTCGATCCTCGTGGAAGCCACCCGCCGCCAGCTGCGCAAAGAGCACAAGCGCGTCGCCAGGGCGGCGGCGAGCGGAGTGATCAGGGCTAAGTCCGCCGAAAAAAGCGAGTTCGTGACGCTCACCGCCGAAGCGCCGAGCGCCCGCTCGGCAGCGCTGCTGGCCAACTCGGTTGCCCAGGCTTACGTCAAACGCGAGCAGGCGCTGTCGCAGCGCGGCATCCAGAGCGCGATCGCCATCGCCCGCCGCCAGCTGCGGCGCATCGAAGCGCCCCGCGTCACTCCGGGAGCCAAAGGCAAAGGCTCGGCGCTGAACGCCACCAACGTGATCCAGGAGGCGACGCTCAACAGCAAGATCAACCAGCTCGAAGCGCAACTCGGGGTCGTGGCGGTGCAGCAGGTCAAACCGGCGGGACCGCGCAGCGCGGTTCTGCTTGCCCCGCTCCCGAAAAAAAACGCCATCTTCGGCTTCGTCATCGGTCTCGTGCTCGCCTCGATCGCCGCTTTCGTCCTCAGCCGCTTCAACCGGCGGCTGCGCTCGCTGGCCGACATCGAGGCGGTGATCCAGACGCAGATCCTCACGGCTCTGCCCAAGGTCGGCCGGCCGATTCTCCTGCGCGACGGACAGCCCCAGCCCTCCAAGTCGCTGCTCGAGCCGTTGCGCCGGCTGCACACGGTGATGCAGCTCGGCAACGTCCTCGAAGGCGAGCGTCAGGGTCCGCCTCGCTCGGTGCTGTTCATCAGCGCCGACGCCGGCGACGGCAAGTCGACGCTCGCGGCCGGGCTCGCGCTGGTTCAGCGCGAAGCTGGTGAGCGCGCCGCCATCGTCGAGGCGGACTTTCGCCGGCCGGTGATGGGCAGGCTGCTCGGCCTGGACGCCCAGCGCGGGCTGGCCGATGCGCTCAGCGGGTCGGCGAGTGTCGCCGAGGCATTGCAGAGCGTGCCGTCGCCTGAGCCCGAGGCGGTTCCGAGCCAGGCCGCGGCGGGACCCGCCGTGGCGACGGCGCTCGCCCCCCAGCGCCGGGGATCGGTGTCCGTGCTCGTGGGCGGCACAGCGGTCGCCAATCCGCCCGCGCTGACCGCCAGCCCGGCGATGGGCGAGGTGCTGCGCACGGTCGCAGAGGACTACGACCGCGTTCTCATCGACGCGCCCTCGCCGCTGGAGGTGAGCGATGTCGTTCCGCTCTTGGATGCTGTCGATGCGATCGTGATCGTGGCCCGTGTGGGCTACACGCGCGAGGCATCCGCTCAGCGACTCGTGCAACTGCTGATGCGCACTCCGAGCGCACGCGTCCTCGGCGTGGTGGCCAACGGCGCCAGTCGCAAGGAATGCGAGAACTACGGCATCTCACTGGGAGGCCGTGAGCAGGGCCGGCTCGCCAAGCTGACACGGCGATGAGCACTCCCCAACTGGGCCTGCGCGGTTCGGGCGCGGCGGCGCACCCGGTCGTGCTGAGCCGGCGCATGCGCGACCTGCTCGTGCTCGGCTCCACCGTGCTCGTCGTGCTGCTCGCCGCGCTCGCGGTCGCGGTCCTCGTGCCCAAGCCCAACTTCGCGCTCGTGATCGGAGCGCTGCTCGGCGCGGTGATCATCGTTGCGCTCGCGGCGAACCCGCGACTGGAGTGGAGCGTGGCCTTCCTGGCCGTGTTCCTCGGCTGCCTCGACGGGCCGATCAAGCTGGTGAGCGCCGGCGGGGTCGTCACCTCGGCTCTGCAGAACGCGCTCGTGCTCGCCGTGTGCCTCGGCGTGGGCCTGCGCGTCTACTCCAGGCGCCGGCCTGTGCGCCTGCCGGCGCTGTCGGCCTGGGTGCTCGCCTGGGTGTTCATCGTGCTCCTCGAGGCCTTCAATCCCAAGACGCAGGGCGCGCTGAAGATCATCGCGGGCTTTCGCCAGCAGCTGCAGTGGGTTCCGTTCTTCTTCTTCGGCTACATGGTCATCCGCTCCAAGAAGCGCATGCGCCAGTTCTTCCTGATCCTGGGCGCGATCGCGCTGGCCAACGGGGTGGCTGCCACCGTGCAGACGAAGCTCAGCCCGGGCCAGATCGCCAGCTGGGGGCCGGGCTACCGCGAACTCGTCTACGGCAACACGAGCAACGGGATCACAGGACGCAAATACGTCAGTGAAGGGCAGGCCCGGGTGCGCCCCCTCGGTCTTGGCTCCGACGCGGGCTTCGGTGGCGGGGTCGGCGTGATCGCCCTGCCGGGATGTCTCGCGCTGCTGGCCACGATGCGCAGGCGAAGATGGGTCGCGGCGCTCTTCTGCCTGGGGGCGATGGTCGCGGTCGCCACCGGGCTGGGTCGATTGCAGGTCGTGGGGGCCGTCATCGCCGTGGCCGCCTTCGCGGCGCTCTCCTCCAGCGCGGGACGAAGAATCGGGCGCCCGCTGGCGGCGCTGCTGTTGATCGGAGCGCTTGCGGTACCGCTCGGTGTGCTGTTCGTGTCCGCCGTCGGCGGGGGGGTGTTCTCAAGGTACAGCAGCATTTCTCCGAGTAATGTTGCGGAAAACTCGACGAGCTACAAGGAAGCGAGCCTGAAGCAGATCCCGACCGATATCTCGCATGCGCCATTCGGTTTCGGTCTGGCAACAGCGGGCGCGGTCGGCGGGTTCGGGGGCAAGGTCAAGGAAGAGCTGGAAGGACATGGGGTGAGCGCTGAGACGCAGTACAACTTCGTCGTGGACGAACTCGGCCTGCCGGGGCTGCTCGTCTACACCCTGTTCCTGCTGCGGCTGATCGTGCTCGCGTTCGCCCGCCTGCGGTGGGTCGTCGATCTCGAGCTGCAGATCGACCTGATGGGCGTGATGGCGCCATTGATCGCCTTCCTGTTCATGGGCATCGACGGGCCGGTGATGGCCAGTGCGGCCGCCGGTCCCTACTACTGGTTCGCGGCGGGGATCGCCGCCTACTGGCTGCTCGGCCCGGGCCGAGCGCTGGCCATGCGCCCACTGCGCGAACGCCACGGGGAGCTGAGCACGGTGGTTGCATGAGGATCCCGTCGCTGGCGCACGAGCGCCGCGACCGTCCCTCGCCGATCGCGATGCGAGCGCGGGTCAAACTGCTGATCGGCGACCGGCGGGGCACCGTTGCGGCCCTGTCGGTGAGCTCGGTCATCGCGGGCTTCACCGAAGCCGCCTTCCTCGCGCTCGTCGCCCAGATCGCCACCAGCGTGGTGACCAAGGGCTCACACTCGGCCACCCGCTCGCTGCTGCACTTCCAGGCGAGCACCGGCACGCTGATCCTCATCGCCTTCGCGCTCACCGCTGTGCGCCTCGCGCTGCAGGTGCCGCTGTCGCTGCTGCCGGCGCGCATCGCCGCCGACGTGCAGGCGGGGCTGCGCACGAGGATCTTCAACTCCTTCACCCGCGCCTCCTGGGGAGTCCAGTCAGCCGACCGCGAGGGCCAGCTCCAGGAGACGATGACCAGCCAGGTGATGCAGGCCACGGCCGGGGCGCTGCAGGCAACGGCCCTGATCACCTCCTCGATCACCTTTCTCGTCCTGCTCGTCGCGGCGTTCGTGCTCAACGGCCTGGCTGCACTCGTGGTGCTCGTCTCGGCGATCGCCATCTTCGCCCTGCTGCGGCCCATGCGGGCGCTCGGCGTGCGCCGCGCACGCGAGCTCTCCCAGGCGCAGGTGGCCTACGCGCGCGGCGTCGCCGAGGCCAACCGCCTGGCCGAGGACACCCAGGTCTTCGGCGTGGGCGGCGCCCAGCGGGAACGCATCGAAGCCGCTGTTGAGCGCTCGCGAGAGCTCTTCTACCGCACCCAGGTGCTGATCAAACTGATCCCCAACCTCTACCAGAACCTCATCTACATCCTGCTGGTGGCGATGCTCGCCGCCATTTACCTGACCCACACCTCTCACGCCGCCGCACTCGGGGCGATCGTGCTGCTGCTGCTGCGTGCCGGGCAGAGCGGTTTGCAGGTCCAGACCGCCTACCAGAGCCTCGCCCAGTCGATCCCCTTCATCGAGCGCGCCCAGACGGCCGAGCGCCGCTACGAGGAGAGCAGTCCCGTCGACGGTGGCAAGCCGCTGCCGGCGATGCGTACGCTGGCGTTCGAGGACGTCTCCTTCGGCTATCACCAGGAGCGCCCGGTGCTCTCGCATGTGAGCTTCGAGGTGAGGGAGGGGGAGGCAATCGGCATCATCGGGCCAAGCGGCGCCGGGAAGTCCACGCTCGTGCAGATCGTGCTCCAGCTGCGCGACCCCGTCACCGGGCGCTATCTGGTCAACGGCGTGCCCGTACAGGAGTTTGCCCGCGAGGACTGGAACCGGCGGGTCTCCTATGTGCCTCAGGAGCCGCGCCTGCTGCACGCCTCGGTGGCGGAGAACATCCGCTTCTTCCGCGATCTCGATGCCGAGGCGATCGAGCGGGCGGGTCGCCTGGCGCGGATCCACGACGACATCATGAGCTGGCCAAAGGGATACGAGACGATCGTCGGCCCCCGCGCCGATGCCGTCTCGGGTGGCCAGCAGCAACGGATCTGCCTCGCGCGTGCGCTCGCGGCGCGCCCGCAGGTGCTCGTGCTCGACGAGCCCACGAGCGCCCTCGACCCGCATTCTGAGACGCTCATCCAGGAGTCCCTGACCGCGCTCAAGAGCGAGCTAACGTTGTTTATCATCGCCCACCGTATGTCAACCCTCGACATCTGCGATCGCGTGATGGTGATCGTCGACGGCCGTCTCGTCGCCTTCGACACGAGGGCGCTGCTGCGCGAGCACAACCACTACTACCGCTCGGCGTCGCTGATCGCCACGGGGAGCGCTCAGCCGTGAGCACGGGGGACGGGGCGCCGGTGCCGGGGCAGGGGGGACGGGCGGCGCTCGCCGGTGAGCCGGAGCCCGGGCGCCTCCCGGACTTCTTCATCGTGGGGCACGCCAAGAGCGGCACCACCGCTCTGTACGCGATGCTCAAGAGCCACCCGCAGGTGTTCATGCCCGATGGCAAGGAGCCGTGGTACTTCGCCACCGAGCTGCACGATCGTCCGCCGCCACGGCCCGAAGGCATCGCCTCCACGCTGCAGGAGTACGCCGAGCTGTTCGCGACGGCCGCTCCCGGCCAGCGGGTGGGTGAGGCCTCGGCGCTGTATCTGTGGTCGCACACGGCTGCCGGGCGAATCGCCGAGGTGTGCCCCGAGGCGCGGATCGTGGCGATCCTGCGCGAGCCCGCCAGCTTCCTGCGCTCGCTGCACCTCCAGTTCGTGGAGGCCTATGTGGAGGAGGAGAGCGACTTCCGCACGGCGGTGGAACTCGAGTCGCAGCGTCGCCAGGGCCGCGAGATCCCGCGCTACACCTACTGGCCGCAGGCGCTGCTGTACTCCGAGCACGTGCGCTACGTGGAGCAGCTGCGCCGCTATCGGGACCTGTTTGGAGCGGAGCGGATGATGGTGCTCGTCTACGACGACTTCCGGGGTGACAACGAGGCCACCGTCCGCAAGGTGCTCAGGTTCCTCGATGTCGACGACAAGCTGCCGTTCAAGGTGACCGAGGCCAACCCCACGGTCAGGGTTCGCTCGCAGCGCCTGCACCACCTCGTGCACGCGCTCTCTGTTGGGCGGGGGCCGATCTCGCTGGGCGTCAAGGGCGCGCTGAAGGCGGTGACGCCCGCCGGTCCTCGTCGGCGAGCTCTCTACGCCACCCAGCGGCGTCTGGTCTACACACAGCCGCTGGCTCCCGATCAGGAGTTCATGAACGAGCTGCGCAGCCGTTTCAAGGGCGAGGTGCAGGCGGCGAGCGAGTATCTCGACCGCGACCTGGTGACTCTGTGGGGGTATGGCAGTGTCAACTGATCCGGCGAGTGCAGCTGTAGTAGCGGCCACTCGGATGCCCGACTTCTTCATCGTCGGGCACGCCAAGTGCGGCACGACGGCGCTGTACGAGATGCTCCGAGGGCATCCGCAGATCTACATGCCCGAGCTCAAGGAGCCGGCCTACTTCGCCACCGATCTGCGTACGCGCTTTCAGCGCCGTGCCGCGGGGCCGTTGCCCGAGACGCCCGAGGAGTACCTGGCGCTGTTCGCAGATGCTGCCCCCGATCAGCGCGCCGGCGAGGCCTCGTCGCTCTACCTGTGGTCGAGTGCGGCCGCCGCGGGCATCGCCGCGGCCCAGCCCGAGGCGCGCATCATCGCGATCCTGCGCGAGCCCGCGAGCTTCCTGCGCTCGCTGCACCTGCAGCTGCTGCAGAACCACATCGAGTCGGAGAAGAGCCTGCGCAAGGCGATCGCACTCGAGCCCCAGAGGCGTCAGGGCAAGCGCATACCGCGCCGCTCGGTGCGCCCCCAGGCGCTGCTCTACTCCGAGCGGGTGCGCTACGTCGAGCAGGTTCGCCGCTACCACGACGTCTTCCCCCCCGAGCAGGTGCTGATCCTGATCTACGAGGAGTTCCGGGCCGACAACGAGGCCACGGTGCGCAAGGTCCAGCGCTTCCTCGGCGTCGACGACACGCTCCCCATCGAGGTCACCGACGCCAACCCCACGGTGCAGATGCGCTCGCAGCAGCTCGACGATCTGGTGAACGCCGTCTCGGTGGGACGTGGGCCAGTCTCTCGTGCGGCCAAGGCCGCGGTCAAGACGCTGCTGCCGGACGGGGTGCGCGCGCGTGCGCTGCAGACTGCCCAGCGTCGCGTGGTCTACGGCAAGCCCGCGCCGCCGGACCCGCAGCTGATGGCCGAGCTGCGCAGCCGCTACAAGGGCGACGTGCAGGCCCTGAGCGAGTACCTGGACCGCGACCTCGTGACCCTGTGGGGTTATGACAGCGTCGAGTGATGAGCGCTCTCGCGTAAGGGCCGGGGAGCGGGTCCCCGACTTCTTCATCGTGGGACATCCCAAGAGCGGCACCACCGCCCTCTACGAGATGCTCCGTCGCCACCCCCAGGTGTTCATGCCTGAGCTCAAGGAGCCGCGGTTCCTCGCCCGCGACCTGCACGCCCGCTTCCAGGGGTCGGGCTCCGAGCGCTTCCCTCAGACGCTCAAGGAGTATCTCGCGCTGTTCGCCGAGGCTCGTCCCGAGCAGCGCGTAGGGGAGGCCTCGCCCTCCTACCTGCGCTCGCGCACCGCGGCGGGCGCCATCGCCGCGCTGCAACCGGAGGCGCGCATCATCGCGATCCTGCGCGAGCCGACCAGCTTCCTGCGCTCGCTGCACCTGGAACTGCGCCAGAACCACGTCGAGACCGAGAAGGACCTGCGCCGGGCGATCGCCGCCGAGGCGATCGCGCCCGCGGATGGGGGCGATCCCCTCTCGCGGTCCGAGGAGCCGCTGCTGCGCTACACCGACCGGGTGCGCTACGTGGAGCAGCTGCGCCGCTACCACAACGTGTTCGCGGCCGAGCAGGTGCTGGTGCTGATCTACGACGACTTCCGTAACGACAACGAGGCGACCGTGCGCCGGGTGCAGCGCTTCCTGGAGATTGACGACGCTCGCCCGATCGAGTCGATCGAGGCCAACCCCACCGTGGCCGTGCGCTCGCGCCGCGCCGACGATCTGATCCGCGCCCTCTATGCGGGCGGCAACCCGCTCTCCCGGACCATCAAGCGGACGATCACCTCACTCACGCCGGAGCGGGGCCGCAGCGAGGCCTTCGCCGCGGTGCGTCGCGCGCTCGTCTACGGCAAGCCCCCACCACCCGACGAGCAGCTCGTGGCCGAGCTGCGTGTGCGCTTCAAGGGCGAGGTGCAGGCGCTGAGCGAGTACCTGGATCGCGATCTGGTGAGCCTGTGGGGCTATGACCGGGTGGCGTGAGCCGAGCTGTTCGGCGTGGCAAGCCAGTTGACGTGCAGGCCCGGCTCCTCCGCAAACGCCTCGCGTGTGAACGGGCCCGCGCCGGTCACCGCATAGATGGAGTAGCCCAGCTCGACCAGCTGGTCCCAAAGCTCCTGCGAGCTGAACCCGTAGGGCCTGGCCGCGGCGGCGACGTGCTCGAAGATCACGAGCGGCCGGGCGCGGAGGAGCACCGTGCGGGCGCCTCGCAGCACATCGAGCTCGGCCCCCTCGACGTCGATCTTGACGACGGTTGGCAGGAGTTCTGCGAGCTCGTCGTCGAGGGTTGAGACGGTGACGTCGATGAACTCGGGGGCGCCCTGCTCGTCGCTGATCTCGGGGTTGCGCTGCAGCCCGCTCCAGCCGTCGAGCTTTGTGAAATGGCAGAAGCGGCTGACGCCGGGCTCGGCTCCTATCGCCACCGGCCGGCAGTCGACGCCGGGGAACCTCGAGGACAGCTCGGCGGCAAGGTCGGGTATCGCCTCGAACGCGATGTGCTGCCCCTGTGGGGCGACGCGCACGGCCTCGGCCAGCACCTGGCCGCGATTGGCTCCGATGTCCACGTAGAGCGAGTCCTCGCGCAAGGTCGCTGCAAGGATGGCGCTGATCGCGATCGCCTCGCTGTCGGCCTGGCGGATCACGGGGTCCACAGCCGCCAGCAGCTCGGGACGGTCCAGGCGCCGCGAGACCGAGCCGACCGCCCTACGCAGGAGTGCCACCGGGCGGCTCATTCGGCCCGGACTATAGCTTGATGGGTTCGGATATCGTCTGGCGCTGATGTCAGCCCCAGGCTCAGTGTTGTTGGTGACACCAAGATGGGTGAGGGACGGTGGCGTGGGGGCGCACATCGAGGCGAGTGCCACGGTGCTGAGTGAGCGCGGCGTCCGTGTGTCGGTGGTGGCGGCCCGCATCGAATCCGAGGAGCGCATCCCCGGGGTGGAGGTGCATCACAGCCCGCAGCTGTTCAAGACAGAGCAGCCGATGGTGGCTCGATTCGGTGAATCGCTGTCCTCGAAGCCCTCCCTGGTTCACCTCAATCAACTCGATGAGCCCGAGGTGGTGGAGTTCCTCCAGCGCGACTACGGGGCCCCGGTGGTGATCAGTGCCCACGGCTATCTGGCATGCACCTCGGGAGTTCACTACTTCCGTCCCGGGCAGGAATGCACGCGGGCCCACGGTCCCGGGTGCATCCCCAACCTGCCCCGCTGCGCTCACACCCGCGATCCGCGAGGGCTGCCGGCCTCCTACCGGCAGGCGGGCAGGGCGCTCGCCGCGCTGAGGGGGGCCGATCTGGCGGTCTCCTACTCCAGCGCCGTGGACCGCCACCTGGAGATCAACTCCGTGGCGCGGCGCAGGCTGGTGCCCTACTGCCCCACCGTTAGCGCCACGAGCGCCTCGGGGCACGCCGAGCGCCGCCGAGTCGTATGCGCCGGGCGAGTGGTGACCCCCAAGGGCGTGAGCACCCTGCTGCGCGCGGCGCAGTCGGTGGAGGCGGAGTTCGTAATCTGCGGCGACGGTTGGCAGCTTCCCGCCATGCGCCGGCTCGTCCAGCGGCTGGGGGTGCAGGAGCGGGTGACGTTCACCGGCTGGCTGGCGCCGGATGCTTTGGCCCAGCAGCTGGCGGAGGCCTCGATCGTGGTGGTGCCCTCGTGGTGGCCCGAGCCGTTCGGGCTGGTTGGCATCGAGGCCTTCGCGGCAGGCCGACCCGTGGTGGCAAGCGCAACGGGGGGGATCGGCGACTGGCTCGACGATGGCGTCTCGGGGCTGATGGTCCCCGCGGGCGACGTCGGTGCGCTCGCGCGGGCTCTGAACGAGCTGCTCGACGATCCCGCGCGCCAGGCTGCGATGGGCGCCGCCGGAAGGGCGGCCACGGCGCAGCGCTTCTCCACCGAGCATCACGCCACGGCGATCCTCGGCGCCTACGGCGCCGCCCGCGATCACTGGGAGTCGACGCGCGCGGGGAGGATCTCCTCCAGCAGCGCGCTCACCACCTCGGCGCTGTGAGGGGCCCCCATCCGCTCAGCGAACGCGCGGCCGCGCTCCCCCAGGGCCTCGCGGCGGGGCGCGTCGGTGAGGAGAGCCTGCAGGGCATCGGCCAGCGCCGCTGAGCTTGGCTCGACGACCTCGGCGGCCCGCTCGTCGATCATCTGCTGCCAGCGCTGGGGACCGTCGAGGGCGAGCACGGGCCGGCCCGAGGCGAGCGAACCGGCGAGGGTGCCCTTGCGTGAGGAGGGACCGGGGGTGTCGGCGAACAGCAGCACCTCGCAGGCCGCCAGGGCGTCGGCCAGCTCGCCGGCGGGAAGGATGCCGCTGAAGGAGAGCTGCTCGCGCAGGCCGCGGACGCTCGCTGCCTGCAGCCAATCGTGCGCTACAGGCGAATCGTGGCCGGGGCCGCCGAGCAGCCTCAGCTCCAGCTCCAGGCCACGGTCGGCCAGCGTCCGCAGCGCATCCAGCACCTCCGCCACGGCGGCGCCCTGGTAGGAGTAGCCGAACAGGCCGATGAGCCGCTCGTGGCGCTCAGCCGGACGTCCGCTCGGCGTGGGCAGGTTGGAGAACACGGGGGCGAGCACCGTCGGGCGGCGCGCCAGCCATCGCCGCGAGTGAAACCAGGCGGCGCGCTGGGTGGTCGTCACCACCAGCCCTCGCGAGAGGCGCACCACCTCGATCAGGGCCGCTCGCTGGGTGAGCGCCCACACGTTGCCGCGCGGATCGCCCGCCCGCCATGGGTAGACGTACTCGTGCATCACGCTCACCACCGCCACTCCCGTCGCACGCAACGCCGCGACGACGGGGTGCACGAACAGCGGGATACCGCGATGGGAGTAGGAGAAGACCGAGTAGTGCAACAGGACCGCATCGGGACGCTCGGACTCGAGCTCGCGCGTGAGCCGGCTCGTCCATCCGCCGATCTCGGCGCGGCTTGCGCTCAGCGAGCTCTCCGATCGCCACAGCCAGTGCATCGTGCATGGGATTCCCCTGCTCTCCAGCGCCTCGGCGAGCAGGCCGGCGTGGTCACGGGCTCCGCAGGTGGAGCCTTCGGACATGCCCACCACCGCGATGCGCCGCGGCGCCGGCTCAGCCACCGAGTGTGTCTCCCCGATAGGCGCTGTCGATCGCCTCGATGAGAGGCTCGAGCGCGCCGGTCGGGAGCACGAAGCCGTTGACGCCAGGCTCGATCAGATCCTTCATGCCGGTGTCCTCGCTGACGAGCACCGGCACGCCGCAGGCGAGCGCCTCTGCCGGTGCGTAGGCGAAGCCATCCTCGTAGGCGGGGTGCACACACAGGCTCGAGCTGCGCAGAACCTCCAGGGGGTCGCCGGGCCCGACGCTGATCCGGGGATCCTCGGCACAGGCCCGCTCGATCAGCCGCCGCATCCCGCGCGTGCTCCACCCTCCGAGAAGGCGCAGGCGCAGATCCGGGTAGGTCAGGCGCCGGATGGCGTCGAGCAGCAGGGGGACGCCCTTGTGAACCATCAGGCTGCCGATGTAGACGACGTCGAATGTGGAGGTCTGTGTGGGGGTGGGCGCCGGCGTGTAACGCGGGTGGGGCAGCAGGGGGAAGAGCGCGAGCGAGGAGTCGGCGAAGCCCTCTTCGGCGAACGACTCCCAGATGTAGCTGGAGGAGACGTAGATGCGCTGCGCCCGCTCGTACTCGGCCAGATTTCGCTTCAGCAGATGGGTGACCCAGGGGCGTTCGATGCCCGGATGGTCGCGATGTGCCTGGGAATGCCTGCGCACCACGTTGCGGAAGTGGGAGTTGGCGGCCACGAGAGCAACCGACTCACAGCCCGCGCCAGGGGCAGCGGCGAACTGGGCAAGGGCGGTGCCGTTGAACGCGATCAGCTCGTCGGCCGGCTCCAGCCGCCGGGCGGCGTAGCGGTCAAAGGACACGCTCGCCGCCCACATGCGCCACGCCGGGGACAGTCGCGCGAGCGCCGCGAGGCCATGGTCTTGCATACGCGCACCGCCCGACTCGGATGGTGACGGCGCCTCGTCGATGTGGGTGCTCGGTTCGCCCCGCCGCTCGAGCGCGTCGAGGATCTCCTCCAGGTGGCGTCCCAGGCCGCCCACGCCCACGCGAGTCGGGCAGGTGACGATCACTCGGCCGGTGGGCAGGCTCTGACGCTGGACCTCGGCGGTCGCGGCTCGCCGGCGGGCACCCATCGGGTCCTCCGGGCGACCGGAGGACACGGGCACGTCAGTCGAGGCGGTCATAGCCCCACAGGCTCACGAGGTCGCGGTCGAGGTACTCGCTGAGCGCGCTCACCTCCCCCCTGAAGCGGTGGCGCAGCTCGAGCATCACCTGCTCGTCCGGCGGTGGCGGAGCGCCAAACACGAAGCGTCGCTGTGCGCCAGCGAGCATCCGACGGCGCAGATCGGTGGGCGTCGCAGCCTTGATCGCCCGCTTGGCAGCGGTCGTGAGCGGGCCGCTGCCGACCGACAGCGAGTAGAGGATGTCATCGGCCCGCTGTGAGCGCATCCCGACCGTCGGGTTGGCCTCGACGGCGGCGATCGGCAGGGTGTCGTCGACATCGAGGAAGCGCAGCACGCGGCGGACGGTCTGCTCGTTCTCGCTGCGGAAGTCGTCGTAGATCAGCACCAGCACCTGCTCCGGTGGGAAGACGGAGTGAAAGCGGAGCAGCTGCTCGACGTAGCGAACGTGCTCTGAGTAGAGGAGCTCCTGAGGCCACAGCGAGCGGCGGGGCAGCTGCCTGCCCTCCCGGCGGGCGGGCTCGAGCGCTAGCGCCTTGGCGAAGTCCTTCTCGGTCTCGTAGTGGGCCTGCACGCACTGGAGGTGAAACGAGCGCAGGAAGGCCGCCGGCTCGCGCAGGATGGCGATGATGCGCGCCTGTGGCTGAGCCTCGGCGATCCGTGCGGCGGCTGTGGGGGACTTCAGGTAGGAGGCGGATGCCTCACCGGTGCGCTGGTCGTCGCGGGCCTCTTCGAACAGCGCCAGGTAGTCCTCGAGCGTCAGGGGAGGGGAGTAGCGATGGGCTTCGCGGGGGAGCTCCTCGGCGAAGTAGATCGGCTCCTTTATCGCCGACATGAAGATCTGCGGGTGACGGCAGAGCATCTCGTACAGAGCGGTGGTCCCGCTCTTGGAGTGCCCGACGATGAAGAAGTCGGGAAACCTCTGGGAGGTGGCCATCGCGGAGGGCTCAGCTGAGGCGGTCATAGCCCCACAGGCTCACGAGGTCGCGGTCGAGGTACTCGCTGAGCGCGCTCACCTCGTCCTTGAAGCGATGGCGCAGCTCGGACATGAACCGCTCGTCGGGCGGGGGTGGTGTGCGGTAGACGAGGCGGCGCTGGAGTGGGTAGAGCAGTCTTTTGCGCAGTCGCTTGGTGGTCAGGCCGATGAGCGCTTCGCGCAGCGCGCGCAGTAGCGGGCTGCTCCCCGCGGCCAGCTCCCGCCTGAAGCCGTCGAGGCGCACTGACCGCACGGCGACCGTGGGGTTGGCCTCGACCGGCTCGATCGCCTGGGTGTCGTCGACGTCGAGGAAGCGCAGCACCCGGCGGAGGGTCTGCTCGTTGTCGTTACGGAAGTCGTCGTAGATCAGCACCAGCATCTGCTCGCGTCCGAACAGCGCCTCGTAGCGGCGCAGCTGCTCGACGTAGCGCACCCGGTCTGAGTAGATCAGCGCCGCCGGCCAGTAGGAGTGGCTCGGGATGTGCCTGCCTTCGCGGCGCGGCTGATCCAGTTCGATGGCCGTGCGGAAGTCTTTCTCGGACTCCGAGCGGTTCTCCAGCAGCTGCAGGTGAAGCGAGCGCAGGAATGAGGCGGGCTCTCGGAGGATCGCGATGATGCGGGCATCCGGGCGCGCCTGCGCGATGCGCTCGGCCGCGCATCTGGACCACAGATAGGAGGTCGACGCCTCGCCGGTCAGTTGGCCCGGGAGGGCGTCGTCGAACAGCGACAGATACTGCTCGAGGGGCATCTCCCTCCTTCCCGTGTAGGCGATCGAGCGCTCGGGTCCGGTCTGAGGGTGGGGATTGTCACGGGCGAAGTACCACGGCTCCTTGCCTCTGACCCCACCGGCGTCCGGCATGAAGATCTGGGGGTGGCGACGCAGCATCTCGTACAGCGCGGTGGTCCCGGACTTGGCGTGCCCGACAATGAAGAACGCTGGCATTCTTGTCTGCTGCCCCACCGCGGCAGTCGACTGTTCAGCGGCGGCCATGACTCGATTGAGTCTAACGGAGGGACGCTCCCGCCAAGCCTTGACACGAAACCGATTGGCGCCTTCCGCGGCCGCGTCCGAGGGGTGTCCCTGCGCTAGCATCCACCGCCATGTCGGGTCACCGCGGCGCCACCTGGTAAGTCACCCTTGCTTCACATCGCCACTGTGCACTATCGGTCCCCGATGTGGATCGAGATTCAAACCAGTCATCTGCGCCAACACGTGTCAGTCCCCTATCGGACGTGGACGTCGCTGGAGCACATCGACGCTTCCTATGGCGTTCATTTCGATCAAGTGGTGCAGCAGCGCGGCTCGCATGCCGGCAAGCTCAACCACCTGGCGATGGAGATCTCACAGCAGGCCGACGACGACGATCTGCTGATGTTCATCGATGGCGACGCCTTCCCGATCGCCGACCCCATGAGCCTGATCGAGGACGGGCTCTCGCGGGCGCCGCTGATGGCCGTGCGCAGAGCTGAGAACGTCGACGAGCCACAACCGCATCCATGCTTCTGTGTCACCACCGTCGGGACCTGGCGCGCCCTTCCAGGAGACTGGACGGCCGGCCCGACCTGGTTGGGAGCGCACGGTAAACCGACAACCGACGTCGGTGGCAACCTGTTGCGCAGGCTCGAGCTGTCAGGGACGCCCTGGACCGAGGTGTTGCGCTCCAATCGTCGCAACCTCGACCCGCTCTACTTCGCCGTGTACGGCGATGTCATGTATCACCATGGCGCCGGCTTTCGCGCGGGTGAGCTCAGCCCGGTGCATCGCGAGCTGGCCCCCGCCGGCTTGCCGGTGCCGAGAATCGCGGCGCTGCGCCCCGCCCGGGATTACCTGAATCGCCTACGCTGGAAGCGCTGGGAACGCGGCCTGGAAGGTCACCAGGTGAAGGAATCCAAGCGCATATACGGGCGAATCCAAGCCGGCGGAGACGACTGGCTCGCCGACCTGATCTGAGGTCAGCGAGCTCGCTGAGGGCAGAGCCTCAGCTCGATTTCGAGGGTGGTGCGCTCGCGCTCGTACGGCTGTGCGGCGCGCGGGAGATCACATAGGTGCGCGGTTCAGACGCTCCCATCGCGATCCCGTGTCCGCGGACGATGACGCGGACGGTGGCGTCCCCGGCGATGTGGAAGGTGTGGAGGATCGAGTAGTGGCCTTCGGGATCGAGTTCGCCGAGGCCGATCCGCTGCCAGGTGCCGGCTGTGCCCGAGCGCTCACGCTGGAGCACGACCTTCGTGCCCGGGGCGGCGGGTGTGACTGTTCCGGTGAATGTGACGGTGTTGGTGGCGATCGAGTCGGCGCCGGCGTGGTGGGAGGTGATCAGCAGCTGGGTACCGCTGGAAGGAGCATCGACGCTCACGAGCGGGGCAACCGGGATCTGAATGTGGGGGCTGCGGACTCCCTGGGCGCGGACGAACACGACGGAGTTGGCGGCGAGGGCATCGCCCTCGAGCTGGAAGCTGCCGTCAGCGGCGGTCGTGGTGCTCGTGCCCGCGCTGAACCCGGGGGTTCCGACGGAGTGGGTGTAGAGGGTGAGGGTCTGTGCTGCGGCTTCTTCGGCCACCGGGCAGCTGAGCGTCCCGGTGAGGGTGAGCCCTTCGCCGGCCGTGAGCTGGGTGGATGGGGGGATGAGCGTCAGCGAGCACCCCGTGAGGCCGAGGGCCCGCTGGTGGGCCGGTATCGCCGCGGCCGAGGAGGGCGCGAGCAGGGCGAGGCCGGCCAGGACGGCAGCGATGCGCAGGCGGCCCGAGAGTTCGGGGAGCAGGTCGCTGATGGGGAGGGCGCGTGTCGACATTGATCGAGAACCCGAGCGTACCCAAGGGACATCACGCGGGTCGAAGTTCCAATCGGCAGCAAACGCCGCCGGCTTTAGCTGTCGGTCCGCCTGGGCCTGGCCTGCTGCTTCAGCATGCGCTCGTACACGCCTTCGAGCCTTGCGGCCAGGCGCTCGGGCCGGTACTCCTCGAGCGCGAGCTTGGCGGTCGCGCCGAGACGCTCACGCGCGGCGGGGTCCTCGGCGAGAGCTCGCATCGCGCCCGCCAGGGCATCCTCGTTGCGGCTGCGAAACAGCATTCCGGTCTGTCCGTCCTCGATCACCTCGGCGGGACCGCCCTCATCCGGGGCGAGCACGGCCAGTCCCGCGGCCATGCCCTCGAGCACGACCTGGCCGAAGGGCTCGGGGATCACCGATGCGTGCACCAGCACATCGAAGGAGGCGAGCTCGGGCCAGATGTCCTCGCGAAAGCCGCGGAAGTCGATGCGCTCGGCGATGCCCAACCGCGAGGCCAGCTCGTGCAGCTCGCGCTCGTATGCCTCCTCGCCGAACAGGGGGCTGCCAACGACCACGGCGCACTCGTTTCCCTCGGGAAAGGCAGCGGCGAAGGCCCGCAGGAACAGGTCCTGCCCCTTCCAGGGTGCGATCCGGCCGAGCATCCCGAAGGTGGTGGCACCGGTGGAGCTCGTCGGAGGATGGGTCGAGAGCTCGACCGAGTCGGGGATCACCTCGCAGACGGCACTCCCCTCGCCACCGGAGAGCGTGTCCAGGGTGGCGCTGGAGTTGGCCACGACACCCGACGCCAGGCGACGGATGAGCATTCGCACCAGGCGCACGGCCGGCTTCGGGATGTAGTCCTCAGAGATGCGGTCGCGCACGTGCCACAGGAGTGGGACGCCGGCAGCTCGCGCCGCGAGCGCGCCGTAGACGCCGGACTTCAGCGAGTTGGTGTGCAGGAGATCGGGCTGCAGACGGCGCAGGCGCAGAGCGAGCCGGGCGACATATACGAGCGTGTGCACCGCAGCCATGGGCGAGGCGCCCCCGAGACGCACGGTGTCCTTGCGCAGGTCGCGGGTGGAGGCTGCGATGGGCAGGATCTCCACCGAGATGCCCGCCTGCTGCAGGCGATCGGCCAGGGGGCCGTCTTCGCCGAGGATCACGTGAGCATTGACCCCGCGCATGTGGGGGAGGATGCGCAGCAGGGCGATCTCACCACCCGAGAGGCGGGCGATGTGGTCGACGTAGACCACCCGTGGACGCTCGTCGCGGCGGCCTGCGACGAGATCTGCGTAGAGCTCGCGGTGGCGCGCGGCCACCGCGGCCCAGGAGAAGCGCTCGGCATAGCGCCTGGTCTGCTCGCGCGAGGGCAGCTCCCCACCGGCGGCTGCGAGCAGGCGCGCGGCGAGCGCTTGGGAATCCCCGGGCTCGACCACGAGCGAGGAGTCGAGCCCCTGCACCACCTCGGGCAGGCCGCCGACGGCACTGACCACGCTCGCGGTGCCGCAGGCGGCGGCCTCGAGCACGACCAGTCCGAAGCCCTCGAAGGAGACGCTCGGCACGGCTGCCGCGTCGGCTGCGCGATACAGCTCCACGAGCTCGTCATCGGACACGCGCCCGAGCACGCGAATGCTTCCCGCCGGTGCGATCCTTGCCCCTCGCGCTGCGAGCTCCTTGCGCAGGGGGCCGTCGCCGGCGATCATCAGCGTCGAGCCCCGGGGCAGCCGCTCGGCGATCTGCTCCCATGCATCGAGCAGCACCTCGATGCCCATCCTCGGCACCAGACGCCGTACGCAGACCACCACAAACGCCTGGGGGTTGACATCTAGCGCAGCACGCGAGCCATTCCTGTCGTCCTCGGGGGTGAAGACGTCGAGCGCGACTCCGGGCGGCCACACCCGCACACCCCAGGGTGCGATCCCGTAGCGCTCGACCAGCACGCGACGGAAGGCCGAGGAGAGCACCACATGGGCGTCTGCTCGCCGCAGCACCGCGCGCTCGAGCGCCCTGCGCAGCGCGAACCTCGAGCTCGATGTGTCCCCCGACGCCACGTGCTCCTCGGCCCATGGCCCGTGGAAGTGGAACACCAAGGGCATTCGCCGGGCGGCGGGCGTCAATAGCAACAGAGGGGCCGCATACAGGGCGAAATGGGCGTCGAGCACGTCCGCCGTGCCCAGCGCCCGCCGTGCCGCAAGCCAATAGCCGAGCAGTCGGCGCGACAGTGGGCTGTCCTCACGGGCACTGATCAGGAGGGACGCAGGCGCGTCCGGCGCGGGGCCGATCACCACCCCCTCGGTCTCATCCAGCGCCTCGAACAGTGAGCGGAAGTAGCGGTCGAGTCCGCCGAGCGTCGCGGGAAACCAGCCCATGCCGAGCATCAGCACGCGGGGACTAGCAGCGGTGGAGGATCGCGCCGCGAGGGAGGCCTGGGCCGTGGGCTTCCCGTCACCCCGGTCTTGAAATGTGCCCATCCGCACCGTAATGTTCACATTACTCAAGGGGGATTGCGCGAGTTTCATGGGCGCGCGTTCCATTTTTCGCCCATTAGCCAAACCGCAAGGATGCCAGCTACCTATCACCTATCGCACCTGCGCACCCTCGAGTCCGAGGCGATCCAGGTGATGCGCGAGGTCGTCGCGGAGTTCGAGCGTCCGGTGCTGCTGTTCAGCGGCGGCAAGGACTCGATCGTGCTGCTGCGTCTCGCCGAGAAGGCCTTTCGGCCCGCCCCCTTCCCCTTCCCGCTGCTGCACGTGGACACGGGGCACAACTTCCCCGAGGCGATCGAGTACCGCGATCGTCGCGTGGCAGAGATCGGCGAGCGGCTGATCGTGGCCTCGGTCGAGGACTCGATCCGCGAAGGGCGGGTGGTCGAGGAGACCGGGCCGCGCGCCTCGCGCAACGCGCTGCAGACGGTGACGCTGCTCGATGCGATCAAAGAGCACGGCTTCGACGCGGCCTTCGGCGGGGCGCGGCGCGACGAGGAGCGGGCCCGCGCCAAGGAGCGCATCCTGTCCTTCCGCGACGAGTTCGGGCAGTGGGAGCCCCAGCGCCAGCGTCCCGAGCTGTGGAGCCTCTTCAACGGGCGCATCGCCAAGGGCGAGCACGCACGCGTCTTCCCGATCTCCAACTGGACCGAGCTGGACGTGTGGCAGTACATCTTCGAGGAGCAGCTGGAGGTGCCATCGATCTACTTCGCCCATGAGCGAGAGGTCTTCGCGCGCGATGGGATGCTCTACGCTGTGAGTCCATTCGTCGAACTGATGGACGGAGAGCAGCCCTTTATGGCCAATGTCCGCTATCGAACGGTCGGGGATATGAGCTGTACGGGCGCGGTCGAGTCCGATGCGGCCACGCTGGAGGCCGTTGTGGCCGAGATCGCTGCCACCGAGATCACCGAGCGCGGGCAGACACGCGCCGACGACCGGGCGAGTGAGGCGGCGATGGAGGATCGCAAGCGCAAGGGCTACTTCTGATGTCCGCTCCCACCAACCAGCCGGGCATCTCCAGCAACGGCAACGCGGCGGCGGCGACACTCGCCGGCGCAGGCGCCACCGAGGCGTTTCGCAAGCTGAGCGAGCGTCCGGTCGACCTCCTGCGATTCGCCACGGCCGGCTCGGTGGACGACGGCAAGAGCACGCTGATCGGGAGGCTGCTCTACGACTCCAAGCAGGTGCTCGCCGACCAGCTGGCCCACGTCGAGCAGACCAGCCAGCGGATGGGCCACGACTTCCTCGACCTGTCGCTGCTCACCGACGGTCTGCGCGCCGAGCGCGAGCAGGGGATCACGATCGACGTGGCCTATCGCTACTTCGCCACCGCCCAGCGTCGCTTCATCATCGCCGACACCCCGGGCCACGAGCAGTACACGCGCAACATGGTGACCGGCGCCTCCACTGCGGATCTGGCGATCGTGCTGATCGATGCGCGCAAGGGCGTCATCTCGCAGTCCAAGCGCCACGCCTTCATCAGCTCGCTGCTCGGCATCCCGCACATGGTGGTGTGCGTGAACAAGATGGACCTCGTCGACTACGACCAGGATGTCTTCGATGCGATCGTCGAGGAATTCGACACATTCGCCGCGCGCCTGGAGATGCCCGACGTGACCTTCATCCCGATCTCGGCCCTGCTCGGCGACAACGTGGTGGATCGCTCCGAGTCGATGCCCTGGTATCAGGGCCCGCCCCTGCTCTACCACCTCGAGCACGTGCACATTGCCTCCGATCGCAACCTCATCGACGTGCGCTTCCCGGTGCAGTGGGTGATCCGCCCGCCGGCGAGCAGCCTCGCCGACTACCGCGCCTACGCCGGGCAGGTGGCGGGCGGTGTGATGCGTCCCGGCGACGAGGTGGTGGTGCTCCCCAGCGGCCAGCACACGACGATCGCGGGCATCGACACCTTCGACGGACCGGTCGAGGAGGCCTTCCCCCCAATGTCGGTGGCGCTGCGACTGGCCGATGACATCGATGTCGGACGCGGCAGCACAATCGTGCGCAAGCAGAACCAGCCGACGGTCTCCACCAGCTTCGAGTGCCTGCTGTGCTGGATGTCAGAGCGCCAGCTGGACCCGCGCAGGCGCTACCTGGTCAAGCACACCACCCGCACGGCGATGGTGGGGGCAGTGGACGTCCGCTATCGCATCGACGTGGAGACCCTGCGCCGCGACGACGCCGTGAGCGCCCTGGAGCTCAACGATCTGGCGCGGGTGCACCTGCGGCTCAGCACCCCGCTCGTATTCGACTCCTACCGCCGCAACCGGGTGACGGGCAGCTTGATCATGATCGACGAGGCCACCAACGAAACGGTGGCGGCGGGCGTGATCCTCGACACCGAGGTCGAGGAGGGCGAGACGGGGGAGAAGACCGAGCGCAGCCCCAACGTGCGCTGGCAGGGCTCGCGCATGACCCGTGAGCGGCGCTGGAGCACGCTGGGGAACTCCGGCGCCACGCTGTGGTTCACCGGGCTTCCTGGCGCGGGCAAGTCGACCGTGGCTGCCGCCGTCGAGGAGCGTCTGATCGGCATCGGCCAGCCCGCCTTCCTGCTTGACGGGGACAACCTCCGCCACGGGCTCAACGGCGACCTGGGCTTCGATGAGCAGGCGCGGCGCGAGAACGTCCGCCGCACCGCCCATGTCGCAAGCCTGCTCGCCGAGTCGGGGACGATCGCGCTGGTGAGCCTCGTCAGCCCCTATGCGGCCGATCGTCAGGCGGCCGCAGCGCTGCACGTCCAGAACGAGCTCGGCTTCCTGGAGATCTTCGTCAACACCTCGCTCGAGCTGTGCGAGCAGCGTGACCCCAAGGGCCTGTATGCACGCGCTCGCTCGGGCGAGCTCGCCGGCCTTACCGGAGTGGGGGCACCATACGAGCCACCCGCCGACGCCGACCTCGTTCTCTCGAGCCATGAAGAAACGGTCGAGCAGGAGGTTGAGCGCGTGATGGATCTTCTGCGCGCGCGCGGGCTGCTCGCGGCTTCCTGACAGCGGGCAGCTCGGGAGCGAGGCTCCCCGCTCTGGACGTTCAGTGCTTTTTCGCGGAGGGTGCGGCGGCCAGGACGACGGTGGAGCTCGCACCCGAGACGAGCGCACCCTTCTTCAGCTCGACGTAGGCGCGGTAGCGTCCACCGCGACGCACTTCCACGATTGCGCTGAAGCGTGAGGCGGTGCGGGTGGCGCGCTTGACGATGGTGGTGAACTGGGTGGCGAACCTCGTGGTCTGTTCGGACTTCCCGCTGGGCCGCACGGGCTTGCGCAGCTGGAAGAGGATGTGGGCGCCGGGCTCGGCGGGGGTGACGGTGCCGTACAGGCGCACCAGGCCTTTGCGGGCGGAGGTGCGAACGTGGAGCGTCACGCGGGCCGCCACCTGCTCGCTCACCACGGGGCTGTAGAGCGGGCGCGGGTCGAGCGTCGCCACGCGGTACTGGGTGCTCGCGGTGAGGCTGGGGATGTGAAACACGAAGGCACCCACCGCGTTGGTGAGGGTGGTGGTGCCGAACGGAGCGAACGCTGTGAGATAGGGATAGGGGCTCGCCTGAAGTGCGAGCAGACGGTTGGCATTACCCGTTCCCGACAGTACGCCGGAGATCGTGGCCGGCCCACCGAACACCCCTGGGGCGGTGGGTTTTACGACGGTGAAGGCGCCCTTGACAGTTTTGAGTGTGTAGACCCGTTCGTGACCCATGCTGGTGCCGGCCGCGCTCGTGGCGATGAGCCGGTAGTGATAACCGGCGAGGAATCCCGTGACGGTTTGGCCCACCTTGACGCGAGTGGTCCCCGGCGGAAGTGTTCCCGGGGTCGTCTGCGAGCCGAGGGCGCTGGTGGGCCCGTACTGGAAGTAGTAGCTGGTGGTCTGGGACCGCGGCAGGACGGTGCCCTGGAGTTCGGCCGAGAGGCCGCGGACGTGGGTGACCGCCCCGGTGGTGGCGAGGGGCTTTTCCGAGTGAGCCGCCTCGGAGTAGGCCGGCGAGAGGGCGATGGTGAGGGCGATGAGGGCAAATGCCGGCGTCAGCCGCTTGATCGTCGATCTCGCCATAGCCTCGTAGCTCCCTCTCGTCGGTGTCTTGAAATTGGCACGCACGGGCCACCGGCGCGTGCGCTTTCGTCCCTGAAACACGATCGGCTGCATAACGATTCGGTCGGCGTCAAGCGGGTAGAGCCCTGAACGAGTGGGGTTGGACGCCGTGCCTCGCCCGAAGCGTAGCCGAAGGGTTGACCGCAAGCGGAGACGAAACCAGAGATGGTCGTGTTGACAATAAATCTGATATGTTTGGTGAGGAACACGATGGCCACCGGGACCACCCACACGGAGTGCTCATGATCCTGCTCCTCGTCCTCTGCACCTGGCTTCTGGCTCTCTCACTGGTGGCTGGCCTCTGCGCGAGCGCGAGCCTCGGCGATCGTGAACAGGCCCGTGAACGCCTCGCTGCCCAGCGTGACGCGCATCCAGCGGTAGGCCTGCGCCACGCCGGGCGAGCATGGCGGGGCTCGACCCGCTCGCCCGACGGCACCTTCGCGCGCGCCGGCAGCGCATCTCGCTAGCCGCTTTCACAGAATCATCACGCTGTACGCCCCGCGCTCCTGAACTATGTAGCCGGTCCACCAACGCCGAGGCGTTGCGTTTGATCCTGCTCCGAAGCCGTCGGAGCGTCGACCGAGGGTAGGCCACACTGTCCACAGAATCGATCGCCGGCACGTCTTCGCCCAGCCTGGACACCAGCGCCCAATGCCCAAGCTGCGGTGCGCCGCTGGCCTCCGACCAGCGCTACTGCCTCGAGTGCGGCGAGCGCCGGATGCCCCAGAGCGAGTTTCTGCGCGCCTCCAGCCCCGCGCGCGACGGCCGCGAGACGCACACCCAGGTCCTCAGCCCGCCTTCCTTGGCGGAGCCGCCCGCACAGCGGACCAGCACGCTGACGGTGATCGCGGGCGTGGGGGTGCTGCTGCTCGCGATGGGGGTGGGGGTTCTGATCGGGCGCTCCGGCTCAGGCAAGTCGAGCGCCGCCCCCGCTCAGGTGATCAGCGTGGCCTCCGCACCCAGCTCCGCGAGTTCCGGCACGACGACGACGGCCGAAGCCACCTTCACCGGTGACTGGCCTTCGGGCACGAGTGGCTACACCGTCCAGCTGCAGACGCTGCCCCAGACGGGCACGGCCGTGAGCGCCGTGGAAGCCGCCAAGGCGGCGGCCACAGCCAAGGGGGCGAAGGGAGTGGGTGCGCTGAAGTCCGAAGAATTCACCAGCCTGAGCGCTGGGAGCTACGTGATCTACGCCGGCGTCGAGCAGACCAGGAGCGCCGCTGAAAAGGAGCTCTCCTCGCTGAAGAAGAGCTTCCCGGGCGCGAAGGTCATCAAGGTGTCCAACGGCGGCTCGGCCTCCTCGCAGACTTCGGGATCCTCGAGCCCGTCCAAAATCCCCCCCTCCAGCGAGAGTCATCCCGCGCCGCCCTCGGTCCTCGAAACGCTCAAGAACACAAAAGGCAAGAGCTATGAGGAAAAGTCGAAGAACCTCCCCAACGTGGTCTCCACGGGCTAGGCACATGGGGATCCTCGGCGACAAGGGAGAGAGGGACGCACGGGCTCCTGCTCGGGCGCCCGCGGCTGTCACGCGAGCCGCGCGGGATACCTCCACGCCCGTGGAGGGCGCGTTCGCCTCGCCGGTCGGTGACGGGCGCTCCGATCTGAGCAGGCGACGTGACCGCCTGGCCGCCGATGTGACGGAGCTGCACTGGGACCTCGGAGGCCTGGCCTATGAGATGGCGATTCGCGACCACTTTCGCCTCGACGTGCTGGTACGCCGCGCCGCGGTGCTGCAGGAACGCGACGCCGAGCTCGCCGAGGTGGAGCGCCTGCTGCGGATGGAGGCCGATGGGACGGCGGGGAGCTGCCCCCAGTGCGGCGCTCCGCACAGCCGCGGGGCCGTCTTCTGCTGGCAGTGCGGGACGGAGCTGATGCAGCGGATGGCGAGCAGCGCCGTCGAGGATGGGGATGAGGCGACAGCCGCGATGGATGCGCTGCTCGCCCCGCAGGCAGCCTCTGAGCTGCCCACCCGCACGGGCGAGTAGGCCAAGATCGGATGAGTCCCGGACCACCTGAGCTCTGCGCCGAGTGCGGATCGCCGCTCGCCGAGCACCAGCGCTACTGCCTCATGTGCGGCTCGCGCCATGGATCGGCCAGTCCGCTCCTCGGCGAGTTGCAGAGGCGGGTGGCGGCAGCGGGCGGCTCGTCTCCCCCGGCGGGCGCCCCCGCGCAGGCTGACCGGCCAAGCGCGGGCGCTGGCATCGCTCCGCTCCCGGGAAAGCCCCGGGCGGCGGGACTGCGCCTCCCACCGGCGAGAATCTCGGCGCTCTTGGTGCTCATATTCCTTGGCTTCGGTGTGCTCATGGGGGACGTTGCCGGCTCACCGGTGCAGGGTTCCCTCGCCGCCTCGGTGCGCCGGCTGAAGGTGGTGCTCCCGCCGAGCGTTCCCACGGTCTCGACTTCCACGACCGGCGGTGAAGCCACATCCCCGTCGTCCTCCGCCACCGGGAGCGAAGTGCAGGCGCCCGAAAGCGAAGCCGCCACGACACCCGAAGCGCCGGTGGCCACGACGAGCACCCCGGCCCAAGCTCCGCCCGCGACGCAGCCCAGTTCGGGCAAAGCGAGCGAACCTGGAGAATCCGCACCCCCCGAACCGGCCAAGAAGCTCCCGCCGATCAAGCACGTGTTCGTGATCATGCTCTCCGATCAGCCCTACGCATCGGTGTTCGGGCCAAGCTCGGGGGCGCCGTATCTGTCAGGCACCCTCGAGCACCGGGGCACGCTGCTCGTCCGCTACGACGCGGTTGCCCACGAGGAGCTCGCCGACGAGATCGCCCTGCTCAGCGGCCAGGGTCCCACGGCCGAAACGGCTGCCAACTGCCCCAGCTACTCGAACATCGTGCCCACCGGCACGGGTGCCGACGAACAGGTGCTGGGCAGCGGCTGCGTGTATCCGCCCGCCACGCACACGCTCCCGGGGCAGCTGACCGAAAGCCACCTCGCATGGCGGGCCTACGTCGAGGGAATGGGCGAAGCGGGCGCCGCCGCTCCCTCGGCGTGCAGCCACCCCGCCGTAGGGGCCCCCGATCCCACGGCGGCGCAGACTGCAAGCACTGGCCCCTACGCCACGTTCCGCAACCCGTTCGTGTACTTCCAGGCGATTGCCGGCTCGCCGGCCTGCGGGGCCGAGGACGTCGGGTTGAGCCACCTCAAGGGCGACCTGGCGAGCTCGGCGCGCACGGCCAACCTCACCTACATAGTTCCCGACCGCTGCCACGACGCCAACCCCACCCCCTGCACCACCGGGGCCCCGGCGGGCCTGGCACCGGCGAACGGCTTCCTCAAAGAGGTGGTCCCGGAGATCCTGGCCTCGAGGGCCTACAAGCAGAACGGCCTGCTGGTGATCACCGTCGACGAGGCTCCGTCGAGCGGCGAACTCGCCGACTCGAGCGGCTGCTGCGGGCAGCCCAGCTTTCCCAACACTCCCCCCACCGGCGCGAGCGTGGGTCTCCGTCCCCAGGGCGGCGGCACGGTCGGCGCACTGCTGCTCTCGCCCTACCTCAAAGGCGCCACCACGAGCCAGGAACCGTACAACCACTTCTCGCTGCTGCGCACGATCGAGGACCTGTTCGGGCTGAAGCACCTCGGCTATGCGGCTCTGCCCACCGTGAAGTCGTTCGAAGCCGCGATGTTCAGCTCACGCAAGCTCGGCTGAGGCCGCCAATCCTCGCAGCGAGTCCTGCGGTCGCTGTTCAGTAGGGAAGCTCCACGCCACGCGCGGGCATGATCGTTCGCTTCTCGGGATACACCCAGACATCGCCCGGGATCAGGTCGCCCATGGTGAGGAGCTCCATCCCCTCCTCGCCCACCTCGATCCGATGGCCGACCCCGGTGTTCTCCCGGCACAGCCAGAAGGAGCCCGCACGCAGCGGGTGGGCCTGCTCGCCGATTCTGGCCAGCCCGCTTCCGCGGCGCACGAACCACGCCTCCTCGCGGGCGGAGTGGAAGTGAAGCTCGGTGTTGTGGGTGTCGGGTGGCATCAGGTCATGGGAGAAGGCGAGGCGCTGCGAGCCCATGTCATGCAGGCCGCGTGTGGCATAGGCGACGCGCCCCTGGCGTCCCTCGCTCAGCGGCAGCTCGGCGAGATTGCGGATCGTCTCCGGCCTCTGCCTGGATGGCTCGGGCAGCTCGAGCGGGCCGAGCTCGGCATCGGCGGCGAACGGGGGCTTGGTGTCCGCCGGTGTCCAGCGCGAGCCCAGCCAGAACTGCTTGGTCCTGGGCAGGTATGTGATGTTCGTGCGCGAGCCCTCCGCCACCACCAGCACGCTCAGCCCCTCCTCGCCGGCGATCAGCGTGTGTGCGTCGCCGCCGGCCGGGTGCCAGAGCAGGTCGTCGATGCCGATCTCATAGACACGCGCGTCCCGCGAGCCCGACGTCTGGTAGCTGAGACCGCTTCCGGCCAAGACCAGGAACGCCTCCTCCTCGTCGGCGTGGCTGTGCGGCGGCGTGGAGCGCCTGCCCGGTTCGATGTCGATCATGGCCACCCCGAGCCGTCTGGCGGCGCAGGCCACACCGAGGCGTCGCCGGACGGCGCCGATCTCGCCCTGCTGCCAGCGTTCCACGGGAACATCATCGATATGAATCGGCAGGTCATCGCTCATGCCGTCCCCAGCATGACATCCGCCTTCCCCAGGCGAAGCTCAGGTGCTGGGGTATTCGATGGTGAGGACGCGCGGGTAGTCGGTGGCGGAGAATTCGAACACTGCGCTCGAGCCTTCGCGTGAGACCAGACGAGCCGGCGTGGATTCGCCGAGCAGCGGATCGTAGGCGGATACCGACGGGGGGCCGGTGGTGGCGGGGAGGTTGGCGAGGGTGATCTTGAAGCTCTCGTTGGGCAGGTCGAAGCGATGGATGTCGCCGCTCGGTGCTCCTGGTTCGTAGAGGGTGAGCAGATCCTGGGTCATCACATAGAAGGGGATCACGAAGCGGGTTGGCGAGGACTGAAAGGGAAGCACGGCCAGGACGTTGCGGTCGTAGAGGCTCGGGTGCGCTGCGGTGCCATCGCCGGCGAACTGGGCGTGGTTGCCTTCCTGGGTGATCGAGCTCAAGCTGAGCTGGCGGGCGGCCGTGCCGGGGCCGGGGCCGGGGCCCTGGAAGCGGGCGAGCATCGAGTGCAGAGCGCTCATCGTTTCGCCCCCCGCCTGATCGCCGGGATAGGTCCCGGGCGCGGCGGACAGTTCGGAGAAGAAGCTGGGGCTGACGAGGCTTTTGTTCCCCGGGCCGGCCGTGAAGAAGTACTCGCGGGCGATCCCCTTGTTGACGTTCGAGACGATGCTGCGCAGGGCGACCTTGGCCTGGAAGTGGGCGCGGTCGGCGGCAGTCAGCTGAGCGGAGGGCCCGGCCTGAGGGGTGCTCTCATCGGGACCCATCACACTGCCGTGCGAGCTGCCGAGGTTGAACTCCGTGATCCACTTCTGCACGGCCGGCCCCCCGGCCGCTGGAGCGACTTCGCGTCCATGGGGGAAGCCGTAGATTTCGGTGGTGAAGGGAGCGAGGTCCCGGATCAGGGTCTCGGTGGAGGTGGCCGTCAGCCAGTACTCGGGGAACAGGGCCTGGTAGCTAGGAATGAACAGCGGAATGAAGCTCTTGTTGGAGGAGGTGTCGCGGAAGCCCTGGGCATTGATGGGGCGGTCGCGTGTGGTCTGCCAGGCGGAGGGGAAGTCCTTGGGGCCCGTGTAGGGGTGTTTGCTGAGCGCGGTCAGCCCCAGCGGGGCGTCGGCGCCGGAGGGGAAGGGTGTCTGGCTGGCGAAGCCGTCGGTGATGCCCACCGAGGCGGGGATGCCGTTGGCGGGGTTGCGGATGAAGGCCACCGTTTCGCCGAGCAGCGCTTTGCGGATCTGCTTGTTGACCTGGCGTTTGCTGGCGGTGGCGCTCGTCGGGGGGGCTGAGGAGCTCTGCACCTGTGAGCTGACTTCGGCTTCGGCCTGGCTCTTGGCTTCACCTTCGGTTTCGCCCCCGGCTTCTGCTTCGGCGGCTCCTTCGGCTTCAGCTTCGGCTTCCGTTTCGGGGCTCGCTTCACTGCTTTCAGCTGGTGAGGAGGAGTAATAGTGTTCGGCGTTGAGGAACTGCGAGCCAAAGGTGAGCTCGTTCCAGACCTCGATGTCGTAGCCGCCGGGCCCCACGATCGAGGCGGCGAGGCTGGTTACGGAGTGGACATAGCTCAGCCACCCTGCGAGCGTGGCCTTGAATTCGGGATTGGCGGCTCCGCTCGGGAGGGTGGGCGCCTGGAAGGGCGCGAAGCGAAGGGTGGTGCCCGCGTGCGGCCCGGCCGGAAGGTCGTGCAGCAGGGGCCGTGCCAGAGTGGCCACGCCGTGGGCGTTGAAGGAGGTGATCAGCATGTCGGGGCTGCCGCCGAAGGTGAGGTTGTTGAAGCCGGTCTTGCCTGGCACGACGAGTGCGGAGCTGGCCGCCGAGAGGGTGACCGTCTTGGCTCCGGCCGCTGCGGGGGCGAGCGTTTCGAGTTTCACGTTCACGTAGGGCGCCGGCGCAACGCTGTTGGCGTCGAGCACGATCAGGGGCCGCAGGCCGTGTTCGCGCATGGCTGTCAGGCGTGTCTGGATGCTGGCGAGGTTGCTCGCCCGGAAGGTGTTCGGTTCGCTGTATGAGAGAGCGTCCCAGTTGATGCCGATGCGGGCCAGGGTGAAGCCGCTGTCGTGCAGCAGGCGCGCGGTGGCGTCGGCCTGGGAGGGGTTGGTGGGGAAGTTGGCTCCCAGCGCTTCCTGCAGGCGGGATGCGGGCAGCGTGTCGAGGTAGGCACGCCACGGCTGGACCCAGAAGGAGCGCTTACCGAAGGGAAGGTCGGTGAGGAAGCGCGGGTCGATCGGGTCGCCCACCACTTCGCCCGATTCGATCGGCAGGTTGCCGGCGCCTTCAGCGGGAGGTTCGCCGCCGGTTGGAGCGGGGGGCGTGCTCGTGCCCGTTGGTGGCGGTGGGGGGAGCGCTTCGCCGGAGCCGCCGTGCGTCTTGCCTGGGGGGTTGACAGGAGGCTTCGGGCTTGGGCGAGCGCCGCCGGCTGCCGTCGGTATGGGGCTCGCCGGCACCGAGGAGTTGGTGGGAGGTGCGGAGGTGCGCCGGGTGGAGGATCGCTTCGGGCACCCCGCGCGGCGGCTGGAGGCGTGCCCGTGGCCGGTGAGGGCGCAGCGATTGGAGACCCGGTGGACACCGGTGGTATGCGAGGGCGAGGCTCCCATGGCGCTTGGGACAAGCACGGCAGGCGTGAGCAACAGCACTCCCGCCACGATTGGGCTGGGGAGTGCTCGGGACAGGCGAGCGGGGAGGTGGGCGAGGTGTGAGCGGAGAGCGGGCATCTGCTGGAGAGGGCGCCCCGTGGGCTGCCCTGGCCAGCGAATCGGCGCTCCATTAGGAGTGCATTACCGCTTGCAAGGTGTACGGACGTTCGTCTGATTGTCAGGCGGCTGCGGCGAGCATCTGCTCGTAGGTGACCGCTTCGCGCCGAGGGGCACTGCGGGCGAGCACCCACTCGAGGGCCAGCATCTGACGAGGGTGAGCGAGCGTGGCGGGATGCAGGTCGACGCGCAGGGTCTCACCGCACAGGAGGCTTCCAGCGCGGATCAGGGTGGGGGAGAGCAGGCGCTGCAGCGGACGCTCGGCGCCCATCCCCCACGCGGGGGTGAGCCTTTGGCGTGTGCGCTCCCCGGGGTGCAGCGGGGCGGGATGCAGCCGCAGGAGGCTGGCCCACCAGCGAAAGCGACGGGGGAGGATGCGGCGCAGCTGGGGGGTGTAGGCGTAGGCGGGGGCGACGAACCCGTCGGGCTCGATGCCTGCGAGCTTGAGCACCCGCCAGCCCGCGTCGACCGCCCGCCTGGTCTCGTCGTCGTCGAGTCCCACGAACTCGGCGAAGCGCCGGCCGCCGCTCAGCGTGGGGCGTGCAGAGGTCCCTCCGCGCAGATGCTGGTGCTGGAAGCCGTGCTGGGCGATCGAGTCGCCCGCCCGGCGGCGCTCGCAGAGCCACTCGGTCATCTCCGGGGAGCGCTCGCCCAGCGGATGCAGGTCGCGGGCGGGGATCACCAGCAACGTGACCCGGGCAATGCCGTGGTCCTCGAGCCAGTCGCGGATCAGGGCGCAGCGCTCGAAGGTCGCCGGCTCGACGTCGTGCAGAGCGACGGCGATGGTGGCTCTGCGCCTAGGCCGCACGTACCGCTCCCGTGGCGGAGGGGGCGAGCACGCGCGCATAGCTGTCGGCGAGACGCTCGAGCGCGCGATCCCAGGTCCGCTCGCCGGCCGCCGTCAGGGCGGCGCGTGGCCAGGCGCTCGCGCAGCAGAGGCGAGCCGGCGAGCTCCAGCACCCCGGCGGCGAGATCTTCGGGCTCGGGCGCTGCAGAAGCAGGCCGCTGACACGGTCATCGATCAGGGACAGAGGACCACCCTCGGCGACGGCCACCACCGGCAGGCCGCTTGCCTGGGCCTCCAGCACGACCTGGCCGAAGGTGTCGGTGGCGCTGGGGAACAGGAAGATGTCAGCGGCGGCATAGACGCGCGCCAGCGCGTCTCCCTCCAGCCAGCCGAGGAACGTGGCGCTCTCACCGAGGCGCTCACGCAGATACGGCTCCTCCGGGCCCGCCCCCCGCCAGCGCCAGGTGCAGGCGTGGCTCGCTGCGCCTGGGCGAGCAGGAAGGTGTCGGCCAGCAGCTCGACGCCCTTCTCGTGGGTGATCCGCCCGGAGTAGAGGACTGTGATGGCTCCAGGCACCAGCGGCCCGGTGCGCAGGGCTGGATCGAAGCGCGAGGTGTCCACGCCACGATCCCAGCGCAGCACGCGCCCGGCGTCCACGCCGACCTCTCGCAGGGCCTCATCGGCGGCGGGGCTGGGGGAGAGGACGAGCTCGCAGGCGCCGTAGAAGGCGCTGACGGCGGCGGCCATGGCGGCGCGTCAGGCGCTCATCGCCCGAGCGCAGGCCGGCATAGGCGGTCAGCTCCGTGTGATAGCTGCCCACGAGCGGCAATCCAAGCGCGCGAGCCAGGAGAGCGCCGGCGGCGCCGACAGGTCCGGGCGAGCACACGTGGACCGCATCGAAGCGTCCTTCGGCGAGGGTCTGCACGGCCGCGGGGAGGCTGGGAACGCCGATGCGCAGGTCGGGATAGAAGGGTACGTCGATCTCGGCCACCGCTGACAGGCGCCGGTCGACCTCGGGATCGGTGCCGAGCACCTCGATCTCGAATCCCGCCACGCCCCGCTGGCGGATCTCGGCGATCGTGCGAGTGACTCCGTGGGTCGATCCGATGCCGTCGACCATGATCGCCACGCGGGGGGTCTCGCCGTCGTGGCGGCGGCGCTCGCTTCCGCGCAGGCGCTCTCGCGGCCCGCTCGTCGGAGTAGGGGATGGCGGCGAGCTTCGCCTGCTCGTTGGCCAGGAAGGCGGTGGCGGGGGCGTAGGGGATGGCGGCGATGCTCGCTTCGAAGATGCCCTCGGCGGCCACCAGCAGATCGCTGCCGCCGGTGGCGGCACCGAGCGCGACCTCCACGGCGGTGCGCAGCTTGCGCTCGTGTACCCGACAGGCGCGCCGGTAAAGGCCGGCGTGGCTGAAGCTGTCGTCCTGCATCATCGCCAGCAGGCCGTGCTCGTCGAGGTGGTCGAGCTCCACAGCGCTCAGCCAGGCGCGCAGCAGGCAGCGCGCGTCCGCCGGGCGTCAGCTCGCCGCCGGCGCCGCCGTGGCGCACGTCGGCCTCGCGCAGCAGGCGGCGCATCATCGAGAGAACCCGCAGCGGGTCGGGACGGGCGGCCTCTCCGCTCTCGGCGGTGAACCCGAGCGAGCGAACCGCCAGCGCGATCGCGGCGTGGGCCCACTTGGCGGCGCTGCCCTGGGCGCCGCGCGCGAGCACGTCGCCGGATCGCAGGTGGGCGAGGAACGCGGCGGGCGTGCCCGCGGGAGGTGCTTCGGTGAAGGTACGTCCGATGTCCACGCCGGCGTGGTCGTCGGAGCCGCCGATCCCGATGGCGTCCCGGGTCACCACATATGTGGCGGCGGGGCTGTTGAGCTCAGGGGCGCGGGCGCCGTTGCGGATCTCCCAGATGGGGAACAGCTCGGCCAGCCGTCGGCGGTGGCGCGCCGTGAGGGGTGCGGCGACCGTGTAGTAGGGGTGGGCCAGCGCGCAGGCGATGTCGCGCTCGTGCATGTAGGCGGCGCACAGCTCCACGTCGCCGCTGTGGGCCTGCAGCCACTCGTGGTCCTCGGCGGTGATGCCGTAGCAGAGGACATGCACGGCCTGCGGCTCGCCGCGGAAGCGCGCGGTGAGCTCCTCCGAGATGAAGACGTCGGGTCGGTCGGCGATCTCCAGGACGCCGGCGATCGTGTCGTGGTCGGTGATCGTCACGAAGTCCATTCCGCGGCGCTTGGCCAGCTCGTAGACCTCCTCGGGTGGAGTGGCGCACTCGGGCAGCCCGACCGCGCGCTGCACACCGAGGCGGGACTCCTGTGAGGCGGTGGAGTGGCAGTGCATGTCCACTCTTGTGTTCAGCACCGTCTGTGCTGTGGTTTTCATTGTCGTTCATACCAGACAGATTTCCCTGCAAAGACGCTTCTTTTGTGACAATGGCGGCAACGATGGTGTGAAGCGTCTGTGAACTGGTCTCGAGCGCCCGGTGTCTCTCGCCGCGGCGTCAGCGGGGAGCCGGCGCGCCGAGCAGGGCGAGCGGCGGCGCCTATGCAGCCGCTCGCCAGCAGCGTCACCACCACGCCGCGGCGCAGCGCCAGCAGCGCCAGGGCGGCGCCGGCCAGCAGGACGAACTGCCAGCTCTCGCGCAGTGCCAGCGCCAGCGGCACAGCCGCGCCGAGGATCGCCCCGGCGGCGCAGGGGGCGGCGCCGGCCAGGAAGTCCAGGGCCCGGCGGTCGGCGAGCAGCCGCTCAAAGCGCGGCCGCGCCCAGCAGGATGAAGGAGAAGGAGGGCGCGAACGCCACCAGCGGCGGCCAGCAGGGCGCCGGGCAGACCGCCGGCGGCGTAGCCCACGGCGGCCACCGTGTGCGTGACCGGTCCGGGGGTGACCTGCCCGAGAGCGACTGCGTCGAGGAACTGGGCGTGGCTCATCCAGTGGTAGGTGCTCGACAGCGTCGGTCTGCATCAGCGGGCACGATCACGAAGCCGCCCCCGAAGGCGAGCGCCCCGACCTTCAGGGCGGTCCAGAGCGAGCGGCGAGCGTTCCACCCGGTGCGGCGGCGGCGCCGAGGATCAGTCCACGGCTGCGCGGCCAGGAGCCTGCCGAGCGAGCCGCCGTCCGCAGCAGCTCGATCAGACCGCTGCCGAGCAGCACGAGCACGAGCCATGCTCCGGCGAGGGCCGCCGCGAGGGCGCCCGCGAGACCGTAGATGAGCACCCTCGCCCGTCGCGCGGCGGACGGTGCGCGCCCAGATCGGCGCGGCGATGCCCCAGCCCGCCAGCAGGCCACCGCGGGAACGGCGGCGCCCGCGCCCATGCCCGGCGGCGCGCAGCCAGGTGGGCGGCGAGCCCGACAGGAAGAGGGCGGACGAGGCCGAGGATCGGCCACCAGGCCGGGCAGGATGAAGGCAGAGGCCGCCGAGCAGCGCTCCGCGCGCGCCCCGCAGGCGCCAGGCGCAGTAGATGGCCAGCTGCGTGGATGCGGGCCCGGGCAGCAGGTTGGTGGCGGCGAGCGCGCGCTCGAACTGCGCGTCGGTGATCCATTCGCGCTCGGTGACGCACAGCTCGCGCAGCAGCGCGATGTGCACGGGCGGCCCGCCGAAGCCGATGCAGCCGATGCGCCCCCACTCGCGCTGACGATCTCGCCCAGCGCGCGGCTCGATGGGAGGCTGCCCGGCTGGCATGGCGGCGAGCGTACGTGCTCAGCGCACGGGAGGCGCAGCCAATAAGCTCTCGCCGCCATGATTACCTCACTGGCAGTCCCCCTCGCTTCGGCCCTCAGCTATTTCCAGGCGATCGTGCTCGGCCTGCTGCAGGGCGTGAGCGAGCTGTTTCCGATCTCCAGCCTCGGGCACACCGTGCTGTTCCCCACGCTGTTCGGCTGGAACGAGCTGGTGAAGGCGCAATCGCAGTCGGAGTCCTTCTGGCTGGCGTTCGTGGTGATGCTCCACGTGGGCAGCGCCCTCGGTCTGCTGGCCTACTACTGGCGCGACTGGGTGGAGATCATCGGTGCCTTCTTCCACACGTTGCGCACGCGCCGCATCGAGACGCCCACAGAGCGGCTGGCGTGGCTGATAATCGTGGCGAGCATCCCCGCGGGAATCATCGGGCTGGCGCTGGAGCACCAGCTGCGCACGCTGACGGCCAAGCCCGAAGTGGCGGCGGTCTTCCTGATGGTCAACGGCTTGATCCTGCTGGCGGCCGAGCGCTTCCGCCGCCGCGCGGAGGTGCGCGAACTGGCTGGCCGATCCCGGACGATCGGTCGCGAGGGGGCCAAGCCCGATGGGGCGCGCGAGCTGGCGACGCTCGAGTACCGCGAGGCACTGGTGGTCGGCGTGGCGCAGTCGACGGCACTCGTGGCGGGGATCAGCCGCGGCGGGCGTGACGATGGGCACAGGGCTCGCCCGCGGGCTCGATCACAGCGACTCGGCGCGCTTCGCCTTCCTGCTGGCGACGCCGATCATTCTCGCGGCCGGCCTCGTCAAGCTTCCCGACCTCTTCGGCCACCTCGGCAACGGCATTCGCGGGCAGGCGTTCGTTGCCTGCGCGGTGGCTGCCGTCACAGCCGTGTTCACGGTCCGCTTCCTGGTCAAATACTTCAAGACCCGTACCCTGACCCCGTTTGCCATCTACTGCCTGCTGTTCGGCCTGGCGATGGTCATCTACACGCAGGCCTAGCAGCCGCCGTGCGCAGGGCTCGGGGCGCGATGCCTGGGCGGCTGCTCCCGGCCTCGGGTGGGTAGTGCACCATCATTGACGTCTATGCCAGTTCCGAGAACCCCGCCGAAGATGTTCGAGACGCGCAGCCAGGCCTGGAAGGAGGTCGGTCTGCTGCGTCAGATCAGCCCGCAGGTGGTGAAGCGGGCACGGCTCGAGGCGCTGGTGTTCCTGCCGCTGTTCGTGGGCATCGTGGTGCTCTACGACAACCGCGTGAGCCTGCTGGGCAAGACGGTGCCCGCCACCCATGTGCACGGTCACCCGAGCGCCCCAGCCCACAAGATCCTCGAACAGGCGCTCGACACGCCGGTGACGGTGGTGACGGTGGTCCTGCTGGTGATCCTCGGCTGGGCGATCGCGCGCGACGTGGGGCGCGGGCTCGGGCCGGCCCTGTTCCGGCGCCTGGACCCCGCCACGGCGGGCACGGTGGGGTTCCTGATCCGCCTGGCCACGGTGGTGCTCGCGCTGCTGGTGGCCCTGCGGGTGGCGGGCATCGAAGCCAAAACGCTGGCCCTGGGCGGGGCGTTCACAGCGGTGATCTTCGGTCTCGCCGCCCAGCAGACGCTGGGGAACCTGATCGCGGGCACCGTGCTGCTTGAGCGCCCGTCCCTTCCGGGTGGGGGATCGGGTGCGCCTGCAGGGAGGTGGGCTTGCGGGCCAGATCGAGGGCACGGTGAGCTCGCTGGGGCTGCTGTACACGACGTTCGCCACCGGCGAAGACGTTGTGATGGTGCCCAACAGCGTGGTGCTGAACGTGGCGATTCTGCCCCTTGACGCGAGCCCGAGGCGGTGAACCTCGGGCGCGCCTGCGCGCCGGCATGAGCCCAGGTGACCTCCAGGAGATACTCGAGAAGTCGTTGCAGACGCCGATGCGCGACGCGCCCCGCATCACCCTGGAGGAGCTCGACGGCGAGGAGGTGGTGGTGCGCATCGCGGCCACACCGCGGACGGCCAGCCAGGGGCGTCAGCTGGCCAGCGAACTGCTGGGCATCGTCTCGCGTGAGACGCGCCCGCCGCGAGAGGACGCCATAGCGCAGGAACAGGCAGGAGTCGTTGCCCAGCACGCCGAGCAGCTCGAGCTCCACCGGTGGATCGAGCTCGGCTCCGGCGAGGATGCGCAGCGCCTCGCCGCCCGCCGGCTCGCCGCCGGCCAGCAGGGGCGAGAGCGACAGGAACAGCTCATCGACCAGCCCGGCGCCCAGCAAGCTGGCAGGCAAGGTGCGGTCCGCCCTCGCACAGCAGGCTCTGCACCCCGAAGCGCTCGCTCAGCTCGACCATGGCCGCCTCCAGGTCCAGTCGCCCCTCGCGCTCGGTGCGCACGTAGTGCAGCTGAGCTGCGCTCGCCGGCAGGCTCGCGGGGGAGGCTGTGACGAGCGCCACCCGGGCGGCGGGCTCGCTCAGCAGGGGGATGTCCTCGTCGAGCGCAAGTCGACCGGAGACGATGCAGGCCAGCGGCTCCTCCTCCAGGCCGCGCTGGAGGCGCTGTGCGGCGGGCGGCGGCGTCGGGGATCATGCGCCCGTAGCGCTCTTTGCGCACGGTTCCCGCGCCCACGAGCACACCGTCGACGGCCGCCCGCAGGCCATGGAACAGCTCCCGGTCAGCGCTGGCGCTGAGCGGCGCCGAGCGGCCGGCGAGGGTGGCGCGTCCGTCGGCGCTGGCCGACCATGTTGAGCAGCAGCCGGGGGCGTGGCGATGCGACGCCGGGACGCTCCCACAGCCCCAGATCCTCGACGATCTCCGCGATCGTGCCCGGATCCCCGGGGGGAGCAGGCGAGTCAAGCGCAGAGTTTGCTCCTGCGCCGGGGCAGAAACACTGCTCTGCGGCCCATCCATCGCTTCACCCTAGCCGCGGGCGCCGCCAAGGCACGGTGTGCGATTCGCAACATTCCTACAACACGTGACCATGGCTACGTGCTACGGTCGTGTCGAATGGCCGGCACAAGACCGGCGAAAGTAGTGCAAGCGCTCGCAGGTCGAAGCTTTGAGAAGCATCCTCCGCGTAGCAGCACGCACATACCGTGGAGGAGTTCACACAATGCCTACTGGCACCGTAAAGTGGTTCAGCGACGACAAGGGGTTCGGCTTCATCACCCCCGATGACGGCGACAAGGACCTCTTCGTACACCACACCGGGATCAACGGCGAGGGCTACCGCTCTCTGCAGGAGGGGGCCAAGGTCTCCTACGACCCGGAGCAGGGCGACAAGGGCCCCAAGGCCGTAAACGTCCAGGCAATCTAAGAGCCAAGGCTCTAGATCCGCTTTGCGAGGGCTCGCTTCGGCGAGCCCTCAGCTTTTCAAGGGATAATGGCGCCGGCCAGCATGTCCACCGGCGACGCCACAACCATCCCGCTCCGTGACGGCTCGCCAGAGGGCTTCGCGAGACGCTTGACGCATCGACTGAGGGTCGGTCGCGCCAGCGCCGCGACCGATGCCAACACGGGCGTGCAGGCGGGTGCGCTGGCGCTGGGGGCGATCGTGCTCCTGAGCCTGATGGTGGTGCTGCTCGCGGCCAACCGCCCGAGCCTGCTGGCACCCACCACCCATTACGGCTTCTATCCCCAGTGGATGGCCGGCCCGCTGGGCGGGCTGCTGCCCTGGCTGACCCAGAACAGCACCGTGCTGAAGTACCTGTTCACCGGTTCCCTGCTGATGATGTACGGCTGCTATGTGGTGGTGCTGCGCTCGGCTCCGCGGATGCCCGCGCGCTGGGTCGATCGGGGCGATCCTGGCTGTGCACGCGATCTTCGTGCTCTCGCCGCCGCTGGCCCTCACAGACCTCTTCAACTACATCAACTACGGGCGGATGGAGGTGGTGCACAACCTCAACCCCTACACAACCATCCCGATCTACGAGCCCCACAACGATCCGAGCTACATCCTCAGCAACTGGCACGAGCTGCTGAGCCCCTACGGGCCGCTGTTCACCCTGCTGACATTCGCCGTGGTGCCGCTAGGCGTGGCGGGGTCCTTCTGGGCGCTGAAGGTGATCCTCGGGCTGGCCAGCCTGGCGACGATCTTCCTGGTGTGGCGCTGCGCGCAGATGCTGGGGCGCGATCCCCGCAGCGCGATCGTCCTGGTGGGGCTGAACCCGATAGTGCTGGTGTGGGGGCTGGGGGGCGACCACAACGACTTCCTGATGGTGGTGTGCATCATGCTCGGCTTCTATCTCCTGCTGCGTGGACGGGAGAGCGGGGCCGCGGCGGAAGCGGCGTCGAGCCGCACGTGGCCTCTGGGGATGGCTGTTGCCACTCGCCCCCACCGACCTGATCGGCGGGCGGCGCCTTCGTGCTCGCCGTCGCCATCAAGGCCTCGGCCGCCGTTCTGCTCCCGGTTGTGCTGGTCGGCCTGCTGCAGGACACCCCGCCGGCTGCTCCAGGTGGTGATGGGAATGATCCTGATCGGGGCGGTGGCGGGCGATGGCGAGCCTTGCTGCCTTCGGGCTGCACATACCCGACCTCAGCACCCAGAGCCGGCTGGTGACGGGCGAGAGCGTTCCCAACCTGATCGGCCTGGCGGTGGGGGCGGGCGGGGAGAACGACACGGTTCGCTACCTGATGAGCGGCGCACTGGCGCTCTCGGTGCTGCTGTGCTGCCGCTTGGCCTGGCGCCGGCGGGACTCGATCACAGCCTCGGGGTGGGCGAGCGTGGCGCTGCTGGTGACGCTCAGCTGGGTGCTGCCGTGGTACGTGCTGTGGGTCGCTGCCCCTGGCCGCGCTATCGGCCTCGCGCCGGCTGCGGGTGGCGGCGCTCGTGCTCGGCGTCTACCTGATCATCGTATGGATGCCGGTGTCGGCGGGCATCTGGCACGCGATCGGGTTCCGTCCCGAAAACACGCCGCTCGGGCGCCTGCACCAGCGCTATGTGCGCGAGCTGATCAACTGAGTCATTCCCCCTCGGAGCCCGGCGGACGGCGCTCGAGCTTGCGCTGGGCGGCGCGGCGCTTGCTCTCCAGGCGACGGGCTTTGCGAGGCGCCGGTGGGACGGGTGGCGCGGCGGGTGCGGGGAACGGCCAGGGCGCGCTCGAGGCGCTCGGCGAGGCGAGCGAGAGCCAGCTCGCGGTTGCGTGCCTGCGAGCGCTCGTCCTGCGCCACCGCCACCAGCCGCGGGCCCGACGCGCTCGAGCACGCGCGCGCGCTGGGAGTCGCTCAGCGAGGGCGAGGCGGCCACGTCGAAGACGGCCTCCACGCGGGAGGCGGTGACGTTCGCGTGCTGGCCTCCCGGCCCCGAGGAGCGGCTGGTGCGCAGGACGATCTCGGTCAGTGGGATGTCGGGGCCGCCTTTGATGCGCAGAGCCTCCGCCGAGGGCCGAGCTCCGATCGATCGTCAGCGTCGCTGCGGGGTTCCCCTGTCACTGCGCCTCACTTGGGCTGCTCTGAGGAGAGATCGTGGATCGCTTTGACCCGCTGCTCCTCGCCCTCGCGCACGCGCCCGTCACGGCCGATGTAGCCGTCCTTGCCACCGGCGCAGAGGTACACGGCGTCGACGTCGCCCACGTTCTTGATCTTGCGCACGGTGGCGGCGTCCACTCGCGCCATGCCGCCCTCGCCGAGTCGCTGCACCGAGCCGTCGCCGAACTCCATCTCGATCGCTCCCCGGTGCACGAAGTAGAGCTCCTCCTGCTCGTCGTGGTAGTGGAATCCCGTCTCGATGCCGGCGGGCAGGACGATGGCATTGACGCCGAAGGCGGTTACGCCAAGGCCCTTGCGCACCTTGCGAAAGCCCGGTCCGTCGCCGAGATCCTCGAGGTGGGCCACGGCGTAGCCCTCGCCGGTCTTCACGGCGGGATATTCGGTTGATGCCTCCATCAGCTTGGGTCCTTCTCAGTGATCCGCCACGGTCCCGCCCTCGGGCGAGAGCGGGCGACCCTCGCTGCGCCCAGCGCACGAGTCCTCCGGCCATGGAGTATGCCTCGTAGCCCGCTGCCCGGAACGCCTGGGCGGCCATCTCCGAGCGTCCACCGACGCGGCAGTAGAACACCACGGGCCGCTCGCGGTCCACGCTGGGGGCCTCCGAGGAGAGCTTCACCAGCTCGATGTGGCGCGCGTCCTCGATGTGACCGGCCTCATGCTCGTAGGGCTCACGCACGTCGATCAGCTGCATGCTCGGATCCTCTGCAGCGAGCCACTCACTCACCTTCGCGGGATCGATCTCGATGCCATCTGGCTGGGTGGCGCTGCTTCTGCTGCTGCTGCTGCTGCTCATGGTTATTCACGAGCCTAGCGAGGCGGGCGTGGATATATAGGTATTGGTTGGTGTATCACCATCGCTATACACCAAGCAAAACGGACAACTACAACCGCCGGTCCCTAAACCCACGGTGTAGACCATGGCTATACACCAAGCGAGTCGAGCAACCGCACCCCCGGGCCCAGGCGCTTCGCGTACTTAGGGCTAGTAGACGGGAGGCTCGCGGTAGGCGGGATCGCGCTCGACGACCCGTTCGCTTGCCACGACGCCGCGCCGCCTGGGGCTCCAGGCGAGCATGTAGAAGACGGAGAGCAGGATGCCGGCGATGCCGACGATCATGAGGATCAGGCCGACGGTGGTCAACGAGAGTCCAGAGACGGTGGCGGTAACGGCGTAGCGCAGGATGGCGCCGACTGCGACGAGGAATATGGAAGTACCAAGGGGCATGCCCTCTCCATACCCGCAAACAGGCAGATCCAAACTTCGGAACGCAGGACAGGGGTGTCGCCGCCCCAGCGCGAAGCGGCTGTCTCATCACTAGGATCACGCTGATGGAGGCCGTGAGCGACGTCTACACCATTCCTCAGGAGCACCTCGACTTCTGCGCGACGATCGGGCAGATAGCGCGCGAGAAGATCGCGCCGCGCTCGGCGGAGATAGACGAGAAGGCGGAATACCCGTGGGACATCCGCAAGGTGCTCGGCGAGCAGGACATCCTGGGGCTGCCGTTCCCGACGGAGTTCGGAGGCACTGGCACGGGCACGCTGATGCTGAACATGGCGGTGGAGGAGATCGCCAAGGTGGATGCGGCGTGTGCGCTGATCCTGATGATCCAGGAGCTGGGAACGCTGCCGATCCAGCTGTTCGGCAGTGAGGAGCTCAAGCAGCGGTTCCTGCCGAAGTGCGCAACGGGGGAGTGGTCGCCGGCGTTTGCGCTGTCGGAGCCGGAAGCGGGGTCCGATCCCGCGGGGATGACGACGACGGCGATCAAGGACGGTGATGAGTGGGTGATCAACGGGACGAAGAACTGGATCACGAACCTGGGGATAGCCGACTTCTACATCTGCTTTGCGGTGTCAGACCGGGAGACGCGGCGCCTGACGGCATTCGTTGTGGAGGCCGACAGGCCGGGCTTCAGCGTGGGCAAGCTCGAGCACAAGCTCGGGATCAGGGCCTCACCGACGGGCCAGCCGATCTTCGAGGATGTGAGGGTGCCCCAGGAGAATGTGATCGGCGAGGTGGGCAGGGGCCTGTCGGTTGCCCTGGGCACGCTCGAGCGCACTCGGCTGGGTGCGGCGGCCCAGGCTGTGGGCATCGCCCAGGGGGCGACGGACTACGCGGTGGGCTACGCGCGGGAGCGCAGGCAGTTCGGAAAGGCAATCAACGAGTTCCAGGGGATCCAGTTCAAGTTGGCGGACATGGAAACACAGACGGCCGCCGCGAGGGAGATCCTCTACAAGGCGTGTGCGATGGCCGATCAGGGCCATCCACAGCGGGCTAAGTACTCATCGATGGCCAAGGTGTTCTGCTCGGACACGGCGATGGCGGTGACGATTGAGGCGATCCAGGTGCTGGGGGGCTACGGTTACGTGAAGGAGTACCCGGTGGAGCGCATGATGAGAGACGCCAAGATCACCCAGATCTACGAGGGCACGAACGAGATCCAGCGTCTCGTGATTGCCCGCACGCTCAAATAGGCCGGGCGGGCACCAGTTTCTTCGGCGATGAGATGAGCGCGCCCCAGCCACCCGGAGCCTCGAGTCACCTTCGGCGTGTGGGGGTGGCGGCGCTGATAGCGATGTCGGCGGGCCTGGTGGTGCTGGTGGTGAGCCAGGGGTTCAGCTCGATTGGGGTGGTGAGGGCGCTGGAGGATGTGGCGTTGGGCGTGATTGTGGCGGCGGCGCTGATGGGGAGCGTGGCGTTCGTGGCGGTGCGGCTGGCTGACTGGCGGGAACCGGAGTCGGAGTCGGAGTTCGAAGAGATCGTGCGCCACTCCGAAGCGCTGGCTCGCGAAGGCTTGGCGGTGGCGCCTGAGGAAAGCGAGTTCCTGGATCTCGACCCGCTCGACGACGAGGATTTCGAGGAGCTGGTGCGCGACGCGCTGGACGACCTGCCGGACCTGCTGCGCAACGCGCTCGGCCATGTGGCGGTTGTGATCTCCGACGGGGGGCGCAGGCGAGGCGCCTATGGGCTCTATCAGGGCGATGGGGCCACGCGGGACAACGCCCACGACCGCATAGTGATCTTCCGCGACACGCTGCGGCGCGACTTCGGCCACGACCCCGACCTGCTGCGCGACCAGGTGACACGGACGGTGCGGCATGAGCTCGCCCATCATGTGGGCTTCGACGAGCTTGGTGTGAGCCGGCTGGACCTCTGAAGCGGCTGGCCTTCGAGAGGCTCGAGGGCCGACGTAGCGGTTCCCTGTTGACAAGTGGCCGTCCGTATACTCGGGCGCAATGAGGGTGCCCGAATTCTTCGTGGTGGGCTACCCCAAGTGCGGGACGAGCGCGCTGTGCGCGATGTTGATGGGCCACCCCCAGATCACGATCCCGGTGAAGGAGCCCAACTTCTTCTCCCCGGAGATGCGCCCGCGTCTGCGCCAGGCCAACTCCAGAGAGCGCCCGACGACGCTGGAGGACTACCTGGCGCTGTTCGCCGAGGCCGACGCCGACCAGCGCGTGGGGGAGGGCTCGACGCTCTACCTGGAGTCGCCAACGGCTGCCAGGGGCATCGCGGAGGTGGCTCCGGAGGCGAAGATCGTGGCGATAGTGCGCGAGCCGACCTCCTACCTGCGCTCGCTGCATCTGCAGGAGGTGCACAACTATGCGGAGACTGAGAAGGATTTCCAGAAGGCGGTGGAGCTCGAAGGGTTGCGGCGCCAGGGCAAGCGGGTGCCCCGCTTCTCCCAGTCGCCGCAGAGGCTGATGTATGCGGACCATGTGCGCTATGTGGAGCACCTGAGCCGCTACAGAGAGCTGTTCGCACCGGAGCAGATGCTGGTGTTGATCTACGACGACTACCGCGATGACAACGATGCGGTGGTGCGCAGTGTGCTGCGGTTCCTCGAGGTGGACGACACGGTGGAGATCGGGCCGATCAGGATGAAACCGCTGCCGGCGGTGCGCTCGCACTTCCTGCACCAGCTGGGGCGGGCGATACGGATCGCCCATCGCAATCCGGGAGCGGCGGGCCCGGCTTCGCGGATCCTGAAGGCGATCACGCCGCAGCGGCTGAACAGTGAGTGGCTGCAGGCGAGCTGGCGGCGGGCAGCCTATGCGCCCCCCAAGCCGCCCGACGAGCGGTTCATGCTCGAGCTGCGCAGCCGCTTCAAGGGGGAGGTGGTGGCGCTCAGCGAGTACCTGGGCCGGGACCTGGTGTCGCTGTGGGGCTATGAGGGGATCGAGTGAGTCGACTGAGGGTGTCCGATCCCATAGGATTCTGCGCCTCGCGCCTCCTGGCGACATGAGTTGCCCGCGCGGATAAACGACCAAGGAGAGAGCCCCACATGCCTGAAGCTGTGATCGTCGATGCCATTCGCACGCCCATCGGAAGGGCGGTCAAGGGATCGCTCAAATCGGTCCGGGCGGACGACCTGGCGTCGATCCCGCTGAAAGCGATCCTGGAGCGCAACCCGGAGCTCGACTCGAGCACGATTGTGGACGTGATGATGGGCTGCGGCTTTGCTGAGGGCGAGTCGGGCTACAACATCGGTCGCAATGCCTCACTGCTGGCGGGGATCGACTTCCATGTGCCGGGCTGCACTGTGAACCGCTTCTGCGCATCGTCGCTGCAGACGACGAGGATGGCCTTCCATGCGATCAAGGCAGGCGAGGGCGACACATATATCGCTGCGGGCGTCGAGGCTGTCTCACGCGCCGGCGACAGCGCGCCGTTCGAATTCCACCCTCAGCTCGACGGGTCGGAGGGGTCGATGTACAACGTGTACATCCCCATGGGGCTGACGGCTGAGAATGTGGCGGAGGAGTACAAGGTCAGCCGCGAGGCGCAGGATGAATGGGCGGTGATCTCCCAGGCGCGGGCGGTGGAGTCGCAGGCGTCGGGGCACTTCGACAAGGAGATCGTGCCGGTGACGGCCCCGGCCCACAAGGACAAGGACCGTGAGGGCAACGAGATCGACGTGCCCGAGCAGATCGTCACCAAGGATGACGGGCCGCGGGCGGGCACGACCCTCGAGAAGCTGGCGGCGCTGCGCCCTGTGTTCAAGGAGGATGGAACGGTGACGGCGGGCAACGCCTGTCCGCTCAACGATGGTGCGGCGGCGCTGCTGATCATGTCCGAGGAACGGGCGCGAGACGGTGGCTTCACGCCCAAAGCCCGCATCATCGCCTCGACGGTGGTGGCGATTCGCCCCGAGGTGATGGGCGTGGGCCCGATCCCGGCGATTCAGCAGCTGCTGAAGAACACGGGCATGTCGATGAGCGACATCGACATCGTGGAGATCAACGAGGCCTTTGCCGCCCAGATCGTTCCCTGCAAGGACCAGCTGGGCATCGATGAGGAGAAGCTCAACCCCTTCGGCGGGGCGATCGCCCTGGGCCACCCCTTCGGGATGACGGGAGCGCGGATCATGACCACCCTGCTCAACGGCCTGGAGGCCAAGGACGGCACCTACGGCATCGAGTCGATGTGCGTGGCGGGCGGCATGGGCATGGCGATGCTGGTGGAGCGGCTCAGCTAGCAAGGTTGGGGCAGTGGCGGTCCGGGGGAGGCGATAATGGGCCCATGGCCTTCGCTCCCCCGGCCCGCCACCTGCTGCGCGCAAAGGACCTGGCCGACTCCCGCTACTTCGAGGCATTGGGAGTCGCCGAGATGGCGGCCGCGGCGGGCCTCTCCCGGGCGCACTTCAGCCGGGAGTTCCGCAGAGCCTTCGGGGAGTCCCCCCACGCCTACCTTCTGACCAGGCGCCTCGAGCGGGCGGCGGCAATGCTGCGCAGCACGGATCGCTCGGTGCTCGACATCTGCCTGGCGGTGGGACTTCAGAGCGTGGGCTCGTTCACGACGTGCTTCACGCGCACCTATGGGCGCTCGCCGACGGCCTACCGCGAGGCCTTCCCCCCGGCCTCCAGCTCGGCGCTGGTTCCGGGGTGCGTGGTGCGGGCCTATGGGCGTCCCCAACACCGCACGTTTCGAGAAGACGGCGGCCAGGCGCGCCCCTAGCATGCCTCGAAACCGCCGAGCAAGGAGAAGAGAATCCGATGATCAGAATCGCGAGTACGCAGCTGTGGGTCCACGACCAGGATGAGGCGCTGGAGTTCTACACCCAGAAGCTGGGCATGGAGGTGCACATGGACGTCACCCTGCCGGAGATGGGGGGCTTTCGCTGGCTGACGGTGGGCCCTGTGGGCCAGCCCGATGTGTCGATCGTGCTGATGCCCGTGCCCGGGCCGCCGGTGATGGACGGGGAGACGGCCGAGCAGGTGAAGGTGCTGATGGCGAAGGGCTTCGCGGGGACGGTGTTCCTCACCACGGACGACTGCCAGGCCTCCTACGAGGAGCTGCGTGGCCGGGGAGTGGAGTTCGTCGAAGCTCCAGAGGAGCGCCCCTACGGGATCGACTCCGGTTTCCGCGACCCCTCGGGCAATCACCTGCGGATGGCACAGCTGCGGGAGATGGCAGCGCTCTGAGTTGGGCGCAGGTCAGGTGATGTTCCCCTCGGCGCATGCGCCGAGGGGCGGGGCGGCGCATGCGCCGCCCCGGATCCCGCCGCATGCGGCGGGATCTTCCAGGGATGAGATGTGGACCGCTCAGGCGGCCGGCACGGAGTGTGCGTCCTGGCTCAGGGCGGCAAGTCGGAGTCTAGGCGTCCAGTCCTGGGATGGGCTCGATTGGAAGTGGTCCGTGGATCGCCTCGAGGTTTCGCAGATCGCTGCGGTCGGGGTCGAGACGATTCGCCAGGCGCTTGAAGCCCACCAGACTGCGCAGGCTCGCGACCCGTACCGGTCGACCGCGGAACTGGACGGTTTCTGCTCGCTCCGCCACAGTCTCGAAGTCCAGCGGCGGGAGCCCACCGCGAAGGATGTCGATGATGCCGTGCCGACTATTTATGCGCAGACTGCTCGCATCCGCAATCTCGGCGCGCGTCAGGACCTTCCCGTCACGCAGGCGCCTACCGTCCACCTGCTGGATGAAGCGCATGATCGCTGCATCGGCCTCGCTGCCATCTGCCACCAGCAGATCGCTGTCCTTGGTTGCACGAACGTGGCCGTGGGCAATTACGGCAAAACCCCCGATCACCACATGCTCCAGACCTACAGCGTCGGCGTCCGCGACGACGCCGACTAGATCAGGACCAGAGAGCTCGCTCGGGAACAAGGCCAGCCCTGTATCCGGCTACCAGCAGCTCGACTGCCTGTTGAGAGAGCCTCTGGCCGACCTCAAGCCGTTGTGCCGGAGTCAGCGCCATGTTGCTCGCGCGAAGCTGCTCAGCCTCTTCGCGATTGATCTCAGCCCACTCGGCCTCGTGGCCGACAGACAGGAGCGGTGTGCGGGCTACCGTTGCCATAGCCAGATTCTACCCCCCGCATGGGTTGGATCCCGCTTCGGCAATCGTTCCTTCACCGCGGCGGCATCCGCAGTGCCCCGTCGAGACGGATGGTCTCGCCGTTGAGCATGCTGTTCTCCACGATGTGGCAGGCGAGCTGCGCATACTCGGCGGGTCGGCCGAGACGCTGGGGGTAGGGGATGCCGGCTCCCAGCTTGGTGCGGGCCTCCTCGGGCAGTGCGGCCAGCAGTGGGGTGTCGAACAGGCCCGGCGCGATCGTGTTGACCCGGATGCCGTATTGGGCGAGGTCGCGCGCCGCCGGCAGGGTCATGGCCACCACGCCTCCCTTGGAGGCGGCATAGGCGATCTGGCCGACCTGGCCGTCGTAGGCGGCGATCGAGGCCGTGTTCACGCACACCCCCCGTTCGCCCTCCTGCAGAGGCTCGTTGGCGAGCATCGCCGCCGAGGCAAAGCGCAGCGTGTTGAAGGTGCCGATCAGGTTGATGGAGATGATCGTCTCGAAGGGGAGCAGCGGGTGGGGGCCCTTGGAGCCGGCCACCTTCTGTGCCCAGCCCGTGCCGGCGCAGCAGACGGCGATGCGGAGCCCTCCGTTGGCGCCGGCGGCCCGCTCCACCGCCGCCTGCACCTGGGTCTCCTCCCGCACGTCGCAGCCCACGAACACCAGGCCCAGCTCCGAGGCCAGCGCCCCGCCCTTCTCGGCGTTAACATCGGCGATCGTCACCAGCGCGCCCCGCTGGTGCAGCGCCCGCACGGTGGCCTCGCCGAGACCCGACGCCCCGCCCACGACCAGCGTTCCCGCCCCCTCGATCTCCATGGCGGGGGAGCCTACCGCTCAGGCGCGTCGTGAGAGTGTGAGGGCGAACAGGTTGTCGGGGTCTGTGAGCCAGCTCACCAGCTCGAGGCCCGCCGCCGCCAGATCGCCTTCCAGACGCTCGGGGGTGAACTTGGCGCTGATCTCCGTGCGCAGCTCCTCACCGGCGTCGAAGTGCACCGGCAGATCGAGCCCCCGCACGACCGCGCTCACCTCGCGCCTGGCGCGCAGCCGCATCTCGATCCACTCGTGCTGGGTGTCGAACAGAGCCACGTGGTCGAAGTCATCGGGGTCGAAGTCGGCCTCCAGCTCGCGGTTGAGGACGAGCAGCACGTTGCGGTTGAACGCCGCCGTCACCCCCTGGGAGTCGTCGTAGGCGGCCTCCAGCACCCGCGGGTCCTTCACCAGGTCGGTGCCCATCAGCAGGTGATCCTCTGGGCCAAGCAGGCGTGAGATCTCGCGCAGGAAGCGCCGGCGGCTGCCGGGGGGGAAGTTGCCGATGGTGCCGCCCAGGAAGGCCACGATGCGGGGTCCGAGCGCTTCGGGTATGTGCTCCAGGTGGCGCTCGAAGTCGCCGATCACCCCGTGCACCTGCAGGCCGGGGTACTCGCTGGTGAGCGACTCGGCGCACTCGCGCACCATGCTCTCGGTCACGTCCACCGGCACATAGCGCTCCAGCGTTCCTGCCGCGCTGAGCGCATCGAGCAGCACACGGGTCTTCGAGGCGGTGCCCGAGCCGAGCTCAACCAGCTCCACCGCTCCCGTCAGCTCGGCCAGCTCGGCGGCGCGTTCGCTGAGGATGGCCCGCTCGCAGCGCGTGGGGTAGTACTCGGGCAGCTCGCAGATCTGATCGAACAGCAGTGCCCCGCGGGCGTCGTAGAAGTGCTTGGGCGGAAGCTCCTTGAAGGGGCGTGTGAGCCCGTCGAGCACATCCTCGGCCAGCGAGCGTCCCTCGGCGCCGTCGAGATGGGATTCGATCAGGATGTCCGCCAGCACGGGCGGCGCTCCGGGGGGCAGGGGCTCCATCACACCTCCCTCGCCAGACGCACGCCCGCGAAGATCTGGCGGCGCTTGGGCAGGTCCCAGTTGCGGAACGTGGTGCTCGCCACGCGTGGATGGGTGGCCCAGGAGGCGCCCCTCAGCACACGATAGGAATCGCCGAAGAACACCTCGGAGTACTCGCGGTAGGGGTGGGGGACGAAGCCGGGGTAGCCGGCGAAGCTGGTTGCCGTCCACTCCCACACCTGGCCGATCTCAGCTGGCGCTTCATCGGGCTCCTGGGTCCAGGTCGTCGCCCTCTCCCACTCCTGCTCGGTGGGAAGGCGCGCCCCGTGGGAGCGCGCGAAGGCGTCGGCCTCGAACCAGGAGACGTGGCAGACGGGGGCCTGCGGATGGCCGGCTGCCACGGATGGATGATGGGTGATGTCGTACTCCTCCTTCCAGGCCCAGCCCTCGTCCGACCACCACTCGCGCCGCTCATATCCGCCACCCTCGCTGAATGCCATCCAGCTGGCGTTGCTCACAGGACGACGCGCGATGGCAAAAGCCTCCAGCTCAACCATGTGGCGGGGCCGCTCGTTGTCGTAGGAGAAGCCCTCCGCCCCCGCGCCCAAAGCGAAGCGTCCGGCGGGGATCCGAAGCCAGCCCTCGGTGTGGGTCATCGCTTTGAGCAGGGGCTCGCCCGCAGGCAGCAGGCCGGCGATATCCAGCGTCTGGCGCATCGTCTCGGAGTGCTGGAGCTCGTGGCGGAGCACCATCTCGCACACAACGCCGTCGCCGAGTCCCTCGCTCGCCAGCGTCTCGACCGTGCGCTCCCTCACCTCCGCCATGTAGGCGCGGGCCTCCTCGGGACCGAGGGCCTCGATCTCGCCGCGGACCGCCCGGGGTGTCTCGAAGGCGTCATAGAGGCCCGCCAGATCGGGTCGCAGCAGCTCGAGGTGACCGCTGCGATGTCCGATCCACAGATCCTCGTAGGCGGCGATGTGGCCGAGGTCCCACACCAGCGGGCTCATGATCGGCGAGTGCACCCCCTCCAGCTCCTCCCTGCTCAAGTGGGCAACGAGTGCGAGCGTCTGCTCGCGTGCCTCGCCCATCGCCGAGAGCAGCTGCTCGACGTCCGGGGAGAGGAGATTGGTCTTGACCGCGCGGGCTGCCATGGGCTGGCTGTGCTGCGTCACTCTAGAAGGTGAGTCCCCTTCCCAGGGGAAAGCGTTACAGAATCACCACTCCCTGGTGTAGTTCCAGCGATCGACCGTCTGGCGGCCGTGCTCGTGGGAGAGCACGCACATGGCGGCCGTGGAGAGCCCCAGCCGGCCGCCCGCAAGCGGCTCGAGCTCGATCCAGCGCGCTCCCAGCACACGCAGCATGTGCCCGTGCGAGAACACCGCTGCCGGACCGTCGATGGCTCTCAGCTCGGCGATGATGCGATCCGCTCGCTCGCCCACCTGCCGTGGGCTCTCGCCCCCGGGGCAGCCGTCGCGCCACAGGTCCCAGTCGGCCCGTTGCTGTCTGATCTCGGCGGAGGTCAGTCCCTCGTAGTCGCCGTAGTCCCACTCCATCAGATCGTCGCGCAGCTGAGCCTCGCCGCCCAGCCCGCTCAGCTCGAAGGTTTCGCGTGCCCGTGTCAGGGGGCTCACGAGGACGGTCCTGACGATCAGCTTCCCCAGCTGATCGGCGAGACTCGCCGCCGTCTGGCGGCCGCTGTCGGTCAGAGGTATGTCGCTGCGGCCCGTATGACGCCCGTCACGGCTCCACTCCGTCTCGGCGTGACGCACCAGCAGCACCTCACCCTCGCCGATGTGCACCGTGGCGCTCACCCCTGCGGACCTGGAGGGGCGGCCGCGTCATCGACGATCACGCTCAGCCGCTCCCTTTGCAGCAGGCTGGCGGGCACGTGGCGACTCTCCTCGCCCAGCATCGCGCTGACCGCATCGGCCTTGCCGGCGCCCGTGGCCAGCAGCAGGCAGCCGCGGGCGGCGCGCAGGACGGCGAGGCTGAGGGTGATCCGCTCCGGCGGCGGCTTGGGCGAGTTGGTCACTCCCAGGCACACCGCCTCGGGGCCCGCATCGAGCTCCTCGGCGCCGGGGAACAGCGAGGCGACGTGGCCGTCGGGGCCGATCCCCAGGACGATCACGTCGAATACCGGCGCTCCGTCACCCACCGAGGGCAGCTGCTCGCTCATCTCGACGGCATACTGCGCGGCCCCCTCATGCGGTCCCAGCTCGCCCCGCATGCGGTGAACGCGCTCGGCGGGGATGCCCGCGGGAACGAGCAGCGACTCGGCGGCCAGGCGGTAGTTGCTCTCGGGGTCATCCGGCTCTACGCAGCGCTCGTCGGCGAACCACAGCTCGACGTCCCGCCAGTCCGCTGGATCACGGGCCAGCAGCTCATAGGTGCGCCCTGGCGTGGTGCCGCCGCTGAGCGCCACATGCGCCACACCCCGCTCCTCGCGTGCTCGCGCCAGCTGGCGTGAGACGTGGGCGGCGGCGCGCTCGGCCACCGACTCGGCGTCCAGGCAGGTGGTCAGGCGGGTCACGCCAGCATCGCCCTCGCCGCCTTCAGGGCCGGCACATAGGTGGGGTCGCGCAGCAGAGCCTGGCGGATTCCCTCGCCGAGCACCCCCGTCTCGCCGCGAGAGGCCCCCGGGATCGTCCATGCGTGCTCTCTTCCCCGCGGGTCGCGGGTCGTGGCGTGCAGGCCACCCCGCCCCCGGTCCAGGTGCAGCCCGCGGCCGGAGGCGGTCTCCAGAGCCAGGCCTTCCAGGCCCGGCACCAGCAGCTCGGGTGCCGCCTCCAGGCGCAGGCTCACATCCTGGCGGCTGGCGTGGGCCTTGCCGGTGAGCGCATCGCCGTGAGCGACCAGAGGTCCGGTGCGCCAGTCAAGACGCGAGGCGAGCCAGCCCGACAGCAGCATGGCGGCCACTGTCGAGGCGGGATGGTGACGCACTGTCAGGCTGGTGATCGTCTGCAGCTCACGCCGCAGCTGCGGCGGGTCGAAGCTCGCCGCCAGGCGCTCGCGCCAGGGGGTCGTTCGCAGCCAGGCGAGGTCGACCACGTAGGCCTGCTCGCTGAGGGAGCAGGCACGGTCGAGTGCCTCCCGCGCGATGGGCTCCTCCACCGAGTCCAGCAGCACCGCCTGGGAGAGCGCCAGCAGCTCGCTCACGATCTCGTGGTGCCCATGGGGCGACCACAGCAGCGTGGGCAGGTCGGTCACCACCAGCGGGTCGGCGATGGTGAGCAGGTCATCGAGGTGGCGATCGCCCAGTTCCACCACCACCGTCTCGTGCAGCAGCTCGATCTCCCCCTGTCCGCCAACTCCGTCGGAGGTGATCATCACGCGCGCGTCGAGGCGCTCACGCTTGGGCTCGTAGGCCAGCACCACCAGGCGCGACGCGTGGTAGCGCCCGACCCCGCTCAGGCGGTTGGCGATCTCGCCGCTCCATTCGCGGTCCACGAAGGCGATCATGTTGAGCACCCGCGCGGGCACGTAGTTGTCGTGCTCGGCGTGGACTTCGATAAGCAGCGCCCGCAGCGCCGCTTCGATCGCATCGGGTGTGGTGCCCTGAGCGCTCCACACCGCGTCGCTGCGCAGGCTCGGCGCGGCCATCAAATCGCGCGCCAGCTGTCGCCCTCGCACAGCAGGCTGTCGGCCTCCTTCGGTCCCTGCGAGCCCGCTTCATAGCTTGGCAACGGCCCGGGCTGCTGCGACCACGCGCCCACGATCGGGTCGCAGATCCGCCACTGGGCCTCCACCTCGTCGTTACGGGTGAACAGGGTGGCGTCGCCGCGCATCGCGTCGGTGATCAGTCGCTCGTATGCCTCGGGGGACTGCGACAGGAAGGCGGTGCCGTACTGGAACTCCATGTTCACGGGGCGGATGATCATGCGCGTGCCGGGGATCTTCGCCCCCAGCCGCAGCGAGACGCCCTCGTTGGGCTGAAGGGTGAGCACCAACTGGTTGGGCTGAACGCCGAGCGAGCCCTGCTGGCTGAAGGCGAGGTGGGGGACCGGCTTGAGGGTGACGGCGATCTCGGTGATCTTGCGCGCCAGGCGCTTGCCCGTGCGCAGGTAGAAGGGCACCCCGGCCCAGCGCCAGTTGTCCACTTCCAGGCGCAGTGCGGCATATGTCTCGGTGTTGGAGTCCTCGGGCACTCCCTCCTCGTCGAGGTAGCCCACCACGTCGTCGCCGCCGGCATGCCCCGGCCCGTACTGGGCGTGCACCGCCATCCTGGGGATCTCCTCCAGGGTCGGCTCGGGGATCGCCTGGAGCACCTTGACCTTCTCGTTGCGCACCTCTTCGGCGGTGAAGCTGACGGGAGGCTCCATCGCCACGTGGCAGAGCAGCTGGAGCATGTGGTTCTGGATCAGGTCGCGCAGTGCTCCCGAGGAGTCGTAGTAGTCGGCGCGCGATCCGATGCCGAGGTCCTCGGCCGCTGTGATCTGGACGCTGTCGATGTAGTTGCGGTTCCACAACGGCTCGAACATGCCGTTGGCGAAGCGGAACGCCATCATGTTCTGGACCGTCTCCTTGCCCAGGTAGTGGTCGATGCGGAAGACCTGGGTCTCCTCGAAGATGCCCAGCACATGGCGGTTGAGCTCGCGTGCCTCCTCCAAGGTGGTGCCGAACGGCTTCTCGATGATCACCCGAACCTCGCCGCCCTCGTGATGGGCGAGCTTCGAGCGGCCCAGCTGGTCGATGATGACGGGGAAGAAAGCGGGAGCCGTGGAGAGGTAGAAGGCCCGGTTCAGCGGCTCGCCGTCCTCCTTCTCGAAGCCGTCCAGCACCTCTCTCAGCCCGCTGTAGACGGAGTCTTCGTCGAACGTGCCCGGCACGTACTTGACGTTTTCGAGCAGGCTCTTCAGGACGTCCTCGTCGGGGGTGCGGCGCGAGAACCGCCGGATCGCCTGCTCGCACTCCTCCCTGTAGTCCTCGTTCTCCTTTTCTTTGCGCGAGACCCCCACCAGGTGAAAGCGCTCGGGCAGGGCGCCCTCGTGGGCGAGGTTGTAGAGCGCAGGCAGCAGTTTGCGCCGCGCCAAATCGCCGGTGGCGCCGAAGATGACGAGCGTGGTGGGTGCCACCGGCATCCGCTCCAGGCCCGCCGTGAGGGGGTTATCCGGTACTGGCTCATCGGTTGGGTGACCGGCCAGGACCGCCACGCTCAGCGCCTCCCGCGTGGCTTTGCGCCAGGGGCGCTCGAGGCCTTGGCGGGAGCGCTCTTGACGGCATGGCCGCCGAACTGGTTGCGCAGTGCCGCCAGCACCCGGTCGGCGAAGTCACCGTTGCCACGCGAGCGAAAGCGCGAGTACAGCGAGGCGGTTATCACCGGCGTGGGAACGTCGTGGGCGGTGGCGTCCTCGATCGTCCAGCGGCCCTCGCCGGAATCCTCCGTGAAGCCCTCGATCTTCTCCAGCCCGTTGCCATCGGCCTCGAAGGCGCGGGCTGCCAGTTCGCACAGCCAGGAGCGCACCACAGAGCCCTGGCCCCACAGGTGGGCGATCTTGGCGTTGTCGAGCTCGTACTCGCACTTGTCGAACAGGTCGAAGCCCTCGGCATAGGCCTGCATCAGCCCGTACTCCACACCGTTGTGGACCATCTTCACGTAATGCCCCGCTCCGGATCCTCCGAAGCGCAGCCAGCCGCGGGGCCCGATCGCCTGGACGCTCTGCTCGTTGGTCTCGGGCGCCAGCACGTCGAGGATCGGGGCCAGGCGCTTGACCGCTTTGGGGGGTCCACCGACCATCATGCAGTAGCCCACCTCCAGGCCCCACACCCCCCCGGATACGCCCACATCGACATATTCGATCCCGGCGCTTTTCAATTCGCCCGCACGACGCTTGTCGTCGGTCCACTTCGAGTTGCCCCCGTCCACGATCATGTCGCCCCGCTCGAGCAGCTTTGCCAGCTTGTCCACAGTCTCCTGGGTGGGAGTGCCGGCCGGCACCATGATCCACACGATCCGCGGCGCAGAGAGCTTCTTGACGAGCTCTTTCAGGCTTCCCGCCCCGGCCGCTCCGTTCTTCTCGGCCTGCTTGACAGCCTTCTCGTCGAAATCGAAGGCCACCACCTCGTGCTCCGAGTCACGGCGGATGCGATGGACCATGTTGCCGCCCATCTTGCCCAGCCCGACGAATCCGATCTGCGTCACTTTGGCTCCTTGATCATCGCGGTGAGAGCGCGCACCGCGCTCGCGGGGTCCTGGCCGGCGAGCGTGAGTCGCTCGGCCGGCAGCCCGAGCTCGCGCAGTGTCTGCAGATCGCCGATCGCCTGCGCCTGCTTGAGGGTGGTGAAGCTGTACGGCGCCCCGGGTATCTCCACATCGGCGGGCCCGTCGTGGAGCAGCTGCAGGAAGCGCCCCACCTTCGGGCCGCCCTTGTGGAACTGGCCGGTGGAGTGCAGGAAGCGGGGGCCGTAGCCGAAGGTGGTGGTGGCCTTCGTGGCCGCGCGGATCGCTGTGCGCAGCTCGGCCACGGCCGCGTCGAGCTCGTCTGTCGGCTCGGCGTAGGCCATGATCGCCACGTAGCTCGGTGGCGCGGAGTCGAGCAGCAGCGAGCGCAGTGCGGTCTCGTCGGCGTCGGTCACAGCTGGCAGCTGGTGGCTCGATTCGTAGTCCGCCAGCACGCGCTTGGTGGCGTCCTTGGCCTGTTGCACGTTGGGCTGGTCGAAGGGGTTGATCTGAAGACCCCAGCCGGCCACCGCCACGGCCAGCTCCCACAGCAGGAACAGCCGTCCGAGCTCGCGGGGACCGTGGGTGGGCATGGTGATGACGGGGTGCCCCGCCTCGATCAGCGCCTGCACGCCGCGCTCGAGCTCCGCGTCGGGCGCCGCGAGATCGAGGATGTAGGCGAAGACGCGATCCTCGCCGTAGTCGGCGGGCGCTCCCAGGGGCTCGTCGGCGACGGGCAGGATGCCCGTGCCCCGCTTGCCCGTGGACTCGGCCACCAGCTGCTCGAGCCACAGGCCGAGGCCCGGCAGCGAGGGGGAGATCAGGAAGGTGAGCTTGTCGCGTCCCGCTCGCGCGAGACCGCTGAGCGCGGCGCCCATCCACACCGCCGCTCCCATCCCCTGGGGAGCTCCCTCGATGGGGGTCTCCCACCCTCTGGCCGCTCCCATGAGCAGGGTGTGCACGTCCATGCCCGCCAGCGCTCCGGGCACGATGCCGAAGGCCGAGAGGGCGCTGTAGCGACCGCCGATGTTCGAGTCGCCGTGGTAGGTGCGCAGGAAGCCCCGCTCCTGCGCAAGCTTCTCCAGCCCCGAGCCGGGGTCGGTGATAGCGATGAAGCGGTTGCCCGTCTCCACGCGATCGAAGAAGTGGGCGAACAGCGACAGGGGCTCGATCGTGCCACCCGACTTGGAGGAGACGACGAACAGCGTGTGCTCCAGCTCGACGGCCTCCTCTACCGTGCGGATCCTCGCCGCGTCGGTGGAGTCGAGCACGTGCAGCCGGGGGCCCTCCCCGCGTGGCTCGAAGGAGCGGCGCAGCACCTCGGGGGCCAGGGAGGAGCCGCCCATCCCCAGCAGCACCACGTCGGTGAGCCCCTCGTCGCGGGCCTCGGCGGAGAACAGCTCAATCGGCCCCAGCTCGTCGAGCATGCGCTCGGCGATCGTCAGCCAGCCCAGCCGGTTTGCCACCTCGGGCGTGCCCGCCGGACCCCACAGGGTCGCGTCGCCCTTACGCAGCCGCCCCGTCACATCGGCCTTGACGGCGGCCTGCACCTGCTCATCGACGGCGGCCCGCTGGGAGGAGGGGATCCGGGCTTGGACGCTGGGCGGGGGCTCGCTCACGCCACGATCGTAGTGGCCTGGGCACTGGTATAGGTTTCACCCGTTCCATGAGTGCCCCCACCCCCCAGCAGATGCCCGACCGCAACCTCGCCCTGGAGCTCGTACGAGTGACGGAGATGGCCGCGATGTCGGCCGCTCCACTGGTGGGCAAAGGCGACAAGGAGGCAGCCGACCAGGCCGCTGTGGATGGCATGCGCTACATGCTCCAGTCGGTTCAGATGGACGGGGTGGTGGTGATCGGCGAGGGCGAGAAGGACGAGGCGCCGATGCTCTACAACGGCGAGCAGATCGGCGATGGATCTCCCCCGCAGGTAGATATCGCCGTCGATCCCCTGGAGGGCACCACGCTGGCCGCCCACGGCATGCCGAGCGCGCTGGCCGTGATCGCCCTGTCGGCCCGGGGCACGATGTTCGACCCCGGGCCCTGCGTGTACATGGAGAAGATGGCCGGCGCCCCCGAGATCGCCGACCTGCTCGACCTCGACCGGCCGCTCGGGGAGACGGTCGAGCTGATCGCCCAGCGGCGGCAGTGCCCCGTGGGGGACGTGATGGTGGTGGTGCTCGATCGTCCCCGCCACGAGGACGGCATCGCTGCCATCCGCGCCGCCGGGGCCCGCGTGCGCCTGATCGCCCACGGTGACGTGTCGGCGGCGCTCCTGGCCGTCACCGAGCGCTCGCCGGTGGACCTGCTGTGGGGTATCGGGGGCACCCCCGAGGGAGTCATCTCGGCCGCGGCCGTCAAGTGCCTCGGCGGTCAGCTGCTCGGACGTCTGTGGCCACGCGACGAGTCCGAGCGCACCGCCGCGCTGGAGGCCGGCTATGAGCTCGACCGAGTGCTCGACCGCGACGATCTGGTGGCCGGCGAGGACGTGTTCTTCTCCGCCACCGGCATCACCGACGGGGACGTGCTGCAGGGCGTGCGCTATCCAAGCGCCGGGGGGGCCACCACCGAATCGCTCGTCACCCGCTCGCGCTCGGGCACCATCCGGCGCATCAGGGCCACGCACGACCGCGCCAAGCTGCGTGCTGTCGGCGGCGAGCCCTTCTCCTGAGTCTCTTTGCGGCGGCCTGCTGAGGTGGCGTTCATCCGTTTCAAGTGGTGTATAGCAATGGTGATACCAGGGCGGCTTGACGAGTCCGAGGGGGGCTCGTGAGCCCCGAACGGCTGTGGCTGGTGTCGATCTCACTGCGGCGGCGCGGCCTGCGCCGCCTCGGGCGCTTCGTCCAGGCGGTCAACTCCGCCGTCTACCACAACTCCCTTCCCATCGATGTGGAGGTGAGCCCCGACATTCGCCTCGGCCACCACGGCTACGGCACTGTGATCCACAGCAATGTGACCATCGGCAGGCATGTGCGGATCTGGCACAACGTGACCATCGCCGTGCGGGCTCCCACCGGCTCTCCCCATCGCATCCTGATCGAGGATGACGTGAACATCGGTGCCAACTCCGTGATCATCGCCCCCGCCGGGCGCAGCCTGCGGATCGGTCGGGGCGCCCGAATCGGCGCCGGCGCCGTCGTGGCCGATGATGTGCCCGACGGCGCGACCGTCATCAGCGCCCCATCGCGGGTGCTGCTGCGCGAGGAGCGCCCTCCGAAGGAGCGCTCCTAGCCGTCCTGGGAGCCGGTGTCGGGGGGCGCAGGCAGCGGTGGACCAGGGGGCGGGGGAGACGGTGGAGCGGGAGTCTGCCCGCTCGCCAGGCGCCCCACCTTCGACTCCGCGAGATCAAGGCGAGCGAGCGAGCGCAGGAAGCCGTAGGTCACGATCACGTGAATGCGCGACTGGGTTGCGTTGTAGAGCCAGCGACCGAGCCCCGAGGAGATCGAGGGATAGAAGTTTGCCACCTCCACCTCCACATGCAGGTGGGGATGCCCCGGATCCTCACCCTCGCTGCGACGGACCTCCAGCTGCAGGTAGCCGCTTCCGCCGCGGCCCCGGCGTGACACGAGCAGCCCCCGCTCGATGCGCCAGCGGACGAGGCCATGGGTGGCGTCCATCTCGTATTCGGGTGCCTGGAAGGTGAGCAGCCGCAGCGGCGAGGAGATCAGCACCACCGAGCGCTCGCCCTCGGTGTAGCGGACCCGGATCAACCCGAGCGTCACTCGGGTGAGGAAACGCCAGTAGGTGCGTGCCAGGCGCTCCAGATGAGCGGGCGTCCAGATCTCCCGCAGCGCCGACTCCTCGATCACGAGGTCGGCCTTCTGCACAGATCGCACAGCGTCGGTGGCGGGGTCGAGCGTGGTTGCGTCCTCGAGCTCAACAATCCGCACCAGCTCAGGATCGGCGCCCCGCGGACGGCGATTCAAAAACAGCCACGCGACGACAGCGATGGCCGCCAGAACCACCACTGCCACCCCGATCCACACCGCTGTCATGTCGGTTTCGGCCAGTCCACGAGGCTCAGGCTATCCCCGTCTCCCGACACCGCCGGCGGTGGTGTCCCCCATTGCTGATATTCAACGTCACGTGGCTCAATCGTCCAGCTCCAGCTCCCGTCCTCACGCTCGACCGCTTGCCGAGCTGTCGCTGGATCCGCTCGTGGCGCTGGCCGACGAGATGGCCCAGCGCTGGGCGATCGCGCTGATTCTCGGCCGGCCACTGGATGGCATTGGGAGCCTTCCGCTGGAGGACATCGCGCGCGAGGGTCCACACCTGTGCGCTCAGATGCTGAGGGCGTTGCAATCAGAGGTCGAGTTCGACCGCCTGACCGGATCTGGACCTCCGACGGGTCGCGAGTCCTCCGCGCCGGCCCTGCGGATCGGGCTCATCGCCGGTGCCGAGGACGCCGTGGGCGTCATCGAGGCGGTGGAGGCGCTGCGGGGAGTGCTCTGGGAGGCACTGCTGGAGGAGCTCCACTGGCCCGCCTCCGAGCGCTCAGCCACCCGCCGGCTCGCGGATCTCTCCGATCGCCTGGCCCACGTCTGTGCCAGGGCGCTGGTGGTTGCGGTGGCCGCCCAGGGCGCAGCAGGCGGAAAGACCGGCAGCGAGATGGTCGTGGTTGCGGCTGCGGAGATCTCACCTCGCGAGCGAACGGGCGAGGCGCGATCCCGGTCCGAGGTGACGATCGTGGACGAGGGCGTGGATGGTCCACTCGCCAGGCACCGGAGCGCCAGCGCCCCGGTGTCTCAAGCGGCGGTCGTGCCGCCGGCGGCGGAGCGGGCACCGTTCAGGGCAGAAACAATCCCCGCCCAGGCGGCCGAGGTGCCGGAGCGCCCGCTCTCCTGGGATGAGTCCCCGCCCGTGCCGCCCGCCGCCCGGGGCGCTGAAATCGAGATTCGCGACGAACGGCGCGAGGAGGGTCCGGCGGCGTGGATTCGCTCGATTGGAAGCCAGCTGGAGCGCTACGCCGAGGACGGCATACCGTTCTCGGTGCTGCTCGTGGAGCCTGTCGAGATCGAGCGGCTACGGCGCACGCCGGACGAGTTGCAGGAGCTGGCAGGATCTCTCGAAGAGGCGCTCTCGCGGTTCGCGAATGGCACGCTGACAGCCCAGAGGCCCGGCAGATACTGGTTGCTCGTTCCGGCCACCAACCGCTCTGAAGCCCATGAGCTGGCCGAGCGTCTGCAACAGGAGGTCGGCGCGGGAATCCTTCACCGAGGGGCGCAGCTGCAGCTCGCGGTGGGTACAGCCAGCTGCCCTGAAGACGGACTGGAGACTTCCGCGCTGGCGGCCCACGCGGACGTGGGCCTTTACGCTCATCGCTCCGCCGCACGCAGCGCGGCAATACGCACACCGATCGCCGGGCCGTCCAGCCCCGGAGGGCTCTCAGCCGGCTAGCGAGCCGCCGGCGAGCACCGCGCTCGGTTCGGCAGGGGGGAGTCCCAGGGTGGGGGTGTTGGGGGCGGCCCCCACCACGCGGGTGCCGATGCGCACCGTCTCGGTGATCCCGAGGGCGGCAGCTGCCCCGGCCGTCAGGTCCCAGTCGGCGCCGATGTGGCTATAGGGGCCGCGATCGAGCACCGGAACCGTCAGGATGTGACCCGCGTAACTCACCTTGATGAGGGTCCCGCAGGGAAGCGTTCGGTTGGCCACGCCAACCACGCCCGGGGTCAGCGTCTGCCCACAGGCCGTCTTCTGGCCGTAGAAGCCCGGTCCAAACCAAGTGGCGATGCCGGTGGTGTGGACCTTGGCCTTGACAGCCCTGGCAGGAGTCGACGCCGTGCTCGAAGCGGGTGCGGACGTTGCGGCGCTTGGCGCCGCTGCACCGCCCGAGGATGCCGCCAGGGCGCTGCCCGTGGGGAGCGTCACAGCGGCCATCAGGACGAGCAGGACCGTAGTTGTCTTGAAGTTCAATCGCATCGTTTCCGACGCCTACGGGGTGAGCTGACGGGCTCGCGCGGCAAGAAATGCGGCGCTACGGTCCTTGACGGATCGATTCGCCCCGGCGGATCACTGCGATCCGCATTGGGTCCCCCGTCCGACGTGACCAGAGCCACGACGGTTCGGCGTGGGCCGCAGTATACAGACCCCGCGGCGAAGCCTCCTACAGCGGCAGGTGCCCCAGGAGATCCTTGATCAGACGCTCGCCCGTCGACACGCTGGCTCTGGCGAGCTCGCTCACGATCTCCGCTGCGGTGGCCATCAGCTCGGTGCCGCCAGGGGGCTGGACGGGGCCGCTGGCGCGGTCCATGTCGGACTCGAATCCCTGCCGTGGCACCGAATCCTCGACCGGCCGGGGGGCCCGTTTCGGCGCCCTCCCCGCCGGTTTGGCCTTCTTCGTGCTCGTTGCCGTTTTCACCAGGGGAGTCCTGCCAGTGGCTCGCTGCGGACGTGGCCCGGTCGGCGGCACCGCCTTCGCTTTCGTTTTCGGCTTGGCTTTGGCCGCCGAGCTGGAGCGTGTTCTCGTCTGCGCTTTGGTGGTCGCCTCAGGGGTGCTCGACGAGCTCGCGGCGGAGCTCGCTTTACGCGCCGCGGTCCGCCGTGCGCTTGAGCGCTGGGGGCGGGTGCGGGGCAGGTTGGCGAGCACTCCAACCCCCGCGTCGGGGTTGCGCGGCCGCCCGTTGCCCTCGATCGATGTGCTCATCGGCACATCATTGCTTAACCGGCATCCTACGAGCAGATTGAGGCTCGAGTTGCAAGCGCTATGGCGAATCTGTCCGGTGACAGCGGTGACGCGTTAGCATGGGGGTTCTGAGAGCCCAATTTCAGTTGTAACGTCGGCAGGGCTGCGGCCGTATGTGCGACGGAGGAGTTGTTAGACCCATAATCTCGCGGGGCCCAGGCGGTCGCCATCGGGTTCTCGACCGACCGAAGAAATGGAAACACGTATGTCAGTAGTCGAGCTGCAGGAGTTGGATGAGGTCAAGGGCCTGGTCGCCAAGGGGCAGCAGGTAGGCGTTCTCTCCTACGCGGAGATCACCAAGGCTGTATCCGAGCTCGACTTGGACGAGTCTGACGTCGAAGAGCTCCACGGCTTCTTCGAGAAGTCGGAGATCGAGCTCGTGGAGGAGATCGACCCCGCCATCGCCGCCGCCTCGCTGGTGGAGCGCGCCCCCGACAAACGTGGCCGGCGCAAAGCCAAAACCGCGCTTGACCTCAAGCCGGACATGACCACCGACTCGCTGCAGCTGTTCCTCAAGGACATCGGCAAGGTCCGCCTGCTGACAGCCCAGGAGGAGGTCGATCTCGCCAAGCGCATCGAGCGGGGAGACCTCGACGCCAAGCAGAAGATGGTCGAGTCGAACCTCCGCCTGGTGGTCTCGATCGCCAAGAACTACCGCAACCAGGGCCTGCCCTTCCTCGACCTGATCCAGGAGGGCACGCTTGGCCTGGTGCGAGCCGCCGAGAAGTTCGACTACCGCAAGGGCTTCAAGTTCTCCACCTATGCCACCTGGTGGATTCGCCAGGCGATCGCCCGCGCTCTGGCCGACAAGGCACGCACGATCCGCATCCCCGTGCACGTGGTGGAGAAGCTCAACAAGATCGGCAGAGCCGAGAGAAAGCTCGTCACTGAGCTCGGCCGCGAGCCCACGGCCGACGAGATCGCCGAGGTCACGGGCATCGACCCCGAGGAGGTCGACTCGATCAAGCGCTCCGCCCAGGCCCCCGTCTCGCTGGAGAAGCCCGTGGGCGATGAGGAGGAGTCGGAGTTCGGCCAGTTCATCGCCGATGAGCGTGCCGAGTCACCCTACGAGCGAGCCGCCGAGATCCTCACCAAGGAGGCCCTCCGCGAGGCTCTGGAGAACCTCTCCTACCGCGAACGCCGCGTGCTCGAGCTGCGCTACGGCCTCGGCGGCGAGCACCCGCGCACGCTCGACGAGGTGGGACGGACCTTCAACGTCACCCGTGAGCGCATCCGCCAGATCGAGAACCAGTCGCTGAAGAAGCTGCAGTCACTGGCGGAGGCACAAAAGCTCCGCGACGTAGCCTAGGCCGTCCAACGTGTAGGGCGGCATTCAAGGCTTTGCGCTGGAGTGCCGATCAGGTTGCATGTTCGACGTCAAGGCTGCCCTGCACGAGCTCGTGGAGAAGGAGGGCTCCGACCTGCACCTGAAGGTGGGTTCGGCGCCGCTCTATCGGGTGCGGGGCGATCTCACACTCGACTCGGGCGCGGAGCCGCTGAGCCGCGATGAGACCGAAGTTGCGCTGCGGACGCTGCTCAGCGACGAGGCCAAGCTGGAGGAGTTCGCCCAGGAGCACGAGGTCGACTTCTCCTACGAAATCCCCGACGTGGCTCGCTTTCGCATCAACGCCTTCCAGCAGCGGGGGCTGACCTCGCTCGTCTGTCGGGCCATTCCTCACCGCATCAGCACCATCGAAGAGCTCTCGCTGCCCAATGTCGTGAGGGAACTGGCCGAGGAGGAGCGCGGCATCGTCCTGCTCACAGGCACCACCGGCTCGGGGAAGTCCACCACGCTGGCCGCCATGATCGATCACATGAACCACACGATGAGCAAGCACATCGTGACCATCGAGGACCCCATCGAGTTCGTGCACACCGACAAGCGCTCGGCCATCAACCAGCGTGAAGTCGGGATGGACACCTCCTCCTTCAAGCGTGCCCTGCGCAGGGTACTGCGCCAGGACCCCGACGTCATCCTCGTGGGGGAGATGCGCGACGAGGAGACCGTCCAGACAGCCCTCTCGGCTGCCGAGACCGGGCACCTCGTGCTGTCAACGATCCACACCGTGGACGCCACCGAGTCCATCAACCGCATGCTTGACTTCTTCCCGCCCCACCAGCACCAGCAGGCGCGCAGCATGATCGCCGGCACCGTCCGCGGTGTCATCTCCCAGCGCCTCGTCCCGGGTGCCGACGGGGGCCGCGTGGCGGTCTGCGAGATCCTGCGCATGACGGGCCGCGTTCGCGACATGATCGTCGACCCCGAGCAGACGGGCAAGCTCGTGGAGGTCATCACCAGCGGTGGCTACTACGGCATGCAGACGTTCGACCAGGCTCTCTTCGGCCACGTCAAGGCCGGCCGCGTGACCTTCGAGGACGCCATGCGGGTGGCCTCGAGCCCCCACGACTTCAAGCTCCTCATGCAGTCCGACGGACGCCGCGGCACGACCATGGAGGACGTCGCCGCCGCCGAGTCAAATCGCGAGGTCGAAGCCAAACCGCCCTCGCTGAGCGCCGCCTAGCCGCGTCCCGCCGCCCTTCAGACGCCTCTACTTCAGTTGGTAAAGTAACGGTTGAAATGGCGCTTGATGAGACTTGTCCCGTGTGTATGACCGCACAGATCGTATGCGGCAAGTGGACGCTGCTGCTCATTCGCGATCTGGCTGAGGGGCACTCTCGGTTCTGTGAGCTCGAACGCTCGCTGTCCGGCATCAGCCCGCGCACGCTGTCGCTGCGCCTGCGAGCGCTGGAGGAGGAGGGCATCGTCGAACGACACACCTTCCCCGAGGTGCCGCCCGCGCGTCGAGTACGCCTGACCGAGAAGGGCCGGGCGCTGCTGCCGATCATCGATGACATGCGCGCCTACGGCGAAGACTGGCTTGGCGAGGAGTGCGCCGAGCGGGGCGTCCTCGACGCCTCCGAGCTCGTCGTCGCTTAGCCCGAGGCACTCCGCCCCGTAAGCCGGCGGGTCCGTCACGGCCCTGCAAGACGAGCTGCGCGCCCGTCTGCGGCAGGAGGCCGGGCGGGGGCCGCGAAGTGAGCGCACCATGCGTTCACTTCAACTGCAGAGCGCCCTCACCGAGTATCTGGAAGCGGCCTCTGCCCATCTCCACGCCGAGGTGGCGGCCGGAGCCGAGGTGCCCTTCGAGCTCGAGCAGCAGAGTCGTCGTCGGCGCTCCGGCGGGCCGTCGCTCTACTGCTACCGCCCGTTGACCGACCGAGTTCATCGCCGAGCGCATGGGGGAGCTGGAGCGCCTGCCCGAGCTACGGGAGGCCGCGCGGCTGCTCGCGGGATTCGACGGGCTCGGTCGCTACGTGGCCGGCGTCGGTAGCGACGATCGCGCAGGCAGGCGGCGATGCGGGGGTGCGCGCAGCCCTGCGCACCCTGTTGGGCGAAGTGTTCGCCGAGCAGACCGACTTCGAGCTGCATCCTGAGCGCCTGCAGGCGGCCTTCGAGCGCTGGAGGGCTCCGCCCTCGCCACCACCAGCGAGGTCACCCTCGTGGCCACCCTCCACGGCCTGACCGTCACCTCGCCGGAGCTGGCCCTCACACGTGGTCTCACGATCGCCCAGCCCAATGCGCTCGACGGACTTCCGCCTGGCGCGCTGGCCGGCGAGGTGGGGTCGGATGGCCATCTGGTGGTCGTCCTGGCCGCCGAGGACGACGAGCCGCGCGAGGCGCTCGCCCATGGGCGCGAAGTCCTACGCGACCTGCTGCGCGCGCTGCGGCTGTTCGGAGATGGACGGGTGACGCTGGGAGCGCTCGCCTGGGCGCGCGTCGGCAACAGCGCCTGGAGTCCGCTGGCCCTCGGTGCGGGCGGACGCCCGCACGGCATGCTCGTGGTGACCGCCGAGCAGGAGGATGAGCTGCGCGCATTCTGCAACCTCGTCTCTCGCCGCGCGCCTGACGGCAACGAGCTCGCCTGGGCGCTGCGGCGCTTCGAGCTGGGCTGCGAGCGCACCAGCCCCTACGAGGCATTGAGCGACCATCTGCTCGCCCTGCGAGCCCTGCTCGAGCCCGAGGGTCCGGCGAGCGGACTGCTTGCCGGGCGTCTCGCAGCGCTCTGTGCCACGCCTGAGCGGCGTCTGGAGCTGACCGCTCGCACGGTTGAGGCGATCGCGCTGGAGCGCGCGGTGGTGGCGGGAAGCGCCGTCGAGCACGCCGCCGCCGAGGCGCTCGCCGCGGATCTGGCCGACCATCTGCGTGCACTGCTGCGCGACGTTATCTGCGGCCATCTCGACCCCGATCTGATTGCCCTGGCCGACGAGCTGCTCCTGGAGGTCGAGGAGCCCGTAGCCGCCGATCCCCAGGACTCCCGGGAGGAGCTCTACGCGCAGCCGGCGGACGAGGGAACCTATGGGCACTCAGGCGAAGAGATATTCGGCGATCCCATGCAGGCTGAGGAGATCCTGGACATCTTCATCTAGGTGGGGAATCAGGATCGGGTCGCGCCCCCCAGCTCGCGCGTAAGTGCCGCGATCGTCGCTCGGTCGCGCTGTACCAGCACATCGAAGTCGGCCAGGTTGCTGGCCACCCGCCCCGCGAGACCCGCTCCGAGGGGGGCCGTGAGCAGTTCGGCCACCTCCTCGGCACGAGTGGCCGTCGCAGGCCGTCCCGGTGGACGCGGTTGACGATCAGCTCGCCTCTGGACATGCCCGCCTCGCGCCAGTCGCTCGGCGAGGTAGCGTGCCTCACGCGCCGGCTCGGCCTCGGGTGAGGTGACGATCAGGAAGGTCGTCTCGGGCGAGCGCAGCAGCTCGGCCACGCCGGCCGTGCGCTCGCCGAAGCCATCGATCACACCGGACAGAGAGCGAAAGAAGACGCGACAGCTCACCGAGCATGTCCACTCCGGTGACGCGGGCGAAGATCGCGAACACGAGGGCGGTGCCGCGCCCGAACAGGCGTGCGGTGAGACCGCCCGGCGCGAGGAACACCTGCAGTGCCCTTCCGTGGAGGAACCCCAGCAGGCGGTTGGGCGCGTCGAGGAAGTCCAGCGCGTTACGCGACGGCGGGGTGTCGAGCACGATCACGTCGAAGTCGTGCTCCTCGTAGAGCTCATACAGCTTGGCGATCGCGCTCAGCTCGTGTGAGCCCGCCACCGCCGTGGAGAGCTCCTTGTAGACGGGGTTGGCGAGGATCTCCTCGCGAGCGCCGCTCGTCGGGAGCCAGGCGGGTGACGATCTCATCGAATGTCCGCTTGGCGTCGAGCATCATCGCCCACAGCTCGCCCTTCATCTCGACGCCCGCCGCAGCGAACGTCTCGGCCGCGATCCGGCGTCGGCTCGCCCGAAAGCTCCTCGCAGTCCGAGCGCCGAAGCCAGGCGCTTGGCTGGGTCGATCGTCACCACCGCCACCTTCTGCCCCGCCGCGGCCAGCCCAGCGCCAAAGCCGCCGAGGTGGTCGTCTTGCCCACCCCGCCCGCGCCCACGCACACGAGCACCCGCTTGCCTCGCAGGCGCGTGCGCAGGCTGCGGGTGCCCTTACGCCGCGGGCGGCTTGCTCGCCGTGGTCATCTCGCGATCCTAGTTCCCATGCAGGAATCCCACCTCGCCATGCGAATACCGAGCCGGACGGCTTTCCAGCAATCGACCATCGGAGCCACCGTGCAAGGTAAGGCCAAGGTCATCGCGTTCGCCAACCAGAAGGGTGGGGTGGCGAAGACGACGACCACGCTCAACCTCGCCGCCGCCTTCGCGGAGGAGGGTCATCGCGTGCTGTGCGTCGACATGGACCCCCAGGGGAACCTGACCATGTCCCAGGGCATCGATCCCGACACGCTGGAGAAATCGATGTACGACGTGCTCGTCCACAAAGTCTCGATCCGCGAGGTGGTCCGCAAGCGCGAGATCGACGTGGCCTGCGCCTCGATCGACCTCGCCGGCGCCGAGATCGCGATGTCGACCATGATCGGCCGCGAGCGCTCGCTGCAGAAGGCCTTCGAACCGATCCTCGAGGACTACGACTTCATCTGCATCGACACGCCGCCGAGCCTCGGGCTGCTGACGATCAACGCGCTCACAGCCGCCGACAAGGTGATCGTCCCCGTTCAGTGCGAGTATCTGTCGATGCGTGGGCTCATCCAGCTCCAGAACACCCTCGCGATGATCCGCGAGAACCTCAATCCCGGCGTCGACATCGAGGGTATCCTGCCGACGCTGGTGGACTCGCGCACGATCCACGCCAAGGAGGCCATCGAGATCCTCGAGGAAAACTTCGGCGATCGCGTGTTCGCCTCACGCATCCGCAAGACCGTTCGTTTCGCAGAGGCCCCGGTGAAGGGCATGTCGGTCCTCAAGTACGAGCCGGACGGCGTCGCTGCCCAGTCCTACCGGCAACTCGCGCAGGAGGTTCTCACCCATGGCCAATCCTAAGCGTGCGAGCATGCGTGAAGGTCCCCTCGCGGCGCTCTTCCGCAAGACCGAGGAGGGCGGCGAGCTCCCTGTGGAGGGCGAGGCGCCAGGGCAACGGCAAGCTGAGCCCGCCGGGGCGTGGGCGGGCGAGCCGGCCCCGCAAGCCCCCGTGGCGCATCCTCGCGAGAGCGGGCTTCCGCACCCCGCCCTGAGCGCAACCCCGCAGCAGGCCAGCCGGAGCGAGGTCCACGTGCCCTCACCCGCAGGAGCGCCTGCGCCACGCCTTCTCCTCGGAGATACCCGAGAACGTGCTCGAGCGCTCCACTCGACGCCCGGTCATCGACGAATATGTACCGGGAACCCGCTTCGGGGAGTGCTCCAGCGACGGTCGGCCAGCCCATCATCCGCGTGGTCGGGCGTGGGCGGCGCCGGCGTCAACGCGGTCAACCGGATGGTCGAGGCCGAGGTCGAGGGCATCGAGTTCCTGGCCGTCAACACCGACCTGCAGTCGCTGCAGCAGTCGACGGCCGACCTCACGCTCCACATCGGGGCAGAGCTCACGCGCGGCCTGGGCTCGGGCTCGGACGCCAACGTCGGCCGCCAGGCGGCGATGGAGGACTACGACCGGATGAAGGCCCTGCTCAAGGGCTCGGACATGATCTTCATCGCCGCCGGCGCAGGCGGCGGGACGGGCACCGGCGCAGCGCCGATCGTGGCGCGGATCGCCAAGGAAGTCGGTGCGCTCACCGTCGCCATCGTGACCAAGCCATTCGGATTCGAGGGCACACGCAGACGCGAGCAGGCCGACCGGGGCGTGGGTGCCTTGGCGCGAGGAGGTGGACACGCTGATCGTGGTGCCCAACGACCGCCTGCTGGGGGTGCTCGACAAGCAGACCGCCATGGTCGAGGCCTTCCGCGTGGCCGACGACGTTCTGCGCCAGGGCGTGCAGGGCATCTCCGACCTGGTGACCCTGCCGGGCCTGATCAACCTCGACTTCGCCGACGTGCGCACGATCATGAGCGAGGCCGGCAATGCGCTGCTCGGCATCGGCATGGGCGTGGGCGAGAATCGCGCCACCGAGGCTGCCCTGCAGGCCGTCTCCTCACCGCTGCTGGAAACCTCGATGGAGGGTGCCCGCTCGATCCTGCTGTCGATCACCGGGGGCACCAACCTGTCGCTGTGGGAGGTCAACGAGGCGGCCAAGTCGGTCTCCGAGGCGGCCCACCCGGATGCCAACATCATCTTCGGGGCGATGGTCGACGAGAAGCTGGACGACCAAGTGTGGGTCACGGTGGTGGCCACCGGCTACGGCGATGAGGGCCGGCGCAAGAGCCTCGGACGCCTCAAAGAGCCGGCTGCAGCGGGCGAGGTGAAGGTGCAGCGTGGCGCACCCGATCGGCCCAGCCGCGAACGTCGCGATGGCCTGTCGGTGGACGAACTCGAAGTACCCGAGTTCCTCCCGAACTTCTGATCTGGCCCACGTCAGCGCTTCGCCAGGCTGCGTCCTCGAGCGCGCCAATGGGTCCCCCTGTGGTATCGCTCTGCAATGGGCATCGCTGAGAAGGGAGTGGTGGCGGCCGGGCACCCGCTGACGGCAGAGGCGGGGGCGACGGTGCTGCGCGAGGGCGGCAATGCCGTCGATGCGGCGGTGGCCGCGATGCTCACCTCCTTTGTCACCGAGTCGCTGCTCACCGGGCTTGGCGCGGGCGGCTACATGCTCGTGACCGGCGCGGGCGTCGAGCCCACGCTGCTGGACTTCTTCGTAGAGGCCCCTACTCGCATAGAGGATGGCTCACAGGCCGAGCTGCAGGGGGTGGACGTTTCCTTTGGCGACGCCGCCCAGGTCTTCCACATCGGCCCCGCCTCCTGCGGGGTTCATGGGACCCCGGCGGGGATCTGTGAGGCGATGGATAGGTGGGGCACCGTGGCACTCGAGAAGCTCGCCGCACCGGCTGCGCGGATGGCGCGGGAGGGGGTGGTCCTCAACGGTGGCCAGGCCTACGTGGCCGAGATCCTTGGCGAGCTGCTGACCTCCACTCCCGAGTGCGCCGCTCTGTGGGCGCCCGACGGGCACATCCTGGGTGAGGGGGAGCTGCTGCGCAACCCCGAGCTTGGTGAGGCACTCGAGCGGCTCGGGCGCGATGGGGCGGAGCCGTTCTATGGGGGCGACATCGGGGGAGCCATCTGCGACTGGCTTCAGGCACGGGGAGGTTCGCTCAGTCGAGCGGACCTCGCTCGCTACCACGCCATCGAGCGAGAGCCCGTCAGCGTCACATACCGCGACCGTGAGATCCTCACAAACCCGCCGCCCTCGGCCGGCGGAACGCTGATCGCCTACGCCTTGGCGCTGCTGGATCGCGGTCCGGCTCCTCCCACGTTGAGTGGGGTGGTGCGGGCCATGGAAGCAGCGCAGTCCGAGCGGACGGCTGAGTTCGTCGAAGGCCTTGACCAGAAGGGCTTCCTCGAGCGCTTCATGGGAGGGCGACTGGGCTCCACCACGCACATCTCGGTGATCGATTCTGAAGGGCGGGCGTGCAGTACCACCTGCACCAACGGGGAGGGGTCGGGGGTGGTGGTGCCCGGCACGGGCATCCACATGAACAACGTGATGGGCGAGGAGGATCTCAACCCGCTCGGCTTCCATCGCCATCCCGCCGGGCGTCGAATGCCGAGCATGATGGCCCCCTCGATCGTGATGCGCGACGGTGAGGTCGAGCTGGTACTGGGGAGTGCCGGCTCCAACCGCATACGCTCAGCGCTGCTGCAGACGATCGTTGGGGTCGTGGATCACGGGCTGGGAGCGCGCGAGGCGGTGGAGGCCCCTCGCGTCCATTTCGAGGATGGCGTCGTGTTCGCCGAGCCCGGAGTCGACCTCGTGGAGCTTGGCGAAGGCGTGCCGACCGTCCGGTTCGGCTCGTTGAACCTGTTCTTCGGTGGCGTCCAGGCCGCACTGCGCCGCGAAGGCGTCCTGTCGGGTGCCGGTGATCCGCGCCGTGGCGGCTTTGCGGTGAGCGTATGAGCAGGGGGCTCGGATCGGTACTCGTGGCGGCCCTGCTCCTGTGCGGCTGCGGGGGCGTGAAAGCAGCCGATTTGTTCATTCTCCACCGCACGGGCTCCACCCCGCAGGCACGCCTGACGCTGCTGGTCAACGAAGAAGGCGGCGCTCACTGCAACGGCGGTCCCACGCTCAAACTGAGTGACCGCGAGCTCGTGCAGGCGCGGGCGATTCAGGAAGAAATCCATGAAGCCGCAGCAGGCCATCTCTCGCTTCCCCCCGGCCGGGATCGGTGCTGAGCTACTCCCTGCGCGATGAAAACGGAACGGTCCATTTCAGCGACAACTCCGCCAAACAGCCCAAAGTTCTTCACGAACTCCAGCTGTTCGTGCTCCAGGTTGCCCAGCAGGTCTGCCACCTGGGGCAGTAGGGGGAGCTCGAGGCTCGGCTCTAGCCGAAGCGGACCTTCCCGTTGGACAGTGCCCGGGCCTGGGCGCGCTCGAGGAGGTCGAGGCGCTCGATCGCATTCTCCAGCAGCTCTCTGAGCAGTCGTAGACGGGCGTTCTCGGAGCGCAGCTCGAGCAGCTCCTGCTTGGCCTCCACCGCGAACTCCACCGTGGCGGCCATGCTGTAGGCGTCGAGTCGCGCCAGATCCGGCCCCTCCAGCTCGCGGTCGGTGGCTTCGCGCACCAGCTCCCGATATAGCTCCTGCGCCGCCTCGGCTGCCTCTCGGTCGATCTCCTCGGCCTCGTCGCCGACGAACTCGATGGCGCCCGCCGGGTAGGGCAGATCGTCTTGGCGCTCCAGCAGCTTGAAAGGCCGTGTGCCACGAACCACGATGTTGAGACGACCGTCCTCCATCCGGTCGAGCACCTGGTCGATCTCACAGGCACAGCCCACGCTCTTGAGCTCCTGCTCGGATAGCCACACGATCCCGAACTGTCCCTCGGGAGAGCCGCTAGGCGCCTCCAGGCAGTGCTCCATCATCCTCAGGTAGCGGTCCTCGAAGATGTGCAGCGGCACGCTCTCTTTCGGCAACGCCACAATTCCCGGCGGGAAGAGAGGGAAGCCGCCGCGGGCTGATCGCTCGTCCATCGTGAGAGTTTAGGTCGCTTCCCGCCAAGGCCCGAACAGATCCGGTCGGCTCCATCGCGGATCTCAAGCGGAGGGCTTGTGCGCGGCGAGCATCAGGTTGTAGAAGATCGCCGGAGGCAGACGTGACTCGAGCAGCCTGCGATCCAGCTCCTGGAGAGCCAGGTAGCCGCGGTAGGCGTACAGCCGCCATGCCCAGGGCACATCGTCAGGGTTGGCCGTCGCCTCGAGCGTGCGGTTGGTCCAGCCAAACCAGTTGGCCAGGAGCTCCTCGCCGCTGACCCGCACGTCGGCCAGCCCCGCATCGCGGGCCACCTTGGACAGTTCGCCGGGTGCGAACGCGTGGACGTCCACCACTCCCTCGAGGGCCACGTCGGGCTCGCCGCCGTCTCCGGAAGGCGCCGGTCCGGCACCGATGGCGCGTCGCCACAGTGGAGCCACGGTGCTCGCGAAGCGCTTGGGGATGTTGGCCAGGCGGTCCCCGTAGCGCGAGGGCTCTCCGGCGAACATGACCGTCCCTCCCGGCGCCAGCACCCGCTCGAACTCTTCGAAAGCGCGAGCGAGGTCAGGGATGTGATGCAGCACCGCGTGGCCGAGCACCAGATCGAAGCTGCCGTCGGCGAAGGGCAGATGCTCGGCGTCGGCCGGCTCGGTTCGCACCTCGAGCCCGAGCCGCTGGGCGTTGCCTGACAGCGTCTCGAGCATGCCGGGGGAGATGTCACTGCAGGTTGCTTCGCCGATCAGTCCCGCGCGCATCAGGTTCAGCGTGAAATAGCCCGTCCCCGCCCCGATCTCCAGCGACCGGGGATAGTGACCGGGTTCGTGTCCGAGGGCCTTGCGCAGCTTGGCCGACACCTGGCTCAGGCCAAGCTCCCCGAAGTCGATGCCCCACTTGGAGTCGTAATGGCCCGCTGCCACGTCGTGGTAGCGGGTGTTGGCATCGCGGATCTCCTCGGCGCTCAAGCTGGGCGGCACGGGGCGGCACCATATACTCGCGCGCCGTGCTCGCGTCTTCCAACCCCTGGACATGACCGCCGCGACTGGAGTCATATCTTGAGCTCAAACCCCCCGACCCTCTACCTGCAGCGAGACCAGCCGGAGGGCGTACCGCCGCTGGCGCTCACCGGCGAGCGCACTCTCCCCGATGTTCCCGAGGAGAACTACTGGTACCGCCGCCACCTCGTTGTCTACGACTGGATCGCCCAGCGAATCGCGGGCAGGCGTGTCATCGACATGGCCTGCGGGGAGGGCTATGGCACGGAGGTGCTCGCCCGCAGCGCGTCCTCGGCGGTTGGCGTCGACGCCAACCCTGAGGCTCATGAGCACGCCCGGCTGCGCTACCAGAGGCCCAACCTGCGCTATGTGCGCGATCTGGTGGACAGCTTCTCCGAGAAGGCCGACGCGGTGGTTTTCCTCCAGACCATCGAGCACCTCGAGCAGCCTGGCGCGATTCTCGAGCACTTCCGCTCGCTCGTCGCCAATGACCAGAAGGGCGCTGTCTACGTGTCGACACCCAACGTGCTCACGCTCGCGCCCAAGGGCGCCGACAGGTCGGGCAATCCCTGGCATGTCCACGAGTACCGCCACCAGGAGTTCGAGGGCCTGTGCCGCGAGCATTTCTCGAGCGTTGAGATCTACGGGCTGTTCCATGCCCGCAAGCTGCGTGTGCACGAGCTTGCTCTGCGGATCGGCTGGGACCGCCTGCATCCACTGCTCGGTATCACCGGACGCTTCTACGACTGGTTCACGCCCGCGATAGCCGTCACCGACTTCAAGCTGCGTCCCGCCGGAGAGGCCGACCTCAACAAGGCGCTGGACTTCCTCGCGGTGTGCCGGGCGTGACGGGCCGCAGCGGCGGCGCCCTGGCCATCGTTCTGCACACCCACATGCCCTATGTGGAGGGCTTCGGACGCTGGCCCTTCGGCGAGGAGTGGCTGTGGGAGGCGATCGTCGGCTCCTACCTCCCGCTGCTCGAGCTGCTTGACAGCGGGGCGCCGCTCACGCTGTCGCTGACCCCGGTGCTGTGCGACCAGCTCGAAGCCCCCGGCGTGTCTGAGCGCTTCGCCGCCTTCGTGGACGGCACTCGGCGTGAGACTCACCGCGAGGACGCCGCGGGCCTGCGCGCGGGAGGACACGAGGATCTTGCTCGCGAGCTCGACCGCTCCTGGGATGAGTACAGGCATGCCCTGGAGCGACTGAGCGAGCGCGGGGGAGATCTGTTGGGGGCGTTCTCTCCTCACGTCCAGTGGACCTCTTCCGCGACGCACGCGGTGCTGCCGCTGCTGGCCAGTGACGCCGGCGTTCATCTCCAGGTTCACACCGGTGTGGAGGCTCATCGGCGCCGCTTCGGCGAGAGCTGGCGCGGTGGTTTCTGGCTGCCGGAGTGCGCCTACGCGCCCTGGCTCGACAGGACGCTGGAGAATGCAGGGGCGAGGGCGGTCTGCGTCGAGCTCACCCGCCTGCTCGGGCTGGGGGCCGACGAGCACCTCAGGCCCGTGATGAGCGACGCTGGCGTCGTGCTCGTGCCGATCGACCGCTCGACCATGTCGCTCGTGTGGAGCGACGCCGGCTATCCCGCCAGCGGGGCCTACCGGGACTACCACCATCACACCATCCACCACCACAACCCGTGGAACAACCGGGGGGATGCCTACGATCGCTACGAGGCGCTGGCTCTGGCGCGTGAGCATGGGGCGGACTTCGTGGCCCGTACGCGTGAGCGACTGCACCGTGCCGAGATCCCGGGGGGCGGGCTGCTGGTGTGTGCGCTGGACACCGAGCTGCTTGGACACTGGTGGTATGAGGGGGTGGCCTGGCTGGAGGCGGTCGTGGAGGAGTGCGCCCGCCAGGGACTCGAGCTCGTACGCCTCGACGATGCTCTGGAGGGCTGCACCCCGGCTGGGATCGACCAGCTGCCTGGGCTGCGTGACTGGCCGGCGAGCAGCTGGGGGCTGGGGGGAGACCTCTCGACGTGGTCGGCCCCCGCGGTGGCCGAGATGGCCTTTGCCGCTCGGGCCGCCGAGTTGCAGGTCCTCGCCGCCGGGGACGGCGTGAGCACCTGCGCAGTTCGCCAGCTGCTGGCCCTGCAGGCGAGCGACTGGCCGTTCATGGTCTCACGCGACATCGCCGTGCCCTACGCGCGTGAGCGCTTCGAGGGTCATCGCGCGGCGCTGGCGCGAGCGCTCGAGCGGGGTTCGCAGGAAGACGTGAGCGCTCTTCGCAACCTTGCAGTCGACGCCGAGCGGGCGGCGGTGCTGGGCGTCTGATGGACGCCCGCGGCGCCTGGTAGCGTCTCCGCGCCCTGCCTTGACGATGCGGAACCAGTCGCAGACCTAAGGTCACGCCTTTCGATCCTCGGAGCGTTCCCATGAGCAAGCCCTCGTCCCGCTGGAACCGTCATCCTGCCGGCCGCTCCTCTTCTCGCCGGGCGCTGTCTCACTCGCGGTTGCTCGGCTTCCTGCCCGTCGCGGTAGCCGCCTGCGTCGGGCTGCTCGTCCTCGCGCCGATCGCAACGGCTCAAAGCCCAGGTGCAATCTCGGGCACCGTCACCGAAGCGGGATCGTCCACCCCCCTGTCGGGGATCGGCATCGAGGCGTTCCAGCCGGGGCACGAATCGGTCGAAGGCGACAGCGGATACACGACGAGTGCGGCAAACGGCAAATACACGGTCCCCAACCTGAATCCGGGCAGCTACACGGTCGAGTTCTACCCCATCTACAACACCCATGCCAACGTCCTTGCGCAGTACTACAACAACAAGACCCTGCAGCAGACTCCAGATCCGGTGGCCGTCTCGAGTGGCTTCACCGCGGCCGGCGTCAACGCGAAAATGCAGCCGGGAGCGACGATCTCAGGGACCGTGACCAGCGCCGGCGCCGGACACGAACCGATCTCGGGAATTACCGTCATCGCCGAAAAAACCAGCGGTGGGACGCCGGCCCAGGAAGGCTATTGGGAAACGACCGAAACCACGGCCAACGGCAGCTATGAACTGGCCGGCCTGCCGAGCGGGGAATACAAGATCAGGTTCGAACCGGACTCGTTCTTCTTCGCGCAGAACTACCTCGGCCAGTACTACGCGGGCGGTCCCCTCAAAGTGAAAGTGGGCGAAGCCAAGAGCGGCGTGAACGCCGAACTCCTCGTCGGCGGTGAGATCTCCGGCACGGTGACCGACGCCGTCAGCCATGTCGCGGTGGCGGAAATCGGCGTGGGGGCCTACAACCAGGGAGCGGGCATCGGCGGTGGCACCTACACGAGCGCCAACGGCGAATACACGATCGCGGGCCTGCCCACGGGCACCTACAAGGTTCTCTTCGAACAGGAAGTCACCGAACCCTTCGAACTGAAGTACCTGCCCCAGTACTTCGACTTCGCCTCCTCGCTCGCGAGCGCCACCATCGTCAACGTCATCCAGGGGAGCGACACCAAGGCCATCGACGTGGCGCTCCTGCGCACAGTGCCCGTCATCGCCACTGCGCCGGTGCTCTTCGGGACGCCCGCCCTCGGCCAGGCACTGTCCTGCTCCAACGGAGCATGGACGGGGAGCCCAACCCTCCTCTACACCTACGCATGGCAGCGCGACGGTGCGGCGATCGGCGGGGCGAGCGGCGCCTCATATGTGGTGCAGGGCGCAGACCAGGGACATTCGCTCGGATGCCAGGTGACCGCCACCAACAGCTACGGACACGCGACCGCGAGCAGCAACACCCTGGTGGTGGCGACGGCCGTCGCCACCACCCCTCCTCCGCCGCCCGTCCCGCGGGTTCTCCTGGCGCCGCACTCCCGGTTGGCGGTGTCCGCCGCAGGAACCACCCACGTCCAGATCACCTGCCAGGGCGCTGTGTGCAGAGGTGTGGTGGAGCTCCTCGAGCAGATCACCGTCAGGCGCCATGGGTCGCGCTCGCACAGGCGGACCATCGTGCTGGCAAAGGCCGCCTACACGCTCAGCCCGAGCCACTCGGCGACGCTCGTCCTGCACCTGACCGCGACGGGACGCAGGGGGCTGGCACATGCTCGCCGCCATCAGCTGAGCACCACGCTCGCCGTGTCGCTCGTCGGCGGGAACGCGGCTCGCGGCGCGGCCATCCTCCGTCTCGCCGCGCCCAGGCGCAGATAGGCCTGGCGGCGGGGCCCCCGTTACTCCCAGCGCATCGAGCGGGGGGCTTCGCGCATGCGGATGACCTGCGCCGGAATGCCTCCGACCACAGCGTTGGCGGGGACCCCCTTGGTGACCACCGAGCTGGTCCCCACGATCGCGTTGTCGCCGATGCTCGCCCCCCGCAGCACGCAGGCGCCGTAGCCCATCCAGACGTTGTGGCCCACGCTCACGTCGCGCTTGTAGATCCCCTGCAGGCGGATCGGGCGCTCCACCTCGGTCACCCCGTGGTCGAAGTCGATCAGCATCACCCGGTCGGCGATTATGCACTCACGTCCGATCGACACCCGCTGGAAGGCGGAGATGGTGCACTCCTGCCCCATCACCGTCTTGGCCCCGATGCTCACTTCGCCCTCGTGGACGCGGATCTTGCAGCCATGTCCGATCCACGCCCAACGCCCGATCCTAAGTGTCGCGCCGCGGCCGATCTCGAGCTTCACTTTCGGGCAGATGAAGCAGATGCCGTCCGTTTGCAGGCGCCGTCCATAGCGGAGCTTCAACAGCGCCCACCTCACCAAGAGCGCCGCGTAGTGGCGGCTCGTCATGTGATTGGCTCGCATGAAGCGCGCCAGCGCGAGGGGACCACCGCGTAGCGGCCTGGGTGGGCGGCGCACCCCATCTGGTGCCTCCTCGGCGAGCTCGACGGCTGGTTCGGCAACTAGCTCCATGTCGCTGGCGAATCGTAGGGGACTCAGGCGATGGGCCGGAAGATGGGCGACCCCTGCGATGATTGCCCGCTCGATGGACGAGACCTCACTTGCCCAGCGCCTGCTCGGCGGCGATCGCCGCGCCCTTGCCCGTGCCATCTCATTGGTCGAGGACGACCGCCCCGAGGGCTGGGAGCTCGTGCGCGAGATCTATCCCCACACCGGCCGAGCTGAGGTGGTCGGCTTCACGGGGCCGCCCGGGGTGGGCAAGTCCACGCTGATCGGCGCCCTCACCAAGGCCCGTCGCGAGGCGGGACGCACGGTGGGCGTGCTCTCGATCGATCCCTCCTCGCCCTTCACCCAGGGAGCCCTGCTCGGGGATCGCATCCGCCTGTCCGAGCATTTCCTCGACCCGGGGGTCTTCATCCGCTCGATGGCCAATCGCGGAGCCCTTGGCGGCCTCTCCGAGGCGGCTCTGCAGGCCGCCCTCCTGCTCGATGCGGCCGGCCGCGACGACGTGTTCGTGGAGACCGTCGGGGTGGGCCAGGCCGAGATCGACATCATCGACCATGCCGACACCATCGTGCTCGTGCTGATGCCGGGCTCGGGCGACTCCATCCAGGCGCTGAAGGCGGGTGTGATGGAGATCCCCGACGTGATCGTCATCAACAAGGCCGAGCACCCCCTGACCGACACCATGGTCCGCGAGATTCGTGGTGTCCTCTCCCTCGCCAACCTCGATCGAACGCCCGAGGAGGTGCGGGAGAGCTGGCGTGTGCCCATCGTCAAGACCGAAGCCACTCGCGGCAAGGGGATCGATGAGCTGGTATCCCGCTTGGCGGAGCATCGCGCCCACATCCTCGACGGCGGTCAGCTGGCAGAGCGGCGCGGGCGCAACCTGCGCAATGAGGTTCTGGCGATCGCCACCGCCCGGATGCGGCGGCGGCTGGAGGAGGATCTGCGCGAGGACCCCGAGTTCCAACGCCTCCTCGACGAGGTGGTCAACCGCCGGTTGGACCCGGCGAGCGCCGCAACCACGCTGCTGGAGCGCGCGGCGGGCGTGAAGCAGACTGTGGAGTAGGCTCGCCCCGATGGGCTACCTCGACCTCGCCGACCGCAGCTGGCCGATCCTCGGACGGCTGATGGCGGGCCACACCGCGATCTACCGGGCCACCAACGGCCGCATTGGCCACCGCACTCCCGGCCTGCCCCCTGCCCTGCTTCTCGACCATGTCGGGGCCAAGAGCGGGACACGGCGCACGAGCCCTCTCGTCTACGGCGTCGACGGCGCAGATCTGGTGCTCGTCGCCTCCAAGGGCGGCTTTCCCAAGAACCCCGCCTGGTTCCACAACCTCCGCGCCCATCCAGATACGACAGTTCAGGTCGGCTCCGAGCATCGCTCCGTCCATGCCCGAGTGGCAGAGGGCGAGGAGCGTGCCCGCCTGTGGAATCTGATGGTGAGGGTCTATCCCGGTTATGAGAGCTACCGCAAGCGCACCCCACGAGAGATCCCACTCGTGGTGCTCGAGCCGCGCTAAGAGCGTTACGCATGGTTGCGTAACGCAGTTATGCGTTATCGAGCAGCCATGGGGCGAGAAAGGGCTCGATGATCCAGGCCCGCCCGGCATCCCGACTCACCAGTTCGGCTCGCTCAAGGGCTTGGAGGGCCCGCTGTACGCTCGACGGCGCCGGTAGGCTGTGGCGGCGGCGATAGTCCCCAGCCAAGGGGTGGCCCGGTTCTTCGGCGAGCGCGCGGAGCAGTAGGCGCTGGTGGGCTGAGGCTCCCTCCCAGATCAGGCTGAAGTGGGCGTGCTCGGAGTTGAGCACGCCGGCCAGGGCGTTCGAGACCTGATCGACGCTCGCAACGCCTCCGGGAGGCGTTGCCTGCCAGAGGAAGTAGCAGAGCTCTTGGGTGGCATACGGATGGCCACTGGTTATCTCCAGGATCTCTTCGATGGCGCCCTGCTCGACCGTCCTACCCGTGCGGGTGAACTGCCGCTCGATGTAACGACTGAAGGGCGTAGCTTCGATGACCCCCAGCTCGACCTGCTTCGCACTGCGCCAGAATGGCTCATTCTCGTCGTTGAAGATCCGCTGCATCATGTGTCGCTTGCTTCCCAGGTACATGTGGGACACCTCTGGCTGCTCCTGAAAGACGGAGCGCATCAGTCGCGGCAGCCCGGGATCGATCTCGACGATCTCCTGAAACTCGTCGAGAATCAGCACCACTGGGCGCTTGCGCTCTCCCGCCAGCTGCCCGGGCAGTTCCAGCAAGCGCTCCAACGTCGCTCCGATGTCCTCCGGTCGCGGGGAGGCGTCGAAGCTGAAGCTCAAAGAGCCGTCCTCAGGATCGACTGTGACGACGGGACGCACACGCAGCCCCTGGAAGATGCTCAACCGCTCCTTGGCCCGGAACAGAGGCGAGGCGATGTCGTCGTAGATCGTTCGTGCCAGCTTCTCCGCGAGCCTCGTCACGGTCGGCGTCGTCATCAGGTTGACCTGAGCCACGAGTGCCTTATCTGCGATCAGCTCCTGTGAGACCCGCCAGAGCAGCGATGACTTGCCGTAGCGGCGCGGTGCGAACAGCACCACGTCCTGGCCGTTGAGGGCGTCCGCGGTGAGCTCCGCGACCTCCTCTTCACGGTTGGTGAAGGCCTCGTCGAGGGCCAGCGCTCCGTAGCGAAACGGATTCAGGTCGAGCTTTGGGGGCACCCCCCGAGTATACGCTCATGGGTATGAGAATCAACATACAGAGCTGCGTAACGCGGATCTGCGTAGCGAGGGGTCGTGCATCTCACCGTGGGGGCCGGCGACACATTGTCAACTGCGGGAGACAGGCGAAGTTGTCTCCCAGAAAAAGGCTCTGCTCAGGCCCCGAGCGCCCGCGCGATCACCATCTGCTGCACCTCGTCGGTGCCCTCGCCGATGGTGAGGATCTTGGCGTCGCGGTAGAAGCGACAGACGGGGTACTCCTCGATGAAGCCATAGCCGCCGTGGATCTGCACCGCCTCCTCCGCACAGCGCACAGCCAGGCGTCCCGTCTTCAGCTTGGCCTGCGCCGCCGTGAGGGTGAAGTTGCGCCCCGCATCCTTCTCGCGGGCGGCCTTGTAGACGAGCAGCCGCGCTGCGGCGATCTCGGTGGACATGTCGGCGAGCTTGCCCTGGATCGCCTGGAACTTGGAGATCGGCTTGCCGAAGGCGTGTCGCTCCTTGGCGTACTTCAGCGCCTCGTCGAGTGCCCCTTGAGCCAGGCCCACACCCATCGCGGCCACCCCGATGCGTCCGATGTCGAGGATGTGCAGGAACTGCTTGAAGCCGGCTCCCCGCGGTCCGAGCAGGTTCTCCTCGGGTACCCGGCAGTCGCTGAAGCTCAAAGGCCTCGTGTCCGAGGCGTTCCAGCCCATCTTCCGGTAGGGCTCGCCCTGCTCATATCCGGGTGTGCCGTTGGCCACGATGATGTTGGAGATCTCCTTGCCGGCGGTGTCGTCCTCGCCGGTGACCGCCGTGATGCACACGAGACCTGAGATCTCGGTGCCGGCGTTGGTGATGAACTGCTTGGCGCCGTCGATCACCCACTCGCCGTCGGCGAGCCGTGCGCGGGTGCGTGTGTTCCCCGCGTCCGAGCCCGCCTCCGGCTCGGTCAGCCCGAAGGCCCCGAGGCGCTCGCCGGAGCACAGTCGCGGCATCCACTCGCGCTTCTGCTCCTCGCTGCCGAACAGGTAGATCGGCTGGGTCCCCAGGGAGGTGTGGGCGCACAGGGTGATTGCCACCGAGGAGTCCACTCGCGTCAGCTCCTCCACCGCCAGCGCATAGGCGAGCGTGTCGCCGCCGGCCCCGCCGTACTCCTCGGGGAAGGGGATGCCCATCAGGTTGAGCTTCCCCAGCTTCTCCACGATCTCGTAGGGGAAGGACTTGGTGCGGTCGAGCTCCTCCGCCACCGGTGCCACCTCGCCCTCGGCGAATTCCCTCACCGTGCGCCGGATCAGCTCGTGGTCGCTTGACAGGTCGAAGTCCATGCGGTGGGCATTCTCCCATCTCGCGTCTGGAAGGATGCCTCCCCTATGGCGCGCAGGCGGCTGATCCTCGATTTCCTCACCCGCGGGCAGAGCCACCGTTACGGCCCCCATCGCTCTCAGCGCGCCGATCTGTATCTGCCACTGGGTGCCGGCCCGCATCCTGTGATGGTCGTCGTTCACGGCGGCTCCTGGCACCGCCGCTACGGCAAGGTCGTGATGCGTGGCATCTGCGGTGCCCTGGTGCGAGGCGGCTGGGCTGTGTGGAACATCGAGTACAGGCGCCTCGGCGAGGGCGGGGGCTGGCCTGCCACCTTCGAAGACGTGGCCGCGGCCATCGACCACCTGGCCGAGCTGGATGCCCCGCTGGATCTCGACAGCGTCAGCGTCCTCGGTCATTCCGCCGGCGGTCATCTGGCCCTGTGGGCCGCAAGTCGCGAGCATCTCCCAGTCGGTTCGATTGGAGCACAGCCGAAGATCGCTTTCAAGCGTGCTATCGGCCAGGCCGCCGTGGCCGATCTCGCCGGCGCCTACCGGTTGTGGCGCGGTGGCGCAGCCAAGGCGCTGATGGGAGGTGCTCCGGAGGATGTTCCCGAGCGCTACGCGATCGGCGATCCCCTCGCGCTCATCCCGCTCGATCTACCCGTCCTGCTCGTCCACGGCGTGCTCGACGAGACCGTCTCGATCGAGCTGAGCCGCCGCTACACGCGCGACTCAGATGCCAAGGGAGGCGCCGTGGAGCTGATCGAGATCGAGGGGGAGCCCGGGCGCCACCGCTCGCATATCGATCCTCGAGGGGAGGCCTGGGCCGTGGTGGCGCAGTGGCTGCACGAGCCCGTCACTGTCTGAGGAGCGGGCCGTCGGGCCGTCGGGCCGTCGGCCGTGTAGCCGTGCGTGAAGTGCGTATCTCATTCGCCAAGTGGTGTATGACAATGGCGATACAGCAGTTTGGAGTGAACTACGCGATCAAACGCTGTAGGAGCGAGCCAGCTCGACCAGCAGGCGGACGGCATAGCCCGAGGCGCCCTTGCCGACATAGGCGCGGCCGAGGTCCCAGGCCGAGCCCGCGATGTCGAGGTGCGCCCAGGGGACGTCCCCGACGAAGTTCGACAGGAAGGCCGCACCTACGATGGTCCCGGCCTTGCGCGCCTCGGGGGCGTTGTCGAGGTCGCCGTAGGCGCCCTTGATCAGCTCGTCGTACTCCTCGTGCAGCGGCAGTCGCCAGACGATCTCGCCGGTTCGCTCACCGGCGCTCGAAATCCGCTCGGCGAGCTCGTCGTCGTTGCTCATCAGCCCCGCATAGGTGGAGCCGAGGGCGACGATCACCGCGCCGGTGAGGGTGGCGAGGTCCACGATCCGCTCGGCCCCCTGGGCGACGGCGTGACAGAGGCAGTCGGCGAGCACCAGTCGGCCCTCGGCATCGGTGTTGTTGACCTCGATCGTTTTGCCGTTCGCCGCCGTGACGATGTCGCCCGGCTTGATCGAGCGACCGCTGGGGAGGTTCTCCGTTGCGCCCACCACCGCCACGAGCTTGACGGGCAGCTTCAGCCGGGCGATGGCCGCCACGGCCTCCACCACGGCGGCGCCCCCCGACATGTCGAACTTCATCTCCGACATCTTCGGACCGGGCTTGAGCGAGATGCCGCCGCTGTCGAATGTCACCGCCTTGCCCACCAGGCCAAGCATCGGCACGCCGGCCTGAGGCGAGCCGTCGTAGCGGATGGTGATCAATGCGGGCTCCTGCTCTGAGCCCTGGGCCACCGCCGCGAACGCGCCCATGCCCTTGGCGATGATGGCCTCGCGCCCCTCCACTTCGACCGACAGGCCGGAGATCTCGCCACCCAGCGCCTTGGCGTATTCGCCGAGCGCCGTGGGCGTGAGGTCGTTCCCGGGACGGTTCTGCAGGTCGCGGGCGCGGTTCACCGCCTCGCCCACCAGCGTCGCCTCGGCCACGGTGTCGCCGAGGTCCTCCGTGGCGGAGACGATCAGTGCCTGGAGGTGCTTCGGCGGAGCATCGGCGTCCTCCTCGCGGCTGGACTTGTGCAGCTCGAAGCGGTAGTCGCTGAGGAGGGTGCCCTCCACCAGAGCCGCCGCTATCGCCGGCTCGCTGTCTGTCGGCAGCTCCCAGCAGAGGGTCCGAGTGGAGATCTCGCGGGCGCGGGCAGCCGCCACCGAGGCCGCCACCCGGGCGCGCTCGGGGGTGAAGTCCTTGCGTGCGCCTAGTCCCACCACGATCCAGCGCTTGCCCTCGGCGTGGGTGAGGGCGACGGACTCGAAGGAGCGGCGAGCCTCACCCGAGGCGAGCAGCTCGGCGAGCGCGGAGGGCCACTCGGGAGCGTGTCCCTCGTTGTCGAAGACGCCGACTGCGACCGTGTCTGCGTCACTGCTGCGAGGGGCTTGGGCAATCGCTGATATTTGCATTGGCGCCACGATATCCAGCTCGCGCGGGACACACCGCGAAAGACGCTTTGGTGCCCCCCGCGGGCTCGCTCCCCTGGGCTGGCCATGGCGGTGCGCTCGCGAAGGAGGCGGCGGTGTCCTCTACCATTCTCCCTCTTCCCGTCCCTATGAACGACCTCAGGAGAGAGCCGCTTTCATGCCCAAGACAGTGATCCTCGGCGCCGCGCGAACCCCCATCGGCAAGATGGGCGGCGGCCTGTCCTCGCTGGATGCCACCGAGCTCGGCGGCCTGGCGATGAGCGCGGCCCTGGAGCGCGCCGGTGTGGAGCCGGAGCAGGTCGAGCATGTCGTCGTCGGCCAGGTCCTCCAGGCCGGGCAGGGACAGATCCCCTCGCGCCAGGCTCAGATCAAGGCGGGCATACCTAAGGAGGTCTCCTCCGAGACCGTCAACAAGGTGTGCGCCTCGGGGCTGCGCGCCACGGTGATCCTCGACCAGGCGATCCGCGCCGGTGACGTGCAGCTTGGCGTGGGCGCGGGCATGGAGTCGATGTCCAAGGCCCCCTACCTGCTCCCACAGGCCCGCTTCGGCTACCGCATGGGCGACGCCAAGATGCTCGACGCGATGGTCCACGACGGCCTCACCAACCCGTTCTCGGGCAAGCAGATGTTCGTCGAGGCCACCGAGATCGGCGACGAGCTGGAGATGACCCGCGCCGACCTCGACCGCTGGGCGCTGCGCTCGCACGAGCTGGCCCTCAAGGCGATCGACGAGGGTCGCCTGTCGGAGGAGATCGTGACGGTGACGGTGAAGGGGCGTAAGGGCGACACCGTGGTGGAGGTCGACGAGGGTCCCCGCCGGGACACCTCGCTCGAGCGCCTGGCCGCGCTGCCGGGGCTCGTGAGCAAGGAAGGCTCACACACAGCTGGCAACTCGCCGGGCGTGAACGACGGGGGCGGCGCGCTCGTGGTGGCCTCCGACGAGTGGGCCACCGCCAACGGCAAGGAGGCGCTCGCTGAGATCGTTGCCCATGCCCAGAGCGCCAACGACTTCGCCTATCTGGCGACCACGCCCGCCAGCGCCGCCAAGAAGGCGCTGGAGAAGGCCGGTCTGCAACCCGGCGACATCGACGTTTGGGAGATCAACGAGGCCTTCGCCTCGGTCACTCTCAACTCGATCCGCATGCTCGGGATCGACGAGGACCGGGTCAACGTCAACGGCGGCGCCGTCGCCCTGGGGCACCCGATCGGAGCGTCGGGCGCGCGCATCCTCGGGAGCCTCGTGCTGGAGCTGCGCCGCCGCGGCGGCGGCCTCGGCTGTGCCGCCATCTGCTCAGGCGGGGGCCAGGGCGACGCGGTGATCCTCAAGGTCTGAGGTGACCGTGAGCGCTGACGCGAACGGCGCCGGGGGTCAGTCGCCCGCCGGCCCGCGCGGGGCGGCGTTCTTCGACCTCGACAAGACGCTGATGGCGGGGTCCTCGGGGATCTTCTTCGCCCGTGCCGCCTACGAGACGGGGATGATCTCGCGGGCGCGGCTGGTTCATGACGTCTATGAAAATCTCCGCTTCCGCCTGCTCGGATCGACCGACGATCGCGCCGATGAGGTCCGCAAGCGGGTGGGGGAGATGATCGCCGGAGTGCGGGTCCGCGATCTGGAGCGCCTCTCTCCGCGGGTGCTCTCGGGCGTGCTCCCGCGGCTGTACCCCGAGATGCTCGAGCGGGCATACGCTCATCAGGATGCCGGCCTGCCCGTCTACATCCTCACCGCTGCCTCCCAGGAGATGGCCGACCTGCTGGCCAGGGTGCTGGCCTTCGACGGTGGGTTGGGCTCGCGCTCTGAGATCGTCGACGGACGCTACACCGGCAGGCCGGCAGGGCCCTTCAACTACCGCGAGGGCAAGGTGCTCTCGATGCGCGAGCTGGCCGAGCGCGAGGGCCTGTATCTCGACTCCTCCTATGCCTACTCGGACTCCGAGTCGGACCTGCCGATGCTCCGCGCTGTGCGCCACGCGGTGGTGGTCAACCCCGACGCCACCCTCAGGCGGATCGCCGCCGAGGAAGGCTGGGAGGTCATCGAGCTCGACCGCCTGGGACGCCGGCTGAAGCTCCTCGCCATGCTCGGGGCGGGCACGGCTGTGGCCTCGGTGGGGAGGGCCGTGCTCGAGCGCAGCACCCCGGCGCGGGGCATGCCATCCGGGATGCGCCCGTCATCGACGCGGGCGCGGGGCATACAATCGCGCAGGCTTGGGCGCAAAGGCGCCTCGGGCGCACGGCGCGGGTCCGGCAGGCGCTGAGAGCCGGACGGATCCAGCACCGCCCGGCGTGCCCCATGTGGGGCGCTGCCGAGCACGTAATGTTCCCATTCGAGGACGGTATGACCATGCTCTGCACACAACTTTCAGACGGAGAGCACCGATGACCCCCGCCGCTGCTCCCACCCAGGGCAAGATCCGTGTGGTGGTGGCCAAGCCAGGCCTCGACGGCCACGATCGCGGCGCCAAGATCATCGCGAGGGCTCTGCGTGATGCGGGGATGGAGGTCATCTACACGGGCCTGCACCAAACACCGGAGCAGATCGTGGAGACGGTCATCCAGGAGGATGCCGACGCAGTCGGCCTGTCGATTCTCTCTGGGGCTCACATGACGCTGGTGCCCCGTGTGGTGGAGCTGCTGCACGAGCAGGGGGTCGACGACGTGGTGATCACCGTGGGGGGCACCATTCCGGCCGAAGACATCCCAGATCTGAAGCGTCTCGGCGTTGCCGAGGTGTTCACCCCCGGCGCGCCCACGCAGGCGATCGTCGATTTCATTCGCGGCGCCGCTGGTGCTCGAACAACTGATTGACTCGTCAGTCAGTCGCTCGAAGCGGTAGGATCGCACTCAACAGAACCCAAGGAGTTGTCGAGAGAAATGAAGATATGCGTCCTGGTGAAGGAGGTTCCAGACGCCGCCGTCGAGAAGAGGATCGACCCCTCGACGGGGCGCATGGACCGCAGCGGGGAGAAGAACCTCAACCCGTATGACACGCACGCCATCGAGGCTGCGATGCAGATCAAGGAGGGCGGCGCGGTTCCCGTCGAGGAGATCGTGGCCGTGACGATGGGTCCCGACAGCGCGGTTCGTGCTCTGCACAAGGCCGTCTCGCTTGGCGCCGACCGTTCCGTTCACCTCTCAGATCCCGCTGTGGCGGGCTCCGATGTGGCCGCCACGGGATACGCCCTGGCAAAGACCCTGCAGCGCGAGAGCCCCGACCTGGTGCTCCTGGGCCAGCAGTCAGACGACGGCGAGTGCTACACGATCGGCGCCGTGGTGGCCGAGCATCTGGGCATGCCCTCGCTGACACAGGTGATCAAGATGGACGTCGACTCCGAGGCCCTGCGCTGCGAGCGCCAGGCCGAGTACGGATACGACACCGTTCAGATCAAGCTCCCGGCCGTGATCTCGGTGGGTGACGCGATCAACGAGCCGCGCTACCCGTCGCTGAAGGCGATCATGGGGGCCAAGAAGAAGCCCCTCGACGCCATCACCGCCGCCGATGCAGAGATCGACACTTCCAAGGTTGGCGGCGAGAACTCGGCGGCCCAGTGGATCGCGGCGAAGGCGCCCCCGGCGAAGGCAGCGGGCGAGATCATCGAGGACGAGGACACCGGCGAGACGGTCGAGAAGATCATCGCCTGGCTCGACGAGAGGAAGCTGATCTAGATGGCCAACATCCTGGTTTACGCGCTGCACTACGACGGCGCAATCAACAAGAACTCACTCGGCGCCGTCTCAGAGGGCGCCAAGCTCGCCGCCGAGCTGGGCGGCGAGGCTCACGCGCTCCTGCTCGGCGAGAACATCCCGCAGGAGCTGGCGGCCTCGCTCGGCAACTACGGCGCCAAGAAGGTGCTCGTGGCCGAGGGCCCCGAGGGTCTCGCCCAGCCCCTGGTCGACGCGATGGCCAAGGCGATCACCGACGGCGGCTACAGCTACGCGCTGTTCGGCGGTGGCCTGCTCGGATTCGAGATCGGCGCCGGCCTCGCTGCGCGTCTCGGCGCCGGTGTGGCCATGGAGGTCACGGCAGTTCGTGCTGAGGGCGGCGAGCTCGTCGCAGAGCGTCCGATCCTCGGCGACTCGGCGATCTCAGAGATCAAATACCGCTCGCAGGTCGGGATCATCATCGGGCGTCTGAACGCGTTCGAGATCAAGGAGACCGGCGGCGGCGACGCCCCAGTGGAGCAGCTCAGCTTCGAGCTGAGCCCGCAGGCTCAGCAGGCCACGATGGTCACCCGCGGCGAACAGCGTGGCGCGGACGTGGACATTGAGGGTGCCAGCATCCTCATCGCCGGTGGACGCGGCCTGGGCAAGGCCGAGGGCTTCGAGCTGGCCGAGGAGCTGGCCAAGGCGTTCGGTGGCAACAGCGCCGTGGCGGCGACCCGCGCGGTGGTCGACGCGGGCTGGTATCCCTACGCGGCCCAGATCGGCCAGACGGGCAAGACGGTCTCGCCGAAGCTGTATCTCGCGGCGGGCATCTCCGGCGCGATCCAGCACAAGGTGGGGATGCAGAGCTCGGAGAACATCGTGGCCATCAACAAGGACGCCAACGCGCCGATCTTCGAATTCTCCGATCTCGGCATCGTCGGCGACCTCAACAAGATCCTTCCCAAGCTGACAGAGGCTGTGAAGGCCAAGAAGGGGAGCTAGAGGGATGTCGGGAGTCGTTGCGATTGCGCTGAATCGGCCCACCAAGCACAGGAGGTCTGACGATGTCCGGTAACGGCTCCAGCAATGGGAAGGTCGCGCCCGCGGCCTTCCCGCCACCGGTGGACTCCCAGAAGGAGTTCATCAAGCGCGGCCTGGACGCTGAGGATGAGCTGATCGAGGTTGGTGTGGCGATCGTCGGTGGCGGCACCGCCGGCTTGGCCTGCGCCAACCGTCTGCTGCAGCTACTGGCCGACGACCCCGAGACGATGGAGCGCCTCGGCGAAGTGCCGGTGGCGGTCATCGAGAAGGCGAAGACCTGCGGAGGGCACAACCTCTCCGGCGCCGTCATGCGTCCGGGGCCGCTGCAGGAGCTGTTCCCCGAGATGAGCCGTGAGGACTGGCGCAAGGAGGGCTTCGCCTACGGCGAGGTCAAGAAGGAGTCGGTGTATATGCTCACCGGCCCCAAGTCCAAGATCCCGGTCCCGATCCTGGCGGTGCCGAACTTCAAGAACCACGGCAACGAGGTCGTATCGGTCTCGGCGATGGCGCGCTTCCAGCAGCGTCAGGCCGAGGAGGCGGGCGCCTACGTCCTCACCGAGACCTCGGCGACGCAGTTGATCGTCGAGGACGGCAAGGTCGTCGGCGTGCGCTCCGGCGACAAGGGCCGCGGCAAGGACGGTGAGCCGCTCGGCAACTTCGAGCCGGGCACCGACATCAAGGCTCAGGCCACCGTGCTCGCCGAGGGCTGCTGGGGGCACCTCACGGGCGCCGCCATCAAGGAGTTCGACCTCGCCGAGGGACGCGAGCCGCAGGTGTGGGAGCTCGGGGTGAAGGAGGTGTGGAAGGTCAAGAAGCCGCTCGATCGCGTGATTCACACCTTCGTGCAGCCGTGGCCGCTGAAAGTGGCGGCCAAGTACGGGCAGCTGGGCGGCACCTGGATCTACCCGATGAAGGACGAGAAGACGGGCGATGATCTCGTCTCGATCGGCTTCGTCGTCGACCTCAACTACCGCGACGCGACGACCTCGGCCCACGACCTGCTGCAGACGTTCAAGACGCATCCGCTCGTCAAGGACATCCTCGAGGGTGGCGAGCGGGTCGCCTGGGGGGCCAAGGCGCTCCCTGGGGGCGGCTACTGGTCGATGCCGAAGCTGTCGATGCCCGGCGCGGTGCTCGTCGGCGACGCCGCCGGCATGGTCGACACGGCGGCGCTGAAGGGCGTCCACCACTGCATCATGTCGGGCAAGCTCGCCGCCGAGTCGATCTATGCGGCGCTCGTGCGCGGAGAGAGCTCGTTCGAGTCCTACGAGCAGGCGATCGAGGACTCGAGCGTCGGCAAGGAGCTCTACGAGGTGCGCAACACGCGCCAGGCCTTCCAGAAGGGCTTCCTCTTCGGCAGCCTGCTGGCGGGCCCGTCGATCATGTCCAAAGGCAAGGTTCCCCCGGGTCGGCAGGAGTGGCACCGCGATGACGCCGAGCCGATGTTCGTCGGCAACACCAAGGACCGCTACCCCAAGCCCGACGGCAAATACACCTTCGACAAGCTCTCCTCGGTGTTCATCACGGGCAACGCCACGCGCGACGATGCGCCCAACCACATCCGCCTCCAGAAGCACGTTCCCCGCGAGATAGCGGAAACCTGGGTCTGGATGTGCCCGGCGGGGGTCTATGAGATCCCCGACGACGCCCCCGAGAACGGTGAGGTGGACGTGATCGTCAACTACACCAACTGCGTGCAGTGCGGAGCGATCACTGCCAAGGGCGGGCGTCTGACGACGCCCGAGGGCGGCGATGGGCCGCTCTACCAGATCACCTGAGCGACCCGGGTTCGAGACAGAAACGCCCAGGCGCGAAACCTGGGCGTTTCTGGAGTGTTATGAGGGCGTGATGATCCGGTCCCAAAGCCGACCAGGCGGGAGCTCTCGCATTCTCTTCGTGGCCGCCTGTGCAGCCACGATGGTCGCGTTGAGCGTCGGTGTGTTCCAGACGACCACAGCGAGGGCCGCCACGATCCGCCGTGAAGCCCTGTTGGGTGCGCTGGCGCCCACCCCCAAGCTGACGGTATCGGCCACCGTCGACCAATGCCTCATGGCTGAAGTCCAGGAAGAACGCTCTGCCACCTTCGCCGGGGAAATGACGGCCATCCCAGGGACGACGCGGATGGAGATGCGCATCGACGTGCTCGAGAGGGCGTACGGGGAAACGGCCTATCGCACGGTCAGCGCCCCCGGTCTGGGGGTGTGGCGAAGCTCGGCGCCTGGAGTGAAGGTCTACAAGTACCTCAAGCAGGTCACCAACCTCGCCGGGCCGGCCTTCTACCGGGCGGCCGTCCGCTTCCGCTGGGTGGGCTCCAAGGGGCGGCTGCTGGCGGCCACCGAACTGCACACCCGCCGCTGCGAACAGCCTGGGTCGCCGGCTAGCGCAACGCCCACCACGCCGCCCCCCGCCCAGCCCACGACGCCCCCTTCCACCACCACGCCGGCAAGCTGAGGGGCCGGTCGAGGGCATCGGCGCGGGGTTGGCTCCCCACGCAGCTTCGCCATGCCGCTAGAATGAGTTTCACGATGAAGACAAAGATTCACCCCACCTACGCCTCAGCCCATGTGCGCTGCACATGCGGCAACGAGTTCGTAACCCGCGCTACCAAGGACGAGCTCCACGTCGAGGTCTGCTCGAACTGCCACCCGTTCTACACGGGCAAACAGAAGCTCATGGACACAGGTGGCCGCGTGGAGCGCTTCCAGCGCAGGGTCGCCAAGGGCCGGTTGCACACGGCGCAAGCTCGGTCAGCTCAGTAGCGCGATGTCCGCGCGTCCGGCCGCGGGTTCACCTTTGACCGCGGTCGCTCTGAGTCCAGCGACAGCCGTGCAGCCGGAGGCGCCGACGGTGGCGCGTCCCTCCGAAGGACCGGCCGAGCTCGACAGCAGCCCGCTGGTGCAAGCGGGAGCTGACGGCGAGCTGAACGCCCAGCGTGACGCGCCCGTGGGGGGGCAGGCGGTGCTGGAGGGCGTGATGATGAGGGGCGTGGCCAACTGGGCTGTGGCGGTGCGCAAGCCGAGCGCCGAGCAGCTGCAGGAGGGGGAGCTCTCCCCGGAGCAGGCGGCGCTGGGCGAGATCGAGGTGAGCACCTTCCCGCTCGACTCGGCCATGAAGCGTCATCGCGTGCTTCGACTCCCCATCATCCGCGGTGTGGTGGCGCTCGGGGGCTCGATGGTGATCGGCTTTCGCGCCCTGGAGGTGTCGGCCAACGCCCAGCTCCCAGCCGAGGAGGCGAAGGAGGGCGAGGAGGCCGAGAAACAGGACATCCCCAAGGGCGTATGGGCGGGTACTGTCGTGGTGGCGATGGCCCTCGCCATCGTGCTGTTCTTCCTCATCCCCGTGGGCATCACCAGCCTGATCAAGGGTCAGCTCGGCTCGTCCTTCCTGTTCTGGCTGGTCGAGGGTGTTATTCGCACCAGCCTGTTCCTCGGCTACATGGCGCTGCTCTCCCGTGTGAAAGACCTGCGCAGGGTGTTCGAGTACCACGGGGCCGAGCACAAGACGATCTCCTGCTTCGAGGCCGGCCTGCCGCTGACGCCAACCAACGCCCAGCGTTTCTCACGCCTGCATCCTCGCTGTGGCACGAGCTTCCTGCTCGTGGTGATGATCGTGGCGATCTTCGTGTTCGCGCCGATTGGACTTCCGGCCTGGTACTGGCTGATGGCCACCCGCATCCTCGGCGTGCCTGTGATCGCCGGCATCTCCTTCGAGCTGATCAAGTTCGCCGGGCGCAACCGCAGCAGAGGCTGGGTGAGGGCGATCATGTGGCCGGGCTTGAAGCTTCAGCTGCTCACCACTCGCGAGCCCGACCTCGAGCAGCTCGAGGTCGCCATAGCCGCCCTGCAGGCGGTGCTGGCACTCGAGACGCCAGGCGAGCTTTCAGCCGAGGACCTCGTGGGCGTCGAGGTCGTGGCTTAGCTGTCGTCTCCCATGGGCCCCATACACTGGGCCCATGATCGAAGAACTCGTCAATCAGATCGAGACGCGGTTCGGCGAGCTCGGCGAGCAGATGACCGATGCCGAGGTCATCTCCGACCGCGAGCGCTATGCCGAGGTGGGCCGTGCCTACAGCCAGCTCGAGGCTGCCGCCAAGCTCGCGGCGCTGTGGCGTCACGCCCAGGACGATGCGGCGGGGGCCGAAGAACTGCTGTCGGAGATGGGAGAGGACCCCGAGCTGCGCCAGGAGCTCGACGGGGCGCGTGAGCGCATCGAGGAGATCGAGGAGGAGATCCGCCTGGCGATGGTGGAGCGCGACCCCAACGACGACAAGAGCGTGATCGTTGAAATCCAGGGCGGCGCTGGGGGCGACGAGGCGGGGCTGTGGGCGGGGGATCTCTACCGCATGCTCGTCCGTTACGCCGAGCGGCGCGGATGGCAGACCGAGCCGCTGGAGCTAAGCGATGGCAAGTACACCTTCGCCGTCAAGGGCGATGGGGCCTACTCGGTGTTCAAGTTCGAGGGTGGCACCCACCGGGTGCAGCGTGTTCCCCAGACAGAGTCCCAGGGGCGCATCCACACCTCCACGGCCACGGTGGCGGTGCTCCCCGAGGTGGAGGACGTGGACGTCCAGATCGACCCCAACGACCTGCAGATCGATGTCTATCGCTCCTCCGGCCCCGGTGGGCAGTCGGTGAACACCACCGACTCCGCTGTCCGGGTGACACACAAGCCCTCGGGCATCGTGGTGTCGATGCAGGATGAGAAGTCCCAGCTGCAGAACAGGGAGAAGGCCCTGCGGGTGCTGAGAGCGCGACTCTACGAGCGGGCTCTGGCCGAACAGCAGGCTGAGATGGCCGCAGACCGTCGCTCGCAGGTGGGCACGGGCGACCGCGCTGAGAAGATCCGCACATACAACTACGGCGAGCGGCGGGTCACCGACCATCGCATCAAGTTCACCGTTCACAATCTCGACCAGGTACTCGAAGGTGAGCTGGACGAGCTCACAGCGGCGCTTCAGGGGGACGAGAAGCGCAGGCGCCTGGAGGCCCAGGCCACGGCGTCGTGACAGCCGGGGTGGTCGGCACTCCCGTCAGGGACGCTCTCGACGGCGCCGTCACCGCGATCGGGGCGGCCGGCTGTGAGAGCCCGCGCCTGGACGCCGAACTGCTGCTGGCCGACGTGCTGGGGGTGAGCCGCGAGCGCCTGCTGACCGAACGGGAGCTCACCGTTCACGGGCCAGCCGTGAGGGCCTTCCAGGATGCCGTTCGCCGCCGCTCGATCGAACGCGAGCCCGTGGCCTACATCCTCGGGCGCCGCGGCTTTCGCCGGATCGAGCTGGCCGTGGACGCCCGGGCGCTGGTGCCGCGCCCGGAGACCGAGCTGTTGGTCGAAGTCGGCCTGAAGCTCCCACAGGGGGCACATGTGCTCGACCTCTGCACGGGCAGCGGCGCGGTGGCGCTCGCCCTCAAGGACGAGCGTACCGACCTCGATATATCGGGTAGCGATGTGAGCCGGGCGGCACTCGACCTGGCCGAGGAGAACGGGCGGCGGCTGGGGCTGGAGGTGAGCTGGCTGGAGTCCGACCTGCTCGCCGAGGTGGGGGACGAGTTCGATGCGATCCTCGCCAACCCGCCCTATGTGGCCGAGTCCGAGCGCTCGAGCCTCGCCCCCGAGATCCTGCGCCACGAGCCCCCTCGAGCGCTCTTCGCCGGGTCCGACGGGCTCGATGTGATTCGCCGGCTGCTCGACGAGGTGGCCGAGCGCGGGCGCGTGCGAATGGTTGCAATCGAGGTGGGCTCAGGGCAAGCGCCCGCCGTGGCAGAGCTGATGGCCAGGGCAGGCTTCGAGCGGGTGGCAAGTGAGCGCGATCTGGCGGGAATCGAGCGGGTGGTGGTGGGGGGGCTCGCCCCGTCATGAGCGGCGCGGTACTCACTGCCGAGGATGTCGAGGGCCTGCGGGCCTGCGTGGAGACGGGCGGGGTGGCCGTGTTCCCCAGCGACACCGTCTATGGCGTCTGCTGCGATCCCGACAGCGAGCTCGCTGCCAGGCGCCTGTACGAGCTGAAGGGCCGTCCCCCGGCGCGACCGGCGGCGGTGATGTTCTTCACCCTTGCCGGTGCGCTGGAGGCGTTGGGAGAGCTGCCCGATGAGGAGCGAGAAGCGTTGGAGGCGCTGCTCCCGGGGCCGGTGACGCTGCTGCTTGCCAACTGGGAGCTGCGCTACGGCCCCGCCTGCAGGAGCGAACCGGCCACCCTCGGGCTGCGGGTTCCCCTGCTGCCCGATCATCTGGGGGCGCTGGAGGGGATGTCCATGCCGGTAATGCAGTCGAGCGCCAACCTCAGCGGCGAGCCCGACGCCCGTACCCTCGAGCAGGTGGCCCAGAGTGTCCGCGACCGAGCCGATCTCGTGCTCGATGGGGGCGAGCTGCCGGGCACGCCCTCCACCGTCGTCGACCTGCGCAACTATGCCTCCCAGGGAGAGTGGCGAGTGCTGCGAGAGGGAGCGCTCCCGCGAGAGCGAGTGGCGCAGCTGCTCGACGTTCCTTAGCGGGGGGTGGGGCGTCGTTCGCCTGTTGCCCAAAAACTTCTGTATCACGATGGTTATACAGAAGTTTCAAGGTGACATATGACGCCAAAGCCCGACGGTTCGCTGTGCCCCGCATGGGGTGCTAGCCTCGTCGATAGCTGCCGCGACTGGCGCCCTGAGGTGGAATCGACCACCGGGAAGCGGTCAGCGCACCCGCCGCGCGCCTGGGCAATAGAGAAGCTGTCATCGCCTGTCAAGGAGAGCGCCATGAACGAGCTGAGCCCCGAGTATTTCAACCGCCCGCTGGCTGAGGTGGACCCCGAGATCGCCGAGGTGCTGCGCGGTGAGCTCGAGCGCGAGCAGCGCACGCTGGAGATGATCGCCTCGGAGAACTTCGTGCCCCGGGCGGTGCTCGAATGCCAGGGCTCGGTGCTCACAAACAAGTACGCCGAGGGATACCCCGGACGCCGCTACTACGGGGGCTGCGAGTGGGTGGATGTGTCCGAGCAGCTGGCGATCGATCGTGCCAAGGCACTGTTCGGGGCCGAGCACGCCAATGTCCAGCCGCACTCGGGCTCACAGGCCAATGCGGCGGTCTACCACGCGCTGCTGCAGCCGGGTGACACGATCATGGGCCTGTCGCTGGCCCACGGCGGGCACCTCAGCCACGGGATGAAGATCAACGTGTCGGGCCGTCTCTACGACATCGCCGCCTATGAGGTGGACAGGGAGAGCAGCCTGATCGACATGGATGAGGTGGCAAGGATCGCCCGCGAGCGCAGGCCCAAGCTGCTGCTGGCGGGCTGGTCGGCCTACCCCCGCGAGCTGGACTTCGCCCGCTTCCGCGAGATAGCCGATGAGGTGGGGGCGCTGTTGATGGTGGACATGGCCCACTTCGCCGGGCTGGTGGCGGCGGGGCTTCACCCCAGCCCGTTCGATCATGGGGCGGATGTGGTGACCACCACCACCCACAAGACCCTCGGGGGACCCCGGGCGGGGGTGATCCTGTGCAAGCAGGAGCACGCCAAGAAGATCGACTCGGCGGTGTTCCCAGGTCAGCAGGGCGGGCCCCTGGAGCACGTGATCGCGGCCAAGGCGGTGGCCTTCAAGATCGCGGCCAGCGAGCTGTTCGCAGAGCGCCAGCGCCGGACGGTGGAGGGGGCGCGAGCGCTGGCCAGCGAGCTGATGCGGGCCGGCCATGGAGTGAACGTGCTGACGGGCGGCACCGATGTGCACCTGATCCTGGTCGACCTGCGGGCAGCCGAGCCCGAGATCAGCGGGAAACAGGCAGAGGATCGACTGCACGAGATCCAGATCACGGTCAACCGCAACGCCGTGCCCTTCGACCCCCGCCCGCCGATGGAGGCATCGGGACTGCGCATCGGCACCCCGGCGCTGGCCACCCGCGGCCTGCAGCACGAGGACTTCGTCGAGCTGGGACGGATCCTGGCGGTGGCCCTGACCGATGAATACGAGTCGCGTGCGGGCGAGCTGGCCGAGCGTGTGGGCTCGATCGTGGAGCGCTACCCGTTGTACGAGAGCCTGGCTGCAGAACCCGTCGTGTAGCCCACCGCGCGTGCTCGACCTCCCCGCGTGCGATGCTGTGCGCTAGTCGATGGCGCATCCGAACGAGCTCGACGCGCTTTACGCATTCCTGGTTGCGGCGGCAGTGACCGCGCTGCTGACCCCCCTGTCCATGCGCTTCGCCCGGCGGGTGGGCGCGATCGACGAGCCGCGCGAACGGGGGCTGTCCGACCGTCCCACCCCCCTGCTGGGTGGCCTGGCCATCTTCGCCGGAGCGCTCGTTGCCGGCCTGATCTGGCTACCCGCCGGCTACGCCCGCGAAAGCCAGCCCCAGCTGTGGCATGGGGTGCTGCTGGGTGCCGCCATCATCACCGTCGTCGGCGCCCTCGACGACCGCTTCGACCTGCACCCCGCTCTGAAGCTCCTCGGCCAGGTGCTGGCGGCGGTGGTGGTGGTGCACTACGGGGTGGCCGTCAAGGCCATCACCCTGCCCTTCGCCGGCACCCTGCACTTCCCCAACGCCGGCGTCACCAACGCCGGCCCCGTCCTCACCGTGATCGGGCTGGTGGCGATGATGAACGTGGTCAACTTCTCCGACGGGGTCGACGGGCTGGCGGCGGGGGTATGCGTGATCATCGCCGTCGCCATGGCCATCATCGCCTTCGACCTCGACCGTCAGGAACCGGGGGTGCTGGCCGCTCTCACCGCCGGCGCCGCTCTCGGTTTTCTGCTCTACAACTTCCCTCCAGCCTCCAGCTTCATGGGCGACTGCGGAGCCAACCTGCTGGGGCTGCTGATGGGGGTGATCACCGTCGAGGCGGCCGTCAAGACGGCCGCCGTCGTGTCCTTCGTGCTGCCCTTGATCCTCCTGGCGGTGCCCTTCCTCGACACCACCTTCGTGGTGCTCAAGCGGCTGAAGTACAAGCAGCCCATCTACCGGCCCGACAACGAGCACTTCCACCATCGCATGGCCCGCATCGGCTTCTCCAGCAGGCGCACCATCGCCTACCTCTACGCCTGGACCCTGCTGCTCGCCGGACTCGCTCTGGCTCTGCGGTTCATCCCCTACAGCGACCACAAAGGCCACTACCACACCGGTTGGACCCTCGTGCTCGTCGGTCTCGGTCTGATCGTGGTGGCGGCCAGCGTGTACCTCGTCTATGTCCTCGAGATCCTCAAGTTCAGGCGTCTGGATGCCATGCGGATCCGTCTGTTGCGCCCCGAGGCCTCACCAGCGGAGATCGATGTGCACGTAGCGCAGGACCTGGAAACCGGTGAGTTCCAGGCGGTGGCGCAGCCCGGGAACGGCGATACGCAGGTGGTTGATGATGTGGTACCTCGGGGGGTTCAGGAGGGGGTCGGCGAGCGGCAGGTGGATGAGCACGGCGTAGGCGCAAAAGAGCAGCGTGGCGGCGCGCAGGCGCCGATCGCCGCTGACGGCCGCTAGCGGCAGCAGCCAGATCGCATACCAGGGCAACAGCCACGCTGTGGAGAGCAGCAGGGCGAAGGTGGCCCAGCCCGCCGCCACCCGCCAATCGGCCGTTGCGCGGGCCGTACGCCACAGGCACACCAGCAGCACCACCAGGAAGCCCCCCACGAACAGCTCCCGCCACCATTCGGGGGTCGCCCCGCTCAGGCCCACCAGCCGCGCCGTCTCGGCGGGGATGCTGTGAGAGGCCACTATCTGCTGCTGCTCGCCGATCGCATCGAGGAACCCGAGCGCGTGCACTCCGAAGCCGGCGATTCCCACCGCCACCAGCATCCACAGGCCCAGCAGAGCGGCCGCCGCCGCCCGCCACCGCTCGCGTGCCTGGGGGGAGGAGAGGATGAGGAAGGGGAGCACAAGCCCCGCTGTGAGCTTCACGCCCACCCCTGCCGCCAGCGCCATCGCCCCGCCCCGCCCCCGTGGAGCGGCGCCGGCGGTGAGCGCCAGGGCGAGCGCCAGGGCGCACAGCACCAGCGTGTCGTTGTGCGCTCCCCCTACAGCCATCACCAGCAGCACCGGGTTGAGCCCCACGAAGGCCGCCGCCCAGCGGCCCGAGTGCCCGAGCCGCTCGGCCGCCCTCGCAACCAGTGCGACGGCCCCCAGGCTCGACAGCACAGCAACCACCTTCAGCGCCCACAGGCCGCCCGCCACCCCCAGTGGGGCCACCGCGTAGCTGGCCAGCGTGAACAGGGGGCCATAGGGGGAGTGCTGGAAGGGCCAGCCGATGAACGCATAGGTGGGGTCGGTGAAGATCTCGGCGGGCACATGGGTGTAGGGGTCGAGGCCATGCAGCGCCCCCATGCGCGCGAAGGCCAGGTAGCCGAACACGTCCTGGGAGAGCAGCGGCGGCCCCAACAGGAGCGCCAGGTGCGCCGCCACCACCGTTCCCGCCAGCGCTCCCATCGGCAGCGAGCGGGCCGCCATCAGCACGAGCAGGTAGCTCCCGCACATGGTCAGCATCAGCGTCTGAAATGAGGAGCTCGAAAGGCTCATCCCGAGCCCTGCCAGCGGCCCCGAGAGCCAGCCCGGCCAGCCCACGTCCCTGCCCGGCACGTACTGCGACGGTTCCCCCGCCGCCCCTGCGCTCACCAGCAGGACCGTCGTGAGCACGCCCGCCAGCCCCAGCCCGCCGACCGCACGGACGGCCGCCGAGGGTCCCCGGGAGGGGCCCTCCCTGCCGCTCCAGGGCGCTCTTGTGCCTTTGGCGGCGGCGCGGGGTATGGGAGTCGTGACCTCGATGAGGCCTATTGTTACGTCTGGCCAACCTGCAAGTGTCCCGCGGGACCGGTACCCTGTCCACACAGCTACGCCCGTCGGGGGGCTCCCGCATGCGTTGGCTGGTCTTGCCGAGGCGTCCTGAGATGGACGCGCTCATCTCCCAAATGCGACGCCGCAACCGCAAACGCACATCGCGCCGGACTCCCGGGCCCAACCGCGTCCTGATCCTCTCCGCCGACGTCGGCGAGGGGCACGCGGCAGCGGCCCGTGCGCTGGCGCAGCAGATCGAGGACTCGCCCGAGCAGGCCGAGGTCAAGATCATCGACGGCCTCGCCGCGATGGGGCCGCTGCTGCGCCCGGTGGTGGAGGACGGCTACCGCGTGCAGCTGAAGTTCTTCCCCTGGACCTACACCGTCATCTACTGGATGCTCGAGCACGTCCTTCCGGTGCGGCTGGTGGCACGCAGGCTGCTGTGCGCCCTCGGCTCGCGCCCCCTCGCTCGCGCCATCGACGAACACGAGCCCGACGTGATCGTCTCCACCTACCCCGCCGTCACGGTGGTGCTGGCGCGCCTACGGCGTACCGGCGTGGTGAGCTGCCCCACCGTCGCCACCATCACCGACCTCACCGGCCTGTTCTTCTGGGCCCAGCCCGGCATCGACACGCATCTGGTGATGTACGGAGAGTCGATGAACTCCGTCGAGCGCATCGCCGGCCGCGGCAGCGTGCAGCTTGTGCGGCCGCTGATCTCGGCCGAGTTCCTCGAGCCCCGCTGCCCCACCGAGTCTCGCCGGGCGCTCGGCCTGCCCGAGCAGGGACGCATGGTCGTGGTCTCCGGCGGCGGCTGGGGGGTAGGCGACATCGCAGGCGCGGTCGAGGAGTTCACCCGCGCTCCCGAGGTCACCAGCATCGTGTGCCTGGCGGGACGCAACGAGCAGCTGGCCGAGAAGCTGCGCTCGAGCTTCGGCAACGAGCCCCGGGTGCATGTGTACGGCTTCACCGACAAGATGCCCGACCTGCTTTCGGCGGCCGACGTGCTCGTGCACTCCACTGGCGGCGTCACCTGCCTGGAGGCCAAGGCGGCGGGCACGCCCGTCGTCTCCTACGGCCTGCCCGTGGGTCACGCCCGTCTGAACACCCGGGCGATGGCCGCCCTGGACCTCCTGCGGCTGGCCAACGACACCGACGAGCTGCGCGAGCATGTGAGGGCGAGCTTCGCCGCGGGCGAAGGCCCGGCGGAGACGGGCCAGAGCACCCTCGCCCCGCCCCTCGAGGGCCCCTCCGCCGTCGATGTCGTTCTCAAGGCACCCCGTCGGGTGAACCCCATCCCCTTGTGGAAGCTGCGCGTTGCCGCTCTCGCCACCCAACTCGTGCTGCTGATCGGGGTGGGCTCCTGGATGATGTCCACAGATGAGGTGAGCGCGGTTGCGGCCAAGGTGCTCGACGTGGACACGCTGGTCCACGTGAACACCTCCCAGGCCGATGTGGGCCTGATCGTCCACGCACCCTCGGGTGACGTCCCCCTGATCGCCTCGGAGCTTGCAGCCAAGGGGATACACGTGACGGTGGCCGACGACGCCGGTGTGCCCAGCAGCGCCCGAGTCGCCGGCCTGCACGCGCTCGGCGACGAGCTTCTGCCCGAAGTTCCGGGCTCCAAGCTGCTGCGCTGGGTGCGCACCCGGGGGATGCTGCGCTCGCAGGCGCGCGCCCTGGGGCTGCGCCACCGCTTCTATTTCCTGCAGCCCCGCAACGGGCTGTCGGTGGGCCAGCTCGTGCTGGCGCGCACCGCCGGCGCCACGCCCGTGCGGGGCAGGCTGCGGATCAGCGCCACCGGCCCCCTGCCTCAGCGTCCGATGCGCGCGGGAGACGTGCTCGTGGTCGAGCTGGACGGCTCGCCCTCGTCGGTGGCGGGGCTGGAGCGCATCGTCTCCTGGCTCGGCTCCGACGGGCTCGGCGCCGAGCCGCTGGCCTCGCTGATGCGCTCGCCGGCCATCAGGGCCAGCAGCAGCGGCGAGCGTGCCAACAGCGCCGCTCCCGTGACGAGCGCCAGCAGCGAGGCCACGAGCGGAACACCGCCCAGCGGCGTCCCACCGAAGCGCTCGCCGAGCAGCAGCGGCGCAAGCACCACCGGCACCACCGTCTGAGTCACGAACACCACCGGCGCCACCTGGATCGCCGGTCGCGACTGCAGCGCGCTCATCTCGCTGAGCACCCCTACGCCCGACGCGGCGGCCGTCGACAGCGCCCAGAGGGCGGCCGGCAGGAGGTGGTGCCCGGACAGGTCGTCGGAGGCGAGCTTGGTGGCCACGCCGCTCCAGCCGAAGGCGAGGCCCGCGCCGATCATCGTGATCTCCGGCTGGGAGCGGCCGAAGCGCGCGCAGCACGTAGGGCAGCAGGCTCGCCAGGCCGAGTCCCACCAGGACCAGCGTGATGGTCAGCTCCTCCGAGGTGTGGGTGGTGCTGCGCGGCGGGGCGAACACCCCTGCCCCGATCACCCCGAGCACGATGGCGCCCATCGCCATGTACTCATAGCTGCCCGCATGCTCGCCGAGCATCCGCTCGGCCAGGAACATCAGCACCAGCAGCCCTGCCGCCAGCGCCGGCTGGACCACCACCAGCGGAGCGAGCAGCAGCGCCACCACCTGCAGCGGCCAGCCGAGGATCGAGAGGCCCGTTCCCAGCAGCCAGCGAGCGCGCCTGATCAGCCCCCAGGCCAGCGCGAGGCGCAGGTGCTCCTCGTGCGGCGCCTCCTTGGCGTCCATCGCCTGGAGGGCGATCCCTAGGCTGTAGAGGGTCGAGGCTCCCACAGCCGCCCCGATGCCCAGCACCAGATCGACCATGTCTGCCCACGATCATCGCACTCCAGCTGGCGCAATCCCGGGCGCCGTGGGCGCATTGGCGCTGGCGAGCTACGTGCTCCCCGTTCTCGCCGGCTCGCGGCCCGTCTTCCGCCCGCTCACCCGCCCCCTGTGGCCCTGGCTGCGCCGCTCCCTGGGCGTGGAGGATGCGCACCGCCAGCGGGCGCGGCTACGCGCTCACTTTCGACGACGGCCCCCACGCGCAGGGCACGCCGGCCGTGCTCGAGGTCCTCGCCCGCGAGCGGGTCACCGCGACCTTCTTCCTCGTCGGCGAGCAGCTGCTGCGCAATCCCGGCCTCGGGCGCGAGATCGTCGACGCCGGCCACGAGATCGCCCTGCACTGCCATCGTCACCGCAACCTGCTGCGACTATCCCCCTGGCAGGTGCGCGAGGACATCGCCCGTGCCGAGGCCGCCATCGAGGCGGATACCGGACGCTTGCCGCTCTCTGTATCGCCCGCCCTACGGCGTGCTCAACGCCGCCGCCCTGCGTCTGGCGCGAGGGCGGGGCTGGCGCACGCTGCTGTGGAGCCAGTGGGGGCGCGACTGGGAGGCGCGCGCGACGCCCGAGTCGATCGCCGCGGCGCGTGAGCGAAGGCGCCGGCGAGGGCTCGGTGCTGCTGCTCCACGACGCCGACGACTACTCCGCCCCCGACTCCTGGCGGCGCACCGTTGCGGCACTGCCGCGGGTGCTCGACACGCTCGCCGAGCGCGGGCTGCAGTCCACGCTTCCCTGAGTTGCCCCGCTGCCGCAAGGTGGTCGTCTTTCGGGAAAGCGAACAGCTGCCATGTTGGGTTGTGCTCGTTCGCGCTGGTGTATATCCATGGTGATACCGCTGGGGGTGGGGCGGGTCAGTGGTGATTGGTCCTACACAGTGGTGTATCGCCATGGTGATACATCATTGGCGGTCGGTAACATCAGATCCCTCTTGAGCACCGCTGTTTCGATCGAGCCGGGGGGGTCGACCGCCGCGATCCCCTCGATAGAGGCGCACCAACCCTCCGCCACGCGCACGCGCTGGTGGGTGGAGGCGCTGGCGATCGTGTGGCTGCTGTGGGTGTATGACGCGATCAACAACCTCGCGCCGCTGCGTCTGAGCGCCGCCTTGGGCAACGCGCGGAACCTCCTGCACCTGGAGCAGACGCTGGGCATCGATCCCGAGCACGCGCTCGATCGCTGGCTGGCGGGTCATCACACGCTCGGGCTGATCCTCTCCGACTACTACGACAACGCCCATTTCATCGTCACGCTCGGGACTGCTCGGGTGGCTGTGGTGGCGGCGAGCCGACATCTACCGCCCGCTGCGCAACTCGCTCGTGCTCGTCAACGCTGCTGGCCTTCGTCGTCTTCTGGCGCTATCCCGTGGCGCCACCGCGGATGCTCCCCGGCTTCACCGACGTGGTGGCCTCGCACCCACGCGATCGGCTCCTGGCACACCGGCGCGCTGGCCTCGCACGCCAACGAGCTCGCCGCGATGCCCTCGCTGCACATGGCCTGGGCGGTGTGGTGCACGGTGGCGGTGTGGCGGCTGTCCGAGCGCCGCTGGGCGCGCGATGCTGGCAGTGCTCTATCCGTGCCTGACCGCCCTGGCGGTGCTCGCCACGGGCAACCACTTCGTGCTCGACATCGTCGGCGGCCTGGTGGCCATCGCCGCCTCGCTGCTGATCGTGGCGCTCGCTCAGGCGCTACTCGCCGCCGACGTTCGCGGGGCTCTCAGCGGCGGGCAATCGTAAACGACGGTTTCTCGCAAAATCCGAGGATCCCGCGTACCGCATGTCACAAACTTGTTACGAAGTCCAAGACAAGCTAGACTAGCGCCGCCGCCGCAGACAGTTGAGGGACGCTTCGACGGCTCCGTCGCGACACAGCGCGGGGAATATCTCGTCTGTAGGGTGGCCCTACGCACATGCCAGATTTCGACGCCAACGCGGATCTCAGCCCCCTGCCCGACTCCGGGTTGGCGGGCCCGTGCGGTCAGCCCTGCGGACCTCGACACTGACGTGCTCTTCCTTCGCTACCTCGACGTGTGCCTGGTGCTCGCGACGGCCCCCTTTGTGCTGGCCGGCGGGAATGCCCGCGCTCGGCTACCTGCATCGGCGCCGCGCGCCTGGCTGCTGACGCGGGCGGGTGTCGCGCTCGCCCACGACCGGGCCCGGCGCGCCGCCGACTCCAGGGTCAAAGCGCGGATTGCACGTGGCCGGCATGATGGGCCGCGTCTGGCTCGTCGCGCGGCGGTCATCCTGGCCCGCTACGCCGGCGGCAAGGACGACGGGATCATGGCCGCAGCGCTGCTGCTCGCCGCCTTCACCGTCTACTTCGTGATGTCCTTCATCACCCGCGACAGCCCGCTGCAGGGCGGGCGTCCCACGCACAGGCACGCCGAGCACCTCATGAGCGCCGCAGTCTCCAATCCGCCGCAGGGCGCCGGTCAACAGGCCCCCGCCGTCGAAGACCAAACGCACGCTGCTGATCCTGGCGGGCGTCTGGATCGGCGGCATCGTCGCTGCTGTTCCTGATCTTCGGCAGCGGCGGGCGCAACAACACCTACCAGCCCCAGAACGAGTTCAAGCTCGACAACTGGGTGAACCTCGGCATCTTCTCGATCAACAAGGCCGTGCTGTACCTGTTCCTCGCCGCGATCGCCACCTGCGTGACGATGATCTACGTCGCCAGCCGCATGCAGGCACGCCCCAACAAGGTCCAGACCGCCGTCGAGGCGCTCTACCAGCTGATGCGCGACAACATCACCGGCGGCAACCTCGACGAGAAGATGGCCAAGCGCTGGTTCCCGTTCATCGGCACGCTGTTCCTGTTCATCATGTTCTCCAACCTCGTCGGCTACATCCCGCTGCCGACCAACACCGAGCACGAGATCACGGTGTTCGGCCTGCACATCCCCTCCTTCTCGCTGTACGCGGCCACGGCCAACCTCTCGATCCCGCTGGTGCTCGCCCTGATGGTGTTCATCTCCTACACCTTCGAAGGGATCCGCGCGAAGGGGCCCGATCGGCTACCTCAAAGGGCTCGTCCCGGGCGGCGTCACCGGTGGGATGGCGGTCGTTCGATCTTCTTCCTCGAGGTGCTCTCGAACTTGATGCGGCTGCTGTCGCTCACGATCCGTCTGTTCGCGAACATCCTCGCCGGCCACCTGATCATCCTGTTCATGGCGGGCGCGCTCGCCGTGATCCTCGGGGTCTCGGCGCTGGCCTGGTTCACGATCCCGTTCGGGATCCGCTGTTCGCGTTCGAGGTCGGCCTGGTGGCCGCCCTGCAGGCGTTCATCTTCGCCACCCTCACCGCTATCTACCTCGGCGGCGCGGTCGCCGAAGACCACTAAAGGAGTCAACCGTCGTGCACATTGCTCTCATCACCCTCATGGCGGCTGCGACCGAAGAAGTCGCCAAGGCCGGCAAGTCGATCGGCCTCGGCGTCGGCGGTGGTCTCGGCGCCGTCGGCGCCGGCGTCGGCATCGGCATCATCTTCGGCAAGGCGATCGAAGCGATCACCCGCCAGCCCGAGATGCGCGACGAGATCACGCAGCTGCAGTGGCTGGGCTTCGCCCTGACCGAGGCCTGCTTCTTCTACGGGCTGGTGGCCGGGCTGCTCGCCGCCTTCATCGTCTGACGCGATGCTCGACTCGATCGCAACCATGTCAGTCTCCGCCGTCCAGGTGCTCGCCTCCAGCGGCGGCTTCCTGATCGAACCGGGCATCGGCCTGATGGTGTGGACGCTGCTCGTCTTCGGCGCAACCATGTTCCTGCTCTCCAAGCTCGCCTTCCCGCGCATCAGCGAAGCGCTCGGTCGCCGTCAGAAGGCGATCGAAGACTCGATCGACACGGCCGAGCGCACCCGCGCGGAAGCCGATGAGATCCTCGCCGAGTACCGCGAGCGGCTGAAGGAGGCCCGCGCGCAGGCGGACGAGATCGTCCAGCGCGCTCGCCAGGCCGCCGAAGTCGCACGAGCACGAGGCCAAAGAGCAGCGGCCAGGAGATGCTGGCCGAGGCTGCCAAGACAGCGCCGAGCGCGACATCGACGCGGCCACCAAGCGAGCGCTCGACGACATCCGCAGGGAGGTCGCCGACCTCACGATCCTGGCCACCGAGAAGGTCACCCGCAAGACCCTCAACGACGCCGACCAGCGGCGGCTGGTCGAGGAGGCGCTGAGCGAGATGGACTTCTCAGGCATCGCCTCGGACGCCGCGCAGAACTGATGGAGGAGCTCGCCCAGGTATACGCCCGCTCGCTGTTCGAGGTGGCACTGCGAGCAGGGCAAGCTGGACGAGCTGCGCGAGCAGCTCGGCTCAGTTCGCCGATGCGCTGAACGAGCACCGCGAGCTGGCCGTGTTCTTCTTCTCGCCCTACTTCTCCACCAAGGAGAAGCAGGAGGCGCTCGGGCGGGCTGCTCGAGGGCGCCGACGAGAGCTTCGCTGAACTTCCTCAGCCTGCTCATCGAGAACCACCGCATGCCCGTGATCTTCCGCATCCGCCAGGAGTACGAGCGGCTGTGGGAGGAGGAGAACCGGACGCTGCCGGTGGAGATCACCAGCGCGATCGAGCTCGATCAGGCGACCACCGAGAGCCTGGGCAGGACGATCGGCGAGCGCGCCGGGCGCAAGGTCACGCTGGCCGCACGCGTGGACCCCGACATCCTGGGCGGCATCGTCGTCAGGGTGGGCAACTCGATTCTCGATGCCTCTATTCGCAACCGACTGGAGCAGCTGCGCAGGCACGTTGCCCAAGGAGCCCTGTAGGAGACCACAGCCGCCCAGCCGGCGGCGCAGGTCGGTAGGTCAGGCCCATCTTTTCAATCAGGAGAACCACATGCAGATCAATCCCGACGAGATCACAAGCATCCTGAAGAGCCGCATCGAGGGGCTCGACAGCGGAACGGCAGAGCTGACCGAGGTCGGCACGGTGCTGTCGGTGGCCGACGGCATCGCCCGCCTGCACGGCCTGGAGAACTGCATGTCCTTCGAGATGCTCGAGTTCCCCCACGGCGTCACCGGCCTGGCGCTGAACCTCGAGTCCGACAACGTCGGCGCCGTGCTGTTCGGCGACTGGGAGCACATCTCCGAGGGCGACACCGTCAAGCGCACCGGCTCGCTGCTGGAGATCCCGGTCGGCGAGCAGCTGCTCGGCCGGATCGTCGACCCGCTCGGGCGCCCGCTCGACGGCAAGGGCGAGATCGCGGTCGACCGAGACGCGCCCGGCGGAGTTCAAGGCGCCCGGCGTGGTCCAGCGCCAGCCGGTCACGCGAGCCGATGCAGACCGGGCTGAAGGCGATCGACGCGATGATCCCGATCGGCCGTGGGCAGCGCGAGCTCATCATCGGCGACCGCCAGACGGGCAAGACGGCGATCGCGATCGACACGATCATCAACAACAAGGACACCGGCGTGGTGTCCGTCTACGTGGCCATCGGCCAGCGCATGTCGACCGTCGTGGCGCTCGCCCAGACGCTCGATGAACACGGCGCGCTGGACAACACGATCATCGTCGCCGCTCCCGCCGACGAGGCCGCGCCGATCAAGTTCATGGCGCCCTATGCGGGCTGCGCGATGGGCGAGCACTTCCTCTACAACGGCAAACACGCCCTGTGCGTCTACGACGACCTCACCAAGCACGCCTACGCCTACCGGCAGATGTCGCTGCTGCTGCGCCGCCCGCCGGGACGCGAGGCATATCCCGGTGACGTCTTCTACCTGCACTCGCGGCTGCTCGAGCGCGCGGTCAAGCTCAACGACGAGCTCGGCGGCGGCTCGCTGACGGCACTGCCCGTGATCGAGACCCAGGCCGGCGACGTCTCGGCTTACATCCCCACGAACGTGATCTCGATCACCGACGGGCAGATCTTCCTGGAGTCGGCGCTGTTCAACTCCGGCGTGCGTCCCGCCATCAACGTGGGCATCTCCGTCTCGCGCGTGGGCGGCAACGCTCAGATCGGGCCGATGAAGAAAGTCGCCGGGCGGATCAAGCTCGAGCTCTCCCAGTACCGCGACCTGGAGGCCTTCGCCCAGTTCGGCTCAGACCTCGACGCCGACACCCAGCGCACGCTGGCCCGCGGCGAGCGGCTGGTGACCACGCTCAACCAGCACGAGCGCGAGCCGCTGGCGGTGGAGGACCAGACGGTCCAGATCTACGCCGCCACCAACGGCTTCCTCGACCGCCTGAACGTCGATCGCGTGGGCGAGTTCCTCACGGGCCTGACCGAAAGGCTGCACGCCCAGCACAAGGACCTCCGCGAGAAGATCGCCGGCGGAGACTGGTCGGAGGAGACCCAGAAGGGGGTCCGCGAGGCGCTGGAGGCGTTCGCCGAGGACTTTGGCTACGACCTCGACGAGGAGGGCCAAGCGATCGATGACGACGAGCCCCGTGCCCAGACAAAGTCGAGCCAGCAGGAGGCGCCGGCCGCGGCCTAGTCCGCTGCCCCAGCGATCACCATGGCATCCCAGCGCGACGTCAAGAACAAGATCACTTCGGTGAAGAACATCCAGAAGATCACCCGTGCCATGGAGATGGTCGCCGCGGCACGGCTGCGTCGTGCCGAGCAGCGGATCGCCGCGCTGCGTCCCTACGCCGACGCCCTGCGGCGGATGACCCGCCAGGCGGCTCAGGCGGCCGGCGCGGAGGCAGCGCGCCTGCCGCTGCTCAGCGAGCACGACAACGAAGAGCGGGTGGGCGTGCTGCTGGTGACGGGCGACCGCGGTCTTGCCGGAGGGTTCAACTCGCAGATCATTCGCGCCGGTGTTCGTCTGGCGGGGGAGCTGAGCGAGCAGGGGCTGCAGAGCGCCTGGTATGCGACGGGCCGTCGCGGTGTATCCTCGCTCACGTTCAGGGGCTATGAGATGAGCGGTAGCTACACGGGGTTCACCGATCGGCCCTCATACGCCGACGCGCGCTCGATCGCCGACGATCTGATCCAGGCCTACATAGATGGAGAGGTGGACCGGGTGGAGATGGTCTACAACTCCTACGTATCGCCACTCACCCAGAAGGTCACCCACGAGCGGCTGCTGCCGCTTTCCCACGCCACCATCGCGGGCGAGGAGTCCGAGGGCCAGGGCGAGGAGTCCCCGCAGGACGAGCAGGATGGGCCACGGGCGCTTGTCAACTACGAGCCGGACCCCGAGGAGATACTCAAGCGCCTGATTCCCGACTACATGGAGATCTCGATCTACAGGGCGCTGGTGGAGTCCACGGCCGGCTTCTTCGGCGCTCAGATGACCGCAATGCGCAGCGCCTCCGAGAACGCTGGAGAAATCATCACCGACTACACGCTGCAGATGAACCGCGCCCGCCAGGCCGAGATCACCCAGGAGATCATGGAGGTCGTGGCCGGAGCAGAGGGACTCAGCTAGACCCGCGGCCGCAGCGCGCACCGACAAACTTGAAAAGAATGACTAGGAGATCACAGAGCTAATGTCAGCCCCCACCACAGAGCCAGCAGGTACGCAGTCGGCGAACGGCGCCGCCAAGCAGAACATCGGGCGCATCGAGGAGATCCAGGGCGTCGTGATCGAGGCCGTGTTCCCCGACCGCCTGCCCGAGATCAACCACGCGATCACCATCGCCCGCACTCCTGCCAACCGCGAGGGGGAGGCGCCGGGGATCAGCGCCGGAGCCGAGGAGGAGCTGCTCGTATGCGAGGTCCAGCAGCACCTCGGCGACGATCGTGTGCGCGCGGTCGCCATGGACACGACCGACGGGCTCGCCCGTGGCGTCGAGGTGATCGACACCGGCGCGCCGATCTCCGTGCCTGTCGGCGAGGCGACGCTCGGACGGATCTTCAACCTGCTCGGCGAGCCGATCGATCTCGGCGCCGATCTGCCGGCCGATGTCGAGCGCCGCTCCATCCACCAGGACGCTCCCCGTGTGGAGGACCTGACCCCGACCACGGAGATGTTCGAGACGGGCATCAAGGTCATCGATCTGCTGGCCCCCTACGCCAAGGGCGGCAAGGTCGGGCTGTTCGGCGGCGCCGGCGTGGGCAAGACGGTGCTGATCCAGGAGCTCATCCACAACCTCGCCAAGGAGCACGGCGGGCTGTCTGCCTTCTGCGGGGTGGGCGAGCGCTCGCGCGAGGGCAACGACCTGTGGCTGGAGATGAAGGAGTCGGGCGTCCTCGACAAGACGATGCTCGTGTTCGGGCAGATGAACGAGCCCCCCGGGGCTCGCATGCGCGTGGCGCTCTCGGGCCTGACGATGGCTGAACACTTCCGTGACGAGGGTCAGGACGTGCTGCTGTTCATCGACAACATCTTCCGCTTCGTCCAGGCCGGCTCCGAGGTCTCGGCGCTGCTCGGGCGGATGCCCTCCCAGGTGGGCTACCAGCCGACACTGGAGACCGAGATGGGCCAGCTGCAGGAGCGGATCACCTCCACCAAGCGCGGCTCGGTGACCTCGGTGCAGGCGATCTACGTGCCTGCCGACGACTACACCGACCCGGCTCCCGCATCGGTGTTCGCCCACCTCAACGCCACCACGGCGCTGTCGCGGTCGATCTCCGAAAAAGGCATCTACCCGGCGGTCGACCCGCTGGACTCTACCTCCACGATCCTCAAGGCGGACATCGTCGGGGAGGACCACTTCCGGGTGGCCAACCGCGTCAAGGAGATCCTGCAGCGCTACAAGGAGCTTCAGGACATCATCGCGATCCTCGGCATCGACGAGCTCTCCGACGAGGACAAGCTCACGGTGCAGCGCGCCCGCAAGATCGAGCGCTTCCTCTCCCAGCCGTTCTTCGTGGCCGAACAGTTCACCGGCACCCCCGGTGCATACGTGCCGATCGCCGAGACGATCCGTGGGTTCGAGGAGATCATCGAAGGCAAGCACGACGAGGTGCCCGAGAACGCGTTCTTCCTGAAGGGCACCATCGAGCAGGTCGTCGAGGCCGCTCGATGACCGGCGCATGTCGGCGTCCTCGGTCGCTCGCGTACGTCGTGACCGGCGCATGTCGGCGTCCTCGGTCGCTCGCGTACGTCGTACGCCACGCTCCCTGCGTCCTTGACCTGCTTGGCCCTCGAACGGCCTCCGGCCGCGACTGATGGCCCGCACGAAGTTCCAGGCGGAGGTCCTCACCCCCGAGGGGGAGGTGTTCTCGGAGGAGGTGGAGATGCTCTCCACCCGCACCGTCGGTGGGCTCGATCGGCTGCTTGCAGGTCACGAGCCGATGCTGGCGATGCTCGAGCCGACCGAGCTGCGCCTGTATCGCTCGGAGTCCGACGTCGTGCGCTTCGTCCAGGCCGAGGGCTATATGCAGTTCGCCGACAATCGCGCTCTGGTGCTCGTCGAGGAGGCGATTGCGCCCGACTCGCTCGACCGCTCCACCTTCGAGACGAAGCTCTCCGAGGCGCGCTCGGCGGCCGAGCGGGCCGAGGAGGGCACCGAGGAGAAGGCGCGGGCGCTGCGCGACGCCCGCCGCTACGAGGCGTTTCTCGCGGTCGAGCAGTAGGTTCTGAGAATGCCGACGGGCAGCCCCGCCACAGCTCACTTCCAGAGCAAGCGCCCAGGCTGGTTCACCACCAACGTGTTCAACCGCCTTGTCAGCCTCCTCATGGGAATGGGCATCAGCGTGCTCGGCTCGCGTGTGCTGGAGGTACCCGGCCGCAGCTCGGGCCAGCCGCAGCGCACGCCGGTCAACCTGTTGACGCTCGACGGGCAGCGCTACCTGGTGGCTCCCCGTGGCGAGACCCAGTGGGTGCGCAACCTCCGTGCCAGTGGCGAGGGGCGTCTGCTGCTGGGGCGTCGCAGCGAGTCGTTCGCCGCGCAGGAGATCGAGGACTCCGCGAAGGAGCCGATCCTGAGGGCCTACCTGAAGCGCTGGAAGGCGGAGGTGGGCGTGTTCTTCGAAGGTGTTGGCCCTGACTCCTCGGAGGAGGAGATGCGTGGCGCTGCGCCCAAGCACCCGGTATTCCGTATCGGCTCGCCCTCTGGCCCGGCGGCCTGACCCACCTGTACACAACGTTTCCAGTCGTCACCCACTAGCCTTCCCCGACTCATGAGCGCCCGCCAAGAGCCAATCGGAGTGATCGGCACCGGCTATGTCGGGCTGGTGACCGCCGCCGGCTTCGCCGAGCTGGGCAGCGAGGTGTGGTGCGTGGACATCGACGCGGCCAAGATCGAGCGCCTGCGCCGCGGCGAGGTTCCGATCTACGAGCCCGGCCTGAAGGAGCTGCTGGCGCGCAACGCCGAGCGCCTGCACTTCTCCACCGAGCTCGCCGACGCGCTCGAGCACGCTCGGCTGCTGTTCGTGGCGGTGGGCACCCCGCCCACCTACTCCGGCGACGCGGACCTCTCGGCAGTGCACGCCGTGGTCGAGCGCGATCCCGGCCTCCAAGGACCATGCGCTGGTGATGAAGTCGACCGTGCCCTGCGGCACCGGTGCCTCGCTGCAGCGGGTATTCGGCGAGAACGGCAAGGACGGCGCTCGGCTATGTGTCCTGCCCCGAGTTCCTCAAGGAGGGCTCGGCGGTCAAGGACTTCCTGAACCCCGACCGGGTCGTGGTCGGCGACGAGGGCGGCTGGGCGGGCGACGCGGTGGTCGATCTCTACGCGCCGTCTGAACGCCCCGCTGGTGCGCACCGACGTGGCGAGCGCCGAGATGGTCAAGCTCGCCTCCAACGCCTTCCTGGCGACGAAGATCTCGTTCATCAACGAGATCGCCAACGTCTGCGAGGAGACGGGCGCCGACGTGGTCGAGGTGGCGCGCGGCATGGGCCTCGACGATCGCATCGGCGCGAAGTTCCTGCAGGCCGGCATCGGCTTCGGTGGTAGCTGCTTTCCCAAGGACGTCGACGCGCTGAAGCAGCTGGCGGGCAACTCCGGTTATCACTTCCAGCTGCTCACAGCGGTGATCGAGGTCAACGACCTGCAGAAGCGTCGCGTGATCGGCAAGCTTCAGCGCCATCTCGGCGGACTCGCCGGCAAGCGCATCGCGCTGCTGGGGCTGGCCTTCAAGCCCAACACCGACGACATGCGCGAGGCGTCCTCGCTCGTGCTCTCCGCCCGTCTGCAGGCCGACGGGGCGTTGGTCAGCGCATATGACCCGGTGGCCGAGGAGCAGGCCCGGGCGCTCGTGTCTGGGATCGACTTCGCCGACTCGCCGCTCGATGCGCTGCGAGATGCCGATGCGGCGGTGCTGGTGACCGAGTGGAGCGAGCTGGTCGAGCTCGACTGGGCTGCCGTCGCGGGGGCCATGGCCGGGAACGTGCTGATCGACGGGCGCAACGCGCTCGACCCGGGCGCTGTGCGTGGGGCCGGGCATGATCTACGAGGGAATCGGGAGGCGGTGAGCTCATCCAGGCTGTGATCCTGGTCGGCGGGCAGGGCACCCGCCTGCGTCCGCTCACCTCCACGCGTTCCCAAGCCGGTGGTGCAGCTGGTCGACCGGCCGTTCATCTCTTTCATGCTCGAATGGCTGCTCGGCCATGGCATCGACGACGTGATCATGTCGTGCGGGTTCCTGGCCGACAGCGTGCGCGACGTTCTCGGCGACGGCGCGCGGCCTGGGGATTCGTCTGCGCTTCGTCGAGGAGCCAGAGCCGCGCGGAACGGCCGGAGCGCTGAAGCTCGCCGAGCCGATGCTCGACGAGCGCTTCCTGATGCTCAACGGCGACGTCCTCACCGACATCGACCTCACCGCCCAGATCGCCCAGCACGAGCGAACGGGCGCGCGGGGGACGCTCGCGCTCGTGCCGGTCGAGGATCCCAGCGCCTACGGCGTGGTGGTGCTCGACGACGACCATGCGGTGCGGGAGTTCGTCGAGAAGCCCGAGCCCGGCGAGGTCGACAGCAACCTGATCAGCGCCGGTGCCTATGTGCTCGAGCGCGAGATCCTCGAGCTGGTGCCCCCGGATAGCAACGTCTCGATCGAGCGTGAGGTGTGGCCCGCGCTCGTGGGCGACGGCCTCTACGGGTTTCCCTCGGAGAGCTACTGGCTCGACATCGGCACTCCCGATCGCTACCTCCAGGGCACCTTCGACATCATCGAGGGCAACGTCCAGACGGCTGTGCGGCCAGCGGCTGGGCAGCGACTGGCTGGCGATGCACGACGACGCCGAGGTACGCGGGAGGGCGATTCCCCCGGCGGTGCTCGAGCGCGGCGTCCAGATCGCCGAGGGGGCCCACGTGGGCAGCCTGGTGGTGCTCGGCGAGGGTGTCTCGATCGGTCCCGGAAGCGTCGTGGAGCGGGCCGTGATCCTCGCGGGGAGCCAGATCGGCGCCGGATGCGAGCTGCGTGACTGCATAATCGCGCGGCGACTGTCGCGTCGGAGCAGGACGAAGATCACCGGTGGCGCGGTGCTCGGCGAGGGGGTCGTGCGTAGGGGCGGACAACGTGATCACCCGTGGGGCGCGTATCTTCCCTGGTGTGCAGTTGCCCGACGGGGCGATCGAGTTCTAGAACCCGCAGCGCCAGTAGCGGCCCAAGCCCCACGAGATCCCGACAATGACCACCACCCCCGTGACCCAGGAGGCGAGCATCAGATGAGCGACAGCGGCGCGACGGCTACACCCATTGCCGAGGGAGAGCTGACGCGTGCTGCCATCGCCAGGGTCGATGCCTCCGACCAGCTCGGCGACGTGCTTGCGCTGCCCGAGCACCTGCGCGATGCTCTGTGGCGGGTGGAGTCGGCGATCATGCAGGACTGGGACACCGCGGCGGGGCTCGTGGTGGCGGGGATGGGCGGCTCGGCGATCGGCGGCGCGCTGGCGCGGGCTGCGCTCGGCGACCACGCCTCGCGCCCGATCTTCGTGACCCGGGCGTATGGCATCCCGACATGGACCACGCCCGACACGATGGTGCTGTGCGCCAGCTACTCGGGCGAAACCGAGGAGACGCTCGCCTGTTACGAGTCGGCCGGGGCGCTGGGCGCCAAGCGCACGGTGGTCACCACCGGCGGACGACTGGCCGAGATGGCCCGAGCCGACGGCGTACCCGTGATCCCTCTGCCGGGCGGCTTTCAGCCCCGTGCGGCGGTGGCCTACATGATCGTGGCGGCACTCGAGGTGGCAGCGCTCTGCGGCGCGGGGCCGCGCCTGACCTCGGAGATCGACGTGGCCGCCTCCCATATCGAGCAGCTGGTGGCCGAGTGGGGCCCAGACGCCGCCGAGGACTCGCTCGCCAAGAAGGTCGCACGCGGCCTGCTCGGCAGCACGCCGGTGATCGCCGGAGCCGGGCTGACCACCCCGATCGCCTACCGCTGGAAGACCCAGATCAACGAGAACGCCAAGCAGCCAGCCTTCTGGCACGAACTCCCCGAGCTCGACCACAACGAGATCGTCGGTTGGGAGGGCGCTCGCGACGTGGGCCGCTTCTCGGCGGTGTTCCTCGACGACTCCGACGCGCACCCGCGGGTGAAGGAGAGGATGGACATCACCGAGCGCCTGATCTCGGGCAGCGCGGTGGCCAGCTTCCGGCTGGAGACCCGTGGCCAGACGGCGATCGAGCGGGTGATCTCGCTGGTGCTGTTGGGAGACCTGGTCTCGATCTACCTCGCCACTCTGCGCGGCGTCGATCCCGGGCCGGTGAAGGTGATCGACGAGCTGAAGGACGCGCTCGCAAAACGCTGAGCCGCCGTAGTCGTGTGATAGCGTCGGGCACGGCCGAGGAGCGCTGCGACGGTTCCGATCCGCCACGCTCGGCCTCTCTGTAGCAAGGGCGCTCACCTGACCGGACAGGAGGACTTGCCATGTCCACGATGACACCCACCGCCACACTCACCGACACCGACTTCAAGGTCGCCGACCTCTCGCTCGCCGAGTTCGGGCGCAAGGAGATCACCCTCGCCGAGCACGAGATGCCAGGGCTGATGTCGATCCGCCGCGAGTACGCCGAGGCGCAGCCGCTGAAGGGCGCTCGCATCACCGGCTCGCTGCATATGACGATCCAGACGGCCGTGCTGATCGAGACGCTGACAGCGCTCGGCGCCGAGGTGCGCTGGTGCAGCTGCAACATCTTCTCCACCCAGGACCACGCCGCCGCGGCCGTGGCAGTCGGCCCCGAGGGCACGCCCGAGGAGCCCCGCGGAGTGCCCGTCTACGCGTGGAAGGGCGAGACGCTAGAGGAGTACTGGTGGTGCACCGAGCAGGTGCTGGTGTGGCCCGAGGGCGACGATGGCTCGACCGGCCCCAACATGATCCTCGACGACGGCGGCGACGCCACGCTGCTCGTGCACAAGGGCACCGAGTATGAGGCCGCCGGTGCGGTCCCCGATCCCTCGACGGCCGAATCGGAGGAGCACGAGGTCATCCTCAACACGCTCACCCGCACGCTCACCGAGGACCCCCAGCGCTGGACGCGGATCGGGGCGGGCATCAAAGGCGTCACCGAGGAGACGACCACGGGCGTGCACCGTCTGTACGAGATGGTCGAGTCCGGCGAGCTGCTGTTCCCGGCGATCAACGTCAACGACTCCGTCACCAAGTCCAAGTTCGACAACCTCTACGGCTGCCGGCACTCGCTGATCGACGGCATCAACCGCGCCACCGATGTGATGATCGGCGGCAAGGTAGCCGTCATCTGCGGCTTCGGCGACGTGGGCAAGGGCTGCGCCGAATCTCTGCGTGGACAGGGCGCTCGCGTGATCATCACCGAGATCGACCCCATCTGCGCGCTGCAGGCGGCGATGCAGGGCTATGAGGTCAAAACGCTCGCCGAAGTGATCGACACGGCCGACATCTTCATCACCACCACCGGCAACAAGGACATCATCACCGCCGCCGACATGGAGCGGATGAAGCACCAGGCAGTCGTTGGCAACATCGGCCACTTCGACAACGAGATCGACATCGCCGGCCTCGCCAAGATCCCCGGCATCGAGCGCGTGAACATCAAGCCGCAGGTCGACAAGTGGGTGTTCTCCGACGGCCACGCGATCATCATGCTCTCGGAGGGACGGCTGCTGAACCTGGGCAACGCCACCGGGCATCCGAGCTTCGTGATGAGCAACTCGTTCTCCAACCAGACGATCGCCCAGATCGAGCTCTTCACCAAGAACGACGAGTACGAGAAGAAGGTCTACGTGCTGCCCAAGCACCTCGACGAGAAGGTCGCGCGGCTGCACCTCGACGCGCTCGGCGTGAAGCTCACACGCCTCAGCGACGAGCAGGCCGCCTACATCGGCGTGCCCGTCGAGGGTCCCTACAAGCCGGATCACTACCGGTACTAGATGAAGGCGATGGTCCTCGCAGCCGGGCTCGGGACCCGGCTGCGCCCCCTGACGTATGAGATCACCAAGCCGATGGTGCCGGTGCTCGATCGACCGGTGATGGAGCACATCCTCGACCTGCTCGACCGCCACGGCTTCGAGTCGGTGATCGCCAACCTGCACTACTTCCCCGACTCGATCCGCGAGTACTTCGGCGAGCGGGTGGAGTACCGCTTCGAGGAGGAGCTGCTGGGGACGGCGGGCGGGGTGCGCGCCTGCGCTGAGTTCTTCGGCGATGAGCCCTTTCTGGTGATCTCCGGCGATGCGCTTACCGACATCGACCTGACGGCCCTCGCCCAGCGCCATCGCGACTCTGGCGGCATCGCCACCCTGGCGGTCAAGCAGGTGTCGGACACGCGTGAGTACGGGGTGGTGCTGCACGATCGCGAGGGCCGGATCACGGGCTTCCAGGAGAAGCCCGCACCCGATGAGGCGCTGTCGGATCTCGGCAACTGCGGCATCTACGTGTTCGACCCGAGGATCTTCGACTACTTCCCTCAACGTCCCTTCGTGGACTGGGCCAAGGACGTCTTTCCCGTGCTCCTCGAGAACGATGTGCCGTTCCACATCCACGAGGTGCGCGAGTACTGGAACGACGTGGGCTCGCTGGCGGAGCTGCGCCAGGGCACCTTCGATGCTCTGTGCGGCGAGCTGCGCCTCAAGGTTGAGGGAGAGGAGCTGAGACCGGGAGTGGTGGCGGTGGGCGCCTCGCCGCTGCGGGAGGACACCGAGCTGGAAGGGCAGGCCTGGATTGGCCGTGACGTGGGCATCGGCTCAGGGGTGCGCCTGATGGGGCCGGTGGTGCTTGGCGACGGCGTCCAGGTCGGCGACGGTGTCCAACTGCGCTCGAGCATCATCTTCCCTGGCACCGAGATCGCCAAGGGCTCGATCCTTATCGACGCCATCGCTGGTCACAGCGGCATCCTGGAGAGCTTGCGCAGGGGAGGCTAGAACATGAAAGGGCCCGCCGAAGCGAGCCCTTTCACGGAAAGTGAGACTATGACAACTGTCATAGTAGCAGACAGCTGACTACTGGGACTTTAAACCTTCTCAGACAGGTTCGTAGCGCTCACGGCGCTGCTGTGCCCGCTCTGACTCGCTCAGGGCCCGCATGAACAGGGTGACCAGGGCGGCGCCCATCACCAGGGACTGCTCCACGGCCATGATCAGGCCGGCGATCGACTGGTCATCGACAGCTGAGATCCCCCACACCCGGGCGTGGTGGACGTAGTAGGGGTAGAGGGCGGAGGGGGCGAAGGCCAGCCCCATGCCAAGGGCGCCCACGAACAGCTTGGTGGCCGCCATGTAGATCACGGGCCCCATCCCATCCAGGCGCAGGCGGGCGCGGATGGGGGAGAGCAGATGCCACCAGTACAGCGAGCCGGCGAGCACGAAGGTGATGTGCTCGCCCACGTGCACCAGCGGGTGGCGCACAGCCTCGTCGTAGGCGGCGGGGATGTGCCAGGCCCAGATGACGGCCACGTACAGCAGCACGGCAAACGCCGGATGGGCGATCGGGCCGGCCCGCCGCTCGAGATCGTGCACGGCCCGGGTGACTGGGCGCAGGATGACCTTGGTGAGCCCGAGGATGGCCAGGACGGGCACCACGTCGAGCAGCAGCATGTGCTGGATCATGTGGGCGAAGAACAGCTGGTCGGCGAGGGCGTCGATGGGGGAGACGAGGGCCACGAGCGAGAGGAGCACCGAGCCCATGAAGCAGCAAAGCCGCCACACCGGCGCCTCGGCTGCGGCTCGCGGGGAGCCGCTCCTTCGAACGGAGCGCCAGCGACGCAGGTAGATGCCCGCCACGATCACGGCGCCGATCAGAACACCAGGGCTGAACGACCAGGAGAGGTTGGGGCTCATCCAGCTCCGATTGTCTCACCAGGGAGTCGTGCACGGAGTGCGCTCCGAGCCGCCGTGAACTACGGAGCCGATCGGGGGATTCCCACAATCTGTCGACAGGCCATTTACATCCGCCGTCTTCGGGCGTAGCATCGGACGCATAGCCAGAGACAAGGCCGACCGAAGGGAGCCTGTGATGCAGATCGACATCAAGGGTAGAAATGTCCCGGTCACCGACGAGCTGCGTACCCACGCTGAGCGTCGCCTGACGAAGGTCACACGACAGGTCTCAGACCTCGCTCGCTTGGAGATAGAGATCTTCAAGGAGCCCAATCCGCGGGTCTCCGACTGTCAGGTCGCCGAGGGCACGCTGTACCTGAAGGGCGTGACCCTGCGCGCCCACGACGCCTCGCCCGAGATGTTGCACTCGCTCAACCTGATGGTCGACGAGCTGGCGCGACAGGTCAAGCGCCACCGCGACAAATTGCGCCACCGCCGCGAGGCGCACGCCGCGGCGGCCCGCACCGCCCGGGCCGCCTCGCAGGGGGGCGCGCTGCCTTCGGTCTGAGCCGGCCGCCCGCGGGGTGGGGTGCTCGAGTCACGGTTGCACGCCGGTCGTCATCAGACGGTGACTGGCGGCGACCGTGGGCGCGCCGAGAGCTATCCTTGGGCCATGCCCTCCCTGCTTGATCGCGCGCTGAACGTCGGCGAGGCCAAGAAGTTCAAGACCTACCAGAAGCGCGTGGCGCTGATCGGGGCGTTCGAGGCCGAGCTCGAACACGACAGCGACGCCGAGCTGCGCGAGCGCATGGACGTGCTGCGTGCCCGCGCCGCCGACGGCGAGGCGCTCGATGCGCTGCTGCCCGAGTGCTTCGCGATCGTCCGCGAGACGGGCAAGCGCACCATGGGGATGCGCCATTTCGATGTCCAGCTGATCGGGGCCATGGCCCTCCACGAGGGGCAGATCGCTGAGATGAAGACAGGCGAGGGCAAGACGCTGACGGCCACTCTGGCGGTGGTGCTCAACTCGCTCGCCGTTCGCGAGCGCGACGGCGCCGGCGCCGATGAGCCGCCCGAGCGCAAGGGCGTGCACCTGGTCACCGTCAACGACTACCTGGCCCGCCGCGACGCGGAATGGATGAGCCCCATCTACGACGCCCTCGGCGTGACGGTGGGCGTGCTGCAAAACCAGCAGCCCTATGAGGAGAAGCAGCGCGCCTACTCCTGCGATGTCGTCTACGGGACCAACTCGGAGTTCGGCTTCGACTACCTGCGCGACAACATGGCCAAGGACCTGAGCGAAAAGGTCCAGCGGGGCCACCCCTTCGGGATCGTGGACGAGGTGGACAACATCCTGATCGACGAGGCGCGTACGCCGCTGATCATCTCCGGCGCCCCCGAACAGGCCGCCGACCTGTACGTCAAGTTCGCCCGCCTGGCGCCACAGATGGTGGAGGGCAAAACCCCCGAAGGCATGGACCCGCGCACCAAGAAGGGCTTTCTCGCCGACTTCGACTTCGAGGTGGACGAGAAGCAGAAGACGGTGGCAATCACCGAGCAGGGGGTGGCCAAGGCCGAGCGCTTTCTGAAAATCGACCACCTCTACCGCGCTGAGAACGGGCACCTGGTCAACCACCTGATCCAGTCCCTGCGTGCGGAGTCGTTGTACAAGCGCGACGTCGACTACGCCGTGATCGACGGCGAGGTGAAGATCATCGACGAGTTCACCGGCCGCATCCTCGACGGCAGGCGCTGGTCTGAGGGGCTGCACCAGGCGGTGGAGGCCAAGGAGCGGGTTCCCATCCAGGAGGAGAACCAGACGCTCGCCACGATCACCTACCAGAACTACTTCCGCCTCTACGACAAGCTCTCGGGCATGACCGGCACGGCCCTAACCGAGGCGACGGAGTTCATGAAGATCTACGAGCTGCCCGTGGTGCAGATCCCCACCAACCGAGAGATGGTGCGCGACGATCGCAACGATCAGGTCTACAAGACCAAAGAGGGCAAGTGGAACGCGGTGGCCAAAGAAATAGCGGCCCGTCACGAAAACGGCCAGCCGGTGCTCGTGGGGACGATCTCGGTGGAGGTCTCCGAGCTGCTCTCCGAACGCCTCACCAAGCGCGGGATCAAGCACACTGTGCTGAACGCCAAGCCCGAGCATGCGGCCCGCGAGGCCGACATCGTCGCCGAGGCGGGCCAGCCCGGCGCGGTGACGATTGCCACCAACATGGCCGGCCGTGGAGTGGACATCAAGCTCGGTGGCAACCCCGAGCACCTGGCCGCCCAGCAGCTGGCCAGGGAAGGCTTCGAGCCTCCCAAGGAGGGGGCCGAGCTCGATGAGGGGGTGGCCGCATACGAGCGGCGCATCCAGGAGGTGCTGCCCGAGGTGGAAAGCAAGCTCGCGGCCAGCCGTGAGCAGGTGATGGCGGCCGGCGGACTGTTCATCTGCGGCACCGAGCGCCACGAGTCCCGCCGAATCGACAACCAGCTGCGCGGCCGCGCCGGCCGCCAGGGCGACCCGGGCGAGTCGCGCTTCTTCCTCTCCGCCGAGGATGATCTGGTGCGTCTGTTCGCGGGCGATCGCATCTACAAGATCCTCGACAAACTGGGCGGTATCGACGAGGAGGGCAACGAGGAACCGATCGAGGCGGGGATGCTCTCCAAACAGATCGAGAAAGCCCAGAAGAAGGTCGAGGAGCAGAACTTCCTGATCCGCAAACGTGTGCTCGAGTACGACGACGTTATGAACGAGCAGCGTCGCGTGATCTACGCCTACCGCGACGAGGTGCTGGAGGGCAAGAGCATCGGCGAGGAGGCTCGGCGCGAGGTGAGCAACGTGATCGAGCGCACCATCGATCAGTACACCCCGGGCGACTTCATGGAGGACTGGGACCTCGGTGGTCTGTTCACGGCGCTGGGTCAGTTCTTCCCCCTCGACTTCGATGGCGGGGACCTCGATGCGGAGACGGTGGATCGCAACTCCCTGAGCGAACGCATCGTGGGCATGGCGATGGAGCGCTACGAGGCGCGCGAGCAGTCGCTCGGCGAGGAGCTGATGGGCGCCCTGGAGCGCTTCCTGCTGCTGCAGATCATCGACGAACGCTGGCGCGAGCACCTGTTCGACATGGACTACCTGCGCGAGGGCATCCACCTGCGCGGCTTCGCCCAGATCGACCCTCTGGTGGCCTACAAGAACGAGGCCTTCACCCTGTTCGGTGACCTCATGAACAGCGTCTGGACCGACTACGCGAGGATGATCTTCAACGTCCAGGTGAACGTCGAGGGCCAGAACGGCGGCGGAGCCGGCGGGCAGGTGCCGTCGTTTACGGCAGCGGGCAGCTCCACCCGGGCCGGGCGGGTCTCCTACTCGGGTGGTCAGAGCGCCGCCGGATCGGGAGCCCTGGCAGCGGCGGCGGCAGCCGCGGGGCTGTCATCCGATGCCAGCGCAGCCCAGGCCTTTGGAGAGAACGGCGCGGAGGGCGAAGCGATGCCCGTGGTGGAGCAAAGGGTGCTGCACGACGACGAGCTCGTGGGCCGCAACGACCCATGTCCCTGTGGGAGCGGCAAGAAGTACAAGAAGTGCCACGGCTCCTAGCAGGCGCCGTCGCGGTTATCTCCTAGCTTTTCGCCTACTCGGCGCCAGGCAGGCCCCACGGCGCGTCGATTGCCAGGCGCCAACGGTTGTCGGCACCGCGGGAGGAGATCACCACTGAGCGGCTGCGCTGGGTGAACGGCTCGCCATCCTCCCCGGTGGTGCTCATGGTGAGTGTGCCCGTTGCCACGGCCACATCACCGGCGGCGAACACCTGCTCGACGTCGATATCGAGGCTGATCTGATGATCCACCAGTGCCCGCAGGGCGGCGCCCATGGCCTCCCGGCCCCGGACCATCTGGCCACCGGGCTGCACGATGGCGGCGTCCTCAACCCATAGATCGAGTGCCCGCTCGACATCGCCGGCGTTCATGGCTTCGCCGAATGCAGCGGATAGGTTCTCGGGTGAATCGGCTGACATGAGCAGACAAGATATTCGCCCTGAGGAAGGGAGGTCTCCCTCCCAATGGGTCGAGGTTGGGATCGAGGCCGACGTCGTCGGGGGTTGTGTATGTCTCATCGAGTTGTGTGTATGACGATGGCGCACGCTGACACAAAAGAGGAAGATGCAGAGCGCCCCGCCTCCATGGCGGACCGCGCGCCCGTGCTGCCGTGGCCGGCAGCTCGCAGCGGGGGCATACCCAGCGGCGATGCGTGAGCCTCGCGGAGCCGCGCCGACGGCGTTGATAGCGTGGTGCTCATGGCTACAGCCGCGCCCAGCGAATCCACTCCCCAGCGCCTGGCTGCCATCCGCGAGCAGATGAAGCTGCTCTCGGACTATCTTTGACCCGACTGGGCTGGGCGAGCGGGTGGCGTCGCTCGAGAGCGAGATGGGAGAGAGCGGCTTCTGGGACGACGCCGAGCGGGCGGCGGCTGTCTCATCTGAGCACTCGCGGGCATCGAGGCGACTGGAGAGCTTCGCGGCGCTGAAGTCAGATGTGGAGGACCTCGACGGGCTGGCCGAGATGGCGGCGGAGGACGCCACGCTCGAGGCGGAGGTGAACGAGCAGATCGCCTCGGTGGAGGAGCGGCTGGCGGCACTGGAGGAGCAGAGGCTGTTCTCGGGTCGCTACGACAGCGGCGATGCCCTCGTCACGGTCAACGCCGGCGCGGGAGGCACCGATGCGCAAGACTGGGCGGAGATGGTGCTGCGGATGCTGATGCGGTGGGCGGAAAGGCGGGGGTTCGAGGTGGAGCTGCTCGAGGTCTCAGAGGGTGAGGAAGCGGGGATCAAGTCGGCCACCTTCCAGGCGGCGGGCGAGAACGCCTACGGCCTGTTCGGGGCCGAGCGGGGCGTCCACCGTCTGGTGCGTCTCTCGCCGTTCGACTCGGCCCACAGGCGCCAGACGAGCTTCGCCGGGGTGGAGGTGGCGCCGGTGGTGAAGGACACGGGCGAGGTGGAGATCAACGAGGACGACCTGCAGGTGGACACCTACCGCGCCTCGGGGGCTGGAGGGCAGCACGTCAACAAGACCGACTCGGCAGTGCGCATCACCCACCGCCCCTCGGGCATCGTGGTGCAGTGCCAGAACGAGCGCTCCCAGTCCTCCAACCGCGCCACCGCCATGGCGATGCTGCGGGCCAAGCTGCTGGAGCGCAAAGAGCGCGAACGCCAGCAGGAGATTGCGGCCGAGAAGGGCGAGGCCCAGGACGTGAACTTCGGCTCGCAGATCCGCTCCTACGTGCTGCACCCCTACACGATGGTGAAGGACCACCGCACGGGGCACGAGATGGGCGATGTGCAGCGAGTTCTCGATGGAGATCTTGATGGATTCGTGCGTGCCTTCCTGCTGAGCAGCGCCTCCTCGGAGGGATAGGTGATGGAGGGTCTCACCGCGCTGGTGGAGAGGGCGCTGGATGAGGATGTGGGCCCGGGCGATGTGACCGCGGCCGCCACCGTCGAGGAGGCCGCCCAGGCGAGGGTGTCGATCGTCCAGAAGGCACCGGGCGTGATCTATGGCCTGGATGCAGCTGAGCTGGTGTTCTCCACGCTCGACCCCAGCGCAGAAGTGGAGCGCCTGGTGGGGGAGGGTGTGTGGCGCGAGGCGGGCGGGGGGGTGATGTCGGTGCAGGGAGGTGCTCGCGCGCTGCTCACGGGCGAGCGCACGGCGTTGAACTTCCTCGCCCACCTCTCCGGTGTGGCGACGGCAGCGGCCCGGGCCGCGCGTGCGGTGCAGGGCACCGGAGCGAAGGTGCTGGACACCCGCAAGACCACTCCTGGTCTGCGCGCCCTGGAGAAGGCGGCTGTGGCGGCCGGGGGGGCGGTCAACAACCGGGTTGGCCTCTACGACGCGATCCTGATCAAGGAGAACCACATAGCGGCCGCCGGGGGCATCGCGCAGGCTGTGCAGCGGGCTCGCTCGCTGGCGCCGGAGCTGGCAGTGACGCTGCAGGTGGAGGTGCGCAACCCCGAGGAGATCGACGAGGCGCTCGCAGTGGGGGCGCCGAGGCTGCTGCTGGACAACATGAACACGGCCCAGCTGCGTGCGGCGGTGGCCCAGGTGGACGGACGCGCCCAGCTCGAGGCCAGCGGCGGGGTGACCCTGCAGACGCTCCGGGAGGTGGCGGAGACGGGGGTAGAATGGATCTCGATGGGTGCCCTGACGCACTCGGCGCCCGCCCTCGATCTCTCCCTCATATTGGAGGCCCTGCCATGAACCTCCCAATGGCCCCCACCCAGATCACAGCCGCAGCGCTCTCCCCCGAGGAGACAGCCGCGATGAAGGCTGAGGTGCGCCAGCTCGCTGCCGAGCGGGGGGCGGTGATCCTCGCCCACAACTACCAGGTGCCTGAGGTGCAGGATGTGGCCGACTACGTGGGCGACTCCCTCGGCCTCTCCAGGCAGGCGGCCGCGGCCGAGGGCGAGACGATCGTGTTCTGCGGGGTGCACTTCATGGCCGAGACGGCCTCCATCCTCTGCCCCGAGAAGACCGTCCTGATCCCCGACCTCGACGCCGGCTGCTCGCTGGCCGCCTCGATCGACGCCGAGCAGCTGGCCGACTGGCGGGCCACCTATCCCGAGGGGGTGGTGGTGATGTACGTGAACACCACCGCCGAGGTGAAGGCGCTGACCGACTACTGCTGCACCTCGGCCAACGCGGTGGACGTGGTGCGCCACATCTATGAGACCCATGGAGAGGACACCGAGATCCTGTTCGGCCCCGACATGTGGCTGGGGGCCTATGTGGAGAAGGAGCTCGGCCGGCGCATGCACGTGTGGGACGGCGAGTGTCATGTCCACGCGGGCATCCGCCCGTCGGACATCGAGGCCACCCGCGCCGCCCACCCGGGGGCGGACTTCCTGATCCACCCCGAGTGCGGCTGCTCGACCAGCGTGATGGAGTATGTGGCCGCCGGCGACATCTCCTCCCAGGGGGTGCACATGCTCTCCACGGGGGGCATGCTCGACTACGCCCACAGCGCCGAGAGCGCGGTGGAGCATGGCCAGGGCAGGCGCGGCCAGGCGGTTGTGGCTACGGAGATCGGGATGCTCTATCCCCTGCAGATGGCTGCACCCGATGTGGAGTTCATCCCCGCCAACGCCGAGGCGTCGTGCCAGTACATGAAGATGATCACCCTGCCCAAGCTCCGCGATGCCCTGCGGGAGATGAAGTTCGAGGTGCGGGTGCCCGAGGAGATCGCGGTGCGGGCGCGGGTGCCCATCGACCGTATGGTGGCCATTGGTTAGCCGCTGGGATGAGCAGCAGTTGGCGGATCAGCCGTCATGCTGATATGTGCCTTGGCGGATACGCTAAGATGGGAACATGTTGTCGGAGAGCCCCGATCGAGTTGCCGGAGAGCTGATTGCCCAGATTCGGCGGGAAAGTGGGCTTAGTCAGGCGGAGATCGCCCGTCGAACGGGCATTCACAGCTCCGTGCTAAGCGCCTATGAGCATGGGCGTCGTCAGCCGTCGGTGGCTGCGCTCGCTCGCATAGCCGCCGTCAGCGGCCAGGTGGTGCGAGTGGACTCGCCCTCGGTCGAATCGTCGTCGAGGCGCGCTGGCAAGATCCTCGTCCAGGTCCTCGATCTCGCTGAGCAATTGCCCTATCGCCCCCGACGCGAGCTCGCCTATCCGCCGCTGTACCGCATGGCTGCGTGAGTCTGCTCGCCGAGCATCTGTTGGCCGTGCACGATGCGCTGAGCGAAGCCGGCCTGCCTCACGCGATCGGCGGAGCGATTGCGCTTGCCTATTGCACTGTCGATCCGCGCGGCACCCGTGATCTGGATGTCAACGTGTTTGTCGCGCAAAGTCGCTTTCGTGAGGTAATCGAAGCTCTTCCGGCGGGAGTCGAGGTGACCCCCAGCGACATCGTCCTCGCCGAGCGAGACGGCCAGGTGCGTCTGCTTTGGGACGATGTCCCGATCGACATCTTCCTGGATAACGTGCCCTTCCACAAAGAGGTGCAGAAGAGCGTCCGCCAGGTTGAGTTCATGAACCGAACCATCCCGGTCATCGGCTGTACGTCGCTTGCGGTGTTCAAGGCGATGTTCGATCGAACCCAGGATTGGGCGGATATCGAGGCGATGGTGGCCAAGGGCTCGATCGACCTCGAGGACGTGATTCGGTGGACTGGGGAGATGACGGGACCGGACTCGCCGCGTCTCCGCCGCCTGGAGCAACTGCGCGCGGACTAGACGTCGGCAGCTGCCAGGGTTCCTCGGCCTAGAACTCCTCGGCCGTGTGAGGGCCCACACAGGCCACGGCGAGGTTGTCCGCCACACCTGCAGCCACCTCGCGGACCTCCTCGAAGGTGACCGCATCGAGCGCCGCTATCGCCCTGTCGGGATCGATGCTCTCGCCAAAGACGATCTTCTGGGTGGCCGCATAGCGGGCCACCGCATTGGTGTTCTCGAAGCCCAGCACGAAGCGCCCGGCGGCGTAGGCACGCGCCCTTTGGACCTCCTCCTCGGTGGGACCGTCGTCGCGCAGCTCATCCACGATCTCGCGCATGCGGGTGTAGGCCTCGATGCACTTGGCCGACTCGAGGCCAGACCCCAGCTGAAGGATGGGCACGTCGGCGAAGGTGTGATCGGCGGCATACACCGAGTAGCAAAGGCCTCGCTTCTCGCGGATCTCCTCGAACAGCCTGGAGCCCATCGAACCGCCCAGCAGGGTGGCGTAGATCGACAGGGCGGCCCGCTGGCCCAGGTCGGTGACGGAGATGTCGGGGCGGTAGATCATCCGTAGGTGCGACTGGTTGGTGTCGCGCTCCTCGACCAGCTTCTCGGGCGCGAACCGTCCCACTGGCACGTAGGGCTCCGGCTCGCCCAGGGTGGGGAAGCGGGCGAAGCACTCCTGCAACACGTCCTCATTGGGCAGGTGCTCGAGGTTGCCCGCCAGGAAGGCGCCCCCCCGCGAGCCCGCCCAGCGGCGCTCGCGGAAGGCCACGATGCCCTCGCGGGTGAAGCTGCGCAGGTTCTCCTCGGGACCGAGCACCGTCCGCCCGAGGGGATGATCGCCGAAGGCGGCCCTGTCGATCAGGTACTCCGCCACCATCGAGGGCTGGTCGAAGGCGCGGTTGATCTCCTGGATCACCACCCCCCGCTCGCGGTCGAGCTCGTCTGCGTCCAGCCGCGGGCGGCCCACGAAGTCGCTCAGCAGGTCGATCGCCGCGGGGGCGCTCTCGGCTCGCACCGTGATGTGGAAGGCCACGAGATCGTGGCTGGTGTAGGCGTTCAGCACCCCACCCAGCCGCTCGGCCGTCTCGTTGACGTCCTTGTAGGTGGCGAACTTCTCCCCGCCCTTGAACACCAGGTGCTCGAGGAAGTGAGCCATCCCATTCTCCTCGGGACGCTCGTTGCGGGCCCCCGCGTCGAAGGCCACCAGGATGGTCAGCGCCCGCGTCCCCGGCAGCTCGATCCTGTTGATGGGCAGCCCGTTGGAGGGCACCGTGGTGGCAGACACATTCGCCATCTGACCACCCTAGAAGGTTCGCTTGTGGCTTGGCATTCCCCGCCCCTGCACTACGCTTGCGCGGAGTCATGTCTTCGCTTTCCCGACAGCCCTGGAGGGCACCGCTCGCCCTTCTGCTTGCCGTCGTCCTGCTGCTGGCCGGCCTGTGGCTGGGAGGGCACCCCGAACACCTCCCGGGCTTCCTGCGCGATGGCTTCGTGGCCGATCACCAGACCCGGGTGGTGGATGAAGCGATCCAGCGGGTCTCCCGCGACTACTACCGAAAGATCCCCACCAGCACGCTCTCGAGCGCCTCGATCTCGGGCCTCGTGGCGAGCCTCGGCGATCGCTTCTCCCACTACCTCTCGCCCAGCGAATACCGCGAATTCAGCTCGCCGCCCCACTTCACGGGCATCGGCGTTGAGGTCGATCCGGGGAGTCCCACCCCCAACCTCCGTCGCGGGCTGATGATCGCCCATGTGTTCGACTCCTCGCCCGCCGCCGGCGCCGGGCTGAAGAGCGGCGAGGTGATCGTGGCGGTCAACGGACGCAAGCTCCAGGGGCTCACCACCGATGCGGCCACCGCCCTGATCAAGGGCCTGCCCGGCACTGACGTCTCCCTGCAGATCGAACAGCCCCCAGCGCCTCATCAGCACCAGGGAACGATGAGGACGCTGAAGATCACCCGGGCGGTGATCTCCGAGCCGGTGGTGGCATCCACCACCAAGGTGGTTCATGGCATCAAGCTCGGGGTGGTGGCGCTCGCCACCTTCAGCCCGGGAGCCCACGGCGAAGTGCGCGAAGGAGTGGAACACGAGCTCCACAAAGGCGCCCGGGGGATCGTGCTCGACCTGCGCAGCAACGGCGGCGGCCTCGTGGAGGAGGCGCAGCTGATCGCCAGCATCTTCGTGGCCAAGGGCACCATTGTGAGCACCCGCGGGCGCACCCAGCCCAGCCAGACGCTCATCGCCACCGGCGATGCCATCCCGGCGGACATCCCCGTGGTGGTGCTCGTGGACTCCAACACCGCCTCGGCCGCCGAGATCGTGACGGCTGCCCTGCAGGATCACCGTCGCGCCACAGTGGTGGGCACCCACACCTTCGGTAAGGGTGTCTTCCAGGAGGAGCAGGGCCTCTCCAACGGGGGCGCCCTCGACATCACCGTGGGGGAGTACTTCACCCCCAACGGCCGCAACCTCGGTGGGGGTGGGGTCAAACAGGGCGCCGGCATCACCCCCGAAGTGAAGGTGGCAAAGGACGTGGACACCAACCACGGCCTGGATGTGGCGTTGAACACACTCGCCGCCAAAGTCAGGTGAGCTCCGCTCGCCCGGGTGGGCGTGGCGAGCTCTCCGTTCCGGCGCCCCGCGACGCGCTCGTGGCGGTGCTCGAGCGCCGCGGTCGCTTCCTCACGGCCGAGCCGCTGTTCCCCCGCCGCGATCGCCTCCAGGACTCCTCCCGCAGAGGGGGCTCGGAGCGCATTGTGCTGCGCTCGCCCCGCCCCGAGTACGGTCGCCGGGAGGCCCGCACAGGCGACATGGTGCTCGTGCACATACCCAAGCGCACCCGTGGCAAGGGGGCCGGCGCCCGCATAGTGCGGGTGCTGGGACGCCCCGATGTGGCTCGCAACCTGCTCGAGGCGCTGATGCTCGACAGGGGCCTGCGGCGGGGCTTCGACCCGGCGGTGGAGCGTGAGGCGCGCAGCGCGGCCGAGCGGGCGCGTCAGTCCCAGCAGAGCAGACGCGACCTGCGGGCGCTACCCACCTTCACCATCGACCCGGTGAGTGCTCGCGACTTCGACGACGCCATCTCCGCCGAGGCGACGGGGGAGGGCAGGACACGGGTGTGGGTGCACATCGCCGATGTGGCCGCCCACGTGCCCGAGGGCTCTGCCATCGACCGCGAGGCCCGCAGGCGCGCCACCAGCGTCTACGTTCCCGGCGCCGTGGAGCCGATGCTGCCTCACGCCCTCTCCAGCGATGCCTGCTCACTGGTTCCCGGCGCCGAGCGCCCCGCGGTGACGGTGGAGCTGGAGCTGGAGGGCGCGGAGGTGAAGCGCAGCGCCTTCTACCGCTCGCTCATCCGCTCCGACGCCCGCCTCGCCTACGAGCAGGTGGACCGCATCTTCGCCGGCGTCGAGCCCGTGGCGGAGCCGTGGGGCGAGCCGCTGGGGGTGGCGCGGGCGGCGGCGGCCGAGCTGCAAAGCAAGCGCGAGCGCAGCGGAGCGCTGGTGGTGGACTCCGAGGAGCCCGAGTTCTCCTTCGACGAAGAAGGCAACGTGGCATCGATCGCGGGGCGGGTGCAGACGGAGTCACACCGCCTGATCGAGCACCTGATGATCGCCGCCAACGAGGCTGTGGCGGCGTTGCTCGCCCAGCGCAACGTCCCCTGTCTCTACCGCGTCCACGAGCGTCCCCAGCCGGAGCGGGTGGAGCGGCTGATCGACCAGCTGGCCTCACTCGAGGTGCCCACACCGCCTGTGCCCGAGCCGATGTCGGCCACCCAGGCGGCCGAGCTTCTCGGCGATGCCTCGAGAAGGGTGGACCAGCATGTGCGGCGCACCGGTCGTGGTCGCATGGCCCTCAGCTCGCTGGTGCTGCGCTCGCTCAAGCAGGCCTACTACTCGCCCCAGAACCTCGGCCACGCCGGCCTGCACTCGGCCACCTACTGTCACTTCACCTCACCCATCCGCCGCTACCCCGACCTGGTGTGCCACCGTGCGCTGCTCTCTGCTGTGGGCGGCGGCGAGAGCGCCCCCAGGGGCGATGAGCTGGTGGAGCTGGGCGCATGGACCTCCGAACGTGAGCGCGAAGCCATGATCATCGAGCGCGACGCCGACGACGTGGCGCGCTGCTTCGCCCTCGAGAGCACCCTCTTCGAGACGGGGCTCCAGCAGGTGTTCTCCGGGGAGATCACCGGGCTGATCTCAGCGGGCGCCTTCGTGGCTTTCGGAGCCGCTGCAGAGGCGCAGGGGGGAGGGGAGAGCTCGCCCGCGTTCGAGGGCATGCTGCCCGTGCGGGTGCTGCGCGCGCCGGCTGCGGTCCATGCCAAGCAGGACGCCAGGGGCTCGCGTGGGCGCCCGGCGCGAGGCGGCGGGCGCGGTGCTCCGCACACGGACGAGGGACGCGAGTGGTGGGAGCTCAACGAGCAGGGCACCATCCTGCGCGGAGAGCGCACAGGAGCGGCGCTGCGGCTGGGCGACGCCGTGGATGTGAGGGTGGCGCGGGTGGACACCATCCGCGGGCGGGTCGACCTCATCCCCGCCTCCTGAGGCCACCGAGAACGCCACAGCGGAGCCCGCCAGGGCGCAGCCCATCCCCATCATCGGCGCTCCCGGTCATCTAGGCTCGGGAGATGGCAAAGGGCAAGGGCAAGAGGAAGATCGGAGCGGGGGACGTGGCGTCCAACCGCTACGCCTCCCATCGCTACGAGCTGATCGAGCGGCTGGAGTGCGGCATCGTGCTGGAGGGCACCGAGGTGAAGGCCCTGCGCACCTCCGGCGCCCAGCTCAAGGACGGCTATGCCTCGATCACCAAAGATGAGCTGTGGCTCCACTCCATCCACATCCCCCCCTACGGCCCCGCCTCCCGCGAAAACCACGACCCCGAGCGCCCCCGCAAGCTGCTGGCGCACCGCCGCGAGCTCGACCGTATCGCCGCCCGCGCCAAGGAGCGGGGCCTAACCCTGGTACCCACCCGCATCTACTTCTCGGGAGCCAACGCCAAGGTGGAGATAGCACTGGCGCGAGGCAAGGACCTCTATGACAAGCGTCAGTCCATCCGCGAGCGAGAGACCAAGCGCGACATGGAACGCGCCGTGCGCGAGGCACGGCGCTGAGGACCGGGCGGCGGGCTAGATCGAGGAGAAGCTGTGGCCGGAGCTGACGAGGATGTGGGTCTCGTACATGCCAAAGGCCAGCGCCACTATCAGGCTCAGGTAGACCGCCCCCACCAGCACGCGATTGCGGGGCGAGACCCTGTAGTAGGCGGCCTGCTCGAGCGAGCGGGTGCCCCTGAGCTTCCACCGCCGCCAGGTCTCCATCCCGCCGAAGAGGATGATGATGAAGAGGATCGGGTTGGGGAACACGAACACCATCGCCACCAGTCCCCCGAAGCCCAGGAACCACATCCAGGGAGCCATCGCCGCCATCGCCCTGCCCCCGTCCAGGGGAACGACAGGCAGCAGGTTGAAGAGGTTGATGAGGAAGCCGACATAGGCGAGCGCCAGCAGCATGTCGCTGCCCGTGAGCACCCCGATGCCCGCCACGGCGGCCGCCGCAAGGCTGCCGAGGATCGGACCCGCCAGCCCCACCCTCGCCTCGGCCAGGGCGTTCTCCCCCAGCGACTTGGCTGTGATGAGGGCACCCATGAAGGGGATGAACATCGGCGCGCTTGCCCTGATCCCCTCGCGACGCAGCTGCAGCACATGGCCCATCTCGTGGATGAACAGCAGCACCACGAAGCCCGCCGCGAACTCCCATCCCCAGAACAGGCTGTAGGCAGCCACCGAAACGAGGGCTGTCCCCGCCGTGGTGAGCAGCTTGAGGTTGGGCAGCGCCACGAACAGCGCCTTGATGGCCACACCGAACTTGGCAATCAGGGCGATCAGCCCGGCCACGATGCTTCCCATCCGCTTGCGAAAGCCGCCTGTGCTTCCTCTGCTGCGGCCGCTCTCCCCGAAGGGGTTCTCGCCCGGCTGAGCCACCGCATGGGTGGGATAGGTACCTGTCGCCGCCGGCACCACAGGTGTGGGAGCGGCAGGAGAGGACAGGGGAAAGTCGCGATTGTCCATCTCTCCATTGTGGCAGCAGCGATAAGCGTTTCCTAACGGCTTGCACCCACCGCTTTGAGGCCGGCTCGGGGAGCTCTCTGGGGGGCGTGTGGCGTTTTTTTCGCAACGAGCGGGATGAACGTCGCCGAGGGGTTGCGCCAAGCCCGAGAGCGAGCTACTTTGAATCCAGACGCGGAACCGAGTCGCAAAGAGCGAGGCCACCGAGGTGTGAGGCCGCGCCACCCACAGAGGAAGGCTTTCGGGCCGGACCGAGTGGGTTCCTCAAGCGGCCCGGGGCCGCGTCGTTTTTGTTCTCCTGTGCTTCTGCCCTTCGCAATGGGGGCTACACTGGAAGCGCATGAAGCATTCCCGGGGACGACAGGCTTCGACGTGGTCGGCTCGTGGGGATGGTTGCGAGTCGAGGTCCCGGGCGGCCTCGTAAAACACCCGGGAAAAACATAAGTGCGGACTCTCACGAGTACGCCCTCGCTGCCTAGCTAAAACTAGGCGAGTGAGGTCTCGGGCCCCGCTAGCCTGCGGCGGGGAAGGCCGGGATCAGAAAGCAGGCTCACCCGGTGCGGTCCGTCTCCGCCAAGCCGGGGAAATTCAGGAGACTGGTCCCCCACAACCCCGCCGGCGAGGCGAGTGGAGGATGAGATCAGAGCGCCGGCTACGCTCGTAGAAGCCATTCACACGCGATTGCGGACGTGGGTTCGATTCCCACCGTCTCCACTTTTTCTGACGTTGGGCAAGCTGGTGCCGGGCGCGAGTACCGTCGCAGTCCGGCCGTAGGCTTGTTGTGTGCCCAGGATCGCCAATTTGGATGGCTTGGTGGTCAAGCTCTACTTCAACGATCACCCGCCTCCACATGTCCACGTGTACGCAGGACGCGTCGGTCATCCAGGCCTCCAGGCAGCGCGTATCTCGATCGACACCGGCGACGTTATCGACGGCCAACTCGCTCCAGCGAAGGTCGGTGTGGTCCGCAGCTGGTGCGAGCGACACCGAGATGCGTTGCATTCTGACTGGCAGCGTGCCCAGCTCAATCTCCACCCAACCGGACGCTACGATCAATAGCCATGGAGCCTGCTATTGCCCCCGAGATGGTCGCCGTGATTGCGCGACCCGCGCATACGGTCCGCATCGTGTTCGCCGACGGCGAGGTCCGCGACGTGGACATCACGCCGATGCTCGATAGCCCGGCCTTTTCGCCGCTGCGCGACCAGACTTTGTTCGAGCAGGTCAAGATCGATGAGCAGACCGGCACAATCGTTTGGCCCGGTGATGTGGACCTAGATCCAGACGTGATCTATGCTGCGCTCGATCTCGGGCCGGACAAGGCGCGCATCTACGTCCTCGCTCCAAGCGTCGCTGCCTGACGCTTGGCGAGCGCGTTCACAAGGCGCTGAGCAGAACCGGCGGCGCGTCGCTACCCAGCGGATAGCGCGGCCGCGCCGAACGTCACGGGGTTTGCGCAACGTACGGCCCTTTCCACTGACAACTGTCTGCGGGCCTCGGCTTGCGGCTGCCGGCTCATGGGCCCAACCGCGCGGATGTTGCCGATCGTGAGTTCCATCGCAGTCGATGGCTACGGTCATGTTCATGCCGAAGAAGTACAAGGACGTGAGGAAGGCGCTCATCGATGCGGGTTGGCGTGTCGTGCGTCAAGCGGGCTCCCATGAGGTTTGGGCGCATGCCGAGCACGAGGCGCGTATCGTCGTTGCCGGCAAGGATGGGGACACGGTGCCTGTCGGCACCCTGGGTAGCATTAGGCGAGCAAGCGGTTTGGAGCATCTGAGATGAGCGACTACGTGGTGATCTACGAGCAGGCCGAAGATGGGGCTTGGGGTGCGTATCTCCCCGACCTACCCGGCGTTGTTGCGCTCGGCGCGACGCGCTCGGAGGTCGGCGGCCGCATCGAGGAGGCGCTCGCAGCGTACGCGGATGATCTTCGTGCGCGAGGCGGCTCGCTCCCGGCGCCGCATCACACGGCCGGAACCGTCGCTGCCTGAGCGCGCGTATTTGGCGTGGCATCTACGCCAAAGACAGACACGCAGCGCGCGCTACGACGGGGTTTGCGCAACGTACGGCCCTCTCCACTTTTCACTTTCCGCCGACGAGGTGATTTCGTGCCGCCGCTCCTAGCCGCCGGTAGTGACGGCCCGCTGTCCTTCGGCCGAGTCCTGGGAGGATCCACCAGCCTCGTAGAGGGCTATCCAGCACCTGATCAAAGTGGCCATTCTCGAGGTCGCTTGTTCGCTGATAGTCGAACTTGCCAGCGCCCACCGGCGGAAGGGCCTGCCCGCCCTGCGCTGCGTTGTGGTGCTCGACGCGATGCGCTCAGTAGTAGGCGTATGCAGCGGGGCCTTTGTCACATACGCAAACGATCTTCGTAGCAGAGACGACTCGCTGGGGCTGGACTGTCGCCCTTCTGCGCCAATATCGACGGCCGGTAAGATGCTATCTTACATATATGCGTACCACCATCTCCACGAAGGGGCAGATCGTTCTCCCCGCGGAGCTTCGTGTTGCCGATGGTATTGAGGCGGGGGAGGAGTTCGAGGTCGACCGAGTTGGCCCTGATGAGTACCGGCTGACCCGGCTGACGCCGCCGCCGAACCGCGGCCTGGTGGACTGGCTACGGTCGTGTCCGGAGGACGGTTGGTTCGTGGAAATTGAGTCGGAGTCAACTGACTCGCTCTAGCTGATCGTATGGCGCGCTTTCTGGTCGACGCGAACGTTCTCTCGGAGGCGACCAAGCCTGCCCCGGACGAGCGTGTTGTCGAGTGGCTTGCGCGCAACGAGCCCGAGGTCGCTGTCGATCCGATCATTCTGGGTGAGATCCGTTTCGGCATCCTGCTGCTCCCCCGCGGTCGTCGCCGAAGCCGGCTTGAGCGCTGGTTCGAGGACGGCGTGCAGAGGTTGCAGTGCATCCCGTGGGAGGCCGCGACCGGTCTGCGGTGGGCTGAGTTGCTCGCGACACTCCGGACGGAAGGGCGCGCGATGCCGGTAAAGGACAGCCTCATCGCCGGAACCGCGCTGGCGCACGATCTGGCGGTTGTGACCCTCAACCGACGCGACTTCGATCTCTCGGGAGTGGCTATCGTCGATCCGGCGGCAGAGTCGGGCCGCTGAGAGGAAGGGGTTGCAATTAACACCCGTTGCCGTTTACTATGGGTGGTAGGAGAGGATGTGCCAATCGCAGGAGGGGGAGAGGCCGTTGCGCACCGAGCGAGGGAGCGTCGTTAGTCGGGCCGTGGTCACCGTGGGAGGATTAGTGCACCTGGGTGCGTGGCGTCGTGCGCTGATGGGCGTTGTCGTATGGGCTCTTTTGCTCACTACCGCCGCGACGGCCTCGGCCTTCAGCGCGCACGGGAGTGTGGAACAGGTGTATGTCACGGGGTTGGCCCCAGGTGCTCAGATGTCGCTCCTGAAGAAGAACGGCGAAACGGTGTCCACGCAGAGCGCTGACGGGCTCGGCGGGCTGCTGTTCCGGACCGTCGCGCCCGGAAGCCACTACCGGGTCCGCCTGAGCTCGACAGGGGAAGAATTCGGGCCGCTCACCGTCCATACGCAAAAGGCGGCCTCGTGGAACCCCAGCACCTACAAGCAGTCGATCCCGAGCAGCGGATACGGCTACCTGACCACACGCGACGGCACCCAGCTCGCGATCGATGTCCACCCGCCGACCTTCCCACCGAAGAAGGGTGCGGTCCCGACGCTGATCGAATACTCGGGGTACGGCTACGCAAACCCTGCCGGTCCGGAAAGCGGGCTCGCCCAGGTGGCCAACGAGCTTGGTTTTGCAGTGGTCGACGTGAACATGCGCGGTACCGGCTGCTCAGGCGGATCCTTCAAATATTTCGAAGCGATGCAGAATCTCGACGCATACGATGTGATCCAGACGATCGGCCACCAACCGTGGGTGCTTCACCACAAGGTGGGAATGTTCGGCGTCTCCTACGGCGGGATCAGCCAGCTTTTCGCCGCTCAGCTTCAGCCGCCGGACCTCGAGGCGATAGCGCCGCTCTCGGTGGTCGATGCGACAGCGACGACGCTCTACTCCGGTGGCATTCTCAACACCGGTTTCGCCGTGCCCTGGGGGGAAGAGCGCCAATTCGACGCCGAGCCGGCCGGCCCGTCCACCGGCGAGCACTGGGCATACGAACAGATCCAGAAAGGCGATTCGACCTGCGCCGCCAACCAGGAACTGCACGAAGAGGCGCCGAACCTCCTTTCCGAAGTCAAGGAAAACGCGACATACAACCCGCCTGTGGCCGATCCGCTGGACCCGGTGACGTTCGTCCACAACATCAACGTCCCGACTTTCATGGCTTGCCAATGGGAGGACGAGCAGACCGGCGGCCATTGCGCCGATCTGGCGGAGCACTTCACCGGTACGGAAAGCAAGTGGTTCACCTTCACCAACGGCGCGCATATCGACTCGCTCGACCCCTACACGCTCAATCGATTGGATGATTTCTTGGAGTTGTTCGTCGCCCACAAGGCGCCGATCAACAACAAGGAAATCCTGGATGCCGCGGCGCCGATCGTCTATCACTCTGCGCTGGGTCTCCCGGCGGGAGACCAGGTCAAGCTGCCCTCCGACCCGATCCAGGAAAAGGCGACATACGAAGAAGCCCTGTCTGCCTTCAAAGCCCTGCCGGAGGTTCGAGTGCTGTTCGACAACGGCGCGGGCCGCTCGCCGACTGGCTCAACAACGCCGGGTAATCCCTATCCCGCTTTCGAACAGTCGTTCTCCGCCTTCCCCATTCCCGGCACGACCGCTCGCTCGTGGTATCTGGGGCCCGAAGGCGCGCTCAATGAAGCGGCGCCAACATCTAACGGAGTGGACTCCTACACCTCCGATGCTGCTGCTACGCCGCTTACGGACTACTCCACCAACGCGGGTCCCGGCGGACTATGGGGGGTTGCGTCCCAGTGGGAATGGAACTGGGTACAGCCTCCAGAAGGCTCCGCCGTCTCGTATGTGTCGTCGCCGCTCAGTGCCGATACGACAGCAATCGGTGGGGGCGCTGTGAGCCTTTGGGTGAAGTCCTCCACCCCGGATGTCGATCTCCAGGCCACCGTCAGCGAGGTGCGACCGGACGGCAACGAGACCTTTGTCCAGAACGGCTGGATCCGTGCCAGCTGAGCGCAAGCTCGCCACCACCTCGACGAACATGTTCGGGGAGACTCCCACAGCGGTCGAACCGATCCCCACCTTCCTTGCCAGCGATCTGCAGCCGATGCCGGCCGATGAATTCGTCCCCGTCACGATTCCGCTGTATTTCGAGGGCCATGCCTATCGGGCAGGCTCGCGCATCAGGGTGACGATTTCTGCGCCGAACGGCACCCAGCCCGTGTGGTCGTTCGACAAGACCCAGCCGGAAGGCGCCACCGCCAACGTGTCGCTCGAGTTCGGGCCCGGTATGCCCTCAAGCCTCACCCTCCCAATCGTGCCCGGGGTGGGCGTGCCCACGGCACTGCCCCCGTGTCCCAGCCTTCGCAACGAGCCCTGCCGCCCCTACCAGGCATTCGTGAACAACGGCGCCTGACCCAGCATCCGTGCTTGGGCGGCCGGTGAGTGCCTGAGAACCTTTGAAACGGGTTCTAAGGTGAAGCGCCGCAGAGGCCGAGAAGAAGACCGTGGGCAAAGCGCGGGAAGCGGCACCTGGTTGGATACCCCGTGGCCGTCGGGCCCGCGTCGGACGTGTCGGTGCGGGCACCGCGATCTGCGTTCTTGTCGTCTCGAGCATGCTCTGTGGCTGTGGGGGCGCCCGTGGGTCGACGAGCACTGGCGCCGCGCCCGTCACCGAGGCGAAAGGAGGGCGGGTATTCGCAGATGGCGTGAACCTCCGTGCAGCAGACCTGCCCGGGGCGGAGGTGGCCGCACCCGCGGGCCCGGGTCCGAGCCCCGGCCCACGCGCGCTCACGTTCGCCCAATGTGACGGCGGAGTCAGCCCCGAGCGCATCGTGCTGGAAGCCCGATCGACGTTGCTTTCGGTCGGCCGCGGGTCTTTGTTCGTCTCGCGGGTCACGCTGGGGCCGAGCGAAGCTCTGGCTTCTCGCAACTTCGCCGCACTTTCCAGCCGGCTTGGCTCGCACTGCGAGCTTCGATACGGCGGAACGTCGGTGTCCAGGCTGAGCGTAGCGCTCCCTGGGGGCGTGCGGGCGCGTGGGCTGCGCGTCGCCGTTCGGAGCGGCAGCGACCACACCGGCGAGATCGGATATCACGACATCATCGGCTTCGTCGTCGGGCCGGCCGAAATCGTGCTGACGGCGGCCGGGTTCTCGCGTCCGGTGGATCTGCGAACCGAGCGGCATTTGCTCGAGGTGCTCCACCGGCGCGCGAGCGAAGCCCAAAGCGAGGTTTAGCTCTCAACTATCGGCGGGCGGGGGCGACTCGACGGCGCGGATCGGCGCGTGTCGGGCAGCGTTGCATGTTCGGTTGCGCCTCTCATCAGTGTCCGCGCTCTGCCGAAGCGAAGCCTGTCGATAGCTGCCAAGCGCGAGACCAGGGAGAGCCGATCTTGATTCTGATCACAGGTGCGACGGGAATGTTCGGAAGCGGCATCACCGATCGCCTCGTCGAGCTCGGAGCGCCGGTGCGGGCGATGACGTCGAGCTCAGACCATGCGCAGGGAATGAAGCGTCCTGGAGTCGATCCGGTCGTCGCCAACATGGACCGTCCCGACACCCTCGGCGACGCGATGGTCGGTGTCGATACGGTCTTCCTCGTCTCGCCAATGGACGATCGCGTCCAGGAGCGCGAGGGTAACGTTCTCGACGCGGCGCAGCGCGCCGGCGTCCGTCGGATCGTGAAGCTGTATGGCGCGGTCGAGCATCACGGCGACCACCTGGGCAGCCTCCACGACGCCAGTGTTGAGGCGATCCGCCGGTCGGGGCTGGAATGGGCACTCCTGTCGCCGACCTCGGTGCTCGAGACAAGCCTGCTGTCGATGATCCCTTGGATCGAGGCGACCGGCTCGATCATGGCCTCGGCCGGAGAGGGAAGAGTCGCCCACGTGGCGGCAGACGACGTTGCACGCGCCGGGGCGGCTGTGCTGACAGATCGCTTCGAAAGTGCTCGCAACTACGTGATCACGGGCCCCGAGCTGCTGTCGCTCAGCGATATCTGCGCGATCCTGTCCCGTGTGACCGATCGGCCGATCCCCTACATGGACGTCCCCGACGAGGTGCTGACACAGCTGTTGACAGACGAGGCCGGCATGACCGCCGAGCAGGCTGAGATCGGCGTTGTCTGTCACTACCGCGCCTGGCGCAATGGCGACGCGCAGGCACAGACGGACACCTACCTCGAGCTCACCGGTCGTCAGCCGACGAGCGCCGAGGAATGGATCGAAGCGCATCGTGACGTGTTCGCGCAGGCGCGTGACAGGGCGCCCGCCGCGACCGGCTGACAATCTCCACGAGACGCTCAACTCTGCCGCTGCGCCCCCCGCCACGGGCCCCGCGCGCTTGAGGAAACCGGCTCCATGCCGATGAGTGAATATGGCATCCCTCGATCGAGGCCGGGCGCGCGCCCACGGCCGATCCCATCATCGGTGGAGACCGAACGTAGCCGTCGCAGCTGCGTTCGCTACCTGGATTCTGCTGCTCTCGGCGGCAGTGGTCTCCGCGTACGCGCGGCCGGACTCCGTGTACGTCGGCAGCGCCGAAGGCGAATCCATCTCTCAATTCTCGCGCCACACGGACGGGGGACTGGCCCCGCTCATTCCCGCGAGCCTCTCCGTGGGAGGCGATCCTGTCGGTCTGGTCGCCAGCCCCAACGGCCGCTATCTCTACGCCGCCGTCGATGTGCCCGGAGAATCAAGTCCCCTCGACTCGTTTGTGGCGGAGTTCGCCGTCGGTCCCGACGGGACCATCGCGCCGCTCGCTTCCCCCCGCGTCTCGCTCGGCGCCAGCCCCAGCTCGATCTCGATCAGCCCTGACGGCAGCCACGTCTACGTGACGGATTACGACGGGGTGACGCCCGCCGTCGCCCAGTTCGCCGTCGCGACGGATGGCGAGCTGACGCCTCTGAGTCCAGCCCGCGTCCCAGTCGAAGGCGCCACGGCAATCTCGATCTCGCCCGACAGCCGTCATGTGTACGTGGTCGACGGCGAATCGAGCGGGCTGGTGTGGCAGTTCGAAGCCTCCCCTGACGGAGCGCTGCATCCGCTCACCCCCGCCAGCCTAGCTGCCGGATTCAAGCCCTACGCGCTCGCCATCAGCCCCGACGATCGCGACATCTACGTGATTGTCAACCGCGAAGAAATGCTGCAGTACGACATCAACGCCGACGGCACACTGCATCCGCTGGCGCCCGCCGCCGCGTCCTCCTCGGGCCTGATGGGGTCTGTCGCGATCACCCCCGACGGCAAGCATGTTGTTGCCGGCGAGTTCGCTGGAGTCGAGCGCTTCGAACGGCACGCGGACGGCACGCTCTCCTCGCTCGGAACGACCCCCGTCGAAGGAGCCCCTTTGCCGTTGCGATCCCGAGCGACGGGGGCGACGTCTACTTCGCCAACTGGTTCTCCTCCTCCGGCAGCAACGGGCTCCTCCAGTTTGGGCTCGGTCCAGAGGCGATGCTCGAACCCCTTTCGCCCACAAGCCTGGAAACAGGCGGCGGCCCTCGATCGATCGCAGTCTCCCCGGCGCCGGCAGCCAGCGAAACCGCCGCGACACCGACGTCCACCGCGACCTCCACGGCTGCAGCCGCTGGCCCTGCCACGCCCGCTGCGGGCTCGCTCCTTGCCAACCCGCTCGCCACTCCGAGCCGGCGCGCCCGCCACGGCGAGATCTTCAGCTTCGATGCCACGCTGAGTGTCGACAGCGGAGCCAGCATCGTTGCCTACAGCTGGAGCGTGAACGGGCGCGTGCTCGCCACCACGTCACGCTTCAAGCACTTCTTCTCAAACGCCAAGCGCTCCTACCGTGTCACCCTGACGGTGCGCGACAGCCTGGGACGCGTTTCCTCCGCGTCGATCGTCATCTCGCCCAGGTCCTCTCGAGCACCGGTCGTGCGCATCTCGATCCCCGCAACAGCGACGTTCTGCGTGAGCTGTGCCCATCCATCGCCGGCGATGACGAGGCTCGTCCGGGGACTCAGGCGCTACGCGCGGGGCTCACAACTCGTCTCGATCTCGTCCTATTCGGACGCCACCGGGAGCGCTGCCTACAACCTCGCGCTCACGCGGCAGCGCACAGAGGCGGTTGGGCATCTGCTGCTCACAGGGCTGAGGCCCCCACCGCACAGGGTCTCGCTGAGCTGGCACGGGGAAAGCGACCCGATCGCCTCCAACGGAACCGTGGCGGGACGTGCCCGCAACCGCCGTGCGGTGATCCGCATCGTGCGCTGAGTGGAGCAGGCCGACGGCGGGGCTGGGGATTTCGGCCAGAGGCGTGACTCGCCGGCTGCCCACCAGCTGACGACAGGCTGAGAGAGCGAGCGGCCCGACTCCCTACGCATACACCCCGTCGAGCCACCTCTTCAGCGCCGCTTCGCGGGCCGCGGCGTCGACGCCATCGATGAACAGGTGCGCGCTCATACCGACCACGCCGCCGAAGTGATTGCGTCCGAAGAAGCGGTACAGCCCGTCGCTCGTGCGAACGCCAAGGAACTCTGGCGTCGCGTAGTCGACCACACCCTCCAGCGTCCCGGCCTCGCCGAGCGACGCCTGGACCGCATCGCCCACTCTCGCGTCGCCAGAGATGCCCAGGGCGTCGCGCAGCGTGTCCATGGCCTCGGGCGTTCCCGCGCTCGAGGGTCCCTCGATGCCGGCCGAGGGCTGGCCGACGTAGATGACGGGGCGGCCGTTGAAGTGCTCGAGGTATTGAGCGAGGGTGTGGAGGTAGAAGTCGGTGTGGCCGTCGATGGCGTCGTACTGGTCCTCCCACTCGTCGGCGAGGATCCCGCTGTGGACGTAGCGCAGATGAGCCACACCGCCGTCGCGAGCCTCGATCGTGTAGTCGAGGGCGTTGAAGGTTCCGTCGGGAGACTCCATGCGTATCACGAGGCGGTGGGGGGGATCCCATGTCGTGAATGGCCCGCCCTCGGGCGGAGCGGTGCCGGCGGGGATCTCCATACCGGTGGGGAACTGCCATGCCGCCGTGTCGGCGGTGATGGCGGTCCAGACGTCATCCGGGGCGGCGGGCAGGTCGAGCTCGCGGGTGATCTCGAATGCTCGGCTCATGGCTGGGGCTCCTTGTTGTTCGTGATGGTGGGGTGCAGGGCGAGGACGAACCGATGACTACGGCCGCCGGGTGAGCTTGTGTCGTGGTACTTGGCGACCAGCCCGTTGACCGAGTTCGCCAGCTCGATGGCGAACTCGGCTCGGTCCTTCGCAGAGGCGAAGCGCACCTCGCTGTCGATCCCGAGCGTCGCCAGAGGCTTGCCGGCTGCGCTTGCCCCGGTGATGAGCTCGCCCACCTCGCGGACGAGGCGTGCCGCAACGGCGAGCAGCCACCGCGCGGAGCGTTGATCCGGCTGACGCGAGGGATCTGGTGCAACCGCCGCCAGGGCGGCCGGCGAGATCACGTAGGACGCGGCCGTGGCCTGAAGCACCCGCTCGGTGCAGTTGCCCTTGCGCCGCTCCTCCACCAGCTCTACGAGGCCATGGCGCTCCAACTCCCGCAGGTGGTAGTTCGCCTTCTGGCGGGTTATCCCGGTGCGTGTCGCGAGCGTGCTGGCCGATCCTGGATGGGCCAGCTCCGATAGCAGTTGGGCGCGAATCGGATCCAGCGAGGCCTCGGCGGCGGCTGCGTCTTCGATGACCGCGGTGTCGTGCACGGGGGCATCCTCTCACCGACGACTAAATTTGTCAAGGAGAGCTATATCGTCGGTTCCCACTGCAATGTTCCGGCTCTCGAGCGATGCCGAGAAGCTTCGACAGGCGCCCTCTGGGCTCGCCGAATCCGGTGATGGGATGAGACGAGGCTCGGCTCAGTCATGTTGGTCGAGCGGTAGCATCTCGCTCCTGACAAGAACGTGGCTGGGACACTGTCCCGGCGACTCGATTAGCCAGTCACAGGAGGGGGTTGTGCACAGGCTTCACGCATGGTTGGTGGGTGGGCTTGCGATCTGTGTACTTGGAGCGGGATATCCGGCGCTCGCCTCGGGCGAGTCGCTGAAGATCTCGCTTCCCAACACTCAGTCGGTCGGTCAGCCCCTGAGCATCACCGCCGAAGGAGTGGCCGATGGCTCCCATCGCCTGTACGCCTATGCCGATGAAAGCCGGTCGGCCTGTGGTGCCGATCCACAGGCTGAGTACAGCCGGCGGCCGGGCATGGTGGCGCTCCTCGGGGCCGAAGGCGAAGCCCTCCCCGCCGGCGGCTTCAGCAGGAGCTTCGTCTACACGCCCGCCATCCAGCTGCCGGTCATCTGCGCCTACCTCGATAGCACGCCCTCCAGCGCCCCGGACGCTTTTGCCACCAACCCCGAACCGGTGAACGAATATCTCAAAAACGAGGAACAGGCCAAGCCGGTCGGCGAATCGACCTCCACCTCACCCGGCGCCATCCAGCCGCTCCCTGTCAATCCCCAGCTTGCCAGGGAATACTGGGAACGCCTCACTCGTGAAGCGCGGATGCACCAAGAACACGAACGAGAGCTCGCCGAAGAGGTCAACCGCCGGATCGAGAGGCAGAGCCCATTCTGTGTCGTGCCTTCGCTCAGGGGACGCTCACTGCAGAGCGCAAGGGCGGCGCTGCGCCGGGCGCACTGCAAGCTCGGTGCTGTCAGGCGTCGAACCGGCGGAGTGGGCGCGCTCGTAGTGGTCGGACAGAATCGCCTGCATGGGAGGAGGCTGCGCTCCGGATCCTCTGTCGCCGTCACCCTCGCCCAGCGTAAGCGGTGAGCTTCGAGGCCCGCCCGTGCCGCGCGCGGGCCGGAAGCTAGATGCCATCCGACCGCTCATATCTCGGTGAGCCACCTGCCCGCGCCATCCGCGTGAGCGTCGATGGGACGGTGCAGGGCGTGGGCTTCCGTGAGGCCACCCGCCGCCGGGCGCTCGAGCTCGACCTCAAGGGATGGGTGCGCAACGAGGAGGACGGCACCGTGGCGGTGCACGCCGAGGGTCCGCTTCCCGCCATCGAGTCGCTCTTGGGGTTCCTGCGCAAAGGACCTCGGGGGGCCGCGGTGGCGGTGGCGGCGGTGAGCGATGTCTCGATCGAGGGGCACGAGCAGTTCGCCGTTCGTGGCGTGAGCGCCGGAGTGTTCGTCATGCAGGAGCACGCCGCCACCGCGCACCACTTCGATCTGCGGCTGGAGGTCGACGGGGTCATGCGCTCCTGGGCCGTGCCGAAGGGGCCATCGCTGGACCCGTCCGTCAAGCGTCTTGCCGTCCAGGTCGAGGATCATGGAATCGAGCACAACGACTTCGAGGGTCCCACCGATCAGGGCGGGGTGGTGGTGTGGGACCGTGGAAGCTACGAGCAGGGGGGAAGGGTGCCGTGGCCCGTCGCGCTGGAGCGCGGTCACGCCGTGTTCGTGCTTCATGGAGAGAAGCTCCGCGGTGGCTTCGCCCTGCAGCGCACCAGGCCCGGACCCAAGCCGCAGTGGCTGTTGCTCAAGCGTCGCGACGAGCTGGCACGGCCCGGCTCGGACATCGTTGCCGAGCAGCCCGCCTCGGTGCTCAGCGGCGTCACCCTGCAGGAGATGCTCTCCGACGGAAGCTGAAGCCGGCGGATCAGGCCCGTGCTCGAGCGGATGCAGCGGGCAGCGGGTGTTCGTAGACCTCGGACGGATCGGTCGAGGGGGAGGAGAGCGCTGCGCGCAGTTCAGCCAGACCCTCCTCGATTCCCTCGGCCAGCACCTGCAGGTCAGGGGTGGTGTCGCGGTCGGCGCTCAGGCCGAGCACCAATGTCCCGTTGTAGGAGAAGATCGCGATCCCGATGGTGTGCTCCGCGGCAAGCGGAACGAGGGGATGGATCTCGCGGAGCTCGGCGCCGAGCGCATACAGCGGGATCTGGGGCCCGGGGACGTTGGTGATCGTCAGGTTGAACAGCCGAGTGGCATAGAGCGAGCGGGCCAAGCCGGCATGCAGCAGCGGGGGAGCAAGCGCAGCGAGATCGATCATCGTGGTGGCGCCCAGCTGCGCACCGTTGGATTTCAGGTTGCGTGTGTGCTTGACGATTCGGCGCAGGCGTGCGATCGCGTCAGGCTCGGCCACGGGGAGCTCGACGAATAGCGAGCTGACCCGGTTTCCCAATGCGAGCTGCTCTGAGCCGGCGCGGACGTTGATCGGCACCATCGCCCGCAGCCCATCTCGAGGGGGCGTCTCCGAGCGGGAGATCAGCAGGCGACTCAAGCCCGATGTGCATATTGCGAGCACCACGTCGTTGACCGAAGCCCCGAGCTCGCGGCCGATGGCCTTGATCTCGGGGAGTGACGTGCGCACGATCTGAAAGCGCCGGGTGGCTCCAATCGGTGCGTTCAGGCTGGTGCGCGGCGCGGCTATCAGCTCGTCGCGCACGAGCAGCTCCGCCAGTCCGCGGGAGCGCTCCAGTGTCTCTCGGGGGTGCAGTGCGGCGTGCAGTCCGGCGAGCGCCGCATGGGCGCCGGCGCTGGCCAGGCCAGCCACCGCTTCGGGAGGATGCGGCAGGGGAATACGCGCCGGCGGTGGCAGATCATCGGGAGCGTGGGCGGCAGGGGGTTTCGCGGATCGCTCTGTATCGAGCAGCAGCTGTGTCACCCCGACGGATCCCACGCCGTCTACGAGGCAGTGGTGGGTCTTGGTGGCGAGTGCCCAGCGGCCCTCCTCGAGTCCTTCCACGAGCACCATCTCCCACAGTGGACGTGTCCTGTCGAGGCGGTGGGAGAAGAAGTCCGACGCCCAATCGCAGAGCTCGCCCTCGCCCCCCGGGCCCGGCAGCGCTGCGCGGGCGACATGGTTGCGAAGGTCAAAGTGCGGATCGGCCTCCCAGTGCGGCCACGCCAGTCCCCCCGTCCTGGTGGAGGAGAGCCTCTGGGAGTAGCGCGGCAGCAGTGTCAGCCTCGAGGCGATGCACTCGCGAACCTCGTCCAGCCCGGGAACGGTCCCATCGGGCAGCGGGTCGAAGACCATCACCCCGCCGATGTGCATCGTCGCGCCCTTGTCCGCCTGCTCGAGCTCGAGGAAAGTTGCGTCCAATGCGGTGAGCCGGTCCACGATCGCAGGCTATGGCGCCTTGCTCGGCGTGGCATCGGCATCTAGATGCAGCTCGTACCGTAGTTCGCCACAGTCACGGCCCGACCGTCACCATGGCGGGGTGCGTCTTCTGGGACTGCGGCTGCTCGCGCTTGCCGCTCTGGCCGTGATCCACCACCGCAGTCGAGCCGCGGGGGTCGACTACGTCGGCGTGTTCCTGGCCGCGGGAGTCAGCTGGGTCAGCTTTCCGGGGCCCGGGGAGGCGGTGCTGATCGCCGCAGGCATCGCCGCCGCACGGGGCCACCTCGACCTCTCGGCCGTCGTGGCCACGGCCTGGGCCGGTGCCAGCGTGGGGGGTATGGCGGGATGGATCATCGCCAGGCACGGTGGGCGTGGCCTGATCACGAGGCCCGGCCCGCTCCACCGTGTGCGGCTCTCGCTGATCGCGCGAGGCGACCGCTTCTACGAGCGTTACGGCTCGATCGCAGTGCTGTTCACGCCGTCGTGGATCGCCGGCATCCATGACATGCACTGGTCGCGCTTCCTGCCCGCCAACGCCTTCTCCGCGGCTCTGTGGGCCGTGCCGCTCGGCGTGGGCGCCTACCTGATCGGCCCCTCGATAGCTGACATCGTGGCCGACGCGGGTCTGGTGGGAGGCGCGCTCGTCCTCGTCGTGCTGCTCGTCGCGGTCGCGGGGGCGAGGTACCGGTCGTTCAAGCGGCGCGGTGCGCACCCGGGCTAGCCTGCGCCGGTGAGCTACGCCTTCACTCCATCGCATCGTGGCGGATCCGGATCCCCGCTGGTCTGCCTGCACGGCTTCACCGACACCTGGCGTACCTGGGAGCTCGTGCTGGCACAGCTCGAACGCCACCACGATGTGCTCGCGCTGACATTGCCCGGCCACGCCGGTGGCCCGCCGCTGGAGCGCAGGGTCGACGAGGACCTCCTTCCCGATGCGATCGAGCGCGCCATGGACGAGGCGGGCTTTTCCGATGCGCATATCGTGGGCAACTCACTGGGTGGCTTTCTCGCGCTGCAGCTTGCTGCTCGCGACCGGGCGAAATCGGTCGTGGCGTTCGCTCCCGCCGGTGGCTGGGCACGGGACGATGACTCGTTCAAGGATCTGCTCGCCTTCCAGGCACGGATGCAAGAACAGTTGGCGGCGAGCGCGCCGCTTGCAGAGCTGCTCGTGGCTTCCACCGAGGGCCGGCGTCGCGCCACGCAGCTGATCATCGAGACCTTCGAGCACATTCCCGGAGAGCTGATCGCTCACCAGCTGCTCGGTGCCGCCGCGTGCGACGTGCGTCCGCTGGTCGAGTACGCGACGCACGAGGGCTGGAGGCTCGAAGCCGAGAGGATTTGCTGTCCCGTGCGGGTCGTGTGGGGCACCGTCGACAAGCTCCTGATATGGCCATCCGCGGCTGCTCGCTTTCGGGACGACTGGCTGCCTCATGCCGACTGGATCGAGCTCGATGGAGCGGGGCACTGTCCCCAGCTGGAAAGACCCCTCGAGGTCGCCCAGCTGATCCTGGGATTCACCTCGCGCTGAGACCCGCTCCTAAGACGAGAGAGCTCGGCTGAATCCAGCCAGGAGGGCATCGACCCCGAGCTCCCAGCGCCGGTCGATCGAGACCCTGCTCGTGCCCAGGCGCCTGGCGCTCTCAGCAGCGGCGAGCCCTTGTATGAGCGCCACGAGCACATGGGCGATGTCGGTTGGCTCGCCGTGGATGAAGCCAGCCTGCACACAGCGCCGCACGCAATCCACGATCACGATGCGAACCGAGCTGCTCGCCTCCAGCTCGGAGGGACCGGGATCGAAGTCCGCGAAGGGGCGCGAGAACATCACCTCGCAGAGTGCGGGATTGCGCTGGATGAACTTCCTATATGCCTCGATCAGGCGCATCAGGTCGGCCCGGGGGTCCGCTGAGCTGCCGAGCTCCTCCAGCTGGACGCCCAGGGCGCGAAAGCCGGCGAAGAAGACCTCCCGCACCACCCCGGCCTTGTCGCCGAACAGCTCGTAGATCGCCGGGGGTGAGGTGTGGGCCTCGCGGGCAATCGCCCGCGCCGTGAAGCCCGCCGTGCCCACCCGCGCCAATAGTGGAACGGCCGCCGCCAGCACCTGGTCGCGCAGCTCCGGGGTCCGCTGCTTGGGCCGGGGCACGACTCAGACCTCGCGTAGTTTCAAAACAATGTTTCGGAACATTGATCCATTATAGGATGCCAATCGGACCCCAACGACAGGAGATGACATGACCGAGCCTGTGAGCTACGCGCTGGACGGACGCATCGCCACGATCGCGATGGACGACGGCAAGGCGAACGCGCTCTCCATCACCATGCTCGATGCGTTGCATTCGGCATTCGACCAGGCCGAGCGCGACGGCGCCGTCGTCCTGCTCACCGGTCGCGAGGGCGTCTTCTCGGCAGGGTTCGACCTGAAGGTGTTCGCCGGGGGTGACTCCGAGGAGGTGCTCGAGATGCTCAAGCTGGGGGCGACGCTGTGCGAGCGGGTGCTGTCCTTCGCAACAGCGGTGCTGGTGGCCTGCAGCGGGCATGCGGTGGCCGCCGGAGCGTTCCTGGCGCTGTCGGCTGATGCGCGGGTCGGTGTCGAGGGGCCCTTCCAGCTCGGCCTCAACGAGGTGAGGATCGGGCTCACCGTTCCCTGGTTCGCAATCGAGATCGCCCGGCAGCGACTGGCGCCCGCACACTTCGACCGCGCGGTGGTCTGCGCCGCCATGTACAGCCCGGAGGAAGCAGTTGCCGCGGGCTTCCTCGATCGCGTCGTCCCCGCAAGCGAGCTGATGGAGGTCAGCCTGCAAATGACAACGGGGCTCAGCGAGCTGAATGCGGCGGCGCATGCCGCCACCAAGCTGCGTGCCCGGCGCGGGGCGCTTCAGGCGCTCAGGGCCGCCATCGAGATAGAGCTCACGCCCGAGGGACTCGCGGGCGGACAGGCGGCGGAGTGAGCTGTACTTCCCTACCGGTCATCCAGATGAGGCACTGCGGGCCCTCCATGCCGTCCCCCGGCGGCTGGAGGGCCCGCGGCCCCGTCTCCCCCAAGCTCAGCTCACCAGTTGGAAGTTTCGCCTCCGCTGCAGCCCGTTTTGAGCACAGGGCTGACGCAGGTGCGAGTGATCACGCCGGCTGAGCTCTTGGCGATGGTGAGTTCGTCGCCATTGGTGGCTTTGGCTGTGACCGAGTATTCGCTTTTGCCGTGAGTGGTTGCGCTCAGGTAGGCTTCTTTAGGGCTTGAGGTGATGCGGATCGTCGGTTCCACGGCGTTCAGTTCGACCGTTGTCACCTTTTCGTAGCTGCCGCTGTTCTCGGTCGCCAGCGACTCGGCGGTCGTCTCGGCGGTGCGAGCGAGCTCCTTGGCCTGCGAGTCGACTGCCTTGCCCTTGGTGCTCAGGAACGAGGGAATCGCAATTGCGGCCAGAACGCCGATGATCAGGATCACGACGAGAAGCTCGATCAGTGTGAAGCCGCGCTCCGAAGCGAGACGGGTGCGATGTGTTGGCTCTGAGTGCACGTTGGTCCTCCCGGGGGGATTCGTGGCAGCCGAGCCATCTCGTAGAGATCTCTGACTTTGCGCCCCCGCCTCACGACGGGTTTGCCTTTTTCAAGTGTTGTTGACGAGGGGGCAGTGTGAACAGGGGACAAGCCGTGTTCAAGTAGAAATCCCTAAATCGGAGAAGAGTGGACGTATGTATGAGCCGAGCCCCAACTTTGCTCGCCCCCGTGCGATTTTCGTCCACGGTGGAATCGAGTTAGAGGGAGATCTTCAATAGACGACGATCCACAATCGATGCCTCCAATTGCAGCCATGATGTCCTTCGAGGCTGGCTCGCTGCCGTCTGCGGTCGGCGAACTGGTCGAATCCCGCGCCCTCACCTCGCTCTATCAGCCCCTGGTGGACCTCTATGGCGGTGAGACGGTGGGCTATGAGGCGCTCGCGCGGGGTCCTCGGGGTTCTGGCCTGGAGCGCCCCGACATCCTCTTCCAGGCTGCCCGAGACGCCGATCTCGAGGCAGAGGTGGAGTGGGAGTGCCAGCGGGCCGCCCTGGAGGGCGCCCTGAGCGTTGGTCTCGCTCCTGGCCAGGCCCTGTTCGTCAACGTCGAGCCGCGACTGCTGACCGTTGAGCCTCCCGAGTGGCTGGCCCTCCTGGCGCGGGAAGCGGTCGGTCGCTTTGGGATCTTCGCCGAGTTCACCGAGCGGTCATTGACCGACCGGCCGGCTGAGCTGCTGGCGGCGGTGGAGCGGCTGCGTCGTCTCGGTGTGGGGATCGCGCTGGACGACGTCGGCGCAGACCCTCGCTCGCTCGCGCTGATGCCCTTTCTCGCACCCGACGTGATCAAGCTCGATCTACGCCTGGTGCAGGAGAACCCGTCGTTGCAGATCGCCGAAATCGTGCATGCTGTCAGCGCCGAGGCCGAGCGCTCTGGCGCGCTGGTGCTGGCTGAGGGCATCGAGACGGAGGAGCACCGCCAGACTGCCCTGGCGCTCGGGGCGCGCTATGGGCAGGGCTGGCTGTTCGGGCGCCCGGCGCCACTGGACTCCCCCGGCGAAGCGATCGTGAGCTCCATTCCCCGTCCCTACCGCCGGGCTGCCGAGCGCCGGCACAGCCCCTTCGAGGTGGTCACCGAGCGGCTCCCAACGCGCTGTGGCACCAAGCGCCTGCTGCTCGCCCTGAGCCTGCAGATAGAGGGCCGTACGTCGAGCCTCGGCCGCTCGGCGGTGGTGCTCTCGAGCTTCCAGGAAGCGCAGCACTTCAACGCTCCCACCCGGGCCCGCTACTCCGATCTCTCGCGACAGGCGGCGCTCGTGGGGGCGCTGGGCGTAGGTCTCAGCGAGCAGCCCGCCCGGGGGGTACGGGGGGTGGCCCTCGACAGCGCCGACCCGTTGCGCGGCGAGTGGAATGTGACCGTCATCGACCCCCACTTCGCGATGGCCTTCGTGGCTCGGGACCTCGGCGACAAGGGCGCAGACATGGACAGGCGCTTCGACTTCGCCATCACCTACGACAGGGATCTGGCGGTCCAGGCCGCTCAGGCAATGATGGGACGGCTGGCCGACCTGTAGGTGGTTGATTCCATGGTGCGTCTGCGGCGGGGTCGCATATACACGAGAGCATTGGTGTATCGCCATGGCTATACACCAATTAAAAGGTAATACCTACACCCGGCGCGCCAGGCAGGCCGTCTCAGCCGCTCTCTGTGCGCCAGCGACGGAAGATCTCGGTGAACTCGCTGCTCATCTCGGGTGTGAGGTCCTCTGCTCGCAGCCGTCCCGTCAGGCGGATGGTGAGGCGCATCTGCTCGAGGTACTCGCTGCAGTGCTCGCAGCCGGCGAGATGGCGCTCGAAGCGCCGGCGCTCCGAGCGCGAGAGCTCGTGCTCGAGGTAGTCGGTGATCAGCTCCACCATCTCCTGGCAGGCCAGATCCTCTCTACGCAGCAGCATCCTGGCCCCCCATCTCGTCTTCGAGCGCCTGGCGCAGGTGGCTGCGCCCACGGTGCAGCAGCACTCGCTGGTTGGCCTCGCTGATGGAGAGCACCTCGCAGACCTCCTGGCCGCTGAGGCCGTCGACGTCGCGGAGCATCAGAACCTCGCGCTGCCGGTCAGGCAGCTGCTCGAGCGTCGCATGGATGCGTCCCGCCAGGCCCTCGGCGAGCAGCCGATCCTCGCTGTCCTCGATCCAGTGCTGGGGTGGAGACATCCACGCGCCCGAGGCGTCGAAGCGCGAGCGGTCGACCACCGGACCGGCATCGCCCACGGCGACGGTTCGATGCTCACGCACGCCGGTGCTCCGCGCGCGGTTGACCAGGATCCGCAGCAGCCAGGTCTTGAAGGAGGAGCGTCCAGCGAAGTCGTCGATCCCCTTGAGCACTCCGACCCAGGTGTCCTGGACGACCTCCTCGGCGATCGCGCTGCTCGCCACGAACGAGCGGGCGAGACGCAGCATGGCCGCGTGATGGCGAGCCACCAGCAGGACGAAGGCCTGCTCCTCGCCCGCCCGCAGCCGGGCCAGGAGCTCGCTGTCCTCGTCCACCACGGCCCGACGGCCGAGCGGCAGCAGCGGGGCGGCGATGGTGAGAATCAACCCCAGGCTCATGCCGGGCAGCGGGTGGGGGGTGGGGGAGCATGGCTCATGCCGTTCATCGCACCATGCAGGCTACGGCGCTCCCGGGAGAGAACGCCGCAGCCCGCATGGGTGCGAGCTGTGTCAGCCCGCGACGATGCCCTCGCCGCCACTGGCGCCGGGGACCGTAGTCGAGCCCACTTTGCTCAGCGCTCCCTGGGCGCCGATGGCGTACTCGTCCACATTTCCCGCTGCGCCGGTCTGCACATAGAGGAAGCGTCCGCTGTTCGTCACGGCTGCATCGACGGTGCCGGCATCTGTTTCGGTGTTGCCGAGCAGGCTCAGCAGCTGTCCGCCGTCGCTGGAGCGGAAGGTGCTGAGGGTTGCGCTGCCGGCGTTTGAGACGTAGAAGTGCGACCCGGAGCGCACGACCCAGCAGGTGGCCGCCTGGCCCGTGGGAACGGCGTCGAGCTGTGCGATGGTGCCGTCTTCATGCAGGGCGAAGCTCGCCACCGCGTTGGTTCCCGCCTCGCTGACCACGAGGTTGCCCGCCTGGTCGAAGCTCACCGCGAACGGTACGGTGCCCGGCTCGGAGTTCACGACCGGGGCGCTTGACAGGCGACCGAAGGGCTTGACGTGGAACACGTCGATGTCGCTGCCGTTGGCCTTGGTGGTGACGATCAGCTGTGAGCCGTCGGGTGAGAAGGCGACCTGCCCGGGGGTGTGGGTGAACTGGGGGGTTTCGGTGGGGTTCAGGCCGAGCGGGCGAGCAGACCCCGGGATGGGAGCGAGCCGTCCACCGGCAACCACGTAGCCCTGAAGCGATCCGCCTTCCTCGGCGTTCAACACGTACACCACGCCCTCGTGCTGGGTGATGCTGACGGGGAAGGTGCCACCCGAGCCGATCACCTGGCGCAGAGCGAGGTGCTCGCCGAGGACGGCAAAGACGGAGATGGTGTTGCTGGCGGCGTTGACCGCATAGAGCAGGCCGTTCTGGCGGTCGTAGCTGAGGCCCCCCTGCGAGGCCAGGTGGTCGACGACGGATCCTTCGAGGGCGCCGCCCAGGCCACCCGTGTCGTATACGCCGAGCTGGGTGAGGGTGCCGTCGCTGCCACGGTCGTAGGCCACGATCTGGTTGCCCGTTAGGTTGTCGCTCTGCACGAACACGGCGTGCTCGCTGCCGGCGGCGAGTGCGCTCGATCCGCCTGCGCCTCCGAGCAGCGCCGCTGCAGCCAGCGCAGCCACGCTCAGACGAGTTGTTGCTTTCATTGCCGCTCTCCTGGGTTGGGATGGACTTGCAACGTGCAGTCCGCCGAGCGGCCTTCTCGTTACAGGTCGCTCGCGCCCCGGAGGTGCAGGAGGTTCAACTCGCGGGGCCGGCGGTGGGTGCGGCAACCGCAGGCTCGCCTGCACGGGCGCCGTCTGAGTGGACGCGGCTGTCGCGCGAGGAGATCAGCACGATCGTCAGCAGGGCACCCACGAGCGCGAAGCCAGATCCCACGAGGAAGGCTCGATCGAATCCCTTGCTCAGGGCAACCCCCAGGTTGTGGGATCCGCCGTGCTGCAGGAGGTCTTTGGTGCGGCTGTTGGCGACCGTGGCGAGGATCGCTAGGCCGAGCGCCCCGCCCACCTGCTGGGCGGTGTTCACGAGGCCCGAGGCGAGGCCGGCCTCGTGGGGTCCGGTGCCGCTCATCGCGCCGATGGTGACGGGGACGAAGGACAGGCCCAGCCCGAAGGCGGCCAGCAGCGAGGGGCCGAGCACATCGGAGGTGAAGGAGCCGCCGGCCTTGACTTTGGAGAACCAGAACAGCCCGGCGGCGATCAGCAGCAGCCCGCTGAGCAGGATCGGCTTGAAGCCGAAGCGGGTGACCATCACCGAGGCGCCGGCGGCGGAGGCGATGATCCCGACAGACAGCGGCAGGTAGCAGAGGCCGGTCTTCAGGGCCGAGTAGTGGAGCACGTCCTGCATGTAGAGGGAGATGAAGAAGAACATCGAGAACAGCGACATGCCCACCAGCAGCGCGACGGCGTTGGAGCCGCGCAGCGTGCGCAGGCGGAAGATCGAGAACGGCATCAGGGGCGAGCGCTGTCGGGTCTCGATCACGAGGAAGGCAGCCAGCAGGGCCACGGCGCCGGCGATCTTGGCGAGCGTGGCGGTCGAGCCCCAGCCGACGTTGACGGCGTCCACCAGGGCGTAGACCAGCAGCGCGAGGCCCGCCGTGACAGTGACGGCGCCCGGGATGTCGAAGCTGCGGGTCTGCACCTCGGCGCGGCTTTCGCGCAGCACCCGGGGCGCGAGGAAGGTGCAGAGCAGGCCGATGGGGACGTTGACGAACAGCACCCAGCGCCAGCTGAGCCCGCTGGTGAGGATCCCTCCGAGCAGCACCCCGGCGGCGCCACCGGCGCCGGCTACGGCTCCCCACACCCCGAGCGCGCGGTTGCGCTCCTCGCCGTCGGCGAAGGTGGTGGTGATGATCGAGAGCGCCGCCGGTGAGACGATCGCTCCGCCGAGTCCCTGCACCGCCCGGGAGGCGATCAGCCAGCCCTCGGACTGGGCGAAGCCCCCGGCCAGTGAGGCGAGGGAGAACAGCACGAGGCCGGTCATGAACATGCGCCTGCGCCCCATCAGGTCGGCCAGGCGCCCACCGAGCAGCAGGAAACCGCCGAAGGTGAGCGTGTAGGCGTTGACCACCCACGAGAGATCCGCCTGGGCGAAGTGCAGGGCTCGGCCGATCGAGGGCAGCGCCACATTGACGATCGAGGCGTCGATCACCAGCACGAACTGCGTCATCGCCAGCAGCGCCAGGGCGAGGTTCTTGGCGCGGGGTGTGTCCAGCGTCATCTGTTGGAGGCCTTGGCTTCGATTACGCCGGGCATGATATGAGGCTGGCCCCCGGTGTCCCTTTGTGGCAGCGTTGGAGGCTGAAGCGTTGGAGGTTGTGCGGGGGCGTGCATGCACGCCCCCGTCGATCGGCGCATGCGCCGATCGTCAGGCACGCCGCATGCGGCGTGCCTCGGGGACGCACATGTGCGTCCCCGCCTACCGATACATGTACGGCCGACACCGATCCAGGACCTGTCATCTTTCCTTTTTTCGACAGGAGACAAGCGGATGAAGATCCATGCTTTGACCACGGGGACGGTGCGCGTGAAGCACTCCTTCCTGTTTCCCGCCGGCGGCCCGCGCCGGCAGCTCGGTCTGTTCCTTCCCAGCAGCTGGTCGGAGCCGCTGCCGATCCACTGCTGGGCGGTGGAGCACGAGAGTCGACTGCTGCTCGTCGATACGGGCGAGACCTCGGCGGCTCGCGATGTTCCCTTCGCACGCTTTGAAGTGACAAGCGAGCAGGAGCTACCAGGAGCATTCGCTGCGGCCGGCCTCGCCTTGGGAGAAGTCTCAGAGGTGGTGCTCACACACGAGCACGGCGACCACATCGACGGGCTCGTACACCTCGGCGGCCAGCCGCTTGTGAGCGAGGCGGAGCTGCAATACGCAGACAGCGCGTTCCCCCGCCTGATGCGCCGGGTGCTGCGCCAGCCCCTGCCCACGGGATTCCACCCCCGCTCGTTCAAGTTCGAGGACGGGCCCTTCGGGGAGTTTTCCCGCAGCCATGCCCTGAGCGCGGACCGGCGGATCGTCGCCGTGGAGACCCCCGGCCATACCCCCGGCCACATCTCTGTGATCTGCGTCGATGACTCGGGCCGGCACGTGATGCTGGCCGGCGATGCCACGGACACGCTCGAGCAGCTGCTTGCCCGACGCGCCGACGCGATTGGGCCCGACCCCAAGGTGCACGTTGCGACACTCCAGCGGATCGTGGCCCACTGCCGGAAGCACCCGACGATCTACCTCCCCTCGCATGACCCCGAGTCAGCGGAGCGACTCGCGGGGGCAGTCACCGTCATCTAGCTCAGAGGCCGAGTAGCTCTACGCTCTTCACCCACAGCCCTTGAGCGAGCGTCTCATCCTGGGCCTGGGCGCTGGGGGCGAGCACCTTCTCGTCCTGGACGTACTCGCCGGTGAGAGCGCCAGCCTGACCGGAGACGGCCAGCCACACCAAGGAGCGGGCACCTCGGGCGGGTGATCTGAAGAAGGGGGCGCCAATGGTGGTGAGCACCTTCCACAGTCCCCCCTCGTTCTTGGCGAAGCCGGTGCGCACCACCCCCGGATGAAAACAGTTGGCGTGCAGCTCCGGGGCACGCCTGGCAAGCTCGCGGGTGAAGAGGATGTTGCACAGCTTCGTGACGCCATAGACGCGCATTGCCGCATAGGACTGCGTCGACTGCAGGTCCTCGAGGTTGAGCACTCCCGACTTGTGGGCGTCCGATGACGTCGTCACCACGCGCCCACCGGCGAGACGGTCGCGCAGGAGAGCGGTGAGCAGAAACGGGCTGAGATGGTTCAGGGCGAAGGTGCGCTCGAAGCCCTCTGAGGTCTCCTGACGAGAGGCGAACAGCGCGCCGGCGTTGTTGGCGAGCACGTCGATCTGTCCGTGGCGCTCGCGGATTTCCTCCGCGAGGACACGCACATCGGCCATCAACATCAGATCAGCCACATACTGGTGAACCTGAGCTCCGCCGCCCGTGGCACTGGCCTCCTCGGCGACGGCCTGTACGCGCTCGGGATCGCGGCCGACCAGTGCGACCTCGACGCCCTGGCGGGCGAGCTCGACGGCGGCGGCTTGGCCGATTCCGCGGGTGGCGCCGGTCAACAGGGCGAAGGTCATACGAGGATTGAACCCGTTCCCGCTCCCCCGTGCTTCCACCGAGGTCGCTCAATGCCACCCACAGCACGGCGGCCATGCTCCGCCCACAGGTGATACGGAGAGCGCGGTGCCTACTAATGTGGTGCGCTGGTCAGCTCGACGGGCGAGCTGGCCCGCAGGCGGATGACCTCGGCCACAGCGCCGGGGTCATCGTAGAACGGCACATGGCCGGCGCCCAGGGTCACGTGGGTGGCCCAGGGGAGCAGCGTGCGGGCACGGGGGGCCTGCAGGCGGTAGGGCAGGAGCCTGTCGTGGCGCCCCCAGGCGATCGTCACCGGCGTGGCGCGAAGCTGCTCGGGCGCGGAGAAGCGGTAGCCGCGGAACGCCTCGAGGGCGCCGTTCAGCGCCGGTGAGGCCCAGGCGTCGCGGAGCGTCGCCACGGCCTCCTCGGCGGGCAGGCGGGTGGGGTAGCCGAACGTCTGGGAGAACAGCGCCACCCGTCCCGCGTGCGTGCGTGCGAGGGTTTCGATCGCGGGGCGGGCCCGCGGGGGGATGCTCCCCACAGCACTCAACGACAGCTGGGCGAAGCGCAGCTCCGGCGCCGTCCAGAAGCCGGCCGGCGAGAACGCGCTCACCGAGCTGACAGCGCGTCGCCGGGCGAGCTCCAGCGCGATGGCGCCCCCCATCGAGTTTCCCGCCACATGTGGTCGCTCGAGGCCGAGCTCGGCGAAGAACCACTCGAAGGCGTCGGCGTAGTTGGCGATCGTGGGCTCGATTCCCACTGCCAGCGCAGGGGATCGCCCGAAGCCCGGAGAGTCGCACGCCACCACGTCGAACTCGCCCCTCAGCCGGGCGATCACCGGCCGCCATGCCTGCCAGTGGTGTCCCACCCCGTGCAGGAGTACCAGCGCCGGACCGTCGCCCTCGCGGTGATGGTTGATCGAGATGCTCACGCCCGTCCGCGGATCAGGTCGGCGCCGCGCTCGGCGATCATGATCGTCGGCGCATTCGTGTTTCCCCCCACGATCGTGGGCATGATCGATGCGTCGATCACCCGCAGGCCCTGCAATCCGTGAACGCGCAGCTGGGAGTCCACCACCGCCTCCGGGTGGGTGTCGCTCATCCGCGCCGTACCCACCGGGTGGTAGATCAGCATCAGCCGCCGGCGCAGGTCGGCTTCGAGCTCCTCACGGTCGACCGTCCCTTTGCCCGGCTTGAGCTCAGCGAGCGTTATCTCCCTGAGCTGGGGCTGAGCCGCGATCTCGCGGGCCAGGCGCATGCCCGCCACCATCGATTCGACGTCCTCGGGCTCGGACAGGCTGTTGGTGATGATGTGGGGCTTGGCCAGGGGGTCGCTCGATCCCAGCCACACCTGGCCGCGGGCCCTGGGCGAGACGAGCACCGGTGCGATCACCATGCAGTCGCCCTCGTAGGTCTCCGCCCCGTGGTCTTCGAAGTACGCCGCCCCCATGTGGAACTGGATGTCGGCCGCCGGCAGACCGCCCCGGGTGCGGGTGAAGGCGACCACCTCGGCCACCGTCGAGCTGAGCTTGCCCGAGCGGCGCAGCAGCCACTCGGCGAGCGCCTTGGGCTTGTCCGCCCTGTAGAGCGTGTTGCGGTCGCTCACCTCCCAGATCATCGTCACGAAGGGGTGGTCCTGGAGGTTGCGCCCGACGCCGGACAGCTCGTGGCGGGGCTGCACACCGGCCGTCTTCAGCTCATCCGCCGGCCCTATCCCCGACAGCAGCAGCAGCTGCGGCGAGCCGATCGCTCCCGCCGCCAGCAGCACCTCACGCTCTGCGCGCGCCAGCTCCACCCCCGAGCCCCCCTTGCGCAGGCGCACCCCCACCGCCCGCTCGCCCTCGAGCTCGACGCCCAGCACGCTCACTCCCGTGCGCACCTCGAGGTTCGGCCGCGTGCGGACCGGTCGCAGGTAGGCGTCGGCCGCGCTGAAGCGGGCTCCGTCTTTCTGGGTCACCTGGAACATCGACACGCCGTCCTGCTCGGGGCCGTTGTAGTCGGCGATGCGGGGGATCCCCGCCGACTCGCTGGCCGCGAGCAGGCGCCCGTTCAGCGGCCGCGGGGAGCGCTGCTCGCTGACCCGCAGCGGACCGCCCACCCCGTGATACTCCGACGGCCCCCTCACGTTGTCCTCGGACTTCAGGAAGTAGGGCAGGACGTCCCTGTATCCCCAGCCCGGCGCCCCCTGGGCCTCCCACGAGTCGTAGTCGAGCGGACGCCCCCGCACGTAGAGCATGGCGTTCATCGAGCTCGACCCGCCGAGCGCCTTTCCCCGGGGGATGAACAGCGAACGGCCGTCCACATGGGGCTCGGGCTCGGTGGCGAAGTCCCAGTCGAGCTTGGTGTGGAACTGCTGGGGGAAGGCCGCCGGGATCCTGATCTTCAGCGAGCGGTCCCGGCCCCCCGCCTCCAGCAGGAGCACCCTCACCGAAGGGTCCTCGGAGAGGCGGTTGGCGAGCACGCATCCGGCCGAGCCGGCGCCGACGATTATGTAGTCATACACGGTCATCCAGCTACCTTTTCGCTCATGCGCTCGCCACCGGCTTGCGGGCGGGGAGCGGCGCGAGGCGATACTCGTCGGGATCGAGGCGCTCGGTGCTCGCGAGGTACTCGCGCATGTATCCCGGCCAGTTGGCAACGATCCTCCCGCCCTCGTCGCGATACCAGGAGTCGCACTGCGTCCATGCCGTCCCCGCGAAGCGGGCCTGCAGGGCACGATCGGCGGCCGCCTCGACCTCTGGCAGCACATCGAGCGATCCCGCTTCACGTCTTCTCAGGAGCTGGAGCGCCTGGCGGATGTAGGCGGCCTGCGCCTCCAGGTAGACGAGGATCGAGCCGCCCGAGGTGTTGGTGTTGGGCCCATACATCAAGAACATGTTGGGGAAGCGGGGCACTGCCATGCCGAGATAGGCATGCGCGCCGTCGGCCCACACCTCGCGCAGCGAGCGAGCGCCCACACCCTCGATCTCCATTGGGAACATGAAGTCGTTGGTCTTGAAGCCCGTCGCCCAGATGATGCAGTCGAGCTCGTGCAGGCGCCCGTCGGCCGTGAAGATCCCCTCGGGTGCGATGCGCGCGATCGGATCGGTGACGAGCTCCACGTTGGGGCGTTCCAGCGCCGGCAGGAAGAAGGAGCTGAAGAGGATGCGCTTGCAGCCGAACGTGTAGTCGGGCCACGCCTTGGCCCGCAGGGCGGGGTCCTCGAGCTGGGAGCGCATGAACGCCGCCGAGCGCGCCCTGGCGATACGGCCGATGGTGCGCGGATGGCGGATGGTGAGCGTCAGCGACTCGGTGTACTCGAACACGAATTTCCGCCTCAGCGACTGCAGGCCGGGGACCAGCTTGATGGCCGCTCTCACAGGCGCCGGATAACGGCGGTTCTTGCGGGGCAGGAACCAGTTTCCGGTGCGCTGGAAGACGGTCATCCGCTCCACCTCGGGTGCGATCTCGGGGATGAACTGAACCGCGCTCGCGCCCGTGCCCACCACCGCCACCCACTTGCCCGCGAGGGGGTAGTCGTGATCCCATTCGGCCGAGTGGAAGCTGTGGCCGGCGAACGTCTCGAGCCCCTCGATAGCAGGCCGCGCCGGCTGGTGCAGCTGCCCCGTGGCGAGTACCAGCGCGTCGCCCTCAAACGTCTCGCCGGCGGCCGTCTGCACGCTCCAGCGGCAGCTGTGCTCATCCCACGAGCACCGTGTGACCGTCTGGCCGGTGTGGATCAGGCGATCGATCCCGTGGTCGCGGGCGACCTCGTGCAGGTAGGAGTGGATCTCCGGCTGCGGCGAGCACAGCCGCGTCCAATCGTGGCGCTGGGCGTAGGAGTAGGAGTAGAGATGGCTCGGTACGTCGCAGGCGGCTCCGGGGTAGGTGTTGAAGAGCCACGTTCCCCCGAGGTCGGCCCCCTGCTCGAGGATGGTGATCCCCTCGATCCCATTACGGCGCAGCTCGATCGCGGCGGCGATCCCGCCAAAGCCCGCTCCCACGATGATCACCTCGAGCGCCCGCTCGGACGAGGCGCGGAGGTGGACGGCTGCGGCTGACATGCGACTCCTCCCTCGGAACTACCTGATGACCCTTCTGTCAACCATATGCCCTTCGCGCGGCCGCTGCTCACGCACCGGTGTCGGGCTGCTCCAGCGCTCGCTTCAGCCACTCCCCGGCCAGGGGAAGTTGACGGGGATCGATGTGGTGGCCGGACAGCGACTCGTGGAACTCGACCTCCAGGCCGCCGTCGCGCAGCTCGGTGACGGCCCGGCGGGCGAACTCCACGTCGATCACCTGATCGCGCTCTCCGTGGGTCACGAAGATGCGCAGGTTGGGCCGCCCCGCGAAGTCTGGTGCCCAGCCGAGGACGGTGGGCAGGAACCCCGAGAACGCCATGATTCCGGCCGGCTTGGGACGTCCGGCGCCCAGCCCGAGGGAGTAGCTCATCACCGCTCCCATCGAGAAGCCGCCGAGGACGGTCCGCTCGGGGCCGATACCGGTCCGTGCCCACAGCTCCTCGTGCAGCTCGGACAGCTGCGTGAAGGCCGCCTGGAAGGTGTCCTCGTCGGGATGTCCCACACGCGGCACCAGATACCAGTGGTAGCCCTGGGCGCCGGGCGGCGAGAGCGGTGCTCGTGGGCTGACGACATGCAGCCGCCGCTGGGGGTCGAGCACGTCGGCCAGAGGGAGGAGGTCGTGCTCGTCGGCGCCGCGCCCGTGGTGGAGCACAAGCAGTCCCGCGGGCTCGCCCGCCGCTGGGCGCTCGCGATAGACGAGGCTCATGGCGAGTGCGCCAGCAGCACGGCGGCCACCCCTTCGATGGTCTGCTCGCCGTAGCTCATCGACGGGTCCCCGTCGGTGAAGACGGCGACGGTGAACGTGACGTCGCCTCGCTCCACGCGGGCGACCTCGTTGAACAGGCCCTCTTCGGGCAGGGCACCGGTCTTGAAGAAGACCTGCCACGCGGGCCGCGCCACGGGGGGAACACCCCAGCTCTGCGACGGCTCGATCCCCGCGAGCAGGCCGCGGGCATAGGGGTAGAACTGCGCTGGGATCAGGTGGGGGAGGGCGAAGAAGAAGCGCGCCTGGTCTGCCGCCGAGGTCTGGGTGTAGGCCCACCAGCCGATGCCGGGAGCGTAGTCCTCCATGTGCGATTCGCGGGCCACACGCGCCACCGCCGGCTCGCCCACGATCCCATAGACGGCCGAGGCGGCTTCGTTGTCGGAGATGTGGATCATCGGATACAGAAGCGAGCGGTCCGCTTCGTCGAGCCCCCGGTGCTCGGCGCTTCGCATCTGCAGGAAGGCCACCAGCATCATCACCTTGACCACGCTCGCCGTCTCGAAGTGCTCGCGCAGGTGTATCCCGCCCAGCTCACCCGCGCTGTCCATCACCGCGAGCGAGGTCCTGCCGGCACGGCCGTCGAGATACCGCACAGCGGCCGCGATCGCGGAGGGGGAGGGGAAGGGGGCGAATGGGATGCCATGGCCTTCGCCGCCGTAGGCGAACGCGCCGTCGCCGGCGTGCGGGCAGCGCATGGCCGGCGGGGTCATGGCGTGTCCCCAGCCGGGGGTTAGGCACACGCGGTAGGTGAATCGCTTCGAGGGCGGGTCGATGGTGGTGCTCGCGTAGGTGAGACCCGGGGACAGCTCGCGCGTCTCGGTCGTGCCTGCGGGCAGGAACTTGGCGCTCCCGTGCTTGGCGAGGAACCAGTGGGCCTGCACCGGGGAGGAGCCGCCGGTGAGCGGGTGGGTGAGGCGGATGCTCAGCCGGGTCCTGCCGGGTCCCTCGCTGCTCGCGTGGACCGCCACGGCGGGCTCGACCCCGATCGTCAGCTGCGGGCTCGCCGCGGAGGAGGGGCCTTCGAGCACTGTCCGCAGGCGCGTGTCACGGTCGGGCCGCAGCGAGGCGAAGGTGAAGCTTCCGTCCGGGCCGCTCACAGTGCGGGCGAGAACGGCGAAGCCATGGAACGGATAGGGGTCCCCCTCGAGTGCGATGGTCGCGCCCGCCAACGGCCGGCCGGCCTGCGATGTGTGCCCGGAGACGGTGGTGGAGGCGCCTGGCGAGAGCTCCGCGGCGGAGGCTGAGGCGCTCACTTCGGGTGCGCCCGGAGCCGATCCCGCGCCAGCGGCGGGCGCGAGGATGAGCGCAGCGGCCCAGAGCGCCAGCGCGAGCGCCGCTATCGCGCCCGCTTGCCGGCTCTCTCTACGGTGGGCATCGCGCTGTTCCATGCAGGGGGCGCAACCGTAGAGCAACCCCGCGCATGGTGTCGGGAACTAGTGCTTGAACTTGGCGCTCACTTCGGCGGCCGACCTGAAGGCACCCTTCTTCGCGGGCGTGAAGCCGACGTGGACGTTGATCTTCAGACCGTGGCGGCGGTGCCTGCGCAGCGCGCTTACTCCACCGCCTGTGAGCGGGATCTTGAACGTCAGCGTGGTGGAGCGGCTCACTCGCCGGGAGACCGAGCGCAGGCCCTTCGCCTTGACCGTCACCAGGCCGCCACCGAGCGTCCTCAGCTTGAGGATCAGCTTGTGACCCCGCACGCGGTGGCTGAGGATTCGCACGCCACAGCTGCTCACCGCGATCCTCGTGCTCTGTTTGAAGACGGTGCCGCTCTGGGCGGTGATGGTGGTCGGCATCAGCAGCGGCTTCAGGCACAGGTTGCCGTAGGCGGCGAGCACCGAGTTTTCCTCCATGGGAAGGGTCAGGGTGAAGCTCGACACCGGCACGTCGGGAACCGAGGCGAAGGTCGAGGTGGTGATCCCGCCTTTGATGTTGGTGTTGCCCACCAGCACCACCCGCACGCCGTTGTCGCCTTCGAGCACCAGGTCGAGGTCCGGGAACGCCGCGCCTCCGTGTGAGACGAAGTAGGCCGCCCCGTTCAGCGGCGCGGGCAGCACCGGCGTGCTGACGGTGGCGGTGCCGACTTTGGAGAGCTTGGGGCAGTTCGTCGGTCCGCTGGCGAAGACCGCTTCGGGGCAGGCTTTGCCGAGCGTGGACAGCCGGGCGGGGAGCTGCAAGGGCAGCTGAGCGACGACCGAGCGGATGTTGGCCTCATGGCCGGGCTGGGTCAGGGTCACCTGCAGGCTGTCCCCCTTCGGTTTCGTGGCCAGCGCGCTGGTGAGCGCCCGGAACGATGGTTTGAAGCCGAGGGCGCTGCATCCCGAGACCTGGAAGGGGCTCGAGACGAGCTGGCTGGCGCCGAAGGTGGAACCGAGTTGCGAGTCGGTTGCCTGTGGGCTGCAGTTGGTCGGGTTGAACAGGAAGTTGGACCTGTTGACCGCCACGCTGAGGCTCCTCAGGCGCAGCGGCACGCCTTCCACGATCGTGGGTATCGAGCTGGTGGCGATGATGCGCCCGGTGTGGGGATCGACACCGATGGCCACGCGGGTGGTGACGCGTCCGAGGTCGAACGGGCCGGCCGCCGCCTCCACCGGGATCGAGAGCCCGTACGGGGAGCCGTTGTAGGGACCGGTCAGGGCCACCGGGCCGGAGAATTCATACGGTTCCGTTCCGGCACCCACGCTGACCTTGGCGGTGCCGATGTTGCTGGCCGCCGGGCATTCGCCTTTCTGCGCCAGCGGTTCGCCGCACAGCGGCACCGACGGGATCGCCCCGACCAGACCCGCCGGCAGCACCGTCCTCAGCTGAGAGAGGTACTGCTGGCCCTCGGCCCGCTGCAGGTTGAAGGTGTAGGACGTGTATGCCCCGGCCGTGGTGGAGGTGCTCTGCGTGGTCTGGGCGAGCGAGAACGGCAGCGGCGAGGCGCACCCTGTGGTGGCGAAGGGCGTCGACGCAAGTGCCGCGCTTCCACCGGTGTAGGGCGTGAAGTTCGATTCCACCTGTGCGTTGGCGCAGGACAGCGGGTTCGCCAGCGGCGCCCTGGCACCGCCGTTCAGGGTGAGGATCAGTTCGCTGAAGGGGAGTTGGGGATTGTTGAGGAAGCTGACTTCTAGGCGACCAGTGGTGGGGTTGGGGGTCACCGTCCCTTGCAGCCTCACCGAGATGCCGTAGGTGCTGCTCTCCGCGTCGAGGTAGATCGTGAAGGGAGGTTTGGTGATCTTTCCTCCTCCCGGATTGCCCAGGTAGACGGAGCCACTGAGGCTGTTCGGGGGAAGATCGGTCTGGATCGTGACCGTCCCCACTTTGGAGGCAGCCGGGCAACTTACAGCGCTCGCTGAGCCGATCGCGATCTGAGCCGGACTGCAGGTCCCCAGTCCGTTCGCCGCCGGCGGGTTGAGCGTCATGCCTTCAGGAAGGGTGACGTGGGCATCTTTGATGTCGGCGGTGTTTATTTCCCCGGGGCCTACGTTCTGCGGCACCTTGACGATCGTTGTTGCGCCATCTGGCTGGTCGTTCGTGTCGCTGCTGGCGGCGGGTTTGACTTCTGTCGTAGGCCTGAAGGGGACTTTGTTCCCCGCGCAGCCTTCCACGCCGACGGGGGTGTGGGTCACGGAGTACGCGACTTCGCCGTTGTAGGATTCGACTTCCAGGTATGAGGTGGTGGTGCTAGAGCAGACGCTGGGAAGGGTGAGGAAGTTGCCGCCTTTGGTCCCTTCGAAGAGCAGCTTCGACTTGAGGACTTCGAGCGGCACTTTGATTCCCCCGGCGATTTCGCTTTCGTCCGGGACCCCGTTGATTTCGAAGTACTCGTGGTAGTCGCCGGAGGGCACTCCGGCGGCGGCCGCCACGGGTTCGTGGGCGTCGCTCAGATGGCCTTCAAGGAATAGGTGAACGGCCGCCACCAGCGGTTCGGCGGGGGCGACCTTGATGCCGAACTCGAGCGGGAGACCGGGTGCCCGTTCGAGGTTGTAGACGGTGCCTTCGAGTTTGAGCACCTCTGAGCCGAGGAGGGGGATCCTTGCGGCCGCTTCCAGTTCGGTGGTACCCACCTGCGTATTTTCAGGGCAGGCATTCCCTTCGAACTGTGCCCGGGTGCAGAATTCAGGCGCCTGCGGGTTGGCGGCGAGTCCGGCGGGAACGTCGACTCGAAGTCTTCTAAGCGCTCCTTCGGGTGACCGCGAGGACCCGGAACCCGTGTGTTCTAGTTCGAAGCTGGTGATGCCGTAGGGCGGGTGGCCCGCGGCCTGAGTGAACTGTTCACCCGAGTGTTCTTCGATTTTCTGATAGGTGCAGGGCTTGGCGTTACAGGTCCCGGCTTCGAAGATCGCGGCTCCGAACGATGCGTCAGCCGTGGGCGCCATGATCGCCGCCGCCACGAGTGCCAGCAGCGTGGTCATCACCATGCGAAGCCGTGACATATTCGTCTCCCTCCTCTGGGGCCGCGGACGCAACACCCATTCCCCTGCTCACGGACGTGCCAAGACAAGGCACCGATCCGCCTTATAGGGGATACCTACCCAGGCTCGACCGTGCCTAACCGTCCAAGTGGGCTCTCCGGCTTATGCCAAACAGGCGGGGTGGTGAGTTGGTCGGCTAGCTTCAGGCTGGCGACGTGCTACTCCGACCGCGGGATGTGCGGCGCGAGCTCGCGCCGTGCGATCGAGAGCTTGTGCACCTCGTCGGGACCATCCGCGAGACGCAGAGTGCGCAGGTGCGCATATGCGATCGCGAGGCTGAAGTCCTGGGAGACGCCCCCGCCGCCGTGCACCTGGATCGCGCGGTCGAGCACCTTCAGCGCGACGTTGGGCGCGGCGACCTTGATCGCCGAGATCTCCGTGCGCGCATGGCGGTTGCCGACGGTGTCCATCAGCCATGCCGCCTTCAGCGTCAGCAGCCGCGCCATCTCGATTTCGATACGCGACTCGGCGATCCAATCCTGGACGTTGCCGCGCATCGCGATCGGCTGGCCGAAGGTGACGCGGGAGACGGCCCGTTTGCACATCGCCTCGAGCGCACGCTCGGCCGCTCCGATGGCGCGCATGCAGTGGTGGATGCGCCCCGGCCCGAGTCGCGCCTGGGCGATCATGAAGCCGTCGCCCTCGCCCGCGATCAGGTTGGAGGCGGGGACGCGGACATCCTTGAAGTCGACTTCCGCGTGGCCCTCCTGGTCGTTGTAGCCGAACACCATCAGGTCGCGCACGATCGTCACGCCCGGAGTGTCGATCGGGACGAGGATCTGGCTCTGCTGTTTGTGGATCGGCCCCTCTGTCTGGGTCTTGCCCATCACGATCATGATCCGGCAGTGGGGGTGCAGTGCGTTGGAGGTCCACCACTTGCGCCCGTTGAGGACGTAGTCGTCGCCGTCGCGCTCGATGCTCAGCTGGATGTTGGTGGCGTCGGAGCTCGCCACGTCGGGCTCGGTCATCCCGAACGCCGAGCGGATCTCGCCCTCGAGCAGGGGGCGCAGCCAGCGCTCCTTCTGCTCGTCGGTGCCGAACTGGTGGAGAACCTCCATGTTGCCTGTGTCGGGAGCGGAGCAGTTGCAGGCCTCCGAGGCGATGTGGGAGCGGCCGAGGATCTCGGCGAGCGGGGCGTAGTCGGCGTTGGAGAGGCCGGCTCCGTGGTCGGGGTCGGGGAGGAACATGTTCCATAGCCCGGCCTCGCGCGCGCGAACCTTCAGCTCCTCCATGATCGCCGGCTGGTGATGGGGGTCGCCCGAAGCCTGCATCTGCTCCTCGTAGACCGCCTCGGCGGGATAGATGTGCTCGTCCATGAACGCTGTGAGGCGCTCCTTGAATTCAGTGCAGCGCTGGCTCGGCTCGAAGTCCATCGGCTCTCCTCGGTTTCCGCAATGGGCTTAGGATCATCGCTTATGAGCCGAGAAGGCGCCTCCTACCGCGCGGCCGGGGTTGACTACGAAGCGCTCGACGCGGGCAAGCGCGGGGCGATGGCGATGGCCCTGTCCACGTCTTCACTGCTGTCCGCGCGAGGCGGACGCACGCTCGACGCCTCCCGCGGCGAGCCGGCGTTCGTGTTCGAGCTCGGCGAGCAGTCCTTCGCGTTCGTGGTCGAGGGGCTGGGCACCAAGTCGATCATCGCCCGGCAGGTGCTCGAGAACCAGGGCGTCAACCGCTTCGCCGACGTCGCCTACGACACGGTGGCGGCGATCCTCAACGACCTCTGCTGCGTGGGCGCCCTGCCGCTCGTCGTCAACGCCTACTTCGCCACCGGCGCCTCTGAGTGGTATGCGGAGGAAGAGCGCGCGACCGCCCTGCTGGAGGGATGGCGCGCGGCATGCGCGGACGCGGGCTGCGTGTGGGGCGGGGGAGAGTCGCCCTCGCTGCCGGGGCTGCTCGACGAGCGCGACATCGAGCTGGCCGGAGCCGCCGTCGGCGCCGTGCCCGCCGGGCGCTCGCCGATCCTCGGCGAGGAGCTTGCGCCGGGCGATGAGATCGTGCTCGTGGCCTCCAGCGGGCTGCATGCCAACGGCGCCTCGCTTGCGCGTCTGATCGCGGGGAGGCTGCCGGAGGGTTACGCGACCGCGCTGCCGAGCGGGGTGAGCTTCGGCGAGGCCCTGCTCGCTCCATCGGTCATGTACGTGCCGCTCGTCGCCGCCCTGCTCGAGTCCGAACAGGTGCGGTTGTCCTACATCAGCCACGTGACGGGGCACGGGCTGCTGAAGCTGATGCGCCCGCACGAAGGCGCTCACCTATCGGATCGAGCGCCTTCCAGCCGTGCCCGAGGTGCTGAGCTTCCTCGTCGAGCAGGCCGAGCTTGATGCGCAGGGGGCCTATTCGACGTTCAACATGGGCTCCGGCTATGCCCTCTACTGCCGCGCCGGCGACGGCGAGACGATTGTCGGCATCGCTGAGCGGCTGGGGCTCGACGGCGATGCTCGCGGGGCGAGTCGAGGAGGGTCCGCGGCAGGTGATCCTCGAACCCGTCGGGGTGCGCTTCGAGGGAGCCAGCTCGAGCTCTCCGCGGGCTAGATCTAACCTTTGACTCAAGGGTTAGACTTCGGCCCTGCGTTCGGCCCTGCGACGAGATTCTCAGAGGTGGCGATCCGTTTGGCTGGCTCAGGGGTTGGGTAAGGAGAAAGCCGAATGTCTCTGGCGTGTGCTTCCAACTTGAACGCGTCGCCTGGGGCGGATAAGGTTGTAAAGAAGTCGCCGCTGTTCCCCGGCTTGTTGGTCGGGGATCTCGATGTCGCCGGACCGGCATGGCTCCGGAGCTACCCGGATCGAGGCGGACCTGTCCATCAAACGAGGAGAGATAACTGATGCGCAGAGCATCCACCTGTCTTGCCGTACTCGGCCTTGCCCTGTTGGCGCTGGCGGGTACAGCGTCGGCCGCGCCGACGGTCACATTCAAAGCGAAGGCAGTACCGATCCCCGGCTTCCCCCACACGGGGAACATCTTCGGGGCGGGCGCCGCCGTCGAAGCCGAATTCCACATCTCGGGGACCGAATACGGCGGGTACTCCGCCGCCGCTGATCGGGGTCAACGTCTTCCTGCCCAAGGGCGCGAAGATCCACCCGTCCGGCTTCCCCACCTGCCCCACCGCGACGATCCAGACGCAGCACGAACCGGCCAAGTGCCCGAAGCTGTCCAAAGCCGGGCCGAAGGGCGAAGCTGAAGGATTCGTCGTGTTCGGCGCCGAACGCGTTCCGGAGAAAGTCGAGCCTGGAATCCTTCTACGCGCCCGGTGGCCTCAACGTTCTACATCGAAGGCCACTCGCCGGCGTCGATCGAACTTGCCGCGACCGGCAAATACACACAGCTCAACGGTGGCGGCGGCTTCGGCCCGGAGCTCGTGTCGACGGTCCCGCTGATCGAAACGGTCCCCGGCGCTCCCGACGGGTCGTCGTCGTCGATCAAGATCAAGGTCGGCTCGGCGATCAAGAAGGGCGGCAAGACCCTCTACTACGGCACGATGCCGAAGAAGGGCCAGTGCCCGAAGGGTGGCTTCAACGTGAAGGCCGAACTGAAGTTCGCTGGACTTGGCGGCCTGGTCGAAACGACCGTGCCGGTTGCATACAAAGCGCCGTGCCCCAAGAAGTAGGGAACGGCTGGGAGTTGGCGCCCTGGAAGGGCGTAAGCTCCCGAGAAGCAGAGTGGGACGGGCGACCTCACCAGGATGGTGGGGTCGCCCGACTCGTTGTGAAAGGCAAGGCAAGGAAGGATCGGGGTGAGGAAGGAGACCGTCGGGCTGAGGAGATGGGCGGCCGGTGCCACCGGCGCGCTTGGCGTCGTCGCGCTCGTGCTCGTCGCGCTCCTGGCCACCTCGGCCGGCGGCTCGAACGGCGACCTACACTGTCCGCGCGATCTTCGACGACGCCGGCAACATCATCTCCGGCGAGGACGTCAAGATCGACGGCGTCAAGGTCGGCTCGGTCGGCTCGGTCACACCCACTCCCGCCGCCAAGGCCGCGGTCGTGCTGCACATCGAAAACTCGGGCTTCCAGGACTTCCGCTCCGACGCCAGCTGCACCGTCCGCCCGCAGGCGCTGATCGGCGAGAAGTACGTCGACTGCCTGCCCACCCAGCCGCGAGTGGAAGGCACGCCGCTGCCGCCGCCGCTGCAGAAGATCGGCAAAGGCCATGAAGGCGAAGGCGAGTACCTGCTGCCCGTGCAGAACACCCACAGCCCCGTCGACGTCGATCTGCTCGGCGACATCAGCCGGCTGCCCGAACGCGAGCGCCTGACGATCATCATCAACGAACTCGGCGCCGGCCTCGCCGGCCGCGGGAGCGACCTGAACGAAGTGGTCAAACGGGCCAACCCCGCGCTGCAGGAACTCGACCGCGTGCTGGCGATCCTCGCCGGCGAGAACCACGTGCTCGCCAAAGCTCGCGGTCGACTCCGACAAGGCGCTGGCGCCGTTCGCGAAAGTCCGCCAGCAGGTGGCCGACTTCATCGAACAGGCAACAAGGTCCCGCAGGCGACTGCCGCTCATCGTGGCGCGCTCGCCCAGAACCTCAAAGACTTCCCCGCCGTTCCTCAAGCAGCTCGGACCGGCGATGGAACGCCTCGGCCGCTTCGCCGAACAGACGACGCCGGTGTTCACGAGCCTTCGAGCGGCGGCGCCCGGCATCGACAAGGCCTTCACGAGCCTGCCCGGCGTTCTCCAACAGCTCATCGACGTTCTTCCAGAATCTCGGCAAGACCTCGAAGGTCACCGGGCCGGCCGTGGTGGGTGCCAAGCAGCTGCTCGGCCGACTCAAGATCGCTCGGCACGGCGGCCAAGCCGTTCTCGGGGAACCTCTCCGAACTGCTTGCGCAGCCTGCAGAAGACGGGCGGACTCGAGCGGCTGCATGGACTTCATCTTCCTGGGTGCTGGCGCCGGCAACGGCTATGACGCGCTGGGGCACTTCCTGCGTGCCGAAGTCGTTGCTACCGCCTGTCTGAAATACGGCGTCGTGGTATCTGCATTCGGCTGCACCCGCAAGATCTTCAGCAAGGGCACGCCATCGACGCCATCGTCGGCCACCAAGGCCTCAACGGCCGGCAGCGAACCGCAGACGCTGATCATGGCTCGCACGCTTGCGGTTCTCAAAGGCGCCACGCCGGCAGCAGGCAATCGCCAAGTACCCCGGTCCTGCTCCAAGCGCGAAGGAACTGACGGCTGCCAGCTTCGCGGGTGCGAACAGCGGGGCCGGGAGCTCGACGCCGACTGCGCAGCCGGTTGGCGGCTCGACCTCGGGCACCACCTACTACTCGCCCGAAGCGGAAGCCTCGGGCGCGGGTGGACTGCTCCTCAACTACCTCCTGGGGAACTGAGCGAACCATGACGCGCTCACTCCAGATCACCCACCTGCTCGTCATTGGATTCGTCGTGCTCGCCCTGGGCGCACCCTCAGTCGGTCTCGCCGCTGAAACGACGACCTCGCCCGCTCCCTCGCCGGGAGTGAGCTCCACCTCCACGCCTCCCGAAGGAGCACCACCCGCCGGCGGCGCCCCTGTAGCCACGCAGCCCACCACCACGCAGCCGGCCGCTCCCACCACCTCGACGCAGGAATCCAACGCCCCGCAGGTGCAGGCGCAGGTGCCTCAGGGCAGCAGTCCGGGCGCGTCGGCGAGCGCCCCTCGCAAGCACGCCAAGTCTCCGGCAGGCGCTTCAGCGCCGGCCAAGAACAACACGGAAGGGACCGCCGCCACCGGTCCCCGCGCCAAGCAGAAGGCGGTCGCGCCATCGGCGCTCACGCCTTCACTGCCGCTCGACCTGCGCTCGCCGATATCGGGCGTGCCCGACTTCTTCATCGAAAGCTTTCGCATTCCCCCGTTCCTGCTGCCGATCTACCAGGCCGCCGGGACCGCCTACGGGATCCCCTGGCAGGTGCTGGCGGCGATCAACGAGGTCGAGACCGACTACGGGCGTGACCTCAGCGTCTCCAGTGCGGGCGCCGAGGGCTGGATGCAGTTCCTTCCCGCCGAGTGGGCCCAATACGGTGTCGATGCCAACGGCGACGGCTTCAAGGATCCCTACAACCCGGCCGACGCGATCTTCGCCGCGGCGCGCTACCTGCGGGCAGCCGGTGGCGCGACGAACATCAAAGCCGGGATCTTCTCCTACAACCACTCACAGGCCTATCTCGAATCGGTCATGCTGCGCGCCCAGCTGCTGGGCGGCACGCCGCCAGAACTGCTGGGCGCGATCACCGGCCTGACCGAGGCCCACTTCCCCGTGCACGCCGCCGCGCACTTCACGGATGGGTTCCTGACCGTCTCGGGTGGGGGCAATCAGCCGCAGACGCTCGTCGGCACGACCATCGACACGCAGACGGGAGCGCCTGTGATCGCGGTCCAGGATGGAGAGGTCACGAAGATCGGGGACTCACCGGCGCTCGGACGCTACGTGAAGCTGCGCGACGCCTACGGCAACACCTACGTATATGCCCAGCTGGGGGAGGTCTCCTCCGTCTACCCGGTGCTGGAGCCTCACGTGCACAGCACGGTCTCCAACAGGATCTCGCAATCCTCCGAACCGGCACCGAGCGGGCCGGCCACCGCCGGAGCCCAGCCTCGCTCGCCGATCTCCGAAGGGGCCACCGTGTCAGGGCTCTCGCTCGGGGCGGCCGCCGGCCTCGAACCTGCTCCGAGCGCGCCTGTGGAGCAGCCGGCACAGGCACCCCGGGCAGTCTCCAAGTCTGCGCCACCGTCCGGGGTGAAGGTGTTCCGCGAAGGCTCCAATGACGTCTACCTGCATTCCCTTACGCCCGGCGCCCAGGTGATCGCCGGCACAGTCCTCGGGCACGTGGGCGCGGCGGTGAGCTCGACGAGCCTCGGCGCCGACGGGCAGCCGCACATCTTCTTCCAGATTCGTCCCGCCGGGCTCGGGGCGCCGCTGATCGACCCCAAGCCAGTGCTGGACGGATGGGTCTCGCTGGAGAACACTTCGATCTTCAGAGCCAAAGGCGAGAACCCGTTCCTCGCGACATCCCCCACGACCGGGCAGGTGCTGCTGGAGTCCAAGCAGCAGCTAGAGCCGCAGGTGCTGCACGACAGCGGCATTCGCCTCGGACGCTGCGGGCGCCAGGACGTGCAGACGGGGAGGATCGACAAGCGGGTGCTCGCCGCACTGGAGTACCTGTCGGTTTCGGGGCTCAAGCCGACGGTCTCGGGATTGAGGTGCGACAGCTCGAGCACGGCGACGATCGCCAACGCGCCTGCCACCGCGGACACAGCCGCTTTGAGCATCACAGCGGTAAACGGCATCCCGATCGCCGGGCACCAGGGACAGGGCTCGGTCGCCGACGCGACTGTCCGCAAGCTGCTGATGCTCCAGGGGGTCTCAAGGCCCCGGCGGATCGTCAGCCTCCAGAGCTACCCCGGGGCGCCGATTGCCAGCGCCAGCCCGAGCGCGGACAACGCCATCCGCATCGCCTTCAGCGCCGCGGGGGCACAAGCTGCCGGCACGCTCGGGACCTCGCTCTCCCCGACCGAGTGGATCAGATTGATCTCACGCCTGGGCGAAATACCCGACCCCACGGTCGGACGCGGACCTTCGACGGCCGCTATTCCCGACGGTTCCGCCACCACCTCATCCACGGAAGGGGGAGCCGGTGGCAACGGCTAGTCCCCCAAGCTCCCCCGCCTCCCCGCCGCCGAACCCTCCCGGGCGCGACGTCCGTGTTCGCTCGCCGCGAACGGGGCCGGGAAGGATCATCGCCGTGCTCGCGCTCGCGGTCGTCGTGCTGATCGTCGTCTTTCTGGCCTTCGGTGGCAGCGGCGGGGGGACGTATGAGCTGGAATTCAAGGAAGCCGATCAGCTGGTGCGCGGAGATCAGGTTCAGGTCGGCGGGGTTCCCGTGGGCAGCGTCACCAACATCGTGCTGACCAAGGACTTCAAAGCCAGGATCACCATCCACGTCGACTCCTCGCTCACGCCGCTGCACAAGGGCACGGTGGCCCAGGTGAGGGTGCCGTCGCTCTCCAGTGTGGCCAACCGCTACATCGCGCTCGAACCAGGCCCCAACAGCAACCCGGCCGTGTCCTCCGGATCGACCCTCAACGCCACGGCCACGCGCGAAGTGGTGGACCTCGATCAGCTGTTCAACACGCTCAACCCCAAGACCCGCAAGGGGCTACAGGGTTTCATCCAGGGGACCGCCGAACAATACGCGGGCGCGGGCAAGCAGCTGGGAGAGTCGGCCGAATACTTCGCCCCCGCGCTGAGCTCGACCGACCACTTCTTCTCCGAGCTGGTTCGCGACCAGCCGACGTTCACCAACTTCCTCGTGGAAACCGCCAAGGCGGTGAGCACGATCGGGGCGCGCAAGGAACAGCTGACCGGTCTGGTCGAACACGCGAATCAGACGTTTGCCGCGCTCGGATCGAACCAGACCGCGCTGGCCCAGGGTCTGCGCCAGCTGCCCGTCACGCTGCGCCAGGGCAACCACACGTTCGCCGAACTGCCCGCCACCGTAGCCGCGCTCAAACAGTTCGTCGATACCTCCAAGCCCACCACCAAGCCGCTGACCAAACTGCTCGAAAAGCTGCGCCCGCTTTTTAGCACGGCAACGCCCGCTGTACGCAACTTCAACACCGCTTTCAGCCAGCCGGGGGCGAACAACGACCTCACCGATCTCGTGCGCGGACTTCCCGCACTGGCACGGACTCTTTCCAGCAGCTCCCCGTCAGCTGTTACCTCGCTCAAGGAATCGGTGCCGATCACGGCGTTCTTCGGTCCCTATGCACCCGATCTCGCCGGCACGCTGCGCACCTTCGGGCAGGCATCCTCCTACTACGACGCCAACGGTCACTACGCTCGCGTGAGCCCGATCCTGCCCGACTTCAAGCTCGGCGCAAAAGAAAACCTCACCCCGGCATCCCCCCAGGAAGCGCTCGAAGGATTGAAGACCGGACAGCTCCGTCGCTGCCCCGGGGCCGCCACCCAGCCCGCCGCCGATGGCTCCTCGCCGTTCGTTGACGGGGAAATGCTCAGCTGCGACGCCTCGGAGACGCCCTGATGGATCGCCGTCGCCGCAACTCCCTCGCCGCCAGCCCGCTGCTGATCGGAGCCGTCACCACCCTGATCGTGCTGGTGGCCGTCTTCCTCTCCTACAACGCCAACAACGGCCTCCCGTTCGTCCCCACCTACAACATCAAGGTGGAACTGCCCGAGGGCGCCGGCTTGCAGCCCTCCAACCAGGTTCGCATCGGGGGCACGCGCGTTGGGGTGGTGAGCTCGCTGTCGATCCACCAGAACCCTCACACCGGGAAAGTCAACGCGATCGCCAGCCTCAAGCTCGAAAAGAAAGTCGAACGGCTGCCCGCCGACACGCGGGCGCTCGTGCAGTCGGTCTCGGCCATCGGCCTGAAGTACCTCGAACTCGAAAAGGGCAAATCCAGCCAGACGATCAAGGCAGGCGGGACCATCCCCGTCAGCCAGACGACCGAACCGGTGAACATCGATGAACTCTTCAACATGTTCGACAAACCGACCCGCAAGGCGATCAAGCAGAACACGAACAACTTCGGCGACGGCCTCGCCGGTCGCGGGCTCGGACTGAACAACACGATTCACGAACTCAAGCCCCTGCTCACACATGGAGTGCCCGTCCTGCACAACCTCGCACAGCCCTCGACGGGCCTTCGCGAGCTGTTCGTCGCGCTCGACCGCGCGGCGGCGCAGACCGCTTCGGTGACCGAAGCGAACGCCGCCGGATGGCGCGACATCGATACCTTCTTCAAGGCGTTCGCGAGCGTCACGCCGTCGCTGGAAGCGGCGACCGAGGGAGGGCCGGCGTCGCTTCGCCAGGCGGCGTACTCGCTCCCCCGCGAGGCGCCGTTCATCGAAAAGGCCACTGAGTTCATGCACCTGCTGCGTCCGAGCGCGACGTCTCTGCGCACCGTCGCCCCCCAGCTCGGTCACGCTTTCGCTGAAGGAGCCGTCAACCTGAAGGCGGCCACCGCGCTGAACAGCCGCTTGGCCGAATCTTCCCAGGCGCTGCGCTCGTTCGCCGAAAATCCGGTCGCCGAGCTGGGACTCGAAGATCTCACGCAGACCCTCGAAGCCGGCAACCCGTTGCTCGCCGGGATCGCGCCCGAGCAGACGCAGTGCAACTACCTGACGCTTGCGTTCCGCAACATCGGGAGCTTCGAGTCGGAGAACGTCGGCGTTGGCACGCTCGCGCGCACGGGCGCGGTGCTCTCGCCGAATGGCCCCAACAACGAGGGCTACCCGGCCTCCTCGCCCGCCAACGGACCATCTCCCGAATTCGAAGCGATCAGCCACAGGCTGATCCCCGATTCCGGCTCGAACCACCTCCACGCCAACCCCTACCCGAACGTCGCCGGACCGGGCCAGGCGCAGGTGTGTGAAGCCGACAACGAGAACTACCTGGCCGGTAAAGACGTGATCGGCCACGCTCCCTCGGTTGGGAGCTCCCGCGAAATCACGAGCCGCGAAGAAAACCTCTTCGGCGAAAAATATCCCGCCGCGACGCTCGAGGCGCTCGGGCTCAGCAAGACGACGACCACCGCGTCGAGCAAGAGCAAAGCGAAGAGCAAGACCAAGAGCAAAGGGAAGAAGAAATGAGTCGGGTACGCTTCTGGCGCCGACACGACGAAGTGCCCGTTGTCGAGCTGCAGCGTTCGAAGCCCGTGCGCACGGGCTTCATCGTGATCGTGCTCGTCGCGCTCGTGACCTACTTCGGCTTCACCAAGCACATCCCGTTCAAACACGGCTTCAAGCTCAATGCCGAGTTCGCGACGGCGGTCAACATCAAACCGAAGTCGCCCGTGCGCATCGCGGGGGTCGACGTCGGCAAGGTCAGCTCGATCCGGCGACAGGGCAAGGCTGGCCTCGTGACGATGGAAATCGAATCGCGCGGACTGCCGATCCACTCCGACGCCACGCTGAAGATCCGGCCGCGCATATTCCTCGAAGGCAACTGGTTCATCGAACTGCAGCCCGGCAGTCCCTCGGCGAGCGCGGTGTCCTCGGGACACACGATCCCGATCACCCAGACCTCGGACCCGGTGCAGCTCGACCAGGTGCTCGACGCGCTCAACACCGACACGCGCGCCAACCTGCAGAACTTCCTGGTCGAATATGGCAAGGCGCTCACGCAGAAGCCGAGTGCTGCCGCCGACGCCGAACAGGAAGCCGAAGTGCGCGGGGTCAACGCGGCGCAGGCGCTGAACAAAACTTACTCGCGCAGCCCCGAAGCGCTGCGTGGCACGGCGATCATCAACCAGGCAATCACGGGCACCGAACCACACGATCTCTCCAAGCTCGTCTCGAGCTTGGGCAAGGTGAGCTCAGCCCTGAACGTGCACGAGCAGCAGCTGGGCGAACTGATCGGCAACTTCAACACCTTCTTCTCCTCGTTCGCAGCTCAATCCGCCCCGCTCAGGACCACGGTGGCCGAGCTGCCCAGCTCCCTTGGCGGGATCGACAGGGGCCTCGCCGCGCTCGACGCCTCATTCCCCCCGACGCGCACCTTCCTGCACGACATCCTGCCGGGCGTCCGTGCGACGCCGGCCACCGTCAAGGCCGCGCTGCCATGGATCGAACAGGTGAAGGCCTCGCTCGCGCCTACCGAGCTCGGCGGGGTGGCAAAAGGCCTGGCCGCGGCTGTTCCAGCGCTCGCGGGCCTGGAGGGCGAACAGGGCCCCTTCTTCCACCAGACCGACCTGTTCAACAAATGCCTTACGAACCTGATCATCCCGGCCGGGAATACCAAGCTCCAGGACGGAGCGGCCACCTCGGGCGTCGAAGACTACAAGGAGTTCTGGTACAGCCTGGTGGGCCTCAACGGCATCGGACAGAGCTTCGACGGCAACGGCACGATGGGCAAGTTCATCGTCGGCAACAGCGGCGCCACGTTGAAGTCCCAGCCGACGGCAATCCTAGGCACCAAGACCAAACCGGGGGTTGCGCTGCTCGGCCGCTCGCCGCTTCAGCCGTTGGGAACCCGACCCGCCTACCCGGCCACGGAGCCCGAATACAAGCCGCTTGTGCCCTGCTACACCCAGACGCTGCCTAACTTCAACGGGCCGCTGTCGCAAGGCCCAGCGGACGGTGCAGGATGACCCCGGCGGAGGGACACGAAGGCGGCCTGAGCGTCCGCGACCAGATCGAGCGCTACCGGACGGCGTTCCTCGCGGTGGTCACGATGATCGTCGTGGCGGCTGCCGTAGGCGGCTACATCCTCGCGCACGAGAACCTGAAGCTCCCCGGGTGGGTGCCGGTGCTCGGGCGCAACTACTACACGCTCAAGGCCGAGTTCCAGACCGCTCAGGCGGTGACGCCAGGACAGGGGCAGGCTGTGACGATCGCCGGCGCCAAGATCGGGGAAATCGACAGCGTCGACCTGCACGAAGGCATCGCGACGGTGACGATGAAAGTGACTCCCAAATACGCCCGCATCTATCGCAACGCCACGCTGCTACTGCGCCCCAAGACCCAGCTGCAGGACATCACGATCGAGGTCAACCCGGGAACGCCGTCCGCTGGCAAGCTGGGGAGCGGCCAAGTGATACCGCTGTCCCAGACCGCGCCCAACGTCGACTTCGACGAATTCCTGGCCGGGCTGGACGCCGACACGCGCGCCTACCTCCAGGAGCTGCTGGCTGGGGCCGGCCAAGGGCTGAACCACAACAGCGAAGCGCTCGCGGCCGCGCTCAAGCGCTTCGACCCGACGGCCCGATACGCGACGGAGATCGCAAAAGAACTCAAATTGCGCCACGCCAACGTCGCGCACTCGATCCACAACTTCAGGGAGCTGATCGAAGCGCTCGGCACCAAGGACACGCAGATCTCCCAGCTCGTGGACTCCTCCAACGCCGTCTTCCAGACGTTCGCCCAGGAGGAAGCGAACCTTCAGAGCACGCTGCGCCTGCTGCCCGGGGCACTGCACAAGACGGGCGTGGGACTCGGCAAGCTGGGGAAGGCGAGTGCCATTCTCGGGCCGACGCTGCGCGCACTCGACCCGTTCGCGAAATCGTTCGGCCCGGGGAATGAAGCCATCCGACGGCTCGCGCTGAAGACGACACCGATCTTCAAGAACGAAATCCGGCCCTTCGCACGCCAGATCCTGCCCGTGGTCAACGAACTCGCCCCCTCCACCAAGCCGTTCGCCGAATCGCTGCCGAAGCTGACGTCCAGCTTTGCGGTGCTCAACGAATTCTTCAACGAGCTCGCCTACAACCCCGGCGCGAGCAAGGCGGGCTTCCTGTTCTTCCTCGACTGGGGCAACCACAACCTCAACAGCGTGGTCAGCTCCGCCGACGCCCACGGCCCGCTCGGACGCACCGTGGTCTACTTCAACTGCAAAGTCCTGCCGATCCTCAAAGGCGCCTCCGAAGTCAACCCCACGGTCAACCTGCTGGTCGGGCTGCTGAAGCCACCGACAGGCGGGGAATGCAAGAGCGAGGGGCTGGCTGAAGAATCCGCTGCGTCAGTACCGGCAGCCAGCCAGCGCTCGAAATCGCCCGCAGCGCGTGGGGGAGGGTTCTCCAGCCCGTTCGCCGGCGCGGCGAGCACGAAGGGTGGGAGGGGCTGAGATGCAAAAGCGCGCGCCAACGCTCGGCAACATCCTCGTGATCATCCTGTTCGTGCTCAGCTGCTTCGGGCTGCTGATGTTCCTGTGGGAGTCCTTCGGCGGGCCGCTGCCGCTGAAGCCGAAGGGCTATCGCATGACCGTCGCCTTCCCCCGCACGCTGGCGCTCGCCGAACAGTCAGACGTGCGCATCAGCGGCGTCAACGTCGGCCACGTGATCTCTCTCAAGCTCGGCGCCGACGGACGGACCCACGCCACGCTTGAAATCGCCGGACAGTACGCGCCGATCCGCGCGAACATGCACGCGATCCTGCGCCAGAAGACGCTGCTGGGGGAGACCTATGTGCAGCTCATCCCTGAGGGCCGGACGGGCCCCTATCTCGGCGACGGCAAGGAGCTCGCCGTCAGCCAGGTCGAACCGTCGGTGACGCTCGACGACATCCTCTCGGCGTTTGATCCCAAGACGCGCAAGGACTTCCAGGTCTGGCAGCAGGCGGTCGCCGAAGGGATCAACGGGAAGGGTGAAGCGATCAACTCCGACTTCGCCGCGCTCGAGCCGTTCGCAGAACACACCAACCGGCTCGTCACCGTGCTCGACTCCCAGGAAGGCGCCGTGCGCCAGCTGGTGCACAACACCGGCGTGGTGTTCGACGCGCTGGCCGGCCGCGACCACCAGCTGGAAGGACTGATCGTCAACGGCGAGCGCACCTTCCACGCCGCCGCCGAAGGCAGCCAGGCGTTTGCCGCCGCGGTCCGGGCGCTCCCGACCTTCGAGCGCAACTCGCGCACGGCGCTCAAAGAACTCGACAAGCTGGCCGCCGACGCCGGCCCGTTCCTGACCGAATTCCAGCCGGCCGAGCGCCAGCTCTCGGCTCTGCTGCATTCGGCCAAGCCGTTCTCCCCTGAATTCAACAAGTTCCTGACCTCGCTCGGACCGTTGACCAAGGCCGCCAAGACGGGACTGCCCGATATCAAGAAGACGCTCGACCTGACGGTTCCCGTGCTCGAAAACGTGAGGCCCGTGCTGCACAACCTCGACCCCTTCCTGCAGTTCACGAGTGAGTACGTACCCGAGGTGCAGGCGTTCTTCGCCAACCTCACCGCGGCCTCCCAGGCGAGCGAAAAAAACAGCAACACCGCCCACGAAGGACCCAAGCAGCACTTCCTCACGACGATGGCCGTCCTGAGCCCCGAAAGCCTCGCCATCTACGGCAAACAGATCGGCACGCATCGCGGCAACGCCTATCCGCTGCCTGGAACCTACAACTCGCTCACCAGCGGCCTGCCCGTGTTCGAAGGCAAATCGTGCGCGAACTCCGCTCCCTCCGTCAGCGGTCCGGCAAACGGAACCATCTCCGAAGAAACCATCCAGCAGATCATCGAATTCAAAGTCGCCAACAAGCCCGAAACCCCCAACGACGTTGGTGCGCCCTCGTGCAACCAGCAGGGGCCGTTTACGTTCAACGGCAAGACCAGCCAGTTCCCGCAGGCGACCTATGGAGGGAAAGGGTGACGCCCGACGAGTATCGAGTACCACTCCAGCGAGCTCGACCTGTCGGGCGACCCGGAGTCGGGCAACTGGTCGATCCGCTGCGTCGACGTGCACAAGCGCCTCGGCGGGGTGCCCGTGCTCAATGGGCTGAACGTTGCCTTCCCCGACGACACCATCACCGTAGTGCTCGGCCCATCGGGCACCGGCAAGAGCGTGCTGATCAAGCACATCATCGGGCTGATGTTCCCCGACTCGGGCGACATCGTGGTCAAAGGGCAGTCCGTTCCCAGCCTGACGATGCCGAAGCTGCTCGAGCTGCGCCGCAAGATCGGTGTGCTCTTCCAGGACGGCGCGCTGTTCGGCTCGATGACGGTGTTCGACAACGTCGCCTTTCCGCTGCGCCAGCACACCGACTACTCTGAGGCGCAGATCGCCGAGCGCGTCACCCAGCGTCTGGCCGACGTGGGGCTGGGCGATGCGATGGACGACGCTCCCTCCCAGCTCTCCGGGGGGATGCGCAAGCGCGCAGGCTTCGCCAGGGCGTTGGTGATGGAGCCCGACATCGTGATCTTCGACGAGCCCGACTCGGGCCTTGATCCGGTGCGTACGGCGCTGCTGTGCGAGCTGATCCAGGAGATGCATGCCATCCACGGCGGCTCCTACATAGTGGTCACCCACGACATCGCCTCGGCGCGGCGCATCGGCGAGTACATAGCGCTGCTGTGGCGAGGGCGGATCGTGGAGGCCGGCGACGCGGCCAGGATGTTCTCCTCGGAGAACCCCTTCGTGCGCCAGTTCCTGAGCGGATCGGCAGAGGGCCCACTGACGATGGATTGACCCGCGGACGAAACCATGCGAACATATGTTCGTATGATCGTCTGTGTGCATCTGCCCCACTTCGAGCTGGCAGTGGCCGCCGGTGAGCGCTCCTCGGCCCTCGCCCGCCAGGCGCTGGCGGGACGTGCGCTGGCGGTGGCTCCGCAAACCGGCAGCGAACAGCGCGTGGGGGAGGTCTCCGGGGCGGCGGAGGCCCTTGGGGTGCTCTGCGGAATGACGCTCGGCGAGGCGCTCGCGCGTTGCCCTGAGCTCGTGCTCGTACCCGCCGAGCCGGTGCGGGTGGCCGAGGTCTGGGAGGGCTCGCTGCGTGCCTTGGAATCGATCGGGGCGGCCGTCGAGCCGGCTCGCGCCGGCCTGGCCTACTTCGAGACCGACGGTCTGCGTGCCCTGCACGGCGGCGATACGGGGACGATCGCAGCCGCCCGCCGCGTGCTCGGCCGCCCCGCGCGCATGGGGGCCGGTCCCACCCGCTTCTGTGCGCTCGCCGCTGCCCTGGCGGTGCGCTCGCGCCGTCCGCTGATGCTGGAGGGCAAGGAGGCCAGGCGCTGGCTGGGGGGGCAGCCGGTGGGTCTGCTCGGCTTCCGCGAGCAGACCCAGGCGCTGCTCGAGCCGCTCTCGCGCCTGGGTGTGCGCACGCTCGGGGAGCTCGAGCGACTCGGACGCCCAGCCCTGACCGACCGTTTCGGCCCGGCTGGGACGCTCGCCCACAGGCTGGCCCGCGGAGAGGATGCTCCTCTGCAGCCACGCAGCCTGGAAGAGCGTCTGGAGGAGTCGATGGAGGTGGGCGACGCCAGCTCGGGCATGGCGCTGGGACGCGTGCTCGGCGTGCTGGTCAATCGGCTGCTCGCCCGTGGTGAGCGCCGGGGACGCACACTGCGTGCGGTCACGCTCTCCGCGCAGCTGCTCGCGGGCGGAGGCTGGCGAGAGCGGGTGGTCTTTCGCCAGGCGATCTGCGATCCCGAACGCATCTGGCTGGCACTGTCCGTGCGCCTGGCATCCCTCCCCGCCCCGGCCGGCTCGCTCGGCCTGGCGGTCGAGCGCTTCGGCCCTCCCACGGGCGACCAGGGAGCGTTGTTCGCGAAGGACCCCGCCCACTCCGCCATCCGTGCCGCTCGCCTGCGCGAAGCGGTGGCCCAGGTGCGGGCTGTGGCGGGCCCGGACGGGGCGCTGCGGGCCGTCTGCGTCGATCCCTGCTCACGCGTCCCCGAGCGGCGCGTGGTGCTCGCGCCGATCCCGGAGTGATGCCATGTCGCCTCGCGCCCTGAATCAGCCTCGTCCCGTGCGGGTGCGCTGGCGCGACGGCGCTCCGGGCGCGGTGGACGGCGAAGCTGTGGAGGCGCTGCGCGAGTCGTGGCTGGTCGAGGATCGCTGGTGGACAGCCGAGCCGCTGCGCCGGCGCTACTGGGAGCTCGTCGGCGCGCGCGGTCGCAACATGGTCGTCTTCCACGATCTGTGCACGGGCGAGTGGTTCGCGCAATGAGCGCTTCGACCCCCTACGTGGAGCTGCACTGCCACTCGGCCTACTCGTTCCTGGACGGGGTGTCGCTGCCGCAGGAGCTGGCGCAGCGGGCCGGCGAGCTGGGCTATGCGGCGCTCGCGCTGACCGACCACAACACGGTCTCCGGCTCGATGGAGCTGGCCCAGAGCGCGCCCGACTATGGGGTGAGGGCGATCCACGGCGCCGAGATCGACGTGGCGGGGCTGGGCGGGATGGGTGGAGAGGAGGGGGTCGAGTCTCCGAGCGGGCATCTGACCCTGCTCGTGCGCGACGAGCAGGGGTGGAGGAACCTCTGCCGGATCATCACCATCGCCCACGCGCGCACACGCGAGGGGTCATCCCGGCGCGAGCGTGTGGAGGCGGCGGTGGATCTGCAGGCCGTGCTGGAGCACGCCACGGGCCTGGTCTGCCTGACCGGCTGCGCCGAACGATCCGCCCTCGGCAGTGCTCCGCACGACGAGAAGCTCGCCCGGTGCCTGCTCGATGCCTTCGGTCCCGAGGGCCTGTACGTGGAGCTGCAACGTCCCTACGCCCGCCACGATCGGGCCCGCAACCGATCGCTTTCGGCGCTGGCCCGGCGGCTGGGTGTCAGGTGTGTGGCCACCGGCGACATCCACGCCCACGCGCGCACCAGGGCAGAGCTGCAGGATGCGTTCGTGGCGCTGCGCCATCACGCGACGCTCGATGCCTCAGAGCCGCTGCGGCGTGGCAACCACAGCCACGTGATGAGCGCACCGCTGGCCATGGCATCGCGCTTCGCGGACCATCCCGAGGCGGTTCGCCAGACCCTGCTGCTCGCCGAGCAGCTGACGTTCGACCTGCGCAAGGACCTCGGCTATCGCTACCCCGGCGCCGAGGAGGAAGGAGCCTCGCGCCGTCTGGCCGAGCTGTGCTGGGTGCGTATGGAGGAGCGCTATGGGCAGGGAGCCGACCGGGGGGAGGCCGCGGCGAGGCTGGAGCAGGAGCTGAAGGTGATCGACCGTCTCGGGCTGCCCGGCTTCTTCCTGCTTCACCACGAGATGCTCGAGCTGGCGCGAGAGGTAGCCCTGGAGGTGCGCGGGCCGGACTCAGTGCGAGCGCTGCTGGCGCCGGGGCGCGGGCGCGGCTCCTCGGTGTCCTCGCTCGTCTGCTACCTCACGGGGCTCTCGCACATCGATCCGGTGGCGGGCAAGCTGGCGCTTGGGCGCTTCCTGCACGAGGACCTCCACGGCCTGCCCGACATCGACCTCGACTTCCCGCGCGACATCCGCGCACGGCTGATCCCGCGTGTGCACGAGCGCTACGGCAACGACCGCGCGGCGCTGGTGGCGGCCTTCCCGACCTTCCGCACCAGGGGCGCCATTCGCGAGCTGGGCAAGGTTCTCGGCCTGCCCGCGGGCGAGATCGAGCGCGTTGCCCGGGGCGCCGATCGCTATGGGCCGGGCTCAGAGCACGACATCGCCGGTGCGCTGGCGGGAGGTCGTGAGGAGTCGACGGGTGCGGGTGTGGGGAGGGTCCGCTCGGAGCGCTGGAGCTGGCTGGCCCACTTGGTCGAGCAGGCGCATGGTCTGCCCCGCCATCTCTCCCAGCACTCGGGCGGCATGATCGTGGCGACCAGGCCGCTGATCGACTGTTGCCCGGTGGTGCCCGCCGCCATGGAGGGCCGCCAGATGGTCCAGTGGGACAAGGACTCATGCGCCGACGCGGGATTCCTGAAGATAGACCTGCTGGGCTTGGGGATGCTCTCGGCGGTGGAGCGATGTGTGGAGGAGATCGAGCGGGTGCGCGGGGAGCGTATCGACCTCTCGCGCATCCCCTTCGACGATCCCCAGACCTTCAGAGCGATCCGCGCGGCCGACACTGTGGGGGTCTTCCAGATCGAGAGCCGCGCTCAGATGCAGTCGCTGCTGCGCACCCGCCCGAGGAACCTCGAGGACCTGACCATCCAGGTCGCGATCGTGCGCCCCGGTCCCATCCAGGGGGGAGCCATCAACCCCTACATCGAGCGTCGCCGGCGTTTGCGCGAAGACCCCGCCTACGAGATCCCCTTCGAGCATCCAACGCTCGAGCCGGTACTCGAGGAGACGCTCGGCACGATCATCTTCCAGGATCAGGTCATGCAGGTGGCCGAAGCCTTCGCCGGCTTCAGGCCCGGTGAGGCCGACGGCCTGCGCAGGGCGATGAGCCGCAAGCGCTCCCACGAGCTGCTCCAGCGCCAGCGCGAGCGATTCATCCTGGGGGCTCAGCAGCACGTGGGCGCCGATCTGGCCACGGCCGAGCGGGTGTGGGGGATGGTCGAGGGCTTCGCCGGCTTCGGCTTCCCCAAGTCCCACAGCGCCGCCTTCGGCCTGCTGGCCTACCAGTCGACCTGGCTGCGGGTTCACTACGGCCCGGAGTTCCTGTGTGCGCTGATGAACGAGCAGCCGATGGGCTTCTACGCTCCCGACAGCCTCGTCCACGAGGCGGAAAACAGAGGGATCGCGGTCCACCCCCTGAACGTCAATGCTTCATCGGCCCTGTGCACCGTCGAGGATGGGGGCGTGCGCCTGGGGCTCGGCTACGTCAAGGATGTCCCCACCGCCGAGGTACAGGGGCTGGTGGCCGAGCGCGAGCGAAACGGGCACTACCTCGACCTGGCCGACCTGGCCGCGCGCTCGGGGGTGAGACGCAGGACACTGGAGCAGCTGGCCTGGGCGGGCGCCTGCGACGGGCTGATCGACGAGCGAGCGAGCACCCTCCATGGCCCAGGGCAGGCCGGTAGACGGGAGGCACTGTGGCAACTGGGTCTGGCCGCTGGAGCCGAGACGGATCCGAGTGGAGAGAGCACCCAGCTCGCGCTGCCTCTGGGGCTTGCGGAGGCGCCACGCCTGCGCAAGCTCGGGCGCTGGCAGCGGTTGATAGCCGACTACTCCACCAGTGGAGTCACGGTGGGTGAGCATGCGATGGCAATCCTTAGAGAGCGCCTGACGGTTCCAAAGCTGGCCACCAGCGCCCAGCTCGCCCGGCTGCCCAGCGGCGGCGAGGTGGCGGTGGCTGGGCTGGTGATCGCAAGACAGCGTCCGGGCACCGCCAGGGGCACGATGTTCCTGCTGTTCGAGGACGAGTTCGGGACGATCAACCTGATCGTTGCCAAGGAGGTCTACGAGCGCCACCGCCTCCTGGCGCGCGCCGAGCCGCTGCTGCTCGCCCGGGGACGTCTCGAGCGCCATCAGGAGGGAGGCGTTACAAGCCTTTGGCGCTCAAATTCGGCGTCAGAGGCGAGATCTGTGAGAGAGGAGGAGATCCGCCCGGTGATCAACGTGATCGTCCGTGAGCTGGCGCCGCTGGATGATTTCCTGGATGGGACCGTCGAGGATGGGGTGGCAGGGGCCGGAGGTGCGAGCGTGCATCGCCTGCCGGGCGGCGAGCGCTCGGTTGCGGCTCGCTCAGCCGAGGCCGGGCGGGAGGAGGAGCTGGAGGGTGCCGATGTGGCGGCGAGCCTGCGTGCTGCCGCTCCGCCCGTGCAGAGCTTTGCGATGGGGCGACGACGCTGAGCGCGTTCTGCTCATCCGCAGATGCGGACGGGCATGTCTCTACAGGAAGTCGTTGCCCGTGAGCACGTAGAGAAACGGCACGAACGGCACGATCGAGGCGATCGCCCAGGCAACCCTGGAGATGAAGCCGAGGTCGCTGCGGAACAGCAGGTTGATCCAGATCAGAACCACAGCGACCGGGTGCAGGATGCAGAGGATCAGCTCGAGAACTTTCTTCATGCGACCGAGTGTAGAGGCGTTGCCCGCGGGTACCCTTCTCCGATCGCGCGCCTCGCCAACACCGGCCTCGACGTCTTCCCCCTGTGTCTGGGCGGGAACGTGTTCGGCTGGACGATCGACGAGGAGCGCTCCTTCGCCGTGCTCGACGCCTACGTCCAAGCGGGGGGCAACTTCATCGACACGGCCGACATCTACGGGCGCCGCGGGCCAGACGGTCTCGGTGCGTCCGAGCGGATCATCGGTCGCTGGATCGCGGCACGCGGCAACCGCGAGGAGCTGGTGATCGCCACCAAGGTGGGCATGTCGCCCGACGTCCCCGGACTCTCCGCCCAGGCCATCGAGCAGGGCATCGAGGGCTCGCTGGAGCGCCTGGGGATCGACACGGTCGACCTCTACTATGCCCACCAGGACGATCCCGGCACGCCGTTGGAGGAGACTCTCGCCGCCTTCGAGAAGCTGGCTCAGGAGGGCAGGATCCGCCATGCGGCTGCCTCCAACTACACCCCCGAGCGTCTCGAGGAGGCGCTGCGCATCGGCGATCGTGACGGGATGGCGAAGTACGTGGCCCTCCAGCCCCACTACAACCTGGTGGAGCGCGACTACGAGTCAGAGCTGGCGGCTGTGTGCGAGCGCAACGGCCTCGCCTGCATCCCCTACTTCGCACTCGCCCAGGGGTTTCTCACCGGTAAGTACCGCCCCGACGGCGAGCAGGTCGACAGCCCCCGCGCGGCTGGCGTGCGCGAGCACTACTTCAACGAGCGTGGCTTCGCCGTGCTCGACGCGCTCGATGAGATCGCCGCCACCCATCGGACCTCCGTGACAGCCGTCTCCCTCGCCTGGCTGGCCGCCCAGCCCACGGTCCTCGCTCCGATCGCAAGCGCCACCTCGCCCGCCCAGCTGGTGGATCTGCTGGACTCCACCGAGGTGCAGCTCGCTCCCGAGGAGATCGAGCGTCTCAGCTCAGCCGGCGCCTGAGCTGCGTCATCGCGGACCCTGTGGCGGGAGCAGGAAGCTCATCGTCCTCCACGCTGTGACGAAGCCGAGACGCGCATAGATCTCCTTGGCGCGCTCCTCGGCGTCGGCGCAGATCCACAGGTCCGTCGCATCGGCCGCCTGTGCGATCGCCGCGCGGGTGATCGCCGTCCCGACCCCGCGGCCGCGGTGGTCTGGATGCACGTAGACCTGGGTGATCTCAGCTCCCCCGCCATCGCGCTCGAGCTGGGCGAACGCCACCGGCTCCTCGTCAGCGCGGACCACGAGAGTCAGCACACCCCGTTTGAGCGCCACCTCGCGCGCGTGGTCATGGAAGCTCGGCGAGTAGTCGCCGAAGTCTCGCTGCCAGAGCACCCGCAGGCGCTGCGGGGCCTCATACGGTGCTGCCTCGACCCGTTTGTCGGGTTGCCCGGGAGCTGGACACTCATGTCGCATCCACAGCAGGCTCGTCGCCCGCCATCCTCTGCGCTCGAACTCGGTCCGGCGTCGCTCGGCCGCGACGAGGCAGTCGAAGTCCACCCGCCGGTGGGGGAGGCCGCTCAGCGCCCGATCAGCGAAGGACGCCAGCTCCTCGACATCCGTCCCCGGATCGTCTTCCACGCGCACCGTGTTGAAGTCGAAGTAGCTCGGAAAGCGACTGGCGCGCACGACGGTCCCGTGAGCCCAGGGCTCCACCGTGTCGCAGATCGCCGCATGGGCTCCGTCTCGCCACGCCCGCGCGCTGGCACGGGCAGCTTGAGGCTGTTCGCGTGGTCCACAGCGCTCGCCTCGGACAGCGGCGGGGTATCGGCTCCATGATGGTCCCAAAACCTCAAGCTGGACTCTATATCCGGTTCTCAAAGGTGGCTGGTCTCGACGACGCGCCCGCGGCCCGGCGGCGCCTGTTCTGGACACCGCCGGGCGGGGGGATGGGCGTTGTTTAGCGAACCGCTACGAGGGTGGTGGCCGAGGAGGCCGAGCCGTGGGTGGGCTTGAAGAGGACCTTGATGGGGAGCTTCATCCGGTGGTGTCGGTGCATCGCTGCCATCACGGCTTGCGCGAGGGGGACCTTGACGGTGAGCAGGCTCGCCTTGCTCGCCTTCAGGTTCTCACGCTTGGCGTGCGCACCGGTGACGGACAGCTGACCGGCCGAGGGTACCTTGACACGGAGGATCAGCCAGCGGCCCTTGATCTTGTGGGAGACGATCTGCACCTTTGCGGGCTTCGCCGCCGAGGTTGCCGGCGCAGATGCTGGTCCCGGGTAGACGTTGGTGCTCGTGGTGGAGGGGCCGGTGGTGGTCGAGCTGTTCGTGGTGCTCGACCCGCCGGGGGCACTCGTGCTGGCACCGGGCACGACTCCAAGTGTCAGTCCGCTCGGGTTCCCGAGCACATTCAGGAACCCTTCGAGGGAGCCCAGCCGGGTGCTCGTACCGGAGGCGGTGCCGAGTGCGCTCTCTGTGAGTCCAAGCTCGCCGGCGAGGGCGCTGGGCGTGGTGCCGGCGAGGGTGGCCGCCTGTGCGCCCGTCGTCGCGGCTGTGGTGCCGAGCTCGCCGAGCGCTGTGGTCAGCGCGGGAACGAGTTCGCCTTTGGCGAGCTTGCCCTCGAGCGTTGCTGCGAGTTCTGTTGGGGTGCCGCTGCTCCCGAGTGCCGTCTGTAGCTGCGTCAGTGCCGTGGGGCTGAGTCCGCCGATGACCGCGGTGAGGACTTCGTCGAGCTTGCCTGCCTGCGGGGTGCCGTTGAGCAGTGAGGCGGCATCGCTCAACACGTTTGCGAGCACCGCGGGGTTCGCGGCGCCGTCGCCGACGAGCACCTGGGTAGCTTCGCCGGCGCTCACTTCGACACCGGTTTTGGTCTTGATCGCGCTCAGCAGTTCCTGCAGGGTGCTGGAGGCCGGAAGTTCGGCTGCGATCGTTGCGAGGCTCCCCGCCGGCAGCGCGCCGAGCGCCGGGATGCGTGCGAGAACGGTTGCGAGCTCGCTCGATTCGAGCCCGAGGGCGTTGAGCTTGATGGTGCCAAGTTCACCGTCGCTGATGCTCACCGCGGCGGGTGTGACGGGGCTCGCGTTCGCGCTCGCGGCCAGCGGCATGGCGGCCAACAGGCCCGTGACGGAGAGGGCGAGAAGCGTGATTCGCAGACGGGCGCTCAGGGTGCTGCGTGGATGGGTCTTCAAAGGCAAGATCGCTCCTAGGCGTTCGAGGACAAAGGCTTGGGTGGACTAATGCGACTGCCCCTGTTTCCTACCCGCGCCCTTCCCGCGGGCCAGCCAAGGAGACGGATGTTCGATTGCTGCCTACGAGTGGGCAAACGACAGCAGCTGGCCGTCGGGGTCGCGCAGCGCGATGCGCTTCTCGTCCTCTCCACGGTCCGCCTCTGCTGGCACCCACGCCTGCGCCGCTCCCCGCTCGAGCTCTGCGAGCGCCTTCTCGCTGCCCAGCTCGAAGTCGACCCGGCGCAACCCCGGAGCGTGATCGGGGGCCGGGGCGCCGCCGCGGCTCTGCCATGAGTTGAGCCCCACATGGTGGTGGTAGCCGCCGGCCGAGAGGAACGCCGCCGACGGGATCTGGGCCTGCTCCTCGAAGCCCAGCACGTCGCGATAGAAGGCGTTGGTGCGGCCGACGTCCGCCACCTTCAGATGCACATGCCCGACCCCCGTGCCGGGCGCCACAGCCGCGGTTGGCTCCTCGGCCTGGGCCAGCAGGTCGTCGAGGTCCAGCGGAAGTGTGTACATCCGCACGCCGTGCCCGTCGGGCGGCCTTTCCCACAGCTCGCGCGGGCGATCGACGTAGATCTCGATGCCCAGGCCGTCGGGGTCGCTGAGGTAGAGGGCCTCCGAGACGCCGTGGTCGGATGCCCCATCGAAGTGCCAGCCTCCCCCCGCCACCCTGCGCACGGTCGAAGCCAGAGCCTCGCGTGAGGGGTGAAGCCAGGCGACATGGAACAGGCCGGTGCTGTCCTGCGGCGTCGGACTGGGGCTCGTCAGGCGTGCCAGCTCGAGCGCCGGGTGGGCACGGTCGGTGCCGAACAAGGCAGTCTCGTCGTCGGTGGCGATCAGGGGCAGGCCCAGCACACGCTCGTAGAAGTCGACGCTGCGCCCCAGGTCGCTCACCGCCAGCGCCACCGCGCCGATGCGAAGGTCAGGATCGATCGTTGTCATTGCCAGAGGGAGTGGTTGGATGGGGACCGTCCCAGGGTAGTCTCCCCGGCAGCATGAACTTCCGCAAGCTCGGCTCGAGCGACATCGAGGTATCGGAGATCAGCCTCGGCTCGTGGCTCACCTACTCGGGTGGGGTGGAGCGCGAGCAGGCCGGAGCCTGTGTTGATGCGGCATTCGAGGCGGGCATCAACTTCATCGACACCGCCAACGTCTACGGGCGTGGTGCCGCCGAGACGCTGCTGGGAGAGGTGCTCTCCGGGCGGGAGCGCTCCTCCTATGTGCTTGCCACCAAGGTCTTCTTTCCCATGTCCGACAGCGACAGGGGGCTCTCCGCGGCCCAGATCCACAAGCAGCTCGATGCCTCTCTGCAGCGGCTGCGAACCGACTACGTCGACCTCTATCAGTGCCATCGCTACGACTCCGAGACGCCGCTGGAGGAGACGATGGCGGCGCTCACCGAGGTCGTCCAGGCGGGCAAGGCGCGCCACATCGGCTTCAGCGAGTGGCCGCCAGAGAAGATCGACGAGTCGCTGGCCATCGCCGGAGCGGAGCGCTGGGTGTCCAGCCAGCCCCAGTACTCGATGCTGTGGCGCCGTCCCGAGGCCGAGGTGATCCCTCTGTGCGAGCACGAGGGCATCTCCCAGATCGTGTGGTCGCCGCTGGCCCAGGGCGTGCTCACGGGCAAGTACCTCCCGGGAGAGCCGCCGCCGGGCGATTCGCGCGCAGCCAGCGAGAGCATGAGCGCCTTCATCGACCAGCTGATCCAGCCGAACGTGCTCGACGCCGTCCAGCGGCTCGTGCCGATCGCCGAGGGAGCGGGGCTGACGATGGTCCAGCTCGCCCTTGCCTGGGTGCTGCGCCAGTCGAATGTGGCCTCGGCGATCGTGGGCGCGAGCCGTCCCGAGCAGGTTCACGCCAACGCCTCCGCCTCGGGAATCACGCTCAGCGATGACACGCTGGCGGCGATCGATGAGGCGCTGGGCGACGTCGCCGTTCGCTGAGTGACGACGTCGCACTGGCCTTGCTTCCGGTAGAGCTATCGCTGCTCAGCCGGCCTTGACGGCGGAGATGTCGAGCAGGATCTTGACCTTGTCGCCGACTACGACATTGCCTGAGCCGAGGGCCATGTTGAACTTCATGTCGAAGTCCGAGCGGTTGATCTGAGCGGTCGCGGAGAGGCCCACGCGGGGGTGGCCTTCGTGATCGGTCTCGGTGCCCTCGAGCGTGGCGTTGAGCTTGAGGGGGCGGGTGACGCCGTGGATTGTGAAGTCGCCCTCGATCTCGAACGTGTCCTCGTCGACCGGGGTGATGGCGGTCGAGGAGAAGGTGATCTTGGGGTGGTTCTCGGCGTCGAAGAAGTCGGCTGAGCGCAGGTGCCCGTCGCGCTGGGGCTCGCGCGTGTCGACGCTTGCCACCTCGGCGCTGCCGCTGGCGGTGACGCCGTCGGCGGTCACATCGAGGGTGCCCTCGAACTCCTTGAACTGGCCCTTGACGGTGGCGATGCCGAGGTGTTTGACCTGGAATTCAACGCTCGAGTGGATGGGGTCGACGTTCCACGTGCCCGTGGGGAGGGGGGTCTGGGTGGTTGCTGTGTCTGCTGCTGACATTGGACTGCCTTTCGCGTTGTGTTTGCCTCAGTGACTATGTGTCGACTCTAGCAACATTGTTTGCACACACAACTAGTTTGCCGAGAGGCAGGCAGGGGGTCGGGACTCTCTTTTCGTTTGGTGTATAGCCATTGTCATACACCAAACGAAAAGAGACATACGGCACGCGGCACTTGAACCGTTCCCATCGGAGCCGCCTCAGACCGTAGCCGCCCGTGCCCCGCGCTATGGGCCGAGAATGGCTAGCGGGGCTGGACGACGAGCGTCTGAAAGGCACGTCCGAGCGGACCGTCGAGGTCGTGCAGCACGCTCTCGGCCAGGCCGCTGCCGCCGCTCGCCAGGAGGGTGCGGGCGTCGAGGCCGATCCACTCCCCGCGCGGTGGACGCTGCAGGTGGATGGTGAGGTCGGCGTTGATGAACAGGTAGTCGGCGAAGGGGAGGGCGGCGCTGACGCCGTTTCCGAAGTCGGCCGTGGCGGCGAGGCGCGCGAGCGAGGATGCGGGCTCATCGGGGAGCAGGGGGTGGCGCAGGCGCATCCACACACGGGCCGGTCCCAGCGCGCGCGGGTCGTCGAGGAAGCGCATCTCCATCGCGCTCGATGCGAAGCTCGCCTCGTTTGAGTCATCGAGCGCGAAGCGCACCGCCATGCCCTCATCTGGCCCCGGCATCGACGGGGCGGCCTCGGCGCCCTCCTCGGCCTCGGGCAGCCCGTGGGGCACGGGCTGTACGCGCAGGGCACTCGCCCGGCAGATCAGATCCTCGCCGGCCCACAGCTCGCCGGCCAGCTCCTGCACGCGGCGCCCCGCCCGCAGGATCTGAGTGGAGATGCGCAGCGGTGCGAGCGGCACCGGGCGCAGCAGCTCGAAGCCGAGCCGGGCCATGGCCAGCTCGGCTCCCGGCTGCATACGCTCGAAGGCCGCAGTCATCAGTGCCGCGGGGGCGCCGCCGTGAAGCGCACGTGGGTCCCAGGGGCCACGGGCATGCTCGGTCGGCATGAAGCGCTCGCCCTGGGGCAGGAAGATGCTCTCGCTCATCTGCAGATCGGCTCAGTCGCTCGGCAGCCGGGCGACGAAGTTCGCGAGCTTGCCCGGGTCGCGCAGTGGAGCCCCATGGCCGAAGCAGGTCAGGCGCGGGCGCAACTCGGCCAGCCTGCGCGCCGAGGCGCGGTTGCGCACTGGATCTGGCGTGAAGACGTCGGGCGGCTCGTGCAGGCCGGGGATACCGGTCATGACGTGCATGTTGTTGAGCACGTCGCCCAGGATCAGCACCCTGTCGGACTCGCGCCAGTAGGCCACCTGGCCACGGGAGTGCCCGGGGCTCTCCAGCACGGTGAAGCCGGCCACCTCGTCGCCCTCCACCAGCGCCCGTGCAACGGGGTGGGGGGGACCGGTCCAGAAGCGCTGCTGCAGCCAGTTGAGCCACCCGGGCGCCTGGGAGTTGCGAACCCCGCCGGGGGTCTCCATCGCGGGCACGTCGCCCTGACCGCACCACAGGGGGATTTGCAGCCGCTCGCAGATCGCGTGGCTCGCGCCCTGGTGGTCGGGGTGGGCGTGGGTGAGGGCATGGGCGCTCAGCTTGTGTCCGGCGATCTGGCGCATGATCCGCTTCTCGGCCTGCCTGGTTGCAGCGTCGATCAGCACGTCCTGCACCAGGTACACGTTGATGGCGTTGGGCGGCCAGCCGCGCAGCTGGTGGACGCCCTCGGCAAGCTGCTTCATCGTGCGGCCCCCTCCTCGATGGTCATCATTTGCGCAGCTGTTCCCAGGAGAAGCCGCGCACGGCGAAGTACAGCCCGAAGACGCCCCACAGCCCGATCACGGCGAGCGCATCGAGGTGGCTGGCTGTGTGTGCGCCCGCCACCATGGCACTCGACAGGCCTTCGATCAGCGGGGCGAGGGGGAGGGCGTCGGCGATCGTCTTGACGAAGCCCGGGGCGCTGCTGGAGTCGAACACGTAGAAGGAGACGAACACCACGGGCAGGAACACGGCGTTGACGTAGGCGGCGGTGGACTCGAAGTTGGGGATCACGTGTGCGAAGGCGACCCCGAGGGCGGCGAAGGCCACCACTCCCACGAGCACGAACACGATCAGTGTTGCCACATGCGGCGGCCAGCCGATGTTGAAGACCACGCGGCCGGCAACCACCACGATGGCGATCTGCAGCGCTGTGTTGGTGACGGCGTTGGCGGCCACCCCGCCGAAGTAGGAGATCGTCGGCAGGGGGGTGCCGCGGATGCGCTTGAGCACGCCGCGCTCGCGCAGGAACACGATGTTGTAGGCCAACGCTGTGAAGGTGGTGGACATCACGCTCATGCCGGCGATTGCGGGCACGAGCTTGTTGAGGTCGTGCTGGCTTCCGCTGAGGATCGCCCCGCCGGCGGCGAGGAACAGCAGGGGGAGCACGAAGTTGAAGAAGGCCGCGCTGGGGTTGCGCCAGAACATCCTCCGCTCCAGCCGGTACTGGCGCCAGCTGAGGGTTAGGGATTGAGTGCCCGCCCGCCCGCTATGCATCGGCCGTCAGCTCCAGGTAGACGTCCTCGAGGGTGGGGCGCGCCACGGAGAGCTCCTGCAGGCTCTCGCCCCGCGCCAGCGCCTCGCCGGTCAGCTCGTGCAGCAGCCGGGTGGGGTCCTCGGTCTCGTGCTCCACGAGCTCGCCGCTACCGTCGCGGTAGGCCACGCGATAGTGCGCCGCGCCAACTCCGAGCTCCCGGGGCGGCCCGATGGCAAGCACGCGCCCGTCCTTGACGATGGCCACACGGTCGGCTAGCGCCTGCGCCTCCTCGAGGTAGTGGGTTGTGAGGAGGATCGTCTTGCCCAGCGCCCGCAGCGAGCGCACGGTGTCCCAGGCGGCCCGCCGCGCCTCGGGGTCGAAGCCGGTGGTGGGCTCGTCGAGGAAGATCAGCTCCGGGTCGCCCACCAGCGCGAGGGCGAAGTCGAGGCGGCGCAGCTGCCCGCCGGAGAGCTTGCGGCTGCGCACGTCCGCCTTCTCTCGCAGGCCGGCGAGCTCGAGCACCTCCTCCACGTCGCGGGGGTGGGGGTAGAAGCTCGCCCAGTGGCGCAGCGCCTCGCGGGGGGTGATGTGGCTGTAGATTCCGCCCGACTGCAGCACGATGCCGATCTTCCGGCGCAGGGCGATCGAGCGCGTGGCGGGGTCCTCTCCGAGCACCGACAGCTCGCCGCTGGTGCGCGCGCGGTAGCCCTCGAGGATCTCCACAGTGGTGGTCTTGCCGGCGCCGTTTGGGCCGAGCAGGCCGAACACCTCGCCGCGATGCACCGTGATGTCGATGCCACGCACCGCCTCGTAGTCGCCGTAGCGCTTGCACAGGGCGTGCACCTCGATGGCGGGGGACGTCTCGCTCACTGCACTGATCATCTCACCGAGCGCGACCTGGGCGCCCGGCGGGGCACCTACCAGTGCACGCCCCGCGTCAGCGTCGCCATCGCTATCTGCTCGAAGGAGGCGTGCTCCTCCATGTCGGGCTGGCCCTTGGATGCGGCTGAGTCGGGGAAGACGCGGTAGGCGAGGTGCAGCAGTCGGTCCATGGTGCTCGGGGAGAGGCTGTAGGCGACCTCGCCGAACTTGCCCAGGCGGGTGCCCATCTCCTTGGGGCGGCTGCGCAGCGCCTCGCAGATCATGTCGCCGGCCTCCTCGGGGCTGATGGCGGGGAAGGCGTCATACATCTTGGTGGGTGCGATCATCGGCGTGCGCACGAGGGGCATGTGGATGGTGGTGAAGGTGACGCCGTCGCCGATCACCTCGGAGGAGACCACGCGGGTGAAGGCGTCGAGGGCGGCCTTGGAGGCGACATAGGCGGAGAAGCGCGGCGGGTTGGTCTGCACTCCGATCGATGACACGTTGACGATGTGCCCCGAGCCGCGCTCGCGCATGTGGGGCAACAGGCCGATGATCAGCTTGACGGCGCCGAAGTAGTTGAGCTGGATGGTGCGTTCGAAGTCATGGAAGCGGTCGTAGCTGAGGGCGATCGAGCGGCGGATGGAGCGCCCGGCGTTGTTGACGAGCATGTCGATGTTGCGGTGGTCGGCCAGCACCCGCTCGAGCAGCCGTTCGATCGACTCGATGTCGGCCAGATCGGCTGAGTAGACGTAGGCGGTGCCACCGCCGGCGACGATCTCGGCGCGCACCTCCTCGAGGTTCTCCACGCTGCGGGCCACGAGCAGCGGCACGCCGCCGGCGGCTGCCACCTTCAGCGCCGTGGAGCGCCCGATCCCCGACGATGCGCCGGTGATCAGCACGTGACGTCCGTTGAGCGCCTCCTTGAGCGTCCTGCCGCGACGCAGGTCGGGGTCCATCTCGCGCTCCCAGTAGTCCCACAGCCGGGCCGCGTACTCCTGCAGCGGGGGTGGCTGTTCCAGCGGCGAGCCGGCCAGTGCGCGGGTGGCTTCGCGGGTGTCGAAGCGGGGCACGAGCTCCATGTGGGCGAGAACCTCGCCGGGGATCCCCAGCTCACGCAGTGCGAGGTTGCGCAGCTGGCGCCAGGGGGGTAGCTGGGCGGCCAGGGTGAGCGGCCACTTGGGCACGGCGTCGGTCAGGCGTTTGTCGACACTCACGGCGAAGCGGGGCGCGTGGGCGGCCACGGCCAGCTCGTTGATCAGCTCATCCACCCGCTGTGGCCGGGGGTCGGTGAGGCTGAAGGCGCGGCCGTCGAGGTCTGGCTCGTGGGCGATGTGCTCCAGCGCGCCCGCCACCCAGTCGACGGGCACCACGTTGGTGTAGCCGAGGTCGAGGCCCACGAGGGGCACCCACTCGGGCAGCAGGTGGCGCATCCGCTGGATGGCCTTGAAGAAGTAGTAGGGGCCGTCGACCTTTTCCATCTCGCCCGTCTGTGAGTCGCCCACCACGATCCCCGGCCGATAGACGCGCCAGGGGATGTAGGGCTGATCGCGCACGATGCGCTCGGACTCGAACTTGGTGCGGTGGTAGGGAGAGGGCAGGCGCTGGCCCTCGTCGAACATGTCCTCCTCGAACAGGCCCTTGTAGGTGCCGGCGACAGCGATCGAGGAGACGTGGTGCAGGTGCTTGGCGTCAACCGCTCGCGCGAGTTCGACCGCGTGGGTGGTGCCGCCCACGTTGACGGCCGTGTTGCGCTCGGCGGGCGCCGTCATGTCGTAGACGGCGGCGAGATGAAAGAAGTGGTTGATCTTCCCGCGCAGCTCAGAAACCTGCTCCTGCTCCACACCGAGCAGCGGCCTGCGCAGGTCACCCACCACCGGCACGACACGGTTGGCGGCCCCGCTTCCCGCGGCGACGCTCCAGCGCTCGATCAGGTCCTCCAGGCGCGGCTTGGAGCTCTCGCGCACCAGCACGTAGATCTTGCCCTGGCGCTTCTCCAGCAGCCGTTCGACGAGGCGGCTTCCGATGAAGCCGGTTGCGCCTGTGACGAAGTAGGCCATCGCAGGCAGAGCCTACCTCGAATGGGTGGTCGGCGGGCGCGTTGTGTCCACGGGGGTGCGTGGTCAATGAAGGAAAGTCTCAAATAGTCGAAACTAGTGAGTAGAGATCTTTGTCTCGCATGGGCTCTCACTCCAAGCTCGGGCTGCCCGCCCGCGGTCAAGACCCCTCCGGCGAGGTCGTCTCGTCCGTCGCCAGCCTGCAGGCGCTGGAGCTCTCAACGGCGCTTCAGCTCGCGGCCTTGGTGGAGTCCTCCGACGACGCCGTGATCGTGCTGTCGCTCGATGGCCTGATCGCCACCTGGAGCGAGGGAGCCGAGCGGCTGTTCGGCTATTCCCAAACGGAGGTGGTGGGTCAGCGCGCGACGATGCTCTCGCCGCCCGCACGACACCGTGAGGCGGCGCTGCTAGTCGAGCGGATGCTGGCCGGTGGCGCGGTCGAGCGGATGGAGACGGAGTACGCCACCAGGGACGGAAGCGTGTTGACGGTCTCGCTCGTGATCTCGCCGATCAATGCCAGGACTGGAGCGCTCGTCGGGGTGGCGGCGATCGTCCGCGACAGGACGGCCCAGAGCCTCGCCGCGGGAGAACTGCAGGCGAGCGACGAACTGTATCGCTCGGTGGTGGAGGCTCTCAACGACGGCGTGGTGCTCCAGGATGCCTCCGGCCGGATTGTGACTGTCAACGAGAGCGCCGAGCGCATCCTCCGTCGTGACAAGAGCGAGCTGATCGGCCACAGCTCCCTGCTGGGCGGGGACTCGGATCGATCGATCGTCCGGCTCCTGCACGAGGACGGCACGCCCTTCCTCCAGAGCGAGAAGCCGGCGATCGTGAGTCTGCGCACGGGGGAGCCCCAGGTGGGAGCGATCGTGGGGATCGAACGCGGTGACGGGTCGCTCAGCTGGCTGTCGATCAACAGTCGCGCCCTGCGCCACCCGGGCTCCACACGCCCGTTCGCCGCCGTGTCGTCGCTCACCGACATCACCTCATTGAGAAACACTGTCGAGGAACTGAAGGCGGCGCGGTTCGCGGGTCTGGAGCGGCTCGCGCTGGCGGCCGAGTATCGCGACGACGAGACGCACCGCCATACCGAACGGGTGGCGATGATGGCGGAGCGGATCGCTGCCGAGCTGGCTCTGGGCGAGGCGATGTGCGGCACGCTCCGACACGCTGCCCCGCTGCACGACGTGGGGAAGATCGGCATCCCCGATCGCATCCTGCTGAAGCCCGGCAGCCTCACGGGGGAGGAGTTCGCGGAGATGAAGACCCACACCACGATCGGAGCGCGGATTCTCGGGGAGAGCCACTTCCCGATCCTCGAGATGGGACGCGAGATCGCCCTCACCCATCACGAGCGCTGGGATGGCGAGGGCTATCCCCGGGGCCTGCGCGCCGAGGAGATTCCCATCTCAGGGCGGATCGTGGCTGTGGCGGACGTGTTCGACGCGATCACTCATGCTCGTCCCTACAAGGAGGCGTTCCCCGCCAGCTACGCCTTTGCGGAGATCGCAAAGGGCAGTGGGAGCCAGTTCGACCCCGCTGTGGTGGGGGCGTTTCGCGCGTGCGTTCCGCCGCTGGACTGAGAGCCTGTTCTAGTCAGGCGCCCGCTCCCGCTCCCCCGCGGCCCTCGCCGGCGGCAAAGCGCTCGGCTCCGCGGGCGCCGTCCTCGAACACCTCGGGTCCGGCCTTTGCCTCTAGGGCGAGACCCTCGTCGAGGGTCATGCCGAGGCCTTCGATCGCGGCGCGCCGGTCGGCGAGCATGGTGGGCTGGGGGAAGCGGGCGAGTCCCTCGGCGAGGGCGAGGGCTCGCTCGAGGTGGGCTCCGGGGGCGACCACCTCGGTCAGCAGGCCCATGGCGAACGCCTCGGGGGCATCGATGATGCGCCCGGTGAGGATCAGGTCGAGCGCCCGTCCGAGACCGACGATGCGGGGAAGCCGCTGGGTGCCGCCGTCGATCAGGGGCACTCCCCAGCGGCGCTCTGGATAGCCGAGCCTCGCCGTCTCGGTGGCGATGCGCAGGTCGCACCACAGCGCCAGCTCGAGCCCTCCGGCGAGGCAGAAGCCGGAGATGGCGGCGATGGTGGGCTTGGTGGGGGTGAGGCGGGTGAAGCCCATCGGTCCCTCGGCGCTCATCAGCCGTGGGGCCATGGTCTCCGTCGCCTTGAGGTCTGCGCCGGCGCAGAAGGAGACCTCGCCGGCGCCTGTGAGGACGAGCACACGGGCGTCGCTGTCGGCCTCGAAGCGAAAGTAGGCCTCGTGCAGCAGCGCAGCGGTGGGCCCGTCAATGGCGTTGCGCCGGTGGGGGCGGTCGATCGTGATCACCGCCGCGGCGCCGTGGCGCTCGTAGCGGACGGCCAAGTCCTGTGCTTCTGTGCCGCTCGAGGGGTCCTCTCCGCCCGAGGCGGTCATGGCCTCGGGGCCGCTACCAGCCGCCGCGCCACCTGGCGTTGCCCAGGTAGGCCTTGTGCGCGGCCTTGCGCGCATCCTTGCGCTTGTCGAGCGCTTTCTGGAGCATGCTCATGGTGAAGACGAACAGGGGGAAGAAGACGATCAGGATGAAGCCGGCGTTGGTGACCACCTTGTCGTTGGTGGCGCCGTAGAAGCCTCGTCCATCGTTGGTGGCCTGGGCGGCGGGCGCCGCCACCAGCAGGAGCAGCAGGGCGAGGGGGATGAGCTTGGCGAGCAGGCGGTTGCGCATGGACATAGATCCTACATAAGGGCGCGGGGGCGCCGCCGCCTACCATCAGCAGCCGATGGCTCTGCTGATCGCATCAGACATGCACAAGGACATGGCCGGCGCCCCGCTGCTGCGTGGGGTGTCGTTCAAGCTGGAGCGCCGCGAACGGATGACGATCGCTGGGCGCAACGGGGCGGGCAAGACGACGCTGCTGCGGATGCTCGCGGGGGAGACCTCGATCGACAGGGGCGAGCTGAGTGTGGGCAAGGGGGTGCGGATCGTGTTGCACGACCAGCGGCCTCCGCGCGAGCGTGGATTGCCGCTGCGCGAATATCTGCTGTCGGGCTGCGTCGAGGAGCTTCAGATCGAGGCGGAGCTGGCTGCTCTGGAGGCGAAGATGGCGGGTGGCAGCGCCGAGGAGGCGACGCTCGCCCGCTATGCCAGGGCGCAGGCCGAGCTGGAGGCGCGAGGGGGGTACCTGTGGCGTAACCGGGCCACGGCGATGGCACATGGGCTGGGCTTTCGCGACCAGGACCTCGACCGGCCGCTGGACAGCTTCTCGGGGGGGCAGCTGACGCGGGCATCGCTCGCCCGGGCGCTCGCAACGAGCGCGGATGTGCTGCTGCTGGACGAGCCCACCAACCATCTCGACATCGAGTCGCTGGAGTGGCTCGAGCAGACGCTCGTCGATCTCGACTCGGCGGTGGTGCTGGTGGCCCACGACCGCTGGTTCCTGGAGGCGGTGGGAACGGCGGTGCTGGAGCTCGAGGCGGGTCGGTCGCGGTTCTTTGCGGGCACCTGGCACCAGTGGCGCCGCGAGCAGGCCGCCAGGGAGATGGCGCTGGGTAAGGCGATCGACAAGCAGCAGGCGGAGATCGAGCGGATGGAGCGCTTCATCGAGCGCTTCCGCTACAAGGCCAGCAAGGCCAAACAGGCCCAGTCGAGGGTCAAGAAGCTGTCCAAGGTCGAGCGGATCGAGCGTGACCCCAAGGATGGCAAGGGCCTGGAGTTCTCCTTTGCCGCCCCCGAGCGCACGGGCAGGGTGATCTTCGAGTTGAGCGACGGGCGGGTGGAGATAGGCGAGCCGCCAAAGGGTCCAGTGGTGCTGCTCGATCAGGCCGAGCTGTGGCTGGAACGGGGGGAGCATGTGTCGCTGGTGGGGCCCAATGGGACGGGCAAGACAACCCTGATAGAGACGCTGGCGGGGCGGCGGGCGCTGGCGGCGGGGAAACTGAGCACGGGGCACAACGTGAAGGTGGGCTACCTCTCCCAGCATGCCGACGAGCTGGGGGCGGGCGGCCCGGCGGAGCAGAGCGCGCTCGATGCGGCCCAGCGGGCCACGGGTCTCAGCCCCGGCAAAGCGCGGGCACTACTGGGTCGGTTCCTGTTCTCGGGCGAGGAGGCGGAGAAACCTCTGAGCGGGCTCTCGGGCGGCGAGCGCAGGCGGCTGTCGCTGGCCGTTCTCGTCCAGTCGGGCGCCAACGTGCTGATCCTCGACGAGCCCACCAACCACCTCGACATCGAGAGCCGCGAGGCTCTGGAGGACGCTCTGCGCTCCTTCCCGGGAGCGATCCTGCTGGTCTCCCACGACCGCGCCCTGCTCGACGCGGTGGGTACGCGCACGGTGGCTGTGGAGGAGTGCTCGCTGCGCAGCTATGAGGGCGGCTGGCCCGAGTATGTGCGTGTGCGCGACGAGCGCCGGGCGGGCGAGGCCGAGAGCGGATCGTCGAACGGGAGCACCAGCGGAAACGGGAAGGGGACCGCGCATGCGCGGTCCCCCGGAGGGGCGCATGCGCCCCTCCGCCAGCCTGCACATGTGCAGGCTGGAACAACGAATGGATCCACCGGGGGCGAAACGAAGCCGAAGGGCAAGACCAAGCCCAAGGGGCCGTCGAAGAACCGCATGAGCGACCAGCAGAAGGCGGAGAAGGCGGTGGAAGCGGCCGAGGCATCGCTGAAGGAGCTCGAAGCGGAGCTGGCCGACCCCGCCGCCTGGGCCACCCGCTACGAGGCGGCCAAGTCAGAAGCGCGCCACACGGCAGCCCGACGCGCCGTCGAGGATGCCTATGCCCGCCTGGAGACGCTGATCGACTGAGCCTCAGACAGAGCGGATGCGGGCGTCGGTGCCGTTCGCGGTCAGCAATCGTCCGATGTCGTGGGGATCGCTGGTGAGGACGGTGTCGCCGCTCTGCACAAGCAGAGCAAGAGCTGCGTCGACGATGTCGCTCGTGCCGCTCTCTGCGAGCAGGAGCCCACAGCGGCGAGCAGCGAGTTTGTCAAGGGGCCACTCCACGATTCCGTCGAGCGCCCGGGTGAGCCTTGCCTGCCTGGCGGGATCTCGCCAGACCTGGGCGACGCAGGCCGAGGAGGTCATCGCCTCGTGGCCGTTCTGTGCCGCCACCGCCAGCAGCGCGCCGAGTCCACGATCGCCGCGATCGAGGGCGATCAGTGCGCCGGCGTCGAAGACGAGGGCAGCCATCCGGCGGCCTCGCTCAGCTCATCCTCGGTGTACGGCCCCCCCGTTGCCGCCGCGATCTCCCGCGAAACCGCCGAAAGCGTGTCGGAGCGCAGGCGGGCGGCTGCGGCATCGGCCAGCCAGCCGGACACGCCGCTCGCCCCGGCTGCATCGCGGACCCGTTCATAGAGCCCATCCTCGAAGCTGACGCTGATCTTAGCCATGCGAGCATGGTAGCACCATCGGTACTACCGGAGAGGGGCGCGCGCCTGGGAGCTAACCTCTGAGGCGTGAGCGAACGGATGAAGACGGCACGCAATGTGGCCATCATCGTGATCATCGCCGCCGCCGTCTACTTCATCCCCGGCGGCGGTCGCGCGGCGGGCACCTTCGAAGCGGTGCTGTGGGCGGCCTTTGGGGGCGGCATGGCCTATCTCGGCCTGCGTCTCTACCGCGAACACCGCGTCACCATCCATGGTCTCGGCGACCGTCACCGCGCGATGCTCTACGGTGCCGCCGCCGTTGCCGTGTTCGCCGTGATCGCCCGCTCGCGCATGTGGCAGACGGGCTTCGGGGAGCTCGGCTGGTTCGTGCTCGTGCTCGGCGTGCTCTATGCCGCCGGCGAGGTCTATCGCCGCGCTCGCAGCTACTGAATCGCCCGCTTCGCGACGACGCCCAGCCGGTTGGGCTGCCGCCTATCCTCGCAGGGATGGCCAGCACCGAAGCACCGATGGAAGCGGGGGAGGCTCAGAGCCTCGCCGAGCAGCGCCGTGGGCTGCCCGACCAGCCCGGCGTCTACCTGTTCCGTGACGCCAAAGGGCGGGTCATCTACGTGGGCAAGGCCAAGTCGGTGCGCAAGCGTGTCGCCTCGCACTTCTCCAAGGCACAGGTGCCCTCGAGTCCCGGTCATGCCGAGATGGTTGCCGGCGTGGCCCACATCGAGTGCGTGGTGGTGGCCACCGAGGCCGAGGCGCTGCTGGCCGAGCAGAGCTTCATCAAGCAGTACCGCCCCCGCTTCAACATCCGCCTGCGCGATGACAAGTCCTACCCCTTCATCGCCATCTCCCTCGACGAGGACTACCCCCGCGTGTACTTCACCCGCGAGCGCCACCGCTCCAACCGGGCCTACTTCGGTCCCTACTCCAACGCCAAGCGTGTCCGTGCCACCCTCGAGGTGCTCGCCAAGGTGTTCATGTTCCGCTCCTGCACCGGCTCCGAGCCAGGCCGGCGCAGCGGCAGCCCCTGCCTCGACTACTACATCAAGCGCTGCGAGGCCCCCTGCGTGGGGTACGTATCCAAGGAGGACTACCGCAAAAGCATCGACGGGGTGATCGACTTCCTCTCCGGTCGCTTCTCCGCAATCGAGCGCGACCTGGAGCAGCGGATGCGCGCGGCCGCCGCAGAGGAGGAGTTCGAGCAGGCCACCCTCGAGCGCAACCGCCTGCAGGCGGTCCGCTCCCTGCTCGAGCGCCGCCGCGTCACGAGTGAGTCGGTGGGTACCTTCGATGCTGTTGCCGTGGCAGTGGACGGGCGAGAGGCCAACGCCCAGGTGTTCCAGGTGCGTGACGGGGTGCTCTCCGACCGCCAGAACTTCTACCTCTCCAACGAGACCGAGCGCGAGCTGGATGAGGTGGCCGAGGAGTTCATGCTCCAGTACTACGGTGGGCAGATCTCCATTCCCGCGCTGCTCGTGGTGCAGCGCGAGCTGGAGGATCGCAGCGCTCTCACCGATGCCCTCACCTCGCGACGCGGCGGCCCCGTGGAGCTGCGGGCGGCCGAGCGGGGGGAGAAGCGCCGCATCCTCGAGCTGGCCGAGCGCAACGCCCGCCTGGCGCTCGACCAGGAGAAGCTTCGCTCCGAGCGCCGTCGCCAGAGCCGGGTGGATGCGCTGGATGGGCTCCAGCAGGCGCTCGGCCTGGATGTGCCGCCCATCCGCATCGAGTGCTTCGACATCTCCAACCTCGGCGGCACCCACACGGTGGCCTCGATGGTCGTCTTCGAGGGAGGCGCACCCAAGAAGTCCGACTACCGCCGCTTCAAGATCCGCTCCCTCGCCGAGGGTGAGTCCGACGACTTTGCCTCGATGGCCGAGGTGTTGGGGCGCCGCTTCGCCCAGTGGGAGCGCCAGGCCGATATCTCGCCTCACGATCCCGCCTTCGACCAGAGCTTCGCCGCCCTGCCCAACGTGGTGGTGATCGACGGTGGCAAGGGCCAGTTGGCCGCCGGGCTGGGTCCTTTGAGGGGCTTTCGCGATCGCGGCGTGGCCGTCGTGTCGCTGGCCAAGCGCATCGAGGAGCTCTTCATCCCCGGCCGGCGCGCTCCATTGGTGCTCGACCACTCCACCCCCGAGCTGCAGCTGCTGCAGCGCGTCCGCGACGAGGCGCACCGCTTCGCCATCACCCACCACCGCGGCCGTCGCGACAAGGCCATGACCAGCTCCCTGCTCGACGAGCTGCCCGGCGTCGGCCCGGCCCGCAAGCGCGCGCTGCTCGCCCACTTCGGATCGCCCGACGCGATGGTGGGGGCCTCGCGCGAGGAACTGCAGAGCGTCCCCGGGCTGCCCGCCAAGGTCGGACGCGAGCTCTACGCCTTCCTCCATCGAGCGGGCTGACGAGCGGCGGGCCTGGCCCCCCGCGGGGGCGGTCGCCGTGGGGGTATGTCTTGCATTCACTTGGTGTATGACAATGGCGATACACCAAGTGAAAGGAGAGAACCGCCGACTCCCGCGCCCCTCATGAGGCTGACCGGCCTTGGACGGAAGAGGACGTGCGCAGGCGCCGCGAGACGAGCGGACACGAGCGGGGACGACCGGGGGAACCGCGGCCGGCGGTATCGGCAACTTCACCGCTCGTCCGCACAGAGCGGCACAATGCACAGACCATGGCGGTGATCAGGACCCTGCGTCCGCTGCGAGCCCCCGGCGAGAAGAAGTCCGGCAAGCTGGTCATCGAGTCACGGCTGGAGGACCTCGTGGTGATCACCGGCTTCTCGGGCGCGGGCAAGTCGACGGCGATGAACGTGTTCGAGGACGCGGGCTACTTCTGCGTGGACAACCTCCCACCCGAGATGATCCGCTCGCTGGTCGAGCTGTTCGTGCACAAGGGCTCCAAGGTCGAACGCGCCGCAGTCGTCTCCGACGTCCGCGGTGGCGTCTACTTCGAGGCCCTGAGGGCTGTGGTGGACGACCTCGATGCGCTCGGGCTCACCCACCACGTGCTGTTCCTCGAAGCCGCCGAGCAGACGCTGGTTACGCGCTACAAGGAGACACGGCGCCGTCATCCCCTCGCCCCCGAGGGCAGCGTGGCGGCCGGCGTTGCCGCCGAGCGGGCGCTGCTCGAGCCGCTGCGGGGCCGAGCCGACCTCGTGCTCGACACGACGGGCATGTCCGCCGCCACCTTGCGCGAGAAGATCGCCCACGAGTTCCTCCCCCGCAAGACCGCCGGTCGTCTGGCTGTGACGTTCATGAGCTTCGGCTTCAAGCACGGTCCCCCCCGCGAGGAGGACCTGGCCTTCGATGTGCGCTTTCTGCCAAACCCCCACTACGAGCCCCACCTGCGCGAGCTGACGGGGCTCGATGAGCGGGTGGTCGACTACGTGGCACGCGACGGACGGCTCGAGGACTTCTACGTCAGGCTGCACGCCCTGCTCGACTTCCTGCTGCCCCAATACGTCTCCGAGGGCAAGGCCCACCTCGTGATCGCCATCGGCTGCACCGGGGGGCGCCACCGCTCGGTGGCGATCGCCGAGCACCTGGCCGCTCGCTACAGCGACCACGAGGATCTCGACGTGGCGGTCGCCCACCGTGACCTCGACAAAGGGTCCAGCCGCTCCTGAGCGAGGGAAAAACGCCACCTGGGGTCCGTAGTTGGACACATGACCCCGCGAACGGTGCGCTGATAGCCTCCCCCGCACACGCCGGGCGGTGGGACCGAAGGAGATCCAAGGATCCCCCTCGGCGAGCACCAATGCCCGGCATCGTTCATTTTCGCTCCAGGAGGCACTGAATGCCCGTACGCGTGGGGATCAACGGATTCGGCCGGATCGGCCGGAACGTTTTCCGCGCCGCCAACGCTCGGGGGGCCGCTCATGCGGCTGACATCGAATGGGTGGCCGTCAACGACCTGACCGACTCCAAGACGCTGGCGCACCTGCTCAAGTACGACTCCATCCTCGGCCCCTACCCGGGCACCGTGGAGGATCTCGGCGGGTCGCTGATGGTGGATGGGAAAGAGCTGAAGGTTCTTGCCGAGCGCGACCCCGGAGCGCTTCCCTGGGGCGATCTCGGCGTGGATGTCGTGATCGAGTCAACGGGCCTCTTCCACGACCGCCCCAACGCCGCCAAGCACCTCGCCCAGGGCGCCAAGAAGGTGATCATCTCCGCTCCCGCCACCGACCCCGACGCGACGGTGGTGCTGGGTGTGAACTTCGACGAGGTCTACGACAAGGCCACCCACGATGTCATCTCCAATGCCTCCTGCACCACCAATTGCCTGGGGCCGGTGGCGAAGGTGATCAACGACACGATGGGCATCACCCACGGTCTGATGACCACCATCCACGCCTACACGGCTGACCAGCGCCTGCAGGACATGCCTCACAAAGACCTCCGCCGGGCGCGGGCGGCGGCGATCAACCTGATCCCCGCCTCGACCGGCGCGGCCAAGGCGATCGGCCTGGTCATCCCCGAGCTGCAGGGCAAGCTGCACGGGTTTGCCGTACGTGCGCCTGTGCCCACCGGCTCGGTCGTCGACCTGACGGTCGAGTGCGCCCGGGCGACGAGCGTGGAGGAGGTCAACTCGGCGCTGAAAGCGGCGGCCGAGAGCGGCCCGCTCCACGGGATCATGCAGTACACCGAAGACCCGATCGTCTCAAGTGACATCGTCTCCTCGCCCTTCTCCTCGATCGTCGACTCCCAGCTGACGGCGGTCATCGACGGCACCATGCTCAAGGTGGTTGCCTGGTATGACAACGAGTGGGGCTACTCCAACCGTCTCGTGGACCTCGTCCAGAGGGTTTTGTGAGCAGAGCAGCGGGGGATATCGTGAAGGATCACGACGAGAGGGAGACGGTCGATGAGGAGCATTGACGACCTGGATGTGAGCGGCAAGCGGGTGCTGGTGCGGGTCGACTTCAACGTGCCGCTGAGCCAGGGAGCCGACAGCGACGCCGCGGCGGGCGGGGTACCGCTGGTGAGCGACGACACGCGGATCGCGGCGGCCCTGGCGACGATCGAAGAGCTGCGCACTCGCGGTGCACGGCTGATCCTGGTCTCCCACCTGGGTAGGCCGAAGGGCAAGCCCGTGGCCGAGCTGTCGATGGCGCCCGTGGCCGACCGCCTGCGCGAGCTCACCGGAGCAAAGGTCACCTTGGCGCCCGCGGTGGTGGGCGATGAGGTGACGGCGCTCGCCGAGGAGCTGGACGAGGGCGAGATATTGGTGCTGGAGAACGTTCGCTTCGAGCCGGGGGAGACGAGCAACGACCCGGACTTCGCACGGGCGCTGGCGGAACTGGCCGACCTCTACGTGGACGACGCCTTCGGGGTGGCCCACCGCGCTCATGCGAGCAACGAGGGCATCACCCACCTGCTGCCAAGCGCCGCCGGGCGGCTGCTCGAACGCGAGGTGAAGACGCTCACCGAGATCCTCGAGCATCCCAAGCATCCCCTCGTGGCGATCGTGGGCGGGGCGAAGGTGGCGGACAAGATCGCGGTGATCGAGCGGTTCCTCGAGATCGCCGACGTGGTGATGATCGGTGGCGCCATGTGCTTCCCCTTCCTTTGCGCCCAGGGACACGCCGTCGGCAAGTCACTGTGCGACGACGAGGACGTGGAGCATGCCCGCAGCGCTCTCGCCCGGGCCAGCGATACACACACGCCCCTTCCCGGACGGGCGCGGCTGCTCGTGCCGAGCGACCTGGTGATCGGCGACCGCCTCGCCGAGGACGCCGAGCATCGGGTGCTACATGGGGTGGAGGTGCCGGAAGGCTGGATGGGCCTGGACATCGGCCCGGAGACAGCTGAGCGCTACGCCGCTGAGATCGCGCGGGCCGGCTCCGTGTTCTGGAACGGCCCGATGGGAGCCTTCGAGATGGAGCCGTTCGCCGTCGGCACCCGCGCCGTCGCCGAAGCTGTCGCCAAGGCGCCCGGGCTGACGGTCGTCGGCGGCGGCGACTCGGCCGCCGCGCTCGCGCAGTTCGGGCTCGAGCACACCGTCGACCACCTCTCCACAGGCGGCGGCGCCACACTCGAGCTCGTCGAGGGCAAGACCCTTCCCGGCGTGCAGGCGCTCGAAGGCGTGGGAGTCAGCTCTTGACCGAGACCGCTTCGTCCCGCACCCCGCTGATTGCGGGCAACTGGAAGATGTACAAGACCGAGGAGCAGGCCGAGGAGTACATCCAGGGGCTGCTCCCCCGCGTGTCGGCCATCGACGGCGTGGACGTGGCGATCTGCGTCCCCTTCACCGACCTGCGGGCCATGGTTGACAGCGCTCGGGGGTCGCGGGTGGAGGTGTATGCCCAGAACATGCATCACGAGCCGGAGGGCGCCTTCACGGGCGAGATCTCGGCCCCGATGCTCGGCGAGCTGGACGTGCGTGGTGTGGTGCTCGGTCACTCCGAGCGCCGCGCCCTGTTCGGCGAGAACGACAAGGCACTCGCCCTGAAGGTGCCGGCGGCGCTGAACGCCGGGCTGGTCCCCATCCTGTGTGTGGGCGAGTCCGAGCAGGAGCGCGACAACGATGACACCGACCGCAAGCTCCGCCAGCAGGTCAAGGACGATCTCGCCGGCGTGCCCACCGAGCGCCTGGCGGAGGTGGTGATCGCCTACGAGCCGATCTGGGCGATCGGCACCGGCCGGGTGGCCACTCCCCAGCAGGCCCAGGAGGCGATCGCCTTCATCAGGGCGCTGGTGGGCGACCGCGACAAGGGGGCGGCCGATGCGGTGCGCATCCTCTATGGCGGCTCGGTCAAGCCCGATAACGCAGCCGAGCTGCTCGAGCTGGCCGACGTCGATGGCGCGCTCGTGGGTGGCGCCTCGCTCGAAGCGGAGTCCTTCGCCGCGATCGTGGCAGCCGCCGCGCGATGAGCATCCCAGCCGGGCCCGCGAGCCTGCCGGCTCCCCGCGCCTGTCTGATCGTGCTCGACGGCTGGGGGCTGGCCGAGGCGGGCCCCGGCAATGCGGTGTCGCTTGCGCACACGCCCGTGTTCGACGAGCTGTGGGCCGGCTACCCCCACACCACGCTCACCGCCTGCGGCCGTGCGGTGGGGCTGCCCGAAGGCCAGATGGGAAACAGCGAGGTTGGACACCTGAACCTCGGAGCCGGCGCTGTCGTGCGCCAGGATCTCGTGCGGATCGACGACGCCATCGCCGACGGCTCGCTTGCCCAGAGCGAGCACCTGCGGGCCGCCTTCGCCGAGTCCGAGCGGGTGCACCTGCTGGGGCTCGTCTCCGATGGCGGGGTGCACTCCTCGCTCGATCACCTGCGGGCGCTGATCGCCCTCGGCAGGAGCCTGGCCGGCAGGGACATCGTGGTACACGCCTTCACCGATGGGCGCGACACCCTCCCGCACGCCGGGGCGGCCTTCCTCCGCGAGATCGACAATGCCCCTGGCGCCCGCGTGGGGTCGGTCATCGGCCGCTACTGGGCGATGGATCGCGATCGCCGCTGGGACCGCACCCAGCGCGCCTACGACATGCTCGTTCACGGCCAGGCGCCCCACCACGCCTCCAGCGGCGAGCAGGCCGTCCAGGACGCCTACCGGCGGGGCGAGACCGACGAGTTCATCGAGCCCACCCTCGTCGGCGAGGAGGCACAGATCAGGCCCGGCGACAGCATCGTCGCCTTCAACTTCAGACCCGACCGCATGCGCCAGATCACACGCGCCCTCGCCGAGCGGGGCTTCGGGGAGGGAGACGAGGAGCTGCCCGGCTGGAGCGGGCGCGGGGGCACTCCGGCGATCACCCGCTATGTGACCTTCACCAGCTACGAGGAGGACTGGTCCTATCCCGTGGTGTTCTCACCCGAGCATCCCACCACCACCCTCTCCCGGGTGCTGGCCGAGGCGGGCGCCTCCCAGCTGCATGTGGCCGAGACAGAGAAGTACCCCCACGTGACCTACTTCTTCAACGGCGGCGACGAGGCCGCCCTGGTGGGGGAGCGGCGCGAGATGGTGCCCTCGCCGCGCGACGTGCCCACCTACGACCACAAGCCCCAGATGAGCGCCGTCGAGGCCGCCGCCGCCTTTGTGGGTGCCTGGAACGAGGACGGCGCGCGCTTCGGGATCATCAACTTCGCCAACGCCGACATGGTCGGTCACACCGGGGTCATCCCCGCCGCCGTACAGGCCATCGAGACGGCCGACGAATGCCTGGGGAGGGTGGTCTCGGCGGTGCACCAGAGTGGGGGGGTGTGCGTGGTGACGGCCGACCACGGCAACGCCGACCACATGCTCGAGCCCGACGGCTCTCCCAACACCCAGCACTCGATGAACCCCGTGCCGCTGATCGTGACCAGCCCACAGGTGTCCCTGCGCGAAGGCGACGGCATCCTCGCCGACGTCGCGCCCACCGTCCTCGAGGCGCTCGGCATCGAGCAGCCCGCCGCCATGACGGGCCGTTCCCTGATCGACGAATCGATCATCTAGGCTTGACGCTGTGGACGGGGCGCAGGTGACAGAGACAGGGACGCGCTCGCGACGTCTGCTCGCGGCCTTCTTCGTCGGCGCCGGCGTCAACCACTTCGTGCAGCCGCGGCCCTACGAAAAGATCGTCCCGCCCCGCCTGCAGCCCGAAGCCAAGCTCGTGGTGGCGCTCAGCGGCGTGGCCGAGATCGCCGGTGGCCTGGGGGTGCTCCTGCCCGTGACCCGCCGCCTGTCGGGCATCGGGCTCATCGCTCTCCTCGCCGCCGTGTTTCCAGCCAATCTCTACATGGCCCAGAAGCCCGAGCACTTCCGCTCGATCCCCCGCTGGGCCCTCTATGCGCGGCTTCCCCTGCAGCCGCTGATGATGCTGTGGGCCTGGAAAGCCACCCGGCGATGACGCCCCGCGCCCGCGAAATCGGCTCCCACGCTGCTATGTTCGCTTCAGCAAGCCTTTAGAACAGACCGCCATGTCAACTGTCACCGCCGTCAAGATCTCCCCCTCCGAGTCGGAGGCCCTCACGTTGGGAGAGCTGCGTGCCTGGCGAGGTCTGCTCCGGGCTCATGCCTGTCTCGCCAAGCGCCTCGACGCCGAGCTCGAGCGGGCCCACGGGCTGCCCATGACCTCCTACGAGGTGCTCAACCATCTGCAGGAGGCGCCCGGCGGACGGATGCGCATGTGCGACCTCGCCGAGCAGGCCCAGCTCTCCCGCAGCGGGCTCACCCGCATGGTCGACCGGCTCGAGCGCGAGCAACTGCTCGAGCGCTGCTCCTGCGACCACGACGCCCGCGGTTCCTACGCCTGCCTGACCAACACCGGCCGCGAGCGGGTGGAGGAAGCGCACGTGACCCATCTGGCCGTCGTTCGCGAGCACTTCTTCTCCCGCTTCTCCGAGGCCGAGCTGAGCGTGTTGGCCGACATGTGGGAGCGCATCGCTCCCTGCAGCAGCGGCTGCTGAGCCGCTCTGCCTCTCGCGCCTGTCTCTAGGCGAGGTTTGTACTTTCCCAAATGGGAGGTGTATCGCAATGGCGATACACCAGCCGTTGTGTGGACCAGCGAGAACGCAATGGTCGGGGCGCCAGTCGTCGATGTGCGCCCGATCGATATCCGACGCCCTCGGGTTTACCATCGAGAACGCAATCATAAATCTTGATATTGATCGACTTAGGTTTTATAATGACGGGCGTTGGCCAATCAGGTAACCCGAGTTTTGGAGGTAGATCGAAATGGCATTGGTCAGATGGGAGCCCGCTCGTGAGCTGCAGACCATCCAGCAGGAGATGAACCGGCTGTTCGGGAGCTTCTTCGACAGCTCGACCGCCACCGCCGCCACCAACGGCGCCGCCCGGCGGTGGATCCCGCCGATGGATCTCCTGGAGCAGGACAGCCAGTTCGTGCTCCGCGCAGACCTGCCCGGGGTGAGCGAGGACGCCGTCAAGGTCGAGCTCGAGGACAACGTTCTCACCGTCTCCGGCGAGCGCAAGTCCGAGCACGAGGAGCGCCGGGAGGGTCACTACCGGATCGAGCGCGCCAGCGGCCGCTTTGCCCGCTCTCTCACCCTCCCCGATGGAGTCGACCCCGAGAGCATCCAGGCCCACTTCGACAAGGGGGTGCTCGAGGTGCGGATCCCCAAGCCCGAGCAGCAGGGGCCCCGTCGGGTGGCAATCAACGTCACCGCCAGCTCCACCCCCGTGGAGGCAGGAGCGGCCAGCGCCGCCGGCTCCTAAGGCTCACAACTCAGACGAGTCGCCGACGTCGGCCGGGTGGCGGGGGGCCTTCGAGGACCCCTCGCCCGCCGGCGTGTCCTCCTGGTGGCGGCGGTGGCGCCGGTGCATCACGAACCCGCTGACCACCGCGATGAGCACGGCCGCCAGCCCATACAGCCCGAAGGCTTCGATCGCGTTGCCCGCCGAGTGTCCCAGCAGGTAGGCGATCGTGCCGATCGCCATCGCCCAGGTGATGCCTCCGAGGGCGTTCCACACCACGAACGAGCGCCAGTGCATGTGGGTGGCGCCCGCCAGCCACGACGCCCACACCCGCAGGCCGAGCACGAAGCGCCCGAAGAATACTGCCTTCGATCCGTGGCGTTCGAAGAACGGCTCGCCCGTGATCAGGACCTGCTTGCGCTGACGCAGGAACGGCCCTGGGCGCTCGAGCAGCCAACGCCCACCCTTGCGCCCGATCAGATATCCGATGTTGTCCCCCACGATCGCTCCCGCCGCCGCCAGCAGGATGACCAGCTCGATTTTGAGCTTGCCCTGGCTGGCCAGCACCGCGGCGGTGATCAAGCCGGTCTCCCCCGGCACGGGCAGCCCTCCCGACTCGCTCATCACGATCAAGAACAGCAGCGGGTAGCCGGACACCTGGATGAGGTGTTCGACGTTGATGATGGAAGCGAGCATTGGGTGCGCCCCCCAGGATGGCGTAGTCGGGGCGCGCTCCCCGGCGCGGTCGACGGCGGGATCGGTTCCTCCAGCCACGCCGCGGCTGGGAGGGGCGCCTACTGGGTGTTTTCAGAGACCAGCTGTTTGAGTGCCTGGGTGGCTTCCTGCACGTCGGAGTAGACCACGTTGCGCAACACCACTTTCGAGGGTGTTGGGGCCGTGATCAGGACCACCGCCACGATCACCAGGGCGAGCGCCATCAACGCCACCAGCACTCCCATCAGCCTGCTTTTCCGCCGTGCGGGTGCCGGCGAGGCTTTGACGGGCCGGGCGCGCTGGGGTTGACTGCGGGGCGGTCCCTGACGCGGTCGACGGGGGGTCACCGCCCTGGTGGGCGCCGTGGACTGGCGCCCCGCGGGCGCCAGCACGCTCGTTGCCTGCGTGGCGGGACTCACCCTCCCTGTCGGGGGACGCTCGCCGGGCGCGATGCCCTTGGCCCCGTCGCTCAACCCCTTGCGCATCTCGCGGGCGGTGCTGTAGCGGTCGCGCGGATCCAATGCCAGCGCCACCGCCACCGCATCGGCCAGCTCGGGGCTCACCGCCGCCACCAGCGTGTCGAGCGTGGGCGGCTCCTCCTGCTGCTGCTTGAGCGCCAGCTCCGTCAGTGAGGTGGCCTCATAGGGGAGCCTTCCCGAGATCAGCTGATAGGTCACAACCCCCAGCGCATACAGGTCGGCGCTCGGTCCCGCCTCCTCGCCGCGGGCCTGCTCGGGAGCCAGGTAGGCCGCCGTGCCAAGCACCGACCCCACCTGGGTGATGCTCGACTGCTCAGTGGCCTTTGCGATGCCGAAGTCGGCCAGCTTCACCTCGCCTTCGCGCGCTCGCAGGAGGTTGCCCGGCTTGACATCCCTGTGCACCACCCCGTGGCGGTGGGCGTAGTTCAACCCCTCGCAGGCCTGTTCGATGATCTTCAGGGCCTCGTGCACCTCAACCCAGCCGTCGTCTCGCAGTATCTCCGCGCAGGAGGCGCCCTCGATGTACTCCATCACGATGAAGTACTGATCCGTGCGCTCGTCCCGACCCGAGTCGAACACCTGCACGATGTTGGGGTGCACCAGCCGCGCCGCCGCCTGCGCCTCACGTTGAAAGCGCGACACGAACGCCGGATCGTCGGCCAGATGCTCCGCCAGGAGCTTCACCGCCACCTGGCGCTCCAGGCGCATGTCCATCGCCAGATGCACCGTCGACATCCCGCCGAAGCCCAGCCGGCCCTCCAGGCGGTAGCGACCAGCGATCTCGCCCGGCTCGCTCATTTGCCGCCCCCCTGACCCTGCCCCTGTCCGCCTGCCCCGTCCCCGCCGCCGCCCGCGCCGCCGCTCGGGCCAACGCCGCCGCCCTGTTCGTTGCCGGCCGGGGGCGTTTCGCCCGCGCCGGGGGCTGGTGTCCCGCCGCCCGGGGTGGGGGTGGTAGTGGTGGGGGTGGTGACCGTGGGGGTGGTGGGCGTGGTGGTCGTCTGGGTTTCCGTTTGGGTGGGAGTGGTGGGCGTCGTCTGGGTGGTGGTGGCTGTGCTCGTTGTCTTTTCCGTGCTGGTGGTGCCCGTGCTCTGGGCCTGCGGCTGGATGCACATTTCATGTGCCCTTACGCGCAGGTTGTCGATGCCCTGGTGGAGGTTGTTGCGCAGCCCCGCATCCACCGTGGCGGGCAGCGCGCTGAAGTCTTCTTCGGTCTTGCGCAGCGCCGCTTCCGTGGCCGAGCATTCGCCGTTGGCGTTTTCGGCAGCGTTGCGCACCGCTTCGAAGTCGCTCAGCAACGGACCGGCGTGGGCGACAGGAATCAGCGCCTTGCTCGAGCCGCCACAGGAGACCAGCAGGGCCGCCGCCAGCCCCGCGACTACGGCCAGGGCGAACCGCGGTGCGTGTACCCGCGCGCGCGTTCGAACCGGGCTGGATGTGGATGGAGGGGTGGATCTCATCGCTATTGACCGTACTCCAGGCGCTCGGCGAGCGAATCGGGAAGCCTGGCCGCCCTGATGGCTGCCGCTGCGCCCGCTACGTCGTAGTCGGCTCGGTGGAAGGAGGCTGTCATCTCGTCGAGGTCGAGCAGCAACCACGATGCGCGCCGATCTCCGTCGCGAGGCTGTCCCACGCTGCCGGGATTGAGCAGCCACTCACCATCGGTCACATCCAGGATAGTGCCGTCGCGGCGCGGCTCGCCCGTGGCCATCTCGCCCTCGTGGCGCTCGAAGGAGAGCGCCACATGGGAGTGCCCGATCAGGCAGATCCGGTGGTCCTGGGCATCGAGGCACAACTCTGCCAGCAGTGTGGAGAGCACGTACTCCCACACGGGGTCCCTCGGGCTGGCGTGGTAGAGGCCCACCGAGACCTCTTCCCCCTGTGGACGCAGGCTCTCGAGGAAAGCCATGTTCCGGGGCGCGATGATCTCTTTGGTCCACTGCGCCGCCACGCTGGCACCCCGCGAGAACTCGTCCATCGGGATCTCCCCCGTAACCGCCATGTCATGGTTGCCCGCCAGGCACACCGCAGCATGCTCGCGGGCCAGCTCCACGCAGGCGTCGGGCTCGGCCCCATAGCCGACCAGGTCGCCCAGGCACCACACCTCCGACGCGTCGCTTGCAGCGATCGCGTCGAGCGTGGCCTCGAAAGCGTGCCGGTTGGCATGGATGTCAGAGATGACGGCGACCTTCATCGTTGCAGGGTACGAACACCCCTATTCTGCAAGCCCTCTACGGCTCATCCCGCTGCAAGCGGGCGTCCAGTCCAGCACCCTCCCGGTCGGGAGACCCGACCGCCAACAGCTACTCCGGGTCGGTCCCCGCCTCGGAGCCTCCGTACTCGGGCAGGTTCTTGATGCCCTCGCGGGTGCGCCACTTGGAGTAGTTGTCCTCCATCGCATCGATCAGCTCGCGCATGAAACGCGGCGAGAGGTTCACGCGGGAGACCACAACGCCGGGAACCTCGTCTGCCTCGACCTCGTGGTCGACGCGGGCGAAGGTGACGGTGAACTCGTAGTCAGAGTGGCTGACATTCGCGAAGTTCGCGTACACGCCGCCCATGATCTCGGGAGATAGATGGATGTTTATGTGGCGCTCTGCGCCTGAGTCTTGGTCGTTCACGTAGCTAGTATCGCAATCCCCGACCACGGACCCATGACCGAGCCAACATTCGATGACGTCCATCTCGCAGCAGCCCCCCTCGTGAACGGGTCCCTCACGCCGTTGGAGGGGCTGCGCCAGGCCGTGCTCGACACCGCAGAGCAGCTCAGCGGTGCGGTGGCGGTGTCCGGCCCGGGCGAGGAGAGCGGGCCACGATCTCCAAGCCACGCCTCGATCACCATCGAGCGTCCCCGTCGTCCCGAGTTCGGTGACTACTCCACCAATGCCGCCCTGCTGCTCGCTCCCGTCCTCGGCGCACCGCCGCGTGAGATCGCCGAGCGTCTCGGGGGCGTCCTGGCCGGGCGGCTGGGGGAAAGCCTCGAGCGCTTCGAGGTTGCCGGCCCCGGCTTCGTGAACCTGTTCATGGCCGACTCGTGGCTCACGGGTGCGCTCGCCGAGGTAATCACCGCCGGCGATCGCTTCGGTGCCGGAGGGGCCAGCGAGCCCGAGCGCGTGCTCGTGGAATTCGTCTCCGCCAACCCCACTGGCCCGATGCACGTGGGACATGCCCGCAACGCCGCCTACGGCGACGCCCTTGCCCGCATGCTGGCTTTGCACGGCCACCAGGTCGAGCGCGAGTTCTACGTCAATGACGCCGGTTCGCAGGTGCGCAAGTTCGGCGAGTCGATCCAGGCGCTTGCCCGTGGGGAGCAGCTGCCCGAGGACGGCTACAAGGGCGACTACGTCGCCGAGCTGGCCCTCCGCCTCACCGATGCGGCCACAGCCGACGCGGTCGAGCTGGGCCGGGCGGCGGTGGCGGCGATGGTGGAAGGCATCGAGGTCTCCCTGGCCGGCTTCCGCGTCCAGCCCTTCGATCGCTGGTTCTTCGAGAGCGCCCTGCACGAGGGCGAGGAGAGTCCCGTCGCCCATGCCCTCACCATCCTCGCCGAGCAGGGGAGCACCTATGAGAAGGACGGGGCGCTATGGCTGCGCACCACCGACTTCGGCGACGACAAGGACCGGGTGCTCGTGCGTTCAAGCGGCGAGCACACCTACTTTGCCTCCGACATCGCCTACCACCAGGACAAGCGCGAGCGCGGCTTCCAGCGCCAGATCGACGTGTGGGGCGCCGACCATCACGGCTACGTGCTGCGGATGAAGGCCGCCTATGAGGCGCTGGGTGGAGATCCCGACGAGCTCGAGCTGCTGATCATGCAACTGGTGCACCTAATGCGCTCCGGCGAGCGTGCCCAGATGTCCAAGCGCTCCGGGCAGTTCGTCTCCCTGGAGGAGCTGGTGGCGGAGATCGGTGTGGATGCGGCCCGCTGGTATCTGCTGGCCCGCTCCCACGACACCACCGTCGACCTCGACCTCGATCTCGCTCGCGAGCAGTCGAACGAGAACCCCGTCTACTACGTCCAATATGCCCACGCCCGCATCGCCTCGATGCTCGCCCGCGCGGGCACCGAGCGGGTCGCGGGCGCTGTTGCGGGCGTGGCGGCAATCGACAGCACGTCCTCTGAGTCGCTGCAGCCGGCCGAGCGCGCCCTCATCGAGCAGTTGCTCGCCTTCCCCGCCGAGCTGGCCGAGGCGGTCGAGCGGCGCGCCCCCCACCGCATCGCCGCCTACGCCCTGGAGCTGGCCCAGGGCTTCACCGCCTTCTACCGCGACTGCCGTGTGCTCGGCGCCGAGCCCGAGGCGGTCGAGTCGCTGCGGCTTGCCCTCTGCGTGGCCAGCAGGGGCACTATTGGGCGCTGCCTGGGACTGCTGGGGGTCAACACGCCCGAGCACATGTAGAAGCAGGTAGCTGGTTTTTGCTCGCTGATGCTCTCATTTCCCTTTGAGGGGGAGATGTGGATGTTCTCTTTTCAGGGTGGTGTCTCAGTTTCGGCTCGCGACGGCCGATAGGACTAGCATGGGACGCATGGAAACAGAACGCGATCACACTGCTTCGCCCTTTTCCCCCGCCCTAGAGGGTTTCCAAGTGCTTCTACTGGCCGGGGCCGCGGGCCGTGGAGAGACTCCGGCTGGCATCCTTGCCGCCGTAGACGAAAACGACGCTAGCGCTGGCCGGCCCTTTTTGGCCGCCCCGGCTTCGCGTGATCGACCTGTTTCTTAGCCGCAGTTATCCCTCGCTCAAGCTCGTTGAAGGCTTCACGGGCGCCCGCTTTTTTCCCGCCCTTGTAAACGGCCTCTAGGATCTGCGCGATCCTTACACCCTCATACACCGTTGTCGCGGCGAGAATGTCCTCTAGCGCTTTCGCCACCCTCGGACTGGTGTAGACGGACGCCTCTGTGTTTTGAAGCTGCACCTTGATGGTGCGATAACCGCGATCTGCCATAAAGCCCCCTCGGTTCCATTTGTTAGACCGAAACGAGTCTAGTCGAGGAGTGCGGCGATCTCGTGAAGAGTCCATACGTGGTCGGAGACACCTACGGCCATCGCGGGGGTGCGTGGGTAGGGGTCTGCGAGTGTCTTGTGGGGGCGAGCGAAGTTGTAGTGGAGGAAGTGCAGGGCGATGGCTGCCATGTGGTTGTCGAGCTTCTTTGAGAAGCCGTTGGTGAGCCTTGTGAAGCGGCGCATCCCCATGCGCATCGTCAGGTTCTGGCGCTCGACGTAGCTGGTGCTGATCTTGGCGGGGTCGGGGTCGCCCTGGCGTACGTCGATGTCGATCCCCTTGCAGATAGCTGGGCTGTAGCGGCGTTCCCCCGAGGGGTCCTTGCCGTACTGCTTCTGCAAGACCGCCCAGTCGATCTCGGTCCCGAACGAGAAGCCAATCGCGGCTGAGTAGGCGCGTAGGCCGTCCGTCGTCATCTGAACGTGGCTGTCGCGGAGCCTGCCCTTCAAGTCCATCATGAACAGGAAGCCATCTTCGGCGGTGCGCTGTCCCACGAACCACGACGGCACGAGCTTGGTGTCGGCACAGATCGCGGTCCATGTCCACACGTCTCCGACGCCGAACTCGCCTTGGCGCTCCGCTGGGACGTTCTTGGCCTTGCTGTAGACAAAGCTCCATATCTCGTCGCACTGGACCGTGGAGCACGGCAGATCGACCAACACGCGGTCCTGGTAGGCCGTGCAGGCATCCCCGATGTCCAGGAGCAGCTTTGAGACGGTGTTGATCGAGCACCCGGCCATGCGCGTAGTCGCGCGCAGGCTGTTGCCCTCCACCAGCATCCCGAGGATGGCGGCGCGCTTCTCGGTGCTCAACCTGTTCATACTGAACATTATGCGTGAGCGGTCGGACGGAATACTTGAGCGGTTAGGCATAGTCAAGGAAACATCGAGCAAAACCGATAGAATTGGCGATGGCGCGCAGGGGGTACGAGCCCCTATCTCCCGGATTGAAAGTCCGGTGCTCTGCATTGAGCTACCGCGCCGAGTGGGAGGGGAAGCGGGGTACGAGCCCGCCCCCCTCCGGGTATTGCAAGTTGGGTTGGCCCCGGAGCCTCAGCCGTCAGACCTCTTGGCTCCGGGGCTGATCATCTTCTGGGCAAAGCGGCCTCCTCAAGCATTTCAGGAGACCCTATCAGCTTTGTCAGTTACTTTCCCCGAACCTCCCTTGCTTTTGTCATCGAAATCTGCGAATATGTCCGTATGACTACCGAGACAGAGCCCGTCACGGGCACCAAAACTCCTAAGCACCGCAGCCCTAGCTATCCCGCCTTCGACTTGGAGACCACACTTCAACGAGCCCAGCAGCTCTCGAGCGCAGCTGGCCGCCATAGCGCACCCATATCGGCGGCGCTCTCGACGTGGGGGTTTAGCGCTAAGAGCAGCATGGGCTCTCTAACCGTCGCTGCTCTTCGTAAGTTTGGCCTCGCAGAGGTCGAGGGCAAGCTAGGCGCTCGGCAAATCGGACTGTCGAAGCTAGGGCAAGAGTTGGTGTTCTACGGCTCTGACCGAAACTCCGAGGCTTGGAAGACTCGCGCCAGGATGGCTGCGCTGAGCCCGGCTATCCACCGCGATCTGTGGAAGAAGTACCGGGGGGAATTGCCGACCGACGCGGTAATCCTTCCCCACCTTGTACTGGAGCTGAGCTTCAGCGAGTCGGCGGCTAAAGAGCTTCTGAAAGAGTTTCGACGCACGATCGTATTTGCCCAGCTCAAAGCTGCCGACACCGCTGATACCGTGTCAGGCAATGAGCACGAAGCTGATGCGACCGGAGATGAGCAAGAACAAGATGAGGGCGAGCAGCTAGTGGCGCCGACGACCATTGCGGCAGATCGGGTCCCAGCCGGAGCCAGTACCCCGGTGGAGGGAGCGGGACGCCCACAGGGCAAGCAGCGCACAGTGCAGATCCCGTATTCCCGCTCAGGATGGGCGTTGCTCCAAGCAGAGTTCCCGATGAGCGTTACACAGTGGGACCAAATGATTGCCGTGCTTGAGGCCATGAAGCCCAGCCTCGTAGCCGCAGACGAGTAGCTAACTCGACTTCCAGCGAGCTTGCGCGGCCTTCTTTGCAGCCTCGCTGCGCTGCTCGGGCGTCATCTTGGCTGCGCGCGCCTTGCCGCCCTTCAAGCCTCCTTTGCGGCCCAGCTCGACCGCTGCGGGGTTCTTGCCGTCATCGGGGGCGGTGTCCTCGACTTCGCCCGTGGCGATGTCCACGATCAGCTTCCCGAGCTGGTTCGGGTCGCGCGGACGCTTGCGGGAGCGGTCAGGCATAGAGGAATCGTAGCGCCACGCCCCGACCGGGCGACGTGGCGCCTTGAGCCATCAGATCACTTGCCCGACGATCTGCACCATGCGCACGGCCGAGCGCGTAGCGAACACAAACCCGTCCACGGTTTTGTAGACGAGTCCAGCGCGCTGCAAGCCACGCACGCTGTCGATGATGTCGCCGCGCTCCATCTCACGGCCCAGATCGTCAACGGACCACAAGGGTTGGCCCTCCTCGGGCCGGGTCATCAAGTACAGAACGTCCCGTTCGCGCTGGTCCAGGATCTCTGCGAGGTTACGGTCGTCAGGGGTAGGCTGGTCGTGCATCAGGGTCACTCCTGGTGTCGGCCCCCGGCCGTGTCAGCGGTGCGGGGGCACTTTGTGGACTGGAGCCGCGAGCGTACCCCCTGGATCAGCCCACATGGGGCCGATTCTCAAACTGAGACACCACCCTTTTCAGACGGTGTATAGCCGCTGCGATACACCGAAGACCGTGGGGCGTATGGGCTCAGAACCTGTTTCAAAATGATTGGCACACCCGGCTGCGTCCCTGGAACGCGGCGCCGGATCGCCACGTGCCGTCTTGCCCGTGCTACCAGCACGGGCTTCACCGGCCCGCGTCGCCCGGCTTGGTCCAGGAACGCCCCGGCCGCACCCTCATTTTGAAACAGGTTCTTAGTCGAACCGTGCCAGGTCGGCCTCCAGCCGGGCCGCGTCGGGTGCCTCGATCGGCGGCACGGCTCGGTGGTCTCCTCGCAACGAGCCGCCCCTCGTGCGCCGGTGCCACCGCGGCAACAGCGTCGCCAGGAGTATCAGCAGGGCGAGCACCACCGCAAGGGGAACCAGATAGGCGGTGAGGTCGAAGCCGTGAGCGCTCGGCAGCCCAAGCACCGCCGGCCCGTACTGGCCCACGAGGGCGTGCTTGATCGCGCCTTCGCTCTCTCCCCGGTCGATCAGGCTTTGGATGAACACCCGCTCGCGGTCGGCCTGCGGCGACTGGGCGACGTTCAGGGGGATTTTGCACGTCACGCACATCACCTGGCGCTCGATTACGGGCAGGGAGGTGCGGGGGGCGGCATTGGACGTCGCAGCTGAGGCCAGGAGCGCTCCCGTGCCCACCACGAGCGTCGCCAGCAATGCCGGCCACAGCCCCCGGCGTCGAGACGGTGTGCTCAGGGGGGCGCTCACGAGCTCTCCGCGAGGGCGATGGCGCGCTTCAAGAAGGGCTCTTCGATCTCGCCGCGTGAGACCGCCACGACGTGCCCAGTGCGGTTGATGACGAAGCTCTCAGGGAGCTGGTCGGTGCCATAGGAGTGGGCAAACGTGCCGTTGTCGTCGCGCAGGTTGGGGTAGGTGAGGTGGAAGCGTCGCACGAAGCCCTGGGAGTCGGGCGAGGCGTCGAGATAGGTCACGCCCAGCACCGTGCCGCCGTGGCTCGCCAGTTCGCCCTGGGCGCGCTCCAGCAGCGGGGCCTCCACCTGGCAGGGTTCGCACCATGAGGCCCAGAAGTTCAGCACTACCACCTTGCCCTTGAGCGACGCCAGCGAGGTGGTTCCCGGGGCGCCCAGGACCGGCAGGGCGTTGCCCGCATCGGGCGCAGAGGGGTATTTGCCGTGAGCCACCAGGTCATCAAGGGTGCGGCTGGCCGACTGGTGGGAGATGCCGTAGATCAGCAGCCCGATCAGGGCCGCGCCGACCAGCGAGGCGAAGATTGGCAGGGCACGGCGTCTCACAGCACCCAAGACTAGAGGTCACGGCGTAGTATCTGAGCCTGCGCGGCGGTAGCTCAGTTGGTAGAGCGCAAGCTTCCCAAGCTTGAGGTCGCGGGTTCGACCCCCGTCCGCCGCTTGCAGGGTCCGAGCAATATTTGGCTCTGGAATGCTTGATTAGAGCATGACGCGCGACGCGACTGCGGATACAGCGGACAAGCGAGGACGCCGCCGCACTCGTCGTGTTAGATGAGTCCCCGTAGGAGCCAGCGCAGGGTTCTGGCGTGGGTGCCCCACCGTGCTGGCCGGTACGGCGTCTCGGACATGGCGGCGATTGCGTGGTCGAGAGAATCCTCGATGAGAGCGTCGTGCAGGGGCCTGAATATCAGTGGCCACTGCCAGCGCATTCGTCCCTCGGTGTGGCCTACGAGGGTGTGGCGGAGCAGTGCTGTCCCCTCGTTCGTGTGTGTGAGCTCGTAGCGGTGCTCGCCGATGAGGCCGGGTGGTCCGGTGAAACGGAAGCGCGCGATCCGGCCTGGTTGATGCTCGAGCACCTCGTAGCGGACCGGTCCGTGGCCTCCTTGGTTGCCGACGCTCAGTCCGCCATCGAAGCGCATGGGTGGCCAGCGGTCGTGTGGCCATAGCTGATCGTGCTCTCCGGCCAGCCCATCGATCAGAGATCCGGGCGTGTTGCCGGGGGGCAGTGGGCGTTCGTGGACGTTGTTGAGTCTCATCACGTCGCGCTGTCCTGATTGATAGAGAGCATGCTCTCCGGGTGGCCAGTGATCGGTAGCGTATCACTATCGATAGCGAGACGCTACTATAAGTTGATGGGCGCAGATCAAGACTTCGAAGACTCCGTTGGCGCGGCCGCGAACCTGCTCGGAGACCGTTGGACCGTCCTGATCCTGCGGGAGGCGTTCTTTGGCACACGCCGCTTCAACGAGTTCGCCGAGAACCTCGGGCTCTCGCGCAACATCCTCTCCAGCAGGCTCAAACTGCTCGTCTCACAGAACATCTTGGAGGAGCACCCCTACGGCCCGAGCCAGGTTCGCAACGAATACCGTCTCGCTCAGGCCGGACGCGACATCTTCCCCATCGTCGTTGCGCTGCTTCAGTGGGGCGACAAATACCTCGTCGGCTCGCGTGGCCCATCGATAGTTCTCAAGCACACCCCCTGCGGCAGCGACGCCGACCCGCTACTCGTCTGCCGAGGCTGCCGGGAGCCGATCGAGCTCGGCGAGATCCTGCCCACGCCGGGCCCGGGCGCGAGCGAGTGGGTTCGCGAGCACCTGTCGCAGCTCGGAGACAGCGCATTCGTCGACGCCGAAGCAAGTTGACTGCACGCGGGCCGTGGGGGTGATCGAGTGAGCGCAGGGCATCATCGGAGCGTGCACACGCACGATGCCGCAGGCACGTTGGAGGCGCCTGAGGTGCGGGCGCTGTTCAATCGCATCGCCGGGATCTATGACCTACTGAACAGCGTCATGAGCGCGGGCCTGCATCACGGCTGGCGGCGTCGTGCGGCCGACCTCGCAGCGCTCGCGCCGGGAGACCGGGTACTCGATGTCGCGGCCGGTACCGGTGACCTGACGATCGAGTTGGCTGGTCGTGTTGGCCCGAGCGGCGAGGCCATCGGCTGTGACTTCTCCGAGGACATGCTCGCTCGTGCTCGGAGGAAGGCGCCGCATCTGCGGTTCGAGCTCGGTGATGCGCTCGCGCTGGACTACGCCGCCGGCGAGTTCGACGCCGCGACCGTCGGCTTTGCCGCGCGGAACTTCTCTGACCTTGAACGCGGGCTGGCCGAGATGGTTCGCGTCGTCAGGCCTGGTGGCCGCGTGGTGATCCTCGACTTCACGACCCCTCGACGGCCGCCACTCTCGACGTTCTTCAGCGTGTGGTTCGATAGGGCGGTGCCTCTGCTGGGTCGGCTGGTGGGACAGCCCAAGGCCTACGAGTACCTCGCGAGGTCGGTGCGACGCTTCCCTGCACCCCAGGATCTGGCGGCCGTGATGGAGCGCTGTGGCTTGAGCAACATTCGCTACACCGTGACCGGCGGAGGAATCGTCACCCTGCATGTTGGGGAGAGGATCGCGTAGCGCGTGAGGACCGCGAACGAGGCTGGACTGAGCCCGTCAAACTGCTCACCGGTTCAGATGGGAGCTCGGCTCTCTCGTCGATCGGTCACAAAGATTGGTTCGATGCGATCGGGCCATCCGCTTCGATTAACTCTTGAGTCATGGCCAGCCGCTCCCGAGAACCACCAACAGCAGATCGCGGAGGGGGGAGCCGCCTTCGATCGTGGAGATCGCGACGTAGACCACCACCGCGGCTGTGAATGCCGCCGCAGTCACGAGCCTCAGCACTTTGAAAGCTGTCCAGAAGAACAACTCCCGCTCGGCTCTACGCTGCTCCAATGAGGAGCTCGGCTGCTGTGGGGAGCTCAATGCCGGTTCCCTTTGCTTTGTGGCTTGGGCAGGCGGCGTCTCGACTGGGGTGAGGGTCTACGCTCGATCGGCACCCATAGCCCCTCCAGCAAGTCATCCACACGCGCCTCGAGCGCATCGGCGAGGATCACCAGCGTTGTCAGGCGTGGCTCCACCTCTCCGAGCTCGAGCCGCCCGATCTCCGTACGGTGCAGGTTCGCCCGATAGGCGAGCTCTTCTTGGGAGACGCCGTGGGACTGTGCCGCACGCAGACGGCGCACGTTGGTCCCGAAGTGGCGCAGGTAGGTGGCCAGCTCGGCCTTGTAGGCGTCCATAGTGCTCATCTGCTCTGCTCCGGCTCGATCTCCTGGGCCAAAGGCGTCGTCGTGGGGGACTGTGTCGACATGAATGAAACAATCTGTCTGACAGACTAATGTCCGCAAAGATTCTACTGGCTGACCCCGGTTGCAGCTAGACAGCTGCAACCGGTTTCCGCAAACAGCGGGCTTTTTCGCTCGTGACCTTGCGCAAAAGGGCCATACGATCCCAGGGCGATGAGCGAGCCCCCCGAGCTTGCAGGTGTCCGCCACGAGTACGTGGACGCTGCCGGCCTACGCATGCATGTCGCTCTGGCCGGTCCCGAGGATGCGCCACCGCTGCTGCTCGTTCATGGCTGGCCGCAGAACTGGTGGACATGGCGCAAGGTCATTCCTGCCCTCGCCCAGGACTTCAGGGTGATCGCTCCTGATCTACGCGGACACGGGTGGAGCGAGGCGCCGCCCCGTGGATATGAGAAGGAGCAGCTGGCATCAGACGTGCTCGGCGCCCTCGACGCTCTGGGGATCGAGCGCGCAACCTGGATCGGTCACGACTGGGGAGCATGGGCCGGCCTGCTCGCAGCGATTAGGGCTCCCCAGCGTTTGCAGAGCCTGCTCGTGCTCGCCGTCCCGCACCTGTGGATCTCGCCCCACCCACGTCAGCTGGGGATGCTCCTCTACCAGGGACCCATCAGCCTCCCCTTCATCGGTGCCCGTGTGGCGCGACCGATGGTGCGGGCCATCCTGCAGGCGGGCCGGGGCGGCGATCGCCTCTCCCCATCTGACGTTGCCGTGTTCGACGATCACCTGCCGGCTGAGGTGACCGTTGCCATGTACCGGACCTTTCTCACCCGCGAGGTCGTGCCCCTGGCGCGCGGCCGCTACGACCATGCCGTGCTGAAGGTGCCCACCACGGTGATGGTCGGCGCTAAGGATCTGGTGAGCAGGGGCCTCGTCCCCGGGCCGGTGGCGGGCCAGCCGGAGCTGAGCGTCGAGGTGCTCGACGATGTCGCCCACTGGCTGCCCGAGCAGCGACCGCAGGCCATCATCGACTGGGCTAAGGCCGTTTAGTCGTTGGCGCTGCGCGCCTGATGGAGAGCGCCAGCAGCCCCACCACCGCCGGGGGCATCACCCACCAGGCGGAAATCGAGGCCGCTGCAAGCAGCGCTGTTATCGCGAGGGCGAGCACCACCCCCGCAGCCGTCAGCCAATCGTCTCCCACCACGAACTCCCAGGCGCCGGTGAGGAACCCTCGCACACGCTTCATCTGCTCACCGTCGCCTGGCTTGGCGCCTCGGCGCCAAGCACGATCACCTCATCGCAGGCGGCCGGATTCGCGGTCGGCCGCACTGCCCGCACCATCACCACGGCTGCCAGCAGCACCCCCGGAATGATCACCAGCAGGGATGCATCGCCGCCGGGCCACGCCGCACCTGCGCCCTCGGTGCCCCAGAACATCCCAAACGAGCTGAGCATCACTCCGACGGCGAACTTCATCGTGTTCTCGGGCACCCTCGCCAGCGGCGCCCGGGCGGCCGCCCCCACGGCGATCACCAGGATCACGGCGAGTCCCGCGGCCGCGGCCGCCAGCGGGACGCGGTGCTGGTTGGCGCCGAATGTGAGCACGATGAACACCACCTCCAGCCCCTCCAGGAGAACCCCCTTGAAGGAGATGGCGAACGTATAGGCGTCGAATCCTGGATGTCTCGCGCCCGCCGCTCGAGCCGCCTCGCGCTCCTCCTGGAAGATCTGCAGCTCGTCATGCTTGGCCTTCAGGCCCGACGCACGGAGGATCGCCTTGCGCAGCCACTGCAGCCCGAAGATCAGCAGCAGTCCCCCCACCAGCACCCGCAACAGGTCGATGGGGAGGGCCGTCAGCGCCGGGCCCAGCGCCGCCACGATTGCGGCCAGCGCCACCGTCGCCGCACCGACCCCGCTCATCGCCGAGGACCAGCTGCGCGTGCTGCCCACCGCCAGCACGATCGTCAACGCCTCAACAGCCTCCACCGCGCAGGCGAGGAACACCGAGAGTGCGAGGCCGATCTCCGCGCTGCTCATCAGTCGCGCTCGACCATCACCGACGTGGCCTTCACCATCGCTGTCGCCCGCACCCCCGGTGCCAGGCCGAGCTCGTGCACCGAGTCGCGTGTGATCGCCGCCGTGACCAGGAACGGCCCCGCCTCGATCTCCACCAACGCCATCACCCCGTCGACCTCCACCGAGCGAACCAAGCCAGCAAAGCGGTTGCGGGCCGAGCCGAGGGTGCCCGTCCGGTGGCGCTCCGGGCGCCCCGCGAGACGCTCGACCTCGCTGGTGGGAACTCGCCGGCGGTTCTGCGCGTCGCGGCTCGTATGCAGCTTGCCCGCCCGATCCCAGCGGCGCAGCGTGTCCACGCTCACGCCAATCGCCTGAGCGGCTTCGCCCAATGACAGCTCGGGATTCTTCTGCTCAGGCACCTGGTGGATACCGTACCTCGACCTCGCTCCCCGGGGGAGCAGGCCAGACGGATATATCCGCGGGGAGGATGTCCACGTGCACCGTCTCTCCGATCCCCGCGCTCGGATGTGCGTCGCCGGTGCGCAGCGTGAGCTCCAATGCGCCGTCGAGAGCGATCGTCAGCTCCCGCACCGAGCCGAGATCCGCCTCGTCGAGGATCCTCGCCCCGTAGCGTCCCTTCGTCTGCAGCACGATCCGCTCGGGCCGCACCGACCAGACGACCGCACTGCCCTCGGCCAGATCCTCTGCGGCCGTGTGCAGCACGACGCCCTGGCTGAGCACGCGCCCGTCGGCGAGGGCGACGGCCTCGTGTGCGTTTGCAATGCCCAGCAAGGCCGCCACCTTCGGCGAGCGCGGCGCGCGATATACCGATTGCCGGCTGCCCGCCTGGAGCAGGCGCCCATCGTCGATGACGAGGATCTCCTCTCCCAGCAGCGCCGCCTCCTCCGGGTCGTGGGTCACGATCACCGTGCTGAGACCCGTCTCCCGCTGGATGCGACGCAGCTCCCGCCCCATGCTGCTGCGCACAGGGCTGTCCAGTCCGGTGAAGGGCTCGTCGAGCAGCAGCAGTTGCGGCTCGCTCGCAAGCGCTCGCGCGAGCGCCACCCGTCTCTGCTGGCCGCCTGAGAGCTCCTCCGGGTAGCGGTCCTCCAGTCCCGCCAGTCCCAGACGCTCGATCCACCAGGCCGCGCAAGCCGGCTGTGACCGTGCGCCAAAGGTGACCTGGCGCCACACCGTCCGTCTCGGGAGCAGGGCCGGCTGCTGAGGCACGTAGCCGATGTGGCGGCGCTCGGTGGGCACTCGATCAAGCGCGCGATCCCCCGAGCGGATGTGACCGCCCTCCGTGGAGGTCAGTCCTGCGATCAGGCGCAGCGTGAGAGTCTTCCCCGCCCCGGAGGGGCCGAGCAGCGCCAGCTGTCGAGTTCTCGCCCGATGGGCCAACTCGAGGCTGAATCCCACGAAGTCCTTGCTCACGGCGAAGTCCAATGGCCCGGACCACTCTGCGCCTATCCTCCGTGGAGCTGTCGCGGACGGTCTCCTCTGACGCCGGCGCGGCATGGGGAGCTGCACCAACAGCAGGATCGCCAGCGCCGCAGCCAGCGAGGCGGCGATCGGGGCCATCGTGGCCGGTAGTCCCGTTCCATCGAACTGGACGAACGTGAACACTGGCAGGGAGTAGGGGTGGTAGGCGAGGATCACCGTCGCACCGAACTCCCCGAAGGCCCGCAGCCAGGCGAGCAGCACCCCCGCCGCGATGCCGGGGAGCGCCGCTGGGACAGCAACCAGTCGAAAGCGGGCACCGCGACCGTGCCCGAGCGATGCCGCCACGTCCTCGAGCGCCGGGTCGACACCGGCGAACGCGGCGTGGGCGGCGATGATCAGAAAAGGCGCTGCCACGAACGTCTGGGCCAGCACGATTCCCGCTCGCGTGTCGGTTAGCTGGCCGCCGAACAGGCGCCCGGCCGCGGTGTAGGGGCCCACCACATAGAGCAGCAGCAGCCCGCTCATGAGGGGCGGAAGGGCGAGCGGCAGAGCCACGAGCGCGGTCAGGACGCGCACGATCGGACCTCCACCGCGGGCCAGCAGGTAGGCCAGCGGTACCCCCAGGATCGTGATGATCACAGTCGAGATCGTTGCTGTGGATAGCGATGTGAGGAGTGCCCCACCGAGACCGGGCGAGGAGGACACGCCACGGCCGAGACGCAGCACGAACGCGACGATGGGGACCAGCAGGTAGAGGGCGAGCAGCCCGCCGAGCCACGGCAGCGGGCTGCTCGCTCGCTTGCGCAAGTCGCTCAGCGCGCCCCCACCAGCCTCCGCAGCGCCGCCGGCACGGCGGAGCTCGCACCCGAGAACTGCGGTCTGATGGGGTTCAGCCCGTTCTTCTTCAGCGTGTAGGCGCGGTCGGCGTTCAGCAGGAAGCGCACCAGGGCCGCCGCGCCGGACGGGTTGGGAGCGTGGTCGAGGATCGTCACCGTGTAGTTGGCGTACTTGTAGACAGGTGTCAGAGCGACGGTGGCGAGCTTCGCCGTCTTGGCCTCCACCGCATAGAAGAACCCCGCGTCGAGCTGTCCGGCCTGCAACCGGCCCACGAGGCCCGTCTCGGGAAACACTTCGAAGTGCGACTGTGCCGTGGCGAGGGCCGGGTCGTGGAGCTTCCTCGCCGCCGCCGCTATCGCTTCCACGCTCAACACGCCCTTCGGGTCGAGCTTGGGATCGGTCTCGCCCACCCGGATGCCGCTCTGCGTCAGCACCTTGAACCACGGCACCCCCCGGCGCAGCTCGGCTCCGAAGCGGCTCTGCGGGTTGTACGCGAGCACTAGCGGCGATGCCATGAACGTCGAGTACCACGAGACCCAGTCTCCGTTGGCGGACCCTTCCAGCGACCTATCCGCCGTTGCCGAGGCGCTGATGAACACATCGCCCTGACGCACTCCACCACGGATCTCGTTCGCGAGTTCGGTCGACCCTCCGCCGAAGCCCTCGAAGCCATAACCGTCAGTCCTTTGGAAAGCAGGACCCAGGTTGGCTTCCATGTAGTCCACGAGCGACCCTGCGAACAGCGCTGACACCCTCCCCTTGGCGGCCGCTGACGCTGCCGCACTGCCGGCGAGCGGCGCGCCGCTCACGAGGGCCGCGAGAGCAGCGACGGTCAGGGTCGCCACGCGACCACGGCCGGCATGACTGCTGTCGCGCCTGCTTCGAGCAAGTCGTCTCATCGATGTCCTTTCGCCGGTTGTGCGGTTTCAAATCCTTGGGCCGCTACATAGGCAGCGCTCTGGCTGAGCAGAGATCTTGATCAGCACCCTAGCGGCACGTGTGTTGCTCTTGCATAGCTGTTGCCTGGGCGATTGGTGGTGGCGTCCGTCGGCCTGCCCTGCCTGGCGAACACAGCGGCCTTGACCCTCACCCGACGAGAGGGCGCACAATTGGCATATGGACGTTTTTACCGTTGGTGAATCTGCCCGCTTGGCGCACGTGTCGGTGCGCGCCCTGCACCACTACGACGCCATCGGGCTGGTCCGACCGAGTGCCCGCAGCGAGAGTGGCTACCGGCTGTACTCAGGCGAGGATCTCGAGCGTCTGCGGCGGGTGCGCTTCTACCGGGAGCTGGAGTTCGGCCTCGGCCAGATCGCCGAGATGCTCGATGACTCAGATGCGCGGGCGGACGAGCACCTGCGCCGTCAGCACCGCCTGCTGCGCGAGCGGCGTGACCGCGACCTGGAGCTGCTGGAGGCAATCGAGAGAGAGATGGAGGCGCGAAAGATGGGAATCGAGCTGACACCCGAGGAGCAGTTCGAGGTGTTTGGTCACCGTCGATCTGCCGAGTACGCCGAGGAGGCCGAGCGGCGATGGGGCTCCACCGAGGCTTGGCGGCAGTCCCAGCGGCGAACCGCCGCCTACACCAAGGATGACTGGATCGAGATCAAGGCCGAGGTCGCACGCAACCTGACGGCGCTCATCGCCGCCTTTGAAACGGGAGAGCCGGCGGCAGGCGCGAAGGCCATGGCGCTGGCCGAGGAGCACCGTCAGCACATCTCACGGCGGTTCTATGAATGCAGTCCCGCATTGCACCGGGGACTGGCCGAGATGTACATCGCCGACTCACGCTTCGCCGCCCACTACGAAGAGCAGGCCTCCGGTCTGGCCGGCTACCTCCACGACGCCATCCTCGCCAACGCGGAGCGGCTGCGGCATAGCCCGGCGGATCGCGCTGCCACGCTCAGCGCGATCCGCCGGTGGCGCCGTGCAACCAGCTAATTGCCTTCCGCGTGCCAGCGTTTGGCCTGGGGCGAGGGTTTGCGCTCCACCGGTACCTTGAGGTCGGCCACGAGCTCGTCGACCGTGACGCCGAGACCCTCGGCCAGGATCACGAGCGTGGTGAGACGCGGCTCCACGTGGCCCTGCTCGATTTTGCCGATCTCGGTGCGGTGCAGTTTGGTGACGCTCGAGAGTCGCTCCTGGGAGAAGCCGGGGCTCTTGGCGGCGCGCAGGCGCCGCACGTTGGCCGCAAAGCCCTTGAGATAGCTGGCCAGCTCCGCCTTGTACGCCTCCATCGTGCTCATCTCGACACCTTCTCGGCTGCCAGAGCAAAAAGCGACCGATGTCCATCTGCCAGCCTGCTGACTGCCAGACGTCTATCCGTGTCCAGTGTGGGGCACTGCCGCATACGAACATATGTTCGCATATATCACCACTCCCATGGGGCCGCTCGAACCCATAATCTCTGCCCTCATTGACCATGTCCGGTCAGGCAGGCGAAGATGAGCCGTAGGTGGTCCGTGCTCGTGGACGCTGAAACCATCATCAGGGGAGGGCTGTAGATGACAACCGTCCGAGAGGCGACCTTCGAGCTGTTCCGCCGGCGTGGCATGACCACGATCTTCGGCAACCCCGGCTCGACCGAGCTGGCGATGCTCGGCCCGCTCCCTGAGGACTTCCGCTACGTGCTGGGACTGCAGGAGGCGGTTGCTGTCGGCATGGCCGACGGCTTCGCCCAGGCCAGCGGCCGCGTGACCCATGTGAACCTCCACACCGCTCCCGGCTTGGGCAATGGGGTGGGGGCGATCTTCGGTGCGCGTGCCAACAAGGCGCCGCTGCTGGTAACCGCCGGGCAGCAGGCTCGGTCGCTGATCACCATGCAGGCCAACCTCAGCAACCGCGACGCCGTCGAGGTGCCCAAGCCCTACGTGAAGTGGAGCCACGAGCCGACCCGCGCGGCCGATGTTCCGTTCGCCATCGCTCAGGCCATCCACCACGCAAGCCTGCCCCCGGCTGGGCCGGCGTTCGTGTCGATCCCGATGGACGACTGGCTCCAGGACATCGAGCCGGTCGACTTCTCCACCCAGATCGCACGCTCTGTCACGGGCCGGGCCGAGCCAGCAGGCGAGCAGATCGCGGAGCTCGCCGAGCGTCTGCGCGCGGCACGGAACCCTGTGTTCGTGGCCGGCCCCGACATCGATGCATCCGGTGGCTGGGATGCCGCTCTCGCACTGGTCGAGGCGCAGCGCCTGCCCGTGTGGGCCTCCCCCCCGACGGGTGGCAACCGCATCGGCTTCCCGGAGAACCATCCGGCCTTCCAGGGGATGCTGCCGCCTGCTGTCGGGCCGCTCGCACAAACACTCGCCGGTCATGACCTCGTGCTCGTCGCGGGCTCGTCCGTCTTTCCCTATTACCCCAACATTCCCGGCGACTTCCTCGCCGAGGGCACCAGCCTGGTGGCGATCACCAGTGACCCCGACGAGGCCGCGCGGGCGCCGATGGGAGACGCCATCGTCGCCGACGTGGCGCTCACGCTGCGCGCTCTGGTCGAGGCGCTGAGCGAAGCGCCCTCCGACCGAGAGCCGCCCCCCGCGCGGGTTGAGCTCGACTCGCCACCGCCCGGCAACGAGCTATCGGGGGGAGAGGTGCATGCGACACTCGCCGAGCTCTTCCCGCAGGACGGGATCGTCGTGCTGGAGTCGCCGTCGAGTACGGTGGCCCTTCGCAACAAGCTGCGCATCTCGCGGCCTGGCTCCTACTACTTCAGCGCCGGCGGCGGCCTCGGATTCGGTCTGTCGGCCGCACTGGGGGTGCAGCTCGCACAGCCCGAGCGCCAGGTCGTCTGTGTGCTGGGCGAGGGCTCCGCCCAGTATGCGATCACCGCCTTCTGGACCGCTGCCGCCTATGACATCCCCGTCAAGTTCCTCGTGCTGCGCAACAACGAGTACTCGATCCTCAAGTGGTTCGCAACGCTCGAGAACGTGACAGGCGCCCCCGCCCTCGACCTGCCGCGGCTCGATGTGGCGGCCACCGCGCGCAGCTACAACGTGCCCGCCGTCACCGTCTCGGGTCGTGACGAGCTCGGTGGGGCACTCACCGACGCGCTCGCCCATGACGGCCCCCGTTTGGTTCAGGTCGACGTGGCCGCGGGAATGGCCCTCGCTTGAGCACCGCCTCGCCGCCACTGCTGGCTCCCGACACGCGGCGCATCGGGCATCCGCCGGGTGCGCCGACGCCGGACCGCGCGCCCGACAGCCTCGCCACGGGCACGCCCGAGCCCCTGCGCTCGGAGTTGATCGGCCTGCTCGGCGAGGAGCGGGTGCTCGCCCGCGCGATCGACCTGATCGCCTATGCCTCCGACGCCAGCCCCTACCGTCGCATCCCCGCCGTGGTGGTGATGGCGCACGATGCCGGTGACGTCGGCAAGGTGCTCGCCTACGCGCGAAGCACCGGCATCGCGGTCAACTTCCGCGGCGGCGGGACGAGCCTCAACGGTCAGGCCCAGACCGACGGGATCATGATCGATGTCCGGCGCTGGTTCTCCGCGGTGAAGGTCGAAGGCAACGGAGAGCGCGTGCGGTTGAAGGGGGGCACGCTGCTCGGTCTGGCCAACAGGCTGCTCGAGCGTCATGGCTTCAAGCTCGGCCCCGATCCGGCCAGCAAAGACATCGCCACGATCGGCGGAGTGATCGCGAACAACTCCGGCGGCATGCGCTGCGGCGTCAGCTGGGATCCCTACTCGACCGTCGAGTCGATGACGCTCGTGCTCGCCTCGGGGACCGTCGTGGACACCGCCCAGCCGGACGCCGAGCAGCGATTCGCCGCCGCCGAGCCCGAGCTCGCCGCCGGCCTGCTGGCGCTGCGCGAGGAGCTGCTGGCCGACGCGACGCTCACCGAACGAGTGCGACGCAAATACGAGATCAAGAACGTGACCGGATACAGGCTGTGCGCGTTCCTCGATGCAGACACGCCGCTGGAGATCTTCCGCCGCCTCGTCGTCGGATCGGAGGGCACGCTCGCCTTCATCGCCGAGGCTGTCATGCGCACGCGCCCCGAGCCCGCCCATACGACGCTCGCCTGGGCGCACTTCCCGAGCATCGACAGCGCCTCGGCGGCCGTCCCCGCGCTCGTCGCGGCGGGTGCTCGCGCAACCGAGCTGATGGTGGCTCCTGCGCTGATCGCGGCCGCCTGGAGCCTGCCTGGGCTGCCCGAGCACTGGCGTGAGCTGCCTCCCGACTCGGCTGCCCTGATCATCGAGTTCGCCGGCGATGACGAGCAGCAGCTCGATGCGGGTGAGGCCGCGGCTGAGCGGGCACTCGCCGAGCATGACCTGATCGGTCCGGCTCGGTTCTCCCGTGAGCACGAGGAGATCGAGATGGCATGGAGGGTCCGCGAGGGGCTGTTCGGCCTCGTCGGACGGCTGCGCATGCCCGGCAGCGCCCTGATCATCGAGGACGTGTGCGTTCGGCCCGAGCGGATCGCCGAGTGCGCCCGCGACCTCCAGGACCTCCTTGCCAAGCACGGGTTCCTGGTGGGCGTCGCCGGACACGCATCGGCCGGGAACCTCCACTTTCAGCTCACGCCCGACTTCTCCAAGCCCGAGGACGTCGAACGCTACGAGGCGTTCATGGGGGAGCTCGTCACTTTGATCCTCGACAAGTACGACGGCTCGCTGAAGTCCGAGCATGGGACCGGAGTGAACATGGCCCCCTACGTGGAGCGCGAGTGGGGCGAGAAGGCCACCGCGATGATGTGGCGGGTCAAGGAGCTTGCCGACCCTCACCGCGTGCTCAACCCGGGGGTGGTGCTCAACCGCGACCCCGCCATCCATCTCAAGCATCTCAAGACCCAGCCCGAGATCGAGCAGGTCGCAAACCACTGCGTCGAGTGCGGCTTCTGCGAGCCAGTGTGCCCCAGTCGCAACGCCACCACCACGCCGCGCCAGAGGATCGTGGTCAGGCGCGAGATGGCCCGCCAGCCCGAGGGCTCGCCTGTCTATGAGGCGCTGATCGCCGACTACGAGCACGACGCGATCCAGACCTGCGCGGCCGACGGGAGCTGCCTGGGCGCGTGCCCGGTGGCGATCGACACGGGCGAGCTGGTCAAGGAGTTCCGCCGGCGCGAGCACGGTGAGCGCGAGGAAGCGGTGGCGCTTGCCGTCGCCAAGCGCTACGCGGCGCTCGAGCGCGGCGCTCGCGGTGGGCTTGCCGGGGCGCGACTCGCCGAGAGGATCGGCGTACACGAGACGCTCGCCAAGGTCCCCGAGCTGATCAGACGGCGTGTCAGCAGCGAGCTGGTGCCGACCCTGCCGCCCGGCCTGCCGGCGCCCGCCTCGCCGCGTCTGCCGGCGAGCGAGCGGATGGGCGCGGCGGCGGTCTACCTGCCCGCCTGTCTCAACCGCATCTTCGGCAACCCACCCGGGTGCGAGTCCGAGCGCTCGCTTCCAGAAGCGCTACTCGCCGTGTCCGCGCGGGCGGGGGTGCCCATGTGGATACCCGATGATGTGGCCGGTCACTGCTGTGCGACGCCCTGGAGCTCCAAGGGCTATCGCCGCGGCCAGGACTTCATGGCGTCCAAGACCGCCGCCTCGCTCTGGCGCTGGAGCGATGGAGGCAGACTTCCCGTTGTGATCGATGCCACATCCTGCGCCCAGGGTCTGGCCGAGGACGTGGGCGCCCGCCTGGGGGACGAGGAGCGCGAGCGCTTCGCCCAGATCGAGATCCTCGATTCGATCGCCTGGGTCCACGACAGGGTGCTCCCGGGTGTCACGATCACCGAGAAGGTGTCCTCGGCGGCCGTTCATCCCACGTGCTCGACCGAGCGCATGGGGTTGCGGCACAAGCTCGAGGCGATCGCCCGCGAGTTGGCCGAGGAGGTGTTCATTCCGCCCGGCAGCAGCTGCTGTGGGATGGCTGGAGACCGCGGGCTGCTGCACCCCGAGCTGCCCGCCTCCGCCCTGCGCGACGAGGCCGCCGCTCTCGCCGAGCACCCCGTGAGCGAGCACCTGTGCAGCAACCGCACCTGTGAGATCGCCCTCCAGCAGGCGACGGGTGCTTCGTATGCATCGTTTGTGCTGCTGGCGGAGCGCCTCACCAGGTGAGAGTCGAGATCCTCGAGCGCGAGCAGGTGATCGCTCGCGATCTGGATGCGGTGTTCGCGTTCTTCGCCGACGCTCGCAACCTCGAGGCGATCACGCCGCCGTGGCTTCATTTCGAGGTGGCTGGCTCTGAGCCCATCACGATGGCCGCGGGGACCCTGATCGCCTACCGCATGCGCCTGCACGGCGTCCCGGTGCGCTGGCTCACCGAGATCGAGACCTGGGAGCCGACCACGCGCTTCGTCGACAGACAGCTGCGCGGTCCCTACCGGCTGTGGCATCACACCCATAGCTTCGAGTCGTGCTCCCAGGGCACGGTGATGCGCGACCGTGTTCGCTATGCGCTGCCCCTCGGCCCGTTGGGCGGGATCGCCCATGCGGTCTTCGTCCGCCGCGACCTGGAGCGCATCTTCGACTTTCGCGCGGAGGCGATTACCCGCCTGGGCGCTTGAGCGGGTGGCGGCGCGCGGCTCGCCCGGGGCAGCGGACTGTGGTTCTCGCGCTCGCGCGCGTGCCGTCGAGGAAGGACACCGCCGCGGTGAAGGGCCAGCCGCCGCGCGGGCAGCTCTTCGGCAGGCGCACACCGCGCGGACGGTAGGCGAGGCTGCGGCCGTTTTCGCGACGGTAGTAGGTCAGGTGCTCGGGTCCGATCGCCGCCCGCAGGCTCACGACAGAAACTGCGGGCGCTTCGGGCAGGCTGGGGATCAGCGGGGGTTCGATCGACACGCTTCCACCGAACGGTGTGCTCGCGGAGAGCAGCAGCGCGGGCAGCGCGAGCTGCGCCACGATCGGGCTCGTCCCCTGGGCGTAGAACGTCAGCGCGAAGCGTTCGTGTGCGGTGGGAGCCCGCTCGACGGCCACTTCGGCTTTCTCTTTCACGATCGCTCCGCCCACGGGTATCTCGACGGTCGCGCTGCCCATGCCCATCAGGGCGTCCGACGGGCAGCCAGCGGGTCCTCGCAGGTGCAGGGTCGCGGGGCTGCATGCGTCGAGCCCCAGGCCGCTCACCACGAGGCCGACGTTCCCCGGATAGCGCAGGGCGACGCCTGTCAGCGGCGAGGGCACCTGGCCGGGTGGCGCTGCGATCACGAAGTCGAACCCGATCGTGGTCTGGCGATCGAGCAGGTCTGGAGTCAGGCTCGCCCGCAGCTTCAGCGACTCGCGCGCGTATGCCGGTTGCGCGAGGGCCAGGCCTGAAAGCACGACCGCCACCGCCCAGCAGGCTCGCCTGATCTTGCTCATGGGGTTGCCCGCCGCTCGCTCAGTAGAACAGCGTGCCGGTTGTCTGGATTGTCATGTTGTAGGTGTTGCGGTTGAGCACCCCGTAGAAACCCCCCCGGCCGTGGGCGTGCGTGTAGCGGCCGGTGCCCCCCGTGGCCCACAGCGAGCCGCCGAAGCTCTGGTAGAGACCCGAGCCGTGCACGGCGGCCAGCGCACGGCCGTTGATCGAGCCTCCGTGGACATAGATCGTGAAGACGGCCTTGAAGGTGGCCGTGATGTTGCAGTTGGCCCGCATGCTGCCGGGAAGGGTGCCGAGCGCCGCTCCTTCCTCGTACAGCCAGGAACCCGAGCTGCGATCTTCGTTGTAGCTCAGGTGGGCGGTGTCCGTCGTGGCGACCGTGCGGGCGGCGTGAGCGCGTGTCGCGGCAACGGCACTCGGCGCGAGCGCGCCGCACACCAATGCGCACAGCACCACGGGGATCGCACGTGCCACACCGGTCCGGCTCCCCCCGCGTGATTTGACCATTCCCCTCGCCCTTGACTCGTTGCCGTTCATCCCACCGAAGCGTTCGCCCGGATGATACCTGCCGTCGTTGCGCGACTCGCCGCTTCGGATGCTCCGTCGACTGCGGCCGATGAGCGTCAGCGTCCGCCGAAGTGCCGCCTACGGGCGCTGAACTCAGAGAGTGCGCCCTCCAGGTCGGCGCGGTTGAAGTCGGGCCACAGCTGCTCGCTGAACACGAGCTCCGAGTAGGCCGACTGCCACAGCAGGAAGTTCGACAGCCGGCGCTCGCCACCGGTTCGGATGATCAGGTCGGGATCCTGCATCTCGGGGGCGTAGAGGCACTTGCGGAAGTCCTCCTCGCTGTCGCCGCGCAGGCACCGTGCCGCATCCACTATCTCGGCGCGGCCACCGTAGTTGAAAGCGACATAGAGCGTGATCAGATCGTTCCCCGCCGTTAGGGTTTCGGCTCGCTCGATCTCCTCCAGAAGACCTGGATCCACCCCGCGGCGGCGCCCGATGAAGCGCATGCGCACGCCGTGTCGGTGGAGTTCAGGGGCCTCCCGCGCGATTCGTCGCGCGAGCATCGAGATCAGGCCGCGCACCTCCTCGGGCGGGCGCGACCAGTTCTCGGTGGAGAACGAGTAGACGGTGAACTGCTCGACCCCAAGCTCCACGGCGTCGCGCAGCCGCGCCTTGAGCGTGTCGGCACCGGCGTCGTGGCCCTCGTTCACCGATAGCCGCCGTGCCTGGGCCCAGCGGCCGTTGCCATCGGTGATGATCGCCACGTAGCGTGCGATGCCGACGATCGAGCTGTCGGGCAGTGCAGGGGCGCTCATGCCGGCAGGCCTGCTCTCGTTGCCGGCGACGCCGGCCTCAGGGCGTGCAGGCGCTTGGCCGCGCGCCACATGTGCATCACCGCCAGCGTCGGCCCGATGAGCGGCCGCAGGTCTCGTGCGGTCGTTTCGGTCGCCCTTGCGGCCAGGCCGCTGCCGCCTGTTGGCGCGGAGGTGTAATACGCGACGATGCCCACGATCGTCATCACGTGGTGGGCGCCGTTCGGGAGCTCGCGTGCGAGCTCGACCGCGTGGCGTGTCACGCGGGCCAGGCGACGCTCGAGCTCGTCACGGTCGTCATAGAGGCCCACATATCCCGGTCGCCCGTTCGCGGTGTCTCGCTCGTAGTCGATCAGGCTGTCCAGCAGGGTGGGAAGGACCGAGATCGACAGGTAGGCCTGATCTATGCGCAGCGCCTGGGCGTAGGTGGTGCGGTGATCGGCAGCCGCCACGATCAGCGCGTGCGCCCCCAGAACCGAGGAGGCCGCCCCGGCCAAGAACTCTCGCCATTGCAGTGACGTCCCCGCCGCCTGGACCGTGGCCCACCGCTCGGGTGCTCCGGGCCCGGTGCGCTCCATCGAGTGGATGTGCAGTTGCGCTTCACTGCTTCTCGCCGCCGCACCGCGCAGGATGTCGGCCAGCTTTGCGATCCCCGGGAGGCCGGCGAGCGCAAACCGCACGGTGCACACCAGCTCGTCGAGATATCCGCTGCGATCGCGGCGCCGGTGGTGACGGTAGTAGTCGCCGCTACGCGCCAACGCCGGGGAGACGGCGTCGGTGAACGCCTCCGACAGGCGCTCGCCATCCCCCGGCGAGTCAGGCGATGGCGACTCGGTCAAGCCATCGAGGTAGTCGTAGAGGATCTCGAGCGCCACGATCGCCTTGACCACACGTCGTCGGTTGGTCCGGGGTGCGAGCGTCGCCAGCGTGGCGGCGACCTCGGCATTGAACCCCTCCTCGTCGAGCTTCTCGAGCGCGAGCCCGCGCAGCTGCGGATCGGAGATCGCCTGGGCTCGGCTGTGCCAGTGGGCGAGTTGCTCACGCACCAATGGTGCGATGGCCGACCAGTAGCGGGCATTGGCGCGCACGAGCGCCAGGCCCGTCTGTGTGGAGAGACGCGAGCCGAGCAATCTCGACGGCGTGCGCGCTGCGCCCGGCGCGTTTCGTGCCCAAGGAGCTGGGAGAGGGGTAGCGGCAAGCGTGGGATGTCTACTCATCGAGTGCGAGCGTGGGGGAGACCCGCGATGCCGCCCACCCGGGGACGGCGGCGATGAGCAGCACGATCAAGATCACGACGGCGAGGATCGCGAATGGGCGTCCGCTTGCCGCGAGGCTCGCAACCGGGAACCCGGTCACATGCTTGAGATAGCCATCGATGATCACCTGACCATAGATCCCGGCCACAGCCCCGGCGACGCATCCGGCGCTGAGCATCAGGGCGGCTTCGATCAGCAGGATCCGGCGCAGGCGGGGCGCGCGAACGCCGGAGAGTCTCAACGAGGCAAACGATGCGCGCCGCTGCCAGACGCTCGAGCCGAGGGCCGCGGCCATCGCCAGGATCGCCGCGATCACGAGCAGCGTGGCGATCTCTCCCAGTCGGCTGAGCCCTTCGCCGGTCAGCCTGTCGATGCGCACTTCGCGGGTGTGCGCCGTGGCGGTCTCCAGCCCGCTGTCCGGGCCCAGCGCCCTGGCGATGGCCGCCCTGGCCGTGGATGGGCTCGCGCCGGGCGTGAGGTCGACTCCCAGCGCTGTGGGTGCATCGCTGCCCCAAAGCCGGCTGAAGTCGGCGGTGCCCATGAAGATCACGCCCGGACTCCACGCGAGGTTCGTTGTCGTGGCGGCGACGCGGAAGCGAGCTTCGCCGCCGGGGGTGGGCAGTGCCAGTGAGTCGCCAGGCTTGATGTGGTGCTGTTCGGCGATCTGCTCGGAGATCGCGATCCAGCCGCCTTCGCCGAGTTTCGCGACCGTCGCGCGCCAGTCGCCGTGGAGAAGCTGGCTTCGCAGCACGTTGCTGTTGTCATAGGGAGGCCGGGCGATGACCCAGGTCCGACGATTGTCGAGTTCCAGGAACCCACCCTGGAACCTCCCCACGCTGGCGACGCCGGGTACCGCCGCGATCCGGTGCGGGCGGTCGCCAGCGGGGAAAACGACCGTGGCCTGGTTGTCTTCCGGGTTGGCGACCCACAGCTGCGCGTCTGCCGCGTAGCTGTGTGCGAAGCCTTCGATACCACGTAGCAGGTCATCTCTAGAGCCACCCAGCGCGATCCCGCCGAAGATAGCGACGGCGCCGGTCGCAGCCAGCGCCAGCGAGCGCAGGGTTGCGGCCCTCAGGGAGGTGAGCGCCACCTGCAGGGTGGTCAACTTCTGGTAGCGCAGTGCCAGCGCTCCGCCGAGTGAGAGGATCGCCGCAAATACCACCGGTACCGCGAATACCGTTGCCAGCGCTAGCAGTCCGCTTGCCAGGAGGGCCAGCGCGGGACGTATGGCGAACAGCAGGCTGGCCAGCGCCACCAGGCCCAGTGAACCCACGCCCAGCCGCAGCCGACTGCGATTTCCCAAAGTGTTTCCAGGTGCGCCGTTTTCGAAGTACACCGCGTCCATAGCTCGTCCCCTGCGCATGTCGAGCAGTGGCACAGCCGAGGCCAGGAAAGTCGCGACGATCCCCCCGATCAGCGAGAGCAGCAGCGGTTTGATGCCCACGATCGTGTTGGTGCCGAGCGTGAAGGCCTCCTGCAGGTATCCCGAGGATTGATGGAACACCGTGAGCGACAGCCCATAGCCGGCGAGGAGGCCCACCACCGACGCCACGACGCCAAGGCACAGCGCCTGGAAGACGACGATCTGGACGATGGCGATCCGCTTCGTGCCGATCAGACGCAGCTCAGCGATCGCCTGCCTGCGCTCGGGAACGGTGAGGAGCATGGCGTTGAAGGCAAACAGGAAACCGAGCAGTGCGCTGATGGCGGCGAAGAACGCGCTCGCCTGATCGCTTGGCTTGAGTGCCTGGTTCAGCAGGGCGACGTCGGCGTCCGCTGAGGACACCGTGAGACGGCCGCCGGCCAGCCTGATCAGTTCGGCACGCACGCTCGCCTGGTGCCCCGGCCGTGTCTTGATCAGGATGCGTGTGAGGCGACCGTGCAGATCCGCCAGGCGCTGGAGTCGTGCGAGCGGCATGATCGCGACGCGTGCCTGGGACAGCGCGCCGGCGGCTTCCTGCCCGAGCACGGCCGCCACTTTGAGATGGTGAGCTTCGCCGCCCACCACGAGCGAGACGTTCGGTGTGGAGATGCTTGCGCCCAGTTCCTTGGCGGCGGTCCGGCTGAGCGCGATTGCACCGGGAGAGAAGGTCGCGACGGGGAGCGTGTGAGCGAGGCCGTTCAGCAGTCCAAAGCTGAGGTCGGTGCCGGCGACGTTGATCGTGAGGCGCCGGCCATGCGGGCCGGTGATCGTCGCAGTCTGTTCGAGCAGGGGGGCATCCTGGGTGACGCCTGGGAGATGCTTGATCTGCTTCACCAGCCGCTGGCTGAGACCTCCCGAGTCACGGGAGCGAAGCTGCAGGCTCGCTGGTCCAGCCACGGCGTGCACCACTTCGCCTGCTGAGCCGGCGATGCTGCCGTTGGCGATCATTGCGGCGAACACGAGCGCGACCCCCGTCGCCACGCCGAGGCCCGCGAGCATCTCCTGCGCCCGATGCACCCGCAGACGGCGGCGGTAGAGGTAGACCAGGGCATACGGACGCAGCAGGCCCCTCGCCTCGAGAGGCCCGGAGCGGGGGGACGAGCTCACGCCTTTGGCGCGGAGGGGTGCGGAACCGTGGACCGGTCGCCGCTCTCATTCCGGTGGCCCTCGACGAGCCTTCCATCCCGCAACGTGAAGCGCCGGTCGGCGATGGCCGCTGCATCGGAGTCATGGGTCACGAGCACCACGGCCGCCCGGCGTTCGTGCGCGATCGAGCGCAGCAGCTCGACGATCGCCTCGCTGCCCGCGCTGTCGAGGTTCCCCGTCGGCTCGTCGGCGAGTATCAGCCGCGGGTCGCCCGCCAGCGCACGCGCGATCGCCACTCGCTGGCGCTCGCCCCCGGAAAGTTCGTCTGGGGTGCGATCGAGACGGTCACCCAACCCGACCCGCTCGAGCCAGGGAGATGCCCTGGTCTGGGCCTCACGCATCGGAACTCCTCCAAGCAGGAGCTTGATCGAGGCGTTCTCGATGGCGGAGACGCGCGGCATCAGATGGAAATTCTGGTAGATGAAGCCGACGTCTCGAAGCAGGAAGTCGCTCGCCTCGTTCTCGTTGAGCGAGGCGAGATCGAGCCCGTCATAGCGAACCGTTCCCTCGTCTGGCTGCAGCAGCGCCGCTATCAGCAGCAGGAGGGTGGTCTTGCCGGAGCCGCTCGGCCCCAGGAGCGCAACCATCTCCCCCGGCTCCACCCGGAGGTCGACACCACTTACCGCGCGCACCTCCTCGCCCGCGCCCCGATAGCGCTTGACCACTCCCGCTAGCTCGATCACTCCTGGCCTACCCCGTGAGGGGAGGATGGTTCCCGCTGAGGGGTCCGACCGTCATCACGCCAGGCGGCGCAGGGGAACGAGCGGGGCGAGCTCGGCGCGCGCCGCACCACGCAGCTCGCCTTCGCTCAGCCTGAGCGGGCGCGCCATCGAGAGGCCTGTGGTCTCCCCCGTGGTGGTCACAACCGCCATGCCCTCGTCCGCGATCGCTCGCAACAGGGTGAGAATGCCATCTCGTGCGAGCAAGTCCACCCCGATCGTCGGCTCGTCGATCAGAAGCACGCTCGGCTGCAGCACAAGGGCGCGGGCGAGCGCGACGCGGATGCGCTCCTCGCAATCGAGTTCGCCCGGCCGCCGCGTGGCGCATGCCTCGGCTCCGGCCCGCTCCAGCGCGGCCCGAGCGCGACTCATCGCCACGGGGGGCGTGAGACCGCGGGCGATCTGCCCGACCGTGAGATGGTCCAGGGCGACATCGCCTTCACTCGGTCTGAAGGTCTTGCGGCAGTAGCCGATCTCGGTTCCCAGCACCTCACAGCGGCGGTCGCTCAGGTCGCGTCCGCCGAAGCGGACGACGCCTGCGTCCGGTGCTTCGATGCCGGCGGCGACGCGCAGAAGCGTCGAGCGCCCCGATCGACGCAGGCCCCAGATGGCCACCATCTCGCCGCGTTGTACTTCGAGCGAGACATCGTGAAGCACCGTCTGCCTGTAGGGACCGCGGCCGTAGTACTTCTCGACGTGCTCGAGCTCGAGCAGGCTCATCGCGGTTGCGTTCCGCCTGCCAGCAGCGCCTTGAACTCCCTCCGCGCATACTCGACCCACGGGAGCTTGGCTTCCATCGACAGACGGCTCTCCTCGGAGACCAGCCGAGCCGCCAGGCTGGAGATCGCGTCGGGCGGGCCATCGGCTGCCGGGGAACCGATGGCTGCACCGCTCGCCTCCTCCAGACAGGCCTGTCCGTAGCGCTCGATTATCTCCAGGGCCATCTCCGGTTCACCCGCGAACACGGCAAGCTGGCGGGCGAACAGGCGGGAGCGGCGCAGGTCGTCGGCGATCTGCTCGGTCAAGCGATCCTGATAGCTGCGCACTCCACCGTCGGTCGCCCTGTAGCGTGGCTTGGGCTGGCGACCGGCGCGGGTGCCGGGGATCTCCTCGATCATCCCTCTGCGCTGGAGCATGTCGAGAGCGGTGTACACGTAGGAGATGCCGCTCAGGTGCAACATGCCCGCGTAGGCGCTTTCGAATCTGTGCGCCAACTCGTACCCGTAGCTGGGTCGCTCGATCACCAGTCCGAGCAGCGCCCAATGCACCGCCGACTGCATCGGAGCCGGGCTCTTCTTCGCGGCTTGGCGTATCGCGGCATGCACTTCCATATACGGAGATAGCCTAGTAACAGTTTGAAGTTTGAGAAAGCGACGTTTCTCACTTCTCCACAGACAGTCATGACGTAGAACATTCCAGCGTCTGCCTTATCAAGAGCCCTGCAAAGCTGCATCATTCGCGGCATGCACACCGATACAGACATTGACCAGGGATCCGTCCAGACGAACGGCCTGCGCCCCCGTTCGGAGTTCGAGCACAGCAATGGAGCCGTGGCGCTGGAGGAGCCGGTCAGGCCTTCGGAATCGGTCAGGCCGTCCGGGAAGATCGTCATCGAGCTCTCCTCGGCACAGGTCGACCGGGTGGTGCGTGGCGCAGCCGACGGAGGCAACATCTCGGTGCTGCTCTCCGGGCTCAAGGATGTCCGCGAGGTGCTTGCGCGCGAGCCGCGCCAGTTGGAGGACAGCCGGCTGTCTCGCTCGCTACTGGCCGGCCTGCTGATGCTGGCCTCCTTTCCCACCGACGGAAGCTACCTCGGGAATGCCGAGATAGCGCGCATGCTCGACATGAATCCGAGCACCACCCATCGCTACGTCTCCACCCTGGTCGCCGTCGGCCTGCTCGAGCGCGATCCCTCCACTCGGCGCTACAGGCTCGTCTGATGGGTGCCTTCGAGGAGCTGGCTGCGCTCGCCTGCGACTCCCTGACACAGGGGGGGCACGCCTCGGATCCGGACTACGTGGTGGCCCGCACGATCGAGGACCTCGAACGTCTGTGCGACGAGATCTCCGACGAGCGCGACTATCCGATCGTGGGGCTCACCCTGCGCCGCGACTCGCACGAGCCGGTTCTTCGCGCCAGCGACATCCGCGGCGTCGTCGGGCCTGGGGTGCGGATCTACCTGATCAGCAGCGAGGTGCTGCTGATCGGCCTGCAGGAGATGCTCGGTTCTCGGCTGCGGCTGCTGGCGGGCGCTGTTCGCGTGTGGTGGCCCGGTGCCGGCGGCCGCTGCGATCCAGCCGACCATCCATCTGTGATCGGGCTCGAGGACGAGGACTACCTGGTCACGCTGGATGAGTTCGCCCGTGAGTTCGACCTCAGTCGTCCGCGGGTGCGCGAGCGGGTACGGCTGATCGAAGACACCCGGGCCTTCCTCGAGCGCGAGCTGGCGAACACCCAGGAGCAGAGTCGCAAGATCCACGAGCATCTTCGTGACACCCAGGTCGAGTGCCACGAGCTTCGCGGCAGGCTCGCGTTTGCCGAGGCGAGCCTGGAGGCGGCTCTTCGCCTCCCCGAGCCTGAGTGAGGCTCACAACCGGCTTTAGGCGCCGCCGTAGGATTCCGGCGGCGGCGCATCCGTGCGTGCGCCGCTGAGGAGCGACAGCAGCTGATCGGCGGTGGTGCCGCCGAGCACTCGTAGCCGGTGCAGGCGGTAGGGGTCATCCGCGGGATGGGCCCAGCCCGGGATGACGGTGGTCGAGCCGCTGTAGCCGGCCGCCCTCACAGCGGCCACCACCGTCGAGTTGTAGTGGCCGGAGGGGTAGCAGAACCAGTTGACCGGCACGCGGTAGCGGCGCTGGATGACTTCGCGTGAGACCGCCACCTGGTAGCGCAGCTGCTGTGCGTCGAGGGTGATCAGGTCGGCATGGCTGAACCCCTGCGTGTCGAGCTCCCATCCGGCGGCCAGCAGGCCGCGGATCTCGCCCGCTCCGAATCCTCCCTGGGAAGGGGGAAGGCCCGTGAGTTGGATGTTCTCCTCGCCGACCCACCCGAGCCGGCGCAGGACTGGGAGCGCCTGTGTGTATTGCGAGTGATAGCCGTTGTCGAAGCTGATCACGATCGGTTTTCCCGATCCCAGGGGCGTCCCGTGCTTCCAATAGCTCTGAACCTCGTCGGGCGTCACGGCATGCCATCCCGCCTGCTTGAGGCCCTGCATCTGTTCGGCGAACTCCGCAGGCGGAACGTAGAGTCCCGGGAACGGCGCCCCTGGAGGGGGTTGGGCGATCACGTGATACATGAGGATCGGGACCGCCTGTGTGCCGGGGGGTCCCGTGCGCTCGGTGCGCTGGGTGCTCGTGGTGCGGGCGCCGTTCGGCTGCCCGCCTGCATGTCCGGCGGCGGTGGCGCTGTTGGCGGGGGAGCTTGTGGATTTGCCGCTTGACTGGCCGGCGATGAGCACCGCGACGAGCACGCAGAGCGCCAGGCCGATCGTCGATCCCGCGATCCGATGACGCCGCCGTGCGGTGCGCCGCTGCTCCTCGCGCCGCGCTCGTCGCGTCTCTAGGTCCATCTGGCACGCGGGCCGAGAGTCCGTCTCAAGCTGACTGGCGCACCCCTATGCGCCTCTGAATCGCTCATCCGGCGGAAGGATAACCGGGCCATGGAGCCACCCGAACAATAGATGAGACTCGATCTCATCTATTGTGTTCGCGGTCTCCCATCGCCACCTGGATCTCGATCGCTCCCACCACTCCGAGATGTCTCGAGCTGTGCTCAACGCGCCCACCCACAAATCGTTCGCCGCTGCGGCGGCGGCCGTGCTCGTGCTCGTGCTCGCGGGTTGTGATCGCTCCGGTCCCGCTCCGGGCGCAGGGGCTGGCACCGGCAAGCTCCAGGTGCTTGCCGCGGAGAACTTCTGGGGCAGCATCGCCGCACAGCTCGCCGGCGAGAAGGCCGACGTGCAGAGCATCATCGTCAACCCGGACACCGATCCCCACAGCTACCAGCCGACCGCGCGGGACGCCCGCGCGATGGCGGGTGCGAGCATGGCCATCGTCAACGGCGTGGGCTACGACGATTGGGCTCAGCAGCTGTTGCGGGCAAGCCCCCTCGCCGGGCGGACGGTGCTGGACGTGGGAGCCATGCTGCGCCTGCCCGCGGGCGCCAACCCGCACCGCTGGTACTTCCCCTCCGACGTTCTCGCCGTCGCCCGGCGGATCGCCCAAGACTACGACCGCCTCCAACCGCGCGACGCCTCCTACTTCGCCCAGCGGCTGCACGAGTTCGAAACGGTGGGGCTCGCCCGCTACGACAGCCTGCGCAGCGAGATCCGCGCCCGCTACTCCGGCGTGGCGGTGGGCTACAGCGAGAGCATCTTCCAGGGGCTCGGCGAAGACCTGGGGCTCAGGCTCATCACTCCCTACAGCTTCGTCAAGGCGATCGCCGAGGGGACCGACGTCACGGCCGCCGACAAGCAGACCGTCGATGCTCAGGCGCGGCGGCGAGAGATGGAGGTGTGGGTCTACAACAGCCAGAACGTCACCCCCGACGTGCAGCGGGTCAACGAGCTGGCCCGGGAACAGCGCATACCCATCGCCACCGTCACCGAGACCCTCTCGCCCCCCTCGGCGAGCTTCGAGCAGTGGCAGGTGGGCGAGCTGGAAGCGCTCCTGCACGCCATGCACGAAGCCACGGGGCGTTAGGTGGAGGGCCGCCCGTCACCGAGCTGGGCGGAGCGGGCCGCGAAGCGGCTTTCGCAGGCGGGCCACAGGCGCGGTGGCGCTCGTCACGCGATCCTCGAGCTGCTCGACGAGCAGCCATGCGCGCTGAGCGCGAGCGAGATCCAGGACGAGCTCAGGCGGCGCGAGCGTGAGGTGTCTCGTGCGAGCGTCTATCGGGTCATCGAGGAGCTCGAGGAGATGGGGCTGTTGCAGAGTGTCGAAGTCGGCCGCCGCCTCGTTCGCTTCGAGCCGATCCGCCACGGGCCCGGACACCATCATCATCTCCTCTGCGAGCGCTGTGGTCGCCTCGAGCCATTCACCGACGAGGGGCTCGAGCGCGCCATCCGCAAGGCGAGCGCGCGTCTCTCTATGCGCGTATCCGAGCACGAGATCGTGATCCGGGGCGCCTGCGTTGCCTGCGCGGCGGCCTGAGCGGGGCGCACCTCTCCATCTCGCCCCGCCCCGCACCCCGGTGCGGGCGCCCTCAGTCGCCGCTCAGGTTCGGCGGGATCGGCTGGCCCGCCGGGGGCGGGTCGTCTTTGAGCAGCTGGGGCACCGTCACGAGGTGAAACCCCCGAGCACGGAGCTTCGTGATGATTTCCGGCAGCGCCGCGATCGTCTGGGTGCGCACGCCGCCCGCGTCGTGGAGCAGGATGATCGCGCCCGGGTGGGCGCCTTCCAGCGCCCGTTCGACGATCACCGGCACACCCGGCTGCTGGTAGTCGTCGGTGTCCACCGACCACAGCACCATCAGCAGGTGCAGCGAGTGCAGCTCGCGCAGGGTGGTGGCATTGAACGAGCCATAGGGCGGTCGGAACAGCACCGGCTTGGGCCCATCGAGAAGTTCGATGCGAGCGATCTGTTCAAAGAGCTCTTCATGCTGGTCGTGAGCCGAGAGCTGGGCGAGCATGGGATGCGACTCGGTGTGGTCCCCGATCACGTCCCCGTCGCGGATCTCGCGGGCGGTCGATTCGCTGAAGTAGCGCAGCATCTTGCCGATCACGAAGAAGGTCGCCCGTACGTGGTAGTGCTCGAGCACGCTCAGCACCTGTGGCGTGTAGGGGCCGGGGCCGTCGTCGAAGGTCAAGGCGATGTCGCGGCCGCTGGTGCCGCCCTCTTTGACGAACGGGGTGTAGGCCAGCACCGAGCCGACCGCCTTCGCTTCCGCCTGCTGTTCCTCGGCCGGAGTGGGGGGCGGCGTTGGGGTCGCGTGCCGTGAGCCGACCTTCGTGGCCGTCGCGGGGGGGTGGCTCGGATGGGCCGAGCTCGACAGTGCGGCCGCGATCACCGCGACGACCACCACAACTGCCGCCACGGCTGCTGTCCGCCGGCGCCGGATGTGCGCGCGTCCGGGGGACGGCGCGGTACGTGCTGTGAACAGATCGAGCGTCGGCCCCCTCTCCGGGACGGGCTGCTTCTTCTCGTCCTCGAAGTCCCAGCTCCAACGGCGGGTCACGCGTCAAAGATATCTCACCCACCGACGTCTCCGGGCCGCAAAAGACCCGCAAAGCTGGCGATTCATGCCGCATGCGATGGGAATGGTGGATCCGTCGTGGGCCGCCGTGCCCCGTTTAGAAACATTGAGCGTTGGGTATCGCCAACCCGTTCGGTCCATACCGGACCGAGGAGGGGAGCTCCGAGAGAGATGAAAGAGACTTCAACTGGCGCCCGGTTTCGTGCGCTTGGCGTTCGCCGGCACGCGATTGCGGTGGTGAGCGCCCTGGCGGTGCCACTGCTCGCGCTGGGCGCGCTACCGGCGCCGGCAGCGGCCGAATCGCAGCTGCGAACCGAATTTGCGCCCTTCGCCGACTGCCCCGTCGCACAGGCCGCGATCTGCCTGGTTGCGAGCACCACGAGCGGGGAATTCGTGATCGACCACAAGACGGTGCCGATCGAAAAGACCATCACCCTGCAGGGTGGACTGGCCACCGAAGCGTTCACCGCCCAGCCGCTGATCGGTGCGCTGGACGGCAACACCCTGTCGCGCACACCACTCACGGTGCCCGGCGGCCTCGTCGGGATCGGCGGACTTGGCGGAGAAGTCACCGCCACGGCCGAAATCGCCGGACCGCCGAGCTCGGTGATCATCGACAAGGGCAACCTGCTCGCCCAGCAGGGCACCGCGGTGACATTGCCGCTGAAGGTGAAACTCTCAAACGAAGTGCTCGGCGAAGACTGCTACGTGGGCAGCGACGCTGAACCGATCGTCCTTCACCTGACCACGGGGACAACCAGCCCGCCGCTGCCCGCCACCCCGATCACCGGCAGCAGGGGCACCCTGGAAGGCAAAGGCAAAGGCAAAATCGTGGGCGCAAGCCACAACTCGCTCGTCGACAACACCTTCTCGGTGCCTGGAGCGAGCGGTTGCGGAGGCGCCCTCTCGCCGGTGATCGACCTGGCGGTGGACGCCGACGTGGGCATTCCCGCCGCCGCCGGGCTCAACAAGGCGGTCATGAACGGGGCGCTCGAGGAAACCACCGCCGCCTACGCCATCAAGTACAAACCGAAGCCGAAAAAAACCAAGAAATAGCTATTCAAGCGGCGTGACGGGTCCGCTGGCGGAGACGGTGACGAGCGTGCCGACCGCCAGTGCCCGGCGCCCCTCGACCCGGGCGAGCAGCAGCCCGGCGTCGGCCGGGCGCTCGGGGCGGATCTGCAGTAGCGCGTCGTGGCCGTAGTAGCGGCACTGCTCCACCCGTCCCTCGAGCCCCACAGCGGCCCCCGCCTGCCCGCGGACCTCGACCTGGAGCTGCTCGGGGCGGACCATCACCGTACCCGTGCTCCCAGACTCCACGTCGCCCTGCTCGCGTAGGCCCAGCGGGCCGAGCGGGGTGCGCGCGATGTCGCCCTCGAAGCTCGCCTCAACCAGGTTGACAGCGCCGAGAAAGCGCGCCAGCGGCTCATCGGCGGGATGGTCATAGAGCTGGGCCGGCGCTCCCTGCTGCACGATCCTGCCGTCGCGCAGGACGGCCACGGTGTCGGCCAGCGACAGCGCCTCCTCCTGATCGTGGGTGACAAGCACCGTCGTCACCCCCTGCTCGCTGAGCAGTGCGTGGACCTCCTCGCGCACGCGGCTGCGCAGCGAGGCGTCGAGCGAGGAGAAGGGCTCGTCGAGCAGCAGGGCATGAGGGCGCCGAGCGAGCGCCCGAGCGAGCGCCACCCGCTGTTGCTCGCCGCCGGAGAGCTCGTTGGGCATCCGCCCCGAGAGCCGGCGGAGGCCGACCATCTGCAGCAGCTCCGCCACCTTTCCCCCGCGGCGCTCGGAGCGGGGGAGGGCGAAGCCCACGTTGTCCTGGACGCTCAGGTGGGGGAACAGGGCGCCCTCCTGGGGCACATAGCCGATGCCGCGCCGCTCGGGGGGCAGGTAGGTGTGCCCGTCATCGAGCGTTCTGCCGGCCAGCGACACCGTGCCCCGCTCGGCGCGCTCGAAGCCGGCGATCACCCGCAGGAGGGTGGTCTTGCCGCAGCCGGAGAGGCCGAGAACCGCCGTCAGCGATCCAGCGGGAACCTCCAGGTCGACGCCCTGGAGCACGGGGTTGGCTCCATAGCCCTTCCACACCTCGCTCACCGTCAGCAGGCTCATGTCGGTGCTCCCGTGCGGGCGAGCGAGGCCATTCGCCGCCCGAGCACATATGCGGGGATGGCCGAGATGGCCACCATCAGGGCTGCATAGGGGGCGGCGGCGCCGTAGGAGAAGTCGCTGGTGTAGCTCCAGAACTGGGTGGCCAGCGTGTCGACCCCCGTGGGCCTGAGCAGCAGGGTGGCGGTGAGCTCGGTGGCGGAGGAGATGAACACGAGCGCGAACGCTGCAGCGAGGCCGGGGGCGAGCAGGGGCAGGGTCACTCGTCTCCACACCGTCGCGGGGCGAGCGCCGAGCGAGCGGCCGACCTCCTCCAGGCGCACCGAGGCCTGGCCCATCGCCGCGCGCACCCCCACCACGGCGAGGGGGAGGAACAGGATTGCGTAGGCGAGGATCAGCTCCAAGGAGCTCTGGTAGAGAGCGAAGGCGTAGCGCACCGAGAAGGACACCAGCCCCAGCGCGATCACCAGGCCCGGGAGCGCCATCGGCAGATAGGCGAGCCGCTCGATCAGCAGGGTGAGGCGGTTGCGGTGGCGCATCGCCAGGGCGGTGACTGGGACGGCGAGCACGGTGGCGATGGCGGCCGCGGCGGCGCTGTAGGCGGCGGTGTGGCCGAGGGCGGCCAGGATCGAGGTGGAGGGGAGGGTGCTCGAGCTGCCGCGAGCGATCCAGTAGACGAGCGATCCCAGCGGCACCCCGAGCGCCAGCGCGCAGAGAGTCCCGAGGCCGAGGAGCACCGGCGCCGCGAGGCGCCCGAGGGGCAGGCGGGAGGCGTTTCGCTGGCTGCCCGGCCCCACCCGCCCGGTGGGGCGCCGGCCCCCGAGCAGCAGCTCGCCGGCGAGCACCGCCACGCTGAGGATGACCAGCACGAGCGAGAGCGCACAGGCGCCCACGGTGTCGAAGCCGAGCTTGAACTCGGTGAAGATCGCCACGGTGAAGGTCTGGTACTGCACGATCTCAAAGGCCCCGTACTCGGCCAGCAGGCCGAGGGTGACGAGCAGGCAGCCGCCGAGCACGGCGGGCCAGATCTGGCGCAGGGTGACCCGCCTGAACGTCTCCCAGGGGCCGAGGCCGAGGCTGCGCGCGGTCTCCTCCAAACCGATGTCGGCTTTCGCAAGCGCCGTGCTCGCGGGCAGGTACACGAGGGGGTACAGCGACAGGGTCATGATCATCACCGCCGCCAGATATCCGTGCAGGCCCGGATCGAGCGAGACCCAGCCGAAGCCCACCACGAAGTCAGGGATGCCCAGGGGCAGCACGAGCAGCACCGCCCACAGGCGCCGGGCCGGCAGGGCGGTGCGCTCGACGCACCAGGCGGCGCCCACCCCGAGCACGGCGCACAGCAGCGTGCAGGCGAGCGTCAGGCGCAGGCTGTTCCACAGCAGCACCGCCACCGAGTGACGCAGCAGCAGGCGCTGCACTTCGCCCCAGCCCGACTGCTGGGCCTGGACGACGAGGAAGGCCAGCGGGAGCAGCACGAGCGCCGCGGCGAGCGTGGCGCCGAGGACGCTCACCAGCGGCCAGCGCCGGCGCCCGGACCACAGGCGCTCCCACCTGCTCGGAGCTGCTGCGGTTGCGGCGAGCGTGCTCACGTCCGCTCCTACAACAGCCCGAGCTTCTGCTCGAGTGCCAGCGCCGCGCTGCCGTCGCCGAGCTGGGCGGGCGTCAGGGCGACAGGATGCAGGGTGGAGAACGCGGGAAGCCCGGCGGCGGGCGCCACTCCTGGGTGCAGGGGGTACTCGTAGCTGTGGCTGTGGGCGAGCACTTCCTGGCCCTTGCGGCTCACGAGGAAGGCCAGGAACGACTGGGCTGTGGACTGGTGGGAGCTAGACCTCAACACGGCTGCGCCTGAGACGTCGACGAGGTCGCCCGCATCTCCGGCCGCATAGGGGTGCAGGGCCGAGTGCACGGCGCCCTTGCCCAACTCGTCGCGGAGCCGGTACCAGTAGTAGTGGTTGATGGGGCCCAGGGCGCTCTCCCCGTTGTTGACCTGTGTGACAACCGTCTCGTTGTCGGGGTAGATCTGTCCGTTTGCCTGCAGGTCCTTCAGCCAGCTTTCGGCCCTGGCGGTGCCGTCGAGCTTGACAATGGCTGTGACGAGCGGCTGGAAGTCTGTCTCCGAGGGAGCGAAGCCGACCTTGCCCTTCCACCGCGGCCCGGCCAGTTCGAGGACCGAGCTCGGCAGCTGGGAGGGGGAGAGCTTGGTGGTGTTGTAGACGAGCGTGGAGACCCTCGCCGAGACCGCCACCCAGTCGCCCTGGGTGGAGTTGTAGGCCGCCGGGACCATGGCCAGGGTGGCGGGGGTGACGGGGGTGAGCAGCCCGTGCTCGCGCAGCGCTTCGAGGACGGGGGTGTTCTCGGTGTAGAACACATCGGCCGGAGAGCTCGATCCCTCCTGGAGGATCTGGTTGCCCAGCGACGCCTCGTCACCGGAGCGCACTTTGACCCTGATGCCGCTCTGCTTTTCGAAGGCGCTCACCAGCAGGGCGGTGGTCTGTTCGTGCTGGCCGTTGTAGAGGACCAGTTCCCGGCTTCCGTGCGAAGCGCCTCCACATCCCGTGAGCATGACGGCGAAAGCGGCCAGCAGCAGGAGGAGGAGTGGGGGCTGGCGGCGGCTCATGAGGGAAATCCGATCTGGATGGTCGGGATGACGTCGAGCAACGTACCACAAGGAGTTAGGGTTGCCTAACTCTGCCATGAGCGCGTCAATTCGCCGCCGGATAGGTGAGAATCCCCGCCATGCATGTAACCGCCAAGGCTGATTACGCAGTACGCGCCGTCGTGGAGCTCGCCGGCTCGAGTCAGGGAGCGCCCCGCAAGGTCGACGAGATCGCCCAGGCGCAGGCCATTCCGGTGTCCTTCCTGGAGAACATCCTCACCCAGCTGCGCTCCTCCGGGATCGTGCGCAGCCAGCGTGGTCCTGAGGGCGGCTACTGGCTGGCCCAGCCCGCCGATGAGGTCAACCTCGCCCACATCATCCGCGCCGTCGAGGGTCCGCTCGTCGGGGTACGCGGCCAGCGGCCCGAGGAGATCGAGTACATCGGCTCGGCCGAGGCTCTCCAGAACGTATGGATAGCGCTGCGGGCCAACCTGCGCAAAGTGCTCGAGCACGTGACCGTCGCCGACGTCGCCTCGGGCAAGCTGCCCAAAGACGTTCTCGCCCTCACGCGGGGCGAGGAAGCCTGGCAGACACGTTGAGACGTTGTTCGGCCGGTGCATGCACCGGCCGCGAAGCCGTGCATGCACGGCTTCGGGCAGGGCCGCATGCGGCCCTGCCTTCCTGATCTATCAGTTGGCGAACACCCGCGGGGCGGGCAGGCGCACGGAGAGGATCTGGCCTTCGCTCAGTTCGAGCTGCTGGGCCTCCTCGCGGGTCACCTGGGCCCAGATCTCGCGGCCGTCGTGGAGCTTCAGTTCGACCCGCACCTCGAAGCCGAGATGCACCACCCGCTCCACCAGCGCCTCCGTACCCGTCCCGTCGGCCTCCGCCAGGATCTGGATGTCGTGGGGACGCACGAACGCGTCTCCGAGGCGGTTGACCGGCCCGATGAAGGACATCACGAACTCGTTGGCCGGGCTCTCATACAGCTCGCGTGGAGCTCCCGCCTGCTCGATCTTCCCCTTGTTCATCACCACGATCTGCTCGGCCACTTCCATCGCCTCCTCCTGATCGTGGGTCACGAAGATCGTCGTCACGTGGATCTCCTCGTGCAGCTTGCGCAGCCATTCCCTCAGCTCCCCTCGCACCTGGGCATCGAGCGCGCCGAAGGGCTCGTCGAGCAGGAGCACCTTCGGCTGTACCGCCAGCGCCCGCGCCAGGGCCATCCGCTGCAGCTGGCCGCCCGACAGCTGTGAGGGGTAGCGCCCCGCCAGGCCTTCCAGGCGCACCAGGGCGAGCAGCTCCTCCACCCGCGCTTTGATCTCCTCCTTGGGGCGCTTGCGCACGCTCAGGCCGAACGCCACGTTGTCCTGCACCGTCATGTGCTTGAACGGCGCATAGTGCTGGAAGACGAAGCCCACCCCGCGGTCGCGCGCCGGCGAGTTGGTGACGTCGTGCTCGTCGATCACCACCTCCCCCGAATCGGGAGTCTCCAGCCCCGCGATGATCCTCAGCAGCGTCGACTTGCCGCTGCCGCTCGGTCCCAGCAGGGCCGTGAGGGCGCCGTCGGCCACCGTGATGCTCACGTCCTCGAGCGCCTGGAAGTCCTCGCCGAAGCGCTTGCTCACCTTTTGAACCTCGATCGCCATCGCCCTATGTCCGATCTCTGTGGTGGGGGGAATTGTGGCTGGGGGAGTTGCTGCGGCTGGGGGAGCTGGGGCTGGGGGTATGTTTCACTTTTTGTTTGGTGATAGCCATGGTTATACGGCTGCTGCTTTGTGTGTACGCCGGGTCAGCAGGTTCATCGCCAGCAGCGTTGCCAGCGCCAGCAGGGCGAGCACCACCGCCGCTGTGTAGGCGCCGGTGATGTCGAAGTTCTCGAACCTGTCCTGCACATACAGTGGCAGCGTCTGCGTCTGGCCCTCGATGCGCCCCGACACGATCGACACCGCTCCGAACTCGCCGAGCGCCCGCGCCGTGGTCAGGACCACCCCGTACACCACTCCCCACCTGATCCCCGGCAGGGTGATCCGCCAGAAGGCCTGCCATGCGCTCGCCCCCAGCGTCTCGGCGGCCTGCTCTGCGTCGGTGCCGAGCTCGCGCAGCACCGGCATCGTCTCGCGCACCACGAACGGCAGCGACACCACCGCCGTCGCGATCACCATCCCCGGCACCGAGAAGATCACCTGGATTCCCTGTTCGGCCAGCCAGTCGCCCAGCCAGCCCGTTTTTCCATACACCAGCACAAGCGAGAGGCCCACCACCACGGGGGAGATGGCAAAGGGCAGATCGATCAGCAGCCCGAGCAGCGACTTGCCCCAGAAGCGGCCGCGCTCGAGGATCAGAGCCATGCCGATCCCGAACACGGTGTTCAGCGGCACCGCGATCGTCACGATCTCGATCGACAGCCAGAAGGCGTGCTGGGCGTTGGGCGCGCTCACTGAGCTCCACACCGGGCTCAGCCCGTGTTCGAAGGTCCTGTAGAAGATCATCGCCACCGGCGCCAGCAGCAGCAGCGCCAGGTACCCCAGCGCGATCGTGCGCACCCCGAGACGGCGGCGGCGTGCGGCCTTGGCACGGGCGGCGGCGTCGTCGGCGGGACGGCGAGGAGCGAGACCGTCGCCGGGGGCGGGGGAGACGCCGAGGGCTCCGCCTGAGCTAGAGGACATGCCTGGATCTCCTGCGCAGGGCGAACCCGAGAACCGCCAGCACCACCAGCGCGGCGAGCAGCAGCACCACCGACACGGCGGCCGCCGCAGCGAGGTTTTCGTTCTGGATCTGGCCGAAGATGTAGACCGATCCGGCCTCTGTCTTGAAGGGGAGGTTCCCCGTGATCAGCACCAGCGAGCCGTACTCGCCGATCGCCCTGGCGAAGCTCAGCGCCACCCCCGAGATGATCGCCGGGGCGAGCGTGGGGAGCACGATGCGGCGCAGCACCGTCACCGGGCGCGCCCCGAGCGATGCGGCCGCTTCCTCCATCGCGAGGTCGAGATCGAGCAGCACGGGCTGCACCGAGCGGACCACGAAGGGGAGCGTCACGAACAGCAGCGCGAGGCCCACCGAGGCGCGGGTGAAAGCCACGTTGATGCCGATCGGGCTGTCTTTGCCATAGAGCGCCAACAGCACCACGCCCGCCACGATCGTGGGCAGGGCGAAGGGCAGGTCGATCAGCGCGTTGACGATTTTCTTGCCGGGGAACTCATCGCGCACCAGCACCCACGCCACGAGCGTGCCGAACACCGCGTTGATCGCCACCACGATCGCCGAGGCGATCAGCGTCAGCTTGATCGCCGCCACCGCCTCGGGGTTGGAGATCTCCCGCCAGAAAGCGCTCGTGCCGCCATTGCCGGCCTTCGCCAGCAGGGCCGCAATGGGGAGCAGCACGAGCACCGTCAGGTAGATGCCCAGCATGCCCTTCCCGAGCACGCCACCCCCGCGCATGCCGATCGACCGGCCGCCCCCTCCTGCGCGCGGCCGGTCGAGTGCCACCGATGAGGGGCTATTTGGCAGTGGAGACCCCGAGCGACTGCTCGATCTTCGTCACGATGCCCGTTTCCGGTTCGAAGAACTGCTTGGTCACCGTCTTCCAGCCGCCCAGCGAGTCGATCGTGAACAGGCCCGGGGGCGTGGGGAACTTGGAGGCGCCGGCCACTCCCGAGATGACCGGGCGGTAGCCCTTTTCAGCCCAGATCGCCTGGCCGGCGGGGGACACGAGGTATTCCACGAACTGCTTCCCCGCCGCCGAGCTGCCCACCACGGCCACCGGGTTCTGAATCAGGATCGTGTCCTTGGGAATCACGTATTCGATCGCCGCTCCCTTCTTCTGGTCGGCGATCGCCTCGTCCTCGTAGTCGATCAGCGCGTCGCCGCGGCCGGCGAGGAAGGTCTGCAGCGCGTTGCGCGCCGAGCTGTCCTGGCTGACCACATTGTGGAATAGCGCCTTCAGGTATTCCTGGGCCTGGGCCGGGGTCTTGCCTTCCTTCAGCTGCGCTCCATAGGCGGCCATCACGTTCCAGCGTGCGCTGCCAGAGGTGAAGGGGTTGGGGGTCAGCACCTGCACACCCGGCCTGGTCAGATCGGACCAGCCCGTTATGTGCTTGGGGTTGCCCTTGCGCACGATGATCACAGCGACCGACTCGGTGACGAAACCGTGGGTCGCGTTCTGGTTCCAGCTAGGCGACACGAGCCCCGCCTTCACCAGCTTTTCCACATCGGGGGCGAGCGAGAAGTTGACCACGTCGGCATGCAGCCCGTTGACAACCGACCGGCTCTGTTCGCCCGAGGGGCCGAAGGACTGGCTGAAGGACACACCCTTGCCGGCCGCGGTCGCCTCGAAGGCGGGAATCAGCTTTTCAAAGGCTCCCTGTGGCGTGGAGTAGGCGACGAGCGCGAGGCTCTTGCTGCTCGAGCCTCCGCTGGAGGAGCCGCAGGCGCCCAGCCCGAGGGCGGCGAGGAGCAGGAGGGCAACGACAGGTGTGCGTTTAGGCATGGTCACTTTCTACGTGGAGAACATGGCTATTAGCCAGAATGTCGGGAAAGAGTAGCGGAATCCCGACCTGATTTAGCCAGTTTCGCTCGTGGGGGTCCGGGGGCGGCCGGCGAGACCGCATGGCTTTGGCTGGAAACGGGTACCCAACGAGCAGCTCCATTCAGTACCCTGTCAAGGGTCGCGGGAGCGCCCTGTCAAGGGTCGGCCCGCCGATCCGGTTCTTTTCCTCCCTCACGCGTCCCCTCACCAAGGAGATCCCGCTCGATGTCAGCCTCGCCCACAGCCGTCCCGTCCGCCTCGACCTCGTCCACGACAGAGGCCGCCGAGGCGGCCGTGGAGGCGATCGCCGGCGCAGCCGGTCAGGACGTGACCTTCTCGCTCGAGCTGACCCAAGACCAGAAGGACATCCGCGACTGGGTGCACGGCTTCGCAGCCGACGTGATCCGCCCGGCCGCCCACGAGTGGGACGAGAAGGAGCAGACCCCCTGGCCGATCATCCAGGAGGCCGCCAAGATCGGCCTGTACGGGTTCGAAGGGCTGGCTCAGTTCTTCGCCGATCCCACCGGCCTGACGCTGCCGATCGTCAACGAGGAGCTGTTCTGGGGCGACGCGGGTATCGGCATGGCGATCATGGGCACCGCGCTGGCGGTGGCGGCCATCTTCGGACAGGGCTCGGGCGAGCAGATCGGCGAATGGATCCCCCGCTGCTTTGGTACCCAGGACGACATCAAGGTGGCGGCCTTCTGCGCCTCCGAGCCCAACGCCGGCTCGGACGTCTCCGGGGTGCGCACCCGCGCCAAGTTCGACGAGGCGACGAACGAGTGGGTGATCAACGGCCAGAAGGCCTGGGCCACCAACGGCGGGATCTCCGATGTGCACGTGGTGATAGCCACCGTCGACCCCGAGCTCGGCTCCAAAGGCCACGCCGCCTTCGTGGTGCCGATGAGCGAAGCCAAGGGCATCTCCCAGGGCAGCAAGGTCTCAAAGCACGGCCTCCGCGCCTCGCACACAGCCGACGTGTTCCTCGACGACTGCCGGATTCCGGCCGGCAACGTGCTGGGGGGCAAGGAGAAGCTCGATGAACGCCTCGCGCGGGTGCGGGAGGGCAAGAAAAGCAACTCCCAGGCGGCCATGCAGACGTTTGAGTCCTCACGCCCCACCGTCGGCTCGCAGGCTCTGGGGATCGCTCGGGCGGCCTATGAGTACTCGCTCGACTACGCCAAGGAGCGCGAGCAGTTCGGTCGCAAGATCATCGAGAACCAGTCCATCGCCTTCACCCTGGCGCGGATGAAGATGGAGATCGACGCCGCCCGCCTGCTCGTGTGGCGCGCCTCCTGGATGGGCCGCAACCAGGTGAAATTCGAGAACGCCGAGGGCTCGATGAGCAAGCTCAAGTCCGGCGAGGTCGCCGTGTGGGTGACCGAGCGCGCCATCCAGATCCTTGGCGGCAACGGCTACACCCGCGAGTTCCCCGTCGAGCGCTGGCACCGCGACGCAAAGATCTACGACATCTTCGAGGGCACCGCCGAGATCCAGCAGCTGGTCATCGCCAGGGCGATCTCCGGGATGTACATCAAGTAGCCCGCCGACCGACCGCGCCGGCGCTCGAGCAACCCGGCCGGCCGCGGTGGCCGGCGGCGGGTTGGCAAGCGGCTGGGTTGACAATTTTGAACATCCCGACTACGTTCCCCGGGGGATGGGTGCTGCGCGGTGGAGGATCGCAGCAGAGATGCACGGAGGCGACCCACCGATCCGAGCGGCATGCGCCCAGTAAGGCCCCTGGAGGGGGGTGAGAGCGCTCAAGGGCCATGTGGCCTTGGGGCCGAAAATCGGAGAACAGATATGACTGGAAGGATTCCAGCGAGGGCTGCCAGGCTGGCTGCGGCGATCCTCGCGATTGCCGGTGCCTTGGCGCTGACGGCGGGCGCCGCGGGTGCCTCTGAAGTGATCTACAGCAACCTACCCAGCCCATTGCCGGGGAACTTCACGTCGCTGGGCAACGAGGCCTACTCGATGTCGGAGTTCGGCGCGCAGGTGCAGTTCGCCGGCGCGGCACGAAAGAACCCGAAGGTGACCGTCGCAATGAGCACCTGGGCCTGTCAGAGCGGCGGCGTCTACCAGGACACGTGTGAAAGCCCCAAGACGAACAAGAAGTTCAAGTGGCCGATCACGCTCAACATCTACGACGTGGGCCCCGAAAACACGGTCGGCGAAAAAGTCGGGCCGTCGATCACCAAGACCTTCGCGATGCCCTACCGTCCGACGAAGGACGACGCGGTGTGCACCGCCAAAGGCTATGCCGCTGGCACCTGGTTCGACGCCGAAACGGGCGCCTGCTACCACGGCAAGGCATTCACGATCAGCTTCAGCCCAGCTCACGTCGAACTGCGCGGCAAGGCGATCGTCAGCGTCTCCTACAACACCTCCGACCACGGTCCCGCTCCGGTGGGGCCGGCAGAATGCGGCAAAACCAGCGGCGGCTGCTACTACGACTCGCTCAACGTGGCCACCGCCGAACCATCAGAAAAAACCCTGACGGTGGGATCGCAGCCGACCGAAGACGACTACGTCAACTCGACCGACGCGGAAATGTTCTGCACCGGCGGAACCCCCGGCACATTCGGTCCGGCCAGCTGCCCGGCCTTCTGGGAAGGCATCCAGCCGATCTTCGAGATCAGCGCCAAGTAGCGATCCAGCCTGGCTGACGGAGCAGCACAGTGCAACCAGCGGAGGGCCTCGCCACGACGGCGGGGTTCTCCGCTCGGCGCTACCAGGCCTGGTCGGCGCCGCAGTGGGGGCAGACCACCGTGGCTGAGACGGCGGCGCTGAAGAGATAGCCGCACTGGCACACGTAGGAAGCCTGATCCACCGGGCCGCCCGCCTCACGGACACGCTGGACGGCTGGATCGCAGGCACGGGGGGCGGCAGCGGTCGCGGCCGGACGGCCGCCGGAGCCCGGGCGACGCCCACGCCGCTCGCCGCGGGGATGGAGGAGTCTGGTCCGCATTGTCATCTACCACCTACAACGTCACACACGCCCGAAGGTTTCGCCCTGCAACGTCTGTTTCCTCGTCGAGAGGACCAACAATGGCCGCCGGAGCCCGAAGCCAGGGGCTCAACGGCCGCGAAGGGGCCACCGGTTTGAGATACTGGTGGCGATGAACCCCGCGCGTAAGCGAACGGTGCGCCTGACGGTGGCGCTGAGCGCGGCCGTGGTCCTGGCAAGCGCGCTGATCTACACGAGCTTCAGCGCGGCCAGCCCGGCGCTCACGCCCAGCCAGCTAAGCCACGAGGCCCAGCCCGGCCGCAGCTATCAGGTCACCGGAACGGTGGCCAACGGCTCGGTGCACCGGGGCGGGACCGGTGGCTCGGTGCTCTACTTCAGCGTCGAGGACCGCGCCGGGGGCGGCACCACGATCCCTCTGGCCTACACCGGAACCGTGCCCGACCCGTTCCGCGAAGGCCGCGAGGTCATCGTCACGGTCCAGAAGCAGGGGTCCAGCTATGTCGGCGAACGCAACTCGCTGATCACCAAGTGCCCGTCCAAGTACAAGACGGCCCCCGCCGGCGAGAACCAGAACCCTTGAGTGCCCCGCTCCGCGGCACACGACACCCCGAGGGGAGCTAGGCGCTGATGGCCGGTCTCGGGTTCGCATGCCTTCTGTTGGCGCTGCTCGTGTGCGTGTACGGGATCGGCGCATCGCTGTACGGCGTGCGCAGCGGACGAATCGAGTTCTCGGAGTCCGGGCGGCGGGCGGTCTACGCCCTGGCGGGCGTTCTCACCGTCGCCTTCGCCGTGCTCGAGGTCGCCTTCCTGCGCAACGACTTCGTCTTCAACACCGTGGCCGACACCTCCAGCCGCACCACCCCGATGGCCTATCGCGCCGCCGCGGTGTGGTCATCGCAGGAAGGGTCGCTGCTGCTGTGGGCGTGGCTGCTGTCGATGTGGTCGAGCCTGGCCCTGTTCCTGACGCGCAGGCGGATGCGCGACATCGCCTCCTATGCGACCGCCATCCTGCTCGGCTTCGGCGGCTTCTTCATCGCGCTGATGGTCTTCTACGCCAATCCATTCGCCACCACCCATCCGGCGCCCGCCGAAGGGCAGGGGCTCGATCCGCTGCTGCGCTTCCCCACGATGATGATCCACCCGCCCATGCTCTACTCGGGCTACACGCTGTGCACGATCCCCCTGGCCTTCGGGATGGGCGCGCTGCTCGCGCGAAGGGTGGACGCCGACTGGATCAGGGCGATCCGCCGCTTTGCGTTCGCGGCGTGGCTGTTCCTCGGCGTGGGCATCCTGCTCGGCGCGCGCTGGTCCTACTCGGAGCTCGGCTGGGGCGGCTACTGGGGCTGGGATGCCGTCGAGAACGCCTCGCTGATGCCCTGGTTGACGGGCACCGCCTTCCTGCATTCGCTGATGATCCAGGAGAAGCGCGGGATGCTGAAGGTATGGAACGTCTCGCTGGTGCTGGCCACCGGGACGCTCGCCATCATGGGCACCTTCCTGGTGCGCAGCGGCGTGCTCAACTCGATCCACGCCTTCGGGGGAGCCACCCTGGGCGTGCCGTTCGTGTGCCTGATCGCCGTCCTCATCGGGGGCTCGATCTACCTGGTGGTATCGCGGCGGGAGATGCTTCGCTCCGAGCACCGGCTCGACTCGCTGCTCTCGCGGGAGTCGATGTTCCTGGCCAACAACCTGGTGCTGGTGGGCCTGTGCTTCGTGATCTTCTGGGGTACCTACTTCCCCCTCATCTCCGAGGCTCTGACCGGCCAGGAATCCTCGGTCGGCCCGCCCTGGTTCGATCGCTACACGGTGCCACTCGCGTTGATCCTGGTGCTGCTGAGCGGCATCGGGCCGGTGATCGCCTGGCGACGCGCCACCCTCGCCAACGCGCGGCGGAACTTCCTCGTGCCGATCCTCGCTGCCCTGGTGGCGCTCGTCGCGCTGCTGGGCGGCGGTATCGCGGACAAGCCCTTTGCGATCGCGATGTTCTGCTGCGCGGCGTTCGTGTTCGGCAGCATCGGGCAGGAGTTCTTCCGTGGCGTTCGCGCCCGCCGGGCGATGGCCGGCGAGGCTGTCCCACAGGCGTTCGTAGCGCTCATCCAACGCAATCGCCGCCGCTATGGGGGATACGTGGTGCACATCGGCATCGCCGTGCTCTTCATCGGGGTGGCGGCCTCGTCCTCCTTCCAGCACGCCTCCGAGCTCGGCCTCTCACCAGGGCAGTCCACACGAGTGGGGTCCTACACGGTCCGCTACCTGCGTCCCACGGCGACGATCACCCCCAAGTACGACCGTGCCCACACGGGCTCCACGCTGAGCTTGGGGGCCGTGCTCGACGTGAGCAAGGGCGGACATCACGTCGCCACGCTCTATCCGAGTGAGGGCTACTACGCCTCCCAGGAAGCCGGCCAGGGAACCGTTGGCAGCCTGATCGGCGGACAACCCGTCAGCCATGTGGCGCTCGACGGGGGGATCACCCGTGATGTGTGGAGCGCCGTGGAGCCCGATATCGAAGCGCCCGCCCTGCAGCGGATCATCAAGGCGGGGAACAAGACCCTGTCCTCGGAAGAGTCGATCGTGGCGATCGGCTATCTGGCCCGCGAATATCTCAAGCACCCGCCGCAGGCGCAGTTCCACTTCATCGTCTCCCCGCTGGTCATGTGGATCTGGATCGGTGGTCTGATCGTGTTCGGCGGTGGTCTGATCGCGATCTGGCCCGCGGGAGGATGGGCCCTGTTCTTCGCGCGTCGTCGCGTGGCGGCGCGTTCGCGCGCCCGTTCCGTTCGGGGTCTGGCGCGCGCCTGATCCGAGCCACCGTGCGAGCCTGATCGAGTGAGCGCTCTGATCGCGATCTCGATCCTCGTGCTGCTCGGACTGGTCGTGCTGGTTGTCAGTGGGCCCCTGCGCGGCTCGCGCCAGGACTCGCCCGGGGAGGGGCAGATCGCTGGGCCCGGTACGACGGAGAGCCCTGCGCCATCCAGTTTCGAGCACGACGACCTCGAGGCCGCACGCGAGGCCAAGTACCGCGAGATTCGCGATCTAGAGCTGGACTTTCGCACGGGCAAGCTCTCACAGGAGGACTACCAAGCGACCGATGCGCAGCTGCGGGCAGAGGCGCTGGAGCTGCTCAACCGCATCGAGGCCGAGGAGGCGCGCTCGAGAAGAGCGGCCCCCGAGCTTTCAGTATCTGCACAGGGCGAGGCAGAGGCTTCCGGACCCGAACCGGGCGAGGACGGTCCTGACGAGTAGGCCGCGGAGCGGCGCTCAGGAGCTCTTGAGCAGGATGATCGCGTTCAGGAAGAACAGGACGGCGAAGAGGATGGTCCAGCGATTGAGGTTGCGCTCGACCAGCGACCCACCGCCAAGCGGGCCCGCGCCACTGCCGACGCCGAAGGCGCCGGAGAGCCCGGCGTCCTTGCCCGAGTGCATCAGCACCAGGAAGACCACGATCACGGCGAAGATCACCTGCAGGACTGAGAGGATCGTTACCACGCCCAGAACCTTAGCGATTGCAGGCGCCAGCGGGTGGCGCCGGGAGGCCTGGATCGCCGCGACCCCACCCAGCGGAGGTCCCACCGTGTGACCAGCGCCCGATCGTGGGCCGCAGGACTAGGGTGGAGGGGGGCGAAGACAGCTCAGCGTGTCTGTTTCTGCCCGTCTGAGCGTTTCCGCCTGTGCTGCCGCTACGGTCAGCCCGTTGCAGGTGCACCTGACGATGACGCGATCAAAGATTTGTCAGCTCGATTACGAATCCTTTACGGATTCGTGCTTGCCTGCCGATATGAATCACGGTGGGCGCACCCCGCGATTGTGGGTTTGCCGAGCCACCACAACCATGGGACACCCGAGAATGAGTAATTTCAGAGTATGCCGCCTGTGATCAACGCCCGCAGCAGGGCTTGGCGCGCGCTGCTCTCCGCCCTGGCGGGCGGCGGGCTGACCGCTGCCGGTCTCGGGGCGCCGGCGCTGGCGGCCGGCGAAACGGGCACCCAGACCGCCGCCGAAGGCTCCACGCCTCCGCCGACCACCACCGAAGCGCCGGCTCCGACCACCAGCCAGCCGGCCACGCCCCCTTCGACCACGACGACGCCCGCCCCGGCGACGCCGCCGACGACCGCCTCCACAACGGTGCCCGCTCCCCCGCCACCCCCCGCGGAAGCGCCGGTTGTCGTGCTGAAGCACAAGCAGCAAGCGACCCGTGGCGGATCGCCGGCCAAGAGCGTCACGCCCACCAAGCCCACCACCCCGGAAACCGCCCCCAAGAAGGCGTCGGGCCCCAACAACGTGGCCGCCTCGCCGCAGACAGTTGCACAGGCCGGCGCCCTTGCGGCCATTCTGGCGTCCTCCGACGCATCGGCCCAGGCGCTCGGCTTCTACCGCATTCCGGTGTTCCTGCTGCCGATCTACAAGGCTGCCGCTGTCCAGTACGGCGTTCCCTGGCAGATCCTCGCCGCGATCAACGAAATCGAGACCGACTACGGCACCGACCTGTCGGTGTCGAGCGCGGGGGCGGTGGGGTGGATGCAGTTCATGCCCTCCACCTGGCTGCAGTACGGGGTGGACGCCCTGAGCGCAGGCTACGCCGATCCCTACAACCCCGTTGACGCCGTGTTTGCGGCCGCCCGGTACCTGCGTGCTGCGGGAGCCGCCACCAACCTGCGCGACGCGATCCTCGCGTACAACCACTCCGAAGAATACGCCGAATCGGTGCTGCTCCGGGCGAAGCTGATCTCGACCTATCCGAAGGCCGTGATCGCGACGCTCACGGGTCTGATCGACGGTCGCCTCCCCGTCACCGGCAAGCAGCTGGCATGGTCGGCGCTTCCAGCCCCGAGCGTGTCCCCCTCGAGCGCGACGGCAGGCGCGGCCGCCCTGCCGGCCGCGAGCGCCGCCGCTCCCAGCGCATCGCCCGCCGGCGCATCGCCCCCCCTGTCGCCCGCTGCGGCGAGCTCCAAGGCCCTCGCCGCCAAGGCCCAGCTGCCTCAGCTGATCGACATCACGAGTGCCCCCAACGCTTCGGTGGTGGCCGTGCAGGCCGGGCGCATCGTGCAGCTCGGCGACTCGCATGAGCTCGGCAAGTTCATCGTCCTGCGCGACGTCTACGGAGATCTCTTCACCTATGCCGGGCTTGGCAGCATCGCCCCGACCTACACCCCGGGGGAGACGCCCAGCGCGCCGGTGAAGTCGCCGGTGGTCGAAGCGGCCAGCACGCCCGCCCCGGCGCCGTCGCTGCCCGCCACCGCCGGCAGCCAATCGCCGCTGACACTGCATGTGGCGGCGCCGCACAAGCAGGCACCCACCGCCGGCGGGCACGGCGGCCAGGCGGCGGTTCCCAGCACGAGCGGAGAAGAAGCCCCGGCGGGAATGGGCAAGGCGCGCCTGTTTGCCCACCCCGGCAACCCCGACGCGCGCGCGGCCGTCGCCGCCAGCACTGCTCGCAAGCTGCGCAGCACGCGCGCGGGAACGCATCTGCCGCTGCACCGCGGATCGGTGGTCACCAGCGGAACCGTGCTCGGCCGCGTCCAGGTCCCCGCGGGCAACAAAGACGGACATCTGCGCTTTGCGATCCGCCCCTCGGGCGACGCGGGCACGATCGACCCAGGCCCGATCCTCGCCAACTGGGCCCAGTTGCAGGCGGCGCTGCACCCGCGCGGAGCGAAGGCGACGAACGCACTCCTCGGTGCAACCGCGAGCGACGTGTTCCTGCAGCCCAAGGCCCAGCTGCAGCGCGCCGTGCTCTCCGATCCCGGGATCACTATCTACAAGTGCGGCCGCCAGGACATCTCCGCCGGTCTCGTCGACAAGCGGGTTCTCGCTGTGCTCGCGTTCCTCTCACGCAGCGGCCTGAAGCCGACCGTGAGCGCCCTGCGCTGCGGCCAGCCCAGCGAAACCGCCGCGGGCGTCGCCACGACCCAGGCGAAGGGAGACGCGGTCGAGATCTCGGCGATCAACGGCGTTGCGATCGCCGGTCATCAGGGTCCGGGCACGATCACGGACCTCACGATCAGGGCGCTGCTCACGCTCCCGGGCGAATTCGTCCCACATGAGATCGTGAGCCTGATGCGCTACCCGGGCGCCTCGAACACCCATTCGGTGTCTTCTTCCTGGAATCACATCGGCCTGACCTTCCAGCCGCCGCAGACCACGAGCCCGCTGCGCGCAAGCGCCGTCGGCACGGCAGCTCACTCCGCGAGCACCGGACGGGCCGCGCCGTCGCCGCTGGTGACCACGACGGCGCTCAGCGTCGAACAGTGGAACCAGCTGGTGACTCGCGTGGGCGGACTGCCGACACCGAAGATCGCCACCAAGCCGAGCTCGGCGGCGATCCCCGATCCCAAGCGCCTGAAGCCCTAGCCCAAGCGCGAGAAGCTCTAGCCTGTCGGTGCGCCGCCCGCTCCGGGCTGTGCCCGGAAGCTGTTGCGAAGGACGCTTGCGCACTTGACCTGGGCGGCTTTGAACTTGGCGCTCGCCGGGTCCAGGCCTTTGGTGCTGAAGATTGGGCCTTTGCCCGACGTGTTGGGGGCCGGTACGTTCACGCCGTTTTCACGCATGCAGGCGGCGAATTTCGTCAGGGCCGCGGTGAAGGCCGGGCTTTTCACGCGCTGCAGCGGGCCACCGGGGCGCAGGCGCCCGCCGCCGAAGCCTCCGCACTTCTTGACCGCTGCTTCGTATTGGGCGCGAGTCACGCCCTTTGGCAGCTGAGGTCCGCCGCCCGCGAGAAAGCCGCCGGGCTGGCCGGGAGTACGTTTGGGCAGCGTGATGCCGGCCTTCTGGAGGCATTCGCGCAGGGCGCCGAAGCGTTTGCCAGGGGCCGGCACGGCCCCCGCTTTCGCCGATGGGGAGGTGGTGGCCGCGGTGGTGCTCGCGGCGTTGCTAGACGACGAGCTGGTGGAAGAGGAACCGCCGCAGGAGGCCAACGTGAGGCATGCCAGGGGCACGACGAAAGCGGTCAGGACCGCCGATCTGCTTTTGCTGCCAGTGATTCGAGACATGGAGCTCCTTGTAGATGATGTGTCGCCGGATACTTTGCGACTCACGGCTAAGTGGGGGCTAAGCAATGCGGGGGGCGCTCGCCTCATCCGCCCCCGAACAGGGCCTGTCCGCCGGCGCTTTCGCCGCCTTTGGCACTCGAGCCGCCCGTCGGTGCGGCGCCAGCCCGGCCCAACAGCCCGGCGAGGCCATCGCCGGCGCCAGAGCCGACGCTGATCGATTCGGCGTTGACCGTTCCGCTCGATCCGGTGGCGCCGACGATCGTGACCGTTTCCCCGGGATGGATGCCCCGGAGGCTCGATTTGACCGTCTTCGAGACGCTGGTGGCCGGCGAGGTAATGACCTTGACGGTGTTGCCTTCGGAGTTGGTCACATACAGCGTGCTGCCGGCCAGGTAGGCCACGGTACCGGCGGTCGGCCTGGTGAAGCCGCTGCCCGTCCCGGAGCCGGCGGCGCCAGACCCCGTGCCCCCGCCGGCACCAGCTGCCGAGGCGCCGCGGAGAGCGGCAAAGCGAGAGGCGAGACCGGACGGGATGCTCGTGGAGGAGCTCGACGAGGCTTCGCCCTTCTCCACGAGCACGCCGCCGATGAAGCCACAGGCTGTGAGCAGCACGGTGAGCATGGCAAGCGGGAGGGGCCCCGTCAGCCGGCGTCGTGGACGGCGAGGCAGCTCCTCGGGCTCCTGCAGCCATCCATCGTCCTCCCCGATCGGCTCATAGGCCGCCGTTTGCGGCTCGGGCGCATCGGGATGGGGGTGGGCGAGGCTCTCCTGTGCAGGCGGTTGCTCGGATGGCATGGGGGGCTCCTGGTGGGGGGAGGTGGGGTCACTCAAAGCGCAGCGCTTCGATCGGTCTGAGGCGCGCAGCCCGGGCGGCGGGATAGGTACCGAAGAACAGCCCCGAGGCGAGCGCCGCCCCAAAGGCGAGGAAGATGGAGTAGCCGGCGATTTCGGGATGCACACCGGCGATTTCGAACTGGCTGCCGATGACCCCTACGGCCACTCCGGCGAGGCCCCCGAACAGCGACACGAGCACGGCCTCGGTGAGGAACTGGGTGAGAATGTCGCTGCGGCGAGCCCCGATCGCCTTACGGATGCCGATCTCGCGTGTGCGCTCGGTGACGCTCACGAGCATGATGTTCATCACGCCGATCCCGCCGACCAGCAGCGAGATGGCGGCCACCTCTCCGAGCAGCGTCGTGAAGACGCTGCTGGTGGAGCTCGAGGTTTCCAGCAGCGAACCCTGGTTGAGGACGCTGAAGCCGGGTTCGGCCGTGTCTTTGATCTTGTGGCGTTCGTCGAGGATCTGGGTGACCTCCCCTTCCGCTGAGTTCAGAGAGCCTTCCGACTTGGCCTGAACGGTGATCGAGTCGATGGGGCCGGTGCCCGTGAGCGAAGCCTGCACCGTGGAGATCGGTGCCATCACGACATCGTCCTCGTTGGTCGCGCCGTTGGAGCCCTTCGCGGCCAGCACACCCACCACTTCGTAGTTGCTCCCGCTGACCTTCATGTTCTGCCCCACCGGGCTCGTTCCGGCGAACAGTTCCTGCAGGACCGTCTGGCCGATCACCGCCACCCGCTTGTGCTTGCTCACGTCTTCGGCTGTGAACGAGGCGCCTTCGGCGAGCTTGTAGCTGTGAGCGCTCAGATAGGAGGGGGTGGTGCCGACGAACGAGGACGGTTCATAGCTCGAGCTCCCAGCCACCAGCTTCACGGCGCTCGCGTTCACCACGGGGGAAGCGCTCAGCACGTCGGGAGCGAGACCCGGGCTCTGGAGAGCTTCGGCGTCCTGCCTGGTGAGCGAGACGCTGCTCACGCCGCTGGCGCGCGCGCCGCCGCGAAAGCCACCGCTGCCCTGCACGATCAGTACGTTGGTGCCGAGGCTCTGGATGCGCGACTGCACGGCCTTGGAGGAGCCGTTGCCGACGGCGATCAGCACAATCACCGAGGCCACTCCGATTGTCATGCCGAGAATCGTCAGCCCCGAGCGCAGCTTGTTCGCGGTGATCCCGCTCCATGCAATTCGCAGCGTCTCGGGAGCGATCATCTGCCGGCCTTCACTGCGCTCGTCTGGGCCGGGTGGTGTGAGGACTTCAGCCGCTGAGGTGGGGGAGGGGCATCGTGCACGTCTAGCATGCGGCGGTCCTCCACGACCTCGCCGTCGCTGAGTCGGATCACACGCTTGGTCTGCTCGGCGACGTCGGGCTCGTGGGTGATCAACACCACCGTGCGCCCTTCCTCGTTGAGTCGGGAGAAGATCCGCAGCACGTCCTCGGTGGAGTGGGAGTCCAGGTTCCCCGTCGGCTCGTCGGCCAGGATCAAAGAGGGGTTCGTCACCAGGGCGCGAGCAACGGCGACCCGCTGCTGCTGGCCTCCCGAGAGCTCGGAGGGCTGATGGTGCATGCGGTGGGCCATACCGACCGCTGCAAGCGCGCGTTCGGCGAGAGATCGACGCGCCGAGCCTCGCAGCCCGGCATAGGCGAGGGGAAGCTCGACGTTGACCAGCGCACTGGTCCGCGCAACGAGGTTGAAGCTCTGGAAGACGAAGCCGATCTTGCGGTTGCGCAGGTCGGCGAGGTCGTCCTCGTCCATCGCGCTGACATCCACGCCGTCGATCAGGTAGCGGCCGCTGCTCGGTATGTCGAGGCAGCCCAGGATGTTCATCAGCGTGCTCTTGCCGCTGCCCGAGCTGCCCATGATGGCGACCAGATCGCCGCTGTCGATTCGCAGCGAGACATCGCGCAGCGCCCGCACACGGATCTGCCCGAGCTCGAACACCTTGGAGACATCGTGCACCTCGATCACCGGGTGGGGCGGGCCATCGCCCTCGTGCTCGGCGGCGCCCCGGCTCACCACAGGGTGCCGGCGTGGCGCACGCCGTCGGGTTGCCGCACCTAGGCGTAGGGGCCGGCGCATCAGCCGCCGCCTCCCCTGAAGAGCGCCGGCGGGCCTCCGCCGCCTGCGAGACCGCCGAGGCCGCCCGTCGCACCGCCCCCGAGAGCCCGGCGCAAGCCCGATGTGGTCGAGCTACGGGTGCTCGTGGAGGTGGTGGGCAGCACGATCGTCTCGCCTGCCTTCAGCCCGCTGAGGACGATCGTCGAGCTGTTGCCCGCCAGGCCCGTGACGACGCGCTGGCGTACGTGCTTGCCGGCGCGCACGACCGTCACCGTTCCGGCGGAGATGGCGGTGGTGGGGACGTTGACCCCTTCGGCCTGCTTGACCACCACTTCCGCGGTGGCGCTCATCCCCGGCTTCAGTCCCGGTTCCATCTGGTCGAGCTGGAAGGTCACGTCGTAGCTGACCACGCCGCTGTTGCTGGTGGAGAGGATGGCCACTTCCCGGACGTGGGCTGCCACCTTGCGCCCTTCGAGCGCTTCCACCGTGACCGTTGCGATCTGGCCGGCCTTGACGTTACCGATTTCCGATTCGCTCAGCGGAGCGACGAGCTCCATCGAGCTGAGGTCGCTCAGCACCGCGAAGGCCGAGCTCGTCGAGCTCGATGCTCCCGCGGATGTCGAGGAGCTCGAGGAGCCGGTGGCCGAGCGCCCCGTCCCCGCCGCCCCGCCCGACCCCGTGGCTCCCGATCCGGAGGAGCTCGACGAGCTTGCGGACGCGCGGCTGGTTCCGCTTCCCGAGACGACTTCGCCGACCTGGCCCGAGAGCGAGACGATCGTGCCGTCCTCGGGGGCGTAGAGCTTGGTGCTCTGGACGGCCTGTTCGTCGCTCTGCACCGTCAGCCTGTCGCTCTTGACGGATGCCTTGGCCGACGCGATGTTCGCTTCGCGGGTGGCGGCGCTGATCGTCGCTTTCGGCGTCGCGGTGGAGCTGGTTGTGGTCGTTGCTTCCTTGGTGGCTTCGTGTTTGGTCGTGGTGGTCCTACGCGGTGTGCTCGTGCTCGGAGCGGTGGCTCTCGGCGTGGTGGTCGTGGGCGTGGCCGGCGTGGGTGTGGTGGTGGGTGTGGGTGTTGCCGTCGTTGTGGGCGGCGCAAACGTGCTCGTTGAGGTAGAGACCCCCGTCGGCGTGGCGGCGGCGCCAGCCACCGGCCGAGACTTCTCGACGGCGGCTGCTGCGGCGGTAGTGCTCCCGGCTGCGCCGCCGCCGGTCGAGGAGCCGCCCGCGGATTCGCCTTCGGTTTCTTCCTCTTTGGCGAGGTTGGCTTCGGCGGACTGAAGCGTTGCCTTGGTCTGTTCGAGCGTCACTTCTGCGCTCTGGGGATCGAGTGTCGCCAGCAATTGACCCTGGACGACCTGCTGACCCTGGGTGACATAGATGTGGGTGACGGTGCCGCCGGTCTTGAAGCCGAGGTTCAGCTGGCTGGCGGCCTGGAGGTTGCCGGTGCCCGAAACGGTGGATTGCACAACTCCCTGGGCAACGGTGGCCGTGCGGGTCATCGTTGCCTGGCTGCCGGAGGCGGGACCCACGACGAGGATGGCTGCCACGATGGCACCGGCGCAGAGAACACCCAGTGCGTATACGAGCCAGGATGCTCGGGTGTTCGTGTCGGTCATGGTGCTGCACAGATAGTCGGCCCAGGCTGTAAGAAGGCGTGAAGAAAGGCTGCAAGCGCGGCTAAATTTGTATAAGAGCCCCTCTTCGACGTGAGGGCCGAGCGTGGCCGGCGCGCGGCCTGGTTGTGCCATGATCCGCCGATGTCCAGCTACGGCGGGATCGACCTCGGGGGCACCAAGATCCAGGCGGTGATCGTCGACGAGGTGCACAACGCGATTGGCTCGGCCAGGCGCCCCACTCCCACGACTGGAGGCCCGGCGGATGTGGCCAAGGAGATGGAGATCGCCCTGCGCGACGCGGCGAAGGCGGCCGAGATCGAGTCACAGGCGCTTGCGGGTGTGGGTGTCGGCTCGCCGGGGGTGATCGAGGACGGCAAGGTGACGAGCGCCCGCAACCTGCCCGGCTGGGAAGGCACCTTCCCGCTCGCCGGCACCCTCGAAGAGTCATTCGGCTGCAAGGTGCGGGTCGGCAACGACGTGCAGGTTGCCACCGACGCGGAGTTTCGTCTCGGCGCGGGGCGCCTCTATGACTCGCTGCTGGGAGTGTTCTGGGGCACCGGGGTCGGCGGGGGGCTGATCCTCGACGGCAAGCCATGGACCGGGCGCGGCGGCGCGGGCGAGATCGGGCATGTGGTGGTGGAGCTCGACGGGGCGCGCTGCACGTGTGGGCGCAAGGGCTGCATGGAGGCGTATGCGGGGCGGGCGGCGATGGAACTGCACGTGCGCAAGCTGCACGAGGAGAAGGGCCGCAAGACCGACCTGTTCAAGCTGATGGAGGAGCATGGACGGACCCGTCTCACGAGTGGGATCTGGGCACGCGCGCTGGAGCGTGAGGACAAGCTCGCAATCCAAATGCTCGACCGCGCCGTGCGAGCGCTCGGCGCGGGTATCGCCTCGGTGGTGAACGTCCTCGACGTGGAGGGCGTGGTCATCGGTGGCGGGTTGGGCGTGCGCCTCGGGCATCCCTATGCCAAGCGCATCTCCGAGGAGATGGCTCCCCACCTGTTCAACGACTCTCAGCCGCCGCACGTGCACGTGGCGGCGCTGGGTGACCTCGGCGGTGCGATCGGCGCCTCGCTGCTGCTGTCAGACGGGGTGCACGCCAAGTAGCCCGTCGGGGGCCTCTACAGGCCGACGAGGGTGATGATTACGAGCGCCACCGAGAGCGTCGATGTAACCGCGACCGTGACGGCAGCGGTGCCGTCGAGCAGGCCGCGGCTGCGGCGCGCGCCCATGACGTTGACCGAGCGAGCCAGGCGCCAGATGAAGAAGAGGTTGATTGGCAGCAGCACGCCGTTGACCACCTGCACGGCGATCAGCAGCGAGATCACGGGCACGCCCGGGATGACGGCCACGAAGGCGCTGATCATGATCATGGCGGTGATGATGTTCACGAACACCGGTGCCTCCTCGCGACGGCGGCCCACGCCCTTCTCGTAGCCGAGGGACTCCGAGACGACGTAGGAGGTAGCGATCGGCAGGATGGCGGCCGCGAGCAGGCTCGCGCCGAGCAGGCCGATGCCGAACAGGACCTCGGCGTAGCTACCCGCGAAGGGGCGCAGCGCGCGGGCCGCGTCGGCGGCCGAGGAGATGCTGTGGACGCCGTGCGTGAACAGCGTGGCGCCCGTCGCGATGATGATGAAGCCCGCCACGATGTTGGCGAACACGGCCCCCGAGACGGCCTCGCGCTCCTCCTTGCGCAGATCGTCCTCGCGCACGCCCCGCTCGACCACGGCCGACTGCAGGTAGAGCTGCATGTAGGGGGTGATGGTGGTGCCGGCGGTGGCGATCAGCAGCAGCAGAAAGGCCGAGTTGGTGTGGATCGTGGGGACAACCAGCGCTTTGCCCACAGAGCCCCAGTGGGGATGGGCGAGGATGGCGGCGATCGGATAGGCGAAGAAGGGGATCGTGAACCAGACGAAGATCCGCTCGGCCGACCGGTAGGAGCCGCGGACGATGATCAGCCAGATCCCAACGGCGGCGATCGGGACCGATATCTGCGCCGGGATCCCGGCGAGCCCGAGGGCGGCGCCGATGCCGACGAAATCCGAGATGCAGATGCCGAGGTTGGCGATCACCACGGCGCTGGTAGCGAACACCGACCAGCGGATCCCGTACTCCTCGCGCACCAGCTCGGCCAGCCCCTTGCCGGTTACCACGCCCATGCGTGCGGCCAGCATCTGCACGAGACCGAGGGAGACGGTGATCAGCAGGATCGTCCACAGCAGCCCGTATCCATACTTGGCGCCGACGGAGGAGTAGGTGGCGATTCCGCCTGCGTCGTTGCCGGCGTTGGCCGCGATCAGACCCGGGCCGAGCAGGCCCAGAATGGCGAAGATTCGTGCTCGGCGGGGGTTAAGCCGGGCAGGCAGGCGCGGTCGGCCACGTGTGGCCGACCGGATCCGACGCATGAGGGGCGGTACTCGGACCGCCATCGAACTTTCCCGCGGGAGGATTCACTGCGCCCGAGTCTATTCAGTCCTCGCCGAGAAGCCCGAACCGCCTGCGCCAGCCTCGTGGAAGCATTGCCTCAAGCACGTCGTCGACTGTGACGACGCCCACCATCTGCTCGTTCTCGTCCGCCACGGGGATGGAGGTGAGGTTGTAGTCGGCCATCAGGCGGGCCACCTCCTCGAAGGACGCATTCGGGTCGAGACAGGGAGTCTCGTGCTTGACCATGCCATCCAGCCGCTGCCCGGCCGCTGCCCGCAGGAGCGCCGTGACGGGCACGCTGCCTTCGAGTGAGCCCTCACTCGAGCAGACGAACACGCTGCTCAGCAGCTCGGCGGCGATGTCGCTGCGACGGACCGTCTCGAGCGCATCGCCGACGGCCGTCGTGCCGGGGAGCAGGATGAAATCGGGGCTCATCAGCCCGCCTGCCTCCGCTGGGTCATAGCCGAGCAGGGCGCGCACCTTGACGCGATGGGAGACGGGAAGCAGCGCGAGCACGGGCTCGCGGCGCTCCTCGTCGAGCTCGCCGACCACATCGGCGGCATCGTCGGGGGCCATCCGCGAGAGGATCTCAGCGACCTGGTCGTCGGGCCGGTCCTCCAGGAACTCGCGCTGATGCTGATCGTCGAGCTCCTCGAACACGTCGGCCTCGAGCTCGCGGTCGTCATCGCCCACCGCCTGGATGATCTCTTCGCCCTCGTGGCGCGAGGCGGCCTCCACGAGGTCGGCGATCTGGGCCGGATGGAGCTTGGCGAGCTTGGGGTGGGGCACGCGCAGGCGGACGGTTGGCACATGTCCCACGAACGGCTCCACGCCGGCCCAGTCGAGGAACTCGCCGGTTGCTATGTGGGAGCCGAGCCCCTTGGGCAGCAGCCGGCGCAGGCCTCCACGCGGTCCCGTGTCGACCCCCACGACGCGCCAGGCGCCGGCGACGAGGGCGAGCTCGATCTCGTTGGCGCGCACGAGCCGTGCGCCCTCCACGTTGATCAGCTGGCGGTCGAGCAGGTCGCGCTTGAGCAGCACCTCCTCCTGGCGGCGCTCGAAGTGGCGCAGGTCGAGCTTGGCCTTGCGCATGACCACTCCGTTGGCGCCGATCTCAGAGACGCGGTCGACGCCGAGGAACGAGGGGCGCCCGGCGACGGTCACGAGGAAACCGGTGATCGGTGGATAGCCAGTGCCGCCGAGCCGGACGATCAGGTCATCGACCTTGCCGAGGCGCTCTCCCTCGGAGTCGCGAAGCGGGCTGCCGACGACGGATGACAGGTGCAGGATGGGCGGCGCCTGTGCGACGGATGCGTCCACGTCGCTCATCGTACGCGGGCGGGGGGCGCCGGGGCGCCCGCGGCGATCTATTTTGTGTGCTCATGCCACCGTTCTGGCTGTCCATAGCTGTGCTCTCACTGGTGCAGGGCGCGCTCGTGGCGAGCCCCAGCCGCCTTCCGGCTGTTCTGCCGCAGCGTCTGCGGGGCCGCAGATGGGCGGTTGTGCCGCCGGCGTCGGTGGTGGCGTTCGTGTTCGTGGCGAGGGCCGCTGAAAGCGCGAGCGCGCAGGCGCTGACTTACCTGGCGCTGGTGGCCGTCCCGTTGCTTGCCGTGCTCGCGCTCGGCTGGCTCTCGCGAGGTGCGCGTCCCCAGAGGGCGCTGCTGGTCGTCCCTCTGTTCGTGCTCGCCTGGGTCGACCGCGGGGGTCTGGCCGGCGAGGGGGCGGCGCTGGTTCTGTCCGGACTGAGCTGTGTGGCTCTCGGAACGGTGTTGGCGGCTGTGACCCCGGCACGCTGGCTGGCGGCCGGCATCGTGACGATGGCGGTAGCGGACACGGCGCTGGTGGTCGCAGATCTCCTGCAGCGGCCGAACAACGCGCTGAACGCCGCGCACCCCGCAGCCGGTCTGCCGCGGCTTCAAAGCGCGGTGTTCGGCTCGGCGGTCATGGGCTACGGCGACCTGTTCATCGCGGGGGTGCTTGGGGGCCTGCTGGCCGTGGCGCTCGGGCGCTCTGAGCAGCTGCGGGGAGCGTGGCTGGCTGCGTTGCTGGCGCTCGGCTTCGACCTTCTGTTCTTCCTCATCAACGAGCTGCCCGCCACCGTCCCCGTCGCGCTGGCGCTCATCGCCGTGGTGCTCACGCGCCGGCGGAGATCCGCTCCTCGGCGCTGCGCAGCGGCGTTGCGCGGGGTCGGGGCACTTCTGGCTCGTCGGGGACGAGCTCCGGTCGTGCGGTGATCGCCCGGGCGGTGATCTCCACCGCGTTCGGCGTGAGCACCTCTCTATCCGACGCGGCTCCTGCCTGCTCGATGCGCCGGACCTGGGGAATGACGCGGTGGTCGAATGAGCCCACCGCCTCGTTGTAGGCCGAGATGGCCGAGTCGAGCTGACGTCCAACCTTTGTGAGGGGCTCCACGAAGCGTCCCAGTCGCCTGTGCAGCTCGCGGGCGGACTCGGCGATCTCGCGGGCGGACTCGGCGATCAGCTCCTGTCGCCAGCCGTAGTGCACTGCCCACAGCAGTCCGATGAGGGTCGTGGGCGTCGCCATCAGGACCTGCTGCTGGACCCCGTATTCGATCAGGGCGGGGTCCTGGGAGAGAGCGGCCTGGTAGATGCCGTCGGAGGGCACGAACATCACCACGAACTCCGGTGTCGAGTCGAACTGGCGCTGGTAGCCCTTGGCGGCGAGCTTGGAGATGTGATCCCTGGTCTGCCTGGCGTGGCGTACTGCGTGCAGCTCGCGCTCATCCTCGGCGGTCGCCTCGATCGAGGAGAGATAGGCGTCGAGCGGCACCTTGGAGTCGACCACCACCAGCTTGCCCCCGGGCAGGCGCACGAGCATGTCGGGGCGCAGGATCCCATCGCCGGTTTGGATCGTGCTCTGCTCGACGAAGTCGCAGTGCGAGACCATGCCCGCCATCTCGACCACGTTGCGCAGCTGGATCTCCCCCCAGGCGCCGCGGGTGCTGGGACGCTTCAGAGCAGAGACCAGGTTCCCGGCCTCCTGACGCAGCGTGCCGACACCATCGCCGAGCTGGCGGACCATCTGGGCCAGCTCGCCCTGGGCCTGGCGGCGCTCGCGCTCGAGGCGTCCGATCTCGCTCTCCATTCGGCCGAGCTTCTCGGCTACCGGGCCGACGATGCCCTTGATCTCCTCGGCGCGGAGTGCCATCTCGCCGCTGGCGCGCTCCTCCTCGGCACGGCGCGCCTCCGAGACGCGCTGGGCGAGGCTCTCGCCGGTCTGAGCGAGGACGTCCACAGAGATCGCCTTAAGTTCCGCGCGCATGTGCTCGCGGCTGCGGCGCGTGAGGAAGGCGGCACAGGCGGCGCCGAGCAGAGCTCCGACGATCAGCAGCAGAAAACCCAGTACGGACATCGTTCACGACCCTTCTCGAATTGCTGGACTCATTAATGTGCCAGCCGCCCCGGACGTCACGCAGGGGCTCGTGCGTCACGCGAGGGCATCGGCGCTCGTGCCCCCCGCGGCGTCCACATCTCGCTGGTTTCCAGCGGTTTTTTGTTGTCATACGGTCCCACTGGGGCTGACAACAGTCGCCACGTACGGCTTGACATTTGGAGTATGCGTGGGTATCTTGCCCGCTACGCTGCCCAGTTGGATCAGCTCGGGGAGCTTGCTGTGAGGGATATATCCAATGAGGGGGCTGTCCGTGCGGGCATGTCCCAGCACGTATAGGAGGATGTGAGATGTCAGCCACGAATGGCTCGGCTGTTTCGTTCCGGCGATTGATCGGGTGCTGCTTGGCGCTCGTGATGGTCGCCTCGGCGCTGTTTGCGTCAAGCGCAAGTGCAAAACCGACTCTGAAACCGACCGCCTATGTCGCCCTCGGTGACTCGCTTGCCTTCGGCTACAAAGAGGAAACGTTCAACCTGAACTACCCGACGGAGTCTCCGGCGGCCTTCGAACCTGGCTATGTCGGCATCGCCGGCCAGAAATTGGCGGCCACTGAAAAGAAAGCCGGTAACGGACTGGCCGTCGTCAACCTCGGTTGCCCCGGTGAGACCAGCGGTGGACTGATCGGTAACGGCCCATTGGGCAAATCGATCGAAAAAAGCCGTGAAGAAAAAGGCGAATTCTCGCTGCACGTATCGGCACCGTGTGCCTACCACAACGTGGCCGGCTTCCCGCTGAAGACCGAAACGGGTGGAGCTTCCGAGCTTGAAGCTGCCATCGGTGCTGTCTCGGCCGGGAATGTCACGGCTGTGTCGCTGAACATCGGCTCGAACGACGAGCTCGAGACGGTCGGCAAATGCGAGAACTCCTCCTATGACGCCGAACAGGGCTTCTCGGGCGGTGTCTTCGAATGCATCACGGTTGAAGCGGGCCTTGAAGGCCACGAGTACCCCGGCGGTCTGTTCACCCACATCATCACCAACGTGGGCACGGCAATCGGTGTCCTGCGCAACTACGGTTACGCCGGTCCAGTGGTCGTCCTCGGGTTCTACAACCCGCAGGCCGAGATCCTGCCCGGAAGCGACTCGCTTCAGATCAAACTGAACGAAGCGTTTGAAGGCACGATCGCTGCCGGGAAATTCGGTCCTGGCGTGACATACGCCAACCCGTTCCCCGTGTTCAACCCGCAGAACGCCAAAAAAGAGCCGCTGGCAATCTGCAAGTACACCGAAGAGTGCAACGAAAACGACAAAAAGGTCAACTTCGAGAAATACCTCGAAGCCAAAGGCTACAGTCACGCTGAAGCCGAAGCCGCCGCTACGCCCGAAGCTGTCAAAAGCTTCCCCGAAGGTGACATTCACCCGACGGCGCTGGGCTACAAAAAGCTCGCGAGCTTCGTCCTCAAAGCAGGCCTCTAGTCTCTAAGGGATAGAGCTGGAAAGCTCGGGGCGCCCGGTCGATCGACCGGGCGCCCCGTTTGCGTAGGAGGACCGTGCTGAGGTCAAGGGGCGCATTGCTGGGCCCCCTGCAGATCGGCTCGCCTTTCCTTGCGCCTTGCGGATCAGCTCGCCTGCTGGAGGCGCTTGGAGTCAAGGCGCGCGGCGGCCTGTTCGAGGATGCCCAGCATCACGGGGGCGCCTGGCACCAGCCGAGCAACCGCGGGGGTGGCGGCGATCACCTGCCTCACCGGCGGCGCGGGGGCGAGGGCCCGGATGGCAATGTCCTCGCGCACGACCGACAGGGCCATCTCGGGGATCAACGCCACGCCCACGCCCGCGGCCACCAGGCCCTGGACCGTCTGGTAGTCGTCGCTCTCGAAGGTCACGTTGGGCTCGAATCCCGCCGCGTGGCAGCTGCGCACCACATGCTTCGCGCACGGGCTCGAGCGCGATGTCTGCACCCACGCGTCGCCCGCCAGGTCCTTGAGCCTGATCTTGTCCGTCGCGACGAGCGGGTGGTCGGCCGGCAGGGCCAGGTACATGGGGTCCTCCAGTAGCTCCACGCGCGTCATGTCCGCCACCAGCGGGCTCTCGCCGGCGAACTCGAACAGCAGCGCCAGGTCCAGCTCACCGGCGCGCAGGCGCGGGACGATCTGCTCGGGCTCGCCCTCGGCCAGCGTCAGCTCGACGTCGGGATAGCTCGAGCGGAAGGTGGCTATCGCGCGGGGCATCAAGGTGGCTCCGGCCGTGGGGAAGGAGGCCACACGCAGGCGTCCGCCGCGCAGCCCGGCGATCTCCGAGAGAGCCGACTCGGCCGCCTCCAAGCCCGCGAGGATGCCCTCGGCGTGGCCGACGAGCGTCTGGCCCGCAGCGGTCAGGCTGACCCCGCGGGGGTGGCGCTCCAGCAGGGTCATGCCAGTTTCGGACTCGAGGGTGCCGATCTGCTGCGAGATGGCTGACTGGGTGTAGGAGAGCGCCTCGGCCGCCGCGGATATCGAGCCGCGATAGGCGACCTCCCGGAGGACCTTCAAGCGGGCAACATTGAGCATAAGTAAAATTTATAGCAGAGATCATAAGAATCATTGGCGCTGATGGCAGGAGGGTGCCACAATCGAGAGAACAGAACTTCGACAGACACCGATCGGGCCCATCGTGGCCGGTCGCAACTACAGGAGAACCCCAAATGTCCACCAAGATCATCGTCTCTTACGACGGCACAGCAAACGAGGACGACGCGCTCGCCCTCGGCCGTCTCCTGGCTCGTGCGGGCGGCGAGGTGTCGCTCGCGTATGTCCGCCACAGCTCCGAGCCCGACAGTGCCCGCGAGGACATCGCTCAGCACGAGGCCCTCGCGCTGCTGGAGCGCGGCGCTCAGCTGCTCGGCGACCCCCAGGCCGCTCGCCACGTGGTCACAGACCGCTCCACCCCCGAGGGTCTTGCGGCGCTCGCCGAGCGAGAGGGCGCCGAGGTGGTCGTCTTCTGCTCGGACTCCCACACCGCCAAAGGCCACATCGCGGTCGGCAACTCGGCCGAGCGTCTGCTTCAGGCGGGCCGCACCGCTGTTGCGATCGCGCCCGTGGATCTCGCCGAGACCATCGACGCTGCTCCCATCCAGCAGATCGTGGCTGTGGGCGACGCCGACGGCGGTGCTCGTGAGACCGCCGAGGCCCTGGCGGGTGCTCTGGGTGCGTCGGTGGGTCCCGTCATCAACGAGGGTACCGGTCTGCTCGTGCTCGACTCTCGGCCCGAGGCGCAGGAGGGACGCATCTCGATCAGCTCGTCCGCCTCGCACCTGGTCGAGATCGCGACCTGCCCCGTGCTGGTGCTTCCGCGTGGCGCGCGACTTCAGTTCGGCCGCACCCCCGCCCACGCCGCGGCCTAGCCGTAAAAGCCGCTTGCTCTGCCGGCCGGGCGGTCCCTAGCGGACCGCTCGGCCGCGCACACGCGCCCGCAGGTAACGGGTAAGGGCCTGGATGAAGTCCAGTGTGCCTCCGAGGAGATGACCCACCGGCCCAGTCCAAAGCCAGGTCTCCAGGCGTCTGGTCAGCGAGCGGGCAGGGAGGGCTGACACGGAGCCGCACGGTATCGTGCCGGAGATGTCGGGCGCCCTGAAGACCAAACTCACCGAGCTCGGCGACTCGCGCGTGCGCCTGCAGGTCGAGGTGCCCGCCGAGGAGCTCGAGGGCCGGCTCGAGCGCAAGGCCCGCCAGCTCGGGCAGCAGCTCAAGCTCCCGGGATTTCGCAAGGGCAAGGTCCCGGCGCCGCTGGTGATCCAGCGGATGGGACGCGAGGTGGTGCTGGAGGAAGCCGTGCGCGACACGATCTCCAGCTGGTACTCCGATGCGATCGAGACATCCGGGATCGTCCCCGTGGGCGATCCCAAGCTTGATCTCGGAGAGCTGCCCCCCAAGGGCGAGGCGCTGGAGTTCTCGATCGAGATCGGCGTCCTGCCCACGGCGCAGCTCGGCGAGTACAGGGGACTCGAGGTCGCCCGCCGTGAGCCCGAGGCTGCAGAGGAGCAGATCCAGCAGGAGATCGACGCCATGCGCGAGCGCCTGGCGCGTCTGGAGACGGCCGAGCGCCCGGCGGCCACGGGGGACTTCGTCGTCGTCGACTACGTCGGCTCGATCGCGGTCGAGGATGGCGAGGGCGAGGAGCCGACCTGGGAGCTGTTCGAGGGAGGCGAGGGGCGCGACCAGCTGGTGGAGCTCGGTGGCGGGAACCTCATCCCCGGCTTCGAGAAGGCGTTGATCGGCGCGAGCGCGAGCGAGACCCGCACGGTTGCGCTGACCTTCCCCGCCGAGTACGGCAACACCGAGCTGGCTGGACGCGACGCTTCGTTCGAGGTGACGGTCAAGGAGGTCAAGCTCAAGGAGCTGCCGCCCGTTGACGACGACTTCGCGATCGACGCCGGCTTTGACGACATGGAGGAGCTGCGCACCGACATCCGCACCCGCCTGCTTGCCGTCGACGAGGGCAGGGTCGAGGCCGACTACCGCCAGGCGGCGCTCGATGCGGCGGTGAGCGCCGCACAGGTCGAGCTCACCCCCGAGCTGGTCTCCGCGAGGGCACGGGAGATGTGGGAGCGAATGCTCCACTCGCTCTCCCATCGCGGGATCTCACGTGAGGCGTATCTGCAGATCACGGGGCGCGAGGAGGGGGAGATCCTCGAGGAGATGTCACCCGAAGCCGAGCTCGCGCTACGCCGTGAGGCGGTCATCACGGCGATCGTCGCCGCCGAGGGCATCAGCCCATCCGAGGAGGAGCTGATCGAGGCGCTCGCATCTACGGCGGAGCGTGAACAGGTGGAGCCACAGAAGCTGCTGGCCGACCTGCGCTCGGCGGGGCGCCTGGAGGAGGTGCGCGAGGATCTTGCCGCACGGCAGGCGATCGACCTGCTGGCAGCCGAGGCAAAGCCGATCGCACCAGCGCAGGCTGAGGCGCGCGAGCAGCTGTGGACACCTGAGAAGGACGCGTCCACCAAGGCCGGCGCGCAGGCCCCGTCGCGTCTGTGGACCCCGGCCGATCAGGGATCGACCAGCTAGCCTCTAGAGGAATCCGGTCGGCGAAGCGAAACAAAGGCGAGGACTATGAGCCCACTTGTCCCAATGGTCGTCGAGCAGACCTCGCGAGGTGAGCGAGCGTTCGACATCTACAGTCGACTGCTCAACGAGCGGATCATCTTCCTCGGCACCCCTGTGGACGATCAGATCGCCAACCTGATCGTCGCCCAGCTCCTGCATCTCGAGTCCGAGGATCCCGAAAAGGACGTCTCGCTCTACATCAACTCACCAGGTGGCTCGGTGTACGCCGGACTGGCCATCTACGACACGATGCAGTTCATCAAGCCCGACGTGCAGACCATCTGCGTCGGCATCGCCATGTCGATGGGAGCGCTGCTGCTGGCGGGTGGCGCCGAGGGCAAGCGGATGGCGCTGCCCAACGCCAAGATCTTGATCCACCAGGTCTCCTCGAGCTTCCAGGGACAGGCCACCGACATCGAGATCCACGCCAAAGAGATCATCGACATCCGCCGGCGGCTGGACGAGATCATCGCGAAACACACCGGCAAAGAGCTCGAGGTGGTGCGCAACGACACCGAGCGCGACTACTTCATGAGCTCCGAGGAGGCCAAGACCTACGGCATTATCGACAGGGTGATCTCGGAGCACTAGCTTCGCGTTCGCGCGGCGCGAGCCGACCGGCGGGAGAGCAACGGATATGGCCAGACCGACAGATTCCAACGAGCAGCTTCTCTGTAGCTTCTGCGGCAAGTCCCAGCGGCAGGTGAAGAAGCTGATCGCCGGACCCGGCGTCTACATCTGCGACGAGTGCATCGATCTCTGCAATGAGATCATCGACGAGGAGCTCTCGGCCCCGCCGGCGTTCGACATCGAGAACCTCCCCAAGCCCCGCGAGATCTACGAGGTCCTCGACGAGTACGTGGTCGGTCAGGACCCCTCCAAGCGCACGCTGTCGGTGGCGGTCTACAACCACTACAAGCGCGTGCAGATGATGATGTCGGGAGACTCCGACATCGAGCTGCAGAAGTCCAACATCCTGCTGCTCGGCCCCACGGGCTGCGGCAAGACGCTGCTCGCCCAGACGCTCGCCCGCACGCTCAACGTCCCCTTCGCGATCGCCGACGCCACCGCTCTGACGGAGGCGGGCTACGTGGGCGAGGACGTGGAGAACATTCTGCTGAAGCTGATCCAGGCGGCCGACTACGACGTCAAGAAGGCCGAAACGGGGATCATCTACATCGACGAGGTCGACAAGATCGCGCGCAAGGCCGACAACCCGTCGATCACGCGCGACGTCTCCGGCGAGGGCGTCCAGCAGGCACTGTTGAAGATCCTCGAGGGCACGCAGGCGTCGGTGCCCCCGCAGGGTGGGCGCAAGCACCCCCACCAGGAGTTCCTCACGATCGACACGACCAACGTGCTGTTCATATGCGGCGGTGCATTCGCCAACCTCGACAAGGTGATCGAGCGGCGCATCGGGCACAAAGGGGTCGGCTTCGCCGCGGCGATCGAGGCCAAGGCCGAGCGCGACACGGGCGAAGTGTTCGAGCACTGCCTGCCCGAGGATCTGATCGAGTACGGCCTGATCCCCGAGTTCATCGGCCGCCTGCCGGTGGTATCGGCCGTCCATCAGCTCACGCGGGAGGATCTGGTTTCGATTCTCGTCGAGCCCCGCAACGCGCTGGCCAAGCAGTTCCAGCGCTTCTTCGCCTTCGACGGGATCGAGCTCGTCTTCTCCGAGGATGCCCTCACGGCGGTTGCGGAGAAGGGCCTGGAGCGCGAAACCGGTGCGCGCGGGCTGCGCTCGATCATCGAGGAAATTCTCCTGGAGGTTCAGTTCGAGCTGCCCTCCAGGCGCGACGTGAAGAAGTGCGTGGTGACCAAGGAGACCGTCGAGAAGGGCCTCACGCCCACCCTGGTCACCGAAGCGGCGCCCGAGGAAGACGACTCCTCGCTGCAGGAGGAGTCGGCCTGACCGTGCCCGCCTGAGGGCGGTTCTTCAGCCCGGAGGGCGTTCGCCGCCGCTCCCCGCTACCATCGCGCTGTGTCCAAGTCCAAGTCTCTGCCCAGCTCGAAGTCCAAGGGCTCCCGGCTGAAAGCGCTGCCGTGGGCGGCGCTGCTGCAGGCGACCGTGGTGGTCGGCAAGCGCTGGCGCGCGCTCTCGGAGAAGGAGCGGGCACGCCTGAGCGGACTGGTGCGTGAGTCGGGCGGCAGGCTCTCCAACCTGAGCGCGAAGGAGCGCAAGGAGCTTAAGCAGCTGGCGGGCAAGCTTGATCTCAAGGGCATGGTGCGGGATCTGCTCCCGATTGCCCGCGGCGGGCGCAAGCGCCGCCGCCGCTCATAATCGTGAGCAGCCCCAGGGCGGGTGCGTGAGCGCGATGGCCGACGCCCTCGACGACCTCTCCACGGTGGAGCTTCATGACCGCGCCGTCCGGCGCGCCGAGAAGCACCTGGATGCCAAGTTCTTCTGGTCGCTCCTGAAAGCGATCCCGGCCGCACAGGCCCTCAGTGGCGACGATGGTGAGGCCCAGTACGACGCACAGTTCTCCAAAGGCTTGATCTACGACGCTGTCCACAGCGGCGACGGCGAGCTCGGAGAGGCGCTGCGTCCCCTGTTCATCGACTACCTGCGCCGGCACCCCGACGCGTAGAGCGCTCGCGCGCCCGTTCACCCGCGCCGAGGCCGACGAGATGACCGACTCCCACCCCGCCGCGGAGGGCCCTTGGAGCGAGGCGCGGGCGGAACGCCAGCTGCATTCGCTGGAGCTCTTCGGGATGCGCTTCGGCCTGGACCGGATGCGGCGGATGATGACGGTGTTGGGCTCGCCCGAGCGACGCTTTGCGGCGATCCACGTGCTCGGAACGAACGGCAAGTCCTCCACCACGCGGATGACGGCGGCGATTCTCCAGCGCCACGGGCTACGTGTGGGGGCATACATCTCGCCGCACCTGGTTTCCTATCGCGAGCGGGTGCTTGTGTCGGGGCGCGAGCTGGACGCGGAGGCCTTCGGCGCGGCGGTGGCGCGGGCGAGCTGGGCGGCCGAGCGCGTCAATCGCACCCTCGGCGAGGACGATCACGTCACGCAGTTCGAACTCCTGACGGCGGCGGCGTTCTGGGAGATGGCCGAGCAGGGAGTGGAGGTGGCTGTGGTGGAGGCAGGGCTGGGCGGGCGCTATGACGCCACCAGCGTGATTGCCGCGCAGGTGATGATTCTCACCAACGTGGGGCTGGAGCACACGCGCTGGCTCGGTCCCACGGTCAGAGACATAGCGGAGGAGAAGCTTGCGGTGGTTCCCCCCGCCGGCACGCTGGTGCTCGGAGAGGACCTGGAGCCGGCGGCCCTGGAGGTGGCCGAGCGGGTGGCTCGCGAGCGCAGCGCGCGGATCGTGCGCCCGCGGGCGCTGGAGGCGGGTACGCGTCTCGCCGCCCACGGTGGCTTCCAGCGGCGGAACTTCGCTCTCGCACGGGCGGCGGCGGAGGCATATCTGGGCGTGGTAGAGATCCCGATCGACGAGGATGCGGTCGCTGCTGCGGGCGCCGAGACGGTGGTGGCGGGTCGTATGCAGCTCATCGAGCAGGACCCACCGACGCTGCTCGACGGAGCACACAACCCCGCGGCCGTCGATGCTCTCGCCGAAGCGCTTCCTGAGATTCTCGGCGAGCGGCCCGTGGCGCTGGTTCTGGGGGTTCTGGAGGACAAGGACGCGGCTGCGATGCTGGCGACGCTGCTCCCTCTGTGCGAGATCGCCTGGTTCACCGCGCCACCCAGCGCCCGTGCGCTCTCGCCGGCTGCATTGGAGTCGCTTGCGCGTCAACTGCACTTCGATGCCGCGAGCTGTGAGCCGCACCCCATGCAAGCCCTCGTGCAGGCCCGGGAGTGGGCGCGGGAGCACGGCGGAGCGGTGCTTGCGACCGGCTCTGTGTATCTCGTGGGAGACCTGCTCGCACAGCTCCAGGGCTCTGAGACGCCTGTTGAGGACCTGCGGAGCTCGGCGCGATGAACGAGGACGGACCGTCGGTGCTCACCATGATCGGCGCTGTGGCGCTGATCGTTGCCCTGATAATCCTCGTGTTCTTCGCTGCGGGGTATGGATTCGGCCGCCTGTTTCTCTAAACTCAGCCGGCCGATGCCACCGCTCGCATATTTCGGAATCGAAAGCAGCGGCCTGAACCTGGCCGTGGACCTGCTGATTCTGTTCGTGGTGGTGTTCTACCTCTCGCTGATCTACTGGACCTACGCCGATGCCCGCCGGCGGATTCTCGATCCGATGCTCGTCGGCTGCGCGACAGCGGCCTCGCTGTTCCCGTTCGTGGGGACGATCGTCTACCTGATATTGCGCCCGCCCGAGTACCTGGAGGACGTGCGCGAGCGCGAACTCGAGATGCAGGCGGCCGAAGCGCGCCTGCACCAGCTCGATCAGTCGCTGTGCCCGCACTGCGACTACCGGGTTGAGCGCGACTTCGTCCGCTGTCCCAGCTGTCTGCGCAAGCTCAAGGAGCGCTGCGTGAGCTGCTCGCGCCCGCTGGATCAGGCGTGGACGATCTGCCCTTACTGCGAGGCCGATGTGCCCGGCATCGCCGCCCCCCGGACCCGTCGTCGCCGGGCGTCCGTCGAAAGCGACCACGCCGACCTCGATCGCCAGCCGGCCGCGCCGGAGGAGACGGTCGAGGATGAGACGGCGACGCCTGTGGCGGCATCTGAGCCGGCCGCGAGGCCGCGTGGAAGCGGTCGCGCCCGCCGCCCACGCCCCACCTCCTGACCACCTCATCCGAGTAAAGGAATCCATGGACCGCACGCTGATCCTCGTAAAGCCAGACGCTTTCGCGCGCAACCTCTCCGGCGAGATCATCGCCCGCTTCGAGCGCAAGGGGCTGAAGATCGTGGCGCTGCGCCACATGACCGTCACCCGTGAGCTGGCCGAGCGTCACTATGCCGAGCACGCCGAGCGGCCGTTCTTCGGTGAGCTCGTCGACTTCATCACCTCGGGCCCGATCGTGGCGATGGTGCTGGAGGGCACCGACGCGGTCAAGGCGGCGCGACAGCTGATCGGCGCGACCAACCCGCTCGAGGCCGCACCTGGAACGATCCGCGGCGACTTCGCGATCGAGATGGGGACCAACATGGTTCATGGATCGGACTCGCCCGAGTCGGCCGCGCGCGAGGCCTCGCTGTTCTTCGGAGACCTGTAGCCGCGCTGTCTGAGCGTCCGGCACTCGTCCTCGCCTCGGGCTCGCCCCAGCGCAGCGCCCTGCTCGCCGGCCTGGGCGTCCCGTTCACGATCAGGGCCTCCAACGCCGAGGAGCTCGAGCAGGGAGCAGACCCCGCTCGAGTTGCCCTCGAGAACGCGCTGCGCAAGGCACGGGCGGCGCTGCGCCCGGGCGCCAGGGAGGTGATCCTCGGCTGCGACACGATCGTGGTCCTCGACGGGGTGATCTACGGCAAGCCGCCGAACGAGAAGGTGGCGCGGGAGACGCTCGCTGCGCTCGGCGGACGCACCCACGACGTCCTCAGCGGCGTTGCGGTGCTGTTGAGGAGCGATGGGCAGCTGGTGGAGCGAACGGCGGTGGCACGCACACATGTCACCTTCCGCAGCCTCGACGAGAAGCTGCTCGACTGGTATGTGGCCACGGGGGAGTGGCGGGGACGCTCCGGGGGCTATGCCATCCAGGGCGCGGGCTCGGCGCTAGCGCTGGCGGTGGAGGGTGAGGAGGAGAACGTGGTGGGCCTGCCGCTGAGCACGCTGCCAGAGCTCTGCCCGGAGCTGTTTTAGCCTGCAAAAGCGCTGGCAAGCTGCGCGGAGGAGGATCGGCGTTCGCTACACTCCCCCCGGGTACGCCCCGATGAGCGCTGGTGTCCGAGCGCCCCGCGATGTAGCGGCGCCAGGCCGGATCTAAAGCGTGCCCTCTCTCTCCATACATGGGCATCTTCAGCTATCTGACAGGATTCGGCGGCCGCGACATGGCGGTCGACCTGGGTACGGCCAACACGCTCGTGTATGTGCGCGGGCGGGGCATCGTCCTGTCTGAGCCGAGCGTGGTTGCGATCGACTCGCGCACCGGCGAAGTGCATGCGGTGGGCATCGAGGCCAAGCGCATGCTCGGGCGCACGCCGGGGACGATTCAGGCGATCCGCCCCCTCAAGGACGGGGTGATCGCCGACTTCGACGTGACTGAGCAGATGCTGCGCCACTTCATCCAGAAGGTTCACCAAAACCGCTGGGCGCACCCTCGCGTGGTCGTGTGTGTTCCCTCGGGCGTGACCGGCGTGGAGAAGCGCGCCGTCGAGGAGGCCTGCCTCTCCGCCGGCGCCCGCACGGCCTATCTGATCGAGGAGCCGATGGCAGCCGCCATCGGGGCGGGTCTGCCGGTGGGCGAGCCGACGGGCTCGATGGTGGTGGACATCGGCGGTGGCACCTCTGAGGTGGCCGTCATCTCGCTCGGCGGGATCGTCGTCTCCCAGTCCATCCGCGTGGGCGGCGATGAGATGGACGAGGCGATCATCAACTACGCCAAGAAGGAGTACAAGCTGCTGATCGGTCAGCAGACCGCCGAGGAGCTCAAGCTCGAGATCGGCTCGGCCTGTCCGATGAGCGAGGAGCTACAGGCGGAGATCCGCGGACGTGACATGGTGGCCGGGCTGCCCAAGACCGTCGTGCTGACCAGCGAGGAGATTCGCCAGGCGCTGGAGGAACCGCTCAGCCAGATCATCGACGCGGTCAAGGAGACCCTCGACCGCACGCCACCGGAGCTGGCGTCGGACATCATGGACCGCGGCATCATGCTTGCCGGTGGCGGCTCCCTCCTGCAGGGCCTCGACGTGCGCCTGCGTGAGGAGACCCAGATGCCGGCTCATCTCGCTGAGTCGCCGTTGACGTGCGTGGCTGTCGGCTCCGGTCGCTCGCTGGAGGAGTTCGAGGCGATCCATCGCTCGAATCGCACCTCCCGCAACCGCCGCCGCCGCTAACGCGTGCGACGGGTGGATGGCGCCGCGGGTACTCTGTGCCGTGAACGCTTCGGAAGGTAGTCACTGGTGTACGACAAGACTGTTCGACGCAGGCGTGCGGTTCTCGTACTGCTCGTCGTGCTCTCCCTGCTGCTTCTGACGGCATATTTCGGCGAGGCTCCCAGCGGTCGTTTGCATGGCGTGCAGAGGGCCTTCCTGACGGTCGTCTCACCGCTGCAGGATGGCGCAAACAAAGCCCTCAAGCCCGTACGCGATGCGTTCGGATGGGTGGGTGACACCCTGCATGCCAAAAGCCAGCGCAACGAACTGCGCAAGCAGAACAACGCCCTGCGTCGCCAGCTCGCCGCCGATCAATACGAAAAACGTACCTACCGCCAGCTGATCAGCCTGTACAAGCTCGATCAGCTCACCATCAACAGCTATCACCCCGTCACAGCCACCGTCGTGGTGGTGACGCCCAACATCTGGTACTCGACCGTTGACATCGACAAGGGCTCCAACGCAGGAGTCAAAGTCAACGACCCCGTCGTCAACGGCGAAGGGCTGGTGGGCAAGGTGGCGAGCGTCGTGGGCGACGGCGCCGAGGTGGACCTGATCACCGACAGCTCGATGGGCGTCTCGGCACGCATCGGCACCGGCAACGCAACCGGGCTCATTCGCCCGAAGGTCGGCGAACCGAACGACCTGCTGCTCGAATATCTCCCCGCCAACACCCAGCCGGTGAAGGGCGAATGGGTCTACACCTCCGGCACCGTCGGCCCGGAGTCATCGCTCTACCCGCCAGGCATAGCGGTCGGGCAGGTCAGCTCGGTCAATGAAGAAAGCGCCTACAAGTCGGTGAATGTGAGCCCGGCCGTCAACCTCCACAACCTCGACGTGGTCCAGGTGCTGACCAGTGGCGCCGGTACCAAGGCCTCCTCTGTGAACAGCGTCGCCGCAAGCCTGCCGGCCGGACAGGGCAGCGGTGCGAACACGGGCACAGAACAGCTCGCCTCGACGGGCTCGGAAGGATGAGCAGCTCGAGCTCTGGCCCACTGTACGCGCGCATCGCCGCGCTGGCCGTCGTGATGGTGTTCCTCCAGATCGGCGTGGTCTCAGAGGTGCCTCTGTTCGGGGTCAGCGCTGACCTCTCACCCCTGCTCGTGGCCTTCGTGGGGCTTCTCTGCGGCTCCACTCTGGGCGCGCTCAGTGGCTTTGCCATCGGGCTGCTGGTGGATCTGGCACTGTTCCAGACGCTCGGGCTGACGTCACTGATCTTCACCCTCATCGGCTACTGGTGCGGACGGCTGCGCGAGCTGCGCGACCCCCAGGGGGCGCTCACGCCTCTGCTGCTGGGTGCCGCGGTCTCGGCGGCATCGCTGGTGGGTTACTCGGTGATGGAGTTCATGCTCGGTGTGGATGCTCCCGTGAGCCTCGAGCTGCTGCGCCAGATCCTGATCGGGGTGGTGGTCAACACGATTGTGGCTGTGCCGGTGTGGGTGCTCGTACGCCGAGCCCTCGTGGGAGCGCTGCCCGATGACCCGCGCCGGCGCAGGCGCCGCCGCGCCTACACCACCGGGGGTTTGAGTCCCCTCTCCAAAGCATGACCCCACGAACTCGCATGTCGGCGCCGGATCGGCGTCCTCGATGAGCGCGGTGGAGCGGGCGCGTCCGTCGGAGCCGCGGGTGCCGGTGTCACCGCAGCTGGCGTTGCGGGTGGCGATCATCGGCGGGTTGGCGATGCTGATGTTCGGCATCATCTTCTTTCGCCTCTGGTACCTGCAGGTGCTTTCGGGCGAACGCTACGTGCAGCAGGCCAACGCCAACCAGGAACGCAAGCTGCCGGTGCAGGCTCCGCGGGGGGAGATCCTCGACCGCGAAGGCCATCCGATTGTGACGAGCGTGACGAGCAACGCCGTGGAGATCGTGCCCGGCGAGATGCCAAAGGCGGTGGGCGCCCAGGTGGCCGCCTACGAGAAAAGGCTCGGGGAAGTGGAAGAAGCACACCGGCCGGCGCTGGAACAGCTGCTGCGCTTCGATCGGGTGCTCAAAAGCGCCGACCGCCGGGAGACGGCTGCCGAGCGCGCTCAGAAAGCGAGCCTCGAACGAGCGGCGCGTCTGCCCAGGGTCGCGATACCGCGACTGCCCGCCTCGGCCACCGCTGCGCACATCCTGTTCGCCAGGCTGGGGCGCGTGATCGGGGACAGCGCACGAGCGATCGATGACAGGGTGGTCCAGGGCATAACGGCCACTCCCTATGCCAACGTGACGGTGAAGACCGACGCGGGCCAGGGCGCCCTGACCGAGCTCGGCGAGCGCCAGGACGAATTCCCGGGCGTGATCCAGCGGCCGGTGTCCCTGCGCGCCTATCCCTATGGGGAAATGGCGGCGCAGGTGCTCGGGCACGTGGGACAGGTATCCGAAGACGAGCTGAAGTTGTCGGGCTTTCGCAACGTGCTGCAGGGCACCGTGGTGGGGCAGGAAGGGCTCGAGTTCTACTACGACCACTATCTGCGAGGCACCACGGGAGTGGAACGGGTGGAGGTCAACGCGGCCGGCGAACCGGTTCCGAGCGAACTCCCCGAAACCCCCCCGCAGACAGGTCGCAGCATGAAGCTGACCGTGAACCTGGGGCTCCAGAAGGCGAGCGAAAAAGCTCTGCGGACCGGTATCGAACACGCGCGTGCGAGCGGCAAACCGGCGAACGCGGGAGCCTTCGTGGCGATGGATCCCCGCAACGGGCAGGTGCTGGCGATCGGCTCCTACCCCAGCGTCGATCCCAACCGGTTCGCCAAACCCCTGACCAAGGCCGAATACTCAGGTCTGACGGGGACCGCGACAGGCAATCCGCTCGACAACAGGGCAGCCAACGGCGAGTACCCGACGGGCTCGACGTTCAAGCCGATAACGGCTCTGGCGGCGCTCGAATCGGGCATCATCACCCCAGAAGAAGGCCTTGGAGCGGGGCAGTGCATCACGGTGGGCGGCGAGCAGTTCTGCAATGCCGGCCACGCCGAATTCGGTGCGGTGGGGCTCGTGCAGGCGCTGAAGGTCTCCTCGGACACCTACTTCTTCGAAGTTGGACGCCGGGCGAACTCGCGTGGGCGCGTCATTCAGAAGAAGGCGCTCGAACTTGGCGTGGGCGAACCGACCGAAATCGATCTGCCGAGCGAGTTCCGCGGCGTGATGCCCGACGCGAAGTGGCGCGAACACCAGAACAAGCTGGAGCTGGAATGTCGCCGGCGCACCCACGTCTCCTCGTGTGGCATCGTCAGCGAACCCCGTCCCTGGACGGTGGGCGATGACATGCACCTGGCGGTCGGACAGGGCGATCTGCTGACCGACCCGCTGCAGATGGCAGTGGGCTACTCGACGATCGCCAACGCCTACGTGCACAACGGCGAAGGCACCGTGGTCAGGCCTCATCTGGGGATGGAGATCGACGAAGCAAACGGCAGCCTCCTGCAGAGCCTGAGCTTCCCCCCGCGGCGCCACGTGCATCTGAACCCGACCGATGTGAACCTGGTGATGGAAGGGCTGCACGACGCGGCCAGTCAGCCGGGCGGCACCTCCTTCGAAGTGTGGTCGGGCTGGAACCAGTCCCAGCATCCCGTGTTCGGAAAGACGGGGACAGCCCAGCACGGCTTCGAAGAAGACCAGTCCTGGTACATGTGCTACGTCGGCGACCCCAACCATCCGATCGTGATCGCGGTGACGGTGGAGCAGGGTGGCTTCGGTGCCGAAACGGCGGCGCCGGTTGCCCGGCTGATGGCCTCGAAGTGGTTCGGCAAGCCCGCGAAGTTCGTGGCGGGGAGCTCGAAGACCCTGTGAGGGTCTGAGTTGCCATGCCGCTGAGTCCGATTCAGCCTCCAACCGAGGCGAGCACCGAGCCCTCGCGTCCGCTGCGGCTGCCGTTCGACCCCTTGCTCACGCTCGCCGTGGTGGCGCTGGCGGTCTGCTCGGTGGTCACGCTCAAAAGCGCCACCAGCACCCTGATCCCAGGGGATCCTCATTACTACGTCATCCGCCAGGGCGTCTACCTCGTGGTCGGCCTGGTGCTGATGTTCGCGGTGTCCCTCGTCGACTATGCGCGCATACGGCAGTTTAAAAATGCGATCTATGCGCTTCTGCTGCTGAGCATCCTGGCCGTGCTAGCCCTGGGCCACGCGGCGAAAGGCTCGGTGCGGGCGATCAACCTGCCGTTGTTCTCCTTCCAGGCGTCCGAGCTCGGGAAGGTGCTGCTGATCGTGGCCCTGTCGGCGCTGCTGGTGGATCGCGCGCGCGAGCTGCGCCAGCGCGACACGACGATCCGATTGATGATCGCCGCGCTGATCCCGGCGATGCTCGTGATCGCCCAGCCGGACCTCGGCTCGGGGATGGTCTACATGGTGGTGGCCTACATGCTGCTGTTCATCGCCGGCGCCTCCTGGCGGCACCTCGCGGCGCTGGCGGCGCTGGTGGTGGTCTCGGCGGTGTTCGTGCTGGTGGCGGCGCCGGCCGCCGGGATCCATGTGCTGAAGCCCTACCAGACAGAACGCCTGACGGCGTTCCTGCATCCCTCCTCCGGGCCCCATGTGAAGGGGACGGCGGAACCCTCCTACCAGCAGCAGGAGTCGAAGATCGCGATCGGCTCGGGCCAGAAGACGGGGCGTGGCTCGCATGGCAGCCAGGTGCCGCTGCACTTCGTGCCCGAGAGCCACACCGATTTCGTGTTCGCGGCGGTGGGCGAACGCTTCGGCTTCGTGGGGGCGGGGCTGGTGCTGCTGCTCTATGGGCTGCTGATATCCCGCGCCCTGCGCGTGCTGGTGATGGCCAAGGATCTGTTTGGCTCACTGATCGCGGCCGGAGTAGCGGCTATGCTCATGTTCCAGGTTTTCGTCAACGTAGGGATGACAATTGGGATCATGCCCATCACCGGTGTCACGCTTCCGCTCATGAGCTATGGCGGCTCGTCGGTGATCACAACCCTGTTGGCGATAGGCCTGTTGCAATCGATCTACGTGCAAGCGCGCGCCTCTCAAGCTCTGAAGGGCCGCGTACTGCGCTACTAGACATAAATGTTCGCCGAGCACCCACATCAGACCATCGGCCCCGAGGGGCGGCGCGCCCAGCAGCGGCGCACGATGGACAGGTGCCGCCAGCCGCGGCGCCCTCACACCGGCTCGGCCTGTTTCCCCATCGAAAGACTGGATCAAATTGAAAAAGCAAGTGCTTGTCAGCGTCGACCGCGCGGAGACGCGCGTGGCGCTTCTGGAGGCCGGCGGAACGCCCGCAGCCTCGCGTCCGTCCTCCAGCCGCTCGCGCAAACGCGCCAGCGGAGCTCCGGAGGCCGGCTACCGGGTCGCTGAGCTCTACATCGAGCGTCGCGGCGGACGCTCGATCGTCGGCAACATCTACAAGGGCAAGGTCGACAACGTCCTGCCCGGCCTGGAGGCCGCCTTCGTCGACATCGGCCTGGAGAAGAACGGCTTCCTGCACGTCGATGAGATAGTGCTCCCGGGCGTTGAGACGCCCAAGCGCGGACGGGGCGGCGGCAGTGGGCGCAAGATCTCCGATCTGCTCAGCCCCGGCCAGGAGATCGTGGTGCAGGTCGTCAAGGACCCGCTGAAGACCAAGGGTGCGCGCCTGTCGATGGAGCTGACGATCGCGGGGCGCTACATGGTCTACGCGCCCACCGGCGAGGGCATCGGGGTATCCCGGCGGCTGGAGGACCGCGAGCGCGACCGGCTGCGCCGCCAGACGGCGAACCTGGAGCTGGGGAGCGGGGGAGTGATCGTGCGCACGGCCGCCCACGGCGCCAAGCGCGAGGACTTCGAACGCGAGCTGAAGTACCTGCACAAGCTCCATGAGGTGCTGGTCAAACGGGTCGAGGACACGGCTGCCCCGGATCTGGTTTTCCAGGAGGCCGACCTGTCTGTCCGGGTGGTGCGCGACATCTTCTCGGCGCACTTCGAGCGGGCGATCGTGGACGACGAGCAGCAGTACCACCGGCTGGTGTCGTTCTTCACCCGCACCGCTCCGGAGCTGGTGGAGCGAGTCGAGCTGTGGTCCCAGGAGGAGCCGCTGTTCGAGAACTACGGAGTGGACAAGGCCATCGACGGCGTGCTCTCACGTCGCGTCGACCTGCCCAGCGGCGGTTACCTGATCATCGATTACGCCGAGGCGCTGACGGTGATCGACGTCAACTCGGGGAGCTTCATCGGCCGCGGCAAGGGGGCGGCCCTGGAGGACACGATCACGAAGACCAACCTTGAGGCGGCGGAGGAGGTCGTCAACCAGCTGCGCCTGCGCGACATCGGCGGGATCATCGTGATCGACTTCATCGACATGGCCCGCGCGCGCAACCGCGACGCGGTGATGAAGACACTGCGCAAGACGCTCGACGAGGACCGCACGAAGACCTTCACGGCTGAGATCTCCAAGCTCGGCCTGGTGGAGATGACCCGCCAGAACGTGACCGAGGGCGTGCGCGAGATCATGAGCCGTCCGTGTCCCACCTGCGAGGGCGAGGGCGTGATTCGCTCGGAGGAAACGATCGCGATCGAGTTCGAGCGCAGGCTGCGCGACGTGGCTGTGGAGCACCCCGAGGCGGAGGCATTCCTGGTGCAGGTCAACCCGCGGGTGAGCACCCAGTTCACGGGCCACAGCTCCAGGGTGCTGCATGCGCTGGAGGCGCAGACGGAGAAGTCCTTCCTGTTCGAGGGCTCCGAAGGGCTCGCGCTCGACCACTTCGCGATCACCTTCGTGGGTACCCGCGAGGAGGTGGAGGAGCGTGCGCTGCCGTTCCGTCAGGGCGATGAGGTGCTGGTGGAGATCGTGGAGCCGCACATGTACGACGTGGACGACGCGGTGGCGAAAATCGACGGCTACATCATCTCGATCGCCGGCGCGGCGCCCTGTGTGGGCGAAAAGCGGATGGTGCGCATCGACCAGGTGGGACGCACGGCGGCTAGCGCGCTGCTGCTCGACGAGGCGGGCGAGGTCGTGAGCGCACCCGCTCGCCCCACGCCCGCACAGCGAAGCGCGCGCGGACGACGCCGCTCGAGCGGGTCATCCGAGCAGGAGGCCGCGGCCGAGACGCCGGCACCCCGCTCCCGCCGCCGCCGGGCGCCGGCCGAAAGCGAGGACGCCGAGACCCGTCTGGAAGCCGGCCTGAGCGAGTCGCCGACTGCGATCGGCTCCGAGCCCGAGGAGGAGCCCACCGACGAGGCACAGATGCCAGAGGTCACGGCGGATGGCGAGCCCACCGAGGATGGCCTACAATCCAAGCCTCGGCGTCGTGGCCGCAGGGGCGGACGGCGCCGTTCGGCTGCCAAGGCCAAGGCGACGCCGGAGTAGCAGCGCGCCGTCTGGCACGTTGGCCGCAGGCGAATTTCCCCAAGTTAGAGAATCGAGACCTACACAGACATGTACGCGATCGTGAAGACCGGCGGCAAGCAGTACCGCGTCGAGCGGGGCCAGAAGCTGCTCGTCGAGCGCCTCGCCGTGGCCGAGGGCGACGACGTGGCACTGGAGCCGATCCTGTACCGCTCCGATGAGACGGTGTTCGACAAGGACGGTCTCGCCAAGGTCAAGGTCACGGCGAAGGTGGTGGCGCACGTTCGTGGCGAGAAGCTGCGGGTGTTCAAGTTCAAGCCCAAGCGTGGCTACAAACGCAGGACGGGCCATCGCCAGGACCTGACTCAGATCGAAGTGGTCGAGATCGCCAGCGGAGCGGCCAAAGCGGCGACCAAAGCCACCGCCAAAGCGGTGCCTGCCAAAGCAACGGACTCCAGCGAGAGCGCCTCGGGCGCCAAATCCGCCGGCACTACGAAGGAGACAGCAGCAGATGGCTCATAAGAAGGGGCTTGGCTCGAGCCGTAACGGCCGTGACTCGAACGCTCAGCGCTTGGGCGTGAAGACCTTTGCCGGAGAGACGGTGACGGGCGGCGAGATCATCGTGCGCCAGCGCGGCACCCGCTTCAAGCCGGGCGCCGGGGTGGGCATCGGCAAAGATGACACGCTGTATGCGCGTGCGGCGGGAACGGTGCAGTTCACCACAGGCCGCAAGGGGCGCGTGGTCAACGTGCTCCCCGGCGACGCCGAGTAGAGACGCGCTTCCTCGTCTCGGTTGGTGTATAACAATGGCTATACACCAAGTGAAAAGACAAACTCCCTGCGCGGCGCCGGCGTGACCCCGCGACGCGGCGCATTGCTGATGGCGGCGGGACGGGCGGCGCTGGGGGCGACCATCCTGGCTGCGCCCAAGAGCGTGACCTCTCACTGGCTTGGCGAGACAAACGCACGCCTGCCGGTGGTGGGCGACCTGGCCCGCTCGCTGGGAGCCAGGGATCTCGCGCTGGGCGTGATCACCCTGCAGACGCTCGACGATCCCGTCATCGGGCCGCGAGTGCAGTTCCTGTGCGCGGTGGCCGACTCGGTGGACGCCATCGCCACGGTGATCGCCCGCAAGAGCCTTCCCCGTGAGGGCGTGCTCGGGACGGTGGTCATCGCAGGTGCGGCGGCCGGTGCGGGCTTCTACTTCGCACACCGTCTCGCCCACGCCTGAACCACTGGCGCGGGTGCCGGGATCGCAAGCGCGGCGCCGCGGCGAGCGCGACGACGGTGAGGCCGAGGCAGGCCGAGGCCAGGCTTCACCCCTCCTGGGCGGTGGGTCGCACGAGGATCTCGTTGACGTTGACGTGGGGAGGCTGTGAGGCGGCGTAGAGGACGGCCCGGGCGATGTCGTCGTCCTGGAGAGCATCGGTGGGGCGGTTCTCGAAGAACGGGGTGTCGACCATGCCGGGCTCGATCAGGGTGACGCGCACGCCGGTGCCGTGGAGGTCCTGGCGGGCGGCCTCGCCCATGGCGGTGACGGCGTGCTTGGTGCAGGAGTACATAGAGCCGGGGAGGGCGCGGCGGCCGGCGACGCTGGAGGTGAGGATGAGATGCCCGCGACTCTCGGTGAGGGCGGGAATGGTGGCGCGCAGGGTCAGGGCGGCGCCGTAGACGTTGGTGAGGACCATCTCGCGCCAGTGCTCGGGGGTGTCGTTGAGAAAGCCCCGGGGCCCGCCGAAGCCGGCGTTGGCGAAGGCGAGGTCGAGGCGCCCGAAGGCGTCGAGGGCGGCGGCGACCATCTGCTGCTGCTGCTCCCAGTCGCTCACGTCGCAGCGGACGGCCAGGGCGTGCTCGGGGCCGCCCAGCTCCTCGGCCAGCTCCTCCAGGCGATCGAGGGACCGCGCGGCGAGCACCAGTCGCCAGCCGTCGGCATGGGCACGGCGGGCGGTGGCTGCTCCGATGCCGGAGGAGGCGCCGGTGATGAGAAAGACGCGGTGGGGGGTGTGGGGCTCGCTGCTCATGGACGTTGGCTCTCCTCTGATGGACGGTGGGAGTGATGGTGGAGCATCTACCCATATCCGATCGCGCCGGCGCCTCCGGGTGCGGGGCTGTCACGATGGGCTGCATGCTGCATGATCGCGCGAGGATCCATGTTCAGGCGGGAGGCGGGGGCGACGGCTGCACGAGCTTCCGCCGCGAAGCACACGTGCCCCGGGGCGGCCCCGACGGGGGCGACGGGGGCCGCGGTGGCGAGGTGGTGGTGGTGTGCGACGACTCGCTGCGTGATCTCCAGGGCTTCCGCCGCCAGGCGCACTATCGGGCGGGTCGGGGCGGTCACGGCGAAGGGGCGCTGCGCCACGGGGCGGACGGGCAGACGCTCGTGATCAAGGTTCCCCCGGGCACCCAGATCGTGGGGCCGGAGGATGACGAGGGGGACCTGGAGGGTCGTCGCTGGGAGCTGCTGGCGGCGGGCCAGCGGGCCACGCTGGCCCGGGGCGGTGGGGGAGGCAAGGGCAACAAGCACTTCGCCACGCCCACCCGCCAGGCGCCGCGGTTCGCCGAGCGGGGGCTGCCGGGGGAGGAAGGCTGGCTCGAGCTGCAGCTGAAGCTGCTGGCGGATGTTGGCCTGGTTGGGTTGCCGAATGCGGGCAAGTCCTCGCTGCTCTCGCGCCTCACGCGGGCGGCGCCGAAGGTGGCCAGCTATCCCTTCACCACCCTCTCGCCGGTGCTGGGGGTGCTGGAGGGAGCGGAGCGGCAGTTGATCGTGGCGGACATCCCCGGCCTGATCGAGGGGGCGAGCGAGGGGGCGGGCCTGGGCCATGACTTCCTGGCGCATGTGGAGCGCACGAGGCTGCTGGTGCACGTGCTGGACCTGGCGCCGGAGCTCTCCCAGGAGGAAGGTGCGGACCCGGTGGCCAACCACGCCACGATCGAGCGCGAGCTGGCGGCCCACGACGAGCGTTTGGCGCGGCTGCCGCGGGTGCTGGCACTGTCGAAGTCCGATCTGGTGCCGGCGGAGCGGGTGCTCGAGGCGGTAGCCGAGTGGCAACAGCGCCTCGGGCCGGAGGTGCCGGTGATAGCGACCTCCAGCGCCACGAGGGCGGGGGTGGAGCAGCTGGGGGAGGAGCTGCTCAGGCGGGTGGCACCGTTGGCCGTCGCGGAAGCTGGGGCGGGCGGCGGGCAGGCCGGTGAGGCGCCTCGGCCCCCGATGCCGGGCGATGAGGAGATGGCGGAGTACATGGTGTTCCGCCCGGCCGTGTCGGGTGGGTTTCAGGTGCAGCGGCTCGACTCGGGTGCATTCGCGGTGACCGGGACGGGCATCGAGCGGCTGATGAGGCGCTATGACGTGGACAACGAGGACGCGATGGCCTACCTGGAGGGCAGGCTGCGCCGCATCGGAGTACTGAGGGCACTGGAGGCGGAGGGCTTTGAGCCGGGGGATGAGATCGAGATAGCGGGTGTGACGTTCGAGCTCGACCCCAGCTCGGAGGACTAGCGTGCCGATCAGCGGGGCGGAGGGCTCTGCCAAATAAGCTCCAGGCATGAGACGTGTGGTGGTGAAGCTTGGCTCGAGCGTGGTCGCCGACAGCGAGGGTGCGCTGCGGATGGACGTCCTGGAGGGGGTGTGCGACCTGCTGGCGGGGGTGCACAGGGAGGGCTGGGAGGTGATCGTGGTTACCAGCGGAGCTATCGCGCGGGGGATGCGGGTGATGGAGCTTCCCCAGCGTCCCACCTCGGTGGGGGCGCTGCAGGCGGCCAGTGCGGTTGGCCAGGGCAAGCTCTACCGGGTCTATGACGAGCTGCTGCGCGAGCGGAAGGTGACCAGCGCGCAGGTGCTGCTGACGTTCTTCGACATGAGTGCTAGGACCCACTACCTCAACGCGCGCCTCACGCTCTCAACGCTGCTGGAGTGGCGGGTGCTGCCGGTGATCAACGAGAACGACACCACGGCAACCGATGAGATCTCCTTTGGCGACAACGACTTCCTGGCGGCTCAGGTGGCGGTGCTGATTGGGGCGGACGAGCTGATCCTGCTGACGGACATCGATGGGCTGTTCACGGCCGACCCGAGGCTCTATCCCGATGCGCGGCTGGTGGGGGAGGTGAGCGACTTCGCGGCGGTGGAGGAACTCGAAATCGGGCATACGACCTCGCCGCTGGGGTCGGGGGGCATGCGCTCGAAGGTCGTGGCGGCGGAGATGGCCACGGCGGCGGGCATTGCCACGGTGATCTGCAACGGGAGTCGTCGCGAGGCGCTGGCGGCGGTGCTGGCGGGCGAGCGCGAGGGCACCCGCTTTGCGGCTCGCGAGGCCCGCTACAGCAGCTTCAAGCTGTGGCTGAAGTACGCCAAGCCGTCGCGGGGCACGCTGGTGATCGACGCGGGGGCGGTGAGGGCGGTGCGCGAGGGCAGTGCCAGCCTGCTTCCCGTCGGAGTGGTGGAGGTGCAGGGCGAGTTCCATGCGGGCGATGCGGTGGAGATAGTGGCGCGGGCGGAGGGCGCGGCGGGATCGGGGCGGATGTTGGCGAAGGGCATCTGCAATTACTCCGCCGAGGAGCTGAGGCGGGTGATGGGGCTGAAGTCCGAGGCCGTTCGCAGCGTGCTTCCCCGGGCGACCGACGAGGCCGTGCACCGCGACTACCTCGTCGTGGACTGACCCCCGTATGCGCCGTGTGTGACCTTTATCGTTTCAACCACTGTCTCACCATGGCCATACAGCGATTTTGTGGGAGACAATCACGCCGGTCCCCCGCACGCGGGGCCTGGTGTCGCCGGTCTCAGCGCGTAGCTGACGAGCCCACGCTGAAAGGCCGCTGTCGTACCCTGTAGGCGATGGCAACGACAACCGCCACTGCTCTCCCATCGGTCTCTGAGACCTGTCGTGCGGCCAAGCGGGCAGCGCGAGCGCTCGCGCAGATCGACACGGCCGTCAAGGACGCCGCTCTGGAGGCAATCGCCACGTCGCTGGAGGCGCGTCTCGATGAGATCCTCCTGGCCAATGAGCGCGACATGGAGCTCGCGCACGAGGCGGGGATCGGCGCGGCACTGCTCGACCGCCTGCGTCTGGACGAGCTGAGGGTGGCCGGTATCGCGCTGGCCGTGCGCCAGATTGCGGCGCTGGGCGACCCCGTGGGCGAGGTGATCGACGGGCACAGGCTCGCCAATGGCCTGGACGTGCGCAAGGTGAGGGTGCCGCTGGGTGTGGTGGCGGTGGTCTACGAGGCGCGGCCCAACGTCACGATCGATGCGGCTGCCCTGTGCCTGAAGTCGGGCAACGCGATCGTCCTGCGGGGCTCCTCGACGGCCACCCACTCCAATGCGGCACTCGCCCAGATAGCGGCCGAGACGGCTGTGGGGGCCGGGTTGCCAGAGGGCTGCGTGAGCCTTGTCGCCGGCGGGGGCCGTGAGGAGCTGTCCGAGCTGGCCACCCAGCGCGAGCTCGTCGACCTGATCATCCCGCGCGGCGGGGAGAGCTTGAAGGAGGCGCTGCAGGCGGTGGCCACGGTGCCGGTGATCTACGCCGCATCGGGCAACTGTCACGTCTACGTGGACGCGGCCGCCGATCTCGACGATGCGGAGGCGATCGTGCTGAACGCCAAGACCCAACGCCCCGGGCGTGTGCAACGCGGCGGAGACGCTGCTGGTGCACGAGCGGGTGGCGGGCGAGTTCCTGCCCCGGGTGCTGCGCTCGCTGGGCCAGGCGGGCGTGCTGGTGCGGGGCGATGAGCGCACGCTGACGCTCGGGCGCGCGCTGAATGGCACCGGCGGTGTGGTGCTGGAGGCGGCCGGGGAGGAGGACTGGAGCAGCGAGTACCTTGCGCCCGATCATCGCCGTGGGCGTGGTGGACTCGGTGGCAGAGGCGATCGAGCACATGGGTCGCTACGGCAGCGGCCACTCCGAGGCGATCGTGACCCGGGACACGGCCGCCGCCCGCGCCTTCCAACTGGGGGTGGATGCGGCCTGCGTGTACGTGAACGCCTCAACACGCTTCACCGACGGGGGCGAGTTCGGGATGGGCGCCGAGATCGGCAACTCCACACAGAAGCTGCACGCGCGCGGCCCGATCGGCCTGCGCGAGCTGTGCACGTTCAAGTACCTGATCGAGGGCGACGGACACGTCCGCGCTTGAGCAGTCGGCGAGACTCGACGGGCTCGGCTCGATCGGCATCCTCGGAGGCACCTTCAACCCGCCTCATCTCGGGCATCTGGCGGTGGCGCGCCACGCGCGTGAGGAGCTGGGGCTCCGGCGGGTGCTGCTGATGCCGGTCCACACGCCTCCCCACAAGACGCCGGGCCGCGACCCCGGGGCCGGGCACCGGCTGCGCATGTGCGAGCTCGCGGCGGCAGGGGAGGTGGGGCTGGCTGCGTGCGGCCTGGAGGTGGAGCGCGGCGGGGCGTCCTATACGGTGGATACCTTGAGAGCCATACATGCCAGACACCCGGATGCTCGCGCTGACGTTCATAGTGGGAGCGGACACGGCCCGCACGCTGGCCTCATGGCGCGAGCCGGCCGCGCTGCTGGAGCTCGCGGATCTGGCGGTGGCGATGCGCGCGGGCACGGAACGCGCGCAGGTGCTGGACACAGTCGCAGCGCTCGCCGGCGCTCGATCGCCGCCCTGAGGTGCGACTTCCTGGAGATGGAGCCGATCGAGGTGTCCTCCTCGCTGGTGCGCGAGCGCGTCGAGCGCGGGCGAGCCGGTCGCAGGAGCTGGTCGGGGCCGGCGGTGGCCGCCTACATCGCCGAGCATGGCCTCTACGGCGCGCCGGTGGAGGTGGCGGGCTGATGGCCACGGATGAGCCCATGACCCCCGAGAGCCTGATTGCGGAGATCGCTCGCTATGCGGCGGACAAGAAGGCGCTCGACGTGGTCGAGCTCGACCTGCGGGGGGTGCTCGGCTACACCGACTACTTCCTGGTCTGCTCGGGCAACACGGGACGGCAGGCCAAAGCGATCCACGACGGCATCCTCGAGGGACTCAAGCACGAGCACGAGATGCTGCCGCGGCGGGTGGAGGGCTCGGCCCAGGCGGGCTGGATCCTGATGGACTACCTCGACGTGGTCGTGCACATCTTCACCCCCGAGACGCGCGAGTTCTACCGGCTGGAGCGTCTGTGGGGCGAGGTGCCCGCGCGGGCGGCCGACGCGGGCGTTTGACAGTCGGCAGTGGGAGACGCCTAGATCGGGTGTTGTGTAGTGCTGTACCTGGTCGAGGGCGTGTGTCAGCCTCGGATCCCGATCCGCGCTCGTGTTGACAATTGAAGTTCGGTTGACCACCGAGAGCTCCAGCGGTTAGGGTCGCGGGGACAGCGCCGCCGAGGGCGCGGCGCGTGGGAGATGAGGGGAATCCATGCACTATTCGATCGCCGGGCGCCGGAGGCAGCGCTCTGCGCTGCATCTTCGCCGCGCTGCTCGCAGCGGCGGTCTTCTACTGCCTCAGCGGCGCTGGCGCCGCGCGGCGCACGCCGAAGGTCCGGGCTCGGGGACGCCGACGACGGTCAGCCTCGGGCGACTCGTACATCTCCGGCGAGGCCGGACGCTGGGCGGGCAACACCAACGAAAGCTCCTCCAAGATCGACGCGCTCGGCTCGAACGCCTACGACGACAACTCCAGCGGCACGGGCGAACTGATCGAAGGCTGCCACCGCTCCAAGTCGGCCGAGGTGTACATCGGCAGCGGCGTCAACGGCGAGAACCTGGCCTGCTCGGGAGCCAAGACGTCGAGCTTCACCACCGAAGGCGCTGTTCAAGCCGGGCATCGACTTCTACAACTCGGGCGGCAACGAAGGCCAGGCGCTGATGCTCCAGCACTTCGCCGCCACCCACAACGTGAAGCTGGTGGCGCTGTCGATCGGCGGCAACAACTTCAACTTCGCCGCGATCGTGACAGACCTGCGTCGAGGACTTGCTGCGAGTCGACCTGGTTCTGGTGACCTTCTACTGCAGCGAAGAAAGCTCGGTGACGAACAACTTCACCTCGGGCAACGTCGCCAAAGTCAAGGGCGAAATCGAAACGGCGATCAAAAACGTCGCAACGGCGATGACCAATGCGGGCTACATCGAGCTCGCAGTACACGATCCTCGTGCAGGACTACCCCTCGCCGATCCCCAACGGGTCGGAATTCCGCTACACCCAGAGCGGCTACACGCCGCCAGACCACCGGCGGATGCGGGTTCTGGAACACGGACGCCAACTACGCCAACGCCACGATGCTGCCGACGATCGACAGCACCGTGCTCGGACGCCGCCGCGGGCGTGGGTCTGTCGAACGTGAAGACGATGGAACTGAGCTCGGCCTTCAACAGCCACCGGCTGTGCGACAAAGGCGTGGGGCTGCTGGAGGAAGAGGGCCTGTCGAACTGGAAAGCGACGCGAAGCGGTCAACAAGAGCGAGTGGTTCAACCAGATCCGCACGGTCGAAACGCTGTTCGGGCCTATGAGCTCCAGGAAGACATCCACCCGAACTACTGGGCACAGCTCGGCGCTGCGCAACTGCCTGACCCAGGCCTACAACGCGGGCGCGCCCAAAGGCGGCACGTGCACAACGTCGGGATCGGGACTGAACTCGGCAGGCGAGCCGAACATGTCGCTGCACTAGTAGGAGCGAGGAAAGAGGAGCGGTCGGGCGCGGCGATGTCGCGCCCGACCGTGAGGTGCAAGCTGGGGGAGTGGGGCACGACCAGCACGACCAGACGCCATGAGCCGGGCTGCAAACTACCGAGCGGTTCGCGTAGTTGGAACTGAGCGGGACGGTGTGCGACGTGTCGAGAGAGACGTATGCATCGCCCACTCAAGCTTCCCGCTGGGACTCCGACGGCGCCGCGTGCTCAAGACGCCCGCCCCCGAGGACATCACGCTGCCCTGGCGGGGTTCGTGGCCATGTACCTGCTCTGGCAGGCATCGGGATGGAATCCGATCAGTCGGGAGATCCTCGGAAGCGTGCTCCTGCTGGTGGTGGCGCTGGCGGCGGCGGCCGCTGCTTTCAGCGCCTCGCGACGCCCGGCGAGCTCGCCGCGAATGAGGAGCGCATGGCGGTGGGTGACGCTCGCGCTACTCGGGCAGATCCTCGGACAGGCAACGCAGTTGGTCTACGAAGGCATCGGCGTCAGCGACTACCCCTCGCTTGCCGACCTGTTCTATCTGAGCTTCTACCCGTTCCTGCTGGTCGGGGTGCTGCGTTTTCCGGTGACGCGCCGCACCCGCCATGAGGGCATCGAGCTGGCCCTCGACAGCGCGATCATCACGCTGGGGGGAGGGGCGGTGTTCGTCTATTTGGTGCTGGGCCCCGATTTGATCGCGGCCCACACGCTGCAGGCGACCGTCGTAGCGGCCGCCTATCCGATCGGAGACCTGATCCTGCTCGTTGCCTTGGGCACGGTGCTGCTGCGAGAGACCACCGAGCAGGCTCGCAGTGTCCTGCGCCCGATGGGCCTTGCGATCGCACTGTTCGCACTGGCCGACCTGGCCTACGGATACATCGTCTTGCACGGTGCCTACAGCGCGGGCAACCCGGTGGACACGCTGTATGTGCTGGCCTTTGTCTGCTTCGTCGTGGCGGCATCGCGGCAGGACGGTGCAGGCGAGCAGGCGGGGAAGGGGATCTCGCCAGCGCCGGTTGCGAGCGCCAGTGCGCTATGGCTTCCCTATCTCGGCATAACTGCAGCCGGTGCGATTGCGGTCATCAAGGAGGTGGGGGAACCGTTCTTTCCCGACCTCAGCGTGGCGTTGATCGTCGCGCTCATCGGCTACCTGGTGGTGGCGCGCCAGGCGATCTCCCAGGCGCGCCTGCGAAGCGGTCACGAGCGCCTTGCCCAGGCGCAGGAGATCGCCCGGCTGGGCTCGTGGGAGTGGGATGTGGGGCAGGACCTGGTTGAGCGCTCGCCGGTCGACCTGAAGCTCTACGGCCTCGACCCCCGCACTCCGGCAATGACAAAAGACGAGGCACTGAGCCCGCTCGAGCCCGAGGACCGCGAGCAGATCGAGAGGCTCGTGGATCGCACTCTGAGCGACGGCACGGGGTTCACTTGTGAGGTGCGCGTTCGTCGCGCAGATGGGGAGCTGCGCACGATCCTCACGCGCGGGGAGGCGGAGCTGCACGCCCAGCACGTCACCTGCGTGCGGGGAACCCATCAGGACATCACCGAGCGCAAGCGCATGGAGATACAGCTCCAGCACCAGGCCGATCACGACCCGCTGACGGGTCTTCTCAACCGCCGCAGGTTCGCCGAGGAGCTCGACCGGACGCTGCGCCACTGCTCTCGCTACAGGCGACCCGGTGCGCTGCTGATGCTCGACCTGGACGACTTCAAGGTTCTCAACGACACCCGCGGACACGCGGCCGGTGACCTGGCTTTGAAGGCGCTGGCAGGGGCGCTTTGCGGCAGGGTTCGCGCAGAGGATGTGGTGGCACGGCTCGGCGGGGATGAGTTCGCGGTGCTGCTCCCCGAGGCCAACGAGGCCCAGGCCCGCGCAATTGGCGAGGAAATCCGCGCGGAGGTGGCCGAGAGGGGGCTCGATCCCGCCGTTCGCATAACCGCGGGCATGGTGGTCTTCGACGGGTCGCAGGAGCTGTCGGTCGAGAACGCTTTGATCGCTGCCGACATCGCGCTCTATGAGGCCAAGGAAGGGGGCAAGAACCAGCTGCAGATGTTTCACGGCAGCGCGGGCGCCGCATGCACGTGGGTGGACCGCGTGCGGGCGGCTCTCAAGGAGGAGCGGCTGGTGCTCTATGGCCAGCCGATCTTCGACCTTCGCCACGACGTGGTGAGCCACAACGAGCTGCTGATAAGGATGCTCTCTGAGAACGGCGAGGTGATCTTGCCCGGGGCGTTCCTACCGGCGGCAGAACGCTTTGGTCTGATCAACGACATCGATCGCTGGGTGGTACGCGAGGGCCTGCTCGTGGCGCGCGACGGGCGGCCCGTGTGCATCAACCTCTCGGCTCAGTCGATCGGCGATCAGCAAATCCTCGAGCGGCTGTCGGAGGCGGTCAGCGCCGGCGTGGAGCCAGGGAACGTCATCTTCGAGATCACCGAGAGCGCAGCCATGCGCAACATGGAGGAAGCTCGCAGCTTTGCCGAGGCGCTCACCGCACTGGGCTGCCAGCTCGCCCTCGACGACTTCGGCACGGGCTTCGGATCGTTCACCTACCTCAAGCACCTGCCCGCCCGCTACCTGAAGATCGACATGGAGTTCGTGCGCGAGATGATCTTCAACGAGACCGACCGCCAGGTGGTGAACTCGATCGCCAAAGTGGCTCACAGCCTGGGCAAGCTGACCATCGCCGAGGGCGTGGAGGACGCAGCCACGCTGCAGGCGCTGCGCGAGTATGGAGTGGACTACGCCCAGGGGTTCTTCGTGGGCCGCCCCCGACGCCTCTCCCCAACGCGGCCCTTCGAGCTCTCCGCCCAGCGGCGACTTGCGAAGATTGGAGCGTGAGCGCACCCGTCTCGAGTCATACCCCGCGGCTAACAGCGGTGCTGCGCGACGGCGCGAGAGTTACCTCACTAGAGCTGTTCTTCGACCTCGTGTTCGTGCTCGCCCTGACGCAGTGCACGGCACTGATGGCGGCCACCTCGACGTGGGAGGGGGTGCTGAAGGGACTGCTGGTGCTGGGGGTACTGTGGTGGGCGTGGGTCGGCTATGCGTGGCTCACCAGCGTGGTGGATCCCGAGGAAGGGTCGGTCCGGCTGGTGATGTTCGCTGCGATGGCGGCCCTTCTGGTGGCAGCCCTGTGCGTGCCCGGGGCGTTCGGCGGGGACGCACTGCTCTTCGCCTGTGCCTATGCGGTGGTGCGAGGCGCGCACATCGGGCTGTTCATGCTGGCGAGCCGCGACGACGGATCGCTGCGCAGCTCGGTGGTGGGTCTCGCTGGGAGCACAGCTGTGGGGGTGGGTGTGCTGGTGGCGGCTGCGTTCACGGCCCACGGCCTGCAGATCGGCCTGTGGGGACTTGCCCTGCTGCTCGACATGAGCGGTCCCTTCCTGTTCGGGGCCCAGGGTTGGCGGCTCGTACCGGGCCACTTCGCTGAGCGCCACGGGGCGATCATCATCATCGCGCTGGGGGAGTCGATCGTCGCCATCGGGGCCGGCTCGGGTGCGAGCGTCGACGCGGGAGTCGTGGGGGCGGCGGTGCTGGGCATGGTCGTGGCGGGCGCTCTGTGGTGGCTGTACTTCGAGGTGGTTGCCATCGTGGCCGAACGTCGGCTGGCGAAAGCACAGGAGGGCCGTGAGCGCAACGAGATCGCCCGCGACTCCTACTCATATCTGCATTTCCCCATGGTCGCCGGCATCGCGCTGGTGGCGGTGGGCTTGAGAAAGACACTCGGGCATGTGGATGAGCCGCTGGCGGTGGTGCCGGCTGCGGCGATGCTGGGCGGGGGAGCCGTCTATCTGGTGGCCCACGTGGCGTTTCGCTGGCGCAACATCCATCGCTTTAGTGGCCAGCGCCTCCTGAGTGCGGCGCTGCTGGTGATCATGCTGCTCGTCGAGGTGGAGATGAAGCCACCCTCCCTGGCCACGCTGGGCGCATTGGCAACGCTCATGAGCGCCTTGATCCTCTACGAGGTGAGGCACTTTGCCGAGCTGCGTGCGCGGCTGCGCCATCAGCTCGTGCCAGAGGAGGTTTAGTATTCGGGGACGGCCGCCGGCGCCCGCTCGCCGCCGGCGAAGACGAGTGCGCCACCCTGGATCAGCAGGGCCACGGCGGTGGCCAGTGCGAAGGCGGCGGCCACGTTCAGCCGCTGCAGGGCGATGGCGAGGGTGAAGCAAAAGAGAGCGAAGGCGACGAAGCCCCCGATCATGCCCCGCAACAGGCGCAGAAGCTCGTCGGTGCCCCGCTGGGCGTGGGTGAAGGTGGAAAGCACGGTGGAGATGATGGGAAAGGGGGCGAGCAGGCCGCTCAGCTGCGGTCCGAGCCAGCCCGCCACCGCGGTCAGCGAAATCACTAGCACGAGCGCGCAGGCTGCCCTCATGGGCAGGTCCCAGGCTGGGGGAGGGAGATGAGCCATCGGCTGTGAGCCCGGTCGGGGAAGGACGGCGAGGCCGAGCAGAAGTCCGGCGGCGGCCACCGCCAGCGCCCCGCCGACGGGTATCGAGAGGGCGCTGAAGATCAGCGTGCCGAGGGCGAAAGTGAGCCACCCGGCGAGCATGCTCGCTCCCCACGGCAGACGTCCCGCCAGGCGTGCGTAGACCACCACGAAGCCGATCAGTGAGACCAGGCCCAGGAGTGTCCCTGCAGCCGCCGCCGCGGCGAAGCTTCGGCCATGAGCGATTGCATAGACGAGCAGGATCGGCCCGGCCACCACGGGCAGCCCCCCGATGAGCCCCCCAACCCGGGCCCCGAAGCGGCGTGCGGCGAGCGAGGCGCCGACCACGAAGCTCGGCGCCAGCAGGAGCTTGATGGCGAGCAGCGTCACATGTAGATGATTGCGTATGGGATGGGGCTCTGCCGATCAAGTCGGCCGGCGCGAGACCGGCGCAACTGCCGTATGGCGAGCGTGGCCCTGGGGATGGCAGGCCCCGGTGTGGCCGGCTCAGGCAGCCGCCACGAGCGGCTGAGCCTTTCTCGCGGCGGGGCCGGTCGCGGGGCGGCGGTTGCGCAGACGCACGGTACCGCCGCGGGCTGGGCTGATCGTGATGCTGCGTCGACGGGTCCTCTCGGCGCGGCCGCCGACCGCGACGAGCTCATAGCGGGCGAGCACCGCGCGGATCGCGATCTTCATCTCCAACAGCGCGAAGCTCGCTCCAAGGCAGCGCCGCCGACCGCCACCGAAAGGGATCCAGGTGTAGGTTCCGGGGGCCCGGTCGAGGAAGCGCTCGGGCCTAAAGGCGTAGGGCTCGGGGTAGATGGCCGGGTCGTGGTGAACCAGGTAGGCGTTAGCCAGGAGGGCAACCCCGGCCGGGTAGCTCACCCCGCCGATGGCGAGCGGCTTCATCGTCAGGCGGGGCTCGGCGTTGGGCAGCACGGGGCGGTGGCGGAGGATCTCGTTGATGGTGGCCGTCAGGTAGTCCTCGCTGGTGCCCTCACCCAGCTCCTCGCGGAGGCGCGCGAGGACAGCGGGCTCGCGACTGAGTCGCTCAAAGGTCCAGGCGAGCTGGGATGCCGTCGTCTCGTGGCCGGCCACCAGGGCCGTCATCAGCTCGTCGCGCAGCTCCTGGGGGCTCATCGGTGAGCCGTCCTCGTGCTCAGAGGCCAGCAGCATGGCGAGCACGTCATCGCCCTCCGCGCCCTCTGCCCGGCGCTCCTCGATGAGGGCGAAGATGAGCTCGTCCACCTCGGCCGTCAGGCGCTCGAAGCGGGCGAGCGGGGTGACGCGGCTGAGGATCCGAGGGGGCGCGGGCAGCAGCGACAGCGGGCTGTCGCCGAAGGCGAGCATCGTGGTGAGCCGCCCTCGCAGCGCGTCCAGCTTCGCCCCGCGCTCGAGCCCGAAGACGGCGCGCAGGATGATCTCGAGGGTCAGTCCCTGTAGACGGGGATGCAGCGCCACGGGCTCCTCGACGGGCCAGCTCTCTACCTCGCGCTCGGCCAGCTCGGCCATCAGGCCGGACAGTCGCTGCATGCGCTCGCCGTGGAAGGCGGGAAGCAAGAGCTTGCGCTGTTGCAAGTGGGGTCCCTCGTCGAGGAGGATCACAGAATGGGTGCCCACCACAGGTTCGAGGATCCGGGCACCCTCTCCCGGGTGGAGCACGTCGGCGGGTGCCTGGAACAGTTCTCTGATCTGGTCGGGATCGGAGATCATCACGAGCGGCGGTTGGCCGACCAGGCGGACGGTGAAGGGAGTGCCATAACGGGCGCGACAGCGCTCCAGGAAGGCGGTGGGGCGACTCCAGGTGCCGAGGCTCTGCAACAGCACCGGCATTCGCGGTCCAGGTGGGAGCTTGCCGTTCATGAACGCCTCCGTTTTGTCCGCTACACTATTAATACCGATGAGTATATCTACTCTTGAGTATGTATCAAGGAGCCGGGGCGTCAGGGCGCGGGGTGCATCTTCACCGAGGGGAGGGGCGTGATGCCTCGCGGTGAGTTCGACCGCAGTGCCCGCAAGGCTGAGACCCGTACGCGACTGCTCCAGGCCGCCGCAAGCGTCTATGCCAGGCGCGGTTTCGGGGGAGCCACCCTCGAAGAGGTCGCAGCCGAGGCGGGCTTCACCAAGGGAGCGGTCTATGCCCACTTCGGCAGCAAGGAGAACCTGCTGCTGGCGCTGATGGAGGAGCACCTCACACAACAGGTCATCGACCAGGTCGAGTTGTTCGATCGGGATCGGATCACCTGGGAGCGGCCTCTGGCCGGCAGCGCCCGCTGGATGGAGCAGCTGGAGGCGGATCCCGACCCGTTCCGGCTGTTCGTCGAGTTGTGGATCTACGCCCAGCGCGACGAGCGCCTGCGCCTGCGCCTGGCCGAGGGTCTGCAGACGCTCCGCAGCACCTTCACCCGCTTCGCATCCACCAGCGCGACAGACGCCGGACTCGAGCCTCCACCGCAGGCGAGCGAGCAGTTCGCAAACGTGATGCTTGCCCTCGGGCTGGGTCTGCCGATGCTCAAGCTGATCGATCCGGACACCGTTCCGCCGTCGCTGCTGGGAGCTGTGCTGTCGGTGCTGATCCGGGCGGTGGAGTCCAGCCCCGAGGCGGGCATGCTCCTGGCGGGCCCCCCCGGGGCAGGCACACCCCTCCCAGCGCGCTGAGCGGTGGCGCAAAGCCCCGCAGCGGGCGACCCAATCGGGGGGAGCCGGAGTGGGCGGAGGGACGTGGCCGGCCCGCGCTTGGCTACTTCACGCCGCGGGCGATGTTGCTCGCCGTCCTGATCGTGACCGCTCCGTCGGCGGGGACTTCGAGTCGTTCGAGCAGCGTGTGACGGATGCGCTGCTGCTCAGCAGCGCCAAGCGTGGCCACCAACGGACCGAATGGGGTTCCCGAGATGGTGCCGAGGATCTCCTCGAGGGTATCCCAGGCACACTCCTTCTCGACCGTTTCCGCGCTCACGTCGCGGAAGCCAGCCGTATGGAGGAGATCGCTCAACTCATCGGCTCCGAGGGCGTAGCTCTGGGGCTCGAAAGCGCGGGGGTATGGCTCTGGAATGCCGCAATCACGCATGGTCTCGGCGATTGGTCCGAAGAGTCCCAGGGGATGCTCGGCCGCCCAGGTCGAGACGAGCAGGATGCCTTGGCGCTCGAGGGCCCGGCGCATCTCCTGGAGGGCAGCCGGACGGTCGGGGAAGAACTGAAGGCCGTTCTGACAGAGGGCGAGCTGGAAGCTCTCATCGGCGGCATCGAGAGCGTCGGCTGAGCACTCCCGGTAGTCGATCGGTGCGGACCCCCGCTCGACGGGACGTGCGGCGGCGACGGCAAGCATGGCGGCGCTGATGTCGCACGCCACCACCCGCCCGCTCTCACCTGCCCGGGCAGCGGCCAGACGGGCGACGGTGCCCGGCCCGCTGGCCACATCGAGCACCGATGCGCCGCTCGGCACGGTGGCTCGCTGGAGCAGGCTCGAGAGCCCACGGCTCGAACAGCTGGCGCATGACGAAGCGCTCGTAGGCCTCGGGGATCGAGACCTCGGCAAAGGCGTGGCGTCGCCCTTCGCTCATAGTCACGCGCTCACCCTAGAGCAGGCGCGAGCGCCGGAGCGTTTTGTTTCAGCCGGAGTGTACGTGGGTAATACGGATGCATTCCAGCATGGGGAAGCGCGGGCTGGGTCGAGGGATGGGTTCGGAGCGACTTATACGCGCGTCTGTGGGCGCGGAAGGGGGGAATGAGATGCAGCGTGTCAATCGAATCGGGGTCACCTCTACGCTCGTGGCGTTTGCTGTGGGGCTGATTGCGGCAGCGAGCGCATACGCCTTCACCGCCCAGGGGAGCGCCGAACAGGTGTATGTCACCGGGCTTGCGCCGAATGCCCAGATGTCGCTGGTGAACTCGAAAGGCGCGACCGTGGCCACGCAGAGCGCGGACTCGCTCGGAGGGCTGCTGTTCCGGAACGTGAAGCCGGGCAACGGCTACCGGGTTGTGTTGACCTCCACAGGCGAAACGTCGGGCCCGATCACCGTTCACTCGGATGCCGCGGCACCATGGGACCCCGAACATCTACAGCCAGTCGATCCCCGACAACGGATACACGTATCTGACGACGCGCGACGGCACCCAGCTGTCGATCGACGTCCACCCGCCGAACAGCCCGGCGGGTGAGCCCGGTGTGCCGTCGAGCTTCCACTTTCCCGACGTTCCCGCAGCCGGGCGTGCCGACGCCGAGCTACACGCCGCCGTATCCGACGCTGATCGAGTACTCGGGCTACGGGTATGCGAACCCGGCCGGCCCGGAAAACGGCATCGCGGTGCTCGCCAACCTGATGGGCTTCGCGGTGGTCGACGTGAACATGCGCGGAACCGGCTGCTCGGGCGGCGCCTACGACTTCTTCGAACACATGCAGAACCTCGACGGCTACGACGTGATCGAGACGATCGCCCACCAGCCGTGGGTGCTCGGCAACAAGGTGGGCATGCTCGGCATCTCCTACGGCGCGATCAGCCAGCTGTTCACGGCGCAGCTGCGCCCGCCCGACCTCGAGGCGATCGCGCCGCTGTCGATGATCGATGCGACGGCGACGACGCTCTACCCCGGCGGCATCCTCAACACCGGCTTCGCGGTGGCGTGGGCCGAACAGCGCCAGCAGAACGCCGAACCGGCCAGCCCCGGCCACGGGCAGGCATGGGCGAACACGCGGATCGAAGAAGGCGATCAGACCTGCGCGGCCAACCAGGACCTCCACGGCGAGGCCACCAACCTGATGGAAAAGATCAAGGAAAACTCGACCTACAACCCGTCGGTGGCCGACCCACTCGACCCGGTCACCTTCGTCCACAAGATCAACGTGCCGACGTTCATGGCCTGCCAGTGGGAGGACGAGCAGACGGGCGGGCCACTGCGCCGATCTCGCTCAGCACTTCACCGGCACGACACGCAAGTGGTTCACGTTCACCAACGGCGCCCACATCGACTCGCTCGATCCATACACATACGACCGGCTGTACGACTTCCTGGAGCTGTACGTCGCGCATCAGGCGCCGATCCTCAACCAGGCGGTGGTGCGCGCGGCGGCACCGGTCATCTACCAGGAAGCGATGGGGCTGCCGAAGACCGACCTCGTCACGCTTCCGGCGGACCCGATCCAGTTGCAGCCGACCTACGAATCGGCGCTGGCGGCCTTCGAAGCGCTGCCCGCAGATCCGGGTGCTGTTCGACAACGGCGCGGGAACCTCGCCGACCGGCACCACGACGGCCGGCGATCCCTACCCGGGGTTCGAACAGTCGTTCTCGAAGTTCCCCGATTCCCGGCACGAAGGCACGCACCTGGTACCTCGGGCCGGAAGGCAAGCTCAACGAACAGCAGCCGACGGCCGAAGGCGCCGACTCCTACACCTCGAACGCGAGCGCCACGCCGCTGACCGACTACTCGAGCAAGACCGGCAGCGGCGGGCTCTGGGGCAACGCGTCCCAGTGGGAATGGAACTGGGCAGCAGCCGCCGGCCGGCACTGCCGTGTCGTACGTGTCGGCGCCGCTGGCGAGCGACACGACGGCGATCGGCGGCGGAGCGGTGCAGCTCTGGGTCAAGTCCTCGACGCCCGACGTCGACTTCCAGGCGACGGTCAGCGAGGTGCGCCCGGACGGCAACGAGACGTTCGTTCAGAACGGCTGGCTGCGGGCGAAGCGAGCGCAAGCTCGCCACGACCTCGAACAACATGTTCGAGCAGCAGCCGACCCAGCTCCAGCCGATCCCGACGTTCCTCGCATCCGATGTCGAACCGATGCCGGCGAGCCAGTACGTCCCGGTGACGATCCCGCTGTACTTCGAGGGGCACGCCTACCGTGCGGGCTCGCGCATCAGGGTCACGATCTCGGCGCCCAACGGAACCCAGCCGATCTGGTCGTTCGGCCAGACCCAGCCGGCGGGCACGACCGCGACGGAGTCGATCGCCTTCTCGCCCACCATGCCCTCGAGCCTGATTCTCCCGATCGTGCCGGGCGTGAGCGTGCCGACGGCTCTGCCCGCGTGCCCGAGCCTGCGCAACGAGCCCTGCCGCGCCTACCAGGCTTTCGTGAACAACGGCTCCTGAGGCTCCTCGTGCGCGAGCGGGTCTCATCCTGTGCGATCGCGATGCCCGCTGGCGCTGGCCAGCCGGTGCGCCAGCATGAGCAGGTGCTCGAGCAGCTCAGGTGGTTCATGCAGCTCGAAGTCGACGCCGAGCATCGCGATGCGCAGCGCCAGCCAGCTGAGGTCGTCGTCGCTGGTGCGGTACTCGCAAGTGTGCGCATCAATCGGCTCGATCGTGCTGCTCCAGTAGACCGGCACGCGTCGTCTGATCTCCTCGGCAGCGGCGTGCAGAGTGACTCGCGCCTCGAATCGATGCGGCGCCCTGGCGATGCTCTGCTCGACGAACGCGGCCGGAGTCTTCGCAGGCAGCTCGTGGCGTGTGAAGCGCGCGCCGTTCGATGCCGGCTTGCTGAGGCGATCGAGCCGGAAGGTGCGCCAGTCCTCGCGGCGACGATCCCACGCGACGAGGTACCAGCGGCGGCCGTGGTTCACGAGCGAGTGCGGCTTGACATCGCGACGACTAGCCGCCCCGTCGCGGCCTCGATAGTCGAAGCGGAGGCGCTCGGCGTCGCGGCAGGCGGTGGCAATCGTGGTCAGATGCTGCGGGTCGACCATGGGTCCGGCGGCTGGGAGGGTGAACGTTGCCGAGCCGAGAGCTTGGACACGGCGGCGCAGATGTGCCGGTAGGACCTGCTCGAGCTTGACGAGCGCTCGCAAAGCGGTCTCCTCGATGCCTGCGACGGAGGCGCTGGCGGCGGTACGAAGGCCAACGGCGATCGCGATCGCCTCCTCGTCATCGAGGAGCAACGGCGGCATCGCGCTTCCGGCGCGAAGGCGGTAGTGCCTGTGGGACGAGGTGCTGCCGATCGAGGCGCGGGAGCTGCCGGAGGATCTCGCTCGCCTGGATCGGGTGCTCTCGGATCCGCTGTTGCTCGAGCCGATCGCGACGGCATGGGAGCAGAGCGCGCGTGGTCGTGGCCGGCCGTCGATCTCGATGGCGAGCTTCGTTCGCCTGATGGTCGTCAAGCAGCGCACGGGCTGGGGCTACGAAACGCTCGTGCGGGAGGTCTCAGACTCGCTGAACCTGCTAGACAGGATGGAGCGGCCGGGTAGTCCGGGTGCTTGGTGAGGATGGTCGGCGGCCTGCGCATCTGCGTGGGTTGCCGGGTTTGATCCCGGCCGAGCCACATACGGAGGTCGCCGACCATGGTGGAGGATCGCAGGACGGTCGTTGTGGGGTTGGATGTGCATAAGTCGTCGGTGAGGCTTGCGGCGGTGCGTGATGGTGAGCTGTTGCGCGAGAGAACGCTTGGCTATGACCACGAGCAGCTGCTGGGAGAGGTCCGAGCGTGGCCGGGAGCGCGTGTCTGCCAGGAGGCCGGGCCGACCGGGTTCGGGCTGCACCGAGCGCTCATCGCTGCGGGGATCGACAGCGTGATCGTGGCGCCGGGGCTCGTGCCCTCGCGTCCCGGGGATCGCGTGAAGACCGACAAGCGTGATGCCCGCCGCCTGGCGGGCCTGCACGCGGCTGGGCTCTTGACGGAGATCTTCATCCCGACGCCGGAGCATGAGGCGCTGCGCGATCTCGTCCGGGCGCGTGAGGACGCGCGTCTGGACCGGATGCGTGCGCGCCACCGCCTCGGGAAGTTCTGCCTGCGCCACGAGCGGACGATGCCGACGACGTGCTGGGGCCCGACGCGCCGCGCGTGGCTCGGCCGCCAGGCGTTTCCGCTGCCCGGCCAGCAGCAGGCGTTCGATGACTACCTGTTCGCTGTCGATCAGGTCGACCGGCGCATCGAGATGCTTGAGGTCGAGCTTGACCGTCTCGCCAGCGAGGGCCCGCACCGCGAGCTGATCGGCCGGCTGCGTTGCATGCGCGGGATCGACACGCTGACAGCGATCGGGCTGGTCGCCGAGGCCGGGGACTTCAGCAGGTTCCAGACCGCTGAGCAGTTCATGAGCTTCGTCGGGCTCGTCCCCAGCGAGCGCTCCTCCGGGGAGAGCCGAAGGCAGGGCTCGATCACGAAGGCCGGTTCAGCGCACGCCCGGCGGCTGCTCGTCGAGTCAGCCTGGAATGGCCGCCGGCGCCCAACCGTCGGCTATGAGCTTGCGCGCCGCCAACGCGGACAAGACCCACAGGTCCTCGAGCACGCGTGGCGCTGCCAGCAACGGCTGCACCGACGGTGGGCCCGGATGGCCGGTCGCGGCAAGCCACACCAGAAGATCGTGGTCGCGTGTGCCCGCGAGCTCGCCGGGTTCGTGTGGGCGATCGCGACCGAGCAGCCACTCAGGACTCGCTGAAGAACACGTGCTCGAGCGTGGGGTGGCGGGCGGACCCTCCCAGAAGGAGAACCCTCGCTTCACCTATGCGGCACCGGCCCGCCGGGAACCCGCGACGCTAGACCGAGGCAGCTCCCGACGGATACCAGTCATGCGGCACCAACCCGCGAATGTCAGTCTGATCCACCGTCGCTGCCCAGGGACGCCCGCCACCCCACGCCCGAAGCACTCAGCGCCACCCCACGCAGGGCCTTGACTTTTTGCTCCATGTCAGGTGGGACTCGCAAACCAGCGCTCGTGCGGTGTAACGGGGGAGGCGAGTGGTGCCCGCCTCGCCTTGGTGCACACCTCGGAGATCGCTGGAGCGCCGGACCGCGCGGGGTGGCAGGGACGATTACGATCACATCGCATGCGCAGGCAGGATTGGAGCCAGGTGGTCTCGGTGGCGGCTTTGTTTGCCGCGTTCATCTCGCTCCTGCGGGGCCGATCCCGAAGGGCGTTTGCCTTGACTGTGGCTGCAGCCGCTGGTGACACCGTCGCGCGGCGCTGGAGCCGCGGAGAGCCGACCCCGCTTCCCTACATGTTGCGCTGGGAGCTTGCGATCCCGCGGCCCACCGGTCCGCTGAGGCGAGCGCTCGCTGCGCGGGAGGGCGAGCGGATCCTCGAGATCGGTCCCGGGCTTGGCCAACACGCTGTAGAGGTGGCTGGCTACGTAGGTCCGAAGGGATGCGTCGATGTCCTCGATGTGCAGCAGGAGATGCTCGATGCCACAGCTGCGCGGGCCAAGCGCCGCGGGGTTAGCAACATCGTCGCTGCCCTCGCCACCTCGTCCGGGCGGCTGCCATACGAAGATGCTTCGTTCGACGCCGCCTACATCGTGACCGTGCTTGGGGAGATTCCAGATCACCAGCAGACACTTATGGAGTTGCGACGCGTCCTCAAGCCTGGCGGGCGGCTGATCGTCGGCGAGATCGTCATAGACCCTGACTTTGTTCCTCCGCGGCGGTTGAGTCTGATGGCCGAGGATGCCGGTCTTCGCCTTGTGCGTCGTCTCGGTCCCCGCTTCGCCTACCACGCAGAATTCGTAGCGCCCGAGGCAGGGTCCTTGATTGACCATCCATCGGTATAGTCCGGTTAATCGGTATCGCTCGCCGGGGCGAGCTGTAGCGGACAGGTGTAGGTATGAGCGAGCTACCGGATACAAAGGGGAAGGGGACGTGCCCGCGGTGTCGCATGCACTGTGCGGGCTCCGCTTGGTGCCAACGTTGCGGACTGAACGTTCGCGGTGTGCCGGCGACTGATGAGCCGGATGCACCGCTCAAGACCGGCGTCAAGCCGCTGCTGCCCGGCCTTCTGTGGGACCGGGAACCCGGTCAGCCTCACCCAGCGCTGAAGGCAGGCGTGGTGACGTTGGTGGCGGTCGTTGTGCTTGCGGTCGCGCTCGTGGTGACAGCCGGCGAAGGCTCGCCGAGCCAGGCGTCGTCTAGCGCCTTCCCCGGCATTACGACTACACCGGAAACGCCGACACCGGAAACGCCGACGACTCCAGAAGCAAACACCACCCCGGAATCGACCGAAACAACACCCACGACACCGGAAACGGAAACCACGCCCACCGAATCCAGTACGCCCGAAACCACAGTGCCGAGTGGATAATCCTCGTCGATGACCCAGTCCCCTTCCGTACGGCCTCTGCTGCACCCGACCGAGCAGTCGCGGCTTGCGCTGGCGCTCGTGGCGTCCGTGCTTGCCCTTGGGCTGCCGCTCTTGGTCCTCGTAAGCGTCGCCGGCATCAGGTTGCTCGTGTACATCGTGATCGGTCTCGGGTTCTTTCTCGGCTCGATCTGGCTCGGCACCCAGATGGCGCGCGCTCGCTTGCTCGGGTGCTCGGTAAGGGTCGACGATTTCACCTTCCCGGAGTTTCAGGAAGTGATCGACAACGTCTGTGAAACGCTCCATTATGACCGGCCGATCGAGGTCTACGTGGCTGACAAGGTCACGTCGGGTATCGCCATGACGAGTCTCCTGGGCACACGCATGATCCTGATCGAAGGCAGTCTGCTCGCGGACCTTCTGGCACCGGACAAGCGTGCGCAACTCGTATTCCTCATAGGCCGTCACGTTGGCGCGTTGCGCGCGAAGCTCACCCGACTCGATCTCGTCGTTGTGATCATGCAGTGGGCCGAGGTGCTCAACTATGTCACTCCGCTCATCCTCCCTTACTATCGGGCCATCGCCTACTCCGGCGATCAGATCGGGATGATGTGCTGTGGAAGCCCCGAGGCGAGCCTCGAGGCCACGAGGCGCCTGCTGGTGGGGGGCGAGATGGCATCTCAGCTGGTGGACGGGTCGGTGCTTCCGCAGTCGTTGCTGGTCAAGCGGCGGCTTCTCTCGCGCCTCGCGCAACTCCTGTCCGTCAGCCCCCACATCACCAACCGGTATGCCAACCTCGTGTGCTTCGCTCGCTATCACGACCCGGTGGCATGGCGGATGCTGCAGGCGAAGATGGACTCCCGTGAAATGGGATATTTCGAAGCGCTCTGGCAGCGCTCGCCCTACAGCAGGAGGGTCGATGCCGAGGGTCGGCTCGTGCATGTGCCTGCGGGGGCCATGTAGCGCTTCGGTTCGATCGTACGAGTCGCGCTGGAGCCGTTTCGTCTCGAGATACCCGCGTGCCGAACATTGCCAGCGGTAGACGACCGACGAACGACCTCTCAATCGCCGCAACCGCGCCAGACCCTGACTCGCGGAGGATGACCTCCTCCACCCGAGGCGCGGCAGGCCCGCCTACCTCCCGGACACGAAGGCGGCGTGGGAGTGGAGCTAGTCGGGATCGAACCGACGACCTCCGCCATGCCATGGCGGCGCTCTCCCAGCTGAGCTATAGCCCCAGTCCCTGCATCCTATCGTCCGGCGCACCGGTTCTCTATGTCGAGTCGGTCGAAGGACCCACTCCCCAATAGCGTTTCAAGGCCCCTCCGAGCTCGTAGTCTTGCGCCCACCGAATGCCTTTCGCCTGGTTGTTGCGTGTCGGGGTCAGGCGCAGGCTGATCGCGGGGTGGCCTTCGGTGTCATGGACCGGGATCAGATAGCAGCGATCGGTAGCAGGTGCGTAGGCGGCGATCGCATCGATCTCGTCAGCTGTATAGAGCGTCTTTCGGTAACCCGAGGGGGTGTGGCGCGAGGTCATGCAGCGCGCAGTGAGAACATCGCCACGACGTGATGCCCACTTGCATTGAATCCGGAGTAGGACTCCGCCTGCATCGATCATCAGGTCGTACCGTCGGCCCTCGCAAAGCGGTCGCAGCACAACCAGGTCAAGTCGGATTAGGGCAGCCGCAATCTCGGCCTCTGCTGCAGCACCCTTCTGCGAGGGGCTCAGGGCTTTCATGTGCCGAACTTAGCTGTCAACGGCATGCAGGACGCGCGCAGGTGTGACGAGTTTGTTGCAGCTTCGTGCTTCCTGTCTGTCCGTCCGAAACTATGGCAGCACTCCGTCAAGCCCGCGGAATGAACTCCGGCACGTCGAGGTCGTCACCTGGCTCTGCGCCGCGTTGAGCACGCCGTCGTCCGCCGCCCGCCGGCGCCCCGCTCTCGGTCGCGCGCTCGGCGCCCGGAGCCACCTGGTCGAGACGGGCGGTCATGCCGCCATGGGTCAGGCGAACATCGCGCAGCAGGCGCTCGGCGTTGTTGTGCAGGGACACCGACAGCTCACGCAGGTTGCGCGACACCTCGGTTCCGTCGGCCAGGACGTCATGGGCGACGGCGTGTGCCTCGCTGGTGATCTCTCGCGCTTCCACCCGTGCCCGCGCCTTGAGCTCCTTGGCCTGAGCCTCGGCCTCCTCGTGCAGCCGGGTGAGCTCCTCCCGGCGTGCCAGCAGCAGGCGCTCGGTCTGCTCGCGGGTCTCCTGCGCGATCCGGTCGGCCTCCTCGCGAGCTTTGGCAAGCAGCTGCTCGGACTCCTCCTCGGCGGCCGCCCGCATCTCATCGGTCTCCTTCTTGGCGGCGGCCCGCAGCTGCTCGGACTCGCGATGGGCGGCAGCACGCAGGCCCTCAGACTCCTCGGCGGCGGCAGCGCGCCACTCCGCTGCCTCCTCGCGAGCCTCTGTGAGGAGCCGGTCTGAGCCCTCGCGCGCCTGGGCCAGCGCCTGGACGGTCTCATCGCGCGCCCGCTCCGCCTCGCCCCGCAGTCTCGATGCCGTCTCGGTGGCCTCGGCGGTCATCGCCTCCGCCTCGGCGCGTGCGGAGGCAACGATCTCCTCGGCCTCTTCGTCTGCCGCCTGTACTCGAATGTCGGCAGCCCGGTCGGCCTCGGCGATTCGCTCGCGGGCGCGTGTCTCGGCCTGCTCTCGCAATTGGGCCGCCGTCTCTTCGGCCGCGCCCACGATGTGGGCGACCCTCCCCGGCGCGGCGCTCAGGGCGGTGGGATCCTCATCGTATGAGTAGTGCTGCTCCTCGAACCTTGGCTCCTCCACGCGGGCCATCGTAAACCGCGCTGCCGGGCCATGGTCCGACGTCCAGCGCAGGGCCTATCGGAACACTCCGAGACCGAGACAGTCAGCTCGACGACCGCGTGGCAGAAATCGTTGGAAATCCGTCCTTGCGGACGAGAGCGGGGTGGGGCATGATCACGACATGAGCCCAGTGAGCCGTAAGCGACAGGTGGTGATTCTCGCCTTCCCGGGAGTGCAGAGTCTCGACATCACCGGGCCGCTGGAGGTGTTCGCAACGGCCCAGCAACTGGTGGAGATGACGAATCGCTCCGCGCCCGGCTACGAGATCCAAATCGTCAGCCGCGACGGCAGGCCGCTGAGCACCTCAAGCGGGATGACGATCGTACCCGACGCATCGCTTGTCAAGGCCCACACGAGCATCGACACGCTGATCGTCCCCGGTGGACACGGGCAGGCGCAGGCGGCCGAGGACCAGGCGATCCTCGATTGGATAGTTCGCAGCTCGGGCATCGCCAGGCGCACCGCCTCGGTGTGCACCGGTGCCTTCCTGCTTGCCCGGGCCGGTCTGCTCGACGGTCGCCGAGCCACCACCCATTGGGCCCACGCCGAGAGGCTGGGGCGTGAGTTCCCCGGGGTGAATGTCGACCCCGACCCGATCTTCGTACGCGACGGGGACATATGGACCTCCGCTGGAGTGACAGCGGGGATGGATCTGGCCCTGGCGCTGGTCGAGGACGATCTCGACCGCGAGGCCGCCCTCGCTCTGGCGCGCCAGCTCGTCCTGTTCCTGCGCCGTCCCGGCAGCCAGTCGCAGTTCAGCGCCACGCTCGTCTCCCAGCAGCCACAACGTGAGCCCCTGCGCGAGATACAGCGTGTTGTTTTGGAGGATTTGGGGGGCGTGCACACTGTCGAGGCGATGGCCGAGCGCGCTCATATGAGCCCGCGTCATTTCGCCAGGGCCTTTCGGGTGGAGACCGGCGTGACGCCGGCCCGCTTCGTCGAGCGGGTGCGCCTGGAGGCTGCGCGCCGGCGCCTGGAGGAAGGCACGGAGCCGATTGCGGCCGTGGCCGACGCCTGTGGGTTCGGTACCACCGAGACGATGCGCCGCACCTTCCTGCGAGCGCTGCAGGTGAGCCCGGCGGAGTATCGCCGGCGCTTTCAGAGCCGTCCGGCTCACTCGCGGGCGGTGGCCTGAGTGAACATCGCCATAGTCATCTATGACCGCTTCACCGCGCTCGATGCAATCGGTCCCTACGAGGTCCTGAGCCGCCTGCCCAGCGCGAGCCTCGAGTTCCTGGCGGCAGAGAAGGGGCCGGTCACGACCGACAACGGCATGCTCACGCTCCTCGCCCAGCGCTCGCTGGCGGAAGTGCGGGGAGCGGACATCGTGCTGGTTCCGGGCGGTCCCGGCGAGGTGGTGGCCCGGGCTGGAAGCAAGATGCTCGACTGGTTGCGCACCGCCCATGAGACGAGCACGTGGACGACGGCCGTGTGCACAGGCTCGCTCGTGCTCGCCGCCGCCGGGCTGCTCGACGGCCGGCGCGCCACCACCCACTGGCTGGCCCTCGAGGAGCTCCAGCGGCTGGGGGCCGAGCCGGTGCAGGAGCGCGTGGTGTTCGACGGCAAGCTCGTCACCGCCGCGGGCGTCTCGGCGGGCATCGACATGGCGCTGGCGCTGGCTGCGCGGGTGGCCGGCCCGGAGGTGGCGCAGGCGATCCAGCTGGGCATCGAGTACGACCCACAGCCGCCGTTCGACGCCGGCTCGCCGGCCAAGGCTCCCCAGGCGATAGTCGACGCCCTGCGCGCCCGCTCGCGCCACTCCTGAGCCGTCACCAGCTCGCCACGCCCCACGCCTGCGAAGCGTTCCGTTCCAGGCCGCCCGCTAACCTCCGCTGCCAATGGCCGAGCACCGCTATGACCCGCAGGAGATAGAGCCCCGCTGGCAGGCGCTGTGGGCGAGGGAGCACACCTGGGAGGTGAGCAACGAGCGCGGAGGGGAGGGGCGCAGCGATGGGCGCTCCAGCACGTCGCGCGGCGTGCCCACCCAGAGCTCGTATGTGCTGGAGATGCTTCCCTACCCGAGCGGCGAGCCCCACATCGGACACCTCAAGACCTACTCGGTGGGCGACGCCATGGCCCACTTCCGCCGCCGGCTGGGCGCGCGTGTGCTTCACCCGATGGGCTATGACGCCTTCGGCCTACCGGCTGAGAACCAGGCGATCAAGACGGGTGTCCACCCGCGTGTCTCGACAGCCGCCTCGATCGCCTCCTTCCAGCGCCAGTTCCGCTCGTGGGGCATCTCGATCGACTGGTCGCGGGAGCTGGCCACGAACGAACCCTCCTACTACCGCTGGACGCAGTGGATCTTCCTCGAGCTCTACCGCGCCGGACTGGCCTACCGCAAAGAGGCGGCGGTGAAGTGGTGCCCCAAAGACCAGACGGTGCTGGCCAACGAGCAGGTCGACGCCGAGGGGCACTGCGAGCGCTGCGGAGCAGTGGTCGAAGTCAAGCAGCTGGAGCAGTGGTTCTTTCGCATCACCGACTACGCCGAGCGACTACTGGGGGATCTCGAAACGATCGAGTGGCCCGAGCATGTGAAGACCATGCAGCGCAACTGGATCGGGCGCAGCGAAGGCGCCGAGGTGACCTTCCGCTGCGAGGAGATCGGGGTCGACTACCCCGTGTTCACCACCCGTCCCGACACCCTGTTCGGCGCCACCTTCTTCGTGATGGCCCCCGAGCACCCTGATGTGGGGCGGCTCGCGCGGGGGACGCCCAACGAGCAGGCGGTGCGCGACTACGTCAACCACGCGCTCAACGAGACCAACGAGGAGCGCGGCAACGCCGAGAAGCCCAAGACGGGCGTGCCGCTCGGGCGGACGGTCACCAACCCGGTCAACGGCGAGCAGATCCCGATGTATGTCGCGGACTACGTGCTGATGGAGTACGGAACGGGGGCGATCATGGCGGTGCCCGCGCACGACGAGCGCGACCACGCCTTTGCCCGTGCCTTCCAGCTGCCGATCCGTCGCGTGATCGCGCCGGCCGACCCGGATGCGCGGCCCGCACAAGACGAGGACGAGGACGAGGACGAGGACGGACTGCCCTACACGGGCGATGGCGTGCTGGTGGGCTCCCATCCCGACTTCGACGGCATGGGCAACCGCGAGGCGCTCGGCGCGATCGTGGCGTGGCTCGACCGTGAAGGCAAAGGTCACGCCTCGGTCAACTACCGGCTGCGTGACTGGCTGGTCTCCAGGCAGCGCTACTGGGGCTGTCCGATCCCGATCGTCTACTGCGAGAGCTGCGGGATGGTGCCGGTGCCCGACGAGCAGCTCCCGGTCGAGCTGCCGGACATCGACGACTACACCCCGAAGGGACGCTCACCGCTGGCGGCGGCGGAGGAGTGGGTGAACACCCAGTGCCCGAGCTGCGGGGGCAGCGCACGGCGGGAGACGGACACGATGGACACGTTCGTGGACTCCTCGTGGTACTTCCTGCGCTACTGCGACGCGTCAAACGACCGCGCCGCCTGGGATCCGGCGGCTCTACGCGAGTGGATGCCGGTCGATCAGTACATCGGGGGGGTGGAGCACGCGATCCTGCATCTGATGTACGCGCGCTTCTTCACCAAGGCGCTGGCGGACCTCGGGCATCTCGACTTCCAGGAGCCCTTCCAGGCGCTCTTCACTCAGGGGATGGTCACCAAGGACGGCTCGAAGATGAGCAAGTCCAAGGGCAATGTGGTCTCGCCCGCCACCATCGTCGAACGGGTGGGCGCCGACACGGCTCGCTGCTACATCCTGTTCGTGGGGCCCCCCGACCAGGACGCGGACTGGTCGGATGAGGGGGTGGACGGGGTCCACCGCTTCCTCGGGCGCCTGTGGCGGCTCGCCGCCGAGACGGCCGAGCGCGCAGGGGCACCGGTGGCCGGACCGGCAGCGCCAGCGGAGCCCGCTGGCGCTGACATGGACCTGCTGAGAAAGACCCACTGGGCGATCGACAAGGTCAGCGGTGACATGCGGCGCTTCGCCTTCAACACGGCGATAGCGGCCGTGATGGAGCTGTTCAATGAATGCTCACGGCTGCGGGACTCGGTGTCGGTCGACTCGCTGCGCTTCGCCCTGGCCACCGCGGCCTCGCTGCTGTTCCCCTTCGCTCCGCATGTGTGCGCCGACATCTATGAGCTGCTGAGCGGCGAGCGTGTGTGGGAGCAGTCCTGGCCGGAGGCCGACGAGGCGATGCTCGAGAGCGATGTGTATGAGCTCGTCTGCCAGGTCAACGGCAAGGTGCGCGACCGTGTGCAGGCCGGCGCCGATGCGGTGCCTGAGACGCTGAAGGACCTCTGCCGCGCCGCCCCCAACGTGAGGGCCCATGTGGACGGCAAGGAGATCGTCAAGGAGATCGTGGTGCCGGGCAAGCTCGTGAACTTCGTGGTCCGCTAGTGCCCGAGCTCAGGCCGGCCTACCTGATCCACGGCGACGATCACGGAGCGGTGGCGGAGCGCAGGGCGGGGCTGCGGGCGCTGGCCGAACGCGAGGACTCGGGGACCGGGGGGGTGGAGCTGCTCGAGGGCGATCAGGCAACACCGGCGGGGGTGGCGGATGCGCTGGCCGCGATGACGCTTGCGATGGGGCGGCGTGTGATCATCGTGGAAGGTGTCGAGCGCTGGCGTCCGGCGGACTTCGAGCAGCAGCTGGCGCCCCTCATGGCCCAGATGCCCCCCGAGACGACCCTTGCGCTGTTCGCGCGCGAGGAGGCCCGCGTCAAGGTGGCGCCACCGATCCATGACGCGGTAAAGAAGGCGGGCGGACAGGTGGTTGCCCAGATGACGGTGAAGCCGTGGGAGCTCGCCAAGTGGGCGCGGGAGCAGGGGGCGCGGCTCGGCGTCTCGCTCGACGGCGCCGCGGCGAAGGCGCTCGTGGCGCAGGTGGGCGACCGCCAGCAGCGGCTGCTTCGAGAGCTCGAGAAGCTCGCCCTGGAAGGCGATGGCGAGCATCGAAGCGTGGGAGTCCAGGACATCGAAGAGCGTGCGGCCCACTCGGCGGAGTGGCGCGCCTACGGGCTGGCCGATGCGCTCGTCGGGGCCGACGGCCGCGAGGCCACGCTCTCCTACCTGCGCCTGCGCGGCCAGGGCGAGCGTCTCTCGGGATTGCTCTACCTGATGGCCTCGCGTCTGCGCGATGGGCTCGCCATCGCTGTGCGACTACAGGCGGGAGAGTCGGTGGCCGAGGTCAAGCGCAGCCTGCGCATGCCCGCGCGAGCGGCCGAGCGCTTCGTGGCCGATGTGGCCCGCAGCGATCCCGAGCGGTTGCGTGCGGCGCTGGGCGCCCTTGCCGACCTCGAGCTCGACTCGCGGGGCGGTGCGCCGCTGCTTGCGGGCCGCAACCAGATGGCGGGGCTCGGTGAGGACACGCTCGCATTGCGAGCTATCGACACGATCACGAGCTAGACCCGCCCGGAGTCCGGGGAGGAGCTGAGCTCCGCCAGGAGCCGCTCAGCGCTGCTAGGAGGAGGTGGTGGGACCGGCGAGCGTGCGTGCCGCACGGGACTTCTTGCGAGCGCCGGTGTTGCGGTGCATGGCGCCGCGCTTGACCGCCTTGTCGATGGTGCTCACGAGCTCTTTGTGAGTGATCTCGGCGCTCGACTTCTCATCGCCCTGCACCTCAGCCTCCAGCCGACGGAAGTAGGTCTTGATGGTGGAGGTGTAGAGACGGTTCTCCAGACGCTCACGCTCTGAGCGCAGGATCCGCTTCTTCTGGGAATGGATGTTGGCCATGATGAATGCTGCTGGGCGCCGGAACGAACGGCCCGAGCGCGCCGCAGAGCGCCGTACTATAGCGGCCTTGTCCGCCGCAGCAGACACCGCCGCCGAGGAGCCGCCCCAGCCGCCGCCTCCCGGGGGTGGACGGGTGGCTCGCAACACGGCCATCTTCTCGATCGCAACCGGCTTCTCGCGCATCATCGGCCTCGTCCGAGAAATCGTCTTCGCGAGCTACTTCGGCACGAGCGGCTTCGCCTCCGCCTACACGATCGCCTCGCTGGTCCCCAACCTGATTGCCCAGCTTTTCGCCCAGTCCGCCCTGTCTGCGGCCTTCGTCCCCGTGTTCACCGACCTGCTCCAGAAGGGCCACCGCAAAGACGCTCTGAGACTCGCATCGACGCTGTTCTGGATCATGCTCATCGCCCTCGGCGCCATCACCGCCTTCTTCATCCTCGCGGCCGGGCTGATCATGCCGGTGTTCATCGGCCCCACGTTCACGGGCCCCCTGAACGACCTGACGGTGGGCCTGTCGCAGGTGATGTTCCCCGTGGTTCTGCTGCTGGGATTGAACGGCCTGCTCGTGGGGATCCTCCAGTCCTATGACCACTTCACCATCCCCGCCATCTCACCGGCGGTATGGAACGGGGTGATCATCGTGCTGCTGGTGGTGCTCGCCCCGCACTTCCACGGCAAAGATGAGATCTACGCCTATGCCATCGGCATCGTGGCGGCCACGGGCGTGCAGCTGCTGATGGCCTTCGGCGCCCTCGGGCGCATCGACTTCAGGCTCAGCTTCGCCATCGACTGGCACGACCCGCGGATCAAGCAGGTGTTCATCCTGATGCTGCCAGTCACCATCGGCCTGGGCATCGTCAACCTCGACCAGCTGATCAACTCGGCCTTTGGAAGCCTCGTCTCCGAAGAAGCGCCGCGGGCGATCGACAACGCCTTCCGCGTCTACATGCTCCCCCAGGGCGTGTTCAGCGTGGCGGTGGCCACGGTGCTCTTCCCGACTCTCAGCCGCATGGCCTCCCGCCGCGATGCCGCCGCCGTGCGCCAGACGGTGGGCAACGGCATGCGCCAGATCAACCTCCTTCTGATCCCCGCCGCGGCCTTCATGGTTGTGCTTCCCACCCCGATCGTGCGGCTGCTCTTCGAACGCGGTCATTTCAACCACGCCTCCACGCACCTGGTTTCCATCGCCCTGTTCTGGTTCGCCTTCAGCCTCCCCTTCGGGGGCCTGAACCTGCTGCTCACGAGGACCTTCTTCGCCGTGCAGCGCCCCTGGATACCCACCAGCCTGGCGGCCACCAACATCGTGGTGGACATCATCGTGAGCGTCGCCCTCTACAAGCCGCTCGGTGTCTCGGGGCTGATCATCGGCACGGTTGCCGCGAACGTGGTGATGACCGCCCTTCAGCTGAGGCGTCTGCGGGCCGGGCTGAACGGCCGCCTGGAAGGCGCCCACACGATCATGATCACGGCTCGCATCCTGGTGGCCTCGGCGCTCCTCGGCGGCTCCTCCTGGTTGGTGTGGAAGCTGTTCGCCAGTGTCCTTGGCGGTTCGCTGCCCGCACAGGTCCTCAGCCTGGGCGCCGCCGGGGGAGCCGGCCTCTTGATCTATATGCGCGCCGTGCTCGTCATGCGCGTCCCCGAGGCCCACCAGGTCAGCCGGTTGGTTCGCGCACGGCTGGGGCGGGCTTAGCCGCCGTCGAGCAGAGGCCGGGTGGACCGAGGCCCACCCGGCATGCGCCCGAACAGAGATCGCCGCTTACTACTTACGTCCCAGGACTGTGTGTTTCGCCTGGGCGGCTTAACACTCTCGACACCTGGACTGGCCGCCGGCCCGAGGGTCGGCGCGTTGCCGCGGCTGAATGCATCCTTGTCGAGTTGGCGATCCGCCGGACCACCAACGCTAGCGGGTCTGGAGCGCCGGCCGTGTCCACGGGGCGTGTGCTGCGGCGCGCGCCATCTACGCTGTAGCGGTCATGGACCAGTCCCACATCCGCAACTTCTCGATCATCGCGCACATCGATCACGGCAAGTCAACGCTGGCCGACCGCATCCTCGAGCTGACCCACACGGTGGCCGCCCGCGAGATGCGCGCCCAGCTGCTCGACTCGATGGATCTGGAGCGCGAGCGGGGCATCACGATCAAGGCGCAGGCGGTGCGGGTGTTCTTCACGGCCAGCGACGGCGAGACCTACCAGCTGCACCTGATCGACACGCCAGGGCATGTGGACTTCACCTATGAGGTGTCGCGCTCGCTGGAGGCCTGCGAGGGGGCGCTGCTCGTGGTGGATGCCGCCCAGGGGGTGGAGGCGCAGACGGTGGCCAACACATACCTGGCGGTGGAAGCCGGTCTCGAGCTGATTCCCTGCCTGAACAAGATCGACCTGCCCGGCGCGGAGCCCGAGCGGGTGGCGGGCGAAGTGAGCGACCTGATCGGCGAGCCGCCCGAGTCGATCCTGAAGATCAGCGGCAAGACTGGAGCCGGAGTGCCCGCCGTGCTGGAGGAGCTCGTCAAGCGCGTGCCGCCTCCCACGGGCGACCCCGACGGCCCGCCGCGGGCGCTGATCTTCGACTCGGAGTTCGACCAGTACCGGGGGGTGATCGCCTACATCAGAGTGGTGGACGGCGTGTTTCGCAAGGGCGAGCCGATCCGGGCGATGGCGGCGGGCACCGAGGCGGAGATCGACGATCTCGGTTTCTTCAGCCCCCAGATGATGCCCACCGACCAGCTCGCCGCGGGCGAGGTTGGCTACCTGATCACGGGCCTGAAGGACGTGACGCTGCTGCGTGTGGGAGACACGCTCACCACCCGTGCCCGGGCGGGCATGCACAAGGTCGAAGCCAGCGAGGCCCTGCCGGGCTACCGCGAGGTCAAACCGATGGTCTTCTGCGGCCTCTTCCCGATCGACTCCGACGACTACCCCGACCTCCGCGACGCCCTGGAGAAGCTCGTGCTCAACGATGCCGCCCTCTCGTGGGAGCCTGAGACCTCCGATGCGCTCGGCTTCGGCTTTCGCTGCGGCTTCCTCGGCCTCCTGCACATGGACATTGTCAAAGAGCGACTGGAAAGGGAGTACGACCTCGAGCTGCTCGCCACGATGCCCTCGGTGGAGTTCGACGTGACGCTCACCAACGGTCAGGAACTCGAGGTGCACAACCCCTCCGACATGCCCGACCCGGGAACGATCGAGGAGATCCGAGAGCCGTTCATCAAGGCCTCGGTGATCGCCCCCAAAGAGTTTGTGGGCGCCGTGATGGAGCTCTGCCAGGAACGCCGGGGGGTGCATGCGGGGATGCATTACCTCTCACCCGAGCGGGTGCAGATGACCTATGACCTGCCGCTGGCGGAAATCGTGCTCGACTTCTTCGACCAGCTCAAGTCGCGCACCCGGGGCTACGCCTCGCTGGACTACGAGCTCGATGGCATGAGGCCCTCGGACATGGTCAAGCTCGACGTGCTGCTGGCCGGCGACACGGTCGATGCGCTGTCGATGGTGGTGCACCGCGACAAGGCATATGAGGTGGGGCGCACGCTCACGGAGAAGCTGCGCAAGCGGATTCCCCGCCAGCAGTACGACGTGCCGATCCAGGCAGCCATCGGCGCCCATGTGATCGCCCGTGAGACGGTGAAGGCGTTTCGCAAGGATGTGATCTCAGGCTGCTACGGCGGTGACATCACCCGCAAGAAAAAGCTGCTTGCCAAACAGAAGGAGGGCAAGAAGCGGATGAAGCAGGTGGGCCGCGTGGAGGTGCCTCAGGAGGCGTTCCTCGCGGTGCTCGAGCTCGGCGAGGACTGACGCTTGCGGCTGTTGTTCGTGTGCCTGGGCAACATCTGTCGCTCGCCCACCGCCGAGGGCGTGATGCGCACCCTCGTTGAGCAGGCCGGCCTGCGGGACAGCGTCGAGCTCGACTCGGCGGGCACGGGCGCCTGGCATGTGGGCAGCCCACCGGACGCCCGCGCCACCGCAGCCGCCCGTGCTCGCGGCACGGCCCTCGAGGGCAGCGCCCGTCAGGTCACACTCGAGGATCTCGATGATTTTGATTTGGTGATCGCGATGGACGCTGAGAACATGCGCCAGCTTCGGCAACTCGCGCAGGGCGAGGAGCAGCTGGAGAAGGTGAGGATGCTCAGGGAGTTCGATCCGGCGAGCGCAGGAAGCGGCGATCTGGATGTGCCCGACCCCTACTACGGCGGGGAGGGTGGCTTCGATCACGTGTATGACCTCGTGCACGCCGCCTGCGAGGGGCTGCTGGCGGAGATCCGGGCCGGCCGGCTGCCGTGAGCCTGCCGCCGGGCGCAGCTCAGGCCAGGCGGGTGGGCGGGGGAGACATCAACGAGGCATACCGCGTGGTGCTGGCCGACGGCAGGGACGCTTTCGTGAAGACCAGGGAGGATGCCCGGCCGGGGGAGTATGCGGCCGAGGCGGCCGCCCTGGAGTGGCTGGCGGAGCCCGGTGGGCTGCGAACACCGGAGGTGCTTGGCGTGGACGAGCGCTACCTGGCGCTCGAGTGGATCGAGCCCGGAGGTCTCGATGGCGAGGGGGCTGAGGAGCTGGGGAGGGGCCTGGCGATCACCCATGCAGCGGGAGCACCCTGCTTCGGTGCGATCGCAGAGGCGGCCCCTCCATCGGGCTTTGGCTCGCTGCGCCTCTCCAACGAGCCCGCCGAGGACTGGCCCACGTTCTACGCCGAGCGCCGTCTGGCGCCGCTGGCAGGGATGGCGGGCGAGCGCGGCCTGTTCTCGCCCGCGAGCGTGGCGGCGGTGGAGCGTGTCTGCTCGAGGCTTCCAGAGTTGTGCGGGCCACCCGAGCCCCCGGCACGGCTGCACGGCGATCTGTGGTCGGGCAACGTGCTGGCCGGTCTCGACGGGCGGCCCTGGCTGATCGACCCGGCTTCCTATGGGGGTCATCGTGAGGTGGATCTGGCAATGCTGCGCCTGTTCGGCGCGCCCACGCGGCGGCTGTTCGATGCCTATGAGGAGCACTCGCCGCTCGCCGATGGATGGAAGGAGCGAGTGGAGCTCTACCAGCTGCTCCCCCTACTGGTGCACGCGCTGCTGTTCGGTGGCTCCTATGTGGCGAGCGCCGAGCGCATCGCCCGACTCTACGCAGGCTGAGAGGCGTCCCGTGGCGGCGGGCGCGTCGGATGGGTGGAGGTGCGCGACGACACCGCCTCAGCTCGTCACCGGCTGTACCTGCTGGCGCGGGTGGTCGTCGCGCGCCACTATCGCCAGGAGCTGACCCTGGAGCTGGTGGCCGGGGCGCTTGCGAGCTCGCCCCGCCAGCTCCAGCGCGCCTATGCGCAGTTCGGCGAGGGGACCTTCCGCGAGGATCTGCTCGCGCGGCGGATGAGCGTGGCGGCCGATCTCCTGATCGATCAGCCCTCGATCTCGGTGGCCAACGTCGGCCGTCTGGTGGGCTACCGCCAGGGCGCTCATTTCGCCGTGGCGTTCAAACGGCGCTACGGCCTCGCCCCCGCACGCTTTCGCCAGGCGGCGCTGCAGCGCGCCAATCAAAGGCGCGACTCGCCCGGGAGCCCGGCCACGACAGCCTCGGCGGCCCCGTCCTGCTCGAGCTCATCGACGCGCTCGGCTCCGGGCAGCGTCAGGCGCATCAGCGTTCCCCCGCCGGGGGCCGGCTCGGCGGCGATGCTGCCCTCCTGCTGACCGGCCACCTGACGCACGATGGCAAGACCGAGGCCCGATCCCGGCCGCCCGCGGGCCTCGGCGCCGCGGTAGAAGCGGTCGAAGATGTGAGGCAGGTCTTCCGCGGAGATGCCGGGCCCGTGGTCGCGCACCGTCAGCTGCGTGCCGGTCAGGCGCACCTCGACGGGATCTTCGGGCGGGCTGTACTTGACGGCGTTGTCGATCAGGTTGCTCACCGCCCGCTCCAGGCGAGCGGGCACCCCCGTGACGATGATTGGCTCGAGCTCCATCACCAGGGGGGTGGAGGGCGTGTGGCGGCGGACGCGCTGCGCCACCTCCTGCACGAGCAGGTCCAGGCGCACCTCCTCGCTGTCCTGGCGCGGCTCCTCCCCGCGGGCCAGGTCGATCAGATCGTTGATCACGGCGGTGAGCTCCTCGATCTGCTCGACCACGTCGGCGAGCAGCCTCCGCTGCTCCTCGAGCTCCATGTCTGGACCCTGCTGCTGGAGGATCTCGATGTTGGTGCGCAGGCTGGTCACCGGCGTGCGCAGCTCGTGTGAGGCGTCGGCCACGAGCTGGCGCTGGGCGTGCACGGAGGCGTCGAGCGCGCTCACAGAGCGATCGAGGGCGTCGAGCATGGCGTTGAAGTTGCCTGCCAGTCGCCCGATCTCGTCTTCGCCCACCGGCTCGATGCGGCGGCTGAGATCGCGGGTCACAGCCACGTGCTCGGCGGCCTCGGTGAGCCGTCTCAGCGGCTGCACAGCCGCGCCCGCAACGAGGCGACCGAGCAGGGCGGCCAGGGCGACGCCGCCGATGTCGAGCAGCACGAGGATCAGGCGCAGGCGGCTCAGCAGGCTGTCCACTTCTGTCAGCGGCAGCGCCAGCTGCACGGCACGACCACTCCCGAACGGCTCGGCCAGCACACGCATGTGGATGCCGGCCACATGGACGTCGCGGTAGAAGGATCTCCCGCCGCTGACGGCGAGCGAGCGGGTTTGACTGTTCACCGGGATCGACACCCCGGGGGCAGAGCGCAGGAGCACCTTGCCGCCGGCGTCAACGACCTGCTGATAGCCGCGCACCTGGTCGGGGTTGGGCGGCAGGCGCCCGAAGAGGTTGCCCGGCGTGGTGCGCCCGGTGCTCGTGGACGATTTGCGGATCGGCTTGCTTGCAGAAGACGCGGGCTCGAGCCCCTCCCCGGCGGCAATTCGCAGTTCCGCCCGTTCGCGCGCGGTCCCCACCGGGCGGCCGTTGGGGCCGAGGAAGCGCACGAGCCTGCCCGCCTCGCGGCCACGGTTGCTCAGCTGGGTGTCCACCTGGCTGTGCAGCTGGTTTGAGGTGAGCACATAGGTGAGAAGCGAGGCCAGCATCACCGCTACAGCCACTGCTGCGGCGGAGACGAGGGTGATGCGCCGGCGAAAGCTCATGGGCGCGTGCGCAGCACGTAGCCGACGCCGCGCACGGTGTGCAGCAGCCGTGACTCCTCGGCCGTCTCGGTCTTGCGCCTGCAGATAGCCCATGTAGACGCCGAGCGAGTTGGAGCTGGAGCCGAAGTCATAGCCCCAGACCTGCTCGAAGATCACCGAGCGCGAGAGCACCTGGCGCGGGTGGCGCATGAACAGCTCCAGGAGCAGGAACTCGGTGCGGGTGAGCTGGAGCATGCGCTCGCCCCGCCACGCCTCGTGGGCGCGCAGGTCGAGCCGCAGATCCTCGAACTCCAGGATCTCGGCCGGCCCGCTCTCGTCCTCGCCGGCACGGCGCAACAGGGCGCGCACGCGGGCCAGCAGCTCGCGCAGGGCGAAGGGCTTGACGAGGTAGTCATCCGCGCCGGCGTCGAGGCCGGCCACGCGGTCGTCGACCTCGCCACGGGCGGTGAGCATCAACACGGGGGTGGTGTCACCGCCTTCGCGCAGACGCCTGCAGACCTCCAGGCCATCCATGCGGGGCATGGCGATGTCCAGGATCACCGCCTCATAGGGGGCTGCGCCAAGACGCTCGAGTGCCTCCTGCCCGTCCACCGCCTGGGCCACCGCATAGTGTTCGAGCGTGAGCGCGCGCGACAGAGCGCTCTGAACGGCGGGCTCGTCGTCGACGACCAATATGCGTGCTTGCTCAGTCATGTCTTGACCGTGCCCCGGCGCCCGATCTCGCCCCCGAGCCGGCGGCAGGTGCGGGCGGGGCGCGCTTGTCAGGCTAGCGTGATGGGTATCTCGGACAACGGGTGAAGGAAACGCGAAGAGAATCCTAAGAACGGGCAGGGGAGGGAACATCGCCGAGCAGGGTCAAGCACCACCGCAGCAGGACACCGAGGGCATGCTGGCGGCGCAGTCGCGCACCCTGCGCAACAGCATCATCAGCCTCGTTGTCTTCTTCGCGATCGTCGCGGGGCTGCTGCTGGGCGTTCCATCACTGCAGTCGGCGGGAGAGCGGATAACCGACGCCAACACCTCGTGGGTGGCCACCGCACTCGTGTTCGAGGTGCTCTCGTGCGTGGGCTATGTGGTGCTGTTCGACCTGGTGTTCGGGCGCCTCGGGCACAGCCTCAGCTCTCGCCTGTCGCTGGCGGAGCTGGCGGTCAACTCGGTGGTGTCGGTGAGCGGCCTGGCGGGGATCGCGCTGGGGGCGTGGGTGCTGCGCAGCAAGGGCTTCTCGGTCGAGCGCATAGCCAAGCGCTCGGTGTTGATCTTCGTGCTCACGAGCGCGGTGAACGTGGGAATGGTGGTGGTGATCGGCCTGCCGATGTGCCTGGGGATAGTTCCGGGCTCGCGCGAAGAGCTGTTGACGCTCCTACCGGCCGTCGCCGCGGCGACGACGATCACCGGCACGCTCGTGCTCGCGTCGTGGGCGCGTCGAGCGGCGGCTGGACGCACGTCGAGGGGCAGTCGTGTGACGGTGGCGCTGGTCGCGGTGGGCGGCGGGGTGGAAGATGCGCTGAAGCTGATCCGGGCGCGCGACTGGCGTCTGCTCGGCGCGGTGGGCTATTGGCTGTTCGACAACCTGGTGCTCTACGCCTGTCTGGCCTCCTTCGGCCATGCGCCGTCGTTCTGGGTGGTGGCGATGGCCTACCTGGTGGGGATGCTCGCCAACTCGATTCCAGTGCCCGGGGGCTTCCTGGCGGTGGAAGGAGGACTGGTGGGGATGCTGCTGCTGTTCGGCGCCCACCCGGGATCGCTGGTGATCGCCGCGGTGGTGGTCTACCGGGCGATCTCGCTGTGGATCCCGGCGGTCATCGGCTCACTGGCCTTTTTGAGCCTGCGGCGCGAGATCGGCAAGCCAGTCGCTCCCGTTGTCTCCTAGCTGGGTGCGTTCATAGACGGAGTCGGTGTAGGCGAGCTCGGCGGCTGCCCGCTGGCAGGCGTGTCCGGGAAGGCTCGCCATGGTGGTGCTCAGTTCGCTGTTCAGTTCCCCTGAGAGGCCGGGGCAGTAGACGGGGGGCGGCAGGTTGCCGGTGGCCGAGCCGGGCGCGTTGAGGGGGAGCAGCTGCATGGCGGCGCCGAGCGCGTGGGCGTAGGTGTCGGAGAAGATGTCGATGGCAACCCTGCCGCTGTAGAGCTCGATGGAGCGTCCTTCGTCATAGACGGTGGCGGGGACTCCTCGTACGAGGATGTTGCGCTGAGGGCCGAGGGGGGCGTTGGAGTGGACGTGGTAGATGACCGTTGTGACCTGCAGCGGCAGCAGGCAGCTACCGCCGCCGAAGATGCCTTTGCTCTGTACGCAATCGCCGTAGTAGACGCTGTCGCCGACTCTTTCGATGTATCCCTTCAGCCCGTCGGCGGCGGCCAGAGGCCGACCGCGAAAGCTCGGGCCGACCCAGTAGACGCGGAAGTAGGGGAAGGTCTGGGCTTCGGCCAGTTCGCCCGCCGCGATCGGCCGCGGGTGGGCGGTGCCGCAGCCGCCCGCCACACAGGCGAGCGCTAGCAGGGCCGCGCAGAGGGCGAGCTCGAGGGCTCGCGGCAGCGCTCTGTTGGCTTGGGCGACTGTCATGGCCGTCATTATCTTGGCGTGCCGCTCGAAAGCACAGCTACTTCAGAGTCGCTGATCTGTTTCAACGGGTACGGATCCGCCACCGACCTGGCGGGAGATCCGGGGTCCGGTGGGGTAGCACACCGGACCCCGGTCGATCTTCGCACCGGAGGGGTGCGCCTCGCGCAGGTCTCGGTGCTGGCGTTCGCGGCGGCGCTGATCGTCGTGTGGCTGCTCATCGACCCGCGGACCCCGGATCTGGCGGCGCAGGTGTATCGCGTGCAGCTCTTTCGCCAGCTCGGGTGGACGGTGTGGGACGAGCATTGGTATGCGGGCCACCACCTGCCGGGCTACAGCCTGCTGTTTCCACCGCTGGGAGCACTGCTGGGTGTGCGGGGGGTGGGCGTGCTTGCGGTGCTCGCCTCGACGGCTCTGTTCGAGCGGCTCACGCTGCCGCTGTACGGCGAGGCGGCGCGATGGGGGGCGGCATTCTTCGCGCTGGCGGCCGTTGGCGATGTGTGGGCGGGGCGGGTGACCTTCGCGTTGGGGGTGCCGTTTGCGCTGGCGGCGGTTCTGGCTCTGCGGCGCGGGCATCCCGCCGGGGCGGTGGCGCTGTCGCTCATCTGTGCGGCGGCGAGCCCGGTGGCGGGGGCGCTGCTGGGATTGGCGGGGCTGACCTGGGCGCTCACGCTGCGCACCAGGCGACCGCTGGTCGTGCTCGCTGCCCCCGCCGCTTTGCTGATCTTGGCGCTGGCGCTGGCGTTCCCCGAAGGGGGGGTTGAGCCCTACCCGATCCTCTCCTTTCTGCCGACGGTCGGCGTGGTGGCGCTGTTCCTGCTCGCCGTTCCCGGCAGCGAGCGGATGCTTCGCATGGGCGCTGTGCTGTACCTCGTGGCATGCGTGGCCTGTCTGGCGATTCACTCGCCGGTGGGCAGCAACGTCGAGCGTTTTGGGGTGCTGCTCGGAGGCCCGCTGCTCCTCTGCTCGGGACTGCGACGGCGGGAGGGCGGCCCTCGCCGCGGAGCTGTGATGACGGGGGCGCTCGCGGCGGCGCTGTGCGCGAGCGCGGTGTGGGTCGTGTGGGGGCCCGCGCGCGAGACGCTGGCGGTGGCGGGCAGCGAGGCGACGAGCGCCTCCTACTACGCGCCGGTGGAGCGCTTCGTGGCGAAGCTGGCGACCCCGGCGAGGGTGGAGGTGCCACTCACCCGCTCGCACTGGGAGGCGGCGCTGCTCGCTCCCTCTGTGTCGCTGGCGCGGGGTTGGGAGAAGCAGCTGGACAGCCGCTATGACAGCGTGCTGCTGAAGCGAGGGCTGACGGCGAGCGGGTACGAGCGCTGGCTCGACAGGGAGGCTGTGGCCTATGTGGCGCTCCCCGACGTGCCCCTGGACCCATCGAGCTCCCAGGAGGGACGGTTGATTCGCGGTGGCCTTCCCTACCTGCGCGAGGTCTTCGCGGGCGCCCACTGGCGCATCTATGAGGTGCTCTCGGCCACACCCCTGATATCGGGATCCGCACAGCTGACGGCGCTCGGCCACGACTCCTTCGCACTGCGGGCCTCGACGCCGGGCGAGGTTCTGGTGAGGGTGCGCTTCACCCGTTACTGGACGCTCACCCAGGGAAGCGGCTGCGTGTCGGAAGCGCCCGGCGGTTGGACGGCGGTGAGGGTGGGTGCGCCGGGGACGGTGGTGGTGAGCGCACGCTTCTCGCTGGGGCGACTGTTCGGATCGGGACGCTCGTGCAGCGGGAGCAGCGCTTGAGGGCGGCGGTCGTTGCTGGGGTGCTCGCCTGCCTGCTCGCCGGCTGCGGAAGCTCGGGCGGAGGAGGTTCCGGCGGGAGCACCGCGTCTTCCCACGGGCCCAGGGGCACGTCCTCCTACAGCTGGCTGGTGGGCACAGAGGGAGCACCCCCGTCGATCGCGGTGGAGAACAACCGGCCGGGGAGCACCGGATGGCGCCTTCCGGGACCGTCGGGGCTGCTCGGCGGCGAAAGACGGGGAGCGATCGCGGGCTACGTCTCTGAGCAGACGCTGACGCCCGGCCAGGTGGAGCGGGTGTATGTGAGCGCGCCGGGGGCGCATACGGTGCGGCTGGAGCTGTATCGGATGGGCTGGTATGGAGGGAGGGGGGGACGGCTGATGCTGCGCAGTGCTCGGCTCCCGGTGGTGGCACAGCCCCGGTGCACTCACCGCTCGCAGACGGGCCTGACGGAGTGCGACTGGCATGCCACGCTCAGCTTCAAGGTGCCCGAAGCGCTCCCCAGCGGGGTGTACATCGTCAAGATGCACGCCTCGACGGGCGCTGAGGGCGACTGCCTGTTCGTGTTGCGACCGGCGCGTGTGACGCCGCTGCTGGTGCAGATGCCGACGGCGACGTGGGAGGCCTACAACGCCTGGGGCGGCGACAGCCTGTACCCGGGCGGCGCCGCGACGGTGGGGGTGACCGGCACTACACAGGGGGTGGAAGTGTCCTATGACCGCCCCTACGAAAGCCAGACGGGGGCGGGCCAGTTCTTCATCCGCGAGGTGGCGGCGGTGCGCTTCCTGGAGCGCTACGGCTATCCGGTGGGCTACACGGGCAGCGAGTCGCTCGACGAGGAACCCTCCCAGGTGCAGGGCTCGAGGGCGCTGATCGACGTGGGGCACTCCGAGTACTGGTCCAGGGGCGATGAACGGGCCTTCGCCCAGGCGCGGGCACATGGCACGAGCCTGATCTTCCTCAGCTCCGACACGATGGCCTGGCGGGTGCGCTTTACGGCGGCGAGCGCCGCCTCCAGCGAGGCGGGGGCGCCCGACCACAGGATCGTGGCCTACAAGGAGTTCGCCGACCTCGACCCTGATCGGGGGCAGCCGACCGGGCCGTTCGCCCACGGTGGAGCGCGGCTGGTGGGGAGCGCCTATGACGGCTGCATCACCCCGCGGATCCCGGGTGGGGGACCGCCCACCTACCGCTACTACGCCTGGAGCCCCTCGCCCAGCCTGCAGCCGTCGTGGCTGTTCGCGGGCACTGGAATCACGGCGGGAACGCGTATCCCTGGGATCGTGGGCTATGAGCTCGACGAGCGCACCGCCTCGACGCCGCCGGGGACGGTTCTGGTGGGAGCGGGGACGGGGGCCACGTGCATGCCCGAGAGCGAGCCTGCGCCCACCCAGGGCACCCTCGCGGAGAGCACCCTCTACACGGCCAGCTCGGGTGCGCTGGTGTTCGCCACGGGGACGCTGGGGTGGCTGTATGGGCTCTCGCCGGTGGCGCAGGCATCGCCCGACGTGCCCGCTGTCCCCGACGAGCGGGTGGTGGGGATGACGCGCAACCTGCTGGCGCGGGTGCTGGGTTGAGACGGGTCAGCGGGGGACGAGCCCGTAGAGGCCGGTGTAGCCGGTTAGGTAGATGTCCTTGCCGTCGCTGATCACGGGGTCGAAGGCGCCGGTGTCCATTTCGAAGAGCACCCTGCCGGTGGAGATGCCCAGGCCGTAGGTATGGTGGGAGCCGAGGTCGGCGAAGTAGACGACCCGGCCGATGATGGTGGCCGAGCCGGAGATGCGTCCGTGGGCGTTGAACTTCCAGTCGACGTGACCGGAGCGGGCGTTGATGGCGTAGAAGGTGCCGTCATAGGAGCCCAGATAGATGGTGGGGCCAAGGCCGGGAGCGTTGGTGACAGCGGGGGAGGCGTAGACATAGGCGCCTGTCTGCACGGCCCAGTCGAGCTTGCCGGTGGAGGCGTCATAGGCGTAGACGCGCCCGTCGGTGTTGCCGAGGAAGACACGCCCGTAGACGACGGCGGCGGTGGAGTAGAAGGTGCCGCTGCCCAGGAGGGTGCCTTCGGAGCTCGAGACCCACAGGCGCTGGCCGGTTCGCTCGGAGATGGCCTGAACATGGCCTGAGTAGTCGCCGAAGTAGAGAACGCCACCGGAGAGGGTGGGGCTGGCCTTGACGGCGCCGGCGGCGTGGTAGGTCCACAGGACGTTGCCTGTGCGGGCGTCGAGGGCATATACGATGCCGCTCTGGGAGCCGAGGAACAGGCGGTTGGCGTCGAGCATGGGCGAGGACTCGCTGGGACTGGAGAGGTTGCGCGACCAGCGGATGGCACCGGTCTTTGAGTTGAGCGCAACCACTCGGCCGGGGCTCTGGGGGTTGCCGCTGGAGAGCACGGTGGCATAGACGGTGGAGGAGCTCACGGCGGGGGTGGATGCGGACAGCCGGCCGATGGGCTGGGTCCAGAAGCTGTGTCCGGTGCTGCGGTTCAGGGCGCTCAGGACGGCGTCGTCGGCGAGCTGGAAGATGTGATCGCCGAAGATGACGGGGGGGAACTCGAGCAGGGAGTGGCTGCTGCGAACCCACAGGCGCTTGAAGGGAGGATGGACGGCGGCGGGGGCGGGGAAGAAGCGGGTGTGGTTCTTGGTGTAGCCATATAGGGGCCAGGCGAAGCGGTCCGGTTCAGGTCCCTTCTTGGCGGGCAGGGTGGGGGTGGGCTGTGAGACGAAGGGGGCGTGGGGGTGGTAGATGCTGCCGGTGCGGTGCTGCTCATAGAGGTAGCCGCCGAGGGCGGCCGCGAGGACCAGGACGAGGAGTGCCGCGAGAGATCCACGCAGGGCTTTGGAACGGGGAAGCAGGCGGGCGGGTCTCACGGGCGAGAGGCGTGGCGCCTCAGGCGGCGAGCTTGCGGGACGGCGAGCTGCCGGTGGCTGGGTCCTGCGCCTGGGCGCCCGCCACGGGGTCGACGCCCGCTCCGTGGCGCTGTGCCCGGGCGGAGGCTCGTATGCGTCTGCGATGGGTGCGCAGGGCCGGTAGAAGCCGGGCGGCGGCGGCGAGTAGCCGGGCGAAGCTCAGGGCGAGCAGCCACAGGGCGGCCACAGCAAGTGGGGGCAGGGTGAGGCCGGCGATGAGTGCGAGGACGTCTTGGTTGCTGTTCAGCGACCAATTCCAAAGCAGGTAGTCGCCAACGGCGAGTCCGGACACGAAGACCAGCGGTCTGTGGGACACGGGCAAACCCTAGTGGCGGCTGGGGACGGACAGCCGCTCGCCCCGCCTGGGGAGGAGACGGACGCCTATGATCGCTCGCCATGAGCGTCGCGGCGGGCCACTCTGAGATCTTCGCGCCAGGGCTGCTGGCGGGCAAGGTGGTGCTGTTGACGGGCGGCGGAACAGGCCTGGGCAGGGCAAGCGCGCTGGAGCTGGCTCGCTGTGGGGCGGAGGTGACGATTGCGGGCCGGCGGGCGGAGATCCTCGAGCAGACAGCCGGCGAGATCAACCGCAGCGCCGCGGGACGAGCGCACACGGCTGTGGGCGACATCCGCGATGGGGGGGACGCCAGGCGCATGGTGGAAGGCGTGCTCGAGCGCCATGGGAAGCTGGATGTGCTTGTGAACAATGCGGGCGGTCAGTTCTTCAGTCCGGCCGAGCTGATCGCGGCCAAGGGCTGGCGGGCGGTGTGGCGACTCAATGTAGAAGGCATGCTCAACATGGCCGAGGCGGCATATGAGCTGGCACTCGGCCCCGGGGGCGGGGGAACGATCGTCAACACCACGCTCTCCCCCCACCATGGGATGCCTGGGATGGCTCACTCAGGTGCGGCACGAGCGGCCGTGGAGGCGCTCACACGCGAGCTGGCCGAGCGCTGGGCAGAGGCGGGAGTGGCCGTGATGGCGGTGGCGCCGGGGGTGTTCGACACGGAGGTGATGGTCAAGTACCCCGCCAGCGTCCGCGCAGGCATGGCAAGGGCGGTCCCGGTGCAGCGGCTGGGCGACGTGGCCGAGCACGCCTGGCTGGTGGCGCTGCTGGCCTCGCCGCTGGGACGGTCGTTCAGCGGTTCGGTGGTGACGATGGACGGGGCCAGGGACAACGGCTTCGGACCGTGGCCGCCGGTGGGCCTGGTGGACGAGTCGGGCGAGGTGCCGGTGGAGGAGCGGCGCTAGGGGTCGAGTGCTCTGGGAGGGCTCTCGGAGTATCGACACGCGGCTCGGCGCGACACGCCGGTAACATGGGGGATCTTGGGCGTGCGGGCGAAGTGTTGTGGCTGCACAGAAGCCTTCCAAGCTTCTAGGGCGGGTTCGATTCCCGTCGCCCGCTTGTTTGCCACGGGGAGTGGCGCAGTCTGGTAGCGCACCCGGCTGGGGGCCGGGCGGTCGCAGGTTCAAATCCTGTCTCCCCGATCAGGTTCAAAATCCCCGAAAAGAGGCGAAGGGGAGCGGCGTAGAGGCGAACAGGGGCGAAACTCCGTCGTTTGCGATATATCGCGTACGGCGTAGCCTGGGACATTGCTCAGCTGCTCTCGGGCGATGAGTTGTAGTGCTCTCGTATCCATGCCTCGACCTCCGAAACGAGGCAGCGATTGAGGCCGCCCATGCGCAGGTAGGGGAGGCCGACATGCTGCTGCATCTCGATCCAGCGGTCCGAAACGGCCAGATGTTCGGCGAGCTGTGGCTTGGTCAGCCAGGGCTCGGGTACCCAATCCTCGGGATTGTCTGGCGGCATCGCGGCGTCGATCAGAGCCGACGGGAGCCGCGATCTCAAGGTGCGTGTGTTGGCCCCCGCGGGCTTATGGGGCTTGGCTTGTGGGCGGTTGGCTCAAAGGCATGCCTCCTCCATCTGTCTTGGCTCACTGCCCGGACCTGTTGGAGCGGTTGGACCCGGGTTGAGCCCAGGAGAAGGTTCGTCGATCTCGCCTACGTCCGCGACTGGTAGTGCCGATCGCGATCGCTCGATCACATGGCGGCCCTGCTCGGGTGTGAAGCCCTCGATAAAGCATTGCGTGATGTGCTCAACTCGTGCGAACTCGCCGATGTCGCTGCGGAGTCCGTCCAAGGGGCGATCACGACCGAGCCCGGCATTGCGTGAGCGAAGGAAGCTAGTAATGGGTCGCTTCGAGTAGCCCGCTTCAATCAACATCGCGACGATCGAGCGCAGATCCTCGATCGTGCATGCTGCCGTCGCTGGGATCTCGATCTCCTCTTGGAGCGCGCGCCAACGCCGGATCGTATACCCGGACCTTTGAACCAGCACACCTAGCTCGTTCGGGTCGAGGGAGGTGGCCTCCATGAGCGCGCTCAGGATGATCTCTGGTGGCTGTCCGATTTCAAGCAACGTGGCGCGTGCCGTTATCTCCCTCTCGTTGATGTGATTCCGCTTCGAAGTCAGCATGTCCTCCCACCCCCGAGGGCTCTGCGCCCCGCGAACATGTCGCTGGGCCGCGGATTGCGCTGCGGGCTTTGGCAGATGGCGTGGGTACTAGGTGGTATTTGGCCCGATCTTGTGCGCATCTCATGCACCTCAATTTGCTTGTTGTTTTGGTAGTCTGGTTGCGAAGCAAGTTTCTATCAGCACATGATATCCAGCTTCATAAACGCAGCGTTTGGAAACCTGGATACCGCCAGTTTTATAACACAGATCTGGTGAGGAGGAGCAAAATCATGGCACGAGAGCCATCAAATATACGTCCAGAAAGATACCCACGTGTGCCGACATTGGTCGTTGGGGGCGTCTGAGATGGCCGACCGCAAGCTCTACATGACCCCCAATGGGAAGGCGTTGACGGTGGTTACCTGCTCAAAGCAGATAGTCCTGCGAGGGCGGCGGATTGCATGCGGCCACTGGTCTGAACGTCTGCCGAAAATGGATGGCTGGGTCGTCTCCGTCTACGCGGAAAGTGCCGTGTCCCTCTGGCTCTACTCGGCTCTTTCGGGGATGTGGGGGTCGCCGGACACAGGAGGGCTCCTGCACAACCTCAAGCGAACACGTGCGGCGAGCGTCCTGTATGAGGTCCAGTGGTCTGGGCTGGGTCTGAAAGTGGTGCTTTGCGACCAGGATCCGGCGCTCGAGGGGGGGCTAAGCACCCTGATCAAGGACTACGGCCTGTGGCTTCAAGGGCGGATCTCGATGCCGCCTGCGATCGCCGCCATACGGGAAATCAGCGCAGCGTTCCCCGATGTCGACGCGATCATGTTGCCGGCCAGCCCGATGGAGTCCAACTCCATGCGCCTCGCCCTCGCACGGGTTCTGTTCGTCCGCCCCGAGGCACTGGCACGGCTAGGGGACAGGCCGGCGCTTGCTCTCGTTCCGTCTCACCGGCTGCTTCCGGCTCTGATCAGGCACCGCGCCCCTGACCGGATGGCCTCGCTCGAGGACCCTCCCGGACGCAAGCTTTGGGTCGCCCCGCGGCTCGCCTACTTCCTTACCCGTCGTCGTGTCGCGCAGGCAAAGGATTGGCTGCGGCGCGTGTTCGTGGAGAAGCCCGAAGCCTCCTGGTCTAGCGTGCGCGACTTCTTCGCGGACCGACCAAAGGGCTCGGCGATCGAGCTGATCCGCGCGGTTGGCTATCTGGTCGGCTCGCTTCTTGAGGGCTGGGCGGCGATTATTCTCGCGATCGGCTTGCTGATAGGAGCGCTCTCGCGGGCGGGCCTGTTCTAGAGGCACGGGCGCTGCTGAGCAGATCACGAAGCGCGTCGACGGTCTTCTTCGCCTCGGCTCGCAACATCGGCGGCCTCTGGTAGATCAGGACGACATCGCGAGTGAGCTTGAGATTCTTTACGTGCTTTCGGCTGAACCCCTGTGTTTCGGCCATACGCCCCTGATCGGTCTCCAGCACGATCTTCGGAAGCAGGGCAGGTTGATTGAGGCGGACAGCCTCCTCGAGAGCGAGGCCAGCGGTGGCGGCCTCCTCCAGCGGCTCCGCCAGCTCGAGCCTCGCCTCCTGCATGGCGGAGTCGACTATCTGACGCGCATTGGCAGTAACGTCGAGGGCGATCACCGGCGTAGTACTGAGATCCTCAGCCTCAAGGTGCATTCTTTTTGCCCAGTCGTGGTCAGGAGGAACCAGCACGACGATCTCATCGACGGCGAAGGTCTCTGTCGCGTAGGGCGCGTCTGCCGAGGAGCCAGCGGGACGTCCGGCTGTGATACCGATCTCGAACAGGCCGTCTCGAACGACCTTCTCGACGCGGGACGAGTTAGCCACGAGGAACTCAGCTGACGGATGGTTGAGGTTCACCAGCGGCAGCCTCTCGGTTGGCAGGGCCCAGCTCCATATCGTCGGCGACATCGCGATGCCGACCGGCCGGTCTGTTTGAGCTAGGCGCTTGAGGTGCTCCTGCGCTCTACGAATGCTCTGGTCGAGGTCCTTCAGCATCCGCTTCGCGTCCTCCTCGATGCGCTTGCCGGCCTCCGTCCGCTTGACGCCCGCCCCCATGACTTTGCAGTCGAGGATCTCGTTGAACTGCTTCAAGTGCGTCGCGATCGAGCTTCGTTTCGGGAGCCCGTTGCGACCCTCAGCGTCGGACAGAGAATGGGTTCCCTCGACGCCGACGAACGCAGCGAGTCCGGCGAGGAATCGTTGATGATTGTTCATAGGGCGGGAGATCCTAGTTATTGGATCAGAGGTACGACTTCCTGACGATGCGGCCGGCCCAGACCATTGCTGTCAGGGGAATCGACCAGCGTCCGACCCACCAACAGCTAGGGCCGGGTCCAGGACGCCGCGTACAGCATACGTACGTGAGCGATGGCATACGCCGGGTCTCAGGGCTCGAAAGTCCTGGCGTGCCGCCGGCATGACGTTTGCAGGACGTTTGCGATGCACCAAAATCCCGCATTGGAAAGCCAACTCGAACCGTTCTCCCCGATTAGGTTGTCGTTGGATGCTGGTGGGGGCTGGGGCGGCTAGAGGCGCGGGAATTGGCTCTGGGATCAGGGATTCCCCCGATGCGGCACCGGCGACCGAGCAGGCGATGGTAGATCTCGGCGAAGTTCACGAGCGACGGCGGCGCGCTGAGCACATCGCGGCCACGCGGGGCCCCGGTCGGGGCGATCTCGTACACCGCCGTGTCCTCGCCGACCGTGGTGGTGACGTCCTCGCCGATGGGGGCGGTCAGGGAGGTGGCGAGCGCCACCCGCGAGCTGCCCGGATCTCCCGTCAGCCGTCTTTGCTCGAAGGAGACGGTCGGCGCGTTGGGGTCAGCTAGCCACCCGCCGTCACCTGCGCCGTCGCGGCGGCGCTGGTAAATCGTCGCGGCGATCTTGTCGTCGAGATGGAAGCCGAGCGCGATCAGCAACGGGATCCTGGCGATCGCAAACACAGACAGGTGCGCGATTGGACTCTGCGCGTCGCGGATCCGCTGCGCTCCGTTCGCGATGATCCGCTCGCCCACGCTCCAGTAGGACTCGTCACCCTCATCGGGCAGGTTGCGCAGGTCGATCTCGATGTCCTCCCCGGCGAGCGCGAGCGGGTAGCGAGGGAACCGCCCGTCTGCGATCACCGCGGCCGCGGCTGTGCTGCGCGGGATCTGGACCGGCGCGCCACGCACCGTGCCGATCACGCGCAGCACTACGCTCTCCCGCTCGGCCGTGATCGCGGTGAGCGTGAGGATGCGCGCCTCGTGCTCGCGCTTCATCCTCGAGAGCCCCTCGACGGTGTGCTCGGCGATCAGCCGGTCGATCACCCTGTGATGGTCCCGGCAGAGCAGCATCAGATTCTCGGGATCCGCACGCACCGAGAGTGGCATCTCTGCTTTCTCCGCGCGGTGAGCTGGCCGTATCGGTCGCACCGATGATGTGCGCCTTTTCGGCGAGGTTCAACTCGTAGCCGGTAAAGCCGTCTGTGAGCAGGTACGCGTTGCAGTACTCGCAGCGCCCGCCTGCGGCGACCCACATTCGCAGCGTGCTCTCTGGTGTGATCGCGGCGCGCCGGGCCACGGTCACTCTTCTTCTTCTTCTTCTTCTTCTTCTTCTTCTGGCTCGTGGCCGCCGCCGTGCCAGTGCCCGGTGAACGTCCAGATCTCGTGGGCCGACGTGCACGAGTTCACCATTCCCCTGCGACGCCAGACCCGACGATCTGATGTCCGCCTGCATCGCGGCGTGGTGCCCGACGGACAACGGCTCCTGCGGCACGGCCTTCCCACGACCAGCGCCGGCCTGATGATCGCCGACCTGCTCGACGATCACATCGAGCCAGAGAGCGTTGCTCAGATCACCGCAGAGGTCCTCCAGCGAGCGCTCGACTCGCCGAGCTCGATCCGCTTGCATAGCCCCATCGGCGGGGCGCTACGGGTTTCGCCGGGGTGATGGTGTGGCGCTGCTCGACTATCTCCTAACGGTGGCCGGATACTCGAATCGGCCCGAGATAGTCGCGGCGGCAAGAGGCGGTGAGCGTTAGCCCTTACCGCGATCCGCGTGCCATGCGCAACGCCATCGCTGATCGACTGTGGCCGATCGCGCGCGAGCGCGGCATCCAGCTCAGCAGCCTGCAGCGCCAGTTCGCCTACGACCGGCTGCAGTGCCGCGTTTTCAGCGACGAACCGGACCGCTGGGTGCTCAAGGGCGCGACCGCGATGCTCGCCCGACTCGGAGCGGACGCCCGTCATACGCGTGATATCGACCTATTCAGCCGCACCGGCGACCTCGACGAGTCAGAGCGGACACTACGTGGCGCCGCAGCGCTTGACCTGGGGGACTACTTCACCTTCACGCTCAACCCCGGTCGACGCATCGCGCAGGGAGTGGGAGCAGTTCGTGTGGATGTCGCCGCCGCCTTGGGGCTCGATCAGTTCGCTACATTCCACGCTGACTCGTTGCTGACCTGCTGATGACCGGCGTCCCGGACGCTGTCTCTCCGTTGGTGCCTCTTGAACTACCCGGACTCGTGGTGATGAGCTACAGCGCGTATCCGCTTGTGGACCATGTGGCCGACAAGGTGTGCGCTCTGCTCGAGACACACGGGCGCGCGAGCGGGTTGAGGCAGCCGAGCACCCGCTTTCGAGACATGGCAGATCTGGCGATCTTCGCCCACACCATCTCAGTCGGAGCCGCCGAGCTCGGCGTTGCGCTGACATCCGAGGCCAAAAGGCGCAGCCTCACTCTGCCTGACAATCTCGCGGCGCCGGCTGGAAACGACTGGCCGAGCGGGTACGCACGCGTAGCCCGTGACGCGCCTCAGCTGAAGGAGCGCGACCTCGTGAGCGCCGTCGAGATCGTCGGACGGTTCATCGATCCGGTATTCCGGTGCTCGCCGGAACCGCACGAGGTCAGTGAGATTCCACGACGTTGCGCTGGCAGGACGCTGATGCGGCTCCTCCGGAGTCCTGAGACTGGACAGGTTGCGTTCGGAGGAGGGCTGTGAACGGGGAACTAGTCGATCCGGGGATCCTTATTGCACGAGCCGGTCACCTTCTGATCAGCGCGCAAGGGTGCAAGCACGTAACAAGCTGCTCCGAGCTCTTGTGAGCTGGCGGGCGGATGAACACTGAAGTCGGACCACGGCCTTTAGAACGCGGCCGCCGAGCACCGCAACGCGACTATGAGATCGTCTGTGGACAGCAACCTGACGGCCGCTAGGTGCGTATCGCTATGCGTGCTTGGAGTGACTCGGTCGGTAACGGCAGTGATGTCGGTGGTCGGGGTGGCGCTCTCGACAAGTTCGTAGCGAATTCTTGCCTTTGGCTTGACGGTGTGGATCACAACGACTTTCACGGTCGGGGCCAGTTGGTTCTGAAGGGCGAGCATCAAAACTGCCAGCGATCGATCACTGGGTGGAGACCTACGGTCGAAGTTGAGTGATACCGCGAGCGTTCCGTCCGGAAGAAGCAAGCTTGTCGGCGGCAGCCAGCCACCCAAGCCATGCTTTGCTGTGCATTCGACGACGGCGCGGGATTCGGTTTCGGCAAGCGACTGCTGCCATCCGTGAATAGTGTCGCGTAGTCCTGTCGGCAGCGAGTTCACGGCCCCGCGAAAGTTCGCGGCAGGCCACCACGCGTCCCTCGGGAGTAGCACCGCACACAGAGTCACCAGGCCGATCGTGAAGAGTGGTGCCGCCGTCAGCCCGGAGCCCGGTACGCTGCTCAGCGCTCGCTCAAGATGTATCTTCCGCGCAGGCATGGAAAGGCCTCGTCGCACGAGAGAGACGCATGTCAGAAACGCAAAGATGCGCAATGCGTGTGCGAGGACGGCCAGGCGCATCGCCGCAACCAGGCCCTCGCCGCCGCGGGCAATCATCCAGCTCACACCGCCCACCGCGGCCGTTCCGAGAAGCGCGAGGCCAAGCCAGCGCGCATAGCGAACTGTTCCTGATAGAGGCGCCGGCTGAGAGAGCCGTCCTCTGAGCCACTTGGCCGAGGAAGCGATGGCGCGAGCCGGGAACACGATCAGGTCGGCCGGTTCGAGCTGGCGGCCATGGATCCAAGTTCGTTCTACCCCAACCAGGATTAGCGAGCCGACGAGCACGAGCGCTAGCCAAAAAAGCGGCCACACGAGCGCCATGGCACCGAGGGCGAGGGCAATCAGCAGGGGCGATTGGGCAAGAACATACGCCGATGCGGGACTCTCGGCTCCCAATGTCTCCTGGTCGCCGTCGGCTGCGATCTCGGCCAGCAGCCGGCCGGTGGTCACTTTGTCGCCGGTGTCGACGTGGACTCCGACGAGCGTACCCGTCACCGGAGCGAGAACAGCCGCGTCAATCTCGTCGAACTCAATGTCGAATAGAGCATCCTCGGCGGCGACCTTGTCGCCGGGACGCTTGTGGCACAAGGCGATTGTGCCCTGCGCTCCGGGCACGAGCCCGGGATTTGGAACAAAGACCCTGATTGGAACACCGGTAGCCATCGGCGCGAACTGTAGAGATCAACTCGAGAGTCGGCGTTGTCCCAAGTTTTCGACTCTGCGTTGATAGTCGGATTTCTCCTATGCTACGGCCCAAGGGGGAGATGAGCATCCGGATCTATAACGCGGGCGAGGCCACGGTCTACTACCTGCTCGAGGAAGTACGGCCCGGCGGGATGGAGGGTCGGACGTGGCGAGCGCAACAGGTGGGCCCCGACGGTCGAGCGCTGGACGTCGCAGTCAAGGTCCTCACTCGCGACAGCTGGCTGGGACGAGAGGTCGATCCCACTGAGATGCTTCGCCGGTGGCGCGGGCAGATGCAGGTCATGCGCAGCTTCGGGCACCGAGGCTTCGCTCCAGTCCAGGTTGCGTTTCCGATCAGCGCGCCTCCTGATGACTCGACAGCGATACCCGACTGGATGCTAGGAGCGCCCGCGTTTGTGATGACGTGGATCGATGGTGTCAGCCTTGACGAGTGGTCGGCGGGAGTAGCCGATCCGCTTCGGCGCCTGCAGGTGCTCGAGATATGCGCAAACGGTCTCGACGAATTTCACCGCGTGACGGGGCACGTTCATCGCGATCTGAAGCCAGCGAACATCATGGTCGAGCACGAGGTCGCGCGGATCGTCGACTACGGGTTGATTCGCAGCCTTGACCATCTGCGGGGCCAATCCACGCTGGCAGGGACACGGGCATACATGGATCCCGCGCTGCTCGAGGGAGGTGAGTACAGCGCCGCAACCGATCTCTTTTCCTTTGCGGGGATCATCCTCCATCAACTAACGCTCACCCATCCGATCCCAGGGCGCCTCGCCCCTGAGATTCAGGGAGACCTCATGCGGGCGGAACTCGACCGGGTCGCAGCGCTGATCGCATACTCGCTGAGTCCGAAGCCCGTCAACCGACCCGAGGTCGACGGAGCGGCAGACCTCCTCGATCGGGTGATTTCGCTTATGCGGCCATCTCCGGTACGGGTAACGAGGTCCCCCCGACGAGCGCCGTCCATTGCCGGAGTCTCCCCTTCAGATGCGTCGACCAGATCTCTGATTCGGCCATCGCCGGAGCCCGCTGGAGACCTCTCGCGCCTTGTCGTGTCGAGGATTCTCACGCCGGCGTTCGTGGCCGGCTTTCTCACCGTGTTGATTGTGCTCCTCGTCCGTCTGCTCACCAACTAGCTACCGATCGAAAGGAGTCCTGTGCCCCGAACGCCAGGCAGCAGGCCGAGCCTGTTTCCCCATATTGATTTCGCCAGCAGAGCGCTCAACCTCGCCAGCATGGTGCTGATCGTTCTTGCCGCAGCAACCTTCACTGTGCTCGCATTCGGCGACTCCGAAGGAGAGGGGATTCGCTCGATCCTGTTCTTCCTTACGCCAGCCGCCTGGGGAGCGTTCGCGTTCGCGTCGCTCGATGGTCAGCCCGAGGTATTCCGCTCCCTGGGCGAATACGCCATCCCAGGCCTCGGCGTGGTTGCTGGGCTCGTGATCAGCAGCGTTGTGCTCCTAAACGCACCTGTATCGACCGGGAGTTTGGCACTGGGCGCGATGGCGGCATTCTTCTTCATGATGGCTCTAGCAAGCGCCCCCAGCAGCCGCAAGCCGGCGATCCCGGCTGGTGAACACATTTGGCCGCTGGCGATTCTGCTCATGCTGACGGTGATCTCTGTAGCCGTGGCGGTGACCGTATGACGACCGTGAGGGAAGTGCAGACGCTCGAGACTCCCCGCGCAGATCAGATGCGGTTCTGCCCCTACCACGGCGCCGCCATCTTGCTCGCCGACTGCCCAATCGTCGCCACGAACTATGAATTCAACGCGCGTAACAACGCATCTCACGAGGATCCCAGACAATCCAACGCGAGCTCGGCGGCAAATTCAACTGGGAGCATTACCTCAGGGCTCGAGGACGGAGCGGGAGGGCCATCGCACGCCGATCCGCAATCGTCAACTAGCACCCCGGAATCGTCAACTAGCGCCCCGGAAGGGACTCGTGAGAAGCCTCGCGTGCGACTGCGAGCGGACGTGGAAGTACAGGTCGGCAAGCTGGTCCGCTCGAAGGTCGACGGCTGGGAGCGGCTCGTGGTCGCAAAAAGCCCCCACTATGTTCCTCGCCGCCTGCGCTCGGCGCCGGAGCTTGAGGCGCCGGCGCTGATGGCGCAAGAGTACGGCGGTGCTGTCGTGCGTCCGGCGCGGGCATGTCCCACCTGTCTGCACCCGCTGCCGGCGACGATCGACTACCGCGACACGTATCCGATAGTGCTGGTAGGGCACAAGGGATCGTCGAAGACCTCAACGGTGCTCGCGATCATCGAGGAGGCCGGTCAAAACGCGCCCGAGACGTTCGGAGTCAGCAACTTCTCGGCTACTGAGGCGACCACCGAGTACCTGCTCTCGATCGACGCACGGATTTTTGCCAAGTTCCGCAAGAACGAAAACCTCGGCCGGACCCAGGAGAACAGGATCCACCCGCCGCTTGAGTTCTTGACCACGATTGGCGTCGGGGGTCCGCCCGCCAGCCTGCTGCTTCACGACGTCGCCGGCGAGGTCTTGAGAAACCGTGACAAGCGTCTGGAGGACGCGCCGAGCGTGCTGTGGGCTGATGCGATCATGTTCATCTACAACCCAGAGAACTCGCCTGCGCTCAACAACGAGGAGCAACCGGACCAGGCATACATCCTCAATGGTCTGCGCGATGATCTCGAAGCTCGTGGTCCGCACGACGCGTCGGGCAGGCCTTACGAGGACCCGCCGCTCATCTTCATCCTGTCCAAGGCAGACATTCTGCCCAACTGCCCCGATCTGAGCCGCGACTACACGGACGAGGAGGTGCACAGCGCACTGCGCTCCCTGGGAGACCAGGCGGTGATTAACGCTGCAAACCGCTTCCCCGTCGTACATTGGCTTCTGATGGCGCCGATGCCGGCGCAGGGCGGCGGGCCGCTGGGAGTGGGCGATGCGCTGTCGCTATTGCTACGTCAGCTCCGATGATCCTCGGCCAGCTCTGGTACGGCTGGGCACCGCGCGGCATCGAGGGCGTCAATCAGGAGCAGCTCGTTGCAGCCTCGGGCAAGCTCGGCTCGCGCGCCAACAGCATCACGCAGAAAGTACTCCCGTGGTGCTACGCCCTCAAGAGTGAGTCACGTGGCTGGATTGAGCAGAACGGCGTCGGTGTTGCCTTTCGGCGCTCGCCGACTGGCACGGACGCTCACGGACGCGAGGGGGCATTCTTCGTGCACGCGCTCATTTGGGAGTCGGGAGCGATGCCGGCTGAGCTGCTCGCCGGGCTGTGGGACGCCGCTGTCTGGGTCGATAGCCCACCGGACGAGCCGCCTGATCGTCTCGAGCTGATTCGCAGCCCGGAGGCTCTTGGGCTGGGTGCGGCACACACGGTCGCTCCCGAAGCGATGGCAACGACGCTTGCGGGCCTGCTCGGGAACGTCGCCAGGCAGCGTAAATCGAGGATCGAACTCCCGCCCGCAGACGCCTACTCTGTTGCCTCGAGACTCGTCACGATGCTTCCCATGCGCTTCGGTCTGCTCTCGTTCTCCACCCACGAGGAGCGGGATCGGGCGACCGCTTATGACGTGGTGGCGGGTCCAGCGACCGGCCCGCAGCACCTTCCGGTGGGACCCGACCAGGACCCGGCTGTAGATTGGATGGGCGCCGCGCAGTTGCTGCTCGCAGCATCCGATGGTGACGAAGACGCGGCGAGCCTGGTGGACCTCGTCGGAGCAGAGGCTGCGACGCTCCCTGACTTCTTGGAGCGAATACGCCGTTGGGCGCAACTCGAAAAGGGATCTCTGGAGCCCGGTCGAGAGTTCGATCCACAGGCTGTGGCCCTGCTCGCCAAGTCGCCGGCGCTCGTCGGTCGCCTGCTCCAGGGAGAGCGTGCCTCGGGAATCGCGCGGATGTTCATCGCGGGTGGCCAAATCGATGGCCTGCTTGACGCCATGCGTCGCGCTGACCAAGCGCCACCGTTCATTGCAGCCTTGCGGCGAGAGCTCCTCACGGAACCTCCTCCCGGGATCGTTCAATCCCTCTTGCGGCTGGAACGGTGGTTCCCCTCCGAGGCGCGAGCGCTCGCGGTCGCGCTGGCGGACTCATGGCCAGATGGATCGCTGCGGCAGTTGTCACCAGATCAGGCAGCTGCGCTCGCCGGGTTGCTCGTGACCGCCGAGAGCGCATCGCAAGTAGGCCTGGCACGGATCGTCGATGAGCTCACCTCAATACCGGAGTTCGCCGGTTCGCTGGTGGCCGCGATCGGAGTACCCGCAGAGTGGAGGGCCAGTGCCGCCGCCTCCCACCCCGAGCAGGTATCCGCTCGGGGGCTCGCTGCCGCGGTCGCCCAGGACCGGCTCTTCGCGCACGCCTTCGTGACCCGCGTTGGGCAATCTGGCATCAGGTCGCTCGCGGTTGCCATCGAACGCGTTGACGTGCCGCTGGCGCTTGCCTGCGCAGAACGGGCAGGGGCGTGTCTTGCGTCCGGCGACGATCATCTGAAGTTGGTCTGGCCGGTCATCATGAAGACCTCCTCACGCGAACAGCTCGGTCTGCTCGACCGTTACTCACGGCTTCGCATCGACTTCAGCGAGAACTGGATGAACGCTGCGATCGCGGCACTGGTTGAGGAGGTGCTGAGAGTCCGGGAAGGTTACGAAGCAATCCCGGGTATAGGAAGAGCTGCGTTTGGTGTGCGTCTGTCATCCAGCACAACACGAATTGACACATGGCGCCGGCTCAGCCAAAACATGCGCAGCAGTGGGGTGCCTCGAATCGGACAAGCGATGCGAGACGTCTCGACGCTGGTGGACCCGCGTGACGCTGACGCGGCCCTTGAGATCGTGGTCGACGCGGTCTGTGAACGGTTCGACCGGAGGGGCGAGGAATGGCTCGCGGCCGTGACGATAGTCGCCTCCGGTGCACACGAAGCAAACGAGGAGTTCGCCCGCCGGCTGGCCAGAGCAGCGGTTCGCCAAGGCAGGGGTGACCGCGCGAGCGTGGCCCGATGGACGGTCAAGTGGGTAGCGGACGGAATGGATGAAAAGACAATCCCGCGCGATGTAATCCGCGATCCCATCGTGATCGACCTTGCGAACCATCTGCGACATGGCGATATCGAGGTGGTGCGCCGGTACGCTGCGGAACGGCATCGACGCTCTAGCAGTCGCAAGTGGCTCAAGGACGTTGAGAGGCGTGCACGCAAGAACTTCCCCGGTCGGCGGCGGTTCGCGCGCTTCGCCTGACTCCGCCACGGAAGAAGTCGCCGACCGCTCACGCAACCGTCCACGCCCACCGACAGAGCCCGTGCCTGCGCCCTCCAACCCCTGTCTCCCCGATTTTCGTTGGAAGTGCAGAATCGTCGTCAACCAGGGCGATTGGAAGCTCTTCCTCGGTTGGGCGATGCGCCTGCCTCAATGAATCCGGCGTAGATCGTCTCCAGCAGATGAGTCTGATTCTCGGTGAACTTCGGGATGCGCATACCACCTCTTAGTCGTTGTGCCGGACGGGGACGCGGTGTGTCTTTGAGGTCAAAGCTGAGCAGTCGTGCTGAGTTGCGCCGTCACGCTTCCGGCAGGAGGCCTGGCTTCTCGGTGAGGCGGAGCAGCCCTCGTTCGGAGGCGGGGGAGGGCTGCTCCACTGCGGTCAGGAATCGCTGCGCTGCTCCATCGTCGAGGGTGTAGCGGGTGCGCTCGGCAAGAGTGCCCTCGGCCTCGTAGCGTGCGGCTCGTCGCACGAACTCGCTCAGTGTCTCGCCGCTGACGGTTGCGGCGGCCTGCTCGAGGCTGTGCTCCTCCTCGGTGATTCTGATCTCGATCCTGCGTGTCTTGGTCGTCGGTCTGGAAGTCATATGAAGAGTGTCCGGAATCCGTCCGGATAGATTTTAGGATGGAGACTCCGACGGGTCACTGAGGCTACGTACGTAGTCCAGGCGGCGGCGGTGGTGGCTCGGCAATGAGACGCGGTGGGGAGAGTGGTGTTGCTCCGTGCACGCCGTGTGCGTTGCGGAAGACGCACAGGACTTGTCCGGCGGGTCGAGCTGCACTTGGAGCGAGTAGCCCAGCCCATCCCTCATGTGCCAGTTGCTCGCCAATCTCCTGGAAGGCGGCCCAGCCCAGGTTGCCGGGAGCGGGCGGGGGGAGACCCACGGTGGACAGGTGCTCTGTTGAGGACAGGTCGGCAACTTCTACATCGACCTCCCAAGTCCACAGTGCGCGGGGCATCTGCGCGAGGGGCGGGATTGCCCGCTCGGCGAGGTGTCGGTACCACTCCGCCCAGGCGGTCTGCTCGCTGTCGGCGAGGTAGAGCGCGTCTACGATCTCGCCACGCTGCCAGCGGTTGTCCGGTGGCGGGTCGCGTTCGGGTAGTGGTGGTGATCGGGGGTAGGTGTGCTTGACCCAGCGGCCGCGCACGGCGATCGCTGCGACTTCTAGCGGCACTTCAGCTTGCGCCTGGGTCCTCGAGGCCGGAGATCAGGCGCGCAACCGCTCGGTAGTCGCCCTTGGCGATGCGGTCGATCGGCTTGTCGTCGTCGAGCGCGGGAATGGGCTTGCTGAGCCATACGGGGATGTAGGTGGGGCGGATGACGCGTGCAAGTCGTTCGACCAGCGAGGAGAGCTCTGCCAGTCGCTCGGCACGTACTCCGCTCGGAGCGCTGCGACGTGCGAGCCATTCCCGAACCGTGCTCGGCGCTGCGCCTGTCGCGCGTGCGATGTCGCGGTCGGAGAGGTGCCCGGTGTCGTGGACATGGATCGCCTCTTCAGCGTAGGCAAGGCTCATGTGCGGAAGCATAGTATCATGCCGACGCGAAATCGACAGTATTCTGGCATCAAATGGAACAGGCGAACGTCTGCAGCATCCGCTGCTCGTGTCGGAGCGGAGCGGTCGACTGACGCGCTCGCTTTTGCGCTAAGGCGCGGCGGCGGTGCTCTTTGGGTCGACCAGGATCTTCGCGTGGGTCGCGGGATCTCCGAGTGCCTCGAAGGCCCCGTCGACGCCGTCGAGTCCCACGGTGCCGGTGACGAGAGGACCGGGGCTCACCTTCCCCTCGGCGAGCATGTGAAGCGTGTCGCGGAACTCGACGGGGGTGTAACCGAGGACGAAGCGCAGGTCGATTTCCTTGTTGATCGCCATTGCCGGCCTGATCTTGTCCGTACCCATACACACGCCGACGACGACCACCCGGGAGAACAGAGGCGCACTCGCGATCACCTGGTCGAGCACCCCAGGCACGCCCACGCATTCGAAGATCACCGGGCTCTTGGGCTTGGCCAGGCCGAGCGCTTCGGCGGCGCGCCAGGTGTGATGCCAGGGGATCGGCAGTCGCTGCATCTTGTCCATACCGTCAACCGCGAGGTCGAGTGCGGCGGGAACCGCGGTGAGGTGCCCGTGCTTCTCGGCTGAAGCGTGGGGCGATTCGTGTGCTGGGTCGACGACGACGTCAGCGCCGCATGCCCTCGCCAACGCGCGACGCCCCGCGGAGAAGTCGCTCGCGATCACCGTGCGCACGCCGTGTGCCTTGAGCATGCAGATCACCGACAGGCCGATCGGCCCGCAGCCGATGACGACCGCAACCGTGCGCTTCTTGACCTCGCCTCGGCGCACAGCGTGCCAGCCGACAGCCATCGGCTCGGTTAGCACAGCAACTCCGGGCGCGAGGCCATTGGGCACGGGAACGGTGAGAGACTCCTGCACGAGCATCTGTTCTGCGTAGGCACCGGGAGCCGCCACCGACAGACCGGTGGCGTGGACGTCCTTCCCGACACGCAGCAGAGGCAACGAAACGACGGTCGTCCCGGTCGGCACCGACCGCCGGCAGGAGGGGCCATGTTCGACGATCTCACCGCAGAACTCGTGCCCCATGACGACGTCCTGACCGGAGCGCATGAAGTCCGTATAGCCGGTCTCCAAAGCCACGTCTGCCATCTCGTCGCAGTGATGGCGAGCATGAAGGTCCGATCCGCAGATGCCGCAGCGAAGGACATCGATCAATACCTGCCCCCTTTCGGGGGTTGGCGACGGCAGATCGACGACCGTGAACCGGCCTTCTTTACAGCTCACGGCCTTCATCGGGTGCCCGCGACGGTCGATCCGGCGAGCACGCGCAACAGCTCGACCCAGCCCGACCCGGGAAGGTCGGGCTCGACGGCCCGCTGCACCCCTGTGCCAAGTCCGAGCGCGAGGATGATGGTGCTCAGCGCCTCCGGGTCGATCGGGAAGTCCTCGCCGAGCCGCGCAGCGATGACTTCGGCCCAGCCCGCGCGAAGGCGCGCGTGGCGAGCGGCGGTGGCGGCCTTGTAGATGTCGTCGTGAGCGCTGAATGCCGCGAGCTCTATCTCAAAGCGCGTCCACTGCGGTTTGCCGATGGTGTCCTGCGCCCACGCAGCGAGCGCGTCAAACCACTCGTCGAGGCTGTCGGCTTCCTCGAGTGAATGTCTGAGATCGCGTGCCATGCGCTCGTACAGATCATCGATCACAGCGATCCCCATCGCGGTCTTGCTGGGGAAGTTGGAGTAGACCGCGCCGCGGGTGAACCCCGCGTCCTCGCCGATCTGCTCGAGGGAGGTGACCTGGAAGCCGTCGCGCAGAAACAGGCTGCTGGCCGCGTCGATGATCAGTGCTCGAGTTCGCGCTTGGGACTCTGCACGCGTCAAACGGGTCATCGTGCGAACGCGTAGTCGTCGAGGTCGAAGCGGGCGCTGCGCCAGGCCGCCTCGAGCGAGAGGCTGGGCCGGAACGGCGCGTCGCCGTGCTTGTCGAAGTAGTAGCTGTTCGCGTTCGAGCAGGCGCCCCGGAAGAAGACCTGGTTGTGGCGGCGCCCGAGCATCGACTCGAAGTAGCGACGGTTGGCCTCAGGCGTGATCTCCACGCGCGTGGCGCCTTCGCTGCGTGCCCGCTTCAGGCAGCGCACGATGTGGCGCATCTGGGTCTCGATCAGACCGAAGTAGGACTGGCCGTTGAACCCGTAGGGACCGAGGATCGAGAACCAGTTCGGAAAGCCGGGGACGCTCACGCCCTCATAGGCCTGCAGCCGGTTGGCATCCCACCACTCCTCGAGGTCAACACCACCCGCGCCCAGCATCTCGAATGCCGGCAAGTTCCCTGAGTCGAACACCTTGAACCCGGTTGCAAGGACGAGCACGTCGAGAGGATGCTCGACCCCGTCGCTCGTACGAACACCCGTCGTCGGTGATCGCCTCAATGGAGGTGGTTTCGAGCAGCACGTTCTCGCGGTTGAAGACGGGGATATACGCATTGGAGAAGCTTGGGCGCTTGCACCCGAGGGAATACTTGGGCGTGAGCTTCTCGCGCACGACGGGATCCTTGACCTCGCGGAGCATCTTGCGAGCGGTGGCTTCACCGCGGGCGGTGAGGCTCGGGAACTGGCCGGCGAAGTGGGCAGCGAGCACGAAGGTGACCTCCACGAAGGCCTGACTGGCCCAGCGCGTGGCGAGCTCGGCGCCGGGCATCTGAGCGCAGCGCCCGGCGCACGCGCGGGCTCATCGGCGCGTCGAGCTTGGGTAGGCACCAGATGGGAGTGCGCTGGAAGACGGTGACCTGCTCGACTTCAGGGGCGATCGCGGGGATCAGCTGGATCGCCGAGGCACCTGTGCCGATCACCCCGACGCGCTTGCCGCGCAGGTCGACCGAGTGATCCCAGCGCGCCGTGTGCATGGTCGTCCCGGCGAAGGAGTCGAGGCCCTCGATCTCGGGCGGTTTGGGCTGGCTGAACACGCCTGTCGCGCCAACCACGTATCGCGCGGTGATCTGCTCGCCGTTCGCGGTCTGGATGTGCCACGACGTGGGCGTCCTCGTCGAACCTCGCCCCGACCACCTTGGTATTCAGCTGGATGCGATCGCGCACCCCGTACTTGTCCACGCAGTGCTCCGCGTATGCCTTGAGCTCCATCCCCGGCGCGTACACGCGCGACCAGTCGCTGCACTTCTCAAAGGAGAACTGGTAGCTGAAGGACGGGATGTCGACCGCTATCCCCGGGTAGGTGTTCCAGTGCCACGCGCCTCCTACACCGTCCCCTGCCTCGAGCACGACGAAGTCGCGAAAGCCGGCCTGGTCGAGCTTGATCGCCGCCCCGATGCCTGAGAAGCCGGCACCGATCACGACGACCTCGTGGTCCATTGCGATATCCGAAGTATCCATACGCTCAAGGTATCGAGAACGTCCGCCAAGCGCCACGGCAGCACTGGTCACCATCACCACTCGGAAGGGGCGCTCGGGCGTGGTAGAGGTCCTCATATTGGAGTTTTCGGAGTAAGCTCCGATAAGAATCAGGTATGTCGGAGCGTCTAAAGCGATACTGGACGAGCGAGATCGCTGACGCCGGCCTCCCGCGCCGGGAGCGGCGGTCGTGCGACTACGACGCCCACGTCCCCGATCCGCTCCTGGGGCGGGCCTTCATACTCACGGGGGATGTCGCCGCGGATGTCGCGGATGCAGAAGCGGCGATAGCGCCGGAACCGGTCACGTCCTGCTCGCAGGGCGTTTTCTCGTGCGCCAGGTTCCTCAGCCGGTCGCTTTGGCGAGGCTTTCCAGTGCGTTGGCTTCGTGGGCTTCCAGCGCCCCCTTGGCGAGCGAGCGGAGTCTCGCGGCAGAGATTCGTGCCCGTCGCAGGTTCGCTTCGACGGCGCTGATCGCTGCGGCGGACTCGGCACTGGAGAGGATGCCGGTCGCGCCGACGCTGCGGAGCACCGCCGCAACCCTTGCGCCGCCGGCGGCCTTGCTCGCCAGCACGCGGCGCAGTTCACGGTGAAGGCTCTGGAAATGGGCGTACTGGCGTTGTGCGTCCGCGTAGTCGTGAGCGCGGATTGCTGTGGAGTCCCGGTTCATCGTGACGAGCAGTGTGTCGGTGATGGCGACGGCTCGAGCGCTGCTCGTGAGCATCGCCAGCTCGGCGTCTCGAAGGGTGGCGCAGAGGGCTGTTTCTGCGGCGGGTGCGGCGGCGCAGGAGCGTAGAGTCGGCGCCCTGGATGCTCGCGGCGTTGCGAGCTGGCGGAACCGGCTGTCGGGCGGGTCGCCGATGATCCGGTAGTCGTCGATCACCCTCACGTTCGCGTCGTTGCCGTCGAGCGCCGTGCCTTTCGCTCCGAGTTCGTCGAGCACGGTGGACCAGGCGAGCCCCGAGTTCAGGCCGAGGGAGACCGACAGCCCGTGTGCCTTCCAGGCTTCTTCGAGTGCCGGTCCGAGGTCTTCGCGCGCCTGTTCCTTGATTTCTTTTCTGCGAGCTTCGCTCACTTTCAGCCTCGGGGGCGTACTTTTCGGTCCCTGGCCGCCGCCGGCCGGAGGGGGGTTGGTTTTGACGTTGTTGCCCGACGCGGAGCTGGTCGCGCTGACCGTCAGCGTCATGGTCTCCTTGACGTGGGTCGGGGCAGGCAGGCACGTGCAGTGGCTGGTCCCGTCGAAGGAGAACGTCCTGGTTCTCCCCGCTGGCTTGCCCGGCGTGAACTCGAACGGTGCGAGGATCGCTTCGTATTCCGCCAGCTGTGCTGGGGAGAAGGTTTCTTGTTTGAGCAGCATCTCGTTGGGCTGCACGAGCTGGTCGAATTCAACCGCGCTGCAGCGCCCCTTTTGGGCTTCGTGCTCGGGAACCTGCTCCGGGACGCCGAGCGCGATGTACTTCCACCCACGGTTGGGGTAGTCGCTGGTCTCATTCAGGAACCAGCCGTTCGCCGCCGGGTTCTTCGCCGACGCGAGCGAGATCGTCGACGTGGAGTCGTAGCAGTTGTTGTTGCCTTCCACCGAGGATGACCCGCTGACCGTCGTGAAATCAAGGGGCAGGGCTCCGTCCGTCCCAGCCGAGTTTGAGGTGGCGGTCCAAGAGACCGTCCGCAGTTGATGCGCCGGCTCTCCTGGGGTCGGGAACACCTCGATGCTCATATTCCCCGAATAGGTGATCGTCACCGCCGGCAGATGGGCAGCCGAAGCGACAGCAGCCTCGGCGAGAGAGACGCACGCCAGCACAACCAGCGCCCCCATAACCGCTCCGCGACGGACAGCTGGAGAGCAACGCTGGCGATCACTAGTCCTCACCGTCAAGAAGCTTCGCCTCCACACCATCCCGGCAAGCTACCAGCCGTCGGAACCCGCGGCGCCCCGATCCTTGAAGAGGCCGCGGCGGGCCCCCCGTTTGCGTATCCCGGGCTTGACAGGCAAGTCAGGACTTGCATAACATGCCTGTGTGGGTGATGTCTACAAGGCCCTGGCTGATCCCACGAGACGCAAGATCCTCGACGAGTTGACGGAGCGGAACGGACAAACACTGTTCGAGCTCTGCTCACGGCTGGCGACGAGGCACCGCCTCAGTTCATCGAGACAGGCCATCTCCCAGCACCTCGCCGTGCTGGAAGAAGCGGGCCTTGTCGAGACCCGCAGAGAGGGCCGTTACAAGTTTCACGACCTGAGGACCGAGCCCCTCGAGCAGATCGGCGACCGGTGGCTGAGGGCCAATGACAAGGAGATCCCATGAAGATCAAGCTCACAAGCATTTTCGTCGACGACCAAGCGAAGGCGCTTGCCTTCTACACCGACCTGCTCGGGTTCGTAAAGAAGGAGGACGTACCGCTCGGCGAGCACCGTTGGCTCACGGTTGTCTCTCCCGATGAGCCCGACGGCACCGAGCTCGTGCTCGAGCCCGATCAGCACCCGGCCGTTCGCCCCTTCAAGGACGCACTCGCCGCTGACGGCATCCCGTTCGCTTCCTTCGCTGTCGATGACGTGACCGCCACTTTCGAGCGGCTCGCCTCTCGAGGTGTGCGATTCACCCAGGAGCCCATCGATATGGGACCGGTCACGACCGCGGTGCTCGACGATACCTGTGGCAACCTCGTTCAGATCGCGGCTCGCTCATAAGACTGGGCCGAGCCATTCGTCCGGACGCCATGGCTCGTCTCATGTGATCTGGTTGAGAACATTGGTGAACATCTTGTGACAACTGCTCGCGCGCCGTAGAAGCACTGGTAGAAGGCCGAGGTCAACATCTCGACGATCGGAGACCGCCTTGCGCCGCCTCGCCCTTCCGCTGTCAACCCTCCTCGCGCTGGTCGCGGCACTTGCCGCGTCGCTGGCGCTGAGCGCAGCTGCACAGGCGGCCGGCGAAACGACCTACCTGCCGTCGACGCCGAGCGTTGACGCGGTGACAGGCGGACCGTGGAGCACATCTCAGCCCGACGCGGCAGCGGGGGAGACCCAGTACCCGACGTCCGACCTGCTGCCGACGTTCACCCCCGGCGGCGCGGAAACGTCGTTCGGCTCCTTCAGCGAGCCCAACCTCGCGGTCTACCCGGCGGCCTCCGGGGGGGCGAGCCCGTACCCGAGCGGCGTAGCCGGCACGCCCGGCCCGCTCAACGGCTACTGCTCGAGCGGCGGCCCCAGCCCCGAGAGCGGCCCTCCGGTCTCCCAGCCGGCGGGCGTTGCGCTGCCGATGTCCCCCTACTACTTCCCCGACGTGGTGCGCAACGCCGACGGCTCGTTGACCGGCTACTTCGACTACCGGCCGAAGGACGCCGACGAGGCGATCACGGTGGCCCGCTCCACAGATGGCGGGCGCACCTGGACCACAGAGGGCAAAGCGTTCGAGCAGAACCCCGGCTACTGCCCGACCGCGGACACCAGCGACGACGGCCAGGGCCACCCCTACGCGGCGTCGCTCGGCGGCGCGAAGCTGTACACGCTCAACCGCCCCGCCGGTGACTATGAAGGCGTCGGCCTCCTGGCGCACGAAATCGAACCGTCCGCAACCAACCCGCTGGCGGGAGCGCCCTCGACCGAATCGGTCGGTATCGACCCGAACACCTACGCGGAAGCCGAAGTCGAAGTGCCGACCAGCGGCGGCGTCAGCCTCCCCGTCTCGACGCTCGGCAGCGAAGGCTCACCCGAGCACATCGTCCCCGGTCCCTACGAGGACTACAACGCGCCCACCCCCTCGAAGACGATCGTCACATGCACCGGCACGAGCACCTCGCTGATCGAGCTGACCGGCTGCACCGTCAGCGGTTCGGCGCCCCTGACGGTCAAGGCCAGCGACGACCTCGTGCAGGTGATCGCGACCGCCAACCCCGAAGAAGTGACGGCCAAAGAACCGAAAAAAGGTGCGACCTACACGGTCCCCGCCGGCCCGAACAAGCCCTCCGGCGAAGGCGGCCTGGAAACGCTGAAATTCCTGAACGGAAACTCGGTCGTTTCTCCCTTCACGACGTTCATCCTCAACGAAAACGCGCCCAACCGCCTGTACATCGACGGTGACACCGTGTACTGCGCGCAGTCGAACGCGAACCCCACCACGAAGGTCGAGTTCTGCACCAACACGAGCGGCCAGCCGCTGACCGTGCGCCAGGGCGATGCGATCACCGCCGACCCGATCCTGCCACCTCACGCGAAGGTGACGAGCGGCCTGAAGGCACCCGATGGGATCGTCGGCACGCTGCCGAGCTACCCGGGGGCGCCGGCTGGCTCGAAGGTGGTGCTGTACACGCAGAAGCAGCTCGCATACTTCATCGTCGGAACGACCGACGGCTCGGTCAGCGGCTCGACGTACAAAGCGGGCACCATCACGCTGCCGGCCGCGACGATCACCTACACGCCGTCGGTGCACCCGAGCGAGCCGCTGCCGAGCAGCGGCTCCTTCAAGATCTATCTCGGGACAGCCGTCGGCTCTCCGATCCAGGAAGTCACCTGCACGGGTGCCACGCCCGCGACGCAGACCGGCGTGCCGGCCGGCAGCTACAACCTGAGCGGCTGTAGCGGTGGCACGGGCTCGATCAAGGAAGGCAACTGGATCGGCGGACCGCACGCGGCGATCGCGCCGGTCTCGGCGCTGGAAAAGATCGGTGAGGGCAAGAACACCTCCTCCAAGGGTCCGCAGAAGCTGTTCGGCAACAATGAGGATCTGACGGTGCTGCGCGCCGCGTACACCGAAAACGGCATCGACTTCACCGACCTCGGTCCGATCAGCGGCACGACATCCGGGACCGGCAACAATTCTGGCTCCTACAACGACGTCTCCAATCCCGAGCAGCAGACGAGCCCGTCGAGCGCGAGCCCGACCAACCTCGCCCCCGGCGAAGTCGACACGACCGAGCTGCGCTACGTCGGCTCTCGCGGAACGATCATCACCAACCCGGACGGCAGCTACGGCATGTTCCTGTCCGGGGCCTGGGCGACCGACGGCGACAGCGACGCGTTCAACCAGATCTTCTACACGACCTCCACCAACGGCAGGGAATGGTCTGTGCCGAAGGTGGTGTTGAGCACCGACTACACCTTCTCCGCCTCAGCCGCCCAGGACCTGGCGCTGGCCGAAGGCGTGGACGCCCCGCTCGGCATCAGCGGTTACTACTCCGGGCGCGCGTACGGCCCGGCGGTCGTGCAGAACCCGGATGGGTCGCTCACGATGGTGCTCTCCGGCTACCGTCTGCCAAAGCCGGTCGAAAGCGCCGGCACGACGCTGGGGACCAACCCCTCCGAGCGCTACACCATCGGGACGAAAGACCCGGCGCTGTATCGCGACATCCTGACGATGCAGCTCACCTCCTCGACCTCGCCGGGAGTTGCGACGACGACGACGGTGTCCTCCTCCGATGAAGGCACAGGCACACTCGGCAGCTCGGTCACCTACACCGCGACCGTCGCTCCCATGCCACCGGGAACGGGCACACCCACAGGCACCGTCGCGTTCTCTGACAGCAACGGGCCGATCAGCGGCTGCGATCAAGTCGCGCTCAGCGGCGGCTCGCCGGACACAGCGACGTGCACAACCACCCATGAGGGGCCCGCGGGGACAGTGGAAGTGACGGCGAAGTATTCCGGCGACGCCAACTACTCCGAATCCTCCGGCACGACCAGCGAGAGCGTGCAGGAAGCACCGACGATCACCTCCCCCGACGAAGCCACCTTCACTCGCGGCCAGCCGGGCAGCTTCACGGTGACCGCCACGGGCACCCCCAAGCCGTCGATCAGCGAGTCGGGAGCGCTGCCCAGCGGCGTGAGCTTCGAAAACGGGGTGCTCGCGGGGACGCCGACACAGATCGGGACCTTCCAGCTGACCTTCACTGCCGACAACGAAGTGGGCGCCGACAGCGTTCAGCACTTCACGCTGACGGTGCTCGGGCTGCACGTCACCACCAGCTCGCTGCCGGAAGTCACGCCCGGCACGGCCTACAGCGCGCAGCTGAGCGCTGCGGGCGGCGTCACGCCCTACCGCTGGAAGCTGACGAGCGGAAAGCTGCCCAAAGGCCTGCTCCTGCGCGCGGATGGCGAAATCGCCGGGAAGGTACACACGGGCTTCTACCCGAGCGGTGGCTCCTTCCCGATCACGGTGAGCGTCACAGACGCGGCCAAGAAGGTCCACGAGACCGCCACTGCGTCGTTCACGCTGAAGGTCTCCTAGAGGGGGACGGGGGCGGCTGGGGCGCGCGGGTCACGGCGCCGCGCCCCGGCCGCCCGCCGAGTTGCCTTGCCCGCTGCGCGAGTCTCCCGCGCTACCTCACGCGATGTCGCGATCTCCCTCCGGCAGGCGCCCGGGGAGCGTGTAGTAGACAGCCGCCAGGCCACACAGGGCCAGGCACACGGGCGCGCTGATGAAGGCAACGCCGACCGCCACCACGTAGACACCCTGGCCGACAGCGTTGCGGCTGACCAGCATTCTGAGCTCCCGCTCTGAGATGGCTCGAGTCAGCAGGCGCTCGTGGCCTGCGATGTAACGCCAGCTGGCGGCAAAGCAAAGTCCCATCGCAAGCAACGTTCCGGAGTACACCGCCGCCGCGACGTGCTGATCGCTGCCGGCATGGAGGTACATGGCGAGCAGCTCCGTCGGGAAGGGAATCAACACCACGAACATGAGCAGCAGCAGATTCAGGAACAGCAACGGCCGGTCAACCGCCGCTACGCGATGGAACTGCCCGTGATGGTTGACCCAGATGATGCCGATCGTCAGGAAGCTGACCACGAACGTTGCGTAATGGGGCCACTCGTGCCCGAGGGCGCCGGCGAGTTGACCCGGCTTGGCCTGCACATGCAAGTCCAGCACCAGCAGCGTTGCGGCGATCGCGAATACCCCATCGCTGAATGCCTCGAGCCGAGACGTGCTCATGTGGTGATCCGCGTGGCCATGCCCTCAGTCTGCTCAACGGACAGGACGCATGGTTCGCCGTCGCGCGGCCGAGGCCTCCGTGGCGGCGGTCTGGATGGCGGCTATCCAATGCTCGTTGCTGTACTCCGCCTCGACGCGTTCGCGGCCGGCGGCACCGAGGCGCGCGCACAGCTCCGGGTCGTTCCACAGCCGCTCGATCGCCGCCCGCATGGCCACCGGGTCCAGCGGCGCCACCAGCACGCAGTTCACGCCGTCCTCGAGTAGTTCGGTCCTCCCGTCCGTCGCCGTGGCGATCACAGCTCGGCCCATGGCCATCGCCTCGCGGACCACCCAGCCGCCGTTGTCCGTCTCCGACGGCAGGATCGGCACCACGACGAAGCGAGAACGCCGGTAGAGATCGCGCAACTCGAAGAACGACTTGGAACCGACGGTGATGTTGTCCGGCAGCGAGATCGGGTCGACGTTGCTCGCGCGTTGGTCCTCTGTCCTCGAGCCCCACGGCAAGCCGCCGGTTGCGATGTGGCAGGGAATCTCAAGCGTGCTCAGAGCGGCGATCAAAGTCCGGTAGTCGCGCATCTCGCGCCCAACGCTGCAGATCGTCTCGCCGGGTCCGTCCAGCGGATGCCAGAAGCGCGTGTCGACGAAGTACCCGCTGGCGACGAAGCGCTCAGGCGGCTCCCCCCAGCGCTCGCGCAAGAGGGCGCGCTGCAGCGGGGACGGGACGAAGAGACGATCCATGCCCCGGCGTGCGAGCAGCGGGAACACCCGCTTCCTGATCCACCGGTTCGCTCGCGATGGGCTCTCGTAACACGGCCACATCAGGATGCCGATGTGGGCTGTCCGCCGCCGTGGAGTGAGCGCCAGCAGAAGCGCGAGCGGAAACGCAAGGCGCTCCATCCAGCTCAGCACGACGTCGAATTCCCCGCGCCGGCTCCAGGCCTCGACAGCGAGAGCGATCGGCGTTGGCAGAATCCGCAGGAAGCTGCCTCGCAGCCCCGGGATTCGCGCGATGTCGCGCTCGTCGAGTCCCGCGCCTCCGAACGTGTCCTCGGCGATCATCACGTCGGGGATCGTGCCTTCGGCTATCTGCCGACGCAGCTGCTCGTCGTCGGGCTTGTCGCCGGCTTGCGAAACGACGAGCAGACGCACAGCGTCTGCTGAGAGGTCCGGCATCGATCCAACTCTAATGGGCATGGGGGACAGGCCGCGGTTCGATCTCGCGCATGCTCGCGGATCCTTTTATCGGTACCGCGCGCTGTGTCTGAGCTGGAGGCCGACATCCGGGGAGGGCGGCGGAGGCGATCTGAGCCGCCATGTCTCTGCCATCGGCGAGCGCCACAGGCAACGCGCAGATCACCACCCGCCTGCCAACTACAGGATCGCTTCGTATTCGAGCGTGGCCGCCAGTTCTTTACCGCCGAGAACCGATGAGTACCCTCCTTCAGCCCTGTTCTTGTAACCGCCCGTCACCGTCGAGGCGGTACCGTCGGCCTTGGCTTCCCGGCCGCCGCTGACACTGGCATATGGACCTTCGGTCTTGTTGAAACGCCCACCGGAGACGGAGGCGTCTTCGCCGCTTGCCGCGTTGCCCTTGCCGCCGCTCACCGATGATCCTGTCGATGAGCTCGCGTTCTGCTCGCCGCCGGATACCGAGGACAGTTCACCCGGTGACGCGTTCACCTGACCGCCGGTCACCGTTGAGGCCGTGCCGCTTGCCTGGTTCTGTTCTCCCCCAAGCGCCACCGCAAATTCTGCACTCGCTTCGTTGGACTGGCCTCCAAGCGCCGCGCTGAAGGGGGCGGTGGTCCGGTTGCGATAGCCGCTGATCATCGTGCCGTAACTGGAGAACGACTGCCTACTGCCGAGCACGAGGTTGTGTGAGCCACCCTGCGGCCCCGGCGCTTCGTCGTAGCCGATCACCACGTTCCCGGCGCCGTTGTTGCTGCTGGTCGTGCCTTCCCCATTGAGGATCTGGAGGTTGGCTCCGGAGATCTGGATCGTTGGTTTTCCGCCGACTCCGGAGGCCACATATTTCAGGTACGGCAGGATTGCCAGCAGCTGCTGCTGTTCTTCGGCGCTCGCCGGCAGCGCGACCGGCGTGTACGTCGTGACGCTGCTCGATTTGCATTCACCGCTTGCGCCGCCTGCCACCACCGCTGCTCCAGCTTTGTTGGGGATGCACTCATACACGGGGGATGCCGCCAGCGCTCCGCTTGCCAGCACCGCCGATAGGACAGCTGCCATGGCTGCCGCGGTACAGGCGCTCCGCATCGTCTTCAACACGCTCATCGTGCCGCCTTTCGCTCAGATGGGCGAACCGATGTGCCGCCCACGATCGAGTCGAGCATGGCACCCCGCTGACCAGAGAAACGAACAGGCCCACGCTTTGGCGTTGCTACGCCCGGAGCGGCGATACCGGGCGGGACGCGGCATTGCTTTGGTGGAATCCCGCAGTGAGGAGGGCACTTGGACCGGATGCGTGTTGCGGCGTCGATGGGTCATCCTTCGGGGAGGCCCTTTCGATGCGACCATCATTTCCTGCCGGGACTAGTGCAGAACCGTCGGCAACCGGCGGGCGATCCGCCTGCGGTGATCTAGCCATCGGGCCGTCGGAGGGTGAGCGCTCGGGCTTGACCGAGGACGAGGCTGCGCGACGACGCCGCGGCGGCGACAGTCGGTCGCGTAGCGTCTCTAGTCGGTCTTACGCGAGCATCGTCCGCGCCAATGTGCTGACCGTGTTCAACGCAATTCTTGCCGGCTTTGGTGCGGTGACGCTGATCTTCGGTGACTGGCGCGACGCGCTGTTCGTGGGTGTGATCGTCGCAAACGCCGCGATTGGGATTACGCAGGAGGTACGCGCGAAGCGGGCCCTCGATCGGCTGGCGCTGTTGGTGGCGCCACAGGCTCGCGTGCGCCGCGAGGGGGTCGAGCGGATGATTGGGGTCGAGGAGGTGGTGATGGGCGATCTCCTCGTCATCCAGCCGGGCGATCAACTCGTCGCCGACGGTCGGGTGTTGGCGGCCAGCGATCTGAGCCTCGACGAGGCGATCCTGAGCGGCGAGTCCGAGCCCGTTCGCCATCTCGTCGGCGATGAGTTGCGTTCGGGTGCGTTCGTGATCGAGGGGACCGGCGTCTTCGAGGTGACGGCGGTTGGGGCTGACAGCTTCGCGGCGCGGCTGACGGGCGAGGCGCGGTCGTTTCGCCATCCTCGCTCGCCGCTCGAGCGGGCGGTCAACAGGTTGCTCTATGGGCTCGTGGCGTCGGTCGTCGGTTTGGGGGCGGTGCTCGGCTACTCGCTGTATCACCGCCATGTCGGCGTGCATACTGCGGTGGCGACTTCGGCGGCGGGCGTCGTGAGCTTGATCCCCGAGGGGTTGGTGGTGCTCGTGAGCCTCACCTATGCGGTTGCCGCTGTGCGTATGTCCCGGCGTGGGGTGCTCGCCCAGCAGCTCAACGCGATCGAGTCACTGGCTTCGGTGGACACGATCTGCATCGACAAGACGGGCACGCTCACAGACCCATCGCTGCGCGTTGTGGAAGTCATGCCGGCGGCGGGGGTGGACGAGACCTGTGTCCACGAGACGCTCGGAGTGCTCGCCGCGAGCGCCTCCGCACGCAATTCGACGCTGCAGGCGGTCGCTGAGGCCTATCCGGCCGAGGCGCGGGTGTCGATCGGCGAGGTGCTCTTCTCCAGTCGCCGGCGCTGGAGCGCTGTGGCGCTGAATGGTGAGAGCATCTATCTGGGTGCGCCGGAGCGCTTCGACCCCGGCTCGCTGGCGGAGTTCGCCGAGCGCCGCCAGGCGCAGGGGCGGCGGGTACTCGCGGTTGCCCGCTCGGAGGGAGCGCTGCCCGCTGTGGCCGGCGAGCTTCCACCGGGCGACACACAGGTGCTTGGCCTGGTGGTGTTGGCAGAGCGACTGCGCCCTGGGGTGCGCGAGACGATCGCCTTCCTCCATCGCGAGGGTGTGGAGGTGAAGGTGCTCTCTGGCGATGCCGCTGTGACCGCTGCGGCGATAGCCCGTGACGTGGGAATCCCGGTTGGCGGTGTGAGCACGGGTGATGAACTGCCGAGCGATGAGGCGGCGCTGGCCGAGTTCGCTGATGGCGTGAGCGTGATCGGGCGTATCTCGCCCGAGGGCAAGCGCGCGATCGTGCAGGCGTTGGGCGATCAGGGCCGCTATGTGGCGATGGTCGGCGATGGCGTCAACGACGTGCCCGCGCTCAAGTGCGCGCGGCTTGCGATCGCACAGGGCAGCGGCACACAGATGGCTCGCAGCGTCGCCGATCTGGTGCTGATCTCCGGGGACTTCGCAGCGGTGCCCATGCTGATCGCCGAAGGACGACGCGCGCTGCGCAATCTCCAGCGTGTGACCAAGCTGTATGTCACCAAGTCCGCGTTTGCGGCGTTCCTGATCCTCACGATTGGCACCAGCTCTGATGCTTACCCGCTGTTGCCGCGCCATCTCACCCTCGCTGCCAGCTTGACGGTTGGCATCCCCACGTTCTTTCTTGCGCTGGCGCCGAGCAGCGGCCCTTGGCGTCCGGCGCATTTCGTGCGTAGCGTGGCGCGCTTCGCGGTGCCTGCCGGGGCGTTGATCGGGGTGGGTCTGGTGGCGGGATATCTGTTCGCGCTCCATGATTTGAATCTCTCGCTGGCTGACTCGCGCACGGTCGCGGTCACGATCTTGGTCGTCTGCGGCCTGTATCTCGTGATGGCGCTGGAGGCCGAGGGTTCGCGGCAGCGCTCGACGCTGGTCGCCGGGATGTGTGTGATGCTGGCCGGTGTGTACGTGGCCTGCCTATTGCTCACGAGCACGCGCCACTTCTTCGCCCTGACTCTCCCCGATTGGGGGATGCTTGGGACCGCGGTGGTGGCGAGCGCTGTTTCGATCTCGGCGCTCGCGCTCAGCGGCTACTCGCTGCACGCCGGAGCCCCGGCCTCCTCCCATGAGACGGGGCAATGATGCAAGAGGTCCTGTTGTGCTTCGATGGATCGCCGCAGGCCGCGCGCGCGATCCGTGCTGCCGGGGACCTGCTCGCCGTGCGTGAGGCACTCGTGCTGAGCGTGGCGGTGCCGGCGGAGGACTCCTTCGGATTGGACCCGGTCGGCGATCTCGTTGGGCACGTGACGCGCATCTACCGCGACCTGGATGAGATTGGGAGGCGCCTGGCCGTCGAGCAGGCGCAGCGTGGTTGCGAGCTGGCTGATGCGGCGGGCCTGAATGCGCGCCCGATCACGCATGTCGGCAAGCCGGCTCAGGCGATTCTCGATGTCGCAGATGCGCATGGGGTCTCAGTGATCGTGCTCGGCTCCCGCCGCCATCCCGGATTGGGCGGCATCCTGGGCAGCGTCGCCGCGCGCGTGTCACAGGCGGCGACTCGTCCTGTGCTGATCTTCCCCAGCACGGAGGATTGACGTGGCGAGCAGTGAGCTGCCCTCCTCCGCGGGACTGCGCGTCGGCGCGCAGGCAAGCCGCGCTGGTGGTCCTGCGTGGCGTTGGCTGATCGACCGCCGTGCTCGGATGCTCATGTTCATCGCGCTGGGCGCGCTCGCCGCGGGAGGGGTGGCGACACCTGTCGGTGAGGGCGATCTCGGTAGCGCGATCTGGGGCGCGGCGACGGCGCTGCTCGCGGCCGAGCTTGCGTTCGAGGTCGTCCGCACGATGCTGTTCGAAAGGCACATGGGGGTGGACATGATCGCGCTCGTGGCGATGGTCGGCTCGCTCGCGCTGGGACAAGAGTTCGCGGGGATCGTGGTCGGGTTGATGTTCTCAGGCGGCGGAGCGCTCGAGGAGGTGGCATCCACACGCGCGCGCCGCGAGCTGACGGCGCTCGTGGCACGCGCCCCGAAGATCGCTCACCTGCGAGTGGACGCGGAAATCCGCGATGTCGACGTGGAGCTGGTCCAGGCGGGCGATGTCGCGCTCGTGCGCACGGGCGAGGTGATTCCCGTGGATGGGAGCATCGTCAGCGCCGAGGCGGTCGTTGACACGAGCACGCTCAGCGGCGAGCCGTTGCCGCTGACGCTCACCCAGGGTATGCAGGTGCTCAGTGGTAGCGCCAACGCCGGTGCCCCCTTCGAGGTCAGGGCCGAGCGGCCGGCCATGGACAGCGCCTACTCGGCGCTCGTGCGTCTCGTTCAGCAGGCGCAGGCCCAGCGGGCGCCGTTCGTGCGCATGGCCGATCGCTATGCCGGGTTCTTCCTGCCCGCCACGCTGCTGCTCGCGGGCGGCGCGTGGGCGGCCAGCGGCGATGCCGTGCGCGCGCTGGCCGTTGTGGTCGTCGCGACTCCCTGCCCGTTGATCCTCGCCGCGCCGATCGCGCTCGTCTCAGGTGTCTCCCGGGCCGCACGGGCGGGTGTGGTGGTCAAGGGCGCGGGTGTGGTGGAGACGCTTGGCGAGGTCCGCACGATTCTCTTTGACAAGACCGGCACGCTCACGGTCGGCACGCCGGAGGTCCGCGAGATCATGCCCTGTGAGGGGATGCAGGCAGGCGAGCTGCTGCGTCTCGCGGCATCGGTGGACCGTCTCTCCGCACACGTGCTCGGCGCGGCGCTCGTGCATGCCGCCGAGCAGGCTGGGCTCACGCTCGGCGTGCCCAACGATGTGCGCGAGGAGCCGGGCCAGGGGATCGCGGGCACGCTCGAAGCTCGGCGGATCGCGGTGGGCAGCCGCGCCTTCTTGCGCGAGGCTGGCGTGCCAGAGGGCGAGGTGGCCTCGGCTGGGCTGATGGGAGGCCGTGGATCCGGGGAGGCGAGGGTGCTCGTCGCGGTGAACGGCCACTTGGCCGGTGTGATCGTGATGGCAGACGAGCTGCGCGCGGACGCGCGCGGGATCGTCGAGCGCCTGCGAGCTGAGGGCGTGCGACACGTGGCGATGGTCTCCGGGGACCGCCGCTCGGTCGCCGAGCGCATCGGCGCTGAGGTCGGTGTGGACCGTGTGTACGCGGAACAGTCTCCCGAGGACAAGCTCGAGGTCGTGCGTCGCCTGCGCGAGGACGCGATGCTGCGCCCAGTGATGATGGTTGGCGATGGTGTCAACGACGCGCCAGCTCTCGCGCTGGCCGACCTCGGCGTCGCGATGGGCGCCGCCGGGGCGACAGTGTCCTCAGAGACGGCCGACGCTGTCATCACCGTGGACCGTATCGATCGCGTCGCGGATGCCGTGCATGTCGGGCGCCGGGCGCTTCACATCGCCCACCAGAGCGTGCTCGCGGGCATGGGCATGAGCATCGCGGCGATGGGCGTCGCCGCGGCCGGCTACCTGCCACCCGTGGCAGGCGCACTCCTACAGGAGGCGATCGACCTCGCCGTCATCCTCAATGCCCTCCGCGCACTCGCCGGATAGTCGCTCGGCGCGCTCCTTGATGCCGCGAAGCATCTTGCGCTCCATCACGAGCGATCCCGGCTCCATAGGCAGCATCCCGATTCGCCCCATCATCGTCGGCAGGCGGAACCGATTACGGCTTAGCAGCCGTGTGTGGCCGTGTGCCTCGGTGAGGAGGAACGTCCAAACCCAGTTGCCGTCCTGCGAGCGCCAAGCGAGCACATGCTCCGGCTCGAGTCGTTGCAGTTGCATTCGGTTCGGCCCGAAGCCAATCGTGTCTCCGATCTCCGGGTGCTGAAACTCCGGCAGGACTCTGTCGGCGCTGTGCATGTTCAGCCGAGCAGGTTCTCGATCCAGTCGTAGGTATAAGCGCCGCCTCGTGGGCTCGGACCCATCTGCACGATCCAGGGCCAGACCGCGGAAGCGGGCCGCGCCGACGTTCGTAGTAAACACCACCGCCTCTTCGGCGCATCACGGATGATCTCGAGCTCCGTCGGTGAAAGCCTCTGTTCTGATGGCGACCAGGGAGATCCAAGGCCAGGACAGCGAGCGCGGACAGAGCCAACGAAAGCTGTGCCCATGCGCTCTCAGGAAACGCTCGAACGGTCCGGACGCGAAAGTGCTGAGCCCGTGACCACGCTGCGTGAGGCAGCCGAGGAGTTCCTTGCCCAATCACGGATCGCGGTCGCTGGCGTGTCGCGCGATCCGAAGCAGCCGGCGAACCTGATCTACCGACGGCTGCGCGACACCCATCACGAGGTGTACGCGGTCAACCCGAACGCCGAGGAGGTCGAGGGTGAGCGCTCCTACGCGACGGTCAGCGAGATCGCGGGAGGCGTGGATGGCGTCGTGATCGTTACCACTCCCGAGGTTGCAGAGGGTGTGATGGTCGACTCCGTCCACGCGGGGGTGCCCCGCGTATGGCTTCATCGCGGCATCGGCCCCGGCTCGATCTCCGAGCAAGCGATCGCCTATGGTCGTGAGCACGGGGTGAGCGTGATCGAGGGCGGTTGTCCGAACATGTTCGGCGCGACCTCCGATCCTGGCCACAGGTGCATGCTCGCGATGCTCATGCTGACCAGGAAGATCCCACGCACCCTCACCGGGCCGCGCACCCTCACCGCACAGGCCGGCAGTCGGTGAGGTCGTTGGTGGCGCCGGCAGCATCGCGGTTCGCTCCCCGCGCTATGTCGCGGTAGGCGCTCCGAACCAGGTGGTGAGCGCTTCAGGGAGGCCCTCCTCGGTTCGGTCGCCCACCCAGGCGACGTATCCGTCGGGCCGGATCAGCACGGCCGTGAGGGCGGTGACCGCGCCGAGCACCGGAAGCTCCCACGGTCCGGCATATTCAGCGTCGATCAGCTGAACTCGGTCAGCCCAGGGAGTGATGTCGAAGAAGTTGGGCTGACCCAGGTTGAGCAGCACCGGCTTTGCGTCGTGCAGCAGCTCGAAGACCCGCGGCGGGCCCGCGACGGTCATGAGGTCCAGATCGGGCATGCGTCGTCCGAGCAGAGGGTGGCCCTCGCCGAGGTCGTAGTGGATGTCCAGGCCGGAGACGATTCCGGCAAGTCGCTTGCGAGGCTCGTCCATCATCCCCAGCCCCGACACCACTTCGGCCAGGGCCTTCGAGCGCTCGTCCTGGCGCTGGAGCGCCGTCTGGGCCATCGTGTGCCGGAGCGCGCGGGCAGCGACGGGGTGACGCTCGTCGTGGTAGGTGTCCAGGAGGCTCTCCTGGGAGCTGCCCTCGATCACCTGGGCCAGCTTCCATCCCAGATTCACAGCGTCCTGCACGCCGAGGCTGAGCCCCTGCCCGCCCGCCGGGTAGTGCACATGAGCGGAGTCGCCGGCGAGCAGCACTCGTCCGGTGCGGTAGGCCGCTGCCTGGCGGGTCATATCGGTGAACCGGGAGATCGAGGTGGGACTGTGCATCCCGAAGTCGGTGCCGTAGACGGCGATGAGCGCCTCGCTCAGATCTTGCGGCGTGGGCTCGCCGGCGGGCCCGAGCTGCTGCTCGGTCACCATCACCCGCACCGGTCCCCCCTCGCCGTAGACCACCTCGCCGTCACGGATCTCGTACTCCAATCTACCCAGGCCGTGGATGCCGACGGCGTCGCGCCTTATACCCAGCTCCGGTTCCTCGGTCATCTCGACCTCGGCGATCAGGTTGCTCTTCGTCGCATCCCACCCCGGGAAATCGATGCCGGCCGCCTTACGGATCACGCTGCGCCCTCCATCGCACCCGATGAGGTACTGCGCCCGCAGCGACTGGCGGCCGGACAGCTCGACCTCGATGCCGGTGTCGTCCTGGGTGAAGCCCGTCACCTCTGACCCGTAAGAGATCTGCACCGGCAGCTCGGCGATCCAGGCGGCCATGATCCGCTCGATCTTGCTCTGCCAGATTCCGAGCGAATAGGGATGACGCGTCGGGAAGTCGCTCATGTCCAACACGGTTGTGCCGATCATCGAGGCCTGAGCCACCTGACCCTCTGCGAGGAACCGATCGGCCACGCCACGCTGATCGAGCGCCTCGATCGTGCGCGAGTGAAAGCCGCCGGCCCGTGAGCCGACGAGCACATGATCGGGACGCCGCTCGAGGATCGCGACGTCGACCTTCGCCAGCGCCAGCTCCGCCGCCAGCATCATCCCCGTCGGACCGCCTCCGGCGATCACCACCGCATGCTCGCTCATACCCATTCATGCCTCCAATTTCCGTAGGTTCTGACCTGCGGCGGAGGATTATGAGGCACACCCCGGGGCTTGATTCAAGCCCCCCTATCGGGTATAAAGTAAGAAGTGGAGAGGTGAGTTTGTCCCTCTCCCGTCGAAGTGAGAGGGCTTATCGAGCCGAGGCTCGCAAGCGCTAGTCGCCCTCGTCGGCTCGCCACGGTGACTGCGGTGGCGCCGTGACAAGCGCGCGCCGAAGCAGTGCCACCAGCTCGTCGCGCTCGATCTCTGTCAGTCCTCGCAGTACTTCTCCTTCAACCTGGAGCGCAAGGTTCCGGGCCCTCTGAAGGGCCTGCCGGCCCTTCGCTGTGATCACGACTTCACGGGCGCGTCGGTCGGTGGGGTGGGGGCGGCGTCGGGCGAGGCGCTTGGCTTCGAGCTCGTCGATCAGCACGACCATCGTGCTGCGGTCGATCCCCATCTCCGTCCCGATCTCCTGTTGCATCGCGCCCTCGCGGGCGCCGAGCACGTTGAGCAGCGCGAACAGCGCTGGCGTCAGGCCGACGGACGCGAGGGCTTCGGCGGTGCGGGTATGAGACGCGCGCCAGAGCCGGAAGAAGAGCTGGCCGGCGAACTCGGCGATCTCACTGGTGGGGAGGGGGTCTTCGGTCATCTCTCACATCTTCGCAGATATACTCCGTCAAACTGATAATCTGTCCCATAGACAATAGATCATCAAGGCCAGACACAACAGGGAGGGAAGGGAAGCTCATGAAGACAATGACCTGCAGAGAACTCGGTGGACCATGCGATCTCCCGCACGATGGAGCGACAGCGGATGAGGTCATAAAGGCGCAGGACAAGCACCTGAGGGAAGCGGTCGCAAGCGGCGACGCAGCGCACGAAAGCGCCTTGAAGGAGATGAAGGGAAGGTGGAAGCACCCCCTTGCGGGAATGGGGTGGTACAGGAAGGCCAAGAGTGACTTCGCTGCCCTCCCTGAGACCTGAGGAATCGCGACTGCGCTCTACCCGCGTATGACGGGGCTGACTGTGAGCCGGCAGGCGGTCCGCCCCGCTTGGGGCGGCCTGGGCGGCGGGTCTAGTCGGTCTCCACGCCCAGTGTTCGCGCCGTCGGCGAGCGCGGCACTGCCTTCTGGTCGGGGTTGGTCCCGAGCAGGCGGTCGCCGAGGTTCGAGCTGACCCCCATCCAGTAGTCCTCGTGCTTGAAGTGGTGCAGGCGGTGGTTGCGCCAGATCGCCCTGTACCAGCGGCTCCGCGGAACGTAGGGGGTATGGATGAGGAAGTGCGACCACTCATAGCGGAGCAGCCCGAGGTAGGCGAACAGGATGCCGGTGAGGGCCAGGGGCAGCGTCGGCCAGCCCAGCAGTCCGTCGATGGCCACCGCCAGCACCCCGATGACGATCGCGATCTGAACGAGGAAGCCGACGGCCTCCAAGGACTTGAGCAGAACTCGGTCGAGGTCCGAGGGGGAGAGATGGTGGCGACGGTGCTGGATCGACCCGTACAGCTCGACGCGCTTACCCCTGATCGAGAAGGGCTTCAGATGCAGAAGGTATTTGTGGATGACCCACTCGACGAAGGGCTGGGCCGCGAGCAGCGCCAGTGGCGGCACCAGATCCCGCCAGGACCACTGACCCACATACAGCCTCGCGCCCAGCACCACCAGGCACGCCGCGCCGACAGCACGAGGCGAGGCATGGCCCATGAACTCCCGCCAGCATGCCCAGAGGTGGGTGAGGTCCGCGCGCTTGGAGGTCAGCTCGTGGTGGTACTCGACGGGTATCGGCTCTGAGCTCATGCCCACTCGTTCCCGCCGGCGAGCAGCGATGCGAGCTCGCTCGGCGGCCGCAGGGCCTCACGGGCGGCCCGCTCGGCACGCTCTGGATCGCCCGCGGCGATCGCTGCCGCGATCGGGCCTCGATGCTCGCTTCGTCGCAGCTCCTCTTCCAGCCAGGGCAGGCTGGTCTCGACGCGCGCGTGGACGGCTCGGATGAGGCTGTTGAAGGCGAGCTGGTAGGCGAGGTTGCCGGCCCCGTCGAGTATGAGCCGCCAGAAGGCCTCATCGAGTGCGAGCAGCTCCTCGCCCGATCCCATCAGGCGGATTTGCTGCGCCATCCGGGGCAGCTCGCCCCGCAGCTCGGGGGCGCCCCTTTGGGCACACAGCCGTGCGAGGTCCGCTCCGATCCCGGCCCGCATCTCCAGGGCGGCGACGAGCAGCGGCAGCAGCGGCTCCAGCTCACGGGCGTGCTCGGCGAGCAGCGCAAGCACGTCCAGTCCGGCGGTCAGCCTGTAGTCGAGGATGGTCGTGCGTCCCCCGTGCATGCCCTTGACCAGCCCAACCTGCTCCAGGCGCTTGACAGCCTCCCGCACGACGTGCCGGTTGACCCCGAGCGTCTCGCTGAGCTCCCGCTCGGAGGGGATCGCCGAGCCGACCGGGTAGTCGCCGGCGACGATCTCGGCTGTCAGCTGCTCGAAGACCCTGTCGGGGAGGGATTGCCGGTCGATCGCGCTCAGCGCCATTGGCGGCAGCTTAGCAGCTGGTCCAACCAGTTGATCGTGGTGACCTACCCTTGACATCCCGCTGACGTAGGGGGTCGAGCCCGTCGAGGATGAGATCGAGCCCCCATGCGAACTCGACGGCGTTGTCGTAGCCGGACTCGGGGAGCTTCGTGGCGATCTCGGCGAGATACGGGTAGTCCTCGAGCGCGCCGATCGTCTCCGCCCTGCGCTGCGCGGCCTCGCCGGCGCTGTCGGGGGTCTCGAACGCCAGATCCCTTTCCTGCAGGGCGAAGCCGTAGATGTAGGCGTCCTGCAGCGAATAGGCGTGGATCGCCATCTCGAACGAGAAGCCCGCCTTCGCAGGCAGCCCATCACCGCGTCGTGGTTTCGCAGGTTCGCCGGCCCCGGGTGGCGCGACTCCATCATCCCGATCGCCCAGCTGTGGCGCTGCAGCGCCTCGCGCGTGGAGATCGCCCGGCGCCGCATGGCGGACCTCCAGTCGAGGTCCCCGGAGGGGAGCTCGATCTCGCCGAAGACGATGTCGACCATGCCGTCGAGGAGCTCCTCCTTGTTGGCGACGTGCTTGTAGAGCGCCATCGGCACGACGCCGAGCTCCTGTGCGAGCCCGCGCATGCTGAACGCTTCGAGCCCGGCCTCGTCGGCGAGGGCGACGGCGGCCTGCAGCACACGAGTCCTGCTCAGCGGTTTGCGGGTCTTGGGCATCTCCTTGTTTCGTCATCGGCCTTGACAAGTGTACAGCGTACACCTATAGTCCCACGAACGAGTGTACGCCGTACACCTCACAGAAAGGCATCTCATGAACCCCGACGCGCCGTATCCCGTCCAGTACTCGGTCGACTACCCCGACCGCCCGCTCAACCGCCTGACCACCTTCTTTCGCCTGTTCATGGTCATCCCGATCGCGATCGTGCTCGCGCCTGATCGAGGGCGGCGGCTACGCCTACGGTGGCGGAAGGGCCGCCGGGGCCGTCGGCGCTGTCGGCCTGGTCGTGCTGCCCACGCTGCTGCTGATCCTGTTCCGCCAGAAGTACCCGCGCTGGTGGTTTGACTGGAACCTCGAGCTGATGCGCTTCTCCGCCCGGGTCGGCGTCTACCTGGCACTGATGGACGACCGCTATCCCTCCACCGACGAGCACCAGGCGGTGCATCTCGAGTTCCCCTATCCGGACGCGCGCAACGACCTCAACCGCTGGCTGCCGCTGGTCAAGTGGCTGCTGGCCATCCCGCACTACGTGGTGCTGTTCTTCCTCTACATCGCCGCGTTCTTCGTCGTGATCGCCGCCTGGTTCGCGATCCTGTTCACCGGTCGCTTCCCGCGCGGGATGTTCGACTTCCTCGTCGGCGTCGGCCGCTGGACCAACCGGGTGATCGCCTACGCCCACGTGCTGGTGACCGACCGCTACCCGCCGTTCCGCCTCGCCCCGTAGGCTCGGCGGTGTAGCGCGGCGAAGATACCGACGAGCAGCAGGAGGAAGACGAAGCCTGCGATGCTCGTACGGCAGGCGGGATGTCCCGCCTGCCGGGAAGCTGATGGTGGCACCGCTCATGTCGCCTCGCGCTCACTTCACAGCAGGCAGGATCCGATGTACCGCGTGCTCGATCGCGATCCCAAGATGCACCCCGCCCAACAGCCAGGCCGGGAGGGTGCGACCAACGCTACTAACCTCGATCCGCGCAATCCGCCCGACGCCGCGTGAGCGCAGCGGCACGGCGATCACCGAGCCGTCGGCGCGGACCTGAGTCTGCTGCGTGCGCATCCACAGGGGCATGCGCGGCCCGGACCAAAGCAGACGGGCCTCCACTGACCAGGTCTCGCCATGTGCCCTGATGCGGCGAGGCAGACCGTCGCGCTCGTGCCACTCGAACTCGGCGAGGGTCTTCGGCAAGGCCCAGTTTCCCCGCCCCCCGGCGATCGAGGCCTCCGAGTCGACGGCGATGAACGGCACGTGCAGCGAGAGCCGGCGCCGGCGCAGCAGCACATTCGGCATCGCCAGCAGCTCGTCGTACGCTCCCACCGGGCCCTGCTTGTAGCGCAGGAACGCCGCCACGGTGAGGGGAAGCGCCCGGTCGCAGTCGAGTCCCCGCTGGTGCTGGTCGCGGGCGGCCGCAGAGGCGCGGTGCATCCACATGAGCCCCGAGCCGGATGTCATCCACGGGGCCGGGACCGGCACGGGCAGGCGTGCCGCCAACTCCTCTGAGATCGTGCTCTCGGGGACGCTGGGGATCTGGCGCAGGGCGTCACCCCGTGCGCTGACGGGCGGTGCCTGAGTGCTCAGAGCGCCGCCTCGAACAGCTCGACGAGACGCGCACGGCAGTAGCTCCACTGCTTGCGGTTGCGCCCATCGCCGGGGTGCAGGGTGTCGAGCAGCGCCAGGCCGCGGATCGTCGCGACGGCCATCTCGATCAGCCGGTCGAAGTCCGGCTGCTCGGCGACCGCCGGGAACAGCCGTCTCGTGATTGCGAGCGTCTGGCGGTCCAGTCGTCGCTCGACCGGCGACCAGACGCTCGCGCAGCTCGGGGTCGGTGCGTGCGTGGGACCACAGATCGAGCGCTGCCTGGAACAGCGGGCTGGCATAGCTCGACCACAGCAGGTCGAGGCCCTGCACCAGGCGCTCGCGCCCCTCGGGCAGCTCCTCCGCGGCGGCCAGCAGCTCCTCGCCGCGTCGCTCGGCCAGGCGCTCCATCGCGGCGGCCACGAGCGCCTGGCGGGTCTGGAAGTGGTGCAGGTGCGCGCCGCGGGAGACGCCCGGCCCGTTCGGCGACGCGGCTGGTCGTCGTGTTCGCGTAGCCGTCCTCGACCAGGCAGGCGATCGTCGCGTCGAGCAGCGCGTCGCGCGTGGCGGCGCTGCGCTCGGCCTGGCTGCGGCGCGTGGAGGGCTTGGCGGTCGCCGGCATCAGCTGATCCTAGACATATTTGCGTTCAGGCATGAACGTTTGTGTGGTAGCGTACCGCCGAGCTTCATCCGGATCCGGACCCGCGCGCCCAGCCTGAGGTTCGACTACACAGGAGGTCTCACCGATGGCAGCCACCGACGCACTGGTCTTCGACGCGATTCGCACGCCGCGCGGCAAGGGCAAGTTCAACGGCTCGCTGCACGGCACCAAGCCGGTCGACCTCGTCGTCGGCCTGATGCACGAGACGCTCGTCGCGCAACGAGAAACTCGACCCCTCGCGCGTCGACGACGTCGTGCTCGGCTGCGTCTCGCCGGTCGGCGACCAGGGCGCCGACATCGCCAAGACGGCCGCGATCAAGGCCGGCCTGCCCGACACCGTCGCCGGCGTGCAGGTCAACCGCTTCTGCGCCTCGGGCCTGGAGGCCGTCAACATCGCCGCGCAGAAGGTCGCCTCCGGCTGGGAGGACCTCGTCTTCGCCGGCGGCGTCGAGTCGATGTCGCGCGTGCCGATGGGCTCCGACGGCGGCGCCTGGGCGATGGACCCGGAGACCAACTACGACACCTCCTTCGTCCCCCAGGGCGTCAGCGCCGACCTGATCGCGACGATCGAGGAGTTCAGCCGCGAGGACGTCGACGCCTACGCCGCCCGCTCGCAGGAGCGCGCCTGGGCCGCCCAGGCACGAGGGCCGCTTCGCGGGCACGGTGATCCCCGTCAAGGACCTCAACGACAACGTCGTGCTCGACCACGACGAGTTCATCCGTCCCGGCACGACCGTCGAGACGCTCGGCGGCCTGAAGCCCTCCTTCGCCGGCGATCGGCGAGATGGGCGGCTTCGACGCGGTCGCGCTGCAGAAGTACCACTGGGTCGAGAAGATCGAGCACGTCCACACGCCGGGCAACTCCTCGGGGATCGTCGACGGCGCCTCGCTGCTGACGATCGGCAACGAGAAGACCGGCGAGCGAGCTGGGCATGAAGCCGCAAGGCCCGGATCCTCGCCACGGCGCTCTCGGGCGCGGACCCGACGATCATGCTCACCGGCCCGGCGCCGGCCAGCAAGAAGGCGCTGGCGAAGGCCGGTCTCACGGTCGAGGACCTCGACCTGGTCGAGATCAACGAGGCGTTCGCCGCGGTGGTGCTGCGCTTCGTGCGGGACATGGGCCTGGACATGGAGAAGGTCAACGTCAACGGCGGCGCGATCGCGATGGGTCACCCGCTGGGCGCGACCGGGGGCATGATCCTCGGCACGCTGATCGAGGAGCTGCACCGCACCGGCGGCCGCTACGGGCTGGCCACGCTGTGCGTCGGCGGCGGCATGGGAATCGCGACCGTCGTGGAGGCGATCTAGACATGGCTGAGAGCACGACGATCAAATGGGAGAAGGACGCGGACGGCATCGTCCTCCTGACCCTCGACGACCCCAGCCAGTCGGCCAACACGATGAACCGCGCCTACGCGGAGTCGATGGCGGCGACGCTCGAGCGCCTGGAGGCAGAGAAGGACGGGATCACAGGCGTCGTCATCACCTCGGCGAAGAAGACCTTCTTCGCCGGCGGCGATCTGAACGATCTGAAGACGGCGACCAAGGACGATGCGCCCGAGCTCGCCGAGATGGTGCGGGCGGGCAAGGCGCAGCTGCGCCGCCTGGAGAAGCTCGGCGTGCCGGTCTGCGCGGCGATCAACGGCGCCGCGCTGGGCGGGGGCCTCGAGATCTGCCTGGCCACCCATCACCGCATCGCGGTCGATGACCCGAAGGTGCAGCTCGGCTTCCCCGAGGTCCAGCTGGGGCTGCTCCCGGGGGCCGGCGGGGTCGTGCGCAGCGTGCGCATGCTCGGGATCGTCGACGCGCTGATGAAGCTCTTGATGCAGGGGCAGCGCCTGCGTCCCGAGAAGGCGCTCGAGGCGGGCATCCTCGACGAGGTCGTCGCGAGCCGGGACGAGCTGGTTCCCGCGGCCAAGGCCTGGGTCAAGCAGCGCGCCGCCCAGGAGGAGCCCGTCACACAGCCCTGGGATGTGAAGGGCTACAAGATCCCCGGAGGCGTGCCCTCCAACCCCAAGCTCGCCCAGAACCTGCCGGCCTTCCCGGCGAACCTCCGCAAGCAGCTGAAGGGTGCCAACTACCCCGCGCCTCACCACATCATGGCCGCGGCCGTCGAGGGCGCTCAGGTCGACTTCGACACGGCGATCGAGATCGAGGGGCGCTACTTCGTCGACCTGCTCACCGGGCAGGTCTCCAAGAACATGATCCAGGCGTTCTTCTTCGACCTGCAGCAGGTAAACGGCGAGCGCAACCGGCCCGAGGGGCTGGAGCCGTTCAAGGCCACGAAGGTGGTTGTCCTCGGCGCGGGCATGATGGGCGCGGCGATCTCCTACGTGTGCGCGAAAGCGGGCATCGAGGTCGTGCTCAAGGACGTCTCCCTCGAGGCGGCTGAGAAGGGCAAGGCCTACTCGCAGGGGCTGCTCGAGAAGGCGATCTCGAGAGGACGCTCGACGCAGGAGAAGGCCGATGAGCTGCTCGCCAGGATCACGCCGACAGACGATCCGGCCGCGGCGGCGGGCGCCGACCTGGTGATCGAGGCGGTGTTCGAGGACCCCGCCGTGAAGGCCCAGGTATTCGCCGAGATCGAGCCGCACCTGGCGCCCGGTGCGCTGCTCGGCTCGAACACATCGACGCTGCCGATCACAGAGCTCGCCGAGGGCGTCACGCGGCCTGAGGAATTCATCGGCCTGCACTTCTTCAGCCCCGTGGACAAGATGCCGCTGCTGGAGATCATCAAGGGTGAGAAGACCAGCGAGGAGACGCTCTACCGGGCGCTCGACGTGGCCAAGCAGATCGGCAAGACGCCGATCGTGGTCAATGACAGCCGCGGCTTCTTCACCAGCCGGGTGATCGGCACCTTCATCAACGAGGGTGTGGCGATGCTGCTGGAGGGTGTGCCCGCCGCTTCGATCGAGCAGGCATCCAACCAGGCGGGCTACCCGGCTCCGGTGCTGCAGCTGAGCGATGAGCTCAACCTCAACCTCGCCAGGAAGATCCGCGACGCGACCAAGGCCGCGGTCGAGGCCGAGGGCGGCGTGTTCGAGGATCGCCCGGCCTTCGAAGTTGTCGACAGGATGCTCGAGGCAGGACGCGGCGGGAGACTCGCCGGCGCCGGCTACTACGACTACGAGGACGGTAAGCGGACCGGTCTCTGGAAGGGCCTCAAAGAGATGTTCCCCGAGACCGGCGATCCCGCTTCGATCTCACTCAGGGATCTCGAGGAGCGGATGCTGTTCGCCGAGTCGATCGAGACGGTCAAGTGCCTCGACGAGGGTGTGATCGAGTCCGTCGCCGACGCCAACATCGGCTCGATTCTCGGCATCGGCTTCCCCGGCTGGACGGGCGGGGTGCTGCAGTACATAAACGGCTATCAGGGTCCGGCGCACCTGTCCCCATCGAGCGGTGTGGCGGGCTTCGTAGCCCGCGCGCGTGAGCTGTCGACGACCTACGGTGAGCGCTTCGAGCCGCCCGCCTCACTGGTGGAGAAGGCCGAGAGTGGAGAGACCTACAGCGACGAGCAGCTCGTGGGCGCCGGCGCCTGAGCTCAGCCGGCGGGCGGCTGGTCGATGCGGATCATGTTGCCGGAGGGGTCGCGCACGGCACAGTCGCGCGTGCCCCACGGCTGGTCGGTCGGCTCCTGGACGATCTCTGCGCCCGAGGCGCCGAGCTTCGCGAAGGCGGCGTCGAGGTCGTCGGTTTGGAAGTGCACGCCATTGAGGGCGCCCTTGGCTATCAGGGCGCCGAGCGCATCCTGATCGGCCGGGCTGCCGTTCAGGTAGTTCGTGAGGACTATCGCCACACCGGGCTGGGAGGCCGAGCCGACGGTGATCCAGCGGAAGTCTTCACGGGCGACATCGTTGCGCAGCTCGAGGCCGAGGGTGTCGCGGTAGAAGCCCAGCGCGACGTCAGGATCGTGGACGAGTACGAAGCATGTGGAAAGAGTTAGGTTCATGCAGCCAACGCTAGTGAGCGGGGGCCGGGTTCGCTTCTCCGATCCCTGAACGAGCCGAGCGAGCTGCACCCCACCGAGATGCAGGCCTCGGTGACAGACATGTCGCCGCGTCGTAGCAGCGCCTTCGCGCGTTGTTTGGCGGATATCTGAGGAGGCAGTATCCGCTCGTGAGCTTCGACGATTAGCAGCTCTATGAGCTTCTATTTACGAATCCAGATAGACAGGCGGGACTGAGTGCCCTACGCGGCCTGTCCGCCAGGCCCAACCCCCGAACCCGGGAACCTGACCTCGACCCGCAGCCCGCCGGCGGGCTGGGCATGGACTGCGAGCTTGGCTCCGTGAGCTGTCGCGATCGCATCGACGATTGAGAGCCCGAGGCCGTGCCCGCCGTCGTGGCTGGTGCGCTCGGCTCCAAGCCTTTGGAACGGCCGTACCAGCGACGCGATCTGCTCGGGAGCGATCACGGGTCCGCTGTTGGAGACCGTGAGGATGGTGTCTCCGGCCTCGACCCCGCTCGCCACCGTCAGCCAGCCGTCCTGGTTGTTGTGGCGGATTGCGTTGTCGATCAGGTTGGCGATGAGCCGCTCGATCAACCGCCGGTCACCGGCGATGGGCGCGGGGGAGAGCTTGCTTTCCAGGCGCAGGCCGCGGCGTTTGATCTCCTCGTCGTGCTCGTGGAGGATCTCCCCGGTCAACTCCTCCAGCCCCAGCCGCTCGCGGCGCTCGACGCCTCGCTCGCTGCGGGCGAGGGTGAGCAGCGCGTCGATCATGTGCTCCTGCTGCTCGCCGATGGCGAGGACCCGCTGACAGGCGCTGCGCAGGGAGGCGGTGCCGGCGGTGGGGTCTGCCAGCGTCACCTCGAGGATCGCCCGCTCCAGGGTTAGCGGCGTGCGCAGCTCGTGCGAGGCGTTGGCCACGAACTGGCGCTGGGCGTCGAACGAGGACTCCAGCCGCCCTAGCAGCTCGTCGAACGTGTCTCCCAGCTCGCGCACCTCGTCGTGGGGCCCGTCGAGTGCGAGGCGCTCGTGCAGGCTCGAGGCCGAGATCCTGCGCGCTGCCGCAGTGATTGTCTGCAGGGGGCGCAGCGCGCGGCCGGCGAGCAGCCAGCCGAGCACCATTGAGATCACTGCCATTATCGCGAGGGCGAGGCCAGACCAGATCAGCACGCGGTGCTGATCGCTGCCGTGCACATTGACGGCAATCGCTCCGAGCTTTTCTTCCTGCTGGGACTGGGGGGTGACCGATAGGCTCGTGGGGCCTTCCGCTTCACCTGGTGTGATCTTGGGCGCCGGGGTGGAGCTGCCGCTCACTCCCGCCCCGGAGACGGCCTGGACGACGGAGCGCTGTGAGAAGGATGCGGACCCGCCGGCGTAGGCGATGGCGAGCAAGATCGCGCCGAGGATCAGGAAGACGCCGCCGTAGAGAACGGCCAGGCGCAGGCGGATGGTGTAGCGCGGCAGGCGCAGGCTCACGGCAGCCTCAGATCCGATACCCGGCATTGGTGACGGTCTCGATCAGAGGAGGCTCGCCGAGCTTGGCGCGCAGGCGCCTGATTGTCACCTTGACGGTGGTGGTGAACGGGTCGGCGTTCTCATCCCACACCCGCTCGAGCAGCTCCTCGGCGGAGACGACGCGGCCATCGGCGCCGAGCAGGTACTCGAGCACGGCGAGCTCCTTGGGGCTGAGGGCGAGGCGCTGGCCGTCGCGGCTGGCGAGGCGGTTGGCGGGATCGAGGCGCAGGTCGCCGTGGACGAGTGCCGTTGGCGTTGGGACGCCGGAGCGCCGGCCGAGGGCGCGCACTCGTGCCACGAGCTCTGCGAAGGCGAATGGCTTGGGAAGGTAGTCGTCGGCTCCGAGGCTGAAACCGTCGACCCGGTCTTCGATGGATCCGGCTGCGGTGAGCATCAGGATCCGTCCCTCGCGGCCCTCGGCGACAAGTGAGCGGCAGATCTGATCGCCGTGCACACCGGGGAGGTCACGGTCGAGCACGAGCACGTCGTAATCGGTGAGCGCCAGGTGTGCGAGGGCGTCGTGGCCATCGAACACGACGTCCACCGCCATGCCCTCGCGGCGCAGGCCGGTGGCAACGGTGTCGGCCAGCTCGACGTGATCCTCGACCAGTAGCACTCGCATGGCCAGGAAGCGTGGCGCATCTGCGGTTACAGCGTGGTGACAGCTCTCGTCACCGTGGTGTAACCGGCCGTTTCGTAGAACAGCCTCGCACGCAGCATCCAGCCAGCGCGAGGAGATACGAGATGAAGGCGACCCAGCTGATCACAGGGCTTGCGGCGCTCACGCTGCTCGTGGCGGGGTGTGGGGGCAGTGCGAAAACACCCACCGTGGCGCATCTTGGGTCGAGCACCGCTTCGACCGGAGCCTCTACCGGCTCCCCGGCTGGATCGTCCGCCAGCTCCTCGGCCACCTCGGGCAGCGGGTCCTCGAGCTCCGGCTCGCCGGGCGGCCAGGCGGTGGCCTTCTCGGCGTGTATGCGGGCGCACGGAGTGCCGAACTTCCCCGACCCTCAGATCTCCACCTCGGGCAACGAAGCGAAGGTGGCGGTGAGGGTCACACCGGCCATCACCGGCAATCCCAGTTTCCCCTCGGCCCAGAAGGCCTGCAACAAGCTGCTGCCCCAGGGCGGACCTGGGGGGTCCGGCCCGAACCACCAGATCAGCCCCCAGGAACAGTCCCAGTTCCTGAAGGCGGCGGCCTGCATCCGCTCCCACGGCATCCCCAACTTCCCCGACCCCACCTTCTCGGGCGGGGGTGTCCATGTTGTGTCGAAGGGGCTCGACCTCCACTCTCCCCAGGTCCGGGCGGCGGAGGAAGCCTGTCAAGCGCTGATCCCGGGCGGCCTGCACGGTAATCACTAGTGAGCAGGGTCAGCCCCCGCCGAATGGTGCTCGCGGGCACGGTGCTCGTGCTGGGAGCCGCCGGGGTGGTGGTGTTGCTCGCCGGCGACCCCTTCGGCGGCTCGACCAAGCCCGGTGGCTCTGCGGACAACACAGCCCCCACGTCGCTTGCGACCGTGAGACGCCAGACGCTGTCCTCCCAGACACAGGTGAGCGCCACATTGGGGTATGCGGGAGCGAGGAGCATCCGCATACCCACGGGCACGCCCCCCTCGTCTGTCCAGCAGGGGGAAGAGTCGGTGAGAGGCAGCGAGCACATGGTGCAGGGGGCGAGAGCTGCTCTGGCGGCGGACGGGGCGACGCTGGCGAACCTGCAGGCGACGGTGGCGGCGAAGAAGAAGAAGGCGGCGCTCGACTGCGGGGGCGACGGTGCCGCGGAAGGACAGCCCAACTCACCCTCGCAGGCCGCGGAAGCGGCTTCCACAGGATCTCCTTCGGAAGGGGGCTCAGAGGGCGTCTGCGCGAGCGACGTGCAGGCGCTGGGCAGCGAGGAGCAGAGCTCGAGCGCGGCGTCGTCGAAGCTGAGCAGCGACCGCTCCTCCCTTTCCTCGGCGCAGGGGGCTCTGGCAAGCGCCGAGGCGGCCTTGAGGGCGGCGCGCTCCGGGGCCGCGGACTATGGCCAGGGCGCGACCTTCACGATGCTGGCGAAGGTGGGGCAGGTGATCGGGCGCGGCCAGAGCCTGTTTGCGCTGAGCGGCCAGCCGACGGTGCTGCTCTATGGCTCGGTGATCCCTTCGCGGTCGTTCCTCGCGGGCATGTCGGCGGGCGCTGACGTGGGGGCGCTGAACGCCAATCTCGAGGCCCTCGGCTATGGCGGTGACCTGGGCGGGGACACCTTCAGCACCGCCACCGAAGCAGCGATCCGCGCATTCCAGTCCGCCCGTGGAATGACTGCGACAGGGGAGCTTCCGCTGGGCTCGGTGGTGTTCGAGGGGGAGCGGTGCGTGTGACGAGTGTGACCCCGGAAGTGGGGGAGAGCGTGACGCCGGGACCGGTGCTGGGTGTCACATCGACTGTCCCGCAGGTGTCGATCGCGCTCAGCGCGGCTGAGCAGTCGAGCGTGAAGGTGGGCGATACGGTGTCGATTGCGCTGCCGAATCAGGAAACGACGCCGGGAGTGGTGAGCTCGGTGGGCACGGTGGCGAAAGCTCCGCCCAAGGAAGGCGGCGGCGGCGGTGGTGGTGAAAACGGTGAAGAAGGGTCGGCGACGATCGAAGTGCAGGTCACCCCGAGCGATCCCAAGGCGCTGGGACATCTAGATCAGGCGCCGGTGACGGTGTCGATCACGACGGGGAGCGCTGAAGGGGCGCTGGCGGTGCCGGTCGACGCGCTGTTGGCGCTCGCGGGAGGCGGCTACGCCGTGGAGGTGGCTGAAGGCGCAGCGCACCACCTGGAGGCGGTGACGCTGGGTTTGTTCGACGACGCCGACGGTCTCGTTCAGGTCAGCGGGCAGGGTGTGTCGGCGGGCCAGCGCGTGGTGGTGGCGCAGTCATGAGACCCGCCAATGTGCTGGAGCTGGATGATGTGAGCAAGTCCTACGGCACGGAGCCACCGGTGTATGCGCTGCGTGATGTGAGCTTCACTGTGAGTGAAGGCGAGCTGGTGGCGATTGTGGGTCCATCGGGATCAGGGAAGACGACCTTGCTGCATGTGATCGGCACGCTCGAGCGCCCAAGCAAGGGGGTCGTCTCCATTACCGGCCTGGACGTTGCCGGCCAGTCCGACCGCGAGCTCGCGAGCCTGCGGGCGAGGCGCATCGGTTTCGTCTTTCAGCAATTCTTCCTGGCGGAGCACTCGACGGCGCTCGAGAACGTGGCGGACGGGCTGCTGTATGCGGGGCCGGCTGCCGGCGAGCGGCGGGATCGCGCCGCGGAGGCGCTCGCCCGGGTTGGCCTGGAGAAGCGGATGAGCTTTCGCCCGAGCAGGCTCTCGGGTGGCGAGCGCCAGCGGGTGGCGATCGCGCGCGCCCTGGTCGGCCGTCCGGCGATATTGCTCGCGGATGAGCCAACGGGCAACCTCGACAGCTCGGCGGGCGCAGCGATCCTGGCGCTGCTGGAAGAGCTGAACGCCGAGGGGGCGACGATCGTCGTGATCACCCACGACCGCGAGATGGCGGCGGGCCTGCCGCGTCAGGTGCAGATGCTCGACGGGCGGATCGTGGCTGACACCAAGCGAGTTGAGTGTTGATGATTGGGGTTGCGTGGTTGCGAGGCGTGGCTGGGTGGGCGCGAAGCTCGCTGGTTGTGGCAGCCGGGGTGGGCGTTCTGATTGTCACACTCGCCTGCGGTGCTCTACCGGCGTTGTCGGCCGTGGGTGAAGACGGGCCCTCGAGCGGCAGCGAACCTCCAAGTGCCCCAGCCGCTCCGAGCTGCCCCTCCGCGAACCCACCGAACAGGCTGACGCTGGTGGGGGGCACACCGCAGAGCGCCACCCTCGGCAACTCCTTTGGGATGAACCTGCAGGTTGCCTTCACCAACAGCAATGGCTGTCCGGTCACATCAGCCGTGGCGGGCGTTCCGGTCACCTTCAGCGCCCCCACCACAGGTGCGAGCGGCCTGTTCACGGCGAGCGGATCGAGCACGGTCACAGTCGGGAGCGACGCCTCGGGCATCGCAAGCGCGCCCCCCTTCACGGCCAACGACACGGTGGGCAGCTACACGGTCATGGCCAGCTCCGCCTACGGCTCGGTGTCGTTCTCGCTGAGCAACGCCGAAGGCAGCCTCACCAGTGCGTGTGGCGCCGGTGGCCTCGCTCCACAAGTCGGCCCTGCGCCCGCGAGCCTCGCGGGCAGGCCCACCAAGCTCGCCACCGGGGTGGGGACATCGCAGTCCACCCCGTTGGGAACACGCTTCCCGCTGCGATTCGCTGTCACGGTGAGCGATGCTGAGAAGAACCCGGTGGGAGGTGCGCTGGTCACCTTCGCAGCCCCCGCCAGCGGTCCGAGCGGACACTTCACGATCCGCTCGACCAGCGCCAAGGGTGGGCGCCCGCGCGCTTTGCATCCGCGCCGGGTGGAGGTCAGGGCCGACAGGTGCGGCATCGCATTGGCGCCGGTGTTCACCGCTGACCGCCGCCGGGGCGGCTACATCGTGGTGGCGAGCGTCGAGGCGGTGCGGGCGGCGTTTGCGCTGGTCAACGAAGGGCCGTGACGGTGGTGGCCCCCGCCGGGAGCAGGCTGCGCCTGTCCGATCTCGCACGGGTGGCGAGCGTGGGGCTGCGCACACGGCGGCTGCGGGCGGGCCTCTCGGCGCTGGGGATCGCGATCGGGGTGGCGTCGATCGTGGCGGTGCTGGGCCTGTCCTCGTCGAGTCAGGCGGGACTGCTCAGCCAGATCGACAGGCTGGGGACCAACCTGCTGACTGTCACCAACGGCCAGGGACTGACAGGCAAGACAGCCGTGCTTCCGCTCGCCGCCCCGGCGATGATCGCGCGGATCGACCCTGTGACGAACGTCGCGGAGACGGCCACAGTGGCGGCAAAGGTCTACCGGACCCCGCTGATCCCGGCAATCGATACGAGCGCCCTGAGCGTGCAGGCGGCAAGCCTGGGTCTCGTGGGGACGCTCGGGGTGAAGGTCCTCCAGGGCCATTATCTGAACGCGGCCACCGCCACGGAGCCGGTGGCGGTGCTCGGCTATGTGGCGGCGCAACGGCTGGGGATCGACCACCTCTACCAGGGGGAGCGAATCTGGGTGGACCGTCAGTGGTTCTATCTCGCGGGCATCCTCGGGCCCGCGGTGCTGACACCGGAAATAGAAAGCTCGGTGCTCGTGGGGTTTCCTGCGGCGAAGAGATACCTGGGGTCAAACGGCCATGCCAAGACGGTCTATGTCCGCGCCCAGAACGAACAGGTGGCGGCGGTGCAGTCGGTGCTCGCACGGACAGCCGACCCGGAAGCGCCCAATGAAGTGAACGTCAGCCAGCCCTCCGACACGCTGGTGGCGCGAGCCGATGCCAAGAGCGCACTGAACGGGCTGTTCCTCGGCCTCGGCGCGGTGGCATTGCTCGTGGGTGCGGTTGGGGTGGCGAACATCATGGTCATCTCGGTGTTGGAACGCCGCTCAGAGATCGGGCTGCGGCGGGCGCTGGGAGCGAGGAGGGGCCAGATCCGCATGCAGTTCCTCTCCGAGGCGATCCTGCTGGCACTGGGCGGTGGCGCAGCGGGGGTGGCCCTGGGTGTGCTGGCGACGGCGGTCTACGCGACAGCAAAGGGCTGGGCGATCGTGATTCCCTCCTCCGCCTGGGCAAGCGGGTTCGGCGCTGCCCTGCTGATCGGCGCGGTGGCAGGCCTCTTGCCGGCGATTCGTGCGGCCCGGCTGGCACCGGCAGACGCGCTGCGGACCGTGTGACGCTCCATGGCGAGGGGCCGATGCTTCGCACAAGGCTCGGCACCGGCTCCGCCACGCGCATATGCCCCGGGGAGCTAACCGAGCCCCACGGCCGATCCCGCGAACGTCCCCTTTGTGACGGCCTTGGGCTTCTTCTTCCCGGACGTCACCCCGCAGGTGGGGCCGCCGGTGAAGCTCTCCGAGACGGTTCCGCTGGTGATGCTCAGTGGTTTCGCGAACGGTCCGCCTTCGAGGACGCCTTCCAGGGGCACGCCGGGGACTTCGGTCAACGCCATGACCAGCTTGCCCTGGGAGCTGCCCGAGCCCTTCGGCGACCATTTGACGGCGAGCGAGGTGGATGTGGTGGTCGGTTCGGCGGAGATGGCGCCGAGCGTCGAGCAGGTCACTTCTTCGGTGGTTGTGAGGTGTGCCACGTAGCTGCCTTCGGTGGGTTCCGCGGGGCCTTCGCAGCCCTTCAGGGCGCCTTTGACGGTGATCGTCTGGACGTGGGGGGTTTCGCTCAGCCCGGGCGAGAGCTTGATCGTGCCGCTGTTCTGTTCGCAGGTCTCACTCGCCCGCGTGCGTTCGGCTTCGCCATCTGCGTTGGGGCTCACCACTTCTGTGCTCCCGGCTTGGCTTGTGCCTTCGGCGTCGCTGTCGGTGACGGTGACGAGGTAGGCGGTGTTGGGCTGCACCGGTCCCAGGTAGGCGTTCGCCCAGCTGCCGGAGACGCTCGTGCTCAGCACGGGTGGACCGGGTTTGACCGGCGTGGCGGTCACGGTCGAGGAGGTGACCAGCCCGGCGGTTTCGCCGGCCAGGGTCCAGCCGACCTGCATCCGCAGGTATTCCGATTCGCCCGCTTCGTAGAGCGAGACGGCTGCGTTCACGCCGGTGGGCGGCGCGGGCGGTTGCAGTGGCGGTTCGCCCGTTTCCAGAAAGGCATTGGTCCCGACGTTGTAGATACGGTCGCCGTGGGCGTCTTCGGCGGAGAAGCTCGTGCTGCCTTCGGCTGGGTGTTCGAGCTGGGCGAAGGAGCGTGTGTCGCCGAACCAGTCCCAGGTAACCGTGGCCCAGGCCGAGTAGGTGGTGGTTTTGTAGCCGCCCCCGCGACCGCTGCCGCCACATCGTGTCTGCATGTAGACGTCACCGCTGGGATAGCCGTTCGTGGCAAAGCCCGTCGCATAGACCTGCTCCTGGATCCCGCCGCAGGAGTGCCCCAGGATCGAGAAGGCGGCCGACTGGCTCAAGGTCAGCTGTGTCGGGGTGGCGCCGGCTGCGGGAGCAAGGGCCAAACAGCCCAGCCCGGCGGTGATTGCGCTCAGCACGATGCGTCGGGCCCTCGTCACAGATTCGTCCCCCTGTCTCGTATTGCTCCCGGTTGCGGACATCCGCAACGATGGGTTGTCATCAGCAAGACAACTCTAAAGCCGTAATGTCACGGCTAAATGAGAAATCTTTGTCGATAGGCGCGACCCCACGGAAAACCCGCAGAGTGGCGCGGGCCGCGCCCGAGCCGAATCCCGCCTGATTTGCCGCTCAGCGCCCGGCTTCGCCGTGGCAGACGGCCTCCACGTTGTGCCCGTCGGGATCGAGCACGAACGCGCCGTAGTAGTCATCGGAGTACTTCGGCCTGAGGCCCGGCGCTCCGTTGTCGCGCCCGCCCTCCGCCAATGCCGCCGCATGGAAGGCATCGACCTGTTCGCGGCGGTCGGCCGCAAAGGCCACATGCACCGGAGCGCCGGTGGGGTAGATGGTCGAGATGGCGAAGTTGGGCGCCTCTTCCAGCCCGAACTCGATCTCCCGGCCGTCCTCGAGCGGCGCTCCGATCTGGCTGAAGCCGAGCGGGATGAGCGCCCGCTCGTAGAACCTGCGGCTTCGCTCGAGGTCGCTCACGCCGATGGTGATGTGGTCGATGACCACGCGACGCCTGGGCATGGAGCCACTGTAGCTCGCTAGCAGCGCGGCCAGGACGAGCCTCTGGCTAGGCTGGCGGGGCGATGAAGCATCTGCATGGAGCCGCAAGCGCCGACGTCGACATGCCGATCGAGCGGTGCTTCGCGGTGCTGGCGGCGATCGAGCTGTACCCGAGCTGGTATCCGGAGGTCGTGCGAGCGATGGACGTGCTCGAGACCGACGCCGGCGGCGCGGCCACGCGGGTCCAGACGACGCTGCATCTCTCCCACGGGCCGCTCGTCAAAGACTTCACCCTGCAGCTGGCCGTGCGACTGCAGAGCCCCGCGTTGGTCGAGCTACCCGCATCTCTCACGGGCCGGGCGACAGCGAAGAGTTCGAGGTGGCCTGGAGGCTCGAGGACCGCGGCCATACTCACATCGAGCTCGCGCTCAACGCCACGGTGGCGGTGCCTCGGCTCGTTCCCCTCGGCTCAGTCGGCGACTCCTTCGCCGAGGGCTTCGTGAGTGCCGTGGCCCGCCGCATCCCATCGGCCTCCTGAGCGGGTCTCGCCGTAGTTCGGCAGTTGGCCTATTGCGCGCAGATGGAACGACGGGTGAGATGTCCTCGGTGAGGTCCTAGGATGCTGGGGATGGAGGGTTCGACGCTGCTGAGCGATCAGGCCTTTGGCGACCTCGAGCGTCACCGCCGCGAGCTGACCGCCCACTGCTACAGGATGCTCGGCTCGCCCTTCGAGGCCGAGGACGCCGTTCAGGAAACGCTCCTGCGCGCCTGGCGCTCGCTGGAGCGCTTCGAGGGGCGCGCATCGCTGCGCTCGTGGCTGTATCGCATCGCCACCAACGTCTGCCTGGACATGCTCAGGGGCAGGGAGCGCCGCGCCCGCCCGATGGATCTCGGGGAAGCGCGCTCCCCCGATGGGCCGATTGGCGAGATCCTCGCCGAGGTCACCTGGATCGAGCCCGTGCCCGACGATCGCGTCCTCCCCGACGGCGATCCCGCCGCGGTGGCCGAGGCGCGGGAGACCCTTCGCCTGGCGTTCGTGGCTGCCCTCCAGCACCTTCCGCCCCGCCAGCGGGCGGCGCTCATCCTCTGCGAGGTTCTCCACTGGAAGGCCACCGAGGTGGCGGAGCTGCTCGACACCAGCGTGGCCGCCACCAACAGCGCCCTGCAACGAGCTCGAGCGACGCTCGACCAGGCGGACATCGCCGACCAGGGGCATGGAGCCCTGAGCGAGCACGACAGCGCCCTGCTGGGCCGTTATGTGGACGCCTTCGAGCGCTATGACATGGATGCCCTGACCGCTCTGATCCACGAGGATGCAACGCAGTCGATGCCACCGTATGAGCTGTGGCTCAGCGGCCGGCGGGACATCCTCGGCTGGTGGGTCGGCAAGGGCGCGGCCTGTCGCGGGTCGCGTGTGCTCCCAACCACCACAGCCAACGGCTCGCCGGCCTTCGCCCAGTACAAGCCGAGCGAGAGCGGCTCGGGGTATGACCCGTGGGCCCTGCAGGTGCTCGAGGTCGCTCAGGGGCAGATCGTGGAGCTCACCTTCTTCCTTGCCACCGAGACCCTGTTTCCCCTGTTTGGCCTGCCTGCGCGCCTGGAGGGGTAGCTCACACGCCGAGCACCCTGGCGAGGCCCACGAGTCTCACCAGCTCGATGAGATCCTCGGATGCTCCGGAGAGCCTGACATCGCAGCCCTGGCGTCTGGCTGCAAGGGCGAGGTGCGCGAGCGCATCCACCGCCACCGTGTCCGCCCGTACACCCGCCACCTCGCAGTCGAGCATCTCGAGGTTGCCATCCTCGAGCAGGGCGCAGGTGCGCTCCACCAGCCCCGCCAGGTCGGCCCGCTCCAGCGGAGCCCTCACCCTCAGGGCAGCTCTCCGCCGCGGCGGGATGACCATATGCGTAAGGACTGCGCGGGGCCACGAGACTCATCGGTGATCCGCGCCTGCCTCAATTATGAGAGAGGGCGCCGATGAGTTCGGGGTGCTCGAGTGGTCGATAGAGCATGCACCCATCCCCGGGTGCGTCATTGACAGCAACCGACGAGTGCTGTCCCAACGAATAGGAGAGGAGTTTCCATGTTCGCCAACACCAAGGCCTTCAGCGGATTTGCGGTGGACGACCTGCAGAGGGCCCGGGAGTTCTACACGGACACCCTCGGGATCGAGACCTCCGAGGAGAACGGGCTGTTGACGCTGCACCTGGCCGGCGGCCGGGACACGCTCGTCTATCCGAGGCCCGGTCACGAGCCGGCTGCCTACACGATCCTCAACTTCCCGGTCGATGACATCGAGGCGGCGGTCGCAGAGCTCACCCGGCGCGGAGTGCGCTTCGAGCGCTACGACGGGTTCGAGCAGGACGAGAGCGGCATCTTCCGCGGCGGCGGCCCGCTCATCGCCTGGTTCACCGATCCAGCCGGTAACGTGCTCTCCGTGCTCCAGAAAGAAGACTGAGGCCAGGGCGCCGGCTTCATCGAGAATGGAGGCCAGAGCATGATCGTCAAGCGCAGCACCCGCGACTACTCCGAGACCACGAGGGCGTTGCTCGACGCCATCGAGGCCCGCAAGCTCAGGGTGTTCGCGCGCATCGATCATGCCGGCGGGGCACGAGAAGTCGGGCTTGATCTCGCCGACGAGCAGGTGGTGGTGCTTGGGAATCCCCGCGGTGGCACGCCGCTGATGCAGAGCGACCCCAGGATCGGCATCGAGCTGCCCCTGCGAATCCTCCTCTGGCGCGAGGGCGACTCCGTGATGCTTGGCTACCGAGACCCTCGCGAGATGGGAGGCGAGTATGCCGTCGCGGGACATGAGCCGATCCTCGAGCAGATGTCCCACCTTCTGGGGGAGCTCGTGGCGCAGGCAGCCGGGTAGGGCAAGGCCCTGTCGGTCACGTCCAGCGTGGTTCGCTCACCCGGTGGGGCCGAAGCGCTCGGTGAGTATCTCTGTGGCGGTGAAGCCGGCCTCCAGCAACAGCGTGGCGGCGGACTCGACGAAGCCGTTTGATCCGCATACGAAGGCCGTGCCAGAGCCGATGCCTGTCTGCGCGATCAGCTCCGCGTCGATCCGCCCGCGGTGCCCGGACCACCCCTCGGGCCGATCGCGGGTGAAGGTGAGCAGCGTCTCATCACCCAGCTCGCCGGCGTAGATCAGCTCCTCGGGAGCCCGCACCGAGTAGACGAGTCGCATCTGAAGCTCCGGGGCGGTCCTTCGCCTGTGACGGAGCATCGCCATCAGCGGGACGACGCCGGATCCGCCGCCCACCAGGAGCGCGGGCGCTTGGGCCCGCCAGACGAAGTAGGAGGCGAACGGACCGCGCAGCTCGACCTGGTCTCCCTCGCGGAGCACATCGTGGAAGTAGCTCGAGACCTCGCCTTCGTCGAGCCGATCGATCGTCAGCTCGATCTCTCCGACATCCAGAGGCGAGGATGCGATCGAGTAGGAGCGCTGGGCGCGGTAGCCGTCGGGTGCACTGAGGCGAACGTCGTAGTGCTGGCCGGGCAGATGGGGGATCCACATCGGGAGCTCGATCCGGAAGGACTTCACCCGGGGGGTCTCGCGCTTGATGGAGGTGACGGTCCCGAGCTGCCAGCGGCCGGGCGCACGCTGGCCGAGCGCTGTCAGTCGCTCCAATAGCGCTGCTCCTTCCAGGGGTCGCCACGGTTGTGGTAGCCGTTCTGCTCCCAGAATCCGGGCTCGTCGTGATCCATGACCCGCAGGCCGGCCACCCACTTGGCGCTCTTCCAGAAGTACAGGTGCGGGACCAGCAGGCGCGCCGGGCCGCCGTGCTCGCGGGGAAGGGGCGCCCCCTCGTGCTCGGTCACGATCCAGGCCCTGCCTCCGGTCAGGTCGGCGAGCGGCATGTTGGTCGTGTAGCCGCCGTAGGAGTGGGCCATGACGTAGGCGCCCTGAGGCTCCACCTGCTCGAGCAGGGTGTCCAGCGAGACGCCCCCGAAGCTCGTGCCGAGCTTGGACCACTTGGTGACGCAGTGGATGTCGCATGGCACCGTCTCGAAGGCGAGTGCACCGAACTCCGCGGCTGTCCACGTTCGCTCATGGGAGACCATGCCGTCGATCTGAAAGCTCCACTCCTCCGAGGCGATGCTCGGCGTGGGCCCGGCGGTCAGCACGGGGAAGCCGCTCTCCACGTACTGCCCGGGAGGAAGCCGGGCGCCCAGCTCCTCCGGCACCCTCCGGCGAGAGCTGAATCCGCGTGAGATGAAGCCATCCATCGGGATTCCAGACTATCCCACTCCTCTCAGGGGCAGGCCCCATCGGATCGCGCGGGGCTTGCTCACAGGATCTTCACGAGTTGAGGGTCGGACGCGGGCAGTAAGTGGCTTGAGCTCGCCATCCACACTCAGCGGAGGCATTTTGACCGATCCCAAGCACGCTCGATTCGAACACCAACTCACCAGGCGCGCCCTGCTGGCGCGCGGGGGGACGCTGGCGGGCGCCGCCGCGAGCATGTCCGCCGGGGGGAGTCTGTGGCGAGCCGCCGCCGCTGTGGCCGCTTCGGGGGTGCGCGTGCCCGACAGCCTCCCCGACCCAACCCGCGCGGCGGGCAGCGCCAGCGCCGCGCTCCCCTTCGATCACGTGGTTGTGGTGATGATGGAGAACCACTCGTTCGACAACCTGCTCGGCGCGCTGTCCATATCCGGGCAGCCGAAGGCCCACGGCCTGCGCTTCGCCGGGGGCGTTGCGCGTAACCGCAACCCCGGCCCGAATGGGAGCGTCTATGCCCACCCCTTCCCCTCGACAGCCCAGGGCTCGGGGGTCTCGCAGAGCTGGAATGCCACCCACCAGCAGATCGACGGGGGCAAGATGGACGGCTTCGTGCAATCGACCAACTCGATCCAGCCGATGGGCTACTGGACCGAGGAGGTGCTGCCCTTCGCCTACTCCCTGGCCAAGACCTTCACGCTCGCCAACCGCTGGTTCTGCTCGGCGCCGTGCCAGACCTACCCCAACCGCCGTTTCCTGATGGCGGGGACCGCCTACGGCAACATCTCCACCGACAGCGAAAGCCTCAAGGACCCGCCCCCGCCGAATGGCACGATCTTCGACCGCATGCACGCCTACGGAGTGAGCTGGCGCAACTACTTCACCGACCTGCCCCAGACGGCGATCATCCCTTCGATCATCGAGAAATACCCCACCAACCTCGCCCCGATCGCGCAGTTCTACGCCGACTGCGCGGCGGGCAGCCTGCCGTCGGTGAGCTTCGTCGACCCCGAGTTCGGAGCCGCTTCGGCAGTGGGGGAAACGCTCGCCACCCTCCCCGGCTTGGAAGCGCTCGGGGCAAAGCTCTCGACGGCCGGCGGAGACCAGGAGGATCCACAGGACATGTCCTATGGGGAGAACTGGGCCTACTCGGTGCTCGACGCTGTCCTTCACTCCCCGGCCTGGCCCCGCACGCTTTTGATCTACACCTACGACGAGCACGGCGGCTACTACGACCATGTGCCCCCGCCGAGCGTGATCGCTCCCGACTCGATACCGCCGGCGCTCGGCCCTGAAGACGTGCCGGGCGGCTATGACATCTACGGCCCGCGGGTACCGGCCGTCGTCGTATCCCCCTACTCCAAGCCCAACGCCACGACCGAAGTGGTGCACGACCACACCTCGGTGCTGGCCACGATCGAGGCGAAGTGGAACCTTCCGTTCCTGACCTATCGCGATGCCAACGCCAAGACGGTCACCGACTTCCTCAACCTCAAGAGTGCCGCCTTCCTGGAGCCGCCGACCATCGCTGCGCCCCCACCGCCGGTCACCGCGATCGCCACCACCTGACCACCAGAGGAGCAAAGCCCACCGTGATTAGACCGCCGATCCGAAACGCCGCCGTTGTCCTGCTCACCGCCCTGGCGCTCACGTCCCCGAGTGCCGCCACCGCAGCACGCCCAACCCATCCATATAAGCCACCGAAGGTGGGACACGTGTTCGTGATCGTGCTCGAGAACGAGAGCTACGAAACCACCTTCGGCAACCCCTCCGCTGACCCATACCTGGCCCAGACGCTCCCCGCGCAGGGAGCCCTGCTCGAGAACTACTACGCAACCGGCCACGAGAGCAACGACAACTACATCTCGCTGGTCTCCGGTCAGCCGCCCAACACGGAGAACCAGGCCGACTGCCAGGTGTTCAGCGAATTCACCGGCGCGCTCACCCTTCCCGGCGGCGTGGAGAGCGGGCAGGGGTGCGTCTACCCGGCCTCGGTGGGCAACATCGGCACGCAGCTCTCCGCTGCCGGCAAGACCTGGAAGGCCTACGAGCAGGACATGGGCAACGCTCCCAACCGCGAGGCCGCCGCCTGCGGGCACCCGGCGGTGAACGCGGTCGACGAAACGCAGAAAGCGCAGGCGGGCGACGGGTATGCCACGCGCCACGACCCCTTCGTCTACTTCCACTCGGTGATCGACGAACAGAACTACTGCGATCAGCACGTCGTGGCCATGGGGACGCCCAGCGGGGCGATGCCGGCGGCGTCGCTGCGCGGCGAGACGGGATTGGCGAGGGATCTCCTGCACGCGGAGAGGACGCCGACCTTCTCGTTCATCACCCCCAACCTGTGTCAGGACGGCCATGATTACCCCTGCGTGAACGAAGCCGGTGGTGCCTCGGCGCTCGCCAATATCGACTCCTTCCTCGAAACATGGGTGCCGTTGATCACCAGCTCGCCTGCCTTCCGCCACAACGGCCTGCTCGAGATCGCCTTCGACGAGTCCGAGGGCCCGCAATCGGACTCGACGGCCTGCTGTGAAGAGCTGCCCGGGCCGGGCTCGCCGCTGCCTGGGATCACCGGGCCCGGGGGAGGGAAGGGGGGAGCGGTGCTGCTCTCGCCGTTCATCAGGCCGGGAACCCTCAGCGCCACCCCCTACAACCACTACTCCTCGCTGGCCAGCTGGGAGTCGCTGCTCGGCCTCGGCCGTTTGGCCGACGCCGCCACGGTGCCTTCGAGCTTTGGTAGCGACGTGTTCACGGCGGCTCCGTAATCGAGCGCTCGAGCGGCTCTCTGCGGGGACGACTCGCCGCGGCGCCAGCTCTACGGCGGGGAGAGGCGCTCGGCCTCTGCCCGAGCGCGCGCGGCCTCGGCGCGGGCCTGCTCGGCCTGGGCGGCCTTCTGCTCGGCGTCCTGGCCGGCCCCCTGGGCGGTGCTCTGCGCCTCCTGGGCCTCGCTTGCGCGGCGCTGGGCCTCAGCCTCGAGCTCCTCCGCCTGGCGGCGTGCGTCCTCGGCGACCCGTTGGCGCTCGTTGATGGCGCTGGCGGCCTCGAACCGATCGTCGGATGCCACGCTCACCCCGTATAGCTCGCCCAGCCGCCGGCCCTGCTCGTTGTCGAGACCGTCGTCGGGGCTCACCTCCGAGCCGGCGCGGTCGATCTGCTCGGCGTCGTAGGCCAGACGCACGTAGTCGCGGCCCACAGAGGCGCCTGCCAGCGGGACGACGCTCGAGTGGCGTCCGAGCAGACCGCTCTTGACCGAGGCGAACGCCGCCTCGCCCGAGCTCGAGGAGTAGAAGACCTCGTCGAGCTTGCCCACCCGCTCACCGTTCATGTCCAGAACCTCCTGGCCCAGCCACTCCTCGATTTGATCGACGCTCAGCATGGGTGACTCCTACCCGAGATCGTGCCTTTCCTATCCAGGGCTCCCACCCGATAGAACGCGGTGGATGACCGACCGCCATGGCGCCTCACCCAAGCCCGGCCCGCTTGACCGAGTTCCCTCCGCGGCCTTGGTGTTCGGTGCGATCGCCTCCGTGCAGTTCGGAGCCTCGCTTGCCATCACCTTGTTTCAGAAGCTGGGGCCCGGTGGCACGGTGTTCCTGCGCCTCGCCTCGGCCGCGCTCGTGCTGCTCTTGATCTGGCGTCCGGGATTGCGCGGCCACAGCCGGCGGGAGCTCCTGCTGGCGCTCGCCTTCGGCGTCGTGCTGGCCGCGATGAACGTGACCTTCTATGAGGCTGTGGACCGGATACCGCTGGGGATTGCCGTGGCGATCGAGTTCGTGGGGCCGCTGGCGGTTGCCGTTGCGGGCTCGAGGAGATATCTGGACATCGTGTGGGTACTGCTGGCGGTGGCGGGGATCGTGGCCCTGACCCGGACGGGAGCGCACGGTCTGGACGACCTCGGGGTTCTCTTGGCGCTGGGCGCGGGCTGCATGTGGGGCCTTTACATCCTGCTGAACGCCCGCCTGGGGCGGGTCTTCGAGGGCTCGACCGGGCTCGCCCTGGCGATGGCTCCCGCGGCGCTGATCGCCCTGCCGTTCGGGATCGCCGACGGGGGAGCCCACCTGCTCGAACCGACCTCGCTGTTGCTCGGCGGAGCGGTCGGCCTGCTCTCCTCGGCGATTCCCTACTCGCTCGAGATCGAGGCTCTGAGACGCATCGCGGCGCCCGTGTTCGGCGTCTTGATGAGCCTCGAGCCGGGCGTGGCGGCGCTCGCGGGATTCCTCGTGCTCGGCCAGCAGCTCGATGCCCGCGCACTGCTCGGCATCGCTCTGGTGGTGAGCGCCTCGCTGGGCGCATCGCTGAAGATGAGTGCCGTTCCCGCCGCACTCGGCTGAGATTGGCTGAGACGTTCAAGCCGCCGGGTACCCGTTCCAACCGCCGGGTGCCTGCTCCAGTCGCTGGGCGCCTGCTCCAGCCGCTGGGTGACCATGTTCAAAAATAAACGCTGTATCACCATGGCGATACAGCAGTAGCGAGGACAACACCAACGCCCCGGCCGCTTTGGCGAGCGATGGTCATGCAGCGATGACCGGCATGCCCGGATGCGCCACTCAGCCTCCTCTTGAAACAGGTTCTAAGGTCCATCCATGACCTACACACCTCCCGCCCAGATCCTCGAGCGCTATGCATCGGTATTGGTCAACTTCGCCCTCGGCGGCGGCCGGGGAGTGCAGCCCGGCGAGGTCGTCCGGGTGGTGGCGCCCGAGAGCGCCAAGCCACTCTACGCCGAGCTGAACAAGGCCGTGTGGCGCGCCGGCGCCCATGTCATCGGCGGCTATCAGCCCGATGACGACAATGCCATCAACCTCTCCCGCGACTTCTACGAGCTGGCGAGCGAGGAGCAGCTCGACCGCTTTCCCTCGAGCTACATGCGGGGGCTGGTGGACGAGATGGACCATCAGGTCTCGATCATCGCCGAAAGCGACCCCCATGCCCTCGACACGGTCGACCCCGCCAAGATCATGCGTCGCGGCAAGTCGATGCGTCCGCTATTGGACTGGCGGGGTGAGAAGGAGAACGCGGGCAAGTTCACCTGGACGCTCGGTCTCTACGGCACTCCGGCGATGGCCCGCGAGGCGGGGATGACCGAGCAGGAGTACTGGGAGCAGATCGTGCACGCCTGCTTCCTCGACGCCGAGGATCCCGTGGCCAACTGGCGCGAGGTGGGGGAGCGCCTCGATCGCACCCGCGAGCGGCTCGATGCGCTCGAGATCGAGCGGCTGCACGTCCAGGGAGAGGATGCGGACCTGTGGATCGCCCTCGGCGAGAAGCGGCGCTGGCTCGGCGGTCGCGGGCGCAACATCCCGAGCTTTGAGATCTTCACCAGCCCCGACTGGCGCGGTACGGAGGGCTGGATCTACTGCAACCAGCCCCTCTACCGCTATGGCAACCTCGTCAAGGGAGTGCGACTCACGTTCGCCGACGGGCGGGTGACCGCGGCCAGCGCCGAGGAGAACGAGCGCGTCCTGACAGAGATGATCGCCACCGAGGGGGCGGATAGGGTGGGGGAGTTCTCTCTGACGGACAGGCGCTTCTCGCGCATCACGCGCTTCATGGCGCACACCCTGTATGACGAGAACGTGGGCGGTGCCTTCGGCAACACCCACATCGCGGTGGGGCGTGCCTACCAGGACGCATATGCGGGCGATCCCAGCGAGCTCTCACAGGAGCAGTGGAAGGAGCTCGGCTTCAACGACTCGACCGTGCACACCGACATCGTCTCCACCACCGACCGCACCGTCACAGCCACGCTGCGCGGCGGTGAGGAGCGGGTGATCTACCGCGACGGGGAGTTCCAGCTCGACTGAGCCGGTTCAGGGTATCTCGCTGGGCTGTACGTCGAGGCCGAGGGCGAGCGCGATGATCATCGTCTGATCGGGGTCGACGATCGTGCCCTGGAGCTTGACAGCTGTGGGGTCGAGTGCGGAGATATCCGACCCGCGCAGGTCGGCGCCTGAGAGGTCGGCCCCGTGCAGCGATGCGCCCGAGAGATCGAGGTCGCGCAGCTGAGCCTTCGTGCAGCGGGCGCCGGTGAGGTCGGCCTCGCGCATACGCGCTCCCACCAGGCGCGCTCGCCTCAGATCGGCGCCGGGGAGCCCCACGAACGACCAGTCTCCGCCCTCGCAGCTGAACACGCCGAAGTCGCAGCTATCGAAGGTGCTGCCCACGAGCTTGCAGTCCACGAAGCTCGCGTCGAAGAAGGTGCAGCGGGTGAAGGTGCAGTTCAAGAAGGCCGAGTCGCGGTGGCGTGAGGAGTTCAGGCGGCATTCCTTGAAGGCGCACTCGGCGAACAGAGCCCCACGGCTTGAGGACTCGACCATGTCGACGTCGCTGAAGGCCACCCGCTCGTGAACCTGGCCTGAGAGCTCAGCCCCGTACCAGTCGGCTCCCACGACCTCGCTGTCGGTCGCCGCCGGTGAGGTGGGGTGACGGCGTTCAGCCACGGTGCTGTGGCCTCGAGCGCTCGTGGCTGCGGCGCGAGGAGCTCATCTCACACACGCTAGCGAGGGTGTAGCGTCCAAGATGGTTCCCGAGGGCGTTTTACGGGCACTGCTCACTCGGAGCGCAACTACCCAGCACAGGAGGAAAGCCGATGGGCTTCGACCAGTACCACGAGCCACCGGAGGAGCTGCCCGAGCAGACACGCACGTTTGCCCGGCTGTGCGCCTCGTTGACCGAGGAGGCTGAGGCGATCGGCTGGTATGAGCAGCGCCTGGCGCTCGAGCGCGACCCGGAGGCGCGGGCTGTGATGAGCGACGCGGTGGGCGAGGAGTTCAAGCACTTCAGCATGGACCTCGAGTTCCTCCTGCGCCGCACCCCCAAGTGGCGTGAGATCGCCCGCGGCGTCCTCTTCCAGGAGGGTGACATCGTCGAGCACGGCGAGGCCGCGGAGGCTGCAGCCGGCGGAGAGGCAGAGCCCTCGGGCTCGAGCTCTGTGGCGAGCGGCTCGCTGGGCATCGGGAGCCTGAGAGGGGAGGGGCTATGAGTCATCTGCTGCGCGAGCACGCGCCAATCACCGACGAGGGCTGGAAGCTGATCGACGAGGAGGCGCGCGAGCGGCTGCTGCCAGGCCTCGCCGCCCGCCGGCTCGTGGACTTCACCGGCCCCCTCGGCTGGGAGCACTCGGCCACCAACCTCGGCCGAGTGGAGCGCGCCGACGTCAGCGACGCCAAAGGCCTCGAAGCCAACCGTCGCGTGGTCCTTCCCCTGCTGGAGCTGCGCACGCGCTTCGCGGTCTCCCGCGAGGAGCTCCGCGCCGGCGATCGCGGGGCCGAGGACGTGGACTTCGACGACCTCGACAACGCCGCACAGCGAATGGTGGAAGCGGAGAACGTCGCGGTGTTCCACGCCTGGCCGAAGGCTGGGGTGGAGGGCATCACGACGAGCACGCCGCACAAGCCGATCGTGCGCGAGAAGGACTTCGACGGCTACACCGCGCATGTCGCCCGCGCGGTGGAGCTGCTGCTGCGGGGCGGCATCGAAGGTCCCTATGGCCTCGCGCTCGGACGCGAGGACTACACGCGCGTGGTGGAGACGGCGGAGCATGGCGGCTACCCGCTGCTCGATCACCTGCGCAAGATCCTGCAGGGGCCGATCGTGTGGGCGCCGGGGGTGAGCGGGGCGGTGGTGTTGAGCATGCGTGGCGGCGACTTCGCCTTCGAGTCCGGTCAGGACATCTCGGTGGGCTACCTGTCACACGACCTCGACACGGTCACGCTGTATCTGGAGGAGTCCTACAGCTTCCGCGTGCTCACTCCCGAGGCAGCCGTGGCGATCGTGGGGCCCAAAGGGCGCTAGCCGGATGAGGGCGAGAGCACACCCTCGGGCGCCCGGCGGCGCCTGAGGAGCCACTGCTCCACGAGCCACAGCAGCACCCCGAGACCGGCCAGCCCCGCGCCGAGTGCCGAGACGGCGCTCCAGCCGCCCGCGTCGTAGATGCTCGAGGCGAGCGCCGAGCAGATCGCGGCCGAGGCGAACACGGAGGTCATGTAGGCGGTGGTGAGGCGGCTGCGAGCCGATGGGGCGAGCGTGTAGATGATGCTCTGGTTGGTGATCTGGGCGCCCTGCACGCCGAAGTCGAGGACCGCGATGCCGAGGATCAGGGCCGCGAGCGAGGTCACCCCGGCGGCGATCAGCGCCCAGGAGATGAGCATGGCCACGAAGAACACTCCCGTCGAGTGGTGATGGCGACCGCGGTCGGCCATCCGCCCCGCCGCCTGCGCGGCCAGCGCACCGAACAGCCCGACGAGTCCGAACAGCCCGATGGTGGCATCGGAGTAGTGGTAGGGACCGCCGGCGAGGAGAAAGGCGATGGTGGTCCACAGCACGCTGAACTGCCCCATGCCGAGGGTGCCGTAGAGCATTCGCATCCGCAGGGTGGGCTGCTCGATGACGAGGCGCGCCACCGAGTGCAGCAGCCCACCGTATGAGACCTCGGTGGTGGGTCGGACCTCGGGCAGCGCACGCCGCAGCACGGCCGCCAGCAGCAATATGAGCCCGGCGGAGATGGCGAACACGAGTCGCCAGCCGCCGGCCCCGGCGATGATCCCGCTGGCTGTGCGTGCGAGCAGGATGCCGACCAGCAGGCCGCTCATCACGTTGCCGACCACCTTGCCCCGCTCCTCCTCCGCCGCGAGCATGCTCGCCAGCGGGACCAGGATCTGGGCGACCACCGAGGTGACTCCCACCACGACCAGAGCGGCGGCGAGCATCACGAAGCTGGGAGCCGCCGCGGTGGCGGCGAGCGCCAACACGGTGACGAGCAGCATTCGCACGATCAGCCGACGGCGCTCGAGCAGGTCTCCGAGGGGGACGAGCAGCACGAGCCCCGCCGCGTAGCCGACCTGCGAAGCCGTCACCAGCAGGCCCGCTGTTCCGTCGGAGACGGCGAAGGCGTGGGCGATCGTGCTCAGCAGCGGCTGGGCGTAGTAGATGTTGGCAACCGCGGCCCCGCAGGCGACCGCCATCAGCAGCACGAGGCGCTTGGAGAGGTGCTGCTCGCTACTGGAGGTCGCAGTGACGTTGCTCACGCAACTATTTTATAGGACTTCGCATCGCTGCTCGGTAAGGTCGAGCGATGGCTCGCGTGAACATCGATCCGGCCGACATCGGCGACCCCGCCTTCTACAAGCTTCTCACCGCGGTGGTCGTGCCGCGCCCGATCGCCTGGGTCTCCTCCCGCTCGGCCGCGGGGGTCGACAACCTGGCGCCGCACTCGTTCTTCACCGTCGCCGCCATCGACCCGCCGATCGTGCAGTTCACCTCTGTCGGCAGCAAGGACTCGCTTAGAAATGTCCAGGCCACCGGCGAGTTCGTCGTCAACCTCGCGCCGCTGTGGATGTTCGAGCAGATCAACGCCTCGGGCACCGCTTTCCCACCGGAGCAGAGCGAGTTCGATGCGGTGGGGATCGAGCGTGAGCCCAGCCTGCGCGTGGCGCCCCCACGGGTTGCCGGCTCTCCCGTGGCGCTGGAGTGCGTGCTGCACGACACCTCCAGCATCGGGATCTCCACGGTGGTGCTCGGGCGCGTGGTCAATGCCGCCATCGATGAGACGGTCATGCGCGACGGGCACCCGGCTGTCGAGCTGCTGGCACCGCTGGCGCGCCTTGGCCGCGATGAGTGGAGCGAGCTCGGGCCGGTGCGCGAGATCTCACGCATTCCCTATGGAGATTGGCCGGGGCACTACTCAAAGACCGCCTAGACAGATTCCCGATTGACCCCGGCCACGCATCTGCCGAGGATGCTCATGTGCCAAGAACCGACGCTCTCTCGCGTGTGCCTCTTCGCCCAACCGCGATGATGGCTGTTGCCGTGTGTGTGTCGGGGGTGCTGGGCGCCTCGGCAAACGCCCCCGCTCGTCCCGCCGCGCGGGCTGCGAGCAGCTCCCACCTGCAGGTCGCCCAGGTCGAGTACAGGCTGCTGCTCTCCGGCGCCGTGGTGAAGGCCGGCCCGGTGAGCCTCGAGGCGATCGACCGCGGCAGGATCCCCCATGACCTGCGCCTGCAGGCGCAGGGGTCCAGCGGCGAGCTCGCGCTGCCCCAGCTTGCGCCCGGCAGCCACTGGAGCGGCACGGTCCGCCTCAGGGCGGGTGTCTATCGCCTGTGGTGCTCGCTGCCCGAGCACGCAAGGCTCGGCATGCACACCACGCTCACAGTGTCTCCCTAGCCCCTGTTGACCGAGTAGCGGACGGGCACCATCCGCTCGGTGCGCTTGGGCGGGCGCTGGTACTTGCGCCGCTGGCGCGGCGGCAGCTTTACCGGCTTGCCCCTGTCGAGGTGCTCGTAGGGGACGATCGAGAGCAGGTGGCCGATCAGGTTCAGGCGCGCAGTGCGCTTGTCGTCGGCCTCCACCACATACCAGGGGCTGGCCTCGGTGTCGGTGCGCTCGAACATCACGTCCTTGGCCTCGGCGTAGTCCACCCAGCCGGGCCCGGGCCTGGAGGTCGATCGGGCTGAACTTCCAGCGCTTGCGTGGATCGGTGAGCCGTTTCTTGAAGCGTCGCTCCTGCTCGCTGTCGCTGACCGACAGCCAGTACTTCACGAGCAGGATGCCGTCGTTGAGAAGGGCCTGCTCGAACTGGGGGCAGAAGCGCAGGAACTCCTCGTACTCCTCGTCGCTGCAGAAGCCCATCACGCGCTCGACCCCGGCGCGGTTGTACCAGCTGCGGTCGAACAGCACGATCTCCCCGGCCGAGGGCAGGTGGGCGGCGTAGCGCTGGAAGTACCACTGCGTGCGCTCGCGCTCGCCCGGCGTGGGCACCGCCACCACACGGCAGGTGCGCGGGTTCAGGAATGCCACCGACCGCTTGATCACGCCGTCCTTGCCGGCGGTGTCGCGTCCCTCGAACACCACCACCAGCCGCTTGCCCTCGGCGACGATCCACTCCTGCATGTAGACCAGCTCCGTCTGCAGTCGCAGCAGCTCCTTCTCGTACTCCTTGACGGTGAGCTCCAGGGGCTTGGGCACGAGTGGCATTCTCCCACCAGCGGAACTACCGGGGAGTGAGCCCGCGAGTTGCAACCATGGGCGCGTGGAGACTCAGCGAGACGAGCGGGCGGAGGTGTCGGCGAGCGAGCTGGCGGTTCCCGAGGAGCTGAGCCGCCGACGGCTGCGCTCGCGCCTGCTGTTCGCCGTGTTGCTCCTCGGCGCGGTTGTGGCGGCTGTGACCCTGCTGCCGGGGCTCGGCAGCCTGCGCTCTCGTCTGGCTCACGCCAAGCTCGGGTGGCTGGCGCTCGGAGTCGTGCTGAAGTTTGCGTCCGGATTGGGCTACGTGGTGGTCTTCAGGATGATCTTCTGCCGGCGCATGAGCTGGCGGGTCAGCTATCAGATCGGCATGTCCGAGCTCGGCGCCAACGCGCTGTTCCCCACAGGCGGAGCCGGTGGCCTGGCTTTGGGCGCGTGGGCGCTGAAACGAGGAGGCATGCAGGCGCGGGAGATCGCTCGGCGGACCGTTGCCTTCTTCCTGCTCACGAGCGTGCCCAATGTTCTGGGTGTGATCCTGCTCGGTATCGGCCTTGCCATCGGCGTGTTCGGGGGTGAGAGCAACCTCCTGCTCACGGCGCTTCCGGCGGCGATCGCGGCAGCGGCGGTCGTGGCGACCCTGCTGGCGGGACGCCTGGCGGAAGGCTGGGGCACTCGGCTGAGGCGGGAAGCGCTGGCTCAGCCCGACTCCGGGCAGGCCGACGATGACTCCGGCCAAGGATCCTCTCGCTGGACACGGGCGCTGTGGAAGGGCCTGACGGCGGTGGGGGACGGGGTGGGCGAGGCCGTCGCGCTGCTGCGTGAGGGCAACCTGCTGCTGGTGGCCGGGCTGCTTGCCTACCTGATATTCGATGTGCTCATCCTGTGGGCCAGCTTTCGTGCTCTCGGTGCGGCTCCCTCACTGGCGGTTCTCTCGCTCGCCTACCTCATCGGTGAGCTCGGAGGCCTCATCCCCGTGCCTGGGGGGATCGGCGGAGTGGATGCGGGTCTGGTGGGGACGCTGGCGCTCTACCACGTCTCGCTCACATCGGCGGCGGGCGCTGTGCTCGCGTATCGAGCGATTGCGCTGTGGGTACCGGCGGTGGCGGGCGGCTCGGCGTTCGTGCTCCTGCGGCGCACGCTCCGCAACGAGGCCGAGGAGGTTGCCATCTGTGCCCCACAGGAGGAGCTGGAGATCATCGGCCTCGGGCGCGTGGTGGTCCGTGGCGAGCGCCACTGACATCCGTCGATGGCGCTCGTCGCGTGGCGCCTGGGAGGCGTACGCTAGGAGGCATGCATTCGCCTGGCGGGGGCTCAGGTTGGGAGCGGCTGTTTCGGCTGGTCTTTTCGCGCTCTTCGAATCCGATAGCGCTGCTCGACGAGCGGAGGTGCTTCGTCGAGGTCAACGATCCCGCGCTCGCGCTGCTGGGGCGCTCGCGCGAGCAGGTGCTTGGCACCTCGGTCCTCGACAGCATCCGGCCCGCCGAGCGCCCGGCAGCGATGCGCGAGTGGGACGAGTTCCTGGACGCCGGCGAGTACTCCGGGCGGCGTGCTCTGCTTCGCGGCGACGGCTCGGAGAGCGTCGTTGACTTCGCCGCCAGGCTCGCCGACGTCGGTGGGCGACGGGTGGCGATCTTCGTGGTCACGCTCGCCGAGGACAGCCCCTTGCGCGAGGGTGCCGTGTCCACGCCAGATCCGCTCTTGACAAGCCGCGAGCGCGAGGTGGTCACCCAGATCGCGCTCGGACGCGAGACGAGTGAGATCGCCGGTGAGCTGCACATATCCGCGGAGACGGTGCGCACCCACGTTCGCAACGCCATGTCCAAGCTGGGCGCCCACACGCGCGCCCAACTGGTCGCGATCGTCCTCTCCGGCGAGCGCGCGCTTCAGCTCCCCCAACCGGAGGAGTAGCCCCACCAATCCCCCGTCTGGGGTATTGAAGAACGTCGAGGTCCATCCCAGCATGGGAGTGGTGCCCCTCGCCCTCCCGTTTGCGCGACCCCGTTCCCGTGGGCGTCAGCGCGATGCGCACCACGTCCTGGACGCTCTCATGGAGAGTGTGGGGGTGGCCGTGGTCGCCTGCGCTCGCGACGGGCGACTGACGCATGCCAACCGTCACTCGCACGAGCTGATCGGGTTCGACTGCCCGGTTGGCTCGGACCCTCAGGCGTGGATCGCGCAGCTGTCGCCCCGGACCCCATCGGGGCTACCGCTCGCGCTGGAGGATGTTCCGCTCATGCGCGCTCTGAGTGGCGAAGCCGTGCGCAACGTGGACATGCTGGTGAAGGCCAGGGACGGCGACGTGCTGTTGAGCGCCTGTGCGAGCCCCGTGGACGACCATCGGGGAAGGCGCCGCGGGGCGGTCGCCGTGTTGGAGGATGTGACCGAGCGCCGAGCGCGCGAGGCCAGGGTGCGCGGAGGCTGGCGAGCCTAGGCCCCGTCCGGGCGCCGGTCCTGCCCGACGGGAGACGACACCGACGCACCCGCCGAGCGCGGGCCTCGGAGGGAAAGTCCCGGATGAGGTGTGGTTACGTGGCATCCTGACGGGAGAGATGATCGACTCCGCTGCCCTCGACCGCGAACGCTCGGATGAGCGACGGGCGCTCGAGCTGACGGTGGGGTGCCGCTTCGAGGTGGAATCGAGCCAGGCCGCCTCGGCTGTGCTGCAGGTGGCGCCGTCCAGGCGTCCTGGGGTGAGCGTTCGCGGCGAGCGCTGGGGGACCGACGCCGAGCACCATGGCTATGTCGATCACTACGGCAATCGCTGCGAGCGCTTCGAGCTGCCCACCGGCGCCTCCCAGATCGCCTACCAGGCGCAGATCCTGCTCGCACGCCCAGAGGATCGGATCGAGCTTGATGCCGCCGAGACGCCGGTGGGCGCCCTACCGGATGAGGTGCTGAGCTTTGTGATGCCAAGCCGCTTCTGCCTGCCCGATGAGCTCGGACACGAGGCCTGGCAGCGCTTCGGCTCGCTCGATCCCGGATGGGGGAGGGTGCAGTCGATCGTCGACTACGTGCATGGGCATCTCGAGTTCATGCCCGGCGCCTCCAATCCCTGGACGACCGCTGCCGATGCCTACCGGGCCGGTCAGGGCGTCTGCCGCGACTTCGCGCATCTGGCGATCACCTTCTGCCGGGCCCTGAACATCCCGGCTCGCTATGTGTTCGGCTACATCCCCGCCATCGGCGTGCCGCTGCCGGCGGAGCCGATGGACTTCGCGGCCTGGTTCGAGGTCTACCTCGACGGGCGCTGGCACACCTTCGATGCCCGCAACAACACTCCGCGGGTGGGACGGGTGGTGGTGGGCCGCGGTCGCGATGCGATCGACGTGGCGCTGATCACCTCCTTTGGCCCGCTCAACCTGACCGGCTTCGAGGTGACGGCCGCCCGTATGCAGGAGAGCGTGAGCTGAAGAGCGCTCCCGGGCGGCGCTAGGCTGAGATGGTGCTCAAGAGGCCACGTGGACGATCCCAGCGAGAGCTGGCATCGCTCAAGCACCCGGTCGAGCGCGGCGAGGAGGGACGGCGTGGCCGCTTCGATCGCCTGGCCCAGCGGGCCTCCTACTTCTCCAGCTCGCCGCCGTTCTTCCTGCTCTGTCTTGGCCTCGTGGTCGCGTGGCTCGGCGGCTACGTATTCGGAGCGAGCGCCCGATACGAGCAGGCGACGGGCACGGGGCTGACCGCGATCACACTGCTGCTCGTGGCGCTGCTCAAGAACGCCGAGCTGCGAACCGAGGCGGCCATCCAACACAAGCTGGATGCTCTCGCCACCGGCATGCTGGAGGCGATCCGGGAGGAAGGACAGCAGGCCGATCCGATGCTCGAGCGCGCGATCGGCATCGACGAGGAGCTCTAGATTGGATCTCTGGATCTAGGCGGCGCGATTGCGCTGAGTAGCGGCCAGCTTGCGCCCCTGTTCCAGGCCGGCCGCAACCGCGTCGTCGCGACGGCCGGCGTCCATCAGGTTGCCCCCGATCACGGCCACGCTGCTCGCGTCTGGGTTGATCGTGGTGACGCTCGCTCCGCGATGCTTGAGCGCGAGCGCCTCCGTGGCGGCCACGCCGCGCGAGACCGGCCCGAAGGCTCCCGCCAGCGCACCGCGCCCCGGGCGCAGCGAGCCTGTGGGGTTCAGGCAGAGCACGCTCTGGCGCGCTGTGACATCGATGGCGTCCATGTTGGTGGGGCTCCATACGCCGCCGTCGACGTATGTGCGCCCGCCCGAGCGAACGGGCCTGAACAGGCCGGGAATGGCGCACGATGCCTCGACCGCCATCGCCACGGATAGCGCGGGTGCTCCAGGCGCCCCGAAGATCACGCGGGAGCCGCTGTCACGATCCACAGCGGCGATCCGCAGGCGACCGTCCCAACCGGCTCCGGAGAGCTCGATGGCGCGCCTCAGCGCGGCCAGGGAGCGACGGCCGTCGGGGACCCGGCGCAGAGCGGTCCGTCGCAGCAGCGCACCGCCCCCGGCGGTACTGCTCAGCGCGAGCGATGCGAGCGGTGCCGCGGCGCTACCGACCGCGACTGCTCCGCCAAGGATGCGGGCGGGGATGTCGCTCTCGGCTCCCTGCGCGGATGTGATCGCGGGCTGCTCGGGGAGCTCGCCGAGACGAGAGCCGGGCGCGATCCCGGCGATGAGCGATGCAGCCACAATCGATCCCGCCGAGGTTCCGAGGTACCGAGTGCAGGCACGAGAGTCAAAGCCCTCGTCCTCATCGAGGCCGGCGAGGACGGCGCTCATCCACGCCTCTCCGAGGATTCCGCCGCCTCCCAGGACGAGGATGTCAGGTGTCTGGGGGGCTGAGCTGGCGATCCACTCAGACTAGCTCGGGCGCCCGCCCACGAGGTCGGCAAGCTTGGTGCGCAGTCGAGCCCCCGCCCGGGTCGGGTCCTCGAAGCGTCGCTCGGCAGTGAGCAGATGGCCACTGCCGGCGGGGTATCTCCGGCGTGCCCAGGGCGACTGGGGATGGGCCAGGCGCACCGCGCCGAGCAGGCCCACGGGCAATATGAACAGGCCGAGCACCCCGAGCATGATGCGGCCCTTCAGGAAGGCGACGACCGAGACGAGCAGCGAGAGGGCGATGGCCGCGCTGACAGTGATTGCCGACGCGGGTGCGTCGAGATCGAAGGGACGCACCCCAATCACCACCAGCATCCCAACCACGCCGACGATCGCCACGGCCTCCAGCGACGAGCGCCCCTGCTCGCTCCAGTAGACGTCTTCCAGGCGGGTCCACAGGGCGAACTCATCAAGCGTCAGCCCGGCTCCCACCCCGAAGATTGCGGCGTCGATCCCACCCCAGGGCTCGTGCAGATGGAGGCCGATCCCCGCAAAGCCGCTTCCGAGCATCACGAATATCCCCCACACGAAGTGGTGCAGGTGCACGCCCGAGTCCGTTTCCACGCCGCCCGGCCACCAGCTGAACGCCCTGGTCATGCGAGCGCTGGTGCGAATCAGCAGGAAGGCGAGCAGCAGCGCCGCCAGGCACACGAAGGCATGTTGGCGACCGTCGTCGGCGACGACGAGGTCGTAGATGTGGCCAACGGGGAACACGCTCGCAACTGGGCTCATGGCGTATCGCAGTATCTCGACAGCGCAGGCGGAGCTCGCATCGAGTCCGATCCGGCGCCGTGTGGGGCGCCCGACGCAGGATTGCGGTCAAACCTCACAAAAGCTCGTCAATTCCAAATATCATGCCGTTCGGCTGTTCGCGGGGCCGGCTCCGGTAGATCGGTGTTCGCTTGACGACGGCTCGTTCGAGTAACTAGACAGTTGGGAGCCCCATCTCCATGGCGGTAGAACATGTTGCGCGGGCGGCCCTGGCCGCGATCGCCACGCTGGTGTTGCTGCTCGTCGGCCCCGGCGCTGTCGCAGCAGCGGCGCCGGTATTGACGGTCGAAGCGCCCGTCGCGGGTAGCTCGATCTCGAGCGAGGCTCCCTCGTTCAGTGGCAAGAGCAGTGACGGGCTCGACCCCATCACGCTCCATCTCTATGCCGGCACGGCAACATCTGGCACTCCCCTGCAGAGCCCCTCCGTGCTGCTCCTGCCCCTCGGGGAATGGACAGCCGGCGCGGAATCGCTGTCCGACGGCCAGTACACCGCGGTCGTGGAACAGGCCGAAGGCGCCTCGGAACCGGCGGTGAGCTCGGTCACGTTCACTGTCGACACCATCAAGCCGGTGGTGTCGATCGAATCCGTCAGCTCGCCGACGAAGGGCTCGACGCCCACGCTCGAAGGTCTGGCCGGCACGCTGCCGGGCGACCTTGCGAGCGTCACCGTGACCGTCTATGAAGGCAGCTCCGTGGGGGGGACCGTTGCGCAGACGACGGTCGTGCCGGTCAAAGGTGGCAGATGGTCCGATGTCGCCGCGCACCTCGCCGACGGCACCTACACGGCCGAGGCGGTTCAGGGCGATGAAGCGGGCAACATCGGCGAAGGCGTCGCTGTGACGTTCACCGTCGACACGGTGGCACCGGTGGTGACGATCGAACAGCCCCCCGCTTACAGCAGCGAGGCCACGCCCACCTTGGGCGGCACAGCCGGGATCCTCCCCGGAGACCGCGGGAATGTGCTGGTGACCGTTTACAAGGGCAGCTCGACCGGGGGCGCCGTGGAGGAATCGACGAGCGCGGAAGTGACGGGCGCGAAATGGTCGCTAACGAGCGCGAACCTGGCAGATGGCACATACACCGCGCAGGTCACCCAGCAGGACGAAGCGGGCAACATCGGCGTGAGCGCCGCGGTGACATTCACGGTCGACACGACGGCGCCCGTCGTGACCACCGATCCCGTGGCCTCGCCCACGAAAGATCCCACGCCGACGCTCAAGGGCGGGGCTGGGGAGCTCACCGGCGATCAGGGGATCGTCAAGGTGATGATCTACGAAGGAAGCCTCGCGAGTGGAAGGGAAGTCGAGTCGGTCTCGGTCACACCCAAAGCCGGAGAATGGTCATACACGCCCCCGCACCTGTTCGACGGCACATACACCGTTCAGGCAACCCAGGAAGACAAAGCCGGCAACATCGGTAGGAGCGCCGCTGTGACCTTCACGCTCGATACCCAGGCGCCGATCGTGACCTTGAACGCGGTGCCCACTCCGGGCAACGACGCGACACCGACGCTCACGGGCGGCGCGGGAACCATGCCGCTCGATCTGGCGGAAGTCGATGTGACGATCTACAAGGGCAGCTCGGTCAAAGGCGAAGTGCTGGGAACGAAGAGCGTCGGTTCGCTCGGCTCGAGCTGGTCATATAAGACGCCGCACCTGCCCGACGGCACCTACACGGCCCGTGCCACTCAGGAAAACAAAGCCGGCAACATCGGTGCGAGCGCTCCGGTGACGTTCCTCATAGACACGACGCCGCCGGCCCTGACCTTGACCTCGCCTGTGAGCGACGCGGTGCTGGAAACCGCGCAGCCGACGTTCGGCGGGCTGGCGGGCGTGGCGAGCGGGGACAGCCCCACGGTGAAGGTGAGGATCTACGCCGGCGCCTCGACCTCAACGACCCCGGTGCAGGTGCTGGAAACCACGCGCAGCGGCACGAGCTGGGCCATCCCGGCCACAGCTGTCACGCTCGCCAACGGCATCTACACCGTCCTGGCCGAACAGACCGACGAAGCCCGCAACAAGAGCACGCCCACGGCGACATTCGCTGTGGCCTCGCCCGCCCCACCGTCGTCGGCGAGCGCGACGCCGGCGCCGAGCCCTCCCGCGCCTCCACATGCGTCCTTCCAATGGTTTCCCAGTGCACCCCACGTCGGCGAACCGGTTTCGCTCGTGTCGACCTCCAGCGATGCTGGAAGCACCATCACGGGGTTCGACTGGGCTCTCGCCTCGACCGCGCCGTTGACGCCGGGCGAACGTGTTCTGACGACCTCCTTCGCCACGCCTGGTGCCCATGTCGTGCGCCTGCGGGTGGTCGATGCCAATGGGCTGGCGAGTGAAATCTCCGAGACGATCCCCGTCAGCTCCTCGCCGCTCACTTTGATGCAGCCGTTCCCGGTCGTTCGGATCGCCGGGTCGGCCAAAGGGGGGAGTGTGGACATCACGCTCGTCACGGTGCAGGCGCCGGTGGGGTCGAGGGTGTCGGCGAGCTGCCACGGCCGAGGGTGCCCTGGGCGCCCGCAGAGCTTCTTGGCGCGCTCCAGGGCCCGGGGTGGCGGTGCGGGGGACGTGGTGGTCTCTCTGGGGCGTTTTGAGCGCTCACTGAAGGCGGGAGCTGTGCTCGAGATCAAGGTCTCAAAAACGGGGGAGATCGGCAAGTACACCCGTCTCACGGTGCGCCGCAACAAGTTGCCGCTGCGATTTGACAGTTGCCTCGATCCCGTTGGGGCCAAGCCGATGGCGTGTCCCTCCTGATGAGCACCGTGCGGATGGCGCGGCGCTGGATCTACATGCGCAGGCGGCGCGTGTATGTGGATCGCCGCGAGCTGCTCACGGTCGCGCTCGTCGGTACGGCGATCTTCGCCGCCTTCTTCGCGCTTGGGCGAATCTCCAGCCCCACCTCTGTCCCGCTCGAACAGGGCCCGCGACACGCACCGATCGAGTCCGCGGGGGCGGCGATCCCGGCGAGCCTCGGTGTGGCACCCGCGATCGTTCTGGATCGGCCACGGCCGGCACGCAGGCCGGCTTCGCTGTCGAGCAGCGCGCCCTCGAGCAGCGCTCCGGCCGTGGTGGCCCACCAGCCGAGCGCGGTGGCGGCGCCCATCGTCTCGCCCGCTCCGGCTCCCGCAAGTGCCCCGCGGACAGCCCCCGCTCCGTCTGCAGGCACGGGTCATTCTGGTGGCGGCAGCGGCGGCGGCTCGCAGTCGAAAGCCGGCACCTCCTTCGACACCTCCGGCTAGCCGTGTACCGCACGGCTCACAATGTCCCGCTCGTGGCCGTGCCGCTGCTCGTGGTGGTCGCGATCCTCGGCTATCTGGCGGGCTATCACCGCGTCGCAGCCAGGGCGGATGCGGCGTTCGGGAAGCGCCCCGGCATCGCCTCGGTGGGGAACGCCCAGCTCGAATACCCGTCGAGCTGGCATCCCGTATCGAACGCTGCGGCAGTCCCTGGGCTCAGCGTCAGCGGTGGAGTCGCGCTTGCGCCGGTGGGGGCTGGAGCCCAGGCGGGGTTGATTGGCGGCGAGCTGCCGGCGGGCGAACCGAGTGTGCTGCCGCGGGCGTTCCTGTCTCTCCTGCGTGGTCCGCCCCATGTGGAAGTGGTGAACGTCCTGGGGGGGCAGGCCTACGGCTACAGCGAACTGAGCGTCTCGGGGTATGAGCGGACCCTCAAGCTCTTCGTCATTCCCGACCAGGGCGGCTCGGGTCCGACGGTCCTTGCCTGCTATGCGAGCGCCCCGGCCGCCGCCTACATGAGTCAATGTGGCGAGATCGTCGCCAGGTTCTCACTGGCCGGACAGACGCTTTACGACCTGACGCCCGATGCCGGCTACGCGCACGCGCTTGGTGGTGCGATCGGAGCGCTGCAGCGCGAACGACTGGCGCTCCGCCGCCGTCTGGCAGCGGGCCAGGCAACCGCCGCGCGAAAGGTGCTCGCGACCAGGCTCGCAGACTCCTTCGCCAGGGCGGCAACGGCTCTGTCCGGTGTCGAAGCGCCGGCCGTGGCCGGTGCGGCGGCAACCGGACTGACCACGGCGCTGCTCGCGGGGCGCGATGCCTATGTGACCCTGGCGACGGCGACGGGTACCCAGAGCCTCCGCGCCCGTAGTGCGGAGCTCGAACAGGTCCAGAAGGCGGAGTCGGGTGTGGACGCTGCGCTCGAGAGCTTCGTGCTGCTCGGCTACAAGCCGAGCTAGCCGAGCCCGAGGATCGTTATCGTGCGGGAGGTGCCCGTCTCGTCGCTTTCGCTCATCGAGTTCCCCGCCGACGAGCCGGCGCGAGCCCTGCGCTTCTGGAGCGGGCTGCTCGGGGTGGGCTTGGAGCAGCGCTCAGAGGACGAGGGGGAGGGCTGGCAGACGCCGGCGGGCTCGCCGGCCGTCGGAGTCCACGCTCGTGGTCGCGGCCCGGGGGACTCGTTCTCGTTGCCCTATTTCGCGGTCACCGACATGCAGGCCGCCCTGGAGCGGGTGGCGGCACTGGGCGGCAGCGTGGTGCATCCGGGGCAGAGATGGGCGATATGCAAGGACTCCGAGGGCAGCCCGTTCGCGCTGAGTCACGAGGCCGGCGGCTAGGCGGAGCAGCGGGCGAGCCGGCCGCTGCTCCGGGCTCAGGCACGCATCAGCTCCAGCCATTGACAGCGGCTGCGTCGACGGGCGCGGCGGGGACGGGAGCGCGACTTCCCGCCTCGATCACGATGGTCGATCCGGCCACACCGGCTGCGAGCGCCGCCATCGTCCAGCCGCTGCCTGTGTCATTGATCCCCAGGGCGCCGTCAATCGACAGCTTGCCGGGCCCTCCGTCGACGAGCGCCAGGAGGAGCACGATCAGGGCGAGGTTGTACTCGTAGCCACCGTTGGTGGCCCACGGCCCGTTCTTCAGGTGCACCGTTCTGATCGCGGTGACCATCGTGCCTATCAGGGTGGCTGCCGCGAGCGGCGTGAGAGCGCCCGCTGCAAGCATCGCCCCGCCCACGGCCTCGGAGGCACTCGCCGCCAGCGCGTTTCGGCGTCCTGGGCGCAGGCCGAGTGACTCCATCATCCCGCTCGCCCCGTCGAGACCGGGTCCGCCGAACCATCCGAACCACTTCTGCGTGCCATGACCGACGAACAGGCCGCCGACGGTGATACGAGCGATCAGGCGTCCAACCTTCATTTCGTCCTCCAACTCGATTTGATGCGACAGGGCTTCGCCGTAATTACCCCCACGGCTGGCCGGATAAGCGTGCTGTGGCGAGTGCCGCCTGCGCTAGCATCGCGAGGCGCGGATGGGCGAACCACACGATCTTCTCGGTGAGCAGGCTCGCTACTACCGCGAGCGTGCCGGTGAGTACGACGACTGGTGGTTCCGTCGTGGCCGCTACGACCACGGGCCCGAGTTCAAGGCCCGCTGGTCCGCCGAGGTGGCGGAGGTCGAGGGGGCGCTCGAGCGCTTTGCCCCCGACGGAGACGTGCTCGAGCTGGCCTGCGGGACCGGAATCTGGACGCGCCGGCTGGCCGCCCAGGCAGAGCGGGTGACCGCGCTCGACGCCTCCACCGAGGTGATCGCACTCGCGCAGGCGCGCGTGGGAGCCGAGAATGTGAGCTTTCTCCAGGCCGATCTCTTTGCGTGGGAGCCGCGGGAGCGATTCGACGTGTGCTTCTTCTCCTTCTGGCTCTCCCATGTGCCGGAGGATCGCCTGGAGGACTTCTGGCGGAAGGTGGGGCTGGCCCTGCGGCCGGGCGGCCGGGTGTTCTTCATCGACAGCCTGCGCAACAGGCTGGCCTCGGCAGCCGATCATCTTCTCCCCGAGGAGGGGGAGGAGACGATGCTCAGGCGACTCGCCGACGGCCGCGAGTTTCGGATCGTCAAGAACTTCTACGAGGCGCCGGCTCTGCGTGAGCGCCTCGCCGCCTTCGGCTGGGATGGGGAGATCGATCAGACAGCCGAGTTCTTCGTGTACGGGAGCGCCACCAAGCGCGATGGCTGAGAGTTCACCAAAGAGCTCGCCCCATTCGATCGCGACCGTCACGGCGGAGGATCTCGTGGATCTTCTGGGCCTGATGCGCGCCTATTGCGATTTCTACGACACCGCCCCGAGCGACGAGGCCCTGCTCGGCCTCTCGCGCTCGCTGCTGCGCGAGCCTCAGCTCGAGGGGTTGCAGTTGATCGCACGCGACCGGCGCGCCGCCCCCGTCGGCTTTGCCACGGTCTTCTGGAGCTGGGACACGACCGAGGGGGGACGCATCGGGATCATGAACGACCTGTACGTGACCCCGAAGGCGCGCGGAGCCGGTCTGGCCGAGCGTCTGATCGCGGTGTGTGTCGAGCGCTGTCGCGATCGGGGTGCGGTCAGGCTCGAATGGCAGACCGCCCCGGAGAACCGGCGCGCTCAGAGTGTCTATGACCGAATAGGTGCCGTACGGGAACCATGGGTCCTCTACGGCGTGGCTCTTCCGCCTCCCTGACGGCCGGCCGATGCGGGTGCTCAGCTGGAACCTCTTCCATGGCCGCTCGCTTCCGCCCACGCAGCGGGGCTTGGCCGAGCAGTTCACCAGTCGCATCGCCGGCTGGGAGTGGGATGTGGCGCTGCTGCAGGAGGTGCCGCCGTGGTGGGCCGGTCGGCTCGCGGCGGCGTCCGGCGCCGAGCAGCGCTCCGCTTTGACCTCGCGCAACTCCCTGCTACCGCTGCGGCGGGTCCTCGCGGTCCGCCGTCCCGAGCTGATGAAGTCCAACGGCGGCGGCTGTAACGCCATTCTTTCGCGAGGGGCGATTGTGGAGCATCGAGCGCTGCGGTTGCGCACCTGGCCGGAGCGGCGGGTGGCGCAACTCGCGCGTTTGGCCGACGGCACCTGCGTGGCCAACTACCACGGAAGCGTTCGGGTCCCGCTGGCGCAGGCCGAGCTCGAGGCGCTGTGGGAGCACGCCCTGAGTTGGGCCGATGGGGCTCCGCTGGTCCTCGGCGGCGATCTCAACCTGCGCGATCCGCGTGCGCCGGATGGTTCAGTTCATCTCGCTCGGCGCGATGTCGATCACATCTTCGCGCGGGGGCTCGAGCCGGCGGGCGAGGTCGAGCTGCTCGATCGCCGGCTCCCGGCGCGGGGTGGTGGCTTTGGCGGTGAGGTCGAGCTCTCCGACCATCCTCCCCTGCGGGTGGCGGCGAGGAGGGTCACCATCGATCCGGCAGGTGTATAGCTGCGGCGATACAGCAGTCGCAACGGAGGATGCGACCCCTCGCGGCACTCCTTGACTACAAGAATGCCGGGTATTCGCGGAAGCCATGATGGGGAGACGATGCTTTGGCACTCCACGCCGAGCGCGCTCGGCGTGGCCGGGCAAGGCTGTGGGCCTGCTCGTGTCCGCGACACTTGGCATGGGCCTGTCGGTGGGTGGTGGCTCAGCCCTGGGGGCGGCTTCAGCGCCGGCTCAGCTGGCGAGTGTCCCCGCCCAGCCCGTGGACCTCGCGGCGCCGTATGAGTATCTGGGGTGGGGTAACCCGCAGGCCCCGGCCGCGGCGATGGCGAGCACGGGGATCAAAGACCTGACGTTGGCCTTCATGCTCTCCCACGGCTCGTGCAACCCGGCCTGGGATGGCTCGAGGCCGCTCACGGGCGGCCCCGACCAGGCCGCGATCGACAGCATCCGCAACGCGGGCGGCGATGTTGTGGTGTCGTTCGGCGGCTGGAGCGGCAAGAAGCTCGGCAGCTCGTGCAAGACGCCCGCGGCGCTGGCGGGTGCCTACCAGAAGGTGATCGACGCCTACGCCCTGAGAGCGATCGACATCGACATCGAGCATGGGGAGTTCACGAGCAAGAAGGTCCGCCTGCGGGTGGTTCAGGCGCTCGAGATCGTGCAGCGGGCCAATCCCGGCCTGGAGATCTCGGTGACGTTCGGGACCGACGAAACGGGCCCGGAATGCGACGGCAGGAGTCTGCTCGCGGACGCGGCGGAGATCGGCTTTCAGCCGACGGTCTGGACGGTGATGCCGTTCGACTTCGGACGGCCGCTGACGGATATGGGACACGCGTCGATCAGGGCTGTGGAAGGTCTCGCACAGGACCTGGTGTCCGCCCTACGGCATCTCGACCGCGGCGGCGTATGAACACACGGGGATCTCATCGATGAACGGCGAGACCGACGAAGCGTGGGAGACGGTGAGCGTGGGGGACTTCGAAACGATGCTCGGCTTCGCCCAGGCCCACCATCTCGGACGCTTCACGTTCTGGGCTGTGAATCGCGATCGTCCCTGCGAAGGGAGCTCGCAGAACGTGGGCGAAGACTGCAGCGGGGTCGCCCAGCAGCCATATGCGTTCACTGACGTGATCGCGCGATACCACGGCTGACGCCGGCCCGGCGTGACCCGACGCTCGCTCAGGCTCGGGCGCTCGTCTGCGGGTCCAGCCGCGACATCGTCACGGCGGCGTCGAGCTCGGAGGTGGCGCCGCCCATGTAGAGGCCCTTGACGGGCGGCACGTCGGAGTAGAAGCGGCCGTGGCCGATCTTCACGTGGGTCTCGCCGGCGAGGCGGCGGTTGGTGGGGTCGGCGCTGACCCACACGGGCTCGCCGTGGCCGTCGCTGCCGGGCAGCAGCGCCTCGAGCCAGGCGTGGGTGTCGACCTCGACCGAGTCGGCGCCCTCGTCCTCGGGGGCGGCCCACAGGTAGCCCGAGACATAGCGGGCGGCGATGCCGCGGCGGCGCAGCAGCACGAGCGAGAGGTGGACGAAGTCCTGGCAGACGCCGGCGCCGATGTCGAGCAGGTCGCTGACGGTGGAGCCGACGTAGGTGGCGCCCGGGCGGTATTCGAAGCGGTCGGGGATCAGCTCGCAGAGCGTCTCGAGCGTCTCCAGCGGGCAGTCGCGCCTCGAGCGCGTCGTTCGAGCTCGTCGAGGCCGGCGATGGCGGGCTGGTCCTGCCAGGGCAGCGCGAACTCGCCGGCGGCGTCGATGTAGGCGGGGCTCTGCAGGCTCTCCCAGGAGCCCTCGGGCGGGTCGGGTGGGGCGGAGGTGACGACGCGGGCGCGCACGTCGATCGTGAGGTGGTCGTGGCGCGGTGGGGATGCCGAACTCGATCACCTCGGTGCCGAAGTAGTCGAGGTGGCGGCTGACCCGGGCCTCGGGCTCGATGCGGGTGTGGAACTCGTCGCAGCGCTGGGTGGAGGTGGTGGCCGGGCGCACGCGCAGCGCGTTGAGGTTGTCGGTGACGGGCGCGTCGTAGTGGTACTCGGTCAGGAAGCGGATCGCGAAGTGCATCTGCGGCTCACCTCCTCAGCCCGGCCGCGGCGGCGCCCGCGAAGTAGCGCTCGGCGACGTCCTGGTCGATGCGGGCGAGCTCCTGCTGGGTCTGTTCGCAGATGCCTGTCAACTCGGCTCCGTCGGGCAGCGCGCGGCGCTGGAAGTCTAGGTCGGCGGCCAGTCGGCTGACGCGCAGCACGGGCTTGGAGTTGCGCGGCCCGGCGTCGGCCATGGTGAAGACCTCGTGCAGCGAGTCGACGCAGGCCGCCACGCTGTCGGGGTAGGCGCGCTCGAACAGCAGGAAGCGCGCGACGGGTGCGCGTTCGGGGGCGCGGTGACCGCGCGCAGGTAGGCGTGGAAGCCGCCCGACGGCCTGCAGCAGGATCAGCGCGTGGCCGTCGGCGGGCGGCGCCGTCGCCGGCGGGCATGCGCGACACGCAGCATCCGCAGCACCATGTCGGAGATCTCGATCAGCCCGCCGGCGTCGAGGAAGCACTTGGCCTCGTCGCGCAGCATCGAGCGGTTGGCCACCCCCCAGATCAGCGCGGTGCGCTCCTTGACGTACTGCGAGGCGAGATAGGGGCCGGCGGGCGCGGCCCAGCCGGGCTGCCCGCCGCCGCGCAGGCCGAGCGCGGTGGTGTTGATCGCCTCCCACATCTCCGCGCTGATCACGTCGCGGACGGTGCGCGCGCCCTCGCGGGCGCGCTCGATCGAGGCGAGCATCGAGCCGGGGCGCTCGGCGTCGAGCGTCAGCTGGCCGAGCGCCTGGCTGCTGCTGCGGGCTCTCGTGGACGTCGCCGAACATCGCCAGCAGGCCGCCCGAGCCGAAGCTGACCCCGGCGCCGCATCGGAGGTGCCCTGCAGCTCGGCCTGGAAGACGGCCTCGACGGCGCGCGCGGTGAACTCGGCCCGCGCGAGGTTGCGCCCCAGCCAGTAGAGCTCGTGCGCGATCCGCGCGAGCATCAGGGCTTCCGCCGCGGCGGACTCGGCGGGCTCGGGGGTGCTGTTGCTGCTGTTGCTGCTGCTGGCCGGTCCACGCGCCGTAGCGCAGGTCGGGCAGCGCCGGCGGCTGGGTGTCGGCGATCGGCGGCCCGGCGCGGTCGGCGTCGTCGCCGTCCTCGAGCACCCACGTGTCCTTCGAGCCGCCGCCGCGCGAGGAGTTGACGATCAGCGAGCCCTCCTCGAGCGCCACGCGCGTGAGCCCGCCGGGGACGATGTCGATGCGCTCGCCGAAGACGGCGAACGGGCGCAGGTCGACGTGGCGCGGCGCGAGCGTGCCGTCGGCGCCGACGGTCGGGACGGTCGAGAGGCGCACGACGTCCTGGGCGATCCAGCGTTCGGGGTGGGCGCTGATGACCTCGCGCATGCGCGCGATCTCGCCCTCGTCGGCGTGCGGGCCGATCATCACCCCGCGCCCGCCGGACTCGCCGGTCGGCTTGACGACGAGCTGGTCGAGGCGCTCGAGCACGTGCTCGAGCGACTTCGGGGTCGGACAGCAGGTAGGTCTTGACGTTCTCGAGGATCGGCTCCTCGCCGAGGTAGAAGCGGATCATGTCGGGCACGAAGCAGTAGATCGCCTTGTCGTCGGCCACGCCGGTGCCGAAGGCGTTGGCGATCGCCACGCTGCCGGCGCGGTAGGCGCGCACCAGGCCGGGCACGCCGAGCAGCGAGTCGGGGCGGAACTCGAGCGGGTCGACGAAGTCGTCGTCGAGGCGCCGGTAGACGGCGTGCGCGCGCTCCAGGCCACGGGTGGTGCGCATGTAGAGGACGTCGTCGCGGACGACCAGGTCGGATGCCTCGACCAGCTCGACGCCCATCTGGCGGGCGAGGAAGGCGTGCTCGAAGTAGGCGGGGTTGGCGGGGCCGGGCGTCCACACGACGACCGTCGCCTCGCTCTCGGCCGAGGGCGCGACCGAGCGCAGCGCGCGCAGCAGCAGCTGCGGGTAGTGGTCGACGGGGCGCACGCGGTAGGAGGCGAACAGCTCGGGCACCAGGCGCGCCATCGCCGCGCGGTTCTCCAGCACGTAGGAGATGCCCGAGGGGATGCGCACGTTGTCCTCGATCACCTTCCAGGTGCCGTCGCTGTGGCGCACCAGGTCGCAGCCGGCCACGTGCGTGTAGACGCCGCCCGGGCGGGCGGATGCCGTGGACGGCGCGCGCGAAGTGCGAGCAGGAGGCGACCAGGCGCCACGGCACGAGGCCCTCGCGCACGATCTCGCGAGCGTGGTAGACGTCGTCGACGAAGTGGTTCAGCGCGCGGATGCGCTGCGCCAGGCCGCGCTTGATGTCGCGCCATTCCTGGCCGCTGAGCACGCGCGGCACGAGATCGAGCGGGAAAGGGCCGTTCGTGGGTGGCCTCGCCGCCGCCGCTGGTCTCGAAGGTGATCCCCTGCTGCATGAAGACGCGTCGCGCCGGCGCCCGGCCTCGATCAGGCCGGCGGGGCCGAGCTGCTTGAGCTGCTCGACCAGCGGCGCGGCGGTCTGGCGCGGCGTGCCGTCGAGCTCGAACAGCTCGTCCAGGAACGGCGCCTGCGGGCGATAGGAGTCGATCGTGGAGCGCTCGGCCGAGGGATCGAGCGCCGGCGTGGGGACCCGCGAGCTCACTGCGGGATTCTCTCGCGCCCCGGGAGCCTTGCCCTTCGACGGATGGAGAAACTCGCGAGGCGCTGGGATGCGTCACGCTGTCATCAGGTCGGGCCAGCGGCCGTGCTGTGAGAAGTACTCGCGTGCCGCGTCCTCGCGTTCGCGCTCGCGATCTCCCGCCACGCCCATGCGGAACAGCCAGTTGATGAAGTAGATGGCGAGCCCCGCGCTGAGGATGGCGGCGCCGCCCTCGAGGTCGGTTTCGCTGCCCAGCGACATGATCACGAGGCCGGCGAGGACGACGACGGCCGGGAGCACGTAGCGGACCAGCACCAGCACCCACCCGCGGCTGTCACCGTTCTCAGGCTCACTGTGCATGCCCTTGACTCTAGGACGCTGCTCGCCTGTGGGCGGGAGTGCTCAGGAGGAGAAGATGTACGGTGCCAAGGATGGGCGCACCGACGATTGACGAGCTCACGCTGGCCGACGAGCCGGGGGCCTGGGAGGCGCTTGGATTCAGGCTCGAAGGGGATTGCTGCCGCATGGGAGACGTGTGTGTGCGATTCGCCGGGAGGGATGCCGGCCGTGGCATCGTGTCGTGGTCGCTGAGGGATCTCCGGAGCACCGAGCTCGACGGCCTGCCGACGTGCGCCTCCGAGAGCGCTCTGCCCGGGCCGTCCGATGCCCATCCCAATGGCGTTCTCAGGGTCGATCATGTGGTGGCGTTCACGCCCCGGCTGGAGCGCAGCGTGGCGGCGCTTCAGACGGCTGGCCTGGACCTCAGGCGAATACGCGAGGAGCCCACTCCGGCTGGGGCTCCGCGTCAGGCGTTCTTCCGGCTAGGACAGGAGATCCTCGAGGTGGTGCAGGAGCCCGAGGAGGTGGTGGAGCGAGAGGGCGGCCCGGATCGTCCGGCGCGCTTCTGGGGCCTGGCGCTGCTCTCAGATGACCTGGATCGCACCGCTCGGGCGTTCGGAGACGGTGCTGGGGAGCCGCGGGCCGCGGTCCAGCCCGGCAGGCGGATTGCGACCGTGCGCCGCGCGGCGGGCCTGGGGGTGCCATTGGCGCTGATGAGTCCCGACGAGCGAGTAAAGGAGCCCGGATGAGCGAGCGGCTGTGGAGCGAAGTGGATGAGTACATCGAGGATCGCCTACTGGTTCCCGACCCGGCTCTGGAGGAGGCGTTGCGGGCGAGCGCGCGGGAGGGGCTCCCGCCGATCGCGGTGACGCCGGCGCAGGGCAAGCTGCTGCACCTGCTCGTGCGCATTCACGGGGCGAGGAGGATCCTGGAGCTCGGGACGCTCGGGGGCTACAGCTCGATCTGGCTTGCCCGAGCGCTGCCCTCCGACGGGATGCTGATCACGCTCGAGCTATCCGAGCACTATGCGCGGGTTGCGAGCGCGAACATCGAGCGGGCGGGCGTGGGGGAGCTGGTGGAGGTGCGGGCGGGAGCGGCGCTCGACTCACTCGAAGAGCTGATCGCGGCCGGTGGGGAGCCGTTTGACATGGTGTTCATCGATGCCGACAAGCAGAGCACGCCCGAGTACTTCACCCGTGCGCTCGAGCTGGTGCGTGCAGGCTCGGTGATCGTGGTGGACAACGCGGTGCGCGGCGGTGCGCTGGCCGATCCGGACACCGAGGACCCAGGGGCACGGGGGATGCGCCGCTTTCACGAGCAGCTCGCCCAGGAGGGGCGAGTGACGGCGACGACGATCCAGACGGTGGGGGCCAAGGGCTACGACGGCTTCACGCTGGTGCTGGTGGGGTAGGCTCGGCGGATGGCTGGGGAGCTGAAGCTGGGTCTGAACACGGGCTATTGGGCCGGCGGGCCGCCGCCGGGCGCGGCCCAGGCGGTTGCGGAGGCGGAGCGGCTGGGCTTCGACTCGATCTGGACGGCTGAGGCCTACGGGTCGGATTGCCTGACGCCGCTCGCGTGGTGGGGGGCCTCGACGGAGCGGGTCAAGCTGGGCACCGCGATCGTGCAGATGTCGGCGCGCCAGCCGACGGCCACGGCGATGGCGGCGATGACGCTTGACCATCTCTCGGGGGGCCGCTTCATCCTCGGCCTCGGCGTGTCGGGGCCGCAGGTGGTGGAGGGTTGGTACGGGATGGAGTTCGCCAAGCCGCTCGCCCGCACCCGTGAGTACATCTCGATCCTGCGCGATGTGTGGGCACGCAGGGGCCCGCTGACGGCGCCCGGCCCTCACTACGAGCTGCCTCTCCCGGACGGCACGGGCCTGGGCAAGCCGCTGAAGTCCTCGATCCACCCGCTGCGGGAGGACATCCCCATCTACCTGGGGGCGGAGGGCCCGAAGAACATCGCACTGTGTGCCGAGCTGTGCGATGGCTGGCTTGCCCTGTTCTTCTCGCCCGAGCATCAGGAGCTCTACACGGGCTCGCTGGAGGAGGGCTTCGCGCGGCCGGGAGCGAGGCGAACGGCGGCGGACTTCGAGGTGGCGGCAACGGTGCCGCTGATCATCTCCGATGACATCGACGCGGCGGCGGACGCACTGCGGCCCTTCTACGCCCTGTACTTCGGAGGGATGGGGCCCAAAGGCACGAACTTCCACGCCAACGTTGCCATTCACATGGGCTTCGAGGCGGAGGTTGACGAGATCGCCGAGCTTTACCTGGCGGGGCAAAAGGACGAGGCCGCGGCGAAGGTCCCGCGCAGGCTGATCGAGGCGCTGGCACTGATCGGCCCGCGGGAGAAGATCCGTGAGGATCTCGAGCGCTGGCGCGAGTCGATCGTGACGACGCTGCTGATCTCGGGCGACAGTGCCACCCTGCGCGCTGCCGCCGAGCTCGTCCTGGGCTAGCCCTGAGCCGGCGGGAGCTCTTGGGCTGACGGTAAGCCCTGCATACAACCACGTTTCGGCAGGGCATCCGGAATTGAAACCTGTCCATTCGTCGAGTCGTTTGTGATGTGTTTCTAACTGTGGTAGCGGGGGCCGATAGGCGAACCCATGGCAGATGCAATCGCTTCCCCGGTGGCTCGCCCCACGTGGCATTCCGATGCCGAGCGCGACCATGGCCCGCGAGCGATAGTGGACCCGGATGCGGCTCCCACCTCATGGCTGATCGATGGTGGGATGGACCGCGAGCGGATGCTCGACATGGACCGTCTGGTGGCACCGGTGCGCCAGAAGTCCTTCGTGGTGATCGCGGCGGCGCTGTTGATCTGCGGGCCGTGGGTGGGGTGGTGGACGATCATCCCGCTGGCTGTCGCGGGAGTGCTGTTCCGGTTGGCCGATGGAACGGTGGAGCGGGTTACGCACCCGGAGTACCTGCTGTTCGCGGCCTGGGCGGCCTCGCAGCTGATGATCGAGGGCAGTGTGGCGCTCACGGGCGGGCCGCACTCGCCGGCGATGGCGTGGTTTGCGATCCCGATCGTCACGCTCAGTGCGCGCTTTCCGGCACGCGGGGTGATGCTCGGGCTGGCGGTGACGATGGTGCTGATGGTGGCGGTGGCCTTCGGCGTGGATGCCCATGCGGTGCTGGCGCATCCGCCGCTGCTGATCATGCCGTTGGCGCTGACGGTGGCGGTGGCGATTCTCTCGACGGCGCTGATGCAGTCCGATGTGCGCCACCGCAGCGAGGCGGTGATCGACCAGCTGACGGGGATGCTCAACCGCAACTCGCTCGCGGACCGTACGGTGGAGCTCGCTCACCAGTCCCAGCGCACGGGCCAGCCGGTGGGCCTGATCGTGGGCGATCTGGACCACTTCAAGCAGGTCAACGACACCCACGGTCACGCGACGGGCGATGCGGTGCTCCAGGATGTGGCCTACATGCTGCGCAAGCAGCTGCGGGCGTTCGATTTGGCGTATCGCATCGGCGGTGAGGAGTTTCTGGTGCTGCTCCCCGGGGCGGACCTCGCGCAGACGGCGGCGATGGCCGAGCGCCTGCGCCAGGGAGTCGAGGCGGACACGGTGGGAGGCGGGCTGCGGGTGACGATGAGCTTCGGGGTGAGCGCGTCGGAGCGCGAGACGGCCTTCGACTACAAGAGCATCTGCGCTGAGGCCGACGCGGCTCTGTATGAAGCCAAGCGCGGTGGGCGCAATGGGGTGTGCGGCGGTCCGCTGCCCCCGGCGAGCGAGGCACTGGAGGCAGCGATCGGCTAGGGGTCCGCGGTGATGGTGGCGGCGGTAGGGTCTAGGAGATGGCCGACGCCGAGACCGACATCGATCCTGCTCAGCAGGAGCAGCTGTTCGCGAACTTCCAGTATGAGATCTACGGCCGCGGCCTGGCGGGGGAGACGCCGCCGCTGCCGATCGCCGTCAGGCGAGCTTCAGGAGCGCGCGCGGGAGGTGCTCGAGCGCCGAGGCCTACGGCTACGTGGCCGGCGGCGCGGGGGCGGAGCGGACGATGGCTGCCAACCTGCGTGCGTTCGAGCGCTGGGAGATCGTGCCGCGGATGCTGCGCGATGTCTCCTCACGCGATCTGAGCTGCTCGATCCTCGGCACGGCGATGCCGGCGCCGGTGCTGCTGGCTCCGGTGGGGGTGCAGTCGATCGTGCACCCGGAGGGCGAGCTGGCGGTGGGTCGGGCGGCGGCCGCCCAGGGCCTGGCGGCGATCCTCAGCACGGCGGCATCGCACTCGCTGGAGGAGGTGGCCGAGGCGAGTGGCGAGGGGCCGCGCTGGTATCAGCTCTACTGGCCCAAGGACCGCGACCTGGCGGCGAGCTTCGTGGGCAGAGCGGCGCGGGCGGGCTATGAGGCGATCGTGGTGACGCTCGACACGTGGATGCTCGGCTGGCGCCCACGCGATCTGCAGAGCGCCTACCTGCCGTTCCTGAAAGGGCGAGGGCGTGGCCAACTACTTCAGCGATCCTGTGTTCCGCGCGGCGCTCGAGCGCACGCCGGAGGAGGATCCGGGGCCGGCGATCGGGCAGTGGGCCTTCCAGTTCTCAAATCCCGCGATCACGTGGGCGGACCTGGCGTGGCTGCGCGAGCAGACCGAGCTGCCGATCGTGCTGAAGGGCATCCTCCACGACGACGATGCCCGGCGGGCACTCGACGCGGGCGTGGACGGGCTGATCGTCTCCAACCACGGCGGTCGGCAGGTGGACGGTGCGATCGGCGCGCTCGATGCGCTGCCGGCGGTTCGCGAGGCGGTGGGCGCGGAGCTTCCCGGTGCTGTTCGACAGCGGCATCCGCAGTCGGGCGCGGACGTGTTCAAGGCGCTGGCGCTCGGGGCGGATGCAGTCTGCCTGGGGCGCCCGTTCGTGTGGGGCCTCGCGCTGGGCGGCCAGGCGGGGGTGGAGCACGTGCTCCGCTGCCTGCTGGCTGAGCTCGATCTGACGTTGGCGCTGAGCGGCTACACGACGATCGCGCAGGTCGACCGCTCGGCGCTGCGCGGAAGATCGGACTGAACGGCCCGCCGATGGCTACCCGCGGCGATGCGTCGGTGAAGCGCCTGACGCTGATCGCCTGCATCCTCGGCTCGGGCATCGTGCTGCTGGACGGCACGGTGGTCAACGTGGCGCTGCCCACGATCCAACGCGCGCTGGGAGGCGGCCTGGCGGCGCAGCAGTGGGTTGTCAACGGCTATCTGCTGACGCTCGGCTCGCTGATCCTGATCGGCGGCTCGCTCGGCGACCTGTTCGGCGAGCGCGGGTGTTCGCGCTCGGCGTGGCCGGCTTCGGGGTGGCCTCGCTGGGGTGCGCGCTGGCGCCCACCATCGGCGTGCTGGTGGCGGCGCGGGCGCTTCAGGGGGTGGCGGGGGCGCTGCTCGTGCCGAGCTCGCTGGCGGTGATCGTGAACACCTTCCCGGAGGCGGAGCGGGGCCCGGCGATCGGCAGCTGGACGGCGTGGGGGGCGATCGCGGGGGTGCTCGGACCGCTGGCGGGCGGCGAGCTGCTGGCGGTCGCCTCGTGGCGCATGGTGTTCCTGGTGAACGTGCCGCTGGCTGCCGGCTGCGTGGTGCTGATCCTGACGGTGATCCCGGCAGGCACGGCACGCGAGCGCGGGGGGCGGCGGGTCGACTTCATCGGCGCGATGCTGTGCGCGGCGGGGCTGGCGGGCCCGGTGTTCGCGCTGATCGAGCAGCCGCGGCTGGGATGGTCGAGCCCGGGGGTGTTCGGGCCGCTGATCGCGGGCGTGGCGCTGCTGGGCGCGTTCACGGCTTACGAGTCGCGAGCGAGCGAGCCGATGCTGGCGCTGAAGCTGTTTCGCCGGCGCAACTTCTCGGCGGGCAACGTGGAGACGTTCTCGATGTATGCGGGGCTGGCGATCCTGTTCTTCTTCCTGGTGCTGTTCCTGCAGCAGATCGGCGGCTACTCGCCGCTGAAGAGCGGGCTCGCGACGCTGCCGGTGACGGTCGTGATGTTCGTGCTCTCGCGCCGCTTCGGCGCGCTCGCCGACCGCTACGGCCCGCGCCTGTTCATGGGTGCCGGTCCGCTGGTGGCCGCCGTGCGGGCTGGTGCTGTTCCAGCGCATCGGACTGAAGGTCGACTATGTCTCCGAAGTGCTCCCCGGGCTGCTGGTGTTCGCGCTGGGACTGTCGATGACGGTGGCGCCGCTGACGGCGGCGGTGCTGGCGGGGGCGGAGAAGGAGGCGGGGATCGCCTCTGGGGTGAACAACGCGATCGCCCGTGTGGCCGGGCTGCTCGGCACGGCGGCGGTGGGTGCGGCGGTGGCCTCCTCGTTCGGTTCGACCCTGGAGAGCCGGCTGTCGCACACGGCTCTGGGGGGCGCGGCGCGGGCAGCGGTGAAGGCGGCCAAGCGACTGCCGCTGGGAAAGCCCGACGTGCATGGCCTGCCGAGCGCCCAGGCGCACGCGCTCAGCCGGGCGGCCGAGGCGGCCTCGCTGCACAGCTTTCACCTCGGCATTGCGATCGCCGCGGTGCTGGTGGCGGTGGGAGGGCTGGTGGGAGTGGCGGGCATCCGCAATCCCCAGGTGGACGTGCGCGCGGAGGACTGTGCGGGCGGACAGCTGGTGGGAGTGAGCAGCCCGGAGGGGCGCCCGGAGCGGACACCCGCGCGCGCCTGACCGCTTCGAGCGTACACGCATGTTCCCATTTCGGATAGGTTGGACAGATGAGGAGGGGGCCCCTGATCGCAGCTCTGGCTGTGCTTGCCGTGGGTGCGGCGTTGCCGGCAGCTGCGCAGGCGAGTGTCTACTGCGTGAACGAACCGGCCTGCGTGGGCGCCGGTGGTGTCAACGAAGGCTCCGACGGGGCGGCCCTGCAGAAAGCGCTCAACAGCGCTGGCTCTCACAAAAACAGTGGCGGCCCGGACACGGTGATGATCGGTGCGGGAAGCTACTCGCGCGCCCACGGCTTCGAATACAACAATTCGGAACCCGTCAGCATCCGCGGCGCGGGGGTTGCAGCGACGACCCTGACCACCCCGCTGGAAGCACAGGCGACGGTGTTCGGCCTGGTGAGCTCCGGCTCGACGCTCGCGAATCTGGCGATCAAGGTTCCCGCGGGGGAAGAGCAGGAGGGCCTCTTCCTCAACGGTGGGACGGTGGAAGGGGTGTCTGTATCCGGTGGGGGTGGATCGGGAGTTCCGGAAGGCCTGCGCATCTACAGCGGCGTCTTCTCCGGAGGCTCGATCGAAATGGTCGAAAAAACGACCACCCTGGGTGTCATCGCGCGGGGGGGTGAAATCCTCAACTCGAGGATTGCGGCCTCCTACGGCGTGGACGCCCAAACGGCGCTCACCCTACGTGGCTGCATCGTGTCGAGTGCGCTCCACGTGATCGAAGCCGGAGGGGCGAACCTGATCCTCGAAGACTCGCTGTTGGATCTGCGGGGAGGCAGCGGCATCGGGATCCTGCTCGAGGCATACAAAGGCGAACCGGCCAAAGCGACGCTCAGGCATCTGACTGTGGTCAACGGTGTCAGCGGCTCACGTGGGCTGGTGATGGTGGGCGAAGAAGAAAACGCCTCGGCGGAGCTCGATGACTCGATCATCTCGGGCGTGGAAGAACCGGTCGTTCAGCATGCCAACGGGACGGGCAAGAAGACGACGGTGAGAAGCGAATACTCGAACTTCGAAGCTGCCAAAGACGTTGGCAAAGCGGGCGAAACGGTTGCCGACGTGAACCCGGTGGCGGGGAGCCCCGACTTCGTGAACGCGGCGACCGGCTCAGGCGCGATAGCGACGGGCAACTGGCGTCTGCTCGCCGGCTCACCCCTGATTGACGCCGGCACCCCGGGCTCGCTGGCGGCGGGCGAATTCGCCACCGATCTCGCTGGGAATCCTCGGGTGGCCAATGGGCGGACGGATGTGGGTGCCTATGAGTACCAGCCGCCGGCTCCCACGCCGAAGCCGACGCCGACGCCAGTGTCGGTACCGGTGGTGACGGTTCCACCGACAAGCGTGGCGCCGGGTGGCAAACCGTGCGTATGCGCGGGCCCCCCGTCGAGTCTGATCTCCGCTCTGCAAGTCGCACCCGGCGCGTTCCGCGCGGCGGGCAGGGGGTCGAGCGTCACCCACGCCAGGCATGTGGGCGCGCTGGTGAGCTTCAGCCTGGTGAGCGCGGCCTCGGTGAGGTTCACGGTGGAGCGGGCGGTGGCGGGCATCGTTCGCGGTCACAGCTGCGTTGCGGCGCCACGCAGACGGGGCAGGGCGCACGGCTGCACGCGCTACAGGCTCCTGGGCGCCGGCTTCTCCGTTCAGGGCCACGCCGGCGGTAACTCGCTGCGCTTCTCAGGCGCGCTCGGCTCACACGGTCTGTCGGTCGGCTCCTACGTGCTGGTCGCCACAGCCTCGCTGCCGGGGGGTCGCGGGCACGAAGCGATCACGGCTCACTTCCGCGTCACCCGCTAGGGCACCGCCCCGAGGTTTGAGAGCTAGACGGGCTGGCGGGAGTACTCGCGCATGGCCTCGATCAGCGGCCCGAGCTTGCGCCCGCGGTCGGTGAGGCGGTACTCGACGGTGGGGGGGCTGGTGGGCAGGACGGTGCGCTGCACGAGGCCCGCGCCCTCGAGGTCGCGCAACCGCTCGGCGAGCATTCGGGGGGAGATGCCGGCGACGGCCTCGGCGAACTCGTTGAAGCGCAGGGCGCCGGTCAATGCGGCATAGATGATGGATAGCTGCCAGCGCCGCTCGAGGAGGTCCGCGGTCTCGCGGACCTCCATCGGGACGGGCTCACATCTACGAGAGGTGCGCGACATCGCGTGCCGGCTCCAGGGCGCGGTCGAGGACCTCCTGGACGGTCATCACGGGGTGGAAGGTCATCTGCTCGACGGACCTCCTCGGGGATGTCGTCCAGGTCGCCTCGGTTGCGCTCGGGCAGGATCACGTCGGTGAGGCCGGCTGCATGGGCGGCGAGGGCCTTCTGCTTGAGGCCGCCGATCGGCAGAACGCGACCCTGCAGGGTGACCTCGCCGGTCATGCCGACGGTGTGCTTGACGGGCCGTCCCGAGAGCAGCGAGGCGAGCGCGGTGACCATGGTCACACCCGCACTGGGGCCGTCCTTGGGGATGGCTCCGGCGGGGACGTGAACGTGGAACTCGCGATTCTCGAAGGCGTGCTCGTCGATTCCGAGCTCCTCGGCGTGGCCACGGACGTAGGAGAGGGCGATCTTGGCCGACTCCTTCATGACGTCGCCCAGCTGGCCGGTGAGCACGAGGGCGTTGCCGCCGGAGCTGCCGCTCTTCATGGCGGTGGCCTCGACGAACAGCACGTCGCCTCCGGCGCCGGTGACGGCCAGGCCGGTTGCGACACCGGGTGTGGCGGTGCGGGCAGCCGACTCCTGGAAGAACTTCTGGCGTCCGAGCGCGTCGCGCACGACCTCCAGGTCGATCTTCACGGGTGCCACGGCCTTGGTCTTCTTCTTCGTTGCCTTCGCTGCCTTAGCTGGCGGCGACTCGGCGCCCTCGACCGGGGGGCTCACGTCTGCGTCGACGCTCACCTTGGCCTCGGTGGTGGGAGCCTCGGCTGATCTGGGCGGAGGCGATCTTGGTGGCGGTCTTGCGCAGCACGGTCCCGAGGTTGCGCTCGAGGTTTCGCACTCCGGCCTCGCGGGTGTACTCGGAGATGATGGTGCGCAGGACCTCATCGGAGATCTCGACCTCGTCCTCGCGCAGGCCGTTGCGGTCGCGCTGGCGCGGCCACAGGTAGCCCTTGGCGATGGCGAGCTTCTCCTCGGAGGTGTATCCGTCGAAGTGGATGACCTCCATGCGGTCGAGCAGCGGGCCCGGGGATGGTGTCGGCGACGTTGGCGGTGGCCAGGAACATGACCTGGCTGAGATCCAGCTCGACGTCGAGGTAGTGATCGCGGAACGAGTGGTTCTGGGCGGGGTCGAGGACCTCGAGCAGCGCCGCGGAAGGGTCTCCGCGCCAATCGGCTCCAACCTTGTCGACCTCGTCGAGGAGGATCACGGGGTTCATCGTGCCGGCGTCCCTGAGCGCCCTGACGAGGCGTCCGGGGAGGGCGCCGATGTAGGTGCGCCGGTGCCCGCGGATCTCGGCCTCGTCACGCACGCCGCCGAGCGACATGCGGACGAACTCGCGTCCGGTGGCGCGGGCGATGGACTCGCCGATGGATGTCTTGCCGGTGCCGGGGGGCCCGATCAGGGTGAGGATGGCCCCGGACTTGGGGTCGGCCTCGATTCCGCGCTCCTGGCGCAGCTTGCGCACGGCCAGGTACTCGGTGATGCGGTCCTTGACGTCCTCCAGGCCGGCGTGGTCGGCATCGAGCACGGCACGGGCGCCGACGGGGTCGAGGTGCTCCTCGGAGCGCTTGCCCCAGGGGACGGCGATGAGCCAGTCGAGGTAGGTGCGGATCATGGATCGACTCGCCTGTCTGCTCACCCATGCGCTCGAGACGGGCGAGCTCCTTGAGAGCCTGCTCCTTGACCTCGTCGGGCATGAGGGCTTCCTCGATCTTGGTGCGGTACTCGTCGGCGACGGAAGCGTCGTCCTCGCCCAGCTCCTTGCGGATGGAGTCCATCTGCTTGCGCAGGAAGTACTCGCGCTGCTGCTTCTCGGCGCCCTCCTGGACGTCCTCGCGGATGCGCTTGCGCACCTGCAGCTCGGCGAGGCTCTCACGCTGGAGCTTGACGGCCAGCTCGAGACGCTCGGTCACGTCGAGGGTGCGCAGCAGCTCGACCTTCTGCTCGTAGCTGAGGTTGGGGGAGTAGCCGGCTGAGTCGGCCAGGGCACCGGGCTCGGCGATGGCGCGCAGGAAGGCGGCGATGCGTCCGTCGTCGCCGCGCAGCTCGAGGATCTCCTCGACGGTTGCGCGGTACTCACGCTCGAGCTCGCGGGTACGACCGTCGACGGGTACCTCGTCGGGACGCTCGTCGACCTCGACGCGCAGCTCGCCGGTGGGACCGGTCTGAGCGGCGCCGATCAGGGCGCGGTGCTCGCCGGAGATGGCAACGGCGCGGCCGCCGCCGGGGAGACGAATCTGCTCGGAGACCTCGGCGATGGTGCCGACCTCGAGGAACTCGTTCTCGTGACGGGGCACGAGCACGACACGCTCGTCATCGCCCACGTCAATGGTGAGGGTGATGCCCATGTTGGGGAAGACGACGGTGTCGTCGAGGGGGATGAGCCGCAGGAGCTGCTTGGGCTGTGAAGGTTGGATGATGGGCTTCTCTGAGGGTGATGACATAGGTAACCGCTCCATATGAGCTTACGAAAGTTTAGTTAGTATAGCGCGCGTTGGTTGCATGCGCAAGTACTTCGATGTCACCACGAAAAGCGGCATTCCAGAGCCAAATAGGACACCATGGCGACGATTTATGGGAGACAATCAGGCCCCCTGTCCCGGATCGGAGCCCGTGTCGCCGGCCTCATCGCGGGCTGGTCGAGCCGAGGCGGGTCGAGACCGGCTGGATGGTTTTCGCGCGCGTGAGTACCGTCTCAAGCGCTCGGTAGAACCGAGGAATGGCTGAGTCGATCGAGCAGCTGAGCTTCGAGCTGACGGCCAATGCGCTGGCAGAGCAGCAGCGGACGCTGTCGGGAATGAGGGCGGGTGCGGGCACCGTGCTCGGCGCGGCCTCGATTGCGGGCTCGTTCCTTGGCGCGAGGGTGGGGAGAGGTGCGCTCGGCGTCTGGGCAATCCTGGCCACGATCTCATTTGCGCTGTGCGTTGGCAGCGCCATCTGGGTGTTGCTGCCACGCGAATTGGTCCTTGCCTTCGGAGGTGACGAGCTCTTGGCGGACAATGATCGTCGGAGGACTGGCGATATAGCTGAGGCATACCGAGCGGCCGGTGGCTGGATGAAGCCTCGCCTTCAGGCCAATCGAGGGAAGCTCGATCGACTCGCAGATTGGCTCACCGTGAGCTGCGTACTGCTGGCAATCGAGGTGATCATGTGGACTATCAGCATTACGAGCTAACCTGACTTCATGGCAGTCGATGACCCTCAAACTCGACCAAAGGCCAGGCCGCCTCGCGGCTTTTCGGAGACCGCGCCACCCGGCTTTGCGATCCCGGAAGGACGGAGCTTCATTCTGGTTGCGGCCGATAGGGTCGGTGAGGCCCTGCGCCGCCTGCGGGCTGTCGCGGGTCGATCCAGTCCCACGGATGACAGCGCCGATCATGTTGGCTGATAAGAGCTGACGCGGCGCACGCCGTCTCCCGACTGAGACGAGGCTTCGAGGCTCTACCCCGGCCCGTCGAAGCTGACCTCGACGTTCTCCTGCTCGACCCGCTCCTCGATCTCGGCGGAGGAGGTCATGGCGCGCTTGTCGGCATCGAGCAGCTGATCTGAGAAGAAGCTGCGCGGCCACAGACGGTGCAGGCGCACGACGTTGATCTCGGCCGCGAAGATGGTGAGCTGGGCGCCGAGGTAGAGCCAGGCGAGCAGGCCGAGCACGAGGGCGAAGACCCCGTATAGGGGGCCGGTGTGCTTGAGCTCGTGATCGATGTAGTAGCCGCCCAGGTGCTGCAGCAGCTGCCAGAAGACGGCGGCGACGATCACACCGGGAAGCAGGTCGCGCCAGCCCACGTCGACGGCGGTGAGCAGCTTGAAGGCGGTCATGAACAGGGCGATGTTGAGCATCAGCGCGACGAGCACCCCGATGACCACGTCGACGGCGGCATGGGATCCGGTGCCGACGAAGCCGGCGGCGGTGGTGGAGACGACGGAGAGGGTGCCCAGGATGGCGAGCATTCCCAGCCCGCGCAGGTGGGCGAAGAGGAAGTTGGGACGATCCTTGAAGGGCACTCCCCAGATCCGGTTGAAGGCGTTCTGGGTGGCGCCGGTGATGCCCATGCCGGCGAGCAGCGAGCCGACGACGCCGATGGCCAGGCCGATGCCGCTGCCGGTGAGGGAGTGCAGTTTGAGCTGGTCGCTGACGATGGGGAACTGCCCGAGGGCGCCGTCGAGGATGCGTTTCTGCTCGCCGGGGTCACCCTGGAGCACGAAGCCGAGGATGGTGACGAGCACGAGCAGCAGGGGGAACAGGGAGACGAATCCGTAGTAGGCGATGAGGGCTGCGAGCTGACCCGCCTGGTCGTCGCCGAACTTCTTGATGACGGCGGCGATGAAGCTGATCCGCGGCGCCTGCTGCTGGCGACGGTCGATGTCGTGGAGGCGGTCGGTGATGCTCATCGGTATATGCCTGTCTCCCCATAGACATACACGCTCCGAGGGGGAGGCGATTCGGAGGGGGGCCTGGGGGCGGGTGGGAGCGACATGCTCATGTGTCTACCCGATGTGAGCTGAAAAAACGAGCTTTGGGCGCCGCCGGGCGCGATGCGAGGAGGGAAGGGTTCGCGCCGGACCCGGCGGAGGAGGTGGCGCTGGTGGCCAGAGCACGGCGCGATCTGCTGCTGAGGGCGCACGGCTATCGACTCCGCAGAGAGGATCTCGAGGACTGCTACAGCCAGGCGATCCTCGAGCTCGTGGCTTACGCCAGACGAGGCGACGCCTTCGCGAATCGCCGGCATTTGGAAAATGCAATCGAGCAGCGGTTTGTCTCGCGGATCCACGATCGTAGACGAGCGCTGTCGGGGCGCAGTCCGATGCAGGCAGCCCTGGAGGGGGCGGTGGCGCTCGACGGCATCGACGGGGAAGGCGTCCAAATCGCCGATCGCGTCGACATCGAGCGCCTCGTGATCGCGCGGCAGGAACTGAGGCTCGTTAGCTCGATGGCCCATGGGTTGACCGATGAGCAACGACTCGTGCTCGGCTGTCAGGTTTCACTCCAAATGGATTCAGGTGAATTTTGCCGGATCCACGGATGGAGCGCAGAGAAGTATCGCAAGGTGGCACAGCGCGCGCGTGCGCGGTTGAGGCGTCTGGTGGATCTGGGTGAAAGTGATGTCCCGGCGTTGAGATCCTCGTCGGAACAGAGCGTAGGGACCGACCTGTGAACCTACTCCCCCCACTCATAGGGCCGTCCCTTCGGGCCGCCGGCAGTCGGTTGAACCGACGACTGTGCGGTGAAGCCCGTCTGCGCGCAAGCGACCGGGGGCCGGGAACTATCCCCTCTCGGCCCTCGGTCGCCAGCGTGCCGATGGAAAAGGTGAAAGAGTGAGATATCTTCGTCGCACTCCCCGAGAGGTGTACAGGGTGTACGACGAGGCAGAGTTTCTGGCGCAGGCTCCACGGGAGCTCACCAAAGCGGCCGAGCGGAGGGCGGCGATGCCGGCGGTGGTGGGGGCGGTGGCGCTGCTGTTGGGGGCGGCCGGTGCGTTCGGTGGCCTGCTCGCATCAGCGAAGCGCCATCCGAAGGGCGAGGCGAGGGGACGGGGAGCCGGCTCGGAGGCAGTCACCGCATCGATCTCTCATCCTGTCCGTGCGGGGTATCGCTCCCGGTCGCGGCAGCGTGCGACTCGATCCCAGAGCCACGGCCGCAGGAAACTCGAGCGGGGGAAGAGGGTTTCGAGGGCTGCTGGTGATCGCAGGCAGGCACCTGCCGTCCCCATCCCGGCAACGGCTGTCTCGAGCGCCGAAAGGCCGATCGCGATGAGCGTCTCGCGCGGCGCTGCTGGCTCTTCTGGCGAGTTCGGATTCGAGCGTTGAGAGGGTGACCGGTTCCTCACATGCCAGGGTGAGCATTACAACGCGGGCGTTGTGGCGGATCCGGCTAACGCGCAGCCTGCCTCGATATCTGCTCTGCGCGATGTCGCTGACGGGGCTCGTGGCGAGCGCGAGATTTGCGCTCGCCCCGCCTCACCCCATCCTGCAGGAGCTTGCTGTGCGTCCAAGCGCTCCCGATCGAGCGGCGGAAGGGTACGCCGTGATTTTCGCTCGGCGGTATCTCACGTGGAATTCGACTGAACCACAGTCCAGCGCACACGAGCTCGAACCGTTCACCGGGCCGGGCCTGGAAGCCAACGCGGGCCTGGACTTGCCCTCGGCGGGCGAGCAGCGTGTGGAGTGGGCCTACGTGGTGCAGGAACGCGAGCCGCTGCCGGGACGGCACGTCTACACGATCGCGGCCGAAACCGACGCGCAGAGTGTCCTGTACCTGACCGTGGGAGTGTCTCGAACGTCAGGCGGAGGGCTCGCGCTCACCGGCTATCCAGCCTTCGTGGGCGCGCCCACGGCGGGTCCGGCTTCACCGTTGGCACACCTGCGCGAAGTCGAAGAGCCGGCGCTCACTACGGTCGTCGAACGAGCGCTTCGCAATTACCTGGCAGGCGCCTCGGGAGACTTGAACGCTGATCTTACGCCTGGCGCCCAGATATCCGTGCCGAGCACGGCGCTGACACTCGAGTCCGTGCAGCGAGTGGACTGGTCGACAGCTGGAAGATCGGTGTTCGTGCTCGTCCGGGCGGCCGATCCACGGGGGGTTCAGTACACGCTCGCCTACGAACTCGACGTAGCCCGCGAGCAGGGCCGCTGGGAGGTGGCGGCGGTGCAGATGGATCCCGAGGCATAGCGGGCGCGAGCCAGCGCTCACAGGACGAGGTGCGAACAACCGTGGAAAATCGACCAGTTGGAGGCCAGATGAGAAGGTGGTGCCTTGACCGCAAGCTTGCCGTCCTGATCGTATGTGTGACGATCACGATCACCGTCGTGTCGGGAGGAGCGGAGACGGCCTGCGCCGCTGTGGGCGGCCCAGGCTCGGGTGGTCCTGCACTTGCAGGTGAAAAGGGTGGCACGTCGCTGGAATCGGCAGCCGCCAAGGCCAGTGCGACAGGCCGCGCCGTCGCCATGAGCCTGATAGGGCTGGCGTTTGCGGTGGCGGCGACCGTGCTCGCATTCAGGCGCGACTTCAAGGAGGCCTCGGGCGTATTCGCGGTGGGTATCGTCGCTGTGCTGCTGGCGACACCGGCGGGAGTGAACCTGCTTCGCGACACCGTCACGTCGCTGTTCGGATCCTCGTGATGGAGATTCGCTCCTTCCGACGCGTGTTCGATCTGGAGCGGCGCGTCTACAGCATCGACTCGCTGCGGCTTAACCCCGGCGGTGTGCCGGTCAGGGGGGTTCTCTATTTCGTAGGCCTCTTCACCCTTGTGCTCATCATGGGGAGGCTACCGCTGGTCGGTGGCGCGATGAGCGCCTTGCCGTGGTATCTGAGAGACATCGCGCTTCCCGGTGGCGCCGCCACGGTACTCGGCATGTTGCGTGTGGAGGGGCGGACGTTTCACCTCGCGGCGTGGACGCTGGTGCGATTCTGGCTGGGTCCTCGACGGCTCGCGAGCCTCCGCAAGGCTTCGGCGTTTGGGAGGCGATGGTATCCCGATGAGATCCTGATACTGCCGGACGGGTCGGATCCCCAGATGCGTCGCATGCGCTACAGGGGGCCGGGTGCGGTGCGCGTCTTGATCGAACACGAGCGTGCCGATGGCAGAGGTAGAGCTGGGCTGAGTCTGTGCCAGCGCGCGGGTGGTCGAACGCTCGAGCGCGGCGAGGTGATCCTGCTCGCGGCGGGAGCCCGGATGCTCGTCCGATCGGCTATCGCCAGGAGGTCAGAGAAGTGAGGCCGCCGATCGGATGCATCTACGGAAACTGTGTGTTCGCGGAGGGATCGGGGGACGCCTGGGCGGCATTTGCGGTGGAGCCGGCCACGTATGCGTGGCTGAGCGATGACGCAAAGCGAGGCCGTCTGCTCGAGCTGGTGGGAGCGATCGAGGCGATCGAAGCCGACGTGCAGATCATCCGAGCAGGCAGCTCGTGGGAGCAGGAGGACCCCCGCTCGGCGGCCGGCGTGGAGGGGTTGGGGGAACTGCACACAAGGGCGCGGCGTCGCTATGTATCGAGCCAGTCGGAGCGACTGGGTCAGATCGGATCTGCCCGTCCGGCGATATTTCTGCTCGTCAGCCTGCGCGAGCCCGATCGTGACGTCGCGTCATACGTATCCAAAGCGGCTACCCAGCATCCGAGAGAGTGGTGGGAGGGAATCAGGCGGGCTGTCTCGTTGCGCGATGGACGTGTTCTCGCCGTCTCGGAGCTCGAGCGGGCGCGGGTTCGCGGCGATCAGGCACATGCTCGCCTGGCGGACTATCTGCGTGTGCGTCCAGCTCGCGGAGTCGAGCTGCAGTGGCTGGTGCGCAGGGCGTTCTGCCGAGGGCTGGGGGAACCGTGTGTCGATGGCCTGCACGAGCCGCGAGCGCTGATGTTCGAGCGCAATGGCACAGCGCTGCTAGCCCCGCTCGAGGGCGACGTGATGCGCTGGGCGGATGGATATGTGGAGCACCTGGGTCGAACACTGAGGATCGAGTCGGAGATGGGTACGAGCTGGCAGGCGCAGCTCGTCGTCGGCGCGTTGCCGGAGCGTGTGCACTTTCCAAGTGCCAGGGCGGAGTTGATGTTCGCTGTGCCGGAGAGCCTGCCCTTCGAAGTCGATCTCTCGCTGACCGCGCGCTACCTGCCAAACGAGCTCGCGCTGAGGATCGCCCGACGCAGGATCCAGGACGCCGACCAGATCGTGCGGGCGGAGTCCGACGGCGATCAGGGTATCTCCGACCTGGGGTACGAGCGCACCCAGGAGGCTCGAGATCTGCTCGCCTATCTCCAGGCGTCGAGCAAGCCGCCATTGCTGCGCTCGACGCTTGCGATCGCGGTGAGCGCGTCCGAGGAGCGTGAGCTCGAGCGCCGGGTCGAGCTGTGTCGACGAGCCTACGGCGAGATACGCCTGCATCGTCCCCTCGGGGACCAGCTGCAGTTGTTCCTGCAGCATCTCCCAGGGCAGCGCACGAGGGTGTCGGGCTACGACGACACGCTGACGGCGGAGCAGATCGGGGCGATGATGCCGACTGCGGCACACGCCGCCGGATCGAGACGAGGCTTCTACCTCGGACACACGATCTCGGGCTCCAGGAGACCGGTCCTGTTCAACCTGAGGGAGGGCTCAGACAGCGATCGAAACGCGACGATCCTGAGCGTGGGTGCACTCGGATCCGGGAAGACCACACTGGCTCAGAAGCTCAAGTACGAGGGATTCCTGCAAGGCGCGCGGGTAATCGACTGCGACCCCAAGGGTGATCATCGCTTTCACCTTCTGGAGGAGGTCGCGCCGCATGTGGAGTGTGTGACATTGCGCCCGGATGCGGCGTTGCGCGGCATGCTCGACCCCCTGAGGGTCGCTCCTGCGCATCTCAGCCAGGAGGCCGCCGTGTCGTTCCTGCGTGACCTGCTTCCCGGCCGGGCCGAGCCGGCGTGGGAGACGGCGCTGATCAGCGCGGTGGACAGGGTGGCGAGACGGTCGAGTCGACCTACCTGCCTCGAGGTCGTTCGCGCTCTGGAAGAAGGCGACGAGGTTGAAGTCCAGGTGAGCAGGACGCTGGAGGTATATGCGCGCTCCGGCTTGACCCAGCTTGGCTTCGCCGATCCCGCGGTCAAGCTCCCGCCGGTTGGCCGCTCGCAGGTGACATATCTGCCGATCCGTGATCTGCCGGGGCCGGAGCCGGGGACTCCTCGCTCGGAGTACTCCCAGGTCGAGCGGGTTGGCGAGCAGATAGTGCGCCTGATTGCCATGTTCGCGATGCATCTGATGGGCTCGGAACGCGACCGCCTCAAGCTGTTCTCGTTCGACGAGGGCTGGAGGCTGCTGGGCGACCCGGTCGGCCGGACCCTGCTCGGGTCGCTGCAACGTATGGGCCGCTCGGAGCTTGCCGTGCCGATCATCAGCACGCAGCTGGTCAACGATGGGCTGATTGGGAAGCGTGAGTCGCTCGAGAACCTCCTGGGTGCGACATTCGTGTTCGGGATGCGCTCGGATGCAGAGGCGGCGCGTGCGCTCGGTTTGCTGGGACTCGATCCCGAGGACGTCAGAATGCGCCGCCACCTGCTCGAGCTGGAGGCCGGACGATGCCTGTTCCGTGACCACAGAGGGCGAGTCGAGACGATTCAGGTCGACGTCGTGGTTCCCTCGCTGCTACGGGCCTTCTCCACCACCCCGGCCAGCTGAGTGGAGGCTCCGCGGGCCTGCCTTTGGGGCGTCGCTGTCGCGGGCGTCGTCGCGCTCATCGGGCTCATGCAGAGCACAGCCAGGGCGGCAGTACCGGTCGTCACTGTGACGGCGGAGGCAGCCCGACTCAACCGAGCCGTCCCGGCGCCGAGCTCTGACCACCAAGGTGCGGGCGCTCTGCCCAGAGCGCCGAGCAGGGCGCCGCTCACCCCATCGGGCGCGGGAGGGGCCGAAACCGGTGAAGCAGAAGGCAGCTCCGGTGAAGTGGAAGAGGATCCGCTCGTGAGCAACGGCCTCGGCAGTCCCTCCTGCCAGAGGGCCACGGCACAAACCCTGTCTGCGACCGACCGACTCCACTGCGAAAGCTCTGGATTCGTAGCGACAGCGGCACCCACGGGGAACTATGGGATCGATGTGCACATCGACACGGGCGTGCTCGGAGTCGGCTCCTGGCTTTCGAGCGCCATTCAGGACATCGTCATACGACAGGCCTGGATGGGAGCCGTTTGGTTCGTTCATGCACTTGTGGTGATGCTCGAGTGGTGCTTCACGATCGACCTGCTGCCCAGCGCCGCGGTGGGCAGCGTGGGGAGAGGGCTGCGTCAGATGGAGGCGAACTTCACCGAGCCATGGCTACCGATGGCGCTGGCCGGGGCGGCGATCTTGGCCACCTACCACGGGCTCATTCGCCGCAGGGTCGCCGAGACGGTCGGCGAGGTGCTGGTGATGGCCGCGATGATGGTTGGCGGCCTGTGGGTGATAAGCGATCCCACCGGTACCGTCGGCGCGCTGGGCGGGTGGGCGAACCAGGCAGCGCTGGGAACGCTTGCGGTGGCTGCCCAGGGCGCGCCGACACATCCCGAGCGGACATTCACGGCCAGCCTGGACACGGTCTTCTCTCAGGCCATCGAAGGCCCGTGGTGCTATCTGGAGTTCGGAGACGTCGGCTGGTGTAGAGAACCGGCGAGGATGGACCCGCAACTGCACGGCGCCGCTTTGAAGATCGCAGCGGCTGAGCTCGCGCAGGTCGGTTGTGTCAACGCCATCTCCTCAGCTCCGTGCGTCGCACGGGGCAGCGAGCCGGCGAGAGTGCTGGAACGCGCCGCGACGCTGCTTCGCTTTGCCAGGAGCAACGGGGCGATCTTCCTTGCGCTTCCCGCCGATGGTCCTGCGAGGAACTCGATAAATCAGCAGGGCTCGCTGCTGCGCACGATGTGCCAGAGCAGCAACCTCTCGAGCTGTCGTGGGCCGGAGGCGGCTCAGGCCCAATTCCGCACCGCGGCGCAGACTGGGTCGCGGCTGGGTGGATTGCTGCTGATCATCGCCGGTCTGCTGGGGATGCTGTTGCTGTTCGGCTTCCTCGCCCTACGCCTGCTCATGGCGGCGCTGTTCAGCCTGCTCTTTCTGCTGTTGGCCCCGGCGATGGTCCTGGCTCCTGCCTTTGGCGAGGGGGGACGGGCTCTGTTTCGCAAGTGGGGGCTTCAGCTGCTCGGGACGGTGGTCGCAAAGCTGCTGTTCTCGTTTCTGCTCGGCGTGGTCCTGGCCCTGGTGGGAGTGATCTCAAACCTCACGGCGCTTGGATGGTGGACTCAGTGGCTGCTGATGTCGGCACTCTGGTGGGGCGCCTATGTGCGCCGCCATCAGGCGCTCGGTCTGGCCGGTGCCGCCGGGCGTGAGCAGGGAAGGCGAATTTCGGTGGCCCGGCGGGTGGGCGCTCTCGAGGAGCGCCGTCGCGCTGTCTACAAGCGGTGGAACGAATTCAGGAACTCAGGCAAACCCCCTCCCGAGGTGGAGCCGCCAACACAGCCACCACCAAGAAGCCCGCCCCCCGAGCGCACGCCGCCGTCCGGCGGAGACTCGACGAGCGCCGACGCCGATGCCCCAAGCGACTCGCCGGCGACGCTGGACATGCGCCCCCGGCCGGCAGATGGAGCCACTCAACTCGAGCCGGTGAGACAAGCCAGTCGAGAGGCGGAGGCTGACGGCGATGAGCATCGCTTGACCCGACCCGGCGCGCCCGGGCGGCGCAGCGAAGAGCCACCGGCGAGGGACACCACGCTCAATGCGCCGCCGGACCATGATGGGCCAGGTGGCGCGGCCGAGAGGCGATCGCCTGGTATCAGCGATCGGCCCCAGCAATCGGAGGTTGCCGGTGCTGTTTACCGCCCGGTGCGGGATGGCGCCACACGCCTCCAGCAAGGTGACGCTCGCGACTATGCGGCGCTGGCCACACTCGCTGGATACAGCCGAGCTGAATATGAGGGTCTCGACGCGCCAACGCGCCGCGAGGCGCGGCTGAAGATCGATCGTGAGCTTGCGGCGCGCCAGGAGCTGGGCGACGGCCCGCACAGCAGCGAGGATCGCCGCTCGGCACAAATCGGTGGACCGAGCGACGAGGATTCGGCGGGGAAGGTCCTACCGGTAACTGAGGGCGAACTGCCAAGGAGGGGCAGGGAGCTCGAGTCCACGGTCCTGCACGACGTGGACGAGTGGCAGGCTGGACGCAAACGCCAGCTTGGCTTGGGTCGTCCTTGAGAGCGCGCTACGGCCCGAGTGGGACAGCCACTCAGTCCTTCGTCCCGGTAGGCATTGCCGGGGGCCTTCTCGCCATCGGCGTCGCAGCACTCATGGCTGTTGCGATGATCGGTGCTCTCGGTGGTATGTCACTCAGCGTGGGAGCGACCGGGCAGGTCGGCGGCCAGGGGTACGGCGCATCCGATTTGGCCAACAGAGAAATCCCCTCCACCTATCTGCGCTTGTATCGCCTGGCGGGCGCTCGTTACGGATTGGATTGGGCGGTCCTCGCCGGCATCGGCAAGGTCGAGTGCGATCACGGTCGCGATCCCGACCCCTCATGCACGCAGGAGGGTGCCGTGAATCAGGCAGGAGCCGGTGGGCCGATGCAGTTCCTGGCCTCCACCTGGCAGGCCTATGGCGTGGACGGCAACGGTGACGGTCGCACTGACCGCTGGGATCCCGCGGACGCGATCTACTCGGCGGCCAACTACCTTCGCGCATCCGGTGCTCCGGGGAATTACGGAGCGGCGATTCTCGCCTACAATCACGCTGGCTGGTACGTGGCGGAGGTGGAGCAGTGGGCGGCCAGATACCGTGGTGCGAAGCAGAGCATCACTACGGAGAGCTCCGTCGAAGCCTCGGGAGCGGGGGACCTCCAGCTGGCTGGGCAGAGCCCCACGCCCGTCCGTTTCATCGTCGGCGAACATGCCGAGCTCTCGCCCGAAGATGGGCATGTGGCGCTGGTCCCGGCGGGAGTGCCGAGCGTCGTGCAGGCGATATTGGTGGCGGGCAACGAGTTGCAGGATCTGCCCTACGGGCCCGATGGACACCCTGATCCACGCGGCGCGACCGATGAGGACTGCTCGAGCACTATCAACTACGTGCTCTACCGTTCCGGAGTTCGTCCGATCGGAGAAATCCTCCGCGAGAACCCCCTCGCCCAGGACTACGTGAACTGGGGAGCGCCCGGGCCCGGCCGCTGGGTGAGCATCTATGCGACCGACGAGCCCACTCCGCACGTCTTCGCGGTGATCGCCGGCCTGCGCCTGGACACCTCCTACAACGGCACCGACGTGGGGCCCAATCGAGGTGAAGGCGGCCCCCGCTGGCGCATCTTCGACCAGATCCCCACCTGGGCCCATTGGTCGGTTCGCCACCCGCCCGGGCTGTAGGGTGAACCTTCCATGGCTGATCGCAAGGTCGACTACCTGCTCATCGGCGGAGGCCTCGCCTCGGCCAACTGCGCGCGCTGGCTGCGCGAGGAAGGCGCCGAGGGAGACGTGCTGCTGGTGGGGCGCGAGCTCGACCCTCCCTACAACCGTCCCGAGTGCTCCAAGGGCTATCTCCGCGGCGAGGAGAGTCGCGAGGAGCCGCTGTTTCGCCCCAACGAGTGGTGGACTGACCAGGACATCGAGCTGCTCACCCGCACGAGCGTCACCGGCCTCGACCTGCAGGCGCGCACCGCGAAGCTCTCCACCAAGAAGGAGATCGAGTTCGACAAGGCGCTGATCGCCACCGGCGCCAACGTTCGCCGGCTGAACGTCGACGGCTGCGACCTCGAGCAGATCCACTACCTGCGCACTCTCGGCAACTCCGATGCGATCCGCGCGGGCGTCGAGGACGCCGAGGAGATCGTCCTGATCGGCGGCTCCTACATCGGCTGTGAGGTGGCCGCCTCATTGACCATGATGGGCAAGCGCTGCACCATCGTGATGCAGGAGCAGGCAACGCTCGAACGGGGCTTCGGAGCTCGCGCCGGGCGCTTCTTTCAGGAGCTCCTCGAATCGCACGGCGTCGTCGTCCACGGCAGCGACGAGCTCGAGCGTTTCGAGGGCGATGGGGGGGTGGCCAAGGTCATCACCAGGGGTGGCCTGGAGCTGGCGGCCGACGCGGTGATCATCGGCGCCGGCGTAACGCCCGACGTGGGCCTCGCTCAGCGGGCGGGCCTGGAGATCGGCGAGCGCGGCGGGGTGCGCTGCTCGTCGGGCCTGGAGAGCTCTGCCTCTGGCGTGTTCGCCGCAGGCGACATCTGCGAATACCACTCCCCGATACATGGCGGCGCGCCAGTGCGGATCGAGCACTGGGACGTTGCCTTCAACCACGGTAAGACGGCCGCCTTGAACATGCTCGGAGGGAACGTCGCCCACACCACCGTTCCCTACTTCTACTCGGTGCTGGGCGACTGGGGGGAACTGGAGTACGTTGGGCCTGCCTACCAATGGGACGAGGAGATCGTGCGCGGCTCGATTGACGAGGGCTCCTTCACCAACTGGTATCTCCAGGACGGTGTGGTGAAGGCCGCGCTCACCTTCGGGCGCTCGGAGGACCTCGACGCGGCGCGCAGGCTGCTGAGCGCGGGTACAGAGCTGGACGGATCGCAGCGGGCCTCGCTCGGGGACCTCGACAGCGATCTCGAGGCGCTCGGGTCCTCCTGACGGGTCAGCGGGTCGTCGAGTAGCATCCGCCTCTCAATACGGTCGGTGGTCAAGGGAAGTCCGGTGAGAATCCGGCGCGGACCCGCCACTGTGACCGGGGATGCCCACCGCGGCGCGCCTTCGGGCGCGCAGCCACCGACCCGCCTCCGGCGGGGATGGGAAGGCGCGGAGGGGTAGGCCCGGCAGCCAGGAGACCTGCCTCCGACCAAAGCCCACAAGCCCTCGTGGAAAGGGGTTGGCTCCATGCCCACATCAAGTCGTATTCATCCGAGGTACCTTGGCCGCGTCTTCGCCTGCGCGAGCGCAGCAGCTCTTCTCTGCGCCGGACCGGCCTTCGCTGGTCCCACCGTAACGGTACGCGTCGAGGGCGAAACCGCCACCCTGCTGCCCGCGACGAAGGTCACCCTGAGCGCGCCCGAGCCCGTCAGTGGATGTCCAGCGAACAGTGCTGCGGCGGCAATCAACCTCGCGGTTGGCGGGAAATGGGATCACGGGGGAAGCAGCGGCAACTTCACCGAAACCATCCTTGGAGAGACCCATTCGTTCACACACGAATCGGATGCTTGGACGGAGTGGGTCAACTACAAGCTGGGTCACGGGATCTGCTCGGATCTGCTCAGTGAAGGCGACGAAGTGTTGATGGTCGCCGACCATGAGCCTGGGCCGTCCTACGCGCCGACGGTTCTGCCCCTCGTGGTCACCGGAGCTCCCGCCACCGTGCAAGCGGGAACCGCCTTCACTGTGAAGGTGAGCGCGGTGCACACCCCGCCCGAACCTGAACCCGGGGCAGGCGCGCCAGAACCCGCTGAAGGTGTGACCGTATCCGGGGCAGGCGTGAGCGCCGTGACGGGACCGGGAGGTGTCGCGACCTTGACCCTCGCGAGTCCAGGCCAGGCCACCCTGCGTGCAACCAAGGCAGGGGACGCGCCCTCGTCGACCTTCACCGTCTGTGTGCACAACGGCAACGACGGCAACTGTGGTACCCCCTCGCCCCGAGGTTCGGCCGGTCCGGTGGCGCTTGGTGCCCCGCCCGTGACCGTGGCAGCGCCCTACGTTGGTCCGTTCGCCCTCGTTCCCGCCGTCAGCGGTCTCACCGACGGACACGTCTACCCCCACGGGGCGGGGCCGCGGTTGCTCAGCGGGACCGTCCACTCGCACAACGCGATCTCCTCGGTCGATCTCGAGCTGCGCCGGGAGTATCGGGGCCGCTGCTGGGCCTATGACGGGACCAGGGAGGGCTTCCGCACAGCTCACTGTGGCAGGGGCTCGTTCTTCCAGGTGGCAAGCGATGGCACCTTCTCCTATCAGCTACCCTCGGCGCTGCGTCCGGGGCGTTACGTGCTCGACATCAAGGCGAGCGATTCCGCCGGCAATCACACGGCGCTGGCCCGGGGGAGCTCGCGGATCGTGTTCTATGTCCGCTAGAGGAGTGCGCATGGCGCTCGCCGGCGCGGTGGCCCTTGCCGCGCCGGGAGCCGTCGCGGTGCAGGCGAGACCCGCTGCCCGCACAGCCAGCTCTACGCCGGTGGTGCAGAGCATGATCGTGGGCTCGACCGGTGCCATTCTCTCCTCGGCCCGTACCGTCGCCGCAGCCGCCACCACCGTTCGGGTGGGGGGGAGGAGCTGTGCGGTCGCCGCGGGCACGCCCCTGGCTGTCCTCGGGGCTGTCGCTCGGGTGGGCGGACCGGGCTTCTCGATCCGCGACTACGGGCACTGCGGGGGCTCGCCGGCAAACTCCGCTGAGCTGTTCGTCTACTCGCTCGGCGGCGAGAGGAACCGCGGGCAGAACGGCTGGGAGTACAAGGTCGACGGTGCCTCCGGCACCACCGGCGCAGGCGACCCGAGCGGCCCGGCGGGCAACGGGCGGCGGCTGAGCTCGGGTGAGCAGGTCCTGTGGTTCTGGTGCACCGCCCATTCCGGCGGATGCGAGCGCTCGCTCGAAGTTCGCTCCTCGACCGCCACCGTTGCCCGCCGCTCCGCGCTCGCCGTGACCGTCGTCGCACGTGACAATGAAGGGCGCTCGGTCCCCGTGCCGGACGCCATCGTCACCCTCGGCACCGATTTCGCCTCGACCGGGGCGGGCGGACGTGCCACGCTGTTCGCACCGAGCTCACCCGGTCGCTACCAGGTGAGCGCCACTGGGCGAGGGCTCGTGCCCTCGTTCCCGGAGACGATCGTGGTGAGGTGAGAAGGACGTACCCCAAGGCAACGCTGTTCGCACTCGCGCTGTGCGCCATCGCCGCCACCGTGGCAGGCTGCGGTCTCGGGGCCGGGCCCGCGCCGAAGGCGATCGCTCTCACCGTCACCCGCGACTTCGGCGCGAAGGTGCTTCCCGGGGGTGCGCTGAAGGTCAGCGGGCAGGAGACCGTGATGAGCCTGTTGATGCGCAACCACAGGGTCGCCACCCGCTACGGAGGGGGCTTTGTGCAGAGCATCGACGGCCTCGCCGGGGGCGATGAAGGCGCCCAGCCGGTGGACTGGTTCTACTACGTCAACGGAGTGCAGGCGAGCGTGGGGGCGGCCGCCAGCAACGTGCGACCCGGCGATCACATCTGGTGGGATCGCCACGACTGGAGCCAGACCGAGGATGTGCCCGCCGTGGTGGGCTCGTTTCCCGAGCCCTTCCTCAACGGCGTCGGCGGTAAGCGCTACCCCGTGCGCGTCGAATGCGCCGCGGTGGGAGCCTACGCATGCAACACCGTCACCGCCCGCCTTCGCGGTTTCGGTGTGCCGAGCTTCATCGCGGGGCTGGGCAGCGGCGACGAGCCGCAAACTCTGCGGGTCCTCGTCGGCCCCTGGCAGCGGATCGGCGGCGACCTCGGAGCCCAGAGCATCGAGCGCGGTCCTCGGGCCAGCGGCGTCTATGCGCTGTTCTCCTCCGACGGCAATACCCTCACACCGTTGTCCCCGAGCGGAAGCCGCCTGGAACCCCTGCACGCCGGCAGCGGTCTGATCGCGGCCACCCGCAATGGTGAAGACGGCCCCGTGTGGGTCGTCACGGGGACCGACACAGGCGGCGTTGATCTGGCCGCCCGTGACTTCAATCAGGAAACCCTGCGCAACCGCTTTGCCGTGGCGCTCACCCCCGAGCACATCCTCCCTCTGCCTGAGGCCCAAGGATGAGCGGCGCGCGCTCACCTCGGCGCGTCGTCTATCGGCGTCGCCCCACCCCCCTGCATGCGAGCCGGGCCACCGTCGCCGCCGCCTATGGCACGGCACTGGCGACCTCGGCGCTGGTCGTAGGCAGTCCACTGCTGCTCGGGGCGCTCCTGTGCGCGGTGCTCGCCGCAGCGTTCGCCGCCGGCGTTGGGCGTGAGCTGCTCGGCACGGTGCGCGCCACCATCCTGCCGATTCTGATCCTCAGCGTGCTCGTCAACGTACTCGTGAGTCGTGGCGGGCTGACCGTATTCGCGCGGCTGGGCGACTGGGGAGTGCTCGGGCAGATGAACCTCACGCTCGAGGCGGTCGTGTTCGGGCTAGTGTTCGCTCTGCGCCTGCTCGTCGTCCAGCTCGCCTGCCTGCTGGTGGTGTGCGCCGCAGATCCCGACGCACTGCTGTTCGCCTGTCGCCGGATCTCGCCACACTCGGCGCTCACCGCCGCGCTTGCCACGCGCCTGATCCCCGTCCTCGGCGAGGACGCCCGGCGCCTGTCCGAGGCCCAACGCTGCCGTCCCGACGGGGGCGTCCGCGGGACGCGCGGGCGGCTCGCTGTGCTGCGCGCCACCGTCAGCGGGGCACTCGATCGCTCGCTGGATGTAGCCGCCGTGCTCGAGATGCGTGGCTATGGCGCACAGGGTGCCAGGAGTACCGCGAGGGCGCACGGGGCTCCCCGCTCGAGGCACGATCTCGCCTTCGCGGCAGTCGCGCTTGGCCTGCTCGGGCTGGCCATGCTCGCCTCTGTCGCCGAGCTCGCTCCCTTCCACGCCTATCCCCTGGTGGGGATATCGATCACGCCCGGTGCCATCGCGGTTGCCGTCGCTCTGCCGCTGCTCGCGCTCGCGCCCTTTGCCGACCGGCGGGGGATCGACATATGAGCGTTCTGCGCTTCGATCGCGTCACCTACCGCTACCCCGGCGCCGCGGCCGACGCCCTGCGCTCGGTCAGCCTCGCGCTCGAGCCCGGCGAGTTCTGTGTGCTGGCGGGACTGTCGGGCTCCGGCAAGTCCACGCTCCTGCGCGCCGCCGCGGGGCTCGTGCCCCACTTCCATGGAGGACGATTCGCCGGCATCGTCACCGTGGATGAGCTCGACACCCGCGAGCACACGCCCGCCGATATCGGCGCGATCGCGGGCACAGTGCTCCAGGACCCAGAGACCCAGGTCATCATGAGCACCGTACGCGCCGAGCTCGCGCTGGCGCTTGAGAACCTCGCCCGCCCGCCCGCCGCCATAGCCAGAGCCGTCGAGGAGACCGCCCTGGCCCTGGGCATCGGCCACCTGCTCGACCGCTCCACCGGAGAGCTCTCCGGCGGCGAGCTCCAGCGGGTCGCGCTCGCGGCGGCGCTCGTCTCACGGCCGCGGTTGGTGCTACTCGACGAGCCCACCTCACAGCTCGATCCGGTCGCCGGCGATGAGCTCGTCTGGCAGTTGCGCCGCCTGAATCAGGAGTCCGACACGGCGGTGCTGCTGATCGAGCACCGCCTCGAGCGCTGCCTGGCCGCGGCTGATCGCGTGATCGCCATGGTCGACGGGGCGATCGCATGCGACAGCGACCCTCAGGGGTTCTTGCAATGGGCCGCGGAGCATGAGCCCGCCCTTCAGACTCCGGGCGCACAGCTGTTTGAGCGCCTCGGCCTGAAGCCGGCGCCCACCGGTGTCAAGCAGGCACGCGCGGCCCTTCGCCGGGCGGGCCTGCTCCCGCTCTCGACCGCGCCGCATGAGCCATCGGCGGAGGGCGCCGAGGCTCCATCACGAGGCGGACGAATCCGGCGCGCCGCCGCGCGGCTCGGAGGGGGGAGTAGCGAGGTTGCGCCGGCGCTCGAGCTGAGCGGCGTATGGCACGAGATTCACGACGGGCCGGCGATCCTGCGCGGGGTCGAGCTGCGCATCCAGCCGGGCGAGCGGGTGGTGCTGATGGGACGCAACGGCGCCGGTAAGTCGACCCTGCTGCGCCACGCCGCCGGGCTGCTCGCTCCCACGCGCGGGCGAGTCGCCCGTGCGGGGCGCGTGGCGCTGCTGCTGCAGAATCCCGGCGACTACTTCCTGCACGAGCGAGTCGAGCAGGAGGCCCAGGCTCGCGATCTCGAGCGGCTGGGGCTTGGTGGGCTCGGCGCGCGTCATCCGCGTGACCTCTCGGGGGGCCAGCGCCAGCGCCTGGCGCTGGCAATCGTGCTCGGCGGCGAGCATCGCCCGGCGGTTCTGGCACTCGACGAGCCCACCCGCGGCATGGACAGGGCGGCCAAGGGCAGTCTCGTTCGCCGGCTGGACGCTCTCGCCGGGGAGGGCATCGCGGTGCTGCTGGCCACGCACGACGGCGAGTTCGCCGCCGAGCTGGCGACACGTGCGGTGCTGCTGGCCGAGGGCCGTGTCATCGCCGATGGTCCCATCGCCGAGATCCTCGCCGGTGGCTGGTACTTCTCCACCGAAACAGCTCGCATCCTCGACGGGGCAGGTGGCGCCCTGCGCCCCGAGCAGGGCGCCGAGGTGCTGCGTGCGGCAGGCGCCCCGCCCGTCGCCACCCAGGAGGCACTCACCGGGGAGGTGCGGCTGTGAGCTGGCAGCTCGCCTCCTTCCTGCTGGTCTTCGGAGCCCTGGTAATCGCCTTCGGGTGGTATGAGCGCTCCCACCCCCCGGCCAAGCTCCTGGCCGTCCTCGCCACCCTCGCCGCGATCGCCGCGCTCGGGCGCGACGCCTTCGCGGCGATTCCCGACGTCAAGCCAATCACCGCCATCGTGCTCGTCAGCGGCGTCGCCTTCGGAGCCGCCCCCGGGTTCGCGGTGGGCGCGATCGCCGGCATCGCCTCGAACCTGTTGCTGGGGGAGGGGCCGTGGACGCCGTGGCAGATGCTGGGATGGGGCGTGGTCGGGTTGCTCGGTGCCGCGCTCGGGCGTCTGACCGCTCGCCGGGTGAGCCCGCTCGTGCTCGCCCTCGCCTGTGCCCTGGCGGCCGAGGTGTTCAACCTGCTGCTCAACCTCTACACGTGGACGGGCACCGGCAACCACACGCTCGCCGCGTTCGGGTTCGTGCTGGGCACCGCAGTGGTGTTCGACGCCACCCACGTGATCGCCAGCTTCGGCTTCGGGCTGGCCTTTGGCGCTGTTCTGCTGCGCATGCTCGAGCGGGTGCGTCTGCGCCTGGAGGTGGAGTGGGTTCCCGGCGATCGGCTCTCCCAGCCAACCACCGAGGCCGTTGCGCCAATCGGACTGTCCACGCTCGCGCTGGTGGCGGCCGGTGGGCTGCTCGCCCTGGGTACGCCCGGCGTGGCCCGTGCCTCCAATCCGCGGCCCACGTCGAGTGCCGCCGCGGCAGCGGCCCGCCAGGGCGTCTCGCGCGAGATCGCCTTCCTGGACTCCGCCCAGAATACCGACGGCGGGTTCGGGGGTGCTCGTGGGCAGTCCAGCAGCGAGCTCTACTCGGCGTGGGTGGCAATGGGACTGGCCGCCGGCGGGCGCAACCCACTGAGCCTGCGCCGTGACGGGCACAGCGTGCTCGATCTCATCACGGCCCAGGCAAAGAGCCTGCAGGGAACGGGAGACCTCGAGCGCACGATCCTGGCCCTGCGGGCCTGCGGTGTGTCGGTGCATCGGCTGCCCGGCGGCGATCCGGTGGCCAGGCTGCTGCACACACGCCACGGCGACGGCTCGTTTGAAGAGCTCAGCAACCTCACCGCATTCGGCGTGTTCGCCCTGCGCGCCGCAGGGTATGGACCCTCCAGCGCGCCCGTGCAGGCAGCGGCACGGTGGCTTGTGCGCCAGCAGGAACCGGACGGGGGCTTCGGCTTCGCCGGGCGGGGAGGTGGCAGCGACATCGATGACACATCGGCGGTGCTCCAGGCTCTGATCGACGCACGGGTCAGCCGAGCGGGCATATCACGCGCCGTGAGCTTCCTCGTGCGGGCACAGAACCCCGACGGGGGCTACCCGCAGGCGCCCGGAGGCCTGTCGAATGCTCAATCCACCGCGTGGGTCGTCCAGGCGATGAGCGCTGCCGGACGCGACGTGAACAGGATCCAACGTCAGGGCAGCCGATCGCCACTGGAATACCTGGAGAGCCTGATCGAAGCAAATGGCAGCGTTCGCTATTCGCGCACCGGCGGCCAGACGCCGGTCTGGGTAACGGCCCAGGCCCTCACCGCGCTTGCCGGCAAGCCGTTCCCCATCGCGCCCGTCAGCACCCGCGCCGCGAGTGCTCGGGTGCCAGGAGCGCCGGGGGGAGGCATCGAGCTGATCGCCCGTGCCGTCGGCGCGGCGCTCTCCCCGCTGCTCACCGAGCTTTCAGGCGTCCTTTAGCAAGAGCCCTACCCTTGGGGGCATGTCAGGACACGCCTACACGGCTCCCGCCGTGAGTTCCAGGTCCAGCGGCGAGGGGATCCGCTGGTCCGGTGCCGGAGGTGCGCTGGCGGTTGCCGGACTATCGCTGTTGGCGCTGGCTCTCATCTGGGTGCTCGCCAACCTGATTCCAGTGCTGCAGGTGCGCGATGCGGTCGTCCTGCATGACTTCAACCTGCTTGAAAAGCCGCCGGTCTCCTCGGTGGCGAACGTCCTCATCCGTCTGCTCGAACCGGTGCTGTTCGTGTTGTGGGGAGTTGCGCTACTGGCCACGGCAATTGCCCGCGAGCGTCCCCGTACGGCTCTGGCGGTGGCGCTCGTGATGTGGCTTGCACCGTTGAGCACCGAGACGCTCAAGCCGCTGGTCGCCCACACCCATGACAGTGTCGGCGGGGTGCACATCGTCGCCGCCTCCTGGCCGAGCGGCCACTCCACTGCAGCGCTGACGCTCGGTTTGTGCGCCGTGCTGGTCGCGCCGGCACGCCTGAGAGGACTGGTGGCCGCGGGAGCGGGTCTCTTCGCCGTGACAATCGGGGTCTCGTTGCTGATCATGGCGTGGCACATGCCAAGCGATGTGCTCGCCGGGTACTTGGTGGCGATCTTCTGGGCGGCCATGGCGGTGGCGGGCCTGCGGGCGGCCGAGCGCCGCTGGCCCTCACGCGCGCGCACCGCGATCTAGGCGACTGTGGATCTAGCCTGGAGCCAGCTGTAGATCTAGCCCGGCGCGGGGCCGGTCGAGCCCGAGCCGTGTGCGCCTGGATCCCACAGGGGCTCGCTCCCTCCCTGTGGGGCGTTGGCGGCGCGACTGAGGATGAACAACAGGTCGGAGAGCCGGTTCAGGTAGCGCACCACCTCCCCGTTGACCTCCTCGCCGATCGCGATGGTGCGCCGCTCGGCGCGCCGGCACACCGTGCGGCACATGTGCAGGTGCGCAGCCGCCGGCGTTCCCCCGGGATCACGAACGAGCGAAGCGGCTCGAGCGTGTCGTTGACCTCGTCGCAGGCCTGCTCGAGCCATTCGGTATAGGTCTCATCGACGCGCAGGCGAGCGCGCTCGTCAGCCGCCGAGGGCTCGTCGGAGACAGTCTCCGGCACCGACAGGTCGGCGCCCACGTCGAGCAGGTCGTTCTGTATGCGCCGCAGCCACCCGCTGAAGCGATCGGGCATGCCCGGTGCCAGCAATGCCACGCCGATCGTGGCGTTGAGCTCGTCCACCGTGCCGTACGCCTCGACCCGCGGGTGGAGCTTCGACACGCGGCTCATGTCGCCGAGGTGGGTGTCGCCTCCGTCGCCCAGCTTGGTGTAGATGCGGGTGAGGTTGACGGTCATCGCAGCCTGAGTCTCGCACACCGAGCCGGCGCCCATCCGTGGGATCGGATACGTTCTCGCACCTCATATGCGGATCGGCGTTCCGAAGGAGACCGCGGCGGGCGAGCACCGGGTTGCGCTCGTCCCCGAGGTCGTAAGCAAGGTGGGGGCCAAGGGCCTCGACGTCGTCGTGCAAAGCGGCGCCGGCGACGACGCGCTGCTCACAGACGCCGCCTATGAGGCGGCGGGCGCCAAGATCACCTCCGACGTGGCCGAGGTGTGGGGCTCGGACATCGTGCTCACGATCGCCCCGCCCGACCCGCAGGCCATACGCGGACTGGGATCGGGCTCGATCCTGATCGGCTTCCTCGCGCCCCTCACCAGCCCTCAGACCACACGCGCGCTGGCCGATGCCAAAGCGACCGCCTTCGCGATGGAGGCCATTCCCCGAATCTCCCGTGCCCAGGCCATGGACGCGCTCTCCTCGCAGAGCAACGTCGCCGGCTATCGCGCCGCGCTGCTGGGAGCCGAGGAGATGGGGCGCTTCTTCCCGATGCTGATGACCGCCGCCGGGACGATCCCGCCGGCCAAGGTGCTGGTGCTCGGCGTTGGGGTTGCGGGCCTGCAGGCGCTGGCCACGGCCAAGCGCCTGGGGGCAAGGACCACGGGCTATGACGTGCGTCCCGAGGTCGCCGAGCAGGTCGAATCGCTCGGTGCCCAGTGGCTGGATCTGGGCCTGGAGGCAAGCGGTGAGGGTGGCTATGCCCGCGAGCTGACCGACGAGGAGCGCGCTCGTCAGCAACAGGCGATGAACGATGCGATCAAGGGCTTCGACGTGGTCATCACCACGGCGCTCGTGCCCGGACGGCCGGCGCCGAGGCTCGTGACGGCCGAGGCCGTCGAAGGGATGAAGCCGGGCTCGGTGATCGTCGATCTCGCCGGTGAGGCGGGCGGCAACTGTGAGCTGACCGAGCCGGGGCAGACGGTGGTCCGCCACGACGTGAAGATCGTCTCGCCGCTGAACCTGCCCGCGAGCATGGCCGAGCACTCCTCTCAGCTGTTCGCGCGCAACGTGCTGGCTTTGCTTGACCTGTTCGTGGGGGAGGACGGCCAGCTCAATCTCGACTTCGACGATGAGATCGTCAAGGGCGCCTGTGTGGTGCGCGACGGCGAGATCGTCAATCCAGGAGCAAAAGCAGCTGTGGAGGGGGCCCAATGATCCTCGCGAGCACGCTCACCACCAACCTGGCCATTCTCGTATTGGCCGGCTTCATCGGCTTCGTGGTCATCTCCAAGGTGCCCAACACGCTGCACACGCCCTTGATGTCGGGCACCAATGCCATCCACGGCATCGTGCTGCTGGGGGGGCTGCTGATCGTGGGTCTCTCAGGCAACGGTGCCTTCAACAAGGTCATCCTCGTGATCGCCATCGCCTTCGGCACCATCAACGTGGTTGGCGGCTTCCTCGTCACCGACCGCATGCTGGAGATGTTCAAGGCCAAGCCCAAGCCGCCATCCGGCGAAGACAAGGAGAAAGGCGCATGAGCGCAGTCCCGCTCGCCACCTCCTTCCTGCAGGACCAGAGCTTCCTCGACGTCCTCTACATCATCGCCTTCGGCCTCTTCATCCAGGGCCTGCGCGGGCTCTCGGGCCCAACGACGGCGGTGCGCGGCAACCGCATCGCTGCTGTCGGAATGGCGATTGCGGTGATCGCCACGCTGCTCAACGTCAACGAGGGCAACTGGGCGCTGATCGCGATCGGCGTGGCGCTCGGCACCGCCGTGGGCGTGCCGGCTGCACGCCAGGTGAAGATGACGGCGATGCCGCAGATGGTGGCCCTCTTCAATGGCGTCGGCGGGGGTGCCGTGTTCCTGATCTCCTGGTCTGAGTTCCGCCTCAGCAATGGATACTCCAACACGGCGACATACATCGCGATCTTCTCGCTGTTCGCCGCGATCGTCGGCTCGGTGTCCTTCTGGGGCTCGAACATCGCCTTCGGGAAGCTCCAGGAAATCATCCCGGGCAAGCCGATCACGCTGGGCTCCTCCCAGCAGTTCGTCAACCTCGTGCTGCTGCTGATCGCGCTGGCCTGCGGGGTGGCGATCGCCTCGGGCGAACACTCCGAAGCACTGTTCATCGTCCTGCTCCTCTCTGCCGCCCTGCTTGGCAACGCGGTCGTGCTGCCGATCGGGGGCGCGGACATGCCGGTTGTGATCTCCCTCCTGAACGCCTTCACGGGCCTGTCGGCCGCCGCGACGGGGATCGCCTTGAACAACCCCGCGCTGATCGTGGCGGGGATGATCGTGGGCGCCTCGGGGTCGATCCTCACGAACCTCATGGCCGTGGCCATGAACCGCTCGATCCCGGCGATCATCGCCGGGGGCTTCGGCGGTGGGGGCGCCGTGGAGGGGGCGAGTGGTGCCGGCGAGCACGCGGGCACGGTCAGGTCGACCAGCGCCGCCGACGCGGCCATCCAGCTGGCCTACGCCAACCGCGTCGTGATCGTGCCGGGCTACGGCATGGCCGTGGCCCAGGCTCAGCACGCCGTACGCGAGCTGACCAAGGAGCTCGAGAAACGCCAGGTGGAGGTGAGCTACGCGATCCATCCGGTCGCGGGACGCATGCCGGGACACATGAACGTGCTGCTGGCCGAGGCCGATGTGCCCTACGACCAGCTCAAGGAGATGGACGACGCCAACCCTGAGTTCTCACGCACCGACGTCTCGCTGGTGATCGGGGCCAACGACGTGACCAACCCGGCTGCCAAGAACACGCCCTCCTCGCCGATCTACGGCATGCCGATCCTCGAGGTGGCCGACAGCCACTCGGTGATCGTGATCAAGCGCTCGATGAACCCGGGATTCGCGGGCATCGAAAACGAGCTCTACTACGACCCCAAGACCACGATGCTCTTCGGCGACGCCAAGTCGGCGGTGAGCGAGATCACCGCCGAGCTGGCCAACATCTAGGCGCCACGCCTGCAGGTCGCTTGGATCCGCCGGGGCTCAGCGGGCTACTGTTGTAGTCGTGTCGAAAGGGATGAAGGATTTCACCGAGCGCTTCTCGCGCAAGCAGCAGGCAGCGATCGGAGTGCTTGCGGCGATTGAGCTCGCGGCGAAGATAGCGGCGGCTCGCGACATCCAGCGGCGTTCAGCCAGTGAGGTGCGGGGCAAGAAGCTGTTTTGGCGCTTGGCGTTGCTGGTCAACACCTTCGGTCCGTTGAGCTACTTCCTGTTCGGACGTCGCAGGTCCTAGACGCAAATGGCGTCAGCTCAGCCGAGCGGCTGAGCGCTCTGCGAGACTGCTCGGCGTGATCGAGCGTAGCCAGGCTCTAGCGGCGCTGACCCAGGACGAGTTCGACGTGGTGGTGGTCGGTGGGGGCATAACCGGCGCCGGCGTCGCCCTCGACGCGGCCACCAGGGGCTACAGCGTGGCCCTGCTCGAGCGGGCCGACTTCGCCTCCGGCACCTCCAGCCGCTCGAGCAAGCTGGTCCACGGCGGCCTTCGCTATCTGCAGAACTTCGACCTCGGCCTTGTCCGCGAGGCACTGTTGGAGCGCCAGCTGATGGTCTCCCTCGCCCCCCACCTGGTGCACCCGCTGCCACTGGTGGTGGCGGCCTTCGAGGGGGCGCATCCCGACCGGCTGGTGGGTGTCGGGCTGAACCTCTACGACGTGATGTCCGTGGACCGCGATCGGCTGCGCACGCGTCGCGGCAAACGCACCCGCGGGGAGCGCTCGCAGGCACAGGCCGCGGCGCCCGCCACACAGGCCGAGGGAGCGGAGTCGTGGAGCCCCGAGCGCCACCGCATCATCTCTGGTGAGGAGGTTCTCGAGCTGCTGCCCGCGTTGGCCGCGCGCGAACCGACGAGCGGATATCTCTTCTACGACTGCCAGACAGACGATGTGCGCCTGGTGCTCACCGTGCTCGGCGAGGCCGAGCGCTTCGGCGCGGTCTGTGCGAACCGCCTGGACGTGACGGGGCTGCTGGAGCGCGAGGGCCACGCCGAGGGGGTGGAGGTTCTGGACGTCGAGAGCGGCGAGCGCTTCCAGGTGCGAGCCGCCAACGTGGTCAATGCCACCGGAGTCTGGGCCGATCAGCTGCGACCCCAGGAGCTCCACGAGGAGGCCGAGCTTCCACGAATCAGGCCCAGCCGCGGCACACACGTCACGATCCGCCACGCCGACCTGCCACTCGTCGGCGGCGCGATCGTTCCGGCTGGATCCGGGCGCTCGATCTTCGCGCTCCCCTGGCTCGGACACACCCTGGTGGGGACCACCGACAACGACTACGAGGGCACGCTCGATCACATCAGGCCTTCCGCCGACGACGTCGACTACCTGCTCGATGCCGTCAACGGCTTCTTCGGCACCGAGCTCGCACCCGGGCAGCTGACCGGGGCGTTCGCGGGGGTGCGCCCGCTGATATCCACCGGAGACCCGAAGAAGTCGGTCGACATCTCGCGCAAGGCCGAGCTGTATGAGACCTCCTCGGGGATGATCACCATCACCGGAGGAAAGCTCACCACCTGGCGGCGAATGGCCAAGATGACCGTCGATCGCTTGGTGGAGCGCGACGCGCGCGATGCCCCCTGCCGCACCCACGAAGTGCCGCTCGGACAGGCCATCGACGCGCGGGAGCTGCCTCGTGTCGAGGGCGTGCCCGAGGCTTCCTACCAGCCGCTCGCCTCTCGCTATGGCCACGCCGCCCACGAGGTGCTGGCCCTCGCCGCGGAGCGGGGTGAGCTCGCCCAGCCGGTCGTGGCCGGCCTCCCCGACCTGCTCGCCGAGGTGGTGCTCGCCGCCCGCCACGAGCAGGCGCGCTCGATCGGCGACGTGCTGCTACGACGCACCCGCCTCGGCCTGCTGGCCGCGCACGAGCTGACCGCGTCCGAGTCGGCGGCGGATGGTGCACATCCGGTGCGCCGGGTGGGGGATGTCCTCGCACGTGAGCTCGGCTGGGACGCCGGGCGCCTGGAGCTGGAGCTCGCCGGCTTCGCCGCTGAGGCCGACGCCGAGGGGATTCTCGCGGTGGCCGATCGACCCCAGCCAGGCAGCAACGAGACCCCATCGCTGCCTCCCGTAGCGATGCCATGAGCGCCCCGACCTTCGAGCTGAGCGCGGCTGGGACGGTAATCGAGCTCGGTCGCCGCCCGCTGCTGATGGGCATCGTCAACGCCTCGCCCGACTCCTTCAGCGACGGCGGACTGCATGTGGGCCTCGACGCCCAGCTCGAGCTGGCCCGGGAGCTGCTCGTGGCAGGCGCCGACATGCTCGACATCGGTGGAGAGTCCGCCTCCACGGGGCGCCCGCCTGTGGAGGTTCAGGAGGAGATCGCCCGGGTGGCTCCGCTGATCGAGCGCGTCACTGACGAGCTCGGGGCTGTGGTCTCCGTGGACACCTATAAGCCCGAGGTAGCTCGTGCGGCGATCGCAGCGGGCGCCAGGATCGTGAACGATGTCAGCGGGTTGCTCGATCCGCGCCTGGCGGAGGTGTGCGCAAACAGCGGCGCCGCGCTGGTGGTGATGCACACCCGTGCCGCGCCCCGTGAACGCCTCCAGGACCCGGACCTCTACGGCGACATCGTCGATGAGGTGATCGCCTTTCTGGGCCAGCGGATGGAGCTGGCGCTCGCTCGGGGCATGCGCCCCGAGCAGCTGATCCTCGACCCGGGCCCCGACTTCGCAAAGACGCCCGCCCAGACCATTCGTCTGCTGCACGAGCTCGAGCGCCTGCATGAGCTTGGACGTCCGCTGCTGATGGCGATCTCGCGCAAGGACTTCATCGGCGCTCTCACCGGCCGCTCACCCCGGGAGCGTGAGGCGGGGACGCTGGCTGCCCTCGGCCATGGCGTCGAGCGGGGCGCGCACATCTTCCGCCTTCACGATGTGGCCGGCGCAAAGGACTTCCTCGCCGTCCGTGCCGCGCTGGCCGGAGAGCTCGAGCCGGGCAGGGATCTGGTGCTGGGCGAGGAAATCCGTTACGACCGTCTCGAGCACGACCGCCTCGGCGAGACGCTAGGCTGAAGGTCAACAACGGGTGCCGACCGCTGTCCAACGCGGCCGGACGCCAACCGCCCCTCCACGAAGAAAGAAGGACATACCATGGCCGTACTTGAGCGCTCCGAGTTGGAGGCCAGCCCTCTCGCCGACCTCCATGCAATCGCCAACGAGATCGGCCTGGACGGCTTCAGGCGTCTGCGCAAGGCAGATCTGATCGACGCCATCCTCGGGGAACCGAGCAAGGCCAAGAGCACCACTGAGGAGGACGACGACAGCGAGGAGGAGCGTCCCGCCCGGGCGCGCAGGCGTCGTGCTCCCCGCGCTCGCCGTTCGACGAGCTCACGCTCGCAGGACGACGGGGACGAGGGCAAGCCGAGCAGTGACGCCGGCGCTCGAGGAGCCTGAGGCCGGCTCCTCCTCTACGGGCACATCCAGGCGGAGCAGGGGTAGGGGCTCGCGCGGGGGATCGAACGCAAAAGAGGGCGCTCCCCGTCGGGGCTCCGAGCCCAGCGAGGAGACCGACTCAGAGACGCCCGGGCGGATCGCCGCCGGGGTGGTCGAGGTGTTGGGCAACGGCTCTGCCTTCCTGCGCGTCGATCCTCCCGAGCCCTCCGACGACGACGTCTATATCTCTGCCGCCCAGGTGCGCCGCTGTGAGCTCGTCTCCGGCGATCGCGTCACCGGACCCGTGCGCACGCCGCGACGCTCCGAGCGCTACCCCTCGCTGGTCAGAATCGACACGATCAACGGCGCTTCGGCGGATGCCGTGTCCGAGGGCACCCGCTATGAGGAGCTGCCCGTCGAGTGGCCCAGCGAGCGACTGGCGCTCGACTCCAAGGATCCGACCCTCGAGGCGATCGAGTGGCTGACCCCACTCGGGCGCGGCTCGCGCGCTGTGATCGTGGGCGCGCGTCACTCGGGCAAGAGCGAGACGCTGCGCCGCCTGTTCGACGCGGTCAACGGGCGTGAGGGCATCGAGGTCTCCGTCGTATTGGCCGGATCCAGGCCCGAGGAGATCCAGGAGTGGCAGGCGGGCTCCGTCGCACCCGCGGCGGCACTCAGCTTCGCCGCCTCGGCGGACTCGCAGGGCCAGGCGGTCGAGCGGGCAGTCGACGCCGCCAAGCGGGTGGCGACACGCGGGGGAGACGCACTCGTGCTGATCGACAGCCTCGACGGACTCAACCCTCATGCGGCCCGCAAGGCACTCGCCGCGGCCCGCAACCTGCGCGACAGCGGCTCGCTGACGATTGTCGCAACCGCCTCACACGCCTTCGGGGGCGAGACCACCGTGATCGCCCTCGACGCAGCCCTGACCTCCACCGGGCGCCAACCGATCATCGATCTCATCAACAGCACCACCCTGAAGCTGGAGCTCCTCGTCGGCGAGGACGGCGCCAAGGCCGTCACCAAGGCCCGGGCCGCCGCCGTGGAGGCTGCTTCTTAGCGGCGGTAGGCGACCCGGCCCCACGAGGGCTCGGGCGCCAGTTCGATCGGCTCGCCGCTGCTGGGAGAGGCGGGATCGGTCGGCTGCACATAGGCGAAGGTTCCGCTCTGCTCGTCGTAGCTGATGCCCAGCTCGCCCTCCTTGACGCGCTGATCGAGCCAGGCGCCGCGGAACACCAGACGGCGCAGCCAATGGACGAGGGAGCGCTCGGCCGGCCCCACCAGCTCCGGCCAGCAGTCGTTGACGTGCTCGCCGAGGTCTGAGGCGGGCTCCAGGATCTCCCCGTTGACGGCCAGGTTCACGAGATCTTCGAGCTCCTCCTCGCCGAGGCGGCCGCCCACGAACCCGAGCTTGAGAGCCGCCTGCTCGCAGCGCTCGGAGAAGTCGGTCTCGTTGAACGTAAAGCGCAGCTCGCCGTATTCGAGGACGAAATGCTCGCCTGAGTCGTAGTTTTCGCGTCGTGCCGTTTCCATAGCCAATGCCGGTTGGGGATGCCGGCGTCGGGATCATACGTGGCACTCCTGCTTTCGCCCTTGCAATGAATGGGATTTTGCATCCTCGCTCCATGCGCGAACGGGTGGGATGGAGGCGCTGCCACAGCCTGTCGCTATATACGCTGCGCTGAATGGCACGCCTCTCAGAGCATGGTCTGCGTCGGACGGTTGGCGTCTCGGGTCTGTTCGCCACCGCCTACGGAAACGTCGGCTCCTCGATCTACTACGCCCTCGGCCTGGTGGCGGCTCACGCCCTCGGCCTCACCCCGCTGGTCTTCCTGTTCGCCGGCGGCCTGTTCGCTCTGACGGCCAAAACCTACGCCGAGGGCGCCGCCATGTTCCCCGAAGCGGGCGGCTCATCATCGTTCGCGCGCCATGCCTTCGACGACGTGGTCTCGTTCTTCGCCGGCTGGGCGCTGAGTCTCGACTACATCCTCACCATCGCCATCTCGGCGTTCTTCGTCCCGCACTACCTGAGCGCCTTCCCGGGGCTGCATGCCCTCAACCACAACCCCGACGACATCTTCGGCGGGCTGATCGTGGTGGGGCTGCTCGCCGCGCTGAACATCCGCGGCCTCGGCGAGTCGGCCAAGCTCAACTTCGTCCTCGCGATCCTCGACCTGAGCACGCAGGTGCTGCTCGTGGGCGTGGGCGCCGTGCTCGTGCTGAACCCGTCGCTGCTGATCCACCAGGTGCACCTGGGCAGCGTCCCCAGCTGGAAAGAACTGATCTTCGCCCTCTCGCTGGCGATGCTGGCCTACACGGGCATCGAGACCGTGGCGAACATGGCCGAGGAGTCGCGCGATCCCGGCACCCAGGTGCCCAAGGCGGTCAACCTCGTGGTGCTGGCCGTGCTCGGCGTCTATGCCGGGATCTCCGTCGTGGCGCTCTCGGCGCTGCCCATCGTCCACCATGGCGTCGGCTACAGCCCCGCGCTGCAGCAGAGCTTCGCCCATCCCGGCTATGCCACGGGCCTGGGGGGCTTCTTCCAAAACGACCCCGTTCTGGGGATCATCTCGCGGCTGGGCCTGCACGGGACGGTGCTCAAGCTGGCTCAGTACTACGTCGGCATCCTCGCCGCAACCATCCTGTTCATCGCCACCAACGCCGGGCATGATCGGGATCTCGCGCCTGTCCTGGTCGCTGGCCGAGCACCGCCAGCTGCCGGCGCTGTTCTCCCAGCTGCACGCCAAGTTCCGCACCCCCTGGTTCACCCTCGTGTTCTTCTCGGCGCTCGCCGGCGCACTGATCCTCTATGGGAACACCGAAGTGCTGGGCAACCTCTACTCCTTCGGGGCGATGCTCTCGTTCACGATCGCCCATGCCGCCGTCGTGGCCCTGCGGATCAAGGACCCCGACCGCGAGCGTCCCTATCGCATGCCCTTCAGCCTGCGCATCCGCGGTGCCGAGATACCGCTGACGGCGGTCATCGGCGGCATCGGCACGGCCGCCGCCTGGGTGGCCGTGGTCGTGCTGCACAGCGAGGCCAGGGTGGTGGGCATCCCCTGGATGATCCTCGGGATGGGGGGCTACTTCCTCTATCGCAAGCGCCAGGGGCTGCGTCCCAAAGAGCATTACCGCATCGCCCGTCCCGAGCGCCCCGCCGACTTCGAGGAGCTCGAGTACAAGACCGCGCTCGTGCCCATCTTCGGCGACGACGTCAGTGCCTCGGCGCTCAAGAGCGCCGCCAAGCTGATCGGCGAGGAAGGCGTCGTCTATGCCATCTACGTGCTCCCAGTCCCGAGTCAGCTGTCCCTGGAGTCGGGTCTGCAGGAGGAGGAGGCCCATGGGCGCTCCGTGCTGGAGAGCGCCCGCATCCAGGCCAGGCGGGCCGGCATCAAGATCCACACCGGGTTGATCCGCACGCGCAACCCCGGCTCGGCGCTGGTGCAGGAAGCCGAACGCGTGCACAGCGACGTGATCTACTGGTCGGCCATCCACGCGCCCGCCGGAGAGCAGCGCATCGGCCCCACGGCCGCCTATCTGCTGAGCAAGCGGCCGTGCCGGGTGATCATCGAGACAGAGAACCGTCCCGTCGCCCGCAAGGAGCCGGTCGCGGCGCCCGCGTGATCGACGCCCTCGCTCAGGCCTCCAGCGCCGAGCGCAGCGCCTCCTCCAGCTGAGGATGCTCGAACTCGTAGCCGAGGACGAGTGGCTTGGCCGGCACCACACGGGCGCCCGTGGTCACGATCTCGGCCATCTCCCCGTAGAGGAGCTGCAGGGCGAGCCCGGGGACCGGGAGCAGCGCCGGACGCTTCAGCACCCGTCCCAGCACCTGAGAGAAGTCGCGGTTGGGGAGGGGCTCGGGCGCAGTGCCGTTGACGGGTCCGCTCCAGCGCTCATCGGCCAGTGCCGCCAGCATGATCCCCACGAGATCGGCCGTATGGATCCAGGAGATGTATTGACGCCCGCCGGCAACCGGGCCACCGACGCCCAGCCTGAACGGCGGCAGCATCTTCGAGAGCGCTCCGCCCGAGCTGTCGAGCACCACCCCCGTTCGCAGCTGGATCACGCGCAGCCCCAGCTCCGTGGCCCTGGCCGCCTCGGCCTCCCACTCGACGCACACCTGGGCCAGGAAATCGTCTCCCGGTGGAGCCTCCTCATCGAGCGGCTCCACGCCGTGCGCGCCGTAGTAGCCGATCGCCGAGGAGCTCAGCAGCGTCCGTGGACGTGGCTCGGCCGCGCGTAGGCCCTCGATCAGGTTGCGCGTGCCCGTCACCCGGCTGATGCGGATCGCCTGCTTGACCTTGGGACTCCAGCGCTGAGCGACGGGCTCGCCGGCCAGGTGCACCACCGCATCGCATCCAGACAGCGCCGCGGCCGGTGCCGCTTCGCTCAGCAGATCCCAGTGCGCCGCCTCGACGTCGCCCAGCTTCTCCTTCGCGCGCTCGGGGTCGCGCGTGAGGACGCTGACCTGTGCGCCGCCGGAGCGCAGGGCGTCCACCAGCTGGGGACCGATCAGGCCTGTGGCGCCGGTTATGAGGACGCGCGTGACGCTCACACCCGCCCGTCGCTCATCGAGACGCCCTGGCCGGCGGTGTCGCCGGGGGCGTAGCCGACCTCCTGGCCGGCCAGTGCGAGGCCGTCGGCGCGCGCCTCCTCGGCCACCGCCGCGGCCACCGCAGGGGCGACGTCGCGGTTGAACACCGAGGGGATGATGTAGTCCTCGCGCAGCTCGCTCTCGTCGATGATCGCCGCTATGGCACGAGCGGCGGCCATCTTCATCTCCTCGGTGATGGTGGGCGCGCGCACGTCCAGAGCGCCCCGGAAGATCCCGGGGAAGCAGAGGACGTTGTTGATCTGGTTGGGGTAGTCCGAGCGCCCAGTGGCCATGATGCGCACGTAGGGCGCCGCCTCCTCGGGGTTGACCTCGGGGTTGGGGTTGGCCATGGCGAAGACCATCGCATCGGAGTTCATGCGCGCCAACGCCTCCGCCGGCAGGGCACGGGCGCCGGATACCCCGATCAGCAGGTCGGCGCCGTCGATCACATTCGCCGGTGCGCCGGAGCGGCCTTCGGGGTTGGTCGACTCGGTGAACCAGCGCTTGACGGCGTTCATCGAGCCATCGAGGTAGTCCTCGCGGTCGGCGTGCAGTGCCCCGCGGGAGTCCGCGCCGATGATGTGGCGCACGCCGCCCTCGAGCAGGATCTTCGTCACCGCGATCCCGGCCGCCCCGAGCCCGATCACGAGCACATGCAGATCCTCCAGCCGCTTGCCCGTGAGCTTGACGGCGTTCAGCAGGGCAGCCATCACGACCACGGCCGTCCCGTGCTGGTCGTCGTGGAAGATCGGGATGTCGAGCTCCGCCTTCAGGCGGTCCTCGATCTCAAAGCAGCGCGGGGCCGAGATGTCCTCGAGGTTGATCCCCCCGAAGCCGGGCGCGATGCGCTTGACCGTCTCCACGATCTCGTCGGCGTCGGTGGTGTCCAGGCAGATCGGAAAGGCGTCGACCCCGGCGAACTCCTTGAACAGGCAGCACTTGCCCTCCATCACCGGCATCGCCGCTCGCGGGCCGATGTCGCCCAGCCCCAGGACCGCCGTTCCGTCGGAGACGACGGCCACCGTGTTGCGCTTGATCGTGTACTGGAAGGCCTTGTCAGCGTCCTCGGCGATCGCCAGGCACACCCGCGCCACGCCCGGGGTGTAGGCCATCGAGAGGTCATCCCGCGTCTTCAGCGGATGCTTGTTGTGCTGCTCGATCTTGCCCCCCATGTGCACCAGGAAGGTGCGGTCGGTCGTGTCGATGACCTCGCCGCCCTCGACCGCGTTGATCGCCGCGATGATGCGGTCCCAGTGATCCGGGCCGGAGGCATCCACCACGATGTCGCGCAGGCTCTGGCCGTCGTCCACCTCGACGAGGTCGACGGCACCGACCATCCCGCCGGCCTCCGCGATCGCGGAGGTGATTCGGCCGAGGATGCCCTGTGAGTCCTCGAGCTTCACGCGGATGATCAGGCGGTATTGCGCGCTTGGGGTTGCGCTCACGGGGTATTGCTCCTAGGTCGTTTGGCGGGAGGGGATGTTAGGAGGTATGCGGCGCGGGCACTTGTTCGTGTTTGCGGGCGTCCTGGCCGCGGCCCCCCGCTCCTGCTCGTAGAGTGCTCAGACGATGGCAGCCAAGGCCACAGCGGACGCACCGGCGAGCGCCACCACCCGTGCGGCGAGCGCCGCCGCCGGGATTGGGCCGGGCGGGCGGCGCCTGTTCCTGATCGACGGGCCAAGCCTCGTCTACCGCGCCTTCTACGCCCTGCCCGAGTCGATCGCGACCTCGACCGGAATCCCCACCAACGCCATCTTCGGCTTTGCCTCGATGCTCGTGAAGATCGTGACCGAGTACGGGGTGTGCCCGACGGTGGTGGCCTGGGATGCCGGCACCTCGGGACGCAGCGAGCTGTTCGCCGAGTACAAGGCCCAGCGGCGCTCGCGCCCGGACCTGCTCAAGCAGCAGTGGCCCGCCATGGAACCGCTGGTGGAGGCGTTCGGTTATCGCAACGTGCGGGTCGAGGGCTATGAGGCCGACGACGTGATCGCCTCGCTGGCCGAGCGCGCCCTGCAAGCGAGCCCGCCGGTGCCGGTGACGATCGTGACAGGCGATCGCGACGTGTTCCAGCTGATCGACGACGCGGGCCTGGTTCAGGTGATGGCCACCTCACGGGGCATCACTGACACCAAGCTCTATGACCGTCAGGCGGTGGTCGACCGCTACGGGATCCCTCCCGAGCTGATCCCCGACTTCTATGGCCTGAAGGGCGACACCTCCGACAACATCCCCGGCATCCCCGGCATCGGCGACAAGACCGCCAGCGATCTGATTCAGAGCTATGGATCGCTGGAGGAGGTGCTCGCCCACGTCGATGACATCAAAGGGGCCAAGCGCAAACAGAACCTGATCGAGTTCGCCGAGGACGCCCGCGTCTCCAAGCAACTGGCCACCGTCCAGCGCGACGTCGAGGTCGATGTCGACATCTCCGCCGAGGCGGCGCGAGAGCCCGACCGTTCGCGGGTGCGGGAGATGTTCCGCGAGTACGAGCTGCGCGACCCCCTGCGGCGCTTGGAGGAAGCGCTGGGCGATCCCGATGTCGCGGCTCCGGCGTCCTCCACCGAGGTCATGCTCACCGCCCGCCTGCGCGCAGGCTCCCCGGCCGACATCGCCCGTCTGGGGCGCCCGGACAGCGAGCTGCATGTGGTGGTCAGCGAGAGCGAGGCGCCCGAGGGCGAGCTGTTCGCCGACGGTGCTCCATGGCGCTTTGCCGTGGCCGTGGACGGGGTGGTGATCGCCGGCGACTGCATCGGGCCGGAGGAGGTGGCCGGGGCCTGCGCCGAGCGGGCGGTGATCGCCCACGACGCCAAGGCGCTGGGGACGGTGCCGCCGGGGTTGACCCACGACACCCTGCTCGGCGCCTACCTGCTCGAGCCGGCCCGTCGCGGCTATCCCTTCGCCGAGCTCTGCGAAGAGCGTGGCTTCGCCACCGATCTCGACGATCCACTTGCCGGCGAGGCGATCCTGTTGAGCGCCCTGGCGGACTGGCAGCGCGAGCAGATCGCCGAGCGCGGTCTCGGCGATCTGATGTCCGATATCGAGCTCCCGCTGGTCGCCGTCCTGCGCGACATGGAGCTGCTCGGGGTGAGGCTGAACCTGGAGCGGCTGGCAGCCATCACCGAGCGGGTAAGTGAGGAGATCGGGACGCTCGAACGCGACATCTTCGTGCTCGCCGATGAGGAGTTCCTGATCTCCTCGCCCCAGCAGCTGGGGGAGATCCTGTTCGAGAAGCTCGGCCTCTCGCGCAAGCGCCGCGGCAAGACGGGCTTCTCCACCGACGCCCGCGTCCTACAGGCGATCCGCACCGAGCACGAGATCATCCCCAAGATCGAGCGCTGGCGCGAGCTCTCGACGCTGATCAAGACCTACCTCGACGTGCTGCCCGCGCTCGTCGACGAGCACTCGCGGATTCACACCACCTTCCTGCAGGCGGTCGCCCAGACGGGCCGCCTGTCGAGCACCAACCCCAACATGCAGAACGTCCCCATCCGCACCCCCCTCGGGCGCGAGATCCGTGGCTGCTTCGAGGCAGAGGAGGGCAACCTGCTGATCTCGGCCGACTACTCCCAGATCGAGCTGCGCGTGCTTGCCAACGCCGCCGGGGAGGACGTGCTGATGGAGATCTTCGCCCGCGGCGAGGACGTCCACACGGCGACCGCCTCGCGCGTGTTCGGGGTGAGCGACGACGCCATCGACCCGGGGATGCGCTCGAAGGCCAAGATGATCAACTACGGGATCGTCTATGGCCTGTCCGACTATGGGCTGGCCGACCGTCTCAACATCCCCCGCGAGGAGGCCAAGGAGTTCATCGACGCCTACCTCCTGCGCTTCCCCAAGGTGGCCGCCTTCATGGCGAGCACGATCGAGCACGCCAAGGAGGCCGGAGACGTGCAGACGCTGTGGGGGCGCCGCCGTCAGATCCCGGAGCTGCGCGCCCGCAACTACCAGGTGCGCACGCTCGGCGAGCGCCTTGCCGTCAACACCGTCATTCAGGGCACGGCCGCCGACATCCTCAAGCTGGCGATGGTGCGCTGTCACAGTGCGCTGGCCGAGTCGGGTCTGCGGACGCGACTGCTGCTCACGATTCACGACGAGCTGCTGTTCGAAGGCCCCCCCGAGGAGACCGCCGCCGCCAAGGAGCTGATCGAGCGCGAGATGGTGGGTGTGTGGGGCGAGCGCCAGCCGCCGCTGGGGGTGGACATCGGGGCCGGGCGCACCTGGCTCGAGGCGAAGTGAGCAACCGCAGGTCCTGAGTCGAGCGCTTGTCGTGACGCCGGCGCCCTAGTACTAGGAGCTGTCGCGAAGCGCCTCTCCCAGCAGATGCACCCCCTGCTCGATCGCCGGCTCGGAGAGGTTGCCGTAGCCGAGCAGCACCCCCGGATGGCCACCCGGCGAGTAGCGGTGCCAGGAGAGACCCTCGGCGCCCACGCCGCGGGCAGCGGCGGCGCGCAGGAGGGCTGCCTCGTCGACCCCGTCCGGTAGCTCGATAAGCTCGAACAGCCCTGCCGCCCCCGGGCTGCGCAGGCGTCCCTCGGGGAGCCATCTCGCGAGCGCTTCCAGCAGCCTCTCGCGACGGTGCTGATAGCGCAGGCGCATGCGCCGCAGGTGCCGGTCGAGCTCTCCCCTGAGGATGAAGTCGCAGAGCGCGAGCTGACCCAGCGCCTCCGAGCCACCGTCCTCGACGGCCTTGGCGGCGGTGAGCTCCCAGGCCAGCCACGAGGGCATCAGCATCCAGCCGAGGCGCATGCCCGGCGCCAGGCGCTTGCTGGCGGAGCCGATGTAGACGACATGCTCGGGCGCCAGGCCCTGAAGCGCACCCACCGCCACCCGGTCATAGCGGTACTCGGCGTCGTAGTCGTCCTCGACGATCAACCGCTCGTCCTCGGCCCACTCGATCAGGGCTGCCCGTCGCTGGGGACTGAGCACCACCCCGGTCGGGAACTGATGCGCGGAGGTGACGAGCACGGCGTCCGCATCGCTGCGCGTGAGCTCCTCGACCTGCAGCCCCTCTTCGTCGACAGGGATCGGCACGACCTCCATGCCGGCGTTCTCGACGATCAGGCGGTGCAGGTGCCAGCCGGGATCCTCCAGTGCGAAGCGCTCGACGCCGCGACTGCGCAGGGCACGGCAGAGCAGCGAGAAGCCCTGCATGAAGCCGGTGCACACGAGCGTGTGCTCGGGATCCCCGTCCATCCCGCGTACGCGGTTCAGGTAGTCGGCGAGGGCTTCGCGTAGGGCCGGGATGCCCCGGGGGTCGCCGTAGCCGACGGCGGACAGAGGGGAGTCGCGAAGCGCCTGGCGCAGCGAACGCAGCCACGCCTCGCGGGGGAACCCGGAGAGGTCGGGCTGCCCGGAATGGAAGTGATAGGGAAAGCTTTCGAGCAGCGAGCGGGCGGGGGCCCGTGGTCCGGTCGTGCGCACGGCTCGCGCCACCCGCACGGGAGCTCCCTGGCGCATCGAGAGATAGCCCTCCGCGGCAAGCTGCCCGTAGGCCTCGGTGACCACGCCACGTGAGATCCCCAGCTCCAGAGCCAGCGCCCTGGTCGAGGGTAGGCGTGTGTCGCTGGGCAGACGTCCCGAGCGAATCCGCTCGCGCAGCGCGCGCTCGATCTGCTCGTGCAGCGGGAGCTCGCCCGCACGATCGATCTCGACGAGCAGTCCCGGACCTGTTGTGGACCCAACTGGTTCTCTCTTGCCATCCACAACTGGAACTGTAAAGCAGGCCAGTAGCGGCGTAGCTTGCAACCATCAGGACACCTCTTCGCCCGGCTTCGAGTCGGCTCCCCGAATGGAGGCATCGCCATGAATCAAACCAACGGCACCGCAACGAGCCAGATCACGATCGTAGGAGGAGGGCTCGCGGGACTCATCGCGGCGATCGCCTGCTCCGAAGAGGGTGCGCGCGTGAGCCTGCTGGAGGCGCACAGCGAGTTGGGCGGTCGCGGGCGCAGCACCGAGGGACCATACAAAGCGAACCTCGGCCCCCATGCGATGTATCACGGTCCGTTCTGGGAGTGGCTGCGTGAGCGCGAGATCCTGCCCGCGAACGTCAGTCCACGGCTCACCGGCGCACGGCTTCGCATCGATGGCTCGCTGCGACGCACGCCGCCCTTGGGCTCTCTGCCCGCAATCCTGCGCCTTCGTGGGCGTGAGGCCCCCGCCGATGTGGACTTCCGCACATGGGTGAGCAGCCACAGCGATCAGCGCACGGCTGACCTCCTGTCCTCGGCGTGCGGCGTCTTCACCTACCACCACGACCCGGGAGAGCTCTCGGCGGCGTTCGTCTGGCCGCGAGCCACCCGCCTCCTGATGAGCGTCCCCACGCCCGTTCGCTATCCGGTCGGCGGCTGGAGCACGCTGGTTGGCGCGCTGGAGCGCCGCATCCACGAGCTCGGGGTGGAGGTCCAGACGGGCAGCCGCGTGGACAGCCTGCCCGAGACACCGGTGATCGTCGCAACGGAGCTCTCTCAGGCGCGTGACCTCCTTGGCGACGACAGCCTGACATGGATGAGCGGCAAGACCGTTTGCGTGGACCTCGGCCTGCGCGAGCGCCGGGGTGATCCCGCGATCGTCTCGGACATGGACGAGGCTGGCTGGATCGGGCGTTATTCGACGACGAACCCATCGATCGCGCCGGACGGCGAGGAGCTGATCCAGGCACAGATGCCGATCCGCCCCGGAGAGAGCACCGAGCAGGCCGCACTGCGCCTGGAGCGGCTCCTGGACGTGGGGCTCGTGGACTGGCGCGAGCGCGAGACCTGGCGCCGGCGACAGGTGATGGACGGCCGCAGTGGCGCGCTGGACATGCCGGGCACCACCTGGCGCGACCGGCCGTCGGTCGACCGCGGCGATGGCGTGTTCCTGGCCGGCGACATGGTGGCGGCCCCCGGGCTGCTGGCAGAGGTCTCCTGGGCGAGTGCCGTCGAGGCCAGTCAGCTCGCGCTCGAGGCGACGAGGACGCTCAAGCCGCGTTTGCGCCGCGTCGCCTGAGGAGCACCCACATCTGGGATCGAGGCGGCTCAGGCCCCCACGGCCGCGACCTGCCGCCGTGGGTGGGAGGGTCGCGATCCGACGAAGGTGGCGGGGGCGATGTCCAGGTAGTGGGTGAAAGCCCACGCCGCCAGGCGACGGCTTTCGAAGGCATGAACCACCGCGGTGGTTGCGCGGCTCGGCGTCATCTGCCCGACCGCGCGCTGGACGTTTAGCAGCCAGCGGAATTTGCGGGCGTGGGAGTCCGAGAAGGCGCCATATCGAGCCAATGCCTGCTCACGGGTGGCGTTGCCTTCGACGACCTCCCGCAGCTCGCGTCCGCAGGCGATACCGAAGTAGAGGGCGGTGCGGATCCCCTCGGCGGTCAGTGGGAGACAGTGTCCGGCGGAATCGCCGGCGAAGAAGACGTGGTCCTCGACCGCGCGGCGCAGCTGGTGGGGTATCCAGTTGCCCTGGTAGCCGTCTGGGGGCAGCCCCAGGTCGTGGGCGAGCCTGACCGTGGGCTCCTTGACGTGATGGGCGGGCCAGAAGGAGCCAACCCCCACGCGGACCTCATCGGCGGCCGGAAAGCTCCACGAGTAGCCCGAGCGGATGTAGCGGGGGTCGATCCACAGCTCCATCTCCTCGCCGGCGCCCCCCGGATGGACCTCTAGGCCCCGCGAGAGGCGTGCGCCCGGCGGCTGGATCGGCGTCGCATTGGAAAGCGAGCGCCGCCAGCCGAGCGCGTCGACGATCAGCGGCGCACGCAGCTCTCCGCGATCGGTCTGCACGGCGAAGCCGCTGCGAGAGGTGACGGTTGCGGTCTCGAACTCGACCTCTCTCGAGTCCGCCTGAGCCCACAGCAGCGCGCACAGCTCGCGGTAGTCGAACGTCGAGAAGGACCAGGGCAGCTGCCAGCGCGATGTGCGGTACGGCGTGTGCACGACGAGCTCGTCGAAGCTCTGCCGCAGCGAGCCCATCAGCCCGAGCGCCTCGAGCCACACTGTGGGCATGCCGCAGGCCGAGGTCTGGCGCTCGCCGATCTCGTAGCGGTCGATCACCAGCACCCGTGCGCCCGTCCCGGCAAGCTCTCTGGCGACCGCCAGGCCAGCGAAACTGGCCCCGCAGACGAGCACGTCGCAATCGCGCTCCAAGCGGGTGCGCTGCTCCCCCCGCTTCGTCGCTCGAACAGGCATGTGACGGCGAATGATACGGCTGCGCTACGCTTCGGCCGGTGCAAACCTTGATGGAGAATCCCGCCGCTCGCGTTGTCGAGGGCTCGAACGGCCTGTTGCTGGAAGTCGACGGCCAGATCGTCCCCAACTACGACGCCACTTTCCGGGCGATAGAGGAGGGCGAGGTCGTCACCGGCCACGTCGTCCGCATCGACAAGGACGAGGTCCTCGTCGACATCGGCTACAAGTCCGAGGGCGTCATCCCCGCGAACGAGCTTTCGATTCGCAAGGCCGTCGATCCGAACGAGGAGGTCCACCTCGGCGAGGAGGTCGACGCGATCGTCATGACCAAGGAGGATCAGGACGGCCGCCTGATCATGTCCAAGAAGCGTGCCCGCTTCGAGAAGGCCTGGCGTCGCATCGAAACCGCCGCCGAGTCGGGCGAGCCGGTGGAGGGCACGGTCATCGAGGTCGTCAAGGGCGGCCTGATCATCGACCTTGGCGTGCGCGGCTTCCTGCCCGCCTCGCTGGTCGACATCCGCCGTGTTCCGAACCTCGACGAGTACATGGGCACGAAGATCGAGACCAAGGTCATTGAGCTGAACCGCTCGCGCAACAACGTCGTGCTCTCACGGCGCGCGGTGCTGGAGGAGGAGCGCAAGGAGGTTCGCCAGCAGATCCTCGACCGGCTGCAGCCAGGCCTCGTCGTCGAGGGGCAGATCTCCAACATCGTCGACTTCGGCGCGTTCGTCGACCTCGACGGCATCGACGGCCTGATCCACATCTCCGAGCTGTCGTGGTCGCACGTCAACCATCCGAGTGAGATCCTCAACATCGGCGACACCGTCAAGGTCAAGGTGCTCGACATCGATCGCGACCGCCAGCGCATCTCCCTGGGTCTCAAGCAGACCCAGGAGGACCCCTGGCAGCGGATCGTCGACACCTACAACGTCGGCGACGAGCTCGAGGGCAAGGTCACCAAGGTTGTCACCTTCGGTGCCTTCGTCGAGATCCTCGACGGCGTCGAGGGGCTCGTGCACATCTCCGAGCTGGCTCCCCACCACGTGGAGAGCCCGCGCGAGATCGTCCACCCGGGTGATGAGATCCGCGTGAAGATCCTCGAGATCGACTCCGAGCGCAGGCGCCTGTCGCTGTCGGCCAAGCGCGTGGAGGACCAGATTCTTCCCGTCTCCCGTCCCGGTGAACCCGAGCGTCCGCCGGCGCCCGCCGCGGAGGAGGGCGAGCAGGCCCCCGAGGGCCTCGAGGCCGGCGAGTCCACCGGTGAGGTTGCCGAGGCGCCCGAGGCAGCCGCTCAGGCTGTCGAGGAGAGCGCCGCACCGGCCGCCGAGGAGGCTCCCGCGGACCCTGTCGAGGAGGCGCCGCAGGCAGCCGCCGAGGCCGGCGATGCGACGCCGGAGATCGAGGACGACAGCGTCGCCCGCGCCGTGGACACGGCTGAGTCGGCGCCCGCCGATGCCAGTGAGCCCGAGCTCGCCTCCGAGCCCGCCTCACAGGACTGAAGCCCACCCGCTCCAGGAGGCTGTGACGCTGTGACGGCTGCGGTGCCCTTCGTCGGGTTGACCGGTGGCCTGGGTGCGGGAAAGTCGACAGCCCTGGCGGCGCTGGGACGGCTGGGAGCCGAGGTGATCTCCAGCGATGCCGTCGTTCACGAGCTCTACGAGGGCCCCGAGCTGCGCGACGCGGTGGTGGGGCGCTTCGGCGAGGAGGTGGCGCCCGGAGGGGTGGTCGATCGCTCTGTGCTCGCGCACCACGCGTTCGCAACGTCCGAGGATCGTGCCTGGCTCGAGGGTCAGGTGTGGCCGCTGGTGGGCGCCCGCGTCGCCGGCTGGCTGGAACAGGCGCGGAGCCGCACGCCGGCGCCGCGGGCGGCCGTGGTCGAGGTTCCGCTGCTGTTCGAGGCGGGCCTCCAGGAGCTCTACGACGCGACCATCGCCGTGGTCTCAGACGAGGCCCTGCGTCGCCGGCGCGCCGCTTCGCGCGGGCACGAGCTCGTCGACGAGCGAGCCGCGCGCCAGCTCTCCCAGGATGAGAAGGCGGCGCGGGCGAGCTTCGTCGTGCGCAACGATGGCAGTGTGGAGGAGCTCGAGCGGGAGCTGTCAGCGGTGCTTGACAAGCTAGGAGAATGAGACAGCGCCCGCTTGCGACGGTGGCGGCGATCGCGGTCGTGCTCCTGTGCGCGGCTGTGGTGATCTCTGGTCTGAAACAGGCGCAGCACGGGTCTCAGTTGCCGCTCGCCGACGTCGGCATCATCCGCGAACAGGCCGCCGCCAAGCACCTCGACCCGGCCTTGATAGCCGCTGTCATCTACGCGGAGACGAAATTCGAACCGCGTGAATCCTCGGCCGGCGCAGAGGGCCTGATGCAGATCCTGCCGGCGACCGCCTACTACCTGGCCCATCTCTCGGGCGGGAGCCGGTTCACCGCGAGCGACCTGGCGACGCCGCGCGTGAACATCGCCTACGGGAGCTACTACCTGCGCTATCTCCTCGACCACTACAACGGCAACGAGATGCTCGCCGTCGCCGCCTACAACGGGGGCCTGGCCAACGTCGATCATTGGGTGGCAGACGCTCAGGGTGCCGGCAGGCCCTTGACCCAGCGGGAGATCCCCTTTCCCGAGACCCGGGAATACGTACAGCGGGTGTTGGGCACGCAGCGCGCCTACCGCGACACATATCCGCGGGAGCTGGGCATCTAGGGGCAGCGAGCGTCCTCGCCGTGGACCTGCTGATCGGACGTCGAGGGTCCGTCGGCGGAGCCTCTAACCTGAGGCAGCGATGCCCGACTTCAAGCTCGACTCAGTCTTCACCCCCACCGCCGATCAGCCCAAGGCGATCGAATCGATCGCCGAGGGGATCGTCAGGGGCGAACGCTTCCAGACCCTGCTCGGTGCCACCGGCACGGGTAAGACGATGACGATGGCGGGTGTGATCGAGGCGGTGCAGCGACCGACGCTCGTGATCGCCCACAACAAGACTCTCGCGGCGCAGCTGTGCAACGAGTTCCGCACCTTCTTCCCGGACAACGCGGTCGAGTACTTCGTGTCCTACTACGACTATTACCAGCCCGAGGCCTACGTCCCCAGCCGGGACCTCTACATCGAGAAGGACTCCGCCATCAACCAGGAGGTCGACCGCCTTCGCCATGCGGCCACCGCGGCGGTGTTCGCGCGCCGCGACGTGATCGTGGTGGCCTCGGTGTCGTGCATCTATGGCCTGGGCTCGCCGGAAACGTATGAGATGAACATGCAGATCCTCAGGCGCGGGGAGCAGGTCGATCGCGACAAGCTGCTGCACAAACTCGTCTCGATCCAGTACACGCGCAACGACAGCGTGCTCTCGCGCGGCAGCTTTCGTGTGCGCGGCGACACGCTGGAGGTCTTCCCCGCCTACGCCGAGACGGCCTTTCGCGCCACCATGTTCGGCGACGAGGTGGAACGGCTTCAGCACTTCGACCCGCTCACGGGCGAGCTGATCGCCGATGACCTGGAGCACGTGGCGATCTGGCCGGCAACGCACTACAACGTCAAGGAGGGCACGATCGAGGCCGGCGTGGCCGAGATCGGGCGCGAGCTGAACGAGCGCTGCGAGCAGCTCGAGTCCGAAGGCAAGCAGCTGGAGTCCCACCGCCTGCGCCAGCGCACCCAGTACGACATGGAGATGCTCAGGGAGGTTGGTTTCTGCTCGGGGATCGAGAACTACTCGCGGATCCTCGACGGACGCCCCCCGGGGTCCAGGCCCTACTGCCTGATCGACTACTTCCCCAAGGATTTCGTCTGCTTCTGCGACGAGTCCCACCAGACCGTGCCCCAGATCGGGGGCATGTTCGAGGGCGATCGCTCACGCAAGCAGACGCTCGTGGACTACGGCTTCAGGCTTCCGAGCGCGATGGACAACCGCCCCCAGACCTTCCAGGAGTTCCTGTCGATCACGCCGCAGCTGCTGTTCGTCTCGGCCACCCCCGGCGAATACGAGCGCACCAAATCGACGCGGATCGTGGAGCAGATCGTGCGCCCCACTGGGATCGTGGACCCCGCTGTCGAGGTCAGGGAGACCAAGAACCAGATCGACGATCTGATGAACGAAGTGCGGGTCAGGGTGGATCGCAACGAGCGCGTGCTGGTGACCACGCTCACCAAGAAGATGAGCGAGGACCTCTCCCAGTACCTGCTGGAGATGGGCTTCAAGACGCGCTATCTGCACTCGGAGATCGACACGCTGGAACGCATCCAGATAATCCGCGACCTGCGCCTGGGCGAGTACGACGTGCTCGTGGGCGTGAACCTGCTGCGCGAGGGTCTCGACCTGCCCGAGGTTTCCCTGGTGGCGATCCTCGACGCCGACAAGGAGGGCTTCCTACGCGGGGAGACCTCGCTGATCCAGACGATCGGCCGGGCGGCCCGCAACGTGGACGGGAAGGTCCTGATGTACGCCGACAAGGAGACCAGGGCGATGCGAGCGGCGATCTCCGAGACCGACCGCAGGCGCGAGATCCAGCTGGCCTACAACGAGGAGCACGGCATCACGGCCGCCACGATCGTGAAGGGCATCTCCGACATCGCCGAGTTCCTGCAGGCCGAGTCCAAGGTCCCCCGGGGACGCAAACGGCGCACGGCCAAGCGCGGCGCGGCCAAGGAGATGCCGAAGCACGAGCTCGAGCGGATGGTGGTGGAGCTCGAGGAGGAGATGATCGCGGCGGCTGACGATCTGCGCTTCGAGTACGCGGCACAGCTTCGTGACGAGCTGCGCGAGCTGCGCAGGGACCTTCAGGAGATCCGCGCCGAGGAGGCGCCCGCCGGTCCCGCGAGCACTAGCGAGACCCCGACGGGCGACATCGCCTAGGATGCGCGCCGTGGAGTTCGATCGCCAGGCAATCGAACGGAGGGACTTCCCGGTCTCCCGGCGGGGATACGATCCCGCGGCGGTCGATGCCCACCTGCGCGCCCTGGCGGGCGAGTTCGACGAACTGCAACGCGCCGCGATCGGCGGTGCTTCGGACATCTCGCTGGCTTCCTCGGCCGGCAGTCAGGTGCAAAGCATCCTGGAGGCGGCCGAGACGGCCGCGGCGGAAATCGAGCGCCAGGCGCTCGACGCGGTGCGCCAGGTGCGCGAGACGGCCGATCACGATGCCGAGCAAACGCGCGAAGAGGCGGTCGAGAAGGCCCGCGCCCACGTCGCGGGGGTGGCCCAGGTGGCCGCCACGCTACTGGAGCGCGTGGGCTCGATGGACGGCGAGGTGAGCGCCCTGATCGAGAGCCTGCGCTCGGGCGCGAGCCGCCTGGCCGCTGATCTCTCGGCCGTGGAGTCGGGGATGGGCGAACTCTACGACGCGGCCTCGGGGCGCAACCTCCCCGAGCCCGATCGCAACGGTGCCTTCGAGGCAGAGCTCGACGAGGCGCTGGCCGCGCCGCCGGTCCAGGCTGCTGCTGCCCAGCAGACACTGGCGCCCGCGCCAGCTCAGATGGCTGAGGCCCCTGCCCAGGCGGCGGCGGCCCCCGGCGACCTCGATGGGGCCCGACTGATTGCGCTGAACATGGCACTCAACGGCGAGTCGCGGGCCGACACCGAGCGCTACCTTGCCGAGAACTTCCAGCTGCCCGATCGGCTGAAGCTGATCGACGAGGTCTACGCCGCGATCGAGGGGTAGGACGCCGCTGGGCGGCGCGACCCGCCCTCGGCTGCCGGTGGAGGAGCTGCCTGTCTGACGACCCTATGACCCCGCGCTCGGGTCGAGGATCTCGAGCCCATCGAAGTAGTCGCGATAGAAGCCACGGTCGCGTGTCAGCAGGCGGTCAGCTTGTAGGAGTGCGTGAGCACCGATCAGGAAGTCGGCGATCACTCGCTCGCGAGTACCGCGCCGGTCCCGGTAGAGGCTCCACATTCGGCCCGCCGCCAGCGCCGTCGCCGCATCGAGTGCGCGGTATGTCACGCGCAGCTTGTCGAGGCGATCCAGCGCCGTCTCGGTGTCGCGAAGACAAGCGGCGGACTCAGCCCACACCACCTCGCATGCGACGAGTTGCCCCTCGCCCAGGCACCGCCTCACGGCGGCGGCGGAGCTGGGACCAAAGGTGGGGTCGGCGCCGATGACGTCGAGCAGGATGCTCGTATCGACCGCGGTGATCAAGCGAGGTCTGCGTCGCCGCGGAGCTCGCTGATGATCTCGTCTGTGCTGCGGCCGAGGTCCACGCTCCCATACACCGCGTCAACCGGATCTTCAGGCGTAGCCTTGAAGGCGACGAGACGCCCCCCTTCGGCACTGAAGTCGAGCTCGTCGCCAGGCCGGATGTCAAGACGCTCGCGCAGCTGCTTCGGCACCGTCACCTGGCCCTTCTCGGAGACCGTGGCCCTCATTCCTACAAGACTATCATTACTTCCTACTTATAGATTCCTACTGGTTGTGAGGCGAACGTCTGTTCGCCGTCATAGAATGACCGGCAATGCCAGCCGGTAACCAGATCGTCGTCTCGGGAGCGCGCGAGCACAACCTCAAGGACGTCTCCCTCGAGCTGCCTCGCGATGCCCTCGTGGTGATCACGGGGCTGTCGGGATCGGGCAAGTCGAGCCTCGCCTTCGACACGATCTACGCAGAGGGCCAGCGCCGCTACGTGGAGTCCCTGTCGGCCTATGCGCGGCAGTTCCTGGGGCAGATGGACAAGCCCGACGTGGACTCGATAGAGGGACTTTCGCCGGCGATCTCGATCGATCAGAAGACCACCTCGCGCAACCCGCGCTCAACCGTTGGCACGGTCACCGAGATCTATGACTACCTGCGTCTGCTGTGGTCGCGGGTGGGCAAGCCTCACTGCCCGATCTGCGGCCGGCCGATCGTAGGCCAGTCGGCCGAGCAGATCATCGACCAGGTGATGGAGCTGGCGGAGGGCACTCGCTTCATGGTGCTCGCGCCGGTGATCAGAGGGCGCAAGGGCGAGTACGGCAAGCTGCTGGAGGAGCTGCGCACCGACGGCTTCGCAAGGGTGAAGATCGACGACCGCGTGCGCATGCTCGAGGAATCGATCGTGCTGGACAAGCGCTACAAGCACGACATCTCGGTGGTGGTGGACCGCCTGGTGATGCGCCACGACGTGCGCAAGCGCCTGGCGGACTCGATCGAGACGGCGGTGGGCCTTGCCGAGGGGCTCGTGGAGGTCGAGATCGTGGGCTCGGCCAAGGAACGCGAGCAGGCTGAGCACACCAAAGGGGCGAAGGGCACACGTGCCCCCTCCGGTCAGATCGTCCCCGGCGCGGTGCCCGACCCGGGAACCGTGTTCACCTTCTCCGAGCGCTTCGCCTGTCCCGAGCACGGCCCCTCGCTCGTGGAGCTGGAGCCGCGGATCTTCTCGTTCAACTCGCCCCACGGGGCATGTGACCGCTGCACGGGGCTCGGCTCGATGATGGAGATCGACCCCGAGCTGGTGGTTCCCGACCCCTCGCTGTCGATCGGCGAAGGGGCGATCGCTCCATGGGCGAACAGCGCGTCGAACTACTACGAGCAGATGACCGAGGCGATCGCGGAGATGTACGACATCGACCTCGACGCCCCCTGGGACGAGCTGCTGGAGTCCCAGCGCGCCGTCTTCCTGCATGGCACGGGCGGCGAGCCGGTGCAGGTGACATACCGCAACCGCTACGGGCGCAGGCGCTCCTATGCCACCCGCTTCGAGGGCATCGTGGCCAACCTCCAACGCCGCTACCGCGAGACCGACTCGGAGTGGACGCGGGAGAAGATCGAGGAGTTCATGTCGCTGCGCGCCTGCCCGGCCTGTGGCGGGGCGAGGCTGCGCCCGGAGTCGCGAGCGGTGCTCGTCGCGGGCACGCGGATCGAGGACTTCTGCGCGCTGTCGGCGCGGCGGGCGCTTGAGTGGCTGGAGGACGTCGAGCTCTCAGAGACCGACCGCCACGTGGCGCGGCTGATCCTCAGGGAGATCTCAGAGCGCCTGCAGTTCCTGGAGAACGTGGGGATCGGCTACCTCTCGATGGAGCGCGCCGCGGCCACCCTCTCCGGCGGTGAGGCTCAGCGCATCCGTCTGGCCACCCAGATCGGCTCCTCGCTCGTGGGGGTGCTCTACATCCTCGACGAGCCCTCCATCGGCCTGCACCAGCGCGACAACTCGAAGCTGATCGGAACGCTCGAGCGCCTGCGCGACCTCGGCAACACGGTGATCGTGGTCGAGCACGACGAGCAGACGATGCGCGCGGCCGACCACCTCGTGGACCTCGGGCCGGGAGCGGGCGAGCACGGCGGCCACATCGTGGCCCAGGGAACGGCCAAGGAGGTGGAGCGGGTCAAGGAGTCGCTGACGGGGCAGTTCCTGGCTGGTACCCGCACGGTCGAGGTGCCCGAGCGCAGGCGCACGCCCAGCGGCTACGTGGAGATCGTGGGTGCCACCCAGCACAACCTCAGGGACATCGATGTGCACGTGCCTCTTGGGGTGCTGGCGTGCGTGACCGGTGTGTCGGGATCGGGTAAGTCGACGCTGGTCAACGACGTCCTCTACAAGGCGGTGGCCAACCGCCTGCATCGTGCACGCAAGCGACCCGGCGCGCACCGGGCGATCCACGGCCTCGATCAGCTGGACAAGATCATCGCGGTGGACCAGTCGCCGATCGGGCGCACGCCGCGCTCGAACCCGGCCACCTACACCGGCCTGTTCGACGTCATCCGCGATCTCTTCTCCAAGACCCAGGAGGCCCGCGCCCGCGGCTACAAGCCGGGTCGCTTCAGCTTCAACGTCAAGGGCGGGCGCTGCGAGGTCTGCCGCGGCGATGGTCAGATCAAGATCGAGATGCACTTCCTGCCCGACGTCTACGTCCCCTGTGAACAGTGCCACGGCAAGCGCTACAACCGCGAGACACTCGAAGTTCGCTTCAAGGGCAAGAGCATCGCCGACGTGCTGGACATGCCGGTGGAGGAGGCGCTGAGCTTCTTCGAGCACATCCCCAAGGTGCGCCGTCGTCTGGAGACGCTCGACGCTGTCGGGCTTGGCTATGTCCGCCTGGGACAGCCCGCCACCACGCTCTCCGGGGGTGAGGCCCAGCGGGTGAAGCTCGCCACCGAGCTCTCCAAGATCGCCACCGGCAGGACCCTCTACATCCTCGACGAGCCAACCACAGGCCTGCACTTCGCCGACGTGCAGCGCCTGCTGGAGGTGCTCCAGCGTCTTGTCGACGCAGGCAACAGCATAGTCGTGATCGAGCACAACCTCGATGTGATCAAGTGCGCCGACCGATTGATCGACATGGGCCCCGAGGGAGGCGAGGAGGGGGGGATGGCGATCGCGGTCGGCACTCCCGAGGAGGTGGCCGCCGAGCCGTCCTCGCACACCGGGCGGTTCCTCGCGGAGCTGCTCACGCCGGCCAAGGCGGGGGCGGGGGCGAAAGCCGCCAAGAAACCAGCGCGCAAACGTCGCGCCAAGGTCGCCGCCTGAGCAAGATGAACGACACCGCGGGCCAGGTCCGCCTGTGGATGCAGAAGTGGCGTTGGTATGAGCAGAACTCACTGCCCTGGAACCGTGCGCGGATCCATTGGGAGTTCCTGCGCCGCGAGGCGTTCGTGCGCTGGCCGGTGCACGGCAACGTGCTCGAGGCATTGCAACAGGGACGGCTTCAGGTGGGGGCGGGAGCACTGCTGGAGCCCGGCGTGTGGCTCACAGCCCCCGGGTCCGCGCGGGTGCGAATCGGTGCGGGAACGTTCCTCAACAAAGGCGTGATGGTCGCCGCCGAGGGGTTGGTGGAGATCGGGGACAACTGCATGCTCGCCAACGGCTGCTTCGTCTCAGATGCCAGCCACCGCTTCGACGACCCCGACAAGCCGATCACATGGCAGGGCTTCGAGAGCAAGGGACCCACGAAGATCGGCGATGACTGCTGGCTGGGGGCCAACGTGGTGGTGACCAGTGGCGTCACCATCGGCGAGCGCTGCGTGATCGGCGCCAACAGCGTCGTGACGAAGAGCATCGAGCCGTTCTCGATCGCCGCTGGGTCGCCCGCGCGGGTATTGCGGCGGGTCGAGTACTCCTAGCCGCAGTCCCCAGACTCCCCCTGGCCGTTGGCTCAGGCCGGATGCAGCAGCTCGTGGAGCTCGGTCAGCTCGGCCGGATCGATCGAGTAGGTGTGCTCAGGGCCCGGGTAGCGCTGGGTGCGCACGTCCTCGGCATAGGCCGCCACGCCGTCGTTCATCTCCTGCTGGAGGTTGGCGTAGCGCTTGACGAAGCGGGCTCCCAGCCCATCGCGGATGCCGAGCAGATCGTGGAACACCAAGACCTGTCCGTCGGTGGCTGGACCGGCCCCGATGCCGATCACGGGGATCTCGAGCAGTCCCATGAGCTCCTCGGTGACCGCGCTCGGGATCGCCTCGAACACGAGCGCAAAGCAGCCCGCCTCTTGCAGGGCGAGGGCCTCTGTGGCGATTTTCGCTGCAGCGCCCGCGGAGCGACCCTGTGCCTTCCAGCCTCCAAGCGCCGTTGCTGTCTGCGGCGTGAGCCCCACATGGCCCATCACGGGGATACCTGCGCCCACGATCGCCCTCGCGCGACGGACGGAGGCCTCGCCGCCGCCCTCCAGCTTGACCGCCTCGCAGCCGGCCTCCTTGACCATGCGCATCGCCGTGGTGATGGCCTGCTCGTCTGAGATCTCATAGGAGCCGAAGGGCAGGTCGCCGATAAGCAGCGGGGTGTTCAGGCCGCGGCGCACGGCACGGGCGAGCACGAGCATGTCCTCCAGCACCACCGGTGTGGTGGCGCTGTAGCCGAGTACGGTCGTGGCGGCGGAGTCGCCCACCAGTACAAGGTCGACGCCGCCGGCCTCGGCGGCGCGGGCGCTCGGGTAGTCATAGGCGGTGACCATCACGATCGGTTCTCCCAGCCGCTTCTTCTCCATCAGCAGCGGCAGGGTCATCGGCAGACGACCGGGATCCGAGGGGGTCCTCACATTGGGCTTGCTGGACATGTGCTTCCTCTCTGGCGCTGGTTGACGGCGGATGGGGGCGGGCGGGTGGGACTTGATTACGAGAGCAGGGTCGCCACCGCGTCGTCGATGGTGATGATGCGGTTGGTTTGGGCCTCCACGTGGACCACGCGAGGCTCGTAGCGCTCCAGATCGGCCTCTGTGTACTGGCCGTAGGAGATGACGATGATGGTGTCCCCGCGGTGCACCAGGCGGGCGGCGGCGCCGTTGACGCACATCGCCCCCGAGCCGCGCTCGCCGGCGATCGTGTAGGTCTCAAAGCGCGCACCGTTGTCGACATCGACAACGTGGACCTGCTCGTGCTCGAGGATGTCAGCCGCCTCCAGCAGATCGGGGTCGATCGTGATGGAGCCCACGTAATGCAGGTCGCAGTCGGTGACCGTGGCCCGGTGGATCTTGGACTTGAGCATCACACGCTGCATGTGGAGGTCGCCTTTCCTGGGGGCTGGAAGGTGGGTTCGGCTATGGCCGGCGCTTTCAAGATGGCGTTGTCGATCAGCCTCACCTCGCCGATCCGGGCCGCTATGGCCAGCAGCGCGGTGTCTGAGATCTCCTCGAGCGGCTCGAGCGTGTGGGGGTCGACGAGCGCCACGTACTCGGGCTCCACCGCGAAGGGGAGCATCGCCTCCCTGGCGGCGCTCACGAGCACTCCGGAGCTGAGCTCGCCCTCCTCGCTCAGCTCGCGGGCAGCTTCGAGTGCCGCCGGCAGCGCCAGCGCCCGCGTCCGCTCGCTGGGACTCAGGCGCGCGTTGCGGCTGGACATCGCCAGGCCGTCGGGCTCGCGCACCGTCGGCAGGGCCTCGATCCGCACGGGCAGGTTCAGATCGGCAACGAGGCGGCGGATCACCACCACCTGCTGGGCGTCCTTCTGGCCGAAGTAGGCCACGTCGGGCAGCGCCATGCAGAGGAGCTTCGTCACCACGGTGGCAACCCCGCGGAAGTGCTCGCTGCCCCGCGAGGCGCCCTCGAGGCGCTCGGTTACCCCAAGCACCTCCACGCTGGTGGCGAAGCCCGCTGGGTAGACCTCCTCGATGCTCGGTGCGAACAGGATGTCCGCGCCGGCCGCCTCGGCCAGCTCGGCGTCGCGGTCCTCGCTGCGCGGATAGCGCTCCAGATCGGCTCGCTCGTTGAACTGGGCTGGGTTGACAAACAGCGAGACCACCACCCGATCGCACTGGCGGCGGGCGTGGCGGATGAGCGACAGGTGTCCCTCGTGCAGCGCGCCCATGGTGGGTACGAGCCCGATCGCCAGATCCTCCTGGCGAGCCGGCGCGAGCAACGCTCGCAGCCCTTGCACGGTGCGCACGGTCTTCATGCGCCGCGCGGGGTCAGTGGTGTGGGGCTCATCGGTTTCGGTCCAGTTCCCTTCGGATACCGGCGCGACTTCAGATGTCAGACAGGATCGACGCAGCAGGTCCATCTCGAGCGTTCTCGATAACGGCCTGCCGTCCGATCATACCGCCGTTTCGGCGTCGTGGAAAGGGATCAGCGCTCTGTGCCCGATCTCACAGTCGCACTCGCTGGACCGCGGGCTAGGAGAGCCCGAGCAGGCGCTTGAACTCAGGCAGCGGAATCGGGGTCTCGAAGTGCCCTCGCTCCGAGCAGTCGGGGCAGGGCTTCATCTGATCTGTGGCGAAGCCACCGGCGGTGGGGGAGTCCCAGGCGACGCGGCCGCTGCCCTCGCAGCGCGGGCAGCGCAGCTGGACGAGCACCTTCATCTCGCTGGAGTCCATGCCTCATACTGCCACGCCGCGCGCGGGTCCCGAATCGGAGGGAGCCCGGCTCACCAGGAGTCGACGTAGGGACGCTTCTTGCCGGGACGCTCCCACCAGCGCCCGCTCGTCTCGTCGAACAGGGTGGCGATCCAGCGGCGCGAGTCGGCCGGGTCGATCACGTCGTCGATCTCCCCATATGCGGCCATGTTCAGCCCCCGGCCACGCTCGTAGGCGGCGGCGACGGTGGCCTGGAAGACGCGGTCGCGCTCCTGCTCGTCCTCGATCGCGTCGAGCTCGCGGCGCATGCCCAGTCGCACCGCGCCCTCCAGGCCCATGGCGCCGAACTCCGAGGTGGGCCAGGCGACGGTGAACTGCCCCGCCTTGAAACCGCCCCCAGCCATCGCCTGGGCGCCGAGGCCATAGCCCTTGCGCAGCACGATCGTGCCCATCGGCACCGTCAGGTTGGCGCCGGCGAGGAACAGGCGGGCGAAGTGACGCACGGTGGCGGTGCGCTCCGATGCGGGGCCGACCATGAAGCCTGGCGTGTCGCAGAGGAACAGCACCGGTAGCTCGTAGGCGTCGCACAGGGCCATGAAGCGCGCAGCCTTGTCGGCGCTGTCGGCGTCGATCGCGCCACCCAGGTGCCTGGGGTCGTTCGCCACCACCCCCAGCGGGCGCCCCTCCAGTCGCGCCAGCGCGGTGAGCATGCCCGCTCCGAAGCCCGCTCGCAGCTCGAGCACCGAGCCCTCGTCGAACAGCGCCTCCACGATGCGGCGCACCTCATAGACGCGCTTGCGCTCCGTCGGGATCAGATCTCGCAGGAGCTCCGGGTCTGCGATCGGCCCCGGCTCGCTCGGGCCGGCGAAGTAGGAGAGGTAGCGCTGGGCCGCGGCCACCGCCTCGCGTTCGTCGCCCACACGCAGGTCGACCACCCCGTTTGCGTGCTGGACGTCGATCGGGCCCACCTCGGCTGGGTGGTGGACGCCCAGCCCGCCGCCCTCGATCATCGCCGGGCCGCCCATGCCGATGCTCGAGCTCTCGGTGGCGATCACCACGTCGCAGCAGCCCAGCAGGGCGGCATTGCCCGCGAAGCAGTAGCCCGAGGCGATGCCCACCAGCGGCACGAGGCCGCTCAGCGAGGCGAACAGGGCGAAGGCGCGGCAGTCCAGGCCGGCGATGATCGGCATGTCGACGTCTCCCGGGCGCCCGCCGCCGCCCTCGGCGAACAGCACCACCGGCAGGCGGCGCCGCTCGGCGATGTCGAACAGGCGGTCCTTCTTGAGGTGGTTGCGCATGCCCTGGGTCCCGGCCAGGACGGTGTAGTCGTAGGACATGGCCACGCACGAGCGGCCGGCGACCTTGCCGATCCCGCCCACGAGGCCGTCGGCGGGGGTGCGGGCGATCAGCTCCTCGCGCGAGCGCCGCTGCTCCTGGGCGGCGAACAGCAGCGGTCCGTACTCCACGAACGACCCCGGGTCGAGCAGTTCGGCGAGGTTCTCCCGGGCCGTGCGCCGTCCCTGATCGTGGCGCTTGGCCACCGCCTCCTCGCGGGCGGCGTCGAGGCCGATCTCGTGACGCTCGCGCACCGCTCGCAGGTCTTCGCGCTCTCCTGCACTCTCGAGCTGCTCCTGCTCCGCCGCCGGCGCGCCACCGGGCAGACCGGGCGTCAACCTCAGCAGCAGCTGTCCCTCGTCCACTTCGTCGCCCACTGCCACGGCAACCTCGCCCACCACGCCGTCACTCTCGGCGAGCACCTCGTGCTCCATCTTCATCGCCTCCAGCACCACGAGGGCAGTCCCTGCCCCAACCGGCTCGTCGGTTGCGCGGGGAATGGCCACCACCACGCCGGCAAAGGGAGCGAGCACGATGAGCTCTGGCGTTGGATCCATGGGGGGATCATCGCTGACACACCACAGCAGAGTCGTGCCGGCTGCTCATCCGGCGCGGGCAGGCGAGGAGCAGGTTCCGGCAGGCAGGAAATAGCATGCGCCAGATGTCAGCCGAGCACAGCGGGCCCTCGGCCCCCGAGCGACGGGAGGCGCTGAAGGAGGTGCTCCTCCAGGCACGCAGCTGCGTTCGCTGCCCCGAGCTCGCGGCCACCCGCAAGACGGTGGTGTTCGGTGCGGGAAATGCCGACGCCGAGCTGATGTTCGTGGGGGAGGCCCCCGGGGCGAGCGAGGACGAGCAGGGGGTCCCGTTCGTGGGGCGGGCGGGAAAACTCCTCGAGAAGCTGCTGGAGGAGATTGGACTTTCGCGTACACAGGTTTTTATTGCGAACACCTTGAAGTGCCGGCCACCCGGCAACCGCGACCCGCTTCCGGTGGAGATCGACAACTGCAAGGACTACCTCCTGCGCCAGGTAGAGCTGATCCAGCCGACGGTGATCTGCACGCTGGGGAACTTCTCCACCAAGCTCCTGCGCGGCGACCCCACGGGCATCTCGCGCCTGCACGGCCAGCCCGAGGTGCTCGTGCTGGGAGCGAGGGCGGTGCGCCTGTATCCGATCTACCACCCGGCGGCTGCCCTCTACACGCCGCGGATGCTCGAGACGCTGCGCGAGGACTTCGCCAAGCTGCCCGACCTGCTGGCAATGGGAGCACCGGAGCAGCCGTCACCGCAGGAGGTGGGCGATCTTCCCGATCCGGCGCCCCAGCCGGCCGTGCCCGTTAGCACCCAGGACTCCGCCGAGGCCGATCAGCTGGGGCTGTTCTAGGCGCCTCTGGACACTTTCTGGACACTGGTTTGAGAAGAAAGTCCCTGCAAAGCGACATATTTCCGGAAAATGTCCAAAAATTGCGGCCAACCCCTAAAGTCGGCTCGGACGGCTGCCGATACAGGCCTTGTCTCCATCCCTCCAGGAGTAAGTGATCGGCCCGCGACCCATTCTCCCGCGGGCCGATCTATTTAACGCCCCGATCGTGCCTCCGGGCGCGCCGAGCAGGCTCTAGAGTCTCGGGGTGGCCCTGCGCAGCATCGAAACCACCGGTCCAGCCGAGACGGAATCGCTGGGCGCCGAGCTGGCCGCCGAGCTCAGGGGCGGCGACGTGGTGCTCGTGCGGGGAGAGCTCGGGGCCGGCAAGACGACGCTCGTGCGGGGTGCCGCCCGGGCGCTGGGGGTCGGCGACGCGGTGACGAGCCCCACCTTCAGCGTGGGCCACCGCTACAGGGCCGGCTCGCTCACCGTCTCGCACCTGGACCTGTATCGCCTGGGCAGCCTCGGGCAGGAGGAGCCGGAGCTGCTCGACGACTATCTCGGGCCGGGGCGGATCGCGTTCGTGGAGTGGCCTGAGGAGGGTGCCCCAGAGCTGGCGGGAGCGTGCCTGCGGGTCACTCTCAGCCACCGCGGCGAGGATCGACGGAGCATCGAGATCGACGAGTTGGACCGCCGGGAAGGCGAGCCACAGTGATCGTTCTCGGCCTCGACACCTCGACCTCCTCGAGCGCTGCCGCCCTGCGACTGGCCGACGGTCGCACCAGCGAGGCACGCGACGATCCTCCCCCCGGGGAGCATCCGGGGCACGCGACCCGGCTGCTCGGTCTGAGCCGCGGGCTGCTCGATGGCGCCGGTGTGCCCTGGAGCGCCCTGGAGCGCATCGCTGTTGGTGTGGGGCCCGGCACCTTCACCGGTCTGCGCGTGGGGATCGCCACGGCGCGCGGGCTCGCGCAGTCGCTGGACATCGAGCTGGTGGGAGTCTCGAGCCTCCAGGCCCTCGCTCACGCCGTCCTCGGGGACGGTGGTGCTCGCGATCGCCGGCCCGAGGCGGTGCTGGCCGTGATCGACGCCCGCCGCGGCGAGGTGTTCGCGGCTGTTTATGTCGATGGGGAGGGGGGCGTGCCTCGAAGCGTCACGGCGCCTGCCGCTCTGGCACCGGAGCATCTGAGTGATCTGATCGAGCAGGCAGGGGAGGGGCTTGGCGCCCCAGGGGCGCTCTGGCCGGCTCTCGGCGATGGTGCCGTGCGCTATCGCGCTCAGCTGGAGGCACTCGGGATCGAGGTGGCGGAGGATGCCTCGCCGCTTCACCGGGTCAGCGCGGCGTCGATCTGCGCGCTCGGAGCCCTGGCCGATCCCGGCGGCGGCTACCAAGGGGTGCTCCCCGACTACTGTCGCCGTCCCGACGCCGAACTGGCGCTCGAGCGGGCGGCAGCGGTGGGAGGCTCGGGACGATGAGCGAGCGGCCCGCCACCGAGCAGGGCGTGGAGCGCTCCCCGGCTGTAGAGATCCGCCGTCTCAGCTACCCCGACCTGCCCCAGGTGGCGGCGATCGAGCGTCGCGTCTTTCCCACGCCGTGGTCGCTTGCCATGTTCGTGCTGGAGCTCTCCAAGCAGTCGGGCATCTGCCTGGCCGCGGTGCGCGAGGAGCGGCTGCTGGGCTATCTGATCTGCTCGCGCTATGACACGGTGTGGCATGTGATGAACGTGGCCGTGGACAGCAGCCACCAGCGCGAGGGCCTGGCATCTGCTCTGCTGGCCGAGCTCTACGAGCAGGTGGGCGACCCCCACGCGCGCTTCACCCTGGAGGTGCGGCCCTCCAACCACGTGGCCATCCACCTCTACGAGCGCGAGGGCTTTCGCGCCGCCGGGCTGCGCCGCCGCTACTACCAGGACAACGGCGAGGACGCCCTCGTGATGTGGCGCACCCCGGCCACCCTGGAGGGGTCGCTTGACGACGTGCCCAACCCCGGGCCGGTATGACGGTCCTAGCCCTGGAGAGCAGCTGCGACGACACCTGCGCAGCCGTCGTCGACTTCGAGGGGCGGATCCTGGCCAACGTGATCTCCTCCCAGGACGCCCATGAGCGCTTCGGCGGGGTGGTGCCCGAGATCGCCTCGCGCCAGCACCTGGAGATCGTGAACCTGATCGTCGAGCGGGCGCTCGGCGACGCCGGCATCACCCTCGAGCAGGTCGAGCTGGTGGCCGCCACCCAGGGCCCCGGGCTGGTGGGGGCGCTGCTGGTGGGGCTGTCCACCGCCAAGGCGCTCGCCGCCGCCCGCGAGCTTCCATTCGCGGCGGTCGACCACCTGCAGGGCCACGTGGCGGCGAACTTCCTTGCCGGCGGCGATCCCGCCGGCAAGGGCGCAGGGTCCGGCGGGGAGCCGTTCGAGCCGCCCTTCCTGTGTCTGATCGCCAGTGGCGGGCACACGCTGCTCGCACATGTGCGGGAGCTGGACGGCTTCGAGGTTCTCGGCCGGGCGCTCGACGACGCTGCGGGCGAGGCGTTCGACAAGGGCGCGCGGATGCTCGGGCTGGGCTTTCCCGGCGGTCCCGCGCTGGAGCGCCTGGCGGCGGAGGGCGATCCAAGCGGATTCTCCTTCCCGGGATCTTCCGCCGAGACCGCCCGCGGTGGGCGCGGAGCGCGGCGAAAGGCGTTCTCTGAAGGGCTCGACTTCTCCTTCGCGGGGGTCAAGACGGCGCTGCTCTACACGCTGCGCGATCTCGGCGAGGAGCAGGCCAGAGCGCGGGCCAGCGACCTCGCGGCCTCCTATCAGGCGGCGATCGTCGACAGCCTGATGGCGCGCGTCGAGCGGGGCCTCGAGCGCACGGGGCTGGATCGCCTGGCGGTGGGCGGCGGGGTGGCGGCCAACGGCGAGCTGCGCCGGCGCCTGGGGGAGCTCGACGTGGCGTTGCACGTGCCCGAGCGCCGCCTGTGCACGGACAACGCGGCGATGATCGCAAGCGCGGCTCGCTTCACGCAGCGCCTGCCCTACCCCGACTACCTCGCTCTCGACGCCTATGCCACTGGGGAAAGCCGGCTGTGAGCTCGATCACGGTGTACTCCAAGCCCGACTGCCATCTGTGCGAGGACGCGATGGGGGCGCTGCGGGGGCTGCAGGGCGAGCTGGCCTTCGAGCTGGTGGAGCTGGACATCACGACCGACGAGGCCCTCCATCGCGCGTATTTCGAGCGGATACCAGTGGTCTTCCTCGATGGAGAGGAGCTGTGCGAGTACTTCGTCGAGGAGACGCTCGTGCGCGAGCGTCTAGAGTCACGACAATGAGCTACGGAGAACCAGCCTCGGGTGCCCTGGAGGCCGACCGCGAGGGGCCCGGCTCCTCGGGAGAGCGCCTGTCGCTGGGCGTGGCGGCACGTCTTTCGCGCTATCTGCAGGTGCTCACCCAGGCCAAGAAGATGGGCAAGGAGACGATCTCCTCGCAGGAGCTCTCCGACTACACCCATGTGAACTCCACCCAGATTCGCCGCGACCTCTCAGGTTTCGGGAAGTTCGGAAAGCGCGGCGTGGGCTACAACGTCGAGGCGCTCGTCTCCCAGATCCGCAAGATCCTGCGCACGGCTGGGCAGCACAACATCGCGCTGATCGGCGCCGGGCACCTCGGCAAGGCGATCGCCTCCTCGGAAATCTTTGCCGACCATGGCTTCCGGGTGGTGGCGATCTTCGACTCCGACGATGCCAAGGTGGCCACCCAGGTGGGCAACCAGGCCGTCCGCCACATCGGCGAGCTGCGCCAGGTGGTCGAGGACGAGGACATCGTGGTGGGGGTGCTGGCGGTGCCCACCCACGCCGCTCAGGGCCTGGCCGACGAGCTGGTCGAGGCGGGGGTGAAGATCATCTTCAACTACTCCGAGTCCCTGCTCGATGTGCCCCCCGAGGTGACCGTCCACACCTCCAGCCCGGCGGTCGATCTGCTCTACGCGCTGTACTTCTATTTGACCTGAGGGTTCTGTGAGCGCCCTGGGCGCGTCACACTGGACGCAGCAGAGCTCACAGCCCAGACGAGCAAAACATGACCAGCCTGGACCTAGACCAAGCGGCCGCAACGTTCGCCGAAGCCTCTGACCTGACCGTGGGCGTGGAGGAGGAGTTCTCGATCCTCGATCCGCACACGCTCGAACTGGCTCCCCGCTTCGAGGAGCTGCGCGAGCTTGCGGGCAAGGACCCCGTGCTCGCCGAGGGGGTGGCCGGCGAGCTGATCTCCTCGGAGATCGAGATCATCTCGGGCGCCGGGGTGGACCTCGAGGACGCTCTCGGCAAACAGCGTGAGCGCCGCCGGCGACTGTTCGCCCTCGCCGACGCCCACGGCGCGGCCCTGGGGGCGACTGGGACGCACCCGTGGGCGGACTACCGCGAGCAGCCGATCATCGACACCGAGCACTATCGCCGGGTGGAGGATGGCCTGAAGTACGTGGCCTGGCGCAACAACACCTTCAGCCTGCACGTGCACCTGGGCGTGCGCGACCTCGACCGCGCCGTGCGGGTCTGCGACCGGCTGCGCCCCGTGCTCCCGCTGCTGCTGGCGATCTCGGCCAACTCGCCGTTCCTCGACGGGCGCGACAGCGGGCTGCAGTCGGCCCGCACGCAGAGCTTCACCAAGAGCTTTCCCCGCTGCGGCATCCCCGACGCGTTCGGCGGCTGGCGGGCCTACCGCGAGTACATCGAGTTCCTGAAGCGCACCAGCTCGATCGTGGAGTTCACCCAGGTGTGGTGGTCGGTGAGACCCCATTTCAGCTTCGGCACGGTCGAGGTCCGCATCTGCGACGCGCAGGCCACGGCACGCGAGTCAGACGCTCTGGCCGGCCTGATGGTGGCCTGCGTGGCCCAGGCCGTCCGTGACGTCGACGAGGGCGTCCCCTTCACCGACCAGCCGCCCCGGATGATCGAGGAGAACATGTGGCGGGCGATCCGCTTCGGCCTGGACGGGCAGCTGATCGACCTCGAGTGCGGCGAGGAGTACCCGGCCCGGGCGGCGATCGAACGGTTGGGAGCGTGGACGGCGCCGGTGCGGTCAGAGCTCGGCATCGAGCTGGCCTTCCCCGAGCGAAACGGAGCACAGCGCCAGCGGGCGATGATCGAGGCGGGAGCCACCCGCGAGGAGGTCTTCGCGGCGTCGGTGCAGGAGACAAGGCAAACCTATTCCGAGGAGGTGGCGGTTTGAGCGCGGATGCCACAGAGCAGCCGGTGAGCCCGCAGGGAGCATCGAGAGAGCCGACCGAGCAGGAGCTGCGCGAGGCCTATGAGGCCGAACTGAGTCGCGTCACGACCACCGACATGCTGGGCCAGGCGGCGGTGTCGCTGCTGAACATCGGCGCGCGGCGGCTGGGTGCGCCGGAGCAGGACCCCGGCGCGGGCGCCGCTGGTGCTCCCCAACGCGATCTCGAGCAGGTACGCGATGCGATCGACGGCGTCAAAGCGATGCTGGAGATCCTCGAGCGCAGGATCCCCGGGGAACTGAAACCGCTGCGCGATGCGCTCTCCCAGCTGCAGATGGCCTACACCCGCGAGGTCAAGCTCGAGCCCGCGCCGACGCAGGCTGCTGCGCCGGCGGATGCACCCGGAGCGCCCAGGCCGGCACCGGCCGCGGGTGGTGCGGCAGCGCCGCAGGGCGAGGAGCGTCCGGGAGGCCCGGGGCCGGCCGAGTCCAGCGGGAGGCTGTGGGTGCCGGGCAGGTGATCGGCTGAGCGCCGACGCGGGCCAGGGGCGGTGGCGCGGGCGGGCACTCCGCCGGTCGGCACGATACACTCCGCCCGCGTTTGCACCGGATAGATGCTCGCGCTAGAGCGATTCGGAAGCAAATGTGCGCGCGCGATCCTCGCGCGGCACGCAAATCAGACCGCGGAGGATTTCTGTTGAGCAGCTTTCTGACGAACCATGGGGTCGTCGTCGCCCTCGTATGCGCCGCATGCGCGGTGGCCTACGGCCTGTTGACCACGCGCTCTCTGTTGGCGCTATCGCCGGGCAACGAGAAGATGCAGAGCATCTCGCTGGCCGTGCAGCAGGGCGCTCGCGCCTACCTGAACCGCCAGTACACGACGATCGCCGGGGTCGGCGTGGTGCTGTTCGTGGCATTGATCTTCGTCCAGAACATCGCCGTGGCCGGCGGGTTCGCGATCGGCGGCCTGCTATCCGGCGCGACCGGCTACATCGGCATGAACGTCTCCGTGCGCTCCAACGCGCGCGTCGCCGAGGCCGCACGAGGTGGCGTCTCGCCGGCGTTGAATGTTGCCTTCCGAGGCGGGGCGATCACTGGCATGCTGGTTGTCGGGCTGGCGCTGATCGGCGTCTCCGGCTACTACGGGGCGCTGACGTCAATCTTCGGCGACAGCCCCAAGACGGCTGTTGACGCGCTGATCGGCCTTGGCTTCGGCGGATCGCTGATATCCGTGTTCGCCAGGCTCGGCGGCGGGATCTTCACCAAGGCCGCCGATGTGGGGGCGGACCTGGTGGGCAAGGTCGAGGCGGGCATCCCCGAGGACGACCCCCGCAACCCGGCGACCATCGCGGACAACGTGGGCGACAACGTGGGCGACTGCGCGGGCATGGCGGCCGACCTGTTCGAGACCTACGCGGTGACTGCGATCGCGGTGATCCTGCTCGGTGTGCTCACATTCCACGAGTCCACGCAGGTTGCGCTGTACCCCCTCGTGATCGGTGGCGTGGCGATCATCGCCTCGATCATCGGGACCTTCGCGGTGCGCACGAACACGGGCAATGTCGAGCGCGCCCTGCTGCAGGGCCTGCTCGTCTCCGGTGTCATCGCGGCAGCGGCCTTTGCTCCCATCACCTACTGGCTGATGCACAATCTCACGTTCAAGGTCGTGGGCGCCTCGGTGAACACCCCGAAATGGTGGCACCTGTACCTGTGCTCGCTGATCGGGATCGTTGTGACCGCACTGTTGTTCGGACTGACGGAATACTACACCTCGACCCGTTTCGCGCCGGTCAAGAAGACGGCCAAAGCGTCGATCACGGGCCACGCCACGAACATCATCCAGGGGTTCTCCTCGGGCCTGCAGGCCACTGCGCTGCCGGCGCTCGTGATCGTGCTCGGGATCCTTGGTTCCTGGAAGCTCGCGGGCGGAGGCGTGACGGGCATCTACGGGATCCTCGTGGCGGCCATGGGACTGCTGTCGCTGACAGGCCTGATCGTGGCGCTTGACGCATTCGGCCCGATCACCGATAACGCAGGCGGGATCGCCGAGATGGCGGACCTGCCCGAGGAGGTGCGCCAGGTCACCGATCGCCTCGACGCGGTGGGGAACACGACCAAGGCTGTGACCAAGGGCTACGCCATCGGGTCGGCGGTGCTGGCGGCCGTGGGCCTGTTCGCGGGCTTCCAGAAAGAACTGGAAAGCAAGGTCGGCCACCTGATCTCCTTCGGGATCAATGAACCGCCCGTCCTGATCGGTCTGCTACTCGGAGGCCTGATGGTGTGCCTGTTCGCCTCGCTGTCGATCGAGGCCGTGGGCCGGGCCGGCGGTGCCGTGGTCGAGGAGGTGCGCCGCCAGTTCCGCGAGCACCCCGGGATCATGGACTACACCGAAGAGCCCGACTACGCCGCCTGCGTGGACATCGTCACCAAGACGGCCCAGCGCGAGATGATCCTGCCCTCGATGCTGCCGATCCTGCTGACGCTGATCGTCGGGCTGATCGACCAGCAGGCGCTCGGCGGCCTTTTGATCGGGGTGATCGTGGTGGGCTTCTTCTTCGCGGTGATGATGACCGCCGGCGGTGGCGCCTGGGACAACGCGAAGAAGCTGATCGAGGACGGCGCCTTCGGGGGCAAGGGCTCGGAAGCCCACGCGGCCTCGGTCACGGGAGACACGGTCGGCGATCCCTTCAAGGACACGGCGGGGCCGGCGATCAACCCGATGATCAAGGTGGCGAACATCGTCGCGATCCTGATCATCCCGCTGATCACCTGATTGGAGACGGACGAGCCGCATGTTCGTCTGGCAGCCGATGTGGAAGGTCATGCCGCGGGCGGCATGACCTGGCAGGGTCGCATGCGACCCTGCTCGGGTGGCGCATGCGCCACCCGTCGGACAGGCCGCATGCGGCCTGTCTTGGGGTCGCACATGTGCGACCCCACCGGGTGGCCCATCGGCCACCCGGACCCTCTCCGCAGGCACGGCAATAAGCTCAGGATGAGATGAACGGGCGACAGGCACACCGGATGGGAACGTTTGTGCTCTCGCTGGCGATGATGGTGATCGGGCTGGCGCTGATCGGTCAGGTGGTGGGCGGCGGGGGCAGCGTGATCTCGCCCCGGCTCCTGCTCGGCGTGCTGTTCATCGCCGCGGGCGCCGGCAGGGCCTATCTCGAGGTGCGCAGGAGCCGCGGCGGATGAGCCACGAGGACGGCGCTCAGGAGTCGGGAGAGGGCCCCCTCGGGGCGGCCGAGCGTGCCTCCTCGGAGCTGTCGGCGCGCTCGCGGCTGATGGTCCGCCGCTCCATCGGCTCGCCGATTCTCTTCACCATCGTCTACTCCTCGCTGGCGAGCGCCATCTACTTCTCGCTGGGGGTGATCGCCGGGCACGCCCTCGGCCTCACCCCGGTGGTCTTCCTGGTCGCGGCCCTGCTGTTCATGTTGACCGCCATGACCTACGTGGAGGGCGCCTCCCTGCACCAGGATCGCGGCGGCTCGACGGTGTTCGCCCGCTACGCCTTCAACGAGCTGGTGAGCTTCATTGCCGGCTGGGCGATCCTGCTCGACTACGTGATCCTGGTAGCCGTCACGGCTTACTCGGCCACCCAGTACCTGCGCGTCTTCTGGAGCCCCCTCGGCCACCACGACGAGGCGCTGCTGCTGGCCTTCGCCTTCATCGCCCTGGTGGTGCTCAGCAACATCCGCGGCTTCGGCGGCCGCCGCGCCCGCCGGGTCGGCTTCCTGGTTGCCGGCGATTTGGCGCTGCAGGGGTTCATCGTGGTGCTGGGGCTGATCCTGTTCTTCAACCCCCACACTCTCACCGACCCCATCCACCTGGGCAGCGCCCCCAAGTGGTCGGATCTGGTCTTCGCGCTGACGGTGGCCGTGATCTCCTTCACCAGCCTCGAGTCCGCCTCGGGCCTGGCCGGCGAGGTCAGGATCAGCCGTCGCGGCCTCAAGCAGATGGTGGCCAGCGGCACCGCCACCGTGGTGTTTTTGTATGTGGGCATAGCGTTGGTGGCGGTGACGGCCCTGCCGGTGCGGGGCGGGCACACCGAACTGGCCACCCGCTACCTGAACGCGCCGATGATCGGGGTGGTCAAGCACGTCCATCCCCACTGGCTCGAGCAGGGGCTGAAGTACCTGGTGGCGGCCCTTGCCACGGTGACGCTGGTGGCGGCCGCCAACTCGGCCATGCTCGGCCTCTCCCGCCTGGCCTACTCGCTATCGACCAACCGCCAGATACCGAGCGGCCTGGGTCGCCTTCACCCCGAGCGCTCGACCCCCTATGTGCTGATCGTCCTCGCCGGGCTGATCGCTGCGGGCCTCGTGATACCAGAGGACCTCGACTTCCTGGTGGGCATCTACGCCTTCGGGGCGATGCTCGCCTTCACCATCGCCCACCTCTCCATCTGCCGCCTGCGCTACTCCGAGCCCGACCGCGACCGCCCCTACAGGGTGCCCCTGTCGATCAAGCTGGGCCCAGGGCAGCTGCCGCTGCCGGCCGTCTTCGGGGCCCTCGTGTCGGGGACGGGATGGCTGGCGCTGATGATCCTGCACCAGCCCGCCCGCTACGTGGGGCTCGGCTGGATGGCCGTGGGCATCGTGCTGTATGTGGTCTACCGGCGGGCCGATGAAACCTCGCTGTTCAAGCGCGTCACCGTCTCCCCCCAGGTGCTGCGCGCCGAACAGGTGCCCGAGCGCGACTACGGCTCGGTGCTGGTGCCCCTGTTCGGCACCGATCTCGACGACGACATCGTGCAGACGGCCGCCCTGCTCGTCTCCGGCGAGCCCACCGACGAGGCGGCCATCGACACGGCCACCATCGAGGCCATCTGGGTGTTCGTCATCCCAATGTCGCTGCCACTCGACGCGAGCCTCCCCGAGGCTCAGATCAAGCACGCCCGCCAGGTGCTGGCGCGGGCCAGGGCGGTGGGGGAGGAGTACACGGGCGTGCAGGTGGCCACCGCCACCGTGCGCACCCGCCGGGCGGGCTATGCGATCGTCGACGAGGCCCGCAGACGCGGGGTGGAGGCGATCGTGCTCGGCGCCGAGGAACCCTCCCTGATCCGTGGCGGCGGGCGCCTGGGAGGCCGGGGAGGGCCGCTGGAGGGGTTCGTGGGGGAGATCACCAAGTACGTCGTGCGCAAGGCCACCTGCCGGGTGATCGTGACCGCACCGGGCGCCCGCGACTCGCCGGTGGAGCAGGCTCGCCGGGCCAACCGGGACAGCGCCTCCATCGTCTAACCTAACTGGCCGCCATGTCCATCACACCCCCACTGCCTATCCCCCTGAGCCCTCCCTCAAGATGTTCGTCCTGATCGTCGGCGCCGGGCGCGTCGGCTCGGCGGTCGCCAAGTCGGCCCTGGCATCCGGTCACGAAGTGTCGGTCCTCGACGCCGACCCCCTCTCCCACGAGCGTCTCGACGCCGGGCAGAGCAAGAGCTGGGAGGAGGCCAACGGCCAGTTCACCGTGGGCACCGCCCTGGAGACCGACGCGCTGATCCAGGCGGGCATCGAGCGCGCAGACGTGTTCATCGCCTCCACCGCCGGAGACAACACCAACCTCGTCATCGCCCAGATCGCCCAGAAGCGCTTCGGCGTGGAGAAGGCCATCGTGCGCGTGATGGACCCCGCGCGGGCCGACTGGTACGGCGAACAGGGCCTGCAGACGATCTCTCCCACCAAGCACGCCATCGAGGGCTTCGAGCGAGCGCTCGCACCGGCAGGGGAGTAGCCAGCATGTACGCCATCATCGCCGGCGCCGGCAAGGTGGGGCGCAACCTCGCCAGGGAGCTCATCTCCAAGGACCACGAGGTGACCCTGATCGAGTCCTACCGCCCCCGCTACCTGATCCTCGAGGAAGAGTTCGAGCATGCCGTCCAGTACGGCGACGCCACCGAGCTGTGGGTGCTCGAGCGCGCCGGCATCCAGCGCGCCGACCTCGTCATCGCCGTCACGGGCGACGACGAGGACAACATCCTCGTCTGCCAGGTGGCCAAGGAGAAGTACCTCTGCGACCGCATCATCGCCCGCGTGAACAACCCCCGCAACCACGATCACTTCCGCCTCTTGGGCATCCAGCCGGCGGTCTCCGCAACCGACCTCATCCTGCGCCTGATCGAGCACGAGGTGCCCCGCTACGGCCTCGTGCACCTGCTGGCCCTCGAAGAGGAGCGGCTGGAGATCATCGAGCTCGAGGTCACCCCCGACGCGCCCACAGTCGGCGAGAAGGTGGTCGACATCGCCCTGCCCGAGGGCAGCCTCATCATCTCCGTGCTGCGTGGCGGCACCGGCTTCGTACCCAAGCCCGACACCATGATCGAAGCCGGCGATGAGGTTCTGCTCGTGCTCGACCAGGGCCTCGAGGAGGCCATCACCGCCTTCTTCGCCCCCAACGGCCACCCCGCCAGCATCTGAGCCGCAGGCGACGCCGTGCCTGCGCGCCGAGACGCTGCGGGCGGTCGTTCGCGACGGGCGGATCTTCCGGGGGATTGGCTATTCTTTTCGGCTAAGACACTGTCCGGGATAGTCCAATTGGCAGTGACGCCCGGTTCTGGTCCGGGAGATTGGGGTTCGAGTCCCTGTCCCGGAGTCTCTTCTTCAGCGCCTCGCCCTTTCGAGCGCTCAGCGCCCGCTCATGCGGCGTCCGGCCAGTTGGCCTCGCCCATCACCCCGTCGCCCTCCTCGGGCTTCGGTCCGCCCACGGCGATGATGTCAAGGCCCTCGGGCCCTCCCTCGAAGGCCCTCACCACCTCAGGTGCGACCCTCAGCACGTCCCACTGGCGCAGCTCCTGGACCTCCCCGTCGAGCAGCGCCTTTCCCGAACCGGCAACGACCACATAGGCCTCCTCCTGCTCGCGGTGGCTATGGGCAACTGGGCTGCGCAGATTGGCGGCGTAGCGGAACAGGCTGACCCCGAGGTCGCGCGAGTCGAGGTGCTTGCGGGCAAAACGTCCCTCGATCCCCGGAGCCCTCTCGCCGGTCGAGTCCTCGACGTTCAGCAGGTTCACGACGGCGAAGCTGGACATGGCTCTCCTTTGGACGGGACAGAACGGGACTGGCCGAGACGGACGGCCACACTCTCTGAACCCTAGCGTCACACTGGTGTATAGCAATCGTTATACACCAGTCTCAAAGTGACGTATAGAACCCCGGCGGCTCGGAGAAGGACATGCATCGCCGGCCCAGCAGGCAAGATCAACATCTCCCTAAAGCCAGGGCCTGTCCGTCTACGCACAGGCGCCGTATACACCCGGATCCGATGTCTCTGCAGGCCACCGCGAGCCGTATTCTTCACCCCGATCGGCGCCGGTTGGCGCAGCTACGGACGGAGGCTTGATGCAAACTCGACTCAGATGGAAGAGATCGGCGGCGCTTGGTGGACTGCTGGCGCTGGCCGGAGGCGGTGCAGTGGCGCTCACGCCGGGGGCGGTCGCGGCCCCGGCGGTGCACAGGTGCGCGAACAAGGCGGAGGTCCTGGAACTTCCGGGCGTGCCGGGAGAAGCGCCGCGGAAGTACACGATCACCTACAAGGCGATCTCCACCCAGGGCGTCTCCTGTGCCGCCGCCTACAAGTTCCTCGGCCTCGAGGTGAAGAACAAAGCGGCGGCCCCGGTGGAAAAATACAAATGCACGATCGGTCACTTCAAAGCGCCCGCGGGCCTCGTGCCCCAGGTCTGCACCAAGCGTGGCGCCAAGATCCAGTTCGCGGCTCCCGGCGGCTGATCTGGCTCTAAGCAGCCGCCTGGGCGGCCCAGTCGCGATACAGCTCGAAGTAGCGCCCTTCGGCGGCGATCAGCTCGTCGTGGGTGCCCTGCTCGGCGATACGGCCGTGCTCGAGCACCACGATCCGCCCCGCCTGGCGGATCGTGGAGAGGCGGTGGGCGATGACGATCGAGGTGCGCCCCGCCAGCAGCCTGCGCAGCCCTTGCTCGATACGCGCCTCGGAGTGCAGGTCCACGTTGGAGGTGGCCTCGTCGAGCACGAGGATGCGAGGGTCGGCGATCAGGGCGCGGGCGAAGGCGATCAGCTGGCGCTGGCCCGCTGAGAGCTGCGAGCCGCGCTCACCGACTTCGGTGTCGTAGCCGTGGGCGAGCTCGGAGATGAACTCCTCGGCGCCCACCGCCGCCGCCGCCGCGCGGATCTGGCCCGCGTCCGCATCCGGGCGCCCGAACGCGATGTTCTCAGCCACGGTGCCCGAGAACAGGAACGCCTCCTGAGGGACGATCCCCATCTGCGAGCGCAGCGAGCTGCTCGCCACGTAGCGCAGGTCGTGCCCATCCACCAGCACTCGTCCCTCCGTGGGGTCGTAGAAGCGCGCCACGAGCTTTGCCATGGTGGACTTGCCCGCGCCGGTGGCGCCCACCAGCGCCACGGTCTGCCCCGGCGGGATCAGCAGGCTCACATGGTCAAGCGCCAGCACCTGCTCGGCCTGGGGGCTTGGCAGCCCCGGCTCGGCCCCGGGGTCCGGTGCGCCGCGTTTGACGGGCGAGCGCGCGTAGGCGAAGGACACGTCCTCGAACTCGACCTCGCCGCGGATCCGCCCCAGCTCCAGGGCATCGTGACGGTCCTCGAGGCTTGGGCGCACGTCGAGCAGCTGGAAGATCTTCTCGAGCGCCGCCATTCCCGACTGGTAGGTGGCATACAGCTGGGAGAGTTGTTGGATCGGGTCGAACAGGTTCGACAGGGCGGCCACGAACGCAACCACCGTGCCGACGGTGATGTGCCCTTCGATTGCCTGCAGGCCTCCGTAGAGGACGATCATCGCCACCGCCACGCCAGAGAGCATTTCCACGGTGGGGAAGTACGCGGCGTTCAATCGCACGGTCGTCATGTTCGCGTCGGAGTTCTCCGCGTTCAGCTCCGTGAAGCGGGTCACGTGCCGGCGCTCCTGGGCGAAGCTGCGCACGACACGGATCCCCGACAGCGTCTCCTGCAGGTAGGCGGTGATCGCACCGATCGTCTCCCGTGTGCGGCGGAAGGCGCCCGCCGAGACGATCCGAAACCACAGCGAACCAGCGAGCACGAGGGGCAGCACCAGGAACGTGAGCAGCGCCAGCTTCACATCGAGCACGAGCAGGATGCCGACGGTGCCGAGCAGCGTGAGGCCGGACTGGAACAGCGTGACCACCGAGTCGGTCACGAGGCTGTCGAGGGCCTCGACATCGTTGGTCATGCGAGATATCAGCACACCCGCGGGACGGCTGTCGTAGAAACCGATCGGCAGGGTCTGCAGGTGGGTGAAGATGCGGATTCGTAGGTCCGCGAGCACGCGCTGGCCGACCCAGCCCACGAGGTAGGTCTGTACATAGGTCATCGCCCACACGAGCGCCGCTGCCACCAGGAACGCAACCACCACGAGAGCGAGCGTTTTGGTGTCGTGCTTGTTGATGCCGTCGTCGATCGCAGCCTTAGCCAGCAGCGGCGGCGCGAGCGACGCCCCCGTGCCGAGGAGCAGCGCCCCGAGTGTGAGGGTGGCCCGCGTGCGATATGGGCCGATGAGGCGCAGCAGCCCCCGCAGGTTGCGCCCGCGCGTGCCTTTGCTCGCGCGCTCCCCGGTCCATTCGGGGCCGAAGCGCCCGCCGGCTCTGCCGCCGTGCGCGCTCACAGTCCGCTCACCTCGCGTTCGAGCGGCGCCCGCGTCATGAAGACCTGGTCGGGCAGGCCCTTTTCGACGATTTCGCGATACAGCTCGGAGGCGTCGAGTAGTTCGTGGTGGTCGCCGTGCGCGACGATCTGTCCGTGGTCGAGCACCACGATCTCATCTGCCAGCGAGATCGTCGACAGGCGATGGGCGATCACGAACGTCGTGCGCCCCGCCATCGCCTCGTCCAGGGCGAGCTTGATGTTCTGCTCGGTCGACGCGTCCACCGCGGAGGTGGCGTCATCGAGGATCAGCACGCGCGGGTCGGCCAGCAGGGCGCGCGCGATTGCGATCCGCTGACGCTGTCCGCCCGACAGCGAGAGCCCGCGCTCGCCCACGCGCGTGTCGAAGCCCTGGGGCAGCTCCGTCACGAAGTCGTACGCCTGCGCACGGCGTGCTGCCTGTTCGATTTCCTCCATGCTCGCCGTGGGGCGCCCATAGGCGATGTTCTCGGCAACCGACGCGGAGAACAGGAACGGGTCGTCGCTGACGATCGCCACCGCTTCGCGCAGCGAGCTGAGGCTCACCGTGCGGACATCCGCGCCGTCGAGCAGCACCTGCCCCTCACTCGCCTCGTACAGCCGCGAGATCAGCGACACGAGGCTCGTCTTCCCCGAGCCTGTGGCGCCCACGAGCGCGACGGTGCTGCCGGCGGCGATGTCGAGATCGATGTCGCTGAGCACTGCGCGCGCGGGTCGCACAGCTCCGTTGCCGTTGCCGTTGCCGTTGTCGCTCTCGAGCGCCAGGGTGCGCTCACCGGGTGCCACGTAGGTCGCGCCGAACTCATCCTGGTCGTCGTAGCGGAGCGTCACGCCGCGCAGCTCCACATGGCCGGCGCCGGGCGCCAGCGGCGGTGCGTCGGGCGCCTCGAGGATGCGCGGCTCGCGGTCGAGCACCTCGAAGATGCGCGTGCCGGACGCGGTAGCGCGCTGGGCGAGGCCGAGCAGCATGCCGAGCGAGCGCATCGGGGTGATCAGCATGTTCAGGTAGAGGTAGAACTGGCTGAACTCGCCGAGGGTGAGGTGGGAGTGGATCACGCTGCGCCCCCCGATCAACAGCACCGCGGCGAGTCCCAGCTGTGGCAGGAAGCCGATCATCGGGTTGTACTTCGCCTCCAGCCGCGTCGCCACCATCGCCTGGTCGAATACGCGTGCCACGCTGTGGTGGAAGCGCTCGAGCTGGCGGGGCTCGCGCGCGAAGGACTTCACCACGCGCACACCTGAGATGTTCTCCTCGACATCGGCCGTCAGCTCCGCGATCCGCTGCTGGACCTCCTGCACGGCCGGGCGGGCGCTGCGCCCGTAGCGCTGGGAGATGAACACCACGAACGGCACAGGCGCCATCGCGATCAGGCCGAGACCCGGGTTGAGGAGGATCATCGCCGCGCCTGCGAGCAGCAGCGTGAGGATCGACTGCAGGATGAACACGAGCCCGTAGCCGAGGAAGAAGCGCACCGCCTGCAGATCGACGGTTCCGCGCGACATCAGCTGTCCTGTCTGCTGGCGGTCGAAGAAGCTCAGCTCCAGACGCTGAAAGTGGCCGTAGAGCAGGTTGCGCAGGTCGACTTCGATCGCCAGCGACATCCGCCCGGCGATCATCCGTCGCATGTAGGTGAGCGCCCAGCGTGCGAGCACCGCTCCCACGATCACGAGCGCCAGCACGAGCAGCGTGTGGCGGTCGTGCGCGCGCATCGCGAGCTGGTGGTGTTCGGAGTGCGCGCCCCCTTTGCGGATCGCTTCGACCGCGAGACCTGTGAGGTGCGGCAGCAGCACGGTCATCACCATCGCGGCGCTCGCCAGCAGCCACGAGGCGATCAGGCCGCGCTTGTAGGGGCGAAGGAATCCGAGGAGTCGATTGAAGGTCTTCATAGTTGTGCGGTCAACGATTATCGCATGAGCGTGGCCGTTCACATGGGCTGCTCGCTCCTAAGCTTGATCTCGTGCCCGAGCCACCTGCCGCCGCTCCCGGACCCGTTGGGCCTGCGGCCGGCTTGTGCGACACCTGCAAGCACCAGCAGGAGGTGCGCAACACTCGCGGCTCGAGCTTCTCGCTGTGCAGGCGCTCGCGCCAGGACCCAGCCTACCCGCGCTACCCCCGGATCCCGGTGCTGGCCTGCCCCGGCTACGAGCGCCGGGCGCCCTGACATCGGGGTTCAGCCGGCGGCGACGCCCACTCGCTCGGGCTCAGACGCGGCGGGCGGCGGTTGAGAGGCGACGAAGTCACGGCTGCGCACAAGCGCGAAGGCGAGCACCGCGCCGACTAGCGCGAGCACGGCCGCGATGATGGCGATCGTGGTGAAGGCCCCGATGAACCCCACGCGGTAGGAGTGCTGCAGGGCGCTGCTGGCCGCGGGGGAGAGGGAGTGGGCGATGCTCTTGACTTCGCCCGACTCCAGCAATGCTCCCAGCTTGCCATGGGCGGCGCCCAGCACCTCGCGGGCGTGCCCGCTGGCGGTGAGGGCTGTGGTGGTGCCGTGGGTGACGCTGTGCTGGAAGACGGCGCCCAGACCGGCGATCCCGGTGGCGATGCCCACCTGGCGGAAGGTCGAGTTGATGCCCGAGGCCATGCCGCTGCGCTCGTGTGGCACCACGCCGATGGCGGTTGAGGCCAGCGGCGGGTTGACGAGGCCCACGCCGGCACCGGCGAGCACGAACGCGGGGATCAGCGCCGTCCAGTGCGAGTTGGCCTCGAGGGTGGTCATGGCCAGCAGGCCCACTCCGACGAGCACGAGGCCCGAGCCGAGCAGCAGCCGCACGGGCACACGCACGCTCAGCTTGCCCGCGATCGGCGCCACAGCGAAGGACAGCAGGGTGGTGGGGAGGAAGCGCAGGCCGGCTTGCAAAGGGCTGTAGCCGAGCACGTCCTGGATGTAGAGGGTTAGATACAGGAACATCGCGAAGAACGAGCCCGACAGGGCGAAGGCCACGATGTTGGCGCCGGCGAAGGCCGGCCGGCGAAACAGCGCCAGGTCGAGCATCGGGCGCTTCTGCAGATGCTCCACGAGGACGAAGGCCACGAGCAGTACCGCGGCGGCGATCAGGAAGGCGAGTATCTCCGTCGAGCCCCAGCCCTTTTCATTGCCCTGAACCAGCGCGTAGACGAGCAGGAACAGCGATCCCGAGAAGGTGACGAGCCCGGCCCAGTCCACCCCCGTGGCGTTGGGGTCCTTGGAGTCGACGACCTGGGTGAGGGTGATGAAGACCGCCACAGCGCCGATCGGCACGTTGACGAAGAAGATCCACTCCCAGCCGATCCCCGAGGTGATGATCCCGCCGAGCACCGGACCAACGGCGACCGCTGCCCCGGTGACCGCTCCGAAGACCCCGAAGGCGGTGCCTCGCTCCTTGCCGTGGAAGGCCTGGGCGATCAGGGCGAGCGAGGTGGAGAACATCATCGCCCCGCCGGTGCCCTGGACGGCGCGGGCCAGGTTCAGCATCAGCGGCGTGGTGGACAGGCCGCAGACGGCGGATGCGCCTGTGAACACGAACAGCCCGGCGATGAACACGCGCTTGCGGCCGATCAGGTCAGAGATCGCACCCGAGGTGAGAAGGAAGGCGGCGAGCGTCAGCGCATAGGCGTTGACGACCCACTGCAGGTCGGGGAAGGAGGAGTGAAGCGCCCGCTGGATGTCCGGCAGCGCCACGTTGACGACGGTGATGTCGAGGAGCAGCATGAAGATCGCCACCGAGACGGCGATCAGGGTCCACCACTTACGCTCCATGCTCTAGGCCTCTCTGTTCAGGTGACGCTGCAGGAAGGGCACGACCCGCTCCCACAGCTGGGCGGCGGCCGCGGGACGGTAGGTGGGCCGGTAGTCGGCGAAGAAGGCGTGACCGGCGTCTTCGTAGACATCTACTTTGCCCGCCAGCGCGCCTGGAACACCATCGGGACTCGGCCTGACCTCACTGCTCAGCATTTCCGCGTGCTCCTTGTCTTCGATCGTCCACGGCTGGTTGGCTGGCTACCCGCACGACATCCACTGTATGCCCGTGCCGGCGGCGGCCGGTCCCACTTGAGGAACCTCGCTATGTGTCCTGCTCGCCCTGTTCCCGGATCCTGCGACGCACGAGCTTGCGCGTATCGCACAGCTCGTGCTCGAGCCTGCTGAGCTCACCGGCGCGGTGGCGGACCAGCTCGAGCTGGCGCTCGATGTGACCGAGCGACTCGTGCAGCAGCTCCAGGCGGCGCTCGGGTTCGACGTCCTCGCGGCGCAGCTGGGCGCGGACCTCGGCCCGTGCCTCCTCGGCTGTGAGCAGCGTCTTGAGCTCCTCCAGGGAGACGCCCAGCAGGTTCTTCAGACGCATGACCTCGCGCAGGCGCTCGACCTCGGCCTCGCTGTAGAGGCGATGGCTGCCCGACCGGCGGGCAGGCGCACCGGGCACGAGCCCGATCTCCTCGTAGTAGCGAATCGTGCGGGGGGTCGTTCCCACCGCACGCGCGACGTCGCCGATGCGCATGCTTCCAGCGTGCGCGACCTCGCCGGCGTGCGCGACCTCGCCGGGCGCGCCGGCAGCTCCCGTGGCCTCGCGCCCAACGGCGGGGCTCATCGGTTGCCCGCCGAGACCGAGGCCGGGGTGGAGGAGCCGTTGCGCGAGCTCTGGGGATTGGCGAGGCTCTCCTCGCCGAGCTGCTGTGCGCCGATCGCCTCGGCCACCGCGTCGCTCACCTCCAGCCCGATGGCGAACCGGTCCTGCTCCTGCACGTGGGCGGGGCGCAGCATGCATACGAAGATGCCGATGAAGGAGATGGCGGCGAGCACCCACAGGGCGGCGTGCATGTTGGCGATGAAGGGGGCGAGCTTCGCCGCCGAGAGACCGGTGGTGACGCCCGAGAAGATCGCGAACAGCGTCGCTTTCGGGATCGCCGAGGTGACGACGGCCATCACGAACGCGATCGACAGGACGGCGCCGGTGTTCTGCAGAAGCGTCCTTGCGCCCGCCGCGATCCCACGCCGATGGGCGGGTACCACGCCCATCATGGCGGCGGTGTTGGGGCTGTTGAACATGCCCGAGCCGGCTCCAACGAGCAGCAGCCACAGGGCGCTCTGCCAGTAGGCGGTGTGGACCTGGAGGGTCGTCATCGCCGCGAGGCCCACGGCGCTCACGAGCATGCCGATGGCGGCCAGCGCACGCGAGCCGTGGCGGTCGGCGTAGATGCCGGCGATGGGGGAGGCGATCAGCATGCCGAGGGCGAGGGGGATCAGCTTGATGCCGGCGGTGATCGGCGTGTTGCCCTGGGCGCCCTGGTAGTAGAAGACGAACAGGAACATCAGCGCGAAGCGCGCCAGCCCGTTGATGAAGGCGGCGGCGCTGGCGGCGGCGAACAGGCGGTTGCGGAACAGGCCAAGGTCGAGCATCGGGGCGGCCGAGCGCCGCTCGATCAGCACCCACAGGGGCAGCAGCACGGCCGCTGCCACCAGCCCCGCGATCACGATCGTGTCGTTCCATCCGCTGAGCCCGCCCCGCGACACGCCGAGCACGAGGCCGGTGAGGCCCACCACGAAGGTGCTCGTGCCGAGCACGTCATAGCCGCGTACGGAGTCGGGTTTGGCGAGCTCCCGCAGGATCAGCGCGCCCCAGGCGGCGCCGGCGAGGGCGAAGGGGACGTTGAACCAGAACACCCAGTGCCAGGAGATCGCCACCAGCGCGCCGCCGAGCACCGGTCCGAGGACCAGGCCGACGGCGGCGATCATGGTGTTGGCGCCCATGGCCAGCCCGAGCTGCTCGCGCGGGAAGGCGTCGGTGACCAGCGCGGCCGCGTTGGCGAACAGGAAGGCGGAGCCGATTCCCTGCAGCACCCGCCACAGGATCAGCACCGTTGCATCCGAGGAGAAGCCGGCGCCGAGGGAGGCGATGGCGAAGACGAGGAAGCCACCCACGTAGGCGCGCTTGCGCCCGAACAGGTCGCTGAGCCGTCCGGCCATCAGCACCAGCACGGTGGCGGCGATCAGGTAGGCGAGGATCACCCACACCAGTGCCAGCAGGCTGGCGTGCAGAGAGCGCTCGAGGTCGGGCAGGGCGATGATCAGCGTGCCGGAGTTGGTGGCGGCGAGCAGCATTCCGAGGCTCGTGCAGGAGAGGGCCCACCACTTGTACTGCTCGTGCCCGGCGGCCACGCCGAATCGTCCCTGCTTTGGTGTGCTCGGCGCCTGCATCGCTGTGCTCATCGATCCAATCAACTCCTGTCCCGGCTAGAAACTTACGTGAACGTAAAGATCAGAATAGCAGCGCCAGGAGCGGTTCCCGGCGCTGCTAGAACTTGTGTATGTCCTCCACCGAGCCGAAGGTCGTCAAGTCCGAGGAGCAGTGGCGCGAAGAGCTCACGCCGGCCCAGTACGACGTGCTGCGCAAGGCCGGCACCGAGCCCCCCTTCACGGGTGAGTACGTCTACAACAAGGACTCCGGCGACTACCGTTGCGCGGCCTGCTCGGCGGTGCTGTTCGGCGCCGACACCAAGTTCGACTCGGGAACCGGGTGGCCGAGCTTCACCGAGCCGGCTGTCGCCGAGGCGGTCGAGCTGCGACCCGACAACAGCCTGTTCATGCGTCGCACCGAGGTGCTCTGTCGTACCTGCGGCGGCCACCTGGGCCACGTCTTCGACGACGGTCCCGGTCCGGGCGGGCAGCGCTACTGCATCAACTCGGCCGCCCTGCAGTTCGTTCCCGAGGAGCAAGCCTCGAGCTGAGGCTCTCCGGAGCGCGCCGCGGGCGCGCTCGATCGCTGCGGGTTGGGAGCGGCAGGCGGCTCAGGCGCCACCAGGTAGCCTTTGACGTTCATGGTCATGCAGGAACAGTCGCGCCGCCTGGCTGAACCGCTGCGCTGGGGCGGGCGCGAGAAGGCCGCGATCGCCGTCGTCATCGCATGCGTGCTCGTTGGCCTGGTGGCGCTCGGCGTGCATACGATCAAAACCAAGAACGGCGCTGAACCGGCGGACTGCATCCGCGTGACCTTTGCCAGCACGCTCGGCGGCGCCGACCTCCACGGATGCGGGGGCAAGGCCAGGCAGATATGCGCCTCGGGTGCCTTTCCACATCTCGCCGGGCAGCTGCAGGCTGCCTGCGTCCACGCCGGCTTCCCGTACCGGCCCGCCGGCTGACGACAGGGCTCTCACCTCCGCAGGTGACGTACGGCCATAGCTGTAGGTAGAGCCGCTGCAGGGCTACGGGCCCACGTCTAGACAAATGTCGAAACCCCTGGGGCAAGTGTTGGCCAGGATGGCCCTACCCCGATTCCTGCATGGTGGATTTCATACGCGGACTGTCATCGGTGCGCGGCGAGTGCTCCCTGGAGGCCTGCCGCTCACCTTCCCAATCGTAGGAAATGGAGGCCCATGTCCTGGCTGGCATATCCAAGTTGGCTTAACGCAGGTGACAACGCGTGGCAGATGACCGCTGCGACCTTCGTCGGGCTGATGAGCCTGCCGGGCCTGGCGGTCCTGTACGGCGGCGTCATGCAGAAGCGCTGGTCGGTGAACAGCATGATGCTCACGTTTGTCGCATTCTCCCTCGTCCTGGTCGCCTGGGTTCTATGGGCGTTCAAGATGGGCTTCGGCTCGCCAATCGGGCACGGCCATGGGTTCTTCGCCAGCATGTGGGGGAAGTCGGGCACGGTGCTCTCACAGGGAGCTGAGGAGGGGCCGGCGATCATTCCGTCGATCACGGAAGGCCCGCCGTTCCACTTCCCGGAGGCCTCGCTGGTCTACTTCCAGTTCGTGTTCGCGGGGATCACCCCGATCCTGATGCTGGGATCGGTTCTGGGCCGCATCAACTTCAAGGCCTGGATCCCGTTCGTGCTCCTGTGGATCACGTTCGTTTACACCGTCAACGCGTTCCTGATCTGGGGCGGTGGCTACTTCGCCTTCCACGGTGCACTGGACTACTCGGGTGGTTACGTCATCCACCTCGCGGCCGGAATCTCGGGCTTCGTGGCGGCGGCGGTGATCGGACCGAGGCTGCAACGAGATCGAGAGATCGACGCTCCGAACAACCTGCTGATGGTGGCAGCGGGAGCGGGACTGCTGTGGCTGGGCTGGAACGGCTTCAACGGTGGAGACTCCTACTACGCGGGCGCCAATGCGGCGGCTGCGGTGGTCAACACGAACGTCTGCACCGCGGTGGCGATGCTCGTGTGGATCGCATGGGACTACATCTTCCGCGACAAGCCGTCGCTGATCGGCTCGGTCAACGGGATGATCACGGGGCTGGTGGCGATCACGCCGTCGGCCGGGTTCATCACCGGCTGGTCGGCGATCGCGGTCGGCATCATCGCCTCGACGCTCGTGTGGATGGCGATCAGGTTCCTCAGCCGAGCGCCGGTGTTCCGAAGCGTGGACGACACGCTGGGGGTGATCTACACGCACGGGCTCGCCGGTCTTGTCGGTGGCCTGCTGGTTGGGATCTTCGCCAACTCCAAGGTCATCGAGTACATCGGGGTTGGCGGGGCGAGCAACCTGCCGGGCAAAGACGGCGTGATCCACGGCAGCTGGACGCTGCTGCGCTGGCAGGCGGAGGCCGGTGCCTGGGTGATCGTCTTCAGCGGCGTGATGACGTTCATCCTGCTCAAGCTGGTCGGCATCTTCATCCCGCTTCGTCTGTCCGACGAGGAGCTGGAGATCGGCGATCACGCAATCCACGGCAACGAGGTGTACCCCTCGGACGTGCCTACGCTCGGCGGCCCGCACGCTCCTGCGTGGCAGCCCGGCGGCGGCGCGACGGTGCCGGCGGGGGCAGGCGCCTAGGCAGGGGCAGCACAGAGGACTTCCAGCCCGGGCGCGGCCACCCCACGGGCGCGGCCGGGCTCGGAAGGGCAAACACGACGACCCAAGACCTTGCACAGGTCGATCGGCAGCGGCCCCGTCCCGGCGGGGTCGTTGTCGTTGACGGGGCCGTGAGTGGGTTGTGGTTGGACGAGCGTCGAGCGGGGCGGGGCGGGGCGGCGGTCTGCGGCGGGGTCGCATATACACGACAGCAACGGTGTATCGCCATGGCTATACACCAGTCAAAAGGGAATACCTCACACACACCCACACACCCACACACGCCTCCAAGCTCCACCCTTGGAGCACGGCACATGTCCGTGGAATCAATCACCTGACATGGAGCAAAAAGTCAAGGCCCTGCGTGGGGTGGCGCTGAGTGCTTCGGGCGTGGGGTGGCGGGCGTCCCTGGGCAGCGACGGTGGATCAGACTGACATTCGCGGGTTGGTGCCGCATGACTGGTATCCGTCGGGAGCTGCCTCGGTCTAGCGTCGCGGGTTCCCGGCGGGCCGGTGCCGCATAGGTGAAGCGAGGGTTCTCCTTCTGGGAGGGTCCGCCCGCCACCCCACGCTCGAGCACGTGTTCTTCAGCGAGTCCTGAGTGGCTGCTCGGTCGCGATCGCCCACACGAACCCGGCGAGCTCGCGGGCACACGCGACCACGATCTTCTGGTGTGGCTTGCCGCGACCGGCCATCCGGGCCCACCGTCGGTGCAGCCGTTGCTGGCAGCGCCACGCGTGCTCGAGGACCTGTGGGTCTTGTCCGCGTTGGCGGCGCGCAAGCTCATAGCCGACGGTTGGGCGCCGGCGGCCATTCCAGGCTGACTCGACGAGCAGCCGCCGGGCGTGCGCTGAACCGGCCTTCGTGATCGAGCCCTGCCTTCGGCTCTCCCCGGAGGAGCGCTCGCTGGGGACGAGCCCGACGAAGCTCATGAACTGCTCAGCGGTCTGGAACCTGCTGAAGTCCCCGGCCTCGGCGACCAGCCCGATCGCTGTCAGCGTGTCGATCCCGCGCATGCAACGCAGCCGGCCGATCAGCTCGCGGTGCGGGCCCTCGCTGGCGAGACGGTCAAGCTCGACCTCAAGCATCTCGATGCGCCGGTCGACCTGATCGACAGCGAACAGGTAGTCATCGAACGCCTGCTGCTGGCCGGGCAGCGGAAACGCCTGGCGGCCGAGCCACGCGCGGCGCGTCGGGCCCCAGCACGTCGTCGGCATCGTCCGCTCGTGGCGCAGGCAGAACTTCCCGAGGCGGTGGCGCGCACGCATCCGGTCCAGACGCGCGTCCTCACGCGCCCGGACGAGATCGCGCAGCGCCTCATGCTCCGGCGTCGGGATGAAGATCTCCGTCAAGAGCCCAGCCGCGTGCAGGCCCGCCAGGCGGCGGGCATCACGCTTGTCGGTCTTCACGCGATCCCCGGGACGCGAGGGCACGAGCCCCGGCGCCACGATCACGCTGTCGATCCCCGCAGCGATGAGCGCTCGGTGCAGCCCGAACCCGGTCGGCCCGGCCTCCTGGCAGACACGCGCTCCCGGCCACGCTCGGACCTCTCCCAGCAGCTGCTCGTGGTCATAGCCAAGCGTTCTCTCGCGCAACAGCTCACCATCACGCACCGCCGCAAGCCTCACCGACGACTTATGCACATCCAACCCCACAACGACCGTCCTGCGATCCTCCACCATGGTCGGCGACCTCCGTATGTGGCTCGGCCGGGATCAAACCCGGCAACCCACGCAGATGCGCAGGCCGCCGACCATCCTCACCAAGCACCCGGACTACCCGGCCGCTCCATCCTGTCTAGACTCCGCGAGCGTGGCTGCCGAGGATGTCGATGAGTACCTGCGAGCAGTCGAGGAGCCCAAGCGCAGCACGCTCCAGGCATTGCGCGAGACCATCCTCGAGATCGTCCCGGACGCCGAACAGGTGATCTCCTACCGTGTTCCCGCCTTTCGCGTTGACGGCAAGACGGTCGCCGGCTTCGCCGCGTTCAGGGATCACCTGAGCTACCTGCCGTTCAGCGGCTCCGTGCTCGCTGGGCTTGGCGACGAGCTGAGGGGCTACACGATGACCAAGAGCGCGCTGCACTTCGACCTCGAGCGCCCGCTGCCCAAGGCGCTCGTGGAGAGGCTCGTCGCGGTGCGTCTCGAGGAGATCCGCCGGCGCTCGCGCTAGCTGCTCGAGGCCGAGACCTTCAAACCGACCGGGCAGGAGACGCCCGTCGGTTGCATGCTGCAGTAGCCGCCTTCGGTGGCGAAGCCCTGCTTGGCCAGGTACTGCTGGTGGTAGTCCTCGGCGTAGTAGAAGGGGTGCTCGGCGCTCTGCTCGACGAGCTCGGTGGTGATCGTCCCGTGTCCTGCCGCTGAGAGCATCTGCTGGTAGGCGGCGAGCGAGGCCTCGGCGGCCGCACGCTGGGAGTCGCCGTGCCACATGATCAGCGAGCGGTACTGGGTGCCCGTGTCGTTGCCCTGGCGCATGCCCTGGGTCGGGTCGTGGCCCTCCCAGAAGAGCCTAAGCATCTCCTCGTAGCTGGTCTTGGCGGTGTCGAAGGCGACGAGCACGACCTCGGTGTGGCCGGTCATGCCGCTGCAGGTCTCCTCGTAGGTGGGGTTGGGCGTGATGCCGCCGGCGTAGCCCACGGCGGTGGTGTAGACGCCATCGGCCTGCCAGAAGATCCGCTCGGCGCCCCAGAAGCAGCCCATTCCGAAGATCGCGGTGTCGATACCGGGTGGGAAGGGGCCCTTCAGGGGTGTGCCCAGCAGCTCGTGGCGCTCCGGGACCCTCAGCGCCTGCGCCCGGCCCGGGAGGGCCGATGCGGGCTCGACCATTGCCGTCTTGTCACGACCGAATATGCGCATGTGATCAGGCTAGCGCGAGTAGACGGTGAAGAAGTCCCGATCGTCCGGTTCCAGGTAGCGGGTGTCGGAGCGTTCCATACCCGGGAGAAGGTTTTTCGGGTCCAGTGCGCCGGGGGCGCCATAGGTGATGAAGCTGACCCAGTAGGAGTTGATGTCCAGCTCCATGGCGCGAACGGCGCCCGCCCGCTGCAGGGTTCTGGCGAGGCTGGTGACGCTCTGGTCTTCGCCGGCGGCGTAGATCAGGTTGCCGTGGCTGTCGACGCCGATCCCCGAGCGCCATACGAGCACGGCATTGCCCACGGTGGCACCCCATTCACCGCTCGAGAGCGTCGGGTTGAGCCTGCCTTCGTTGACGATCAGGGGCAGGTTCTGGCGCGCGAAGCGCACCCCCGAGGGGATGGTGGAGCCGTGGTTCCAGTCCACGACGTCGACGCTCCCGTTGACATAGCCCACGAGCGTGCCCTGGCCTTCACGCAGCGGGGCATATGTGTGGCCTTTGACGGCGAAGCCGCCTTTGGAGTCGCTCAGCTTGAAGCCGCTGTTGAAGGTGGCCAGCAGTTTCGGCCGTCCTTCCTGGGGAACGTCCATCGAGCCTCGGGGGAGTTCAACCGAGGGCTCGAGGCGGCCGGGGTGCAGCGAGACGAACGTACGCTTGGTGTTGATCCAGGCGACTCCGGCGAGGACGCGGGGGTATTCGGGTTGGTTGCGAATGGTGGTGAGCAGCACGGGCGGTTCGGCTTCGAGCCCCGGTCGCGTTGCGTGCCAGACGCCCTCGCCCGGGAGCGCGGGGTGCAGCAGGGCGGGCACACGGGCGGGGCGGTATGCCTGTGTGAGCCCGCCGCCGGCGACGCTTCCCCCGACTCCGACCTTGGGCAGCGCGCGCAGCGTGGGACCGCCCTTGCTGGGAGCGGTGAGGGAGTAGTAGACGGACTCGATCTTGGCCACGATTCCGGCCGCTCCGTTGTCGCGCAGCCACTCCACGGTGCGGATTCCCATGCTCGAGTTCGATGTCTGGGTCATCGCCCCGAGATAGGAGATGAGGGAGGGGACCAACAGCACCAATGCGGCGACCGCGAGGATGCGCCGGATGCGGATGGCCGGTCTGACGGGGGGTTGACGCTGAGGTCGGCGGCTGGGGCCGGCCAGGCGGGGACGTGTGGCAGCGCCGAGCTCCATGCCCACAGATTACGGGGGCGATCGCCGGTATCCTGGTCTGGACAGCCGGACTGAACAGATTCTCACTAAGAATAGTCTCACCACTTCTGCGGATGTTCCGAGGTGGAGAATGGGCCCCGGTGTGGAATCCTCCCCCCGTGAGCAGGGGGGCTCTCGCCAATAACCCATCTACTCACCGACGCACCTCTTGGAGGTCTCACCATCACCCCACTAGAGGCAATCGCCAATGAAGAGCAGCCGATACCTCTGCCTCGCTTGAGGAGCTACCCCGGCGAAGCCGCCGACGCGGGCGCCGTCCCGGCCCACACCTCGCGGAGCTCGTTCAAGGTGCTGCTGCGCGCGTGCCGTCCCCGGCAGTGGAGCAAGAACCTGCTTGTGCTGGCGGCCCCGTGTGCGGCGGGGGCGATCGACAGGCCCCTCGTCGCGGCTCAGGTGGCGGGGGCATTCGTGGTGCTGTGCCTGCTCTCGAGTGCCACCTATCTGGTCAACGACGTGCGCGATCGCGAGCAGGACCGGCTGCACCCCCGCAAGCGGCTGCGACCGATAGCGGCGGGCGAACTCAGCGAGGGCGCTGCCCTGCGCTGGGCGGTGGCGCTGGCGGTGGTGGGCATCGCCGCGGCAACCGCGATCAGGCCGGCGCTGGGGGCGATTGCCTGGCGGTTACCTGCTGCTGACGGCGAGCTATTCACTGGTACTGCGGGGGGTGTTCATCCTCGACATTCTGGCGATTGCGGCGGGCTTCGTGCTGCGGGCGTTTGCCGGCGGGGTGGCGAGCGACATCTATCTGTCTCGCTGGTTTGTCATCGTGACGGCATGCTGCGCGATCTTCCTGGTGGCGGCCAAGCGCTACGCCGAGCTGCGCGAGCACGGCGGCGCGGCGCCGATGCGGGCGACGCTTCGACGCTACTCGCTGCACGGGCTGCGCGTTCTCCTGGGAGTGACAGCTGCGCTCGGGGGCCTCGCCTACACGGGCTGGGCGTTCACGCGACCGGCCCACGTGGTCTTCTACGCGCTCTCGATCGTTCCGTTCCTGCTGTGGCTCGGACGCTATGTGGCTCTGATCGCCGCCGGGGCGGGACAGGCGCCGGAGGAGCTGATCCTGCGCGACCGCACACTGCTCGCGCTCAGCGTGGTCTGGAGCCTGCTGTTCCTGGGCGGCGTATATGTCGGTCAGTGAGCTGAGGGCCGTCGCAACGAGGGGGCCCGCAGACGCCGAATATCTGAGCGGATGGGGCAGGACCTCGTGGAGCCGATGCGGGCTGCTGCGCCCGCGCAGCACCGAGGAGGCCACGGAGATGCTGGCGGCGAACGCGCGGTCGGGCAGGAGCGTGATCGCCCGCGGCGCGGGATGCAGCTACGGCGACGCGGCTCAGAATGACGGCGGTGACGTGCTGGACATGACAGAGCTCGACCGGGTGATCTCGATCGACGCCCAGGAAGGGCTCGTGACGGCGCAGGCGGGGGCGACGATCGGCCAACTGATGGCTCGCCTGTCGGCCCACGGCCTGACCCTGCCGGTGGTTCCAGGCACGCGGCATGTGACGGTGGCGGGGGCGATCGCCAGCGACATCCACGGCAAGAACCACCACTGCGACGGCGGCTTCGCCCGCCACGTGACGTCTTTGACCCTGTGCGCGCCGGGCGGCGATGTCTATGAGCTGACCCCGGAGGACGACCCCGACCTGTTCTATGCCACTCTCGGCGGGATGGGCCTGACGGGGGTGGTGCTCGAGGCGACCCTGCGAACGGAGCCGCTGGTCGGTCCGTGGGTGATGGCGGACATCGACCGCACCGATGGCCTGGAGCAGACGCTCGAGCTGATGAGCGGCCGCGAGGAGCACCGCTACTCAGTTGCCTGGCTCGACCTGCTGGCGCCGGGCGCGAAGCTCGGCCGAGCGGTGCTCAGCCGAGCGGATCCACTCGCTGTGGGCGACCCCACGCCGTCCGCCCGGGGACGCCGTGGTGCGGGCGATGTGTATCCGGGAGCGCTCTCCAAGCCGCCGGTGGCGGATGTTCCCCGCGCCTTTCCCGAGGCGCTGCTCAGAGGGGAGAGCGTGCGGGCCTTCAACGCCCTGCATTGGGGCATCTCGCCGCGCCGTGAGCGGGGACGGCCGCTGGCGCTCGCTCCCTACTTCTTCCCGCTGGATGTGCTGGGCAAGTGGAACCGCCTCTATGGCAAGGCGGGTCTGGTGCAGTACCAGTTCGCGATCCCCTCGGGACAGGAGCGTGCCCTGGAGCGGTGCTTCGAGCTGATCAGGGTGCGGCGCCTGCCGGTGTACCTGGCGGTGTTCAAGCGCTTCGGGGCGGAGTTCGGCGGTCCCCTCTCCTTCCCCTTGGAGGGCTGGACGCTCGCGATGGACCTGCCCGCGGGAGCGCCGGGACTGCACGCCGGCCTCGACGAGCTCGACGCGGTGGTGGCGGGCTGTGGCGGACGGGTGTACCTGACCAAGGACAGCCGCCTGCAGGGGGAGATGCTGCAGGCGATGTACCCGCGGCTGGATGAGTTTCACGCCCAGCGCGAGCGGACCGATCCGCACGGACTGCTGCGCTCGGATCTCGCCCAGCGCCTTGGACTGTGCGGGGCAAGCCGGTGAGCGGCTCGGCAGCGGGGTCGGCGGGGAGGCGGGTGCTGGTGCTCGGCGGAACCTCGGAGATAGCGCTGGCCTGCGTGCGTGAGCTGCAGCGCCATGCTCCACGTGAGGTGGCGCTGGTGGGACGCGACGCGGAGGGACTTGCCAGCGCCGCGGAGAGCCTGCGCTCGGCGGGGGTGCAGCGAGTGCTGGAGCTCCAGCTCGACGCGCTAGAGGTGCAGCGCCACGAGGAGGTGATAGGCCAGGGCTTCGAGGAGCTCGGTGGAGTGGACATCGTGATCCTCGCAGTGGGCGCCCTGGGAGAGCGTGGCGGCATGCCGAGCGACATCGCGGGGGCGGTGGAGCTGCTGCAGGTGAACGTGGTGGGGACGGGCTCGCTGCTGATGCACGCCGCCCGCCGCCTGCGCGAGGCGGGGGGTGGGGCGCTGGTGGTGCTCTCCTCGGTGGCGGCGGAACGACCGCGCCGGGCCAACGCGGTCTATGGGGCATCCAAGGCCGGGCTGGACTCGCTCGCTCAGAGCCTTGGCGACGATTTGTATGAGGATGGGGTGCGCGTTCTGGTGGTGCGTCCGGGCTTCGTGCGCACGCGAATGACGCGTGGTCTGGATCCGGCGCCGCTTGCCACCACGCCCGAGGCGGTGGCGAGCGCTGTGAGGGAGGGCCTGGAGCGGGGTGCGCACACGGTATGGGTGCCCCGGGCACTGCAGGCGCCTATGCTTCTCACGAAGATGCTGCCCAGGTCGATCTTCCGGCGGATCAAGCAATGAGCGCCACCCGTCCCTCGCGTCCGCGCACGGTTGAGCCGTCCGCGCCGCGCCAGCCCCGCCGGAGCTCCCAGCTGCAGGCCCGCCGCCGTGCGGCCGAGCGCCGCCGGCAGCTGTTCAGGCTCGATGTGGCGGTGGGGGTGCTGCTGGCCTTGTTCCTGCTTGTGGCCACGCCGGGCCTGGCAATCGCGGCGGTGCTGGGGGGACTGATGCTGGTGGGGTGCGTGACCTCGGTGGTGCTGGAGCGCCGCCGCCGGCGCAGGCGCGAGATCTAGCGGGGCTCGAGCACGAACACGGCGATGTCGCGGGCGGTGCGCTCCTCGTAGTCATCGAAGCCGGCGTACTGCTCGTTCATCTTGCGCCACAGCCCGGCTCGCTCCTCGCCCTCGGCGACACGGGCGCGCATCTGGCGGATGGTGCCGCCGATCTGCACGGTGGCGTCGGGGTTGGCCTTGAGGTTGTGCGACCAGGCGGGAGCGCGGGTGTTGCCGGCGTTGGAGCCAATCACCACGACGCTCTCGCCGTTGCCCAGATACAGCACGGGAGCGGTGCGGGGCTGACCGGTGCGGCGTCCGATGGAGGTGAGCAACAGGACGGGCGCCCGGCCGATCTTGCCGAAGAGGCGTCCGCGGGTGAGGCGGTAAACGGGAACGTTCAGCTTGCCAAGCGCACGGAGGAGACCGGCGGGCATGGACATGGACAGTCGCGAGTAGGCGTGATCGCTGGGCATGGCCGGAGTATGTCACCGACGCAGGCCGCCGGCACGGCTGTAGAGTGGCCGCGATGAGCGGGGGTGCGGTGGTTCGCTACGAGGTCGGCGAGAGGGTGGCGCGGATCACGCTCGACCGGCCCGAGCGGGGAAATGGGATCACACCCCAGCTGCTGAGCGAGCTGGTGGCGTGTGTGGAGCGGGCGGACCTCGATCCGGCTGTGCACGTGCTGCTGCTGGCCGGCGAGGGGCCTGGGTTCTGCGGCGGCTATGACCTGGTGGAGAGCGCCGAGGGGATGGGCGCCACCGGGCAAGGGGGCGAGGGGCGGTTGAGTGGCACGCCGCTCGATCCGGCGGTGATGGCGGCCAACCACGACCCGGGGAAGACGTGGGATCCGATGGTGGACTACGCGATGATGAGCCGCAATGTGAGGGCCTTCATGAGCCTGTTTCACTGTGGCAAGCCGGTGGTGTGCAGGGTGCATGGATTCTGTGTGGCGGGCGGCACGGACATGGCGCTGTGCTCGGATCTGCTGGTGATAGCGGCGGATGCCAAGATCGGCTATCCGCCGGCCCGAGTGTGGGGCTCGCCCACGACAGCCCTGTGGGCACATCGGATTGGCGATCAGCGGGCCAAGCGGCTGCTGTTCACGGGCGATGCGCTGTCGGGCAGCGAGGCGCTGGAGTGGGGCCTTGCAATCGAGGCGCCGGCGGCCGAGCAGCTGGAGGAGCGCACGGAGATCCTGGTGGAGCGGATTGCGCGGATGCCTTTGAACCAGCTGATGCTGATGAAGCTCCTGGTCAACCAGACGCTCTATGCCCAGGGCCTGCAGGCCACCCAGGTTCTGGGCACGGTGTTCGACGGGATCACCCGTCATACGAGCGAGGGATATGGCTTTCAGGGGCGAGCGGCCGAGGTGGGCTTCCGCGAGGCGGTTCGCGAGCGCGACGAGCCGTTTGGAGACGCAGGACGCTCGACTTTCAAGGGTTAGAGTGGGCTGTCTCCGGGTGCTCCCGACAGTTGGGGGTTCGATAGGTCTTTGAGGTTTGGACGGGTTCCCCGATCGGGGAACCCGTCCGTGCCTCGGCTCAGGCTGCCTCCTTCACCGCCAAGTGAAGAGAGAGGTTGAGCCTGATGAGCAAGGATGACGTGCTGTTCGGCTACCGCCAGCAGCTTTTCGCGGAGGCAGCGAGGACGAGTGTCTCGGCGGCGTGCCGGACGTTCGGGGTGCACCGCTCCACCTATTACGCCTGGAAGCGCCAGGTCGACCGGCACGGCCTTGAGATGCTCAGGCCCCGGGAGCGTCGGCGTCCGCAGATGCCTAACTCGCTGCCGAAGATGATCGAGGAGCGGATCGTGTCGTTCTCGATCGCTCACCCCGGTCTCGGGCCGAGGCGTGTCGCCTCGGAGCTGGCCAGGGAGAAGTGGGGTGCGATCATTGTCTCGCCGAACGGTGTGTGGAAGGTTCTCTGCCGCCACGGCCTGAACACCCGCGCCAAGCGCCTCGGGTTGATCGCGGGCTACGCAGCACCCTATGAGCCACCCAGAACCCCAGAGCCAGAGCGACACATCGACGTCGATCATCCTGGCGAGCTGGTCGGGATCGACTGCTTCTACGTCGGCAGACTGAAGGGCACCGAGGGCGCGATCTGGCAGCTCACCGCGATCGATATCGCCTCCTCCTACGCGTGGGCGGAGCTCGTGGTCTGCAAGCAAGGAAACCCCACCGCGCTACAGACCAGCAAGCTCGCACAACGCGTCGCCAGAGAGCTCAAGGAGGCCGGCTGGCAGCTGGAGCGGATGCTCTCAGACAACGGCAACGAGTTCCGCGGCAGCGACTTCACCAGCACCCTCGAGAAGCTGGGAGCGCGTCACAGCCGCATCCATGCCGGCAGACCACAAACCAACGGACATGTCGAGGCGCTGCACAAGACGATCCTCGACGAGTGCTGGCGACCAGCGTTCGCCCGCTACCTCTATCCCCGCTACACCGGACTGAAACGCGAGCTGGACACCTACCTGCGCTACTACAACACCGACCGCGTCCACCACGGCCGACTCACACAAGGACGCATCCCCCAAGACATCGTCTACGGTGCCCGAAAGATGGAGGCCAGATGAGCGCACCTGTCGGCACATCCCGGAGGCTGCCCAGGTTAGAGAGGCGCTGCCTTAAGGATCGTGGCCCATCTGCGATTGTAGGCGCGTGCCCTTGATCCGAGCCAGTGCGCCACTCGCCAGGGAGCTGAAGCGGAGCTTCCCCTCCAGGCCGTTTCAGGTGCGCTTCTGGGACGGCAATGCCGTTGCTGCGACCGAGCCGGGTGCGCCGACCTTCCACATCCGTAAACCGACGGCGCTGGCGCACTTCCTCACCGCGCCGGGCACGCTGGGGCTGGGGCGGGCCTATGTGGACGGCTCGCTGGCGGTGGACGATCTCGATGGCGCCTTCCTGGTGGTCGATGAATGGGAGCCGCCGGCGCTGAGCGTGGCGGAGAAGGCCAGGCTGGGGCTGGCGATCGCGGCGGCGGCCGCTCCCGGGGGGCTGCCCAAGCGCCCGGGTCTGGAGCTGATCCTCAGGGGCAGCCTCCACAGCGCCGAGCGCGATGCGGCTGCGGTGCGCTACCACTACGACGTAGGCAACGAGTTCTTCGCGCTGTTCCTCGACGAGTCGATGACCTACAGCTGCGCGATCTTCTCCAGGGGGGCAGAGACACTGGAGGAGGCCCAGGAGGCGAAACTGAAGCTGATCGCGGGCAAGCTCGACCTGAAGCCGGGAATGCGAGTGCTCGATGTGGGCTGTGGCTGGGGCAGCTTCGCCATGCATGTGGCCCGCGAGCATGGGGTGAGCGTGCTCGGCATCACGCTGTCCGAGCAGCAGGCCGAGCTGGCGCGCAAGCGGGTGGAGGAGGCCGGTCTCAGCGACAGCGTGGAGATCCGGGTGGCCGACTACCGGGCGCTGCCGCAGTCCTCGTTCGATGCGATCGCCTCGATCGGCATGGCCGAGCATGTGGGGGACAGTCAGATCGATGTGTATGCAAAGACGCTGTTCGGCCTGCTGCGCCCTGGTGGGGTGCTGCTCAACCACGCGATCGCTGCGCTGGACCCCGATGAGGACCCGCTGGAGGACCTGTTCTCCACCCGGTATGTGTTCCCCGACGGCGAGCCGTTGCCGCTGTCGCGGATCCAGCTCTCGATGGAGCGGGCGGGCTTCCACACCGAGCATGTGGAGGGCTTCAGGGAGGACTATGCAGAGACGCTGCGCCACTGGGCAAGGCGCCTGGACGAGCACCTTCCCGAAGCGGAGGCACTTGCGGGGGTGGAGCGCACACGGGTGTGGCGGCTGTATCTGCGGGCGGCCGGCCACGGCTTCACGACGGCGCTCACGGCTGTCTATCAGGTCAAAGCGCGCCGGCCGCTTTGAGTCGAGGCTTGCCCGCCTGGACGCCTGGGGGCGGCGAGGGCTAGAATGAAGGAGTCCTGCGGATGTAGCTCAGCTGGCTAGAGCGTCGCCTTGCCATGGCGAAGGTCGAGGGTTCGAATCCCTTCATCCGCTTGAAGCGAAAGCCCTGCAAATCGCGGGGTTTTCTGCTTTTTGAGGCCAGGGTTGGACCTGTTGCTGCAGGCCGTGGGTAGTAGTCATGGGTTGCAGGCTGACCCGTGCATGCGTCGGTTGCATTGGTGCACGCGCCGAGCGCAAGCGGCGATATCCTGAACGGATGGCTGCACGAAAGATCAATCTGACGCTGGACGAGGGGCTAGTTCGGCAAGCCCGTGAGCAAGACTTGGGTGATGGCACCAAGAGCGACGCGCAAGTCGTCGAGGATGCGCTCTCGGTCTTCTTGGGGCTTCGTGCCCTCGACGACGCTCGTGCCCAAGGCACTCTCGGGCCAGAGGCCGCCGACGCGCTGGCAGTGGCCGAGGTACGTGCTGCCCGGCGAGCCCGCAGCCGCGCTTGATCCGTGCCGTCGTAGATCCAAGCGTCCTCGTGTCGGCGTTCATCGGTGATCCGGAGGCCGGGCCGGGCCGTCTCGTCACCGCATGGCGAGATCGCCGATTCGTGCTCGTGGTATCCCCGCTGCTACTTGACGAGTTGGCAGACGTCCTCGGACGACCCAAGTTCGAGCGCTGGTCATCGCAGGGCCGCGCGCTTGCATACATCGGCGCCCTTCGTGCTCGCAGTGAGCTTCGGCGGGACGTTCCCTCCGCCCAACCCATAGAGGTGCGCGATCCAAACGACTTCTATCTCGTCGCGCTCAGCCGCGAGGCCGAGGCGGACTTTCTCGTGTCTGTTGATCGTGACTTGCTCGACGCCGAGCTAGACCTGCCGGTCGTGGATCCCGCCGTGTTCGTCGCGGGGTTGCACGACTCCGCCCGGGGCGAGCATTTCTTCACCGGCAGGACACAGGCAGGACGCGAGCTGCGTCTCTATTACCAGGGATCGATTAACCGCCCCGCTGGCGTCACGATCACTGGCACCCTCGATGGCGCTCCCCTCGAGATATTGGGCATGACGCAGCGAATGGCTAAAGGCGCCGACAACTCAGTGATCGTCCGCACCGATCAGGGCACGTTTACCGCAGTTGCCGACACCGATCCGCCCGCGGAGGCTCACTCAGAGGCGCTCAGGCTCTATAGGGAGTATCGGCCGTCCGGCGGCTGGCAAACAGAAGTCGAGCGCTCCCGCTTCGAGGATGGCGAGTGGCGATTTGATGTGCTGGTGACGAACCAACGGGTCTCGGTCACAGTCGAGCTGAGGATGAGCGAGGCGGTAGCGAAGGCTTGGACCCAAGGAGCACCAACCCCGCCTTCGGATCAGATGGTCGCGGAGCATGTTGCCGTGACGCTGCGAGGCGCCGACTGGTCGACCGTGCAGCAGCGTGCGCTCCATCCGACGACTGTTCTCGGCGGACGACTACGGCGCTAGCCGCCGACGCTGCAATCAAGGTTCAAGGCAGCGAGAACAAGTTCCGCTCTCAGAGGCTTCGCCTGGCCGTCTCGACGGTCTGCGCCAGCTCCGGAAGCGAGACGCCCAGTGCGTCGATGAGCTTCATGACCGTCGCCCATGCGGGCGCGCTCTTAGCCGACTCAAGGCGGCTGACGGTCCCGAACGTCATCCCGGCTCGGCTGGGGAGTTCTCAGCCAAATCACCACTGATTTGCGTGCCTCGGGAAGCATTTCCCGCCTTGCCATGGCGAAGGTCGAGGGTTCGAATCCCTTCATCCGCTTCGATCAAATCCCCCGCAATGCGTGCTTGGCGCCTTCGCGGATCGGCTCGCAACCATGGTCGCGAAGATGGCCTTCGAGATCGCGGCGCTTCAAGCGGCGAGGCTGATCGTCAGCGCGTCGGCATGCCCGCCACCGATCGGCGGCTCACGGCCTTCGTCGCGGTAGGACGCGATCATCTCGTGAGCAGCGTCGAGCAGCGTCGCTCGCGCTTCCTCGATCGTGGGTGCGCATGTGACAATCGCCGGCCACTCTGCCAGCTGGGCCATGGTCCAGCCGTTCTCGTCCGGCGTGAACACGGCCGTCAACGTCACAGCGTCGCTCATACCCGAAGTATGCACCGTCGCACGCTGCGAACCAAAGTCCCAACGACAGATCACTCGAGATGGTCGCCCACCAAGCAACCCGGGCAGAGCGCCCAAGCGGGCGAGCGGCGAAACTCCGCGTCTCGCCGCCCACCGCGTCCAGGCGTGTCGAGCCTCCTCGATCTAGCTGAGCTTGCTCGCCTGCACGGCCAGGATGCTCGCGTTCGAGGCATCCACCACTACGTTTTTGCCCGTACTCGATTCCATTTCGCATTCGATCTGCACGATGCTCGTTGTGGTGGTGGTGATGGCCAGCTGCTGCTGGACCTGTCCTTGCTCCATGAAGTGACCTGAGCTGGTTTCGAACCCGAAACCCGTCACCCAGTTGCCGTTTGTGGAGAAGAATTCGCTTGCACTGTCGCTCAAGAAGCACTCGATCAAGGCCCCCGGATTCGGCGCTTCGCCAGATCCCTCAAGCGAAACGTCGGCTGTGATCGCGTAGACGCCAGGCGGCAACAGCTTCTCCACCAGCGTGATCCCGGCCCCCGAGGGCACGCTCACGCTGTTTGGCGCCGAGGCGAAGTATGCCGCCACGGCCCCGTTGGTCCCATTGGTTCCGTTTGTGCCATTGGTCCCGTTTGCGCCGGTGGGACCGCGCTTGCCTTCCGGCCCCCGGTTGCCGTTCCTGCCGGCCGGACCTCCCATATTCCACGAGATCTTGTACTCGTTCCTCCTGCATCTCGAGCTCGCGCTCTCCAGGCGCAGCGCTCCCCCGTGCTTCTTGGCGCATGCGTAGATGGTGCTCGCATTCGCCGTCGCGGCGCTCAACGTGAGCAGCAGGCAGGCCGCGGCGATTGTCAGTGGAGCGCTTGCTCGCCTCATGGTGGCGGTCGTCATCAGGGTCCCCCGGTCTTGGGTGGTGGCAGCCGGGGCACTGAGCACCGGCCGTGTAGGTCAGCGCGAAACATAGACCCCTGTGGGTCAGCCTGCAGCAACGGCCACGGACGGGGTGGGCGCCCGCCAATCGCGCAGGAAGGCCCCCGCGGCGTCCACTTCGAGGGGCTTTGCGAACAGGTAGCCCTGGCCGCTGTCGCACTGCTCGCTGCGGAGCAGGGAGAGCTGGTGCTCGCCCTCGATGCCCTCGGCCAGAGTCTCTATGGCGAGTGCCTTTCCGAGTTGCACGAGGGTGCGGATGAGGGTTTCGCCTTCGGGGTTCTCTGCCAGCTGGGAGATGAACGAGCGGTCGATCTTCAGCGCGTCGACGGGGAAGCGCTGGAGGTGGGCGAGAGAGGAGTAGCCCGTGCCGAAGTCGTCGATTGCAATCCGCACGCCGAGATCCTTGATCGTCCGCAGTCGCTGGGCGGTTTCCTCGGTGTTGCGCATGAGGGTGGTCTCGGTGATCTCCAGGGTGAGCGCCCCTGCTTCGAGGGTGCTGTGGGTGAGCGCTTCCTTGACATCGGTGACGAACTGGTCGCTGTCGAGCTGGCGTCCCGACACGTTCACCGCCACTCCGATCGGGTGGCCCTCCTCGCGCCAGGCGGCTCCCTGCAGGCAGGCCTGCTCGAGCACCCACTTCCCCACCGAGACGATCAGGCCTGTCTCCTCGAGCAACGGGACGAAGTCGTTTGGCGCCACAATCCCGCGGCCTGGTCGGCGCCAGCGGATGAGCGTCTCCACTCCCGTGGGCACCATGCCGCGGAGGTCGAAGGTGGGCTGGTAGACGAGGAAGAACTCCTCGTTGGCCAGCGCCCCATGGAGGTCCATCTCGAGCTCCATCCGCTTCTGGATCACGTCCTGCATGCCCGCCTCGAAGAACACATAGCGGTTCTTGCCATCCCACTTGGCTCTGTGCATGGCGATGTCGGCATCGCGCAGGAGATCCTCGGCCGCCAGCCGCTCGCCTGTGGCGATGCCGATGCTGGCCGTCACCGTGAGGGGCGTTGGGATTGCGGCGAGGGTGAAGGGTGCGCTCAGTGCTTCGTGGAGGCGCTCGGCGATCAGCTCGGCTCCTGCCGCCAGCGACACCTCTTCGGCCAGAACCACGAACTCATCGCCCCCTATGCGCCCGAGGGCGTCGGTGTCGCGCACCACTCCACTGAGGCGGGCGGCAATGGCCTGCAGCAGCTCGTCGCCTGCCACATGGCCGAGGGTGTCGTTGATGGAGGTGAAGTTGTCGAGGTTGATGAACAGGGCTGCCACCGGCGTTTGGCGGCGCCGGACACGTCCGAACATCTGCTCTGCCCTGTCGAGGATCAGTGTGCGGTTGGGCAGGCCGGTGAGCTGGTCATGGGTGGCCATGAAGGCCAGCTCCTCCTGGCGGCGTATGAGCTCCTCGTCGGTGCGGGCCCGCTCGCTCTCGAACACCTCGCACACCCTCACCAGCGTCACATCGAGAGTCATCTGCGTCATTGCCATCGCCCTCGCCACCACTGCTGCAGCGATGTCAGCCTCGGCCGCGAGACGCTGCACCACCGCATGGACGCCATCGCGCCAGCGCAGGCAGCGCTTGGTCACCTCGTGTAGGGGCGCCGCCCGGTGGGCTGCGAGCTGGCCGAAGATCTCCCACGCTTCGCGGCCCGCCGCCATCCCCGCCTCGGGCTTTCCGCCCGCCATCCACTGCCCCACCGAGGCTGTGGCGATGGCGCCCACCCGCTCGAAGCTCACCCGTGTTGCGTCGTCGAAGTCGCTGCCCGCCGCTCTGGTCAGCAGGCGGATCTCCTCGATAACCTCCGCCGAGCGCCCGCACAGGGCCTCGCCCAGACGGCGTAGCTCCCGCTCTGCCATCGGTGTTGTCGCCGGTGTTTGCGGGGTCACTTCACCACCCCTCCCAGGCGCTTGAGCTGATCCATCATCTCGAGCCAAATGTCGGCCATCCCACCATTCGACTTGAGAAGAGGGCGCTGCGCTAGGCGTTTCAGCCGCAGGGATGGCGCGGCACATAGCGTCCGCCCTCGCCCTTTGTGAGCAGCCCCAGGAGCTCCAGCTCGCTGAGCGCCGGCAGCACGTCGCCGACATCGACACCGGGACGGGCGAGCTTGTCCGGCGTGTCCTTACCCGTCCCCACCTGCCACAGAACATGCGCCAGCCGCGGCTCGAGCGCTGTGCTTGCCTCGCTCCTCCCGGCTGTCTCGCTCTCCACCGGTGAGCCCGCGAGGTGAAGCAGCTCGAGCACGTCCTCTGCACCTCGCACCAGGTGTGCGCCATCGATCAGTAGTGCGTGGGTGCCCCTGGACAGGGGTGAGGTGATCCGCCCCGGCATCGCCGCCACGACGTCTCCATGAGCGCGCGCCAGGCCGGCCACCGCCAGGTCCTCGGCCTTCTCCTCTGCCTCCACCACCACCGTCAGTCGGGCCATGGCAGCGATGGTGCGCTCTGCCGCCACAGCGCCCCATCGCCGGCCGCTGCATGCGTGGGGGAGCTCTGAGACGGCACAGCCCGACTGCGCCAGCCGCCTGTGGAGCGCCTGCCTGCGCGTTGTGGGGGGGACCCCCAGCCCGTTGCCCAGCACGGCCAGCGCCCATCCACCTCCAATCAGCGCACCGCCGAGGGCGGCGGCAGCGATCCCGTCCCCCAGGCCGCTCACCACACCCACCCCGCAGGATGTGAGTCCCCGGGCCAGGCTGCGGGCCATCTGCACTCCGTAATCGCTGGCACCCCTGCTCCCCACGATCGCCACGAGGGTGGTGCGCCCAAGTCGCTCGCTCTCTCCAGCTACGTTCAACAGCCGGGGAGCCGACCGATGGCGAAGGAGAGCCGAGGGGTAGCTGTCAAGGTGGCGACAGATGGAGTGCACCGGGTTCGCCGCCTGTGCGCGCTCCGGCTCGAACGCCTGGTAGCGAGCGTACAGCTCCTCCCGCCGTCTGCCTGCCAGAGCGCGGATCAGCTCCTCGTCCTCCAGGCTGAGCAGATCGAGGAGCCGCGGGCGGTCGTGGGCGCGGTAGTCCAGCGAGGGGCTCAGGGCCGACAGCAGCCAGCTGCGACGCTCACACTCCCCGCAGGCCGCGGTCGGGAGCCCTCCGTTTACGACGCTCGAGCTCACGCCGCCAGGCGCTGTCCGTGGGCGGTGTCGGTTCGCAGGGCGAGCGCGGCACCCACATCGCGCGCTCTCACCCGATCGCTGCCCTCCAGGTCGGCGATGGTGCGAGCCACACGCACCACCCGATCCTCGCCCCGGGCGCTCAGCAGCCCTCGCTCGCGCGCCCTGTGGAGCAGGGACTCACCGCGGACGTCGAGCGGTGCATGGGCTCTCAGCGTGCGTGCATCCAGCTGGGCGTTGAGCGAGATGCCCTCTCCGCGGAGTCGCAGTCGTTGACGCTCGCGAGCGGCGAGCACCTCCTCGCGGGCCTGCTCTGAGGTTCTGTGGGGATCCTCCGGTCGGCTGGCTTCGCGCTGGAGCTCTACGAGCAGGTCGATGCGATCGAGCAGTGGGCCGCTGAGCCGGCGGCTGTGACGGGCGATTGCCCCTTCGCCGCACGAGCAGCGATCGCCGTCGCCGGCGTGTCCGCAGGGACAGGGGTTGGTGGCGGCCAGCAGCATGAAGCGGGTGGGGTGGACCACCGAGTGGTGGGCCCGGACGATCGCCACACGGCCGTCCTCGAGCGGTTGGCGCAGCGCCTCGAGAGTGGGACGGGCGAACTCGGAGAGCTCATCGAGGAACAGCACCCCGTGGTGGGCCAGCGCCACCTCGCCCACCCAGCCTCGCCGCGCTCCGCCGATGAGCCCGGCGGCGGTGATCGAGTGGTGGGGAGCCCGGAAGGGCCTTGCCAGGGAGAGCGCCTCGATCGACTCGCCCGCCACGCTTCGCAGCTGAGCGACCTCGACCGCCTCCTGGCGGCTGAGCGGCGGCAGGATCGATGGCAGCCTGTGGGCGAGCATCGTCTTGCCCGTTCCCGGTGGCCCGCTGAGCAGGCAGTTGTGCCCTCCGGCGGCGGCGATCACCAGCGCCCTCACCGCATGCCGCTGGCCGCGAACGTCGGCTAGGTCCGGCGAGTCGGGGGTGCCGGTAGCTGTGTGGCATCGGGATGATGGGCGAATGCGGGGCAGCGGGTCGCCAGCTCCGCCGCCCAGCACCCGCACGGCGCTCTGCAGGCGCTCCACAACAGCCACCTCGAGCCCCTCGATCAGGGTGGCCTCGTGGGCGCGGGCGCCCGCCAGGATCAGCTTGGCAAGGCCCGCCCTGCGGGTTGCCTGGGCGATGGCCAGCGTTCCCGCTGATGCTCTGACCCTGCCGTCGAGGCCGAGCTCCCCGAACAGGGCCGTCCGCTCCAGCGCGGTTCGGGGTATCTGCTCGCTGGCCGCCAGCAGGGCGCAGGCCAGGGCGAGGTCCAGCCCCGGTCCCGCCTTGGGGAACCCACCGGGAGCGAGGTTGGCCGTTATGCGCCTGGAGGGGAACTCATAGCCCGAGTTCCTGATGGCCGTGTTGATGCGCTCTCGTGCCTCACGAACGGCGGCATCGGCCAGACCCACGATGGTGAACGCCGGTAGGCCCACCCTGACGTCGACCTCCACGCTCACATGTCGCGCGCGCAGCCCGTCGATTGTGAATGCGTGAGCCCGCGCCAGCATGATGTGCTCCTCTCGCCGCTTGTCATATGAAGGGCGAGCAAGCTAGATGGCGCTTGGGACGGGACGCTGGGTGGGGGTTATCTCCTTTTAGTTGGTGTATTGCAGCTGTGATACACCAACACAAAAGTGTGTTCACCAACACAGGTGGTCAGGTGCATGGACGGGGGCGCACATGTGCGCCCCCGAGACCAGCCGCATGCGGCTGGTCTTTCCGGTGGGCGCATGCGCCCACCGGCGGGTCTGCACATGTGCAGACCCGAACAGCCATCCAATCCGTGAGGTTGCTACATCCCCGCGGGGTGACGCGCCACGAAGCCTGCCGTGGAGGTCATGCTGTCCGACCAGCGCGATCCCGTTTCGGCCAGGGCCACCGTGTCGAAGCGTTTGCCGTCGACAACCATGAAGGCGTGTTCGGAGTTGGCGTAGATGGTGATGTCCCTGCCCGGTCCCGCTTCGCCGAAGGACTCGAGGCCCGTCGAGTCCTCGGGCGAGCTGAGCAGCCCGGCGCCGTGCAATGCATAGGAGACCGATCCCGAGCAGTCATAGCCGGAGGAGATGAACGAGCCGTGCCCGCCGCCCCACACGTAGGGGCGGGTGGCGATTTCATCGCCCGCCGCTATCACCCTGGCCACCACGCTCGAGCCTTCCCCGCCGCCCGTGCTGCTCGTCGAGCTGCTGCCTTCGCTGGTCGCTTCGCGAGCCGAGGCGGGAGGGGTGAGGGTGCCCTCGGTCTTCACTCCCAGGATCGCCCAGGTGGAGGGGCCGACGACGCCGTCGGGAGTGAGCCCGTGGCGGGCCTGCAGCCTGCGCACCGCCGCCTCCGTGGCGGGGCCGAATTCACCATCCGGCGCGATCCTGAGCGCGTGCTGCAGGCGTGACACAGCGCTGCTTCCGCCTTCGCCTTCGCTCGTTTCCGCCGGCGCCGCACTCGTCGCTGTGGCCGCCACGGCCACCGCGTGAGCGTGGGGCTTGGGGAGGGCCGAGGGGGGAGGGGTCAGGGTTTCGCCGTGGCCCACCCCGATGATGCTCCATGTGGCAGGGCCCACGACGCCGTCCACTGTGAGCCCATGGCGGGCCTGCAGCCTGCGCACCGCAGCCTCTGTGGCGGGACCGAATTCGCCGTCGGGGGTGAGCTTCAGCGCCTTCTGCAGGCGCGCCACCGCACTCTGGCCGCTCGCTTCGTGGGCTTCGGAGGTGGGGGCAGCGCTCTGCTGTTCGCCTTCCGGCTGGCTTGCCACCGCTTTGGTGGCGCTGCTCGTGGTGGAGCTTTCGAGTACAGCGTCCTTGAAGTTGGCCGCAAACGCCTTGCCCGAGGAGCCGCCCCTCAGCGCCGCACTCGTCTGCGGGCCCACGATGCCGTCGACGCTCAGGCCGTGGCTCGACTGGAAGCTGCGCACCGCTTCTTCTGTTTCAGGACCGTAGGTGCCGTCGACTTTGACGTTGCCCAGCGCCTGCTGCAGCAGCTGCACCTGGCGGCCTTCAGCTCCGCTTGTGAGCACGATGCTGTGTTCGGTGGTTGTCGCCGGTTCGGCGCCCGGAGCAGCTGTTTCCTGCCCTGCCGCTATCGAGGCTGTGGGCCCAACCGTGAACGCAACCAGGGCGCCCAGCGAAGCCCGTTTGGCACGCGAGCTCGCCGGCACGAAGCGCAGCTCCGCCGCACGCCTGCGGGCGCGGGAGCGTCCGAGGGAGAGGTGCCAGGGCTCCTCTTCGGCGAGGTCGCGCGGCTGGCGCAGCCCACTGCGGGCGTCGAGCAGCAGCGCCAGCGAGGCGCTTCCCGTGGTGCCAGTGCGCTGGCGCCCTCTCACTGCTCGTGCACGGCGTGCTCGCGAGCGCTCAAGCGAGGCATTCCAGTGCTCGTCAACTGCAAGATCGCGCGGGGATCCCGACATCGAGGCGTCCTTTCTCCTTCTGGTTGCATGGCGCCTACGGGGTTAGCTGTCGGGCTCGCGTAACCGTCTACGCTACGCCACACGTTGTGGCGATTCGCCCCCGCGACCTATTGGTCACATTGGGTCCCCCGCTCCTTGACCCCATGGGGCCCAGGACTCGGCACGAACGGGCGGGAAGGTAACAGATCCCCCTGCAAGATGCATCACATTGGAAGGACTGCAAGGTTTCTTGCCGACGTGAGCGGGTACGCAGGCGTGCGCGCGCTGATAAGTTCGCAGGGTGGCACGCAAGCAGCTGATCGACCTCAAAGTGGTGGCTTCCCTGCTCGTGCTCGTTGTCATCGCGGGCGGTGTGGCCCTGCTCGCAGGCGGCGGATCCTCCGGCTCCACCGCCAAACAGAGCCAGGCCGGCTCCGCCAAGCTCGAGGCTGCAGGACTGCTCGAACCGGTGCGCCCAGCCCCGCCCCTGGCGCTGCACAACTACCTCGGCCAGCCCGTCAACATCGCCTCCTACAAGGGCAAAGCCGTGCTGGTGACCTTCCTCTACACCAACTGCCCCGACGTCTGTCCCCTGATCACATCCAACCTGCGCGTGGCCCAGAACCTGATGGGGGCCGCCAAGTCCTCCAAAGCGGAGATCATCGCCGTCTCTGTCGACCCCCGCGGCGACACCCCCAAGGCCGTGGGCGCCTTTCTCGCCCGTCACGGCATGGCGGGGCGGATGCAGTACCTCACCGGATCGGCCCACGAACTGGCAGCCGTGTGGAAAGCCTGGGGGGTGGGCTCAGAACGCGACGCCCAGCAGCCCCAGTTCGTCAACCACTCGGGCCTCATCTACGGCATCACCGGCTCGGGCAGCCGCCTCGCCTACTACGCATCGAGCTTCCAGCCGAGCGAAATCGCCCACGACGTGCCCCTCCTGGCCGCCCGCTGAAGGGATCATGATGAGCCGTCGCCGGCAAGGGCTCGGATGGACGCTCCTGTTGCTCGCCGCCGTTGCCGCCGTGGCCGTCTTCGGGTTGAAATCGGATAGGTCGGCTGTCAGCGGCCGCCCCGCGCCGGCGCTGCCGCATGAACACATCGGCGGTTCGCCCGCCACCCTCGCCAGCCTGCTCGCCGGTGCCGCCGGCAGGCCATCGCTGGTCGTCTTCTGGGCGAGCTGGTGCGGACCCTGCGTCAAAGAGGCTCCCGCCATCGAGCGCTTCGCGGTGAGCGCAGCCGGGCGCAACCGCATAGTGGGTGTGAACTGGAGCGATGCCCTCTCCGGAGCACGCTCCTTCATCCGGCGCTACTCCTGGACCTTCCCCAACCTCCGCGACGGCGAAGGCCTCGTGGGCAACAGCTACCGGCTCACCGGACTGCCCACCACCTTCGTGCTCGACAGCCACGGACACATCCGCCAAGCGCTCCGCGGGCCCCAGAGCGTCGGATCGCTGGAAACCGCCCTCGCCCGGGCGGAACACGCCTGAGCCCCGGAGGCCCCGGCTACGCAGTTGTTGCGTATCGACGTCCAAGCGGGACCAGGGGGTTGTTGACATGCTCCCGTCTGATTGCACTAACTGAGCGAAAGGTTTGAATCACATGCCATATCGACGCATTCGCAGCGCGCCAAGGAGCGGCGTCATCAAGGCCACCATGACGGCCTGCAGCTCAATTGCCCTCCTCGGCGCCCTCGCCGGGGCCGGCTCCGCCCAGGCGGCCGCCCTGCCGACGCTGAATGTGACACTCGGCGCCTCCTCGATCGCCGTGAGCGGATCTCCCCAGGCGGGGGCGGTGAACGTTGTGAGCACCGCCTCCGGCGTCAAGGAAGCCGCCGCCATCCTGTTCGAGCTGAACCCCGGAGTGACTCCGGCCGAAGTGATCGCCTTCCTCAGCACAAAGGGCTCGGGCGACCCCAACGCGGCGAGCAGGTACGGCTCGATCGTGTTCGACTCCGAAGCCACTCCGGGCAGTGTGAGCGAAGCCCAGACCACCCTCGCCCCGGGCCAGTACATCGCGCTGGAGCTTGCCGGCGAAGGGCCGCCGAAGGCCCACGCGGCGTTCACCGTGGCTCCCAGCAGCGCCCCTGTGGCGCTGCCCAGCCCGCAGGCCACGATCAGCTCGATCGACTTCGCCTTCAAGGGGCCGAGCGTCCTGCACGACGGCGAGCTGGTGCGCTTTGAAAACGAAGGCTATTTGGTGCACATGAACCTCGCCTTTCCCGTCAAGAGCAAAGCCGTGGCCCTCCGGGCCGAGAGGCTGCTGCTGAGCGGCAAGGAAAAGCAGGTTCAGAAGCTGATCTCGGGCCAGCCCGTGGGCTTCGCCGGTCCGCTCTCCCACGGGGGCTTCCAGCAGGAGACCATCACGGCCAAGCCCGGATGGTATGTGGAGGTGTGCTTCATGCAGACTCAGGACGGGCGCGACCACACCCAGCTGGGCATGGAGCGCGTGATCAAGATCACCAAGTAGCACAGACCGTACTCACCGGCGCGCGGCCCGTCTCGCAGGTGCGAGGCGGGCCTGTGCCGTTGTCGGTATATGCACGGCGAAGGGTTAAGGTCACAGGATGGCCGGCTGGGAGGATGTTCGAAGGACCGCCCTCGCATCGCTCGGCCATCATCCTCGCCCGCCTCGATCGCATCTCGATTGAGGATCTCGAAGAGCTCGTCACCGAGGCTTGGCTCGTGCGTGCGCCGCCACGCGTCGCCAGGGCGTATCTGGATGGGACCGGTTAGGCGCTTCTGAGCATTTCGAGCTCACCCACGTCGAGCTCCCCGGAGGCCTTGTGGCTTCGCCCCGCTCGGGCCTGGTGTGGAGCTTCTCGATCTCCCCGGCGGATCGGTGGCGGTGAGCCCGCCGGTGTGCGTCACCCTGCAGTACTCCACCGCGCGGATCTGGATCCAGACGGTCCACGGTCGCAGCGATGTGGCGGTGGCGGTGGACTACGCCACCACGAGAACCGCCAACAGGCCCAGGCCGGTGGGGTCCCTGGAAGGTGAAGGGCCGCCAAGGGCGCCTCTGAAGCCGGCGGCTGGGAGCTCTCCGAACCGTTCGAGTTGATCCCCAGCTCGGAGGCAAGGCCGAAGAAGTACGCCAGGTGAGGTTCATCTTCGTGGCCCAGGGCAGGAACTCCGACACGCAGCTCTATGGGCTGTATGTAGACCCCCGCATGCGCTAGGGCGGCAGCTCGCAGGGGAGCAAAGGTGGGGTGGCTGCCTCCGTGGCCACCCCACCACGCTATTGGCGAGCCTGTCTCCTACGGGTTGTGGTAGGTGATTTCTCCATACGGACCTACATTTATTTTGTATTCATTTGCACCGAAGTTGTACGTTCCGGAGCAGTAATACTGAGCTTCACCTTTTTTGTTTTTTCCAGATGAAGTGCATGACGCACGGCTCGATGATGCGCCGTAATGACTCTGAGCGTATTCCGACGCGTCCTGTTCAGCCTGCGCTTTTGTGTACGCGAGGGCGGGGGTGGCCAAGACGCTCGCGAACAGCGCTGCCACTACACCGAACAGCACAATTAGACGTCTCATAAGAGACTCCTCTCGATGGCTCTAATCGTTACCTGTTCCACATGGGAACATCGTCTCGAACCAATACCCCCGCCACCTGCGCGCTACACGCTTTGATGGCAAATGTCTCCGACTGCCAGCGGCGACACGTGGCGTTGCTGTTGGAACGGCGTGTCGCACCTGCGCGCCCCCTCCCTCCTGGTTGTATTTAGTAGACACGAGAGGTATCTTGGAGGAACGGATGGAGCACGCTGTCGTCGATGGGTCTGATCTCACGACGGAAACAAGATCGAGACGGCTAGCGGGGAGTCTTGTGCGGTGAACGCGCCGGCGAAGACATGGGGGAGCAGATGAGCGAGCACGAGCGGCCGGCGAGGCGAACATCGCGTCCGCTTCTGCGCTTCGCGCCTGACGACAGGCTGGTGTCGCTCGTGCGGCGGGGCGACGCGACAGCGTTCGAGATCCTCTACGACCGCCACGCCGCCGAGCTGCTGTCGTTCTGCCGCAACATGCTCGGCTCGTTGCAGGATGGCGAAGATGCCGTGCAGGCAACGTTCGTGGCGGCGCACCGGGCGCTACTGTCCGACGAGCGGGCGATTACTGTGCGCCCCTGGCTGTTCGCCATCGCTCGCAACGCCTGCCTGACCGTCCTGCGCAGTCGGCGGCCCGGGGATGTGGTCGAGGAAACGCTCGACTCGCATGGAGACCCCGCCGCGGCGGTGGAGCAGCGAGAGGACCTCAGGCAGGCCCTGCAGACATTGCAGACGCTGCCCGAGCGCCAGCGGACCGCTCTGGTGCTGGCCGAGCTCCACGGGCTCAGCCAGGCGGAGATCGGCGCCCTGCTGGGGGTGCGCGCCGAGCAGGTCAAGTCCTATGTCTTTCAAGCCCGCTCAAGCCTCCTCTCGGAGCGTCGCGCTCGCAGCATGGACTGCAAGGCCATCCGCGAAGAGCTCGCCACCGCCCACGGGGCGGGGCTGCTCAAGAACCATCTGCGTCGCCACCTGCGCAGCTGCCCGGGTTGCGAGAGCTATGCCGATGCTCTCCAGCGCCAGCGCCGCCAGCTTGGCGGGCTGATACCGGTGCTGCCCTCGCTTGCCCTCAAGCGCCGCTCGCTCCACGGCGCCCTGGGGAAATCGGGGCCGGGCGGCTACGCGAGCGGCGTGGCGGGAAGCTCCACAGCGGGTGGCTCCGCGGCGCTTGCCGGCTCGCCGGTCAAGGCGCTGGCACTGAAGGTGCTCGTAGGGGTCGGGTGTGTGGGAGCCGGTGCCGGCGTGGGGCCGCAGACTGCTCGGTGTGCTGCCAGGGGCGGGTGCTCCCCTCAGGCATGTGGCGAGGGCCGTCGCCACTCCGCCTCTGAGACTGGCCGCGCTCATCGTCGGCGCACCCCGAGCGCTGTCCGGCACCGGCGGAGTCCTCACAGGCCACTCGCCGAGCGCCGTGGTGGCACGGGTGGCCACAGCTGGAAGCTTGACCGGCGGCGAGGGCTCGTCCAGCGCGCTGCCCGCCTCCCAGGACACTCCGAGCCACGCCCATTCGACGCAGGGGGGCTCGATGGTGGCCCATGGCAGGAGCGAAGAAGGGCACGGCAAGGCGACGGGCGCCGGCACAGCTACTCGCCGCGAAGCCTCTCACGGCAAGGGCGGCGGCGAACAGGTCTACACCAAAGGCAAGCTCGAAGGTCATGGCCACGGCGGTGAACTCCCCATCAAAGGCAGGGGTAGCGAACACGCCAAGAACGGGGAAGCCCACGGCAAGAACGGGGAAGCCCACGGTGGAGCGCCGGAAGCGCACGCGAAGAGCCCCCGCGAAGAAGCGCACGGTGCGAGCGAAGCTCCTCACGGCCACAGCGAAGAACCGCATGGCCAAGGCGAAGCTGTGAATGGCAACAGCGAAGCAGCGCATGCCACCAACGCCGAACAGGCGCCGGTGAGCAGTCCCAGCGAAGCCACGCACGGCAAGAGCGAAGAAGTCCACGGCAAGGGCCATTAGCCGCCTGTTTCGAGCCCTCCTCCCAACCTTGACGACGCACGGGCGTTAACGAGGTAAAGAGCTACGAAGGAGAGGGATATGAATCGAGTTCTCACGCGGTCGCTGGCAGTTGCGACGGCCGTCTCGTCGCTGGGTGTGCTTGGAGGCTTCGCCTCGCCGGCGATTGCGGCGGGCACTGTCTGCGCCACCAACAGCGGGTCGGTGACCTTCTCGCCGGGACTGACGTCGACGGCGAAGGTGCAGAACATCGTTGCCAAAGGCAGTCTCGGCGGTTGCACGGGCAGTACGGTCACCTCAGGTACGTATGTGGCGAAGCTCAAGTCCTCGAAGGCGGAGACCTGTAACTCGGCAGCCGGCGTCGGCGAGACGGCGACGGGCTCGATCGTGATCAAGTGGTCTCCCAAGGGCCAGGGCAACTCGACGGCGAGCCTCACCCTCACGAGGACCGAATCCGGCGCAGCGCTTGCGGGGACGATCGAAAAAGGCCTGTTCACCGGCGATGGCGCCTCGGGTGCGATCGAAACGTTCGCGCCGATGTTCAAGAGCGTGGGCGAACAGTGCAGCGCCAAGAACCCGCTGAAGAAAGCAGCCTTCACCGGCTCAGCGGTCACGGTCTCCTAGGCAGCGCGATCGATGCTCGAACGGAGGCCCTGGCCCACAACTCCAGGGCCTTCGTTCGTCCGCCGGGCGGGGTCTGTCGCTCCGGCCTGCGAGGCGAGGAGGCCTGGAATTAGGGAAGCCGTGGTGAGCAGGAGCCAGCGCAACCTCGAGGTTCATCGTCGCGTGGTCGAGGCGCTCAACGGGCGCGAGGTGCCCGAACGGCTGCTTGCCGCGGGCTTCACCATGGAGAACAAGGTGAGCGCTGTCACCGACTACGAGTACCGCGGGGCGGAGGGTCTGCGCGATTGGATGAACGACGTCTTCGAAGTGTTTGCCCAGGGGGCGCGCTATGAGGTGGAGGAGATCGTCGAGGTGGGCGAGGACCACGTGGTGGCCGCGTTTTGCATCTCCGGTCGCGGCGGGCGCTCGACGCTCCCGCTGGAGTTTCGCTGGGTGGGGGTCACCTGGTTTCGCAACTTCCGGGCCACGAGGGCGGTGGGCTATGCGACACGCGAGCAGGCGTTGAGGGCCGTCGCGGGGCAGGCACAGCGCGACCCCGGGACCTAGGAATCAACCATCTAACTGTCTACTCGCCTTTACGCTCCTCTCGTGGGGCCCGGCCGGCCAAATGTTCGGCGCGAATGACGAATGCAGACGGTCGCAGGCCGAGTGCCTCGGCAAGTCTCAGCAGCATGTCGAAGTCGGCGTCCACCTGACCGGCCTCCACGGCTTGGATGGTCGACTCCTCGATGCCGGTGGCGATGGAGAGATCCCTGACGCTCAGGCCGCCCTGCGCACGGATCTCGTCGATGGCACGGCCCAGGAGGCGTAGATCTCGCTGGTTCGGCTGAGTCCCCGGCAAAGAAATGCTCCCAAATTGCGCTGCTGACAACTGTCGGAGGACACGATACCCAATATGTTGCCTAACGAGCCTGATGGTGGATGCGTAAAGCTGGCGGCCATGCCACCTCAGCGGAAGTCAAAACCACGCGGCCCCGACCATGCTGCACTCGGACAGGCCGTCGAGCTGTACATCGTTGAAAACGCCAACATGAGCCAGGAGACCGTGGCGTTCGACGGTGGTCTCAGTGCCAACCAGGTCGGTGCTCTCGTGAGGGGTCAGAGCAACCCCACCTACACCACGTTGCTCAAGCTCGCTGCCGGGCTGCACATCCAGCTGGGGGAGTTGATGACCCGTGCGGATGACCTGCGTGCAGGACGTTCGCGTCGCTAAGCGCAGAGATGATGCCGACCGAGCAAGGCGCACACGCTCATGCCCACTGTGGATGAGAGTCGCACCGCTGGTCCTCTTCGTTCTGCTCTGCGCCGGCTGCTCGACAGAGAGGCGCTCCTCGTCCAGCCGGGGCCCGCAAGCTCTGCCTGGTCTCGCGAGCGCGCGCAGCGTCGGCCCAGGGAAGCGATTTCGTCCGAGTCCCACCGGTGCGCTCGCGGCGCGCGCCCAGCCGGTGGACGGAATGCGCTGTCTGCCGCCGGGACGAGTAGCCGCGACAGTCCACATCGAAGTGTTTGCCGCCGGCCATGTGGTCGTGATCCCGGCAGGGATCGGCTTCGCGTCCCCGTTGAACCGTCACGGCGCCTACGTGAACGGCGGCCGATGCGCATATCGGATGCGGACTTCAGCGCCGACTGGCCTGGTGTTGATGGAGGCTGGACCACCGGTCACGCTCGGCCAATTCTTCGATCTATGGGGACAGCGGCTGAGCGATCGGACAGTGGCGGGATTCTCGGCAGCGGTCGGCAAGGAAGTGGCGGTGTTCATCAACGGTTCGCGCTGGCGTGGTGATCCATCGGTGGCCCCGATGGCTCCAAGGACGCAGATCGCGATCGAGGTTGGCCCCCCCGTGCCTCCCCACGGCTACTACACGTTTCCCGCGCTCCAGTCAGTCACATCGGAGCGCTGACGCTCTGTCTGCCGCTCGATGCTCACGTAGTCTGGTGGCGATGAAGTCGACCATGCGCGCGCCCCGTCCTGTGCTGTGCGGTACCGCGGGCGCATTGGCGTGCAGCGCGCTCCTGCTGGCGGCCATTCTCGTCGGGCTTGTGCATCCCGGTGTGTCGCTCGCGGATGGAGATCCGGCCAGCGACGTGCTGCTCGCCCAGAACGCCTACTACCCCTACCAGCCTCCTGTCTCGCACGTCCTTGAAGCCACGCTCGACAAGCTCCTGAGCTCCGCCGAACACTCACACCTGCCGTTGAAGGTGGCGGTGATCGGCTCGCCCGGCGATCTTGGCGCCGTGCCGAGCTTCTTCGGCCATCCGCAGCCCTACGCCCAGTTTCTGGACCGGGAGATCTCCTTCAACAACCGACCGCCGCTTCTGGTGGTGATGCCTGCCGGCTTTGGGGTGGTGGCCGCAGGGTCGCTCAGCTCCCTCGGTGCGGTCAAGATCGATACGGGGCACGGATCCGACGGACTCGTGCGCTCAGCCATCGATGCGGCCGCTGTGCTCCTGCGCGCCAATGGACAGACGCTCGCCAGGCCCTCGATATCCGCCGCCGGCTCGAGTGGGGGCGGTCCACCGACGTTCGTCCTCTTCGCCGCCCCGGTGGGACTGCTCGCTCTGATTGGCATCACCACGTCGGTCAGGAGCAGGCGCGATCGCGACAGGCGCTTGGCCGAGGCTGCCGGAGAGGGCGGGTAAGTCAGCGACTTGCGCTGAAGCTCAGTGGACCGTCGAGGTTGGTGACGGTCGCCGGGTTGTCGCAGAGGAAGCGCACACGCGTCACCTTCGGGCTGAAGCGCTGACAGTCGTAGCCCGCCGGCACCGAGCTGCGTGAGAGGAACGCCGCCGACCACAGCCGCGCGAGATGACAGCTGAGCACATGAGCGCGAACGGAGTACCGCGTGTGGTTGACCGTTATCGATCCGCAGCCGACGGCAGGGACGGCCCCGGCAGGTGTGGCGGTCAACAACGTCCCGAGACCCAACGCGATCGTTACCGCAGCCATCAAGAAAGAAGATCTCAGACCTCGCACAGTTTTCCCCCGCCGATTCACGATTCGCCTCGAGCGGAGCCTATCATTCGCCAATTGCAACTCTATGGGAAGGGGGTGATCGTGCTCAGCAGCCGTAGCCTCCTGCGCGCAGGGCTGAGCGCGCTGGCTGCCACCACGCTGGCGGCGTGTGGCGCCACCTCGCACACCGCCTCCAGGGAGGCTTCCTCGACACGACTCGTAGAAGCTGGGCGCCCGCCGTACATCACGGGTCTGGCGATCGACCCCTCAGATCGCTCGCTGCTGCTCGCCACCAACACCGGTCTGTATCGGATCGCCGCCAACGGCAGCGCGTTGCACCCCATTGAGGCTCGGGCGAGCGTCGGCGGGGCCGCCGGTACGTACGGCGAACGCGTCTCATCGTTGGCCTTCGCGGGCGCAGGTGTCCTGTACGCGTCCGGTCATCCGAATCGCGTGGTCAGCCACCTGCCGCCATTTCTCGGACTGCTGGTGTCCCACGACGGCGGCCACAACTGGAGCGCGGTGGCGCGTGCGGGGCTGTCGGACCTTCACGTGCTGGTGCTCCAGAACGGCATCATCTACGCCTTCGACACAGTGCTCGGCGGCGTTGTGGTCAGCACCGATGCCGGTCACACGTTCGCGGAGCGCTCGGCGCCGGCCGGCCCCACAGTCCTGGACATGGCCGTCGATCCGCAGGATGCGCGCTATGTGCTCGCCAGCACTCCACAGGCGATCTTCGCCTCCAAAGACCAGGGCACGAGCTGGCGGGAGTTGGCGAGAGCCTCCGAATCGCGTCTCACGTGGACATCGGCCGGACTGTTCCGCGCCGATGCTGACGGCAGGGTCCTGCGCTCGGTCGATCGTGGAGGAGGCTGGACCCAGGTGGGAAGGCTGGCGGGCACCCCGGGCAAGCTCGTCGAGGCGAGCGCCGGTGAGTTGTACGCCGCGCTCGAGGATGGCCGCATCGCAACCTCGCGCGATGGTGGACGTCACTGGAACGTCCTGTTCTCACCGTGACTCGCAGAGGGCTGGCGCGAGCGGTGGGTGCGGCGAGCGTGCTGGCGCTGTGCGGCGCCGGCAACGCCCACGCCCACACCGCCCAAATCCTGATCCAGGACTCGACCCTCATCTACCAGCAGTTCCCCGGGATCTCAGTGGACCGGAACAACGCGGTGACGATCTCCGAAGGCGCGGACGCATCGGGGCACTACTACGTGATCGAAGATCCCGAAAGCACCGGGATGTTCTTCCCCGCACAGTGCACTCCGCTGCTCGCCGAACAGACAAGCGTGCGTTGCCCGGTTTCGGGGATCACCGGGTTGTACGTTCGCACCGGCAATGCCGCGAACCCAGACCCCACGCGCAGCTCGAGCATCACGATCACAGCGCCCACGCCGGCGATGCTGAGCGGCGGCTCGGCAAGCGTCGATGCGGGCACAAGCAACGTCACCGCTGGGCCGGTAGGCGGCAACGTCCTCTACGGCAGCCTCGGCGGTGGCACCCTGAACGCCAAGAACGGGTTCATGGATTTCCTACACACATGCCCGCCCGCCAACGCCCTCGAAGCAGACCTGAATGACATCACCATCCCTGACTGCGCCGTGATACCCGAACCGCCCGGGACCCCGCCGCCAGCTTCCTCCCCGACCGCTACCTCCTCGACTCCATCCCCCTCTCCCTCCTCGTCGGGGTCCGGGGCGCCCGGCGTCGGCTCGCCCTCGACATCGCTGGCGAGCGCCGTGCCAAGTGCCGTCGTGGCGGTGACCTTCAGGCAGCCACAGGCGGTGCTCAGCCGGCGCTTCATCCTGCTCACAGTGTCGGTTGCGAAGGCGCTGACGGTGGACGTCCATGGAAGCATCGCCGTGCCAGGCGCGGCGCATCCTTTCCCTCTCGCCGGCGCAGCCGCTCGGCTCAGAGCCCTCGGCGCGACAGCCACCCTGAGACTGCGTCTGCCCAGGCGCACGCTCGCGGCGCTCCGCCGCGCATTTGCGCGGCACGCTCGCCTTTACGCCAGCGTGCAGATCGATGCGACCAACGCCTCCGACGGGAGCTCCTTCCTGCTCGCCCGGCGGGTTCGCATCGTTCCCTGACCGGCGAGCGTGGGGGTGGAGCAGTGTCCACTGTGACCTCGGAGGCCGGGGGCGAGAGGCGACGACCGGAATCGAACCGGTGTAGACGGCTTTGCAGGCCGCTGCGTAGCCACTCCGCCACGTCGCCAGGATGATGCTTCAAGCGTATCGAGCGGTGAGTCCGTGGGCGTGCTCCGCACTCGACGCTCTGGCCGTCGCCGCCTGCCCGTCGAGCGTTATCAACTTCTTTCGTTTCCCTTAGCTCTGCTTTTGCGAGCGGTTAGGGCCCCCTCAGTAAGCGCGCGCATCATGGCCTGATCCTGTCCAAATCGGAGGTAGCCGTGAGACGATCGACGCCGTCCATACTCATTGCCGCGCTATTCGGAGCCCTCGCGGCAACCGCCGCGGTGCTCTTGCTGGGCGGCGGCGCACGTCGCGCCACCAGGCCTGCTGCGAGCGCGAGCACAACCTCGACGCAGAGCGGCGGCTCCACAGGAACTCGGCGAGAGGTGGCCTCGACCACCCTCACGGCCACCCAGATCTTTCAGCAGGACTCGCCGGGGGTGGTGTCGATCAAGGCAGTTACGGGCGAAGGCGAGGACAGCGGCACGGGTATCGTGCTGAACAACAAAGGGCTGATCCTCACCAACGATCACGTGATCAAGGGTGCGACGAGCCTGACGGTCAGTCCAGGTAGCTCGTCGAGCAAGGCCGCAAGGGCGAGCATCGTGGGCGAAGAAGCCAACCAGGATCTCGCCCTGATACGCGTCGATCCGGCCGGCCTGGGCCTGAAGGCGCTGAAGTTCGCAAGCTCGAGCTCCCTCCAAGTTGGCGATGCGGTGTATGCCATCGGCAACCCCTACGGTCTCACCGAGACACTTACACGAGGCATCGTCTCTGCGCTCGGGCGGGAAATAGAGGCGCCCGACGGCGCCAAGATAGCGGGGGCCATCCAGACCGATGCGGCACTCAACCCCGGTAACTCCGGTGGCCCGCTGCTCAACGGCCAGGGGGAAGTGGTGGGCGTCAACTCCCAGATCGCGAGCGAGGCGGCGAGTGTGAATGGCTCGCAGCCCGGGAGCACGGGTGTTGGCTTTGCTATCGCTTCGAACACGGTGGCGACGGCTGTGCGCAAGATCGAATCCGGCCAGGGTGTGACCTACGCCTCTGCCAGCGGCCAGGGCAGGGAAGAAAGCTCCGAAGCGCAGTCTCGGACAGAAGGGCGCTCCGCGACGCAGAGCCCTCGTGGCGAAGTCGAACAGCAAGCATCGCAAGGGAGCGAAGAATCCCGCTCCAGTACAGGCGGCGGTGGCGGAGCGTCGAGCGAACCAGCTTCGGGCGAATATGTCGCGCCGAGCAGTGTGGGAGGGCAGGTGGTGATCGTGCCCTGATCGCGGCTGGCTTGGGCGCCAGCGCCACGTTCGGCGGCCGATCTGTGGTTGATACCCTTGCAGCCGATCCCAGGGCGATTAGCTCAGCTGGGAGAGCGCCGCCTCGACAAGGCGGAGGTCACTGGTTCGAGCCCAGTATCGCCCACCTCATAAAAGCCCTGCTAAACGCAGGGTTTTTGTGTTTACGGGGTCCGAATAGCGGAGGTCAAATGGGGCTTGGACCCCGCCTGGGACCCCGTAGTACCAGCCGCGTGGGCCTGGACCCCATAGAGGCCGCGATACGGCGAGGCTGTGGGTAGGGGTGGGTTAGCCCAAATCGAGCACGGCAGGGGCCAGCGCTGCGGCCCTGCCGTGGTGGAGGCAAGCCCTCAAACGGACAGTGCTAGCCGGGTACGCCAGTCAGTTAGCGCCGGGATGCTGCCGAGGGCATGCTCGACCGTGATGACTGCGCGGTCGGCCTCGGTGTCCTCGGGGAACGCGATCAGGACCGAGCCGTCGTCGTCCCACGCCGGGAGCTCGCCGCCGAGGCGAGGCAGGAGAGCCGCGACCGTCTCATCTTCCACTCGCGCACCAGGTACATCGATGCGGCTGATTCTTACTGTTGGCATGGAAGCAATATGGCTCGCGCGCCGGAGCGATCCTCGACACCGCACTCTAGAGCCAAATCTGGCCGCCGGTGGGGCGCGTAGGTTTCCTTGTGACAAGTCGCACAAAAGCGAGCCCCGCACCGTTAGCGCGATGCGGGGCTCTGGACACAAGGAGCTGCACTCCCGATGCCCGAGATCGATCGTATCTCCGACGAGTTCCCGTCGGACCAAGTACTGCTGGCTGCCATTGAGCGAGCCGAGCGTCACCGCTTCATAGAGAACGATCCTGGCCAGACGCTCGAAAGGATCAAGCGGCACCTGGGCCTACCGCACAACGGCTGGACGACTCGCCAGTTGCGCCCACAGCTCGCCCGGCTCCAGGCCCTCGGCCTGGTGGAGGCGTTTCGTCGCCACAGCAGAGACCTATGGCAGCTGACTCCCAAGGGCAAGCGGCGACTCGCGGCTCTGCGCCGGACGGGCGATCTGCCCGTGCTGCCGGAGTCGCCCCAGCATCAGCTCTGGCGGGAAGCGCGTACCGCCGCCAGCGAGCGGATCGCCGGGTTCCGCGAGGATGTCCGGGGCGCGCTGGCTGAGGCTATGGCCCTTCTCGGTGCGGCGGACGCTCCCTCGGATGCCTGGTTTGAGATGAGCCACAGCTTGCAGCGCATTTGCTGGCGTCTGGGATCGGCGACCTACTGCCTGAGCGAGTGGGCCGAGCCTGACGACGCTGAGGCGGACATCGATCCCCCTACACACAAGCGAGGCAACCGTCGCAACATCGGGCAATGGGAGCGTGACCGCTACGTGTCCTCCGGCCAGAAGGGGCGTGGCTGGTGAGCACTCAGGAGGCTTACCGAGCGGAGCTTGCCGGGCTTCTCAAGGGGTTCGCGGCCAACGTTCGCCATCTGCGGAAAGGCAAAGAGTCCGACAGGCACACTGGCTACTCCCAGGGCGATCTGGGGGATGACACCGACCTGCATCGCACCGAGATCGGCAAGATCGAGCGTGGCAGCACCGAGCCCCGCCTAACCACCCTGCTCATCCTCGCTGACGCCCTCGGCGTAACCCTGAACGACCTCGTCAAGGACCTACCAGTACCGAAGGAGCGCAGACCATCCCCACAATCCAGACGCCCCAAAGGCAACAAGACGTAGTCGCGGGTCCGCCGCGCGCCGCCCTCGCAAGGCGGAGGTCAGCCTGCCGTAGAGCCCCGGCAGGCTTGACCTCGCGCCTTGTGTTTTGCGCCCGGGACCCCTCTTGGGACCCCGCGATAGCATGGTTCCAACATATCCACACTCGACGCCGAGGAGATAGCGCCATGGCGATCCGTGCTCACCGCACGAAATACAACCTCACGCCCCGCTACAAGCACAAGCGGGGCGGTAAGCCTCTGTCCGGCTTTGCATTGGATCTGACGATCAGGTTCAACAGTGAAGGAACGGCGTTCCTGCAAGACCACAACTTGGCAGGCCCCAACGTGATGCCGTTTACCAACCTGGACGAGCTACAGAGCGTTCTGCACCGTGAGCTAGAGCATCACCACGAGGCCCACTTCGCGGGCAAGTAGCAGCGCTCAACCCTCGGCGGCGGCGTGCTCGTCAGGTTCGGCGTCGTCGCTGAGGGGAAAGCGCTTCACGTTGTCGGGTGGCTTGGCTGCCTCGTCGTGGGCCGCGTCGAGGCCGTCAATCAGCGTGGCGTCCAGGCCGTCGAATAGGTGGCCGTAGCGGTTCATCGTCGTGGTGATGCTCGCGTGGCCTAGGCGCTCTTGGATGATCTTGGGGTGAGCGCCCTGCGCGATCAGCAGGGAGGCGCAGGTGTGCCGCAGGTCGTGAAAGCGGAGACCATGAAGCTCCGCCGGGAGTGCGGCTTTGGTCTTGCGGCGCTTGTCGCCCTTGATTGTGGGACGCCATACACGCTGCATGAACAGGGTGTGCCGCAGCACGCCACCTTCCGGCGACGTGAACACCAACGCATCAGAGCCAGCGCCGCCGGGACCGCCTTTGCCCGGTGTGAGCGCCAAGTGCTCGGTGAGCATGGCCCGCAGGAAGCGGGGGAGGGTGACGGTGCGCGCCTTGCCTGTCTTGGTGCCGCCGAACAGTGGCCCGTTGCTGCCGTCCTGCCCGTCGACCGACTTGAGCGCCTGGCGCACCTGCACAACACCCCGCAGCAGGTCAACGTCCTTACGGCGCAAACCTGCCAGCTCGCCAGCGCGCAGGCCCGTGTACGCCGCCGTGTAGACCAGCAGGCGGTAGTGCTGCGGCATAGCCTCGGCCAGGGTGCGCACCTGGTCTGCCGTGAGGAACAGCGGCTCCTCTGAGCGCACGGTTGGCAACCCGCGCATCCTCGTGCAGGGGTTGGCCGGCAGCAGCTCCAACTCCACGGCCTCGCTGAGGATTGCCGACAGGACCGTGTGAACCTTGCGCACGGTGCCAGGAGCTTTGCCTTCGCGGGTGAGCTTGGCGAAGTACCTGCGCACGACCTCGCGCGTCATCTCTGTGATGGGTAGGTTGCCGAACTCTGGCAGGAGGTAGTTGCGCACCACCTGGCCGTACCTGGCTGTGGTGCTGGGCGCGAGGCCTGTCCAGCAAGTCTCCTTCCAGATGCCCACTACCTCCTTGAACAGGCGCACGCGCTCAGCGTTGGTGGGCTGCGAGAACATCGCCCCGTGAGCCTCGGCGTCCATGCGCGTGACCCACCGGCGCGCGACGTCCTTGTCGCGGAACTGCCGCTCCTTGCGCACGGCCGGGTCGTTGGGGTCGCGCCACCGGGCCTGCCACTTGGTGGTGCCGTCTGCGCGCTTACCTCTACTACGAATGTGCCCTGGCATCAGCGCTCACCTGCTTCCGCGCTGTACCGCCGGGCCTCCTCGAAGTCGACTCGGCGCGGCCCATCATCAAGCTCGATCATCGTGTCGTCGCAGAATGCGCAGTACCAGCGCGTGGCGTCGATGCGCCTGTAGTCGCAGCCGCACGTGGGGCACTGGTAGTCCTCTTGGCAGTTACCCATGCTCATGCCGCCACCTCAGCCTTGCGGCGGTAGTCGAGCGTGGTGAAGGCCTGGCCGGTGGCGGCGGTGAAGGCGGCGCGGCAGGTGCCCTCTGTAACCCCGTAGCGGGCCGCTAGCCACCCCCAGGAGCGCCCGGCCTTGCGGTCCTTGGTCACGGCCCTCGCCAGCTTGGCGGGGTCCTCTATGGCCACGCGCTCAGTTGTGCCCACTAGCTCGGCCATCGCGGTCTTGCCGTTGCTCATTTTCAGGGCCTTGGCGATAGCCGCGATGCTCTCGCCGTCTGTGCGCCTGCGCGTTACCTCCTCGGCAAGGGTGAGGCTGAACTTCAGCGGGGTGATGGTGTACTCCTTGACTGCTGGCATGATGCCTCCTGGTTCGTGATTGCTGACACTTGTCTGCTATCGCCGAAATATAGCTGAATCTTCACTCAATAGGGGTCCTATACGGGGTCCAATAGATAAATGTTTCCGCTGATGTCAGTAACGGCTTGGGGAAAGTGGTGAACGACCTCCGCCTTATGTAGGCGCTACTTACTGGCGACCTTCGCTGTCGCCGCCGGGGCGCGGGGTGGTCGTGGTGTGCGTAGGGGCGCAGGGGTGACTGGCGATGACTCTTGAGCCGAGGGTGACTCTTCGGCACTGCTGGTGCGTACGGCCCTCCGAGCTTGGTGGGCTGGGGCAAATGGGCTCCTGGCTGCACCAGCTCCGCTACGGACGTAACGGACGTAACCCGTAACCCACCCACGCACTCGGGCAGCAATCCTCCGTGCGCTCCCTCTCTTCCTAATAGAGCGATAACTAGTTAGGGGGTAAAAGGGAGGGGTTACTTCATGCGTGGTCCAGTTACGGGTTACGTCCGTTACGTGAGTTACGCCGCGCCGCCTCATAGATAGCGCTCCCACGCATCATGGAAGGCGTCCCTCTTGTATCCCTTGGCAGGGCCGGACTTGAGCCGCACCGTTGTTGATTTGATGTCGTAGTGGCGTAGGAGGCTGCTCAAGTCGCGCGCATCGAAGTCGCGGCCGTAGTAGTTGCGCCACGGTGCGTCGTCGATCATGACGAGCGCGGCTATCAGGCTCTTGGTAGACAGGCGTCTGACCTCGCGCCTATCAAACACGGCGCGTACATCGCGGAGTAGCCGTATACGCATTGACTCCTGGTCGTCCAGGCGTTCACCCTCCAACAGCGCCACCAACGCCTGGCGGGCCTGTTGCCCGCAGCTCAGTATCTCAGCGATAGCGACCAACGCTTCGCACCCCTCCTGCATGCGGTCGTTGAGTTGATCCGGCATGTCGGGCTCAGCTTTGGCGAGGCTGGGGCCGTGCTGCTTGGCCCATTTCTCCACACGCTTACGCAGAGCATCCGCATCAGGCTGTACCTCGCGGCGCTTGAACCGGGAAGTGGTGTCCTCGCGGGTCTTACGCTCTAGCCGTATGGGGATAGCGCGATCCGCAACGGTATCCGGCAGGGTGCCGATGCCCGCGAGGACCTTGGGGCAGAACGTACTGAACTCGGCTATGTCAGTTGAGGTGCCGATGCAACGCGGAACCATTGCGCCTCGGCGGTGTCCGTTGTTCAGTAGCGCCCTCAGACCCTCATACCGATCCGCCGTCTTAGGGTTGAAGATGGCGTCTACCTCGTCTAGCAGCAGCGTGGGCACGTCTATGTCTACCTTTCGGTAAACCACGGCCTCGGACGGCATAATGGCCGCCCACGAGCGCGCCGACAGCATCTCTATGGTCTCCAGCAGGCGTGACTTGCCACAGCGCTTCTCTGGGCTAGTCACCGCCAGGTACGGCGTCTGCTCAACGTGCTCGATGCAATGCGTATGAATGATCCACAGGGCCGTGACAAGTAGCTGCTCGGGTGACATGACGACGTACCGGCGTATGAAGGCCATGAGGTCGTAGACGAGCCTGCTGTGCGTGCGTAGCTGTGTGGCGAGCGTGGCTTTAGAGCGAGCAGGCACGTTGCCCATCAAATGCGTCCTTTCGTGTGAGAACAGCTCGGCAGCACGCGGCGGGCAACACACCCACAGCGCTGCCGGGTCGTAGGCGTAGGAGTCCTCGTTGAACGCGAGCACCGAGCCGGACTCCCAGGCTCCGTCCTCGTTGAAACGGCCATCGTGACCCCAACACAGTGCTTCGGCATCCACCGTCAAGGCACGGCAGTTGTTGAGGAGCACCGTCCACCGCTTCATGCCCTCGGGCTCGGGCTCGGACGTAGGACCAGGGGGCAACTCGCGTCGTGGTCTACGGCTGAAGATCCTCATGCTGCCCCCTTCCGGCGGCGCGAGGCTGAGGCACGCTCGCGGTTGATATGCGAGACCAGCTCGCCACGCGTGCCGCCCTGCCGCGCGTAGTCCGTGAGGTCCTTGCCGCCATGTAGAAGCGGCGACAGATCGACCGCCCATGCGTCTGCGCCAGCCGCGTTGAGCTGTTCTACGCGGTGCCGCGTAACCTGCTCGACGCCCACGTCGAACATCACGGCGATGCGCTTGCCCTTCACCAACGGCAGCCACTCGTCCAGGAACGTGCTCACGCCGTGCGTGGGCGACACCGTCGGCACGTGCATCTGACGGCCCACCAGGGCATCCAGCAGGCCCTCCAACAGCAGCCAGCTACCCTCGGGCACGTCGGGGTAGAGCTGCACCCCGCCATTGCGCTGATCGCGGCCGCGCATCGTTACGTACTTGGGTCCTGCCACGTGGGGGAGCGGCCGTCTGACGACGTTGACCAGCTCCCCTGCCTTGTTGTAGACGGGGAACACGAGCGCAGGCGGGTCGCTCTCCCAGCCGATACCAGCGCGGCGGATCGTCTCGTCGTTGAGCCTGCGCTCCGTCTTGAGGTAGGCAAGCGCCGAGGGTTCACCCCACAGCCGTTCCTGGCGCAGTAGCAGCGACGCCGGGGTAGGGAGTGGGTCTGGGGGCAAGTCGGCTGATTCGCCATCCAGGTAGTCCTCTAGCCACGTCAGGGGGTCATCCAGCAACGCCCCCGGCGTGGTACCGACCAGCTCTGCTACGTCGCTCAGCCACGTGCCGCCGGGAGGGTCACACTCGGCCGAGCGGCAGTGAACCGACCAGCGGTTAGGCACGTCTCGGCGTGGCTCTACCTTGAGCTTGTCGGTGCCGTCACAAACCGGGCATATGCCCGTGTGCCTACCTGATGGCGTAGTACCCTTAGAGGTGACATTGGCGTGTCTGTTACCTGCGTTGTGTTGGGGAGGGAGGAGGCGTCCTTGGCCGTTCGCCTTCTCTCTCCTCCTATGTAGGGTCGCCATTTCATGCCTGCTCAGCGTCCACGCCTAGCGACGTGATCCACTCATCGAGCTTGTCAGGGTCGAACCGGATGCGGCCGGTGCGGCCGGGGCTCATCTTGATATGTGGTACGCGCTTCTCGGCTACCAGGCGGCGGAGGTAGTTCTCCTCCAACCCCGTGTAGGAGGACGCCTCGGCGTAGTCCAGCAGGGGGCGGCCAGATCGCTTGGGAGTTGCTGATACTGCGGTCTTGCTCATCTCGTTCTCCACATCTGCGGCGAGCGTCCATACTCGATCACCGCTATTGCGATAAACGAGTGGGCTGCTCACTCTGGGGTGCTAACCCGATATGGAGAGACGTCAGCAAGAACGGCCCGCGCTCGACACCAAGTCCTCTAGGACGGTGCTTCCTGGCTTCGCAGAGCCTACCGAGCAAGTTCCGCCTAAGTCCGCTTAGCAGGCCAGACCTATTAGCGTCACTGAGCCGCCGCGCGCTAGCACAGGCGTCTGGTCGGAATTATAACCGTTTGCCACGGCAGGAGGCGGCGTGGCATAGCTTCACCACCGTTTTGCAGGGGCTTTTGGCCCTCTAGGCGGTTAGAGCGGGGAGGGCCTGGGGGTTGGCCTCAACTGCGGCCAACTCTTCACGAAGGGCAGCGCCGAGCCTTTGGCGCATGGGCGCGGAGAGACCGGCGGTGTCGGCTGCGCGGGCTAGGGCGGTGCCGAGCATGTTCAGCTGGACCTCGGCTATGCGTACGGCAGCTTCATCCACACCTGCTTTTGAGCACAGATCAGCGATACGAGCCTTGCGATCACGCTCGGCCGAATAGAGGTTGATGATCGCGTGGCCCTCGATGGTGCCGAGTTCGGCCTCGCCCATGTCGGCTATCCGCTGGCGCAGCCATGCGACGTGCCCGGTTGAGGCGTATAGCTCGGAGAGGAGGGCGGAGACGGCGGTCACGTCCTCAATGGGCTCGCCGAGGGTGACCATGCGGCGCTTGAGATCTATGGTGATCGCGCGCTTGTCGTGGCTCGGCGTGTTACCTCCGTGCCAGCGACATCGCCCCGTGCCGGTGTGTCTGGTGCCTTGCCCGGCGAAGGCACGGCATAGTTCGCCGTTCTTCTTTTTGGCTCCGCAGAGGGGTACCTGGTCGCGTTGCTCGGGGGTGATCATGCTCCGAAGGGTAACGGTGAAATGCCAAGTCAATTTTCTAACTTGCGCGTATTGGTGAAGTTGGAAGGTTTTTGTGGTTTGGCTGGCGTAGGCTTGTTCCGAAGTAGTGAAAACACACGCCAATGGAGATGCTGATGAGTGAGACTTTGACTGAGCCGCGCTTTGTGCGGATTACCGGCAGCGCGGAGGCGCCAGCCGTGTTCTTGCCGGGCTGGCTGCCTGACATTGAGACGTTCCCTGAGCTGGCGCAGGCGCGGGCAGAGTGGATGAGGCTGCGTGACGCCTGGCAGGCCGCCGGGGAGCGCCGCCGCGTAGCCGAGGCGAAGATCGAGAACGACTTGAAGCGGCGGGAGCTCGCGCTGCGGGATGCCTACCTGGCGGGCGAGGACGCGAAGCTAGAGCCCGAGGACGAGGCGCTGAAGGCGCAGGTAGTCGAGGCGAGGGTGCAGGGGCAGGCGGCGTTGAGTGCGTTCCTGGAGCACATCAACCGAACGATTGCCCTGGTGATCGAGCGGCGCGAGGCGTGGTTTGCCGCGATCGACGAGTACCAGCTTGGCATTGACGAGCAGATAGAGGCGTTGGCGCAGCAGGCCGCGAGGCTGCGTACCGAGCGCGGCAACTTCGCGCGCTTTGAACATTGGGTCGAGCGGACGGGCGGTCGGGTGCGGCCTGCCACGGCTGGGCGGCCGGGCGTCAACTTCTGCGGCGCGGACGAACCTCACGCGCATCACCCGTACTCGGAGATAGCGATGCCTCCAGCGAGCGGTGTTCGCGAGGAAGAGGCGCGCATGGTTGAGTGGTTCACGAAGATATATGCGGGCTGGAAGGGCGAGCAGAAGCCCTTGAGCGCTGAGCAGGGCGCGGCGCTTGAGCAGCACGTGATCAGCGGCAGGAATGCCGCTCCCGTGCAGGGTGGCGAGGTCGAGTTGAACGACTTGGAGCCGGACGAGCTTGTTGATTGGCTCTTGAGCACGGGCCGCTTTGACGGTAGGCCCAAGCCCGGTCCTGATGTCGTTGTGGCCGCCGCCGAAGGCGACCCCGATATGGCTCAGCGGCTGTTGAAGGCCGAGCGGACGGCGAACGAGTCAGCCCCGCGCGAGGCGGTCGTGACGCAGCTCAGCCAGATCGGGGGTGCGCAATGAGCCGCTTCTCGGTAGATGCCAGCAGGGCCGCAGCTAGCTATGACGGGCCTCCGGCGGAGCGTATGGCGGGTAGGCCGAGCCGGATGCGCTCCGTGCAGGCGTCCAGGCCTCCTGTGAAGGCTGCGGCTGTCAATAAGCAGTTTGAGGATAAGGAGGAAATCCTCGATCACGCGATCCATACCGGCGTGATTAGTTCCGGTATGCGTGACCACTACTCCGCGTTGTGGGAGGCCGACCCCAAAGGCACCCAGGAATATCTGCACAAGCTCGGCCTGACCAAACAGGGCCTGAACCCCGACGCAGCGCCTCAGAAGATCGCGGCTGCGGCCGAGGCGGAGGCCTACGACGAATCAACGTTGACCGATGCCGAGCGTGGGCGCATAGCCCAGGCGCGGGCAGGAGGTCGCTCGGCAGTATTCATCAGTGGCGGCCTGTGATGGCACGCACGATCAGCGTGGCCGAGCTCGCCCGCTACTACTGGCGGCTGGCCGGGAGGCGCAAGATGACCCTGCGCGACATGCAGACGGTCGCGCCTCCGCTGGACGAGACAGACCAGCCGCGCGAGGTCGAGGGCGACGAAACGATGGAGTTGCCCCTGGCGCTGGCGCACGCGGCCGTGGAGGACGGCGTACCCGTGATCGAGGTGCTGCACGCCTTTGCTGATGGGCTGGACCCACGGTGAGCGCCGAGGCACCCGCCTGGACATGCCCGGCCTGCGGCTACGCGCCAACGTCCGAGGCAGAGCAGGCGCGGCATGAGCAGGGCCTGGACGAGCAGCATCTAGCCTGCGCGCACCAGGACATAGACGCGATCAAGGCCGAGCAGCTAACGCCCCGCAACACCTTCAACGGGCAGGCGTGGGGATGAGAGAGCACACCGAGCTACGTGCCGAGCGGCTACGGGTAGCGCTGGCCGTGCTCGACCACCAGCCCGACTACGACGCAGGCCTCTACCCCGAGCCACGCCCGCTGCTGCCTGACCCCGACGTCGGCCTGTTCCAAACGTGCTCCTCTGATGACAGGAGACTGGCAGAGAGCTGTCTACAGGCCGAACGAGACTTGCGCCGCCGGGAGTGGGGCGCGGTCGAGGCCGTGCTCGGAGCCATCCCGCCCGGCGGCAGCATCGAGGACATCTACAACCTGCCAGCCGCGCAGGCGCTACCGGCGCTGCACGCCGCGCGCACATGCGGCTGGCTACGGGAGGGCGGAGAGTAGTCGTGGGCGGACGGGTTTTGCTCGGCGGAGAAGCGCTTAGTGGCGGCCACTCCGTTTCCTTTCGCCCGTCCGCCCACGAGTGCTCTCCGACCGCATGGACCCTCTAGAAGCCTTCCGGGACGGCTTGGCGCTCGCCCGTCGTGCGGGCCTGCCCTGGTTCGCCGCCTACCCACCAGCCCGCGAGGCCGCGCTATCGGTAGAGCCAGACCCCCAAGAGCGCGACGAGTGGGCCAGCGTCCTCCACAACACCCGCACCGCCTGGATGCGCGCCTACGAGCGCAGACCAACCGGTTACTCGCTCTGAGGCTTCTCCTCAGGCGCAGCAACCGGTGCGTTCGTAGGGTCCTCGGAGAGCACGATGTTGTTGATCTCGCTCAGCGGCACGATCATCGCCGCTCCGACGTGAGACCACTCGCCGTCTTCTCCACGCGCTTCAGGATGAGTCAGGTACAGCTCGTTGATACCGTCGTCCTTATACTCCGGGCCGCTTCGGGGAGTACCCGTAAGGCGACGTCCATCCTTGAACTCCACCATGATTGGCGCTCTCGCAGACATGTGCTTCAGCGTCTGGGCGTAGATAGACCCCTCTGGCGGACTTCGGTATTGGAGAGTGCTCAGCCCCCTCTTGATCCATGCTCCAGCTCGGATACAGGCGAGGACGTATCCGAGCACGAACGAGCCGAGCGTGAGTGCAAGCGCGTAGTCGAGCCTCGTTGCGGAATGCGAGCCATTGATCAGTGCATCCGTGACCGCGACCAGCGGCAGGCTCAACACGACGCTGATGATGAGCGTTTGTCCCGAGGAGCGCTCCGGAGCTGGGAAGCGCATCCGGTAGCCCAGTTGGGCCAAGAATCCGGGCGCTACGTAGGTCACGACGTCGCCCACTTGGGCAGCATCGAGCACGAATTCGGCCATCCCTAGGCCGCTGGACGACTACTGGCCCTGGCCGCCTGATCCGCCCGAGCCCTGACCACCGCCCTGAGTCGCGTTGCCCTGGGGTTTGTCGGGCATGCCCTGGGGGCGACTCATCGCGTTGGGCTGGGCCGTCGGCTTCATCCAGCCGCCGCGCTTCTCGATATTGCCTGCCTCGCGCAGACGGGCGGGCTGCTGGGGCGCCTGGGGCGCTGAATCTTTCTCATTAGCCATTTTTTGACTTCTCCTGCTGTTGCGGCCGCCCGTCGGCGGACATGGTGACGTAGCCGAGATACTGCTTCGGCACGGGAGGCATCCCGGGCATGTGCGCTTGGCTCGCTACGCGGATCGGCGGCTCGGTCGGCTTGATCCAGCCACCAGCAACTATGTTCTTTGGCGTCGGCACCTGACGCTTACTCTGGCGTGAACCCATCGTCAACCAATGGTAGTCCGCGTTCGGACGGAACCATGAAAGACCCCGCAGGGGACCCCGTAGAGCGGGGCGAACCGGCCTCAAGCGGAGTCAAAGCGGGCCGAGTTCGGGCAAGCGAAAGCCCTGCTAATGCCACAAAAAGTGATGTTTTGCAGGGCTTTTACTGAGGCCTCGACAAGGCGGAGGTCACTGGTTCGAGCCCAGTATCGCCCATCGCAAAAGCCCGCAACGACGAGGGTTTATCGGCGGTAGGACGGCGGGGCGTGGTCCTTCGGCACTGCACGCTTGGGGATGCGGCCGATCGCTCCACTGGTCGTTCCGTTCTATCCGTCCGATGCCGATACCATGATCAAGAACCGCAGAAATCGACGGGGTTCAAGAGGTGCTAGCAATGACGCATGACGAGACATCCGCTGGAACACCAACCGTCGCAATGACGCGAGATGAGTACGTCCAGTTCTTGGACGAGGAAGCTCGCGCACGCCTCGGCATGACGGTCGGCGACTTCACGCAGCGCTACACCGAAGGCGAGCTCGACGACGCGGACCCGGACGTACCTCTACTCGCGATGTGGATCGGGATTGGGCAGAACGGCCATCGCGTCGTCGCGTAGCCACGCCCAAGCGTTCGCCGACCACCTCAACAGCGTCCTAAACCGGACGGTCACGGACGCGCGTCTGACGCTACAGGAAGTCGCAGACGCTGAGGATCGTTTCCGCCTGACCTCGAGTAACCCCCATGGCGCTGCTCGGGTGCAGCATGCTGCTTGGCGTCTCCCAAACGATCGATGTTGATGTCGCGGGTCATTGCGGGACGGTTGACTACCAATACGTACTGGCGAGTGATTCGTCAACTCGCATCGAAGTCGCCCTATGCCGAGCGGGGCAAGAAGCCCACCGAGTGCGCCTTGAGATGATGCCGACGGGCTACTTCGATTATCTGGCTACGAACGTGGCGCTGGGGGCCCTTCACGCCCGAGTCCGCACCGCTGCTGAGAGGTCGCGGCAACCTCGCTGAGACACCTCTGAGCAACATGGTGGCGCTCGACCTCACACTCGTCACTCAGGATGGTTACGTCCCCGTGTTCTTTCGCTCGGCCCGCATGGCTGGTTTGGAGCGTTGCTGGCAGGCGTCGAGCGGTGAGACAGTTCAGCTTCAATCCGATTGCGACACCGACGGCAACCCGGATGTCTTCAAGACTGCGCGGAGGGGGTTGGAAGAGGAGCTCCACATCGATCCGGAGATGCTGGACGGGCTCGCTATCAGCGCGATTGTCTCTACCCCCGAGTTCGCGAATATCGGCATCCTCGTATATGCGACGCTGAAGCTATCGGCGGAGCAATTGGCGCCGCGGCTCAATCGGCACGTAGTCTCTGCACGTGATAGTTGGGAGTATTCGGAGCATTCGCTGCTCGCGATCGACAAGGTCCACGAGCTGGCCCAGGCCCTCACCGACCCTACCCGCAGGTGGACCACGCAGGCTGCTGCTTCGATCATCTTCGCTCACGCGCTCCGCGCGAGAGGGAACGTCGACCCTCTCGCCGCAGCGATCAGGGCCGTCGGTCCCCTGAGTCTCGAACCCGGCTCGGATGAGCGCGACGTGCTACCCGGCCAAGGAGCATTTCTGCCGACGCGGCGGTACTGCTGGCGATGCGGCTCGGCGTTTCACCAGCCACTACCCACGATATGTGGATCTTGCGGGCAATCGCATTACAACAACCCGAAGCCGTGCGGCGAGGCAGTTGTCATACGCGGCAGGGAGGTTCTGTTGATGCAGCGGGCAGAGCCGCCGTGGGAGGGGTGTTGGGATGTGCCCGGCGGATTCTGTGAGCCAGACGAGCACCCTATGCACGCGGCGGAGCGAGAGCTGATGGAGGAGCTGGGGCTAAGCGGCACAGCCGTCGCGTTCGTCGGTACATGGATGGACACCTACGGGCAGACGTCAGGTGACCGCGACTCCGTCTCGCACACAGCGAATAGCGCCTATCTAATCGACCTTGACGAGTGGGGCGCCGATATCCGATTGGAGCCAGATGAGGTCGTTGGCGCAGCCTGGTTCCCGCTTGATCGCCTCCCCGACGATCTGGCGTTCCCCGACCACCTCGTGCGCGTGCTCGCCGTTGCCGCCGACGTCGCGGCCGAACCTCGTGGTGCAGCTCTGCCGCCGGACCGTATTTGGTAGGAGCGCGTCAGCAGGTCCAAGCGCGTTCACGCCCGTGGTCCTTCCCGTGGTCCCTAAGTGAGCGAATCTCAGGTGATCTCAGAGCACCTCAGAACCTCCCGCAGGCCTCGTATCACCTCAGAGTAGCCCCAGGCCCTCCTTCGAGCCCAGTATCGCCCATGACAGTTATCTGCGTCGGTGTTGCTTATGGTGCTGCGATTCGGCACTTGGTGTCGGTGGCTTTCGCGAGGCGTTTGTCGAGGGTGATCAGAGTGAAGTCAGTGATCTCTGCAAGCGCTACGTAGGTGGCGTCGTAGATGGAGAGATTTAGTCGTAGCTCCCAGGCGCGCGTAGCGAGAAGGTCGTAGGGCCATAGCTCGATCGCGAGGTCGAGTAGATCGGCGTAAGCCTGGGCTGACTGATCGGGGCTGATCTGGCCAGAGATCTCGTGCCTGCGTATCACGTTGGCCGTCTCGTAAGTGACCAGCGCCGGCGCCGCGATCTCACCCGACTCAGTGTTTGCGTGACCCATTGGCCGTCGGGGCCACTGTCGAGTAGCAGTGCGGCAACGGCGGATGCGTCGCAGACGAAGCTAGAACTCAACGGCGATCGGGGTCGCGCGCGGCGAGAATGGACGCCGCGCTCACCGTGGAACCAGTCACTTCAACGCGGGCGCGCGCACGTGCGATCACGTCGCCCACGGGCGGACGCGTCGCAGAATCGATGAGCATGCTGCGCAGATATTCCTGGAGAGACTGATGGGCTCTGGCCGCTCGTGCTGCGAGCTCGTCCCGAACATTATCCGGGACGTCCCGGACGGTTATCGCCACTGCCATGCATGTAGTCTAGCAGTACTGCAGCCAGTATGAAGGCGTCGCTGCCCGTGGGTTCGGTGTCATGCAGCTGCGTACGCCAACATTCGCAGCTCATCCCTAGATCGGCTCCAGTGAGCCAAGTTTCGCACCCGTCCGACCAGTATCGCCCATGACAGTTGTCTGCGGAGGTCGTGCGGAAGGTAGTTCGGCTCTTACAAGTCGCGCGGGCGTACGGCAATGTCGAGTCGTGCGACTCCGCGGAGTAGACGCTCATCGATGGTCACGAGTTTGCATGCGAGCATCTGCTCGAGCGCGACGTATTGCGCGTCGTAGGTCTTGGCCCAGCCGAGATCGTTTGCGACGCGCCAGGCGGCCTGGATCGAATCGTCAGGCGTTTGTATCTCCACAGGCGCTTTGAGTAGACGATCGAGCATCGTCTTGGCGCGCTGCTGAGAGATCTCTTTGCGCCAGGCCATCTCGTGCAGCACCGAGCTTGCCTCCACGAACATCAGCTGCGGCGCGAACAGATCGTGCCCACCGAGTCGCGCGAATCCCACGGGTGTATGGCAGGCCGCCACGGCCACGGACGCATCGACTACGAGCATCCGTGGTTAGTGGCCGCTGCGGGAGCGATGCAGCGCAGCTACCCAGTTCGGTGCCTGCGAGCCATCGTCGCCGACCTTCCACTCGTCGGGCAGCTCAGCCATCGGGAATATCTCGTCTTCGATCTGCCGGAGATCGCCTGCCTCGATCTCGTGATATCTGCCAACGCGACGGGCCGGCAGGCGGCCAGATCTAATCCAGCGACGAACCGTCTCGGGATTCCTCCCGATCTTTTCGGCGGCTTCGGCGACAGACAGCATCTGGATGATTGTAGGCGCGCACGCGGACCCCATCGAAGCGCGGGTAGGTCAGGCTCAGGTCGAGCAACGCCGGTGCTCCTGCGACCAAAGCAGACGGCCTGACAGCGTAGGCCAGCATGCGCAGCCCCACCCGCTAATCGGCTCCAGAGAGCCAAGTTTCGCACCCTTCCAACCAGTATCGCCCATTGGTTGTGTTGGCTGCGAAGCAGCTGATGAGCATCAGCGTCAGCCTGCTGACCGCGAGCGTCTCGCTCGAATGCAAGGACTTCGGTACTGCCGGAGTAAAGGTTTCCTTCGCGAGGCTAATCGCGATCCAGGCCCAGACGCTCGGCGGGATGACCAGCTAGGGCCGGCTGCGGAACCGAACGGAACGAGACGGTGGCGGCGGCCTCCAACCGCCGCCACCGGCAAGTCCGGTGACGGGCTAGCTCCCGCTGCCCATCCACGCCATCGCAAACGCGGCGGTGTCGAACGAGAGCGTTCCGCCGCTGCTCTGGTCTGCGACGAGCGTGACGGATTCTCCGGCGTTCAACTTCACAATCGTTGTGACCGTGCTGTAGACGAACTGGGGTGCTGCAACCGGGGTCAGATCGGAAGCCAAGCGCGTGCCCCTTGCGTCGATCTCCAGCTGCCGATATCCCGCTGCGCCCGATTCCCACTCGACGCTGCCGCTGATCGTGTACACACCGGTCGCCGGCGCGGTCAGCTGCGTCGGGTGAGCGCTGGAGAAGACTGAGCCGACGTCGAATTGCACGGTATCGAAGGACGCCGCGACGTAAGCATCGTTGCCGACTGCTTGCGTGCTGAGGCCCGTTTCCACCCGCGCACCCGGGAATGCCGAAGTCTTCGCCGGCGTCACCGCACCTTCGCGAATTGCCGGGTTCGGGTATGAGCCGGCGAGATCGCCGCCGGCCGTCCCGGTTGCCGGGCCCGGAATGCCCTGAGGTCCCTGTGCGCCTGTCGCGCCCTGGGCGCCCCGCGCTCCGGCGGCGCCGTTCCTTCCGTTGTGACCGCGCAACGTCCTGATCACCTTCGGGCTTATCTGCTTCGTCGAGTCGATCAAGTAGTGGTTAGCCGCAAAGGCTCCGCCGCTCATCGCGAGACGAGCGCGAGCGTGGCGGTGAAGTTCGCATAGGTGAGTCGCTTGCGCATGGTTACCCCCCGGCGGTAGTAAGTACGAATTTGTGCGGCAGGCTATAGGCCGAGTCCGTCGGTGTATGGTCGTCACGCTGATATTTGCCAGTTTGTCGCGGTAGCCAGGTCGGTCTCCGGGCCCGGACGATCGGTGCGACACCGTGCTACACTGTCGGTGTGCCGACCTCTCACCCACGCCACACAATCACGGAAACGCCGCCTGTTCGCGAAGCGCTGGATGATCTGCGCGCTCGCTTGGCTGGCCGGCGCATCGATTTTGCAGAGCTTGTAGTTCTGGGGGCCGGCGTGAAGGTGCGTCAGCTACCCGACGATGCGGCTGCGGCGCACGAGGCTGCTGAACGCCTGGCCGCGATGGTGCGCGCTCGCCGTGTACCGGTTGATGTGGAGGCTGCTGACGAGGTCAAGCACCTCGGTCTCATCGCTCACTGAGGCGCGTGTGCTGCTGATCGACAACTCTGCGTGGGCACGGCTTGCCTCCGCGCGGCTGGATCCGGATCGCGCTGAGAGGGTGGCAACGTGGATGGGCGATCTTCAGCTCGCCACATGTCTGCCGTTCTTGCTCGAGGCAGGCTACTCGGCGCGATCGGGGCATGAGCGCTCGGCGATGATGGCTGACCTAGCACGGCTTCCACGTGTGGAGATCGACAAAGACGTAGAAGCGGCGGCGCTTGACGCGCAGCGTGAGTTGGCCGATATCGGGCATCACCGTCTGGCGCCCGCTGATGTGATGATCGCCGCATGTGCCCATGTGGCCGGAATGGGCGTGCTTCACTACGACAGCGACTACGACTTGCTCGTCGAGCGCACGGACTTGCGGTTCCGAAGTGAGTGGCTCGCGCAGCCCGGCGCGCTTTGAGCGTTGCGGTCGGCGAGAGCTGCCGAGCCGACCACAGCCAGTGGGGCGTACGCGATTGTGGCGCACGCGTGCGGCGAATCGGCTCTAACAAAGCTAAGTTTCGCACCCCTCCAACCAGTATCGCCCAAGAGAGCGGAGCTGCCGACTTAAGCTCAAGCCGCCGAGCGGCTCAAAGAGTGTCCCCGGCCGTCAGGAGGGGAGCGCCGACTCGATTGCTGCCCTCAGCTCCTGTGACTCGGGTTCCACCGTTGGCCGAAAGCGCGCAACCGGCCGTCCATCTGCGGAGACAAGGAACTTCTCGAAGTTCCACTGCACATCGCCCGCCTCTCCCGCTTCGTCGGCGGGGGCGGTGCCACGCTCCTATCAAGTCACGCCGGGGATCCTCAGGCGGCGACGAGCGACACAACCGATGGTAGTCAGACCTCAAAGTCGACAGCCAGCCTAAGAGCCAACTCGTCGCCAGCCCGAGAAACCAACCCGGTCGATCGGACAACACCGCCCGACACCCCGAACGTTGACACTGACACCAGCCTAGGCGAGTGCCGATGCGGGACTTTGTCTGGCCCATCCCTGACGCAGCAGGTCGAGTAGCGCATCGGGCGGTTGCGCTCCTGAGGCGCCGAGCTTGCGGTCGACCACGAACGTCGGCACCGCGCTGATTCCCAGCTCGCCGGCCATGCGCTCGTCCTCGCGAACCTCATCGGCGTAGCGATCGCCGGTGAGCAGCTCGCGGACCTCCTGCTCATCCAGGCCCACCTCCACCGCCACGCGCACGAGCGTGTCGTGATCGGCCACGAGCTCACCTTCGGTGAAATACGCGCGCAGCAGGCGCTCCTTCATCGCGTCCTGGCGCTCGTGGGTCTCGGCCAAGTGCGTGAGGCGGTGGCCGTCGAAGGTGTTGCCGCTGCGGGCGATATCGAAGCGGAAGGGAAGGCCGTCGCCTGCCGCCGTCTCCGTCATCTGCCGCTCGGCATCGCGTGCCTGCTGGACGGTCATGCCGTACTTCGCCGCCAGGTGCTCGGCGCGGTCGCCCGTGCGCTCCTGTGGCGCACCGGGGTCGAGCTCGAAGCTCCGCCAGGTCACCTTCACCTCGTCCCGATGCTCGAACTGCTCGAGCGCGGCTTCGAACCGACGCTTGCCCACGTAACACCACGGGCATGCGATGTCAGACCAGATCTCAACCTCCACAGCCCTCTCCTTTCGTTGAGCACACAACTAATCTCACTATAGGAGCCTTCCGCATGCAACGGGACCCATGCGTTCAGCGCTCGGCCGTCGCGCGATCCGCCCCGCTTGGCGCAGCCGCTGCATTATGGGAACCTATGGCTTGAGCTGGGGAAACAAAGACTGTTGAGGAGAGCAGATGGGATCTGGGATCACACGGCGCACGCTGCTGCAGAGGGCCGCCGGGCTGGGGGTGGCGGCATCCACCATTGGGGCGCTTGACCTGATGGCGCTGGTGCCCGCGCGCGCCGCTGCCGCCACGAGTCCCAAGCTGCCGGAAGTGCAGTTCCAGATCGAAAAGTACCTTCCGCCGGCCTTCAAGGCCGAAGGGGTGCGTGTTCGCCTCGGTCCCGTCTACACCACCTTCGCCACCATCGCCCTCACGCGGACTCCAACCCAGTCCGATCAGGCGGCGCTGGCGCGGGCGCTGAGCACGATCGAGACGAGCTATCCCTTCAGCCCGAGCGGAGTGTTCGTCGCCGTCGCCTACGGCATCCCCTACTTCGAACGTCTTCCCGGAGGGATGTCGGGGACGCTTGTCTCCGGGCATATGCCGCGACTGCTCTCAGAACCGCAGCGGTTCGTCCTCGAGGAGGCCGTGCCCGGGCCAACCGATGTGTCTGCGGAGAACCCCGGCGTCACGAAGCTTCGCTTCGGCGTTCCCGTCCAGATCGAGTCCAACGACATGCTCCTCACTTTGCGCAGCGACTCCAGCGAGATCATCGACGACGTCCTCGCCTGGCTCACCGGCGCGAGCTCCAGCCTGGCCGGCCAGGAGATCGGCAATTCGGGGCTGGGTGAGCTGATGAGCGTCACCTCGCGCCGCCTGATGTTCGTCCAGGAGGGTCTGCCTCGCAAGATCGCCGAAGAAGCGAGCCTCCCGTATGCCGAAACCATCAACCCCCAGTCACCGATGTGGATGGGCTTCGTCTCCCAGCAGCTCGGCAGCAGCGCCACACCACCGGTCGTGACGTTCCTCGGCGATGCCTCCGCCAAGTTGACGACAGCCCGCGCAAGCGACTATCTCGGCCATGGCTCGATCCAGCACCTCTCGCATTTGATCCAGGACCTCGGGCAGTTCTACGACAGGCCCAGCGAAACCTACGTGCGGCGTGTGGCGAGCATGTTCGGGTCGAACCCCCTGCCCAGTCAGGGGAACGCGGACCAGTTCACCAACGGCGGCGGCCCGGCCTTTCTCCCCAACAGCTTCATCAACCGCGAAGGGGCGGTGCGCGAAGCCGAAGGCACCACCGCTTTCGATCACCAGCATCACATCGGGCACACCACCGCCCTGCAACGCTCGAGCAGGGCTACCGACAACAAGCCGATGCACATTCGCGCCGACGGCCCCGGCTTCGACTCGCTCGACGTGCCCGACGGCTCATCCCAGCCCAAGCTACATTTCAGCATCTTCGTGCCCACAGCCGACTTCTTCCGCACCATGCGTCGCAGCCAGGCTTCGCTGGATCTCGCCCAGCAGTACGGGGTGGCGCCCGAGAACCTTGGCATCGAGCGCTTCATCACGGCCACTCGTCGGCAGAACTTCCTCGTGCCGCCCCGTCGCCGCCGCAGCTTTCCCCTCATCGAGCTGACCTGAGCGGGCATCCTCGTCAGGCGAACGCGTCAAGTTGCTCGGAAAACTACGGTACGCAAACGTCTCCGTACAGCCGTTAAGGAGAGCAGACCTTGCGAGCGATCCGGCGCCCCTCGAACTCGGCGCCAGTCTGCTCGAGCCTCTGAGCTGGAAGGAAGTGTCATGCAGGCAACTGTGCGCGACGGCGCAAGTGAGACCGAGGGCCATGGGCGGCGCCTGCTGAGAGCGTTTGCTGCGCTCGAGGCTCTCCCCGTGCTCCAAGAGGCGCGCGACAGCCTGCTGGCAGCTGTCGACGGCCATGGCACGAGAACCGCCGATGTCGTCTCAGCGGTCGAGTCCGATGTGGCGCTTCTTGCCGACGTGTTGCGTCAGGCCAACTCCGCCCAGCCGGGTCGCGGGCAAGTCGACACTGCCGTTGGGGCTGTGGGAGTGCTTGCCCCTGAGGCCCTCCGCGAGCTCGCCACCGGCGCTCGCACCTTTGGCTTCTTCGAGCACAGCGCCACGTGGGGCTCGGTGCCTCAGCGTTTCCGGCTGCACGCCCTGGCTACTCAGCGCGCCGCCGACAGAATCGCCGCGGAGGTGGGCTATGCCCATCGCGACCGCCTTGCCGCCACGAGCCTTCTCCACGATGTCGGAAAGCTCGTCCTGATCCACGCCTATCCGAGCTACCCAGCCGGAGTGCGCGCCGAAGCCGGCACACCTGCGCAGCGAATCCAGCGCGAGCGCCGCGAGCTTGGGGTGGAGCACGCTCTCGTGGGGGGAGTGCTGGTCCGACGCTGGGGATTGCCCACCACGCTGGCCTCGCCGATCGAGTGTCACCACGTCGCCGAGGACGAGACCGAGGCCGCCCTGATCCGCCTGGCCGACATGCTCGCCCACTACGAGCAGGGCGCTCGCCTGTCCTCCAGCGAGATTCTCGACAGCGCCCGTGCGGTCGGGCTCGGGCGTGAGCGTCTGCGGGCGATCATGTATGAGCTGCCGGGGGCTGGGGGGAAGCGCCCAGGCGCCGTCGATCCATGTCCACTCACCAATCGTGAGGTCGAGGTGCTGCGCCGACTGGCCCTGGGCGGTGTCTACAAGCAGATCGCCTTCGACCTCAGCCTTTCGATGAGCACCGTGCGCAGCCACCTGCACAACATCTACCGCAAGCTCGGCGCCGTCGACCGGGCTCAGGCGGTTCTGATCGCAACCAGGAGCGCGTGGATTTGAGGTGGAGCCGTGCATTGGGATTGGGCAAAAGCCATGGGCTAGCTGGATCGGCCTCATAGTTGGAAGGCATTCGGGAATGACCCATCTATTGCGCCTCTGAAGCCCTTAAGTACATGCCTCAGCCTGCCGAAGACATCACGGTGGGCCTCGATGCCAACAAGCGGATACCCCTAGCGCTGAGCCTTGCGCCGTTCGCCGCCGCGGCGGCGCTCACCTGGGTGACCGTGGTCGTGGGCAGCTCGATCGACTGGACGCTCTACGCCATCGCCGCCCTCCTCCTCCTGGTGGCGGGCACCCTCGGCGCGCTGCGCGACAGGACGGAGTGGACGGCGCGCTTCGGGGGCACGCTCTCATCGCTCATCTTTCTGGCGGCGGTGGCCGTCCTGCGCAGATCCGCCGGGGGCATCAACTCGGGGGTAGCCGTGGTATCGCTGATCCCGGTGTTCTACACCGCGCTGTACAGCGAGGGCCCTCGCCAGCTCTACGTGGTGCTGGCCGGGATGACCGTCTTCTATCTGGCGCCCATCATCCTCGTGGGACCGCCCGCCTATCCGCACACCCAGTATCGCGCCGCCCTCTTGACGGTCGCCGTCAGCTCGATCATCGGTCTGACCACGAGACGACTCGTCAACGACGTTCGCCATCAGGCCGGCGAGGCGCTCAGCCGGGAGCGCATGCTGGGACAGGTCAACGGGGTCGTGCGCGCTCTGTTCGCCAGCTCCCAAGCACGTGTCGACGTGTGCGAAGCGGCGAGGAGGATCGGCGATGCCTCGATGGCGATCCTGTTCGAGCCCCTTGCCGGCTCCAACCGGATGCACGCCACTGCCACAGCGGGGGTGCAGGCCCCGCCGGCGGAAATCTCCGCCCGGGAGCACAGCGCCGTCGAAGAGGCCTTCACGTCGGGTAAGGCGACGCTGATCGTCGAGGACGCCGAAGCGCATGTGGGCAACCTCGCGTTGTGGAATGCCGCCGGACGACCGGCCTCGATCCTCTACGAGCCCCTGATGCGCGGCTCCCAGGCGGTCGGTGTGCTTGCCGTGGGGTGGGAGGCGCAGATCACCGCCGACAGCTCGCGCACGACGGTCGTCGCCCTGCTCGCCCATGAGGCAGCCGCGGTGATCGACCGCGCGGACACCCTCAGCCAGCTGGCCGACATGGCAAGCACCGACCCTCTCACCGGCCTGCCCAACCGCCGCGCCTGGGATGCCCGTGTCAACCAAGTGATGAGCACCGGTCAGCACTTCACCATCGCCATGCTCGACTTCGACCACTTCAAGGAGTTCAACGACACCTACGGCCATCCGGCGGGAGACCGGCTGCTCAAGGAGACCTCCGCCGTCTGGCGCGAGCAGCTGCGCACGGGCGATCTGCTTGCTCGCCTCGGCGGCGAGGAGTTCGGCCTGCTGCTGCTCGACTGCAACACCTCGCGCGCCACCGAGGTGATAGAGCGACTGCGCAAGCTGATCTACAACGGGCGCACCTGCTCCGCGGGGTTTGCCGCGCGCCGCCCCGGGGAGTCCGCCGAGGCCGTGATCGCCCGTGCCGACGCCGCTCTGTATGAGGCCAAGATGTCGGGACGCGACCGCGTCTGCATGAGCGCCTGAGCGAACCCGGCATCAAGCGATGCCCCAACCGGGGACCTGCTTCTGCCCTCCTAGACTGCTTGCACACCACCCCACCGAGGAGGCGTTGCGATGCAGGCAGTCCTGATGCGCGAGACCGGAGCGCCCGACGTGCTGCGCCTGGAGGAGGTGGAGCGCCCCGAGCCGCGAGAGGGGGAGGTCCTGATCGAGGTCCGGGCGGTGTCTGTCAACCCGATCGACTGGAAGTTCCGTCGCGGTCTCTATCCCAAGCAGCTGCCTGTGGTGCTTGGCAACGACATCTCGGGCGTCGTCGTGAGCTCTCGTGACGATGGGTTCGCCGAGGGGGATGAGGTGTTCGGCATCGCCGCGAGCGGCGGTTACGCCGAGTTCGCCTCCTCACCAGCCGCCGTCATCGCCAAGAAGCCAACCGCAATCACCCACGTGCAGGCGGCTGCCATACCTGTGGGAGGACTCACGGCATGGCAGGCGCTGTTCGACCACGGCAACCTGCAGGCAGGTCAGACCGTCCTGATCGCGGGCGCGGCCGGTGGCGTTGGTCACTTCGCTGTGCAGCTCGCCAGGCATGCCGGCGCGAGAGCGATTGGGGTCGGCTCGGCCCGCAACCGCGACTTCGTACTCGGTCTCGGCGCTGTGGAGTACATCGACTACACCCAGCAGGACGTTGCCGCAGCGGTCTCCGATGTGGACGTAGCCTTCGACACCGTTGGGGGCGATACCACCCAGGCGCTCCTTGCAACGGTGCGCGAGGGCGGGGTGCTGGTCACCATCGCCAACGCCCCTCCTGAGCAAGATGCCGCGGCGCGTGGCGTGCGGGCGGTGATGTTCAGCATGAGTCCCAGCACCGAGCAGCTCGAGCTCGTGGCCGGGCTCGTTGCCGGCGGCGAGGTCAAGGTCGAGATCGCCGAGGTCTTGCCGCTGGCCCAGGTGCGCCGGGCGCACGAGCTGAGCGAGTCGGGTCACACCCGCGGGAAGATCATCCTCACCGTGGGCGGCGCCCGGTGAGCTGAGCGTCTACTCGATGCGGGTCGTGGGTTCGCTCGCCGAGCGCTGGTCGGGCAGGTTGATCTCCACCCCCGCCGGGGGATCGACGTGTCCCGACAGCAGCGGGTCCTCGGTGTCGTTCATCCAGCTCTCCAGGCGCCCGCGCAGGTCGTCCAGGACATCGCCATAGCCAGGATCGGCGATCAGGTTGTTGGCCTCGTTGGGGTCGAACAGCAGGTCATAGAGCTGTTCTTTGGGGACCTTCCGCTCAGCCCACCCGCTGCTCAGCAGCAGCTCCTTGCTGGGGCCGTCGTCGGTGTTGGGCAGCACCGGGGTGCGGCGCTCGCCCCAGCGGCGGATGTACTTGTGCCGTGTGGTGCGCACCGCGCGCTGGGGCTCGTAGGCGGCGTGCCAGGTCGAGCCGGCGAAGATCTCCTCGCGCACGCTGCGGGTCTCGCCGCGCAGCAGCCCCATCAGGGAGACGCCCTGCAGGAAAGGCGGGCGAGCGACGCCGATGTACTCGCAGATGGTGGGGTAGAGGTCGATATGGGAGACCAGCGCGTCGTTGACTCGCCCCCCGCTGAAGGGGGTGGGTCCGCGGAGGATCAACATCACGCCCAGGCCGCGGTCATACAGGGTCGCCTTGGCCCCCGGAAAGGGCATGCCGTGATCGGTGGTGAAGATGATCAGGGTCTCATCCGCCATGCCCGAGGCATCGAGCTCGTTGAGCACCATGCCGACACCGTGGTCGAGCGAGCGGGCGCTGGCCTTGAAGGCTGCGATGTCCGCCCTCACCTCGGGACGGTCGGGGAGGTTGGCGGGGGGCTTTGAGTACTGCACGTCGCGCAGCGAGCCCGGCCCGAGAAATTCGCGGTGGGTCTCGAAGAAGCCGACCGACAGGAACAGCGGCCGGTCGCGGGGGCGGCGGAGCACCTCCATCGCCAGCGGCGCCACCGTCTCGACGTGGGTGGTGGGGATCTTCATCACCTCGTCGTAGCCGATCACGTCGGGCTCCTTGGAGATGTGCTGCTCGCCGATCAACGTGGAGGTGTAGCCCACCTGGCGCAGCGTGTGCACGATGTGGTGGCTGTAGTCGCGCAGCGACCAGCCGCGGTGGGCCAGGCCGAGCATGCCGTTGCTCTGCCCGTACTGGCCGGTGAGCAGGCAGGCACGGCTCGCCGAGCAGGTGGGGGCGGCGCAGAACGCCTGGCGGAAGAGCACGCCCTGGTCGGCCAGCGCCTGCACGTTGGGCATCGGCACGGGCTCGCCATAGGGCTGTACATAGCGCCCGGTGTCGTGCGAGTGGAGATAGAGGATGTTAGGAAGAGCCATAGTTGTCCACTAAGTCAATGTATTAGATGGAATACTGTCGGGGACGTGACGACAATGCTCTCCTACCTCGTCTGCGCCACCCCCCGCAGCGGCAGCACCCTACTCTGCCACGAGCTTGACAGGACGGGCGTGGCGGGCCACCCCGAGGAGTACTTCGAGGCTCTTCACCGCTCCGGGCTGCCCCGGCGCCCCCACGAGTACTTCGATCCTAAGCGCCATGCCAACATCGTCGAGCGTCTGGCCTACCGCGAGATGCCCGCCGGCGCCGCCGAGCCGAACCCGCTGTGGCACCCAGAGACCTACGACCGCTATCTCGCGTGGGCTCTGCGCGAGGGCACCAGCTCCAACGGCGTTTTCGGGGCGAAGCTCATGTGGGGCTACCTCGGCGACTTCGCCCAGCTGCTGCGCGGCATCGAAGGGATGGGCGGGCGGCCGCTGCCCGAGCTGCTGGGGCGTGCTTTTCCGGGCCTGCGCTATGTCCAGATCACACGACAGGACAAGGTCCGCCAAGCGGTCTCGCTGTGGAAGGCCGTGCAGACCCAGGCTTGGAAGCGCGAGCCGGGGGAGGAGGTCAAGGCGGCGGTCCAGCCCGTCTTCTCCTTTCGCGCAATCAACTACCTGGTGCGCGAGCTCACCGCCCACGATGCCTCCTGGGACGCTTACTTCCTCGGCCTCGGCTATGAGCCCTTGAAGCTCACCTACGAGGAGCTGGCCGAGGACACCGACGGGGTGGTCCGTCGGGTGCTCGAGCATCTGGGTATCCCCGTGCCCGAGGACCTCGCGCCGTCTGCTCCGCGGCTGTCGGTGCAGGCTGACGCGGTCTCGGAGGAGTGGGTTCGGCGCGTGCACGAGCACCTGGCCGCGCTCGAGGCGCCCGAGCTGCGCTGACCGACTGACCCCAGCCAGGGAGTTGTTGTCAGGCCTTTACGTCTGGCCGCTAGGCCTGCGAGCGGCTGCGTTCGACGTGCTCGCCGAGCGTAGACAGTGTGACCTCCAGCGCATCGGCGATCCGCCTCACGGTGGTCCAGGTGGGATTGGCGTGGCCCCGCTCGATCCGGGCGAAGGCCGCGACCGTCAGGCCCGCGCGGTGGGCGAGGTCCTCCTGGGTGTCCCCGCGCTCGGTGCGCAGACGCCTGAAGGTGGCCGCGAGGGCCGTATCCGCCTGCGTGGGTGCCGACATAATCAGAAACATCGCATGTCGTGAGTAGCAAGATCCAGTCAGCTGGCTGCTGGTATCGTGCTGCTGTCACGCCATCCCCACAGAAGGCGCTGGCCGGTCGGTGTCGGCGCCCATTCGCGCCGGCACCGATCACCTTCTTGTTTCTCAATCGCGGTGGGGCAGATGCGGGTAATGCGAAGCGCGCTCTCTGCCCGACGCCCCTATGGGCTCGCCCCCGCGACCTAGAGGGGGGTGCCTGGGAGCCGGTACTTGCGCGTCCGGGGGCAGCGCTCCAGCAGCCCGAGCTCGACCAATGTGAGCGCATAGCGATGCGCCGTGCTGGGGCTCATGCCCAACTCGCCGGCCAGTTCGACGATCCCGCGGGCATCGCCCGCGGGTCCGAAGCAGGTGAGGATCGAGAGACCGCGCAGAAGCGAACGCGACAGTCGCGAGTCGCTGGTGTCCTTGAGCATGTACCCAAGCTCGGGGCGGGGTGTGCTCGGGCCCTCGCCGGCCAGCGCCGTCGGTCCTCCGGAGGCTCCTGTGGGATCGAGCGGAGTGCGCAGCGAATCCGCGATTAGGGTGGCAAGACTGGGTGCGCGGCTGTTGCTCGCCGCACGCACCACCTCGTCGATCTGAGTGGGGGAGAGGGTGATGGAGATCGGGCGCTGGGGCTCCTCGTCGCTCATGCCGGTGATGATTGCAGATGCAGACGATTGTCTGCAGTGGGTGTTTTCAATCGCATAGATCAAATTCTGCGCTCTATCGGCAGCTTTTCGCTTGGCAGGGCAGCGCTGTGTACAGAAATGCTTGCACGTGCAATCATTGTCGTATGAGCGAGATCGCTGTAACCGAGTTCACCGACCCGGGCTGTCCGTTCGCCTACTCCGCGGCCCCCGACCTGGCGGTGCTGCGCTGGCGCTATCGCGAGCAGCTTCGCTGGCGGATCGTGACGATTGGGCTGGCCGAGGATCCGCAGCGCTACATCGACGCCGGCTACACGCCCACCCGCTCCGTTATCGGTGGACTCGAGTTCCGCCGTCGCTACGGCATGCCGTTCCTCAGCGAGCCCCGTGCGCGGGTCGTTGCCACCACGCGGGCCTGCCGCGCGATCGTTGCCACCCGCCTGCTCGACCCGACGCGCGAGTCCGAGGTGCTGCGCGCTCTGCAGCTGGGATGGTTCACCACCAGGCTGTTGCTCGACGAGGACACCGACATCGCCAAGGCGCTCGAGCGTGTCGAGGGGCTGGACGTCGGGGCGATCGTTGCCGCAATCGACGACGAGGCCACGATCGCGGCCTATGAGAGCGACAAGTCCGAGACACGCACAGCCGAGGGCGGGCCCACCCACTTCCAGGGCAAGGCGCGCCAGACGGATGGGCCGGTCCGCTTCTCCGCCCCCTCGCTCGTCTTCGAGACGGACGACGGCCGGCGCCTGGAGGCCGGTGGCTTTCAGTCGATCGGCGCATACGACGTGCTGATCGCCAACCTCGATCCAACGTTGGAGCGCCACGCCGCGCCGCAGGAGCCGCTCGAGGCTCTGCGCCTCTTCCCGGCGGGGCTGGTGACGCAGGAGGTGGCGGCGATCATGGCTCAGAACAACCAGGCGCCCGACCGGCTCGCCGCCGAGCGGGCCCTGATCGAGCTGGTCGGCGAGGGCAACGTGCATCGCAGCGCCCTGGGCGACGACGCCCTTTGGCGGATAGCCGTCTGATCTTTGGGCAGAGGGGCGGCCCTTTCTGAAGCTTTTCGGCCTGCTGGCCTGCCCATTCCCGTCAGCGCGGTTCGCCGCGTGCTTTTGGGATCAAGTTTGTAGTGGTGTATAGCCATCGTGATACACCACTACAAACGAATGACACAACACCCCCCGGCCAGATGATGAGCGAGAGCGCCCTCCGCGGTCCGCGCCTCCGAGGAAGCACGCCCCGAAGTCCGGCGGCGAGGAAAAGTTTCTCCACGGCCGGGTAGCCTGCAGCGCCTGATGTCCATCACGGTCACACTTCCCGACGGCAAGCCACTCGAGCTCGCCGATGGCGCCACCGGCGCCGACGCCGCTGCGGCCATCGGTCCGGGGCTCGCGCGGGCTGCGTTGGCGATCGAGGTGGGCCATCCCGAGGCGGGCGAACGGGGGGAGATCAGAGACCTTGCGCGGCCGCTGCCCGACGGGGCAAGGGTGTCGATCATCACGGCCAAGAGCGGCGAGCAGGCGCTGCAGTTGATCCGCCACGACGCCGCCCATGTGCTGGCGGCAGCGGTGCTCGACCTCTACGAGGGCGTGAAGATCTCGATCGGGCCGGCGATCACCGAGGGCTTCTACTACGACTTCGAGTTCCCCGACGGCACGGCCATCTCCGAGGCGGACTTCCCGGCGATCGAAGAACGGATGCGCGCCCACATCAAGGCCGCCGAGCGCTTCGAGCGTCGCGATGTCTCGCCCGCACAGGCGCGCGAGCGCTTCGTCGAGGAGCGCCAGGACTACAAGGTGGAGCTGATCGACGACCTCGTGAACGCCGCCCCGGCGGATGAGCCGCTGCAGACGGTCTCGCTCTACACCAACGGTCCCTTCACCGACCTCTGCCGCGGCCCCCATGCGCCGAGCACGCAGACGGTCCAGGCCTTCAAGCTGAGCTCGGTGGCGGGGGCCTACTGGCGGGGCGACTCCAGCCGCACGATGCTCACCCGCATCTACGGCACGGCGTTCTTCTCCAAGGCCGAGCTGGCCGAGCACCTGGAGCGTCTCGAGCAGGCCCGCGCCCGCGACCACCGCAAGCTCGGCCGTGAGCTCGAGCTGTTCATGTTCTCCGATGTCTCGCCGGGGAGCCCCTTCTGGAAGCCTGCGGGCATCTCGATCTGGAACGCCCTCAGCGAGCTGTGGCGCAGCGAGAACCGCAGCCGCGGCTACAGCGAGGTGAAAACACCGATCCTCTACGACGTCGACCTGTTCAAGCAGTCGGGCCACTGGGACACCTACCGCGAAAACATGTACTTCACAGACGTGGAGGACCGTCCGATGGGGCTGAAGCCGATGAACTGCCCGGCTCACATCCAGATCTACAAGGACGCCCGACGCTCCTACCGCGATCTGCCCATCCGCTATTCAGAGCAGGGCCTCGTCCACCGCCATGAGCCGAGCGGGACGCTGCACGGCCTGATGCGGGTGCGCCACATCACCCAGGACGACGCCCACATCTTCTGCACGGAGGAGCAGGTGCAGGAGGAGGTGGTTCAGTGCCTGCGCTTCGGCTTCTTCCTGTATGACCTGTTTGGCTTCGAGCCGCGCCTGGAGCTCTCGACGCGCCCGGAGAAGCGGATCGGCAGCGAAGAGATGTGGGATCGCGCCGAGGGGGCGCTGGCGGGAGCGCTCGAGGCGGAGGGCCTCGATTACGAACTGAACCCTGGCGACGGCGCCTTCTACGGGCCGAAGATCGACCTGCACATGACCGACTCGATCGGACGCTCGTGGCAGCTGGGGACGGTACAGCTCGACTACTCGATGCCCGAGCGATTCGACCTGCAGTACACGGGGGCCGACAACGAGGAGCACCGCCCGGTGATGATCCACCGCGCGCTGATGGGCTCCTTCGAGCGCTTCATCGGCATCCTGATCGAGCACTATGCGGGGGAGCTTTCCCGTGTGGCTGGCTCCGGTGCAGGCGATCGTGCTGCCCGTCTCAGACCGCTTCAACGACTACGGGGCAACGGTCAGAGACACCCTGTCGGGCGAGGGCGCAAGGGTCGAGCTCGATGATCGCAACGAGTCGATCGGGCGCAAGATCCGCGAGGCGGAGCTGCGCAAGATCCCTTACATGCTGGTTGTGGGCGATCGCGAGCAGGGTGAGGGGACGGTTGCGGTGCGCACCCACGGCGCCGCCGGCGGCCAGGGCGAGGGCGATGACTCCAGCGTGGCCATGGCGGCGTTCGCCGAGCGGTTGCGGGGAGAGCTATACTCCTCGGCATTGAAGCCTCGCAAATCCTCAGAGCGCCGCGTCTAGCATTCACTTGACGCGCGGCTACAGAAGCTAGTGCCGGTTCCCCGCAGGTTCGACCGGCGCCCGCCTGAGCGGGACACCACGAGGATCAACGAGCGCATTCGCGTGCCCGAGGTCCGTCTGATCGACGACGAGGGCGCACAGGTGGGCGTGCTGAAGACGGCCGACGCGCTGGTCTTTGCCCAGGAACGCGACCTCGACCTGGTGGAGGTGGCCCCCGAGGCCCGTCCGCCGGTGTGCAGGGTGCTGGATTACTCCAAGTACAAGTACGAGCAGGCCCAGAAGGTCAAGCAGGCGAAGAAGCACCAGCAGCAGATCACGGTGCGCGAGATCAAGTTCCGGCCGAAGATCGCCGAGCACGACTACGACACCAAGAAGCACCACGTCGAGCGCTTCCTCAAGCACAAGGACAAGGTGAAGGTCACCATCATGTTCCGCGGGCGCGAGGTCACCCACCCCGAGCGCGGCACGATGATCCTCGACCGCCTCGCCGAGGAGCTCTCCGAGCTGGGCGTGGTGGAGCAGCGCCCGATGCAGGAAGGGCGCAACATGACGATGATGATGGCGCCTTCCAAAGCGGTGCTGGCGGGCCGTGTGGGCGAGGATGCGGGTGAGGGCGAGCATGACAACCATCCCGACCATGCGGCCGGCGATGTCGCCTCGGGCGCGGAGGCGCTGCTGGGGGAGAAGGTTGCAGATGAAGCGGCCGCCGATGCGAAGCAGGCCGAGAAGGACGCCGATGCGGATGGCGCGGTAGAGGTAGAGGCAGCGCAGCCCGCCGAGAGCGGCACGGCAGAGGTCGCCCAGCCCGCTGAGGACGCAACGGCGGAGGCCGCGCAGAGCCCGGCTGAGGGCAGCGTCGAGACGGTCACCGATGCGGGCGGGCAGCCGGTTGCGGATGGGGGCGCCCCTGCTGCGGGCGCACCCGTGTCATAATCCCCGGCCGAAGACCTATGCCCAAGATGAAGACCCACTCCGGCGCGAAGAAGCGCTTCAAAGTCACCGCCAAAGGCAAGGTGCGCGGACGCCACCCCTTCACGAGCCACATCCTCGAGAAGAAGTCGCCCAAAAAGAAGCGCGCCCTGGGTGGGCCGAAGATCATCCACGAGGATGACGTGCCGCGGATCAAGCGGATGCTGGGGGTGGGCAAGTGACGCGCGTCAAGCGGTCTGTGAACGCGCGCAAGAAGCGCAGGGCGACGCTCGAGCTGACGAAGGGCTTTCGGGGCGAGGCGCACTCGAACTACAAGCGCGCCAAGGAGGCCCTGCTCAAGGCCGACAAATACGCCTACCGCGACCGGCGCAACCGCAAGCGCGACTTCCGTCGCCTGTGGATCACCCGCATCAACGCCGCGGCGCGGATCAACGGGATGAGCTACTCCCAGCTGATGCACGGCCTGAAGCTGGCCGGGGTGGAGCTGGACCGCAAGGTGCTGGCCGACATCGCGGTGCGCGACGCAGAGACGTTCCGACGTTTTGCCGAGGTCGCCCGCGAGGCGTCGGCTGCCTGAACCTCCGGCATCACCGGAAGTCCGGCAAATCGACAGACAGCCTCCCGGGCGTCGCTCCTGAAAAGGACGGCGCCCTTTTTGTTGCCCGATCCCAATCCGACCCCAACCATCACCGCCCACATGACCACCACGATCGTCTCCGCCCAGAACCCCAGATTGAAGGCGCTGCGCCGTCTGCAGACCAGGCGCGGCGCGGGCGGCCGACGGCCGGTTCGTGGTGGAGGGCGAGGATCTGGTCGAGGCCGCCCGAGCGGCGGGCCGGGCGCCGTTGGAGGGCTACAGGCTCGCCGGGCAGGGACATAGGGGGAGGATTTTTTTGATGTGGAGCGCTCCGCGCTCGCGAGCGTCTCCACGCTCGGCTCGAGCACGCGGGTGATGGCGGTCTATGAGCAGCGGTGGGACAGGGCTGCGGGGCCGCTGTGTGTGTACCTGCACGGGGTGGGCGATCCCGGCAACGTCGGCACGGTGCTGCGCTCGGCGGCTGCCTTCGGCGCCTCGTGTGTGGCCTTCGGCCCGACTGCGCCGACCCCCATTCGCCGAAGGCGGTGAGGGCGAGCATGGGTGCGATCTTCACCATGGCACTGGCCCGCGTGAGCGACATCGGCGATCTTCCCGGCGTGCGCATAGCGCTGGATGCCAGCGCAGAGGAGTCGCTACAGGGTCCACTGGCGGAGAGCGATGTGACGCTGCTGATCGGTGCCGAGCGCCACGGCCTGCCGGAGGAGGTGCTCGCCGCCAGCGACCGCTCGCCTGCATCCCGATTGCCACGGAGTCGCTCAACGCCGCGATGGCGGCAACTGTGGCGCTGTACGAGGTGACCCGCCGGGGTGGGCGGGACACCGGGGACATCGATAGCTTCCCCGCGTCATGATCGATCGAATCGAACAGCTGCGGGCGCGAGGCCGAGCGGCGAGATAGCGAGCGCCCAGGGCAGCGAGGCGCTGGAGGAGCTGCGGGTGCGCTATCTCGGCCGCAAGGCCGAGCTGCCTCAGATGCTGCGCGAGGTGGCAACGCTCCCGCCCGAGCAGCGGGGGGCGGTGGGCAAGGCGGCCAACATGGCGCGACAGGCGCTCGAGGCGCTGATCGCCACGCGCTCTGAGCAGCTGGCCGGCGAGGAGCTCGAGCAGAGGCTGCAGGAGGACCGCGTCGATGTGACCCTCCCCGGAGCCCCGCCGCAGCCGATTGGGCGGCTGCACGTCCTAACGGCCACACGCCGTGAGCTCGAAGACATCTTCCTCGGCCTCGGCTTCACGGTGATGGAGGGGCCAGAGGTGGAGACGGTTCACTACAACTTCGACGCCCTCAACCACAGCCCCACCCACCCTGCAAGGGCGCGGACAGACACCTTCTACACCTCCTCGGAGACGGTCCTGCGCACGCACACCTCGCCGATGCAGGTGCGGGCGATGGAGGCCCACCCGCCGCCTCTCTACGTCGTCATCCCCGGCCGGGTGTACAGGCGCGACCTCGACGCCACCCACACGCCCCAGTTCCATCAGATCGAGGGGCTGGCAGTCGATGAGGACATCACCCTGGCCGACCTCAAGGGCACCCTGCTTTCCTTCGCCCGGGCGGTGTTCGGCGATAAGCGCGACGTACGCCTGCGCCCCCACTTCTTCCCCTTCACCGAGCCCTCGGTGGAGATCGACGTGTCCTGCTTTCACTGCGATGGCAAGGGCTTTCTCAAGGACGGCTCGCGTTGCTACCTGTGCAAGGGCGAGGGCTGGTTGGAGATCCTCGGCGCGGGCGAGGTGGACCCCAACGTCTACGCCCACGTGCCCACCACCGAGGCCAACGCCCCCGGATATGACCCCGAGAAGATCCAGGGCTTCGCCTGGGGACTCGGCGTGGAGCGGATCGCCATGCTCAAGCACGGAATCCCCGACCTGCGCCTCTACTACGAGAACGATCTCCGATTCCTGGAGCAGTTCGGATGAGGGTCCCACTGCCCTGGCTGCGCGAATACTGCTCGCCCGAGTTCGACGTGGGCGCGATCGAGGAGCGGCTGACGATGACGGGGACGAAGGTGGAGGCCATCCACCACCACGGCGTCGACTCCACCGAGGGGTTCGTGGTTGGGCGTGTACTGGAGGCCGTCCAACATCCTGACGCCGATCGCCTGAAGGTGTGCACCGTCGATCTCGGCGAGGAGGGGCCGGCCACGATCGTCTGCGGCGCGCCCAATGTGGCGAGTGGACAGACGGTGGCGGTGGCCCGGCCCGGGCGCGGTGATGCCCGACGGGACGAAGCTTCGCAAGGCAAAGCTCCGGGGGGTGGTCTCCGAAGGGATGATCCTCTCAGAGACCGAGCTGGAGGTCGGGCTCGGGCGGCGAGGGGATCATCGTGCTCGACCAGCACATGCTCGACGCGGAGCTGGCACCCGGCACGGCGCTGGAGGAGATCCTGCCGATCTCGACTGATGTGCTCGAGCTGGAGATCACACCCAACCGCCCCGACTGCCTGGGCGTCTATGGAGTGGCGCGCGAGCTGCATGCCGCCACCGGCGCGCCGCTGGTCGACGCTCCCTGGAGCGAGGACCGGGGCTCGGCCGGTGAGCTGACGGGTGCCGAGGTGAGCGTGGAGTGCCCCGATCTGTGCCCCCGCTTCACGGCGAGGATCTTCGAGAACGTCACCATCGCCCCCTCCCCGCCGTGGCTGAAAGCGAGGCTCGTGGCGGCGGGACAGCGCACGATCAACAACGTGGTGGACATCACCAACTACGCCATGCTCCTCACCGGCCAGCCATTGCACGCCTTCGACCTCGACCGCGTGGCCGGAGCAAGCCTGACGGTGCGCCGGGCGCATGAGGGCGAGCGGGTGGACACCCTCGACGCCCAGACCCGCACGCTGGACGCGCAGATGGTGGTCATCGAGGACGCCGACGGCCCAACCTCGATCGCCGGGGTGATGGGCGGCGCGCGCTCGGAGGTTCAGCCCGACACCACCCGCGTGCTGATGGAGGTGGCAACCTGGAACGGCCCCAACATCCACCGCACCTCCTGGACGTTGGGGCTGCGCAGCGAGGCATCGGGGCGTTTCGAGAAGGGCCTGCAGCCCGAGCAGTGCCTGCACGCCCAGGCGGTTGCCACCGAGCTGATGATCGATCTCTGCGGCGCCACCGTGGCGGCGGGCACCATCGACGTGGGACCGCCCCCGCCGGTGCTCGAGCAGATCGAGCTGCGCGATGAGCGGGTGCGGGGCATCCTCGGGGTGGAGGTGGCGGTGGAGCGCCAGGCCGAGATCCTCGGCGCGCTCGACTTCGCCAGCGAGCCGGTGGCCGCCGGCCTGCAGGTGACCGTTCCCGCCCTGCGCCGCGAGGATGTCACCCGGGAGGTGGACCTGATCGAGGAGGTCGCCCGCATCGACGGCCTCGAGCGGCTGCCCGCCACCCTTCCCGCCCGCAGGGGCGCGGCGGGCAAGCTCACCCACGCCCAGCTGGTGCGTCGCGGGGCGGAGGATGCGATGGTGGGCCGCGGCCTGCATGAGATCGTGGGGTGGAGCTTCACAGAGCCCCGCCTGCTCGACCGCCTGCGCCTGCCCGCCGATCACGAGATGCGCCAGGTGGTGGCTGTCGAGAACCCCCTCTCCGACGGACAGTCCATCATGCGCCCCACCCTGCTTGGCTCGCTGCTCGACGCAGCTCGGCACAACGTCGCCCGCAACGGCCCCGATGTGGCCATCTTCGAGTCGGGCACTGTCTACAGGTCCTCGCAGGACGGTCCGCTTGCCGATGAGCATCATGCGCTCGGAGTGCTGCTGAGCGGCGCCATGGCTCCACGCTCCTGGCGGGGCGCCCCGCCGCAGGCCGACTTCTTCGCAGCCAAGGCCCTGCTCGAGGGGCTGCTCGGGCGCTTCCACCTCGACTGGTCGCTCGAGCCGCGCACCTGGCCCTTCCTGCACCCCGGGCGCAGCGCCGCCGTGCTCGCCGAGGGCGGGGACGGACAGACGACGACGCTCGGCTTCCTCGGCGAGGTGCACCCGCTGGTGGCGGGCGAGTGGGATCTCGGCCGCACCGCCGCCTTCGCCATCGACCTCGGCAAGCTGGCCGCGGTCGCCGCGCCGGTGGTGTCCTTCGAGGCATTCGGGTCCTTCCCCTCGCTGCGTCAGGACCTCGCCGTGACCCTGCCCCTGTCGGTGCCCGCCGCCGAGCTGCTCGAGCGGGTGCGGGCGGCGGCCGGCCCGGCGCTCGCCGAGGTGGATGTGTTCGACGTCTACACCGGATCGCAGGTGGGGGAGGGCAGGCGCTCGCTGGCGCTGGCACTCGCCTTCCGCTCGCTCGAGGGCACCCTCACCGACGAGGACATCGCGCCGGTGCGCGAGCGGATCGTGGCGGCGCTCGGCGAGATCGGGGGTGAGCTGCGTGGCTAGCGCCGGCGCCGCATCCCAGCCGCACTCCGAGGGCGCCCCCCGGGTGATCGTGGCCGGCGCCACCGGCTTCGCCGGCGCCCTCGCCGCCCATCTGCTGTGGCGCCATCCCCACTTCGAGCTCGTGTCCATCACCGGCCGCTCCGAGCAGGGCCGGCGCCTCGATGACCTCTATCCGCGCTACCGCGTTCCTCTCACCATCGAGGCGCTCGAGCTCGACAGGCTCGAGGGGGTGCAGGCCGCCGTCGTGGCCTACCCTCACGCCGCCGCCGCCCCCACGGTGGCCGCCCTGCGCGAGCGGGGCGTACGGGTGATCGACCTCAGCGCCGACTTCCGCCTGGCCTCCCAGGTCACCTATGAGCGCTGGTACGGCGAGCACCCTCGCCCCGACCTGCTCGCCGAGGCGGTCTACGGCCTGACCGAGCTCCACCGCGAGCGGATCGCCGGTGCCGGCATCGTGGCCAACCCCGGCTGCTACCCCACCGCCTCGCTGCTCGCCCTCGCCCCGCTCGCCCGCGAGGGGCTGATAGCCGATGTGGTGATCGACGCCAAGCAGGGCATCTCGGGGGCTGGGCGGACCTTCGACGAGACCACCCACCTGTCGATGGCGGGGGAGAGCATCCTCCCCTACAAGGTGGCCGCCCACCGCCATACCCCCGAGATCGAGGAGCAGCTGATCGCGCTCGACCCCGCTCACCCCGAGCTGAGGGTCCAGTTCCAGGCTCATCTCGTACCCCTCGACCAGGGCGAGATGGCCAGCTGCTACGTCACCCCGAGCCGGCTACCCACCGTGGCCGAGCTGCGGGAGCTCTACATGGATGCCTACGCCGAGGAGCCGTTCGTGGAGGTGATGGCCGGCCCACCGGGCACCCGCGAGGTGCAGGCCACGAACTTCTGTCGCATCTTCGCCGCCCCCGACGAGCACACGGGCAAGGTGCTGGTGTTCTCCGCCATCGACAACCTCTGGAAGGGCACCTCCTCGCAGGCCATCCAGAATCTCAACCTGATGTTCGGCCTACCTGAGACGGCTGGTCTCGCATGAGCGCCGTCGAGAAGCATCCTGCCGACTCGGTGCCCTTCTTCCGCTCGCGCTGGGTGCCCGCGCCCTCACATGTGCGTGAACTCGGTCTCGCCGCCGGCCTGCCCGCGGGCTTCCGCGCGGCGGGCGTGGCGGCGGGGATCAAGCCGAGCGGCAACACCGACGTGGGGCTGCTCGTCAACGACGGTGAGAGCCCGGTGAGCGCCGCCCGCTTCACCGCCACCGGCACCCCCGCAGCGCCCGTCCTGGTCACCAGTGAGCGCTGCCGCCTGGATGGGCTGCGGGTGGTGCTCGCCAACTCCGGCTGCGCCAACGCGGCGACCGGACGGCGGGGTCTCGACGACGCCGCCAAGACCCAGGGCGCGGCGGCGCTGGCGGCCGGGGTGGATCCCTCCGAGGTTGCCCTCGCCTCCACCGGCGGCATCAGCCATCTGCTGCCCGTCGAGCTCGTGCTCAAGGGTATCCTCGAGGCGCGCCCCCTGCTCAGCCGCGAGGGCGACAGCTCCTTCCAACAGGCCATCCAGACCACCGACGCTTTCGAGAAGCGGGCCAACCTCGAGGTCGATCTGCCCTCCGGCCGGGTGCGCCTCAGCGCCCAGTGCAAGGGCGCGGGCATGATCTCGCCGAACTTCGCCACCATGCTCTGCTTCGTCGAGACCGACGCCGCCCTCCCGCCCGAGACGGCCGACCTGCTGCTGGGAGTATGCGTGAAGCGCTCCTTCGATCGCGCCTCCGTCGACGGACAGCTCTCCACCAACGACACAGCCATCCTCATGTGCTCGGGCTCCAGCGGCGTGGTGGTGGAGGGTGAGAGCGAGGATGAGCTGCGCTTCGGCGAGGCCCTCGACGCCCTGCTCAGGGCGCTGGCCATCATGATGGTCGCCGACGGCGAGGGGGCCGGGCGAATCGCCAGGGTGCTGGTGCGCGGCGGTCACGCCGAGGGCGTCGAGGCGGCCGCCCGCGCCGTCGCCAACTCGCCGCTGGTGAAGGCCGCCCTGCACGGGGGAGACCCCAACTGGGGGCGGATCGTCCAATCGGTCGGGGCCGCCCTGCCGGGTACCGCCCCGCTCGCCCTGGACATCTCCATCGAGGGCATCCAGGTGTGCTCCGCAGGGAGTGCCATTCCCTACGACCAGCAGGCCCTCGACGAGGCCGTTCAGCGCGACGAGGTCGAGTACGAGATCACGCTGCCCGGCGAGGGTGTCGAGACCGAGGTGTTCTTCTCCGACCTCTCGCATGAGTACGTCACGGTCAACGCGGACTACACGACATGACCCACGTCCTTCACATGCGCGGACCCGGCCAGCCCGCGGTGAGACCGGCCACCACGGCCGTCGAGCGGGGTGCAGGCGAGATTGTCTCCCAACATCCTCAACCGGAGGGACTTCCATGCGCGACGTAGGGACACTGCTCGAGGCGCTTCCCTACATCAGGGAGTTCCATGGCAAGACTGTGGTGATCAAGTATGGCGGTGCCGCCATGGAGGACGAGCGCTTGCGCGAGGAGTTCGCCCGCGATGTGGTGCTGCTCAAGTACGTCGGGCTGAACCCGATCGTGGTCCACGGCGGGGGCCCGGAGATCACCGGCTACATGGAGCGCCTGGGCCTGCCCGTGGAGTTCGTGGGCGGCCTGCGGGTGTCCGACAAGGACACGGTGGAGGTGGCCAAGATGGTGCTGGTTGGCAAGGTCAACAAGGAGATCGTGCTGCGGTTGAACCGCCACGGCCAGCCCGCCGTTGGCCTCTGCGGCGATGACGGCTCGCTGTTTCGCGTCGCCCGCCGTGCCGCCCCCGGTGGCGAGGACATCGGCTTCGTGGGGCGCATCGAGCGGGTCAACGTGGGCGTGATCGAGCACATCGCAAGCGACTACATCCCCGTCATCGCCTCGGTGGGAGCCGACCGCGAGGGCAACTCCTACAACGTCAACGCCGATGAGGCCGCCGGTGCGGTGGCGGGGGCGCTCGGCGCCTACAAGGTGGTCTTCCTCACCGACGTGGCCGGCTGGCTCGAGGATCCATCCGCTCCTGAGAGCCTGATCGGGCAGGCCAGCTCCGAGCGGGTCAAGGACGCCCTGCCGGGGCTCGACGGCGGCATGCGCCCCAAGCTCGAAGCCTGCGTGGAGGCGATCGACAACGGCGTCAGCGCAGCGCACATCCTCGACGGGCGGATCGCCCACTCGTTGCTGCTCGAGCTGTTCACGGACGCTGGGATCGGCACCAAGATCGAGGCTTCTGCGTGAGCCTCGCCGAGCTGCAGGCGCTGGAGTCCTCCAGCGTGATCCACTCCTATGCGCGCCAGCCGGTGGAGTTCGTCCGCGGCGAGGGGGCGCACCTGTGGGACGAGGAGGGCAAGGAGTACCTCGACTTCCTGTGCGGGATCTCGGTGACCAACCTCGGGCACTGCCATCCCCGGGTCGTGGCTGCCGTGCGCGAGCAGGTGGGGCGCCTGATGCATGTGAGCAACCTCTTCTACACCGAGCCCGCCATGCGCCTGGCCGAGCGCCTGTCCTCCTCGAGCCTCGGTGGCAAGGTGTTCTTCTGCAACTCCGGCGCCGAGGCCAATGAGGCGGCGATCAAGCTCGCCCGCAAGGCCAGGCGTGGGGGGGACATCGTGGTCGTCCACGGCGCCTTTCACGGGCGCACCTACGGCTCCCTGTCGGCCACACCCCAGGAGTCCAAGCAGGCGCCATTCGCCCCGCTCGTGCCTGGCTTTCGCGCTGTCGCCGCCGATCCCGACGCGCTCACACGAGCGGTTGACGAGCAAACGGCCGCCGTGCTGCTCGAGCCGATCCAGGGAGAGACGGGCGTACACGCCCTCTCCGAGGAGCTGCTGCAGGCGGCGAGGGCGGCCTGCGACGAGCACGGCGCGGCCCTCATCTTCGACGAGGTGCAAACTGGGATGGGGCGCACGGGCACGCTGTGGGCCTACGAGCAGACGGGTGTGCTCCCCGATGCGATGACCGTCGCCAAGGCCCTCGGCGGGGGTCTGCCGATCGGTGCGCTCATCACCGGCGAGCGCCTCGCCGACACCCTGCAGCCGGGCGATCATGGCTCGACCTTCGCCGGCGGCCCCGTCATCGCCGCCGCTGCGCTGGCGGCGCTCGAGCTGACCGACGATCCGGCGCTGTTGACCCGCGTGGCGGAGCTCGGCCACTCGCTCGCCGCCTCGCTCGAGGGCCTCCCGCATGTGGTCTCGGTGCGCGGTCGGGGGCTGATGCTCGCCTGCGAGCTCGACGTCGAGGCCCCGGCGGTGGCGCGGCGAGCGCTGCTCGAGCAGCGGCTGGTGGTGAACGCCACCGGCCCCACCACCCTGCGGCTGCTTCCGCCGTTGACGATCGGCGACGAGGACATCGACCTGGCGCTGGAGCGGCTGACGGCCGCCCTGGAGGCCTGATCCGGTGCGGCGTGAGCTGGACGGGGGCTTCGAGCTCGACGATGATCCGGGCCGCATCGATCTCGAGGCCGTCCACGCCTTCATCAGCGGGCGGTCCTACTGGGGCAGGGGCCGCACGCGGGAGTTGGTGCGCCGGGCGGTTGAGGGCTCGCAGCGAGTCATCGGGCTGTATCTCGCCGGCGAGCAGGTGGGTTTCGCGCGCGCTGTCACCGACGGGGCAACCGTCGCCTACCTGGCCGACGTGTACGTGCTCGAGCCCCACCGGGGACGCGGTCTCGGAATGGAGATGGTGCGCGAGATGATCGAGGGCGGGGCGGGCTCATCGCCCGTTGAGACCCACTGGCTGCTGCACACCGCCGATGCCGCCGGGCTGTATGCGCGGCTCGGATTCGTGGAGGGTCCGGTGCGCTATCCGTTGATGGAACGCCCGCGCGGCTACGATTCCAGCCCGTGAGCAGCCCCGAGCAGATCCCCGACACGCGCACCGCCTCCTACGAGGCCGACCCTGCACAGGTCCACCGCGTGCTGCTGCTCTACTCCGGTGGCCTGGACACGAGCGTGATGCTCAAGTGGATTCAGGACTCCTACGGCGCAGAGGTTGTCTGCCTGACGGTCAACCTGGGCCAGCCCGGCGAGGACTACGGGGTGATCGAAGGCAAGGCGCTGAAGCTCGGGGCGCTGGAGTGCCATGTGGTCGACGCCCGCGAGCAGTTCGCTCGCGAGTACCTCACTCCGGCGATCAAGGCCAACGCCCTCTACGGAGGCGGCTACCCGCTGTTCACTGCCCTGGGACGCCCACTGATCGCGAAGCTCGCCGTCGACTACGCCCGCCGCAGCGGCTGCGACACGATCGCCCATGGCTGCACCGGCAAGGGCAACGACCAGGTTCGCATCGAGGCGACTGTCGCCACGCTGGCACCCGAGCTGAAGGTGATCGCCCCGGTGCGCTCCTGGCAGATGGGCCGTGAGGAGGAGATCGCCTATGCCCGCGAGCACGGCATCCCGATCAAGGGCGGCGCCGAGGTGACGCCCTACTCGATCGACGACAACCTCTGGGGCCGCTCCTCGGAGGGACGCTGGATCGAGGATCTCGACCATGCGCCGGAGGACGACGTCTTCCAGTTGGTCACCCGGCCCGAGGAGGCGCCCGACGAGCCCGAGGTGGTGGAGCTGAGCTTCGAGCGGGGTGTTCCCGTGGCGCTGAACGGCGAGCGGATGGGACTGGTGGAGCTGATCGAAACGGCAGCCGAGATCGCCGCCCGCCACGGCGTGGGCATCGTCGATCACATCGAGGACCGCATCGTGGGGCTGAAGGTGCGCGACATCTACGAGGCGCCCGCCGCCGCCCTGCTGCTCCCGGCCCACCAAGAGCTCGAGCATCTCGTGTGCACCATCCACCAGAACCAGTTCAAGCCCCAGCTCGACCGCCAGTGGGCCTACCTCGTCTACGCCGGCCTGTGGTGGGAGCCGCTGCGCGGGGACCTCGATGCCTACATGGACGAGGTGAACGAGCAGGTGACTGGCACGATCGGGATGAAGCTCTACAAGGGTCACGCCAGGGTCGTCACCCGCTCATCGCCCAACGCCGTCTACGACGCCTCGCTCGCCTCCTTCACCGAGTCCGGGGGCCTGTTCTCCCAGACGGCATCCCCCGGCTTCATCGAGCTGTGGTCGCTGCAGTCACGCATGGCCTGGCGCCTGCGTAACGAGTAGGACATCGGGGTAGCATCACCTTCATGAACGGCACCGGCTACAGAATCCTCGGCTATGCCGTGTGGCACGGGGGCAAGTGGTATGTAGCTCGACGGCTGCCCTCGCCACGGCTGCTGGCCCTCTCCGGCGCCGGTGCCCTGGGGGCGCTCGGCGCGGCCGCGCTGCTCGCTCGGCGCCTCGGCAGCTGACCGCTCGGGCGTCGTCCGGCGCCACCCTTAAGTTCCCCGGCAGATGATGATGGCTGAGGGAAACGAGAGCCCAGGAGGCGACCCCGGCAGAGGCTCACAGCAGGGTGGCCTCGGTCGCGATGTTCCCGGCTTGCGCAGCGAGGGCGATCTGCTCGCCGAACGGCGCGCGCGCCGCGCGGCCGAGAGCGGCGAGGTGATCCTCACCCGCCGGGCCGAGGCCGCGGAAGCGACGGTGCAGACGCTCGAACGCCATGTGGCCACCCTCCAGGAGCGCCTGCTCGACGCCGAGGAGGAGCTGCGCCGCACAGCCGAGCTGCTGGAGATCGAGAAGGCGGCAGCGCTCGACCGCGAGAACGAGCTGCGCAGGGTCAAGCAGCGCGAGTACGCCGAGCAGCAGCTGCGCGTGGAAGCCGAGGACCGTCTCGGTGGGGTCGACCGCGAGAGCAGGGTTGAGGCCGAGCGGCTGAGCGCTCGTCTGGGCTCGAGCGAACAGGAGGCCCGCGAGCTCGGCGAGCGCCTGGAGGATCTCCAGCGCCAGCTCACCGAGGCGGAGCAGGCGGCTGCGGCCGAGCGCGTCGTGGTGGAGCGCGCCGAGCGCGAGCTGCAGGCGCGCCTCGACGGCCTGGAGGGTCGCGCCAACCACATGCAGGACGGCCTCGCCGCCGAGCGCGCCGCCCGCGAGCGCTCGGAAGCGCAGCTGGAGGAGATGCGTCAGGGACATCGCCGGATGGAGGGGCTCCTCGGCGAGATGAAGGGCATCGTGCAGCACCTCACCGGCGCCATCGACGCGGTGGAGCGCTCGCAGCCGGCACCGCAGCCGCCGGCGGCGGAGATGGCCGACGCGCTGGCTGCCGCGGTGGAGCGCCTGCGGGCCCGCGCCGAGGTCGTCCCCGCGGTTGAGCCCGCACCCGCGCCGGTCGTCGAGCCCGCCGGCGCCCCCGAGCCTGCTGCTGCTTCGGGGCCCGTCGCGCCCCCCCATCTCGCTGGCGCTACCGAGCCCGCCAAGGCCCCCGCCACGCACCCTTCGCACAAGGCCAGCATGTCGGCGATAGGGCGCTGGCGCAATCGCCGCAAACAGCGGCGCGGCCGCTGAGGCCGTCCAGCCTGATGCCTAGCATGCAGTTCACGTGAGCACCTCCTCCTGCGCCCATCTCCATGTGCACTCCGAGTACTCGCTGCTCGACGGCGCGTGCAAGATCGAGGCCCTCGCTAAGCGGGCGGCGGAGTTCGGTCAGCCGGCCCTGGGCCTGACCGACCACGGCGTGATGAACGGCGCGGTGGAGATGTACAAGGCCTGCAAGGCCCACGACGTCAAGCCGATCATCGGCTGTGAGATCTACCTCGTCGACGACCATACGGCGAGCTCGACCGGTGTGCGCACGGAGCGCAACCACCTCACCCTCCTGGCCTCCAGCGACGCGGGCTACCGCAACCTCGTAAAGCTGTCCTCCGCCGGCTTCCTGGAGGGACTCAACAGGGGCAAGCCGACGGTCGACCTGGCCCAGGTGGAGAGCCACTCCGAGGGCGTGATCGCGCTCACGGGCTGCCTGGCCTCGCGCTTCTGCCAGCGCCTGCTCGAGGATCGCCCGGAGGAGGCGCGGGCTCATGCCGACGATCTGGTGCGGGTGTTCGGCCGCGAGAACGTCTACTTCGAGGTGCAGAAGAACGGGCTCGCCCCCCAGGAGAAGTGCAACGAGGGCATCGTCAGGATCGCAAGGGAGATGGGCGGCTCGCTGGTGGGCACCGGCGATGTGCACTACCTGCGCCGCGAGGACTACGAACACCACACGGCGCTGCTGTGCGTGCAGACGAAGAGCACGATGGCGGCGCCGAAGATGACCTTCGAAACGAACGAGTTCTACCTGCGCGACAGCCAGGAGATGCTCACCGCCTTCGCCGAGTGGCCCGAGGCGATCGCGAGCACGCTTGAGATCGCCGAGCGCTGCTCGGTCGACATCGAGCTCGGTAAGCAGCTGATACCGAGCTTCCAGACGCCCGACGCCACGCCGGAGCGCGAGTACCTGCGGGCGCGCGTCCACGAGGGCCTGCGCCTGCGCTACGGCGACCCGCCACCCGCCGAGGCGGTCCAGCGCATGGAGATGGAGCTCGATGTGATCGACAGGATGGGCTTCAACGCCTACTTCCTGATCGTGTGGGACTTCGTCAAGTTCGCCAAGGAGAACGGCATCGCAGTCGGTCCGGGACGTGGCTCGGCGGCCGGCTCGATCGTGGCCTACTGCCTGGCGATCACCGATGTCGACCCGCTCGAGTACGACCTCCTGTTCGAGCGCTTCCTGAACCCCGAGCGCGTGTCGATGCCCGATATCGACATCGACTTCTCCGTGCGGGGGCGCGAGCGGGTGATGAGGTATGTGACCGAGAAGTACGGTCGCGAGTCGGTCGCCCAGATCGTCACCTTCGGCAAGATGTTCCCTCGCGCCGCCACTCGCGATGCGGCACGCGTGCTCGGCTACGACTATGGGGCGGGCGACCGCCTGGCGAAGCTGATCCCCGACCCGATCATGGGCCGCTCGCCTTCGTTCGAGGAATGCATGAAGTCCGGGCAGCCGTTGCGCAAGGCCTGCGATGAAGACCCCACGGCCAAGCAGATCGTGGAGGTGGCGCAGGGCCTCGAGGGAATCGTGCGCAACTCCTCGATCCACGCCGCCGCCGTGGTGATCGCCGACCGGCCGCTGACGGACATCGTCCCGCTGCAGCTGGCCGACGCCGGCACCGACGAGAACGGCGAGAAGGTCTTCCGCACGGTGACCCAGTTCTCGATGAAGCCGATCGAGGAGATCGGCATCCTCAAGATGGACTTCCTCGGGCTGCGCAACCTCGATGTGATCGAGGATGCACTGGACATCATCGAGCGCTCCACCGGTGCGCGCCCCGACATGACGACGCTGCCACTGGACGATGCGGCTACGTATGAGATGCTCGCGCGGGGGGACTCGATCGGCGTGTTCCAGTTCGAGTCCGAGGGCATGCGTGAGGCGCTCAAGAAGGTGCGCCCCGACGAGTTCAACGACCTCGTGGCGCTCAACGCCCTCTACCGCCCCGGCGCCATGGATCAGATCCCGGTGTACGCCAGGGGCAAGCACAACCCCCAGGCGATCTCCTATCCCGACGAGCGCCTGCGCCCGATCCTCGAGTCATCCAACGGAGTGATCCTCTACCAGGAGCAGGCGATGCAGATCTCCAAGGAGATCGCCGGCTTCTCAGGGGCCAAGGCCGACGACCTGCGCAAGGCGATCGGCAAGAAGAACCGTGCCGCGATGGCTTCATTGAAGCCCGAGTTCGTCGAGGGCTGCCGGGCGTCGGGCACCAAGGCAGAGGTGATCGAGTTCCTGTGGAACACCAACGAAAAGTCAGCCGACTACTCGTTCAACAAGAGCCATGCCGCCTGCTACGGGCTGATCGCCTACCGCACCGCCTGGCTGAAGGCCAACCACACAGCCGAGTACATGGCGGCGCTGATCTCCTCGGTGATGTCGACGAAGGACAAGGTGCCGTTCTTCGTGGCCCGCTGCGAGGAGATGGGTATCGAGATCCTGCCCCCCGACGTGAACCTCTCAGACCACGAGTTCACCGTCGTCGAGCGCAACATCCGCTTTGGCCTGGATGCGGTCAAGGGGGTCGGCTATCAGGCCGTCGAGGCGATCAAGCGGGCGCGCGAGGAGGCCGGCGAGTTCACCTCGATCTGGGACTTCTGCGAGCGGGTGGACAACCGCACGGTCAACAAGAAGGCGATCGAGGCCTTGATCAAGTGCGGCGCGCTCGGCTCGACGGGAGCCAGCCGCAAGGGCATGCTCGAAGTCCTGGAGCAGGCCCAGGGAGCGGGACAGAAGATCCAGCAGGACGCGCAGATCGGACAGGGCTCGATCTTCGACCTCCAGGAAGACTCGCCCTCGCCCGCGGGGGCGGGCGGGCCGGCCGGCTCGGGGCAGGCGGGCGGCGGGATGCTCGGCCTCGGCAAGCCGGTGCATCCCCCGATCCCAGGCGAGGAGTTCGAGCAGCCAGAGCTGCTTGCAAACGAGAAGGAAGCGATCGGCCTGTTCGTCTCCGCTCACCCGCTGAAGCCCCTGCGCGACGCCCTGCGCGCCAAGGTCGACTGCCCGATCGCGGCGCTGGGCGATCGTCGCGACAAGGACTGGGTGACGGTTGGGGGGATCATCACCGAGGCCAAGAAGATCCGCACGCGCAGTGGCGATCACATGATGTTCGCCACGCTCGACGACCTCGCCGGTGCGGTCGAGATCCTCGTGTTCGGCAAGGCCCTGGGCGAGCATGAGGCGGCGCTGGCGGTCGACGAGGTGGTGCTTGTAAAGGGCCGGGTGGACCACAAGGAAGCGGGCAAGACATGCCTGGTGGTGCAGAGCGTGGAGCGCTTCGCTCCCACCCAGGAGGAGATCGAGCGGGCCAGCGCGCAGGCACGGGCGGCGAGCGTGGCGGCCACGGCGCAGGCGCGCCCGGTGATGCTGAGCGTGGACGCCGCCGAGCTCTCACCCAGCGCGTTCGACGAGCTGAGGCAGACCATCGAAGACTTCCCTGGGCCGGCCGAGGTCCAGCTGGAGATCAACACCAGCACGGGTGCCCGTCGCTTTCGCCTCGGTGAGCAGTACCGCGTTCAGCACACTCCCACGCTGCTGGCCGAGCTCGAACACGCGCTCGCGCCGGTGGCGCCTGCCGCGAGCGCCACGGCCTAGCAATCGCCGGAGGAGGGCGGCTTATCGCCGGCGAGGGGTGGCGCGCGGTTTCTTGGCTCGCCCTGAGGGCTTCGCCTTGCCGCGCTGCTTGAGCCCGCGTTCGCGCAGCTTCGCAGCGAGCTCGACTTCGGCCGCCGAGGCGCCCTTGCGGTCCTCGCCGGGGGTCTCCAGCACACACGGCAACCCCGCCAGATCGGGCGCAGAGAGAAACGCCGCGCAGCCCTCCTCGCCGAGCTCGCCCTCCCCGACGTCGGCATGACGATCGCGGTTGGATCCCAGGGGCATCTGGGAGTCGTTGAGGTGCAGCGAGCCCAGCCGCTCGAGCCCGATCTTCGACGCGATCTCGCGCATGGTGGCATCCATGCCGGCGGTTGTGCGGATGTCATAGCCGGAGGCGAACAGGTGGCAGGAGTCCAGGCACAGGCCGATGCGCTCGTCCCCTCCGCAAGCCTCGATCAGCGCTGCCAGCTCGTCGATCGAGCGCCCCAGCGTCCCACCCGCCCCCGCGGTGTCCTCCAGGTGCAAAGCGCACCCCTCGCTGTCGGCGAGCGCCTCGCGAATGGTCTCTCCCGCTCGGGCGATGGCATCGCCCACATGCCCCGTCTTGGCTGAGCCGGGGTGCAGCACCACGCCACTGGCGCCGATCGTGGCGCCCACGCGCAGCGAGTTGGTCAGCGAGGCCAGCGATTTGGCGCGGATGTCGGGGTCCTCGCTTGCGCAGTTGAGCAGGTAGACGGCGTGGATCAGCACCGCATCGATGGGACTGGCGTCCATCGCCTCCTTGAAGGCGGCCACGTCCTCCTCGCGATAGGCGCCGGCTTTCCACATGCGGGGCGACTGGTTGAAGATCTGGATCGCCCGGCAGCCACGCTCGAGGCCCCGATCGACCGCCTTGGGCAGCCCGCCGGCGGGAGAGACGTGCGCGCCGATCAGCATCGCGTGTGCGGTGGGGCGGCTGCCACTAGCATGCGGCCCATCCTATGAGGGTTCGCTTCGCGCCATCGCCCACCGGCGCGCTCCACATCGGGGGCGCCCGTACCGCTCTGTTCAACTGGCTGCTCGCCCGCCACGAGGGGGGCGAGCTGGTGCTGCGCATCGAGGACACCGACCGCGAGCGCTCGACCCCCGAGAACGTCGAGCAGATCCTCGACGCGCTGCGCTGGCTGGAAATCGACTGGGACGAGGGGCCGATCCTCCAGACGGCACGCTCCGAGCGCCACGGCGAGGCTCTGCGGGCGCTGCTGGAGAGCGGACATGCCTACCGCTCCAATGCAACGGCGGCGGAGGTCAAGGACTTCAAGCTCCTCCACGGCGCCGACCGCGGATTTCGGGGAAAGCCCGAACAGGACGGGGCGGTGCGCCTGCGCGTGCCGGAAGAGGGCGCCACGGTCGTCCACGACGTGATCCGCGGCGAGACGAGCTTCGAGAACATCCATCTGGACGACCCCGTGATCGCGCGGGCGGACGGCTCCGTCCTCTACAACTTCGCCGTAGCCATCGACGATATCGACGCCGGCATCACCCATGTGGTGCGCGGCGAGGATCACCTCTCCAACACGCCCAAGCAGCTGCTCGTGCTCGAGGCCGCCCGTGCCGTTGGCTTTGGCGCCGATGTACAGGTGCCGATCTATGCGCACCTGCCGCTGCTGCACGGCCCCGACGGCAAGAAGCTCTCAAAGCGCCACGGGGCCGCCTCGGTGCAGGAGCTGCGCGACGCCGGCTACCTGCCTGAGGCGGTACGCAACTACCTCGCCCTGCTCGGCTGGGGGGCGGGCGACGATGAGACCGTTCTCTCCACCGAGGAGCTGATCGAGCGCTTCACCCTCGAGCGCGTCAGCCGCAACCCGGCTCGGTTCGACGAGGTCAAGCTGAGATGGCTCAATGGCATCTACATCCGCAACCTCCCCCTGGCCGACCTGACGGGACGCCTGGAAGCGTTCACCGGCCGAGGAGATCTGGAGCAGGCGGCCCGTATCAGCCAGGAGAAGATCCACACACTCGCCGACTTCTGGCCGTTGGCGGGCGCGCTGTTCGACGGGCCGAGCGATGATTCGCAGGCGCGCGAGCGGTGGCTCGACGCCGATGGACGCAACGCACTGGCTGCCGCCAGGAGCGCGCTCGAGCAGGCCGCAAGCTTCGATGAGACGGGGGTGGGCGAGGCCCTGGGGGCGGTGGTCGAGAGGCGAGCAGCCAAACCACGCCAGGTCTACCAGCCGCTGCGTGTCGCCCTCACCGGCACCACCGTCTCGCCAGGGATCTTCGAGAGCGTCGCCCTGCTCGGCCGCGAGGAGACGCTCCGCCGTATCGACAGTGCGCTCGCTGTCAACAGCTGAGTCGACAAAAAGGCTCAACCATCCGTCCGTAGCTGCCGATAGGTCCCCATCGTGGAATCACCGACCCGGATGGTCGGCGAACCCAAGGAAGGGGTTTGACGGTATGCCAGCAGCTGTTGCGGCCAAGAAGACCAACGCCCAGACAAAGCCCAGCGAGACCAAGACGCGCCGTAGCGCGCAGGCCGCTGCGCGTGGCAGCGCCCCTGCCCAGCCATCGGGTGAGCGCCACCAGAACGAGGGCCACGGCCGTCGCCTGACGATGGCCTTCGAGGCGCTCGAGGCATTTCCGGCGCTGGCCGAGTCGCGCGACCGCCTGCTGACGGTCATCTCCAAGGACCACGTCGCCACGGCCGATGTCGTCTCGGCCGTCGAGTCCGACGTGGCGCTGATCATCGCCGTGCTGCGGCTCGCCAACCGCATCAACGACGGGCGCACCAAAGTGGACACCGTGGTGGGCGCTGTCGAGGCATTGAGCCCCCAGACGGTCCAGGCGGTGGCAACCCGCGTGCGCACCTTCGACTTCTTCGAGCGGGCCAGCGTGTGGGACGCGGCGCCCGAGCGCTTTCGCCTGCACGCCCTCGCCACCCAGCACGCCGCCGACCGTGTGGCGGCGGAGGTGGGCTATGAGAACCGCGACCGCCTGACCGTGACGAGCCTGCTCCACGACGTGGGCAAGCTCGTTCTCCTGCACGCCTATCCCGGCTACCCCTCCCAGGTGCACCGAGGCGCACGCACGCCCGAGGAGCGCATCCACCAGGAGCGTCGCGAGCTTGGCGTCGACCACGCCCTCGTGGGCGGCGTTCTGATCCGCCGCTGGGGGCTCCCCGCGAGCGTCGCCGGTCCCATCGAGCGCCATCACAACCCCGAGGTCGAGGGAGAGGCCGCCTTCATCCGCCTCGCCGACATGCTCGCCCACTACGAGCAGGGAGCCCGCGTGTCGCCCACCGAGATGCTGCAGACCGCCCGCAGCGTCGGGCTCGGTCCCCAGGAGCTCAGGCGTGTGATGTACGAGCTGCCCAGCTCCACCAGCCAGCGTCAGCGCCACGTCGACCCATGCCCGCTCTCAGGACGCGAGCTCGGCGTGCTTCAGCGGCTGGCCGAGGGCAAGGTCTACAAGCAGATCGCCCACGAGCTCACCCTCTCCACGAGCACCGTGCGCACTCACCTGCACAACATCTACGGCAAGCTCGGAGCCGTCGATCGCGCCCAGGCGGTATTGATCGCCAACGAGCGCGGTTGGCTGTAGGCAGAGACGACCTCGGGCCAGACCGCCTCCGATGAGATCGCAGAACGGGACCTGACGAGTGGGGCCGAGCGGCGGGATGTGTGTAACCCGAGCGGCGGGGCGGTATGTAACGTTTTAACTGGTGTATCGCCGTTGCTATACACCAGTTTCAAAGGAAGTTAGCGCCCCCAACCCCCCTGCCGGCCCTGCCAAGTGGGCTGTTGCCCGAAGGGCCCACTACGATCATGGATTCCGCGACAGCTTCCCTCGTATGGGGCGAAGGGGAGTCCCGGCACACATGATCTCGATCACTAGCAAGTCACCTTATGCAGTGCAGGCCCTGGCTGAGCTGGGCCGCAGTGGCGGCACGGACCCCGTGCCGATTGGCGAGCTGGCGCGCAAGCGCGATGTGCCGGTGCAGTTCCTGGAGCAGCTGTTCGCGGTGCTCAGGCGGGCGGGGATCATCAGCTCCCAGCGCGGCGTCAAGGGGGGCTACCGCTTCGCGCGTGAGCCGGCGTCGGTGACGTTGCTGGAGATCGTGGAGTTGCTGGACGGCCCGATCGGGCCGGACGCTCAGGGTCCGTTCGCGGATGCGGCGGAGGCGATCCGCAAGGTGCTCAGGGAGACCACGATCGCCGACGTGATCGACCGTGAGATGCGCGAGGCCGGCGCGAGCATGTATCACATCTGACGTTCGCCGCACCGTCGACATGGGGGGTTGCAACAGCTGCCCAAGGTCCTCCGCCCCAGATTGGCCACCCGGACAAGAAACGGCTCGGCTATTGACATTGCGCACTTCCTTAGTAGCCTGCGTCGGGCAGTGAAGACACGGTGAAGCGCGGTTCGGCTGTGCGGAACGGTGGAGAGCGGTGGATGAATGGGTCCCACGGCACTCTGCTCGGCAGGGGATCGTTGAGATTTTTTCAGGTTGCGACTACGGAGGGTTGCCGATGTGCGGGCCAGCGAGCCTTTGGCCAACGAAGGCGTGTGGAGCTAGATGATGGGCCGTGCCGGTGATGGCGCGAAGCAGCAGACGCACACGCACGTGCGTACTCACAGACGACGCAGGGCGACGCTGGCGGCGTTGCTCTCGACGCTCGTGGCGGGCGCGCTGTGGCTTGGTCTGAGCTCGAGCAGCGCGGACACGCTCCGGACGGGCCAGGAGAGCATTCGGGCGAGCTCGTCGGCGGCGCAGGAGCCCGAACAGAAGCTCACTCCGATGGGCGAAAAAAGCGTGGAAGCGGGCGGTGCCCTGACGGGTTTCAGCGTGACGCTGTCGGCCGATGGCAACACGGCGGCGGTGGGCGCCCCGGCCTTCGACGGCTATTCGGGCGCGGCCTGGGTGTGGATCCGCTCGGGGTCGGGCTGGGTGCAGCAGGGGCCGAAGCTGACGGCGGGAGAAGCGAGCGGGGAAACGTGCGAAGAAGAACCCGAATCGGGTGGCTCCTCGGGCGGTGAAGAAGGCCCGGAATGCGGCTTCGGCAGGGCGCTGGCGCTCTCGGGCGACGGCAACACGCTCGTGATTGGAGCGCCTCGCCAGAACGAGCAGCAGGGCGCCGCATGGGTGTACACGCGCTCGGCGGGGAAATGGTCGCGCACGTTCGAGCTGACGGGTGTGGGGGAGACGGCCAAGGCTCGCTTCGGGCGGGCGGTGGCGTTGTCGGCTGATGGGAGCACGGCGATTGTGAGCGCGCCGGGGGACGAATCGGGGAGGGGTCGTGTGTGGGTGTTCAAGCGCTCGGGCGAAGGCTGGTCGCAGCAGGGCGAGGCGCTGGCGGGCGGCGGCGAGGTGGGCGAAGGGCACTTCGGGGCCAGCTTGGCGCTCTCGAGTGACGGCTCACGCGCGCTGATTGGGGCTCCAGGCGACAACGGCCACCTCGGCGCGGCCTGGGTGTTCGCCCGTTCGGGAGAAAGCTGGAGCGAAGACGGCTCGAAGCTCCTGGGGAGCGGGACCAGCGCGGAAGCCCACTTTGGCGCGAGTGTGGCGCTGGCGGGCGACGGCGCCACAGCGCTGATCGGCGCCCGCGCCGACAACGAAGCGACGGGGGCGGCATGGGTGTTCGCGGCCGACGGCTCGGGCTGGAGCGAACAGGGCCCACCCCTGACAGGCGGTGACGAAGGGGGCGAAGAATTCGGTTACAGCGTGGCGCTCTCCCAGGACGGCAGCTCGGCGCTGGTGGGGGCGCCACATGACGGTGTGGCTCGCGGCTCGGCGTGGCTGTTCAAGCGCTCCGCCGGAGCGAGCACCTGGGGTACGCCGGGACGCTTCGAAGGGGGCTCGCTGGAGATGGGCAGAGGGTGGTTCGGCTCGAGCGTGTCGCTGTCGGGCGACGCTAGGAGCGCTCTGGCGGGAGCTCCCGCCGACCATGCCAAAGCGGGTGCCGCATTCATCTTCGGCCCGAGTCCGAGCGTGTCCGGGGTCAGCCCCACAGAAGGACCGACGGCGGGGGGCACGGCGGTGACGATCAGCGGGGCGAACCTGGCTGAAGCCACAGCTGTTCGCTTCGGAGCGGCAGAGGCGACGAGCTTCGAAGTGACCTCCCCGAGCACGATCACGGCAATCTCGCCTCCGGGTCGAGGAATAGTGCAGATCACGGTGCAGAGCCCCTATGGCACGAGCCTAGAAAGCCCATCGGCCCGCTTCAAGTACGTGGTGGGAGGCGCAGGCGGCACGACGGGCGGAAGCACGGGGGCGGGCTCGAGCACTGGCTCACCAGTCACGCCGGCCGGGTCAGTGGGCGTGCAGAGCTTCACCTCGTCGAGCTCGGGCGGGAGCGGCTGTGGGGTGACGCTGGTGAGCAAGAGGCTCGCGGTGCAGCTGCGAGCGAGCGCCCTGGTGAGGTTGCGTGGCGCGGGCATTGGCAGGTGCGCGGGCAAGCTGCGGTTGCGAGTGAGGCTGCATGCGGCGCACGGCCGCTACAGGCTGAAGACGATCGGCACAGCTGTGTTCGTGGTGTCGGCTGGCAGGACGGCGCTGGTGAAGCTGAAGCTGAACGCAACGGGGCGCAGGCTGCTGGCGGTTGGAGGGGGGCGGCTGAATGCCAGCCTATTGCTGGTCAAGTCATCGCCCGCTCCAGCGCAGTCGCGGACGGCGAGCGTGCGTTTGGCACGGCAAAAGAGCGTCAGGACGGCGATGCCGAAGAAGTAGCTGCAGGGCAGGCTGCTGAGGGGCGAAAGTGGTGCCCCTGCACTATTGTCGGAGGTATGTCCCGAATCCCGATCAACATTGCGGAGTTCGTGGGAGACACGCCGCTGGTGGGTCTCCCACGGATGCTCGAGGGCACGAGGGCGGCGGACAGTGGGGTGGAGCTGTTTGCCAAGCTGGAGGCGTTCAACCCCGGTGGGAGCGTGAAGGACAGGATTGGGGTGGCGATGATCGAGGCTGCAGAGGCGGAAGGCAGGATCGAGCCGGGGCGCACCACGATCGTGGAGGCGACGAGCGGCAACACGGGGATAGCGCTGGCGTTCGTGTGTGCGGCCAAGGGCTATGAGCTGGTGCTGACGCTGCCCCAGGGCATGAGCCGCGAGCGGGAGAGCTTGCTGCGGCTGTATGGGGCGCGGGTGGACATCACGGAGTCGATGGGCGGGATGGGCGAGGCGGTGGCGGCGGCGCGGGCGATGGCCCAGAGCAGCGATGTGTTCCTGCCTGACCAGTTCTCCAACCCGGCCAACCCGGAGGCGCACAGACGGGGGACGGGCCCGGAGATTGCGCGGGCGCTTGAGAACAAGGTGGATGTGCTCGTGGCGGGTGTGGGCACGGGGGGGACGATCACGGGGGTGGGGGAGTTCCTGCGCGAGCATGTGAACCCCTCTCTGCAGGTGGTGGCCGTCGAGCCACAGGGCTCGGCGGTGCTCGGGGGCGGCCGACAGGGACCCCACCGCATTCAGGGGATCGGCGCGGGGTTCGTGCCGCCGGTGCTCAACCGTGAGCTGATCGACGAGGTGATCGCGGTGAGCGACGACGATGCGATCCAGACGGCCTGGAGCTGCGCCAAACGTGCGGGCCTGCTCGCGGGGATCTCCTGTGGGGCGGCGATGTGGGCGGCGCTGCAGGTGGCCGAGCGCCCGGAGTCGAAGGGCAAGCGGATCGTGGTGATCATGCCCGACTCGGGCGAGCGCTACGTCAGCCAGGCGTTCTTCGCACCCTGAGAGCGGTGATGATTTCGGTTGCACGCGCAACGGGGCGGAGTTTGGGCGCTACGCTGTTGCGATGGCCGGTTTCGATGCGTTTGCACGGGTCGCCAAAGAGGTCCGCCGCGACCTGCTCGCGGCACGGGACCGGGATCCGGCCGCCCAGGGGGTGGGAAGGATCGAGATTCTCGCCACCTGGCCGGGAATCCACGCGTTGCTGGCCTATCGGGTGGCCCATGCGCTCGGCGAGGCGGGGGTGCCGCTCCTGCCGCGGGTGATCTCGATGTTCACGCGCACCCTCACGGGAATCGAGATTCACCCGGCTGCACAAATCGGCGAGGGGCTGTTCATCGATCACGGCACCGGCGTGGTGATCGGGGAGACGGCCGACATCGGAAACGATGTGACCCTCTATCAGGGGGTGACGCTGGGCGGCACGGGCTTCGCAGCGGGCAAGCGCCACCCAACGGTGCAGGACAACGTGACTATCGGCTCGGGGGCCAAGCTGCTCGGCCCCATCACCATCGGCCACGGGGCCAAGATCGGGGCCAACAGCGTGGTGATCACCGATGTTCCCCCCAACTCGACGGTGGTGGGCAACCCCGGGCACCCCGTCCGGGTGGACGGTCGACGGGTGGAGGGCCCAGACGCCGACTGGATCCACCTGCCCGACCCGATCGCGGAGGCCATCCAGGCTCTCTCCAGCCGCATAGCCACCCTCGAACGGACGATTGCAGAGCTCTCCGACGGCGAGCCTCAGCCGCTGGCGGAGGTAAGGCCGCTGCGTACCGTCAGAGGGCCCAACCCGGCGGGGGGCTAGGGCGTCGGAACGGCAACGACGGTGAGGCCGTCGATTGCCTGAAAGTCAGCTGGGTTGCAGGTGTAGAGAGGTAGATCGTTCGCGATCGCTATGGCGGCGATCATCGCGTCATAGGCACGAGCCGCTGGCTTTCGTCCTGCTTCGCGCAGTGATGCGGCGACCCGCCCGAACGCCCGCGCCGCGTCGGCGTCGAATGGAAGTGGATTGAAGTCGGCCTCGGCCTGTTGCAGGCGTGCTTGACGGGCGCCCCGCTCGCGCTCATCGCCCGCGACGAGCGGCCCAACGGAGAGCTCGGCGAGTGTAACGGTGGTGATGAGCGGCTCATCGGGGAGGCTGGCTGCGTCAGAAAGAACACTGAGCGCGATCAGGGTGGAGGTGTCCAGGATCCCTCTAGGTGTCATGGCTCCCCTCTCCGACGGACAGGCGCTTACAGGCTCGGGTCGACCAGCTGGTCGAGATCGTCGCGCAGTGCGCGAGCGTCGAGGGGGGGAAGCAGGCGATGGCGTGCAAGCAGCGCCTCCGCAGACAGCGACGGTCCCGACAGGGCTCTCAGCTCCGCCACGGGCTGGCCGGAGCGGGTGATGGTGATCTGCTCCCCGCGGGTTGCACGCTCGACGATGTCGCCACCGTGGTTGCGCAGATCGCGGATGCTCACTTGACTCATGAAGGGCATCGTATCACGCGTGATACTCCCGATCGGCGCCTCGCCTCGCCCGCCGAGCCCGCATCTATGCTGGAGCGGTGGCCGCCAACCCCCATACTGAGCATCTCCAGGAGTTGCTGGAGGGGCTGAACGAGCCCCAGCGGGAGGCAGTCACACACGGTGAGGGCCCCCTGCTGATCCTCGCCGGCGCGGGCAGCGGGAAGACCCGCGTACTCACCCACCGGATCGCCTATCTGATCTACACCGACCAGGCGCAGGCTGGGGAGATACTGGCCATCACCTTCACCAACAAGGCCGCCAAGGAGATGCGCGAGCGGGTCGAGCGGCTGCTCGGCCGGGGCACCCGTGGCATGTGGCTGATGACCTTCCATGCGGCCTGCGCGCGCATCTTGCGGGCCGAGGCGGACCGCCTGGGCTACACCCGCCAGTTCACGATCTATGACCAGGCCGACTCGCGCAGGCTGGCCAAGCGCTCGGCGGACGCGGTGGGGGTGGACTCAAAGCGCTACACGCCCGCCTCGATCCTCAACCAGATCTCGGCGGCGAAGAACCGGCTGTGCGACGCGGGCACCTACCGCCAGTCGGTTGGCTCGCCATATGAGGAAATGATCGCCGACGTGTACGACATCTACGAACGCGATCTCCACCGCATGAACGCCATGGACTTCGACGACCTGCTCTTTCGCACGGTCAACCTGCTGGAGCTGTTCGCCGACGTGCGCGAGCGCTACACGAGCGCCTTCCGCCATGTGCTGGTGGACGAGTACCAGGACACCAACCACGCCCAGTACCGGCTGCTCCAGCTACTCGTGGGCGGGGGACGACCGCCGAGCGGGGGAGAGGTCCAGCGCGGTGACCGGCCCACCTATGCCGGTCCGGTCGGGCATCGCAACTTGGCGGTGGTGGGCGACGACGCCCAGTGCCTCGCGAAGGGAACCCTCGTGACGATGGGGGATGGCACCCTGCGCCCGATCGAGGATGTGTGGGCTGGGGACATGGTTCTGGCGGCACATGGAAGCGGCGACTTTCGTCCTGCGATGGTGATGCGGCGGCATGAGTCCCGGCGCTCCAAGGGAGTTGCGATCACGACGACCTCGGGGCGGCGCATCGTCAGCACCGCTGAGCACATCCACTTCGCGGGCTTCGTCCGTGGGCGCACTCCACAACTTCACATGACCTATCTGATGTGGAAGCGCAACGTCGGATTCCGTGTCGGCACCTCCCGTACCTATACCGCCGGCCAGGTCAAGCCCGTGATCGGAGTGCCCTACAGGATGAGAACCGAGGGTGCAGACGCCGCCTGGGTCGTCTCGGTTCATGCCAGTGACGCCGAGGCCCGCGTGGCCGAGCATATTCTCGCTGCCCACTACGGACTCCCCACCCTGCCCTTCAACGCTCGACCGGCCGCAGCCAAGTCGGCCGACAGCGTGGTCGGAAGCCAGGCGCTCATCGACCAGATCTTTGCCGCTCTCGACACCGAAGGGGCCGGCGAGCGGCTGCTCGCGGATGAGGGCCTCTCAAGCCAGTTCCCGCACTTCACTCCCGCCACCCACACCTCGGGCAGGCTGGGCTCCAAGCGAGTACGCCGCCGCATGGTGCTCACGCTCTGTGGCGATCGCCGCGGAGCTTCGTCGCTGCACCGGATCGCGATGTTCGGCTACGACGACGACGGACGCCAGGCATTGCAGCGTCTGGGTCTCAGCGTTCGTCCCGCTCGACGCGGATCGTCGGGCTGGCGCTACGAGACCGCCTCGATGGACATGCGCGAGCTACTGCACACCGTGCAGCGAGTCAAAGGAGAGCTCGACGTTCAGTTGCAGCTCAACGCCCGGCTCGTGGACAACCCCGACGGTGTGGCCAACTCGCTTCCGTTCATGCCTGCCGCCTCCATACGTCCCGGCATGGTGATGGTTGGGGGTGACGGGCGCTTCGACGTGGTGGAGAGCGTGGAGCGTGTGGCATTGGACGTTCCCGTCTATGACCTCGATATCGACGGGGTGCACAACTTCGTGGCGAATGGCTTGGTGACCCACAACTCGATCTACAGTTTCCGGGGCGCTGATGTGAGGAATATCCTCGACTTCCAGGATGACTTCCCCGACGCCCGGGTGGTGAAGCTCGAGCAGAACTACCGCTCGACGGAGACCATCCTGCAGGCGGCCAACGCGGTGATAGCGAACAACCGCGGGGGGATCGCCAAGCGGCTGTGGAGCGAGCATGGCCAGGGCGATCAGATCCAGCTGCGTCCCCTCGACGACGAGCATGCCGAGGCGCGCTATGTGGTGGGTGAGATCGAGCGACTCGTGGATGAGGGCGCCTCGCGCTCGGAGATCGCAGTTCTCTATCGCACCAACGCCATGTCCCGGGTCATCGAGGACACGCTGGTGCGGCGCGAGATCGCCTACCAGGTGATCGGCGGCACCAAGTTCTACGAGCGCGCCGAGATCAAGGACGCCATCGCCTACCTCCAGCTGCTGGCCAACCCCTTTGACGTGGTGAGCTTCACCCGCGTGGCCAACTCCCCCCGCCGGGGCATCGGGCAGACCTCGCTCGGGCGGGTGACCAGCCACGCGGCATCGACAGACATGTCGGTGTGGGACGCCGCTGCCTCACCCGACCAGGTGCCCGGCCTCGGTGCCGCGGCTGTGAAGGCGCTGAGGCGCTTTATGGACACGATGGATGATCTGCGCACCATGGCCGCTCGCCCCGGGATCGCAATCGGCGAGCTGATCGAGGCACTGCTCGCCCAGAGCGGCTACATCGAGGCGCTCGAGGCCGAGCGCACGATCGAGGCTCAGGGAAGGATCGAGAACCTCGAGCAGCTGGTCGAGGTGGGGCGCGAGTTCGATGTGGCGGCTCCGGAGGGGGAGGGCACGCTCGATGTGTTCCTCCAGGAGATCGCCCTGGTTGCCGACGCCGACACGCGCAGCGACGAGGCCGGCCTGGTGACGCTGATGACGCTGCACAACGCCAAGGGTCTGGAGTACCCGATCGTGTTCATCGCCGGCTGCGAGGAGGGCGTCTTCCCTCACTCGCGGGCCATCGACGAGGGGGGCCTGGAGGAGGAGCGGCGCCTGTTCTACGTGGGCATCACCCGGGCCATGCGCCAGCTCTACCTCACCTATGCCCGCCGCCGAGCGGTGTTCGGGGCGCAGACCTTCGGGATGCCGAGTCGCTTTCTCGATGAGATTCCCGCAGCGTTGCTGGAGGAGCCAAAGGAGACGGTGTTCCGAGGAGCGATCTCCACGCGGTGGGAGCGCTCGGATTCGAGCGGTGCGCCGGCCGGCGGCGGGCGCACAGGCGCCGGCGCGAGGTGGGGGCAGACGACGGGCGCTCCCCGCCAGCGGGAAGCGCCCACGGCGACCGTCCAGTTCCGGCTCGGCGAGGACGTGGTGCATGCCGCCTTCGGCGACGGGGTGGTGACCGGCGTGGAGCCCGGCGGGGTGATCGTGGTGCGCTTTGCCGACGATGGATCGGAACGCAAGCTGATGGCCGAGTACGCCCCGGTGAGCCGTCGCTGAGATGCGGCGCGTTGTGTTCGTGCTCCAGCGCATAGCATCTGGAACATGAGCGCCACCCTCATCGACGGCAAGGCGATCGCCGCGCGAGTGCGTGCCGAGGTGGCTGGAGAGGTCGAGCAATTCACGCAGCGCACCGGTCGGGCTCCCGGCCTCGCCACGGTGCTCGTCGGCGACGATCCCGCCTCGGCGGTGTATGTGGGCGGCAAGCAGCGGGCCTGCCTGGAGGTGGGCATGGTCCCCTTCGACCGCCGCCTCCCCGCCGAGTCGAGCTTTGAGCAGGTGGCCGAGGAGCTCGAATCCCTCGGTGCGGACAGCGCGGTGAGCGGCATCCTGCTGCAGCTCCCGGTGCCCGACCACCTCGACGGGCCGGCTCTGACGGCGATGATCAGCCCCGATAAGGACGTCGACGGGTTGACCCCCGTCAACGCCGGGCTGCTCTCGCTCGGGCGCCCCGGCCTGCGCCCCTGCACCCCCTCCGGTGTGATGGAACTGCTGGACGACACGGGAGTGGAGCTCGAAGGCGCCGAGGCCGTGGTGGTGGGGCGCTCCAACCTCTTCGGCAAGCCCATGGCCCAGCTGCTGCTTGCTCGCAACGCCACAGTCACCGTCTGCCATTCGCGCACCCGCGACCTGCGCGCCGTGTGCGCCTGGGCCGACGTGCTGATCGCTGCCGTTGGGCGTCCACGACTGATCGCCGGCGACTTCATCAAGCCGGGCGCTGTGGTGATCGACGTGGGCATGAATCGCCTCACCCCGGAGCAGGCAGGCAACAAGAGCGGTCTCGTAGGAGATGTGGACTTCGCGGCCGCCGTCGAGGTGGCCTCCGCCATCACGCCCGTGCCGGGCGGGGTGGGCCCCATGACGATCGCCTTCCTGCTGCGCAACACGCTGCTGGCGGCCGGCTACCAGTACGAGCTCGAAACGCTCCTGGCCGAGGCCGAGGGCGCAAGCCGATGATCAGGCGCCTGCGACTCGGCGAGCTGATGGCGCTGACGGGCATCGCCTGCGTGATCGTTGCTCTCTTCATCCCCAACTACGACAGCCCACTCGGGAACCTCACCGCCTGGGACACCTTCGGGCCGGCCGTGGCTCTCCTGCTCGCCGGCGTGTGCGCAGCGCTTGCCATGGTCGTGAGCAGCCTCACCGAGCGCAGCCCCGCCCTACCTGTCTCCACCGCCGTGTGGTGTGTGCTGCTCGGCCTCGCCGCCACCATCGCCGGGGCCGTCAGGGTGATCGAGCGTCCCGACCACGCCACCTCGCTCTCCGTCGGCGGATGGCTGTCGCTGGTGGGCGCCGCAGTCATCCTCGCCGCGGCCTGGCAGACGCTGCGCGATGAACGCCCCTCGCTCTACCGTTCCGCCACTCCCGCGCCCCGGCCTCGTCCATAGGCCCAGCCAAGGCTCGTCATCTGAGGGGCCATCACAGGTGTTCCATAGAATGCCTGCCGTGATCGCCCGCGAGGAGGTTCTCCATGTCGCACGGTTGGCCCGCCTGGCGTTGAGCGAGGAGGAGGTCGAGCCGATGGCCCGCGAGCTCTCCGCCGTGCTCGACCACATCGCCCGCATCGGCGAGCTCGACCTCGACGACGTCAAGCCCACCTCCCACGTGGTGGAGGTCACGGGCGCCCTGCGCCCCGACGTGCCACGCCCGTGTCTGCCCCGCGAGGTCGCCCTGGCGCAGGCCCCAGCCGTCAGCGAAGACGGCTTCCTGGTCCCAAGCCCCCAGGCATGAAGAACGGGATCCTCGAGCTGACGGCCGCCCAGGCGGCTGGCGAGATTGCCGCGGGTGCGCTGTCGGGCGCCGAGCTGTTCGACGCCTACCGCGAGCGCGCCGTCGCCGACCGCGATGGGGGGCCCGACGGCCTGAACTGCTTCACCTGGGTGGCCGAGGAGATGCCTCCTGCGATCGCTCGCAACCACGGCGGGCCGCTCGCCGACGGTCCCCTCACGGGCGTGCCCCTGGCCGTCAAGGACCTGTTCTGCACCGAGGGAGTGCCCAGCCAGTCGGGATCTCGCATCCTCGAGGGCTACCTGCCTCCCTACACCGCCAGCGCCGTAGCGAGGCTCGGCGAGGCCGGTACGAGCCTGCTGGCCAAGACCAACCAGGACGAGTTCGCCATGGGCTCCTCCAACGAGAACTCCGCCTACGGCCCCGTGCGCAACCCCTGGGACCGCACACGCGTCCCCGGCGGCTCCTCAGGCGGCAGCGCCGCCGCTGTGGCCGGCGGCCTCGCCCCGTGGGCCCTCGGCACCGACACCGGGGGCTCCATCCGCCAGCCCGCCGCCCTCTGCGGGATCGTGGGGCTGAAACCGACCTATGGAGCGGTATCGCGCTACGGCATGATCGCCTTCGCCTCCTCGCTCGACCAGGCCGGCCCGCTCACCCGCGACGTCACCGATGCGGCTCTCATGCTTCGCCACATGGTGGGTCGCGACGAGTGCGATGCCACCTCGCTGCAGTTCCCCCATCAGATTGAGCTGCCCAGCGCCGAGCGCCTTGACGGCATCACCCTGGGCGTTCCCGCCGAGCTGACGGGGGAGGGGATCGAAGCGGGAGTGCTCGAGGCGTTCAACACCACTCTCGCCCGCGCCGAGGAGCTGGGGGCACAGGTGCGCGAGGTGCGCCTGCCCCACGCGCCGCATGCCCTGTCGGCCTACTACGTCATCGCCCCCGCCGAGTGCTCCTCCAACCTCGCCCGCTTCGACGGGGTGCGCTACGGGATGCGCGCCGAGGACGCCCCCGATCTGCTAGAGATGTACACCCGCACCCGCCACGACGGCTTCGGCGCCGAGGTCAAGCGGCGCATCATGCTCGGCACCTACGCCCTCTCCTCGGGCTACTACGACGCCTACTACGGTCGCGCTCAGCGGGTGAGGACCAAGATCTCCGAGGACTTCCGCTCCGCGTTCGCCGATGTCGACTTCATTGTCACGCCCACCGCCCCCTCGGTGGCCTTCAACCTCGGTGAGAAGACCGACGACCCTCTCGCCATGTACCTCAACGACTTCTGCACCGTGCCCATGTCCCTTGCCGGGATCCCCGCCATCTCGATCCCCTGCGGCCTCAGTGGCGGCCTGCCCGTGGGTTTGCAGATAGCCGGCGCCGCCTTCAGCGAGAACCGTCTCCTCGACACCGCCCACGCCCTCGAGCGGGCCATCGGCTTCGATGGGAGCGGCGCCCGTGTCTGAGCCAACCGGAACGCCTACGCTGGAAGCGGTGATCGGCCTGGAGATCCACGTCCAGCTGGCCACCGCCACCAAGATGTTCTGCGGCTGCGAGCTGTCCTTCGGCGAGCCGCCCAACACCCGCACCTGCCCAGTCTGCCTCGGCCTGCCCGGCAGCCTGCCGGTGGCCAACGCTCGGGCGGTGCACTTCGGGCTGATGATCGGCATGGCCCTCGGCTCCGAGCTGGCCCCCCGCTCGATCTTCCATCGCAAGAACTACTTCTATCCCGACCTGCCCAAGGGCTACCAGATCTCCCAGTACGACGAGCCTCTCTGTAGCGGCGGCTCGCTTGGTGACGTGCGCATCCACCGCGTGCACCTCGAGGAGGACGCCGCGAAGCTCATCCACGTGGGAGCCAGCGGACGCATTCACGGCTCCGACGCCTCCATCGTGGACTTCAACCGTGGCGGCACCCCGCTGGCGGAGATCGTCACCGAGCCCGACCTGCGCACCCCCGAGCAGGCCGGCGAGTGGCTGCGGCTGCTGCGCACCACTCTGCGCCAGCTGGGGGTGAGCGATGTGAACATGGAGGAGGGCTCGCTGCGCTGCGACGCCAACATCTCGCTGCGCCCCGTCGGCTCGAGCACTCTGGGGGTGAAGGCCGAGCTGAAGAACATGAACTCCTTCCGCTTCATCGAGCGTGGCATCCGTGCCGAGATCGCCCGCCAGGAGAAGCTGATCCTCGGCGGCGGTCAGGTTGTCCAGGAGACCCTCCACTTCGATCCTGGCTCCGGCGCCATCACGTCCCTGCGCTCCAAGGAGGAGGCCCACGACTACCGCTACTTCCCCGAGCCCGACCTGCTGCCAGTGAGCATCGAGCCGGCCATGATCGAGGCTGCTCGCGCCGATATGACCGAGCTGCCAGCCCACCGCCTGGAGCGCCTGCATACGGAGGTGGGCCTGAGTACCGATAGCGCCCAGCTGCTCGCCTTCCGCGGAGAGCTTGGCGATTACTTCGAGGCGGCTCTCGCCACTTCTGCCGCCTCGGCCGCTGCAGGCGCCGACGGTGGGCTGACGCCGCAGACACTCGCCAACTGGGTCACCGGGGAGCTGGTCTCCAGGTTGGAGGAGGGCGAGGACCCAGCCGCCTCGCGCGTGGCACCGCGGGCGCTTGCCGCACTCGTGGTCATGGTGGCGGCCAAGCGAGTGAGCGTTGGTGCCGCCCGCCAGGTGCTCGACAAGCTGGTGGCCGAGGGGGGAGACCCCGAGTCGATTGTCGCCTCCGAGGGGCTGGCAGCGATGGGTGACGATGACGGTGCGCTCGCGACAATCGTGGCCGCCGCGCTCGAGGCCAACGCCGATGCTGCCGCCCGGGTTCGCGACGGCAACGCCAAGGCCATCGGGCCGATTGTGGGTGCGGTGATGCGTGAGACCAAGGGCCGAGCCGACGGCACCGAGGTCTCACGCCTCATCCACGAGCAGCTCGGCATCTGAGGACCGATCGCGGTCCGCGCGGGGGGCGGGAGGTTGGCGTTTGCTTCCATTCGCAGGCGGACCGGTGCCTGGCTTCCCCAAAAGTTTGGTGTATCGCAAGGGCTATACATCAACTGAAACGAGCAAACCAAGGCGCGATGATCCACGCTCCAGGCTGGGGTTGGTCGGTCAGTCCCCAAGAAGTTGGTGTATAGCAGCGGTGATACACCAGGCACAACGAGTAAACCCAGGCACGGCAGCGAACACCTCAGCGTATAGCGATGGCTATACACCAGCCGCGACTAGCAAACCCCTCCACCGCCTGCACGCGGCGGCGAGCCTCGACACTCACCACGCGTACACGCAGGTCACCCACATTTTGGACTTCCGTCCAATGGAACCCGCCCCCCCTGGCGCCAATATGGTGCCCATGAACCGTTCAGCAGCCAACTCGAGCGTTGCACCTCCTCGGCGGTTCATCCTGCTGCCCGAGGAGACGGCGGATGGGGCCCCGCAGGGGCGTCGCATCCGTCGCTACAAGCTAACCAGCGTCGGGCAGGGTGCGGGTCGCCAGCGTGCCGGCCTGAACGGCTCCGATGTCTCGTCGGCATGGATGGCCCGCGAGCTCAGCCGGCTGGGTCGTATGTAGCGTCCTCCCTCCTATCGACTGTGCCGGCTTCCCTCGGCCGGCGCTCCCGGTAAAGCGGCCGGGCAGGGGTAGCACTTCCTGCTCGGCCGCGTTGCCGTTAAGCTGGTGCAAGAGATGAATGTGAACGAGGCACCCAAACGGTCGTTCGGTCGCACAGTGGTTGCGGCGCTGGTTTTTCTCGTGGCCGCCTGGCTTTTGCTCGGGGTGATCGTCCATGTGCTGTCCTTCCTCTTCAGCACCCTGATCTTCGTGGTGGCCGTCATCGCTGTGATCTGGGCTCTGCGCGTCCTGCTCTAGGCAAGCCAGGCACCCCGATGGCATACATCGTCATCGCTGTGGGCTTCGGTCTCGCGGGAGGCGTGGTGGGGAAGATCAAGGGCAGCTCGTTCGTGCTCTGGTTCCTGATCTCGGGGCTGGTCCCCTTCTTCGGGCTGCTCGCAGCCATCGCCTATCGCTTCGAGCGCGACGAGATGCGTCGCCGCTGCCCCAACTGTGGCCGGGTGACGAAGATCTATGACGCGCTATGCACCCGCTGCGGAACGGAGCTCGACTTCCCCGAGACCGCCATAGCGCCCGAGTCCTGGGAGCGGGTGCCAGCCGGCCCAACGCCGGGCTGAGCGCCGCATCGAGCCTGGCGGCTGAGACGCGCCCGCACGCCTGCGGGAACTCCGTATTCGGCTTCCCTAAGCCCTATTTCGGCTTACCTAAGCCGCCACTTGCCCTACGCTGTGGGCGATGAGCGCGCACACCGAGACCGCCGCGCCGGAGCCCCCGGCTGCGGCCGAAGCCCACGACTCGTTCCTCGCCCGCTGGATCCACAGGGCTGGCTACAAGGATGAGCCGGACTTCGTGCTGAGGGTGGTGCAGCCGGCGCTGGTGGGGATGATCGACGGGACGGTGTCATCGCTGGCGCCGATCTTCGCGGCGGCGATCGCCTCGAGCTCGCACACGGCGCTGCTGGTGGGGCTCTCCGTTGCCCTCGGGGCGGGGGTGAGCATGGGCTGGTCAGAGGCCCTGTCGGACACGGGCGAGCAGACGGGCCGCGGCTCGGCGCTCGTGCGGGGAGCGATCACAGGTGGGATGACCACCATCGGCGGCCTGTTCCACACGCTGCCCTTCATCATCTCCGACGTCCACAAGGCATTGATAGTGGCCGGCTGTGTGGTGGCGGTTGAGCTCTCGGTGATCGCCTGGATAAGGAAACGCTTCCTCGGGGTCTCCCTGCGCTCCTCGTTCCTGGTGGTGACGGTGGGCGGGGTAATCGTCCTTGCCATCGGCGTAGGCATCGGCTCCTCCTAGCACCGGCACGCTGGCGCGGCGCCGGGCCTCCGGGGGTGCAGCTTGGGGGCGTGTGTAGGTATTCCCTTTCGGCTGGTGTATAGCCATGGCGATACACCGTTGCTCTCGTGTATATGTGACCCCGCCGCGGACCGCCTCGCCAGCCCGAGGAGGGGAGCAGAACGGTGGAAGCAATCATTCGGGACCGTGGGACAGCCCCTGGCGCGGCGCCGGCCGGCGTCCTCGGTCGCGCCGGCCGCGTCCTCGCCCCTGTTTGGCCGCTAAACCCGCTGGTACACTGGCTTTTTCCCCTATGTAAAGGAAGGGAGGTCGAGGATATGCGGGCAGTGGACGCGCTGATGGAATGTCTCAAGGCGGAGGGCGTGGATGTCGTCTTCGGCCTGCCTGGGGGAGCGAACCTCCCGACGTACGACGCGTTCGTAAATGGGGGTATCCGCCACATCCTGGTTCGCCACGAGGCCGGTGGGGGCCATGCGGCGGAGGGCTATGCGAAGGCGACAGGCAAAGTGGGGGTTGCGTTCGCGACGAGTGGACCGGGGGCGACGAACCTGATCACGCCGATTTGCGACGCGATGATGGACTCGGTGCCGGTGGTGTTCATCACAGGTCAGGTGCGCACGGAACTGCTGGGCACTGATGGCTTCCAGGAGGCGGACACGATCGGCATCACGATGCCGGTGGTGAAGCACTCGTTCATGATCGTGAACCCGCAGGAAATCCCAAGGGCGATCCACGAGGCGTTCCACATCGCGCGCACGGGTCGCCCGGGTCCGGTGCTGGTGGACATCCCCCTCGATCTCTCGCGGGCGGACATCGACTATGAGCCGGTGACGGACATCCGCCTGCCGGGCTACCAGCCGAAAGTGGAGGGCAATCAGAAGCAGATCCGCCAGGCGGCTAAGGCGCTTGCCTCTTCGCAGCGGCCGGTGATCTATGCGGGCGGCGGCGTGGTGAGCGCGGAAGCCTCAGCGGAGCTCACAGAGTTCGCGACCTCAGATCGCTTCCCGGTGACTTGCACGCTGATGGGCCTGGGGGCCTTCCCGGCTCCACACCCCCAGTGGCTGGGCATGCTGGGCATGCATGGGACGCGCCAGGCGAACTATGCGATGGACGAGGCGGACCTGATCTGCGCGGTGGGGGCAAGGTTCGACGATCGCATCACGGGCAAGCTGTCGGAGTTCGCCCCGAGGGCGAAGTTCATCCACATCGATGTGGACCCGGCGGAGATCTCGAAGAACGTGCCAGCGCACATCCCGATAGTGGGCGATGCCAAGCATGTGCTGGCGAAGCTGCTCATCGAGTACCGGGCGATCGGCGCGGACCCGGGGCGCCTGGAGCCGTGGTGGTCACGGATAGAGGGCTGGAAAGCCAAGTATCCGCTGTCCTATGAGGACAGCACCGATGAGGAGATCAAGCCCCAGTACATGATCAAAGCTCTGTGCGAGGCGACGGGTGGCGAGGCGATAGTCACCTCGGATGTGGGCCAGCACCAGATGTGGACGGCCCAGCACTACGACTTCCCGGCGCCGAGGCGGTGGATCAACTCTGGCGGTCTGGGGACGATGGGCTTCGGGCTGCCGGCGGCGATGGGTGCGGCGGTGGGGGAGCCGGATCGTCTCGTCTGCTGTGTGGCGGGCGATGGCTCGGTGCAGATGAACGCCCAGGAGCTTGCGACGTGCGCTCAGAACAACATCCCGATCAAGGTGTTCATCATGAACAATGGCTATCTGGGCATGGTCCGCCAGTGGCAGGAGCTGTTCTGGGATGGGAAATACAGCCATGTGGACATGGGTGAGTTCCCCGACTTCGTGAAGCTGGCGGAGGCCTACGGGGTGACGGGGTTGCGACTCACGGACAAGAGCACGCTGGTGGAGGACATGAGGAAGGCGATAGCGATCGAGGGCCCGGTGCTGGTGGACGTGAGGGTCACCCGTGAGGAGAACACCTACCCGATGATCCCCGCGGGGGCGGCTGCCAGGGAGATGGTGGGATGAGCGCGGCGATGGGTGGACAGGGAACGAAGACGCCGCTCAGCCTCGAGGAGCTGCAGGCGGCGACGGACATCCGTACGGGTCGCAAGCATGTGCTGTCGATCCTGGTGGAAAACAAGTCGGGTGTCCTCACCCGCATAGCGGGGCTGTTCGCCCGCCGCGGGTTCAACATCTCGACGCTCACAGTTGGTCCCACGGAGGATGTGCAGATCTCGAGGGTGACGCTGACGGTGGACGGGGCGCTGCACCCGATCGACCAGGTGACAAAGCAGCTGCACAAGCTGGTGAACGTGCTGAAGATCCGCGATCTCGAGCCGGCGGACACGGTGGCCAGGGAGCTGGCGCTGTTCAAGGTGACAGCCGATGGGGTGCAGCGGGGCGAGCTGATGCAGATAGCGGAGATCTTCCGGGGCAAGGTGGTGGATGTGACCAAGCGGGCGATCATCATCGAGGTGACGGGCACGACAGACAAGATCGAGGCGTTTGAGACGATGGTGCGCCCGTTCGGCCTGATCGAGATGATGCGCACGGGCGAGATCGCGATCTCGCGGGGTCGCACAGAGACCTAGGTGATTCCAAGGGGATGATGGGAACGTTCAAGATTTGATGGGAGGCACGCTAGCCGGCTCCCACTCAGGCGTTGCAGGCGCCGGCCAACGCAGTTTCGGGTTGAGCGGAGAGGACCGCGAGCGCCTGGCGGCTCGCCTGGCGCTGGCCGTCAGGCGAGCGCGTCGCAGCGGGGGGGAGGTGCTGGCGACGATCTCCACAGCGCTGCCGGCGGCGGTGGATCCCTCGGAGGTGGTGTGTGCCTCTCGGCGCGAGGGGGAGCGGTGGTTCCTGTTCGAGCAGCCCGACCGCGGTCAGGCAGCGCAGGCGGGTCTCGGCGAGGTCGTCTGCCTGCAGGCCAGGGGAGAGGAGCGCTTCGCCGAGGTGGCAGATCGCTGGCGGGCGATGGCGGCAGCGGCGGTGTTCGACCCATCCGACGAGCCCGCCGGCGGAGGGCCGGTGGCGGTCGGCGGCTTTGCCTTCGCCGGCGACGGCGGCCGCTCGCCGCACTGGCAGGGCTTCGAGCCGGCTTCGCTGAGCGTGCCCGAGGTGCTGATCTCGCGCTCAGAGCAAGGGGGAGAGGTGAGCGTGCGCCTCACCCTGGCGGCGATGGCCTGCCCCGACGACACGCCCGAGGAGCTGCTCGCCCGCCTGGAGAGGCGGATGTGGGAGCTGCGCATGGGCGAGCTGCCTCTGCTGGACCCGGCTCCCACGGGGCGCTTTCAGATCGCCAGCGCCATGCCCCCGGAGCACTTCGAGCAGGCGGTGGCCCGGGCGGTGCAGCTGATTGGGGCGGGAGAGCTGAAGAAGATAGTGCTGGCCCGCGAAGTGCAGGTGCACGCCCCCCTCGACTATGACCCGGCGGCGGTGTTCGGGGTGCTGCGCAGGGAGTTCCCCTCGTGCTTCGTCTTCTGTGTGGGCCGGGGCGATGCCACCCTGATTGCGGCCAGCCCCGAGCTGCTGGTGCGGCGTGAGGGGCAGCGGGTCTCGACGCTCGCCCTGGCGGGCTCCACCCGCCGCAGTGCCGACCCGGCGGTGGACGACCACCTCGGCGAGCAGCTGCTGCGCGACTCCAGCTACCGCGAGGAGCACGCGATCGTGGCCAGGCGCATCGAGCGGATGCTGCGTCCTCACTCCATCTGGGTGACAGCGGCGGCGGAGCCGGAGCTGGTGAGGATGGCCAACATCCAGCATCTCGCCACCCCCATCCGGGCCCAGCTGGCGGCGCCGATGGATGCGCTGGAGCTGGCCGGCCTGATGCACCCCACCCCCGCGGTGGGCGGGGAGCCGTTGAGCCGTGCGTTACCGCTGATACCGGCCCTGGAGGGCTTGGACCGGGGCTGGTACTCGGGCCCGGTGGGCTGGACCGATGCGGCGGGCGACGGCGAGTTCTGTGTGGCCCTGCGCTGCGCCCTGCTGCGCGGCAACATCGCCCGCTGCTATGCCGGCAACGGCATCGTGGCCGGCTCGGATCCTGCCAGCGAGCTGGCCGAGACCGAGGTCAAGCTGCAGGCGCTACTGCCCCTGCTCGCCGGCTGAGCCCTTTGAGCGGCACCTGGAGGCGTCCTTGCCCTTCGCGGTTGCTCAGACTGCGACGACCTGCAGCGCTGGGTGAGCCTTGGCGATCTGGTTGTAGTCCTCGTCCTGGGTGATCACGGGGAGCCCGTGCTCGATGGCGGTGGCTGCGATCAGGGCATCGGTGAGCTTCACAGTCCGGTGGATGCCCGCTTCGCGGCAGTCGGACACCAGTCGTGCCCAGGCGATCATCACCGCCTCGCTGATGGGGATCGGGTCGGCCGCTCGGGCGAGGGCGAGCGTGTCGGCGCGACGCGCCCTCGCCGCTGGGTCCCGGGCGGCCAGCACGCCGAATTGGAGCTCGCCGAGGGTGACCACCGAGACCGCCACCCGGGCTGGGAGCTCCTCGAGCGCCCGCCGGTTCTCGCGGGCGATGAACACCGAGGTGTCCAGCAGGCCGCTCTCTGGTGGGCTCAAAGCTCGTCGAGGGTCTGGCCCACGAACTCGTCCAGCTCACCCTGGAGCGCAGGGTCGGCGGAGCGGTCGCGGAGCTGCTGGCGCAGGTGCTCTCCCGCGAGCCATCTCGCCCGTCGCCCGTGGGGCACGATGTCGGCAACAGGCTCGCCGTGCACCGTGAGAGTCACCCTCTCGCCGGCTCTCACGGCGTCGATGACCATGCCTGTTTCATTGCGCAGCTCCCGCACTCCAATATTCATGTGCTACACGGTAGCACCGCTCTATGTCGTCGTCTACTGCTTCAACCTTTCCGCATGGCCCGCCCGGAACGTGATGGTGCAGATCCACGTTCTTCTCCTAAACCATGCATGCTGTAAGGCGGCATGAAGCATCGAATGCAGCTCTATCTGGACGATGGCCAGTATCAATGGCTCAAGCAGCAGGCCCAGGGCGGCGGCAGCGTTTCCGGGGTCGTACGCGACCTGATCGATATGGCGAGGTCACATGCTCCCAGCCGCGATGATCCGCTGATCCGCTACCTGCTCGATGAGCCTTCGACACAGCGGTTTGGCGCTTCGACGGTCACCTCGCTTGACGAGGGTCTCTACCGCTGAGCAACGCAGCCTGAGCTCCTGCCGCGACCTACTGAGCGTCCCGGACGGCGCGCGACACCGCGTCCCGGACCTGCCGGTGCAGCGTCACGTTCTCGCTGCGCTCGGTGCATATCTCGACGATGCTCGATGTCTCCAAGGCCAGTGACCGCTCGAGGGCAACTCTGAACCCGCGCACGTCGCTCACCCGCTCGTGATCGAGGCTGTATAGGTCGGCCGCCTTGGCGAAGTCCAGGCCGGTGGGGGTAGTGATGTGGTGGGTGTAGATGTCCCCGCCCGAGGAGTGCGGCTCGGCGGCTCGGGCCATCTGAGCCTGTGAGACGGGCAGGAAGTCGAAGATGCCGCCGCCCTCGTTGTTGAGCAGCACGATGGTGAGCTTCAGCCCGAGCCGTCCAGTCGTCAGCAGCCCGCCGAGATCGTGGGCGAGGGCCACATCGCCGATCAACAGCACCACCGGCCCATCGCCGGCGGCGGCTGCGCCGAAGGCGGAGGAGACGATGCCGTCGATGCCGTTGGCTCCCCGGTTGCAGAGCACCCGGGGGGGATCCTGGCGGGCGGGCCAGAAGGTCTCGATGTCGCGCACCGGCATCGAGGAGGCCACGAACAGGGTGGCCTCACCCGGGAGCAGCACCCCCAGCTCGGACGCCACTGTGGGCTCCGACAGCCCCGCTTCGCCTAGCACGCCCACCATCGCCTCTGAGGCGAGCTCGTCGGCGCTGCGCCAGCTCGCCAGCCAGTCCTCCTCGCCGGCACCCACCTCCTCGGTCAACTGGGTCAGCGCCGAGACCGGCTCCACCACGACGCTCCCGCTGAGAACGGAGTCGGGGTCCTGCCACGCTCCCTCGGGGTCCAGCGCCACCTGGGGCACTCCGTCGAGCCCGGCCAGCCAGCTGCGCAGGGGCTTTGACACGGGCAGGTCGCCCACCCGCAGCACCAGGTCGGGGCGCAGCGAGGCAGCAAACGTCTCGTCGCGCAGCAGGGCGTCGTAATGGGCCACGGCAGCCGAGCCGCGGCGCGCTCCCGACAGTGGGTCGGCCAGCAGCGGCCAGCCCGCTGCCTGGGCGAACGCCGCGCAGGCCTCACCCAGGGGGGTGCTTCGCTCGTGGCGCCCCGCCACCAGCACGCCCCGGCGTGCAGCTACCACCAGCGCGTGGAGATCCATGCCCGCAGGTGGTGAATCGGCATCCCCGAGGGGGAGCGTGGGCGCCGCCAGGCGGCGACTCACGTAGGGGCGCCCATCGGGACGGCCGCTGGAATCCTCGGGCAGGGGCTCCTCGCAGACGAGCGGCTCGCGCAGGGGGAAGTTGAGGTGCACCGCTCCCGGGCGGCCTTCCAGGCAGGTGAAGTAGGCACGGCAGGCGAGCGTGCGCATCCAGCGCATCCGCTCGGGGCTCGCCTCGTGGGTGCCCACCTCGAAGAACCACTTCACCGCTCTGCCATACAGCTTCAGCTGGTCGATCGCCTGGCCAGCTCCGTTCTCGCGCAGCTCGGGGGGCCTGTCGGCCGTGAGCAGCAAAAGCGGCACCCGCGCCTCCCGTGCCTCGATCGCCGCCGGCAGCAGCTCCGCGGCGGCGGTGCCCGAGGTGCAGGTCACCGCCACGGGCAGCCCCGTCACCTTGGCGTGGCCCAGCGCGAAGAAGCCCGCGCAGCGCTCGTCCACATGGGAGTAGCAGCGCAGCCGCTCCTCTCGCGCCAGCGACAGCGCCAGGGGAGCGGAGCGCGAGCCCGGCGAGGTGCAGGCGGCGCGCATGCCGCAGCGCACGAGCTCGTCGACGAAGGCTCTCAGCAGGATGTATGTGTCGGTTGCGGTGGTCATAGGATGCTTCTTGTGCCCGAGAGCCTGGTCCTGCTGCACGGCTTCGGTGGAACCCACCGAGCCTGGGACGGGGTGGTGGCCGTCCTCGACCCCGAACGGTATCGGCCGCTGGCACTCGACCTTCCCGGCCACGGCCGGACGGCCGACCTCAACGCGCCCGTCACCTTCGAGGGATGTGTGGAGAGCGTCCTCGCCCGGGCGCCCGAGCGGTTCGTGCTGTGCGGTTACTCCCTTGGCGGGCGCATCGCCCTGCACGTCGCCCTCGCGGCGCCCGAGCGGGTCTCCCGGCTGGTGCTCGTGTCGTGCTCCCCCGGGATCGAGGATTCCGCCGAGCGCGCCCGGAGAAGAGCCTCGGACAGGCAGCTGGCGGAGGATCTCGAGACGATCCCCTTCGCCGAGTTCATCGAGCGCTGGCGCACCCAGCCGCTGTTCGCCCAAGATCCCCCCGAGGTGGGACGCCTCGCCCGCGAAGACCAGCGTCGCAACCATCCCGAGGCGCTCGCCGCCGTCGTGCGGGGCATCGGCACCGGGGAGATGGCGCCCCTGTGGTCGCGCCTGGCCGAGCTGCAGATGCCCGTTACCGTGGTGGTGGGGGATCGCGACGAGAAGTTCCTCGCCCTGGGACGGCGGATGGTCGACTCCCTGTCCCGTGCCACGTTGGCCGTCGTAGAAGGTGGGCATGGGCTGCCCCTGGAGAATCCCGAGGCGCTGGCTCGGTTGATAGACTAAGTCCATGACTAAGTCGGTTGGAGTTCATGAAGCCAAGACCCACCTGTCCAGATTGCTCGAGGACGTCGCTGCCGGCGAGGAGGTCGTGATCACTCGTCGCGGTGAGGCTGTGGCGAGCCTCGTGCCCGTTCGCGAGCCGTCCTCGAGGCGGTTCGGCACCGACAGGGGACAGCTCGTCGTGCCCGAGGACTTCGATGCGCCGCTTCCCGACGAGCTGCTCGATGCGTTCGAGCGTTGAGGGTCCTGCTCGACACGCACGCCTTCCTTTGGCTCAACGGCGAGCCCGAGCGTCTCGGCGATCAGCTCGCCGTCCTCGAGGACCCTCGCACCGAGCTGCTCGTCTCGGCAGTCAGCTCGTGGGAGATCGTGGTCAAGAACGGCCTGGGGCGGCTCGCGCTGCCTGAACCGCCCGAGCACTATGTCCCGGAGCGCATGCGCCGGATCGGCGCCCGGGGGGTGGCCATCGAGCACTCCCACGCCTTGGCTGTGGCCGCGCTGCCACGATTGCATCGCGATCCCTTCGACCGCCTGCTCGTCGCCCAGGCCGGCCTGCTGGCCGTGCCCATCGTCACCGCCGACCCTTCCATCGCCAAGTACCCCGTGGAGATCTTGCCCGTTCGCTGAGCTTCAAATCGCGAGCGGCTCCACCCCGAGCCCGGGGCCCGTGGGCACCGCGATCGCGCCGTCTCTGACGGGGAGGGGGTTCTCGAGCTCGTCGAACAGCCTGAGTGTGGCCAGGCCGCAGTGGGGCATCGGCCCGCGCGAGGCCAGTGCCGCCGCGGCATGCAGGGCCGCCGCGATCCCCAGCGGGCCGTCGAGGGTTGAGGCCAGGTAGACCTCCGCTCCGCTCCAGCGCACCAGCGTGGCCGCCACCAGCAGGCCCGCAATCCCTCCGCATCGTGAGATCTTCAGGCACACCGCGTCCGCCACTCCCGCCGACAGCGCTCCCGGCTGCTCGGAGGTCTCGTCGATCGCAACCCTTACCGCCACCGCCTCCCGCACCTCCCGCACCGCCTGCAGGCCATGGGTGGGCTCCTCCACCAGCTCCAGGCCCGCCGGGGAGAGGGTCTCGATCGCACGGATCGCTTCATCCACGCCCCACGCCCCGTTTGCGTCCAGGCGCAGGAGCGCCCGCGGGCCTGCTCCCGCCCTCGCCGCCGCCACCCGTCCCGCATCGTCGCCCACGCCCACCTTCAGCTTCAGGCAGCCAAAGCCTTCCTCCACAGCTCTCGCCGCCTGCTCCGCCACGCTCGCCCGGTCGAGCGCGGAGATCGTCGCGTTCACTCCCACCTCGCTCGCCCAGCTGTCGCTCAGCAGCTCGCACACCGGCTTGCCCTCCCGACGCCCCGCCCGGTCCCACAGCGCCATGTCGAGCGCTGCCAGCGCCTGGGGGAGATCCTCCACCTGCCTGCACCCTTCGATCAGCTGCGCGCCGTTCATCTCCTTCGAGCTCGCCAGCACCGGGCGGTAGCTCTCCAGCGCCCGCTGTGTCTGGCCGATGCTCACCCCGCCGTAGGGCTCGAGTGGTGCCGCCTCGCCATACCCCGGGACCCCGTCCTCATCGATCACCATCACGCTCAGCAGCTCGCGCTCGCCCACCGTCCCGTAGGCCGTCTCCATCGCCGCTGACATCCGCAGGCTGCGGCGCTCGATCTCGAGCCTCACGACCCCACGCCGCCTCCTGCCAGGATCCCCGCCGCGAACAGCAGGCAGAACACCAGCTGCAAACCGCCCGTCCCCGCCAGCGCCCCGTTCAGGGCCGGGCCGTCCGTCCGCGCCCTCACCACCCCCACCAGTCTCACCGCCAGTGGGATCGCCAGCCACGGCAACAGCAGCCATGCGCTCATCGAGTCGAACAACCACGGAATCGGCGCCGTCACGAACGCCCCCGCCACCATTCCCCCATACAGGGCTCGTGTGCGCCCTCTGCCGAGACGAACCGCCAGCGTGCGCTTGCCCGCGCGCCGATCCGTCTCGAGGTCCCTGACGTTGTTCACCACCAGGATCGCGCTCGCCAACAGGCCCACCGGGACCGCGCACACGAACGCCTGCCAGGGAAGCTGCTGAACCTGCACGAAGTACGATCCCGCCACGGCCACCACGCCGAAGAACAGAAACACGAACACCTCTCCCAATCCCTCATATCCATAGGGTCGCGGACCGCCCGTGTAGAGCACTCCGGCGAGGATCGACGCCGCTCCGACCGCCACCAGCTCCCACCCCGCCACCGCCACCAGGTAGGCCCCGCAGGCAACCGCCAGGCCGAAGCTCACGTAGGTGGCCAGCAGCACCTGGCTGGGTGGGACGAGGCCCCCGGCCGTCACCCGCACCGGGCCCAACCGGTCCTCCGTGTCGGCGCCCCGGCGCGCGTCGGAGTAGTCGTTGGAGAGATTGGTTCCCACCTGGATGAACAGCGCCCCCAGTAGCGCCGCGACGAACGCCAGAGGGTGGAAGTGGCCGGCGCCGAGAGCGAGCGAGGTTCCCACCAGCACCGGCGCCACCGCCGCCGGCAGCGTGCGTACGCGGGCCGCCATCACCCAGATGCGAACCGCTCCCACCTCTAGGCTCGCCTGGGGAAGCGCGAGAAGTCCGGCCTGCGCTTCTCCTTGTATGCGTCGCGGCCCTCCTGGGCCTCCTCGCTGCCATAGAACAGGAGGTTGGCGTCGTGTGCCAGCTGCTGGATCCCTGACAGGCCGTCCTCGGCAGCGTTGAAGCTCGCCTTCAACAGCCTCAGCGAGAAGGGGGAGAGGGCGAGCATCTCCCTGCACCACTGCACCGTCTCCTCCTCCAGCCGCTCCAGCGGCACCACCGTGTTCACCATCCCCATCTCCCGAGCCTCCTCCGCCGAGTACTGGCGGCAGAGGAACCAGATCTCCTTCGCCTTCTTCGGCCCCACCAGGTTCGCCAACAGCCCCGCCCCAAAGCCCCCGTCGAAGGAGCCCACCTTCGGGCCCACCTGGCCGAAGCGGGCGTTCTCCGCCGCGATCGTCAGGTCGCACACCAGGTGCAGCACATGGCCGCCCCCGATCGCATAGCCCGCCACCATCGCCACCACCGGCTTGGGCATCCTGCGGATCTGGATGTGCAGGTCGGTCACATGGAAGCGTCCCACCCCCGCGCGGGTGTGCGGCGAGTCGATGCCCTCGTCGTTGAGATAGCCCGAGTCGCCCCTCACCCGCTGATCGCCCCCCGAGCAGAACGCATCGGGGCCCTCGCCCGTCAGCACGATCACTCCGATCTCCGTGTCCTCCCTCGCATCCTCCAGCGCCTGGGATATCTCGATGATCGTGCGCGGGCGAAACGCATTGCGCACCTCCGGGCGATCGATCGTGATCTTCGCTATGCCTCTGTCCTCGCCGCCCGACTTCTCGTAGCGGATGTCCGTGTACTCGCCACCGCTCGGCGCAGGGGCTGGGATCCAGGATGTGCTCATGGGCCGCAAGGCTAGCTGTCCGAACTGCAGCTAGCGTGTCCCTCCGTGATCGTCGAAGGATGGCTCGCCCGCGCCGCCGCCTCGCGGCCCGAGCACAAAGCGCTCGAGACTGCCACCGAGAGCTGGTCCTACTCCCAGCTTGGTGAGGCCGCCCGCTCGGGGGCCGCCCAGCTCATCGCCCAGGGGGTGGACCGGGGCACCCGCTTGGGCATCGCCCTGCCCAGCGGCTTGGACTTCGCCCAGGCCCTCCACGCCTGCCTGCTGCTGGGCGCCGTGGCCGTGCCCATCGACCTGCGCCTCTCCCCCGAGGAGCGGGCTCTGATCGGAGCCGGCTGCGAGCTGACCGTCCACGATCCCCTCACCCGGGAGCTGATCGATACCCAGACTTTCGATCTCAACTCAGGCCACGACCTCGACGCCACAGCCGTCGTCATCCACACCTCCGGCACCACCTCCGCCCCGCGGCCCGTAGAGCTGACCTACGGCAACCTCCTGTGGAGCGCCCTCGGCTCGGCCGTCGCCCTCGGCTCGGACTCCCACGAGCGCTGGCTGTGCGCCCTGCCGCTCGCCCACGTGGGCGGCCTCTCGATCCTCGTGCGCTCTGCCATCTACTCCTCCACCGCCATCCTGCACGAGCGCTTCGACACCGAGCTTGCCCTGCACAGCATCCGCAACGAGAACGTCACCCTCGTGAGCCTCGTCGCCACCACCCTCACCCGCCTGCTCGACGCCGGTCTCGCAGACCCACCCGCCCTGCGCTGCGCCCTCACCGGCGGTGGCCCCGTGCCGGCTGCGCTCATCGGCCGCGCCCGCGACGCCGGGGTGCCCGTCAGCCTCACCTATGGGCTCACCGAGAGCTGCTCCCAGGCCACCACCACCCCGCTCGCCGAAGCCGCCACCATGAACACCACCATGAACGCCACCGCCGGTCCCCCGTTGTTCTGCACCCGTCTGCGCATCTCCCCGGATGAGGAGATCCTGCTGCGCGGTCCCACCGTCGCCCCCGGCGCCCCCGGTCCAGACGGCTGGCTGTACACCGGCGATCTTGGCTCCCTCGACGAGCAGGGGCGACTGTCGGTCACCGGACGCAAGGCCGACACGATCGTCAGCGGTGGCGAGAACGTTGCCCCCGCCGAGATCGAGGCGGTGCTCGAGGCCCACCCCCTCGTGCTCGAAGCGGCTGTCCTCGGACGCTCCGATCCGCAGTGGGGGGAGGCGGTCATTGCCATCGTCGTGGAGCGGCCCGGTGCTGTACTCGACCCAGAGGAGCTGCGTGCCCACTGCGCTTCCCTCCTCGCCCGCTTCAAGGTGCCAAAGGCGATCGAGCTCAGTACCGAGCCGCTGCCCCGGACTCGCTCGGGCAAGCTCCTGCGGAGGGAGCTCGCATGAGCTTCGACCCCAACGCCTACCGCGATGCGAGCCTCGAGAACTGGGAAGAGGCCGCCGCCGGCTGGGTGCAGCGCCAGGAGCTGATGCGCGCCTTCGCCGCTCCCGTGTCGCACTGGATGATCGATGCCATCGCTCCCCAGCCCGGCCAGCGCGTGCTGGAGCTCGCCGCAGGGCTGGGCGAGACCGCCATGCTCGCCGCTGAGCTCGTGGCCCCGATGGGCAGCGTGGTCATCTCAGACCAGGCCGAGGCCATGCTTGCCGGAGCTCGCGCCCGCGCCACGGAGCTCGGCCTCTCGAACGTCGAGTTCCAGGTGCTGAACGCCGAATGGATCGACCTGCCGCTGGCGAGCGTCGACGGGGTGCTCTGTCGCTGGGGCTACATGCTGATGGCCGATCCCGCCACCGCCCTCGGCGAGACACGCCGTGTGCTGCGCCCCGGCGGTCGCGTGGCGCTGGCCGTGTGGGACGCCATCGAGCACAACCCCTGGGCGTCGCTGCCCGGCCGTGAGCTGGTGGAGCGCGGCATCGTGGCGCCGCCTGACCCGGATGCGCAGACGCCAGGCCCCTTCACTCTGGGTGACGCCACACAGGTGAGTGAGCTGCTCGAGCAGGCCGGCTTCGCCGACATCGAGGTCCAGGCCATCGACCTGACCCGTCGCCACCCTGACTTCGAGGAGCTTTGGGACAGCACCCTCGACCTGTCGCGGAGCTTCCACGACGCCGTGCTCTCCCGCCCCGAGAGCGAGATCGAGGAGATCCGGGCGTCGCTGGCCGAGCGCGTCGCCCCCTACACATCGCCAGACGGCGCCCTCGCAATACCGGGCCGCACGCTCGTGGCCTGCGCAAGCGCCTGATGAGCTCCGCGCAAGTGGCGCGGCCCGCCGGGCGAATTTGGATAGCCTGCTGGCAATGATCTACGACGACGACGCAGACCTCACCCTCCTCGACGGCAAGACCGTCGCCATCATCGGCTACGGCTCACAGGGCCACGCCCACGCGCTGAACCTCAAGGACTCCGGCGTCAAAGTCGTGGTCGGCCTGCGCGAGGACTCCGCCTCGGTGGCCAAGGCCCGCGAGCAGGGCCTCGAGGTCCTCTCCGTCGTGGAGGCCGCCAGCAGGGGGGACCTCGTCATGATCCTGCTCCCCGACGAGCTTCACCGTCAGGTGTGGGAGGATGAGATCAAGGACGGCATCGCCGAGGGCAACATGCTGCTCTTCGGACATGGCTTCTCGATTCACTACGGCGAGATAGCACCGCCGAGCGGAGTCGACGTGGGGATGGTCGCACCGAAGGGGCCCGGGCACCTCGTACGCCGGCAGTACACCGAAGGCAGCGGCGTGCCCGGCCTCATCGCCATCGAGCAGGACGCCACCGGCAACGCCCGGGCGCTCGCCCTGGCCTACGCCAAGGGCATCGGCTGCACCCGCGGTGGGGTCATCGAGACGAGCTTCAAGGACGAGACCGAGACCGACCTCTTCGGCGAGCAGGCCGTGCTCTGCGGCGGTGCCTCCGAGCTCGTCCAGGCCGGCTTCGAGACGCTCGTCGAGGCTGGATATGACCCCGAGATGGCCTACTTCGAGTGCCTGCACGAGCTCAAGCTGATCGTCGATCTGATGCACGAGAAGGGCCTCGCCGGGATGCGCTACTCGATCTCCAACACAGCCGAGTACGGGGACTACACCCGCGGCAAGCGCGTCATCACCGACGAGACCCGCGCCGCCATGAGGCAGATCCTCAAGGAGATCCAGGACGGCGACTTCGCCCGCGAGTGGATCGCCGAGAACCGGGCCGGGCAGGAGAACTTCAAGCGTATGCGCGCCGAGCAGGCAGACACCCAGGTGGAGCACGTGGGCGAGGAGCTGCGCTCGCACATGGACTGGATCAAGCCCGCCTTCTAGAGGGCGGCCATCCCGGTGCTCGCCTACGTCTTCTGGCACCGCCCCCGCGACCCCGGCGCAGTTGCTGCCTACGAGGAGGCCCTCGTTACCTTTCATCGCTCCCTGGCTCGCTCGCTACCCGTGGGCACCAAGGCATCGGCGAGCTTCCGCGTCGCCCAGCTGCCCTGGCTCGGCTCGACGGCTTTCGAGGCCGAGGGAGCATCCACGGGCGGCACCGACGGTGGGTATGAGGACTGGTTCCTCGTCGAGGACTTCGCCGCCCTCGGGGTGCTCAACGAGGCGGCCGTGGGCCGCGGGCACCGCTCGAGCCACGACGAGGCCGCTCATCGCTTCGGCGTGGGCGCCGGCGGGCTCTACGCCCTGATCGAGGGCGAACCCTGCGCCCAGGCGCTAGGCGAGGCCACCACCGCCGTGTGGGTGGCGCGGCCGGCCGGATCGGAGCGCCGCGGGCTGGGCGACCTGCTCGGCGACGGCATGCAGCCCGAGCACGCGAGCCTCTGGCGTCGCCAGCTCGTGTTCGGGCCCGCTCCTGAGTTCTGCCTGCTCACCGCCGAGGTGCCCCCCGGTGTGGGGCCCGCGCGCCTGCCCGAGGGGTGGAGCGCCACCGTGCTCGACCGCGAGGTGCTGTGGAGCGGTTGACGTCGGGATGGACGCCGAGCTCTCGGGTTGGGGGCAGTAGGAGACAAGCGCTGGGCGCGAGTCCGCAGCCACAGCGCGTGTCCGGAGATCGCGCTGCCCGGCGTCAGCCGTTCGCTACACTCGCCCTCATCGTCGCGACTGGCGCTCGGGTGGAACTAACCACCGGGAAGCGATGACAGCAGGGCCGCCGCGCGCCTGGGCACCTCAGATCTTCGATAATCCCAACTCTGGGTAGCGCCGAACGAGGAGCCCACATGACGAGCACCACCGCGCAGGAGCAACTGGTCATCCCCGCCGATCTGAAGCCCGCCGACGGACGCTTCGGCTGCGGGCCCTCGAAGGTGCGCCCCGCCGCGCTCGAGCGCCTCGCCGGCGAGGGCGCCGCCGTTATGGGCACCTCCCATCGCCAGACGCCTGTGAAGGCTCTCGTCGGCGAGATCCGGGCCGGCCTCGGCGAGCTGTTTTCGCTACCCGTTGGCTACGAGGTCGCCCTCGGCAACGGTGGTGCGACTGCCTTCTGGGACGCGGCCGCTTTCGGTCTCGTCTCCGAGCGCTCCCTGCACCTCACCTTCGGCGAGTTCTCCCAGAAGTTCGCCACCGTCACCGCCGGCGCCCCCTTCCTGAAGGATCCCATCAAGGTGCCCGCCGACCCGGGCGACGCACCCGACCCGGCCACGGTGGGAAACGCCGCTGCCGACGGCGGGGCCGACCTGATCGGCTGGGCGCACAACGAGACCTCCACCGGGGTGATGACGCAGATCGTCCGTCCCGAGGGCGCCGGCGATGCGCTCGTCGCGATCGACGCCACCTCCGGGGCCGGCGGGCTTCCCGTCGACGTCTCCCAGGCCGACGCCTACTACTTCGCCCCCCAGAAGAGCTTCGCCGCCGACGGTGGCCTGTGGGTGGCGCTGCTCAGCCCCGCCGCCCAGGAGCGGATCGCCGAGCTGCACGCCGGCGAGCGCTGGATCCCCGAGTTCCTCTCTCTGCACACGGCGCTTGAGAACTCGTTGAAAGACCAGACCTACAACACCCCCGCCGTGGCCACCCTGTTCCTGCTCGCTGACCAGATCCGCTGGATGCTCGACGGCGGCGGCCTCGGATGGTGCGTGTCGCGCACCCGTGCCTCCTCCGAGCATCTCTACAGCTGGGCCGAGCAGACCTCCTACACGGCGCCGTTCGTGGCCGACCCGGCGAAGCGCTCGCTCGTGGTGGGGACGATCGACTTCGACGACCCTGTCGATGCTGCCGCAGTGGCAGCCACGCTGCGCGCCAACGGCATCGTCGACGTCGAGCCCTACCGCAAGCTCGGGCGCAACCAGCTCCGGGTGGGGATGTTCCCCGCCATCGATACCGCCGACGTGCAGGCGCTGACGGCGTGCATCGACTTCGTCGTTGAGAGGATCGCCCAATGAGCGCTCCCGGAGAGGACATCCCCGCCAGGGCCAAGGTACTCGTCAAGGAGAAGATCGGCGACTCGGGAATCGAGCTGCTGCGCCGCCACTTCGAGGTCGATCTCGGCGTCGACTGGAGCGATGAGGAGTTCCTCGAGCGGATCGGCAACTACGACGGCATCGTCATCCGCTCGGCCACCAAGATGACCGCCGAGCTGATCGACAGGGCCACGAGCCTGAAGGCCATCGGCCGCGCGGGCGTGGGCGTGGATAACGTCGACGTAGAGGCCGCCACCAAACGCGGCATCGTCGTGGCCAACGCCCCCGAGTCGAACGTGGTGACCGCCGCCGAGCACACCATGGCGCTGCTGCTTGCGCTCGCCCGCAACGTGCCCCAGGCCTACACCTCGCTGATCGCCGGCCGCTGGGAGCGCTCCAAGTTCTCGGGCGTGGAGCTGTATGAGAAGACGCTCGGCATCCTCGGCTTCGGGCGCATCGGGCAGCTCGTCGCCCAGCGCGCGCGCGGCTTCGGCATGCGTGTCGTCGCCTTCGATCCCTTCGTCAGCGCCGAGCGCTACCGCGACCTCGGCGTGGAGAAGGCCGACAGCGTCGAGGACATCTACGCCCAGGCCGACTTCGTCACCATCCACCTGCCCAAAACACCGGAGACCGAAGGCTTCCTGAACGCCGAGGCGTTCGCCAAGATGCGCGACGGCGTGCGCGTGCTCAACGTCGCTCGCGGCGGGCTCATCGACGAAGCGGCACTGAAGGACGCGCTGGACTCGGGCAAGGTGGCGGGTGCGGCGCTCGACGTGTTCCCCTCCGAGCCGATGACCGAGAACCCGCTGTTCGCCTACCCCAACGTGGTGGTAACCCCCCACTTGGGTGCCTCTACCGCCGAGGCCACCGACCGCGCCGGCTACCAGAGCGCCGAGCAGGTCGTGGCCGCCCTCACCGGAGGTGTGGTCTCCACTGCCGTGAACATCCCCGCCATCGGCGCCGAGGACATGGACATGCTCGGGCCGTTCCTGCCGCTCGCCACACAGCTCGGTCGCCTGGCGATGAAGCTCGCCGAGGGCAGCTCGGTGGAGCGGATCGAGGCGGCCTTCATGGGCCGGATCGCGGACTTCGACACGCGTCTGCTCGGGCTGGCGGTGATCGTGGGCGCGCTGGAGGGCCGCACCGAGGAGCAGGTGAACCTGGTGAACGCTCCCACCATGGCCCATCAGCGGGGGATCGTCTTCGAGGAGAAGAGCGTCTCCGAGGCCCAGGACTTCAACGAGCTGATCCGCGTCACCGTCGTGGCCGGCAACGAGCGCGTGGCCGTCGCCGGCACCGGCATCGGCCCCAACCGCGTGCCCCACCTAGTCGAGGTGCAGCGCAGGCGGTTGACGATCGAGCTCGAGCCTCATGTGGCGGTCTTCCGCTACGAGGACCTGCCCGGGATGATCGGCCGCGTGGGCACCATCTTCGGGGCTCACGGCATCAACATCTCTTCCGCCGCTGTCGGTCACACCCCCGACGGCAGCGAGGTGGCGGAGGATCGCCGTCTTGCCGCGATGGTGGTAACCACCGACGCGCCGGTCCCCGACTCGGTAGTGGATGAGATCGTGGCCTCGGAGGGGTTCGTCAACGGGTGGTCGGTGGATCTCGGCTGAGTCGCCTTAGGGTGACGCCGATGGGTTAGGGTGGGCGTAATGCGGGCCGTCGTCATCACCAAGCATGGCGGCCCCGGCGTTCTGCAGGTTCAGGAGCGGCCGGATCCCACGCCCGGCCCAGGCGAGGTGCGGATCGGGGTCGCCGCCGCGGGCATCAACTTCGCCGACGTGATGGCGCGCATGGGTCTCTACCCCGATGCGCCCAAGACGCCCTGTGTGGTCGGCTACGAGGTGGCCGGCACGATCGTCGAGACGGGGGAGGGGGTGGAGGGCCTGCAGGTGGGCCAGCGCGTCCTCGCCGGTACCAAATTCGGTGGCTACGCCTCGCAGGCCGTGGTGGCCGAGAGTGACGTGGTCGCGCTTCCCGATGCGCTCAGCTTCGAGCAGGGTGCGGCCATCCCCGTCAACTACGCCACCGCCTGGGCGGGCCTGATCGGCTACGGCAGCCTGCAGGCAGGCGAGCGCGTGCTCGTCCACTCAGCCGGCGGAGGCGTGGGGATCGCCGCCACCCAGATCGCCAAGCGGGCGGGCGCCGAGGTCTACGGCACCGCCTCGCCCGGCAAGCATCAGCGCATCCTCGAGCTGGGCGTCGATCATGCGCTCGACTACACCAGGACCGGTTGGGAGCGGGGCCTGCCGAAGTTCGACGTGATCCTCGACGCGGTTGGCGGCAGGAGCTTCAGGCGCAGCTACTCGCTGCTTGACTCCGGTGGGCGTCTCGTCGCCTTCGGTGCCTCGGCGGTGGTCTCCGGGGAGCGGCGCAACCCGGTCACGGCGCTACGCGCCGTCGCTCAGATGCCCCGCTTCAACATGATCAAGCAGATGTCCGAATCGAAGGGGGTGATCGGGCTGAACATGCTCACGCTGTGGAAGGACCGCGGGACGCTCGAGCCCTGGATCGGCCCGCTGCGCGAGCTCCTGGACGACGGCACGATCAAACCTGTCGTCGCCGAGGCCTTCCCGTTCGAGCGGGCCGGCGAGGCGCAGAGCATGATCGTTGAGCGGCGCAACGTCGGCAAGGTCGTGCTCACGCCCTGAGCGGCTGTTGGCAGTCTCTGAAACGCGGTGCTACGCTGCGCGTCAGATGTCGTTTCGCAACTCGCTTCTCTCGCTCCTTCTGCTCCCCCCTCGGGGGGAATAGCGCGTGGCGGCCGCGTAGCCGCATACCCAGGAGAGAGGAACGTAAAGCGAGATAGAGAAGGAGCACGAACGACATGAGCAACAACGACGCATCGAACGGCGACGCAGGCACAGGCCCCGCGTCGCGTGACGCGGCCAACCGCGTCCTGATCTTCGACACCACCCTGCGCGACGGTGAGCAGTCTCCGGGCATCTCCCTGAACAAGCAGGAAAAGCTGGAGATCGCCCACCAGCTCTCACGCTTGGGCGTGGACATCATCGAGGCAGGCTTCCCGATCACCTCGCCGGGAGACTTCGAGTCGGTCAAGGCCATCGCCCGCGAGGTCGAAGGACCCGTGATCTGCGGGCTGGCGCGCACGAGCAAGCAGGACATCGAGGCTGCTTGGAACGCCGTGAAGGATGCCGCGCGCCCGCGCATCCACACGTTCATCGCCACCAGCGACATCCACATCGAGCGCAAGCTGCAGACCACCCGAGAGGACGTCAAGGGACAGGTGAGGGCGGCGGTGGCGCAGGCCCGTGAGTACACCGACGACGTAGAGTTCTCCCCCGAGGATGGGTCGCGCTCGGATGTGGAGTACATGGCCGAGGTGATCCAGATCGCCCTCGACGAGGGGGCCACCACGATCAACGTGCCCGACACCGTCGGCTACACGATGCCGCGTGAGTACCACGCGATGTTCACCGAGCTCTACGAGCTGGTGCCCGACCTGCGCAAGGTGGTCGTCTCGGTTCACTGCCACGACGACCTGGGCATCGCTGTGGCCAACTCGCTTGCGGGTCTGGAAGCGGGCTGCCGTCAGGTCGAGTGCGCCGTCAACGGAATCGGGGAGCGCGCCGGGAACGCGTCGCTTGAGGAGATCGCGATGCTGCTGCACACGCGCGAGCCGAGCCTCGGACTGCGGACGGGCATCGAGACGACGGAGATCGCCCGTACGAGCCGCCTCGTGTCCCGCCTGACGGGCTATCAGGTGCAACCGAACAAGGCGATCGTGGGGCGCAACGCGTTCGCTCACGAGGCCGGCATCCACCAGGACGGGGTGCTGAAGGAGCGCACCACCTACGAGATCATGGACGCCACGACGGTGGGGCTGCGCTCGAACTCGATCGTGCTGGGCAAGCACTCCGGGCGCCATGCGCTAAGTCAGGCGTTGGAAGAGATGGGCTTCGAGCTCGACGGGCAGGCACTGAACACGGCCTTCAAGCGCTTCAAGGAGATCGCCGACCGCAAGAAGCAGGTGACGGCGATGGATCTGGAGGCGCTCGTCACCGACGAGCTGCGCGAGGAGATCGCCGGCTATTCGCTCGAGTGGTTCGAGGTCGAGGCCTCCTCGCTGCGCCCGCCGCACGCGCGCGTCTCGATCACGCTGCCCGACGGCAGCTCGGCTGCTGGCTCGTTCATGGGGGACGGGCCGATCGACGCGGTCTTCCAGGCGATCAACGCGGCCAGCGGCATGGGGGCGAAGCTCAGCGAGTTCACCATCGGCGCGGTGACCGAGGGCCAGGACGCGCTCGGGGAGGTCTCGATTGTTGTTGATGTTGGTGGCTTCACCGGGGCCGGGCAGGGGGTCTCGACGGACATCATCGATGCGGCCGCGCGGGCCTATGTTCGCGCGCTGTCCGTGGCTGTGGCGCGGTCTCATCCTGAAGGGCGCAGGCAGGTGGATGCCGCGGTTGGGTTGCCGGAGCGGGCGGCTGGCTAGCCTGCGGTTCCTGCTCCGGATGCATCCAGCGAGCTCGGCGCTAGAGTTTTGTCTGTGATAGCGTACGAATGTATGGGCGGCCGTGTCTAACCCAGGCGCACTTAGAGACTGGGCCGATGCTCTATCGCCGGCCGTGATCGGCGCTCGTGTGAAGGCGCTGCGCGAGGCGGCCGGCCTGTCGTTGCGCGATCTCGCTGAGCGCAGCGCGGTGAGCGCGCCCATGCTCTCGCAGGTGGAGCGCGGTGAGACGAGCCCCACATTGACCGTGGCCGTGCGTATCGCCCACGGTCTCGACCTGCGCCTCTCCCAGCTCTTGCGCCTCGACGAGGGCGGGGCCGTGACAGTCGTCCGTGCCGGCGATCGCCAGCGCGGGGGAAACAAGCGACGCGGGCACAGCTTCGAGGTGCTCACCTCGGCTCAGCCCGGCCAGCGAGCGGAGCTCTCTCGCCACAGGCTCGCGCCCGCCGGCGCCACCGGAGCCGCGGACGATCCTCCTATGCACGAGCCAGGGAGCCGCGAGACAGCCCTCGTCGAGAAGGGCTCGCTCGTGCTCGTTTGCGACGGCGAGCGCTATGAGCTTGTCGAGGGAGACTGCGTCACCTTTGACGCCGATCTGCCCCACCACTTCGAGAACCCAACAACCAAAGAGACGGCCTTTCTGGCGGTCGTATCGGCCGGACTGAGGCGCAGTTAGAAGACGACCATGCCAAACACGCCATTTGACGAGATGGAGAGTCACGGGGTCGCAGCCGGGCGGCACCTGCCCAGCGGGTAGCCCAGATGGTCGTCATCTCTCTTCGCGAGCGCGGCGTGCGGGATGGTGGTGAGCCTCTTCCTGGCCGCGTCCGTGTGAGAGACAGCCGTCTCGATGGAAATCCACGATTACATCGCCCAGGCCCATCACGTGGACCTGCACCGTCAAGATCCTGGCGGCATAACTGGATAACTCCACAGGCGGTCAATGGGCTGATGGAAAACGCCACTGGAATGATCGACCGGTTAGATCTACGCTGCCTGGGCCGCGTTGTACATCATGTTTGGTTGATCAGAACCGATCCGATGGGCGATTTAAAGTGTTCTGTGGACTAGGCGTGCTGCGGCCGATACCAGACGGCACGGGCAAATCGGGAAGGGGAGAGGATGATCAGGACCAGAAGGAAGTCAATGGAGTCGGTCTTCGGCGGCTGGAAGCAGGTGCTCCTTCGATGCGCTGGCGCTGCTGCCGTGCTGCTCATGACGGCGTCCTCCGCTGGTGCGACGGCCGCTGGTCCAGCGGCATCTACGGCGCGCAGCTTTTCGCTGAACGAGACGGGGCATCTACGCCTGACGAGCCACCACGGATTCACGCTCAACGAGGTGGGCTCAGCCTCTGGGACGATTAGGGGCACGATCTATCTTCATTTGCACGTTGTCGCCACCAACCGCGTGACCGCAGAAGTCAACATCTACCCCAGCGGAGGCTCGCTAACCGGGAGCGCTAGCGCGGCCTACCACGTCCTGGGCTCCACGGCGGCGTTCAACGGCACGATGTCGATCGCTCGCGGCACGGGCAGCTACGACCACGCGCACGGATCGGGTTTGAGCTTCTCTGGCACGGTCCAGCGCTCCAACGACGCAGTTACGGTGCGCCTGAGCGGCGGAATGTCCGTCTGACGAGCGACCGAGCGCGCGTGCTGAGACATCCAGCCCTTTCTGTCTCCAGTCCCAAAGGTCTGGTAGTAGCTGTCCTGCTGCTCATTCTTACCTGCACCCCGGGCAACGCCGTGGCGCTGCCGGAGAGCGCAACGTTGCACGCCTCCTTCTCTCCCGATCGCCTTGGAGTGAGCACAACAATCTCCTTTGGGTTTCACATCGAAGCTGGCGCTGGGCTGGCCCCGCCCCCACTGAGCGGATTGGCGCTGCGCATGCCGGCCGGCATCAACTACACCACTACGACCTTGGGCCTGGCGATCTGCCGCCCAGAAGCCCTCCTCGCGCGGGGTCTCGGGGGTTGCTCGCCGAACTCTCGGCTCGGTTTCGGCAGCGCCCTGGTCGAAGTGCCCTTCGGTACTGGAGCAGGACACGAGATCCCCGAAATCCAGGCCGTCATGGGGCCACCGCACAATGGCAATCTCGTCGTGCTCTTCTATGCCAATGGCCAGACCCCGGTATTTGCCCAGCTTGTGTTCAGCGGTGAAGTCGTGCCCGATTCCGGCTCCTTCGGCTCCCGTTTGGCTACCAGCGTCCCCGCAATAGCGAGCGTACCCGGAGGCCCTGATGTCTCGATCGTCGACGTTCAGAGCACGATTGGCCCCAACCATCTCACCTACTACCATCACCGCAACGGTCGCCTCATCCCTTTCCATCCCGAGGGCGTAAGCGTTCCGGAACGCTGCCCGTGGGGTGGCTTCCCGTTCGCCGCCGACTTCAACTTCGAGGACGGAACGAGCACCACAGCGACGACCACCGTGCCCTGTCCGCCGCGGCGGCAGCGCAGATAGACGGGAAGCTTTGGTCGATGCAGCGCTCTGCGGGAATCCTCGCGCCCCCAGGGCACACGTTCACGGATAGTCAAGGGTGGCTACGGTGGCCGGGTGAACTGAGCACGACGGTCCCTGGAGGAATGATCTCCGCCCTCGCGAGCGTGAGTTACGCCACGACGATCCTCCCGCTTGTTGCTCACGATCTCTACCATTGGCGCTCGCGCGCGAGCGCCATCCCCGACGTCGAGCTGCGTCGACTCGCGCTTCGAGCCCTGGACAAGCGGGGAAATATGGAGGGCGCCGCGCTGCTGGCGGTTCTCGCACCTAGCACCTCGCGCGCCCCTGCAGTGCACGCTCTGGTGGCCTTCCAATCTGCCTACAACTACCTGGACATGCTCGCCGAGCAGCCTTGTGCCGACGCGAGCGCGAACGCGGGACAACTCCACCAAGCGCTCCACTCGGCCCTTGACCCTAGCGCCCCTCACTCGGACTACTACGCGCTGCATCCGTCTCGTGACGACGGCGGATACTTGGTCGAGATGATCCAGTGGTGCCGCGCCGCCGTGGGCGCGTTGCCCTCTTTTGCGGCAGTGGCAACTGCGGCGCGCTCTGCCACAGAGCGAATCGTCGACTTTCAGAGGCTGAACCTCGGGGTGCACCAAGGCGATCATCACGGTCTCGAGCGGTGGGGCCGGAGAATCACGCCCCCCCACAGCGGGCTGAGCTGGTGGGAGAGCGCTGCGGCGGGCGGCTCCTCACTCGATGTCCACGTGTTGATCGGCCTCGGTGCGAATCCATACCTTGACTCATGCGACCAGGCCATCCGAACTATCGAGGAAGCGTACTTCCCATGGATAACAGCGCTTCATTCGCTGCTAGACAGCACGATCGACATAGCGGAGGACAGACACGAAGGGCAGCGGAACCTCCTCGACTACTACGACTCGCCTGCGCAGGCGGCAATTCGCCTTGGGTACATCGCACGACAGGCTCGAGCGCACATCAGCGGGCTTCAGCAAGGTTCTCTGCATCAGCTGATTCTCGCGGCTATGACGGCCTATTACCTTTCAGCGCCACAGGCCCGCGGTCAGCGGGCAGCAGCGGTTGCCCTCAGCGTAAGAGAGGCGTCGGGGGCACGGGCCACGACCCTCCTACGTGTCCTCAAAGCTGCTCGCTTCATCTCTCCTCTGGTGCGCAGCTTAGGTTCCCGATGCTAGAGCTTCGCGACCTCGTCAAGCACTACCCCGCAGTGGGAGGTGAGACTGTGCGTGCCGTCGACGGTGTGTCGCTGAAGGTGGGGGAGGGCGAGATGGTGGCGCTATACGGTCCGAGTGGCTCGGGCAAGACCACGCTGTTGCTGATGGTCGCGACGCTGCTCGAGCCGACCTCTGGATCGGTGCTCATCGGTGGGCGTGACATCGCCTCGCTATCAGAGCGCGAGGCGTCGAGCTTCCGCTTGAGCGAAATGGGCTTCGTTCGCCAGAACTTCGACCTCTTGCCGGGGGTCACGGCGATCGACAACGCCGTCATGAAGCTGCTCAAAGGCATGCGCTGGCGTGAGGCCCAGCGTGAGATCACCCCCCTGCTCGAGCGCCTCGGCCTGGGAGGACGCCTGCAGCACCGGGCGGAGACCCTCTCGATGGGCGAGCGCCAGCGCGTGATGATCGCACGCGCCCTCTCCACCGAGCCGCGAGTGTTGCTGGCGGATGAGCCTACCGGCAGCCTGGACAGTCAGCGGGGACGCGAAGTGCTCGAGCTGCTGCGCGAGATGTGTCGCGAGCGGGGAGTGGCGATAATGCTCGTCAGCCATGACCCGATGGCTGCCCAGTTCGCCGATCGCGTGTTTGCCTTGCGCGATGGCAAGCTCTCCGGGCACCAACCAGATCTCGCACGAGCGGCTCCCGCCAGCGGGTAAGTGCCCGCCTCCTCATTGTGAAGCTCGAGAACGTCTGGCATCTGTATCGAGTTCGCCTACGTGCGCGACTGCTGCAGGAGGCCTTTGCTGTGCTCGGAATCGCCGTTGGGGTCGCGCTGCTGTTCTCCTCCCAGGTTGCCAGCTCGAGCCTCCTCAGCTCGGTTGCCGAACTCTCCAAGGGGATCGTCGGCCACGCCACCCTCCAGTTGCTCGCGCGCGATCCGCACGGCTATCCCGAAACGATGCTTCAGCAGGTCAGGGCGATTCCCGGCGTGAAGACGGCGGCACCGCTGCTCGAAGCCAGCGCCAACGCGGTGGGCCCGCGGGGCAGCGAGTCGGTGCAACTGGTGGGCGCTGACGCGAGTCTCGCCCAGCTGGGTGGAGCGCTTACGCGCCACACCGCGCTTCAGCCCTTCGCCGGCATAGGCGCCGTGGTCCTGCCGGCACCCGTGGCGAACACGGTCGGGGTGCGACGGTTTGGGCAAGAAGTCACTCTCGAAGCGGCCGGGCGCAGCACTCAGGCGCCACTGTATGCACAGCTTTACGCGCGGCAGCTAGGCGGCCTTATCGCCAGCCCGATCGCCATTGCCCCTCTTGACTTCGCACAGGAAATTACTGGTCTGCGGGGCCGTGTCACGCGCATCCTGGTGGAGGCCTTGCCCGGCCGCGAGGGGCAGGTGCGCGCGGCGCTCCTGCGATTGGCCGGGGGGAGACTAAACGTCGAGTCCACGGGCTATGACGAGCGAGTGTTCTCCACGGCAGCCTCGGCCAGCAACCAGTCGACGGCGCTGTTTGCCGTGATCAGCGCCTTGGTGGGGTTCCTGTTCGCATTCAACGCGATGCTCCTCACCGTCGGGCAGCGACGCCGGTTGATCACTGACCTGCGCCGCGACGGCTACACGCCACGAACGGTGATCTTCGTCTTGCTGCTCGACGCGGTTGTGCTCGGTCTGATCGCTTGCATGGTCGGACTCCTGCTCGGCGATGAGCTCTCGATCCACCTCTTCCACGCCGTTCCCGGGTATCTCTCCTCGGCCTTCGCGGTGGGGACGCAACGCGTGGTCAGTGTGGCAAGCGTGGCAACAGCGACGGGTGGTGGCATGGCGGCATCCCTTGTGGCAGTCCTAAGCCCACTACGAGACATCCTTTCTAGAGATCCGCTTGCTGCAACCGCAGTGCCACACGAGGAGAGGGGGGATCGTCGTGGCCGCCTCATGGGCGTGGCGGGCCTGGCGTGCCTCGCGGCGGCAACAGGGGTGCTGTTGGGTGCTCCGCAGGCGGCAATCCTCGGCATGGTGGCGCTCGTGGCGTCGTTGCTGCTCGTGCTTCCGTTCCTGCTCGGATGCACGCTCGTGATGATCGAGCGGTTGGCGCGGAGGCTCGCCAGCGCTGTTCCGCACGTCGCGGCCATGGAGTTGGGAGCCTCGCAAGCGAGGGCTGTGGGGATCGCGGCAACTGCGGCGATCGCTGTCTTCGGCAGCGTCGCCATCCAGGGCGCCCATGGGGACCTGCTGGGAGGCCTTGAAGGTGCAGCGCACGACATGAACTCGTTCACCGATGTGTGGGTCTCTCCACGGGGTGGCTACAACCTCCTGAAGACAGCGCCGTTTGAAGTCCACGAGATCGACAGGCTCGAGCATCTGCCAGGCGTTCGTGCCGTGCGCGTCTACCGAGGTGGACTGCTGGACGTGGGCAACCGGCGTGTGTGGGTGATAGCGCCACCTCCCGATGCGACCCCGCTGCTTCCGGCGAGCCAGCTGGTGCAAGGCGATTTGCGTCGTGCCAGCGAGCTGGTGGGGGCGGGCGGATGGTTGGTCCTATCCCAGGCTCTCGCCGCAGAACGTCACCTACGTATCGGGCAGTCCTTCGCGTTGCCCTCGCCCGACCCCACACGGTTCAGGGTGGCGGGAATCTCGACCAACATCGGTTGGGCGCCCGGGGCGATCATCATGAACGCCTCCGACTACGCCCAGGCATGGGGGAGCAGCGACGCAAGCGCCTACAACATCCTGCTCGGCCGTGGCAGTGAGCCAACGCGAGTGATGCAGGAGATCCGTGCCGCGCTGGGTGCCGACTCCGGTCTCGCGGTCCAGAGCGCAGCCCAACACGCCGGCCAGCAGCGCGCCCTCAGTCGCCAAGGCCTCGAGCGGCTTATCGAGATCTCCACGCTGATCATCGTCGGGGCGGTTCTCGCCACTGCGGCAGCGATGGGCACGCTGGTATGGCAGCGGCGCCCTCGCCTAGCCAAGCTGAAGCTCGAGGGCTTTCCCCGTAGCGAGCTGTGGCTTGTGATCCTGCTCGAGAGCGTGCTGCTACTCGGCTTCGGCTCGCTCACCGGGGCTCTGTTCGGCCTCTATGGCCAGCAGCTGTTGGATCACGCGCTCGCCAGCATCATCAACTTTCCCGTGGTGCGCTCGCTCGCGGTGGTCACGGCGGCGAAGAGTTTTGCGATCGTGCTTGCGGCGGGCGCATGCGCGCTCTCGCTTCCTGGCTATCTCGCTGCGGGAGTCTCGCCCGCTGTGGCGCTGGAGGACTGATCTCGCCATCTAGCGCGACGCGGCGGCCGTAGCCGCTGCCTCGGTCGCACCCACGAACGGCGCGAGGGCGAGGAAGACGGCCTCGGCGGCTGAGCCCAGGAGCTCATCAGGCTTGCCGATGGCGGCGGTCGAGCAAGCCAACTCGACCAGTCCCTGGACGACCGCCTCGGGCGCCACGGGCGGGGGGCGGAGGCGCTGCGGCGCTCCGGTGAAAAGCAAATGTGCGTATGTTGCGACATGTTCGTAGGTGCGCTCGGCCAGCGCCACTCCAGCGAGTGGTGCGTCGATGAACGCGAGCCGCGTGAACTGGGGCTCGGAGGCCAAGAACTCGAGCAGAGCAAGAATGGCGTTATGAACCCCTGTCTTCCAATGTGACGTTTCGCGGCGAGCACGCTCGACAACCGCCTGGCCCTTCATCTGTCCCAGCTCCACCGCAGCGGCGAAGGACTCGTCCTTGCTCTTGAACTGGCTGCGAAAGGCGGAGAGCGGGAGCTTCGCGCGCTCGGCGATCGCCTCCGCGGTTAGCGCCGCATAGCCCAGCTCGGCATTGAGCTGCGTCACCGCATCGAATATGCGCTCGCGGTTTGTGTGTGAGGCGAATCCACTCGGGGCCCTGCCTCGCCGGCGCAGGTATCCGGCTGGGGCGAGCGACAACGTCCCAGGAGCTCGCCCACCGATCAACCCGTTCGACCCTAGCCACACCCACGGCTTCGCGGGCTCGACGCTCGCAGTCACCTCAGCCGGAAGGGGAGCGTACGCGCGTGCCCAACGTGCGAGTTGCCCAGGCAGGTCGGAAAACTCGTCGGGCCCGGCCCGTAGACCCGCGTGGATCTCACGATGCAACGCGCCAGCGATGGCAGTGGCAATTCTGTTTGGCGTCGCTCGGCTGCCGTCCTGGCCGAGACACTCACCGATCAACCGGGCGTAGTCGTCCATCAGTCTCGCGCGCAGCTGCAGGCCCTCGTGATTCAAGGCAGCGATCTCGATCGTGGTAAGCGCGATTGAGCCTGGGTACGCTCTTGCGTGCTCATACAGGCGTCGAATCAGTATCTCGAGCCGGGTACTGTGGTTGCCGTCGGTCTTCCTGGCCTCGTCGAGCTCCTCTGCGAGCATCGACTCTGCACAGCTCTGAAATGCCGCCTTCAGCAGCTCCTCGCGATTGGCGAAGAGTGCGTAGAACGTCTTGCGGGAAATACCTGCGCGCTCGATGAGCTGGGTGACAGGCGTCGCCGCGAAGCCTTGGGTGCCCGCGAAGAACACCATGGCGTCGATGAGTCGTCGACGCTGGTCGGCCGCGACCTGCTCTGGGGAGAGCTTGTGCGGACCGCGCGGGAGCCGACCGCTCACGCCACTGCCTTTGAGACTGACAACCATCCCGCCTCCGCTGCCATGGGCCCTTCCAGCGAAGCAAGCATAACTCCGTGTGACGAAAAAGTCCACCTATCGGGACAGCGCGGTGACGCTTGGGCGGATTCTTTTTGTGGTGACATCGAGTGACTTCGCGGCAGGCATTCCCGGCGGAACCGGCTCGGGTGCCGTCCAGGCTGGCTCTTCGTCGTTCATTGGCCCGAGTGTCTCGCAAGCCCTCGGTCGATACATTACATGACGCAGAGACGCGGATGAGATCTGGCCTTTTGAAGTCGATTTGCGAGGTGCCGCGAATCCGCAAGGCGAGAAATATCCTGCTTTCAGGGCACTCGACATGATTCAACGGGAAGCGGATCCCTAAAGGCAGAGCCTCCCATGGAGACGCCGGATGACTGACTACTTCCCCCGGATAATTGCGGAGGACTGAAACGGCCGCGTCCGGGTGGGCGCGGCCGAGTCAGGCTCATTCATGGTTTGCCCGGTTGGCGGGCTGGCGGAGTGTTTCAGTGGGTTCGGATGGCGAGTGTGTCGAGGTCGTAGGCGAGGATCGCCCACCCGGTCCAGGTTCTCATTCCGTCATCGCCCTTCAGTCTGCTTCGGCGTAGCCCGTAGCCACGCTTGAGGTGGCTGATGCGGCCCTCGATGCCGGTTCGGTAGCGGGCTCTTCGCTTGCGGGTCCTGCGTGAGCCGGGCTCGTGGCGCCCGGAGATCTGGATCTGCTGCTCGGTGAGATAGGGGAACGCGTCTTTCGTCGGGCGGGCTTGGAAGCCGCCATCGCAGACGATCTCTTTGAGCTTGATCGCGGCGTGTTCGAGCTCGCGGGCGGCCTGTGGGAGCAGCCGGTTCTCGACGGGGTTGCCCGGTGCGTGCCCGGCGGGCAGGATGAACCCGCGGGCGCCGTTGCGGGTGTTCTCGGTCACCTCGCAGATCTGCGCGACATACCCAAACTCCGTCGGCTTGCCGAGCTTGCCCTTGCGGATCGGCCGCGCGTCGGGGTCGGCGAGCGACACGAGCCGGTCGGTGATCTTCAGCCCCCTTGCGCGTCGGTCGATCTGCTCCGTGACTCGTTGGCAGCGGGCGGTGAGCTGTTCGAGCTTCCTCGCTGCTGTGAGCTTGGCTTGGGCGCCGCGGCCGCGTGCCGATGCCCTGGCGGCGGCAGCGAGCCGCTGAGCCTCTCTGGCTGAGCGTGCGATCAGGCGTCCAGCCTGCAGGTTGAGGGCCATGACCTCCGCTTTGGCGTCGCCCGTGCGTCTGGCCAGCGTCCTGGAGATAGCACGGACAGCCCGCCCGACCGAACGCGAACGGTCGGTGACCCGTGGGGTCTTGCCCTTGAGCATCACCTTGAGCTTGCGGCCCTCGCGCGCCAGCGCCCGCGCACCGGCCAGAGCCAGCATCGCGTCCGATGGATAGCGGACGTCCGCCTCCACGACTGTCGAGTCGATCCTCGCCGCCCGCGCACGAAAACGCGTCTCGCGCTGAGCCTTGGCGATCACCGCACGCGTGATCTCCGCCACGACCTCTGCTCCCAGCCTGCGGGCGAGCTTTCTGACCGTCGACTCCTCCGGCACGCGCTGATCGATCGCGATCAGGCAGAAGCGCCGCAGGTGCAGCGAGTCTGAGACCTCCCGCACGAGCGTTTCGTAGCCCCAGCCCGTGCGCTGCTTGATCACCATCAGGCGCACGAAGCTCGCCATCGATATCGATGGTCGGCCACGACCACGCGCGCTCTGCTCCCAGGCGGCCGCGATCGGCTCGAGCAACAGCGGATCTGAGAGCACCCGGTCCAGGCGAGCGAGATCCTCTGGCAGCTCCCGCGCCTCGATCGGCAAGACCTCGTCCCACAGGCACTCCACCTGCCCGCCACTGAGCGTGAGCATCACACCTCCAACCGGTCGGAAACCAATTCATGAGCAGGTGAATCCTCTTAAACACGACGGATGGAACGGGTGTTCTGACCGGCCCGGATGAAACTCTCAAGAACACCCGAACTGAAGGAGACGGCGATGCCAAGACCAGGACGCAACGATCTATGTCCCTGCGGCTCGGGACGCAAGGTCAAGCGCTGCTGCGGCCAGCAACGCGGACCCTCTGAGGAACAGCTCGCGCGCGCTCACGTGGCACTGCTCGCCCGCGACGCCACCGCCGACCTCGAAGGTCTTTCTGAGAGAGCCCTTGATCACCTCTGGGAGCAGCTCCTCGACGTTCCCGCCACTGACCTCTCGCTGCTGGTGAGCCTGCCCAAGCTCATCGGCCCGGACCTCAAACGCCTGCAAGAAGCCATCTCCAGAGACGACCCGGACTGGGGCTGGGACGCCCTCACCACCGTCGCAGAACAAATCGACACACCCCAACAACGAGCCAAGCTCGCCGACGCGCTCGTCCGGCTACGCGACCAACAACGCCTGAATCCCCGGCAAGCCGCCGCTGCGCTCCTGGACCTCGACAGCCGCTCCACACGCTTCATCGCCGCCAGCCTCCTCGACGCCGTCGCCATCTCAGTCGGCATCGAAAACACCCCCGGCGGCCTCCACATCGCCGCCTAAACCCGCCCCTTTATCCGGGGGAAGTGACTAGCTGTGAGGCCGAATGAGAGCGCTGGCACCCACAGGGCGCCAGAAGTGCATCAAAAGGCACCTGACGTCGGCCCCCGATGTTGGCGCTATTCCGATCGTTCAGCCATCAGGAACGGGGTGAGAGCCATCCGGGTAATCTGGTCGGCCAGCGCCGGCAGCTCTCGTGTTCGTCTCGCGAACACATATGCGCAGCAGAGCTCCTGTACGGCGCCCATCGATGCCTCGGCTGAGATCGCCGGAAGCAGCAGGCGATCTGGGTTGGCGTCGAGACCGGGCGCCAGCAAGTCGATATATGCCTCCAATCCCTTGCTGGCCAGCGCTGCCGGTTTGCCGCCGGCCGCTGGCACCTCCAGCATGGACATCCTGGCGAAGGACGTCTCTGAGGCCAAGAACGCGAGATATGTCTCGATCGCGGCGTGTATCGCCAGCGGCCATTGCTGCTGTCCTTCGTAGGCGCGCTCAACGAGGCCTAGAGCCTTGCGATGGCCGAGCTCGTAGGCGACCAGAAGGGCGTCCTCTCGACCCGAGAAATGCTCGTAGAAGGCCTGTACGGAGACCGCGGCCTCGGTCACGATATCCGGGATCGTGACCGTGCCATAACCCTTTGCGGCCGACAGATTCGCGACGGCATCGAGCAGGCGCTCGCGCTGGCTGTGGACAACGAAGCTTCGCGAGATCGCGGCCTGGCTTCGCGGTAGACCGCGCTTCGTGTTGCCGCGGGATGGCAACGACAGGGTCCCTGGCGCTCGTCCCCCGGCCGGCAGATAGTCCTCACCAGCCGCCGACATCGACACGTCACTCATCGAACGGTAGAGCCCCGCCCAACGAACGATGTCAGGTATCAGCGCGAGCAGCTCACCGCGCCGGGGCTTACCCACCCGCGGACCGCGCAGCATGCGGGCGTAGGGGATCCGCAAGATCGCGCCAGCGAGCGCCTGCCCGAGAAGCACCTGCCCGCCCGGCCACCCGTCGTTCACTAGCCCGCCCTGCATGTCCAAGTCGAGCACTTCGCAAAGCAGTCGCCCGAGATCCCCAAGCAGGAGCTGGCGACGCTCAATTCCAAGATCTCCCACGCCGGGGATGTCGGAGAGCAGCAGTCGCACCGCATCCGGGTCGGCGAGCGCGACCGACATCAACTCGGCGACAAATGCCTCGAGCCGATCCGCCTGTTCCTCGGCGGCTCGATCGACAGCGAAGCTGACACGCTCGAACCACTCTGTGGCGATCTCTGCCCCGGCCGCGAGCAGACACGATTGCCTGTCGGCGAAGTACTGGTAGAAGGTCCGCCTCGACGCCTTGCTGCGCAGGATCACGTCCGCAACTGTGATGCCCGCATAGCCTTGCTCGCCCACGAGTCGGATCATCGCTTCGACGATCCGCTCGCGCGGCTCCACTTGAGATCTCGGCCCCAGCTTCACGCCCGCGCGTGGGCTCGTTCGGGCTGGGCTGGCATGGCTGCTGGTGGGCTCCACGTCTATATTGTTACCGACCCGGAGCAATCTTGCGAATTGACTGCCAGCGGCGTTTGACTGCCAGCGGCGGCTTTGTTTCTCTACCGCCTGCCCCCTGGGCTCTTCTGCGTTGCAGCCCGCCGACGGCCTCCCTCCTGACGCGCCAAGCGGGTGAGCTTCGGTGTGCACCGGTATCATCTCCTCACACAGGGTTTGCCGGGGGTGGGCTTGTTCCCACAGTCGGAAACATCGTCGCTGATTCAGCCGGGGAGCCCTAGCTCCAGCGGCCATGTAGCATGCCGACCTCAAGTGAAACACACTGCTACTTCGCGGTGATCTGCTTCGGTAACGGCCGCCAGCGTGTCCTTGGCCTATTCGCTGTTTCGCCCACCCCCTCACAAACCCAGTCCGCAAATCAAGGACCAGATCAGCCGGACCAATAACGGGGTCCGGTCACGGTCTCCCTGTCCTGAAACCCAAGCGGGGGCCGGACACCGAGCGAGCAGCCCTGATGATCTCGTGCTGCGCCTCTTCAAACGCGAAGCACCAGATGAGCTGTGGCTCACTGGGAGCCGGACCGAAGGACCCGCGCTGTGGGCCCTTGCCTGTGCAGAAGCGTTTCGGGGTTTCGCAGCGTCGTGCGTGCTGCGTGGCGGGGCGGCATCGCTTCACACCGCGCAATCCCCCGGGCCGGTGGTTTGCAGACCGGCGGCGACGCCGCCCAGCTCCCCGGCAGAGGGCTGTCTCAGGGACGAAAGGAGGCTCTCCTCCGACGGCCAGTTGGAAACAGTAGCCTTGCAAGCAGGCGAATTTCCCGTCCAGCGCCGCCTTAACGCGGTCGAGTCCTGGTTGCCGCGTACGATCCCGCAAATGAGATCAAGTGAGGCTTGGCGGGCCGGAGATCGTGCTGCGACCAGCAGGAAACGAGCCGGCGTCACGATGGGGATCGATGCCAGCGCTCAGGGGTAGCTGGTTGAGATCTTGATGTGGCACCGCGTACGCTGAACTCATGGTGCCGCGAGCATAGTCGTCGAGGACAAATGAGAAATCATGCTAGGCGAACTCTGCTAGCCTGCCAAACGCGATTCAACCTTACGTCACCGGGAAGAGGGACAGCAATGAATTGGTTATCCGGCGCCCTTCTAGCCCTGCCACTGGCGACGATGCTGGTCGCCTGTGGAGGGGGAACGCGGACTGCTGCGCCCTCCAAGCGAACCGCGGCGAGTGCTGCCCTGGTCTCCAAAGAAGGCACTCGCTATCTGGGTGATGACAGCGACGACAACCTTCAGGGATGGTCGGTATACGACCGGGACGATCTGTACATCGTCGAATACGGCAAAAAGGCAAGCAGCGTCGACATGCACGAAATGGCAGTCGTGGTTGGCCGGTACTTTGCCGACGCGGTTGCTGCCGATGGTGCCAAGGCGTGCGGGTTGATCTACTCGAAATTCGCCGAAGCGATCCCGGAAGATTACGGAACATCACCGCCGGGGCCTCCAGGTTTGCGCGGGAAAACCTGCGCAGAGGTAATGAGAAAGTTCTTCATACAGAAACACCATGTGCTGGTACAGGAGGAGCGCAAGCTCGACGTGGCTGGCGCTCGCACAGAACGTCTCAGCGGGATCGCGCTGCTCGGCGGTGGGCCTCCGCCAATACGCCACTACCTCGAGATGCATCTCGAACACGGCAGGTGGAAGGTCGACGCGATGATGGATCCGGAACTCCAGTGAAACATCTATTCTCACAAGGCCAGCAATGATGCTTGCGGTGAACCCCCGGGTGAGCGGGTATGCGCGGTTGGCGCTGATGTTGCTCGCCGGCCTTGTTGGCGCGGGGTGCTCGGGCTCGCAGAGGCCGCCGCGTACTTCGAGCCATCTCGCGAGCATGAGGCAGTCTCCCGTGGGACGGCACGGGCTGGTCGAGGGTCCGATGGAGGAACGACCACGACAGTTCGAAGCGTTTGGTCACCGTGTCGAAGGGTCAGACGTGCGCGCTGTAAGCAGGGTGGTCAAGTCATACTTCTCTGCTATGGCGTCAGGTGACAGTGAAAGGACGTGTGCGATGCTTCACCCGAGTCTCGAGCGCTCGGTCATCAGCGACTACGGCAAGTCGCCCCCTGGGCCGCCGTACCTCTCCGGGAAGACCTGTCAGGTCGTGATGCGCAAGGTCTTCGCGCATCGGCATGGTGTTCCGGTGCGAAACCTGACCGCGATCGAAGTGACTGAAGTGCGTGCTGCCGGAACCAAGGTGATCGCCCTGTTTCGCTCCGATGGTGAACGCGGAGAGCTCGCCGTCCATCGAGAGGGCAACACCTGGACGGTGTGGCAGCTCATCGGGCTCGCGCTGTCCTAGCGGCGTGACCGGTCACCAGCTTCCAGGATTCGTCTCCTCCAAAGATACAAACACCGCTGCGCGAGTGAGAAACGCATATCGACGTAGGTGTGGCGATCCGCGAAACTGTACGTGCTGACGATGTGAGTCTGCGCCCGGCGTAAATCTCCGCATCCACAGCAAATGGGAGTGGCGCTCGCGTTATGTGGGCGAGATCTGGGTCTTGACGAGAGAGGGCTGGTTCATGCGTGGTCAACCGGGGGGCATTAGGGCGATAGCTGCACGAGGTCGGGCCATGCTGCTCCTGGCGTTGCCGGCGCTGGCGGGAACCATGCACATGCTGATGAGCCCGGCGTCGGCGTCAGCAGCATTCACTCGGACGCCCCTGTGCGAGGCGGCGGCCGAAGCTCTCCACGACCCAGTCGGGATCGCCGCTGGAAGCGAAGGCGACGCGTGGGTCAGTGAAGGGGGTAGCAATACATCCAAAGGGCCACCCGCAGTCGGCAAGGGGATGATTCATCGCTTCGAAGTCGGATCGACCTGTGCATCCAGCGGACTACTCGACGAAGCCGGGTCGCCGGTGGAGGTCGAAGGCCGCACTTATCCGTTGAGCATCGCCATAGCCCAATCGACCGGCAATCTGTACGCAGCCGGAGAAAGCCGGGAAAACAGCAACGGCTACATCGAAGCGTATGACAACGAACAGCACTTCCTGCGCCGATCGACGCATCGCTACGGCACCCAGGTCCACCTCGCGGTCGACAATTCCACCGAACCAACCGATCTCTTTGCAGGTTCGGTGTATGTATCGCATCAGGTAGACGGGCCTGAACCGGAAGGCGACGGCATGGGCCCTGGGATTATCAGACAAAATGCTGAAGGGGCGCCGGTCGGGTTCAGCGCCGCCGGCAAAGGCAAAGGCTGCGCCAGCTACATCACCGGTGGTGAGATAACCGGCACCGAAGAAGAATGCTTCGTGCCGGGACATGCGCAGCCGGAGGCGGTGACGACAGACCCCGAAGGCAACATCTACGTAGTCGTCGAAGCGACCAACAGCGAAAGCCAGATCGGGGTGTACGAGTACAATCCGACCGGAGCGTTCGTTCGCGACTTTCTGGGAAGCGCGACGGGTGGTTTGAGGGGCAGCAAGACCTTCGGGGGGTTTGGGGGACGCCCGTCCGGGGTGACGGTGGATCCCGTGAGCCATGACGTGCTTGTGGCGATCGACGGCAACAGCGAAGGCGCAATCGACGAGTTCAGCTCGACCGGTACCCTCCTCGGCCAGATTCTCGGGGCTCCCAAAGGAGCCAGCCTCGTATGGCCCCTCGAACTTGCTGCTGATCAGCACGGCGACATATTCGTACTGGACTCTCCCCTGGGCAGCGCGCAGCAGCATCTATATGTGTACGGTCCGGGTGCAAGCCTGCCAAGTCTGAAGATATTCGAAGCCACCGGCCGCACGCCCGCGACCGCAGTTCTAACCGGCGAAGTCAACCCGGAAGGCGAACACCTCAGCGATTGCCACTTCGAATACGTAACCGAAGAAGCTTTCAAAGCTCACGGTTTTGCAGGCGCGGCGAGTGCCGAATGCGAACCACCGGCAAAAGCGATCCCGGTCGACTCCGTGGGCCATTCGGTTCAGGCGCACCTCAGCGGCCTCGTATCGGGAACAACCTATCGATACCGCCTGGTGGCGACCAGTGAAGGAGCGCTCGGCGGTACCGCCCAGAGCGAAGCGCTGGGACTCACGACGCCGCATGCCCCTCGTGTGGAATCGACCTCGACGGGAGAACTCACGTCGCAGTATGCGGAACTCCGGGCGCAGATCGATCCGCTCGGGGCGGACACTACATATCAGTTTGAGTATGTGTCGGCTGAGCAATACGAAGCGTCGGCTGAAGATCCTTACGCCCCCGGCGGAACTTCGCCAGCGACGCCGGCGGACATCGGCAGCGGTGGTCCGACGGGAGGCGTGGCAGCAGCGGTCGCAAACCTGGTGAGCGGCCTCACGCCGGCCACCGTGTATCACTTTCGGGTGATGGCTGAAAACCATGTCGAAGGCAAATCCATGATCACGTACGGCCCCGATCGCACGTTTACAACGCTGGCGGCACCACTTGCCGGCCTTCCCGACGGCAGGGCATACGAGCTCATAACCCCGGCTTCGAAGGGCGGCGCGGCGGACATGTTCGGGCTCCAGGGCTCGAATGGGGAATTCGAAAACAACGATGTGGGCGTAGCGTCAGAAGACGGCAACAGCTTCCTTCTCGAGACGTACGCCGCCTTTGGGCCGTTCCCCGCGTCTGTGCACAACGCCTATGTCTTTCGCCGAGGCGGGACGACCGGGTGGACATACAAAGCGCTTGCGTCCCCCGGCCTTGGAGTCCAGAGCATCACGAGCGTTGTGGCCGAACCAGCCGCCTTGGATCGAGTTGGGGTGAACAACAACTCGGGGTCGGCGGCCAGCGAAGCGGGCTTCCAGGGAATAACGCTGGTGGGCGAACCTGGGGGACCGTACACGACGCTACACGTCGATGCGCCCCTACGCGAAGGCGCCCAACCGACCGAGCTCACCCACGTCGTGGGAGCCTCGCATGGTTTTGGCCACGTGGTCCTTGAGAGCCTGGGCCACCAGCTCTGTCCTGGGGCCAAACAGGACGCCGGTACGGAGATGCTGTGCGAGTGGGAAGGTGGTTTCGAATCCATAGGTGGCGAATCAAAGCCTGAACTCACGCTCGTCAACCACACGCAATGTGGAGCGGTGCTCGGGCAGGGAATCGCGGTCGGCACTGCGCACAACGCGGTCTCGGCAGACGGCAGTCGGGTCGTCTTCACGGCTCCCGATCCGGAGCCGGGACACCTTAGTACAGGGTGTTGGGATCGCTCGGTCACGCCTGAACGCAACCCGCCGCAGGTTTATCTATCCGAATCCGGTGAAACAGTGCAAGCATCGGCTCCCGAAAAAGGAGTCATCGACCCCACCGGCGCACACCCCGCCATGTATGCGGGCGCCTCTGAAGATGACTCCAAGGTGTTCTTTGTAACCGATACGGAGCTCACCAAAGACGCACGTGCCAAAGAACTGCATGGCCCGGAGCTGTATGAGTTTGAAACCGGTACTCACACCGTGAGACGCGTCTCGGCGGGCGAACCGGGGAGTCCCGCGGACCACGTGGGCGCCGGCGCCCACGTGGTCAACGTCCCGGCCGTGTCTGCGGACGGCTCGGCTGTGTACTTCACGGCGCTTGGACGTTTGACTGCAAGCGCACCGTCGTTCACGGGGGAAGAGCTGGGCCTGTATCGATACAACACGGCTACAGGGGCCACTGAATACATAGCCATGGTCAATCAGGGCGATTATCCACCAGACGACCCGATAAACTGGACGACGCCAAACGAGCTCGCGCTCGTCTCCTCCGCGAACTGGTACACCACGCCGGATGGACGGTTCCTTCTCTTCGCAACAACGCACGAAGATAAGGAAGGCTACAGCACTCGCGGACCGTGTACCCTGCCACGAGCGGGCGGAAACAGCAACGGCCACTGTGAGGAGCTGTATCGATACGACTCGGCAACCAAGCAGCTGTCTTGCGTCTCGTGCAACCCGAGTGGTACCCCGCCCGTCTCAAACGCGGTATTCGCTCGTTCAGCGCTCGAAAGCTCCTCCGCGGATCCGCCGGTACGCGCGATGTCCGATGACGGTAGCTACGTCTTCTTCGACACCGCCGATCGGCTCGTGGCGTCTGATAGCAACAACACATTGGATGTCTATGAGTGGCACAACGGTGTTATCTCGCTGATCAGCCCCGGGACCAGTCCCGCGCCCTCATACTTCCTCGGCGCCAGCAGAGACGGCTCGAATGTCTTCTTCGGCACGCACGCGGCGTTGGTGCCCCAGGACACGGACACCAACGGCGATCTCTATGACGCTCGTATCTGCACGACCTCGGATCCGTGCGTTCCGCCACCCGGTGGTGAAAACGGGCAATGCGAAGGCGATGCATGCCAGAACCCACCGCCGCCTCCAAGTGTCCTGACACCTGGCACTGCCACGTTCACGGGAGCCGGCAACATTCAGGCGAAGTCGAAATCGCCCGCCGCTGTCATCGTGCGACCGACACGCGCGGAGAAGCTTGCGAAAGCCCTGAAGGCGTGCCGTCGGGGGAACCATCGCAAGCAAAAGAGCTGCGAAGCCACCGCGAGGAAGCGCTATGGGAAGCCACGCGCAGGTCGTCGAGACGCGACGAGGAAGAGGGGGTAGGGCGATGCTTGGAGCAAGCGAGCGCGTCGTGACGCCGCGCTGTTCACGTGGGTTTTGGGTGACCACTGCCCTGACGGCGATGTGCGCAGCGCTTTGCGCGCTGGCACCGGTGCCCGCGAGTGCGGCGGGCGAAGGCCCACAGTGGACGGTCTCAAGCGTTGCCCGGCCGACGAATCTCACGCCGGGTGATTTGAAAGGCGACGAGGCATATGTCGTGACCCTCACCAACACCGGCAGCGCGAACAGCTCCGGTCCCGTCACGATTACAGATGAACTTCCGGAAGGACTCACACTGGACGAATCTGTGGGCGCGTCGGGAGAGAGTGGCAACGTCGCGTCTGGGCTGGAAATTCAGAAGTTCGAATGCAAACTCAGGACCTGCACCTACAATTCCCCGGTCATTCCGGACGAGACGCTTGTCGTCCGATTTCCTGTGGACGTTGCGCTAAGCGCACCCTCTTCGGTGACGAACGTGGTGCGGGTGAGCGGCGGGGGGGCTCTCGATGCGCTGGTGCGCACGCCGACGACGGTGAGCTCGACCCCAGCCGAATTCGGGATCTCACCCGGAGGTGCGAGCACGTCTCTGTCAAGCGCTCAGGCCGGGGCTCATCCGGACGTCACGACGAACATCGCGTTCAACACCGTGACCGCGCGCGGTGCCCTCGCAGGGGATCCCAAGGACACGAGTGATGAACTGCCTCCAGGATTTGCCAGCGACTTCGTTGATACACCAAGCTGTCCGGCTTCGCAGTTCTTGCAGGCGCTCTGTCCCATCGGCAGTCAGGTTGGCGTGATCACGCTCAAGGTGATCGGTAACGAACCCAGTTTGACGGGGACCTTCGTCGAGCCCGTGTACGACATTGCGCCAGATCCTGGCGCGGTGGCGAAGATTGGCTTCGTGGTGGGCAACCAGTTCTTCTTCGAGGGGACATTCACGCTCCGGCCCGGTGACTACGGGGCGACGGTCACCTTTGCGAACGCGAACCAAGGACTAATCGAGTTGGACAACCTCTCGCTTACGGTGTGGGGGGTACCAGCCGCCAGCGTCCACGATCCGCTGCGCTGGCAGCCTGCGGAAGGAGCGCGTGCTCACTTCGGCGCGACATCTGACGCTGCGCCGGAGCCCTTCGTGAGCAACCCAACTTTGTGCGGCAACGAACCGCTGACCGCGACGTTCAAGGCTAACTCGTGGGAGCAGCCATCCTCATACGTGTTCGCCGGCATGAGCTTCGGCCCCATCGGCGGATGCGATCAGCTCACGATGGCTCCGGAAGTGGCGCTCCAGACGACGACACCGCGTACCTCGGCGCCAACGGGGCTCAATTTGAAGATGCAGATTCCCCAGACCTACAACAATGCGGAAGGACTGGCCACCGCCAATCTGAAGCGCGCTGTGGTAACGCTACCCGAAGGGATGACCGTGAATCCGTCGGCTGGTGCGGGGCTGGTTGCGTGCTCACAAGCCGAGCTCGCAGAAGAAGCAGCGCAATTCGTGCCCGGTCGAGGCTGTCCCAGCGCATCGAAGCTGGGGACCATAACGGCCCAATCGCCTGCCGTGCAGGAAGCGGCGACAGGCTCGGTTTTCATCGCGGAACCCTACAACAATCCGTTTCATTCACTGCTCGCTCTTTACGTTGTAGCGCGTATTCCCAACCGGGGCATCATCGTCAAAGCGGAGGGCGAAGTGGTCGCCGATCCCCTCACCGGACGCCTCATCACGACGTTCGACAATCTTCCGCCGCTGCCGATAAGCGCGCTGACGTTCAGTTTCAGGCAGGGTGCGACCTCGCCCCTGGTCACGCCGCCACTGTGCGGTGATTACACCGCGAGCGCGGCCCTGACGCCATGGTCTGACCCCGCGGGCGCTCCTCTGTTCCCCGATATCCCCGGGTTCGAAGTCACGAGCGGCTTCGACGGAGGGGCCTGTCCTTCCGGCGGCCAGGCGCCCATCTCGCCCCAGGTCAGCGCGGGAACGGAAAATGCAGCGGCGGGCGCGTACAGCCCAATGAGCATCCGGATCGTGCGTGGTGACGGGGAACAGGAGATAACAGGGTTCTCTGCACAGCTGCCGCTGGGCCTCACGGCGGACCTCTCTGGCGTTCCGTTCTGCCCAGACGCAGCGATTGAAGCGGCTCGCTCGAGAACGGGGGGCGCCGAGGAAGCCACGCCGTCATGTCCTGCCGCTAGCCGTATCGGCCATACGCTCGTCGGCGCTGGAGTCGGCTCCATCCTCGCCTGGACCCCTGGTCAGCTGTATCTGGCGGGTCCCTACAACGGGGCGCCGTTCTCGGTCGTGGCCGTGACCACCGCCAAGGTTGGGCCGTTCGATCTCGGCACCGTGGTCGTGCGGGAGGCTCTCCGGATCGATCCGATTACCGCGGCGGTCACGGTCGACGCGGGTGCTTCTGACCAAATCCCCCACATCCTGAAAGGCATCGTGGTCCATGTCCGCGATATCCGCGTCTACACCGACAGGCCGAACTTCACGCTGAACCCGACGAGCTGTTCACGCACCACGTTCGCGGCGACCGTAATGGGCGCTGGAATGAACTTCACCACCGCCGCCGATGATGTCCCAGTGTTGGTTGACACCCCGTTTCAAGTAGCGGAATGCCAGACTCTCAACTTCAAGCCGACCTTTCGAGTCACCGTCTCTGGGAAGACATCGAAAAAGCTAGGGGCAGGTCTCAAGGTGAGGCTAACGTACCCATCTGCGCCTCAAGGTACGCAAGCCAACATCCGCTCCGTCAAGGTCAGCCTCCCGCTTCAGCTGCCTTCGCGACTGACAACCCTGCAAAAAGCCTGCACAAACACGGTGTTCAATGCGAATCCGGCTGCCTGCCCTGCGCAATCGCGGGTCGGCCAGGCGAGCGCGATAACTCCGATTCTCCCCGTTCCTTTGGCAGGGCCCGCTTATTTCGTCTCCTACGGAGGTGCGAAGTTCCCCGAACTCGTGCTTGTCTTGCAAGGATACGGGGTGACTATCGAGCTTCATGGTGAAACGTTCATAAGCAAAGCCGGTATAACGAGCTCCACCTTCCACGCGGTGCCAGATCAGCCTGTATCGAGCTTCGAACTGACCCTGCCGCAAGGACCAAACTCGGCTCTGGCCGCAAACGGCAGCCTCTGCCACCCGACGCGTATCGCAAGAGTCCGGACCATCGTGACGGAACACCGCGCCGGCCGAGTGGTGCGGAAAGCAAAGTTCGTCAACAAAGCTGTGCCCACGACGCTTGTGATGCCGACAGCGTTCGCCGCGCAAAACGGAGCCGTGATTGATCAGAACACGCCCGTTGCGGTCAGCGGCTGCCCGAGGCAAAAGGCCAACCATGCCGACAGGCAGAGTCAGCATCACGGGAAGGGGGCTGGCAGCAAGCTCAAGAAATAGAAGCAGCTCCCGCCACTGTCCCGCGCGCGTCTGCTCTGTGCGACGCGGGAGTCATCACTTTACGATAGGAGAGATTGCATGGCCTCAAGAGTTCGAAGCCGACTTACCTACGCTAACGTCGCCGCGACCCTCGCTCTGGTCTTCGCCATGACGGGCGGAGCATATGCCGCCGGTCACTACCTCATCAGCTCGACGAAGCAAATTAGCCCCAAGGTTCTCAAGGCATTGCAAGGCAAAGCTGGGCCTGCTGGGCGCATGGGGGCGACCGGCACCGGTGGACCGATCGGTCCAGCTGGCGGCACAGGGCCCAAAGGCGAAGCTGGCAGCCCGGGCGCAAAGGGCGAAAAGGGCGAAAGAGGCGAAAAGGGCGAAAAGGGAGCCAAAGGCGAAGCCGGGAGTCCTTGGAGCCCGGAGAGCCAACTCCCGTCGGGGGCGACGGAGACAGGGACCTTCGTTGCGCTGGCCACTGGACCGACGTCGAAGACCGCCCTTGCCGCGGTTTCATTTCCGATCCAGCTCGCCGTCTCGCTCGAACACTCCAAGATCGTCTTCGTGACGGCTAAAGACGTCTCGGAAAGCAAGGTCCCCGCCGGTTGCAGCGGAGAAGTATCGAAGCCAGCGGCGGAAGCGGGGTTCCTCTGCGTGTTCGAAGGCATTCCAGGCGGTGCGGAAAACGCCGAAGCAGCAACGACCACACCGACCGGTGCTGTCTTCCTGTTTGGCATGAGCAGCGAAGGGGCGTTCATCACCGGTTCTTGGGCCGTAACAGCAGAATAATCGCGCCCGTATCAGGGCGGAGACGTGCCATAACGGCGGGTTTGTGGGGTCTGAACCTGTAGAGGGTTCAGACCCCACCGTCGTCGTTCGCCCAGGGGTGTAAGGCGAGCTCTACTCGACGCTGCGCTCGGTTCCAAAACTAAGAAGTGGGAAACGGAAGCCGCCTAACTCTTGACCACAATCACTGCGTCTGCGAGTGTGTCCAGGCGGGCGTTAGGTGAAAGTTGGCGCCCGCATTGCCGGGATCATACTGAGCGCCTACGGGCAAGAGAAAGGTTGAGGTGGACGGAGATGCGCGTACCGTTATCAGGGCTGCCGTTGGTCGCAGCTGCGATCTTGATGGCCGGTTGTGGAGGTAGCACCAGCTCAGGCGCATCTGGCAAACCCCTCAGCGCAGCGGCACCGACCCGGGCGAGCTTGGTCACCGCGGCGGATGCCGTCTGCCGCCGGCTGAACAGGGAACTTGCCGGCGACAACATCGCGACGGTGCAGGACATCGTGCGCGTGGTCGGACGCCGGGCGGCACGCGAGCAACGGGCCCTGGACGAACTTGGGCGCTTGGCGGTGCCTGTATCGCTCGCGCCGCAATGGCAGCAGATACTCGCCTCCAGACGCGCGATCATCGAAAGCATCATCAAGGTTGGCCAGGTGGTGAGGACAGGCAAGGTGCACGGGATGGAACCAATCTTGACCAAGAGCGCAGACATCGCCCGTCGGATGCGGACCACCGCGCAGCGCGCGGGATTCAGTGATTGCGCCACGGTCGGATGACCCGTGTCGCGAGAGTGGTTACGTAGATAGCTCGCATGCGGGTTGCGATAGGCGCATTGCTTCTCCTGATCTGTGGCGTTGGCGTTTCGGCATGTGGGAGCGCTGCACGCCACAGCTCGGAGGGTTTGTCAAGACCAGCCTCGACTCACTCCACCCCGGCCCCAGCTCGAGCCGGCGCGTCCGCCGACGCCAACCACAGCGACACAGATGACGACAACGACACCGGCGGGTACTACGATAAGGACGATTACCCACTGCTGTTACTCGGGAGCCCAGCGGCCCCGGCGGTGCGACTGGCGATCTCGACTCTAGTTCGTCTGTATTTGAAAGCAGCCGCTTCAGCGGATGGCGCGAGGGCGTGTTCGTTGCTCTATTCGCTCCTCGCCGAAGAAGCCCCGGAAGTCGATGCTGTGGAATCCAGCGGGCCATCCGCTTCCGCCCGAGGGACATGTGCGGCGGTCCTGAGCCAGCTCTTCATCGTGCGCCGCCGGCAACTGGAGGCCGAAGCCCGCACCCTCAGCGTTGGCGTTGTGCGCATCGCCGGGAGCCGCGGGTACGTGTTGCTTCGCTTTGGCGCATCCGCGGAGCGATACCTGGACATACACCGCGAACAGGGTCGGTGGCGAATCGCTTCGGTCTTGGACACTGGGCTGCCCTAGACCCAGAGGGCCATCCGGGATTGGCCCAACCATCAGATTCGTCGAGGCTTGATCGAAAGAGCCGTCAAATGAGTGGGAAACGGTGCCAGCCTAAGCCTTGACCGCAGTGATAAACGAGCGGTATGTTAGTTACGCCCACTGCCTGATGCAGGGCGTGTGGGATCAAACCGGGCTGGATGGAGCAGCTGGTTGGTGTTCCGTCGCAGTCGATCTAAGCACTCGGACGAAGCCGGGCAATCCTCCCGGACCGTCTTGAGTAGAAAGGCAAGTGAGTAACCGTGAGGAAACTCTCATTGATGCTGACCGCGATTCTAGCGGTCTTCGCGCTCAGCGCAGTCGCTGCTACCGCGGCGTTTGCGGAATCGGAATGGTTAGAAGACGGCGCTGCAATTACCACCGCAAAAGAAGCATTACTCGAACTGATGACTGGTCTGAAGCTTAAGGACACCGGTACCGGGGTCGAGGTTGAATGTGAAAAAGGCGAAAGCGTTGGTAAAGTGGGCGCAGGCGCCAAAGACGAAGTGACGTCTGCGACCTGCACGAAAGTAAACACAAAAGCGACCGAAGGTTCCGGCACGTGTACCGAAGTGCTGGGGCTCACCGCGGTCAAACTGCCGTGGAAAACGGAAATCGTTTTATCGGGAACCGCGTTCCGCGACTTACTGATCAAAGGCGCATACTTAGTGAAATGCAAAACGATCCTGGGGACTGTCGAAGACGAATGTGTCACGACGAACTCCTCCCTGCTGTCGAACTCGGAACTCGGATCGGTCGAAAGCTTAACCGACGGAACGACCGAAACAGAAAGCCCGAAAGAAGGTACGTGCAGCCTTGGTAAAGAACCAGTGGTGTTAGCAGGTGCCTCGCTGTTAATCGTCCTCGAGAACGGATTAACTCTTGACGGTCAGCTAAGCGGCGCCGTCATTGGAAATCCGATGAGATGAGTACGCTCATTGGAACTCCTATGAGGTGAGTACGCCGAGTGCTCGGTGCCGGGTTTCTGGTGCCGAGCACGAAGCGTATGTGCTGTGTCTAGCTGAGCGCGCAAGCGTCCAAAACGGATTCCTAGAACAATGGGAGGACGATATGAGGAACGTAGCTCTTGGTATGTTGTGCTCGTTCGGGGCTGTGGTCTTCAGCGGTGTTAGCGCTGGCGCGGCATTTGCTGAATCGGAATGGTTAGAAGACGGCGCAGTAATCACCACCGCAAAAGAAGCGTTACAGGAACTGATGACAGGGTGGCGATTCAAGGATAATGGCACGGGCGTAGAGTTGGAATGCGAAAAAGGAGAATACTTCTGGAAAGTGGGGTCGGGAGCGAAAGGCGAAATTACAAATTGGACGTGCACGAAATTCAACAGGACGGCGACCGAAGGCTCGGGCACGTGCACCGAACTGGTGGGGTTCACCTCGGTCAAATTGCCGTGGAAAGCAGAAATTGTGTTAGTTGCGGGCGCCTTCCGTGAGTTAGTTACGAAACTGGCTTGGTTAACGAAATGCAAAACGATCCTTGGGACAGTCGAAGATGAATGCGTCACGACGAACTCCCTCGCGCTGTCGAACTCGGAACTTGGGTCGGTTGAAAGCTTAACCGACAAAACCACCGAAGAAGAAAGTCCGAAAGAAGGAGCGTGCAGCCTCGGTAAAGAACCAATCGTGTTAGCAGGTGCCTCGCTGTTAACCGTCCTCGAGAACGGATTAACTCTGACCGTAAGCTAGCTGGATCGAGCGTCAGCGCTTGGGGCCGGGGTGTGTAGCTGCTTTCGCCTCAGGCGCGGATCGCGACGGTTTAGGGTGGGCGGCCTCCGAGATGTGCCGACAGGTGCGGCTCATCTTGCCTCCATCTTTCGGGCACGGTAGACGATGTCTGCGGGGATGCGTCCTTGTGTGAGTCTGCCGTGGTGTGCGCGGTCGGTGTTGTAGAAGCGTAGGTAGGTATCGAGCTCGCGTTTCAGGCCGGTGTAGCGGGGATAGAGATAGCGAGCGAAGGCTGGTCTCCAGCACTCGTCGAGGATCGTCTTGTGCAGCGCCTCGACGTGTCCGTTGGTCTGCGGCCTGCCGGCGTGGATGCGGGTGTGGCGCACCTTCAACGCGTCGATGGTCTTCGTGAAGTCGCCCTTGAACTCGTTGCCGTTGTCCGAGAGGAAGCGCTCGAGCTTCCAGCCTGCGGCCTTCAGCTCCCGGGCGACACGTCTGGCGAGGACGCTGGTCTGTAGGGCGGTGGGGTTGCCGTGCTTGCAGACCACGAGCTCCGCCCACGCGTAGGAGGAGGCGATGTCGATCGCGGTGAGCTGCCAGATCGCGCCCTCGGTGCCCTTCAGCCGGCCGACATAGAAGCAGTCGATCCCGACGAGCTCCCCGGGCCGCTGCACATCGATATGGCGCTCTGGCTCTGGCGTTCTGGGCGGCTCATAGGGAGCTGCGTAGCCCGCGATCAGCCCCAGCCTCTTCGCGCGGGTGTTCAGCCCGTGGCGACAGAGAACCTTCCACACACCGTTCGGGGAAACGATGATCCCACCCCACTTCTCCCTGGCCAGCTCAGAGGCGACGCGCCTCGGCCCAAGCCCCGGATGGGCGATCGAGAACGACACGATGCGCTCCTCGATCATCTTCGGCAGCGAGTTAGGCATCTGCGGACGCCGACGCTCCCGGGGCCTGAGCATCTCAAGGCCGTGCCGGTCGACCTGGCGCTTCCAGGCGTAATAGGTGGAGCGGTGCACCCCGAACGTCCGGCACGCCGCCGAGACACTCGTCCTCGCTGCCTCCGCGAAAAGCTGCTGGCGGTAGCCGAACAGCACGTCATCCTTGCTCATCAGGCTCAACCTCTCTCTTCACTTGGCGGTGAAGGAGGCAGCCTGAGCAGAGACACGGACGGGTTCCCCGCGCGGGGAACCCGTCCAACCTCAAAGACCTATCGAACCCCCAACTGTCGGGAGCACCCGGAGACAGCCCAGTTTAGGGCTTTGACGGGCGATGCGATCGATTCCCGGCGGAGATTCCCCTTAGGGCGGATCGTCAGGCTGTCAGCTCCATTGGGATCGGCTGGGGTCGTCTCACTCTCGCAACGGTTACGAGGGCGTGCCTGTGCGGCACAAATGTGATCGCGCTCTTTTGCGGGTGCTCCGAACGTGGCTCGACAACGCTCAGATCTACCTCCCCGAGCACCGTCGCAATGACCGTCTTCATCAGCAGTTGTGCGTAGCTTGCAGCCAGACAACGTCGCACTCCACCGCCGAATGGGATCCACGTATAGGTTCCGGCTGGACGTTCCAGGAAGCGCTCCGGGACGAAGCTGAGCGGTCGGGGATAGATGTCCTTTCGGCGGTGGATCAGGTGCACGCTTGGCGCGACGGTTGTGCCCGCCGGCACTTTATGCCCACCGAGCTCCATCGGCTTGAGCAGCTTGCGAACGACCAAGGGCGCTCCTGGACACAGGCGCATCGTCTCCTTGACCACAGCGTCGAGATAGATGTCCTCCTCGCCCCTGAGGATCTCACGGCGCAGGCGCTCGAGCTTCTCGGGGTGTCGAAGCAGACGCTCGAACGCCCACGAGATCAGGCTCGAGGTGGGCCCGTCTGTGAGCAGGGTCACCAGTTCGTCGCGCAGGTCCTGCTCGCTCATCGGCGATCCGTCCTCGTAGCGTGCGTCGGCGAGCATTGAGGCGATGTCTGTGGCGCATCTTGGCCCTTCGCCCTGTTGACGGTGGCGAACCTCCTCGAGGACGCTCGCCTCCACCGGCCCCATCACGTCTCGGTAGCCGGTGTTGCCGGCAAGCCAGCGCGGTCCCGCGGCCGCTAGCAGCGTGAGTCGGCGCGGGTCGTTCATCCAGTCGGTCAGCTCGCGCAGCTGCGAGCGCAGCCGTAGCAGCCGCTCGCTTTCCGGTGGGCCGAAGACCACCCGCATGATCGCTTCGAGGGTGATCTCCTGCATCCGTGGCCACAGCGCGAAAGCCTCGCCCTGTGGCCAGCGTCTCAGCTCTGCGCGGGTGACATCGGCCATCATCTCGCTGTAGCCCTGCATGCGCTCGCCGTGGAACGGCGGCAGCATCAACTTGCGCCGGCGCATGTGGTCGGGCTCCTCAAGCAGCATCACCGAGCGTGGGCCCAGCAGGGGTCCCAGAATCGAATTGGCCACACCCACAGCCAGGGTCGCATGGTCGGCCGTGAACACCTTCTTCACGTCGACCGGGTCCGCGAGGATAACCCACGTCCCCGAGTGGCGTACCCGCAGTGTGAAAACATCGCCATAGCGTCGCCTACAGCGCTCCAGGAACGGCAGTGGCCTGCGGGCCCAGCCAACCGCCTGGAGGGTGGCGGGCATCCGCGGCCCGGGTGGCAGGCGCTCACTCATGACTCTTCCACGGGCGTCTGCGGGGCCTCCATCAGTTCGTCCTCGAGCCTGCACGTGGCGCCGATCAGCAGGTCGAACAGCTCGGCTACGAAATACGCCGGCAGGTTCACCTCGGCCCCCCGGCTCATGTAGCGTGCGCGCACCTCCGCTACACGATCAGGCTGCATCATGGGAACGTCGTTTGTGCGCTTGTAGTGCGCCACTTCCCGGCAGATCTCAAAGCGCTCCCCGAGCAGGCCCGCGATCGCCTCGTCGATCTCGTCCAGCCGGCGGCGAAAAGGCTCCAGGCCGCTCATGTCCCATCTCCATCCAGCAGCCCGTGGGCGAAGGCTTGGCTGCACTGGGCCAGCAGGTCGAGCGCGTAGCCGCCCTCCTGCACCACGCAAAGCGCAAGTCCCGAGGATGCAAGACTAACGCCGATTTGGGCGAAGATCTCCGGTGGGAAGCTCCAGCTGCCGTGGGGATCGCCCGCGACCGTGTCATAGCCCAGCGACAGCACAAGCGCGCCCGACGTGCGTGCGATCTCCTCTAGTGAATCCTCCAGCGCGGCGAGGTACTCCTCCGCGGCCGGGGCCACGCGGAAGTTAACGAAGCGCTCATCCTCACGCTCCTGAACAGCACGCCACGGCACGTTCTCGAGGGTGGTCGCATGCAGCGAGTGGAGGCTCACATCGGGCATACGCGCCACAACAGCCGAAGTTCCCGTGGGAAAGTGGAAGTCAAGATCGAGAATCGCAACGGGCCTTACGCCTCCATCGCACAGGGCCTGAGCGGCTGCTGCTGCCGTGTTGAGATAGCAGTAGCCACCCATCCATGACGGGCCCGCATGGTGCCCGGGAGGACGGCAGAGCGCATACGCGAAGCGATCCCCCGCCACGATCCGCTCGGCCGCGGCGATCGCCGTGCGCACGCCCGCAAACGCGGTCGCGACCACCTCAGGCCAAACCGGGCTGTCAGCCGGTAGGCCCGGAGGCGCCCACTGCGGCATCAGCGTGGGTTCCTTGCAGTCGATGCTCCGCAGTGCCTCCAGGTACTCGCTCTCGTGCAACATCGCCACAACTCGCTCCACCTCGGCGGGCTCGGTGTCGACCATCGCGGGCTTCACGCGGGGGTGTCGCGTGAGCCCGCCGCGCAGCTCCGCCATGCGCCGGCTGTCGTCGCGCCCTTTCATCCTGCGCCCGTGGCGGTCCAGGATCCAGGGTGCGCTGTCCGCCTCGCCCTCGGGCTGCTCGACCATCACCAGCTCGCTACTCACAGCTGCCTGCGCATTCGTAGGCCATTGCGTTTGAACTCGTTGTTCAGATAGAACGCCTCCGTGGCCGCGAGATGGGAGAACCCTTCGCCTGGGAGACCGACCTCGATGCGCCCGATCCCCTGAGCGCGCGCGAGCGTACAGAGCGCCTCGAGCAGCTCTGCTCCAACCGCGCGGCTGCGCCAGCCGGGGCGCACCCACAGCTCCTGGATCAGGCCATAGCGGCCAGGAACGCGGATCGCGCTTTGCCAGCTTGTGCCGAGCACGCCAACCACCTCTCCCTGCGCGTCAGCGAGCAGCACCGCGCCCGCATCGGGGTCATCCACCAGCGTCCTGGCAGCTTGCTCCATGCGCTCGGTTGGGGCGGGCTTTGCACCCAGCTCGATCAAAAGCTCACACACCGCCGCTGCCACGGCCGAGGCGTCCGGCGCGCTCGCCCGGCGTATGGTCCAGGCCGCCTGCTCCTGCGTCTGGAGCGAGTCGATCGAGGAGCCCGCCTCGCTCACGACGCCTGCGCCATCCTCGTTGAGGTCGTTGGACGCTCTACCTGAACCTTCCACGCCGCCTCGGAGTCGCTGCCCGTCATCGCCTGTGCGATCGCGGCCATCGGCGCGCGTGCCTTCAGCAGCAGCTCGTCGAACTCGTCCACCGGATCGGATTGCGTCACGATTGCACCACCCGCTCCGATCGTGGTGGCCCCGGGGCGCATCACGATCGTGCGGATGACGATCGACAGGTCGACGTTGCCATCCAGGCCGAAGTAGCCGATCGCTCCCGAGTACACGCCGCGCGCCTCGCGCTCGATGTCATCGATGATCTCCATCGTTCGCAGCTTCGGTGCGCCCGTCATCGAGCCCCCCGGGAAGCACGCCCGAACGCACTCCACCGGGCTGCGCCCGGACTCGAGCGTCCCCGTCACGTTCGAGATCAGCTGGTGCACGGTCGTGTAGGGCTCAACAACCATGAGGTCCGGCACGCGCACGCTGTCCACCTCGCATACCTGCCCGAGGTCGTTGCGCAGCAGATCGACGATCATCAGGTGCTCCGCAAAGGTCTTTTCGTCGTCGAGCAGGCTCGCGCGCAGCGCCTCGTCTTGGACCGGGTCGGCTGATCGTGGAGCGGTCCCCTTGATCGGACGGGCCTGCACCCGGCGGTCGCGCCCAACCGACAGAAAGCGCTCCGGCGAGGAGCTCAACACGGTCATCTTGCCGAGCTTCAGATAGGCACCAAATGGTGCCGGGTTGCGCCGGCGCAGGACCCTGTAAAGGAGCCACGGGTCGGGGCTCGCATCGGTGTGGATCTGGTCGGTGAGGCACACCTCGTAGGACTCACCCGCATTCAGAGCAGCCTGGCAGCGGGCGATGTCGGCGAGATACTGCTCGCGTCCACGCCCACATCTGAAGATCACCGGACGGGCGCCCGCCCCATGCGCCCGTCTCACGGTGACAGGCTCGAGCGGCGCGGAGAAGTCGGCCGACTCCCGCACGGCCTGCTCCGCTTGCTCGAGCCAGCTCTCGACCTCCTGCTCATCGCCCGTGCACACGGCGAACAGGTGGGTGCGATGGCCGACGTGGTCAACCGCCACCACGCGGTTGGCAAACATCATCACGGCATCGGGAACGTCGGAGCTGTGCACGTTGGTAGAGCCACAGTCGGCCTTGCACTCATAGCCGAGGTAGCCCACATATCCGCCAAGCAGGCCCGGTGCGATCCCTGAGGGCGGATCGACGGAGCGCGTTTGGAGCTCGCGATCGATCAGGTCGAAGATCGAGACCCGCTCGATCGTGGTGGCATCAGCCCGCGTGGCGCTCACCACGCCCCGCTCGACGTCGTACTCGAACACCGTGCGGGCAGGGCCCGCACTCGTGCCCATGTAGGAGTGCTGGGCGAGGGAGGTGGGTGCGACGGCGCTGTCGAGCCAGAAGGCATGCTCGGCCGAGCCGAAGAGGCGCTCGAACAACGCCTCTGTCGCGGGCTCGTGCTCGATCGTACGTGAGCGCAGCGTGACCTCGGAGTCCGTCCGACGCGTGCGACACCGTCTCGGGGGCACGAGCGGCACGTTCAGGCGGTGGCGTGGGCGCTGCTTGCGCTCGCGCGCGAGCCCGTAGAAATTCTCGATCAGCTTGTGACCGTACTCGGTGGATATGGACTCCGGATGGAACTGCACACCCCACATCGGCCGCTCGCTGTGTTCGATGCCCATCACCACGCCGTCCGGCGTCCACGCGGTCACGCGACCCTTGGACCCCAGCGAGCCCGTCACAGCCAGCGAGTGGTAGCGCACGACCGAGAAGCCCTGTGGGATCCCGGCGAACAGAGCATCATCAGAGTGTTCGACCTTGCTCAGGCGGCCGTGCATCGCCAGTGGAGCCGTGGAGACGTCCGCCTCGAGCACATGCCCGAGGCCCTGGTGACCGAGGCAGACGCCGAGCACAGGAACCTCGCTCGAGCGCAGAATGTCAGAGCAGACACCGAAGTCATGCCAGCGGTCGGGTCGACCGGGACCGGGGGAGAGGACGATCGCGTCGAAGTCGAAGCGTGAGAGCGCCTTCCAAGAGACCATGTCGTTGTGCACCACGATCGGCTCCTCGCCACAGACGGCTGCGAGCAGATGAAAGACGTTGTAGGTGTAGGAGTCGTAGTTGTCGACCAGCAGAGTGCTCATCGGCCCGTCTCCAAGCCAAGCCCACGGGCTCCGCGGTCGAGCAGGGTGTGCACCACCCGCTCGACGTGCGTGCTGCGCTCCTCTTCTAGATACCACTGCGCGAGGTGCTTGACGTAGTGGGCCATCGGCCGGACGTCGAGCCGCTGCACAGCTAGACGCAGGTAGCGGCGGTAGAGCTCGGACTGGATCACGGCGAAGCGGTAGTTGGGCTCCTGGGCGGGGCTGTGCCCCGGGGTCGAGCCGCCGCCGTGAGTTGACCTGGCCCGCACGATGTCCCAGCCCATGCTCTCGCTGTCGCTCAGCAGCCGGTCCGGATCGAACTCGATAGCCGGCGTGATCGGGTAGGGCAGGAAGTAGCCGAGCATCACCTGTGCGGGGATCCGTTCTGGAGATGGATGGGCACGGCGAGACTCGCGCATTCTCGGATCCGCGTCGATCCGCTGCTCGAGCTGCTCGATCAAATCGTCGATCAGCAGCCCTCCCTCCGCGCTCGAGCTCACTGCCCGCTTCTGTCTTGCGACCATCCCGTGGAAGATGTCGCGGGTGGGGTGCACGCCGCCGTTGCCGGGAGGGGTCAGCTCGGTCATCAGCTGGTGGATGCAGGCGGCGTGGGAGACCCACTCGGTGCCGCATATCTGCATGGTGGTCACGTTCTCCTGTTCCGGCGCCGACATCCAGTAGGCCACCGCCCGCATGTGCTGGGTGGGCACCCCGTCGGCTCGCACGAGCGGCATCTCCTCGAGCTCCTCCAGGCCGCTCGTGTAGACGACCACGCCGTCATCGCGCTTCGTGAGCTGCCCGCTGCTCAGCCCCCGAGCTGTCAGCTCGGCAGCATCGGAGAGGAAGTCCGACTCGAAGAACACCCGGTCGAAGGAGACGCCCAGGCGCGCGAGCGTCTTGCGCTGCCCGGCGATCACCCACGCTCTGGTCTTGAACCACAGCTCGAGCGCCGCGGGGTCGCCGTGCAGGACGCCCTTGAGCAGCTCGTCGGCCGTGTCGTCCTGCAGCTCGAGCTCGCGCGTCAGCGAGTCCTCCTGCACATCACCGTTCTCGGTGGCGAGCAGGGCGCCGGCGGCGACGTAGTCGGCGTAGCAAACGCCCACGAAGTGATCGCTCTTCTGCCCACTGTTGGGCCACGACTGCTCATGACTACCGCTCTTGACCACGCCGGCCATCGCCTCGCCCATGCTGCGACCGGAGTCTGAGATCAGGCTACGGCGCTCCACCCGCCCGCCGGCCTGGGTCAGCGCAGCTGCAAGTGCGTTGCCGATCGCCAGATTGCGCAGATGCCCCACGTGCAGCGCCTTGGTGGCGTTGGCGTCCCAGAACTGGACCGAGTAACGCTGCCCCTGGGCGAGATCACCGAGCGTCGCCTCGGCGCTGCCGCCGGCCTCCAGCGCGGCGCCTGCAGTCTCGATCCAGCTATCCTCGACGCACAGCCTCACCTCATCCTCGCGGCGTAGCACGCTTTTCACCCAGGGCTCGGCCGCGATCCTCTCCATCGCCTCGAGCGATGCCTCGTCCTCTCGCCAATTCGGCGAGCGGGGAACGAGCTTCAGGTCGTAGTCGGGGCGCGGCCGGCGCGGCGCGCGGGCCGCCCAGGGCGCGTGCTCATCCTCGCCCACGGAAAGCTTCTCGAAGTAGTCGAACAGGTTGGTAGTCATCAGCAAATCACTGTGTCACTTATTGCCATGCACCAGCCGGGGCTCGAACCCGGATCACCGGTGTTTAAGACCGGTCCTTTCACCGATTAAGGTACTGGTGCGTGTCGAGTCTCTAGCTTCCCCTGATGGCGTAGTTACACCGGCAGCCCGGAGTCCCTTGGTTCAGCGGGTCCGGACGATCCTAGATAGGGGCGACGCCTTTGGCAAGAGAGCTGCACGCAGGGTGGAGCCCGAACGACGGAAGTCACGGAAATATCGCTTAGATATTGGAATACGCGAAAGAAACACGTTCCAGAAAATTGCTCATACGGGTCGGGTAGCTCGTCGATATCCGGAGGAGTTCCAAATAGCTGTATGTTGGAGACAATGTGAGATTTGGATTGACGCCGTCCCATAGGATGTGGAACCCTGCTGGCGGGAGATCTAATCGATGACGCCTCCGACCTTCATCACGCTCGGACCATCGGGCACCTGCCATGAGAACGCGCTGCAGCACTATCTGGCGTTCCAGGGGCTGCCTGATGCCCGCGTGGAGCTGACTGCTGACTTCCTTGACGGTCTGGAGCGGGTCCGCGAGCAGAAGAATGCATTTCTCGTGCAGTGCAGCGCCCACCCACAGGTGCATGTGGTAACCGAGCGCTACCGCCACGAGGTGTTCGTGGTCGACACCTTCCTCTACCCAGCCAAGGAAATGGGGCTCCTGGCACGCGCCGACGTGCCCGAGCCCAAGAGCCTGGGAGTTGTTCCCGCGGCCACCGGCTATGTGGATCTGACCCGCTTCGAGCGGGTCGTGGAGGAGTCCGCCAACCCGATCGTGGCACGCAACCTGCTCGCCGGCGACTACGAGGCTGGCGTCACGCTCGTCGAGTTCGCAGAGCGCCACCCTGACGAGCTGCGTGTATTGGAGCGCTTCGGTGAGGTCGATACCACTTGGGTCGTCTATGGGACGCGCAGGCGCTACGAAGGCGAGCTGATCGGCCATCGAACTCCGTGGCTATTTGCCGAGGAGCCCAACCCGGCGCCGGCAGCCATACTCGCGGGAAGCGGCCGTGGCGGCTGAGGAGTCTCACGGCTCAGCGGCGAAGGCAGACCCTCGACAGGAGGGCTATCCCGAGATAGTCACTGGGGAGGGGTACGCGGTTGGCGGGCTGGACCAGTTGGGCGATCACTACGGCTTTCGCAAGGTCCGCCGTGGCCTGGGTGTGACCGCCTTCGGCGTCAACGCCCTCGTGCGCCAGGCTGGCTATCAGACCAAATGGCACTACCACGACACGCAGGAGGAGCTCTACTTCGTGCACCGCGGCGCCATCGAGATGGAGTTCGGCGACGGGTCGGTGCACCGCCTGGAGGAGGGCTGCTTTGCTCGTGTCGATGCCGCCACCGCCCGCCGGATCCGCATCGTCGGCCCCGAGGACACCATCTACATCTGCGCTGGCGGCAAGGACGGCTACGTCGGACACGACGGACGTACGCCGCCGGCGATCTAGGAGCTACCTGCGATGGACCTCGAGCTCGAGGGGAAGGTCTTCCTGGTCACAGGCGCCTCGCGCGGGCTCGGCCAAGCGCTCTGTGAGCAGCTCGTGCGAGAGCGGGCTCGCGTCGCCCTCTTTGCCCGGGAGCCCGATCGGCTGGCAGCGGTCTCCGGGGCCTTGCGGGTGGATGGGGGAGATGTCCTTGAGGTGCCCGGCGACGTCAAGCGTCCGCAGGACCTCGCCCGCCTCGTCGAGCAGGCGAGCGAGCGCTGGGGGCGGATCGACGGCGTGGTGAACAACGCAGGCACACACGCAACAGGGTCCTTTGCCGAGCACGATGACTCGATCTGGGAGGAGGACCTATCGCTCAAGCTGATGGCAGCGGTGCGCCTCACGCGACTGGCCCTGTCGGCACTGCGGGAGAGCCGCGGAGTGGTCCTCAACACGCTCGCAACATCGGGCAAGGCGCCCGCAGCGAACACCACCCCGACATCCGTCTCCCGGGCCGCCGGATTGGCCCTGACGAAGGCGCTCTCGCGCGAGCTCGCACCTGATGGCATCCGTGTCAACGCAGTGCTCATCGGAGCCATCGAAAGCGAGCAGCTGCGCCAACTCGCCGCTGCGGCCGGTCTCACACCCGAGGGCTACTACGCGAAGCTAGCAGCGGACTGGGCGATCCCGCTCGGCCGCGTGGGAAGGCCACGGGAGTACGCCGATCTCGCCTGCTTCCTGCTCTCCCCTCATGCCTCCTATGTGACGGGAGCGGGCGTCAACCTCGACGGCGGGCTCTGCCCGGTCACCTAAGCTGACACTGCTCACAGCGGAAGGGGTGGAGGGGAGCCGTAGACTAGCCCGCGATGTCGCGCTTCCATGAGCCTCAGCACCCAGACTTTCACCGCCTGAACGCCTCGATCGCGTTCGACCGACGGTTGTGGCCGCAGGACATCGCCCAGTCGCGTGCCCACGCCGCGATGCTCGCCGCCCGGGGGATCATCTCGAGCACCGACCGCGACGCGCTGCATGCTGGGCTCGCCGAGGTCGAGCGCGAGCTGAAGGACGGGAGCTTCCCGTTTGCCGCGAGCGATGAAGACATCCACATGGCAATCGAGCGTCGCCTGACCGAGGTGGCCGGTCCCGTGGGCGGGCGACTGCACACGGCCCGCTCGCGCAACGACCAGGTGGTGACCGACCTGGCCATGTACACGCGCGAGCGCGCCGGCGAGGCGCAGGTCGCGATCTCAGCGCTGATGGCCACGCTGCTGGAACGGGCAGAGGAGCACCGCGACTGGCCGCTACCGGGCTACACCCACCTGCAGCGCGCCCAGCCCGTATATCTCAGCCATCACCTGCTCGCCTACTTCTGGATGCTGTGGCGTGACCGCTCGCGCTTCGCCTTCGCCGCGCGCGAGTCGGGACGCCTGCCGCTTGGCGCGGGGGCGCTGGCTGGCGTGAACTTCGACACCGACAGGCAGCAGGTCGCCCGCGAGCTGGGCTTCCCCGAGGTCATCCCCAACTCGATCGACGCGGTGTCGGGACGGGACTTCATCCTCGACTACCTGGCTGCAGCCGCAACCTGCTCCACCCACCTCTCCCGGCTGGGCGCCGAGCTCGTGCTGTGGTCAAGCGCCGAGTTCTCTTTCTGCGAGCTCTCCGACGCCTGGAGCTCGGGCTCCTCGATCATGCCTCAGAAGAAGAACCCCGACGCGGCCGAGCTGCTACGTGCGAAGGCGCCACGCGTGGTGGGACACCTGGCGGCGTTCCATGGGGTGATGCACGCCCTCCCCCTCACCTACAACAAGGACCTCCAGGAGGACAAGGAGCACCTGTTCGACACGGTGGACACGTTGGAGCTCACGCTTGCAGCCGCCACTGGGATGATCACGGGCGTGCGCTTCAACCGCGAGCGCATGAGCGAGGCGGCAGGTGATGAGCTGATCGCGGCCACTGACGTGGCCGACCTGCTCGTGCGCCTGGGGATGCCCTTCCGCGAGGCCCACGGGGTGGTCGCGGGCCTCGTTCGCATTGCGGTGGACGAGGGCAAGGGGCTCTCCGATCTGGACGACGGCGAGCTGGCCGCGGTCAGTGAGCTGTTGGCTGCCCACCGGGGCGAGCTCAACGCGGTGCTCGCCCAGAGCTCGTGGCTCGAGTCGAAGGTCTCCGAGGGAGGCACCTCGCTCGCTCGCATCGAGGAGCAGCTCGCGCTGGCCCACACTGCACTTGATGAAGGCGCTTCCACCTGAGTTCTACGACCGCCCCGTTGTCGAGGTGGCACGCGGGCTGATCGGCTGCACGCTCGAGCATGCAGGCACTGCCGGGACGATCGTGGAGACCGAGGCCTACCACGAGAGCGAGCCTGCATGCCACGCCTTCGTCGGGCTCACCCCGCGCACCCGGCCGCTGTTCGGGGCGCCGGGGCGAGCCTATGTGTATCGCTCGTATGGCATCCATGCGCTGTTCAACGCCGTTTGCGAGCCTGAGGGGGTGGGGGCAGCCGTCCTGATTCGGGCGCTCGAGCCGACCGCGGGGATGGAGACGATGCGCGCCCGCCGCCCCCCGAGCGCACGGGGCGTGCTCAGCGGCCGGCCCCTGCGCGAGAGCGAGCTCTGCTCAGGGCCAGGGAAGCTCACCCAGGCGCTCGGCATCTCCCTTGAGGACAACGAGAGCGATCTGACCACAGGGGCCGTGCGTATCCTGGCGCCTGCCGCTGCCTCGGCCGCTCCGTCGATCGTGGTGGACACGCGGATCGGGATCACGCGCGCCATCGAGCTTCCGTGGCGCTTCTGCATGGCGGGCAACCCCCATGTCTCACGGCCTCGACCGGCGGCGATCTTCAGCCGCCCGGGCTGACCGAGGACATCACGGAGCGCGCTTCGCGAGCACACCGAGGGGATATACTATTAGATATCAGCAGTCCTGGTTCACTCATCCGGGAGCGGCGCCTTCAGCTCGGGCTCAGCCAGCGTTCGCTCGCGCGCCGGGCCGGCACGACACAAGCAGCGGTGAGCCGCATCGAGCAAGGCCTCACCGCGCCCACATGGGAGACGGTGCAATCGCTGCTCCTGGCGATGGGCTATGAACCGGAGCTGGGAGCCCGCCGCCTGCAGGGCGGCAGGTGGGATCCAGCTCACCTGGCAGCGTTGCGCGAGCGTTCGCCGGCGCAGCGACTCGAGCTTGCTCTGTCGGCAAACCGCCTCACGGGACGGTTGCGTGAGGCCGGGAGGGCGGCGAGCGATGGGTCTTGATGGGCCGCTTGATGCGGGGCGCATCCTGCATGCTCTCGCCGAGCACGCGGTGGAGTATGTGATCGTGGGGGGAATCGCGGTGCAGACCCACGGGCACGTCCGCACCACGATCGACATCGACATCTTCCCGCGTCCCGAGCGGTCCAACATGACGCGCCTCGCGGATGCTCTCAACGCCCTGGATGCCCGGATCCTCAATCCCGGCCTCGAGGACTCGGCGATCGATGCGGCGCTGTTGCCACGCGCAACGCTCTGGCAGTTCAACACCCGGCATGGGGCGATCGACGTGCTGCATGAGGCACCCGGTGCCCCGCCCTACGACGAGCTTCGCAGTCGCGCGCTCGTGCTCGAGCTCGATGGCATGAAGATCGCCGTCGCCGGGCTCGACGATCTGATCAGCATGAAGCGGGCGAGTGGCCGGCCGGTGGATCTCGACGACCTCGCGGCGCTCACCGAGCCCGAGTGGAGGGATGCACAGGAGAGCGAACCTTCAGACTGACAGGGCCGAGTGGTGGCTACAGGTCGGCTACCCGCCCGGGCTGACTCCGCCGGTGGGAGACGGGGAGGCAGGAGTTTCAGGGGTCGCGGGCGAGGAGGGAGCGGGGCTGCTGGGCGACGTTTCGTGAGCCGGCGTGGCCGGGGTGGGCGTCTTTTCGGGCGTTGCCGCGCCGCTCCCGCCTTCGCCTCCGGTGCTGGGCGACGTCTGCTTTTCGCCGCCTTTGGCTCCGCTCGGCGCGCTGCCCTGCGACGGCGTGGTGTTGGGCGAGGAGGGTGCCGGGGTCGCTTCAGCTTCGCCCGAGCTCGTGCCCGCTTCGCCTGGCTTTGACCCCTTGGGCTTGGCAGCGTGTTCGGCGCGCGCTTTTTCAATTCCGAGGGCAGAGGTCATGAAGTCATGCCAGATCAGCGCGGGGAAGGTGCCCCCGAGCACAGGCGTACCGTTGAAGTTGGTGGTCATGGGGATGAGCTTGTTGGGGAAGCCCACCCACACGGCGACGGTGTACTTGGAGTCCCAGCCCACGAACCAGGCATCTCCATAGTTGGAGGTGGTGCCCGTCTTGCCGGCGGCGAACTGCCCGATGGCAGCCGCTTTGCCCGTGCCGTATTGGAGCACCGATTCAAGCATCGTGGTCTCTGTGGCGGCGATTTCAGGTGGCAGAACGGCCTTGGTGCGCACGCTGTTGATGTCGCGGTGCGAGCCGTCGGGGAGGGGACGGCTGGAGGAGTCCACTTCCTGGATGCCCACCGGTTCGCCGGGGGGGGCCATGGTGCCGCTAACCCGCCTGCCCTGGTGGGCGATGGTCTCGTAGGAGTGGGCCATGTCGAGCGGGGTGACCCCTACGGTGAGCCCGCCGATGGTCATGGCGGGGTTGGTGGACAGGGGAGTGGTGATGCCCATCTTGTGAGCCAGCAGGGCGATCTTCCTCGTGCCCACTTTGAGGCCCACTTCGGCATAGATGGAGTTGTCGGAGAAGGCGGTGGCGCCGGTGAGGGTGTTCGAGCCCGAGTAGGCCCCTTCGTCGTTGTGCACCACGAAGCGTTCCTTGCCGTGGCTCGAGGGGACGATGAATTCCTTCTGCTTGGAGGTCCAGGTCGAGTCTGGTGAGATCCCCTCCTCGAGGGCGGCGGCGAGGTCGAAGGCCTTGAAGGAGGAGCCAGGCTGGCGCTCGCCCTCGGTGGCGAGGTTGAAGGGGCTTTCGTCGTAGCTGCGCCCGCCCACCATCGCTCGTACCTCGCCGGTGGTGTTTTCGATGGCCACCACCGAGGCGGTGGGGCCTTCGGGGCTCGCCAGATAGCCGCTGACGGCCTCTTCGGCGGCGCGCTGGAGTTCGAGATCGAGCGTGGTCTTGATCTTGAGGCCGCCGTCGAAGGCTCGCGGCGCACCGTAGCGTTCGATGATCTGCTGCCCTACCCAGCTGGTGAAGTAGCCCGCATCCACCCCTTCGACTGTCTGCTCCTGGGGCGCCTGAACCTGGTGGGGGGCGGGGAGGGCCTGTTTGACGCTTTCTTCATATACAGGACGGGTGAGATAGCCCTGCTGGAGCATCTGATAGAGGACCACGTCGCGGCGGCGGCGAGCCGCTTCGGGATGCTGGGCCGGGTCATACGCGGTGGGCGACTGGATGATCCCGCCGAGCAGGGCGGCCTCCCAGGGTTTCATCTGTTCCACGCACAGCTGATGGGAGGGGGTGCCACAGCCGAGATGGTTGACATCGTGGCCGAAGTAGGTCTGGGCGGCGGCCTCGATGCCGTAGGCGCCGTTGCCGAAGTAGATGGTGTTGAGGTAGGCGGCGAGGATCTTTTCCTTGGACCACTTGTGCGAGAGCTGGTAGGCGAGGGCCGCCTCGCGGAGCTTCTCGAGGATGGTTCTGTGGGATTGGGCCTGAAGGGCGTTCTTGATGAACTGCTGCTCGATCGTGGAGGCCCCCTGGACGTTGCCTTTGTGGCGGATGTCCTGGATGAAAGCGCGGGCAATGCCGCGGATGTCGATGCCGCTGTTGGTCTCGAAGCGCTTGTCCTCGATCGAGATCACAGCCTGCTTGACGATGGAGGGGATCTGAGCGGGGGTGACGATCACGCGGTTCTGCTGACTGAGCACGCCGATGGGATGGCCGAGGTCGTCGAGCAGCACCGAGCTCTGGGCGTCCTTGAGCTGAGAGAAGCGCGTCAGCGAGGGCAGGTCGGAGGCGATCGAGACGAAGATGCCGAACACGAACGAGACAAGGCCAAGCAACAGCACGGCGAACAGGATCGACAGGAAGCGCAGCCGCTTCAGGCGGGGCTTCTTGGGCGATCTCTGATCGGGCGGGTCGGGCGGGGGCGGTATGTCGGGGGCAACTGTCGCGCTCATCGGCGGCGGAGCAAGAGGCTCCGAAAGGTCGGGAGGACCGGTTGCTGCGGTGTGCTGAGCGCCGCGGGCTTGCGGCACGATGCGGACCCTCCGGACGGCGAGAGTCTAGCATTGGCGCCCATGGCGAATGCCACCGACGCGGCTGCCGAGAGCGCTGCCCAGCAGGCCGCCGAGCTGGCGCGCAACGCGGTTGACAGCCTGCCCGAGGGTGTGCTCGCGGAGCGGCTCGCGGCCGCAGCCCGCGAGGGTCGTCCGCTGCGGGTCAAGCTCGGGATCGACCCCACGGCGCCGGACATCCATCTCGGGCATGCGGTGGTTCTGGGCAAGCTGCGCCAGTTTCAGGACGCGGGCCACAGGGTGGTGCTGATCATCGGCGACTACACCGCCCGGGTGGGCGACCCGTCGGGACGGTCGAGCCTGCGCCCGATGCTGAGCGCCGAGGAGATCGAGGCCAACGCGGCCACCTTCCACGAGCAGGCGCTGAAGATCCTCGACCCCGATCCCCAGCGGTTGGAGGTCAGGCGCAACAGCGAGTGGCTGGACATGAGCATGATCGAGCTGCTGGGCCTGTTGCGCACGACGACGGTGGCGCAGATGCTCGAGCGCGACGACTTCGCCAAACGCTGGGCCGCGAGCGAGCCGATATCGATGCTCGAGCTGCTCTATCCGCTACTGCAGGGCTATGACTCGGTGGCGGTGGACGCCGATGTGGAGCTGGGGGGGACCGACCAGAAGTTCAACCTGCTGCTCGGCCGCGACATCCAGCGCTCCTACGGCAAGCCCCAGCAGGCGGTGCTGACGATGCCGATCCTGGTGGGCACCGACGGCAGGCGCAAGATGTCCAAGTCGCTGGGCAACCACATCGGCATCACCGATGCGCCCGAGGAGATGTACGGCAAGACGATGGCCATCCCCGACGAGGCGATGGCGGAGTACTACCGCCTGCTGCTGGGGCGCGAGGTACCGGCGGGATCGGCGCGCGACGCCAAGCGGGAGCTGGCCCGGGGGTTGGTCTCGTGGCTCTACTCCGACGAGGACGCCCGGGCGGCGGAGGCCCACTTCGACCGGGTGTTCGTGGCGCGCGAGGCGCCCGAGGAGATCGCGGATGCGGTGTTTGAGAGCGAGGACGGGCAGGTGCATCTTCCGGGTCTGATGGCCCAGGAGTTCGGGCTCTCGCGCTCGGAGGCCCGCAGGCTGATCGACCAGGGCGCGGTGACGCTCGGCGATGAGCCTTTGGCGGCGGGCGAGCATGACGTCGCGGTAGCGAGAGCGGACGGGCAGGTGCTGAAGGTGGGCCGCCGGCGCTTTCGCCGTCTGCGCAGCGTGTAGACTGCGCAGACGCTTCTCGCTCCGTCCCGCCGGCTCGAGTGCCGACTGGACATGGGGGCGCGCGGCGCGCTATACTCCCCGGTCGGCCCGCAGGCGCCTCTGGGCGCTGGGTCGGATCGGTCTCCTCCAGAAGGAACCCCTTTCGGTGAGGCTTGGCGGTCTTTGAAAACTCAACAGCATGCGCATCTACGATCGAGATTCGATCGTGGTGTGCGTCCAGGTTCGACCCGCCACGGGAGCGCTTCGGCGTACTCGGTGGCGGTACAAAGAGTCAAGTAGATGAAGTACCCCGTCATGGTCTTGGAACCACGGTGTATGGGTTCCCTGACCGTCGGGCGCAGCTGAGCTTGCTCAGAGGCGACCGACAACTCCATGACAGCTTTTCGTGAAGTTCTTCACGGAGAGTTTGATCCTGGCTCAGGACGAACGCTGGCGGCGTGCTTAACACATGCAAGTGGAGCGACGAACCAGGGCTTGCCCTGGGGCAGAGCCGCGAACGGGTGAGTAACACGTGGGTTACCTGCCTTGATGACCGGGACAACCCGAGGAAACTCGGGCTAATACCGGATGTGCCCGCAAGGGGAAAGGAAGCTTCGGCCTCCGCATCAAGATGGGCCCGCGGCCCATTAGCTTGTTGGTGAGGTAACGGCTCACCAAGGCTTCGATGGGTAGCTGGTCTGAGAGGACGATCAGCCACACTGGGACTGAGACACGGCCCAGACTCCTACGGGAGGCAGCAGTGGGGAATCTTGCGCAATGCGCGAAAGCGTGACGCAGCAACGCCGCGTGGGGGAAGAAGGCTTTCGGGTTGTAAACCCCTTTCAGTTGGGACGAAGCTTCTCCGGTGAATAGCCGGACGGAGTGACGGTACCTTCACAAGAAGCACCGGCTAACTACGTGCCAGCAGCCGCGGTAATACGTAGGGTGCAAGCGTTGTCCGGAATTATTGGGCGTAAAGAGCGTGTAGGCGGCCCGATTAGTCCGCTGTGAAAGTCCAGGGCTCAACCCTGGAATGCCGGTGGATACTGTCGGGCTAGAGTCCGGAAGGGGCGAGTGGAATTCCTGGTGTAGCGGTGAAATGCGCAGATATCAGGAGGAACACCAATGGCGAAGGCAGCTCGCTGGGACGTGACTGACGCTGAGACGCGAAAGCGTGGGGAGCAAACAGGATTAGATACCCTGGTAGTCCACGCTGTAAACGATGGCAACTAGATGTGGGGGGTGTCGACTCCCCCCGTGTCGAAGCTAACGCATTAAGTTGCCCGCCTGGGGAGTACGGCCGCAAGGCTAAAACTCAAAGGAATTGACGGGGGCCCGCACAAGCAGCGGAGCATGTGGTTTAATTCGACGCGACGCGAAGAACCTTACCTGGGCTTGACATGTGAGTGACCGGCGTGGAAACACGTCTTCCCTTCGGGGCACTTTCACAGGTGGTGCATGGCTGTCGTCAGCTCGTGTCGTGAGATGTTGGGTTAAGTCCCGCAACGAGCGCAACCCCCGTCGCATGTTGCCAGCATTTAGTTGGGGACTCATGCGAGACTGCCGGTGACAAACCGGAGGAAGGTGGGGATGACGTCAAGTCCTCATGCCCCTTATGTTCAGGGCTACACACGTGCTACATTGGCGCATACAGAGGGCTGCGATACCGCGAGGTGGAGCGAATCCCTTAAAGTGCGTCTCGGTTCGGATTGCAGGCTGAAATTCGCCTGCATGAAGGCGGAGTTGCTAGTAATCGCGGATCAGCATTGCCGCGGTGAATACGTTCCCGGGCCTTGTACACACCGCCCGTCACACCACGGGAGTGAGCAACACCCGAAGCCGGTGGCCTAACCCGCAAGGGAGGGAGCCGTCGAAGGTGGGGCTCGTGACTGGGGTGAAGTCGTAACAAGGTAGCCGTAGCGGAAGCTGCGGCTGGATCACCTCCTTTCTAGGGAGCACATAACAGTGCCCCGATCGCAGCGACCGTCCGGCCTCGAGCTCTTCACGAGCGCGAAGGACCGGACGACATTCGAGCGGTCGGGCCTAGCATGTCGACCGAACCTGGCTGGATGGCCGTACGCCGCGAGTTTCCCATTACTACTTGGGGAGGCAATCGGCCTCGGCCGCAAAACGACCCCAGCATGCTGTTGAGTTTTGAGAGACCGGCGCCCGCCGATTTCCGTGGGGACACGTCAAAGAGACGTGACCAACATGCACGGAGACCAGCCGGCGTTATACGCCTCTCCACGGTCCTTGAAAACTGCACAGATGCCACATCAGCCGCCATCGATAAGCGGCGGCTGAAAAACGGGTATCACCGGGCCCTTCAAGACCTTCGGGTCGAGTTGGGCCAGATCACCGTCAAGATAGTAAGGGCGCATGGTGGATGCCTTGGCACCAAGAGTCGATGAAGGGCGTGAACGGCTGCGATAAGCCACGGTTAGGCGCTGAATAGCCTTTGACCCGTGGATTCCCGAATGGGGAAACCCAACGCTGGTAATGCGGCGTTATCCCCGGCTGAACACATAGGCCGGGCGAAGACAAGCGGGGGAAGTGAAACATCTCAGTACCCCGAGGAAAGAAAATCAACAGAGACTCCCTGAGTAGTGGCGAGCGAAAGGGGATCAGCCCAAACCTGGCAGATGTAAGCAGACACGCGTTGTCTGTCAGGGGTTGTAGGGCGCCTGTTCCGAGCCGTGTCTGGCTCGGCAGGAGTTACAAAATCGTGTGGTAGTCGAAGCGCGTGGAACCGCGCACCATAGAGGGCAACCGTCCCGTAGACGAAACTGCACGATCTCCTGTCAGGCGTTCCTGAGTAAGTCCGCACCCGTGAAACGCGGACTGAACCTGGGGGGACCACCCTCCAAGGCTAAGTACTCCTTGGTGACCGATAGCGGACTAGTACCGTGAGGGAAAGGTGAAAAGTACCCCGGAAGGGGAGTGAAATAGTACCTGAAACCGCGCGCCTACAAGCGGTGGGAGCAGCTTCGTGCTGTGACCGCGTGCTTTTTGCATAACGAGCCGGCGAGTTACTCGTCTGCGGCAAGGTTAAGCGATGAGCGGAGCCGTAGCGAAAGCGAGTCCTAATAGGGCGACATAGTCGTAGGCGGTATACCCGAAACTGAGCGAGCTACCCATGGGCAGGCTGAAGCGGGGGTAAGACCTCGTGGAGGGCCGAACCGACCTAGGTTGAAAACTGGGCGGATGACCTGTGGGTCGGAGTGAAAGGCTAATCAAGCTCAGTGATATCTGGTTCTCTCCGAAATATATTTAGGTATAGCCTCGGATAAATTGCGTGTTGGCCGTAGAGCACTGTTTGGATTAGGGGCCCTACCAGGTTACCGACTTCAGGCAAACTCCGAAGACCAATCACGTTTACTCCGGGAGTCAGTTGCTGGGGGATAAACTTCAGCGTCAAAAGGGAAACAGCCCAGACCGCCAGCTAAGGTCCCTAAGTACTAGCTAAGTGGGAAACGATGTTCGAGTGCATAGACAACCAGGAGGTTGGCTTAGAGGCAGCCATCCTTGAAAGAGTGCGTAACAGCTCACTGGTCAAGTGTTCGAGCGCGGACAATGTAACGGGGCTCAAGCTAGTCACCGAAGCTGCGGGTGCGTGAGACCTTCGGGTCGATCGCGCGGTAGGAGAGCGTTCCCATGCCAGTAAAGCGGCGGCGTAAGCCAGCCGTGGAGGCATGGGAAGTGAGAATGCCGGCATAAGTAACGAAAGAGGGGTGAGAATCCCCTCCACCGATTGCCTAAGGATTCCTGGGTAAAGTTCGTCTGCCCAGGGTTAGTCGGGACCTAAGGCGAGGCCGAAAGGCGTAGTCGATGGCCAACAGGTTGATATTCCTGTACCACGTCGCTTCCGTTTGACCGATGGGGGGACGAGGAAGGCTAGGGAAACCCAGGCGATGGTCGTCCTGGGACAAGCATGTAGGGGTGGCCCATGTTAAATGCGGGGCCGCATAACCTGAGGTGCGATGTGAGCTGGCGTTAAGCCGGCGACTTCCTGACGCCATACCTCCAAGAAAATCCTCTAGGGAGGAAGCGCGTGCCCGTACCAAAACCGACACAGGTGGGCAAGTAGAGAATACTAAGGTGATCGAGATAACCCTCGTTAAGGAACTCGGCAAAATCGCCCCGTAACTTCGGGATAAGGGGCGCCCCAGTAGGGTGAAGCTCTTCGCGAGTGGAGTCCGAGAGGGCCGCAGTGAATAGGCTGAAGCGACTGTTTACCAAAAACACAGGTCTCTGCTAAGTCGAAAGACGACGTATAGGGGCTGACGCCTGCCCGGTGCCGGAAGGTTACGTGGAGTTGTCAGGACTTCGGTTCGAAGCAGCGAAGCTAAGCCCCGGTAAACGGCGGCCGTAACTATCAGTTGACCGAGGTAGTTGTAAAACTCGGCTATATGCTGGAACATCCGAGTATCCCGCACTACGAGTTCCGTCCCTAGTGGGCGGTACCGTGAAAATGTGTCGGGTGCGGACAATCAGCAGGAAAGGCGCAACGTCCAGTTGATCCAAGACGGTCAACCGCTTCGGCGGTGTCTTGGTCGGCGTTCACGACGTTGCGAATCCCCAGAGACTATACGCCGAGCCCACTTCCCAGACCGGGAGCGGGATGAGATAGTCCGCTCTCATGGGCGACCATGAGAGTCGGCCAGAAATGTGCCGACCGCTCGGAGATGGCTTTCCGAGTCGTAACAGCAGGAACGGTCCTAAGGTAGCGAAATTCCTTGTCGGGTAAGCACAAACACTTGCCCCACCGTCTCGCGAGAGACGGTCGAGAACCGGCTCATATCGGGGAAACCCTCCCTGCCCAAGTGGCAGCGGGCAATCCCGAGGGAAGTCCTAGTGACCCCCTAACGACTGATCCGAAAGGAGAGGCGTGTCACACTTCGGAACGTCCGAAAATCTACGTGATGCGCAATACGCCGGCCCTCATCGAAAGACAGGGCGCCTATGGAGTAGCAGTGCCGCTGGATCCCTGGTTTGTCACAGGTCTGACGGATGGTGAGGGATGCTTCTGCGTCTCTCTGGCCATTCGTGCGAAGCTACGAACCGGCCTCGAGGTGAGGCCCTCGTTCTCGCTCTCACTCAACGAGAAGGATCTACGACTGCTGGAAGATCTGCAAGCGTTCTTCGGTTGCGGTTGGATCCGCGAGTCGAAAGGAGACCGTACCTTCAAGTTTGAGGTGCGATCGATTGGAGATCTCGTCGGAGTCATCTTGCCACACTTCGAGCGCTTCCCTTTGCAGGGATACAAGGCGAAGAGCTGTGCAGGCTTTTCGCGGGTATGCCAGATGGTGAAGCAAGGAGACCATCTGCAGCGTGTAGGTTTGCGAGAGATCGTGGGTATCGCTTACCAGATGAATCTGGGCAAGCGACGCCACTCGGAAGCCACGCTCCTAAAGGTGCTTGATGAGGTGAAGGGATAGTCTGCGCTCTCGGATAACGAGAGAAAACGTGAAGTTCCGACCTGCACGAATGGCGTAACGACTTCAGCGCTGTCTCAACGAGGAGCTCGGTGAAATTGCAGTCTCGGTGAAGATGCCGAGTACCCGCGGCTAGACGGAAAGACCCCGTGAACCTTTACTACAACTTGGTATTGGAGTTCGGTGCACTTCGCTCAGGATAGGTGGGAGGCTTTGAAGCGCTGGTTGCGGCCGGCGTGGAGCCAACCTTTAGATACCACCCTTGGTGTATTGGATTTCTAACAGCACTCCGTGAATCCGGGTGCTGGACAGTTCCAGGCGGGTAGTTTGACTGGGGCGGTCGCCTCCCAAAATGTAACGGAGGCGCACAAAGGTTCCCTCATCACGGTTGGAAATCGTGTGTAGAGCGTAAAGGTATTAAGGGAGCTTGACTGCGAGACTGACAAGTCGAGCAGGTGCGAAAGCAGGTCTTAGTGATCCGGCGGTAGCAAGTGGAAGTGCCGTCGCTCAACGGATAAAAGGTACTCCGGGGATAACAGGCTTATCGGGCCCAAGAGTCCACATCGACGGCCCGGTTTGGCACCTCGATGTCGGCTCGTCGCATCCTGGGGGTGGAGTTGCTCCCAAGGGTTGGGCTGTTCGCCCATTAAAGCGGTACGCGAGCTGGGTTCAGAACGTCGTGAGACAGTAAGTTAACCGTTGCTGTCTATAAATTCGGCTATATGCTGGAAAATCCGAGTATCCCGCACTACGAGTTCCGTCCTAACTGGGCGGTACCGTGAAAGTGTGTCGGGTGCGGACAATCAGCAGGAAAGGCTGGATCGTGTTTCAGCGATTCAGAATCCTCAGAGACTATACGCCGAACGCGAAGAGTGATGTCTTCGTGAAGATATAGTCCGAGCTGCATGGCGACATGCAGAGTCAGGCAGAAATGACCTGGCCCGCACTGGCCCCGATGGGCTTTTGCGGTAACAAAACTGTCGGTCCCTATCTGCCGTGGGCGTTGGAGAGTTGAGAGGATTTGTCCCTAGTACGAGAGGACCGGGATGAACGCACCTCTGGTGTATCTGTTGTCCTGCCAAGGGCATAGCAGACTAGCTACGTGTGGATCGGATAACCGCTGAAAGCATCTAAGCGGGAAGCCGGCCTCAAGATGAACTCTCCCATCCCCTAGAGGGAGTAAGACCCCTGGTAGACCACCAGGTTGATAGGCCGGATCTGGAAGGGCGGCAACGTCCGTAGGAGACCGGTACTAATGGGTCGAGGGCTTGACGGATTTTCTATGTGCCCCGTATGGGGTATTGATACCCGCTGTGGCGCTGTGCAGTTTTGAAGGACCGGGAGGCGTGGTCTCTCGACCTTTTCCGGTGGCTTTAGCGAGGGGGAAACACCTCTTCCCATTCCGAACAGAGCAGTTAAGCCCCTCAGCGCCGATGGTACTTGGCCCGCAAGGGCCTGGGAGAGTAGGACGCCGCCGGTTTATTTCAAGAAGGTGACGAGGGCCGCCAGCGATGGCGGCCCTCGGTCGTTCGAGGCGCCCCCTGCGTCGAACCGCGACTCGTTCGTGGGTCAAGTTGGCGCGAGGCTGGACCCGGCGAAGCGATGCTCGTCAGGACCGCGCGGACAGCGCCAGCCGACGTATCGCTCCGCTCACGGCTGGGACCCCTCACTCGCCAATCCCGAGTGCGCCAATCCGCGAGGGACGAGCTTCCTGTGCAGGCTGGTCCACGCCGCTAGCCTCTGCACCAGTAGAGCTCAAACCGCAGGTGGGGCCCGCCGATGACGGGCCCCACCTGTGTAGGCTATTGGCGGAGAATCATCCGCCTTGTTCAGCTACCTATTCGCTCGCTTTTACTGCAGCTGCGACGGCATCCTTCAGGGTTCCCTTCAGGATGGCAGTGTTATGCCCTGCCGCGGCCGGCAGACTGAGTTTCGCGTCGATGATCGGATCGAGCAGGAAGGAGAAGAGGCCACCACAGCCTTCTGCTCCTGGCGCTGCAAACGAGTTGTTCACAAGCGCGTTTTCCTTGATCACGACGAGAGTGAATTCGTCCTTGAATTCAAACGTACCGATGCTGCCGGAGATCGGTTTGTTCGGTGGCGGGGGGCTCGTGGTCCCCGTGGTCAAAGGAATGATGATCGGATTACTGTTCGAGCCTATGTAGCAGCTGCTTCCAAGAAGCGGGTTTTCGAGGTGGACCTTGACTGGCAGCGACAGCGCTGTGCCTTCTCCGCCAGTGAGGTGGCTGACGCTTATCCCGATGGAGCTAGCCGGCGCAGCGAGTTCAGTTGTGGCCGTTACTCCGGTCACCCCGTTTTCGAACGTGACTTCGCAGGCTATGCGCTCAATGAAGTTGGAGATTTCGTAGCATTTTACGAGACCCGCCAAGCCCCCGGGGACGCTCTGCGCCGTTTTAGACAGTGTGTTGCCGTCTTCGGCGGCGATGAATTTCTGTTCCCCTGCTTCGTTTTCCTGGACTCCTCCTTGAAGGGTTATCGTATTTTTGATTGGGACCGTTGTGTTACCGACGATGAATTCGCCTTTTTCAGTTTGACCAAATATGCACGATTTTGTCGCGGGATTGCTGAGTGGACAGTCGGCGAACTGTGCAAAGTCACCTTTGGGATTATGCGTGGCCGCGAGTGCTGGCGATACTCCAGCCAGGGCCATTGCGACCACTGCTAGCGTCACGAGCGTGACGCTCATACGCCGTACGCGCGTACGATTTGCCTCGGTCATTAGTCTCCCCTTGTTAGTTAATGGATCGCGACGGGCGGCGATGTGTAAACGTACGGCCAACGCTAGAAGCGCCCAACTCAGAGCGATCCTAAGCCCGACCATGCACCGTGCCCCCATCAATCACGACATCTGCCATATGAGCCGACGTCGTTGGCAAAAACGTATATTGCCCAAGTAAGTTCGACAATGACTGTTTCCAACTAGTGGCACCATTCCGAGATCGGTGTTATGGCTGGCCATATGGTGATCGAGAGCTCGGTGGTTGCGCTGGAGGTGCGGCCAGTTCGTCGATCACTGCTCCCCAAATCGTGAGGGCGTCTGCTACTCGCTCGCGTCCAGTCGACATGCATCCGACAGCGGCTTGATTGCCCCGACCGACAGCTAGCTTCGTGCTCTGCGGGGCTCCCCCGCTCAGCTCGAGTGCAGCGAGCCCGACCGCGGCGCTACTCCGCGCGCACGCGCCGTCGCCTGCCGCTCGACAGGGGAGAGGCAGACCTGCGGGCGGGGCTCGAGCTGGCCTGGCCGACGATGCGCCAGTCGCTCTGCAATCGCCCCGCCCCGCAGGGCCGCTCGATGCGGATGATCCACCTCGGTCCACTCCTCCTGGTCATCGACCTCCCAGTCGACGTCGTAGTCGTCCTCGAGCAACAGGAAAGAGCGAACCAGGCCAAGCGCACCAAGCGCGCGCTGCCCCACAGTTGATGTTCTTGAAGAAGAGAACATGTGTTCGTAAGCTACGAGCGGTAGCGGACGGAAGCGACACGAACACCTGTACGCACCCGTCGGCCCGCCGGAATTTGGCTCCAGCAAGCCGATATCGCCCCTATCGCCTGCAACGAGTCTTGCAGATCCGGGGCCCGCTGGGGAGCGTCGGGCTCGTCGGGAGAGCGCCGATGCAGGGCGATCGGGGCCCAGCGCGAACTTGACTGGAGAGATGGCTGTTACGCTTGCCAAGCGCCACACCGGCGGGCCCATGGTGGGCCGAAGGCGGCGCCCACAGCTCATGGAGAAGTTCGTCATCGAAGGCGGCGTCCCGCTTTCCGGCACCATGGTTCCGGCCGGGAACAAGAACGGCGCTCTGCCCATCCTCGCCTCCAGCGTCCTCACCGAGGATGAGGTGCTCGTACGCAACGTGCCCCGCATCCGCGACGTGGAGGCCATGCTCGAGATCCTCAACGCCATCGGCGTGCAGGTCAACTGGCGCGGCCCCAATGACGTGGCTCTCTGCGCCGCCAACGTCAACCAGGTCGAGATCGAGCGCGAGCTGGCCGAGCTGATCCGCGCCTCCTTCCTGCTCGCAGGCCCCCTGCTCGCCCGCTTCCACCGCGCCGTGATGCCCCCTCCGGGCGGCGATGTGATCGGCCGCCGGCGCCTCGATCCCCACCTCGATGCCTTCCGCGCCATGGGCGCGAGCGCCGAGTGTGGCCGCGAGATCGTGCTCAGCGCTCCCCTCGGGCTGCGCTCCACCGACGTGTTCATGGACGAGCCCTCCGTGATGGCCACCGAGAACGCCCTCATGGCCGCTGCCCTCACCCCCGGCACCACCGTCATCGGCAACGCCGCCTGCGAGCCCCACGTCCAGGACCTCGCCCGCATGCTCGTCAAGATGGGCGCCGACATCCAGGGCATCGGCTCCAACCTGCTCACCGTCAACGGAGCCGAGCGCCTGCACGGCTGCGAGCACCACGTGGCACCCGACCACATCGAGATCGGCAGCTTCATGGCTCTCGCCGGCGTCACCGGGGGCGAGCTGCGCATCAAGGACACCGTGCCCGGCGATCTGCGCATGATCCGTCTGGTCTTCGAGCGCGTCGGACTGCGCTCGGAGCTCGACGGCAACGACGTGATCGTCCCCGGTGGACAGAAGCTCGTGGTGCAAGCCGACGTGGGGGAGTACAAGAGCAAGATCCAGGACGGCCCCTGGCCGGCCTTCCCCGCCGACCTCACCTCCATCGCCGTCGCCCTCGCCACCCAGGCCGAGGGCTCCATCCTGGTGCACGAGTGGATGTTCGAGAACCGCCTCATCTTCACCGACAAGCTGATCCTTATGGGCGCCGACATCGTCATGTGCGACCCCCACCGAGTCATCATCACCGGACACCGACAGCTGCACGGCGCCCGCACCGAGTCCCCCGACATCCGCGCTGGAATGGCCATGCTGCTCGCCGCTCTCTGCGCCGAGGGACGCAGCGAGATCGGCAGCATCCGCCAGATCGACCGTGGCTATGAGCGCATCGACGAGCGCCTGCGCGAGCTGGGCGCCCGCATCGAGCGAGTGGCCACGGAGCCCGTACACGCGTAATCTCGGGTCTTCATGATCCACCCCATCCCCAGCGGCACGCGCGATGTGCTCCCCGACGAGACGCGCGAGGTGCGCGCCATCACCGACACCCTGCGCGGCGTCTTCGAGGGCCACAGCTACGGCGAGGTCTACACCCCGGCCCTGGAGTACGAGTCGGTGCTCGCCCGTGCAGACATGGCCGAAGCCCAGCCCGCCTACCGCGTGTTCGACGAGTCGGGTGCCGTGCTGGTGCTGCGCTCGGACATGACCGTGCCCATCGCCCGCGTGGTCGCCAGTCGCTACGCCTCGAGCGAGCCACCGCTTCGATTCTGCTACTTCGCCCACTGCTATCGAGGCGTGCGCCCCCAGCGGGGACAGCCCCGCGAGCTGCTGCAGGCCGGCATCGAGCTCGTGGGCGCGCCCGCACCCCACGGCACCGCCGAGGCGCTCACCGTGCTCTGCCACTCACTCGACGCCACCGGCTTGAAGGACTACCGCATCGGTCTCGGCGACGCATCGCTGTTCCCTGCCCTGATGGCCAGCCTGCGAGTTCGCGATGAGCTGCGCTCCGCCCTGCTGGAGACGCTCGCCCTGCGCGACTTCGTGGGGCTGGAGACAGCGCTCGCCGAGTCAGGGCTGACCGGTGAGGCTCTGGAGATCCTGCTGAGCGTGCCCCAACGGCGGGGCGGGCCAGACGTGCTCGCCGACACTCCCGCCGAGGCTCAGAGCGCCGTCACGGGGCTGCGCCAGGTTCACGAGCTGCTCGAGCCCTCAGTGGCCGAACGGATCATCTTCGACCTCGGCCTGGTGCGCAACATCGGCTACTACACCGGCGCCGTCTTCGATGTCTATGACCCAGCCCTCGGCGCCCCCATCGGAGGGGGCGGTCGCTACGACGAGCTGCTCGGGCGCTTCGGCCGCGCCCTACCCGCGGTTGGCTTTGGCCTGAACGTCTCCCGCCTGCACGAGGCCCTCTTCGGCGAGGAGCGCGGCACGGGAGCCCTGCTTGCAACCGGCGGCAGCTCGGCATGAGCCCCCTCAACGGCCTCACAATCGCCGTTCCCCGCGGCGCTCTCTTCGGCGACACCGTCGATCTGCTTGGGGGTCTCGGCCTCGACACCGAGGAGCTCCGCTCCAACGACCGCAAGCTGCTGTTCGAGGACATCGGCGTGATCACAATGCGCCCATCCGACGTGCCCACCTACGTGGAGGCAGGCGCCGCCGACCTCGGTGTGACGGGCAAGGATGTGCTGCTCGAGCAGGGCGCCCAGCGCCCCCTCGACGGCGGGCGCGAGGTGTATGAGCTGCTCGACCTCGGCTATGGACGCTGTGTGATGGTGCTCGCCGGCAAGGCCGGCCCCGACCCGGCCCTCGAGGCGCTGAGACGCCTTGGGGTGATGCGGGTGGCCACCAAGTATCCCCGCATCGCCGCCCGCCACTTCGAGGAGACCGGTCGCCAGGCCGAGATCGTGGAGGTCAAGGGCTCGGTCGAGCTCGCGCCCCTCACGGGCATGGTGGAGGCCATTGTCGACCTCACCGCCACCGGCACCACCCTGCGGGAGAACAACCTGATCGTGCGCGAGGAGATCGTGGTGTGCACAGCCCGATTGATCGCCAACCCCGTCTCCCACAAGCTCAAGGCTGGCGCCATCGACGATCTGCTCGAACGCCTGCGTGCCGGGATGGCCGCCGCTCCCGCCGCCGGAAACGGCTCCGCCGGCGGCTCCTGATGCACCTGCAGCGCCTCGACTCCGCTGAGGTGGAGCGCCTCGGGGGACCCGCCGCGGCGGCCACCCACATGCGCGCACTGATACCCGGCGGCGCCTCGGTGGCTCCTGCCGTGAGGGAGATCCTCGAGCGGGTGCGCACCGAGGGCGATGCGGCCGTCGGGGAGTACACCCGCAGGTTCGACACCGCCGGCAGCGAGCCCAGGCCGCTGCTCGTCGCAGCGGAGGAGCTAGACGAGGCCATCAAGCTGCTGCCTCTCGAGCTCGTCGCCGGCCTGCAGGTGGCAATTGCCAACGTGGCCCTGGTGGCCGAGGAGGGCACAGAGCACGACCGCACTGTCGATCTGCCCCAGGGCCAGCGGATAGTGCTGCGTGAGGTGCCCGTGGCCTCGGCCGCCATCTACGTCCCCGGCGGACGCGCCCCCTACCCGAGCACTGTGATCATGGGTGTCGTCACCGCTCGTGCGGCCGGCGTGATCGACGTGGCGGTCTGCTCCCCGCCGGGGCCGAGCGGGCAGATCGACCCCGCCATCCTCGGCACCTGCCGCCTGTGCGGCGTGGAGCGCGTGTATCGGATGGGTGGAGCCCAGGCCATAGCCGCCCTCGCCTACGGCACCGACAGCGTCCGTCCCGTTGACGTCATCGTGGGGCCGGGCAACCTATATGTGCAGGAGGCCAAGCACCAGCTCTCAACCACCGTGGGCATCGATGGCTTCGCCGGCCCCAGCGACCTGCTGGTGGTGCTCGGCTCCGAGGCCACAGAGCGCGAAGTCCGGCTGGCGGCGCTTGACATGCTCGCCCAGGGCGAGCACGGCGAGGGCAGCCTCGTGTGCGGCGTCTCGCCCAGCGCCGCCGTGTGCGAGTCGTTGGCAAAAGAACTGGCCGCGCTGGTGGTGGAACGCCCAACGGTGGGGGAGGCCCAGTTCGCCATCGCCGAGGTGAGCGACGCGCGTGCTGCCATCGCCCTGGCCAATGCCTTCGCCCCTGAGCACCTGCAGCTGATGGGAGCCGAGGTGGAGGCCTATGCCCATGCGGTGCGTTCGGCGGGATGCCTGTTCGTGGGCGCCGAGAGCGCCACCGCCTTCGGCGACTATGTGGCCGGTTCCAATCACGTGCTGCCCACGGGAGCTGCCGCCCGCTTCGCCTCCCAGCTCTCTCCCCGCCACTTCCGCCGCCGGATGGCCGAGGTGCGGGTCGGTCCCGCCGCCGCGAAGCTGGCCGCCGCGGGGGCCCCGGTGGCTCGTGCGGAGGGCTTCGAGGTACACGCCGAATCGATGGAGGCGCGAGTAGGGGAGAATGGAGAGCAATGAGCCGCTCAGCGAAGATCGAACGCAGGACGGGAGAGACCGACGTGCGCCTCGAGCTCACCCTCGAAGGCGAGGGCTCAGGCACGCGCAGCACGGGGGTGGGCTTCCTCGACCACATGCTCGACCTGCTCGCCCGCCACGGGCGCATGGATCTCGATGTGCAGGTGAGCGGCGATCTGGAGACGGGCGCCCACCACACGGCCGAGGACACCGCCATCGTGCTCGGCCAGGCCCTCGACGAGGCGCTGGGCGACAGGGTGGGCATCGTGCGCTACGGCGCCGCCACCGTGCCCATGGACGAGGCCAGGGCCAGCTGTGCCATCGACATCTCGGGCCGTCCCTTCACCCTGTTCGAGGCAGAGCTGCCTCCCGGTGCCACGGGGGGCTTCGAGCACGAGCTCACCGAGGAGTTCTTCAGGGCGCTGGCCAACAGCGCCAAGCTCACCCTGCACCTGCGGGTGGAAACGGGCACCAACGCCCACCACATGATCGAGGCGGCCTTCAAGGCCTTCGCCCGGGCCCTGCGCCAGGCGGCCGCCATCGACCCGAACGAGAAGGGCGTGCCGAGCACCAAGGGGACGCTCACCGCATGAGCCCCCTCATCCAAGAGCCGGTGGACATCGCCGTGGTGGACTACGGCATGGGCAATCGCCGCTCGGTGGAGAAGGCCCTCACCCACGTGGGTGTCAACGCCATCGTCAGCAGCGATCCCGCCGAGCTGGGGACGGCCGCCGGCCTGGTGGTGCCAGGGGTTGGAGCCTTCCCACGCGCCATGGAGAGCCTGCGAAAGCTGGGGCTGGACGATCTGATCCGCGAGCGCGTGGCGACTGGCACGCCCGTGCTGGGTATCTGCCTGGGCATGCAGCTCGCCTTCGACTCCTCCACCGAGCTCGGGGGAGCGCAGGGACTCGGCATCGTCCCCGGGGAGGTTCACGCACTGGAGGCGGATGGGCTGAAGCTCCCCCACATCGGCTGGAACGAGGTGCGCCTCGTAAAACCGACATCGCCGCTGGTGGAGTCGCTGCCGGAGCGCTGCGCCTTCTACCACGTGCACTCCTTCGCCCCACGGCCCACAGCTGCCGATGACGTGCTCGGCACGGCGGAGTACGGGTCTCCCTTCGTGACGGCGGTGCAGCATGGCTCCTTCTACGGGGTGCAGTTTCACCCCGAGAAGTCCTCCGCCGCGGGGCTGCGCCTGCTGGCGAACTTCGCCTCCATCTGCATAGCGGCCGGAGCAGCGGTCCCCGGTTGAGGCTCTATCCCGCCATCGACATCCTCGCCGGCAGCGCCGTGCGACTGGTGAAGGGCGACTTCGATGCCAAGAAGGTCTACGATGCCGACCCCCTGTCGGCTGCACTGGGCTGGGTGAGAGAGGGCGCCCGGTACCTGCATGTGGTCGATCTCGACGGGGCCAAGGCGGGTAAGCCGGTGAACCTCGAGCACCTGCGACGGATAGCGGGAGATGCGGGCGTGCCGGTGCAGTACGGCGGCGGCCTGCGCTCGGCCGAGGCGGTCTCCGCCGCATTGGATGCCGGTGCCACCCGGGTGATCGTCGGCACGGCGGCCTTCACCGACCCGGAGATGCTGGAGGAGGCGCTCGCCACCCACGGCCCCGAGCGGGTGCTCGTGGGGGTGGATGTGCGCGGTGGCAACGTGGCCACCCACGGCTGGCTTCAGACCACCGACGCACCGGCCCGCGAGGCCTTTGCCGCTCTGCGCGAGCAGGGGGTGAGCAACTTCGTGTTCACCAACATCGACCATGACGGCATGCTCGACGGGGCCAATCGCGAGGAGGTGCAGTGGGTTGCCCGAGCGGTGGGCGAGGGGAGCCTGATCTTCTCTGGTGGCATCGGCAGGCTGGCCGATCTGGAGGGCCTGGCGGCACTGCGGGATGAGCTCGCCCTGGAGGCGCTGGAGGGCGTGATCGTGGGGACGGCCCTCTACGAGGAGCGCTTCACCGTCGCCGAGGCCCAGGCGGCGCTCGGCTAGGGGAGCGAGCCCGGTGGGGCGAGCCAGATGGAGTCGAAGCTCATGACCTCTGCCAGTTGGTCGTAGTCGCGGTCGTAGTGGATGACCGCCGAGCCCGACTCCTGGGCCGAGGCGGCGAGCAGGTAGTCCACGATCGGTACTCGGTGAGCGCCGGCGGAGCGATGGGCGAGCGTCCCCATCGCTTCCTCTGCCGACCGAAGCACCGACGGCGTGAGCGGAGCGACTCGCAGGAGCGAGATCTCCTGGGAGAGCTCGTCGAAGGTCTCCCCGTTACGGACCGCGAGGAGTATCTCGAGTCGTGCCGCCGGCGATATGCGCAGGCGATCCGCGCGCAGCACCTCGGTCCACTGCTCGCGCACGCTCGGATGATGGGCACGCGACCAGGCGGAGGTGTCGACTACGAGCGCCAGCTCTCCCCACGCACTAGGAGAGCGGCCAGGCACGCTGCTTGCCCTCACGCAGCAGATCCCAGTCGATGCCCGCTGTATCTGGCTCCATGAAGCGGCCGGCGAGGCGCTCCAGCAGGGCTTGGCGCTCCTCCTCTGTGTAGGGAGGGCTGTCGGCAAGCGAGCGAGCTCCTACGATCGCCAGCTCGCGCACCTGCTGGGAACGCGGCAGCCCGGGAGGGAGGTGCGGCGCGGCGGAGCGCAGGGCCCTTGTCAGCTCGGGATCCTCCGTCACCTGGATACGCGGATGAGACGTGGCCATCCCGAGCAAGTGTACCACCGGTGTACCAATCCCCGGATGCTGTTCGGTCGGCGCATGCGCCGACCGCGGGGTCGCACATGTGCGACCCCGGACCACGCCGCATGCGGCGTGGTCTCCTCTCACATGAAGGGATACCGTGGAGGGATGCATTTCAAGCGCGTCATTCCCTGCCTGGACGTCGATGCTGGACGCGTCGTCAAGGGTGTCGAATTCGCTGACATCCGCGATGCCGGAGATCCTGTGGAGCTGGCAGCTCACTATGACCGCGAGGGTGCCGACGAGCTCGTCTTCCTGGACATCACCGCAACCCACGAGAAGCGCGACACCATCGCCAAGCTTGCCCGCAGCACCGCCGATGAGGTGTTCGTTCCCTTCACCATCGGCGGCGGCATCCGCTCGGTGGCCGATGCCCAGGCCGTGCTCGACGCCGGTGCCGACAAGGTGTCGGTCAACTCCGCCGCCCTGGAGCGTCCCGAGCTGCTCGGCGAGCTGGCCGATGTGTTCGGCGCCCAATGCGTCGTGCTCGCCATCGACGCCAAGGCCCGGCCACCCCGCGGGGAGGAGGAGCGGGAGCTGGAGGTGGTGCATTCCACTTTGAAAACTGTGTATAGCAATGGTGATACACCAGTTTCAAACGAACACAACAACCCCGTCCCCATCGACGACGGCGAAGGCCGCTGGGAGGCCTTCCTCGCCGGCGGTCGCACCTCCACCGGCCGTGACGTGGTCGAGTGGGCCCGCGAGGCCGTCGAGCGGGGTGCGGGGGAGATCCTGCTCACCAGCATGGACCGCGACGGCACCAGCGACGGCTATGACCTGGCCCTCACCTCTGCCGTAAGCCAGGCTGTGAGCGTTCCCGTCATCGCCTCGGGGGGCGCCGGTGAGCTCGAGCATCTCGCCGAGGCGCTTCGAGCGGGCGCCGACGCCGTGCTGTGCGCGTCCATCTTCCACTACGGCCGCTTCAGTCTCGCCGAAGCCAAGTCTCATCTGGCCGCCGCGGGGATACCGGTGCGCGTGAGCGGATGAGCGGATGAGCACCAGGGCCGCCAAGGCGTCCGGCGAGGGGGCGGGGGCCCAGGTGGTGAAGTCGCTGGCAAGCCTTCCCGGCGGCCGCGAGCTGCTGCACCTGAGCGCACAGCGAGCAGACGTGGCGCTCATCGGTGGCGCTGTGCGCGACCTGCTACTCGGCCGTCCCCCGCGCGAGCTCGACATGGTGCTCGCCGACGGGGCCGCCGACTTCGCACGCCAGCTTGTCCGCGAGCTGAGCGCCCCCGGTGGCTCTGGCGGTGACCGTGATCCGCGGGTCACCGAGCACGAGCGCTTCGGCACCGCTTTAGTGGAGTGGGAGGGAGGGCGCATCGACGTGGCCGAGCGTCGCGCCGAGACCTATCCCGCCCCCGGCACCCTGCCCCAGGTGCGCCCGGGAACCATCGAGGAGGACCTTCGCCGGCGCGACTTCACCGTCAACGCCATCGCCGTCGCCCTCAGCGACCCTCGCCCCGGGGCTCTGCACTGCGCCGAGCACGCCCTCGAGGACCTCGGGGAGGGGCGCCTGCGCGTCCTTCACGACGCCAGCTTCCTCGACGACCCCACCCGCCTGCTTCGTCTCGGTCGCTACCGCGCCCGACTTGGCTTCCAGATTGAGCCCCACACCGCCGAGCTGGCCGCCGCGGCGCTGGCCGCAGGCGCTCTGAACACGGTATCCCGCGCACGCATCGGGGCCGAGCTGCGACTCGCCCTCGGCGAAGCTCGCCCCATCTCCGCCTTCGCTGCACTGGATGAGCTGGGTGTGCTCGCCGCCCTCGATCCAAGGCTTCGCCTCGACGTCCCCCTTGCCGAACGAGCCCTCCACCTGCTTCCCGCCGACGGCCGCCCCGACCTGATGGTGATGGCCTCGCTGCTGCTCCCCTTCGCCATCGACCCCAGCGAGGATCCCGAACCGCTGATATTCGAACTCCTCGACGGCCTGGAGTTCACCGCTGCGGACCGCGACCGCATGATGCGTACCGCCCTCGTCGCCCCCGACCTGTTCAAGGAGCTCTCCCTGGCTGCTAAGCCATCTGAGATGCACGAGGCCCTCTCCGCTCACACAACCGAGGCGATCGCTCTTGCCGGGGCGCTCGGCGAGGGTACCGCCAGCGTTAGCTCCGAGGCCGAAATCTGGTTCGAGCGGCTGCGCCTAGTGCGCCTCACCATCAACGGCCAGGACCTTCTTGGGGCCGGCATCCCCTCCGGCCCGGAGATCGGATCGCGCCTCGCACGCGCCCTCGCCCGCAAGCTCGACGGCGAACTTCGAGACGGTCCCGAGGCAGAGCTCGAGGCGGCGCTCGAGGATCTCGCCGAATGAGGCAGGAGCACGAGGCGCTCGAGCTGCCCGGTGCCGGGCGCGTCCTCTTCACCGACCGCCGCCACGGCAACCTCTCGAGCGTCGGCGGCGAGGGCTCGGAGCACGGCGCAGCGGCACGCGAGCGGCTGCGCCGGCTCACCGGGGTGGAAGTGCTCGCCCGCGGCCACCAGGTTCATGGCACCGTCGTCCATCGCCTGCTGGAGGCGCCCCAGCCCGAGCACGCCCCCGAGCCCACGCACTCCGCCCATGCCGGTTCGACGAGTCCGCAAGGACCCATCGCCGACGGCCAAGCAACAGCGTTCGCGGGAGTGGGGACGATGGTGCTGAGCGCCGACTGCCTGCCCGTGGCCCTCGGCTGCGACGGTGCGGTGGCGATGGTCCACGCCGGCTGGCGGGGCCTCGCCGCCGGGGTGCTAGAGGAGGGGGTCAGGGCGGTCGTCGAGCTCGGTCAGGGAGATGAGATCGTCGCGATCGTGGGACCCGCGGCGGGCGCCTGCTGCTACGAGGTCGGCCCCGAGGTCCACTCCGCCTTCGCCGACGCCCACCCCCACGGGCGCAACATCGACCTGCGCGCCATCGCCCACCAGCGGCTCCTCACCGCCGGCGTGGCAGAGGTCCGCCACGTCCTCGCCTGCACCATCTGTGACGAGCGCTTCTTCTCCCACCGCCGCGAAGGCGCCCATGCGGGGCGCCAGGGAGGCGTGGCATGGTTGAGCTGATCGCCAGCCTGCGGGCCTCCACCGTGCGCTCCAATCTGGAGCGAATCACCGAGGAGCTCGCCCGCGCGTCGGCACGCTGTGGGCGAAACCCCGACCCCGTTGAGATCCTCGCTGCTGTCAAGTACGTCGCCTGTGGCGATCTGCCCATCCTCGCCGAGGGGGGCGTGCGGCTGGTGGGGGAGAACCGCGCCCAGGACCTGCAGGAGAAGGTGGAAGCCCACGGCCCCCTGTTCGAGTGGGACTTCATCGGCCAGCTCCAGAGCCGGCGGGTGCGCTCGATCGTGCCCCACGTGCGGCTCATCCACTCGGTGGCATCCGAGTCGGCCCTGCGCGAGCTCGACCGCCACCGTGAGCTGGCCCGCCCCGGGCTGAGCGTCCTGATCGAGGTCAACCTCGCCGGCGAGCAGGACAAGGCGGGAATCGCACCCAATCAACTCGACGCCTTCATCGCCAGCGCTCCAGTGCCGGTGGTTGGGCTGATGACGATGCCACCCCTGTCCCCAAATGCCGAGGACAGCCGCCGCTGGTTCGCCGCCCTGCGCGAGCTGGCCGACGAGCGCGGGCTGCATCACCTCTCGATGGGCACCTCCCAGGACTACCTCGTGGCCGCCGAGGAGGGCGCCACAATCGTGCGAATCGGCACGAGTCTGTATCATTGAGACGCCGATAGCCCGCATCTGCGACCTCGAATTACTAGCATCTGCAAGGGAATTGGGTTTGTCGGGCGAATCGCACTTACTTAGATGGCTTTTCGTGATTCTTGGCACAGCGCGCTCGTGTACTTCGGCCTTGCCGAGGAGTACCACGACGACTACGAGGACGAGCCAGAGCCCGAGACACAGATCGAGGACCGCTACCGCGAGCGTCCCAACGTAAGACGCCTGCGCCGCCGCCGCGACGAGTTCGACGACATCTTCGCCGAGGAGGACACCCCCGACGCGGGGTCCCGCCGCCCAGGGGGCGCGAGGGCAACAACGGTGCTGAAACCCGTGGGGGGACGCAACGGCGATGTGCGGGTGCACCTGGTGGTACCGAAGTCCTTCAACGACGCGCAGCAGATCGCCGACAAGTTCAAGGACTCCATCCCCGTGATCCTGAACCTGCAAAGCAGCGACAGCGATCTCTCCAAGCGGCTGATCGACTTCGCCTCCGGACTGACCTACGCCCTCGACGGCGGCATGCAACGCATCGCCGACAAGGTCTTCATGCTCACCCCCCGCAACGTCGAGATCTCAGCCGAGGAGCGCGCACGACTCATCGAGAAGGGCTTCTTCAACCAATCCTGACTGGGGCGTCATATCCTGCGCCTGGCGGCGTCCTCGGTCGCTCGCGTGCAAAGCACGCCACGCTCCCTGCGTCCTAGCCAGGCTTGAATCTGACGTCCCAGTAGCTCTCTCAATATGCATACCGCTAGCCTCACCTTCTCATGCAAGTAGGTCTTATCGGTTGCGGAAACATGGCTCGGGCGATGGCTCGTGGGTGGGGACGGCCGCTGCTGTGCGCCGACCCGGTGGCCGAGCGAGCGCGTAGCTTGGCTGCGGAGGTGAGGGGAGAGGCGCTGGAGTCAAATGCCCAGGTGGCCGAGCGGGCCGATCTGGTGCTGCTCTGTCACAAGCCCGCCCAGCTGCAGGCGGTGGCCGGCGAAGTGGCGCCAAAGGCGCGAGCAGTGGCATCGATCCTCGCCGCCACCCCCCTGGCCGCGCTCCGCGAGGCCTATCCCGACAGGCCCGTCTACCGGTTCATTCCCTCCCTCCCCGTGGAGGTACGCCAGGGGGCCGTCGTACAGGCCTCCGACGTGGCGCAGGACGCTGACACCGATGCTGCCGTGAGAGAGCTGTTCGCCGAGCTCGGCAGCCTGGTGGTTCTCGACGACGGCCTGGTGGACGTGGCCATGGGACTGATGTCGTGCGCCCCCGCTTATGTGGCCCTCGTCGCTGAGGCCCAGGTGGACGCGGGGGTGCGCAAGGGCATTCCCGCCGCCCAGGGAGCCGAGCTGGTGGTGCAAACGCTGGCCGGCACCGCCGAGCTGCTGCGCAGGCGGGGAAACGACACGATGGCCATTCGCCGCGAAGTGTCATCCCCAGGAGGGCTCACCGCCCGTGGGCTCGACGCGCTGGAGCGTGGGGGGATCCGCGCGGCCTTCAGCGACGCCCTCAACGCCGTCCTCGATCCAGCCCCCAAGCCATGATCCTCGCCAGCGCCCGCACCCAGATTGCGGACTTCCTCTCGACGCTGATCTACGTCTACACGCTGCTGATCATCCTGCACATCGTGATCCAGCTGCTCTTCTCCGCCGGCCTGCGCCCCCCCTACACACGGGCCACCAACAGCGTGATCGGCTTCCTGCGCGACGTCTGCGAACCGTTCCTGCGCCTCTTTCGCCGCATCCTGCCGAGCTTCGGCGGAATCGACTTCAGCCCGCTCCTGGCCATCATCACGCTGGAGGTGCTCAACAGCGTCGTGGTCGGGGGCATCATCCACGGCTGAGCGCCCGATGCGAACGATCGCTGAGCGGCCGTGGGCCGCATGGCTGCGCGCCCTGGCCGTCCTCGTCGTGGTGGTCGTCGTCGACCAGCTGAGCAAGCAGGCCATCCGTCACTCTGTGACCCCCGGCGAAGAGCAGAGGTTCCTGCCCGGCGTCGAGCTCGTGAACACCCGAAACCACGGGGTGGCCTTCGGGTTCCTCCCGGGCAGCCAGGCCGCCGTCACGATCCTGATCGTGCTCGCCCTGCTCGCCCTGCTCGTCTACTTCGCCCTGCACGCCACCCGCCGGCTGATGTGGCTGCCCACCGGCATGCTCGTGGGCGGCGCCGCGGGGAACATCGTCGACCGTCTGCGCGACGGCTCGGTCACCGACTTCGTCAAGCTGCCCCTGGGCTGGCCGCCCTTCAACCTCGCCGACGCCTCCATCACCCTCGGCATCCTGATTCTCTTCCTGCTCATCGACCTCTCGCGCCGGAGCGAGCCGTGAGCCACGAGCAGCCCACCCCGATCGTCAGTGCCTCCGCCGGTTTCACCGTCGCCTTCCAGGACGAGCACCTGATCGTGGTCGACAAGGGACCGGGAATGGTGGTGCACCCCTCCCGCGGCCACCGCGCCGACACCCTCTCCCAGCTGCTCGCCCCACTGCTTGAAAGACCGGAGCGGGAGGGCGAGCAGGAGACGCACTCCGAGCCCGAGGTCGCAACCGACCCCCAGGCGCCCGGTGGCTGGGATGTGGAGCGGCCGGGCATCGTCCATCGCCTCGACCGCGACACCTCGGGGCTGCTCGTCGTGGCACGCTCAGCCGATGTCCTCAGACGCCTCCAGCAGGCCTTGGCCGCACGCGAGATCGAGCGCGAATACCTGGCGCTGGTGGAAGGGCGCCCCCCGGCGCGCACGGGCACGATCGAGGCTCCCATCGGACGCGACCCACGGGTCCGCACCCGCATGAGCGTGGGCGGCTCCGGCGCACGCGAGGCACGCACCCACTTCACGCTCGAGCGCGCGCTCCCAGACACCTCACTGCTGCGCCTGCGCCTCGACACTGGACGCACCCACCAGATCCGCGTGCACCTGCAGGCGATCGGGCATCCCGTCTGCGGGGATCCCGAATATGGGGGCGCCCCGGGCAGGCTTGGCCTGCGCCGCCAGTTCCTGCACGCCACCCGCCTCGCCTTTCCCCATCCCATTACCGGGGAGGCAGTGGACATCACATCGCCGCTGCCCGATGATCTCGCTTCCGCGCTGGCCCAGGCGGAAGAGGTATCCTGAGAGCTCAATCTCGCATCTTCGACCCGCGTGGTCGTGGACAGCGGCCCTGCCCGGCGCGGCTAGCGATAGCCGACTCCGGGTCCGCTCCATCCACGCGGACCTCAAAACGCAACACATACAAGGGAGTAGCCCGTGGCTGACGTAGGCATTGCGGAGCTGCTGGAGGCCGGAGTCCATTTCGGTCACCAGACGCGCCGCTGGAACCCCAAGATGCGCCGTTTCATCCATGGTGAGCGCGGCGGCATCTACATCATCGACCTGCTCAAGACCCAGAGCTTGCTCGCGCAGGCCCAGGAGTTCGCGGGCGCCGTGGCCCACCGAGGCGGCACAGTGCTGTTCGTGGGCACCAAGAAGCAGGCCCGCGACACCGTCAAGGAGGTGGCCGAAGCGGCGGACATGCCGTTCGTCAACCACCGCTGGCTGGGCGGCCTGCTGACCAACTTCCAGACCATCAGCCAGCGCATCCGCCGCCTGCACGATCTCGAACGCTTCGAGGCCGAGGGCCAGCTGGCGCTGCTGCCGACCCGCGAGCGGATGTCCGCCCAGGCCGACCTGGAGAAGCTGCGGGCGAACCTCGGTGGCGTGAAGAACATGCAGCGAGTGCCCGATGCCATGTTCGTGATCGACCTCAAAACGGAGGAGATCGCGGTCAAAGAGGCCCGGCGCCTGCGCATCCCCATCATCGGCCTGGTCGACACCAACTGCGACCCCGACGGCATCGACTTCGTGGTGCCCGGCAACGACGACGCCATCCGCTCCTGTGCCCTGATCACCCAGGCCATCGGCCAGGTCGTCTCCGAGGGCCACTCCATCTTCCGCCGTGAGGAGGAAAAGGCGCGCCAGGAAGCCGAAGAGAAGGCACGCCTCGAGGCCGAGGCCCGCGCCAAGCGCGAGGCCGAGGAACAGGCCAAGCGCGAGGCCGAGGAAGCCGCGAAGAAAGAGGCCGAGGAGAAAGCTGCCGCCGAGAAAGCAGCAGCCGACAAAGCTGCCGCCGAACGAGCCGCTGCAGCCGCAGCGGCGCAGAAACCGGCTCCGGAGACCACGCCGCTACCTCCAACCCCGGCCTCAGCGCCAGCCGAGCCCACCACCGAGTCGGTCACACCGATGACGGCGAGCGCCGATGCGGACAAACCCGCCGCAGCGACCTCGGCCCCGCCGGAGACGGCCGCTGAAAGCGCCGAGCCGGCTGCTGAGCCCGCAACGCCCGTAGCGAGCCCTCCCGCGCAGGAGCCGGAGCCCGCAGCCCAGGATGAGCAGGCGACGCCGGTCGCCAGCGCCCCCGAGCCGGCGCCCGAGGCGCCGACGCAGGAGCCGGCGGCTGAGACAGTCCAGACCCCAGAGCAGACGACAGCGGAGACGAGCGCCACATGAGCACAGTTGAGATCGGAGCAAAAGACGTGAAGGCCCTGCGCGAGCGCACCGGCGCGGGGATGATGGACTGCAAGAAGGCCCTTACCGAGGCCGAGGGCGACATCGAGAAGGCGATCGAGATCCTGCGGGTCAAGCAGGGCAAGAAGATTCAGGACCTGGGCGAGCGGGCCGCCACCGAGGGCACCGTGCAGGCCTACGTGCACGCCGGATCGAAGGTGGGCGTGCTGATCGAGGTGGACTGCAACACCGACTTCGTGGCCAAGAACGACGACTTCACCGGCTTTGCCCGCGAGGTGGCCATGCAGATCGCGGCCACTCCCACGGTCAAATACGTCAGCCGCGACGACGTTCCCGCAGAGCAGCGCGAGGCTGAGGCCCGCATCTATGAGCAGGAGGCTGCCGACAAGCCCGAGAACGTGCGCGAGAAAATCGTCTCGGGCAAGCTCGACTCGTGGCTGTCGACGATCGTGCTGCTCGAGCAGGAGATGCACAACCCCAAGTTCGACGGCAAGACCGTTCAGCAGCTGCGCGACGAGCTCACGGCCACCACCGGCGAGAACGTCGTCATACGCCGCTTCGCCCGCTTTGCAATTGGGCAATAGGGCCCGCTCCGGGTATAGGCTGAGCGGCTGATGGCCCCTGCCTTCAAACGCATACTGCTGAAGCTCTCCGGCGAGGCGCTGATGGGGGAGCTCCAGTATGGGACCGATCCCGAGCGGGTGGCGGCGGTGGCCCGTCAGGTGACCGACGTGCGCGACCAGAGCGTGGAGGTCGCGATCGTTGTCGGCGCGGGGAACATCTACCGCGGCATGAAAGGCGCCGCTGCGGGCATGGATCGCGCGACGGCGGACTACATGGGCATGCTGGCCACGGTGCTAAACGCCCTGCCGTTGCAGGACGCGCTGGAGAAGATGGGCACCGACACCCGCGTGCAATCCGCCCTGGGAGTGTCCGAGGTGGCCGAGCCCTACATCCGCCGGCGTGCCATGCGCCACCTGGAGAAGGGCCGCGTGGTGATCTTCGCGGCCGGCACCGGCAACCCGTTCTTCACCACCGACACCGCGGCGGCGCTGCGCGCGGCGGAGATCCACGCGGAGATCATCCTGATGGCCAAGAACGGGGTGGAGGGGGTCTACACCGCCGACCCGGCCCTGGATCCCGATGCCAAGTTCATCCCCGAGATCACCCATATGGAGGCGATCGAGCGCCGCCTGCGGGTGATGGACTCCACGGCGCTGGCCCTGTGCATGGAGAACGGCATGCCATTGAACGTGTTCAACATGGACGACGAGACGAGCCTCGCGCGGATAATCTCCGGAGAGCGCGTGGGCACGTTGGTGACGACAGTGGGAGGAGAGGGCGATGGCGGCTGAGAACCTGATCGACGAGCTGCTCAAGGACGCAGGCGAGCGGATGGGCAAATCGCTGGAAACCGCCCAGCACGAGTTCTCCACCGTCCGCACCGGGCGCGCGAGCGCCTCGCTGCTGGACCGCATACAGGTCGACTACTACGGCGCCATGACTCCACTGAACCAGCTCTCCACCATCTCGGCACCCGAAGCGCGCCTGCTCACGGTGCAACCCTACGACAAGTCCTCGATCAAGGCGATCGAGAAGGCCATCAACGAGTCCGACGTGGGGCTCACGCCATCCAACGACGGCAACGTGGTCCGCCTGGCGGTACCGGAACTGACAGAAGAGCGCCGTCGCGAGCTGGTGAAGGTGGTTCGCAACCTCGCCGAGGAGGGGCGGATCTCGATCCGCAACGTGCGCCGCGACACGATGCAGCACCTGCGCGAGCTGAAGGCCGAGGGCGAAGCCTCCTCCGACGACGAGCACCGCGCGGAGGTCGAGCTGCAGAAGCTCACCGACGGGCGGATCGGCGATCTGGACACGGTGCTCAAGGCCAAGGAAGAGGAGATCCTCGCAGTCTGATGGCCGCTGCCGGGGAACGAGCCTCGGCGGCCGGTGAGCGGTCGGGGGATTCCCCGGCCGAGCCGGGAGCTCAGCTGGCACGACATGTGGCCGTCATCACCGACGGCAACGGCCGCTGGGCTCGTTCCCGCGGGCTGCCCGTCAACGACGGTCACAGCGCCGGAGCCGACACAGTCAAGGCTCGTCTGCGCGACGCCGCCGAGCTGGGGATCGAGGAGTTCACGGTCTACTCCTTCTCCACCGAGAACTGGACCCGCCCCGCCGAGGAGGTTCAGGGGCTGATGGACATGTTCTCCCGCCGCATCGCCGGCGAAACCCCCGAGCTTCACTCCGAAGGGGTGCGCATGCGCTTCATCGGGCGCCGTGAGGACATCGACGAGCGTCTCAGCGAGCAGATGGGATGGGCCGAAGAGATGACCCAGGCCAACTCTCGGATCACGATGTTCGTGGCCTTCAACTACGGCGGGCGCGCCGAGATCGTCGATGCCGCCCGCCGTTTCACCGGCAGCACCGAAGAGGAGTTTCGCGCCTGCCTGTATGCACCCGAGATGCACGACCCCGACCTCATCATCCGCACCAGCGGCGAGCGGCGGCTGTCCAACTACCTGCTGTGGCAGTCCGCCTACTCCGAGCTGATCTTCCGCGACGAGCTGTGGCCGGACTTCACCCGCGAGGCGCTCGAGGAGTCCCTCGCCGAGTACGCCGAGCGCCGCCGCCGCTTCGGCGGGCGCTGATCGGAGCCTGATGGCCAGCGGCCCCCACACGCCCGCAGGGGCCCGCCCCCGCCGCAACCGTCCCCCCGCCTCCACGCGCGGCAGATCGCCGTCGCGAAGCGCGCGTCCAGCTCGCCGCCGTCCGACGCGCAAGCCTCGCTCGGACCTGAGCGCGCGGGTGATGGTGGCGATCCCAGCCATCGCGGTGGCGCTGTTCCTGGTGATCGAAGGCGGCCTGATCTTCACGCTCGGGATGCTGGTCCTCGGCGGCATCTGCATGCACGAGCTCTACGGCATGTACGAGCGCGCCCATCCGGTGCGCCTCGCCGGCCTGATATCGCTCGCCGGGCTGCTTGCCGCGGCGCTTTACGGCGACCAGTTCCAGGTGCTGCTCGTGGCCGTGGCGAGCCTGCCGCTGCTGTTCGGGCTGACCCTGCTGCAGCCTCGCCCATCGGTGGCCTCGATGGCGGTGACGCTGCTGGGGATCTACTGGATCGGCTTCGGCCTCGCCCATGCTGTGCTGCTACGCGGACTGCCCCACGGCCTGGGCATCGTGATCGACGTACTGGCGGGAACCTTCCTCGGCGACACCGGCGCCTACCTGGGCGGCCGCATGTTCGGCAAACGGCCACTCGCGCCCGACATCTCCCCCAACAAGACCATCGAGGGCCTTCTGATTGGCATGGTGTGCGCCGTCCTGGGCGTGTGGATCGCCGGGCGCTACCAGGATTGGCTCCCCGGCACCCATGCGCTTGTCCTCGGCCTGGGGGTCGCCCTCGTTGCTCCGGTGGGGGATCTGTTCGAGTCCTTCGTCAAGCGCGAGGCGGGAACGAAGGACTCGGGCGGCCTGTTCGGCGCTCACGGCGGCGCCCTCGACCGCCTCGACGCGGTGCTGTTCGCGGCCGTCGTCGGCTATTACATCTGGGCCGCCTACACCTGATCTTCACCTGGCCCGCCCGCCCCGGCCCTATACCTCCCTCGGCAACCCCAAATACCTAGGGTGGACAATATGGGCACTGGCGGTGTAGCGTTGTCAGTGGACCGAGGGAGTCCACGGGCGAGGAGAGGGAGATCATGGACCGAGTGCGCGAGCATGTCGTCTCAGCTGCCAAACGCGGTGCGCTCGTCGCGCTGCTGAGCGCCATGGTGCTCGTCGGGGGGACGAGCACCGCCTCGGCCGTGATCGTCCGCCTGCACGGCGGAAAGACGCTCAGCTACCAGCCGCTGATCGGCGCCAGCCAGCCGTTCGGGGCTGTCAAGCCGTTTGACGAATTCTTCTCCAACCTCGACTACAACGGCGGCCCGGTGATGGCGTCGAACACCAACTACACCTTCTACTGGGATCCGGCAGGCGCCCCCAGCTACCCAGCGGAATACCAGTCGGGCGTCAACCAGTACCTCGAAGATCTCGCCCACGACAGCGGCGGGCATGAAAACGTCGACTCGGTCTCGACCCAGTACAACGATGCCGCCGGGGCCTTCGCGGGCTACGACTCGCACTTCGGCGGGAGCGATCATCGACACCGATCCCTACCCCGCCAACGGCTGCACCCGCGCCACGATCTGCCTCACCGACGCGCAGCTGCAGGCAGAGCTCACGAGCTACATCGATGCCCACGGCCTGCCCCACGACCTCACCCACGAGTACTTCATGCTCACCCCGCCTGGGGTCGAAAGCTGCTTCGAAGCCTCCGGCAGGGAATGCTCGGCGGGCTCGAGCAAACCCGTCTACTGCGCCTACCACGGCAACATCCCGCTCGCCGGAGGCGAGATCATCTACGCCAACGACCCCTACGTGACCGGCGGCATGGGCTGCGACGACGGCAACCACCCCAACGGCAAACCATCCGACGGCGGCGCTGGAGGGCGGACTCAGCCACGAGCACAACGAGTCGATCACCGACCCCGAACCGAACAACGCCTGGACGGACATCGGCGGCAGCGGCGGCGAGATCGGCGACAAGTGCGGCGGGGAGCATGGGCAAGCCACTCGGCAAAGCCCCCAACGGCGAGCCCTACAACCAGGTGATCAACGGCCACTTCTACTGGTACCAGCAGGAGTGGAGCAACCAGGGCAACCAGTGCCTGCAGCGGCTCACCTTCGCCGGCGAAGAGCCCACAGCGACGTTCACGAGCACGTCGGGCGCCGCCAACAAGGTCAGCTTCGACGCGACAGGCTCCACGGCGCCGGGCGGGGTCGCCCGTTACAACTGGCAGTTCAACGACGGTCCCGGCCTCAGCACGCCGACGGAGACGACCACGCCGACCGTCACCCACACCTTCGCCGTGGGGGGCACCTACGTGGTGGCGCTGACCGTGTTCGCCGCCGACGGCACGAGTATCGGCACCGCTCGCAGCGTGAGCGTGGGCTCGCTGCCGGCGCCCACGATCAGCAAGCTCTCGCCCAAGAGCGGGCCCGCCGGCGGAGGGACGAGCGTCACGATCACCGGCACCGGGTTCACAGGGGCCACGTCGGTGAGGTTCGGCACGGCGAGCGCCTCCTTCACGATCAACTCCAGCACCTCGATCACGGCCACGGCGCCGGCATCGAGCTCTGCCACTGTCGACGTGACGGTCACGGGCCCACATGGGACGAGCGCCACGAGCGGCGCCGACCGCTTCAAGTACGGATCGGCCACCGTCACCGGCGTGAGCCCGAGCGCGGGCCCCAGCGCAGGGGGCACAACCGTGACGATCACCGGCAGCGGCTTCGCACTGGGCTCCTCCACCACCTTCGAATTCGGCAAGGGACATGCCACCGCGGTCAACTGCTCCTCCAGCAGCACCTGCACGGCTGTCTCACCGGCGACAGCCAAGACGGGCAAGGTGGACGTCAGGGCCGATGTGGGGGGCAAGAAGAGCAAGAAGAACCCCCCGGGGGACAGCTTCACATACACCTAGGCGCCCTCGCTGAAAGCTTCCAACCGGGCGCGAGCGCCACTCGCGCCCTTATCATCGGGCACATGCCCGAGCGCAAGCGACTGCTGATCCTCGGCTCGACCGGCTCGATCGGCACGCAGGCCCTCGACGTATGTGCCCGCAGCGATGAGTTCGAGCTGGTGGGCCTCTCGGCCGAGAGCTCGTGGGAGACGCTCGTCGAGCAGGCCCGCGCGCTGCGGCGTGGAGCGAATCGCCCTCGCCGACGCGACGCCGCGGCCCGCGCCGGCGGAGGCATGGACGGATGGGCGGGTGTTCGGCGGCCCCGAGGGGCTCGTTCGCCTGGTGGTGGAGTCCCATGCCGATCTCGTGCTGAACGCGCTCGTGGGCTCGGCCGGGCTCGGACCGACCGTGGCCACGCTCGGCGAGGGCATCGACCTGGCACTCGCCAACAAGGAGTCCCTGGTGGTGGGCGGGGAGCTCGTCACCGCGCTGGCCGAGGCCACCGGCGCGCGGATCGTGCCCGTCGACTCCGAGCACACCGCCCTTCACCAACTTCTCGCCGGACAGCCCCCCGGGGCGGTCGAGCGACTGACCATCACCGCCAGCGGCGGTCCCTTCCGCGGACGTGCACGCGCTGAGCTGCAGGACGTAACCGTCAAGCAGGCGCTGGCCCACCCGACGTGGGCGATGGGCGGAAAGATCACGATCGACTCGGCCACGCTGATGAACAAGGGGCTCGAGCTGATGGAGGCCCACCACCTGTTCGGCACCCCCTACGAGCGCATCGACGTGGTCGTGCATCCCCAGTCGCTCGTCCACGGCCTGGTGCAGCTCGCCGACGGGGCGATGCTCGCCCATCTCGGTCCCGCCGGACATGCGCATCGCGATCTCCTACGCCCTGCACGGCGGCGAGAGCGCGGCGCTGCCGATCGAGGCGCTCGACCTGGCCGCCGTCGGGCAGCTCACCTTCGAGCCCGTCGACCTCGAGGCCTTCCCCTGCCTGCGCCTTGCCCGCGAAGCCGCCCGCGAGGGCGGCACGGCGCCGTGCGTTCTCAACGCCGCCAACGAGATCGCCGTGCACGCCTTCTTGGAGGGGCGCCTGCGGTTCCTGGAGATCCCGGCAGTGATCGAGCAGACGCTCTCTGAGCTGGGCAGCGAGCCGGTGATCTCCTTCGAGTCGTTGTATGAGGCCGACCGCCAGGCGCGCGCCCTCGCCGGCGAGTCCGTAGCCGCGCTCAGCTGATCCCTGAGGGCGCCCCTGGCCACACTCAAACGCACGCCCGTCTGAGCCGATAGGTGTCGAAGGATGACCCCTGGCCTGCCACACTGAGCCCGTGAGCTGGTTGCTGACACTGCTGGGGATCGTGGTGCTGATCGTGCTCCACGAGCTCGGGCACTTCACCGTCGCCAAGGCCGTGGGCATGCGCGTGGAGCGCTTCTCGCTGTTCTTCCCGCCGACTCTCCTGCGCATCAAACGCGGCGAGACCGAGTACGCCATCGGAGCCATCCCGGCGGGCGGCTACGTGAAGATCACCGGCATGAACCCCGAAGAGCTCAAGGACCTCGACGACCCAGAGGTACACCGCCGCGCCTACTACAGCCAGCCGCCGTGGAAGCGCATCGCCGTGATCCTGGCAGGACCCGGGGTCAACATCCTGATCGCCTTCCTGCTGTTCTGGCTGGTCCTGGTCACCGGCAACCTGGCTGGGGCGAGGACGCTCAACAACCTCGTGCCCTCCCAGGAAACGGTCATCCCCACGACCTCCGTGCAGCTCGTCGAGCCGGGCCGACCGGCCGCCGCGGTGCTGCGCAAGGGCGACAAGATCCTCACAATCGAAGGAAAACCCGCCACCGTCGCCTCGGTCATGGCCGGGGTGGGAGCGCATCGCTGTGCGGGCACGCTCGCGGAAGGCTGCCGTGCCGCGAAGCCGGTGCAGCTGACTCTGCGCCGCGCCGGGCAGGTGCTGAGCGTGTCGGTCTACCCCCGCTACAACAAGGCCGAGCACAGGATGCTCCTCGGCTTCGGCTTCGGCGAGCAGGCGCGCTCCTACGGGGCCGTGGCGGCGGCCGGGGTGGCGGTGAGCGCGATGTGGCACACCACCACCCAGACGCTCACCGGCTTCGGCCGCGCCCTGACCGAATCGAAAGTTCGCCACCAGGTCTCGAGCATCGTGGGAATCACCCAGGACGCCCATGAATACGTGGCCGCCGGCGCCGGCTATGCGTTCGTGTTCCTCGGCTTCCTCTCGCTGATCCTCGCCGTCATCAACCTGTTCCCCTTCCTGCCGCTCGACGGCGGGCACGTGCTGTGGTCGCTCGCCGAGAAGGTGCGTGGCAGGCGGGTGTCGCTGATGGCCATGTATCGCTTCAGCTCGGTGGGGATCCTGCTGCTGTTGTTCCTCGTGATCAACGGCGTGAGCAACGACATCAGCCGCCTGGCGGGCTGACACACACCCAGCTCTTCACGAGCCCCGCGAAGCGCTCGGGCCGGGCGGAGCCGAACAGGCCCTCCATCTCGGTGCGTCCGAGCAGAGAGATCTCCTCCCATCCGCCGGCTGCGCCGAGGCTCCAGTAGCGACGGCGCAAACCCACGGGCAGCCAGTGGGCGAAGGGCAGCAGCGCATGTGGCTCCAGGGGGAAAGAGCGGGCCGGGGTCTGCACGAACCAGCCGCGCCCCACACGCCGGATCTCAGCGGCGAAGGCTGCCCGGCGGGGAGGGGGGACGTGCTCGATCACGCTCGAGCAGTACACGAGGTCGAACTCGCCGTCGGCGAAGGGCAGGCCCTCGGCGGCGTCGGCCCGCACGAACGGGCCCGGGTAGTCAGGCCGCTCCGATAGATCGACGCCCGTGATGTCGAGCGCGGGCTCGAGCGCTCGCAGTCCGATGCGCCCGCAGCCCACGTCCAGCACCCTGGCCGGCGGGGACACACGTGTGAGCGCGAAGAAGCGCTCGTGACGCCGCGCACGAGCACGTGCAGCAAAGGGACCCGCGAGCCGCGCCAGGGGACCACGGGCGGTGGCATAGACCTCGGCCATCTAGAATCAGCCTATGGCTTCAGAGCGGCAGATCCACGTTGGCGCGGTTCCGATCGGCGGCGGCGCGCCGGTGGCGGTGCAGACGATGACCAAGACGGAGACCGCCAACCTGGCGGCCACCATGGATCAGATCGTGACCGTCGCCGCCGCCGGCGCGGACATCGTCAGGGTGGCCGTCCCGCGCGAGCAGGATGCCGAGGCGCTGAAGACGATCGTCGAGCGCTCGCCCATCCCGATCATCGCCGACATCCACTTCAACCACACCCTCGCCCTCAAGGCGATCGAAGCGGGCGCGCACTGCGTGCGGCTGAACCCCGGCAACATCGGCGGCCCCGAGAAGGTGGCTGAGGTGATCGCACTGGCCAAGCAGCACGGCACCCCGCTGCGGGTGGGCGTCAACTCGGGCTCACTACCCAAGCACCTGCGCCAGCTCGAGTACGACAACCCCGTCGAGGCGCTCGTCACGGCGGCGCTGGAAACGGTCGAGCTGATGGAGAGCCTCGACTTCACCAACTTCAAGGTGTCGATGAAGTCCACCTCGGTGCCCAACACGATCGCCTCCAACCGCATGCTCGCCGCCAAGATCCCCTATCCGCTGCACCTCGGGGTGACTGAGGCCGGCACCAAGTGGTCGGGCTCGCTGAAGTCCGCCGTGGGACTCGGCACGCTGCTCGCCGACGGCATCGGCGACACCATCCGGATCTCGCTGTCCACCTTCCAGGCCGAGGAAGAGGTGAAGGTCGCCTGGGAGATCCTCAAGGCGCTGAAGCTGCGCGAGCGCGGCCCCGACCTGATCGCCTGCCCCACCTGTGGGCGGCTGCAGTTCGACATGGACTCGGTCGTGGCAGAGGTCGAGCGGCGCCTTGAAGCCTATGAGGACCCGATCGAGGTCTCTGTCCTTGGATGTGCCGTCAACGGCATCGGCGAGGCCCGCCACGCCGACTTCGGCATCACCGGCGCCAAAGACATGGGCATGATCTACTCCAAGGGCGAGCCTCTGAAGAAGGTCCCCACCGAGCAGCTCGTGGAGGAACTGTTCAAGGAGATCGACCGCTACTACGCCGCCGGCAAGACGGTGCAGCGCGACGAGCACGAGGCCGCGGCGGCGCGCGCCTGGCTGGCCGAGAACGAGGATGAGACCGCGATGACCCCCGAGCGGATCGCAGCGCTCGAGGCCGCGGCGGCAAAGAACGACGAGCTCGCCGGCGACGTGCTGGAGTCGATGCTCGAGCCCTCGGCGCTCCCCGCCGGCGCCGGGCCTGTGACAACTGCGCGAGCAGAACCGGCGACGGTGCTCGACGAGGCGGTCTCGCCGGTGGCCGGGCGTCGCTTCTCGCGCAGCTGAGGCGGCGTTAGCACCAGGGCACCGCGGGGCGCGGGGCCGGGGGGCGGCAGCATTTTGGACTCACCCTCCGGCAAAGGCGCGTTGCGGTTGTCTGCATTCACATGGTGTATAACCATCGCTATACACCTTCCCCTACACGGAAATGTGTGGCGTCCGTCACGGCGGCGCTCGACAAGGCGGCAAGCTTCGGGAGCTGTGCCTCGACGCAAGAAACCTCGATCCACTTCATCCTGGAACAGCCCGCGCAGGAACTCCCCTACAGGGGAGAGATCATCGGCTGAGGCGGCGCGGTGGGACGGAGAATGGAGGGGAGGGCCATATGCGGCCCTCCCCTTGGATGAACGGTTGGGGCTGCGTTCCTAGGAGGCGGCTGAGAAGCGCTCTGCGATCTTGCCCCAGTCGACGACGTTCCACCAGGCGTCGAGGTAGTCGGGGCGGCGGTTCTGGTACTTCAGGTAGTAGGCGTGCTCCCATACGTCCACACCGAGCAGCGGGGTCTTGCCGTCGGAGATCGGGTTGTCCTGGTTGGCCGAGCCGACCACCGCGAGTGAGCCGCCGTCGAGCACGAGCCAGGACCAGCCCGAGCCGAACTGGTTGATGCCCGTTTCCTTGAGCTTGGCCTGGAAGTCGGAGAAGGAGCCGAAGGCAGAGGCGATCGCGTCGGCCAGCGCACCATCGGGCTCGCCGCCGCCGTCAGGGCTCATGCTCTCCCAGAAGAGCGTGTGGTTGTAGTGGCCGCCGCCGTTGTTTTTGACCGGGCCCTTCTTCTCACCGAGGCTGTCGAGGTTCTTCAGAACCTCCTCGACCGGCTTCTCAGCCCACTCGGTGCCCTCGAGCGCAGCGTTGGCCTTGTCCACGTAGGCCTGGTGGTGCTTGTCGTGGTGGACTTCCATCGTCGCCTTGTCGATGTGCGGCTCCAGGGCGTCGTAGGCGTAGGGGAGAGGCGGTACTGAGTAGGCCATTGGCAGGCTCCTTGTCGAGTCTCGGGATCGCTTATCGGTCGATGGGAGTTGTTCTATCAAAGGGTGTTGGCCGGCTTGCCTGGATTGCCCAGCTACCTACCTTGCTGTACACGTTTCGTGCCCACGGAAAGCTCGACTCTCCCGGCCCCGGCTGACACAGCGCAGCACGTCCGTATACGCTCGGTTTCGATGCCCCGCCTGAGCGAATACCTGCTGCCGACCGAGAAGGAGGCGCCCGCCGACGCGGAGGCCGTCTCGCACAAGCTGATGGTGCGGGCCGGTCTGATTCGCCAGCTCGGCGCCGGGATGTGGACCTGGCTGCCGGCCGGCTGGCGCGTGCACCAGCGGGTGGTGGGGATCATCCGTGAGGAGATGGACGCCATCGGCGCGCAGGAGATGCTGATGCCGGTGCTGCAGCCGGCCGAGCCCTGGCGCAAGACGGGGCGCTTGAAGATCGACGAGCTGTTCAAGCTCAACGACCGCAAGGGCTCAGAGCTCGTGCTCGCGATGACCCACGAGGAGGCTGTCACCTCCCACGTCGCCCAGACAGTGCGCTCCTACCGGGACCTGCCGCTCATCCTCTACCACTTCCAGGTCAAGGAGCGCGACGAGCCGCGCCCCCGTGCCGGGGTGCTGCGCACGCGCGAGTTCGTGATGAAGGACGCCTACAGCTTCGACCGAGACCAGGCGGGGATGGATGAGAGCTACGCCCTGCACGTCGGCGTCTACGACCGCATCTTCGAGCGCACGGGACTGCGCTTCTACCGCGTCGAGGGCGATGTCGGGATGATGGGCGGCACCGGCGCGCATGAGTACATGGCGCCGTGCGCCGCCGGCGAGGACGAGATCGTGCTCGGCGAGGGATATGCGGCGAACGTCGAGGTGGCGCTCGCCGGCCCCGGAGTGGAGAAGGTGGGGGAGGAGTACTTCAAGGACGGCGAGCGCCTGCGGCTCGAGCCGGCGATCGAGGCGGCCAACATCTTCAAGCTCGGCACCCGCTACTCGGAGGCGCTCGGCGCCGGCTACCTCGACGAGTCCGGCACCTCGCACCCGATCTGGATGGCCTGCTTCGGGATCGGCCCGGCGCGGATCGTGGCGGCGGCGGTCGAGCAGTTCGCCGACGAGCACGGCATCTCCTGGCCCAGGGCGCTGGCCCCGTTCGCGGTGCATCTGGTTGCCCTCGGGAAGCCCGGTACGCCCGAGCGCGACGCCGCCGAGACGCTCTACTCGACCCTCACCGAGGGCGGGGTGGAGGTTCTCTACGACGACCGCGACATCGGCACCGGTGAGAAGTTCGCCGATGCCGAGCTGCTGGGGTGCCCGCTGCGCCTCACCGTGGGACGCCGCTCGCTGGAGTCCGGCGAGGTCGAGGTCCAGGTGCGCAGGGGACGTGAGCAGGCGCCCGGGCTGTCTCTTCAGGCAGAGCCGCAGGAGCTGCTGCGGGCGGTGGATGAGCTGTGGCGGAGCCTCCCCTAGAGAGCCCTCCGCGCCTGACGGCCAGGCGGCTCTTCGGCCTTGACCGCTCCGGGCCGGCACCGCTGCAGACCCAGGCCGGACAGCCGCTTCGCCCCTGGACGATCCCCAACGCCATCGGCTTCACCCGGCTAGCGCTGATCCCCGTGTTCCTGGTGGTGGCGCTCTCCAGCCATGATGGGAGGGGGGCGCCCGAGGCCGCGCTGTTCGGCGTGATCGGCTGGGGCGACTATGCCGATGGGATCGCCGCACGGGTCACCCGCCAGTACAGCCGCCTGGGCGCGCTGATGGACCCCGTGACCGACCGCCTGCTGGTGGTCTCCGGGGTGGTGGTTAGCTGGCACTTCCAGCTCCTTCCACGCTGGGCGCTCGCCGTGCTGGCGGTGCGTGAGCTCGCGATGCTAGGCCTCGGCCGCTATGGCATCTCGCGCGGTGTGGAGCTGCGCATAAACTGGCCGGGTCGCCTGGCGGTGGCGCCGGTGATGGGCTCGTTCTTCTTCGCCATGACGGACCTGCGAACCTTCGCCGAGGTCCTGCTCTACATCGGCCTGGGCCTGGCCCTCGTTGCCACCGTCATGTATGCCCGCACGGGCCTGCACCAGCTCCACGGAGCCGAGACACGAGCCTCAAGCTCAACCTGACCGTTTGGTCTATACTCGCTCTCCAGCCGGCGGGGCCGGCACCCAACGACGCGATCTCAGGGCGCCAGTCCGCGAGAGGAGAGAGGCCACACGATGGATGACACATTTCCCGACCTTGGCTCGCTGACGGACGTCGAACTCAAGGACGTGATCCGCCAGCTCACCGAGGAGGAGACCGAGATCTCCTACAAGCGGCGGATACTGCACGGCAAGATCGACATCCTCCGCGCCGAGCTGGTCAATCGCCTGCGCAACAAGCACGAGGACGGCGAGATCATGATCACGGGCGAGGACGTGCAGAAGCTCACCGACATTCTCGCTCACCGCCAGCCGGGCGGCGAGGGATGAGCGCCGCCTCAGGTCCCGCCCAGCAGCGACGGATCGTCTAGACGAGGTCTCAGACGATGGCCCTGCACTGCACCGAGTGTGGTTTCGTCAACGGCGAGGGCGCCAACTACTGCCAGCGCTGCGGCGCGCTGCTCGCACGTCCCGAGGGAGCGAGCGGAGAGCCCGTCACCGCCACCTACCGCATCGACGAGAGCGGGGAGCTCGTGCCGATGGAGATCGAGGAGGTCACCGCTCACGGCCCCGCGCTGGTCATTCGCGCCGGCGGCGGGCGAGTGGGCGAGAGCTTCGCGGTGGGGGGGAGCGCATGAGCATCGGGCGGCGTCCCGACTCCGAGGTGTTCCTCGACGACGTCACCGTCTCGCGCGACCACGCTCTGCTGATCCGCCGCGGCGAGGACTGGTTCCTGGACGACTGCGGCTCGCTCAACGGCACCTATGTGAACCGCTCGCGGATCGAGTCCCACCATCTCCAGGAGGGCGACGAGGTGCAGATCGGCAAGTACAAGCTCACCTTCCACGCACGCTGATGGCAGCCCAGGCGACACCCGCGAGCGAGCTTCCCCCGCCAAAGCTCGAGGTCGAGCTGCCCGGCGACGAGCCAGCCGGGCGCAGCGAGCCGGGCAAGCGCCAGAAGTCGCTGACGATCGGGGCTGTGTGCAAGGCCCTCGCACAGGAGTTCCCCGACATCTCCATCTCCAAGATCCGCTACCTGGAGGATCAGAAGCTGCTCACCCCCCGACGCACACCGGGCGGCTATCGCCTCTACACCCAGGGCGATGTGGCAAGACTTCGCACCATCCTGCGCATGCAGCGCGACGAGTTCCTGCCGCTGCGGGTCATCCGCCAGGAGCTGGCAGCTGGACGCTCCGACGATGCCGCCCCCGTTCCCGGGCGTACGGCGCGCGAGGGAGGGCGCACCTGGCGCCCCAGCGTCAGCGTGCGCGAGGCCGCCGGGGCGCTGTACTCGATGGAGGACGTGCTGGAGGAGACCAAGGCCGAGGCCAAGCTGGTGCGCGAGCTCGAAGAGTACGGCGTGGTGAAGGGTGAGCTGCGCAGTGGGGTGCGCTACTTCGACGAGACCGAGCGCGAGATCATCGCGGCGGTGGCCGAGCTGGCCCGCTATGGGGTGGGGGGGCGCAACCTTCGAGTCTTTCGCTCCTCGGCCGACCGTGAGGCCAACCTGCTCCAGCAGATCCTCGCCCCCGCCCTGCGCTCGCGCAACCCCGAGCGACGCAAGGAGGCCGTCGAAGCGCTCGAGAACCTCGCCGCGGTGGCAACCCATCTCAAGCACCTGCTGCTGATTCGAGATCTACGCAAGATCGTGCGCTGATGAGCGCCGCCCGTCTGCGCTCGCTGATCCGCGACATACCCGACTTTCCAAGACCAGGGATCGGCTTCAAGGACATCACCCCACTGATGGCCGACGCCGGCGCTCTGGCCGAGTCGGTGGCGCTGCTAGCCGACTATGCGCGACCTCTGGAGATCGACTGCGTGGTGGCAGCCGAGGCGCGCGGCTTCCTGCTGGGTCCCGCTCTCGCCCTTGCACTCGACGCGGGCTTCGTGCTGGCGCGAAAGCCCGGCAAGCTCCCATACGACACCGTGAGCGCGGAGTATCTGTTGGAGTACGGCGAGGGTCAGCTCGAGCTGCACACCGACGCGGTGGCTGCCGGGCGGCGGGTTCTCGTCCACGACGACCTGCTCGCCACCGGGGGGACCGCCGCCACGCTGTGCGAGCTCGTGGAGCAGCTCGGCGGCAAGGTGGTGGGATGCGGGTTCCTGATCGAGCTCGCCTTCCTGGATGGCCGCGAGCGCCTCGCACCCCGTGACGTCCATGCGCTCTTGAGCTACGAGTCCTAGTCTGCGCTCGTGCCATCCGCGCGTCGCAGTCGCACGATCGCCGCACCGGCCGAGCAGCTGTGGGATCTCGTCTCAGACCCCCATCACCTGCCGCGCTGGTGGCCTCGCGTCACCCGCGTGGAGGACGTAAGGGATGGGGCGTTCACCGAGGTGATGCTCACCCGCAAGGGCAAAACCGTGCGCGCCGACTTCAACGTCGTGCACAGCGACGACGACGAGCATGCTCTGAGGTGGGCACAGCGGATCCAGGGAACCCCCTTCGCGCGGCTGCTCAGCTCGGCTGAGACCGAGGTGCGCCTCACATCGGGCGAGCTCAGGGTGCCCACGAAGGGCATGGGGTCAGCAGCCTCCACCGAGGTGACGATCGAGCTGCACCAAACCCTTGTGGGGCTCTTTCCCCGGCTTGGCAGTGTGATGGTGGGCCGAGCGGCCGCCGCCACGATCGAGGAGGCCCTCGACGGGCTGGAGCGGATCAGTGTCTGAGTCCCCCCAACCGCCGTCCATGCGCTGGTGGGGCTGGGGCGATCCCGGCGCTTCGTCGGCGCTGCCCCCGCATGCGCTCGCCTTCCTGCGCGAGACCGTTGGGGTGGCCGAGCAGCCGCGCCCCCCGGTGGCGTTGGAACGGGTGCGCCTGGAGGCTCCGGCGCTCGAGGAGTCCTCACTCGCGCGCCTGCGCGCCATCCTCGGCCCCGACGGTGTGAGCGACAGCCACGAGCAGCGAGTGCTGCACGCGGCCGGCAAGGGCTACCCGGATCTCGTGAGGCTGCGGGCGGGCGAGCCCGAGGGTGCACCCGACGCGGTGCTCTACCCGAGCGATCACGAGCAGCTGGGAGCGCTGCTGGCGGAGTGTGCGCGCTCGTCGATCGCGGTGGTGCCCTTCGGCGGGGGGACGAGCGTGGTTGGCGGGGTCGCGCCGCTGCGTGGCGAGCACGGCGGGGTGGCGGCGCTCGACATGGGTCGCATGGGTGCCATGCTGGGGCTCGATCGCGAGTCGCTCACGGTGAGCGTTCAGGCTGGGATGCGCGCGCCCGCGCTCGAGCGCAGCCTCGCCCGTGAGGGACTCACGCTGGGACACTTCCCCCAGTCCTTCGAGTACGTCTCACTCGGCGGCTGTGCCGCCACACGCTCGGCCGGACAGTCCTCCACCGGCTATGGCGCCATCGAGAAGATGATCCTCGGCCTGCGCCTGGCCGCCCCCGCCGCGGAGATCTCGCTGCCGGCGCTGCCGGCCACCGCCGCCGGCCCCAGCCTGCGCCAGATCCTGATCGGCTCGGAGGGCACGCTGGGCGTGATCACAGAGCTCGCCCTGCGGGTGCGTCGGGCTCCGGCGGCGCGCATCTACGAGGGTCTCTTCTTCGAGGACTTCGCGGCCGGCGTGCAGGCGCTGCGCACGCTCTCGACCGAGCACGTGCTGCCGGACGTGACACGCCTCTCAGATGAGCAGGAGACGCGCATGTCGCTTGCTCTGGCGGGCAGCGGCGGCCTGAAGGGCAAGCTTGGGAGGGCCTATCTCGGGGCGCGGGGATATGGCCAGGGCTGCCTTGCGATCTTCGGCTTCGAGGGCGGCGAGGAGGACGTCGCCTTCAGGCGTCACCGCGCCCTGGAGCTCACGCGGAGCTGCGGCGGGCTGCGCGTCGGGCGCTCGCCCGGTCGCGCCTGGCTGCATGGGCGCTTCTCCGGCCCCTACCTGCGCGACGAGCTGCTGACGCAGGGGGTGATGGTGGAGACGCTCGAGACCGCCACCCAGTGGTCGAGCCTGATCGGCCTGCGAGCACAGGTGGAGCAGGCGATCGCCTCCACGCTCGACGCCCATGGCACGCCGGGGCTGGTGATGTGCCATGTCTCACACGTATATGAGACGGGTGCCTCGCTGTACTTCACCTTCATCGCCAGCCAGGACGCCGAGGACCCCATCGGGCAATGGCGGGCGGTCAAGCAGGCCGCCGCCACCGCGATCCTCGATGGGGGTGGCACGATCACCCACCACCACGCCGTGGGCCGCGATCACGCCCCATGGATGCAGCGCGAGGTGGGCGGCGAGGGGGTGGCGCTGCTGCGAGCGCTGAAGGCCGAGCTCGACCCCGGCGCGATCATGAACCCCGGAAAGCTGCTGCCGGCGAGCTAGCCGAGGGAGAAGGCGCCGCGCAACACCACGTGGCCGGGGTGAGTGGGGTGGCTGTCGGTCTCGCGGGTGAGCAGTATTTCCTTGAATTCCCCGGCGTTCGAGGGGAGAAGGGCGCGGCCGGTGAGTTTGTGGGTGGAGCCCACCGCGGGAGCCTTGCTGAGCGGCTCGGCGCTGGTGTGGGAGTTGTAGAGCCAGATGGCGTAGAAGAAGCCCCTGCTCGCCGGCAGGTGCTCCGCGTCGATGTAGAAGCCACGGGTGGAGCCTTCGACGAGCACGTCCACCACGCCCACCGTCCTGCTGTTGGGACTCGGAGAGTGCAGCGTGATCTGCTTGGTCTCGGTGGGACCGGTTTTCGAGGCGGCGGTGCTCGAGGTGGCAGAGGTGGTGATCTTCTTATGCGAGCCGCCGCCACCCGAGCTGATCAGGATCACCGCCACCACCACCGCCACGACGATCGCCGCGAGCAGCAGCGCCCCGCCGAGGCGCGAGCTTGGCGGAGCAGGCGTGCTCGCCCCAGAGCCCGCGAGCGCGCTGACGGGCACGGGCCGGGGGTCGATGCCCTGGCCGTTGGCCGCCGCAGCCACCGGAGGAGCTGCCTTGCCCCCCTGGGGCGCGCCGGCACTCGGCGCGGGGATCTCGGGCAGCTCCGAGCCGGCCAGCGGTGCCAGCTCGCCATTGATCGCCTGGGCCCAGGCACGCGCCTGCTCGGAGCCGGCCAGATAGGTGCGGGTGCGCAGTCGCTCGGCCACGCCGGCCTGGCCCAGCAGGTAGTCCCCGACCTCCTCGCGGCGCTCCGGCGCGAGCTCGCGAGCCTGGCGTGGAGCGAGCACGGCGAGCGCCGCATGCGCGCGGTCGTGGACGGCTCGTTCGGCGATTCCGAGCAGCAGGGCGACCTCCGCATAGCTCTTGCGCTGGCGGAGCAGCAGCGATAGCGCCGCGCGCTGGTCGGGGGGGAGCTCGTCCAATCTGCTCATGGTCTCTCAGAACTCCGCCACCGAAGTGGCGGCGGCGGTGGCCGTAACGAAGGACCGTAGGCTATCGTGGCGGCGGGATGGGCACAGCCAGCGCCGAGCAGATCAACGCGGTGATGAGCGGCTTCGACCGCCTGTATGGGCTGGAGCTCGTGTCCTTCTCCGATACCGAGGTCAACGCCCGGGTGGCTGTGCGCGACGAGCTCAAGCAACCGGCGGGGCTGATCCACGGTGGCGTATACGCCTCGATCGCCGAGTCGATGACATCGCTGGCCACGGCGCTTGCGGTGCTCGAGCAGGGCGAGATGGCGATGGGGCAGTCCAACGCCACCAACTTCCTGCGGCCGATCACCGCCGGTACCGTGCACGCCCAGGCAACGCGCGTGCACCGGGGACGCACCTCCTGGGTGTGGGACGTGCGCTTCAGCGACGACGAGCAGCGCACCTGCGCGGTGACGCGCATGACGATCGCTGTACGCCCAATCCCCGCCGGCGAGCCACCGCCAGTGCTACTCCCCTGACCGCAGGCGAGGCCGTCGCGAGCTAGCGCAGCCGGCGCAGTGGCGAGGGCACCTGCGAGGGCAGCGGGGTGACGTCGAAGCCCGTGTCGGGCAGACGGGAGGGAAACGGGGCTTCAGGTGCCCCGGGCAGGTTGATCGGCACGATCGTCTGGGCGGCGGCGTTAGCGAGCTTGGCGGTGTCAGCGTAGATGTCCACGATCACCGGCCCGGTGGGAATGACGAGCGCCCGACCTTCCTCGGCGACAACGACCTGCGCGCCGCGGATGGTCCGTCTCAGGGCAGGTGTGGAGCCAGCCGGCAGGAAGCTGTTGTCGGGTGAGCTGACCACCCGCAGCGGGGGCACGCAGGCTCCCTGGCCACCCTGCAGGCAGTCGCCGTAGTCGATCGTGAAGGCTCCGCCCGTGTCGTGGGTGGCTTCTGTCGCAGCAAGCCCTTCGAAGCGATCGCCCAGCCAGTAGACGGGAAAGGGCGCCACGATCACATCCTCGAGCAGCGCATGCGAGATGGGCTGCTGCTGCACGGTGTTGCCGCAGGCGCTGAGCAGGAGTGCACACAGCCCAGCCAGCGTTGAGACGGCGAGACGCACCTGCGCAGGGTAGCCGGGCACCGCCGCAGCGTGCCTAGCCTCGGTAGCGGTTGGTGATCGGCATGCGACGGTCGCGTCCGAAGGCACGGGTGCTGATCTTGATTCCCGGTGGTGCCTGGCGGCGCTTGTACTCTGCGAGGTCCACCAGCCGGATCGTCTGATCCACGTCGTGCTCTGAGATTCCCTGGGCGATGATCTGCTCGCGACTGCGGTCGAGCTCCACATAGCCCTCGAGGATCCTGTCGAGGACGGGGTAGGGGGGCAGGGAGTCCTCGTCGCGCTGGTCATGCCTCAGCTCGGCCGACGGCGCCCGCTCGATTATCGAGGTGGGTATCGGGTGCTGGACCGGCGTCCCGGCCCATGCGAGGGCGACAGTGGCATCGACAGGGGAGTTGCGCCAGGCGCAAAGGCGGTAGACGAGCGTCTTGGGCACGTCCTTGATGACGGCGAAGCCGCCGGCGAGATCGCCATAGAGGGTGGTGTAGCCGACCGACATCTCCGACTTGTTGCCCGTTGCCAGCACGAGCCAGCCGAACTTGTTGGAGAGCGCCATCAGCAGGTTGCCGCGGATGCGAGCCTGGAGGTTCTCCTCTGTCAGGTCGGCCTGGCGATCGGAGAAGGGCCCGGCCAAGGTCTCCTCGTAGGCTCCCATGACGGACTCGATCGAGAGCTCGTGGGCCTGAACCCCGAGGGCCGCAGCCAGCGCGCGGGCATCCTGCTGGGTGGGGGAGGAGGAGTAGGGGGAGGGCATGATCGCCACGCTGACCCGCTGCGCGCCGAGCGCATCGACGGCGAGACAGGCGACGAGCGCGGAGTCGATGCCGCCGGAGAGCCCGAGCACGACGTGCTGAAAGCCGTTCTTGGTGACGTAGTCGTGCAGGCCGAGCATCAGGGCCCCGTAGACCTCGGCCTCGACCGGAGCGAGCGCCTCGCGCAGAGCCGAAACGGTCGAGCCACCCGGTGTGGCGGTCCTGGCGGGAGCCGCGGCGGGCAACGCTGGAAGCACGGCGGCCTGGCGCTGAGAGCGGCGAGCGGCGGGGCGGTGGCCTGCGTCGCGCAGGCGGGCCGCGGCGGCGGCAGCAAGGTCGACGTCGCAGAGGAGCAGCTCCTCCTGGAACTGGGCCGCTCGGGCGAGCGTTCGCCCGGTGTGGTCGATCACGCAGGAGTGCCCATCGAAGAGCAGTTCGTCCTGACCTCCCACCAGCCCGCAGAAGGCCACGCAGACAAGGTTCTCGCGCGCCCTCTGGGCGAACATCCGCTCGCGCTCGGCGCCCTTGCCGGCGTGGTAGGGCGAGGCGGAGATGTTGAGGATCAGGGTTGCGCCCGCCAGGCTCTCCTCGCTGGCCGGGGGCCCTGGCTCCCAGATGTCCTCGCAGACCGTGAGACCCACCCGCTCTGATCCGATGTCGAGCACGGCGCCCACCTGGCCGGCTTGGAAGTAGCGCTGCTCGTCGAAGACGCCGTAGTTGGGCAGGTAGACCTTGCGGTAGATCGAGTGCACGGCGCCGTGGGCGAGCACGGCGGCGGCGTTGTAGACGTCCTCGGCGCGCTCGGGGAAGCCCACCACGGCGATGAGATCATGGGCCTCGGCGGCGAGATCGCTCAGAGCACGGGCGGCATCGGCCAGGAAGTGCTCCTTCAGCAGCAGGTCCTCGGGGGGATAGCCGGTGAGTGCGAGCTCGGGGAACAGCACCAGCTCGGCGCCCTCCTCGCGTGCTCTGCCGATGCCCGTGCGGATCAGCTCGGCGTTGCCGGCGATGTCCCCCACGGTGGCGTTGATCTGGCAGAGGGCGAGGCGCACCCCTTGGATCGTATCCGCGGGCCTGCGCGCTGGAATCCCGGCCGTGCGCCAGCTCAGCCGGCGCCAGCAGGCTTCTTGGCGGCGCGACGGGCGCCGGCGGCACGGGTGGACTTGGCTCGGGGCGCGCGCGGCTTGTGCGTGGGATCGGCGCGCGAGCCCCGCGTGTGGGACGCGCGCGGCTTGACGCCCGCGGCGCGGCAGAGGGCGGCGATCGCCCATTTGAGGTCGCGTGCGATCTGCTCGATCTCGGGCAGGGCGTCGTAGTCGCCAAGCAGGCCGAAGCCGAGGTGCCCGTCGTAGCTCATCACGGCGATGCCGAGCGCCTGACGCTGAGCGAGGGGAACGACGGGGTAGAGCACCTCCAGGCGCCGGCCGAGGATGTAGAGGGGGAATTGGGGGCCGGGGACGTTGGTGACCACGAGGTTGAAGAAGGGCTGGCGGGCCTGCAGACGGGCGGCCTGGCTGAGGATCGTGGGCGGCGCGAAGCCGGCGAGGTTGGTGAGCACCTGTGCGCCGACGGCCTGCCCGGACTTCTTTAGGTCCTCCATGGCGGCCGCGATCGTGCGCAGGCTCTCGGCGGGACTCTCTATCCCGACGGGCAGCGGAGCCCACATCGCCGCGACCTGGTTGCCCAGGGCGCCACGCTGGGATTTGGTGCGCACGGACACGGGCACCATTGCCTTCAGCACCACACCCTCGGTGTCGTAGTCGTGGCTGCGCAGGTAGCGGCCAAGGGCGAGGCTCACAGAGGCGAGCACAGCGTCGTTGAGGGTGCCGCCGAGCGAGTCCTTGATCGCCTTGAGGCTCGCCAGATCGGCGTCCAGGAAGGTGTAGCGCCGATGCGGGCCGATGTCCACGTTGAAGGGACTCGGGGGGGCGGGAGCGTTGATCCCGGCGAGTGTGGTGGCGCCGATGTTGGTGAGCCCATCCTTCACCTGGGCGAGCGCCCGGCGGGGGCGGCGCAGCAGGGCACGCCCGCCACGGAGCATCTCGGCGGGCATGGTGGAGCGCTCCACCAGCGCCTCGCCCAGCAGCTTGGCGGGCCCCGGCAGCGGCTTGGCGCTCCACGGCGAGGCTGGGGCCGGGGGCACAACCGGCTCGCGGGCCGTGTCGAACAGCACCGTGGTTATGTCTACACCAGAGATCCCGTCGACGAGCGCGTGGTGGGTCTTGGCGATCAGCGCAAAGCGTCCGCCGGCCATGGCCTGTACGAGCCAGATCTCCCACAGGGGCTTGGAGCGATCCAGGCGCTGGGAGAAGACTCTCCCGGCGAGATCCTTCAGGGCAGCCTCGTCGGCCGGCTTGGGCAGAGCGGTGTGGCGGATGTGGTAATAGGGATTGAAGTGGGGGTCGTCGGTCCACACCGGCCTGCCCTGGCCGAGGGGCACGTAGGCCAGGCGCTGGCGGTAGCGCGGCACCAGGTGCAGGCGCGCGAGGATGTGGTCAACGAGCTCCTGCAGGGTTGGAGCCTCACCCTCGAAGACCATCACCGAGGCGACGTGCATGTGGGCGCTCGAATGATCCTCGAGATGTAGGAACGTCGAGTCCAGTGCTGTCAAGCGGTCGGGGTTGGCCATGGTGCCGATTGTTGCTGTTGTTCGAGCCCGAGTCAACGACCAGGTGGAAAATCGTCACGATGGCCATGCTCAGGGTGATCATGATGGCCGCGGACCGTCATCCACGAGTCGCGTGTGATGCGCAGGATCACAACAGTTATGAGCAGGCCGATCAGCGGGTCGGCGATCTTAAGCCCGAGTGCCACCACGGCCGCCGAGGCGACCACGGCGAGGCTCACATAGGAGTCGGCCTGGGCGTGGCGGCCATCGGCGATGAGGGCTGGACTGTCGAGCCTGATCCCGGCGCGGGTGCGAACACGGGCAGCGATGAGGTTGCCCAGCCAGCCGATCACACCGGCGGCGGCAAGCGCGACAAGGTGCGTGGGAGGGGAGGGGTGCACCAGTCGCATCACCGCCTCCACGCCGGCCACACATGCGCTGATGAAGATGGCGAGCACCACCGCCAGGCCGGCGCGGCGCTCGGCCAGCTGCGATCGCAGAGCGAAGGCGATGCCCAGCGGGACGGCGGTCAACGCGTCACCGAAGTTGTGGATGAGGTCGGCCAGCAGCGCGATGCTGCCGCTGGCGAGAAACACCACGGTCTGAGCGACGGCGGCCAGGCCAAGGACGGCGAGCGATAGCGACACCGCACGGATGCCCTCGCGCGAGCGCTTGATGCTCTCGTCGATGAGGCCGTGGGAGTGGCCGTGGCCCGTGGAGTGATCGTGGGCGTGCCCAACGGAGTGCTCATGGTCGTGGGCCCCGGGGTGGGCGCTCGCGGGATCCACGTCCATCTATTGCAAGCTAGCGGAGAGCCGTGACGGTCAAAGCCCGTCGGGTGGGATGATTCCCACTCCGTCGCTCGAGAACAGGGGAACGTCATGGCAGACGCAGGAAATGATCCACGCAGCAAGCTTGGCGAAGAAGTGGCCGCCCAGATGGACGCCATCGAAGCGGACTTCGGCGATGACTACGAGATCGGCAATGTGGTCACGGTGGTCGAAGTCGTGAAACCCGACGGCGCGGGCATCCGTGTGCGCTGCAACCAGCAGCCCTGGATCGGCATTGGCATGCTGCGCCTCGCCGAGCGCGTGTTGGAAGCTCAAGCTGGGGGGTAGGACGCCGGGACTGCTCCTCCCGGGCAGCAAGAGTCAACGCGGAGATGGTTGTGACGTTCCGCACGAATCTCGGGTGTGTGTCACAAATCACACATCAAGCGATCTGGAACCCTCTAGCATGCGAACGATTGTTCGACTCGCCGAGTCGTTCCCGTGGATGGGAGCGAACGGGGGACCCATTGCCGAATCGCCGTAGCGGCGATCCGGATGGGGCGAATCGGCCGCTGCTGCGGCCGTAACGCCCGGCTGACACGCGTCCAATTCGCGTGCATCGGCCGGCCGTGAGCCCGACAGCTAACCCCGTAGGCGGAAACGCAAGGAGGTTTCCAACAAAGATGTACGTCCCTGTGACGCCCGCGCAGCCTGCGCCGGCGCTGACCCAGGCCGGGGTCTTCTCGGCCGCGCCCGCCATGCTGGCGCCGCCTGTGCACACCACCCTGAAGGTGCGCAGCACCCAGCTCAACGTCCTCGACGGCCACACCGCCACAGTCGCCGGCGCCCTGCAGGAGGCCCCACACGCCGGGCGCGCAGGGCAGGTGGTGGCCCTGCAGGAGCGCTGGGGCCGCGGTTGGCGGACCCTCGCTCGCACCCACACCCGTGGGGGCGGACGCTTTCGCCTCAGCTTCACCGCCCACCGCCTCGGCAGTGAGCAGGTGCGCCTGCACTTCGCCGGCGACACCTACGGCCGTCCCGCCCACCGTCGACTCGGGCAGCTGAACGTCTATCGCCTCGCCGGCGCCTCCTGGTACGGCGGTGGCGGCAGCCTCGCCTGCGGAGGCTCGCTCAGCAGCTCCACCCTCGGGGTGGCCAACAAGACGCTCCCCTGCGGCACCCTGGTGACGCTGCGCTACAACGGGCGCTCCGTTCGCGTTCCCGTCGTCGACCGTGGCCCCTATGTGGAAGGCCGCGAATTCGACCTCACCGAAGCCACCAAGCAGGCGCTCGGCTTCGGCGACACGGGGGATGTGTGGAGCACGAGCTGACCTTCCCGATTTGCTGGGAGTGTTCGTGCAGGGGTTGGGTTCTGGCCCACGCTGCCGTTCAATCACCTGAATGTCCGTAGCAAGCAAAGCTTCGCGCACGCAGGTCTGGATGGACAGCCTCGGCGAGTGGAGTTGGCCCGGCCAGGGCGGCGTGGCGGCAGAAGTGCTGCCGCCGCCCTGGGTGCCCGCCTTTCCGCCCCGCCTGGAGCCCATCGCCACACCCACCGCGCCGGCGACCAGCTCACGTGCACGGCGCCTGCTCATCACCGTGCTGCTCACCTGCCTGCTGGCCGTGTCCAGCGCCCTCGCCCTGCAGGGCCGTCTCGGTGCTGAGCGTCTCCTTGGCATCTCGAGTGCCCCGGTGCCCCAGCAGGGCATCTCGCCGCAGAGCTCCCTCGCATCCGAGGCCCCACCGCTGCCCGCCCTCACCAACGTCAGCCAGGACGCCGCCGGCAGCTCCATCGACACCGCCAGCTACTCCTCGCTGGCCCTGCACGGGGAAGGCTCCTTCCACGTCTACCTTCCCGCCGCCTACGCCACAACCAACCGTCACTACCCGGTGCTCTACCTGCTGCACGGCAACAGCCAGCCCGCCACCGCCTTCCTGGAAATCGGCCTCCAGGAAGAACTCGACCAGCTGATCGCCCGCCACGTGATCCCGCCGGTCATCGCCGTGATGATCCAGGGCGGCCCCGGTGCCAACAACTGGCGCAACATCGACGGCCTTCACTACGAGAGCTACGTGCTCGAAGTCCAGCAACTCATCGATCGGATGCTGCCCACCATTCCCGCCCGCGATGCGAGGGCCATCGCCGGCGACTCCATGGGCGGCTACGGCGCCATGAACGTCGCCCTCTCCAACCCCTACCGCTTCGGCACCGTCGAGAGCTGGCTCGGCTTCTTCAACGGGCTGGAAGGACAGCTGCACCGCGATCGCTCCGTCATCGCGAGCCTGGGGCTGCACGCCTTCCTCTACGGCGGCGAATCCGATCGCATCGCAAACCCGTCCGAGAACCCGCCCTTCGCGGCGGCGCTGCGTGCCGAGGGCGCCCACGCCAGGAGCGCCATCTACCCCGGCGGGCACACGATGGAAACACTCTCAGCCCATCTCGGCAGCATGCTCGCCTTCGCCGGAAAGTCGCTCCAGGAGGGAGAACGAGCCCTCGCCGGCCAGGCGGTCGCCGCCAGCACCAAAGCCAAGGCAAGCCCTAGGATCTCGGCAAGCCATGTCACGGCCCCGAAGAAGCCGACCGCCTGATCTCCTCACCGCGCGCGCCGGGCTCGCCCGCTCCCTTGGCGCGGCATCACTCGGAGCGCTTGCCGTTGGCGCCGCCGCCGGGGGAGCGGTCGCTGTCGGCGCATTGGCCATCGGGCGGCTTGCCATCCGGCGGGGAGTCATCCGTACGCTGGAGATCGAGCAGCTGAGAGTCGGACGCCTGGTCGTGGACGAGCTGGAGATCAAGCACAGCAACTGATCGTCCATGCTGGCCAGCCAGCCAGTATTATCGCGGCCGTCGGCAAATCGATTCCGGAGGTCTCAATGGCGGCTGTTGGCAGCGATCTCGAGAACGTGCTCGTCGGCGAGCGCGAGCTTTGGCGAGAGGGGCCTCCGCACGAGCTCTTCAGCGAGCTGCGCCAGAAGTGCCCCATCCACTGGACATCCCAGGTGACCGAGTACCCGGACGAGGCGGGCTACTGGTCGGTGACCACCGCCGAGGATGTCCACACGGTCAGCCGCGACTTCCGCACCTACTCCTCAGAACGCGGAGGCGTCACAGCCGTCTCCGAAGTCTTCCCCCTGGAGCTCACCCAGGCGATGTTCATCGGGATGGATCCGCCCAAGCACGACCGCGTCAAGGCGTTGTTTCAGGCTGGTTTCACGCCGAAGCGGATCGCCGCCCATGAGGACGCGATCAGGGCGATCGTGATCAACGTGCTCGATCGGCTGGAGGGCCGCGACAAGTGTGATCTGGTGAGCGACGTGGCTCAGCCGGTGGTGGCGAGGGTGATCGGCAGCTTCATGGGCATCTCCGAGGAGGAAGACGCGATCTGGGCGAGGCTCATGAACTCGGCGCTCGGGGCCGGCGATGTCGACCTGAATCCCGACGGGGTGCCCGGCGTTCTCGAGAAGGATATTCCTGAGATTTTTGAGCGTTGTCGGGTGTTGATCGCGGAGCGGTTGGAGCGGCCTACGGATGATTTGACGAGTGTGTTGGTGCATGCGGAGGTCGATGGGCAGAAGCTCGAGGAACACGAGATCGTGATGGGGTTCTTCCTGTTGATGGCTGCGGGCAACGACAGCACGAAGGCGACGTATTGCAGTGGGATGCGTGCGTTGATGGAAAACCCCGAGCAGATGCGGCTGCTGCTGGATGCCCCTGGGTTGATCCCGGGGGCGGTTGAGGAGTCGCTGCGGATGTTTCCCGCGTTCGCTCATTTCCGTCGTACGGCGACGTGTGACACCGAGCTTCACGGCCAGCAGATCAAAGAGGGCGAGAAGGTCGTGATGTGGTACGTCTCCTCAAACCGCGACGAGACACGCTTCACCGATCCCGACCGCTTCGATGTGACCCGCACCGAAGCTCACCAGGCGTTCGGTGCGGGGGGAAGGCACTTCTGTCTCGGCACGGCCCTCGCCCGGCTGGAGCTGAAGATCATGCTCGAAGAGACCCTCAAACGCCACCCCAACATCCACATCACAGGCAAACCCACCTACGTGGAATCTCCCTTCATCAACCAGCTCAAGACGCTGCCGGTGGGGCTCGGCGACTAACGACCGGAGCAAGATTTCACGGCGCCGGCGCCAGGCGCCGCTAGGTTGCCTGCATGAGCGCCTTGGAGGCATCCGGCAACTCGAGCTCCTCCGCCGTCGCCGGCGTGCAGGCCGAGGGGCTCGGCAAGCGCTACGGCGAGCTGTGGGCGCTGCGCGACGTCAACCTGCACGTACCCACCGGCAGCGTCCTCGGCCTGCTGGGCCATAACGGCGCCGGCAAGACCACCGCCATCCGCATCCTCACCACGCTCGCCCTGCCCAGCGAGGGCCGTGCCAGCGTGGCCGGGCTCGACGTGGTCGCCGACGCCGGGGAGGTGCGCCGGCGAATCGGTCTGGCCGGCCAGTACGCCACCGTCGACGGACTGCTCTCCGCCCGGGTCAACCTGGAGATGGTGGGACGCCTCTACCATCTCCCACGCACCGTGGCCCGCACTCGCGCCACCGGACTGCTCGAACGCCTCGGGCTAGCCGAGAAGGCAGACATCCTCGTGCGCACCTTCTCCGGCGGCATGCGCCGGCGTCTCGACCTCGCCGCCAGCCTGATGGGCGAGCCACCGGTGCTGTTTCTCGACGAGCCCACCACGGGCCTCGATCCTCAGGGCCGCAACGATCTGTGGGCACTCCTACGCGAGCTCGTCGACGGGGGCACCACGCTCGTTCTCACCACCCAGTATCTCGAGGAGGCCGACCGTCTGGCCGACAACATTGTGGTGCTCGACCGGGGACGCATCGTGGCGGAGGGAGCGCCCGAGAAACTGAAGGCGCGCGTGGGGGGAGAGCGCATCGAGGTCACCCTCGCAAGCAGGGAGGGCCTAGCGAGCGCGGCCGAGGCGTTGGGCGCTTTCGCCGACGGCCAGTCCACGATCGCGGCTGAGGAGCTGCGGGTGACCGTGCCCGCCCGGGCCGGCACGCGACTGGTGGAGGTCGTGCGTGCTCTCGACGCCGCCGGGGCCGACGCTGTCGACGTACACCGCCGTGAAGCCACGCTCGACGATGTCTTCCTGGCGGTGACGGGCTCGCAGGGCAGCCGTGAGACACCTCCCATCGAGGCGCTCACACCATGAGCGACACCACCACAGCCACCCCCGGACTGGCCGGCCGCCTGCGCTGGGAGCTCTCCGACAGCCTGATGCTCGCGCGTCGCAATGTCGCGCACATCCGCCAGGTGCCCGAGCGGCTGCTCGACGCCACGGTTCAGCCGATCATGTTCGTGCTGCTGTTCGCCTACGTCTTCGGCGGCGCCATCCACGTGGCGGGCGGCGGCTACAAGGAATATCTACTCGGCGGCATCCTCATCCAGACGCTCACCTTCGGGATCATCAGGCCGGCAATCTCGATCGCCACCGATCTCACCGAGGGCATCGTCGACCGCTTCCGCTCGCTGCCCATGTCGCGTTCGGCCTTCCTCTACGGCCACGTCATATCCGACCTGGCCACCTCCGCACTTGCGCTCGTGATCATGACCGCCAGCGGGCTGCTCGTCGGCTGGCGCATCCACTCCGATCTTCCGCATGCGCTCGCCGGCTTTGCGCTGCTGATGCTGTTCTCCTTCGCCATGCTGTGGGTGGGGATGCTGCTCGGGCTGCTCGCCCGCACACCCGACGCCGTCAACGGGGTGGCCTTCATCCTGGTGTTTCCCCTCACCTTCATCGCCAACACCTTCGTGCCCGCCGGCAGTCTGCCCGACGGCCTGCGCCAGGCGGCCGAATACAACCCCGTGAGCGCCCTCTCCGCCGCCGTACGGACCCTCTTCGGCAACCCCACAGCGCTGCCATCCAGCGCCGCCTGGCCGCTTCAGCATCCCGTGCTCAGCGGGCTCGGGTGGTGTCTGCTCGCGCTGGCGGTCGTGGTCCCTCTGACCATCCGCCGCTACCGCGTTCGGACAACCGGCTGAGGGAGCGATGGAGGCAGGGCCACAGCTGGCGAGCGAGCGTCTGCTGTTGCGCCGCTGGCGAGCGGCCGATCTCGAGCCGCTTGCCGCCATCAACGCCGACCCAGCCGTCATGGTGCACTTCCCCGCCACGCTCTCCCATACCGAGAGCAAGGCTCTGATCGAGCGCATCGAGGCCGGCTTCGAGGCCAACGGCTACGGGCTGTGGGCGGTGGAGCGCATGGGGGAGGGGTCGCTGATCGGCTTTGTCGGCCTGCTCCCCGTCGACAGCGAGCTGCCCTTCGCGCCCGCTGTCGAGCTCGGCTGGCGCCTGGCGCGCAGCCACTGGGGGAACGGCTATGCAAGCGAGGCCGCCTCCGTCACCGTCGGCTTCGCCTTCCATGCTCTGCAGCTCGCCGAGCTCGTCTCCTACACCGCCGCCCGCAACACACGCTCACGCAGGGTGATGGAGCGACTGGGAATGACGCACGATCCCGCCGAGGATTTCCTGCACCCCAAGCTCGCACCCGGTCATCCACTGGCACCCCACGTCCTCTGTCGGCTCACGGCCCGCTGAGCCGACCGCGGTAGCGCGCCCCGATCGCCTCGATCACCCGCAGGGCGCGTTCGGGATCGACTGGGATCTCGGCGAGACCCTGTACGACCTCGACTCCGTCGTCGATGCTCGCCAGACGGCGCAGCTCGCCGCACCAGCGCTCCAGCCAGCGCAGCGCCCATACGTCGAACGCCTCAGGCCGCTCGCTTGCTATCAGCGGCAGGAAGCGAATCGTCACCGCCAGGTCCAGCGGCTGCTCCCGTTCCACCGCAATCGCCCTCGCCAGCGCCAGCGCGAACTCCAGCTCACCCCTTTCCAGGTGGGCTTCCAGCTCTCGCACGGGACGGTATGGCCTCGCCATTACGAACATATGTTCGCACGTGCGCCCGCGAGACAGCCGCTCACTTTGGGGTCTGGCAGACCATCGTCTGCGGCTCTGGGAGTAGAAAACGAGCCTTTCGCCGGCGAGCCTCAGACGCTTTGCTTAAGGCAGCCTCTGCGATCGAGCTCAAGACGATCACAGAGGCACGGTCAGGACGAGAGGGGTATGGGCAGAAACCGCTCCAACCCCACCGATGGGTCAGGGTAGGAACTGCCCCGAATCACGTCCTGAGAGAAGGCCAGGTGGGGGAGTCGTTTTCTAGGCGCGGCTCCCCGCCTGGTCAGCTGAAAGCGCTATCCAGCACTCGCCAAACAGCCTACTGAAGGCACCCTGCCACGCAAGCAGTGTTTCCAACCAATCCCACATATTTGAAAACTCTTGTGAATGGCAAACAAGGCGTTCCGATCGTCGAAACCGTGGGTCTATCGACACGAATCTCTCCTCGAAACGCCGCCCTCGAAACGCCGCCCTCGCCCATATCCTGATGGTGGATGTGCGGCCGCTACACCAACACCTCGGGCCCCGAAGAGCTCAACGATCGCTTTCGCGTGCCGATCCAGGGCCCTGAGGGCACTCGGCGCTTCAACATCGCCCCAACCGAAGAGGTGCTCGCGATCGTTGCCCCCAAGGGCGAGCCCGAAGCGCGGCTGCTGCGCTGGGGGCTCGTGCCCCACTGGGCCAAGGACCTGAAGGGCGGCGCTCGGATGATCAACGCGCGCATGGAGACCGTCACCTCCAAGCCCGCCTACCGCGACCTGATCCCCAAGTCCTCCAGGCGCGCCCTGCAGCTCGCCGACGGCTACTTCGAGTGGCTCAAGCCCGAGAAGCGCTCAGAGCCCCGCCAGCCGTTCTTCTTCCAGGTCGACGGTGGCATCCCCTTCGCCTTTGCCGCCCTGTGGACTCCAGCCAAGATCGAGGGGGAGTGGATCGCGAGCGTCACCCTGCTCACCTGCGACGCCGCCCCCAACCGCATCGCCGCGCCGATCCACGACCGCATGCCCGTCATCCTCGCCGACGCTGAGGCCCAGCGCGCCTGGCTCGACCCCGCCCTCGCCAGCGAGGAGGCGCTGGAGCTGTGCGGAGTCCTGCCAACCGAGCGGCTCTCAGCCCGAGCGGCCAACCCCGCCGTCAACAAGCCCGGCGGCGAGGAGGGCCCAGAGCTGCTGCGCGCGCCCGGCTAAGCGGTCAGCCAGCGGCGGGGGTTCTCCACGAAGATCGTCTGAAAGCTCGCGTCGTCCAGCGCGCCCAGCTCGCGCAGCGCCGGCACCACCTCGTCGAACACCAGCGTCATCGACCAGTTTCGGATCGCGCCACTGCCTTCGAAGATCTCCGCCGCCTCAGGGGGAAACCAGTCGATCGTGGCACAGAAGTCCTGGGAGATCATCAGCCGCTCGGCGTGACCGCGCCGCAGCAGCTCTGCCGCCGTCGCATTGCGCCTGTCCATCGGCAGGTACATCTCGAGGCCATAGCGATCCAGGCCCACATACACGCCGCTGTCGATCAACCCCTGGATGTAGTCCAGATCCTCGCTGTCACCGCAGTGGGCGATCTGCACACGCGAGAGGTCCACGCCCTCCTCCACGAAGATCTCCACCTGGCGCGGGCCCGTGCCCACCGCCGGCATCGAGTGAGCCATGATCGAGGCGCCCGTCTGCACGCTCGCCCGGGCCACAGCACGATGGATCTTCTCCACGTTCGCCGTCACCCCCGCCGCGTCGGCCGCGCACTTCAGGAAGGCCGCCTTGATCCCCGTGCCCTGGATCCCGATTTCGATGTCCTCCACGAAGTGATCGGCCATCACGTCGACGTCGCGATTCTCGAAGTAGTGGGGGAGATAGTCATAGCTGTAGATCCCCGTGCACGCCACGATCTGGACGCCCGTCTCATCGGCCACACGCTTCATGAAGCGCACATCGCGCCCCCCGAACATCGCGGTGGGGTCCACGATCGTGCGCACGCCCCTGTCCTTGGCTGCGTTCACCGCCAGCAGCGCCGCGTCGAGCTCCAACTGCTCGTCGTAGCGTCCCGGCCACTGCGCCGCCACCGCCTCGTCGCGGAAGCGGACATGCTCATGCACGAGGGTCAGCCCCAGCTCTCCATCGTCGACGCCACCCTGCACGGTCTCTACGTTCGCCATCGGCTCTCTCCTCGATCGCTCATGTCAACGAAGGGGCTTTCCCCACCGCGTCTCCTCGCGCAGCTGCGCCTTGAGCAGCTTGCCGCCCGGGTTGCGCGGAAGCGGCTCCTCGCGCACCGCTATGTACTGGGGAACCTTGAAGTCCGCCAGATGCGCGCGGCAGTGGCCGAGAACCGCGTTGATGTCCAGCTGGCGCCCGGCCGCCGGCACGATCACCGCGCCCACCTTCTCGCCCATCATCTCGTCGGGCACCGCCACCACCGCCGCCTCACCCACCGCGGGAGCCCCAGCCAGCACGTTTTCGACCTCGATCGAGTACACGTTCTCGCCGCCGCGGTTGATCATGTCCTTCTTGCGATCCACGATGTAGATCAGGCCGTCATCGTCGATCCGCGCCACGTCGCCCGTGTGCAGCCAGCCGTCCACGAATGCCTCCTCCGTGGCCTGGGGCTTGTTCCAATACCCCGCCACCACGTTGGGGCCGCGCACCAGCAGCTCGCCCACGCCCATCTCGTCGGGCTCGTGGAGCGCCACGTCCACCACCGGCATCGCGAACCCCACCGAGTCGGCATGGGCGGCAGCCTCCTCGTGGGGCAGGAAGGAGGTCAGCGAGGAGGTCTCCGTGAGGCCGAAGCCGTTGCCCACGCGGGCGTGGGGGAACGCCTGCTTGATGCGCTCCACGAGGCTCTCGGCGATCGGCGCGCCCCCATAGGAGACCCAGCGCACACCGCTCACATCGAGCTCGGCGAACTTGGGATGACGAACCACCGCGTGATAGATCGCCGGCACCGATACCAGCTGGTTCACCCCATGCTCGCCAACCGCCTCGAAGAATCCCTCGAGGTCGAGTGGCCCGGAGAGGATCTCCACCCTGCCGCCGAGCTCAAGCACGGGAATCAACTGACTGTTGCAGCCCGTCACGTGAAACAGCGGCACCGACACCAGCGTCGATATCTCCGGTCCCTCCGAGCGATCCACCGACAGGCAGCGAAAGGCGTTCTCGCTGTTGGCCAGGAAGTTGGCGTGGGTGGTCATCGCACCCTTGGGGAAGCCCGTGGTGCCGCTCGTGTAGAAGATCGCCGCGAGGTCCTCGGGGGCCAGATCCTCGACCACGATCGGGGAGCCATCGGGCAGCGGAGCGCCGGGCGCAAACGTGAAGGCGGCGCCCGAGTCCTCCACCACATAGGCCACCTCGTCCTCGGTGAAGCGGGTGTTGACAGGCACCGCCACCGCGCCGAGCAGCTGGATACCGAAGAACGCCAGCACCCAGTCGATCGAGTTTCCCAGCCGCAGCGCCACCCGATCGCCGCGGCTCACCCCGATCGCGCCGAGGCCACCCGCCACCCTCGTGGCGCGCTCCCAAAGCTCCTCGTAGGTGATCGTCGAGCCGCCCACCTCGACCAGCGCCCGAGACTGCGCTTCGCGCTCCACGCTCGCCCTCAGCATCTGCACGAGCGAGTCCGGGCGAGCGCGGTAGCGCGCGCGTCCGTTCGCGTCGCGCACGACGCCTGTCTCATCGAACGGATTGCGCCCACGTCCCACCGGCTCGACCAACCTTCTCACTCCCCTTGTGCTGTTTCCAGCAGCCTACCCCCACAGCGTGGGGTGGGGGCCCGCTCAGGCGAAGTGCTTGGCCGCGATCTGCTCGACCGTGTTCTTGGTGCGCATCGTCATCGCTCCGATCAGCTTCTCGATCCCCTTCATGTCCAGCGCCGAGTCCAGCACGCCGCCGCTCGGCAGCCAGTAGAGCTCGCGTCCTGCGAGGTGCAGCCCGTCCTCATCGCTCGCCATCGCAAGCAGCTCCCTGCGAGCCTTGGCGCTCGGAGCCTCGAACAGCATTGCCACCTGGAGCTTGCCCTTCGAGGTGCTCACCTGCTTGGGCTCGAACGGCTCCATGGCGGCGATCTCGCGGATCTCCTCGGTGGTGCGAATGAAGGCGGGAACCGCGTAGCCGAGCAGCTCACCGAGACCCTCCTCGATGCGCGCCCTGACCTTCTGCGGATCGGCCTTCTCGCCTGCGAACACCACATTGCCGCTGGCCCTGAAGGTGGCCACCTCGGCAAAGCCAAGCGTGGTGAAGTGCGCGCGCAGCTCCTCGTTGGTGAGACGGTGCCCGCCAACGTTCATCCCGCGCAGGAAAGCCACATACCGAGACATGCCCCGAACCTTATGCGCTGCAGTCGCCCACGGGGGCGGCTGGACGCATCTCCTAGGACGGCTCCGGCGGCGGGTCCTCACCCACGGCCAGGACGCGCTGGGTCCAGGCCACGTCGTGCCAGGCGCCGTGCTTGAAGCCGATGCGCCTGTAGGTCCCCACCGGCTCGAACCCCATTGCCCGGTGCAGGCCCACGCTCGCCTCGTTTGGCAGCGTCATGCCCGCCATCGCCGTGCGAAAGCCGCGCGCTGCCAGCCGCGAGAACAGCGCCTCATAAAGCGCTCGCCCGGCGCCCGTGCGCCTTCGACCGGGCTCGAGGTACACGCTCACCTCACACGCCCACCGGTAGGCCGCCCGTCTGTGAAAGACGGCGCCATAGGCGTAACCCACCACCTGCTCTCGGTCCTCGCAGACGAGCCAGGCGTGACTGTGCGAGGCCACCGCGATGCGGCCAGCCATCTCCTCTACCGACGGCGGCTCGGCCTCGAACGTGATCGCCGTGTCCGTCACATAGGGCGCATAGATCGCAGCACATGCCTCCGCGTCGCGCTCGGATGCGGCTCTGATCAAAAGCTCACCACGAGCAGGTCCGTCGATCATGCGGTGATGATAGGCACGGCAGTTGTCATGTCGTTGGGGTCTCGCAGCGGTTAGCCTGGCCGATCATCCCTCCACCCGCAGAGGTGCCCGATGCCCGAGAAGCTCACCCTGTATGTCTGCCACATCGATGACCACGGCCCGGGGCCGCACGCCTGCCGCAGGGCCCAGAGGGCGCTGCGTGACGCGGGCCACGACTTCGAGAAGATCGTCTACGGCAAAGGCAAACCCTTCGGTCTCTTCACCAAGGGCACCCGCCCTGAGCTCAAGGAGATGAGCGGTCAGGAGATGCTGCCCGTGCTGGCGCTCTCCGACGGGAGCACCGTCAACGGCGGCTCCAACATCGTCGCCTGGGCCAAGGCCAACCAAGCGGCCGCCGCGAGCACACCTCCCGCCTAGCCCTACTTGCTCGGGCGGCGCAGGTTGTCCTCGAGGCGGAACATCCCGACGATCCCCTCATCGCCGCCCTCGGGCACCGGCGCGAAGGGATGGCGCGTGGCCACCCCCACGGTCCCGCTCTCCTCGTAGAGCACGACATCGGGGGTGTTGGCCGTCGAGACCGCCAGCACGAGCGCGGGCTCGGAGGATGGGTTGGCGATCGTGTGCATTCCCTCTCGGCCCCGCGGGCAGGCCACCACGTCGCCCGTCGCGAGCTGCTCCTCGGAACCGGCCGTGCGCAGCGTGGGGGTGCCGCGCAGCACCACGAACAGCTCCTCGTTGCCGTAGTGGGCGTGCAGGTTGAAGCCGCTCGCACCCGGCGCCAGCTCATACACCGAGCCGCCCAGCTCGCGTGCCCCCGCCTGGCGCGCCACCATCCGCCCGCGCACGCCCATCTCCTGGCGATCCATCTGGAACTCGCCCTCGAACACGTTCGGCCGCGACATCTCCATCTCCTTTCGACGCTTGCGCGGCGAAGCTTAGGCCGTGGCGGCGCTGCGGACCCGGTCGGCCAGGATCCTGGCCAGCTGAGCGCGGTGGCGTCCGGCGCCGCCGAGCATCACCGCGTCGATCTGGGCGCGCTTGTACAGCCAGTGCACATCCGCCTCCCAGGTGAAGCCGATCCCGCCATGCATCTGAATCGCGCCGGCCGTCACCTCGCGCCCCGCATCCGAGGCCGCCGCCTTGGCCATCGCCGCAGCCTCCGCCAGGCCATCGGGGTTCGCGTCGGCCGTCCAGGCGGCGAAGGCCGCCGTCGAGCGCGCCTTCTCGGTTTCCAGCAGCATCTGCGCGCAGCGGTGCGAGACGGCCTGGTAGGAGCCCACCGGCACGCCGAACTGCTTGCGCTCCTTCACATAGGCCACCGTCATCTCAAGCGAGCGCTCGCACACTCCCACGAGCTCCGAGCTCACCGCCACCAGGGCCCGGCCGAGACCCACACAGACATCGCCGAGGCTCTCACCCGCATCCTCGGACACGCTCACCCGCGCCGCCGAGCGCGTGGGGTCGATCGAGGCCAGCGGGCTCACCTCTGCATCCTCAGCCGCCAGCACTCGGCCCGTGCCGTCCTCTTCGACCAGCACCAGCACCTGTGCCTCGGCGCCCCCAACCACGAACTCCGCCACACCATCCACAACCGTGCCCAGCGCCCCGATGGTCTCGCCTGAGGCCAATCCCGGGAGCCAGCGCTCGCACTGCTCGGGCGTGCCCGACTGCTCGATGACCGTCGCCGCCACCGCGCTTGGAAGGAACGACACCGGAGCGAGCGAGCGGCCGAGCTCCTCGCACAGGATCGAAAGCTCGATCGACCCAAGGCCCTGCCCGCCGTACTCCTCCGACACCGCAATCCCCGGCCAGCCCAGCTCGCACAGCTCACGCCACAGCTCGCCGTCCATGCGACCCGCCTCCGCGTGCTCGCGCACCCGCTCGGGCTTGGCCCGCTCGCCCAGCAGCTGGCGTGCCGTGCGCTGGATCTCGCGCTGGTCGTCCGTCAGGCCGAAGTCCATGATCAGGCCGCAACCTTCAACCGGGGGAGACCGAGCACCCGCTCGGCCACGATGTTCTTCAGCACCTCCGTGGTCCCGCCCTCGATCGTGTTCCCCCGCGCGCGCAGCAGCTCATAGCTCCAGCTCTCGCCCGCCGTCAGCGCCTCCGGTCCCACGATGTCCACCGCCAGCTGGGTGAGCCGCTGGTTGGTGTCCGACCACAGCCACTTCACCAGCGAGCCCTCCGGCCCGGGCTGGCCGTAGCGCTCGATGTCCGTCAGGCCCTTCCACGCCAGCAGGCGGATCGACTCGCAGCGCACATGCAGCTCGGCCAGCGCGTCAGCCGTGCGCGCATCCTCCAAGAGGCCCCGCTCGCCCGCCTTGGCGAACAGGTCGTCGAGCAGCTGGCGCAGGCGGATCTGCAGCGCAAAGCCGAGGCCCGCCCGCTCGTTCATGAGCGTCGTCAGCGCCACCTTCCAGCCGTTGCCCACACCGCCCACCACGTTGGCGTCGGGGATCCTCGCCTCCTCGATGAACAGCTCGTTGAACTCCGCCTCGCCCGTTATCTGTCGGAGCGGGCGCACCTGCACCGCCTCCTGCTCCATGTCCATCAGGAAGTACGTCAGGCCCTTGTGCTTGGCTGCCTCGTTGTCCGAGCGGGCCACCAGCATGCACCACTTGGAGTACTGCGCCCCGCTCGTCCACACCTTCTGGCCCGTCACCACCCACTCATCGCCATCCTTCACCGCCCGCGTTTTCAGCGACGCCAGGTCCGAGCCGGCGTCGGGCTCGGAGAAGCCCTGACACCAGATCTCCTCCGCGGAGAGAATCGGCGGCAGGTAGCGCTCCTTCTGCTCATCCGTCCCCCACACCATCAACGTCGGGCCGCCCAGCAGCAGGCCGAGCACATTGGCCGCCATCGGCACCCGGGCGCGCCCGATCTCTTCGAAGTAGATCGCCGATTCCGTCAGGCTGGCCCCGCGCCCGCCGTACTCCGTCGGCCACGCCGGCGCCGCCCAGCCCGCGTCATACAGGCGCCGCTGCCAGTCGCGACGGTACTTGTAATGGGCGTCCTCGCCGCCATCCGTCGGGGGCGCCTCAGGCTGGTTGTTTGACAACCATGTACGAAGCTCGTCGCGGAAGGCAATCTCTTTTGGGCTGAAGGTCAGGTCCATGGGCTCTCTTGCTCGAAGCCTACCCCAGGCGGGCATTGCGGCCGTGTGCCCTGCGGGGTTTCTATGTTTGGATTTTTTGTGTGTATCGCAGGGGCTATACACCACCCGCGTCGGGACTACAACACCCACCACCCACACGAGCCGCTCGTCGCCGGCCCGGCCGGCCACCATCGCCCACGGCACCGCCACGCTTCGAGTAAGGAACAGTTTATGAACCTTCTACAATGTTCGTCCTGGGTGGTGTGGGCACCCAGCCGGAGACGCCTCCGGGTCAAGCGTGTGAGCGACCGCGCAAAATCTCCCGAGGGCAGGATGCCCGAATAGGAAAGCCGCCCATGGAGCACCCACACCCTTCCAGGCTCTCAGCACGCTGGATCGTGCGCCTCAGCAGCGTCGTCATGACCGCTGGGCTGATCGCCCTCTCCGTGTTCGCCCTGGCCGCACAGAGGGAAGTGGTCGACAAAGCCAGGACGGCCCACACAGCCAACGTCCTGGCCCGCCTCTTCCAGGACGCCCGCTTCTGGGTCGGCCAGAACGAGTCGCTCGAGCGCAAGTACCGCGTCGAACCGAGCCCCGCCGTGCTCGCCGATCACGAGCAGGCCGGGGACAACCTCGTCGCCGACCTGCACAGCGCCGCGGCAATCGATCGCTCCGCCACCACGAGGCGGCAGGTCGCGCTCATCCTGCTCGCCCACGAACGCTACGAACAGGCCACCACCCGCATGTTTGCAGCGACCCGCGCGCGCAACATCAAGCTGACCCACTACCTCGACCACCACCTCACCGACCCCGTCTTCACCGTCATCGAGCAGTACGTCTTCACCCGCGCCAACACCGCCTCACGACACGCCCTGAAAGAGGACGCCCAGCTAGTCACAGCGGAGTCCTCCGCCTTCGACGCCGGCCTGATCTCGATCTTTCTCGCCGTCGTGCTCGTGGGTGCCATGGGCCTGATCGTCCGCCGCTACCGTCGCACCAGCAGGCGCATGCGCGCCGCCGAGCTCGCCCGCCTCTCCGTCCTGGTCATCACCGATCCGCTGACCGGCCTGCGCAACCACCGGGCCTTCCACGAGGACCTCCAGCAGGAGCTCGACAGAGCCGCCCGCTCGGGCACGCCGCTGTCCCTGATCCTGCTCGACATCGACGAGCTGAAGGCCATCAATGACACCCACGGCCATCAGGCCGGCGATGGGCAGCTGCGCTTCTTCGGCCAGACACTGGTCTCGCTCGAGGGAGACCACAGCGCCTACCGCATCGGCGGCGATGAGTTCGCCGTCATCATGCGTGGCGCGGGGGAGTGGGCCGCCTTTCAGCTCGCCCAACGCCTGCAGCTGACCCTCACCCAAGGTGACAAGCTCGCCCTCAGCGCCACCGCAGGGGTCTCCCAGGCGCTGAAACGGCGCTCGAAGGACGAGCTCATACGCGATGCTGATCGGGCCCTGGTCAGCGCCAAGCGCTCCGGCCAGGCCGCCGCCATCTTCACACCCGACATGCGCCCCTTCGAGCGCAGCGCCAAGTTCGAGGAGAACGAGCGCCACATCCGCACCCTGGCCAACGCCCTTGCCCTCGCCGTCGACGCCAAGGACCCCTACACCCAAAGCCACTCCCAAACCGTCTCCAACCTGTGCGCCGCCATTGCCACCGAGCTCGGCTTCGACCCCGAGCGGGTCAACCGCGTGAGAATCGGCGGCCTGCTGCACGACGTCGGCAAGATCGGCATCCCCGACGCCCTCCTCAGCAAGCCAAGCAAGCTCACCCCGGAGGAGTTCGAGCAGATGAAGTCACACGCCGTGCTCGGCCAGAGCATCGTCGCCGCCGCCGACATGCCCCTGCGGGCGCTGTGGGTGCGCCACCATCACGAGCGCCTCGACGGCCACGGCTACCCCGACGGGCTCGCCGGCGATGAGATCCCCCTCGAGTCGCGCATCATCCATGTCGCCGACGCCTTTGAGGCGATGATCTCAGACCGTCCCTACCGCAAGGCCCCGGGACAGGCATTCGCCGTCGAGCAGCTGCTCAGCCATGCCGGGACCCAATTCGACCCCGACGTGGTCGACGCGCTGCTGCGCGTTCTAGGTGATCTCGATCGGAGTGCCCACCGCAATCAGCCTCCACAGGCGAGCGATGTCCCCGTTGCGCATGCGAATGCAGCCGTGTGAGGGGCGGCCGGGGATCAACGCCGGTTCATCGGTGCCGTGGATCCCCACCACGCCGCCCCCCGGCCATTCGCTGAGCGTCGGCGCATAGGCGCTCGTGCCAAGCGCATAGGGGCCATACACCGGCGCATTCAGCGTCTGTAGCTTCTCCATCACATAGAAGCGCCCCGCCGGGGTGAGGGTGCTCGCCTTGCCCACTCCCACCGGCGCATTGAAGATCGCCCGGCCGTTGCGAAACAGGGTCGCCCGCAGATCGCGCCGGTCCACCAGCAGGTAGCCGTCAACCGTGTGCAGCGTTCCCAGCGCCCCCCTCGGCACCCAGCCCGTCTCTCCGTTGGGACGCCCCGGCAGCTCCAGGCGAACCCATTCCCCTCCGGCGCTCGGATGCTCGGCCTCGAGCAGCTCGTAGATCTCCGCCTGGCCATCGGCAGTCAGGAAGCGCAGCCGCCCAATAGCATGCCCATCCGCAGAGGGGGAGCGGCGAACCGTCGCTTCATAGCTCGGGTAGGCCCACCGCGACACCCTGTGCAGTTGCGACAGGCGCACCACCGGAGGCGAGGCCCGGACCTCCGTCACAGACACAGTCACGGCGGCAAGCAGCCAGGCCAGGAGCAGCGGCGCGAGCAGGAGCGGGCGCAGCCGCCTGGAGAGCATCGGCCATCGCCGCTCGCCCTCGGGTGCGCCGACTGCCGCGCCGGCAGGCACGCTAGCCGGTGAACTTGGGTGTGAGCGCGGCCGAGCGGCAGCGCAAGACCGTCATGCTGCGCGACGCCGTCACCGCCCTGCTCGCCGACGGTGCCTTCAGCATCGTGATCTTTGCCAGCAGGCGATGCGGCCCGACCTTCAGCTTCGAGGGGTCGACCGTGATCGTCAACAGCCCCCTGCTAGCGCTGTGCGCCGTGAGCCGCCTCAGCCTGCGACCGTCCAGATAGAAGATCACGCTCGCCACCCCGGCCACCTTCAGGCTCGCCCGGAACGGCCCGCGGACACACCCCTGGGGACCGTTCAGCTTGGGCACAGTTGCCGAGGTGAAGGCCAGCACGCCCGAGCGCGGCTGCTGGGTGGCGGTGGCCGGCAGCACACCGCTCGCCGGCGCCACCGCGGGTGGGCTTGTACTCGTGGTCGTCGTCGTCGTCGTCGTCGTGGTCGTCGTCGGCGGCACCTCGGGTTCTTCATGGTGGGGGGGAGTCGCTGCCACCACTTCCACCACCACCGTGTTCGACGTTTGGGAGATCGGCGAGCCTTCTCCGTCGGGCGGCGTGCCCGTGAGCGACACCGTGTTGGAGTAGGAGCCGGCCGTCTCGTCGGCGGCGCTCAGCGCGTGAGAGCACAGATAGGTGCTCGACGCGCCCGCCGCCAGCTGTCCGCTCGGCCCCCCCGAGATCGTTCCCGCGTCGCAGTGCGCGTCGGTGAAGCTCCCGAGGCTCAGCGGAACGTTGCCCGTGTTCCTCGCCAGGATCTCATATTCCACCGTCTGGCCCACTTCGGCGATGAGGCTGGAGCTCGTGTAGGCGCCGCTCGATGACCCCGGGATTCTCTGCAGCTTTTCGATCGCCAGCCCGGGAGCGGGCGCGCATTTGACTTTCACCGGGATATCGAAGCCGCCCCGCACTCCGTTGGTGTGCCATTTCGCCCATGCGTCGATGTGGTAGGCGTGACCCTGAGAGCCGGGCGGGGCGTTGATCGCCACCACGTCCGTTCCTTCCGGCCCATCGAACGTGAACGTCTTCACCGTCGCCGGTTCGTGGCCAATCGCGATCCGCTCTGTCACCGTGTTGCCCGGCAGGTCCGGGAAGTTGCGATAGCTCCACGTCACACTCGTGCAGGTCACCGCGATCGAGCCGTCTTCGCGCTCGGTGCCACGTCCGATCGGCTTGCCGTTGGAGCGACTGGTCACCTGTTCGCGCTGCGCCTGGCGTTCGGCCGCCCGCTGTTCGCGTTCGGCCTGTTTGCCCGCCGCCCGCGAGGCTTCTTCTTCGGGCGTGCGTTCCCTGGCCGGATGCGCCTGGCCGATCGGGGCCAGCAGCGCCACCAGCACAAGGATGAGGGGCACGAGCACCGCGAGCGAACCCACCCACACCCGGCGCGTGGCGGCGCGGTGGCGGCCGCCGCGCGACAGTTTGCCCACAGATCTCCCAGTCCGTGGCCTTTGCCTGTCGCGCATTGGATTTCCCCTCTCCCGCTCCATGGGTCGCATTCCCTCTCGAGCCCGATGCTCATGGCCCCTCGTCCCGGCACACCCGCTCTCTCAAGTCCCGGAAATTTGCTCCATGGACGATTGCAGACATGCCGCCATGTTCGACTCAGGCGTGGTCCCCCTTGCAGGGTGATCTTCGGGCTAGTCGCTGGGTGAGCAGCGGGGGATAGCTAGCTCACCCTTTTGGCTCGATCTGTCGATAGGATCGAGCTGAAATGGACGAGTCTTCCCCCATCACCGTGGCCATCGGGCGCTTCCCCGACCTGCTCGCACGTGGGCTGCGCAGCCTCATCCACGACGATCCCAGCCTCGAGCTGGTCGCAGATCGGGCCAGCGGCTCCCAGCTGGACCCAGTCCTGCGCCGCCACTCCCCGCGCGTGGCCATCCTCGACGCCGGCTCGCTGCGCAGCCCTGTGGAGGTGCGGGAGCTCTCCACCAGGCACCCCGCCACCCATCTGCTGCTGCTCGCCGAGCGCATCTCGAGCGTCGAGGCCTCCCAGCTGCTCGCCTTCGGGGCCGCCGGATGCCTCGAGCAGGGCACTCAGGAGCGCGACGTGATCAACGCCATCCACCTCGCCTCCCGAGGGCTGCAGCTGATCCCCCGCAACGCCAGCGACGGCGCGAGCTCCCGGTCGGGCCTGCTCACCGCACGCGAGTCGGACGTGCTCGCCGAGCTCCAGCGCCGACGCTCCAACGCCCAGATCGCCGCCGACCTCAGCATCTCCATCGAGACCGTCCGCACCCACGCCCGTCACATCTACCGCAAGCTCGGCGTCTCATCGCGACGAGAGCTGATGGCCGCGAGCCACGGCGGCTGATCCAGCTTCAACCGGAGGCGCCAAGCTGGCGCACCTCGAGCCTCGCGTGCTTGGCAGCCTCAGCGCCAAGTGCCCCATCCTTGGTTGCCAGCGGCTCGTCCAACTGCTCAGCCAAGGCGATGAAGAGCGCGTCGGCGGCAGTGAAGTTAGCCCGCAGCGCCCAGGCGCGCGCACGAAGCGGCAGGCTTGGGAACAGCTCGATCGGTAGATCGCCCAGGTCAAACAACGCACCCGCGGCTCGATCCTCCGATAGCACGCCGCGCCGGGTCTGCCTGCGCAGCACTGCCAGCACCTCGAACACCAGCAGATCGGGGGCCGCAAGCTCGCCCTCGCCGCTCAGGAGCGTCAGAACCTCCTCCGCCACCCCTCCACCCAGGAGGAAGTCCACCACGGCCGAGGTGTCGAGAACGGTCACTCGCTGTGGTTGCGAATGGCCCGCACCGCGTCCACGCTCGATTCGGAGGGCTGCACGACGCCTCTCGCCGCAATGCGTGCCGAGAGCTCGGCCGGCGTCGGGCGCGATGCCGTGCGGGCGAGCACACCGCGTACATACTCAGACAGGGACACGCCGGACACAGCCGCCCGCGCCTTCAGCGTGCGATGAACGTCCTCCGGGACGTCCCGAATCTGAATCAACGTTCCCATACGCATCTGCACAATATCATGCGTTGCACATACTTCTTCGCACCGCCGCACCCATCGCTAGATTCGAGGGGCCGTGTCCGCCTCAGAGTCCCTGCGCGTGGCGCACCTGGACGCCGACGCCTTCTACGTCTCGATTGAGCTGCGCCGCCACCCCGAGCTGCGCGGCAAGCCCGTCGTCGTCTCCGGCAGCGGTCCGCGGGCTGTGGTGACCACCGCCAGCTATGAGGCCCGCCGCTTCGGCGTCGGCTCCGCCATGCCCGCCTCGCGCGCCAGGCGGCTGTGCCCGCAGGCCGTCTTCCTCCCACCTGACTTCCCCACCTACCGCGAGGCGTCGGCGCAGGTGATGGGGATAGTGCGCGCCCATGTGGAGCGCGTCGAGGTGGTGGGCCTCGACGAGGCATACCTCGACGTCGAGGGCCTGTTCTCCCCACGGGCCGCCATGCGTCGCCTGATCACCGAGATCAAGGACGCGACACAGCTCACCTGCTCGGTGGGCATCGGCCCCAACAAGCTCGTGGCCAAGGTCGCCTCCGACGCCGAGAAGCCCGCCGGCTTCCTCGCCCTCAGCCGCGAGCAGGCATGCTCGCGCTTCGCCAGCTCGCCGCCCGGGATCGTGCCGGGGATCGGCCCCAAGACTGCCGCCCGGCTGGCCGAGCTGGGACTCACCACCCTCCAGGCCGTCGCCCGGGCACCCGAGCAGCTGCTCGTCGAGCGCTTCGGCCCCAACCAGGGACGCGAGCTGGGCAGGCGCGCCCGCTTCGAACACGACGGCGAGGTCGGCGCCGCCCACAAGGTCGTCTCTGAGTCGCGCGAGCGCACCTTCGACCGCGATGTGAGCGATCCCGTCGAGCTGCGCGCCATGCTCAAACGGATGGCCGGCGAGCTGTGCGCGAGCCTCGCCAAGAACGGGCGCCGTGGACGCACCATCGGGATCAAGGTGCGCCTCGATGACTTCACCACCGTCACCCGCGCCCGCACCCTGCCCGAGCCCACCTGCGATTCGGCACTCGTCACAGCTCAGGCGCTGCGGCTGCTGGAGGACTATGCCCCGCCGCGCCCCGTGCGCCTGCTCGGCGTGCGCGTCGCCGGCCTCGGCCCCTCGGGAACAGAGCATCGAAGCTCCAGCGATCCCGTTGCGGGGCACCGAAGTGCGGAGAGCGAGGCCCGCGCGCAGCTTGCCCTGCCCATGTAGCGCGGCGTCTCCTCACCGCCGGGGGGCGCTCGCCCCGCGCTAGGATCGAGCCGTGCCGAATGTAGGAGTGGGGGATATCGAGCTGAGCTACGAGCGCGGCGGATCGGGACCGCCGCTGCTGGCGATTATGGGCATGAGCGGCACCGCCCTGCACTGGGGCGAGCCCTTCCTCTCAGCTCTGCGCGAGCACTTCGACGTCATCGTCTACGACCATCGCGGCGTGGGGGAGAGCAGCCCTCTCGACGGTGAGCTCACCATCGCCCAGCTCGCCGAGGACGCCCACGGACTGCTGCAGGCGCTCGGGCTCGACTCGGCGCATGTGCTCGGCATATCGATGGGCGGGATGATCGCCCAGGAGCTTGTCCTCGCCCATCCCGAGTGCGTGCGCACCCTCACCCTGGGCTGCACCTACTGCGGCGGCGAGGGCAGCGCCACCGCCGCACCTGAGGTCATCCAGCGTCTGTTCGAGGCCATGAGCTCGGGCGATCGCGCGCGAGCCATCCGCACCGGCTGGGAGATCAACGTCTCCTCATCCAAGGCCGCCGAGCAGGACGCCTACGCCACCTTCCTGGAGCTCGCCCAGCGTCGCCCGGTGGCCGTGCCCGTGGTCATGGCCCAGGCGCAGGCCATCGTCGCTCACAACACCCAAGCCCACCTGAAGCAGATCGCGGCGCCCACCCTCGTGATCCACGGCACCGAGGATCAGATGCTCCCCGTCGCCAACGGCCGCCTGATCGCCTCGCTGATACCGGGCGCCCAACTCGAGATCCTCGACGGCGTGGGCCACCTGTTCTTCTGGGAGCAGCCCGAGCACTCGGCCGAGCTGATCAGGGCCTTCACAGCCGTCCCCGCCTAGAGCCGGGGCCGGACAAGCCGCCGATGTCCAGCGAGCCGAGCGAGCTGGCCGTACGACGCGGTGAGGTCGTCCTCTCCGGCGAGCAGAGCGGGGAGGGGCAGGCGATCGTGCTGCTCCACGGCCTCACAGCCACCCGCCGCTATGTGGTGATGGGCTCGCGAGCCCTCCAGCGCTCCGGCCATCGCGTCATCGCCTACGACGCCCGCGGGCACGGCCGCTCGAGCGAAGCCCCAGGACGCGCCTACGGCTACGAGCATCTCGCCGAGGACCTGGAGGCGATGCTCGATGCCAGCGGTCTGCAGAGCGCAGTGCTTGCTGGCGCCTCGATGGGCGCCCACACCGCCGTGCGCTTCGCCCTCGCCAACCCCGAGCGGGTGCGAGCGCTGGCCATCATCACTCCCGCCTTCGAGCCCGACCGCACGCTCACCCTCGCCGAGCTGAACGGCTGGGACCGGCTCGCCACCGGGCTGAGGGAGGGGGGGGTGGAGGGCTTCATCGCCGCCTATGACCTCGACGACGTACCCGCCGCCTGGCACGACACCATCGAAACCGTCCTGCGCCAGCGCCTGGCCGCCCACGAGCACCCCGAGGCGGTCGCCGAGGCGCTGGAAGTCGTGCCTCGCTCGCGCCCCTTCGAGGACCTCGAGGAACTCGGCTCCATCGCCGTGCCCACCATCGTGGTGGCAAGCCGCGACGAGGCCGACCCCGGCCATCCGCTCGCCGTCGGCGAACGCTACGCGAAGGCGATTCCCGGGGCGCAACTGCTCGTCGAGGAGGCGGATCAGCCCGCCCGCTCACCCATCGCCTGGCAGGGCGGGCAGCTCTCGAAGGCACTGGGCGAGCTCGCCGCCCAAGCCACCGCCCAGTAGCGTGGGGACCATGCCCGTACGTCAGTGGGACGGTGACAGCTACGACCGTATCTCCGCCACCATGGAGGCCCTCGGTCTCGACGTCCTCGCCCGCTTGGAGCTCGGCGGGGACGAGCTCGTGCTCGACGCCGGCTGCGGCTCGGGGCGCATCACCGAAGCCCTGATCGGGCGCCTGCCCCGGGGGCGCGTGATCGCCGTCGACGAGTCCCCCTCGATGGTCGACGCCGCCAAGCGCCGCCTCGGAGCACAGGCCGACGTGCGCGTTATGGATCTCCTCGAGCTCGAGCTGGATGAGCCCGTCGACGCCATCCTCTCCACCGCCACCTTTCATTGGATCTCAGACCATGACCGGCTGTTCGCCAGGCTGCACCGGACGCTGCGCCCAGGCGGCCAGCTCGTCGCCCAGTGCGGGGGAGAGGGCAACATCACGATCCTCCGAGGGCGGGCGCAGACCGTGGTCGAGCGCGAGCCCTACGCTGTCCACCTCGCCGGTTGGAAGCCACCCTGGAACTACGCCGGCCCCGACATCACCCGCGAGCGCCTGCTCGCCGCCGGCTTCGCCAGGGCCGAGTGTCGCCTGACACCGGCACCGCGCGAGCCCGAGGCGCCACGCGAGTTCCTCTCCACCATCGTGCTCGGCCCCCACGTCCAGCAGCTGCCCGAGGAGCTGCGCGAGCCCTTCATGGACGAGGTGCTGGCGGTGCTCGGCGAGCCCGTGGTCGTCGACTACGTGAGGCTGAACATCGACGCCGTCGCATAGCTGTCGCGGCGAGGCGGCTGGGTGTCGTTATCTCTTTTCAGCGAGCGATAGCCATGGCTATACACCGCTTGAGACGTGAGAGCCCGCGCCCTCGCTGGCGCCCTCGGAGGCGTTCAACAGCGCCGCATAGCGTCCACCCAGCCGGATCAGCTCGTCGTGGTTGCCACGCTCCACGATCCGGCCTGAGTCGAGCACCAGGATCTGGTCGGCGTCGCGGATCGTAGACAGGCGGTGGGCGATGGCGATCGTGGTCCGTCCTCGCGCGAGCTCGTCCAACGCCTGTTGCACCGCCCGCTCGGTTTCGTTGTCCAGCGCCGAGGTGGCCTCGTCGAGGATCAGCACGGGCGGGTTGCGGAGCACCGTGCGCGCGATCGCCATCCGCTGCTTCTCTCCGCCCGAGAAACGGTACCCACGCTCACCCACCGGGGTGTCATAACCGTCAGGCAGCGAGGCAATCAGCTCGTGAATCTGCGCTGCGCGCGCCGCATCTTCAATCTCCTCATCGCTCGCCTCGGGACACGCGAAGCGCAGGTTCTCGCGGATGGAGGAGTGAAACAGGTAGGTCTCCTGCGAGACCAGCCCCACGGTCGCCGCCAGCGAGCCGAGCGTCACGTCGCGAATGTCCACTCCGTCGATCGACACGCAGCCCCGCTCGGGCTCATACAGGCGCGCCACCAGATAGGCGAGCGTGGTCTTGCCCGAGCCCGTCTCGCCCACCAGCGCCGTGCGCGTGCCCGCAGGGATCTCGGCGTCGATCTCCTGAAGCGTCCACGAGGAGCCCGTGTCGTAGCGAAACCACACGTCCTCGAGGCGCACATCGCCGCGCACGCCCGCAAGCGGCCGGGCACCCGGACGCTCGACGATGTCCACCGGCAGGTCGAGGTACTCGAAGATCCGCCCGAACAGCGCCAGCGAGGTCTGCACTTCCAGACCCACCGACAGGAGCGACTGGATCGGAAACAAGAGCCGCGTCTGCAGGGTGGTGAAGGCCACCACCGTGCCAATCGAGATGGCATGGCCGCCGGAGGCGTTGTCGAGCCCCGCGAACAGGTAGACGAGGGCGGGCATGATCGCGAAGCTCATCTGCACCGAGGCCATCCGCCAGCGGCCGGCCATGCGCGCACGCACCTCCAGCTCGGCGAGCTCCTCCGACTCGTTGCCGAAGCGTTTTACCAGCTCCGGCGAGCGGCCCATGGTCTTGCCGAGCAGGATGCCCGATACCGACAGCGACTCCTCCACGAGCGTGGACATGTCGGCCAGACGGCTCTGGCGCACCGACTGGATGCGCCGGCGCTCCTCGCCCACCCTGCGCGTGAGCCATACGAAGAAGGGCAGCAGGAACAGCGAGAAGGCCGCCAGGCGCCAGTCGAGCAGCAGCATCGCCACGACAACCGCCACCACCGTCGTGACGTTCTGGACGATCGAGGTGGCCGTCGAGGTGACCACGCTGTCCACGCCGCCAATGTCGTGGGCGATCCGCGACTGCACCTCGCCCGTGCGCGTGTGGGTGAAGAACGCCAGCGACATGCGCTGCAGGTGCGCGTATACGGCGGCCCGCAGGTCGTGCATCACACGCTGGCCGACCTGGTTTGAGATCCACGTCTGGGCGACGCCGATCACGCTCGTGATGACCGACAGCGCGACCATCCCAGCCACCAGCTCGATCACGAGCGTGTTGTCGTGTTTGGGGTAGGCCACGTTGATGAATTCCCGCAGCAGGAACGGGCTTATCACGCCGAGGCCGGCCGACAGGAAGATCAGCGCCAGCAGTGCGCTCAGCCGCGCGCGGTAGGGCGTAAACAGGCGACGGATGCGCCGCAGGGAGACCGGGGAGGAGGGGATGTCCTCGGGGCGCAGCTTGCGCGGCGAGCCGTGGCGACCCTCCCCGGAGCGGCCTTGGGAGAAGGGCTGGCTGCTCACACGAAGACTGTATCGGCGCACGTGAGCGCTCGATCTCATGCGTTTCGGCAGACGCGCTCGGCTACGCTCCAGGAGCCGTGACACCCGCCTGGATCCGCTCGCTGACCGCACCAGAGACCCGCGTTCTGGGATGCCTGCTCGAAAAGCAGCGCACCACCCCCGACGCCTATCCGCTGTCGCTGAACGCCCTGCGCCTGGCCTGCAACCAGTCCACCAACCGCGAGCCCGTGGTGGACTACGACGAGGGGATCATCCGCGACGCCCTCCATCGCCTGGAGCGGCGGGGTACAGTCCGCCTGGCCGGCGCCTCACGAGCGGCCAAGTACCGCCATCTGCTCGCCGAAGCCCTGCCCATGCAGGCTGGCGAGCAGGCGATCGTCTGCGTGCTGATGCTGCGTGGAGCCCAAACACCGGGCGAGCTCAAGCAGCGCGCCGAGCGGATGCATCCCTTCGCCGACCTCCACGGGGTGCACGCGACGCTCGATGGGCTCATCGAGCGGGGGCTCGTGGAGCGGTTGGAGCGCCGTCCCGGCCAGAAGGAGGAGCGCTACGCCCAGCTGCTGCAGGCAGAGGACGAGGAGGGGGTGGGTAGTGCAGCGATCTCTCCCGCAGCGCCCAGCTTCCAAGCGAGCCCTGCCGAGCCCGGCGTCCCCGAACCCAGGCCGATCGAGGAGCTGTATGAGCGGGTGGAGCGCCTCGAGCGCGAAATGGCCCAGCTGCGCGCCGAAAGCCCCGAGGCTGTGGGGGAGCCCAGCCCATGACCTACGCCCACCTGATCCTCGCTGCCTCCTCCGACACCGCCACCGGGGTGGGCATCCCGCTGGCGCTCGCCGCCGGGCTCGTGTCGTTCCTCTCTCCCTGTGTGCTGCCGCTCGTTCCGGGCTATCTCTCAACGGTGATCGGTGTCACCCCGGCCGACCTCAAAGAGGGGGTGGGTGCCCGCCGCGTGCTCAAACCGAGCCTCCTGTTCATCGCGAGCTTCTCGGCCATCTTCATCCTGCTGGGAATGAGCGCCACCGTCATCGGCTCGAGCCTCAATGCCCACAAACACGTCCTCGAGCAGGCCGGGGGAGTGGTGATCATCCTGATGGGACTGATCTTCCTCGCCACACCCTTCATCGCCATCTTCAACCGCGAGTGGCACTCCGAGACGCTGCTGCGCCTGGCGGGCAAGGGCGGCCCGATCGTGGCCGGTGCCGCCTTCGCCATCGCCTGGACACCCTGCACGAGCATCACCCTCGGCGCCATCCTCACCCAGGCGGCCATCTCCAACTCGGCCGCCCACGGCGCACTGCTGCTCGCCTTCTACTCGCTTGGACTGGCCATCCCCTTCCTCCTGATAGCGCTTGCCTTCGAGCGGATGACCCTCGCGCTGGCGGTCGTCAAGCGCCACTTCCCCGTGATCATCGGCGTTGGCGGGGCCGTGATGATCGTGCTGGGAGTGCTGATCCTCACGGGTGAGTTCACAATTCTTAATTCCAAGGCGAATTCGTTGCTTCAGGGGACCGGGCTCGACGTGTCCAACATCTGAGTTAGTGCCGTCCGTCGCGGCGGACCCTCAGGCGGAGATCCATATAATGGAATCATGGAGTTCCGCACGGTCGGCGCGGCAGGGCAGCACTTTGTCGTTTCTCAGGCAGGTAGGGGACCCGACATCGTGCTGTTGCATGGCTTTCCCGACACCCCCTACACCTGGGTGGAGACGCAGAGCATCCTCGTGGATGCCGGATGGCGAGTGAGCGTGCCGTGGCTGCGCGGCTATCACCCCGACACGCTCGTTCCCGGACGCCCCTACGATCCGGAAACGCTTGGGCGGGATGCCCTCGGCCTGCTCGATGCCCTCGACATCACGAGCGCTGTGCTCGTCGGGCATGACTGGGGGGCGCTCCTCGCCTATGTCGCGGCAACCCTCGACCCGGCACGTGTTCGCGCAATTGTCACGTGTGACATTCCTCACCCCAGCTTGGCCAAGCCCACTCCACAGGCTCTGTGGTCCGCCAGGCACGTGATCGCATTGAAGATGCCCTGGGCGCCCTCGCATTGTCGCCGCGACAACTTCGCCTATCTCGACAAGATCTACCGGCGTTTCGCTCCGCGATGGTCCGGTATGGATCGCGACGAGACGCTGCGGCGCGCGAAGCAGGCGCTTTCCTCCCCGGCCACGCTCGAGGGCGCGATTGACTACTACAGAGACCTTTCCCGGCGAATGCCACCGGCGGCCGAGAAACTCCCACAGTCCCAGGGTTGATCATCGGCGGAGCCGAAACACCTAGTGTCCAGGGACTTTTCGAGCGCACCGCCGAACTACTGCCGGCACCGAGCCGGGCGCTGATCGTCGAGGATGCCGGCCATTGGCCGCAGCGAGAGCAACCCGAGGTGGTCCTTCCCGAAATGCTGTCCTTCCTCGCGGATCTGGATGGATAAAGAGCTCACTTGAGTATCCAGGCCTTGTAGCGTCTAAACTCAGTCCAATGACGCTACAACCAGGCCTGAAGACGGAGGTCGGCGTGAGGGAGCTTCACAATCAACTCAGTCGCTACGTGCGCCACGCAGCCGACGGCGGTGAGGTGTTCGTGACCATGCGCGGCAGGCGCGTGGCCCGGCTCTCGCCACTGGACCAACGGGACCCACTCGAGGATCTCCGTGCACGCGGCCTCGTCCGGGAGCCGAATCGTCCGAAGCAGCCGGTCGGCGTACGCGGACAGATTCGAAGCACTGCACCCGTGTCGGACCTCGTGGCCGAGCAGCGACGCTGAACGTCTACCTCGATACCTCGGCGCTGCTCAAGCTCGTGTTCGCGGAGCCGGAATCGCAAATCGCCGAAGCGCTTTGGGAGGGAGCAGACCTGCTCGTCTCGAGTCAGCTCATCTACCCCGAGGCACGCGCGGCGGCAGCGATGGCGTATCGAATAGAGCGCATCGATTCCTCGGGGCTGCGCGATGCGGTGGAAAGCATCGAGGCTCTGTGCGCCGAGCTCCGCGTGATCGGTGTTGACGAATCGCTCGCGCGGCTCGCGGGCGAGCTCGCCGAGGCTCACGGACTGCGTGGCTACGACGCCGTGCATCTCGCCTCAGCTGTGAGCATGGAGGACGCTCGCCTAGTGACGGCTACATGGGATGCCGATCTGGCCAATGCCGCGGTGGCGTGCGGCTATGCGGTGGTTCCCGCCTGAACGGCGCTGTCAGCTGCACCGCGCGCCCGCCGGCGCTCCAGATAGCGCCGTTCCCAGGCCTCCTGGTTGCGTTTGGCATCGAGCACGAAGGGCGAATAGCCGATGGCCTTGACGATCGCTCGATTGATCGCCGCCCAGGGCGCGGGCAGTGGGCGCAGGACATCTACGAACAACACCACTCGTGTCTCGTCGGTGTCGTTCCATACCTCGTGGTTGAAGGTGTCGTCGAAGATCATGCTCTCGCCCTGCTCCCAATGGCGGACGTCCTCACCAACCCGGATGCGGCAGGCCTCGGCGTCGGCGGGAACGACCAGTCCGAGGTGGTAGCGCAACACGCCCTTGTAGGGGCCCCGGTGGGCGAGGATGTGCTTGCGCGGTGAGAGGATCGAGAACATGGCTGTGGTCATCCCGGGGATCTCACGCATGAGAGCGGCCGTGCGGGGACACATCTCCACCCCGAGCTTGGCCTCGAAGCCGTAGCCGTAGAGGAAGAAGGTCTTCCAGCGATCGTCGTCGGTGATCTCGATCTGATCCTTGGAGATGTCCTGGAAGTTGGGCAGCGCCGCCTGGTCCTCCAGCACCGCCTCGAGCTCCTCGCCGATCACGCCCCAGTTCGCCTCGATGTGCTCGATCCAGGGGAAGCGGGCGTTCTCGAAGAAGGTCTCATCGCCCACCAGCGAGCGCCGTCCGATGAAGCGCTCGATCGGGGCCAGGATGCGTTCGCCGACCTCTATCGTCAGCTCGACCGTTAGCTCCCACAGAGTTTTCTGCCTCATGGCAATTGCCCCCTCTGCCAGCTAGGCCGGCTCCAGGCTGCTGCTCCAAAGTCAGCTTAGAGGCTGTTTCAAATAGGCCGCGGCTGTCTCAGCCGGCGAGGATCACCGGAACGTCGTAGGCAGTGAAGTCACGGTCCGCCGTGACGATCGTGAGCCCTTCCCGGCGAGCCTGTGCGATGAGCAGGCGGTCGAAGGGGTCGCGATGGTGCATTGGGAGCGTGGCGAGGTCCAGACCGTGCTCGGGTGCGAGGCTGAGTATCCGGACACCGCTTGCCAGCACGTGCTCCCGGAGGTTCGCCGGCAGACGGAGCTTGCCGATGGCAGCCTTGATGCCGACCTCGGCGAACGAGACCACGCTCACCAGCAGCTCCTCGGCCGTCTCGATCGTCTCGGTCGCACTGCCAAGGCGAGCCAGGTCTCCCTCCTGCTGCCAGAGCACGACATGCGTATCGAGCAGCAGCCTCACAGGAGCTCCTCGTCCTCCTTCTCCCATTCCCCGTACATCTCATCAAGCTCCTCCTCGCTGAACTCGAAGTCCTCGGAGATCCAAATCTGGCCCGCCATTGCGCCGGCTTTGGCGAGGAACTTCTCACCTGGGGTCATATCCCGCTCTACCCGGACGAGCTTCGCCACCGGCACCCCATTGCGGGCAATCTCCACGTCTTCGCCCGCCTCCACGCGCGCGAGCAGCTGCGAGAGGTTCGTCTTGGCCTCGCCCACATTGACCCTCATACAGCCAACGGTAGCAAGCTTGGTCAAGCTTGGCCAAGCCTTCCACGGATAGCGGGCACACGACTTTCTCCGACAGCCACTCGACGAACGGGACAGCAACACGTCCGAAGGGCCGCCTCGAGCCCAACTCGGCGAGACTGCTCGTCGATGAGACCCACCTCGGGAGATCGATGATTCGAACGCATAGTGACAAGCAGCACGGCACCCTCAGGTTCTTTACGGGTATGGCGCTCGGGATCGCCGGCTTCATCGTCTTCGTGTACGCCCACCACCACGACCCGGCGCCTGGAACGGATCCGATGGCGGTACACGTTCTCTCCGAGTCGGGCTACAAGTGGCTGCACTATGGCGCCATCGCCGCGATGGGCCTCGGCGTGCTGCTCGTCGCGTGGGGGCTCATAGCGATGTGGAAGAACCCGTCTCAGCAGCCCGATGCATAGAAGGAAGGGCCACATGCACCGACCGCACAACGACGAGATGAAGTCGATCCACTCCCGCCGGGCCCTTGCTGCGCCCGGCGGGGTGGATCAGACGAGAATCGTTTAGGCGGCCTCGCGCAGTGCCACGAGCTCAGGCGACTCGGCGAGCTTCTTCAGCGCGCGCTGCTCGAGCTGTGAGGCACGCTCGGCGGAGAAGCCGAGCCGCTTGCCGATCGCGGTGAGCGTCTGAGGCTCCTCACGGCCGGTGCCAAAGCGCAGGGTGAGCACCTTGCGCTCCGTTTCGGGCAGCTGCGAGATCGCGTGGTGCACGATCCGCTCGCGCTCGTTGTCCCAGGCCGTCTCCTCGGGCACCTCGGCGTCCGAGGGCAGCAGGTCTCCGAGGGCGGTGTCGCCGTCCTCGCCGATCTGCTGGTCGAGGCTTACGAGCGCCGCCCGCTGGTGGCGAACCTCTTCCACCTGCTCAATCGGCAGCCCCGTCTCCTCGGCCAGCTCCTCGAGCGTGGGCTCGCGGCCGAGACGGACCGACAGCTCGCGCTCCACACGACCCACCTTGCGCGAACGCTGGGCCACGTGGACGGGCAGGCGGATGGTGCGACCGGAGTTCTCCAGGCCGCGCTGGATCGCCTGACGGATCCACAGGGTGGCGTAGGTCGAGAAGCGAAAGCCCTTGCGCCAGTCGAACTTCTCACTGGCGCGGATTAGGCCGAGCATGCCCTCCTGGACGAGATCACCGAGGGGCAAGCCCTGGTTCTGGTAGCGCCTGGCGTTCGAAGCCACGAGGCGCAGGTTGGAGTTGACGAGCAGTTCCTTGGCATAGAGGTCGCCGCGCTCGATCCGCTTGGCGAGGTCGATCTCCTGGGCTGGGGTGAGTAGGGGGTAGCGGCGCGAGTGGGCCAGGAGCTGGTCCACCGCCTCGGGGATGAATGTGTCGGCTGCGCCTACTTCGATGCGCTCGATGGGGTTGTCGAGCCGCTCAGGGGCAGCGACCGTCTCGACAACCTGCTCTCCATCTTGGACGGGAGTCTCGGCGTCGAGCGTTACAGTGGTGTCTACGGGGGAGTCTGACATTTGGCGTCCTTCTTAATCCGATGCTTGGAGTCGGAATTATACGCCTCGATAGTTGCGTTGTCAATTATCTTCGAGGAGAGCTATTCCTGGGTGCTCGTTCGACACTGACTACGAGGGCACCTGCCTGGTGGATCACATTGGGACTTCCCGCCCCAGGTCAGGCTAAAACCCGCAAACGACGCGAAAAGAGCGTTCCGAGGCGCTCACAGCCCTATCGTCGCTTCTCCACGGCCTGCTGAGGTTCCGAGAGCTAAGCTCGGCGAATGACCACCACAGACCTCTCTTCCAAGGTAGTTGCCGTCACCGGAGCCTCCTCGGGCATCGGCGAGGCTACCGCCCTCGCCTGTGCCCGCGCCGGTGCCGCCGTGGCGCTGGCTGCACGCCGCTCTGAGCGCATCGAGGCGCTCGCCGCGCGAATCGTCGAGCAGGGCGGCCGCGCCATCGCCGTGCCCACCGACGTGGGCGATGAGACCCAGGCTCGAGCCTTCGTCGAGCGCACCCGCTCGGAGCTGGGCCGCCTGGACGTGCTCGTCAACAACGCCGGCGTGATGCTGCTCGGTCCGATCGAGAACGCCCCCACCGAGGAGTGGCGGCGGATGATCGAGGCCAACGTCTTCGGTGTCCTCTACTGCACCCACGCCGCCCTCCCCGTGATGCACGAGCAGGGCGGCGGGCACATCATCAACGTCAGCTCCGTCGCCGGTCGCGTCGCCCGGGCCGGCTCGGGCGTCTACAACCTCACCAAGTTCGGTGTGGGCGCCTTCTCGGAGTCGCTGCGCCAAGAGGGCGTCCCCCTCGGCGTGCGCGTCACCCTGATCGAGCCCGGCGCCGTCGACACCGAGCTCTCCGGCCACAACCGCCCCGAGGTGCTCGAGCAGATCAAGCAGCGCTTCGGCGACATCGAGCGCCTCACCGCCGAGGACATCGCCGGTGCGATCCTCTACGCGATCGCCCAGCCGCCCCACGTGAGCGTCAACGAGGTGCTCGTCCGCCCCCAGCGGCCAGGTCGGCTGAGCGCGAAGCGCGGGCCGCGGCGGGCGGACGAGCGGCGCGCTTCAGCCCGGCTCCGTCCGCCGCCTCAGTGCCACTCGGTGGTGCGCCAGTTGTCGCTGGGCGACTCGGGAGCCAACCACTGGGGCAAACCCAGGTCCAGACGCTCTCCGAGCGCGTTGATGTAGGGCTCATAGGAGCCCCGCATTCGCTCCAGGCGCCCTTTGATCGTGTCGAGATCGGTGGCCGGCTCCACTCCCACCTCGGCCAGCTGGCGCAGGAGCTCCTCGAGGTCCTGGCGGGGAAGGCGGTCCTCGCTCGGCGCCAGCGGCTCGACGTGGAAGCTGTAGCTCAGGTCGACCACCGCATGGCGGGCGATGGCGTAGGTGAAGCGGGCCGAGTCGACCGTGCCCGGCGGCGCCGCCGCAATCGTGAAGGCGCAGGTGTCGAGCACCGTGCACATCGCCGAGAGCCAGTTCTGGTTGACATGCTGGGAGCGGAAGTAGGCCAGCACGGGATAGGCCAGATGGGTCTCCATCAGCTCCGCCACCCAGGTCTCCCAGCCGCTCAGGTAGCGGTTGAGTGCCGGCCAGCCATCGCGCTGTGTCGAGCGGACGAGCAGCCGCCCCGCGCTCGGGGGCGAGCCGGCGCGGGCGTCGAGCTGGGAGACGGTGGCCTCGCGGCGGGAGAAGGCCTGGTAGAGGGAGGGCAGGTAGCCGATCACGATCGCCAGCACCGCCAGCCCGCTGGCCGAGTCGATCACCTGCACCGCCCTGGCGAAGAAGGTCTGGGCGCTGAGGCTCGACGGGCCGTCGGTGGTCATGGTGGCGGCGCTGAAATACAGGTCGTTGCCGAAGCTCACGCTGCGGCCGGGCAGGCCGGCCAGGAGATGCGAACCGCCGGCCCACTGCAGGCAGGCGTAGCCGAGCATCATCGCCGCCACCCACAGCACGAGGTTGAGCAGCAGCCCGGCGGACCCGTACAGGCCGAGCATCGTGTCGGCCGCCTGCTGGGGGAGCATCCGCGCCACCCGCCGCCAGGGACGCCAGGCGTAGTTGAACACCGAGCGCACTATCCGCGGGTCGCGCTTGACCCGCCGCGGCAGCAGGAAGGCGACGAAGATCTCCACCAGCATCGCCAGCACGAGCGCTCCGCCGAGCACTCCAACCAGAACCCGCGTCACGCGTGGGGTGCGATGTCGATTAGCTCGCTGACCACGTGATCGACCTGCAGGGTGGTGTGCTCGAGGCTGAAGCGCTCGCGCAGAAGCGCCTCCATCCTGCGCCGGGCGAGGTGGCAGTCGCAGTCGGCCGCCACCAGCACGTGGGCGGAGAGGGCGGGAAAGCCGCTGGTCACCTCCCACACATGCAGGTCGTGGACCTCCATCACCCCACGCTCGCCGATCAGCGCCTGTCCGATCTTCTGCGGGTCAAGGCCCTCGGGGGCGGCCTCCATGAACACGCGCCCCGATGCCTTCACCAACGAAGCACCCGAGCGGATCATCAGGGCGGCGATCAGCAGCGAGACGATCGGATCGGCCCGCTGGAAGCCGCTCACCAGGATCACCCCGGCGGCGATGGCGGTGCCGATGAAGCCGTAGAGGTCGGTGAGGATGTGCTGGAAGCTGCCCTCCATGTTGAGGCTGCGGCGGTTGGCCCGCGCCAGTGTCCAGGCCGCCGCCAGGTTGACCGCCACGCCGAGCAGGGCCACGGCCAGCACAAGCCAGCCGTGGACATGGGGAGGGTCGAACAGCCTGCGCACCGCCTCATATAGGACGAAGGCGGCCAGGATCAGCAGCGTCACGCCATTTGCCTGGGCGGAGAGGATCTCCACGCGCTTGAAGCCGAACGTCATCGCCCCCCGCGCCGGGCGGGCGGCGAGCCGCAGGGCGATCAGCGAGAAGCCGATGGCCCCCGCATCGGTGAGCATGTGGGCGGCGTCTGAGAGCAGGGCCAGTGAGTGGGCGATCGCCCCCACGGCCACCTCCACCGCCATGAAGCCCACGATCAGGGCGAGCGCCAGAGCCAGGCGGCCGCGGTCAGCGTCACTGTCGATCGTGTGGCTGTGGCCTGCGTGATCGTGGCTCATGCGGGGCACGATACGCGCTGCCCTGGAGCGATCTGGCCGTCACGGCGGGTGACGTCCGCTCTAGTCTCCAGCGATGACAGCGCCTCGGAGCGACGAGCCGGCACTCGGCCGGCAGCGCACGACCCTGGTGTCGATCGCCGTGGCGGCGCTGCTGGTGGCGATCAAGCTCGGGGTGGGTCTGGCCACTGGCAGCCTCGGGCTGATATCGGCGGGGATCGAGTCCAGCGGCGATGTGATCGCGGCCACGCTCACCTTCTTCGCCGTGCGGCTGGGGGGGCGCCCGGCCGACCGCGACCATCCCTACGGACACCTGCGCGCCGAGAACCTGGGAGCGCTGGGCGAGGCCGCCATCCTGTTCGCCGGGGGGCTGCTGGTGGGCACCGAAGCGCTGCGGCACCTGATCGCCGGGGGCAGGGCGCCCGACGTCCGCTGGTATCAGTTCGCGGTGATCGCGGTGGCGATGGTGCTCGACCTGAGCCGCATGAGCGTCTCGCTGATGGCCGCCCGCCGCTATGAGAGCCCGGCGCTGCGCTCCAACGCCTTCCACTTCGCCGCCGACATGCTCGGCTCGCTGGCGGTGCTGGTGGGGCTGGTGAGCGTGGATGCGGGCTTTCACCAGGGCGATGCGGTGGCGGCGCTGGTGGTGGCGGCGATCATCCTGGTGGCCGCCGTGCGGCTGATCGCGGTGAATGCCAACGTGCTGATGGATCGCTCCCCCGCCCAGGCCCAGGCGGCGGCCGAGCGGGCGATCGCGCAGCTGGGGGCGGACATCGAGCTGAGCCGCCTGCGATTGCGCGAGTCGGCCGGTCGCTTCTTCGCCGACGTGGTGGTGAGCGTGCCCCCGGGACAGGCGGTGGTGGAGAGCCATGGGGCAGCCGACCTGATCGAGGACGCCGTCGAGGAGGCGCTACCGGGCAGCGACGTGGTGGTGCACGTGGAGCCGCGCCGGCGGGGCCTCGACCTGCGCGAGCGCGTGCTCTCCATCGCTCTCGCCGAGCCCCTCGTGAAGGAGGCCCACGACATCACCATCTTCGAGCGTGACGGCCGGGCGAGCGTGTCGCTGCACCTGAAGTTCCCCGCCGATCTCGCCCTCGCCGACGCCCACGAGGTGGCCGAGCGGGTGGAGCGGGAGATCGCCGAGCGTCCGGGGGTGATCGACGTGCAGACCCACCTCGAGCCGCTCGAGCTGCCCCTCAGCGCCCAGCGCCCCGACGAGCGGGCCGACGTGCACGCCGAGAGCGAGATCGAGGAGGTGGTGCGAGAGCGCGCGGGAGCCGTGCCGCGCAGTGTGCGGCTGCTGTCAACCAGCGCAGGGCGGGTGCTGTTCCTCACGCTCGAGGTGGGGGCGGGGAAGTCGCTGATGGAGGCCCACGAGCTGGCGGGTGAGCTAGAGGAGGACCTGCGCCGGCGGATCGGGGACCTCGTGGATGTGGTGGTTCACACCGAGCCCTGAGGGGGCACGGCGGTGGCGAGGAACCCGCACCCCAGGAAGCCGAACAGCGCGATCACCCCGAGCGCGTGCGCCCATCCCGCTTCGGCCACAGTCAGGAAGCCGAAGCCGGCGAGCAGGCACACACCGGCCACACGCACGAGCAGCCCGGCGGCGGAGGCCGACAGGAGCGCTCCCACCGCCCCCGTCCCCGCGGGAGCGTCAGCGCCGTTGTCGAGCCGGCCGCCCAGCACCAGCCTGAACAGCAGGGCTAGCGAGGGGAACAGGATCACCCCGCCGCCGAGCACCGCCACGATGACCGCCACCAGCGTGTCGTGGGGGGCGGCGGCCTCACGGACGCTCAGGCCGGGCAGCAATGTGGGGCTCTGGGCGAGCGCCCAGCCGGCGATGACAGCTGCCACTGCCAGGGCGGCGGTGTAGCGGGCGAGCTCGAAGCGCCGGCGCCGCACGAGCTCGAGGGTGGCGACCCCGGAGAGCGCCGAGACGATCACGGCTCCCAAGGCGTCTGTGTGGAGCAGGCGGTGGGAGAGGAGGTGCGCGTCGGAGCGCAGGACGAGGAGCCCTGCGACCGCCAGGGCGCCGGCCACCACGCCGGCGATGAGGGCGCGCAGGCGAAACTCGTCTTCCAGCTCGCCCCTGCCGAGCCGGGAGGCATCGGCGGCGAGGAACACGGCGGCGAGGTAGGCGGAGGTGGCGACGGCGAGGACGCCGACAAGGATCGAGGTGGGGCTCAGCCAGCTGGAGAAGAGCGCTCCGGCGGCGTTGCCCACGGGCACGCGGCGCGAGGCGATGGCGCCGACCATGGTGCCGAGGGCAAAGGGGGTGAGGATCGAGGAGAGGGCGAACACGGTGTCTATCCGGCGCTGCTCGGTGGAGCTTTGGATGCCCGCCCGCAGGGCATAGGCGGCGCCGCGCAGGATGATGCCGATGGCGGCGACGAACAGGGGAACTGAGAGGGTGGAGGCGATCGAGGCGAAGGCGCGGGGGTAGGCGGTCCAGAGGACTGTGAGCACGAAGATCAGCCACACGTGGTTGGCCTCCCACACGGGGCCGATCGACGCGTGGGCCTGGTCGCGCACCCGCTCGCCCCCCTCGCCGCGACCGGCGAACAGCTGCCAGAAGCCCGCACCGAAGTCGGCCCCGGCGAGGACCACGTAGAGGACGAGCCCCACGAGGACGAAGATCAGGGGCAGCTCGTATAGGTGCACGGCGCTCAGCTCGCCGGGCTCGCGGCGGGCGGGGAGGGGGGCGTGTCGAGCGGCTCCATCTCCATCCCCGCCAGACGCCGCAGGATCCACACCACGCCGCCGGCAACAGCGAGGTAGACGAGGGCGAGGGTGGCGTAGCCCACGGGGATCCCCCCGGCGCCGGTGACGGCTTCGGAGGTGAGCATCACTTTGTAGACCACCCACGGCTGGCGGCCCACCTCGGTGGTGACCCAGCCGGCGATCAGCGCCACCACGGCGGCGGGTCCGGCGAGGACGAGGGCACGGTAGAACCACACAGACCGGGGCATGCGCCGGCACCTGAGGCGCACGAACAGATAGACCATCCCCAGCAGCGCCAGCATGGTGCCGATGCCGACCATCAGCTGAAAGGAGATGCGCACCACGTTGACGGGCGGGCGGCGATCGGGGGGCACGGTGTCGAGGCCCTTGACGGTTGCGTTGGGGTTGTGGAAGGCAAGCAGGGAGAGCAGCTTGGGGATGCGGATGCCGTACTTGACCTGCCCTTCGGTGTACCAGCCGAGCAGGTGCTCGGGCGCCCCGCGGGTGGTGTGAGCGAGCCCCTCGATGGCGGCGAGCTTGACGGGCTGGGAGGTGGCGATGTCGCGGCCGGCCCAGTCGCCGACGAGGACCTGGACGGGCGATGCCAGCGCGGCGATGGCGAGGGGGATAGCGAGGGCGGTGCGCTCGTAGCGGGTGGGCGGGGATGCGTCCTTGCGCAGGCGGGCGAAAGCATAGACGCCGGCCAGCAGGAAGCCGGTGACGATGTAGCCGGCAATGTACATGTGGATGAGCTCGGGCCACAGGAAGCTGTTGCCGAAGAGGGCTGTGAGGGGATGCACGTCGATGGCCTTGCCGCTCACGAGGCGAAAGCCCGAGGGATGGTTCATCCAGGCGTTGACGGCGATCACGGTCAGCGACCCGGTGAAGCCGGAGATGGCGATGGGAATGCCGCTGAGGAAGTGGGCGCGGGGAGAGAGGCGGTCCCAGCCATAGACGTAGATGCCGATGAAGATGGCCTCCATGAAGAAGGAGAAGCCCTCGATGGCGAAGCCGAGCCCGAAGACGCTGCCGAAGGTGGCTGTGAACTGCGGCCACAGCAGGCCCATCTCGAAGCTGAGGATCGTTCCCGTTATGACACCGACGGCAAAAAGCGCCGCCATGACCCGCGTCCAGCGCCGGGCGAGCGTGCGGTAGAGCTCATCGCCCGAGCGCAGATACAGCCACTCGACGAACAGGATGATGGCCGGCAGGGCGATGCCGAAGCAGACAAGGGGGATGTGCACCGAGAACGACAGCGCCTGCATCTGACGGGCCTGCAGCAGATATGCCTGATGCACCGGCGTCATCCATCGACCGGTATAGCCCATCGACCGTCGGCGTGACTTGACGGGATCAGTTGTCCGACAGGCGCCTGAGCATCTCGAGGGCCTCGCTCAGCACCCGCTGCTCCTCGGCGGAGAGGTCCTCGGCGATGGCGCGTGCCAGCCACCCCTCGCGGTGGCGACGGTCCTCGTCGAGCACCTGGCGGCCGTGGGGGGTGAGCTCGACGAGCATCCTGCGCCCGTCGGCGGGGTCGGGGCGGCGGGCGATGAGCTGATCTGCCTCCATCTCGCCGATGGTCTGGGCCATCGACTGCGGGCGCACCCGCTCGGCCACGGCGAGGTCGCCGATCGACATCGTGCCCTGACGGTCCAGCCGCCCGAGCACGGCGCCCTGGGAGAGGGAGAAGCGGTGCTCGGCGCGCAGGCGGCGGATCAGGTGCCCGAGCACCAGCCGCAGCTCGCTGGCAAGGCGTCCGGTGTCGATGTTAGTCGCCACGGGCGAACTATATATACGAAACACACAGGGAAACTGTGCAGGTTTCCTGTATATATAGAGGGATGGCGTTCTCGGTGAGAAGATCAGCTGGCAGTACGGCCGGCGAGCAGGTGTCGGACCGCTACAAGTGGATAGCGCTGTCGAATGTGACGCTGGGGGTGCTGCTGGCGACGCTCGACGGGTCGATCACGCTGATTGCGATGCCCGACATCTTCAGGGGCATCCACCTCGACCCGCTGGTGCCGGCCAACAGCTTCTACCTGCTGTGGATGATCCTCGGCTTCCTGGTGGTGACGAGCGTGCTGATCGTCAGCCTGGGCCGGCTGGGGGACATGTATGGGCGGGTGAAGATGTACAACCTCGGCTTCGTCATCTACACGGTCGCCTCGCTGATCCTGACGGTGGACTGGCTCGACGGGCGCGCGGGGGCCACCTACCTGATCGCCTTCCGCATCGTGCAGGGGATCGGAGCGGCCTTCCTGCTGGCGAACTCGGCGGCGATCATCACCGATGCCTTCCCCGCCAACCAGCGGGGAATGGCGCTCGGCATCAACAACATCGTGGGGGTCAGCGGGATGTTCGTGGGGCTCGTCCTCGGCGGGCTGCTCGCCCCGATCGACTGGCGGCTGGTCTTCCTGATCTCTGTCCCCGTGGGTCTGCTGGGGACGGTGTGGGCCTACCTGAAGCTGGAGGAGCGCTCCACCCCCAAACCGGCCCGGGTGGACTGGGGAGGGAACATCAGCTTCGCGCTGGGGCTGATCCTGATCATGGTGGCTGTCACCTACGGAATCCGTCCCTACGGGGGGGCGGCCACGGGCTGGGGCAGCCCGCGGGTGCTCGGGCTGCTGGGCGCGGGCCTCGCCTCGCTGGCAGCCTTCGCGCTGATCGAGAAGCGGGTCGAGCAGCCGATGTTCCGCCTGCCCCTGTTTCGTATCCGGGCCTTCACATTCGGCACCCTCTCGACGTTCCTCTCGGCGGTTGCCCGCGGGGGTCTGATGTTCATGCTGATCATCTGGCTGCAGGGGATCTGGCTGCCGCTGCATGGGGTGGACTACGTCGACACGCCGCTGCGGGCGGGCATCTACATGCTGCCGCTGACGGTGGGCATGCTGCTGGCGGGCCCCACCTCGGGCTACCTCTCAGACCGCTTCGGGGCGCGACCGTTCGCCACAGGGGGGATGGTCGGCGCGGCGCTCAGCTTCGTGGGGCTCAGTCTGCTGCCGATTGACTTCCCGTTCATGGCCTTTGCCGCCATCCTGCTGTTGATGGGCATCTCGATGGGCCTGTTCGCCTCGCCCAACCGGGCGGCGGTGATGAACAGCCTCCCCGCGGCCGACAGGGGGGCGGGAGGGGGCATGAACCAGACCTTCCAGAACTCCGCCCAGGTGCTCTCGGTGGGCATCTTCTTCACGCTGATGATCCTCGGGCTGGCAAGCAACCTGCCCCACACGCTGGCAAGCGGGCTGACGGCGCACGGGGTCTCGGTCTCGACCGCCGCCAGGGTTTCACACACGCCGCCCGTGTCGGTGCTGTTCGCGGCCTTCCTGGGCTACAACCCGGTGGAACACCTCGTGGGCGCCCACACCCTCGGGGCGCTCTCACCCGCCAACCACGCCGCCCTGGCTGGTCGCTCGTTCTTCCCCCACCTGATCTCAGGCCCGTTCCAGACGGGGCTGCACGAGGCCTTCCTGTTCGCGATCGCCGCCTGTCTGATCGCCGCCGCGGCGTCGCTGCTGAGGGGAGGAAAATACGAGCACGCCGAACCGCCCGCGGCCGACGGGTCTCGAGGGAAGGGCATGGAGGAGATCAGGCTTCAAAGGGGCACGAGAGAGCTCGTGCCAACCACGACCAGAGAGGAGCAGCATGCGCGTTGAGTGGTTCGGCCAGTCCGCGTTTCACCTGAGCGCCCCGGAGGCCAGCGTGGCGATTGACCCGTTCGGGGACATGTCGGCGCTGTCGAGCGGGCGGGGACTCCAGTGGGACTACCCCGAGATCGCCGGCGTGGAGCCCGACGTGCTGCTGGTAACCCACGAGCATGGCGACCACAACGGCGTGGAGGCGATCGGGGGCGAGCCCGCCGTGCTGCGCTCCACCGCCGGCACCCTGGAGTCGCCGCTGGGCAGCGTGGTGGCCATCTCCTCCGAGCACGATGAGAAGGCAGGCATAGAACGAGGGCCCAATACGATCTTCGTGTTCACGCTCGATGGGCTGCGGGTGGCCCACATGGGCGACTTCGGTCAGAGCGAGTTGCGCGATGAGCAGGCGGCGGCGATTGGCCAGATCGACCTGCTGTTCATCCCCGTGGGGGGCGGATTCACGATCGGCGGGGGCCAGGCGGCGGCGATCGTCGAGCGGCTGAGGCCGCGGTGGGCGGTGCCGATGCACTACCGCACCTACCGCATCGGCTTCCTGGAGAGCGCCGATGACTTCCTCGGGCGGTTCGAGCGCGTGGAGCGCCTCCCGGGCGCCTCCTTCGAGACCGCGGAGCTGCCCACTTCCGATGGACCGCTGATCGTCGTGCCGGCGGCGCCGTAGGGAGAGGGGAGAGGGTAGGGAGCGAACGGGAAGGATTCGCGCCGTGCGGGGTCCTCGTAGGGGATGACCCCCAACGCATGGAGGATCCGACCCGTGAGCTCCCGAACGACTTCGAAGTCCATCCCCAGGACAGCGGCACCGCTGATGGCAACTGGCCTGCTGATCCTCACCGGCTGCGGGAGCTCGTCGAGCTCCTCCGGCTCCTCGCCATACGGCTCAGCAGCTGCGCAGCCGGCGACGACGAGCTCGGCTGCGTCATCCACGCCCGCCGCCGCTGCTCCCACTCAGGGCTCAGCGAGCACGCTCAGCTTGACGGCCAACCCCGAAGGCCAGCTGAAATTCGACAAGACAGCGCTGAGCGCCAAGGCGGGCAAGGTGTCGATCGACTTCACCAACATGTCCTCGCTGGGTCACAACATGACGGTGGAATCCTCGGCGGGCAAGGTGGAAGGCTCCACCCCGACGTTCGAAGGAGGCTCGAAGACGGTGACGCTGAACCTGAAACCGGGCACCTACAAGTTCTTCTGCTCGGTCCCCGGCCACCGGCAGGCGGGGATGGAAGGCACGTTGACAGTGCGATAGAGCGTGGGGATGAAGGGGTGCTCGGGCTCAGGCTTTGACGTCGACGATGTCGCCGAGCCTGAGCATCCCGAAGACCCTGTGGGCTGTTTCGATGGGGAGCTCCACGCAGCCGTTGGACTGCGGTGTGCCGTAGGAGGCACGGGGGTAGCCGTGCACGGCGTCGCCACCGTTGAAGTAGTTGACCCAGGGCACGTCGGGGGCCACGTATTTGGTGCCGTTGGGATCGGTTCCGCTCATCGTGGTGGAGACGAGACGAGAGTAGATGGGGAAGACGCCCTGGGCTGTTTCGGCCCCGGGAACGCCTGTGTTGGCGGGTGTGCTCAACACGACGCGATCGCCGCGATGCACCTCGAGGGTCTCGGGGATGGACTCCGAGACGGACACCCAGGTGTAGGGGTCGGGGTTGCGCCGGTTGGCGCTGAGCGAGGAGAGCAGGGAGTTCCAGGTGTCGCGATTGAGTTCACCGGTGGCTTCGATGCCGTGCTCTGACTGGTAGACGGTGAGCGCTCCGCGGGTGCTCTGGTCGAGCTGGCCCATATCCACCGCCGGAGCATCCGCAGGGTCGGGCGCGAGCATGCCACGGGGCGGCCGGTAGGCGTGGAGGGCAGCTTCTCGGCGACTCTCGGCACCGGAGGGGAGGCTCACGGTGTAGCGGGGTTTGAACTTGGCGCCGAGGTAGCCGAGCCGGGCGAGCGCCTGCTGGGCGCCGGCCAGCGGTGGGCATGCGACGTTGAGGGTGACGGTCCGCCGCTTGCCAAGCGGGGCGTGGGCGCTCGCGACCGTCTGGGCCCACACGGTCAGGGTGTAGCTGGAGCAGGGCTCGAGGGTGGAGGCCGGGGTGAACACCTCGCTGTCGCCAACCACACGCCAAGCCCCGGCCACGGCGGGGGTCAGCATCGGCGAGGGTGAGCTGGGAACCACCGGGGCGTTGAGCGTGACGACGAGCGGTTCGGTGCCGTTGACGATCTCGTGAGCGGGGAGCGAGGCCAGGCGCGTGGCCGGGAGCGGAGCTGGCGCAGCCGGTGCAGTTGTGGTCGTGGGGACAGTGGTTGCGGCAGGCGGCGTGGCGGCGCTGGCGGCGCCTGAGCCGAGCAGCTGTGCGACCTGGTGATCCCGGCTCGCCACGGTGAGCAGGACGGCCACCGCAAACACGATTGCGAGGCCCGTCCGCCCTCTCGCGCTTGCGCGCACACGCCTGCCCATCTTTCCCAACCGCTGAAACGTTCCCCTCATCCGCGGCAAGGCTAACGCACGAATCCCCGGAAATTGCAGGTTTGGACGCACGTCGGCGGTCAGGCTCGCACCCACGAAGCATCCGACTTGGAGAGCACGTGCACCGCGAGGCCCACCGCCACCACGATCGCCGTGGCGACAGCGAGTGCCGCGGCGATCGATACGTGCAACACGAGCAGGCCTCCGGTGAGCGCCCCCAGCAGCATCGCGACGACCGCCACCGTCCGCCGCCCGAACTGGGCGCCGGGGCCGCCCACGAGACCGGTTTCGGAGGCGATGCCGGTGAGGGTTTTGGTGAGCACGGTGGTTGTGAGCTCGGGAATCGCCAGACGCTGGGCGGCGGCGTTCTGCACCCCCATGGCCAGCGCCAGCGGCACGACCAGGGCGTAGCGAGCGCCTGAGCCCGGCGGTTCGGTGACGCTCACTGCGACCAGGAGGGCAACCACGACCAAGACGGCCTGGGCTGCACTGGAGGCGCGCAGCAGGTGCCCGCGATGCTCTGCGCTGCGGGCACCCAGCCAGCCTCCACCGAAAGCACCCACGAGAAACGAGGCGATGGCCACGAGCGAGGTGGCGATCGACAGCCCTCCCGCGCCGGCGAGGGCGAAGCCGAGGAACACGACGTTGCCGGTCATGTTGGCCACGAACACGTGGCCGAGCTTGAGATAGCTGGCGGCGTCGACCACCCCGGTGACGAAGGTGAGGGCCAGCATCAGAGGCGGCAGCGGGCCGTGCCTGTCCCCGGCGGGAGGACGCAGAACGCGCGCGACTTCACCGAGGGCGCTCATGGATGCACCGTAGCGGCCGCTCACTCCAGATAGGTGACTATCTCCTGCAATCCGGCACGCTCGGGCACGCGCTGCTCCTGCACGGGGTGTCCGAGGTAGAGGAGGCCCACAGGCGTCTCGCTCTCCGGTAGGCCGAGCACCCCCCGGCCGGCAGGTGTGTCGAGCAACGCGACCGTCCGCCAGTAGCCGGCGAGGCCGCGGGCGTGGGCGCCGAGCAGCACGACGTAGGCGGCCACGGCTGTGGCGAGGAGATCCTCGCGATCCTGAGCGGAGTCGCCGCTCTGGCGGGCGCTCACCGCCACCAGGGTCGGTGCCCGCCTGAGCTTCACAGCAGACCCCGGCTGATCGGCATCGGCCAGCTCCATCAGCCGCTCGCGGGTGCGCGCTCCGATCACGCGAAAGCGCCAGGGATTGGTGAGGTGGTGGTTGGGCGCCCACGTGGCCAGCTCGAGCAGCTCGGCGAGCACGTCGGGCTCAACGGGCTCGGGACCGTAGGCCTTGTGGGTGCGTCGTGTGCGGATAGCCTTCTCGACGTCCATGCCCCAACCCTAGAGGTGCCTGGCGTTGCGTCCGTCCTTCAGATCGTTGATGAGTTGAGCCTCGGCGAGATCGTCGCGATCGCGCTTGCCGGGATGGCGGCGGGGACGATCAACACCGTGGTGGGCAGCGGCACTCTGATCACCTTCCCGATCCTGCTTGCCTTCGGCTACGCGCCGGTGACCGCAAATGTCTCGAACACGATCGGGTTGGTCCCGGGCTCGGTGTCGGGGGCCATCGGCTATCGCCGGGAGCTCGCCGGCCAGGGACGCCGGGTGCTGCGCTTCGGGGCGATGTCGCTGGCGGGAGGGATCACGGGGGCGGTCGCCTTGCTGGTGGCGCCCGCCTCTGCCTTCAAGGCGATCGTGCCCGTGTTCATCGCGATCGCGCTGGTCCTCACGATCGCCCAGCCGCGGCTCGCCGCATGGCTTGCCAAGCGCGAAATCGACCTCGAGCATCCGCGGGGCATCGTGACGCCGCTGGCGGTGTTCTTGACCGGTGTCTACGGCGGCTACTTCGGAGCGGCCCAGGGAATCCTGCTGCTGGCGATCCTCGGAGTTGCTCTGGCGCAGGACCTGCACCGCACGAACGCCTTGAAGAACGTGCTCGCCGGCCTGGTCAATGGCGTGGCGGGGCTGTACTTCATGTTCGCCGCCAACGTGGAATGGGATGCGGTGGTGATCATCGCGGCAGCATCGATCGTGGGAGCGCAGCTGGGCGCGCGCTACGGACGGCGACTGCCTCCGACGGCGCTACGCGCGATCATCGTCGTGGTGGGCGTCTTTGCGATCGTGCGTTTGCTCGTCGGGTGAGAGGGCAGCGATCGGTGTGACCCAAAACGGTAAGGAGCGAGGATGAGCGCAGTGCACAAGCAGGCGGAGGCGGACGCGCTGATCGTGTTCGGGATCACGGGAGATCTGGCCAAGAAGATGACGCTGCGCTCGCTCTACCGGCTGGAGCGGCGGGGGCTGCTGAACTGTCCTGTGGTGGGCGTGGCGGTGGAGGACTGGACGGTGGAGCACCTGCGCGAGCACGCCCGCGAATCGATCGAGGCAACCGGCGAGCCACTCGATGAGCGGGTGTTCAAGCGCTTCGCCAAACGTCTGTCATATGTCAGCGGCGACTTCAACTCCGATGCCACATACACCGCGCTTGCGTCGAAGCTCGGCGAGGCGAAGACCCGCGTGTTCTATCTGGAGACCCCGCCGTCGCTGTTCGGGACGGTCGTGAAGGGCCTGCACGGCGCGGAGCTGCTCACCGGCGCGAGGGTGGTGGTGGAGAAGCCCTTCGGCCACGATCTCGCCTCGGCACGGGCGCTGTCGAGCGAACTGCACAGATACCTCGAGGAGCACCAGCTCTACCGGATCGACCACTTCCTCGGCAAGATGGGCCTGGAAGAGCTGCTCTATCTCCGCTTCGCCAACTCGATGCTCGAGCCGGTGTGGAACCGCAACTACCTGGCCTGCGTGCAGATCACGATGGCTGAGAGCTTCGGGGTCGAGGATCGCGGTCACTTCTACGATCCAGTGGGCGCGCTGCGCGACGTGGTGGTCAACCACCTGATGCAAATGCTCGCCGCCGCGGCGATGGAGCCGCCGGCGGGCGGCGATCCGGAAACGATCAAGGACGCCAAGTTCGCCGTCTTCCGCTCGATGCCCGATGCCGATCCGGCCCACTACGTGCGGGGCCAGTACAGGGGCTATCGCCAGATCGACGGCGTTCGGGCGCGATCGAGCACGGAGACCTTCGCAGCATTGCGTCTGGAGATCGACAACTGGCGCTGGGCGGGAGTGCCATTCTTCATCCGCACCGGCAAGCAGCTCCCGCTCACCCAGACGGAGCTACGACTCGTGTTCAAGCGCCCGCCGCGACTGGGGTTCATCGGCGAGTCTCGTCACCGTCCCCAGCCGAGCCAAATCGTGGTCAAGGTCGACCCGGCGACGGGTGTTCGCATCGTGCTCGACGCCCAGCGCGCCGACGAGCCGGGGGCCCAGCCGATCGAGCTGGACATGGAGTTCGCGCAGGAGGGAGGGGAGGGGGCGACACCGTATGAGGTGCTGCTGCATGCGGCCCTGGAGGGCGACTCGACCCACTTCACCCGCGAGGACAGCGTGGAGGCGTGCTGGCGCATCCTCGACCCACTGCTCGAAAAACGCCCGCCAGTCAAGCCCTACGCCAAGGGCTCGTGGGGTCCAGCGGCAGCCGATACCCTCACGAAGGGGTATGGCGGCTGGCACGCACCGTGGGTGCCCGCATAGTCGGCGAGCATCTCAGTGCAGGTCGACGATGAAGGTGTAGATCACCATCGCGCTGACCACCACGGCGAAGATCCGCAGAGCCCATAGCCCGACGACGGCGGCATGCCCGAGCACGGCGGGGGGGACCGGCCGGAAGGTCTCGGCCACCAGCTGGTCGCGCTCGAGGTGCTCGATCAGCTCCTCCTCATCCTCGTCGAGAGACTTGACGCTCATCAGATGAGGTGGACGGCCTGGAGGAACGAGTCGATGCCGTAGGCCGCTCCGCAGAAGCCGACGAAGGCCACCACGAGCGCGCCGACCGCGTTGGTCGAGCGGCGGTTGACCCAACGGCCCATCAGGACCTTGTCGTTGGCGAGCATCAGCACGAACACCAGGCTCACAGGCAGCAGGACGGTGGCCAGGACGTTGGCGTTCAGCGCTATCGACAGCAGCGGGGCGCCGGGAATCAGGATGACGAGGGCGGCGATCAGCGAGACGCCGATGTTGGCCGCATAGAAGACGGCGGCGTTGCGAGGGGAGGTGTTGAAGCTGTGCGACACGCCCACACATTCGCCGGCCGCATAGGCGGTGCTGGCGGAGATCGTGAGGATGGCGACAGCTCCCGCCTCGATCAGCCCGAGAGCGAACACCGTGCCCACCGCACCCCCGGCGACGCGGGAGAGCGCGGCGGGAAACCCGGCTCCGGTGAAGCCCTGGATGCCTGAGCCATGGTGCAGCAGCGCAGCCCCGGCGATCAGCGCGCCGATCCCGAACACAGCCGCGAGCACAGCCCCGAGGGCGGTGTCGTAGCGGCCATGGCGCACGTCCTTGGGGGTCATGCCCTTGTCGGCTGAGGCGCTCTGCTGGAAGAAGATCATCCAGGGCGTCACGGTGGCGCCGATCGTGGAGGCCATCAGCAGCAGCAGGGTGTTCAGACTCCCTCCCGGCAGCGGGCTGAACGACAGCGAGCTGGCAATCGTGCCGACGTCTGGCTTGACCAGGATGGCGGCAACGAGGAACAGCCCGTTGAAGATGGCAATGCCCAAGACGGTGCGCTCCCAGCGCCAGTAGCGCCCGCCGCTCAGGGTGAACACGACCAGCACCAGGCCAAGGGCAACGGCCACACCGGCACCGAGGTGGAAGTAGGCGAGGCCGACACGGATGGCCACGAACTCGGCGATCAAGGTGACGAGGTTGGTCAAACAGAGATCGCCGGCACCGAACCAGCCCCAAACCCGCCCGTAGCGCTGGAGCACCAGCTCGCCGTAGCCGCGGTGGGTGACCGAGCCGATTCGCATGCACATCTCCTGCACGACGTAGGCCATCAGGAACAGGATCGGCAGCACGGGAACGAAGAACCCGATGCCGTACTGGGCGCCATCGGAGGCGTAGGCGATCATGCTCGGACCGTCGTTCTCGCCGAGCATGGCAAGGATCCCAGGCCCTACGAGCAGCCATAGAAGCCGCCAGTGCCTGTCCTCGTAGCGAGCCTGGTGAACACGCGAGCGGTCGTGCGAGCGCACGTTGTCCTCGTCGCTCAGCAGGGGCTGGCCGAGGCGGGGCGGGGCGGCCGCTTCAGACGTGCTCAATCGAGCCTCCCTCGCCGGCGCTCGCGCTGACGACGCCCGGCGACGACTCCATTTCGACGCGCATCGCGGCAGCCAGCTGGCCGCCGATGGCGTGCTCACGCTCGCCGAAGACCACGAACAGGGGGCCGCCAAAGGGTTGGCGGTCGCGCACCACGAAGCGTTCGCCTGGAGAGATGCCACGGTCGGCGAGGTAGCGGAGCATCTCCGGGTCGGAATCGGACACCCGAACGAACAGCCCCAGGTCGCCAGGCTCAAGGCTCTCCATACGCACCGTCAACGGCTCCTGAAGCTCGAGGTCGGCGCTCGGGATGGGATCGCCATGTGGATCGACGGTGGGATGACCGAGCTTGGCGGCGATCAGCTCCTCGAGGTCCTCCGAGAGAACGTGCTCGAGCACCTCGGCCTCCGCGTGAACCCGATCCCAGGACATCCCCAGGGCATCGGCGAGGAAGCTCTCGATGAGCCGGTGGTGGCGGATGACCTCGAGGGCTATACGCCGACCGTCCTCGGTCAGGCGTACTCCTCGGTAGGGCTCATGGACGATCACCCCGAGCTCGCAAAGACGCTTGAGCATGGCCGAGACCGATCCTGGGGTGATACCCAGCCGCTCGGCCAGCGCATTGGTAGAAACCGGCTCTGTGCTGCGGGATTCCAAGGCGAAGATTGCCTTGGCGTAATCCTCCACGGCCGGTGTGCGCGTCACATCACTGGTGGCCATGAACAAAGAGTATGGCATGCCAAAACATTCCTCAAGGGATGCATGGATCGCTTCGGCCCTTCGGCCACCTACGCGAGCTGCTCAGCACGGCTCGGAGGCAGCGGACGACTGAGCCACCGGGCTTCATGCGCGGGCCTCTGCCCTCAATCGAAAACGGGCGGCGTGGCCTGATGGTGCGGGGATTACTTCTTGGCGTGCGTGCGGTGGACGAGCGCCGTCACACGTGCGCTGATACGGGAGAGCTCGGAGCTCTCACGTGCGCTGGTGAGCGTCCCAGCCCTCAAGGCAGCCGCCAGGCGCTTGCTCCTTGCGGTCACGATCGCTTCGATCAGGCCCGCTTCGGACTTACCGGGCGTCGCATCGGCGATCTGCGCGAGCGTCTTACCCGCGAGAAGCTGATTGCGCAGCTGGACGGCGGACAGGCCAAGATACAGCCGCGCTGCCCCATGCCCGCCACGGGCTCTCCCCAGCAAGGGCCCGGCGAGCGGCTTGTTGACCTCGACTCGCACGCGCTCGGGAGCTTTCGCGGAAGCCTTTGCCAGCTTTGCCCTCCGAGCGCTCACGAGCGCTTCGATCAGGCCGGATTCGGACTTACCGGGGGTCGCGCCGGCGACCTGGGCGAGAGTCTTGCCGGAGCGCAGCTCGACCCTCAGCTGGGAGGCGGGGATTCCCAGGTAGTCGGCTGCCGACGCCAGCACCCTGCCGCCACCGCGATGGGCCGAATGTGGGCTTCCAGGAGCACTCTGCCCGGTGGCTGAGACGGCCGCAATCGCACCGCCTCCCGCGAGGGCAAGGACAGCCACCCCAAGTGACAATCTGCGTTTGAGCCGCCTGCTCATGGCCAGAATGTTGACAGAGACAGCTAAAGATCCGACTAACGATCAAGACCGCTTGGAGTCTCATGGCAGCGCGTCCTCCCAAGACACGGCCGCGCGCAGACCGGTGTTCGAGTCACTCCCAGCTGACGTTCTCGCGCAGCACCCGAGCAGGGTTGCCGGCGACGATGGCTCCAGCTTTCACATCGCTCGTGACGACCGAATCAGCCCCGATGACGGCCCCGTCGCCGATCGTCACCCCCTTCAGGATCTTGGCCCCCGCGCCGATCCAGACACGATCGCCGATCACCACAGGCAAGTCGCTGCTGCGCCCGTCGATCTGGTGGAAATCGGTGTCCATGATGAGGACGTCCCAGGCGACGGTGCAGCCCGACCCGATCGAGATACTGCTCACCGATATCACCCGCAGGTCGCCGTCGAAGCCAGTCCCGTGACCGATATCCACAGTGGCGCCGGGTCCGAGCAGGATCTTGGTTCCGTCACCCAGGACGGCATCGCCGCGGAAGCGGAGGGTGGCGCCTTGCTTGAGTTCGATCACGGGCGCCATCCCGCGAGCCACATAGCCGACGTAGACGGGGGAGTCGCCCAGCCGCACCCGGCCGCCGACATCGAGCACAGCGCCCCCCTCGACGATCACCCGGGAGCGGAGGTTTCCCACGATCGGCAGCGTCCACGGGGGACGAGTCGTGCGGCGGGAGAGCCACAGGCCAACCGCCAGCTTGCGCGCCAGGATCAACGGGCGCGCAGGGCGAGATACGCTCATCCCTGAAGGCTGCCATGAATTGGCATGGGGGTGCTCGCTCGTCCTCGTGCGCTGCCTGCTATCGGCCGGCGGTAACGGCTCGTAGCTGGTCGAGCGACTCGCGGATGAGTCGCGGGAGGTCCTGCTCGGAGGCCTTCTCCACCCAGCGTTCGAACGCGACTTTGAACACAGCGATAGCTGCCTCGGCGGTCAGGCTCGCGGTCGGGTCTTCGACGCCACGGTCACGCAACGCCTCGGCGAGCGCCGAGGCGAGTGATGCGAGCTTGATCAACTCTCGCTCTCGAAGCTCCTCGCTCGCAACGATGATCGCCTGGCGTTGCTGCGGGAGGTCCCCTCCCTCCTGGATGAGAGCGCCGGCGGCCTCGAGGCCGGCGGCGGCGGCATCGATCGGTGCCAGCGAGCCAGGCGCTTTGGCGACCGTGCTGACCAACAGCTCGCGCAGCGCGTCAGCGCCGGCGAACAGAACCTCACGCTTGTCGGCGAAGTGCCGGAAGAACGTCCGCTCGGTCAGTCCCGCACGCTTGGCGATCTCCGCCACGGTGGTCTGCTCGAAGCCGCGCTCGCCATAGAGGGCGAAGGCCGCCTGCACGAGCCGGCCGCGCGCGTTTGGCTCCCATCTACCCATGCCCTCATGCTACTCGACGACAGCCACTGACATCGGTGCTACTCTCATGGCAGTCACTGTCATCGATACTTTTCTGGAGGTTTTCTCATGCGCGTATTCGTCACCGGCGCGTCCGGTTGGATCGGCTCGGCCGTCGTTCCGGAGTTGCTTGATGCAGGCCACCAGGTGATCGGGCTCGCCCGCTCGGATGCCTCGGCCGCGGCCATCACCGCGGCTGGAGCGGAGACGCACCGGGGCACCCTCGACGATCTTGACGGCCTGCGCGATGCGGCTGAGGCGTCAGATGGCGTAATCCACCTCGCGTTCAAGCACGAGCTGGCCTTCTCTGGGGACTTCCAGGGCGCCGCCGACGCGGATCGCCGTGCCGCTGAGACCCTCGGGGAGGCACTGGCAGGCTCCGATCGTCCCTTCCTCATCGCCTCGGGGACACTTGGCGTCTCGCCCGGGCACTTGGCGAGCGAGCAGGACGGACATGGCTCTAACCCCGCTGTGGCCGCATGGGGAGGAGGGCCTCAGACCAGGTGGGGCACCGCCGAGCTGACGCTCGCCCTCGCCTCCCGCGGCGTGCGCTCCTCCGTCGTACGCCTTCCGCCCACCAATCACGGCGACGGAGACAACGGCTTCATGGCAACACTGGTTGACATCGCCCGCGAGAAGGGCGTCTCCGGCTACATCGGCGACGGGACCAACCGCTGGCCCGCCGTGCATCGCCTCGATTCTGCTCGCCTGTTTCGCCTCGCGCTGGAGCAGGCCCCGGCGGGCTCGACACTGCATGCGGTGGCCGACGAGGGCGTGCCGATCCGCGACATCGCCGAGGTGATCGGGCTCCATCTCGATGTCCCCGTCCGCTCGATCGCTCCCGAGGACGCTGCCGAGCACTTCACCTGGCTGGCCGGGTTCCTCGCCGCCGACAGCCCGGCATCGAGCACGCTGACCCGCGAGCTGCTCGGGTGGAGTCCGACCCAACCCGGCCTCATCGCAGACCTCGACCAGGGGCACTACTTCCAGCAGGTGCCCGCCACTCACTGAGGACATCGATCACACGACGTCGAGGCCGCGCCCCAATGTGCTTCCCGCGGTCAGTCGGATCGGCGCACGCGAGAAGCAGATCAGCGTCACGTCGCGGTGGTTCAGATGAACGAGCCCGCCGTCGAGCCCATCCGCCAAGCTCGTACACCCGGGGCAGGCGCCCAGCTCGTAATCGGGGCCGAACATGATGTTGTAGGCGAGCAGCTGCGAGCGCCCATCGAACAGCTCGGAGAGTGTCTTCTTCCCGTCCTCGGTGTCGAATTCGTACTCCTTCTCCACACGGACCCAGGGAAGCTGACGCCGCTGCTCGGTCACCTTCTGGCCGAGCGCGGCCTGCTCGGCCTCGAGCTTCGCAAGCTCAGCGCGAGCCGACTGCCATTCCTCGCTGGTCCCAATCTTGTGGTCGGGCATCTTTACCTCCTTGGAGTTCGTCACGTGGGTGGACGGCGGTCGTCGATCCGCCGCCAGGCAACTGTCACAGGCGTACGTTACGACCGGCACGCCGCACCGAACTCATCGCCACAGTCGGCATCCCGCCAAGAACGAGCCCGTGGCCGGGGTCATCGCACACCCCACACTTTCTGCACTCACCCTAACGGGTAGTGCATCAGTTTCAGCTTCGACCCCATTGCGGGCGTTGCAGGGTCTAGGGTCGCTGGCACATACCAAGCGGCCCCGGCGCGAGCGCTAACTCGACGCCGGGACCTAGACACGGAGGTACTAGCTCCATGCCTGATGAGGACCCTAACGACCACCGCCTCCAGCAGCTCGATGAAATCGAGCGCGACACGCTCTACATGCTGACCGAACCTGACGGGCAGCCCCTTTGGTCAGTTACCGACCTTGGCCGGGAAATGGGACGCCCGGACATCGCTGACTACGTGCGCCGGGTCGCGTCTCATTTGCCGGGGGATTTGATTAGACGGGCGTAGCCTCCGCTTTGACCCTGAACAAGTCGAAGATGGAGGTACGCCCGCATGGAGAAGGTACGGATGAATGTCAAATCAGGGAGCGCGTTGCATTGGATCGTGCAACAGTTTGTGTGGGCGTCGGTGACGACGAGCTAAAGCGCAGGTGTTTGGGCTTGTGCCTGCCGTGGTGCTTGCCGTTTTGACGGCTTTGAAGATGCGTGCCCAGGTGTCGCGCCGGCGTCCTTTTTTGTGGCTGGTCTCGTTGCCTTCCAGTCGGCGATCAGACGTCGGTAGGCCGCCTCGGCGCGTTCTGTGAGCTCCCGCTCGGCGTCTCGCTCGGTGGCGCTTGCGGAGATCCGCTGCCCGCCGTGGCGTGTGCGAAGCGGTGGCGCTCCGGCGTCGAGCTCCACGCGACGTACCTTGGCACGCACGCGGGAAGGCTGTGCGAAGGCGTAGTCCTCATCCTTGGTGAGCAGCTGCCAGGCAAGGCACGCGAGCTTGCGCGCGACGGCGACGGCCGCGACCTGTGAGCCCTTGCGCGCGCGGATGCGCTCGCCGAAGGCGTGTAGCGGTCCGGGCTGGCGTACCGCTACCCACGCGGCCTCGACCAGCACCGAGCGTGCTTGGGCGTTACCGCGCTTTGAGATCCTGCCGTGGCGGGCTGGCTCATCGCCGGATTGGCGCACCTTCGGATCCAGCCCGAGGTAGGCGACGAGCTGGCGCGAGGAGGAGAAGCGGGAGATATCACCGATCGCGGCCATCAGCGTGACGGCCACGCCCGCGCCGACACCCGGGATGCTCATCAGCCTGCGGACGTCCGGTGAGCCGGCTGCCCACTGCGCGAGCTTTTGGTCGATCTGGGCGACCTCGCCGTCCAAGAAGTCGATCTGGCGCAGACAGCCCGTGACCGTCTCGGCCTCCTCCTCGCCGAGCTGCTGTTCTGAGAGCCAGACGCGCCCTTCCTTACCGAACAGGTCGCTGACGGGCGAGCATCCGAGCAGACAACGCGCGAGCGTCGCATGAATCTCGTTCTTTGCGCGGGTGCGCTGACGCACGAGTGCCGCGCGCCGTGCGACCCGGCGGCGCAGCCCCGAGGTCACCGCGTCGGGGACCCACACCGGCTCGAGCATCCCAGCCGCCAGGAGTTCCGCTAGCGTGCGCGCGTCGAAACGGTCGGACTTCACCCGCGCGTGAGAGATTGCCCGCACATCCTGAGCGTTAGCGACTACCACCCGCGCGACATGCCCCTCCAGGATACGAGCGATCTCCATCGCTGGGCCCGTGGCCTCCATCACCACCTCATCGCTCGGGCACAGACTCTGCGCGAACAGCTCCAGTGTGCCGCGGCCCGTCGAGACGCGGCCCGCTGAGCGCGTCTTGCCGTCCTCGCGGATCGCGACCTCGCAAAAGCCTTGGTGGACATCGAGTGCTACCTGACGCATCTGGACTCCTTGTGATCGTTGACGGTGAGGAGCAGTCGCAGGGCAAACGACAACTACGGATTCGCGCTCGCAGCGCAACCGGGCAAGTCGCAGGGGCGGCCAATTAGCCCTCCGGGCTCTCAGCCCAAAACCTTCTCACGGCCTGCCCTCGCATCTGCTCCAGAAGGCCCCTGTCCCGATCAGCCGAAGCTACGACCAAGACCGGACGGCCCCCAACGCACAGTTTCATGCCGGTAGCCCCGAGCGAGAGGTTTCGCCGTGAGCTGGATGAGGTGCTGGCCGGTGTCGCTGGCGAGAAGGACCCGATCGAGACGGTCGGGCGTCTTGGTGCCCGGCTGATTCTGCAGCAGGCGCTGGAGGACGAGGTCGCAGGGTTCCTCGGCCGCGGCCGTTATGAGCGGGCTGGAGAGACGGTCGCTCACCGCAACGGCTATGAGGCGAGGACGGTCAAGACGACGAGCGGGGCGATGCGTCTGGAGCGCCCGAGGATCCGTGATGCTGGCAAGCTTGGGTTCGAGAGCCGGATCCTCGGCAAGGGCGTCGCTAGGACACACGCTTTGGAGTCGCTGGTGATCAGCGGCTTCCTTCGAGGCCTGTCGACCCGGGACGTGGAGGCCGCCCTTGAGGAGGTCTTTGAGGAGCCGATCGCTTCCAAGAGCACCGTCTCGCGGATCTGTGAGGACACCAGGGAGCGATACCGGCAGTGGTGCCGGCGGCGGCTGGAGGGACACGACATCGTCTACCTGTTCTTGGACGCGATCTATCTGAAGCTGCACCCCGACGACACACCCTCCGAGGGCGTCCTTGTCTGCTGGGGCGTGACCTTGGAGGGCCGGAAGGTCCTGCTCGGATTGGCATTGGGGAGCCGCGAGAGCTATGACAGCTGGCTCGCGTTTGGACGGGACATGATCGCCCGCGGGCTCCGCTCACCGGCGCTCGTGATCGCCGACGGCGCACCGGGGATCTGGAAGGCTACCCGTGAGCTCTGGCCGCACGCGCTCGAGCAGCGCTGCACCGTCCACGCGCTGCGGAACGTCACGGGCAAGCTCCCGGAGCGCCACCACCAGGAGGTCAAGGCGCGCTGGTGGAAAGCGTTCGATGAGGCACGCTCGCCGGGCGAGGCGACCCGCGAGTTGCAGGGCATCATCGCCGATTACAAGGCCGCCTACCCCTCGGCGATGGCCGTCATCGAAACGGACCTCCCGGCGCTCGTCACGCACCTGCGGTTCCCATCCGGGCACCGAAAGCGAATACGCACCACTAACCTCCTCGAGAGAACTTTCGTGGAGGTCCGCCGGCGCACCAAGGTCATCGGCCGGTTCCCCGGAGAGACCTCAGCCCTCTCACTCATCTGGGCCGTGCTCGAGCTCTCGTCCCGCGGCTGGCGCGGCGTGAAGATGAACCCCAAGACCGTCGCCGAGATCGAGCGGCTACGCCGTCAACTACGCGAAAACGCGGCGCGGCCCGCCACGGTCGACGCCGAGGAGGTGATCGCCGCATAACATCCACAGCAAGCGGAACTACGCCACGGTGAATTCACCCGGGAACTGGGACGCGACCGTGCGCCGTCTGCATGGTGCTGGCCTGATCCACAAAACCGTGGACGGATTCGTGTTCGCCACGCGGCCAGCGTTCCGGCTGGTGCAGCTCGTCGGTCCCGTCGTTTAGTCGAGAAGCCCCGCGACCTCTTGCAGCGTCCATAGGTGATCTGCGACCCCGGCTGCCATAGCCGGGGTACGCGGATACGGAGTAGCGAGCGTCTTGTGCGGGCGCACGAAGTTGTAGGACATGAAATGCAGCGCCACCGCCGCTGCGTGGCTCTCTAGTTTCTTCGAGAAGGCGTTGGTGAGCCGCGTGTACCGGCGCATGTTCATCCTCATTGTCAAGTTCTGGCGCTCGATGTAGCTCGTGCTGGTCTTGGCTAGGTCGGGGTTCCCGAGCTGCGGCTTGACGTGCATCCCCGTGCAGGCTGGCGGGCTGTAGCGGCCCGGAGCGACCGTTGTGGACTTGTACTCCTTGACCACTTGCGCCCAATCGATGTCGCCGCCGAACACGAGCCCTACAGCGCCCTTGTAGCTCGCGTGCGCGTCTGTCGAGAGCTGTATGCGGTAGCGCAGACGGCCGCGCAGATCGTCCAGGAACGCCATGCAGTCGCCAGTCTTGCGTTCCCCGAGCAGCCACGAGGGCACGAGCTTCGTGTCTGCGTCGATGGCGACCCATGTCCACACGTCACCAATGCCGAACTCGCCCTTGCGGTCCTCTGGCACGTTCTTGGCCTTCGAGCCTACGAAGCTCCATATCTCATCGGCTTGAATCGTCGTGCAGTGCAGATCGCGCAACGTGCGGTCCTGAAACTCCGTGCAGACCGAGCCTATGTCCAGCAGCAGCTTCGAGACCGTGTTGAACGAGCATCCGGCCATCCGGGCCGTGGCGCGCATGCTGTTCCCCTCCGTGAGCATGGCGAGGATCTGCGCGCGCCGCTCGATGCTCAACCTGTTCATGCGGACGATAGTAAGGGCAGCATCGGACGGAATACTAAGCATCCGTTTCAGTTTGACGGCGCTACTCTGGATCTGTGCCGGAATATTGCGGCAGAATAGACGCTGAAAGGGATGATATAGTGCTCGCTACGCGGTACTAGCGCCGCGTAGTGCCGCTGCAGGGCGGTACTAGCGACCAAAGGGAGCCGCGAGCGATGGCACTAAGTCAAGAGGTACGCCGCCTTCAAGCGCGCTGGAATCAGGACACTGGCTGGCCGAAACGCCTCGAGTGGCTCGAGATCGACAGCATTCGGGGATGGAAACGCCAACGCTTCTCGTTCCAGTTCCCGATCATGGTCGTGGTCGGCGAGAACGGCGCTGGAAAGAGCACCATCCTCCAGGCCGCAGCCTCGATCTATCGGCCTCCGGGCCCCGTCACCCTCAAGGGCCTATTCGCGTCGAAGTTCTTCCCAGACACCGTCTGGGACCACATCCGCGACGCAGAGATCCGTGGCTACGTTCAGGAGGGAGACACGCATCATTCAACGTCTGTCAGAAAGCTGACGGACCGCTGGCGCGGCAATCCAGAGCGACGTCAGCGCCACGTGGAGTACATCGACTTGAGTCGCGTTCAGCCCGTCCCTGGTCGCGTGGGCTACGCAAAGCTTGCGAATGCCCAACTAACCGAGACTGACGCGACCCCGTTTGAGCAGTCCAGGCTTGGACGGTTCTGCTCGATTCTCGGCAGGAACTACCAAGGAGTCAAGATGGCTGTCACAAGCGCCGACAGCACCCGAGAAGTCCCGGTGATAGATGGCCCCGACGGCGAGTTCTCTGGGTTCCACCAGGGTGCCGGGGAGACAGCTTTGATCGAGCTGCTGTCAAAGGACTTGCCAAGAAACAGCCTGGTTCTCATCGATGAGATTGAGAGTTCACTGCACCCGCGCATGCAACGTCGCCTGATCCGCGACTTGGCGCATATGTGTCGAATCAACGAGCTGCAGATCGTCCTAACGTCCCATTCACCATACGTTCTCGAAGAGCTGCCGCCCGAGGCACGCGCCCATATCCTCGTCAGCAGCGAAGGCAGAAGAGAGATCGTGTATGGCGTTAGCCCAGAGTTCGCAATGACTCGAATGGACGATATTCCTCACCACGAGTGCGATCTCTATGTAGAGGACAACGCTGCAGCCGCGATGCTGGTCGAGATTCTTGCGACGCGGAGCGCCGACCTCATAAAGCAATGCCAGATTATTCCATTTGGCGCAGCGAACGTCGGAAGTGCTCTCGGGCAGATGATCGCCGGAAACAGATTTCGGCGGCCTACGGCGGTCTTCTTGGACGGTGATCGCGGCGCTGATGCTGGCTGCATACTTCTGCCAGGGGACGATGCTCCTGAGCGTGTCGTGTTCCCTGCCCTACAAGCACAGGGATGGCCTCGCCTCCACGAGCGAACCGGCCGTCCATATGCCGATGTGGCCGACGCCTGCAACAAAGCAATGCTGCTTGGCGACCACCACGAATGGGTGAGGCAAGCTGCCAGCGACTTGGTTCTTAGTGGCGAGATACTCTGGCAGGCGATGTGTGCAGAGTGGGCCACATCGTGCTTGGACGAGGATGAGGGCGGACGTATCGTCCAGGCGGTTGAAGATGCACTTACTCTGAGGACCGGCGTCGCAGCCGCGGTGCCTGTGCTTACGCCAGCACCGCCGCTTTCTGCGGCAACGCCAGAGGTCGAAGCGCCTACTTCCACGGCGGCAAGCCCGGCTGCTGCCGAGCCAGCTTCGCCAGTCGCAGCTACTCCGGCAACCCCTGTGGAGCCCACCGAGCCAGAGCAGCTTTTCTAGCGATGGCTCGCCGCTCCTCGGGACTCAGCGACGACGCGCGGGCGTTGCCGCCAGCTTCACCACCGCGCTGACGGCCCGCCTGCGCCGCCTTTGCTGGCTCATCCTCGACGTCGCCTGTGGCGATGTCCACAATCAGCTTGCCTAGCTGATTCGAGTCGCGCGGCCGGTTGGGGCGAACGGGCATACTTTCCAGCGTACCAGCCGGTCGAGCCGCCACTATCAGGCCCAGCTCGTCCAGCCTTGACAGGCAAGGAGAGGCCCAAAGCCGCTCGCCGTGTCGAAGGACAACGCCATCGGCAGCGAGCGTCTTGACGGCTACTACAGCATCGGAGCCGAGAAGCCGCTCAAGACCATCCAAGGTGCGCTCGCGTTCGAGCACCAGGCGCACAACGGCGCGTTGCGTCGCAGCATCTTCCGTCCGCAGCATTGCCTTGGACCGTAGCCCGCAAAGTCCCTCATTGGCAGGGGAAAATCAAACTGATGCACTACCCCCTAACGCTCGATAATCGATGTTATGTCAACTAGAAAGAAAACAGCCTGCCCTCTTGTGCCGCCATCAGGCTGGACTCCAACTACCCCCTTTGTAGGCATCGTCGAGGTGTAGCCGGAGCTTGTCCAGCGTTGGATGGTGGTCGGCCGTGTCGTCAGGATCGGCATCTTCAACCGGGTGTTCGCCACCTACAGGCTCGAACTCGGCGTCGTCGAGGTGCGGCCCGATCATCGCGTGATGAGACGCGCCTAGGAGATCGGGATCGAGAACTTGCCGCTGGAAGTGATCGGCGTCTGCGGCCCCGTGCCGACCTGGAGGGTCACCGTCGCTCCAGGCTGGAGTACCGCCTCCCCGGTGATCGGCTGGCCGCCGATGGTCGCCAGATATCCCGTTGCGCTACCCGACCACGAGCTGGCCGTGACCCCCGTGTTCGTGGGGATGCCATAGATCGTGTTCTGGGAGTAATCGAAGCTCATCGCCTGGTTGGCGATGAACGTCGACTCGAACATCGAGCTGAAGCTGAGCTGAGCCTGGTCGAATGTGAGCGTGAAGCCGCTGCCGATCTGTGTGCCGCTCACGGTCAATCCAAATGGGAATTCCATCGACGTGCCATCGTCGATGAACAGCGTTGCCCGGCCGAAGCTGCTCGCTCGCAGCGGATCGGCACCCGCCGCGAGCGTCTGCAGGCGCGGGGCGCCTGTGCTTTTCAGCGGCTTCACAGCGAAGGTGACGGTGCCGCGACGGGCGTTGCGCTGCGGCACGCCGAGCTCGAGCAGGGCAATGTTGCGGTTGGCGGGCGCCCCCGCGATCTCCAGGGCGGCGTTGGGTGCACCGCCATGGAACTCGTTGCCCCACCGCGTCACAAAGCCGGCCACGCTCAACGATCCCCCGACACGCGCTGGCCGATCAGCGAAGGTGGTGATCTCAGGGCTTGGTTCGCGCAGCACCAGCCGCCATCCATGGGCGCCGTGCGTGAGGCTGCCGGCGGCCGTCTGCTGGACGTAGAGCAGCGAGGTGGGCGCAGCCGAGGCGCCACCGGCGCTGAGAAGCAGCGCGAGCGTCGAGGCCAGGATCGCCAGAGTGGTTGACATTCGGAGCATCGAGGGGAGGCTAGTGGACATGGTGTCGCAACGCCGCGCGTTGCCGGTCAAACCGCCAGCCTCTTCCCTGCTCCAAAGCACCGAGCGCCGCCGGCGGAGGGATTCGGGCGTGATCTAGCATGGGTTCAACTGGAACCAACGGAGAGGCAGACGATGGCCAACACGCTCTACACAGCCAAAGCACACGTCACCGGCGGTCGCGCGGAGGGCCACGGCGCAACCAGCGACGGCGCCCTGGAGGTCGACCTGCGCGTCCCCACAGAGATGGGCGGCCCAGGCGGGGGCACGAACCCCGAGGAGCTGTTCGCCGTGGGCTACGCCGCCTGCTTCGAGGGCGCGCTTGGCGTCGTGGCGCGCCGCGCCAAGGCCGACACCGGCGATGCGGAGATCGACTCCGAGGTCTCGCTCTCGCCCGACGGGAAAGGCGGCTTCCTGCTGTCGGTGCGACTCGACGTCACGCTCCCCAGTGTCACCGACAGCGACACCGCGGTGGAGCTCGTGCGGGCCGCCCACGAGGTCTGTCCTTACTCCAACGCCACCCGCGGAAACATCGAGGTGGCGCTCACCGCCAACGGCACAGACGTCTGATCTGACCCAATCGTCACCTAGCGGCCGAGCGTGCGAACGAGCTCGTGCGCACGCCCGCTGAGGTGCCCCAGCAGCTCGCGAACCTGCTCGAGACCGGAGCGGAGCTCCGCGTCGCCAACCTCCACCGGGAGCATCGAGTCCTGCAACGTCGCCAGTGAGTGATCGGCGCTCGTGATCGCCTGTACTGCGGCCTCGAGGAAACCCTTGGCGCCTTTCGATGGCGCCCCGGGAACGGCGGCCTCGAACACACCAGCGGGAAGGCCGTGGCGGGCGGCGAACTCGTCATGCGTTCGCCGGGCGCGACCATAGGCGTTCTGAACGGGGCGAAAGAGCTGCTGCTCCACACGCTCGGCGTTGCCCTCGTCCAACAGCTCGTAGGCCTCCGTGAGCGACGCCAGCGCCGCACCCAGAGAGTTGGCGGCCTCGGCAACCGAGCTGAGCAGCTGCTGCCTGGCATCGGCTGTCGTGTAGGGCACAGAGCCAAGGTTAGACGGCAGTCAGTCGTCTCCTCCCCGGTTCGATCATTCCACCGCTACTCCACCGCAGCGAGCGCCACCGCCCGCTGAAGCACCTCGTCGATCATCGGCTCGGTCAGCCTGCCCGTGAACGTGTTCTGCTGACTCGGGTGGTAGCACCCCACCAGCACGTATCGCTCCCCGTCGAGCTCGGCCCCGTGGGCAAACCGCGGACGTGGCCGCGGCAGCGGTCTCTCACTCACTGTCGCCACCAGCCTCAGCGCCGCCTCCCACGCAAACGCTCCCAGGCACACGATCACCCGCACCTGCTCGAGCAACTCCAGCTCACGCTCGCCCCACGGCAGGCACGTGTCGCGCTCCTGCGGCGAGGGACGGTTGCCCGGAGGAGCGCAGCGCACCGCCGCCGTCACCCACGCGCCGTGCAACCGCAGTCCGTCGCCTCGTCCCAGCGAGGAGGGTTGGCTGGCCAGACCCGTGCGCCACAGCGCTCCGTACAGGAAGTCGCCGGAGCGATCTCCCGTGAACATGCGACCCGTTCGGTTCGCTCCATGCGCCGCCGGTGCCAGACCGAGCAGCAGCAGGCGAGCGTCGGGGTCGCCGAATCCCGGTACAGGACGACCCCAGTACTCCTGATCGGAGAACGCCGCCCGGCGCTCGCGAGCCACCTGCTCGCGCCAAGCCACCAGCCGCGGGCAGAGCCGGCAGCCGGCGATCTGATCGGCGAGGCCGACGAGCTCGTTGGTGCTTCGCGATTGCACAGTGCAGTAGTACCATCGGCGCACGATGCCGATGTGGGTCTGGATCGTCATGCTCGCCGCGCTCATCAAGCTGCCCATCGCCGCCTTGATGCTGTGGATCCCTTTCCGTAACGACGAGGCCATGCGCGAGCCCGACGTGCCTGACTCCTCCGAAGAGGACGGTGGCTCGCGGGCGCTTCCGGGCGGCCCGCTAAATCCCCACCCCCGCTCGCCGCGACCCCCAAAGCCGCGCCGCGGTCCCCACGGCTCCCCCTCCCCCTCCTCGCCTTCGCGCGTGCGCAAGCGGATTCCGGCCATACGGCCCACGCGCGTCTACCGCTGAAGGCGCACCACAAGCCTGACGACTTCTAGCGGTTGCGCTTGCGCTGGCGGCGAGCCGCCTTGGCTTTCGCACGCCGCTTGCGCAGCGCCACAGCCGGGTCGCTGGCGGAGCTGCGCTCCGCCATTTCCAAAGCCGTCGCCGGCGCCCGCCTGCGCGCATCGCGCATGATCGCGAAACCAATCCCCACGATCAGCAGCACGGCCGCCGCCAGGGCAATGATGACCACCGAGGTGGATTTCGTGTTCGACGTTTCTGTCGAGGTGCTTGCCGTAGTCGCCGTGGTCGCTTCCGGTTCCGAGCTGCCTTCCGTGAGCGGGTTGCCTTCGCCGAAGCTCGCAGCCGCCGCGAGCGGGGCCCCTGGGCCGGCAAAGGCGAACATCAGCGCCAGGCACAGCCCGCAGGCCAGGGCACGAGTTGCGAGACGGGGAGAGCTCGAGTGAGGACTCGACACGCGGCGAGCATACCTGCTGGGCCGCTGCCCGCCCAGCTGTGGCCCGCTCGTACGCCGCGCCGGCCGCAAGCCATAGAATGCCTGTCCGTGGCACCCAAACAACGTCAAATACGCATGGAGCAGCGCGGTGGCCTGGAGGCAATCCAGGCGCTCGAGACCCGCTCCGACGAGGAGCTCGAAGCAGAGACCAAATACAAGGCCGCCGCCATGGCCATCCTCGGCGCCCGCGCATCGGAGCGCTTCGACGCCGAGGCCGCCCGGGCGTTCTTCCAGCGCGCCATCGCCGCCGCTCGCCCGCAGGAGCGGATGCAAATCAGGCGCATGGCCGACGCCTCGCTCGCGCTGGCCGAACGTCGCGCGGGTGACCTCAAGAGCGCTGTGGAGCGACTCGGACAGGCTCCTCCCAGCGGCCGGCAGCTGTTCGCCCTGCGCGCCATGGGCCTGCTTGCTCCCCCCGCCTCCGCCGGGATCCTTCCCCGCATCCGCGGCATCATGCTCGTGATCGCTCTGATCATCGTCTTCCTCGCCCTCGGCCTCGGCATCGTCGAGCTCGTATCGCTCCCCTTCGGCGGCATCGGGCTGGCACCCGGCATCCTGCTCGGCCTGTTCGTCGTGATCGCCGCGCTTGCCATCGTTGCCGCAATCGGGCGACGACGACGAAACAAAGCCCAGGCGCCCGCGGGCGCCTGACCGGCGCGCCGGTCCATGGGCAGCGGGTCGCACTAGGCTTGCCCGGTGCCCGCACCCGTCTGCCTGGTCGTCAATCCCGCCGCTGGCGGCGGCAAGGCCGGACGCCTCGCTACAGCCGTCGAGCAGGCGCTCGAGGGCCACGGCCTCGACGTGCGCCGCTGCGAAACGCGCGATCTCGACCACGCCCGCGAGCTCGGGCTGGAGGCCGCCACCGCCGGTGAGACAGTCGTGGCGCTCAGCGGCGACGGCATGGTCGGCGTGCTCGCCGATGCGCTCCAGGCCGTTCCCGGCGCCATTCTAGGGGTGCTCCCCGGCGGTCGCGGCAACGACCTGGCGCGAGTGTTGGGCATCCCCGAGGACGCCATCGCCGCCTGTGCCATCATCGCCAACGGGATCCCCCACGCCATGGATCTGGGCGTCGCCGTCGACCCCGCCACCGGCACCGTCGGCAGGGCCTTTGTGGGCATCGCCTCCGTAGGCTTCGACAGCGAAGCCAACCGCATCGCCAACGAAGCGCCCGCCCGGCTCGGCTCGCTCGTCTACGCCTACGGGGCCCTGCGCGCCCTCTTCTCCTGGCGTCCGGCCCAGTTCACCGTCGAGCTCGATCCCCCCGGTGAGCCCCGCCGGTTCACCGCCTACACCGTCGGAGCGGCCAACTCCAAGACCTACGGCGGCGGAATGCGCGCCGCCCCCGACGCCCTGCTCGACGACGGCCTGCTCGAGGTCGTGGTGCTGGAGAGCGTGAGCAAGCTGCGCTTCCTCACCCGCATCCTGCCCAAGGTGTTCAGCGGTGCCCACGTCCACGAACCCACCGTCCATGTGTTCCGCGCCGCCGAGGTGGCGATCGAGGCCGACCGCCCATTCGTGGTGTACGCCGACGGCGATCCCCTAGGCGAGCTGCCCCTGAGGATCCGCGCCCTGCCCGGCGCGGTGACCGTGCTCGTCCCGCCCGAGCACACCGACCCGCCTTTCGCCAACGGCGCCTCCCCCCTCCCCGGCGCCGGCCCCAGCTGATGTCAGCCCAGCTTCAGGCCAAGCTCGCGCTCGCGCGAGGCGTGGGTGCGCTCTCGCGCCTGCGCGGCGGCGGTGCCACCAGCGCCCCCGGCAAGGTCCTCATGCGCTTGGAGCCCAACGCCATCGCCCTGCTCGGCGAGCGCCTGCGCCGGGGTAGCGTGCTCGTCTCTGCCACCAACGGCAAGACCACCACCACCGCAATGGCCGCCGACATCCTCCAGCAGGCCCACATCGAGGTCGTCCACAACCAGGCCGGCGCCAACATGGCCGGCGGGATCGCCACCACCCTGCTCGGGGCCGCCCGTCCCCGAGGCTCGATCGGCGGCGAGCTTGGCCTGTTCGAGGTCGACGAGCTGTGGCTCGCCTCCCTCGCCCGCCAGCTGCAGCCTCGCGCGATCCTGCTGGGAAACCTCTTCCGCGACCAGCTCGACCGCTACGGCGAGCTCGAGACCATCGCCGACAGCTGGGAGGCCGTGCTGCGCGAAGGCTCAGCCCAGCTCGTGCTGAACGCCGACGATCCGCTCGTCGCCGACCTCGGGCGCGACCGCACAGACGTCCTCTACTTCGGCCTCGACGACGACAGCCTGGCCCTCTCCGGCATGTCCCATGCCGCCGACGCCAAGCACTGTCGCCGCTGCGGCGCCCCCTACGTCTTCGACGCCGTCTACCTCGGGCACCTCGGCCACTACCACTGCCCCAGCTGCGGGCAAAGTCGGCCGAGCCCCACCGTGAGCGCCGGCGAGGTCCGACTGGAAGGGGTGCGCTCCGCCCGCTTCCTGCTGCGCACCCCCGCCGGGCAGGCGGAGGTCTCGCTCGCCCTGCCCGGCCTCTACAACGTCTACAACGCCCTCGCCGCCGCCGCCCTCGCCACCGCCCTGGATATCCCCCTCGCCACCATCGCCGCCGGGCTCTCCCGCGCCAGAGCCGCCTTCGGCCGCGCCGAGACCGTCTCCCTGAGGGTCCCCGCAGGCGGCGCCGCGACAGAGCCCGAGCGGCGCGAGCTGAGGATCATGCTGATCAAGAACCCAGCCGGCACCAACGAGGTGCTGCGCACCCTCGCCCTCGAGCCCGGCGAGCACGACCTGCTTGGGGTGCTCAACGACCAGATCGCCGACGGTCGCGATGTCTCCTGGATCTGGGACGCTGACTTCGAGTTGCTCGCCGATCGCATCCGGCTGATCACCTGCAGCGGCAGCCGCGCAGCCGACCTCGCCGCCCGCCTGAAGTACGCCGGTGTCGATCCCTCTCGCATCCACATCGAGGGTGAGCTCGGCCCCGCCCTGTCCGCGGCCGCCGCCGCCCAACCCGAGACCGGCGCACCGCTGTATGCGCTGCCCACCTACACCGCCATGCTCGCCCTGCGCGAGCTGCTGGTGGCGCGCGGAGAGGCAAGCAGCCAGTGGTCGTGACGCCCTCGTCCGAAGCTGCGCCCCAAAAGGCGGTCTCGACGGCGGTGCAATGGCACGATCTGGAGTGCGGCCTCTACCGCGCCGACCTGCCGCTGTGGCGCGAGCTCGCCGAAGGCGTCTGTCTGGATGACCCACACGCCGCCATCCTCGATGTCGGCGCGGGAACCGGCCGAGTGACCCTCGACCTCGCCAGGGCCGGGCACCAAGTGATCGCCCTCGACAGGGACCCCGAGCTGTTGGACGCGCTGCGCGAGCGCGCCGGCAAGCTCGCCATCGAGGCGGTACTCGCCGACGCCCGCAGTTTCGAGCTCGAGCGCAACGACCATGCCCTATGCCTGATGCCCATGCAGACCATCCAGCTGCTGGGCGGCAGCGAAGGGCGGATCAAGTTCCTGGATCGCGCCCGCGCCCACCTGCGCCCCGGTGGCATGCTCGCCTGCGCCATCGTCACCGAGCTGGAGCCCTTCGACTCCGAGCTCGAGGGCCGCGGTCCGACACCCGAGACGGCCCGCATCGGCCAGAGCGTCTATGCCAGCCGTGCCCTCAGCGTGCGCCTCGACAGACACACCATCCGCATCGAGCGCGAGCGCACCATCGCCTCCACATCCTCCACCGGCGAGGCGCAACCGGCCACGCGTGAGCGCAATGTCATCGAGCTCGACCGCGTGAGCGCTTCGCGTCTGCTTCGTGAGGGAGCCCGCGCCGGGCTGAGCGACGCCGGGATCCGTTCCATCGCAGCCACCGACGAGCACGTGGGCAGCACCGTGGTGATGCTCCGTGCCTGAGCTGAGCGCCTCCCCCACTCTGCGCGTGTGTGCGCTCTATCCCGACCTCATGAACATCTACGCCGACCGCGGCAACCTCATCGTGCTCGAGCGCCGCTGCGCCTGGCGCGGCATCGGCTTCGAGCTCTCCTCCAGCCTGCTGGGAGAACCGCTCGACGGCGGGAAGCACCAGCTCTTCTACATCGGTGGCGGTCAGGACCGCGACCAGCGCCTGTGCGCCGAGGACCTGATCGAGAACAAGCGTCAGGGGCTGCACGCAGCCGCCGCGCGTGACGCCGTCGTGCTTGGGGTCTGCGGCGGCTATCAGCTGCTCGGCCACTCCTACACCCTCGGCGAGGAGGAGATCCCAGGGGTGGGGCTGCTCGACGTGCGCACCGTTCGCGAGGACGGCCCCCGCCTGATCGGCAACGTCGCAATCGAGGCCGGGCTCGAGGGCGACGGGGATCGCGTGCTCGCCGGCTTCGAGAACCACGGCGGGCGCACCTTCCTCGGCGCCGGACAGGCACCGCTTGGACGTGTCCTGAAGGGTCACGGCAACGACGGACGCAGTGGCTTCGAGGGCGCACGCTCCGGCAACACCATTGGCACCTATCTCCACGGCCCCCTCCTGCCCAAGAACGTGTGGTTCGCCGATTGGCTGATCGCCCGTGCCCTGCAAATCGATCCAGTCACGCTGGCGCCACTCGAGGACGGAATCGAGAGGCAGACTCACCTCAGCGCCCGCCGCGCGGCCGGTGTCTGACCGCTCAAGGCGACTACTCGAGATCGAACGCAGCCCGAATCGCCTCGCTGAGCGCATCCTCCTGACGGTCGAGAAGCACGCCGATCTGCGTACCCAACACGCTCGCTGGAACCGTGGTGACGTTGTCGCAGCTCACCACCGAGGGTCCCGCCAGGCCGTTCGCACCATCGACATGCACCTCGGTGGAGAGTCCGCGAATCGTCGTCGTGATCGGCGCCACCGTTACCGTCGAGAGATGTGGCCGCACCAGCTCGCGTGTCAGCACCAGCACGGGCCGCGCCTTATCGAGCTGCGCGACGTGGATCGGCCGCATCAGCCGAGCGCTGAGGGCAAACCCGCGGCATGCTCGGCGAGACCCTCGAGCTCCGGGTCCGATCCGGTGCGAGCGAGGATCTCGGCATCCCTCATGGCGATCGTCCGTTTGCGCTCGCGCTCCAGGGCATGGGTAACGACCGCTGCGCGGCTGCTCTCATCCCCAGCCAGGACTCTCTCGTCGACGAAGTCGACCAGCTCGTCGGCCAGGCGAACCGCGATCTGCTTGCTCATCCCATCATGGTACCAAATTGGTACCAGCTCAGGTGGCCACGGCAAAACGGGCGAAGCGCTCGGCCAACCGCGCCGGCACGAGCGCACGCACGCGCACACCCTCGGCTGTGTCCTCGCGTGTGACTTGGCCGGCCAGCTCGTGCAGCTCCGCCAGGCTGCCGCCATCGGCGTAGGGCACCAGCAGCTCCACCCGGCGCAGCGTGTGCGCCAGCTCCTGCTCGATGCGCTTGCCCAGCTCCTCCAGGCCCTCGCCCGTCTCGCCGCTCACCAGCACCGCCTCGGGGTGGTGCAGGTGCAGATCGTCGCGCGCATCCGCGTCGAGCAGGTCCGCCTTGTTGAGCACCAGCAGCCGCGGCCGCTCCCCCACGCCGAGCTCCTCCAGGGTCGCCTCCACCGACTGTTTCATCAGCTCCGACTGCGCCTCCGGCGCCGAGGCGTCGAGGACATGGGCGAGCAGCTCCGCCCGGCGCGTCTCCTCGAGCGTCGCCGCGAAGGCATCCACCAGCTGGTGGGGCAGCTTGGAGATGAAGCCCACCGTGTCCGTCAACAGGTAGGGGCGCCCCTCCAGGCGCAGCGTACGCGTGGTGGGGTCGAGCGTATGGAAGAGGCGATCGCGCACCCCGACCTCCGAGCCGGTCATCGCGTTCAGCAGCGTCGACTTGCCCGCGTTGGTGTAGCCCACCAGGGCGATCGTCGGCAGCGCCGCCCGCTCGCGCTCTGCCCGCTGCACCGCCCGCGTGCCCTTCACGTGCTCAAGCCGGCGTCGCAGCGCCGCAATCCGGTCGCGGGCCAGCCTTCGATCGGTCTCTATCTGGGTCTCCCCCGGGCCCCTCGTGCCGATGCCGCCGCCGAGACGCTCGAGGTGGCTCCACAGGCCGCGCATGCGTGCCAGGTTGTACTCCAGCTGCGCCAGCTCCACCTGGAGCTTGCCCTCGGCGCTGCCTGCATGCGAGGCGAAGATGTCGAGGATCACCGTCGTGCGGTCCACCACCGGCAGGCCCAGCGCCTCCTCCAGGTTGCGCTCCTGGCGTGCGCTCAGCTCATCGTCGCAGGCGATCAGGTTCGCATCGACCGCCTTTGCCGCCGCCTTCGCTTCGGCCACCTTGCCCGGGCCGAGATACGTGTTCGGGTGCGGCGCCTCGCGGTGCTGGATCATCTCCCCCGCCACCGCCACCCCCGCTGTGCGCAGCAGCTCGCCAAGCTCCTGCAGATCATCGCCCTCCGGCAGCGCCGCTATGCAGAACGCGCGCTGCGCCGCCCGGGCAGTGGGCTCGGTCCCCTCGCGGGCGCCGTCGCTGTGGTGTGGGGCGCGCTCCGGGCGCCCGTTGGAGCTTGAATCCATCCAACTCCCAGTCTAGGACCTACCGCAGCACCAACATGTGAATTGACCGGTTCCGCTACGGCTGGAGGAGGCACCCGCGAACGTGTCTCCCAAAAAGTCAACCCCCGAGCGTGCCCAGGCGCTGCACCGCCTCCAGCAGCCGGTCGTCGGGGGTCGTAAGTGAGATCCGAAACCAGCCCTCCCCCGCCGGCCCATACACAGCGCCCGGGGTGAGCACCACGCCTGTGCGCTCGATCACGTGCTCGCAGTAGGCCGCCGAGCTGTCAAAGCCCTCCGGGACGGGCGCCCACACGTAGATCGTGCTCCTGGGCGGCTTCACGTCCACGCCGATGCCCCGCAGCGCATCGCACACCAGATCGCGCCGGCGCAGGTACAGCTCGTTCATCGAGGCCACCTCCGCATCCGCATCCGGCGAGAGCGCCGCTATGCCCGCCAGCTGCACCGCCTCGAACAGCCCCGAGTCGATGTTCGTCTTCAGCTGCCAGTAGGTCTGGACCGCCTCCGCGTTTCCCACTACCACCGCGCAGCGCCAGCCCGTCATGTTGTAGCCCTTCGACAGCGAGAACACCTCGATGCCCACCTCCTTCGCTCCCGGCGTGGCCAGGAACGAAGGCGCCCTGTAGCCGTCGAAGGTGATCTCCGAGTAGGCGTTGTCGTGCACCACCAGGATCTCGTGCTCTCGCGCGAACTCCACCACCCGCTCGAAGAACCCCTCCGGCACCACCGCTCCCGTGGGGTTGTTCGGGTAGTTGAGGTACATCAGCTTGGTGTTCTTCAGCACCTCCTCGTCGATCGCATCGAGGTCGGGCACGAAGCCAAGCTCAGGTCGCAGCGCCATCAGCACCGGCTCGCCGCCCGCCAGCCACGGTCCGCCCGTGTAGACCGGGTATCCCGGGTCCGCCGCCAGCGCATACTCGCCCGGATCGAGGAACGCCAGGTTGAGGTTGAAGATCGCCTCCTTGGCACCGATCGCCGGGATGATCTCGCGGTCCTTGTCCAGGTCCACATCGAAGCGGCGCTCATAGAAGTCGCTCACCGCTTCGCGGAAGTCATCGCGGCCACGGTTCGAGGGGTAGCGGTGCGTCTCCGGCTCCGTCACAGCCTCCTGCATCGCCTCCACGACCAAAGCCGGCGTCGGTCGGTCCGGATCGCCGATGCCCAGGCTGATCACATCCACTCCTGCAGCTCGCTTCTCGGAGATCGTTCGCTCCAGCTGGGCGAACGCATACGGGGGGATGCGCTCCAGGCGCTTACTCCTACTCGGTGTCATGCAGCTCCTTTTCGAACTCCTCGCTTATCGCGCCAGCGAACACCGGCCGCGCCCAGCCTGTCAGGTTCACCCTCAGATCCTCCCCCACCTCCACCTCAAGCTCCCCTCCGTCGAGCAGCACCGTCACCCGCTCCGGGCGTGCCTGCGGTGGTTGTTCGCAGTAGTAAGCCACCGCCGCTCCCGTCGCACCCGTGCCCGAGGAGAGCGTCTCTCCCACCCCGCGCTCGAAGATCCTCGCTCTGATGCGTGGCGGTGGCCCCAGATCGTCCTGCTCGTGCAGCTCGGTGTACCACGACACATTCGTGCGGTTGGGGAACTGCCGGTCGCCTTCGATGTGGGGCCCGATCGCCGGCAGGTCGAGCTCCATCAGCTCCTCCAGCGAGTCCACATGGATCGCGCACTGGGGGTTGCCGATCGACACGTGGCGGAAGGGCCACAGGCGATGCTCTGTCACCACCGAGCCCAGGCCGTCCTTCATCCCCTCGGGGAAGTCAGGAGAGCTGAGCTTCGCCCGGCCCATGTCCACCCTGCACGTCTCCGGGCCCGTGATCTGGGGCCTAATCTCGCCCGCCGCCGTGTTGATCGTGAAGCTGTCCTCCTCCGTCCAGCCGCGATGGCGCAGATACAGGATCGCCTCACGTGCCCCATTGCCCGACAGCTCCGCCTCCGAGCCATCGGGGTTGAAGATCCGCAGGTCCGCCACATGGGCGGGGCTGGCCGCCCGAGAGAGCAGCAGCACCCCATCGGCGAACACCCCGAAATGACCCTCGCACAGCTTGCGCACGCGCGCCGGGGTGAGCTCGAAGGGGAGCTCCTCCTTCTCCACGATCAGGTAGTCGTTGCCCAGCGCCTGCCACTTCTCGAATCTCATAGGGGGCCGGAGTCTAGGATCTCGCGCGCCACCGTTGCCGGGTCACACCCCGTCACGTCGATCGTGTGGACCCCCGAGAGCTTGCGCATCCACGTGAGCTGGCGCTTCGCGTAGTTGCGCGTGCGCCGCTTCATTCGCTCGGGATCACCCGCCAGCAGCTCCTCGAAGCCGAGCGCCTTGCGCGCCGTCTGCGATGCCCCCGCCCCATACGCCTCGCGCACCTCCTGAGCCGCACCCGCCTTCACCATCGCATCCACCCGCCCCTCGATCGCCGCATACAGCGCCTCGCGCTCCATCGTCAGCCCCGCCAGCAGCGTCGGGTGGCGCAGCTCCTCGCTCCACAGCTGCGAGGGGCCCTCAGGCGGCTCCAGCTCCCCCAGGTCGAGCAGCTCCAGCGCCCGCAGCACCCGCTGACGGTCGTTGGGGTCGATCTCCCGCGCCGCCCACGGCGCCCTTCCCGCCAGCAGCGCATGCATCGCCGGGGCCCCCGCCCGCTCGAGCTCCGCCGCCCAGCGCTCACGCACCCCCTCCGGTGGAGGGGGGCGCAGGTCGAGCTCGCACAGCGCCGCCCGCAGATACAGGCCAGTTCCCCCCACCACGATCGGCCGTCTCCCCTGGGCGAGCAGGCCGTCGATCTCGGCGTGAGCCAGCTGGGAGTACTGCCCCACGCTGAACGTCGCATCGATCGGCAGGAACGACACGAGGCGGTGCTCCAGGTGTGCCTGCTCCGCCTTCGATGCCACCCCCGTGAGCGTCTCGAGGCCCGCATACACCTGCAGCGCGTCCGCCGACACCGCCACCGGATCCTCCCCCCGCGCGCGCAGCAGCTCCGCCAGCGCAACCGCCACCGCGGTCTTCCCAACGCCCGTGGGCCCGAACAACGCGACGATTCGCATGCCGGTAGGGTCACAGCTCGTGCAGATCTCCGGCTCCACCGTGCTTCTCACCGGCGCCACCGGCGGCATCGGCCACGCCATCGCCCGCGCCCTCCATGCCCGAGGCGCCAAGCTGATCCTGACCGGACGCCGCAGCGAGGTGCTCGCCCCGCTGGCCGCCGAGCTCAACGCTCGCGCCCTCTCCGTCGACCTCTCAAGCGCTCCCGAACTCGAACGTCTCATCGCCGACGTTGGCGAGGTGGACATCCTCGTCGCCAACGCCGCCCTTCCCGCCACCGGCACCCTCGACACCTTCACCATGGAGGAGATCGACCGCGCCCTCGACGTCAACCTGCGCGCCCCCATCGCCCTCGCCCGGGCACTCTCGCCCGCCATGATCGCCCGCCGCAGCGGCCACCTCTCCTTCATGTCCTCGCTCAGCGGCAAGGCCGCCACCCCCCAGTCCGCCATCTACAACGCCACCAAGTTCGGCCTACGGGGCTTTGCCGCCGCCCTGCGCGCCGACATGCGCCCCCACGGCGTGGAGGTCTCAGCCGTCTTCCCGGGCTTCATCCGCGACGCCGGCATGTTCGCCGACTCAGGCGTCAAGCTGCCCACCGGCGTTGGCACCCGCTCGCCCGAGGATGTCGCCCAGGCCACCATCCGCGCCATCGAGCGCAACCGCGCCGAGATCGACGTCGCGCCCCTCACCATGCGCATGGGCTCCGCCCTCGCAGGCCTCGCCCCCGAGCTCTCCGCCACCGTCAGCCGCAAGCTCGGCGCCGAGAAGATCGCCGGCGACATGGCCGCCGGCAACAACGTCAAGCGCTGACCGCGCTTTTAGAACAGCACCTGCTGGCGGGGCTGGGCCAGCTGGCGTTCTAGCGGTGGCTGGGGAGCCGCCTCGTTCGTTCCGGGACGGTCGCCCATCGACCTGAAGCTCCCCGGTCCCGTTCCGCGCCTCCTCACCATCCGTGCCAGGCGCCTGCGCTCGTCCTTCGGCGCATACGCCCCCCGCCTGTAGAGCTCCTCGTAGCGCGACACCAGGTCCGGGCGCTGCTCGCGCAGCCAGCCCATGAACACCTGGCGCACCTCTCCCCGAAGGTGCAGCGCCAACCCACCGATGCTCGTCGCACCAGCCTCCTCAGCCGCCTCGAGCAGTGGCTCGACCTGATGCGGTGCGTCGTTGATCCCCGGCATCAGCGGCGCGATCAGCACCCCCGTGGGGATGCCCGCGCGGTTCAGCTCAGCCACCGCCTCCAGCCTCGCCCGCGGGCTCGGTGTGTGTGGCTCCGTCGCCCGCCACGCCTTCTCGTCGAGTGTCGGGATCGACAGGCACGCGCTGAAGCTCGCACGCTCGGCCAATTCGAGCATCACGTCGAGGTCGCGCAGCAGCAGCGGCGACTTCGTCAGCACCGACGCCGGGTTCGCCGCATCGCGGAGCGTTTCCAGGATCCCCCTCGTCAGGCGGTAGCGGCCCTCCACCCACTGGTATGGGTCCGTGTTGGTGCCCAACGCCACGTGCTCGCCCTTCCACGACGGGCGCGCCAGCTCGCCCCTGAGCACCTCTGGGGCGTTGACCTTCACCACTATCTCGCGCTCGAAGTCACGGCCCGCGTTGAAGTCCAGGTACTTGTGGGTGGGGCGGGCGAAACAGAAAAGGCAGGCATGTGTGCAACCCCTGTACGGATTGACCGTCCAGCGAAACGGCATCTTCCACTGCTCGGGCACACGGTTGAGCGCCGACTTGGCATGCACCTCGTAGAAGCGGACGTCGAGTGCCTCGGGAGCCTCGAATCGACGCACCGAAGCGGGATCACGGTAGCCGGGAAGCCGGTGCTGCTCCGCCCCGTCGATCGTCAGGTTGCTCCAGCGCACGAACATATGTTCGCATACCGGCTGGACGTATCCGGCAGGGGACTTCCAGGCCCCCGCAAACTGCGGGAAAACGAGTATTTCTCAATTGCTCAACGTGTGTCCACACACCGGGCGCGCCGTTATCGATCGCTCGGGGAAAGTCGAGCGAATACTCGAGCCCATGCGAGCAGAGAGCCCCCTTCCCGCCGCGCGCACGCCCTCAAAGGCATCGTGGCTGTGCCGCGACGACTTCGACCGCGAACGAATGCTCGACATGGAGGAGCGGGTGCGCCCCTTCCGCCAACGCACCCTCCTGATTCTCGCCCTGGCGATCATCGGCATGGCGCCCTGGACGGGGTGGTGGCCGCTGCTCTTCCTGATCCCCGCCGGCCTGTTCTTCGGGCTCGCCGACGGGCTGATGCCCCGCGTGGCACGTCCCGAGTACCTGATGTTCGCCGCCTGGATCGGCAGCGAGCTGACGATCGCCGGCGCCGTATCGTTGGCGGGAGGCCCGCGTGAGACGGCACTCTCGTGGCTGGCGATCCCCGTGATGACGCTCAGCTCGCGCTTCTCGATGCGTGCGGTGGTGGCGGGCGTGCTGGTGGCTAGCGCCCTGGTGCTGGCCGTGGCCTTCGGCGTGGACAGCGGCGCGGTGCTTGCGAGCCCCGAGTTGGTGGTGGCACCACTCGCCCTGATCCTCTGCGTGGCGGTGCTCTCCACCCCGCTGATGCGCTCCGACATCCAGCACCGCAACGACGCCGTCATCGACCAGCTCACCGGCATGCTCAACCGCAAGGCTCTCAGCAGCCGTGTGCATGAGCTCGATCAGCAGTCGGAGATCACCGGAGAGCCCGTGGGCGTGATCGTGGCCGACCTCGACCACTTCAAGAACGTCAACGACACCCGCGGACACACCACCGGCGATGCGGTGCTTCGGGAAGTGGCATACCTGCTGCGCAAGCACCTGCGTGCCTTCGACCTCGCCTACAGGCTCGGCGGCGAGGAGTTCCTGATCCTCGTGCCAGGCTCGGACCTCGAGAGCACCGCCGATCTTGCCCACCGCCTGCGCGAGGGGGTGGGCGCCGAGCATCTCACCGGCGGCGTGCGCCTCACCATGAGCTTTGGCGTGGCCGCCTCAGAGCACGGGCGCTTCGACTACGCCGAGGTATTCGCCGAGGCCGACGCCGCCCTCTATCGGGCCAAGCGTGCCGGGCGCGACCGGGTGTGCCTTGCAGGCGGCGACGGCGTAACAGCGGCAGCCGCCTGAGCGCTCGAGCTCCTCACAGCTCGATCACGCTGCGGATGCCGTCCTGGGCCTCCATCAGCTCGAAGCCGCGGTTGACCTCATCGAGCCTGATTCGGTGGGAGATGAAGGGATCCACATCGATCTGCCCATCGAGGTAGCGATCGATCAGCGCGGGCACGTCTTCTCGTCCCTTCAGCCCGCCAAACGACGATCCGCACACCCGCCTGCCGGTGATCAACAGGCGAGGGATCACATCGAGCGTCTCCCCCTTGCCGGCCACCCCGCAAACCGTGCACAGGCCCCACCCCATTCGCGCCGCCTCCACCGCCTGGCGCATCACCGCCACGTTGCCCGTCGCCTCGAAGGTGTAGTCCGCCCCGAAGCCACCGGTCATCTCGAGGATCCGCTCCACAGCGTCGGCCCCCCCGATCATCACCTCCGTGGCGCCCTGGCCGCGGGCGAGCTCCAATCGCTCCGGGGACATGTCCACACACACGATCCGCTCAGCTCCCTGCAGGCGCGCTCCGGCCACCGCACCGAGGCCCACCATCCCCGCGCCGAAGACCACGCAGGTGGAGCCCTCCCGCACCGCAGCCGTCTTCATCGCCGCCCCCAGGCCTGTGGAGAGGCCGCAGGCGAACAGGCAGGCGCGATCCAGCGGTGCCTCGGGATTGATGCGGGCCAGCGCGATCTCGGGCATCACCGTGTACTCCGCAAAGGTCGAGGTCCCCATGAAGTGGCGTATCGGCTCGCCGCCACGCGAGAGGCGGGTGGTGCCATCGGGCAGGTGGCCGAGGTTCTGCTGCTCGCGAATCGCCAGACAGAGGTTCGTCAGCGGGCTCACACAGTGCACGCACTCCCCGCACTGGGGCGAGAACAGCGTCACCACGTGATCGCCCTCTCCCACGAGCGTCACACCCTCGCCGCAGCGCTCCACCACGCCCGCCCCCTCGTGCCCGAGCACCGTCGGGGCGTAGCCCGAGGGATCAACGCCGGAGGCCGTGTACATGTCGGTGTGGCACACCCCGCAGGCCACGAGCCGCACGAGCACCTCCCCTGGGCCGGGCTCCGCCAGCTCGAGCTCCTGAATGACCAGCGGCTTGCCGAACTCCTCCAGCACAGCGGCGCGGATCTGCATCAGGCGCTCGCCCGCGCCAGCAGGCGCTCCTCGCCGGAGAGGGTCTGGCTGGTGGCCTTGAGGATCTCCACCTCGGTGAGCTCTCCCGGTGCCGCCAGACCCGCGAAGTTCACAGCCTTGTTGTGACGGGTGCGTCCGCGCAGGCGCTCAGGGTCGGTGCGCGAGCTGCCTTCCACCAGCACCTCGACCGTGCGCCCCACGAACCGCTGCGCCCGCTCCCGCGCGCCCCTCTGGACGAGCTCCACCAGCCGTTCCATCCGCTCCACCTTCACCGGATGTGGCACCACGCCATCCGTTATATCCGCCGCCGTTGTTCCTCGCCGGGGCGAGAATATGAAGGTGAAGGCGCTGTCGTAGCTGACCTGCTCGACCACTTCGAGGGTCTCGATGAAGTCCTCCTCGGTCTCACCCGGGAAGCCCACGATGATGTCCGTTGTGAGCGACGCATCGGGCACGTGCTCGCGGATCATCGCCACGCGGTCCATGTAGCGATTGCGATCGTAGGTGCGGCGCATCGCCTTGAGTATCCGGCTCGAGCCGGACTGCAGCGGCAGGTGGATGTGCTCGCACACGCTCTGAAGCTCCGCATGCGCCAGGATCACGTCTTCGCGCATGTCCTTGGGGTGCGGGCTCGTGTAGCGGATGCGCTCGATCCCCTCGATCCCGTCCAGGCGCCGCAGCAGCTCCGCGAAGCTCGCTCGCTCGGCCAGGTCGCGGCCGTAGGAGTTGACGTTCTGGCCGAGCAGCGTCACCTCCCGAACGCCGTCCGCCGCCATCGTCTCGACCTCCATCACCAGCTCCGCCAGCGGCCTGCTGACCTCCCGGCCGCGCGTCGAAGGCACGATGCAGTAGGAGCAGGCGCAGTTGCAGCCCACGCTGATCTGCACCCAGCCCTGGAAGGGACGCTCGCGCCGCGCCGGCAGGTGACCGGTGAAGCCCTCGAACTCGAAGAAGCCCTGCGCCGTCAGCGAATCGCTTGTCAAGAACTCCGCCAGCTTGTGCACCTGGCCCGGTCCAAACGCCACATCCACGAAGGGGAAGCGCTCGAAGACCTCGTCCTTCAGCGACTGCGCCCAGCAGCCCCCCACGCCCACCACCCGCTCGGGCGCTTCGCTCTTCAGGCGTTTCGCCTCGCCCAGATGCGCGATGAAGCGGCTGTCGGCCGTCTCCCGGATCGAGCAGGTGTTGAACAGGATCAGGTCCGCCTCGGCCCGCTCGGGAGCCTCGGCGTAGCCAAGCGACTCGAGCATCCCCTTCATCCGCTCGGAGTCGTGCTCGTTCATCTGGCAGCCGAACGTCGTGAGGTGGTAGCGCTTCATCGGCACAGGGTACTTGGGCCTGGGTAGCGTTTACCTCCGCGACGCCGAAGCACCGACTGAGCGCTTAGGCGACCACAGCGACGCCCGCAGGCACATAGTGCTCGAACGTCAGCCCGGTGGGTGCCGGGAGGCCCTGCTCATCGGCGGCGCATGCCAGAGCAAACCGCGCCGCCTCCTCGGCATGAGTCGCATCGTAGCCCTCCGTGCCACCAGTCAGCCCAGGTACATCCGGCGAGTCGAAGCTCCAGCCGTAGCCGGCCGCAGGTTGGTGCAGGACGCGAACTGGATCCTCCGGGCTTGCTCCTTCACCGTCGACGCAGCGCTTCATCTTCCGCACGCGCCTCGGGGCAACCGATGTCTAGGGCCGCGGGCGCGGCCGCGGAGGGGGCACCGATCCGCCACGACCCTCTTGGATACCAATAGATGTCGAGGGCGGTTTGATTTCTTGCGGCGGCAATGGCTTGGGAGTCATGCTTCTACTGTACCGCCAGCTCTGCTAGCCATGCAATGGTCTGCACAATCATCAGGATTCCTACAGTGCCCGACAGCCAAGACATGACGCGTACCTTGCCAGCGTTCTCTTCGCGTAGCGCTTGGTAGCCGTAGCCGGCTGCTGCTAGCCAGCCGAGTGTGTCAGCTTCAGCTTCAGCCTCGGCTTCGGGATACAGCTCGTCATATAGCTCACGTGCATCGACGGCGAACTTGAGTTGCCATGGCGCCAACAGAACTGCCGACACGCATAGCCCCAGCACAAGAGCAGCGAGTGCGAACCAGCCGAGCGTTTCAAGCCCATGAGCGTGGATCGTCGCAGCACCAAGAAACGATGCGACCAGCGCGTGAGCGGCGAGGAGAGTCCCTGTCCGTTGCCTGATTTGAACCGCTCCGGGGAGTTTGGAGGCGGTTTTTATTGAGTGGTCTGTCTCGTTCTCGTTTGCTCGTATTCGACTGGCGTGAGTCGGTCGCAGCTGCCGTGTAGTCGCTGGTGGTTGTACCAGTCGACCCACTGCAGTGTGGCGAACTCGACCTGCTCCATCGTCCTCCACGGCCCTTGCTGGTTGATCAGCTCGGTCTTGTAGAGCCCGATCGTTGACTCGGCCACGGCGTTGTCATACCCATCACCGATGGACCCGATCGAGGCGTCAGCCCCGGCGTCCACGAGGCGCTGGGTGAAGGCGAAACTCGTATATTGACTCCCGGCATCGGAGTGAGCAATCAGTCCCCTGGGCACGGGCTGGCCGTGGTGGTCGCGGGCCCAGAGCGCCATCTCCAGCGTGTCCAAGACGAGCGGTGTTTTCATCGTGGTGTCGGCCTTCCAGCCCACGATACGGCGGCTGAACACGTCGATCGTGAACGCGACATACACCGTCCCCGACCACGCCGGCACATACGTGAAATCCGACACCCAAAGACGGTTCGGCGCCGAGGCTTTGAAATCACGGTCCACGAGATCCGGCGCCCGGGTTGATTGCCCGTCAGGGATCGTGGTGCGACGCTTCTTGCCTCGCATAGCGCCTTTCAGGCCCTCCCTGGCCATCAGGCGTTCCACCGTGCAACGAGCGACCTTGACGTCTTCTCGCACCAACTGCCACCAAACCTTCCGCACGCCATACACCCCGAGGTTCTTCTCATGCACCTCACGAATCCGTGCCGCGAGCTCCTCATCGCGGAGCGCCCGCACCGAAGGAGAACGCTCACGGGCCTTGACCGCGTAATACGTCGACGGGGCGATCTGCAGCGTGCGACAGATCGACTCGACCCCGAACTCCTCGCGCTTCTCATCGATCATCGCGCTCATCTCCTTGGCTGCGGGTCGAGTTCCCGCGCGAAGAAAGCCGAAGCGGACTTCAAAATCGGCGGTGTCAACCGGTGGGCGCAACGGATCCTGTGGGATGACCGAGGAACCGATACCGGAGGTTGTGGATGCGTGGGCACCTGAGCGACGAGCAGAAGCAGCTCGCTTTCAAACTGCGAGCGAGTGGCTGGCGGCTGACGGATATCGCCAGAGAGGTCGGGTGTTCGGCGCCGATGGTCGGGGTGATGGTGCGGGAGAGGAGGTTCACGAGGGGCGTCCCTTGCTCCTGGGCACCTAGGGATGGATGTCTCTCGATCGGTGATCGTGAGCAGATCTTGCTCGGGATCGGTCGCGGTGACTCGCTGAGCGCGATCGCGAGGATCCTCAAGCGGTCGCCTTCGACGGTCACGCGTGAGGTCAACGCAGACGGTGGGCGCGAGCAGTACTCGGCTTGGCGCTCGCACCAGCGCGCGAGAGAGCACGCTCGTCGGCCCAAGAGCTGCAAGCTGGTGCGTGGCAAGCTGCACCGTGAGGTCACCCGCCGTCTGGGGCAGCTGTGGTCACCCCAGGAGATCGCTCGTCGCCTACCGTTGGATTATCCCGATGAGCCGGCTATGCGCGTGAGCCACGAGACGATCTACCAATCATTGTTCGTGCAGGGCCGCGGCGAGCTGCGCCGCGAGCTCGCTCGCTGCCTGCGCTCGGGGCGAACCACCCGCCGGCCGAGAGGACGCACGGATAAGCGCGGTCAGCTGCCGGGGATGGTGATGATCTCAGAGCGCCCTGCAGAAGTGGAGGACCGGGCGGTGCCTGGGCACTGGGAGGGCGACCTCATCCTCGGAGCGAACTCCCGCAGCGCAGTTGGCACCCTCGTGGAGCGTTCGAGCCGGCTTGTCCTGCTGTTGCACATGAACGGCGACCGGTCTGCCGTTGCCGTTGATGAAGCCATGCGCAAAGCGATCACCACGTTGCCGCGTGAGCTGAAGAAGAGCATCACCTGGGACCAGGGCGCCGAGATGTCAAAGCACGCAAGCTTCACCATCGAGACAGGGATCCCGATCTACTTCTGTGACCCTCACTCGCCCTGGCAGAAAGGATCCAACGAGAACACCAACGGGCTACTACGCCAATACCTACCAAAGGGCACAGACCTCACCACCATCACCGCAAGCGACCTCCGCAGCATCCAACGCAGCCTCAACGGACGACCCCGCAAGACCCTCGGCTACCTGACACCATCAGAGAAGTTCGCGGAGTACGTTGCAACGACCGGTTGAATCCGCCATCTCATTCGCGCGGCGCAGCTCCTTGTTCTCCCGCTCGAGCTCCTTGATCCTCGCGGCCTCCTCGCTACTGACCCCCGGACGGCGGCCACCATCAACTTCGGCCTGGCGCACCCACTTGCGCAGCGTCTCCGCCGTCATCCCACACTTCGCAGCGATCGACGTGATCGCTGACCATTCGTTCGGATACTCCCGCCGGTGCTCCATCACCAGCCGCACCGCACGCTCCCTGACCTCAGCCGGATACCTCTTGCCCTTTGTCATCGCCCAATCCTCTCAAGCGATCAGGCCACCAAAAATCCCGGAGCGATTCAATTCCCGATACGAGCGCCTCTTGATCCGCGAGAGCTTGGCGACCAGCCTCATAGGTAATCTCCTCTAGACGCGGCACAACGCCAATCGTACGAGTCGCTGCAGACAATCAGTGTCACCGCGGCCCCACCTGATCGTTTCTACACCTTCGCCCAGTTGCGCCAGGTAATCGAGGACAAGGCATCCGTGCCGTGTCCACGATCCGCCACGCGGCGTGCTGAACGCCCTCTCCCCAGTTCGTTCAGCACATCAGCCGCGTGGCGAGCGGCCAGTCATCCCCTCACATGATGACCGTCGCAGTTTGAAATAGTCGCGCTTCAGGCGGCTGCGACTGCCGGTTCGCTGGCCATCGGCGCGGGCACGTCCTTGTCGCGGTCTATCGGCGTCACGAGGTCCTTGCCTATGTTGAGCGCCGCATAGATCTTGTCTTCGATCTCCTTCGCCACCGCTGGGTTCTCCTCGAGGTGGATCTTGGCGTTGTTGCGCCCCTGGCCGAGGCGATCGCTGCCATAGGAGAAGAAGGAGCCCGACTTCGAGACGATGTTGTTCTCCAGGCCCAGATCGATCAGGCAGCCCGCTGTGGAGATGCCCTTGCCGAACTCGATGTCGAACTCGGCCTGACGGAACGGCGCCGCCACCTTATTCTTGACGACCTTCACCCGCACCCGGTTGCCGACCGCCTCGGTCCCATCCTTGAGCGTCTCGATACGCCTGATGTCCAGGCGCTGGGAGGCGTAGAACTTCAGCGCGCGGCCGCCCGGCTGCGTCTCGGGCGATCCAAACATGACCCCAACCTTTTCGCGGATCTGGTTGGTGAGGATGCACAGTGTCTGCGTGCGGTTGAGGTTCCCCGCGAGCTTGCGCATTGCCTGGGACATCATGCGCGCCTGGGCGCCCACCGTCTGGTCGCCCATCTGTCCCTCGAGCTCCACGCGCGGCGTCAATGCTGCGACCGAGTCGATCGCCACGACATCCACAGCGCCCGAGCGCACGAGCATGTCGGCGATCTCCAGCGCCTGCTCGCCATAGTCGGGCTGGGAGACGAGCAGCTCGTCGATGTCGACGCCGATCGTCCTCGCATAGAGCGGGTCCATCGCGTGCTCCGCATCGATGAATGCGCATACGCCACCAAGCTTCTGCGCCTCGGCCAACACGTGGTAGATCAGCGTCGTCTTTCCGGAGGACTCAGGGCCATAGACCTCGACGATGCGCCCGCGCGGCACGCCGCCGATTCCGAGCGCGAGGTCGAGCGAGAGTGCTCCCGTGGGGATGGCATCGCAGCGCACCTGCGCGCCCTCGTCGCCCATGCGCATCACCGACCCCTTGCCAAACTCGCGCTCGATCTGGGTGAGCGCGCCCTGCAGAGCGGCATCGCGCGCCTTGGCCGCCTTCTCCTGATCGGTCACGGGCATGGTCTAACTCCTCCGGTTCGCAGTTGGAGAGAGCAAGGTAGAGCGCGCTCCGGACGGAACAGTTGTTCGTATCGACCCCACCCCCCATCTTCGTCCACAAGGGCCGTCCCCGCTCGCCCCTGAGGGCTTCTCAGACGATGTGTGGAGCAAGGTCGCCGCACTCCCTCGATTCGGCCCCGGAGCCTCAAATGCCCACAAGTCAGCCAAACCGCCGCCCCCTCCCGCGCATCCTCGCATTCGCACTCTCGCTGGCACTGTTCCTGGCACTTCTGCCCGGCCCATCGCCGACTGCCGCCCTGGCCAAAGGCTCCACCACCGCACACCACAGCAAGGCCGCCGGCCACACCGGCAAGCGCCACCATCCGGCCAAGCATCTGTCTCGCAAGCACAAGCGGACCGCCAAAGCTCACGCGCCGGTCATGACTGCCGCGCTGTGCGAAGACGCCAGCAAGCCGGTTGCGGGGAGCGGCTCCTTCACCTGCGCCGACGGCTCCGAACCGAGCTGCACGTCCGGCGCTACCCCCATCCTCTCCGCCCACGGCACGAGGCTCCTCTGCCCCACCGGCGAAGCGGCTGCAGCGAGCGAAGCGGAACCAGGCTGTGAAGCCGAAACCAGCTGCGCCTCGGGCACCGAAGGCGACGAAACCGCCTGCCAGCCTTGCGAACACCCGTCGGTCAACGAATCCGAAGGCTGAGTCTCAGACCGCCGGGGTGAGCTCGTAGCTCGCCACGCTCTCATAGCTCGCCCCGGAGGGCTCCAGCCACGACCGATACATACCGATCGTCCGCGGAGTGAAGCTCAACCGCGGTGTGGGCGGGAGCAGACGGCCCGCCAGCGTCCAGGAGGCATCCGCACGCATCCGCGCCACCGTCACATGGGCCCGGAAGCGCCCCCGTCCGCTCGGTTCCCAGTCCGACGCCCGAGCGATGGCCTCCACAACACATGTCTGCAGGGCTGCGAGCTCGCCGCCGGACTCGTGGATCTCCACGGCCAGAGCCCGCGGACGTCGCCGCGGCAGCAACAGCGGCGCCCCGATCGACAGCTCCCCCACGGATGTCGCACAGACGCTCAGGCTGCCCGAGAGAGCGTCGATCTCCCCCACCGGACGGTCGCCCAGAAAGCACAGCGTCAGATGCAGCGAGTCCGCCGCGAGGGTACGGATCGCCGAGCGCGACCCCTGCGAGGTCTCGGCGTCGAACGCAAGAAGACGAGCCCACGCAGCCAACTCCTCGCGCACCTCCAACGGAGGGTCTATCGCCACGAACAGTCGGGCTGTGGCCCCTTTGCTCATCCCTCTGATTCTTGCTCTACTCAGCCCTTCCGGTGGTGGTGAGCTTTTGCCTTGCCTCGCGCCCTGGCTGTTTTCGGGGCGCCGACCGTCCCCCGAGCCTGACTCGGCGCGTGGTTGCCATCTCCCGTGTAGAGCGCGATCACGTGCGCGCCCACGGGCAGCCGGGCCTCGAGGGTCGCCGTGGCGGTGCGCGAATCGAGCACGGCCTGCCCGAGCACGCGTCCGCCGAGCTTGAACACTACGAATCCCGCGGCTCGAGCGCCGTGTGAGCGCACCCGGACTATCAGACCGGCTGTGCGACCTGGGCCATGGACCGCCTTTAGGGTCATGTTGGTGCCCGAGCGGCGCAGCCTCGGACAGCGCAGCTTGAAGCTCAGATCGACGACTGGCGGGGGCACCGCGAACAGGGTGCTGAGGAGCGGGTGTCCACGCACGCCACTACAGCCCGGATGGCTCACATGCACCTGGTAGTAGCCGGGAGTCACGTCCCAGCCGAAGTGACCCAAGGCATCGGTGAGGTCCGGGTTGCGGCGATTGGCCGGGGACATCAGCGTGCTGCCGTTTGGCACCGTCTTGGCCCTCACGGTCTTGGCGGCACTTCGCAGCAGGACAACCTTGGCCCCGCTCACGGGCGCTCCGTGCGTGGTGTGCACGCTCCCGCTCGGGTCGATGTAGCCGCCGCCTCCACCACCTTCTTCTTCATCTTCTTCGTCTTCTTCCACTTCTTCTTCGATCGTGACCTTCACTTCTGGGCATTCTTCGGCGGCTTCGTAGCCGAGCGTAACCGCTTGGGCTGAATGCGCCCGCGGGTGGCGGCGGACCGAGCTCGCCGCCGCCATGGGTCCATATGACAGCCCGGGGTGCGATGTGCGGTAGCTCCAGTTGAACGCCCCATGGACGCGCTGTTCGAGCGCCGGGACGGTGAAGCGGACCAGGTCCCCGTTGATCGGGAGAGCGCTCGGATGCGAGAGGGCCAGCACGCTCGCCGGCGTTTCGCCGATGAGCAGTTCTGCGCGCATCTGCGGTTCGAAGGTGGCCGGAGCGGACGTCGCGGCACTCGATGCGATGGCCGAGAGATCCTGCGCGGTGGCGCTGCCCACGAGCGGGGAGTCGGAGAACCGAAGCGAGCCACCACTGCCCTTCAGCCCTTCGAGCGCCGATTTGGTGAGTTCCCCACCCGCCTTTTCGAAGATCTGATTCGCGCCCTGGATCCCTTCGGCGGCGCGTTCGTATGACCAGCGCAGCCCATTCCCGAGTTCTCCCAATCCCTTGTTGGCAAGTTCGGCCGCGAGTTTGGCGAGTTCACGCTGGATGTCTTCGGTCTGGCCTAGGACTTCTTCGGCGATCCGGGTGATCCGCGGCGAGGTTTTCACAGGACAAGATTTGACCGAGGCAACCTTCGGCCCTTTCGGCGACTTGAAGGTCAGCTGCACCTTGGGGTTGCCGTGCGGTTCGATGCGCAGGACCGCTTCACCCGTGTAGCCGCTCTCACCCAGCGGGCCTTTGATCGTCACGAGCAGGCCCTGGTCAGGGAGAGCCTTGGCTTCGAACAGTTCGAGGAACTTTTTCACTGTGTTGAAGGTTTCGAGCACTCCACCGCCGCCGCTCCCGGCCAGGTGAGCTCCGCCTTCGGCCGACGGCGTGTCTTGGACGCCCACGATGCCGCTGGGCGCTCCGCCGGAGCCGTATCCCACGAATAGCGTCTCGCTCCCCGTTATCCCGAAACCGCCGTTGGCGCTCGAGCCAGAGCTCAACGCGATCGCCCCGTGGACGATCACCGGCTGAATCGAGTTCGGAGCGGCTCTTGCGGGGATCTTGACCGGCACGTCGAAGCTGAACGGCTCGTTCCAGTTGACCGTCGGGGTCCCGCTCGCCACCGTCCCACCGGGTGTTTGGAAGGCGACGCCCTTGCTCAGCGGCACGGGTTCGGTGAGGGCAAAGCTCTGGCGGTTGACCCCCGGCGCGACCTTGACCGACGCCGAGGCGCTACGCAGCGAGCCACCGGGAGGCCACACTTCCATCGTGTACTGGCCGGAGGTGAGGTTGGCGAAGCGATACGTGCCGTCTGCGGCCGTCGTTGTGTACTGGCAGTTTTGAAAGCCGGGCGCCAAACACTCCGAGACCGAAGCGCCTTCCAGCGGCTGGGCCGGTCGGTGCGACGCGTTGCTGACGATACCCTGGATGATGCCGTAGGCCACACCGCTGCCGCCCAGGAACACAGTATGGGGGCTGCCGCTGGCATTGTCGGTGAAGGCGAGCTGGGCGCTGTAGGCGGTGCTCGCCCCTGGGGAGAAGCTGACATTCACCGTGCACATGGCACCCACGGCGACCGTGGTACCGGTGCAGCCGTCGCGGGTCAGCGAGAAAACACCGGCTCCAGAGCCGGAGATCCCGGAGGCCGAGATGCTCAGCGGCGCACTCCCGGTGTTTGTGATCGCGAGCACCTGGGTGATCGAGGTCGAGACCCCCACCGCACCAAAGCGAAGGCTCGTTGCGCTGGATGAGAACGCGGATGCGCCGGAGCTCGAGATCACGACCGAGCGACTGGTGCTCGCACTCGCGTTGCCGACACTGCTGGCCTCCTGCCCGGTGAACACCTCCCCGGATGTGGAGGTTCCCGCGCCGTCGGTCTCGGTGACGCTGGCCGTATAGGTGCCGTTGGCGGTGTAGACGTGACTCGTGCTGGGCGTGCTCGTGACGGCGGTGGCGCCGTCACCAAAGCTCCAGTCGTATCTCGCGATCGTCCCGAAGCGAACCGTTGAAGGAGAGGCGTCGAAGCTCGTGGCCGAGCCCGGCGGGGCACTCGCCACCGTGAAGTTGGCCGCGGGTGCCTGATCGGGTGTGATCGCGATCCGTGTGGGGGTGCTCGGGTTGGCATTCAAGGGGATCGGTGACGGAGTCAGACCCCCTCCGGGGAGGCTCACGATCTCGACGCGTTCGCCGAACGGTCCGCCCGAGCCGCCGAAGTACCCGTCGCCCACCACGAGCTGCCTGCCGTCGGGTGTAACCGCTATTCCAGCCGGATCGAAGTTCCCGAACCCGGCGAATGAGATCGGAGTCTGCTCCGTGTCACTCGCCGTGGCAATCGGCACGACTGTTCGCGCTGCAGGCACTGTCACATAGGCATGCGCTCCGTCCGGGGCGACGGCCACCCGTTCGGGCTTCTCCCCCGCTTCACAGGCAGCGGCATCGAGGCCGATGCGATGCGGGGAGCTCGTCGCGGCATCGATCTCGGTTACCGCGCATTCGCCGGAGTCCGCCACGAACAGCTTCGAGCCGTCAGGCGTGATCGCCATACCAATCGGTTCTTTGCCGACCATGATCGTGTGTTCCGTTTTCGCCGGATGGGCCGTGAGGTCCACCACAGAGACAGTGTTGGAGCCGTGGTTGGCGGCATAGAGGGTGTGACCGTCGGGGGAGACGATCACGGTGAAGGGATCGGTCCCGACCGTGATCGGGCTACCGACGGCGGGGCTGGCGCTCGTGAGGTCGATTGGGATGATCCCGTCTGCGCACAGCGAGCTCGCATACAGCGTGCGTCCGTCCGGCGAGATCGCCAAGCCGACCGGAGGCGTCGAGCCCATCGCGATCTTCGCTCCCGCCACCGGCGTTGAGCCGGACAGGTCGATCTGCTGGATGTCGCTGGGACCTTTTTCTTCGCACGGCTTTGCCTCCCAATAAGTGGAGGACACCACGTAGCCTGTCCGGGCATCGGGTGAGACGACCACATCCCCGCCGAAGTCATCGAGCGTGATCGAGGGAAAGGCGAATTCCCCACCGATGCTCACGGGGGTGAGCGGCGCACCGGCGTCGGGCAGGTACTGCGTGTTGCTGGAGGTGAGCGCGAGCCACGATTCCGCATGGGCGGGTCCCGCCCCGAGGGCGAGCGCGGCAAGCAGCAACATGGCGAGGATCAGCCCGCCGAAGCCCCGGCCCATTCTGAGTGGCTGAATCTGCTCCACGGCCCCCGCCCTATACAAAACGGCAGTCAGGCTATCACCGGCAGTTGCAAAACGTCCGGCGAGCGGAACACCAACCCCCATGGCACAACCGGCGCCCTTTAATGCATCAGAGCGCGTCGCACGAGATGCATGGCAACGGTGGTCGAGCGATCGCGTATGTCCGCCCGTGACCCCGGGAGGTTGAGCGAGCGTGTCAGCGGCTCGCGACCGGCCAGCGCGACGCTGATCCACACGAGCCCCACCGGCTTCTCATCGCTGCCCCCGCCCGGCCCCGCCACACCCGTCACGCCCACGCCCACGTCCGCTCCCAGGCGCTCGCGCGCACCGGCGGCGAGCGCCTCGGCCACCTCGGCAGAGACCGCGCCATGGGCCTCGATCAGCTCGCTCCCCACGCCGGCCGCCTCGATCTTGACCTCGTTGGAGTAGGCCACGATCGCTCCGCTTACATAGTCGGAGGAGCCGGGCAGCTCGGTCAGCCGCGCCGCCAGCAGCCCGCCGGTGCACGACTCGGCCGTGGCGATCGTCAGGCTCGCATCGCGCAACAGCCCGGCCACCTGCTGATCGACGGTGCTTCCGTCGTCTGAGAAGAGGGTGTCGGCGTGCCTGGATCGCACAACCGCGGCGAAGTCCTCATACACCCCGGCCGCATCGGGCTCATAGCGGGTAACAACCTCGATCTCGCCCCGTTTCAGGCAGGTGGTCACCTCGATCCGCTCGAGATCCACGCCCTCGCGCTCAGCCAACCTCAGAGTCTCCGCGATCTCCGACTCCGGGATGCCGAACAGACGCAGCGTGTGCTGCTCATAGACGGTGGCGCCGCTGAGGGCGGCGCGCAGCGCATCGGTCTCGACCGCGCTGGACCACATCGGCTGAAGCTCACGTGGCGGCCCCGGCAGGACAACGACCGTCGGGCCTGCGCCTGTCTGCGTGGGCGGCACGACGAGACCCGGGGCCGTCCCCACGGGCTCGAGCACGCTCGCCCCACGGGGGACGGTGGCCTGCTTGCGGTTGGCCTGCGCGATCGCCTCCGGATCGATGTTCGGCCAGCGTTTCATCAGCGGGGCAACGATCGTCGCGATTCTCCCGGCGAGCGCCTCGTCGAGCACCATCTCGCGTCCCTGGAAGGCGCCCACCACCGCGGCGGTGAGATCGTCGGCCGTGGGCCCCAGACCGCCGCTGGTCACCACTAGGTCCATGCCGCGATCGGCCATGAAGGCCAGCGCGTCGCGCATGTCCTCGGGGCGGTCTCCCACGATCGTGGTGTAGGCGAGATCCACCCCCAGCTCGCGCAGGCGTTCGGCCAGCCAGGGTCCGTTGCGGTCGCCCACGCGACCCGTCAGCACCTCGGTCCCCGTGACCACGATCCCGGCGCGGGCGCTCATCGACCGCTCACTTGCACGTCGGCAGCTGGGCGGCAGCGAGCGGCTGACGGCCATGGGCCTTGGTGATCGAGTAGCCGATCGCCTGGCTGGAGGGAGGGACGCTGCGGGGTTGGCCGTCGACGTACATCGTCACCGAGCTGTTGCCGAGCGTGATCTCAAAGCGCCTTGCATGGTAGGTCGGCGTGCTTTCGCCAGCCTGCAGTTCGCTCCCGGGAATCACCTTGCGTCCGTTGTCGCCGATCAGGCAAACGTACACCGCCCCGCTGGGCTTCAGCGACAGGGCCACCAGACTGGATGATGCGCTCGTGCGCACGCTGGTGGCGTGGTGTTTGCTCGGGGCGCGCTTGTGATGCGTGGTGGTGGTGGCCACAGTGCTCGTCGTGTGGGTGGGTGAGCCTTTACCGCTCACCAGCAGGACGATCAGGACGACGATGATCGCGACGATGATGCCCACCGCCGCGATGTAGCCGCGCGAGGGCCCGCTCGGCGCGGCGCGCCTGCGCTGGCGCTGGGGCGTGGAGACGATCGGCTCGAGCATCGCGTCGCTCGGGCGCTCGTGGTGCAGGCGATACTCCTCGACCATCGACTTGCCGTCGAGGCCGAGCGCTTCGGCATAGGTGCGCAGGAAGCTCTTGACGAACGTGGGTCCGGGAAGCAGCCCCCACTCTTCGTTCTCCAGGGCGCGCAGGTACTTCGCACGGATCTTGGTGGTGGCCTCGATCTCCGAGACGTCGATGCGCTCGCGCATACGCGCCTCGCGTAGCGTTGCTCCGATCTCGGGCATCTAGCTCAAGAGGCTAGTCGCTGACGGGAGCGGCAGTCTCGCCGAGGGCTGCCAGCACCCTTGGGAGGTCGGCCTCGGTGACGAGGACCTGCCGCGGCTTAGAGCCCTCATAGCCGGAGATCACCCCGCGGCGCTCGAGCATGTCGATCATCCGCCCGGCGCGCGTGTAGCCGAGGCGCAGGCGGCGCTGGAGCATCGAGGTGGAGGCCGTCTGCATTTCGGCGACCAGCCGGATGGCGTCGGTGAGAAGCGGGTCCTCGTCGGGGTCGAACTCGTCCGGACCGGCCTCCGGAGTCTCGGGCTCGACCTCCTCGAGCAGCTCCTCGCGCAGCTCCGGCTCGCCCTGGCGGCGCCACAGATCTGTCAGCTTCGCGATCTGGCCCTCGTCGATGTAGGCCCCCTGGATGCGCTGCAGGCGCGAGCTGCCCACGGGGCTGAAGAGCATGTCGCCCTGGCCGAGCAGCGACTCGGCGCCGTTCTGATCGAGGATCACGCGCGAATCGGTCTGGGAGGAGACGGCGAAGGCGATCCGCGAGGGCACGTTGGCCTTGATCATCCCCGTGATCACGTCCACGCGCGGGCTCTGGGTGGCGAGCACCAGGTGGATGCCCACCGCCCTGGCCTTCTGGGCGAGGCGAATGATCGAGTCCTCCACGTCGGCCGGAGCGACCATCATCAGGTCCGCGAGCTCGTCGATCACGCAGAGGATGTAGGGCAGCGGCGGTTCGTCGCGCTTGGCCCGCGAGCGGTTGAGCTCGATCAGGCTGCGGGTGCGCGACAGCGACATGATGCTGTAGCGCTGCTCCATCTCCTTGACGAGGTTCTGCAGCGCATTGGCGGCCATCCGTGGGCTGGTGATCACCGGCGTGAGCAGGTGCGGGATCGACTCGTAGTGGTTGAGCTCCACCTGCTTGGGGTCCACCAGCACCAGGCGGACGTCGTGCGGGGTGGCACGCAAGAGGACGCTCGCGAGCATCGCGTTGATCGCGCCGGACTTGCCCGCGCCGGTGGTGCCCGCGACGAGCAGGTGGGGCATCTTGGCCAGGTCGGCGCCGATCGCCTTGCCGGCGACGTCCTTGCCCAGCCACACCGTCAGCGGCGACCAATCCTTGGGCGGCTCCTGGAAGACATCGCCCAACCTCACCATCCGGCGGTGGGCGTTGGGGACCTCGACGCCGACGGCCTGCTTGCCCGGGATCGGCGCGAGGATGCGGATGTCGGTGGCGGCCAGCGCATAGGCGAGGTCGTCCTTGAGCTGGGCCACCTTGCCGACCTTGATGCCGGGCGCCAGGCGCAGCTCATAGCGGGTGATGTGGGGGCCGGCAACGGTTCCGATCACCTTGGCCTGGACGCCGAAGTGCCCGAGTGCCTCCACCAGACTCACAGCCGTGCGCTCCTGCCCGGCGGTGTCGGGGCGCGTCTGCTCGGCGGTCGAGCGCGTCAGCAGCTTGCTCGCATCGGGGCGCTCCCACTCGAAGTCGGGATCGTCGGTGACCACGCCGCGCAGCCTGCCCTGGGGAGTGAGATCGGCCGGATCGGCGTGGGCCACCCCCGCGATCTCCTCCTCCTCGCTCTCTTCGGGAGCCTCGACCGATGCCTCGACCCCCGGATCGGTGCTCGCCGGGTGCTCGATCTCAGCGCTCCACGGCGACTCGACCGCCTCGGGGGCGGCCTCGGGCTCTGGCTCGGCCCAGTCATGCGCCGGCGCCTCCACGTGCGTGGCACGCACGATCAGCTCGCTGTCGGGCTCGGGTGGACGCAGCGGGAAGCCTTCCTCATCCTCCAGAGTCGGCAGGCGCCTGCGCGTGGCGGGGCGCGCCGGCTCCGGGCGCTGGCTGAGGCTGCGCATCATCTTGGTTGTGTCGATCAGCCCGGTGCCAGTGGCGCGCAGCACGCCCGCAAGCGAGGCTCCCGTCACGAGGATGACGCCGGTGAGCAGCAGGAAGACCACGAGGATGTTCACGCCCACGCTCTGCACTAGCCGGTGGGTCACCTCGTAGAGGGCCTGCCCGACAATGCCGCCGTGGCTCTGCAGGTGCGCCGAGACCCACGCCTGGGTGTCACGGCCGGGGCTCGAGCTGAGACCGAGCGTGCCCGCCGCGAGCGCAAGCGTCACCGAGGTGAACAGGCAGATCGATCCTGTCCGCAGCGGGCGCACGGCCGGGAGCACGGGTCGCAGGAGCAGCACCCCCCCGCCGATCGCGAGCGCCGCCGGAGCGAGGACGCGGGCGCGCCCGAGCGTCCAGCCGAGCGCGACCGCCACCCCATGCCCGGCGCGACCGCCGTTCCAGTCGCCATACAGCACGAAGCCCATGAAGATCCCCGCCGCGAGCAGGGCCAGCCCGAGGACGTCGCGCTGGCGCTGGTCGAGCACCGGCACGCGCAACCCGCCCGAGAAGAGGGCCCCTGCTCCCCCCCTTCCGCGCCTTCCGCGCCGCCGGGAACGCCCGCGCGGGGCAGGCCGTTTGGCCGCCGGTTTCCGGGCAGGGGCACGTTTGCGGGTGGCAGCCATCACGCGCAACTTCGACGCCGAGCCCCCAGAACCTCCCTCGGAGCCTTACCATCGCTTTACACCAGCCGGTTACATAAAGACCATGAACGATTTCTCTCGCGCCCCACGGGTCCTCGTGGTCGAGGACGACGAGGACATTGCCCAGGCTCTCCAGCGCTCGCTGCGGATGGAGGGCTATGACGTACGCACCGCCGCCGATGGACAGGAGGCGCTCGAGCAGGGCCGGGGATTCGCGCCCGATCTGGTGATCCTCGACCTCGGCCTGCCCAAGCTCGACGGCGTGGAGGTGGCCAAGGCGCTGCGCGCCGACGATGACGTGCCGATCCTGATCCTGACCGCCCGCGACGCCCTCGAGTCGCGTGTCGAGGGCCTCGACGCGGGCGCTGATGACTACCTGGTCAAGCCCTTCGAGCGCCAGGAGCTGCTCGCGCGGATGCGCGCTCTGCTGCGCCGCCGCCCGCCCCGCGGCTCGGCACCCCTGCGGGTGGGCGATCTCACGCTGAACGCCGACACCCACGAGGTCGCCCGCGGCGAGCGCACGATCGAGCTGACCCAGCGCGAGTTCGAGCTGCTCGAGTACCTGATGCGCAACGAGCGGATCGTGATCTCACGCCAGCGGCTGCTCGACGAGGTGTGGGGCTATGACCCCTTCTCGACCACCAACACGATCGAGGTGTTCGTCTCCAACCTCAGACGCAAGCTCGAGGCCGAGGGCGACGAGCGCCTGCTGCACACCATCCGGGGGGCGGGCTACGTCCTCCGCGCGTAGAGCGATCGAGGCCGCCCAGCGCGCCGGCGCCCGCCTGCCGGCCCGTGCCCGCCGGGGCATGCCCTCCAAGGCGTCGGCGAGCTTCGACCGGCTGCCCATCCGCGTGCGCCTCGCCGGCGTCTCAGCACTGCTGACGTTCGTGATCCTCTGTGCCTTCGCTGTCGCGATCGGCTCGCTCACCGTCCACCGCATACGCAACGACTTCAACACGCAGGTGGCGAACGCCGCCAGCCGGCTGCCGTCGGTGCTGCAGATCACCGCCACCCCCGAGTCTCTGAAGGTGGAACCGGCGCTCGGCGACTTCGCCTCCGACGCCGACCACGCGGTCATCAAGGTCCTCACCGTCGACGGCAAGGTGGTCGAACAGGCGCCCCGCGGCGCACCAAACCTCGGTGTGCCCACGAGCACGCCGATCAACATAAACGGCTACCGCGTGGTCAGCCGCCCGGCCGTCGTGTTCGAGGGTGGCGCTCCACGAGGCCGCGTGATCATCCAGTACGGCCAGCGCATCTCCGACACCGAGGCGACGGTCAAACGGGTCGAGCTGTTCCTCCTTCTCGGCGTGCTCTTCGGCAGCGGCTTCGCCCTGCTGGCCGGGATGGCGATCGCGCGACGGGCGATGAAACCGATCGCCGAGATCACCTCCGCGGCGGCGGAGATCGCGCGTACCCGCGACCCCTCTCGCCGCGTGCCCCAGCCCGAGGCCGACGACGAGGTCTCAGAGCTCGCCCGCACGCTGGAGGGCATGCTCCGCGAGCTCGACGCGGCGCGTGCTGAGACCGAGTCGATGCTCGCCCGCCAGCGGCGGTTCGTCGCCGACGCCTCCCACGAGCTGCGCACGCCGCTCACCAGCGTGCTGGCCAACCTCGAGCTGCTGGCCGAATCGCTGCATGGAGATCAGGGCGATGCGGCCCGCTCGGCGCTTCGCTCCTCACAGCGCATGCGCCGCCTGGTGGCCGACCTGCTGCTGCTGGCGCGCACCGATGCGGCGCGCGTGGTCGCGCGCGAGCCTTGCGATCTCTCCCAGATCGTGGTCGAGGCCGCAGCCGAGCTGGGCCCGGTGAGCGCTGCGCACGAGATCGTCCTGGACATCCACCCCGCCCTCGTGGAGGGTTCCCGCGACGAGCTTCACCGGCTGACGATCAACCTGATGGAGAACGCGCTGCGCCACACCCCCGCCGGCACCGAGATCCGCGTGTCCACCGCCACGGGCTCCGACGGCCAGGTGCGGCTGACGGTCGAAGACGATGGGCCCGGTGTACCCGAGGAGCTCGCCCCCACCCTGTTCGAGCGCTTCGTGCGCGGAGCGGGCGATCGTGGCGGCTCCTTCGGCCTCGGTCTCGCCATCGTGCATGCCGTCGCCGTCTCCCACGGCGGCAGCGTGACCCTGGAGGCGACCGTGGGGAGCGGCGGCGCGCGCTTCGTGGTGAGCCTGCCCGCCCTTCAGCCGGCACCGGCTCTCGAGGGCGAGCGGCTGCTGGCGGGTGAGGCGCAGGCGGGCAGAGCGCCGGCGCGCCCGGGCTCGCTGACATCGTCGCGCTGACCCCGGGCACCGTAAGCTCGTCTCGGCCAGCAAGCAAGGAGAGCCATGTACGTGCCGAGGATCCTCGCCAGCAGCTCCCCCGAGGTGACCGCCGCGATCATCGCGGCCGGCGCCTCGCTGCTCGTCGCGCTCGTCACAGCCGTGCTCTCTCAGCGCAACAGCCTCGCGCTCAAGCGCCTCGAAGCGGCACAGGCCGAGAGCAACGCCAGGATCGCCTACAACTACGAAGCCCGTAAGCGTCTCTACACGGTCTGCGAGCCGCTGCTCTTCCAGGCGATGGAACAGGCCGAGGATGCTCGCTCGCGAATCGCCAGCCTGGCCAAATGCGCCCGCACCGACAAGCTGCGCGCCGACGGCACCGGCTGGCTGGTGGAGCCCGAGCGCTACTACTTCAAGTCGATCGTCTACGGGCTGCTGGCCCCGATCACCACCTTCAGCGTTCTGCAGCGCCGACTCACCACCATCGACCTCGGGCTCGACCCCGACGTACGGGCGAAGTACGAGCTGCTGAGGCTGGTGTTCTTCTCCTTCTGCCAGGATTGGGACTTGGCGGCCTACGGCAAGGAGGATGAGCACCTCAAGCTCGACTACGACCGCAACAAGACCGATGCCGGCGAACCGGGACGAGCTCGGCTGTTGCGCGACTCGCCCGCCCACTACGCCCCCCAGGGCTTCTATCGGGCAATGGTCTACGTGATCGCAGAATCCCTGATCACCGAGCCGCAGAGCTCCTCGGCGTCCGACCCCCTGAGCGCCACGGCTCGCTGCATGAGCTTCGGAGCGTTCCAGCGCGAATGGGACCAGGCGGCGTCGGAGTCCAGCTCCCGCACGCGCCAGGCACTTCACCGCGTCGGGCTGACCCCGCGGTCGCAGTCGGCGATGACACCGGTCTTCGAACCGGTTGTGGAGCTGTTCAAGGGCTTTCACCCCAAGCGAAAGCCCGTCCTGTGGCGGGTACTGCTCACCCAGTATCTGCTCTATGGGGCGTTGCTGAGCGGCGAGCCCAGCCTGCACCCGCTGAGCGCGGCTGAGCGGACCGCCATCGACTGGTGCCGCGACGGCGAGGACAACGCCGGTGAGATGAACGTCTCGGTAACCGTGGCAGAGCGCTTTGTCGGTGACCAGCTCGCCTCCCTGCAGGCGCGCGTCTCGCGATGAGCAGGAACCTGGCGCTGCAGTCGGGCGCTCGCAGCCTCGCCGCACGCTGCTTCACGCCGGCCTCCCGCCCTCCGTCGGGTATGGGGATCCTGTTCATCCATGGGGCCGGCAGCGACCAGAGCGGCTATCGCCGCCGAGCAGAAGCGGCGGCGGAGGGCATCGGAGCGTGCTGTCTGACGTTCGACCTCACGGGCCATGGGCGCAGCCACGGCTCGCTCGCCACGCTCTCGCTGCGTGATCATCTCGATGACTGCGTGGCCGCATTCGACGCGCTCGCGAGCGCCGAGCACGTCGATGGCGGGCGCATCGGCGTGTGCGCAGCCAGCTATGGCGGCTATCTGGCGGCGCTGTTGAGCTCGGTGCGCCCGGTGCGAAGCCTGCTGCTGCGCGCCCCCGCCCTCTACCGCGACGAGGACTTCGAGCGCCCCGGCGGTGCCGGGCGCTCAAGCCTCCAGACGCCCGCCACAGCGTCCTCGCTGCGAGCGCTGGGCGCGTTCGACGGGGACGTCCTGGTGCTCGAGTCAGGGCGCGACACCACGATCCCGCACGAGGTCATCGAGTCATATCTCAGCGTGTGCCCACAGGGCCGTCACGAGGTGATCCCCGAGGCCGGCCACCAGCTCCGCGAGGAGCCCTGGCGAACCGCCTTCATCGAGATCATCGTGAGATGGTTCGGCGAGACCCTCACACCTCGACGACGACCGGCAGCACCATCGGCCGGCGCTTGAGACGGTCATAGACCAGCTTCGCCAGGTCGTCGTGCAGCGTCTGCTGGAGCACATCGACCTCGCGGATGTCCTCACGGGCGGCGCGCCGCAGCGAAGCGTCGACCGTGCTGCGGATCTCATCGAGCAGCTTGTCGGCCTGGTCGAGGAAGGGCACACCGCGGAAGATCACCTCGGGGTCGGCCACCGAGCTTCCGTCGTGCTCGGCGATCGTGACCACCACGATGAAGATCCCGTCGGCGGAGAGCATCCGCCGATCGCGCAGGGCCACGTCGGCCATGTCGCCGATCTCCACACCGTCGACGAAGATCATTCCCGACTCCTCGCGCTCGCCGAAGGCGGCGCCGCGCTCGTCGATGTCGAGCGGCAGGCCGTTGTCGCCCTGGAAGATGTCCTCGGGCGGGATGCCGACCGCTTCGGCCAGCTGGGCGTGCATGCGCAGGCGCTTGAAGTCGCCGTGGAAGGGCATCACATAGCGGGGCTTGACGAGGTTTAGCATCAGCTTGATCTCCTCGGCGTAGCCGTGCCCGGAGGCGTGGACGGGAGCCTCGCGTGGGGTGATCACGTCACAGCCGATGTGGTAGAGCCGATCGATCGTCTCGTTGACCGCGCGCTCGTTGCCGGGAATCGGGGTGGCCGAGAAGACGACCGTGTCCCCGCCCTTCAGCTGCACCTGGGGGTGGTCCCGGTAGGCCATCCGCCTGAGCGCCGAGAGCGGCTCGCCCTGGGATCCCGTGGAGATGATCACCACGCGCTCATCGGGGAAGTCGCCGATCTCGCGCGGGCCCACCAGCAGTCCGTCGGGAACCTCGATGTGCCCGAGGTTGCGCCCGATGCCGACGTTCTTGCGCATCGAGCGCCCCACAAGCGCAACCTTGCGGTCAAGCGCGTGGGCGGCGTCGACCACCTGCTGGACGCGGTGGATGTTGGACGCGAAGCTCGTCACCACGATCCGCCCCTCGCAGCGGGCGAAGACCTCCTCCAGGTGGGGGCCGACGACCGACTCCGACGGGGAGAAGCCCGGGCGGTCGACGTTGGTGGAGTCGCCACACAGCAACAGCACGCCCTCGCGGCCGAGCTCGGCCAGGCGCGAGACGTCCGCCGGCGGCCCGTCGACGGGGGTCTGGTCGAACTTGTAGTCGCCCGTGATCAGCACCGTGCCGAGGTCGGTGCCAAGGGCAACCGCGCTGGCGTCTGGGATCGAGTGGGTCATGTGCACCAGCTCGAGTGAGAAGGGCCCGATCTCGAGCGTTTCGCCCGGTTCGACCTCGACCAGCTCGACATCGCGCAGCTTGTGCTCATCGAGCTTCGAGCGCGCCATCGCGATCGTCAGCGCGCCGCCGTAGACGGGCGCCCGCAGGCGGTCGCCGAGATCGCGCAGCACCCACGGCAGGGCACCGAGATGGTCCTCGTGGCCGTGGGTGATGACGATCGCCTCGATGTCCTCGGCGCGTTCGCGCAGGTAGGTGAAGTCGGGCAGCACGAGGTCGATGCCGACCATCTCGGGGGTTGGGAAGCGCAGCCCGACGTCGACCACCACAATCCGCCCGTCCTGCTCGACGACGGTCATGTTCTTGCCGATCTCTCCCAGCCCTCCGAGGGGCAGGACGCGCAACGAGGAGCTCACGCGTGAGCGCTCGTCAGCAGGCCGTGACGTTCGAGCATGGCGCGCACCGCCGCGGTCTCCTGCTCTGTCGCCTCCACGATCGGCAGGCGCACCCCCCCGACGTCGAAGCCGAGCAGGTTCAGAGCGGCCTTGGTGCAGGTGGGATTGGCGGTGAGGAACAGCGTCTCATAGACATCGCGCAGTGAGGCGTCGATCTCCGCCCGCCGCTCGGGCTCGTCGACCATCCGGCGCATCTCCTTGCCGACGATGTGGCTGGCCACCGAGATCACCCCGACGCCCCCCAACTCCAGGGTCTGCACGAAGTTCGCATCGTCGCCCGTGTACAGATCAAGCCCGTCGATCAGCTGCAGCTCATCGGCGTTGGACTGCTTGACCCCCACGATGCCCTCGATCTGAGCGAGCTCGGCGAGCAGCTCAGGGCCGATGTTGGTGCCCGTGCGCGAGGGGATGTTGTAGAGCAGGATCGGCTTGTCGGTGGCTGCGGCCACCGCTTCGTAGTGACGCTTGAGACCGAGGGGGCTTGGGCGGTTGTAGTAGGGGGTGACCGACAGCATCGCATCGGCTCCGAGCTCACCGGCCCGTTCGGTCAGGTGGACGGCGTGACGGGTGTCATTGGTGCCCGTGCCCGCGATTATCGTCTTGCCGGCCGGGCGCTCGGCCACGGCCAGCTCGATCAGACCCAGCTGCTCCTCGTCGGTGAGCGTCGAGGCCTCGCCAGTCGTCCCGGCCACCACGAACCCATCCGAGCCGTTCTCGGCCAGATGGCGCATCAGCGCCACGAAGGACTCCTCGTTGACCTGCCCACGCTCGTCGAACGGAGTGACGATCGCCGTCAATATCGTGCCGAGAGAGCTCATCGCGTCCAGTATCTCACGCGGGCGGCGATTGGAAGAGCACGTTCTCCAACCCCACCATGGGCGACTCCGCGAGCGATCCCACCGCCCTCACGGCGAGCAGCACCCCGGGCATGAACGACTCGCGTCCGGTCGTGTCATGGCGAATCGTGAGCGTCTGGGCGAGATCGCCGAAGATCACCTCCTGGCTTGCGACGAGGCCCGGAAGGCGAACGGAGTGGATCGGCGGCGGCGCCCCGCCGGTGGCTGCGGCCATCAGCTCGGCGGTCCGTGCGGCGGTGCCGCTGGGGGCGTCGAGCTTGCCGTCGTGGTGGAGCTCCACGATCTCGGCCTTCTGCATGTGCCGGGCTGCCTCCACGGCGAAGCGCATCATCAACACGGCGCCGATGGCGAAGTTGGGTGCGATCAGCACGTTGGCCTGTGGGCGACCGGCGGCCGGTCGTGCCTGGCGCAGCGGCGTGGGATCAAAGCCGGTGGTGCCGATCACCACATGCACGCCGGCACGCACGCAGGCCAGGGCGTTGGGAAGCGCCGTGTCGGGCTGGGTGAAGTCGACGACCACCTCGGCAGCCTCCAGCACGTCCTCGAGGCTCGTCTGAAGCAGCGGGTCGGCCCGCCCGACGAGCTCCATGTCCTGAGCGCCCGCCACCGCCTCGCACACGGTCTGGCCCATGCGCCCCGCCGCCCCGGCGACCGCCACCCTGATCACCGTGCGGCTCCCTGAACGCTCGCCTCGACCTCGGTTCCCAGCGGCTCGATCGCGACGCGAAAGCGCTCCTCCTCGGGACCGACTCCGGCGACAGACAGCCGGCTCGGCGTGAACAGCTCGGCGGCGAGCTCGCGCACGTCCTCGATGCTCACCGAGTCGATCCGCTCGATCATCTCATCGACCGAGAGGATCGGCAGCTCGTTCAAGGTCGAGGCGCCAAGGCGGCTCATGCGCGCACCGGTGGACTCCATCCCAAGGACGACCCGTCCCTTGAGGTTCTCGCGCGAGCGCACCAGCTCCTCCTCGCTGGCGGGGTCCTCCACGCAGCGCTCGAGCTCCGCGGTGACGACGGCGAGCGCCTCGGCGAGGTTGTCCGGGCGCGTGCCCAGATACAGCCCCACCTCGCCCGTGTGGGCGTAGAGGTTGGAGTAGGAGAAGACCGAGTAGGCGAGGCCCCTGCGCTCCCTGATCTCCTGGAACAGACGCGAGGAGGACGTCCCCCCGAGCACCCCTTCGAGCACGCGCAGGGCGAAGCGCCGCTCGTCGTCGCGCGCCAGGCCGGCGCCCCCGACGCACACGTGGAACTGCTCGGTGTCTTTCTCCAGGAAGCGCACCCGCGGGCTGAAGTCCACGGCCACCGACACGTCGTCGACCTCGGGCAGCAGGGGCGCCTCTGGGCCGGGGTCGCTGTCGCGGCCTGCCTCCATGGCGCGGGCCATCTCCACGATGGCGTCGTGCTCGAGCGAGCCGGCCGCGGCGATCACAATGCTCGGCGGGCGGTAGCGCTCGCCATGGAAGGCCGCCAGCTGCTCACGGGTGACAGAGCCCACCACCGCCGCGGTGCCGATCACGGGGCGCCCCAGCGGGTGGGTGCCGAAGATGGCTTTGCCGAGCACATCGAACACGCGATCCTGGGGATCGTCTTCATACATGGCGATCTCCTCCAACACCACCTCGCGCTCGGCCTCCAGCTCGCCGAAGCGAGGGTGGGAGATCATGTCGCCCATCACGTCGAAGGCGTGCTCGAGATGACGGTCGAGCACACGCGTGAAGAGCGAGGTCGCTTCCTTGTCGGTGCCCGCGTTGATCTCGGCGCCCATGGCGTCGAAGATCTGGTCGATCTCCTGCGAGCCGTAGCGGGCTGTGCCACGGAAGAGCATGTGCTCGAGCAGATGCGAGATGCCGGCCTGTGAGCCCAGCTCGGCAGTCGAGCCCGTGGCGATCCAGAATCCGAGCGCCACCGAGCGCACGCTGGGCACGCGCTCGGTGACGACCCGGACTCCAGAGTCCAGGGTGGTGATGCGGTGCTCGTCCGTCAAGACGGCACGATGCTGTTGCTAATCGCGGTCACGCTCGTGACGCGGACGGCCCGAGCCACGCTCGCCGCCGCGGCCACGCGGTCCACGCTCCGAGCGCTCGCGCCCGTTGCTGGACGGCCTGCGATCGCTGCGTCCACCGCCGCCACCGCCGCCCGTGCCGACACCGGCGAGCTCCTCGACGGACTTGCCGGCGATGTCCGGGTCATCGGCCAGGCGCAGCCCGATGCGGCCGCGCTCACGGTCGACCTCGACCACGCGGACGTTGATCTCATCGCCCTTGTTGAGCACGTCCTCGACCGTCTCCACCCGCTGGCCGGGTGAGACGTTGGAGATGTGCAGCAGCCCGTCGGTGCCCTTGGCGAGCTCGATGAAGGCGCCGAAGGTGGTGGTCTTGACGACCTTGCCGGCGTATTCGTCGCCGACCTCGACCTCCTTCATCATCATCCGCACGCGCTCCACGAGCGCGTCGCCCAGCTCGCCGTTGGCCGAGTAGATCAGCACCTGACCATCGTCGTTGACGTCGATCTGGGAGTCGAACTCCTCCGCCAGACCCCTGATCGTTTCCCCGCCCTTGCCGATCAAAAGACCGATCTGCGAAGGATCGATCTGGATCGTCTGGATGCGGGGCGCGAACTGGCTGAGCTGCTCGCGCGGCGTCTTGATGATGTCGGCCATCTTGCCGAGGATGAACGTACGGGCCTCTTTGGCCTGGGCGAGCGCGTCGCGCAGGATGTCGAACGTGACGCCCGTGATCTTGATGTCCATCTGCAGCGCCGTGATGCCCTGCTCGGTGCCGGCGACCTTGAAGTCCATGTCGCCGAGGTGATCCTCGACGCCGGCGATGTCGGTCAGGACGATGTAGTCATCGCCCTCCTTGATCAGGCCCATCGCGATACCGGCCACCGGGCGCTTGATCGGCACCCCGGCGTCCATCAGCGACAGCGAGGATCCGCAGACCGAGGCCATCGAGGAGGAGCCGTTTGACTCGAGGATGTCCGAGACCACGCGAATCGAGTAGGGAAACTCCTCGATCGAGGGGATCATCGGCGCCAGCGCCCGCTCAGCGAGTGCCCCGTGACCGATGTCGCGGCGCTTCACGCCACCCATGCGGCCGGCCTCACCCACCGAGAACGGCGGGAAGTTGTAGTGGTGCCAGTAGTACTTTTTGGTCTCCAGGCCCAGCGTGTCGAGACGCATCTCCTCCTTGAGAGTGCCCATCGCCACGACGCTCAGCGCCTGGGTCTGCCCACGTGTGAAGAGAGCCGAGCCATGGGTCCTCGGGGTGACGCCCACCTCGATCGTGATGTCGCGGATCTCGTTCTCGCCGCGGCCGTCGGGGCGCTTCTTGTGCACGGCGATGCGCTCGCGGATGATCGACTTCTCGAGCTTGTCGAACGCCATCTGCACGGCGGCTCGCTTCTGCTTGGCGGCCACGAGTTGCTCCTCGGAGGCACCCTCGGGCGCCGACGGTGCGTGGGACTCGAGGATCGCCGTCTCAACAGCCTTGGTGGCGTCCTGGCGGTCGAGCTTGTCCTCGACCTGGGTCGCGGCCTCCAGGTCGGAGCCGTGCGATGAGCGGATCGCGTCGAGCACGGCCTCATCGACCTTGATCGTCTCGAAGACTTTCTTCTCCTTGCCGACTTTGGCGGCAAGGTCGCGCTGCAGCGCACACAGCTTCTTGATCGCCGCGTGGGCGATGTCCAGCGCGTCGAGGATCTCCGCCTCGGGGATCTCGTTGGCGCCCGCCTCGACCATCAGGATGGCCTCCTCGGTGCCGGCGACGATCAGGTCGAGGTCAGAGCGACCCTCGGCTCCATCGGCGAGCAGAGCCTCCTCGTCGGGGTTGACGACGAAGTTGCCGTCGATCTTGCCGATCCGCACCGCGCCAACGGGCGTCGGCAGCGGGATGTCGGAGATCATCAGCGCGGCGGAGGCCCCGTTCATCGCGAGGATGTCGTAGGGGTGCACGTGGTCGATCGACAGCGGGATCGCCACCAGCTGGGTGTCATAGCGCCATTCCTTGGGGAACAGCGGACGGATCGGGCGATCGATCATGCGCGCGGTGAGCGTGCCCTTCTCGCCCGGACGTCCCTCGCGCTTGAAGAACGAGCCGGGAATTTTCCCGGAGGCGTACATGCGCTCCTCGACGTCCACCGTCAGGGGGAGGAAGTCGACATCGCGCAAAGAGCCGGCGACGGCGGTCGCGAGGACCATCGTGTCGCCCTGGCGTACTACGACCGCACCGGAGGCCTGCTTGGCCATCCTGCCGGTCTCGAAGGAGATCTCACTACCGGCAATCTCCACGGAAACCCGCGTAACAGCATCACTACTCATATTCACTGCCTTCCTGTACCGCCCGTCGGTCGGCGGCCCGTTTCTTTTTTATTCTCCGAACGGACGGAGCTTAGCGGACCGCCGCCCCTGGGCAGGGCCTCCGCGGCCAAGCGAACCGCGGGCGCGACTCAGGTTCAAGGCGCGTCGGCGAAGGCGCTCTTGATGCCTTCGCGCAGGAGCTCGACCGGTGGCAGCTCCCCCGGGGAGTCGGCCTGATAGCTCCAGCGCACAACGCCGTCGGGGCCTGTGATGACGAGCGCACGCTCGGGAAAGCCGCCGGGGTGGAGCACCCCGAAGGCCGCGCAGGCGGCTCCCTTGGGCTCGAAGTCCGAGAGCTGCTCGCTGCTCACCCCGAGCTTCTCCTTGAAGGCGCTCTGCGCCCAGCTGGAGTCGCAGGAGACGCCGTAGAGCACCCCGCCGCGCTCGCCGAGCTCGGCCAGCAACGACTCATACAGCTGCAGCTGGTCGGTGCACACGGGGCTGAAGGCGAACGGGTAGAAGACAAGGACGGTCGTCTTTCCCTGGAGGTCCTGCTCGGTGAAGCTCTCGCCATCGGCGCGGGCGAGCGTGAAGCTCGGCGCGGGCGTCCCTGCGGCGATCACGGCCACTAAGCCGTAGGACGGTCGTGGATCGAGTGGTTCAAGGACGCAGTGAGCGTGGTGTGCTGGCCGAAACGGGGATGCGAGCGAAGCGAGTGTCCCCCGGCTTCGGTACACGAGCGATCGAGGACGCAGAAACGCGAAGCGTCCACGGCCGTCCTACTTGCGCAGGCCGAGCTCTTTGATGAGGGCGCGATAGCCCTCGAGGTCCCGGCGCTGAAGGTAGTCCAGGAAGCGGCGCCGTTTACCCACGAGCATCAACAGGCCGCGGCGCGAGTGATGGTCTTTGCTCTGCGCGCGCAGGTGCTCGGTGAGGTCGTTGATGCGCTCGGTGAGCAGCGCTATCTGGACCTTGGTGGAGCCGGTGTCCTGCTCGTTGGCGCCGAACTTGGCGGCGATCTCGCGCTTGCGCTCTGTGGTTAGGGCTGACATAGCCGGGCAACGGTAGCAGACGGCCGATCGGCTCAATGAGCAGCGGCGATCTCCCGCGTGCGCTGGACGTCGCGGTACATCTGCTCGATCAGTGACTCAGGGTCCTCGAAGCGCCGCTCGCCGCGCAGCCGGGCCAGGAACTCCAGGCGCAGGTCGCTGCCGTAGAGGTCACCTTCGAAGTCGAGGATGTATGCCTCGATCAGCTCTCCCCTGCCGGTTTGGAAAGTGGGGCGAACGCCGATGCTGACCGCCGCCGGGCGTCCATCGGCGAGACAGGCGTAGACACCGTGCCCTGGACATACGAGCGCCTCGTCGGGCACGAGGTTGGCGGTGGGGAAGCCGAGCTCGCGCCCCCTGGCATCGCCGTGGGTCACCTCGCCACGGACCTGGAAATGGGCACCGAGCAGGCGATTGGCCTCCCCCACCTCGCCCGCCAGCACCAGGCCACGGATGTGACTCGATGAGACGATCTCGCCGTCGAACTCCAGCAGTGGATGCACCACGGTGGAGAAGCGCCCGTCGCGCAGCAGCAGGCCGGGATCGCCCTGGGCCTTGTGGCCGAAGCGGAAGTTCTCGCCGATCGAGACCTGCTGGGCGCCGAGTGCCCCCACGAGCACATCGTCGATGAACTCCCCGGCCGAGCGCTGGGCGAAGTCTGTGTCGAACGGGATCACGATCAGCTCCTCGACGCCCATGTCGGCGAGGAGCTCGGCCTTGCGCTCGAGGGTGGTGAGCAGCTTCGGAGGATGCAGGGGCGAGATGACCGATACAGGGTGGGGCTCGAAGGTGAGGACGCTGTCTGAGCCATCGATCACCTCGCGGTGGCCGAGGTGGACTCCGTCGAAGGTGCCCACCGCCACCTTGCGCCCTGAGCTGCGCTCCACGTCGGGCAGGCGAGTGACGATCACGGTCGCAAAGCCTATTGCCGCGCCAGCTCGAGCGCACGCTCGAGCGCGATCAGCGGCGGATCGGCCCACGGCTCTCCCCGCCTGGGCGGCCCGGTCGCGTCGCTCACCTCAAACGGCCCGATCGCGGTGCGCCTGAGCTCCAGGCAATATGCATCGCCGAGGTCGGCGATGAGCGAGCGCACATAGGTGCCCGAGCCGCACTCGATCGCGAAGGCCGCCCTGGGCGGATGCTCAGGATCCCCCTCAATCCCCTCCTCGCGCCAGAGCTGCTCGAAGCGGTGCACGGTGACGATCCGCTCGGGCATCTCGAAGCTCTCCCCGCGACGCGCCCGCCGGTAGGCGCGCTCGCCGCCGATCTTCACCGCCGAGTGCAGCGGCGGACGCTGGCGGATCTCGCCCGTGGGCAGCGACATCTCGAGCGGCGGCAGACGGCCCGTCTCGAGGATCTCGCCCTCGGTGTCGCCCGTGGTGGAGGTGGCGCCCAGGCGGGCCACGGTCTCATAGCTCTTGGGCAGCGCCATCAGCACCTGCTGGGCCTTGGTGGCCCGGCCGACGAGCACCAGCAGCAGACCCGTGGCAAACGGGTCGAGGGTGCCCGCGTGACCGGTCTTCGCACCACCGAGCGCCCGGCGCACCGCCGCCACCACGTCGTGTGAGGTCATCCCGGCGGGCTTGTCGATCAGCAGCACTCCGTCCACGGGCGCCCTCAGGGCCGCGGGGCCGTGAGATCGGCCATCTAGGCGACCGTCGCAGGCTGCCCGTCGGCAGACTTGTGCAACTGGTCTGCGATCGCAGCGCGCAGGAAGACGATCAGCTCATCGGCGGCGAGCGTGGTCGAGAAGCCGGCGGCGCGGCGGTGCCCGCCGCCGCCCTGTGCTCGAGCGATGATCGAGACGTCCACGTCATCGTCGGTGGATCGCAGCGACACTTTGTGCTGGCCCTTGCGCTCGCCGCTCGAGAGCTCGCGGACGAGCGCCGCGACCTTGGTCCCCTGCAGCGCTCGCAGCTGGTCGATGATCCCCTCAGAGTGGCTCTCCTCGGCTCCCGTACGGTCGAAATCCGCGGCGGTCAACGCCACAAGCGCGAGCTCGCCCGAGTCGAAGCGCTGCACCTTCCCGAGCGCCAGTGCAAGCAACGTGAGCTTGGCCTGAGGCATGTCCTCGTACAGCCGGCGGTTGATGGCGGGAACGTCCACTCCGGCTTCGAGCAGCTCGGCGGCCATCAGATGCGCTCGGGGGCCGACGTTCTCGTACATGAAGCGGCCCGTGTCGGTGATCAGCCCGACGTAGAGCGCTTCGGCCACCTCTCGAGTGGGCTGCACCCCGAGGCCGTGCATCAGATCCCACACGATCTCAGCGGTGCAGGAGGCGTCGGGAACGACGTGGTTGAGCGTGCCGAAACGTGTGTTGTCGTGATGGTGGTCGATGTTCAGCAGGTGCGCACCATCGCGCAGGACGCTCGCCGAGTTGCGATCGATGTTGCCACAGTCGAGGAACACCACGGTGCGCCCGGCGATGTCGCCCGGCGGCTCCTTGATCAGACCGGTGAGATCGAACAGGGCGTACTCGTGCGGAAGCGGCAGGTCGTGGGGCGAGATGAACATGATCGTGTCCTTGCCGAGCGCGCTCAGCAGCCCCTGCATGGCCACGAGCGAGCCCAGGGCGTCGCCGTCGGGGTTCTCATGGGTGGCGAGCACGAAATGCTCGTCCTCGCGGATGCGGGCGAGCACGAGCTCGCGCGTCTGCTCGAGCGTGGCGAGCTCGCTCACGAGAGCTCCATCTCGTCGATTAGGGACTCCACGCGCATCGCCCGGTCGGTGGTCTCGTCGTAGATGGAACTCCAGGGCGGGCGTACGCTTGAGGCGCAGCTCGGCGGCGAGGCGCCCCTGCAGGAAGCCATGGGCGCTGCGCAGGCCCTCGAGGCTCGACTCGCGCTCCTCGGCCTCGGAGGGCTGCCCATCGGCACCGAGCACGCTCACGTACACACGTGCATGGCGTAGGTCTGCGCTGGTCCTGACATCGGTCACGGTTACAAATCCCACTCGAGGGTCCTTCAGATCACCTACGACATCACCGATCACCTGACGAATCGCCTCGTCGACCCGACGCATACGTCCTGTGCTCATCCTATTGCCTCCAATTCCCTGCCGAGCCCGTTGTCCCTGCCCACAAACCCGAGGCGCGAGGACGCCGCCTCGCGCCGGTCATCGCGGCTCAGGAGGACAGCTCGCGCTCCACCTGCCGCGTCTCGTAGGTCTCGAGCACATCGCCCTCCCGCAGATCCTGAAAGTTGGTGAGGACGATTCCACACTCGAAGCCGCTTGCGACCTCGCGCACGTCGTCGTTGAAACGCCTGAGGCTGTCGATGGTGGTGTCGTAGATGACGGTGCCCTCGCGCACCACCCGGACGCGCGCGCCACGCGTGACCTTGCCCTCGGTGATGAACGATCCGGCGATCGTCCCGATCCGGGAGGCTTTGAACAGCTGGCGAACCTCGGCCTGCCCGAGCGGCGTCTCGACCTCGGCCGGCTCGAGCATCCCCTGCATCGCTGCACGCAGCTCCTCGATGGCCCGGTAGATGACCGCATATGAGCGGATCTCCACGCCCTCACGGTCGGCGATCTGGCGAGCGTCGCCGACGGGCCTGACGTTGAAGGCCAGGATCACGCCCTCGGAGGCTGAGGCGAGCATTACATCGGACTCGTTGATGCCACCGACACCGCGGTGGATGATGTTGACCTTGACCTCCTGCTGGGGAAGCTTTGCGATCTCGTCCTCGATCGCCTCCAGCGATCCCGCCACGTCCGCCTTGACGACCAGGCCGAGCTCCTTGACGGTGCCCTCCTGGGCGAGCTTGAAGACGTCCTCCAGCGAGACCTTGCGCCCGGAGCGGCGAGCCAGCGCCTCGGTCTTCAGGCGGTTGGCGCGCTCGCCCGCGAGCTGACGTGCGCGGCGCTCGTTCTCCACCACGCGCACGAGCTCGCCCGCCTCGGGAACCCCGTCGAAGCCGAGCACCTCGACCGGCTGGCCGGGCATCGCCCGCTTCATCTTGTTGCCAGTGAAGTCGTGCATCGCCCGCACCCGGCCGAAGTGGGCACCCGCCACCAGGGCGTCTCCGACCCGCAGCGTGCCGCGCTGGATCAGCACCGTCACCACCGGTCCGCGCCCCGGGTCGAGCTTGGACTCGATCACGGTGCCAGATGCGTCGGCTCCTGCGTTGGCCTTCAGCTCCTCCAGGTCGGTGACCACCTGGATCGTCTCGAGCAGCGTGTCGAGGCCGGCATGGGTCTTGGCGCTGACGTCCACGAACTCGGTTTCCCCACCCCACTCCGCCGGCTGCAGGCCGTGCTGGGTCATCTCGGTGCGCACGCGCTCGGGCTGTGCGCCCTCCTTGTCGATCTTGTTGACCGCCACGATGATCGGCACTTCGGCGGCCTTGGCGTGGTCGATGGCCTCCTCGGTCTGGGGCTTGACGCCGTCGTCGGCGGCGACCACGATCACCGCCAGATCGGTCACTTTGGCGCCGCGGGCACGCATGGCTGTGAAGGCCTCGTGGCCGGGGGTGTCGAGGAAGGTGATCTCTTTGCCGGCGTGCCTCACCTGGTAGGCGCCGATGTGCTGGGTGATGCCGCCGGCCTCTCCGGCGACCACCTCGGTCTCACGGATGGCATCGAGCAGCGATGTCTTGCCGTGATCGACGTGGCCCATGATCGTGACCACGGGCGGGCGCTCGATGAGATCCTGCTCGGCGTCCTGGAAGACGGGCTCCACCTCCACGTCGTCCGCCGCGTGCACGATCTCGACTTTCTTGTCGAACTCGTCCGCCAGCACCTGAATGGCGTCGTCAGAGAGCGTCTGGGTGAGCGTGGCCATCTCCCCCAGCGACATCAGCTTCTTGATGATCTCCGGGACCGCCACGCCGAGGTACTCGGCGACGTCCTTGACCGTCGAGCCGGAGTTCACCCGGGTGAGGTCTGTGGCCTCCATCGCCGAGTTGTCGATCGGGGCGATCGTCTCGTCGTAGGTGCCACGACGGCGGCGTCCGCGCCGGGGACGGCGCTGGGGCTGGTTGGAGGGACCGCCCTGCTGGCGGCGAGAGGCCTGAGAGTCGATCACCACACGCCGGCGTCCGCCCGGGCCGATGTCGCCCGGCGTGCGCTCGCCGGTGCGTGAGTCGCGGGTCGGGCGCACCCGGTCGCGCTCGGCGGCGGCTGCGCTGGCAGCTGTGGTGGTTGGGGGCGCAACAGTAGGAGACACAGGTACTGAAGGCTTTGGTGCGGTGGGCGCGGCCGACGACGCCGAGGCCGCGGGGGCGACCTTCGCCTGGGGTGCCGGCGCGGACTTGGCCTGAGCTGCCGGAGCGACGGGGGCCGCAGGTGCGGAGGCCTTCTGGGCGGGGGGAGCGGCGGCGGTCGCGGTCGCTGTAGCCGCCCCGTTGGAGCTCGCGGGGGAGCCGGAGCTGGCCACACCCAGGGCTTTGAGTGCGGCGGACTCGTCGACCGAGGAGGCAGCGGCCTTGGCCTCGACGCCTGCAGCCTTCAGCTTCTCGAGCAGCTCCTTGCTCGAGAGCCCGTGCTCCTTGGCCAGTTCGTGTACTCGCTTCTTGCTCATCGACCTATCGATTCTACGAGCTTGGGGTCGAGGGTCACAGCCGAGCGCAGCGCACGCGCGATCCCGCCGCGCTTACCGGCGCGGGAAAAGCACTCCGCGGCGGGCACCCCGGACTCCTCGCCGAGACAGAGATAGGCGCCGCGACCGGGCAGCGTGGCCGAGCGATCGCAGACCGCGCGTGCGCGCTGTGCGCCCTCGCGGACGAGCGCAATGCGAACCAGCTCTGACTTCGGTGCGATTCGCCCGCAACCGACGCAGCGGCGCAGCGGCACGTGCGCGCCTATGTCGCCTGCTCCTCGGCCGCCGCCGGCGTCTCCTCGACGAGCAGCTCGGCGGGTGCGGCCTCGACATCGACATCCGGGGTCTCCACGACCTCGCTTGAAGCCTCATCCATCGGGGCAGCGCCCTGGTCCTCGCCACCCTCGGAGCCGAGATCGGCGACGTTGTCGGTGGCGATGGCGGCGAGGGCCTGATGACCCTCGATGCCGCAGTAGCGCGATCCCGGCAGCGCCGCGTTGGGGCAGCGCCTGCCGTTGGAGAGGATGGCGGCGCAGCGGCCCTGGACCTCCTCCTCCTCGTATCCGTGCTCGGCCTCCTCGGCGGCGAACTCGGTCTCCGAGCGGATGTCCACGCGCCAGCCCGTTAGGCGGGCGGCGAGGCGCGCGTTCTGGCCCTCGCGTCCGATCGCCAACGAGAGCTGGTCGTCGGGCACGATCACCGTGGCCTGCTTGGCCTCGTCGTCGACGAGCACCTCGCGCACGCGTGCCGGGGACAGCGCCTTGGCGACGAAGCGGGCGGGCTCGTCGTTGAAGGGGATGATGTCGATCTTCTCGCCGCGCAGCTCGGATACGACCATCCGCACCCGTGAGCCACGCGGACCGACACAGGCACCCACGGGGTCGACGCCGTCGGTGTGGGAGATGACGGCGATCTTCGAGCGGTAGCCGGGCTCGCGGGCGACGTTCGCGATCTCCACGAGACCATCGGCGATCTCGGGGACCTCGAGCTCGAACAGCTTCTTGATCAGCTCGGGATCACGTCGGGAGACGATGATGGCCGGCCCCTTGGTCGAGGGCGAGACCTCCTTGATGACAGCCTTGATGCGCTGCGAGTGGTCGTAGCGCTCGCCCTCCACCTGCTCGGACTTGGGCAGCAGCGCCTCGACGCGTTCGCGCAGCTGGACGAGCGTGTAGCGGGAGTCCGACTGCTGCACGATGCCCGTGATCAGCTCGCCGACGCGGTCGCGGTACTCCTCGTACATCATGTCGCGCTCGGCCTCGCGGATGCGCTGGAGAATCACCTGCTTGGCGGTCTGGGCGGCGATCCGGCCGAAGTCGTCGGGAGTGACATCGCGTTCGTCGATCTGATCGCGGTATTCGGCGAACTTCTTGGGGTCGATTTCCGGTTCCTCGGGTTCGCGCATCTCCCCCGTCTCGGGGTCGACGGTGGTTTCCTCGTCGATCGTCTCGACGATCAGGTGCGCCTCCAGGCGCTCGGGGATGATCAGTTCGATGACCCTGAAGTCGGCTGTCTCGCGGTCCATTTCCACCCGCGCGTACTTGGCCGAGCCGGGCTGCTTCTTGTATGCCGAGAGCAGGGCGTCCTCGAGCGCGATCATCAGCTTCTCGGGCTCGATGCCCTTCTCGCGCGCCAGCGCGTGCATAGCCTCAAGGATTTCGCGTGACATGACTCTCTACTCCTCAATCAGGTTCGAACGACGAATCTCCGAGTAGGGGATCGCGATGACGCCCCCGTCGGCGGCCAAGGTGACCTCCTCCTCGGAGGCCCCCACCAGCTCTCCCGTGAAGCTCTGCACCGGACGCTGCCCGATCGGCAGGGGATGACGTGCGCGCACCCGCGCGCGGCGCCCGACGAAGCGGCGAAAGTGGGCCGGCTTGGTCAGCGGACGCTCGCTTCCCGGCGATGAGACCTCGAGCGAGTAGCGCTCGCGCAGGTCGTTCAGCTCGGCGGTCACCCGCTCGCACATCGCGAGCGTGACCCCGTCAGGATGGTCGATGAAAACGCGCAGGCAGCGACCGCCGACGATCTCGGCGAGCAGCACCTCGACATCGGGCTGGCTGGCGGCCAGGCGACTCTCGATTTCTGTCTGTAGCGGGGTCATCAACTCACTCCTTACGCAAAAAAAGCGGGCGGGCGCCCACTCTCGGTACTGCTACCGGCACCTGCGTACCGGGACGAAAGCTCTCAATCGAGCATAGCATTGGCGGGGCGCCCCATATGCGCCTCAGGCCCGCTCGGCGTCGCGGCGAGCCCGATCCCTGTAGAGCCTGTAATCGGCGCGCTCGGGGCGCAGCGAGCAGGCGAGGGCCAGCGGCTTGCAGGCCTCACGATGGCGTCCCAGCAGCTGCATGGAGCGCCCCAGGCAGAACAGGGCGTAGTCGTTGGTGGGTGCGCCGGATGCCACTGCCTGGAACTCCTCGGCGGCACCTTCGTAGCGCTGGGCGTGAAACAGGGCGCGGCCGAGCGCCTCGCGAATCGATGCCTTGTCGGGCTCCAGGTCTCGCGCTTTGCTCAGCGGGACGATCGCCGCCTGGTGGTCGCCGTGGTCGAGTAGCTCGCAGCCACGTTGGTAGAGGTCGTAAACACTCTCCATTGGCGGCTCATTTTAACCACTCTGGCGGAGGGTCTCGACGGTGTCGAGGATCCTCTGGGCGACCTCGTCCTTGCTCGCCCGCGGGACATGCACGGGCTGTCCGGAGGTCGTGAGGATGGTGACCTCGTTGTCCTGCACGTCGAAGCCAATGTCGGCGCGGGAGATGTCGTTGACGACGAGCGCATCTAGGCCCTTGGCGGCGAGCTTGCCATGGGCGCTCTGCACGGCATCGGCTCCATGCTCGGCGGCGAAGCCGACCAGCGTCTGCCCGTCACGGCGGGTCCTGGACAGGCCCCTGAGGACATCGGCCGTTGGCTCCAGCACGAGCTCGAGGTGCGCGCGCGTGTGCTTCTTGATCTTCGCGTTCTCGGGCTGGGCGGGCGTGAAGTCGGCCACCGCGGCGGCCATCAGCAGCACGTCGCATTCGGGGAAGGCAAGCGTGCAGGCCTGCTCGAGATCGGCGGCGCTGCGCACGTCGCGGCGCTCCACCCCCGCCGGGGTGGCCAGTGCGACGTTGGCGGCCACGAGCGTTACCTGCGCCCCGCGCTCGCGGGCCGCCTGGGCGAGGGCGAAGCCCATGCGCCCCGAGGAGCTGTTGCCGATGTAGCGGACGCTGTCGATCGGCTCGCGGGTGCCGCCGGCGGTGACGAGCACGTGCAGCCCCTGCATGCTCTGTGGGACGGGAGAGTCGGTGTCCGAGCCATGGAGCGCCGCCTCACAGGCGGCCAGCAGGCGCTCGGGCTCGGCGAGGCGACCCACTCCCTGCTCGCCCTTGGAGGCCAGGCGCCCCACGCCCGGCTCGATCACCATCACGCCCCGCTCGGTGAGCGTGCGCAGGTTGGCCGCCGTCGCCGGGTGCTCATACATGCGGTTGTTCATCGCCGGCGCCACCAGCACCGGACACCCGGCCGCGAGGGCGCAGCTCGTGAGCAGGTTGTCGGCCATCCCGGCGGCGAGCTTGGCGATTGTGTTGGCCGAGGCCGGTGCGATCAGGAAGAGGTCGGCGTTGGCCACCAGCTCGAGGTGGCTCAGGGGATCGTGGGCGGGCGGATCCTGATCGGGGAAGGCACCCCGCGCGGGGTCACGCTCGAACTCGCTGACGAGCACCGGCGCCCCGCTCAGCGCCGCGAAGGACGCCTCGCCCACGAACCGTTGGCTTGTGGACGTCTGCACGACACGCACAGCATGGCCCGCGCCCGTGGCCAGGCGCACGAGCTCCAGAGCCTTGTAAGCAGCGATGCCACCGCTGACGCCGAGCAGTATCCGAGACATGGGTGACTAGAGGTTGTAGAGCGGCGGGAGTCGGCGGGCAAGCGGTGGCCGCCGCGTTGCGTTATTAAGGATTCAGTTGGTGTCTAACCATGGCTATACACCAACTCATTCGGAAGATACAGCTCTGCCCTGCCCTGTCGTAACCCCGCTCAGCCCTGAGCCAGTCGCTGGTCAAGAGAGCCAAGGACGCAGTGTGCTGGCACTCGCCCCCTGAGCCGGCCGAGGAGCAAGCGAGGCAAGGACGCAGGGAACGAAATGTACTTCGTACATGAGTGACCGAGGACGCAGCATCGCGCCGCTCATCGGCCGGCTCAGCGGTAGTGGTACTTCATCTTTCCCCCTGCTACCTCCTCGAGTGCGATCGTGAGGTAGTTTTTCGACGCCGTTTCGATCATCGGGGGCGGGAACTCGTCGAAGGTGCCCTCACCGAGGTTGTGGTAGTAGCTGTTGATCTGGCGGGCGCGCTTGGCGGCCACGATCACACCGGCGTAGTTTGAGTCGACCTGCTCGAGCAGGCGGTCGATGCGGGGAGAGATCACAGGGGGCTTGCCTTTCCTTGTTGGCTTTCCATTGTAGTCGGCTGCAGACGACGGCCCGGGTGCGGAGGCGAGATCGGGCTGTCAGTCGAGGTTGGCGCCAACGATCTCCACGAGGCGGTCGAGTGCCTCGTCGAGGCGGTCGTTCACGACGACGTGTCCGAACTCGGGCTGTGCCTGGAGCTCCTCCTCGGCCACCCGCAGCCTGCGCTCCACCTCGGCGGGATCGTCGGTCCCGCGGCCGACGAGGCGGGTGCGCAGTGCGGGCAGTGACGGCGGGGCGATGAACACCTGGACGGCCTCGGGCATCGCTGCGCGCACCTGGCGAGCGCCCTGGACCTCGATCTCCAGCACCACGGGCACGCCGGCGCGGACTCGCTGCTCGAGCTCTGAGCGCAGCGTCCCGTAGCTGCGCCCGGCGTAGTCGGCGTGCTCAACGAAGTCGCCCTCGGCCACCTTGCGGTCGAACTGCTCGCGGGTGAGGAAGTGGTAGTCGACTCCGTCGACCTCGCCGGGGCGGGGTCCGCGGGTGGTGGCGGAGACCGACAGCTCGAGCTGGGGCACACGCTCCATGAGCCCGCGGATCAGCGTTCCCTTGCCCACCCCCGAGGGGCCCGTGATGACGAACACGCGCGCCACGCCCGGGACCCTATTGAGCGCCCCGGTGGGAACCGCGGGAGCGCCTCGGGCGGGGACGCCTCACGCGGGGGCTCAAGCGAGGGGCCGCAGGCCGGCGGGCGAGGCGGTGTGCTCGATTATCGCCTCGGAGATCCGGGGCCACAGCGGAGCAGGCCGGTCGTGGCCCATGTCCTCGAGCAGAAGCAGGCGGGCGCCGGGGACGAGGGCGGCGGTGCGTTCGCCGCCGCTCGGCGCGATCAGGGTGTCGTCGAGCCCGTGGATCACCAGGGTGGGCACGGTCAGGTTGCGCAGGCCCTCGGCGCGGGGTCCGCTGGCGATCATCGCTGCGAGCTGGCGGGCAACGCCGGCGGGGTCGTGGCCGCGGTCATAGCTCTGCCCGGCGAGCTCGCGGGCGGCGTCCAGTTCGGGATAACGCTTGGAGCGCCAGATCACGGCCCTCTCGGCGGCGTCGACGTAGCCCTCGCGGTCGGCCGGCGCGGGCGTGAGCAGCGCGGCGCTCGCCTCGGGGGTGGACTGCCCGTACTCGGGCTCACCGGTGTTGGACATCATCGAGGTGAGGCTCAGCACGCGCTGGGGATGCTCGATGGCCATCGTCTGGGCGATCATCCCGCCCATCGAGGATCCGATGATGTGGGCGCGCTCGATACCGAGGGCGCTGAGCAGGGCGAAGCCGTCGTCGGCCATCGCGCTGAGCGTGTAGGGGGCGAGCCCGCGGGCGCGGTCGAGCTCGCCGGCGGCGATGGAGGCGAGGATCGCCTTCACGTCGGCGAGCTGCCCGTCGAGCTTGGAGGAGAGCCCGCAGTCACGGTTGTCGAAGCGGATCACGAAGCGACCGGCGGCGGCGAGACGTTCGCACAGGGGAACCGGCCAGGCGATCATCTGGGCACCGAAGCCCATCACGAGCAGCAGCGCCGGATCGGTGGCCGAGCCGAAGGTGTCGTACTCCAGGCTGATGCCCTCGGGCGTGGCGAGATGGGCCATCCTCAGAGTCTCTCAGGGCCGCACGCCGCGGGCTCGCGACACGTTTAGGTTGGTCGATGGTCAAGCGAGACAAGGACGCAGGGAGCGTGGCGTGCTGTGCACGCGAGCGACCGAGGACGCAGTATCGCGCCGGCCAGCGGCCAACCTAGTGGTGCAGCAGCGAGATCAGCTCCGAGCGCTGGCGCTCGGAGAGGCCGCCGATGGTCTTGCTCGGGGCGATCCTGCAGTGGGCGAGGATCTTGTTGACCTTCACCCGACCGTACTTGGGGACGGCGAGCAGCATGTCGAAGACCTTGGCTGTCTCGACGTACTCGGGGGGTTCGAGGAGCAGCGAGTGGATGGAGCGCCGGCCGGACTTCAGGTCGCGCTTCAGCTGTGCCCGCTGGATGCGGATCTGGTTGGCTCTTGCGAGCGCGTCCATCCTCTGGTTCAGGGACCGCTCAGGGGCGGTTGAGGTGTTCGAGGACGTCGTTCCGGTCGCCGGCGCCATGGGCGGCGAGTCTACACACCAGAGACACGCGAGCAAAGAAATCCGACGAATTCACCTGAACCTCAAGTTGAGGTGTAGATGCATCGAGGTTGGTGGATGGTACGCCGTGTGTTTGCAGGGGTTTTTAGAGATCGTTGAGTGTGGGAGCGGCGGATTGAGGCACCGCTTGGCGTCTCGACTCGAGCTTCACCCGCATCGACCGCGTGCAGAGGCATCGCAGACCCTGTATGGGGCAGCTGGATGGGTATGCCTACGCAAACATGCTCAAGTGACGCCGGCCCGCGTGGAGGGCTCCTGACGCTGCGTGCGCGCGCCGTGAAGCTCCTGCAGGCAGAGCACCTCAGGCTCGCCGTCGCGCTGGGCGCGGGCGATGGCGCGGGCGGCCGAGACGCCGGCGGCGAGAGTGGTGAGACAGGGGATGCCGTGTGAGACGGCGGCGCGGCGGATCTCCCAGCCGTCGGTGCGGGCACCGAAGCCGGTGGGTGTGTTGACGACGAGGTCGACATCGCCCCGCTCGATCCAGTCGACGACATGGGGCGAGCCCTCCCCCAGCTTGTTCAGCCTGGTCACGGGCACCCCCATGCGGGCGATCGCCTCGGCGGTGCCGCGGGTGGCGAGGATGCGAAAGCCGTTGTCGTGCAGCGTCTGGGCGATGCCCGAGGCGCCGGCCTTGTCGGAGTCGGTGACGGTGATGAAGGCGGTGCCCGAGCTGGGCAGGGGCACGCCGGCGGCGGCCTGGGCCTTGGCGAAGGCGGTGGGGAAGTCGCGGGCGATGCCCATCACCTCTCCGGTGGAGCGCATCTCGGGTCCGAGCACCGCGTCGGAGCCCTCGAAGCGGTCGAAGGGCAGCACGGCCTCCTTGACCGAGACGTGATCGCCGAAGCCCATCCCCTGCCTGCCCTGCGGGAGATCGAGATCGGCGATCCGCTCGCCCAGCATGATGCGACAGGCGAGCTTGGCCAGCGGCAGGCCGACGGCCTTGGAGACGAAGGGCACTGTGCGCGAGGCGCGGGGGTTGGCCTCGATCACATACAGCTCCCCGGCGTGGACGGCGTACTGCACGTTCAGCAGGCCCACCACCCCCACCGCCAGGGCGATGTCGCGGGTGGCAGAGCGGATCTGGTCGAGCATCTCCCCCCCAGCGAGTGCGGGGGCAGCACGCAGGCGCTGTCGCCGGAGTGCACGCCGGCCTCCTCCACGTGCTGCATGATCCCGCCGATCCACACATCCTCGCCGTCGCAGAGCGCGTCGACGTCCACCTCGGCGGCGTTCTCGAGGAAGCGGTCGAGGAAGATCGATGGGGAGCCCTCCGGGCTCCTGCGCGGGGTCGCCTCGTTGTCGGTATCGCCGACCTCGCGGCGCAGGTAGTCGGCGAGCCCCTCGTCTGAGTAGACGATCTCCATGGCGCGGCCGCCGAGCACGTAGGAGGGACGCACGAGCAGCGGGAAGCCGACCTCGTGGGTGCGGGAGAGGGCCTCCGCCACCGAGTGGGCGGTGGCGTATGGGGGCGCTTTCAGGTTCAAACGCTCGAGCAGCTCGCCGAAGCGACCGCGGTCCTCGGCCAGGTCGATCGCCTCCACGCTCGTGCCGAGCAGCGGCACGCCCGCCTCGGCCAGGGCGGCGGCGAGCTTCAGCGGGGTCTGCCCGCCGAACTGGACGATCACGCCGAGCGGCTGCTCGACCTCGACCACGGCGAGCACGTCCTCGAGGGTTAGCGGCTCGAAGTAGAGGCGGTCGGAGGTGTCGTAGTCGGTGGAGACCGTCTCGGGGTTGCAGTTGACCATCACCGCGTCGCGGCCCGACTCGCGCACGGTCATGGCGGCGTGCACGCAGCAGTAGTCGAACTCGATCCCCTGGCCGATGCGGTTGGGACCCGAGCCGAGGATCACAACCGACTCGCGCTCCCCGCGGCGGATCTCGCTCGCGGAGGAGCGCTCCCAGCCGGAGTAGTAGTAGGGGGTGCGGGCGGGGAACTCGGCGGCACAGGTGTCGACCGAGCGGAACGAGCGCTCGCCGGCGAAGGGCGCCTGCGGGTCCAGGGCGAGGGCGCGCAGCTCGCGCAGGAACCAGGGATCGACGCCCGTTCGCTCGTTGACCGCCTCGATCTCCACACCGCGGCCGAGCAGCTCGAGAATCGTCTCGAAGCGCGCCGCCCCCGGCGTGACGAGCTCCTCCAGCAGCTGCTCGTCGGGGACCTCGCCGAGGCAGGGTGGCTTGTCGAGCTCGCGGGAGCGCAGGGCCTTGGCGAAGGCCTGGCCGAAGGTGCGCCCGATCGCCATCGCCTCCCCCACGGACTTCATGTGGGTGGTGAGGGTGGGGTCGGTGCCGGGGAACTTCTCGAAGGCGAAGCGGGGCCACTTCACCACCACGTAGTCGATGGTGGGCTCGAAGCAGGCGGGGGTCACGCCGGTGATGTCGTTGTCGATCTCATCGAGGCGGTAGCCCACCGCGAGCCGGGCGGCGATCTTGGCGATGGGGAAGCCCGTGGCCTTCGAGGCGAGGGCCGAGGAGCGCGACACCCGCGGGTTCATCTCGATGACGAGGATCTCCTCGGTGTCGGGGTTCACCGCGAACTGCACGTTAGAGCCGCCCGTCTCCACACCGACTGCGCGGATCACCGTGATCGCCTGGTCGCGCAGCTGCTGGTAGAGGTGGTCGGTGAGTGTCTGCTGGGGAGCGACGGTGACGGAGTCGCCGGTGTGCACCCCCATCGGATCGACGTTCTCGATCGAGCACACGATCACCACGTTGTCGGCCGCGTCGCGCATCACCTCCAGCTCGAACTCGCCCCAGCCGATGACCGACTCGTCGAGCAGGATCTGCCCGATGGGCGAGGCCTCGAGGCCCTGGGCGGCGATCTTCTCGAACTCCTCCTCGCTGCGCGCGATGCCCCCTCCCCTGCCCCCCAGGGTGAAGGCGGGGCGCACGATGCAGGGCAGCCCGAGCTCGGCGAGCGCCCCCCTGGCCTGGTCGAGGTCGGTGGCGATCACGCTTCTGGGCATGCGCAGTCCCGCCGCGGCCATCGCCTCGCGGAACAGGTCGCGATCCTCGGCGCAGGCGATCGCCTCGTAGTTGGCCCCGATCAGCTCCACGCCGTAGCGCTCGAGGGTGCCGTCGTCGTGCAGCGCCTTGGACAGGTTCAGCGCCGTCTGCCCGCCGAGAGTTCCGAGCAGCGCGTCGGGGCGCTCACGGGCGATCACCTGGGCCACGGGCCCCGGCAGCAGCGGCTCGATGTAGGTGGCGTCGGCGAACTCGGGGTCGGTCATGATCGTGGCGGGGTTGGAGTTGACCAGCACCACCTCATAGCCCTCCTCCCGCAGCACCTTGCAGGCCTGCACCCCCGAGTAGTCGAACTCGGCCGCCTGGCCGATCACGATCGGTCCGGAGCCGAGGATCAGGATCTTCTTGAGGTCATCGCGACGAGGCATCAGACGCTCCCGATCCGCTCGAGGAAGCGGTCGAACAGGTACAGGCTGTCGTGGGGCCCGGGACCGGCCTCGGGGTGATACTGGACGGTGCCCCCGGGGACGTCGAGCAGCTCCAGGCCCTCGACAGTGCGGTCGTAGAGGTTGACGTGCGAGAGCGCGGCGGCGCCGAAGTCGGTCTCCCAGCGCACCGGCTCGTCGGTGTCGATCGTGCGCGAGCCGCCCGGTCCGAGCGCGGCGAAGCCGTGGTTCTGGGAGGTGATCTCCACCCGGCCCGTCTGCAGGTCGCGGACTGGATGGTTGGCGCCGCGGTGGCCGAAGGGGAGCTTGAACGTCTCGAGGCCCACCGCCCGGCAGAGCAGCTGATGGCCGAGGCAGATGCCCCACACGGGCTTCTTGCCCACGAGCTCGCGCACCGTCTCCACGATGTAGCCGAGCGCCGCGGGATCGCCCGGGCCGTTGGCCAGGAAGACCGCATCGGGGTCCTCTGTAAGCAGCTCCTCGGCGCTGCTCGTGCAGGGATGAAGCGTTATGCGGGCTCCCCGGGCGACGAGCTCGCGCACCATCGAGGACTTTATGCCCGTGTCGATCACAGCGATGCGCGGACCGTCGCCGCTACCGTGGTGGGTGACTTCCTTGGGGGTGACCACGCGGGCGAGGTCGAGCCCCGTCATCGAGGGCTCCGCCTCGATCAGCTCACGCGCTTCGCTCTCGCTCATCTGCGCCGGGAACACCCCTCCCCGCATCGAGCCCGCCTCGCGGATGTGCATCACCAGCGCCCTCGTGTCCACCCCACTGATGCCCTGCACGCCGCAGTCGGCGAGCCAGTCGAGCCAGCCCCGCTCCGCCGTGGGAGCGTCTTCGCGGTTGCACCCCTCGCGCATGATCGCCGCCCGCCCCCACGCCCGCTCTGACTCCATCGCCTGCCCGCTCGCACCGTAGTTGCCGATGTGGGGATAGGTGAATGCGATCAGCTGGCCCGCGAAGGACGGATCGGTCATCGATTCCTGATAGCCCGACATCCCCGTGGTGAACACCACCTCGCCCACCGTGTGGCCACCCGCCCCGCATGCCTCACCGTCGAAGCGGGTGCCGTCCTCCAGCAGTACGTAGGCAGTTGTCTCGGCCATCAGATGATCAACTTCTGGACCGACTTGAACTCTGGCGTGCCGGCCCGCTCGAGCAACTCAAAGAGGGAGGCCTCCACCGTGCCCACGATGGCACCGGCGCGCTCCATCCGCTCGAGGCCCCGCTCGTAGTCGATCTCGTGGCGCGAGCCCACGGCGTCGGCGGGGACGTGCACTTCGATACCGGCCTCGAGCAGGTCGTGCACGGTCTGGCTGACGCACACATGGGCCTCGATCCCGCAGACGATGGCCTGGCTGCGGCCATGCAGATCGAAGCCCTCCGCGCGGGCGGCGGAGAAGACCGTCTTCTCGATCCTCGGCTCATCCTCCAGGCCCACCTCGGGGGCGGTGTGGCCGAGTCCCTTGGGGTACTGCTCGCTGACGAGCGTGGGCAACTGCAGGATGCGAGCCCCCTCCACGAGCTTGGCACATGCGCTCGCCACACCATCGAAGACGGGGTAGGGACGAAAGCCCTCCTGGACATCCACCACGATCAGGGCGGCGCGCTCGCGCGAGAGCAGGCCCATCAGCTTCCCACCAGCGCAAGCGCCCGATCGCGGTGGGCGACGCCGCCACCAGCCACCGTCAGCAGGACGCGGCCCTGCAGGGTTCGCCCTGCGAAGCAGCAGTTCTCAGAGCGGCTCTCCCAACCATGCTCGCCGGCAACCCAGGCGGCGCCGAGGTCGATCAGGGTCACGTTGGCGGGCTCCCCCGGGGCGATCCGGGCGGTGGGCAGCTCGAAAAGCGCCGCCCCGGCGGTCATCCGCTCGACGAGCAGGCCCAGCTCGAGGATCCCCGGGAGCACGAGGCCGGTGTAGAGCGCGGCGAAGGCCGTCTCCAGGCCCGTGGTTCCCATCGGCGCCTGCTCGAAGGGGACATCCTTTTCATCGCGTGCATGGGGCGCATGGTCGGTGGCCACGCAGTCGATGGCGCCACTGCGCAGGCCCTCGATCAGCGCCTGGCGGTCAGCCTCGCTGGTGAGGGGCGGGTGCATCTTCATGCGGGTGTCCATCCCCCGCACATCCTCATCGGTGAGCAGCAGGTGGTGAGGGGAGACCTCGCCGCTGAGCCGCCAGCCGTGAGCCTTGCCCTGGGCGAGCGCCTCCACCGATGCCGCGCAGCTCAGGTGCTGGAAGTGCACCCGCGCGTTCTCATATCCGGCGAGCGCCGCATCGCGGGCCACCATCGTGGACTCCGCCACAGTGGGTATGCCCGCAATTCCCAACGCAGCGCTGACGGGGCCCTCGTTCATGGAGCCCTTGCGCGAGAGCGTGGGATCCTCCTCGTGCAGCGCCAGCACTCCCCCGCACAGGCGCTGGTACTGGAGCGCCTTGCGCAGCATGCCGGCGCTCGTCACCGGCTTGCCGTCGTCGCTGAAGCCGAGCGCCCCCTGGGCTCGCAGCTCGGCCATCTCGGTGAGCTGCTCGCCCTGCAGCCCGCGTGTGATGGCCGGCAGGAAGCCGACGAGAACCCTCGCCTCTCGGGCTGCCGCCTCGCGCAGCGAGCGCAGCAGCGGGGCCGAGTCGAGCACGGGATTGGTGTTGGGCATGGCGATCACCGCCGCAAAGCCCCCCGCCGCCGCCGCGCGGGTGCCCGACTCGATGTCCTCCTTGTGCTCCTGTCCCGGAGTGCGCAGATGCACATGCGGGTCGAAGAAGGCGGGGACGAGCACGAGCCGGCCGTGACCCTCGATCCGCTCCTCGCCCTCGCCCGCGGCGAGCGTCTGCGGCTCGCCGAGCTCGGCGATCTCACCCTCGCGCACACGGACGTCGTGGCGAGCGTCGATCCCATTGCGAGGGTCGAGCACGCGCACGTCGCTGAACAGCAGCTCGGCGCTGTCCAGCTTCGCGCCGAGGAGACGATCGACGGGGGCGCTCAAAGCGGCTGTCCCGTGCCCACCGGCGCCGGGGCCGGCGCCGGCTCGATCACACGCGCGGGGCCGACCGGCTCGGGGCTCGTGCCGGGCTCACGCCGGCCGGCCAGCAGCTCGTAGAGAACCGCCATCCGCACCACCACTCCCGCCTCCACCTGCGCGGTGATCACCGCCTGGGGCGAGTCCACAACCTCGCCGGAGAGCTCCACGCCGCGGTTCACCGGCCCCGGGTGCATCAGCACCTGGTGGGGCGCCAACCGCCGACCGTTGATCTGATACCAGCCGGCGTACTCGCGCATCGAGGGAACCCACATCTCGCTCATGCGCTCGTGCTGCATGCGCAGGGCGTAGACGATGTCCGCCGAGGGGAGCTCGTCCAGCGTGTAGCGCACCTCGCAGCCGAGCTCCTCGAAGCCGCGCGGGATCAGGGTGGGCGGCCCCGCGATCGTGACCCTGGCGCCCATCCGCTGGAAGGCCAGCACGTTGGAGCGCGCCACCCGGGAGTGCGCAACATCGCCCACGATCCAGATCGATGCCCCGTCGATCTGCCCGAGGCGACGGCGCAGGGTGTAGACGTCGAGCAGCGCCTGGGTGGGGTGCTCGCGCTTGCCGTCCCCCGCATTGACGATGGCGGCGCTGCACCACCTGGAGACGAGCTCCGAGGCACCCGCCCACGGAGTGCGCAGGACGATCGCATCGGGCTTGTGGGCGCTGAGGGTGAGCACAGTGTCCTTCAGCGACTCGCCCTTCTCCACGCTCGAGCCGCTGGCTGCGAAGTTGACCACATCGGCCGACAAACGCTTGGCGGCCAGCTCGAAGGAGCTGCGGGTCCTGGTTGATGCCTCGTAGAAGAGGTTCAGCACCATCCGCCCCCGCAGCGCGGGCACCTTCTTGATCTCACGATCCGATACCTCGGCGAAGCGCTCCGCCTGAGCCACTATCCGTTCGATCGCCGGCCGATCGAGTTCCGCGATCGAGAGCAGATGGTTCACGCCGACGCCTCCACAATGGCCTGGGAGGAGATGGCCACCTCGTCCACGCCGTCCAACTCCTGAAGGCGAACGTGGACGTGCTCGGAGCGCGAGGTGGGCAGGTTCTTGCCCACGTAGTCGGGGCGGATGGGCAGCTCCCGGTGTCCGCGGTCTGCCAGCACCGCCAGCTGCACACGCTCGGGACGCCCGTAATCGAACAGCGCCTCAATGGCCGCCCTGACCGTGCGCCCGGTGAAGAGCACGTCATCGACGATCACCACCGTCAGGCCGGCGATGTCGAAGTCGATGTGCGAGGCGTGCAGGACGGGTGCGTCGGGGCGGGTGGAGACATCGTCGCGGTAGAAACCGATGTCGAGGTCGCCCAACGGCACTTCAGTGTCGAGCAGATCCTCCAGCAGAGCGTGCAGCCGACGGGCGAGAAAAGCACCGCGACGATGAATGCCCACCAGTGCGGGAACGGGATCGCGAGGGTTACGCTCGACGATCTCGTGCGCGATGCGCGTGAGCGCTCGCCCGACTTCCTCCTCGTGGAGGACCACCTTCTCGTTGCCCTGCATCGTTTCCTTCCTGGCCTCGCGGGACCGGGTTAAAGGAGCACGGGGAATGTATCAAGGGGATGGGACGGGCTCGGAGGAGGACGGAACCGGCTGGGGCGTGCCGGCGCCCCCTCCCTGCAGGCGGCGTTCGCGCGCCTGGCGCTCTGACCAGCGCTCGAGCGTTGCCGGCCCGCGCTCGGGGAAGGGCACCTCGATGGTGTCGAAATCGCGCAGCGCCTCGGTGGCCGAGAACACCGCACGGGCCTGATCGCGCAGCTCGCCGCCCGCATAGCGGCTGGAGAAATGCGTGAGCGCCAAGAGACGGACCTCGGCGTCACGGGCCAGCGTGGCGGCCTGGGCGGCTGTGCTGTGAAGGGTCAACCGCGCCCGCTCGCCCTCCTCCTCGGTGAAGGTCGCCTCGTGGACGAGCACATCGGCCTGATGGGCGGCCAGCGCGAGCATCTCACACGGTGCGGTGTCGCCCGAGAGCACCACCTTGCGCCCCTCCCTCGTGGGCCCCATCACCTGCTCGGGACTCACCCCCGCCACGGTCTCCCCGCGCTGCAGGCGGCCGAAGTCGGGGCCGGGAGTCACGCCGAGCTGCTCGGCCAGACGCGCATCCAGGTGCCCGGGGCGCGGATCCTCGACGAGGGCGTAGCCGAAGGCAACATCGGCCTTGTGGCGGACGGGCACGGCGGCGATCAGATAGCCGTCACGGGTAACAGTCTGGGCGGGCTCAAGCTCCTCAATGCTGAGCCTGTAGGGAAGCCGGCCGTAGATCACCCGCATGACTCCCATCAGCTCACTCAGGCCGCGCGGCCCATAAACGGTGAGCGGCTCGCTGCGCTCGCGCAGGGCAAACGACTTGAGCATGCCGGGAAGCCCGAGCCAGTGGTCGGCGTGGAAGTGGGTGATGAAGACGGTGTCCAGGTCGAGCAGGCCAACCGAGCGCAGCATCTGGCGCTGGGTGCCTTCGCCGCAGTCGAACAGCAGGCGGTCGCCCCCGCACCTGATGAGCACCGCCGGCAGACCGCGCCGAGCGCTTGGAACCGAGCCGGCGGTGCCGAGGAAGAACAGCGAGAGATCCATTGGCGCAACGGTAGCGACGGCGCGTGAGCCGTGGCCGGCCCAGTGGTCTCGCAATCGCTGCTGGACAGCCTCAGGGATGGCCTTTGGATCCCCGCTTCTGCAGGGCCAAGCGAATCGTTCGGCTCTGGGTGAGTGCCGGCGCTGGGCTCGACTTGAAGATCGTCGCAGTGGCGCTGAGGTTGCCCTTGGCGGCTCGCAGCCGAGCAAGCCCGTTGGTGTTGAGCCTGATGCTCACCGCGGTGCTGCGGCCCGACTGGACCGCGAAGGCACCAGTGGCGATGGTCACGCTGCGCATGCGCATGCGCCTGTGCCTGTGCCTGCCGCTGGTGAGCCTGATGGTGACCTTGATCTGCCCCGCGCAAATGGGGGCGTTTCCGCTGCATGTCAATCGGAAGCCGGCCTGTCCGTTGCCCTGTACCGGCACCGAGGACACACCGAGCGCAACCGAGGCAGTGAGCGCAACCGGCGGCGGGAGTCCAGCTTTCAGCACGACGACCGATTCGCCTGTTGTCGTCGATGTGCCGCCGGAGGTTCCGCCGCCCGATCCGCCCGTTTCGCCGCCGCCGCCGGCCGGCGCGGCAACCACGACCGACTGCGTTTTGCTGGCGCTCAAGCCATCGCTGCCGAGGACCGTCAGCTTGACTTCATAGGTACCGGCGTAGGCGAACACATGCGACGGGCTCGCGCCAGTCTGAGTCGAGCCGTCGCCGAATTCCCATGCGTAGGAGGTGACTTTCCCCCCAGGGTCGGTGGAGGAGGAGCCGTCGAAGGACACGGCTTCGCCTGCGGTAGGCGAGGCGCCCACCGAGAACGCAGCGGTGGGTCCTTTCCCGCCGACGGTGATCGTACGGGCCGTACCGATGCTCGAGCCGTCGGCCGCGAACACGGTGAGCGCCACCGTGTGGCTCCCCGCCGGGAGCACGTTACTGAGCGCTGGGCCGGTGGTCTCCACCGGAACTCCCGGCCCGCCCCGTTCTTCGTTGAACTGCCAGTTGTAGTGCTTGACCCCCCCGGGCGCAGTCGAGCCGGTGGCGTCAAAGCGGAGGTTGGTGGGGCTTTCAGCGATCACCCGGAAGGTCGCCACGGGTCGTTCGCCGCTGAAGCTCAGACGCTGCAGGCACCCATGGCTCTGGTTGCTCCACTCCTCCTGATACCAGTAGAAGTGGCCGTTGATCACCTGGTTGTATGTGGCGTGGCTTCCGGTTTCGCCAAGCGGTGCCCCCGTTTCGCCGCCGCACTTGTCCCCGATCTCCCCCGGTTCGGGACCTCCGAAGTCGGTCCAAGCGTTGTTGGGCTCGGGATCGGTGATCGACTCGTTGTGCTCGTGGCTCAGCCCTCCCTCCAGCGCACCGTCCGAAGGCCCGTTGGGGTGGTTGCCGTCGTCGCAGCCACCGTTGCCCGTGACATAGGGATCATTGGCGTAGATCAGCTCACCCCCCGCCACGGGGATGTTGCCGTGGTAGGCGCAGTAGACGGGTTTGGAGCTGCCCGCCGAGCATTCTTCACCGCTGGCTTCGAAACAGCTTTCGACTTTTGGTGGGGTCAGCAGGAAATACTCATGCGTCAGATCCATCGGCAGGTGTTCGGCTTCGACGAACCTCGTCAGCTCGGTCTGGATCTGCGCATCGGTCAGGCAGATCGTTGCCTGTGTACAGCCGTTTTTCGGATAGGGATGGGTATCGAGGAGGGCTCCCCCGAAATGCGAGTCATATTCGGCGAATTTCCCGGACGTGTCGTTGTACTGGCTCGAGACGGAATCGACGTTGGCAGTTCCGCCACTGTCGTGGGCCAGGTCTTCGAGGTAGCCGTTGACCCCCGTCTGATATCCGGCTGGATAGGCCGAAGGTCCGGAGGGACTCCAGTAGACCGTGTAGTTGGTGTTGGACGGCATCACAGGGCCGCCGTTGTAGTCGAGGTTGGTGAAGAAGGCATCGAACGGTTTCACCGACAGGCGCGACGTGGCGCCGCGCAGCGGCTGATAGCTGAGCGCCTTGTCGCCGGCGAGATGCACGACGATTGCCGATGCCGGCAACGCCGAGGCGACGAGTGCCGCTATCGCGATAACCGCAAGCAGCGCTCCGCGCACGGTCCACTGGAGGATCATGTGCCTGCGGCGTGCCCCGTGGTTCGAGCGCTCGGCGATAGCCCGGCGCGGGCACGTTGATGTCCTGTCGGTAGCGGTCAAAGCAATCCCTCGTGCTTGCGGCTTGCACCGGCAAACAGCCCAGAATCGTATATGGGGAGATGGGCAATGTGGCGCACGGTGCTCTCATCGCCCTTAGCGCCGATGCTGGACCGATAAGCTCATCCGGTCCCGCGCGCCCGTAGCTCAGTGGATAGAGCGCTCGCCTCCGGAGCGAGAGGTCGCAAGTTCGAATCTTGCCGGGCGCACTTGGACGGTGCGGGCGAGTCCCGCCCCGCTCGTCCTGCTACTTGCCGCAGCCGAGGCTGACACTCGCCGGATGCTGCCCGACCCGCACGAACGTCCCCGGGCACGAGGATCCGTCGGGGCGAACCCCAGCCACGAGGTAGCGCCCGGCATTCAGCGCAAGCCAGAAGCCGCCGCGCGGCCCAGTTCGCGTGGTCGCCAGCGGCCTTTCTCCGAGAGCACGCCGGTATGCCCGAACCAGCCAGCCCGCCGCAACCTGGGGGTGGTAGTTGGCGCGGTGGCCCGGGGACGGCTCGCCGTGAAATAGGCGCCCTTCGATGCCGTTGCGCCTCGTCGGGTGCCGCCCGGCGACCGCCGTGACCGCGCTCCCAGACTTTGCGGCGGCCGCGAGGGGCAGCGCGTTCATCTGGGGTGTGCCGCTGCCGACGTACCGGCCGACGATCACCCCCTTTTTCAGGTTGACCACCACGCCTAGCGTGGTGCCTTTGATCGCACTGTCGCCGTGTTTGACTGGCATGCTCCGGTTGATGAAGTGTCCATGCATCACGACGAGGGTCGTGGGTTCCGCCAGTTCGGTTTCACGAGCGGACGTCGGCCCCGTTGCGATCTGGTTCGGCGCGATGCTCTGCTGTTCCCCGCCGGGCTGGGGGTCCGCGACCGCCTGTGTGGCGGCGAGGGAGCCGGTGGTCTGGCGGGCTTCGCCGAGCGGTTCGCTACTCGATTCCCTCAGTTCAGCGCCAGCATTGCGGGCGAGCGTGAGCGCCACGGCAACACTGATCGGTTTGTCCGGCGCTTCGGAAGGCGTTGCCGGCTCTTGTTCTGACGGTTTGATGACGGCGCCTTTATTGGGGCCCGTGTAACAAACGGCGTAGTTGATGTTGCCCCAGTACGGGGAGTCCTGGTTGCGGGCGAGACACATCGCCCCGGCGTTCGTGAACGGATGGGAGGTATTGCCGAATCCGGACTTCCATTCAGTCCACAGGTCGCTCGGAGGCTCGACGGACGCCACGTGGTCTTTGCCGTTTGCTTCGATCGGCTCTTTGTTGGCGCCGACCTCAATCCCGGCTTCCTCGTCGATGTTCCACGCGGGGTACTGACTGTAGTTGCGTACGTCACCATAGTTTTCCCACCAGATACCCCAGAGCCCGCAGTGGCAAGGGTCGTAGATCTCGTAGTAGTTGTAGTTGGCTCCACCGACGAAGTTGGGGGACTCGTAGCCGTACTGGTTGCCGTTGGTGGTCTCCGCGTAGAAGGGGTGCAGAGCACAGCAGGTGCCCGCCGCGCCTCCCGCGAGGGCCCCTCCGGACATCTGGCCGTCCTCGAGGTAGTTCTGGTTGCCGGGGAAGCTGACCCAGAGCTCGTTGGTCACGAAGTCGCCTGATTCCCAGCCGGGGATGTTCATCGCGGCCGTGTACTGGTCGGCGACTGCGCCGTCGGCGTATTCACGGGGGTAGCCGCTCATTTCGAAGGCTTCGACCGCGTAGCAGTGGTGGGATTCGGAGGCGTCCCGATAGCATTCTTTATGTGGTCCCCAACGCGCGCCTGCGGTGCTCGCAAGCATGCCGCCCAGGCTGACGAATGTCATCAAGGCGAGGAGGATCAGCATGTTGAGCCGCCGCATCACTCCCCTACTGTTGGCGCGATCCCACATATCGGAACGATATGATATAGATCATCCGCCTATTTGGCAAGATGCACGCAAGTGGAACGTTTGTTAGCCTGGCCCCGTGCAGGCGCCGGCAGCCGAGCACAGCACGCATGTAGTGATCGAGCCCCACGATGATGGGGTTTGGGATCCCATCCGCGCTCCGCCGCGGATCGAGGCGGAGCAGCACTTGTGAGATCCATGCCAAGCGCTCCACGGACACGGCTGACGCCCACCGACTCGCGTAAACATGCCGTGAACGCCATGTCGTGACCCTAATGTCAAGCGTATACTCGCCACTCGGACACTCGCGAGGGAGGGGACCAGGAGATGAAACGCTTCTTGAGGACATGTACGGCTGTGGTGGTGGCTGTGATGGCACTGGCTGCAACCGGGGCCGGGAGCGCGCTCGCCACGCCGAAAACGCTCACATTGGAGGCCAACGGCGAACCGCTGGCACCGGGGGCGCAGATCGACGTGTCGAGCTCGAACTTCCTGGTGCACACAGAATCCGGGGACGGGACCTGCCAGGACACCAGCTTCGGCGGCCTGCTGGCGAACAGCGAACCGAAGATAGACACGATGGAAATCTCCGAAGCGGTCTTTGCGGGTGAACCGGCGAACGAAGGCAAATGCACCTCCACGCTCCCCAAACCGCTCCGGGAAGTCAATGTCACGGCGACCTCCACATCGCTTCCCTGGACATTCATTCTCACCAACAAAGGCCAGCTCACAATCAAAAGCGAAGTTGTCCTAAGAATCGAACCCCCCAACCCACCCCAGCACCCTCCGGCGACTTGCATCCTCAGGACAAGTGGCTTCAGAAACGGCTCATTCCCGACCAACGGCGATCCGCTGAGCGTGACCTTCACCAACGTCAAAGCCGTGAAAGGTGCCAACAGCGGCGCGGAGTGCAGAACCCACCCGGTGATCTCGATGACGCTTGCCTTCACATCGGGCGGACAGCCCGTGACCGCAATACTGCACTAACACTCTCGGGGCCGGCGGGCATCCGCCGGCCCCCGCCCCTGCCCGCGAAGGGGCCGCGACTCACCGCCCAGCAGCTCTGCGCCAGCTGGATCGCAGCGTTCGTCGTCACGATGCTCGTGGAGATCTCGGCGCCTCCGCCTCCAGTGAACATGCCGTGAACGGCATGTCGTGACACCTAATGTCAAGCGTATACTCCCCTCTCGGACATTCGCGAGGGAGGGGACCAGGAGCGCTTTTTGAAGACCAGCACGGCCACGGTGGCCGCGATGGCGCTGGCGGGAGTCACGGCCGGGAGCGCACTGGCCACGCCCAAATCACTGACGCTGGAGGCCGGCGGCATACCGCTGGCGCCGGGGGCCCCGATCGCCGTTTCGAGCTCGAACTTTCTCATCAGGACAGAGGCCGGATCCGTAACCTGCCAGGACACCAACTTCGCCGGCAAGCTGGGAACCAACGGTGAAACCAAGAGCGACACGATGGAACTCACTGAAGCCGTCTTCGCGGGTGAAGAACCCGAAGGCAGGTGCGTCTCCACCATCGCCGAACCGCTCAATGAAGTCACCGTCACCACCACCTCACTGCCCTGGACCGTCACGCTCACCCCCAAGGGCCAGTTGACGATTCTGACCAAGGTCATCCTGAGGGTCTCTCCTCTCCACCCCCCCTACCATCCTCCGGAGACCTGCGTCATCACGACGAGCTCCTTCAGGAACGGATCCTTCCCAACCAATGGGGAACCGCTGAACGTGACGTTCACCGCCATCAAGACGCAGAAAGGCGGCGACAGCGGCGCGGAGTGCAGAACCCACCCGGTGATCTCGGCGACGTTCGACTTCACATCCGGCGGCCAGCCCGTGACCGCCGTGCTGCACTAAACCGACGCTCGGGGGCCGGCGCCCGGCGCCGGTCCCCCCCGCCCGCTCCAAGTGCGAGGCACGCCACCGCCTCACGGCCGCTACATTTGGCTCCAGTGACAAGCGAGACAACCGCGCGCAACGGAGGGCCTCGACCTCAGCTCGACCAACCCTCCGACCCCTTGGGAGTGGTCGCCGATGCCATCGAGCGCACGGAGGAGACCCTCGAGCTGGCGAGCCGTCACCTCGATCCCTCGCTCGTCGAGGTGCTGCGGATCCTTGGCTTCGACAAGCAGTACACCTCGGCCAAGGGGTCTCATCTCTATGACTCCGCCGGTCGCGCCTATCTCGACTTCCACACCGGGGAGGGCTTCGCCAGCCTCGGCCACAACCATCCCGACGTGCGCGAGGTCCTGCAGGCGACGCTGGCCGCCGATCTCGTCGATGGCGTGCAACTGCACTACTCGGCGCTGGCCGGCATGCTCGCCGAGGCGCTCTCCCGGCGCCTACCGGGCGATCTCGACGCGGTGTTCTTCACGAGCACCGGCGCCGAGGCCGTGGACTCGGCCATGAAGTTCGCCCGCGCCGCCACCTCTCGCCCGCGCTTCATCTCCTGCGAGAACAGCTTTCACGGGGTCACACTCGGACCGCTCTCGCTGGTCGGCGACGAGTTCTTCAAGGAGGGCTTCGGGCCTTTGCTGCCCGGCTGCGCGCGTGTTCCCTTCGGCGACCTCGATCGCCTGGAGTCTGAGCTGCGCACCAAGGACGTCGCCGCCTTCATCGTCGAGCCGGTGCAAGGTCGCATGGTCACCCTCCCGCCCCCCGGGTACATGCGGGCCGCCCAGGAGCTATGCAGGCGCTACGGCACCATGTTCGTGGTCGACGAGATCCAAACCGGTCTTGGCCGCACCGGCAAGTGGTTCGCACTCGAGCACTGGGCGCTGGAACCGGACTTCGTGCTCGTCGGCAAGGCCCTCAGCGGGGGCTACATGCCGGTGGCCGCCATGGTGACGAGCCGCAGGATCTACCAGAAGGCGGTGGGGACGCTCGAGCGCTCTTATGTGCACCAGTCCACCTTCGGGCGAAATCGCCTCTCGGCCGCAGCCGGGCTGGCCACGATGCGGATCATCGAGCGCGACGGCCTGGTGGAGCACGCCGCCCATATGAGCGACGTGCTCGCGGAGGGCCTGAGCGAGCTTCAGCAGCGCTACGAGATGGTCAAGGAGATCCGCTCCTGTGGACTGATGATCGGGATCGAGCTGTGCGCGCCAAGCTCCCGTGTGGCGAAGCTCAACTGGCGCTTGATCCATCTGGCGAGCGAGGGCCTCTTCCCTCAGCTGATCGTGATCCCCCTGCATCGCGACCACGGCATCATCACCATGGCAGCCGGCAAGAACGACGTAATCAAGCTGCTGCCCCCGCTGACCCTCTCCGAGAGCGAGGCCCACAGCTTCCTCGACGCCCTCGATTCCGTGCTGGCCGAGTGCCACGGCGCGGCCGGCAACAACTGGTCGATCGTGCGCGACATCGCCAAAGCGACGCTGCGCCGTCGAGCCACACCCAAGACGTCCACGTGAGCGACTCCCTCCCGTCGCCTCCAGACGAGCCTGTCAACCTATCGTCAGAGAGCCTCTGCCTGATCACGGGAGCATCCGGGTTCATCGGCGGGCAGTTGACAAAGCGACTGGTGCGTAACGGCCACCCGGTGCGCTGTCTCGTGCGCGCGAGCAGCAGTACCTCATCCCTTGAGGGGCTGGACGTCCAGCTCGCCCACGGCGACCTCACTGACGCGGCGTCGCTCACCAAGGCCGTGGAGGGCTGTCGCTACATATTCCATTGCGGCGCCCTGGTGTCCGACTGGGCCACCGTCGAGGAGATCACCCACACGAACGTCGTGGGCACCAGGAACCTGCTCGCCGCCTGTCGCGCCGCTGCATCCGTCGAGCGCTTCATACATTTCAGCACCACCGATGTCTATGGCCACCCCGTGGGTCCCGCGATCGAGGAGTCCTTCACCTCCAAGAGGTTCTCCAATTGGTATGCGCAGAGCAAGCTCGACGCGGAGGTCGAAGTTCGCCGCGCAGAGGACGAGCAAACCTTCAACGCGGTCATCCTCCGCCCCGCAACGGTCTACGGACCAGGCTCGATCGAGGTCGTGGGCGAGATCGCTCGTGCGATCCGCGCTCGCAACATGCTGCTCATCGACAGAGGCCGCGCGCGCGCCGGGCTCTGCTACGTGGACAACCTCATCGACCTGGCAGTCCTCGCTCTCGATCACCCCGACGCGGCCGGCCAGACGTTCAATGTCAGCGACGGTCTCCCCGTCACCTGGAGAGAGTTCACCGACGATCTGGCTGACGGTCTTAGCTCTCCTAGAGTCCGTTGGAGCTTGCCCTATAGGCTGGCCGACTCCATCGCCTTCTCGCTCGAGCACGGCTACCGCCTCCTGCGCCGAGCCACCGGCTTGAAGATGCCTCCCCTGCTCTCGCGGCAGGCCGTACAGGTCCTCGGCTGTAGCCAGGACTTCAGCAACCGCAAGGCACGAGAGGTGCTTGGGTGGGAGCCACAGGTGGACTACTCGGCAGGTCTCGCCGCCACCCTCGCCTGGCTGGTGGGCGAACATCTCACCTAGCCTGCCGCGAGCGCAGACCGGTCGCATGGCCCGGCCCACCGCTCGCGGCATGGTTACTTCTTCAACTCCTTAGGCCAGGAACGGCTTGAGCTTCTTGACCGTGTTGGGAATCGTGTCGCTGCTGGGAAGCGAGGGCAAAACGCCATGACCGCCGGCTTCAGCGTCGAAGAAGCTGAAGTGCGTAGCCTCGTTGGCCGCCAGTTTGGCCGCCACCGTCCGCAGTTCCTGTGAGCTGAATGTTTCAGATGCGCCCAGGTATGCCTCGACGAACGCCGTCTCCAGTGCCACGCCGGTGTTCAACAGTGACTGGCCCGTCTTGGTGACGCTCGCGGGGATCTTGAATTTGAGCCCGGTCGGGGTTTTTGCACCGAGGGCCTTGGCGAGAAACGCCTTGTGATCCATCTCGTTCTTCAATGCGGCTTCGAAGTAGTCCTTGTTTTCGAGCTTCGGGTGCCTGAAGGCGTGGAAGTTCTTGATGATCGCCGAGTAGACGATCACCGCCAGGCTCTCGGCGGTGTAGGCGGCCTGAAGTGTTTCCACATCGCTCGACGTCGGACCCGACGCAAACGCCGAGCTTGACACCGTTGCGAGAACGCCGCTGCTGGTTGCGAGCACGATGCCGCCCTTGCCCGCGTTGCGAAGAAACTGACCGCGGCTCAGGCCGCTCCCTGTGGTATTGCGCATGCAATGCTCCTTTGAGTGGCGTGAGTGAGTCTGTCACTCCATATACGCCTGCCCCCGCTCGCCGGATCATCTCTGCAGTCAAATATGAACGCCTGCGTACGTGGGGCGGATTCAGAGCCAGCTCTGCTCGCGCGTCTTCTACAGCGGGATGATTCGACGCTGCAGGTCTGAGCCAACCTCGCTGATCCCCGCCGAGGTGATCTTTATGCGCGTCGGGACGTGAGCGCGGGCGAGCAGAGCCCGCAGCACCGACTCCCCCTTCGACTCGATCGCAGAGCGCAGCGGGTCCTCGAACGCATCCGCGCGCAGGCCACCTGCGATCTCCACGTACACGTGCTGTTCCGCCCGGCCGTTCATCACCTTCCAGCGGTAGGTCTCGCCCTCTCGGGGCACCTGGATCGGGGTGGGCCCGGCAATGATCTCGGGGAGGTTGGGCATCTGGCCTGAGGATACCGAGCGCAGGCCCATGGATTCCCGGCTCGACTCCTCCCCCCTCCACTGTGCTGCATCGACCTCTCGTCATGCGGTCACCGCAAAGGCCCGACGGTCAATCGTTCCACCACACATCGGCGTCCCTGGCGGCATCCTGCTCGATCTGCTCGAACGCCAGGTCGGTCTGGCGATCCTCCACCATCGTCTGCAGCGCCTCGCCGATGGTGGGAGCCCACACTCGTCGCGCCACCACCACCTGCCCGACCTGCCCGTCGAACTGCTTCCATTCCAACTCCACCAAAGGCACCCTGGAAGGCGGAGCGTCATCGGGCATCGGCGCACCCCACCCGTAGAGCGTTATCTGCGCCTGCCACCCGTGCGGGCAGAGCTCGCCCATCACCGCCAGAGCCCGCCACTGATCCGCGACCGGCGGCTGACGTCTGGAGCGCCGGCGCAGGTAGGCGAAGATCAGTGTTCCGACCCCAACCATCGCCACGATCAGCAGTGCCACCACCAGCGTGTCGTGCGCCGCCACGGGGTGAGCGGTACCACCCTGAGCACCGCTGGCAATCACGAGTCCAGCGGCCCTCATGGCATCCCCTTCAAACCGCTCGATCCGGCCTGAGAAAGCAGATGCCACCGCTTACTCCCATACCACTCCACGGTAGCCATAAGCGCCCCCTCTGCCAAGGCTTCGGGGCGTATATCTCGCTCTTTTGAGAACATCGCGGGGTGAGCCGAGTGCTGCGATGGAGCTGGCCTGCCCGATTTCCGATCGTGCAGTTCCCAAATCCGCCCCTCCTTGTCGCGCTGCTGGCAAGCGCCGCCGGCCAGCTCACCCGCGGACAGGGACACCGGGCGTTCACAGCCCTGTTCTATGCCTCCCTGAGCGTGTGGGCCTACGAAGAGGCGCGCCGCGGCGATAACTGGTTTCGGCGCCTGCTCGGCGTGGGGTTCGCCGCATACATCGTCGTGAGCCTGGCCAACGCCCTGCACCGCTCCTAGTCCTCTCAGACTCGAGTTCGTTGGGGTAGAGTTCGCAGCTCGTGCTGCACGCAACTCTGTGCCTGCTGCCGGCTCTGATGCTGGCGATCCCGCTGCTCGCGCGGCGCTATCCAGGCGAGCGGGTGCTGAGAGCCCTGCGCTCCAGTCGAGCTTCCCGCTGGCCGCGCCCACGTTCCTCGGCGGCGGCGCACAAGAGCGTGGTGCTCGCTGCCACCCACGGCGGCCTGCTCATCGGCTGTTCGTTGGCGGTACGCCCGCCTCCCCCCTCCCCGCAGCGAGCTAGCCGGCCCGGGCGCAGCCAGCTGCGCCCCGCCTCGCTCGCCCGCAAGACCCGTAAGCACACACGAGCGAGGAGCCACGATGTCCCGTCGCCTCATCATTGTCGTGCTGAGCGCGCTCATGCTGTCGATCCCGGCCGTAGAGCGAGCTCAGGCAAGTTCCCAGAGCCCCACCAGCGAGAGCGAGAACCCGATCAGCGATCAGGGGAGCAGCTATCACTTTCGCTCGCAGATAACCACAGTCTCGCCGGCAACCTCCGGACTGAGCCTGCAGGTGCTCGAGTTCGCCGACCGCCTGCTCTTGACCAACCACAGCGGCCAGGACATCACCGTGTTTGGCTACCAGGGCGAACCCTACGCCCGGGTGCTGGCCAACGGCACCGTCGAGCTCAACACCCGCTCTCCCGCCTACTTCCTCAACCAGAACTTCTACGGCAACGTCAAAGTGCCCTCCTCGGCGGCGCCGAGCGCCACCCCCAATTGGGTCGTGGTGGACCGCACCGGTCAGCTCGAATGGCATGACCATCGCATCCACTGGATGTCCCCATCCCTGCCCCCGCAGGTGAAGAACCAGGCCGTGCGCACCAAGATCTTCGCCTGGCAGGTGCCCATCGCCGTGGGCACGCGCAAAGGGTCCGTGGACGGGGAACTCTTCTGGACGCCCGAGAGCGCCTCCAAGACGCCCGTCGGCGCGATCGTCGCCCTGGTGGCCATCGTCCTACTCGGCCTGCTGTTCGTGGGGTTCGTGCGCCGGCGCCGGGCACGACAGCCTCCTCCCGGCGACTCCCCACAGGGAGGCGGAGAGGGGCCCTCGCCGACCGCGGGCCGAGAGGCCTGGTAGCCCATGAGCGCCCCGAGCAGGCTCGCGCTCGTCTTCACCCTGACGCTCACCGCCATGCTCGCCGGCGCCACCTCGGCACTGGCCCACGCCCAGCTGCTGGGTACATCGCCCGCATCGGGGGCCACAGTGGCCAGCCAGCCCAGGCAGGTGATCTTCGAGTTCAACCAGGCAGTCGGGGGCACCCTTGGAGCGGTCCGTGTGTACAACGCCAAGGGACAGGAGGTCGACAACCTCCATGTCACCCACCCCCAAGGCCGCGAGCATTGGATGGGTGTCGGCCTACAGCCATCTCTACCCGACGGCACCTACACGGCCACCTACCGCGTGGTCTCCGCCGACACCCACATCGTCTTCGGCGGCCTAGTGTTCAACCTCGGCCACGCCGGCGCCGCCCCCTCTGTGACCGTCGCCGGGCTGATCGCCCACAGCCAGAGCGGCCGCGTCACCAAGCTCGCCTTCGGGCTCGTTCACGGCCTCGACTACCTCTCCATCGCCCTGCTGATCGGCGCCCTGGCCTTTCTGCTCGTCGCCTGGCTGCCAGCCCTCTCCGCCGTGGCAGGCCCAGAGCAGCGATGGTCGCTCGCCGCCGGCGCCTTCACCTCGCGGCTGTCCAAGCTGCTCGCCTTCGCCGTGGTGACGGGGGTCCTGGTGAGCCTGCTCGGGATCCTGCTCCAGGGTGCCTCCGCGGCAGGAGTCTCCCTGTGGTCATCGATCAAATCTGTGGTCGTGGAAAACACCCTCGAAAGCCGCTTTGGCGAGGTGTGGGGAGTGCGTGCCCTCGACTGGATCGCGCTCGGAGCGCTGCTGGCCGCCATGCGCAAGCGCAGGCGCAGCTGGCTGAAGGCGCCAATCGCACTAGGGGCCGCCTATCTCGCCCTCACCCCCGCGCTCGCCGGTCACGCGAGCATCGAGAGCCCCGTAGGCGTCTTCCTTCCCTCCGACGTGCTGCATGTGCTCGCCGCCAGCGTCTGGGTGGGCGGCATCGTGTGCCTGCTGGTCGTGCTCCCGCTCGCCACCCGAGCGCTCGAGGGCCCCGAGCGCAGCCGTCTGCTGCTCGCCACCCTCATCCGCTTCTCCCCCCTGGCGCTCGGCTGCGTGCTCGTACTCGCCCTCACCGGCGTGGTGCAGGCATACATCGACGTCCGCAGCATCGATGCGCTCCTGCACACCACCTATGGCGCCCTGATCCTCCTCAAGAGCGCACTGCTGCTGCTCCTCATCGGCCTTGGCTGGATCAATCGCAACCGGATCATTCCTGCCCTGCGGCGGATCCTCGACATTGACGGATCCCCAGGACCGACAGGCATCGTGGCTCGTCGCACGCTGCGCAGCGAGCTGGTGCTCATGCTCGCGGTCTTCGGTGTCACCGCCGCGCTGGTCAGCTACGCCCCGCCGATCGACGCCGCCAGCGGTCCATTCTCGATCAACACCACCATCGGCCCGGCAGTCCTGGAGATGACCGTCGAACCCGCCCGGGTCGGCCTCAACACGATTCACCTCTACCTGTTCGACGCCAAGAGCGGGGGCCAGTTCACAGCCACCAAGGAGCTCACCGTCACCGCTGCGCTGCCATCCAAGGGCATCGGGCCACTGCCCTTGAAGCCAAACGTCTCCGGCCCCGGTCACTACACCCTGAACGCCGCCGTGCTCTCGCCAGGCGGCGACTGGACGGTCAAGCTCGTCGACCGCATCTCTGAATTCGAAGAGTTCACCCGCACCGTGCAGGTCCCGATTCGATGATCGCCCGCCACACCAGCCGGCGAAGCCGCCCAATCCCAACCCTCACCCACCCAGGAGGAGCGCCCCAGCATGAAGACCATCAAGCTTGCCCTGCCGATCGCCGTGGCGGCACTGCTCGCGCCGCCAGCCGCACAGGCGCACATCAGCCTGCACCCAAACACGATCCCCGCCGGAGCCTTCGCCACGATCGACGTGCGCGTCCCCGGCGAGCAGGAAGGGGCCTATGTCAAGCGTGTCGACACCCTCTTCCCCCCGGGGTTCACCGGCGTGGACTACGAGAACGTGCCCGGCTGGAGCGCGAAGGTGATCGAAACCAAGCTCCCCACCCCCATCAAAGAAGACGGCGAAACAATCGACACCGAGGTCTCCCAGATCGTGTGGAGCTGGACGGGGCCCCTCGGGCGGGTCGGAAACGGCCAGTTCGTCGAGTTGCCACTCTCACTGGCGATCCCCGCCACAGCAGGTGGACAGGCGCTCCTGTTGAAGACCGTCCAGACCTACAGCAATGGACAGGTCGTGCACTGGATCGACCCCTCGCTGAGCGCCGAACACCCAGCCCCGAGGATCAACGTCACCGCCAAAGGCGGTGTCATCGAGGACGTCGCCGGCGCCGAGGCGGGCCCCGAAGCGGGGCAGGGCGCCAACTCCAACTCCTCCCCTGCGACCCCACCGAGCCCGGACAGGGTGAAACCGAGCTCGAGCGCAAGCAATGGCCTCGCTCTCGCCGCCCTGATCCTCGGCGCCCTCGGCCTGATCGCTGGATTGGGCGCTCTCTATCGCGGATCCGCTCGATCCACGTTCCAGTGACGTGAGGTGACACACATCCACAGCCACGGCTCCTCGTCGACAGCCTGGCCCCGCGGCGTGATGTAGAAACGCGTCACCGTGCGCTGGCCGCCCTCGTGATCGCCGTAGAGAATGTCCACCGCCAGGCCCTCGCCTGCCCGTACAGCCTCCCGCAAAGGCGCATACAGCTCGTCGTCGCGGTCGCGAACCGCCGCCTGCCAGAAGTTGATATCGCCGGATGGCACATACAGGTCGCGCTGCAGGCGGCGGAAGTCCTCGATCGCCGGCATCGGAAGATCCGATTTCGGCTGTCCCGGCGTCATGTGCCATCCGTGCAGCACCGCCAGCCCCGCCGCCACGTTGCGCAGCGGAATCGCGAAATACAGCTTGTCGTCGTGGATCTGGGCGGCGGCGAGCCCGTCACGCAGTCGCAGCCAGTGGGAATCGGCGAAGCCCACCTTCTGCGGCTGATCCTGCGGTCGGGCATTGAACAGCACCGGGCGCAGACCCACCTTCAACGCCTGCTCCGACACCCGAGCCGCCCGGTTGGCAGAGCGGGTGGAGGAGAAGGTGGCGAGCGCCAGGATCAGCGTGCCCCCGGCCGTGGCAAGCGAGGCGATCGTGCTCGTGTCGGACATCGCCGCCCAGGCTAGCTGCCCGCCGGGGCGGGCTCAACGCTCTGACCCGAGGCACGCAGGCCCTCGAGCATCGTCTCCGAGGCGATCTTGTGGGCGTCGCAGATCCGGCCCAGATGCAGCAGCGAGTCGGTCTCAGCCGCCACCTCGCCGTCGCCCAGGCGCAACACCAGTGGGACGCCAGGTGCAAGATCGCTGGCGGCCAGACCCACCGCGACGTTGACCAGGTCGGCCGACGTCACCGCCGCCACCACCGCGCAGTGGCGGATGCCGAGACGCTCGAGCGTCTCACGATCGTCGCCCCGGCCGATCGCCACCGGGATTCCCGCTGCGCGCGCGAGACGCACACACGGCGCCTGGGGGTCTTGCTCCACCCCGAGCACCGCCACACCGCGGCGATGCAGCTCCTGGGCCAGGCGAAACCCGACCTGGCCAAAACCCACGAGCAGCACGTGGTGGCGCGCCGGCGCCGCCCTCGCCCCCAGCAGCGTCGTCAGCCGCGGGCGGCTGAGACGGCGCACGAGCGCAGCGGTGAACACCGCCACCAGCAGCAGCGCCGCGAGCGTGTCCAGCGCAGAGAGCGCCTTGTACCACGCCGCCCCCGAGGCCGCTCCCGGTGCCCCTGCCACCGTGGCAACCGAGCGGGTGCTGAAGTACAGCGCATCCACCACCCCCTCGTGCAGGGCGATCATCGAGATGGCTCCCTCGAAGATCAGCGCCAGCAGCAGACCCACGCCGGCTCGCGCCAGCAGCCTGAGCGCGTCGTCGACCAGCCGGATGCCGCGGCGACCCCGCCGTGAGGCCTCGGGGCCAGCCGCCGAGATGCACTGCTCGGCGAGGTCCTCGGCCACGAGTTCAGAGGGCGAGACCACGTGCACCGCAGGCACCACATGCTGGAGCTCGCGGGTGATCGTACGGTCGAACATCGTCACCCACAGCGGGAGATCCGGGCGCAGGTGAGCGCTCAGCAGGGTCAACCGCAGCGCGAGCACGTCGTCACGGGTAACCACCGCCACCGCATCCCAGCGCGGCTGCGCCAGGATCCTCGACAGCTCGCTGTCGCTGAGCGACGTCGCGGCCTCCACGGCCATCCCATTCTGCTCCAGTCGACGCACCAGCGCCGCGCCCAATCCCCCCGCTTCGCCGATCACCAGTACCGTGTGCACATGCGCACTATCTCACGACTCCAGGAGGACCGTACGCTAGGATGAGCCTGCGTCCTCTGGGACTCCTGAGGGGTCGTGGGGGCGCAGCTACAGCGGTAGGACGCGCTGGCACCGCAGGGCCGTCGCTCGTTCGACTTGTTCGAAGCAGCCGGGGCCGTGCAGCCGGGGGGGACTCTCGCACAGCCAATTCTTTGTGCGGAGGTCGCAATGCCTGTTTTTCTATGCTGCTGTCCGTCTTACGGCCTCAAGCGATGATCGAGCCGCTGCCGCCCACAGGCCTCGACATCGAGGAACTCGAGCACGACGGTCGCTACCGGCTGCTCCTCACAGGCGAACTGGACATCGCCTCCGTCCCCAGCCTCGAAGCCTCCGTCTCACGGCTGTGCGTAGACGGAACGCGCGCGATCACGCTCGACCTCAGCAGGCTGCTGTTCATCGACTCCACCGGCCTCGCCGCAATCGTGTTCGCCGGCAAGCTCTGCGACAAGCACGGCTGTCAGTTCTCTCTGGTTCCCGGCTCGAGCGCCGTCCAACGCCTGTTCGAGTTGACGGGGCTGATCGACGTGCTGCCCTTCACCGGCAACTCTCATGTGCATGACGGAGCCGAGCCGGCGAGCGAGCGCCCGAAAGACCCGATTCAAGCGTCCTGAGCGCGCGCACCGTTCGCCCGCTGTCGTCGCGAGAGCAAGCGAGTCTGCTGTTTCACCCATTAATTACTGTATCGCAATGGTTATACAGTAACTGCTCTCCTACCTAGGGAAGCCCCCTCCGCCGCACTCATGCCCTGCCTACCCCCGCTCGAAAGCACCCGGTCGGCCAGAACCCGGCATCGCGCCCGACAGGATCGCCAGAGTTCCAATCAGCCGAAGTACCGAGTTTGGACTCCGACGGAATGTTCGCCGTTTCTTAATGTTCGCTCGCAGCGCTCGGCTAGAGTTCTGTTGGCCCAGCGCCATGTGCGCTGCAGAGGGGGCGCGATCTCATAGGCGGCGTGGCGAGGGGCTGCGTCGAGAACGAACACCGAAGCAGCGCGAGGAGAAACATGAAGCTCATAGGTGCGGGCATGCCGCGTACGGGAACGTTGACGCAGAAGATGGCGCTGGAGATGCTTGGATTGGGTCCCTGTTACCACATGGTCAATGTGCTGGGCGATCTCGACCAGGCGACCCTCTGGGAGCAGGCCCTCTCGGGGGAACCGCGCTGGAGGGAGATCTTCGACGGCTATGAGTCGACGGTGGACTGGCCCGGCGGCTACTTCTACCGCGAGCTCGCCGAGTTCTACCCCGACGCCAAGGTCCTGTTGAGCGTCCGCGACCCCGAGGCGTGGGAGCGCAGCATGCGTCAGACCGTGTGGGCGGTGCGCAACGGCGAGTCGCTGATCCGGCTGCTGTCGAGCGCGCAGGGCTGCGTGGACCCCCAGTGGCGCGGCTTCCTCAGCATGATCGACGGGCTTCTGTGGCAGGGCCAGGGCACCTTCGCCGGCGGCCATTCCGAGCCCCAGCAGATGATCGACGCCATGAACCGACACAACGAGGAAGTCAAGAGCGTGATCGCCCCCGAGCGCCTGCTCGTGTGGAGCGTCTCGGACGGATGGGAGCCGCTGTGCGAGTTCCTCGAGCTGCCGGTCCCCGGCGTGCCATTGCCCCACATCAACGACCGCACCGAGTTCTTGAACCGCATAATCGACGGCTCGCTGGCAAGCCTGCAGGAGTGGCGCGCACGTGAGAGCTCCGTCGAGCCGGCCTTCGCTGTCGAGGGCTGAACGGACCGGATGATGGGCACAGGGGCAGCGTCCGCCGGCCGGAACACGGCCCGGCTGGCGGCGCTGATTCCCAGGACCTACAGCTCGAGGTAGCGCAGCATGATCCGCCCGACGACGATCACGTCGCCGTTGGCCAGATCCGCCTGCTGGATGCGTCGTCCGTTCACGAAGGTGCCATTTGAGCTGCGATCGTCGAGCACCCTTGCTCCGGTGGGTCGGGGCACGAGGATCGCGTGGCGTCGTGATACGGAGCTCTCGTCGAGGTGCAGGTCCGCGGAGAGCCCGCGGCCGATGTGGATCGCCTCCGTTCCCAACGGGATCAGCAGCGTTCGATCGGGCCCCTCGACCTGTATGTAGCGACCCGGAACCACAGGGTCTGTGAGCGCGGCCGTGTGGCGTACGCGCTCATCCAAGCAGGCCGTCGGATCGAACCTCTCGGTGAGCCCATCGGCGGGGAGGCGGACGAGTGTCTGTGAGGTCATAGGCACTAGCAAAGCCCATGCTACTCACGCTTACCTCAACGCTCGTTAAGAACTTCCGAAGCCAAAATGGGCTGCTGGCGGACCTTTGAGGCTCTCCGGAGTGCTGCTCAGCTTGCGCTGGCGCCGGCCCGCGGACCGCGACCCGACTTCTTGCGGGCCATACGCTTGGAGCTCCACCAGCCCCAGCCGCCAACGCCCACGACGGGCACGACGTAGAGCATCGAGATGTACCAGTGCGTCAAGCAGGCCAGCGGTGCCATTGCATGAAACCTATCACCGGCCGCGGCTCACGTCCCCACGGAGGAGAGCAGCCACAGCCCGAAGCTCGTGAAGGCCACCATCACGGCCAGCATCCAATACTGGCTGCGCACAGCCTCCTCAGGGTCCTTGTAGAGCACCAGGGCGCGGTCGTGCGCGAGCGCCAGCCCCGCCACATGGCCGGCGACTAGGGCGGCAACCTGGACGTACCAGATGCCGGCGTAGGAGATCACGTGGTAGTCGATCTGGTAGGAGCTGGAACCAAACAGATTCGATCCGTTGCCCAACGGATCGGAGATCAGATAGGCCATCGCCTGGCCCTGCCACAGCAGCAGCGAGAAGTAGTGCGCGAGCACGTAGGCGAAGGAGATCGGCACGAGCGAGTGCGCGAAGCTTCGCCACAGCTCATCGCTGCCATAGCGCCCGCTCACGCTGCGTACGCCGAGGATCCCCACCCGGTAGACGGCGAGGATCAGAAGGATGCAGAGCACCAACCCCACCGAGTAGGTCAGCTCCTGCGCCGGCGTCGATGAGAGCCCGAGGTCGGAGAACACGCTCTGCAGGCTCGGCTCGTTGTTGCGCCAGATCCCGCCGTTGGAGAAGCCGTCGAACGTGGTCGTGCCCACCAGCGCGCAGACCAGCACGATCGTGCCGGGGCGGATGCGAAGGTCGGTGATCCCGCTCAGCGGTCTGCGCACATACAGCTTCCCGTCAGGCGCTCGCACCAGTGCGGAGAGCTTTGCCAGCAGCCCGAAGTAGACCCCGAAGCCATCGCCTGCTCCCCACTCCTCCACACCGAACAGCACCATTCCCACGAGCATCACGAGGAAGTAGCCGAGCGAAAGCGCGGCGAGCGTGGAGGGATTGTCGCGTTCCACGTACACCAGCTCCAGCCAGGCAAAGCCGATGAGTCCAGCCACCGCCGGCCAGTTGCCGAGCCACGCCGGATAGGTCAGCGGAGGGCCGGCATCGGAGCCTCGGATCCGGCCGCTGAGCGCCTGGAGCACCCGCGCGCAGCTCCGCCAGGGGCTGAATGCCCGAAAGACGTCTCCAAACAACACGCTGGCCACCGGCAGGCCCACCCAGAAGATCACGTAGACGAAGGTCACCGAGAAGTTCGCATTGGCCACCTGGGCGCCGGCGAACCCGCTGTAGATCACGACCACGAACAACCCCACACCCACCACGCCAGCCAGCCATTCCAGGGGAGCGGGAAAGGAGAAGAGCCCGCGCCGGTGCTGGTCCTGCAGCTGGGGGGTGCGCCACAGCGTGGACAGCGCCACGAACGAGACCACGAGCACGATCGCAGCCGTCCAGCTGAACAGCCACACGGGAATCGGGAGGTCGGCCTTGCCCACGATCCCATGAGCCTGCGCGACCGCCGGCAACAACAGCGCGACCACGCCCAGTCCCCATGCCAGCGCTGCGACGGTGCGACGGGACGGGGCTCTCATGCCGGGTGCAGTCTATGGAAAGCGCGCTCTCCGCCTCGCCGATCACACGTTGCCCCGAGTAATCTGACCGGGCATGAACCTCGTCCCGCTCGCAGTCTCCTCCGACGTCTCAGCCGCCTTCCAGCTCGGACCGCTCGCCCTTCTCGGGCTGCTCTATGCCCGCCGGGCCCGAACGCTCGCGCTCAACGGCCATCCCGTGTCCGGCTGGCGTCAGGCCTGCTTCTACGGAGGCTTCGTGCTGATCGGCGCGGCGCTCACCTCGCTCGGCGGGGCGGCCGAGGAACTGCTCTACGTGCACATGATCGAGCACCTGCTGCTAGGCGACATAGCGGCGCTCTTGATCGTGCTGGGACTGACCGGGCCGATGCTCGCGCCGATCCTCCGCATCGGCTTCTTCGACCGCCTGCGCGCGCTCTCCCACCCGGCCATCGCCTTCCCCCTGTGGGCTGTGGACCTGTACGTGTGGCACCTGCCCTCGCTCTACCAGGCGGCGCTGCGCCACTCGGGAGTGCACGCCATCGAGCACGCCATGTTCCTCGGCCTCGGAATCAACATGTGGATGTGCCTGTTCGGACCGCTGCCCACGCCGGCGTGGTTCGGCAACCTCGGCAAGCTCCTCTACATCGTCGTCGTGCGTCTCGCCGGCACCGTCCTGGGGAATATCTTCCTGTGGTCCGGCAGCGTCTTCTATCCCTTCTACCTCCACGGCGACGCCGTTTACCACATCTCCCCTCTGGCCGACCAGAACCTGGCGGGGGCGATCATGATGGTGGAGGAGTCGATCCTGACGCTGGGGCTGTTCTGCTGGCTGTTCCTGCGCACCGCCCGCGAGGGCGAGGAGCGCCAGGACCTGCTCGACTTCGCCCATGCCCAGGGCCTGGAGCTGACCGAGGCACGCGCAGCGCGTGCCGTGGCGGCCGGTCGCGGCGATGAGCTGCGCCGACGCCTGGAGAGCCGCGCCGGAGCCGCCGAGCAGCTTTAGGTAGCGGCGCTAGGATCGCCGGATGTGCGCCGGTTGCGCAATGGCGGCTGCCTCGGCCGCCACCGGGTTCAGAAGCTGGCTCCAGACCCACCACTTCGGGTGGCTGACGCCAAAGCGGATGCGCTCGCTCACCATCGGCGCGATGTGCGCCGCCGGACTCGTCTCCACCATCGGCTTCAGCGGCTCCACCGCACCGACCACCGCCCACGCGGCGACCCATCGCGCCGCCGCGGTCGCGTCCTCGCCTCGCTAGCCGCCCGCCACCGCGGGAAGGATCGTCAACTCCGAGCCGTCTTTGACCGGTGTCTGCAGCCCGTCGAGAAAGCGGATGTCCTCGCCGGCGAGATACACGTTGACGAATCGCCGTAGCGTGCCATCGTCGTCGGAGATGCGAGCCCGCAGCTCCTCGAAGCGCTCGAACAGCCCGTTCAGCACCTCCTGCACGGTCGCTCCGTCGAGCACCGTCTCGGCCTCGCCGCCTGAAGCGGATCGCAGCTGCGTGGGGATCTTCACCACGACGGACATCAGACGCTCACCGTCTGACCCACTGCCGCCTGATCGAATGCCTCCACCGTCGGCTTGATCGTGGTCGTCTCGAACGTGCCGCGCACCGCATCGAGTGTCTTCAGGCCCTCGCCCGTGATCACGAGCACCACGCGCTCGCTCGGGTCGATGTCTCCGCGTGCCGCCAGCTTGGCCAGCACCGCGGTGGTCACTCCGCCGGCCGTCTCGGTGAACACTCCCGTGGTCTCCGCCAGCAGCTTGATGCCCGCCCGGATCTCCTCGTCTGAGACCGAGTCCACCCCGCCGCCCGTGCGACGTGCCAGATCGAGCGCGTATGGGCCGTCGGCGGGGTTGCCGATGGCCAGCGACTTGGCGATCGTGCTCGGCTTGACCGGGCGGCAGACATCGTGGCCCGCCGCGAACGCGCTGGCCACAGGGGAGCAGCCCTCGGCCTGAGCGCCGTTCATGCTCGGCAGCTCGCCCTCGAGCAGGCCAAGCTCACGCCATTCCTCGAAACCGCGGGCGATTTTCGTGAACAGCGAGCCCGACGCGATCGGCACGATGCAGCGATCGGGCAGCTCCCAACCCAGCTGCTCGGCGATCTCGAAGGCGAGGGTCTTCGATCCCTCGGCGTAGTAGGGGCGCAGGTTGATGTTCACGAACGCCCACTCCCGCTCGGCGCACAGCTCCGTGCAGAGGCGGTTGACGTCGTCGTAGTTGCCCTCCACCCCCACGAGGTTGGTGCCGTAGATTCCGGTGGCGAGGATCTTCTGCTCCTCCAGGTCCGACGGGATGAACACGTAGGAGTCCATCCCCAGGGCCGCTCCATGGGCGGCTACCGAGTTGGCGAGATTCCCCGTGGAGGCGCAGGCGATCGTCTCGAAGCCCAGCTCGCGGGCACGGGTGACAGCCACCGAGACAACACGATCCTTGAACGAGTGCGTCGGATTGGCCGCATCGTTCTTGACCCACACCTCCCGCAGGCCGAGACGCTCCGCCAGCCTGTCAGCCTTGATCAGCGGCGTGCATCCCGCCGGCAGCCCCACCCTGGAGGCGAGCCGACCGGAAGGCCCGGGGGGCCCGCCCGCGAGGGGGAGGAAGTCCGCGTAGCGCCAGATGTTCTGCGGCCCTCCCTGGATGCGGCGGCGCAGCTCGCCGAGATCGCGGCTTGAACGAGAGTGGTCGTAGACGACCTCGAGCGGTCCGAAGCACTGCTCGCACACGTAGAGCGCCTCGAGGGGGTACTCGGTCTTGCACTCCTTGCACTGAAGATGACTGACAGCCATTTGGGCTCCTTCGCTATGTAGCCTTCGCCTTGTCACGTGTGGCGAAGAGCGCGAAGCCCGGCCACACATCACCTGGAATTGGCACCTTCCCGCCTGTGACTTGGCGGTGGTTGCCGGGGTTTCGTAGGGCCAGGCCCTCCACCCCTCTGGATGTGTACATCTATGTGAGCGGCAGTTTAGCAACCGTATCGGCGCAGGTGCATGCAGATCATTAGCCGAGCCTCGGTAACGCGGCCGCACGTCTGGTGTAGGCCACGCTGTGAGCAGCCCCATCCGCGAGCGTGACGACAGCCACGCGCCCAAGCAGGACGACGCGCCCTTCCGCTTCGCCGACCCCGCGATCAGGCGCCGCATGCTGATCATCGTCAATCCCTACGCCACGACTGTCTCCGACCGTCTGCGCCACCTGGTCGTATATGCGCTGCAGGGTCGCTTCGAGGTCGATGCCGTGGACACCGAGTCTCCCGGCCACGCCACCGAGCTCTGTCGGGAGGCCGCCCACGAGGGCTATGACGTGGTAGTCGCCTTCGGTGGCGACGGCACCGTCAACGAAGCCGCCAACGGCCTGTTCGGATCTCCCGCCGGCCCCTCCCCCACGCCGCTGTGCTGCCTGCCGGGCGGATCGGCCAACGTGTTCGCCAAGATGCTCGGCATCCCCGGGGATGTGGTGGACGCGACAGAGCACCTGCTGGCGATGGCCGACGACTGGCGCCCGCGCAAGGTCGACCTCGGTGTGGTCAACGGGCGCTGCTTCACCTTTGCCTCCGGCCTCGGCCTCGACGCGAGCGTCGTGGAGCGGGTGGACTCCAATCCCCATCTGAAGGCCCGGCTCGGCGCCTACTACTTCACCTGGGTGGCCGTCAGCACGTTCATGCGCCGGTACCTGCTCAACCCCCCCCGCCTGGAGGTGGACGCCGCCGGACAGACCCTCGGGGGCGTCACCGCAATCGTCCAGAACGGCTCGCCCTTCACCTATTTCCAGAACCGCCCGATCGACATCGCCGACGGCGCCACACTCGACTCGGGTGCCCTCGCGGGCGGCGTGCTGCACCGCGCCACCCTGCTCTCGATGCCCTCGATCGCCTGGCGGGCCTTCTCGCCCCGAGCGCGAGTGGCGGGCAACCGGCAGGTGAGCGGCCTGCCGAGCTTCAGCGAGATGACCGTGCGCAGCGTCGATGGTCGCCCGCTGCCGCTGCAGGTGGACGGCGACTATCTCGGCCTGGTCGACGAGGCGCGCTACTCGGTGCTCCCCGAAGCGCTCAACGTCGTCTGCTGATCCTCGCGGGGCAGCCGCTCCAGCTCGGCGCGATGCTGCTGGGCGCGCTGGTAGCCCGTAGCTCCCTGAAACGTCGCGTCGAGGCCATAGCGCCCATCATCCACCGGCCAGATCGTGAGTCGATCGGGGACCGGGCCCGCACGGGTCGGCAGCAGAGCGTCGGAGTCCATGGATGCGTCCTGGGGTTCACGACGACCGCGGCCACGCGGCCGTCAGGCGGCGCTGGCCCCGGGGGTGACGCGATAGGCGTCGAAGACCGACTCGATGTTGCGCAGGCGGGTGATCGCGCCCTTCAGCGTGTGCGTGTCGGCCACCTCCACCACGAAACGGTTCTTCACCATCGGCCCCATCGACAGGCAGCGCGCTTCCATGATGTTGGCGCCCGACTCGGAGAACACTCGCGAGAGGTCCTCGAGCAGGCGGTGCCGATCCCAGGCGTCGATCTGGATCTCCACGATGAACCCCGTGGACTGGTCGCCTTCCCACCCCACATTGGCAAAGCGCTCGGGGCTCTTGCGCAGCTGGGCCGCATTGGGGCAGTCCTCGCGGTGGATCGTGATCCCGCGTCCCAGCGAGATGTAGCCGACGATCTCATCGCCCGGGACAGGCCTGCAGCACTTGGCCAGGCGAAGCATCACATCCTCCACTCCTTCCACCCTGATCCCGTACTGCCCGGAGGACTTCGTCGGACGCCGCCGGGCGCGACCAACCCGCAACAGGTCGGCGGCGCCGTCCTCGCCGTCGGCTGACTCGCCCTGCTTCAGGCGCTGCATCACCTTGCTGACAACCAGCTTCGGAGAGACCTTGGCCGCACCGAGGGCAATGTAGAAGTCATCCGCCTTGCGGTAGCCCACCTCGCGGATCACGTCCGCCAGGAGCGCCGAGCCGGTGATCTTCTGCGCCGGCAGCCCCTGTTTGCGCAGGTGCTCCTGGAGCAGCTCGCGGCCGGTGTGCTCGGTGTCCTGGCGCGACTCGGCCTTGAACCAGGCCTTGATCTTGTTGCGGGCGCGTGTCGTCTTGACCGTCGCCAGCCAGTCGCGCGACGGGCCGCGCTCACGCTTGGCGGTGAGGATCTCGACGATGTCCCCCGAGCGCAGCTCGTAGTGCAGCGGCACGATTTTCCCGTTCACGCGTGCGCCAACGCAGCGGTGACCGATCTCGGTGTGCACCTCGTAGGCGAAGTCCAGCGGCGTGGCTCCCGCGGCCAGCGACTTGACTTCCCCCTTGGGCGTGAACACGTAGACCTCCTCCTCGAAGAGGTCGGTTCGCAGCGTCTCCATGAACTCGCGCGGGTCCGAGAGCTCCTTCTGCCAGTCGAGCATCGAGCGCAGCCACTTGAGCTTGCCCTCCTCTCCAGCCCCCCAGCGTCCGCCGTCGTCGCCGCTGCCTGGCGGGGGCGCCTTGTAGAGCCAGTGGGCGGCCACCCCGAACTCAGCCATCTCGTGCATCTCGAGCGTCCGGATCTGGATCTCCAGCGGCCGTCCCTCGGGTCCGATCACAGTCGTGTGCAGCGACTGGTACATGTTGAACTTGGGCATCGCGATGAAGTCCTTGAAGCGGCCCGGCAGGGGCTTCCACAGCGAATGGATCACGCCGACGGTGCCGTAGCAGTCCTTCACCGAGTCCACGATCACCCGCATCGCCGTGAGGTCGTAGATCTCGTTGAACTCGCGGCCCTTCTTGGTCATCTTCGAGTAGATCGAGTAGAAGTGCTTGGCGCGACCCGCGATCTCCGCCTCGATTCCCACCTGGGCCAGCTCCTTGCGCAGGTAATCACCGGCCTCGTTGACGTAGTGCTCGCGCTCGTCGCGCTGCTGGGCCACGAGCCCCTTGATCTCCTGGTACTTGCGGGGGTGCAGCGTCGCGAAGGCGAGATCCTCGAGCTCCCACTTGATCGCGTGGATCCCCAGCCTGTGGGCCAGCGGCGCGTAGATCTCGATCGTCTCGCGCGCCTTCTCGATCTGCTTCTGCTTGGGCATCGCCTCGATCGTGCGCATGTTGTGCAGGCGGTCGGCGAGCTTGATCAGGATGACCCGCACATCGGTGGCCATCGCCACCATCATCTTGCGGTAGTTGTTGGCCTGGGCCTCGTCACGCGATTGGAAGGTGATGCCCGTGAGCTTGGTCACCCCGTCCACGATCGCCGCTATCTCCTCGCCGAAGCGCTCCCGCACCTCCTCGATCGAGGCAGATGTGTCCTCCACGGTGTCGTGCAGCAGCGCCGCGCACAGCGTCTCTGTGTCGAGTCGCATCCCTGCGCAGATTCGCGCTACGCCGACCGGGTGCACGATGAAGTCCTCGCCCGATTTGCGCCGCTGATCGGCGTGGTGCTCACAGGCGAACACGAATGCGTCCTGAACGCGGTCGCGGTCGATTTCGATGGCCGAGTCGGCCGCATGCTCGGAGACGATCGCGAACAGGTCGCTGAGCAGCCGCCGCTCGGAGACGCTCAGCGTGAGCGCCTGAGCCTCGCCGGCGGCCCGAGCCGCTGTCGGGGGCGCGCCCGCGGGCGTCTCGGCCTGGCCCGCACCCGCGTCCGGGATCTCCGTCAACTGTGGGGTCTTGGGATCCTCGGCGATGGCCATCACTAAAGGGTAGGGGACCGGCCCCTCGGATTGAAGCGCCTCAGAATCCAGCGAACAGCACGAGCTCCCCGATCTGCTCCTCCTCGACCTCTTCGAGTCCCTTGCGCAGGACTATCTCCTCGGGGGCAGGGGCAGCTTGGCGCAGCACCAGGCGCGGCTCGCTCACGCCGTTCCACTCGTTCACCTCGAGTGTGAACGTGGCCTGCACGGGAGCGCCCTGCTCGACTTGCAGTCGTCCTCCATTTCCAAACGCCACCGCGCGCGCTCGGACGCCGCTGGACTCGACGCTGAAGCGCACGTGCTTGCCTTCGCCCATCGGCCGGGCGTCCGCGAACACCGCATCGCGAACCATCAGCGAGACGCCCGGATTGCCGCGACCGAAGGGGGCGAGAGCGCGCAGCTCCTCGGCCAGCTCGATTCCGAGCTCATTGCCGCCGACGAGCGCGTCCACCCGCTCGGTGGGCATCAGATCCGCCGGGCTGAGCACGGCGTCGGCGTAGGCGGCGAGGGCCGCGGCGAACTGCTCCACGTTGCCCCGCTCGATCTCCAGGCCCGCTGCCGCCCGGTGGCCCCCGTAGCGCAGGAGATGCGATCCGCAGGCGGTCAGGCCGGCAAGCAGGTCGAAGGAGTCCACGCTTCGACCCGATGCCCTTCCAGTCTCGCCCTGCAGCGCGATCAGGACGACCGGGCGCCCGCTGCGCTCGACCAGGCGCGAGGCCACGATCCCGATCACCCCGGCGTGCCATTCCTCGCCCGCGAGGACGTAGGCGGAGCGCTCGCCAAGCTCATCCATCTGCGCTTCGGCCTGAAAGCGGATGCGCATCTCCACCTGACGGCGCTCGCTGTTGGCCGCGTCCAGCTCGTCGGCGATCTGCGCCGCCCGCAGGCGGTCGGCCGTGAGCACCAGCTCCAGGCCGGCGTCGGCTCGATACAGCCGGCCGGCGGCATTCAGCCGCGGTGCCAGCGCGAAGGCCACCGAGCGCTCGTCCACCTTCGACGGGTCCACGCGGGCAACCGCCATCAGCGCGCGCAAGCCCGGCTTGGCCGTGCCCGCCAGGACACGTAGACCGCGGCGGACGAGCGCACGGTTCTCGCCGAGCAGCGGCACCACGTCGGCGATCGTCGCGAGGGCCACCAGGTCGAGGTCCCTCCGCAGCTCCACTGGATCACGCCCGGCGGCCGCATAGACCGCCTGGGCCAGCTTGTAGGCCACCGCCGTGGCACACAGATCCACGCACGGGTAACCGCTGAGCGTGGGGTGCACGATCGGCGCGTCGGGCAGCTTCCCGTCGGCTCTGGGTGCGTGGTGGTCGGTGACGATCGTCTCCATCCCCAGCTCGCGCGCCAGGGCCACCTCCTCCACGGCCGTGATCGCGCAGTCCACCGTTATCAGCAGGCGCGTTCCGCGGGCGGCCAGCCGGCGCACGGTGGGGGCGCTCAGGCCATATCCGTCACCGGCGCGATCCGGCAGGTAGGAGTCCACGTCGCCGCCCAGCTCGCGCAGAGCCCCCACGAGCACCGCCGTCGAGCAGATGCCGTCGACGTCGTAGTCGCCGTGGACGGTGATGCGCTGACCTGCTCGCAGGTGCCTCAGGATCAGCTCGACCGCCCGCTCGATGCCGGCGAAGGCCTCTGGGGGATGCTCCTCATCCGCCGCCAGGAACGCCCGCGCACGGTCGGGCTCGGCGAGGCCGCGGCGCACGAGCACCTGCGCGAGCGCGGCGCTCAGACCGAGCTCGCGCTGGAGCAGCTCGACCTGCCGCGGGGGGCAATCGGGGATCTCGAAGCGGCACTCGCTCATCCAGCGAGACTACGGGCAGGGCGAGACGGAACGCCATTGAGATCACCCTGGAAGCCGCGGGGAGGGGTGCGTCGATGCACCCCTCCCCAGACCCTGCTCAGGCGGGACAGCTCAGATGATCACGGTGAACGTTTCACTTTCATCAACCACCGCTTGTGCGTTTTTCGAGATCGCGCTTTTGCTGATCGTGAAGCTGCCCGGATGGTCGGCGGGCTTCTTGTCGGACTGAACCTCTACCGCCGCAGTGCTCATGCCTTCGATTTCGTCGCTCGTGGCACTCGAATTGGGAGCATAAGGCTCCCATTCGGCTTGAATCAACTCGATGCCGACGTTGCCAGGACCCGTGATCGTGTCGGCCTTGACCAGAGCGTCGCCCTGTTCGAGCAAGAGTGCCTCGTAGCGATTGCCAGCGAAGACGTCATTGCTGATCGTCACCTCCGGCGAAGTCGCCTGCGTGGACCTGGTGGAGGCGAAGTACGCGCCGATGTCGTTTTCCTTCAGCGACGTGCTCGTCACCTTCGAGCCAGTGGCGGCACCGTAGAACAGCACGCCAGTGGACTGCGTGTCTTCGAGCCCATTCGGGCCGCAGACGGTCACGTCGCACTCGTTGCCCGAGATGCTCGACGAGGCGATCGTACCGAGAGCGCCATAGCTGACCTGGATGCCATTCTGGGCGATCGCAGGCGTGGCGCCGGCGCCGGTCACCGTCGTGCCGGTGACCTTGATACTCGAGCCTTCGCCCTCAGCCGTGATCCCGTTCTTCTGATAACCGGAGACGGTGTCCTGGGTGAGCATGGCGTGCCCCACTTCAGCCGGTTCCGGCCGTGCGGAGCCGACCTCGATTCCCACGCCGCCCTGGCAGCCGTTGATTGGGCTCGCGCCGGCTGAGCTCACGGTCACGTCCGTTGCTTTCAGCGTTGCGCCGCCAAGCACGAGGATCCCGTACAGGCTGTCGTAGCAGGTGCCTTCGGGCCACTTAGCTTCAACCGCGATCCCCGTCATCGTCACCGTACCGGGAGTGCAGATCGAGATCTCATCCTGATCCGGCTGATAGCCCGCTTTCGCAAGAGTCGCATCACATACTGTCGCTGAGTCCAAGGGACTGGCGGGCAGCACTACCTTCGCCGAGCCCGCTCCGCCTGCCGCCAGCAGCTTGACCGGCTTGGTGATGGTCAGCTGTTCGGTGTAGGACCCCGGACAGACATCGATCGTCGACCCCGAGCCTGCGGCGAGGATGGCCGACTGAACGCTGTTGTAGCCCGGGTGAGCGCAACTGCTCCTCGGCGCGGAGATGGATGCTGAGTTCGAGACCCACAGGCTAGAGGCGTTGGCCGCTGCTGGCACAACCAAGGCCGACAGCGCTGCGAAAACACCGATGATCCCAGAGCGTAGTGCTCGTTTGGACAAGGTTCCCTCCCTTTGTGCTTGAAAGAGGAAGGAGCCTATATGTCCGAACTAGGCAACTATGTGAACAGTTGTTTAGTCGTACTCGGGAGGCGTGACACCGGCCGCGCGTTCGCGGCGCATGCCCTCGGCGTAGACCAGGGCCATCCCGATCAACGCACCGGGCACGGCGTAGAGGACAACTCCGATGTTGGTCTCCTTTTCGCCTGGAACCTGCAGCGCGGACACCTTGATCCCGTAGATGATCAGCCCGACCACCACCGAGCCCGCCAGCGAGCCGAGGAAGGCTCCGACAATCCCACCCCAGAAGCGGTCGGGAAGAAAGATCGTGAAGTGCCAGATCGCCAGCCCCATGATCACCCAGCCGAGCAGCCCCATCAGCGTGCCCTGCCGTGACGTTTGTTGCGAGGGCGACGGCTCTTCTGGCGCGGCTTGGGATCTTCCTTGAGGACCAGGTCCTCAGGCGCAAGGTCCGCCGCCGGATCGCGCTCGGAAGACTCACTCTCGCGCTCGGGCGCCGGAGGAGCCTTCGTGGCCGCGCTCGCCCGGCCTCGGCCGCGGCCCGCCGAAGGCTTGGCCTCGACGTCGAGGTCACGAACCAGTTCCTGGAACTCGTCGCGGGAGATCTGCTGTCCGGGCTCCTCCGGAGCGATGATGCTGCCCCGCCGAGTTTTCCTGCGCTTGGTCTCGGTGGGCTCGACGTCCACGGGAGCACCCCCGACGGCCGTAGCGTAGGCGGGAACCGCTCCCGCTTCGCGCACGATCCGCGCCCGCCTGACCCGGAAGCCGGTCTCGCGCTCCTTCCAGTGTGTGAGCACAGGGGAGGCGATGAAGATCGATGAGTACGCACCCGAGGCGATCCCGATCAAGAGCGCGAAGGCGAAGTCCCTGAGCGTTTCCCCGCCGAAGAACAGCAGGGCGGCGACTGGAAGCAGCGTGCAGAAGCTCGTAGCCAGCGAACGGGTCAGCACCTCCGACATCGAGCGGTTGACGATCTGCGAGAAGGCAGCCCGCGGCATGCGCGGCACGTTCTCGCGCACACGATCGAACACGATGATCGTGTCGTACAGCGAGTACCCCAGGATCGTCAGCAGAGCGGCAACCGTGGCCGTCGTGACTTCCCTCCCCGTGAGCGAATAGACCCCTGCCGTGATCAGCAGGTCATGCATCAACGCGATCAGCACCGGCACCGCGTACTTCCACTCGAAGCGCAGGGCGATGTAGACGGAGATCACCAGCAGCGAGGCGATGATCGCGATGATCGCGCTGTTGGCGACCGTTTTTCCGAACGTCGGACCGATCGAGGTCGAGGAGAAGTTCCTGATGCCGAACTTAGTGTCGAGCAGTTCGCGGACCTTGGAGACCTTTTCCGGCTTGAGCGTCTTGGTAGAGATCTGGTAGCCGGTGCCGCCGATGCTCTTGTTGACGAACTTCTGGACCTGGGCCGTGCCGTAGCCGGCGCTCGACATCGCAGAGGCGACCTGATTCTCGCTGACGGGCTTGACGAACGCAGTCTGTATGCGGGTGCCGGACTTGAAGTCGATGCCGAAGTTCAAGCCGCTGCCGCCGATCGCGAGAGCCCCGATCGCGAGGATCGTGCCCGACAGCGAGAAGAACCACTTCGAAGCTCCCATGAAGTCGAACGTCCATCCGCGCCCGTGTCGCTCCGCACCGAGGGCGGCCGGATGGGAGATCAGCTTCGAGCGGCCCATCGAGCCGAGCGCGGCCTGGGTGGCGAGCACGGCGGTGAACAGCGAGACGAGCGTGCCGATGCCGAGCGTGAAGGCGAAGCCCTTGACTTCGGCCGTCGCGAGGGCGAACAGGATGAAGGCGGTCATGAACGTGACCACGTTGGCGTCCACGATCGCCGCAAATCCGCGCTTGTAGCCCGTGGCGATCCCCGAGATCACCGATCTTCCCCCACGGATCTCCTCCTTCACGCGCTCGAAGATCACGATGTTGGCGTCGGCCGCGATCCCGATCGTGAGGATCAGCCCCGCGATGCCTGGAAGCGTGAGCGTGATCGGGATCAACTTGATCAGCGCGAAGTAATAGAGGCTGTAGATAACCAGCCCGCCGACCGCGATGGCGCCGAGCACGCGGTAGAAGATCAGCAGGAACAGGCACACCACCGCGAAGCCCGCGAGGCCCGCGATCAGCCCCTGGTTGAGCGCTGTTTTGCCGAGCGTGGCGGAGACCTGCGAGTTGGAGATCAGTTCGAGCTTGATCGGCAGCGCGCCCGACTGCAGCTCCTGGGCCAGTTCCTGGGCCGAGGAGATCGTGAATCCGCCGGAGATCTGCGAGCCGGTGGAGGCATCGATGCCTTCCGGGTACTTGGTGTAGTCGATCGAGGGCGTCGTGATCAGCTGCCCGTCGAGCACCACCGCGAAGTGCTGTTGGGCCGCTTCCTTGTTAACCCCCGGAAGCTGGGCTTCCTGGCCGCGTTCGGCGATCTTCCTGGTGATCGATTCGAAGACCTTCTTGCCATGCGAGGTGAAGCCGAAGGTCACGTTCGGCGCACCCGTCCCCCCCGCGCCTTCGTCGAAGCCCTGCTGAGGGTTGGTGACATCCGAGCCGCTCAACACCGGATCGTCGTTGAGCACGTAGTAGCTGTTGGGACTTTTCTGGGTGATTTTGCCAGCGAGACCTTCGACTGGGCGCGCCTGCGCGAGCACCGTGCCCGGGTTGACCCGCACGGCCTTGACCTGCGTTCCCGGCGGCACCTTGTAGTCGGAGTAGAGGTTCCTTTCGGTTTCCTCCGGGCCCCGCAGCACCTTTTCGTGCTTCGGTTCGAGCAGGTACCAGCTGCCGTAGATACAGCTGCCGATCTGCTTCTCGGTGCAGCCCGGCGCCCAGGTGGTGTCGGACCGTCGTAGGATCGGCGCGCGCTTGATCGCACGCTGGATCGCCTGGTACTCCCCGAGACCCCAGCGGGAGGTTCCTGCTTCTGGGCCACCGGTGACCGTGAATTCCGTTGCCGTCGCGGGGGCGCCGGTTGGGCCGATCACATTCGGCTCCCAGTCATAGAACTGCAGCTGCGCCGTTTTGCCGACCTCCTGTTCGGCGCGCCTGACGTTCGTGACGTTGGGCAGCGCCACATCGATTTCCCGTTCGCCGGAGCGCTGGATTTCCGGCTGGGCCACCCCGAGCTGGTCGACGCGCTTGCGCATGATGTCGATCGCCCGGTTCAGCGATTCGGTGTTCACCTTCGACTGGGCCGTGGGCTTGCCCTGATAGACGAGCTCGACCCCGCCCTTGAGGTCCAGGCCGAGGCGAGTCTTTTTCGTGGCGATCACGGCAACCGACCCGGCGATGAGTCCGGCGACGATCAACAGGATCAGGAGGTTGCGGCGGCGGTCGTGCATGCTCAGAGCAGACTACTTGTCAGGGGTCAAGACAAGCAACAGGCCACCGTCGTCGTCGTAGGCGGGGAACATGTCGGCTTTGGCCGCGGCCGCCACGTCGCGTTCGCCGCTCACCTCCACCTGGACCTCCAGGGCTCGCACCCCCCACTCCAGGACGGTGGCCACTGGATCGTCGCCGTTGGAGAAGCGCAGGCCGAGAACCTCCTCGACGCGCTGGCCGATGACCTTTTCCTCCTCCAGCCCCGTGAACGCAAAGGAGTTCTTGCCGCAGCCCACCACCCGACCCTCCCCGTCACAGACGAAGAACGCGGCATCGGGGGCCGGGTAGTAGTCGTCGAGGAGTTCGAACAGGAAGGCGAAGCCGCACTTCGTGCAGCCCTTGCGCTGGCGCGTGAAGCCGAGATTGCGATCGAGCTCGCTGGTGCGATGACCGCAGTTTGGGCAGATGAAGGGATGGGCCATGGTGTCTCTATACACAGACTACGCAAGCCGGGGTCAGGAGGCCCCCGCACGCCCAAGGGCCCCTGTGGAGACTCGCCGCTCACTCAGAACAGCTGCTGCCCGGCCGGCACGGGCGGCTCCAGGCCGAGGTGCACGAAGGCTGACGGGGTGGCGGCGCGCCCGCGCGGCGTGCGCTTGATCAGGCCCTCCTGCAGCAGATATGGCTCATAGACGTCCTCGATCGTGTCCTGCTCCTCTCCGACCGCTACCGCCAGGGTCGAGAGGCCAACCGGCCCCCCATCGAACTTGGTGCAGATGATCTCGAGGATCCTCCGGTCGAGGCGATCGAGACCCCGCTCGTCCACCTCGAGCAGCTCCAGCGCCGCATGTGCCGCCGCGGCGGTGACCACGCCCTCCATGCGCACCTCGGCGAAGTCGCGTACACGCTTGAGCAGGCGGTTGGCCACCCGCGGCGTACCTCGGCTGCGGGCCGCGATCGCGAGCGCCCCATCGTCCTCCAGCCCGATCTCGAGGATGCCAGCCGAGCGGCGCACGATGATCGCAAGCTCGGCTGTGGAGTAGGGCTCGAGCCGTGCCTGGATGCCGAAGCGATCGCGCAGCGGTGTGGTCAGCAGACCGGTGCGGGTGGTGGCTCCCACGAGCGTGAAGGGCGGCAGCTCGAGCGTCACCACGCGTGCGCCCGCCCCCTGCCCCACAGTGATCGGCAGGCGATGATCCTCCATCGCCGGGTAGAAGGTCTCCTCAAGCGTGCGCGCCAGCCGGTGGATCTCATCGACGAAGAACACGCTGCGGGGCTCCAGGGCTGTGAGGAAGGATGCGATGTCTCCCTTGCGCTCCAGCGCAGGCCCCGCCGTCTGCACGAACGGCACTTCGAGCTCTGCCGCCACGATCTGTGCCAGCGAGGTCTTGCCGAGACCCGGAGGCCCGGCAAGCAGCAGGTGGTCGAGCGCCTCGCCACGGGCGCTGCATGCCTCGATCGCCACCGAGAGCTGCTGGCGCAGGGTCTGCTGGCCCACGAACTCCTCCAGCCGGCGCGGGCGCAGCGAGCGGTCGAGCTCATCCTCCGCCACCAGATAGGGCGTCTGGATGCGGGCTACGGCCTCAGTCATCCTCGCGGCCCCTCACGAGCCGCTCCGCGCCAGCCGCAGTGCGTGTCCGAGCAGATCCTCAGCGGTCTCGCCCTCCGCCTCGGAGAGCAGCTCATCCGCCTCATCGGGTCCGTAGCCGAGCTCGAGGAGTCCTTCGCGCGCCAGCATCCGCGGCTGGACCGACCCACCCCGCCGGGCCACGATCGGCGTCCGACCACCCGCGGGCGCCTCGACCCCCACCTTCTCGCGCAGCTCCACGATGATCCGTTCGGCCGTGCGCTTGCCGATCCCGGGAACGGCCTGGAAGCGAGCGGAGTCGCCGGCGGCGAGCGCGCCGATCAGCTCGCGCGGAGTGCCCGCCGAGAGCACCGCGAGCGCCACCTTCGGGCCGACCGCCTGGACGGAGAGCAGCATCAGGAACAGGTCGCGCTCCTGCTCGGAGTGAAAGCCGTAGAGCGCCAGCGCGTCGTCGCGAACGATCAGATGGGCGTGCAGGGTCGCCTCCTCACCGACGGCGGGCACGTGGCGAAGCGTCTCGGCCGAGACGGCGGCGCGATATCCCACGCTCCCGCACAGCAGCACCACGTGGTCGACGCGCCGGACCGCCACCTCGCCACGCAGCAGCGAGATCATGCCCCCACCCGCGCGAGCGCGCTCAACAATGGAGCGCTGTTGGCATGGCAGACCGCCACAGCCAGCGCATCGGCGGCGTGGTCGGGGCGGGGCTCCTCGTGCAGGCCGAGCAGCACCTTCACCATCCGCGCCACCTGATCCTTCTGGGCACGTCCGTTGCCGCAGACCGCGCCCTTGACCTGCTGGGGCGTGTAGCTCGCGCACGGCACTCCACATTGGCCGGCGGCGAGCATCACCACGCCGCGGGCCTGTCCCACGGCGAAAGCGGTGCGCACGTTCTGGCCGAAGTAGAGCTGCTCCAGAGCAACGGCATCGGGGGAGTGCTCTGCGATCAGCGCCTCCACCCCCGCATGGATGTCAGCGAGGCGTCGCTCCTGGGGGATCCCGGCGGCGGTCTGGATCACGCCACCGTCGAGCGCCGCCAGGCGCCCGGCCCGGCGGATGACCACGCCGTAGCCGGTGTTGGCCAGGCCGGGATCTATGCCGAGGACGATCACGAGAGGGGATTCTGCGCCCATCACCGGACGCCTGCCTCACGTACTCTGCGCTGCGATGACCGAGCAACACATCGACTTCGAGGCCGAGGGACTGCTCGACGGACTGGCCGGGGATCAGCGTGCGGAGCGCCTCGCGCTGCTCGAGCAGCTCGCCGGCGAAGGGGTTCCGCTGTCAGAGCTCCGGCGCACGACCGCGAGCGGAACGGTGTTCCTGCTCCCGGCCGACCGCGTGATCGTGGGCAGCGAGCGCTACACGGCAGCCCAGGTGGCGGCACTGAGCGGCGTCGACATCGACTTCCTCACCGCCGCCCGGAGGGCGATGGGACTGCCGGTACCCGAGCCCCACGAGGCCTTCTACACCGAGGCCGAGCTCGAATCGGCCCGCCGGATCCACATCGCCCACGAGGCGGGCATCTCCAACGAGGACATCCTCGAGCTCTTGCGCGTGCTCAGCCGCGGCCTCTCCCAGGCTGCCGAAGCGCTGCGCGCCTTCCCGCTGAAACTCGTGCTCGAGCCGGGCATGAGCGAGCGCGACCTGGCCAGCCGCTACGGGCAGGCGACGGCCCAGCTCTACCCGCTGGTCGATCCGATGGTCAGCAACCTGCTCGCTCTGCACCTGCGTCACAGCACGCAGACCGAGGTCATCAGCGCGCTGGAGCGCAGCGGTGGCCAGCTACCCGGCTCGCGCGAGGTGGCCATCGGCTTCGCCGACCTCGTGGGCTTCACCCGCCTGGGCGAGGAAGTCTCACCCGACGAGCTGGGGCGCCTGGCTGTGCGCCTGGAAGAGCTCGCCACAAACGCCGCCGAGCCGCCCGTGCGCCTGGTGAAGACCCTCGGCGACGCCGCCATGCTCGCCTCGCCCGAGCCCGGGCCGCTGCTGGAGGCGACGCTGAGGCTGCTCGAGGCCGCCGACGCGGAGGGCGAGGAGTTCCCCCAGCTGCGCGCAGGAGCCGCGCTCGGCGACGCGCTGCCCAGAGCGGGCGACTGGTTCGGCAGACCGGTCAACCTCGCCAGCCGTATCACCTCCATCGCCCGCCCGGGATCGCTGCTGGCGGAGCGCAATGTGCGCGAGGCCGCAGGCGAGGGCTACAGCTTCTCCTTCGCCGGCGAACGTCGCCTACGCGGGATCCGCCAGCCGGTCGCGCTCTATCGCGCGCGCCGGGTGCTCGCCTGACTCCCAAAGCCGCCACGGAGCGCTGCCCGAGGCCCACATGTCGTTGAGCGCCACCGCGTCCTTGTAGGTGTCCATGCACTCCCAGAAGCCTTCGTGGCGGTGCGCGCGCAGCTCGCCAGCGGCGGCCAGTCGCTCCAGGGGGGCGCGCTCGAGCACGCTGTCGGGCTCCAGGTAGTCGAGGACGGCGGCGGCGAAGCAGAAGAAGCCACCGTTGATCCAGTGCTCCGAGCGGGGCTTCTCGCGGAAGCCGCGAACGCGGCCGTCGGGCTCCAGCTCGGTGACCCCGAACTGCAACTCGGGACGCACCACTGTCATCGTCGCCAGCGAACCGTGCTCGGCATGGAAGTCGAGCAGCGCGTCGAGATCGATGTCGGCGACACCGTCGGCATAGGTGGCGCAGAACAGCTCATCCTCGGCGAGATGACCGGCGAGACGCGCGATGCGCCCCCCCGTCTGGGTCTCGAGGCCCGTGTTCACGCACTCCACGCTCACCCCGTCCGGCCACGCGTGGGTGGCGACGAAGCGCTCGATCAGCTCACCCTTGTAACCGGTGGCGAGCAGGAAGCGGGTGAAGCCCTGCACCGCATACAGCTGGATCACATGCCACACGATCGGCATGCCGCCGATCTCCACCAGCGGCTTGGGGATCTCCTGGGTGTGCTCCTGCAGGCGCGTTCCCCGTCCCCCGCACAGGATCGCGACCGGCGGTCGATCAGCGGAAGAGGGGCCCGGCTGGCCGGCATCCAGCCGGCTGCGCCACCCTCTAGCCTGCGACACGTTCGAGCACGTCTGCCGCGACGTCGAAGTTGGCGTGCACGGCGCTGACGTCGTCTGAGTCTTCCAGCGACTCGATCAGGCGCATCAGTTTGCCGGCCTGCGCCTCGTCGACCGGCACCACGCTGGAGGGGCGGTAGGAGGTCTCGGCGCTCTGCATCTCCACGCCCGCCTCCTCGAGCGCCTTGCGCACAGCTGTGAAATCCGTCGGCTCGGTGATCACCTCGAAGACACCCTCGTCGATCGAGATGTCCTCGGCGCCGGCCTCCACGGCCGCCATCAGCTCGTCTTCGGTGTAGCGCTCGGCGTCGATCACGATCGTGCCCTTCTTGTCGAACAGGTAGGCCACCGAGCCCGGCTCGCCGAGGCTGCCGCCGTTCTTGGCGAACGCGTGGCGGACGTCGGCGCCCGTGCGGTTGCGGTTCTCGGTCAGGGCCTCCACCAGCACGGCCACCCCGCCGGGTCCGTAGCCCTCGTAGAGAACGCTCTCGATCGCATCGGCCTCCCCCCCCTCGCCGGTGCCCTTGGCGATGGCGCGCTCGATGTTCTCCTTCGGCATCGAGGCTTCCTTGGCCTTGCGGATGGCCAGGTCCAGCGCCGGGTTGCCATCGGGGTCCCCGCCACCGTCGCGCGCCGCCACCGTGATGGCACGGGTGAGCTTGGAGAAGTGCGCGCCCCTGCGCGAGTCCACAATCGCCTTCTTGTGCTTGATGCTCGCCCACTTGGAGTGTCCTGACATGCCCTGGAGTCTACGAATCCGCCACAGAGGGAGCTTCCCGAGCAACTTCATCGCCCTGGAGCTCGGGGCGCATGTGGGACGCTTCCTCGCAGCCGGTGTATAGCCATGGCGATACATCAGCCGCGAGGAGACACATGCACGTAGGATGCGCTGCACTGCAGCCCATGCCCGCCTCTCTCTCCCCCGACATCTTCAAGGCCTACGACATTCGCGGGCTATACGGCGAGCAGATCGACGGCGACGTGGCCGAGTTGATCGGAAGCGCCTTCGCACGGGTGCTCTCCAGCCTCGCCGGCAAGCCCGTGGGCGAGCTGCGGATCGGACTGGGACGCGACATGCGCCTGAGCGCCCCTGAGCTGGCCGGGCGCTACCGCCACGGCCTGCTGAGCGAGGGAGTGCACGTCCTCGACGCGGGGCAGGTGGGCAGCGAGATGCTCTACTTCATGGTCGGCTCGCGCAAGCTGGACGGGGGGCTGATGTGCACGGCCTCCCACAACCCCAAGGCCTACACCGGCGCCAAGCTCGTGCGTGAGGGCGCGATCGCCCTGTCCGGCGACACGGGCATCCAGGACATCCGCCGCGAGGTGGAAGCGCAGCTCGAGGCCCCCACTCCCAGCAAGGAGGGCGAGCCAAGGGGCACTGTCGAGGATGTGGATCTCTTCGGGGAGTTCCAGACCGCGGCGCTGCGCTTCATCGACGCCGACGCGGTGCGCTCGGCCAGGCCGCTGAAGGTGGTGCTCGATGGGGGCAACGGGATGGCGGGGCCGATGGTGGGCCCGCTGCTGGAGAGCCTCGACCTCGAGCTGATCGAGACCTACTGGACACCCGACGGCAACTTCCCCGACCACGAGCCCAACCCGCTGCTGCCCGAGAACCGCAAGTTCATCATCGAGAAGGTCCGCGAGACGGGCGCCGACCTGGGCATCGCCTGGGATGGGGACGCCGACCGCTGCTTCTTCATCGACGAGACCGGCGAGTTCGTGGACGGCGACTTCCTCACCGCGCTGCTGGCCGAGTCGCTGCTGGGCAAGGTGTCGAACCCAAACCATCCCGAAGCGATCCTCTACGACGTGCGCGCCTCGCGGGCGGTGGCGGACACGGTGCGCGCGGCCGGCGGCGTTCCCTATGTGAACCGCGTCGGACACGCCTTCTTCAAGACGCGTATGCGCAAGGAGGGCTCGCTGTTCGGCGGAGAGGTATCCGGCCACTACTACTTCCGCGACTTCTACTGCGCCGACTCGGGAACCATCCCCGCGCTGCTCGTGCTCGAGCTGCTCGCCCGCGAGGGCAAGTCGATGTCCGCCCTGCTCGAGCGCTACCGCAGCCTCTATTTCATCTCCGGGGAGGTCAACTCGGAGGTGGCCGATGCGGACGCCAAGATGGAGGAGATCGCCGCGCGCTATTCCGATGCGCGCCAGGAACGCCTCGACGGGATCTCGATCGACTACGAGGACTGGCACTTCAACGTGCGCTCATCCAACACCGAGCCGCTGCTGCGCCTGTGCCTGGAGTCGCTGGTCTCCCACGAGGACATGGAGCGCCGTCGCGACGAGGTGCTGGCGCTGATCCGCTCGTGAGCGGCGAGGAGGAGAAGGACCGCCAGGAGCAGGAGAGCCTTGCGCTCGCCGCCGAGGCCGGGATCCACCGGCTCGCGATCCCCACTCCCTTCATGGTGGGGCGGGTCAACGCCTATTTGATCGAGGACTCGCCCCTCACGCTGGTGGACTCGGGACCCAACTCGGCCAAGGCCCTCGACGAGCTCGAGCAGGGGCTGGCGGCGCTCGGGCACTCGGTCGAGGACATCGAGCTGCTGGTGATCACCCACCAGCACATCGATCACTTCGGTCTGGCCTCCATCCTTGCCCGCCGCTCGGGCGCAGAGGTGGCGGCGCTCGGCACGCTGGCGCCGTTCCTCGCCCGTTTCGGCCAGGCCGCCGACCAGGACGACCGCTTTGCCGAGCAGCTGATGCTGCGTCACGGCATCCCGCCCGACATCGTCACGGCGCTGCGCTCGGTGGCGGCCAGCTTTCGCGGCTGGGGCGCGGCGGTGGAGGTGACCAGAGAGCTGAGTCATGGCGAGCAGCTGGCATTCCGCGATCGCACGCTTCGCGTTCTGCACCGCCCCGGGCACAGCCCCTCGGACACCGTGTTCCTCGACGAGGAGCGCTCGATCATGCTCGCAGCCGACCATCTGATCGCGCACATCTCCTCCAACCCGCTGCTCGCACGCCCGCTCGAGGCGGACGGCGAGTACACAGGTCCGCGCCCGCAGGCGCTCATCACCTATATGGCCTCGCTGGAAGAGACGCGCGCGACGGACCTCGAGCTGGTGCTGCCCGGCCACGGCAGGCCGATCACCAACCATGCCGAGCTGATCGAAGAACGCTTCCGCATGCACCGCCGCCGTGCAGAGAAGATCAACCGCCTGATCGCCACGCAGCCCCGCTCGGCGCACGAGATCGCGCAGGAGCTGTGGGGCAACGTGGCTGTGACCCAGGCCTATCTCACGCTCTCAGAGGTGCTCGGGCACGTCGATCTGCTGCTGCGCGACGGATCGGTCGTCGAACGTGACGACGACGGCGTGGTCCGCTTCGAGGCCGTCTAGCTTTCCAGGCGCGTGGAGAAGGCCTCGAGGCCCCTCCCCCAGCCGCCGGGCGAGCCGACGGAGTCGCGCATCCGCTCCCAGCCCTCGCCGTGACGGTCGATCCCGCGGTGCTCGAGCTCGACGAGCGTGCGGGCGAGGCCTTCCGGGATGAAGCGCACCTCGATCTCGCTGGTCCTCTCGGGGTCTGTCTCGATCTGCCAGTTCAGGCCGATGTCCCAGCTGATCACCACCCTGCGGGGCGGCTCGTAGGCGAGCACGCGCGCCCAGTGGCACTCGCTGCCATCGACGCCGCGGTCATAGACGTGCCCGCCGACGCGCTGCTCGAAGACCATCTCCGCCAGCTCGGCCTGCAGGATGTGGTGGTCTGAGGGCCACCAGCTGCCGATGTCGGCGGTGAATACCTCGAAGGCGCGCTCGGCGGGCGCGTCGACCATGATCGAGGCGGCGACAGACGTTCCTGTCAGGGGTGCTGTGCTCATCGGTGGTCCTCCTCTTTCTGCTCGGCGACCTCCTTGAAGGACGCGAGCGCCTGGTTCCAGAAGCGGTCGAGATAGGAGCGCAGCGTCTGCACGCCCGCGGGATCGACCTGATAGATGCGACGGTTGCCGACGGCGCGATCGGTGACGAGACCGGCGCGCTTGAGCACCCGCAGGTGCTGTGAGACGGCAGGACGGCTGACGGGAAGCTCGGCGGCGAGCTCCCCCACGGCGCGTGGCCTGACGCCGATGCGCTCAAAGATCTCCCGCCTGGTTTGATCTCCGAGCGCCTCGAACGCCCGATCTTGGTAAGTCAGCACTAACGGTAAGTTAGCACTTACACAGCACGGCCGTCAAGCGGCGGCGATCGACTCCAGGAACAGCTTGTGCAGACGATCGTCGTCGCTCAGCTCGGAGTGGAAGGCAACTGCGAGCATCCTGCCCTGGCGCGCCGCGATGGGATGCCCATCGACCTCGCCCAGGATCTCCACGGCGGGACCGTGCTCGGCGATCCAAGGGGCGCGGATGAAGATTCCACGAATCGGCTCCCCGTCGATTCCAGCGAGATCCACGTCGGCCTCGAAGCTCCTGACCTGCCGGCCGAAGGCGTTTCGCTCGGCGCGCATGTCCATCAGGCCGAGGTGCTCTGAGTCGAGCATGATCAGCCCCGCGCACGAGCCGAGGATCGGCGTGCCCTGCCTCGCCAGCGCACGCAGCGGATCGGCCAGCCCCTCGCGCTCGATCCCAAGCGTCATCGTGGTCGACTCCCCCCCGGGCACCACCAGCGCATCCAGGCCCTCCAGGTCGGCGATCACCCGCACCTGACGTGTGGTCGCGCCGATCCCACGCAGCATCCGCTCGTGCGCTTCGAAGTCGCCCTGCAGCGCCAGCACGCCGACGAGCCCAGCGCTGGCCATCGGGCCTCCTACCAGCCGCGCTGGGCGAGCAGCTGCTCGCCCTCGAGCTTCGAGCTCTCGAGGCTCTCCATCGCTGGGCCGAGCCCGCGGGATGCCTCGGCCACGCGCTCGGGGTCCTGCCAGTGGGTGGTGGCCTCGACGATTGCCCGGGCGCGTGTTGGCGGGTCATCGGACTTGAAGATGCCCGAGCCCACGAACACGCCTTCGGCTCCCAGGGCCATCATCAGGGCGGCGTCAGCCGGTGTGGCGATGCCGCCGGCACAGAACAGCACCACCGGCAGCCGACCCTCCCGTGCGATGTCACGCACGATGTCCAGAGGCGCTGCGATCTCCTTGGCGGCGGTGGCGATCTCGCCGGCCTCGAGCATCGTCAGGCGGCGGATTTCGCCGGTGATCTGGCGCATGTGGCGTACGGCCTCCACGATGTCGCCCGTGCCGGCCTCGCCCTTGGAGCGGATCATGGCCGCACCCTCGCCGATCCGCCTGAGCGCCTCGCCGAGGTTGGTGGCACCGCATACGAATGGCACCCCGAAGTCCCACTTGTCGATGTGGTTGGCCTCGTCGGCGGGCGTGAGGACCTCGGACTCGTCGATGTAGTCCACCTCCAGCGCCGCCAGCACACGCGCCTCCATGAAGTGCCCGATGCGGGCCTTGGCCATCACCGGGATCGTCACGGCCTCCTGGATGCCGGCGATCATCTCTGGATCGGACATCCGCGCCACACCGCCGTCGCGACGGATATCCGCAGGCACCCGCTCGAGCGCCATCACAGCCGCCGCGCCGGCGTCCTCGGCGACCTTGGCCTGCTCGGGAGTGACCACGTCCATGATCACGCCCCCCTTGAGCATCTCCGCCAGGCCCGTCTTGACCCTGAATGTCGCCTCGTCGCGCATGCGGCCAGTCTATCCAGCCCGGCTGGGTACGCCGTGGCGAAGCAGACCGGGCTCCATCCGTCCATGTCGGACCCTGGCGCCCTCCGCCGAGGAGCGCCTGCCGCTGAGGGAGCCCGCCTATAGCCGGCGAGGCCGGCACAGTATCCGGCTCTGTACGCGCCGGCCATCTACCTGGACGGGGTGGGGTAACCCGTGCCCGCGAGCGATCCCAGAGAGGCGGCGTCTGAGAGGACGCAGCGCCTGGTTCTGGTGAGACTGATCGTCCTGTAGTGCGAATACATGCTCGCCGCTGGAACCGGCCTCAGCTGGCGATGGTGGACCGGGCGCACTGAGCGTCAGCCCGACTAGGAGTAGTCATGCTGTTCAGGTCGGCGCAAGCGCCGACCCGCGGGGTCATACATGCATGCCCTCTGGGCCGTCTCGGGGATACGGGAGGCTTCGCCATGGGAGTGCCCGCCATCTCTTGTCCAAGATGTCCTCGCGCATCTCGTCCCACTCGTTGTAAAGCGCCTGCCCCGGGCTCTGCGCTCTCAGGTGGTGAACGAGCCACTGCGATCTGCTCCAGAAGTCGAGCGCCGCGTCACCGAAATATTCGTCGATCAATTTCTGATCAACCAGCTCGCGGTTATACATCCCGGCCATCTCCTCCCAGAAGTTCAGAACGAGTTGCACCTCGAACTGATCTCTGAACGACAGCATGTCCCACCATTCCCCACGAGCCTGTGCCTCATCCATGCTCAACACTGGACGTTTTTTACCGATGACGTAGTGCGCCTTTTCGACGAAAGCGATCAGCTGTGGATCGTCATATCGCTGCAGGTAATAGTGCGCCCTGGTCTGGGCCGTCGCCTGGCGCGTCTGTCGAAGCTGATACCAAGCACCGAGCAGGGCCAGAAATCCAGCCACCGCCGTACCCGCCACGCCAATGGCCGAAAGCTCGCTCGTCCAGGTCGGTACATCCGAGACCATCTTCGCAGCGCCCCCGCAGACACGTCCAACAGGCCGATACAATGTGAGAATGATCGCTCACGGTCCGGCCATCAAAACTTAGCTACGCCATCGGGCTCTCACGAGCCGTCGCGCTCGCTTGGCGGCACTCGGCAATGACGAACGCCGAGGCTACTTCAGCCGGAACGCCTTGATGCGGTCGTCGTACTGCGCGGTGTCCTGGGCGTAGACGCCGTAGGCGAGTGCCTGGATGACGCTCAGCAGCGCCGTGTGCGAGCGCACGTAGGCGGGGCTGTTGGATGAGTAGTAGAGCTTGATCTGGGCCAGCTTGGCGACCTCGGAGAGGGTGGCGTCGGTGATCGCCGCGGTACGCGCCTGGCGGTGGCGGGCGAGCTTCATCGCGCGCACCACCAGCGGGTGCGGGCGCCCGGCCGAGAGCCCGATGACGAGAGTGCTCGTGTCGATGCGGCCCGAGGCGGCTGAGCGCCTCCTGGGAAGGGCTGGCGACGACGTCGACGCGCAGGTCGAGCAGCATCAGCAGGTGGCGCAGGTAGCTGGCGAAGAAGGCCATCTGGTCGGTGCCCGCGACGAGCACCTTGTCGGCGCCGACGATCGCCTCGATCAGCGCCTCGACAGAGCTGCGGGAGACCTTGCGGGCGGTCTCCTCCACGTTCAGGTGATCGGCCGCCAGCGCCGCCTCGAACTCGTTCTGGTCGAGCGAGAACAGCGGCGTGGATGCGCCTGCGCGCCCGCCATCCTCGGCGCCGCCCTTGGCGTTGACCCGGCGGTATTCCTCGCGCGCGGCCGCCTGCAGCTCGGGGAAGCCCTCGAAGCCGAGCGCCTGCGAGAAGCGCACGACTGTGGAGCTGGAGGTGTTGGCGCGGCGCGCCAGCTCCTCGGCCGTCTGGAAGGCGGCCTCGTCGAGATGGTCGACGATGTACTGCGCCACGTCCTTCTGCGAGCGCGAGCACTCGTCGAAGCGCGCCTGGATGTACTTGGACAGGCTCTGGTGCTCGCTCGTGCCGTTGGCGGGAGCCGAGACGGTGGACGCTCAGGCGTCTTGGTTGCAGCTGCACGCTTCATCGGCGCTTCTGTTCGACGTCTGCGCCTCGCACTCCTCCCCACAGCCCGCAGGTTGACTCGATGATCCAGCGCCGGTGCCCTCGCGTACATAAGCTCAGTCCATGCCGCAACGACGCCTCCCGCAGCCCCACTCTCCCAGCAGCAGACGGCAACGTGAGGATCGCGATCGTCGGCGCCGGCGTCTCCGGGCTCGTCGCCGCCCACCTGCTCCACGCGCGAGCACGAGATCACGCTGTATGAGGCCGGCGCCTATGCAGGCGGGCACACCAACACGATCCGGGTGGACACCGAGCACGCCACCCACCAGGTGGACACCGGCTTCATCGTGATGAACGACCGCAACTACCCCAACTTCACCCGTCTGCTCGAGCGCCTCGGCGTGGCCACCCAGCCGACGCACATGAGCTTCTCGGTCAAGGGCGAGGAGGAGGACTTCGAGTACTGCGGGCACCCCCCGCGGGCTGTTCTGCCAGCCGACGCAACCTCGCTCAGCCCGCGCTTCCAGCGGATGATCGTCGACCTGCTGCGCTTCAACCGCGCGCTGCGCCGGCTGCTCGCCGACGGCGGGGCACGCGTGGCCGTGCGCTCGACCGGCGCGAGGAGACGCTCGGCGAGTTCCTCGCCCGCGGACGCTTCTCGCAGGCCTTCGTCGAGCGGCTGATCGTGCCCGCAGGTCTCGGCCGTGTGGTCGGCCGACCCGCGCGCCATGAGCACCTTCCCGGTGCGCTTCCTGGCCGAGTTCTTCGCCAACCACGGCATGCTCGGCTTCCGCGACCGGCCGCGCTGGTCAACCATCGCCGGCGGCTCGGCGCGCTACGTCGAGGCGCTGACAGCGCCCTTTCGCGAGCGCATCCGCCTGAACGCGCCGGTGCAGCTCGATCACGCGCGACCGACGAGCACGTGGAGGTCGCGAGCCGCGGGCGCAGAGCGCCGAGCGCTACGACCAGGTCGTGATCGCCACCCACTCCGATCAGGCGCTGGCGATGCTCGCCGACCCCAGCGAGCGCGAGCGCGAGCTGCTCGGCGCGATCCCCTACCAGCGCAACGAGGCCGTGCTGCACACCGACAGCTCGCTGCTGCCCGCGCCGCCGCGCGCCCGCGCGGCCTGGAACTTCCACCTGCTGCGCGAGCCCAAGGCCGCGAGCACCGTCACCTACTACATGAACCACCTCCAGCGCCTCGACGCCGACCGCGACTTCTGCGTGACGCTCAACCGCACCGAGGCGATCGACCCGGCGAAGGTCATCCGCACGATCGACTACTCCCACCCCGTCTTCACCACCGCCGGCGTCGCCGCCCAGGCGCGCCACGGCGACGATCTCGGGCCTGCGCCGCGGACCCACTACTGCGGCGCCTACTGGGGCTGGGGCTTTCACGAGGACGGCGTGCGAGCGCGCTGCGCGCGTGCGAGCCGTTCGGGGTGACGCTGTGAGGAGCTGCCTGTACGAGGGCTCGGTGCGCCACCGCCGCCGCGGCGAGCTCGACGACGAGTTCCGCTACCCGCCTGTTCATGGTCTACCTCGACCTCGACGAGCTGCCCGACGCTGTTCGACGGGCACCCGCTGTGGTCGGCGCGGCGCCCCGCGCTGGCCTGGTTCCGGCGCTCGGACTACCTCGGCGACCCCGCGATGCCGCTCTGGCCGAGGCGGTGCGCGAGCTGGTGCTCGAGCGCACCGGCGCGCGCTCCGACGGGCCCGATCCGGCTGCTCACCCACCTGCGCTACTTCGGCCACTGCTTCAACCCGGTGAGCTTCTACTACTGCTTCGACGCCGCCGGCGAGCACGTCGGGCGGTCGTCGCCGAGGTCACCAACACCCCTGGGGCGAGCGCCACGCCTACGTGATGCCTGTCGCCGCCAGCCGCTGACCACGGCACCGCCGAGCTGATGCGAGGGCAGCTTCGCGAAGGAGCTGCACGTCTCGCCGCTGATGGGCATGGACCACGTCTATGACTGGCGTCTGACCGAGCCCGCCGAGCGGCTGTCGTGCACATCGAGTCCCGCCGGACCAGCGGCGAGAGCGTGTTCGACGCGACGCTCGGCCTGCGCCGCCGCGAGCTGACCGGGCACGAGCATGCGCCGCGCGCTCGCCCGCTATCCGCTCCTGACGATGCGCATCCTCGCCCGCATCTACACCCACGCCCTGCGCCTGCGACTGCGCGGCGCCAGCTACTTCCCCAACCCCCGCCACGGATCCGGGCCCGATCGGGGAGCGCTCTCCACATGAGCACCATCGAGGGCACCACCGAGAGCAGGGCGGCCGAGCTTCATCTCGGCCATCCGCGCCGAGCGGCCGCCGAGCCCGCACCGTCACGCGGACGCCGGCTTCAGCGCCCCGGTGAGCGGCTGGCGCGGTGGCTCGTGCTGCGCATGCTCGCCCGCCTGCACGGCGGCGAGCTCGTGCTGATCGACGAGGGGCGGGTGCTGCGCTTCGGCGAGCCGCTCGCCGAGCGTCCCCTGCGCGCCGTGCTGCGGGTGCACTCACAGCGCTTCTACCGCCAGCTGCTGCGCGGCAGCGTCGGCCTCAGCGAGGCCTACATGCAGGGGCTGTGGGACTGCGACGACCTCGTCTCGCTGACCCGCATCGCGGCGCTCAACGTGGGCGCCTCGACACGCCTGCGCCGGCGTCTCGCGCCCGTGCTGGTCCCCGTCCAGCGCCTGGCTCGGCTGGCTGGAGCGCAACACGCCCGTGCGCGCGCGCAAGCAGATCGCAGCTCACTACGACCTCGGCAACGAGCTGTTCGCGCTGTTCCTCGACCCCACGATGATGTACTCCTGCGCCGTCTTCGATGAGCCCCACGCCACGCTCGAAGAGGCCTCGCTGGCCAAGCTCGAGCGGGTCTGCGCCAAGCTCGACCTCGGGCCCGCGGACCACGTGCTCGAGATCGGCACCGGCTGGGGCGGCTTCGCCGTCTACGCGGCCTCGCACTACGGCTGCCGGGTGACGACCACCACGATCTCCCGCGAACAGCACGCCTACGCCACCGAGCGGGTGCGCGAGGCCGGGCTCTCAGGACCGGGTGACGCGTGCTGCTCGAGGACTACCGCGACCTCGACCGGCAGCTACGACAAGCTCGTCTCGATCGAGATGATCGAGGCGGTCGGCTGGCAGTACTTCCCCACCTTCTTCCGCTGCTGCTCGGAGCTGCTGACGACCGACGGGGCGATGCTGCTGCAGGCGATCACGATCGACGACCGCGCCTACGAGGTCGAGAAGGCCGGGCGCAGCTTCATCAACACCCACATCTTCCCCGGCGGCTGCCTGCCCTCGATGGAGGTCATCTCGCGCTCAGTGGCCCGCGTCACCGACTTCCGCCACGTGCACCTGGAGGACATCACCGCCCACTACGCAACCACCCTCGAGCTCTGGCGCGAGCGCTTCCTGGAGGCCGAGCGACCGCGTGTCGGAGCTGGGCTACGACGAGCGCTTCCGCCGCCTGTGGGAGCTCTACCTCAGCTACTGCGAGGGCGGCTTTCGCGAGCGGCGCATCCAGGACATCCAGCTGCTGCTCGCCAAGCCTGGATTCCTCCGCACAGCCGGCCGCCCGGCGCTCGAGCGGTAGGGTGCAGCGCCCATGCGGCGCAACCTCTACGACGATGTCCACGAGGACTTCCGGGCGAGCTTTCGCACCTTCCTGGAGCGCGAGGTGCTGGGCGATGAGGGCCGCTACGGGCAGTGGGAGCGCGAGGGCATCGTGCCGCGCTCGGTGTTCGCGCGCGCGGGCGACGGCGGCTTTCTCGGAATGGCCGTGCCCGAGGCCCACGGTGGCGCGGGGGCGGAGGACTTCCGCTTCAACCTGATCATCGGCGAGGAGACCCAGCGAGCGGCCGTCGGCGGCTTCGGCCTTGGCATAACGCTCCACAACGACATCTGCCTGCCCTACTTCCTCACCTACTGCAACGAGCGCCAGAGCGAGCGCTGGCTCGGCGGGATCGCCTCGGGCGAGCTGATCACCGCGGTGGCCATGACCGAGCCCGGCATCGGCTCGGACCTGGCCGCCATGTCCACCAGCGCCAGGCGCGATGGCGATCACTACGTGGTCAACGGCTCAAAGACGTTCATCACCAACGGCATCAACGCCGACCTGGTGATCACCGCCGTGAAGACCGATCCATCGGAGCGCCACCGCGGCATCAGCCTGCTGGTGCTCGAGCGCGGCATGGAGGGCTTCGAGCGAGGACGCAACCTGGAGAAGATCGGCCAGCACTCCCAGGACACCGCCGAGCTGTCCTTCTCCGACGTGCACGTGCCCATGGAGAACCTGCTCGGCGAGGAGGGCCAGGGGTTCCTCTACCTCGTCTCCAACCTCCCCCAGGAGCGCCTCTCGATCGCCGCCTCCGCCGTTGCCGCCGCCGAGGCGGCGCTCGGCTGGACGCTCGACTACGTGCGCGAGCGCAAGGCCTTCGGACAGCCCATCGGCTCCTTCCAGAGCTCCCGCTTCACCCTCGCCGAGGTCCGCAGCGAAGTCGAGGTGGCGCGCGTCTACGTCGACCGCTGCGCCCAGGCGCTGAACGCCGGTGAGCTCACCCCCGAGGACGCCGCCATGGCCAAGTGGTGGTGCACCGACCTGCAGGGCCGCGCCATCGACCGCTGCCTGCAGCTGTTCGGCGGCTACGGCTACATGCTCGAGTACCCCATCGCCCGCGCCTTCGCCGACGCCCGCGTGACCCGCATCTACGGCGGCGCCAACGAGATCATGAAGGAGATCGTGGGCCGCTCTATGGGGCTGTAGGTCCGGCCTCTTCAGAGCGTCTTGGCCAGCTCCACGAAGTAGTCGAGCGAAGCTGGATTGGCCAGCGACTCGACGCTTGCTGCCTGGCTCGGGGGTGTCCCCATCAATATTCGCTTGACCGGCACCTCCAGCACCTTGCCCGAGAGCGTCCGCGGAACCTCGGAGATCTGGCGGATCTCGTTGGGGACGTGGCGCGGAGAGCAGTCCTCGCGGATGCGACGCTTGATCTGGGCGGCGAGCTCATCGTCGAGTGTCACGCCCTGTCGCAGCGCCACGAACAGAATCATCGAAAGCTCGCCATCGGCCTTGGGCACGTCCACCACGAGCGCGTCGAGCACCTCCTCCACCGCGCCGGCCGCGCGGTAGATCTCGCTGGTTCCCATCCGCACGCCCTGGCGATTGATGGTGGAGTCCGAACGCCCGTAGATGACAGCGCCCCCGCGCGGGGTGATGCGGATCCAGTCGCCATGACGCCAGATGCCGGGATACATCGAGAAGTAGCTCTCGCGCAGGCGCTCGCCGTCAGGATCGTTCCAGAAGTAGATCGGCATCGAGGGCATCGGCTCGGTGATCACCAGCTCGCCCACCTCGTCAACCAAGCTGCGTCCCTGCTCGTCCCACGCCTCCACCGCGCAACCGAGCATCCGGGCCTGCAGCTCGCCTTCATACACCGGGAGCAGCGGACAGCCGCCGACGAAGGCCGTGCACACGTCGGTGCCGCCGCTGGTCGAGAACAGCCAGATGTCAGAGCCCACCTTCTCGTAGACCCAGCGAAAGCTCTCCGGTGCAAGCGGCGAGCCCGTCGAGCCGATCGCCCGCAGCGCACTGAGGTCGTAGTCGCGCGCCGGCTGCACCCCCGCCTTCTCCGTGCTCGCCAAGAGGCCCGCGCTCACGCCCATGGAGGTGATCCGGGCACGGGCCGCCAGATCCCACAGTGCGCCGAGGTCGGGGTGGGCGGGGCTGCCGTCGTAGAGCACGATCGCCGCCTCGGAGTGCAGGCAGCCGATCAGGAAGTTCCACATCATCCAGCCCGTGGTGGTGAACCAGAACATGCGGTCGCCGGGGCGTAGATCGAGGTGCAGGCGGCTCTTCTTGAGCTGCTCCAAGAGGATCCCCCCCTGGCTCTGCACGATCGCCTTCGGCAGCCCCGTCGTGCCCGATGAGTAGAGCACCCATAGAGGGTGATCGAACGGCACCTGCTCGAAGGCCAGCTCAGAGCCCGCGCCGCTGGCGAGCAGCTCATCCCAGGTGAGGACACTGCGAACGCCCGCCCCGCCGAAGGCGGCCCCATCCCCTCCCTCCACAGCCAGGTAGGGCAGCACGACGACGTGCTCGACGGTGGGCAGCTCCGCCAGGATCGCCTGCACGTTGGCCGTGCGGTCGAAGTCCTTGCCGCCATGGCGGTAGCCGTCGACCGTCAGGAAGACCTTGGGCTCGATCTGGGCGAAGCGGTCGATCACGCTGCGGGCGCCGAACTCGGGGGCCGCGCTCGACCACACCGCGCCGATCGAGGACACCGCGATGAACGCGATCAGGGTCTCCAGGATGTTGGGCATGTAGGCCACCACCCGGTCGCCCCGCCCCAACCCCAGTGCGCGCAGCCCGCCCGCCGCCTCGGCCACGCAGGCGCTCAGCTCCCCCCAGCTGACCTCCCTCAGCGGCCTCAGCTCGGAGGTGTGCAGCACCGCCACCGCCGACGGATCGCGATCGGCGAGCAGGAGGTTCTCGGCGAAGTTGAGCTCCGCCCCCTCGAACCAGCGGGTGCCCGGCATCGCGTGCGAGCCGAGCACCCGCTCATAGGGCTTCGATGCCCGCACCCCGCAGAACTCCCACACGTCGGCCCAGAACTCCTCCAGCTCATCCACCGACCAACGCCACAGCTCACCGTAGTCGGCGAACTCACGGCCGTGGCGCGCCGCCGCCCATTCCATGAAGCGCGTCAGCTCGGCACTCTGGCGCATCTCCTCCGAGGGTTGCCACAGGAGCACGTCGGTGGTCTCAGCGGACATAGGGATATTCTCGCGGTTTGTGAGCTCCTCCGCACTGCGCGCCGCCTTTCCCGTCACCGAGCGGGTGGCCTACCTGAACGCCGGTACCGACGGGCCGCTGCCCACCGCCGCCGCCGAGGCCGCTGCACGCGAGCTCCAGCGCGAGCTGCGCGAGGGCCGGGCGATGGCCCACTTCGAACGCCGCACCGAGCTCACCGACGCCCTGCGCGCCGCCTACGCCGCCGTCCTCAACTGCGACACAGCCGACCTCGCCCTCACCACCTGCACCACTGAGGGCATTGCCCAGACCGTGGGCGGGCTCGATCTCGGGATGGGCGATGAGATACTCACCAGCGACGAGGAGCATCCCGGCCTGCTGGGCGCCCTTGGAGCGGCCCGCCAGCTGCGGGGCGTCACCATCCGTGAAGTGCCACTGAGCGAGCTGGCCGAAGCTGTGGGACCGAAAACGCGTCTCGTCGCCTGCTCCCACGTCGGCTGGATGAGTGGATCGTTCGCCCCCGAGGAGCTGGGCGAGCTCGATGTGCCCGTCCTGCTCGACGGCGCCCAGGGCGTGGGCGCCGTGCCCACCGACGTGCGGGCCCTCGGCTGCGACGCCTATGCGGGCGCGGGGCAGAAGTGGCTGTGCGGACCGGACGGCACCGGCATGCTCTACGTCACTCCCGAGCTGCGCGAGCGTCTCGCCGTCTCCCGGCGCGGCTATGGCAACCTCGCCGAGCCCTCCCTGGGCATCGACTCGCCCCTGCACGAGGACGCCCGGCGCTTCGACACCCTGGCCCTGAACGCCGAGACCGTGGCCACCGCCCTGGCCGCCATCGAGCTGCTGGGCGACGCCGGCTGGGATGCCGTGCACGAGCGGGCACGCACCCTGGCCGCGAGTCTTGCCGAGCAGCTGGCCACAAGCGGACGCGAGCCGGCCCATCGCGGGCCGAGCACCCTGGTGTCATTCGCCAGCGAGGACCCCGAGGGCGAGCGCTTGCAACTGGCCGAGGCCGGGGTGATCCTGCGTAACATTCCCGATCGCCCCTGGCTGCGAGCGTCGGTCGGGGCATGGAACGACGAGAACGACCTCCACCGCCTCCTGACAGCGCTCTCCTGAGCACCCTCCCCCCCACCAGATGAACTCCGTGCCGCAGAGCGCCATCCCCTCGGCGGCCCCCAAATCCTTCGACGAGCGCCCCGCCGGCGGCGAGCCCGGTCCACTGGAGCGCGCCCGGCTGTGGGCTGTGGCCAACGTCCGCCACCTCGCCCTCGTGTTCGTCATCGCCTTCTCCGCCGTCCTGGGCACCCACCACCTCGCCCAGAACGGCTGGGCCAACATCTTCTACTCCGCAGGCGACCAGTCGATGCTGCGCTCGCTGCACAACTTCCTGTTCGTCTCCTTTGACCCCGGCGGCCTCGTGTCGGTGGACAAGCCCCCCATCGCCCTGTGGGTACAGACCGCCAGCGCGAAGCTGTTCGGCTTCACCCCCATGAGCCTGCTGCTCCCCGAGGCCATCGCCGGCGTGCTGGCCGTGGCCGCCCTCTACGTCATCCTCGCCCGGCGCCTCGGTGCGCTCGCCGCCCTTGCCGGGGCTCTGGCGATGGCCGTATTCCCCTCCTTCGTGGCCGTCTCGCGCGAGAACGGCGTCGATGCAGTGCTGATCCTGCTGCTCGTGCTCGCCTGCGGCGCGGGACTGCGGGCGATCGAAACAGGACGCTGGCGCACCCTGATCTGGTGCGGGGTGCTGGTGGGACTGGCCTTCAACACCAAGACCCTCGCCGCCTACCTCGTCGTGCCGGGCATCGCCCTCGGCTACCTCCTCTGCGCACCCGGATCGCTGCTCACCCGCATCGGCAAGCTGGCCGTCGGAGGTCTGGTGATGGTGGCCGTATCCGTCGCCTGGCTGAGCTACGTCGACCTCACCCCCGCCTCCCAGCGCCCCTATGTGGGCAGCTCCGCCAACAACTCCGAGTTCGGCCTGGCCTTCGAATACAACGGCTTCGGCCGCGTCGAAGGACAGTCGGGAGGCCCCAACTCGGTCGTCGTCAAGCCGGGCGCGCGCGTACCTCTGGTCCACCACCACCGACCGCTCAAGCCCACCGCCGCCCGTGCCCATCCGGCAGCGCCCGCCGTGGGCGGAGCGCTTTCGACCACCAACGGCTCCCCCCACCGGGCGAAGAACCCCATCCCCTTCGGCGGCCCGCCGGGGGCCCTGCGCCTGTTCGGCAAAGGCCTTGGCGACCAGGCCGGCTGGATGCTTCCCTTCGCCTTCTTCGGCCTGATCGCGGTGGCGCTGCTGGCCATCTCCGAGCGCCGCCGCCCGGCAAGCCCAGGCGAGCGCGAGGCCGAGGGCGAGAGCGAGCACCCGAGCTCCATCCCGGCGGGGCGGCGCGACCCGCGACTCGCGACAGCAATCGTGCTCGGCGGCTGGTTTCTGGTGGAGGCCGCCGTCCTCAGCACCTCCAAGGGCATCGTCCACCCCTACTACGTCTCCGCCCTCGCGCCGAGCACCGGGGCGATGGCGGGCGCGGGCGCCGTGGCGCTCCTGGGGCTCGCGCGGGGACCGCGCAGACTGTGGGCGCTCGCCCTGACACCGCTCGCCGTCGCGGCGACCCTGGCGGCACAGATCGTGCTGATGCACCGCGAGCACTACATGGTGTGGTTCGTCCCCGTGCTGATCGCCGCCGCCGCCGTCGGGGTGGGCGCTCTGATCGCCCTGCGCCAGCTGGCCCTCCCGGCGCTCGCCCTCGTGTTCGCTGCGCTGCTCGTGGTACCCACCGGATATTCCGCCTCGACCTGGCTTGCGCCTGTGGAGGGCACCTTCCCCGCCGCCGGGCCCACCTCGGCGGCCGGCACCGCCAACGGCTTCGGCGTCAGCGACCGCGACCTCGCCATCTACCGGGCGATCGGCAACTACGTCAGGGCCCACCGGCCCGGCTCGCGCTGGGAACTGCTGACCGTGGCCGCCGACACCGCCGCCCCGTTCATGCTCAAGGGCTGGACCACAGGTGCCTTGGGCGGCTACAGCGGCACCGACCAGGCGCTCGACGGCGCCCGGCTGGCGCGCTACGTGAAGCGAGACGAAGCGCGCTGGGTGGTGCTCGGCGGCGAGTACTCCACCCGCGGCGGCAACCTCGCCACCCAGGCAGTGCTGCGCGTGTGCAAGCAGATCGACCCCAAGGTGTGGCACAGCCCTGTGCCCTACCCCTACGGCCTCACCCTGTTCGACTGCGCCGGTCGCGAACGCGCCCTGGCCGCCGCCTGAGCCAGGGCACCCCCAGGCCAGCGGCTAAGCGGCGACCGACAGCTCGCGGTGAAAGGCCCGGGCGAACAGCTCACGCTCGCGTCCCGCCGCCCAGCGGGGAACCGCCGACTCGCCGTCCGCGATCAACTTCAGCTCCACCGTGCCATTGTCCAGCTCCAGGCTCGTGCGCCTGCACGAGCTGGTCGCGTGAGCGCTCGAGATCCTCGGCCAGTCGCAGCAGCGCCGCGCAGCGATCCAGCCGGGCGCCATCGCCCTCGCCGAACAAAGCCCCCATCGGCCCCGGCGCCGGCATGCCCTTGCGGTGATAGCGCGCCGACTGGGCGATGATCGCCGTCTCAACCGGGGTGAAGCCCGGCAGCGCTCCGTTGAGGATGAGATAGCGCGAGTGCTTGTGGTGATCGTCGTAGTCGATCGACATGCCGATGTCGTGGAGCATGCACGCCGCCCACAGCAGCTCACGCTCGCGCGGGTCGCCGTCGTGCAGCCCCAGCCCGGCCAGCTCGTCGAACATACCCAGGGCGAGCATCGCCACGTGCTCTGTGTGCTCGACATCGACGTGGTACTGCGCGGCCATGTTGATGACGCTCGCCCGCCGCACATCCTCGAACAGCGGCGGGTCCCTGTCGGCCAGCAGGCGCTCGAAGAACACCCCCTCGCGCAGACCCGCCTCGGTCGTCTCCAGCGCATCGAAGCCGCCCGCCCTCAGCACCCCCTGCACGACCACCGCCCCGGCCAGGATCAGATCGGCCCGCGCCGGCTTGATCCCGGGCACGCTCGCCCGCTCGGCGGCGGGCAGCGACGCCAGCCGCTCGACGAGCTCATCGAGGGCCTGCGTCTGGATGACCATCCCCTGCACCCCGTTGGATGGCAGCCCGGCTGCCCGCTGGGCGGCGGCGGCCAGGTTGCGCACCGTCCCGCCGATGCCCACCAGGCGCTTGCCCACGCCCGGCTTGCCTCCCGCCAGCCAGTCGGCCTGTGAGAGCTCGGCGGCGACGTGCTCGCGCAGTTCCTCCAGCTGCCTACGCTTCGCCGGCCCGTTTGGCGGCAGAAAGCGCTCGCTCATCAGCACCGTTCCCAGCCGCCACGAGCCCGAGTCGCGGGCAAGGCGCTCCTTGACGCGCACCAGCTGCATCGAGCCGCCGCCCAGATCGAGCACGCAGCCGTCGGCGAGGGTGCTGGAGTTGACGGCCGACAGGTAGCCGTAGCGGGCCTCGGCCTCGCGGCTGAGCACCCTGATCGGAAAGCCGAACGTCGCCCGCGCCCGCTCGAGGAAGCTCTCGGCGTTCTCGGCGTCGCGGATGGCGCTCGTGGCGACAGCGTCGATCGCGCCCTCCTCGAGCCCGCTCGCCCGGCAGAAGTGAGCGAACACATCGAGCGTGGCCAGCGCCCGGCCCATCGGTTCCTCTCCCAGGGCGCCGCTGGCGAGCAGCCCCTCGCCGATGCGCACCGGCTCGTGGATCTCATCGGTCCGCTTCCACCAGCCCTCACCGGCCATGAACACCACGAGGCGGAAGGAGTTGGAGCCGAGATCGATCACGGCCAGGCGCTCGTTCGGCTTCATCCTCTGAGCGTATTGCCCGCGCCGGAGGGCTCAACCGGACAAACCCCGGCGTCGGCAGGCGATGCCCTAATGCGACGAATCGGCGCTGGCGCGGCGGGCCCTGCGCATGGCGCGCGTGGCGTCGATCAACGCCTGCTCCGCGCTCTCGGTCTCCTCGTCGACGAGCGTGTAGCCAATACTGGCGCTGGGATGCAGCACCTCCTCGCCGAGGTCGATCGTGCAGGTGGGGATGACACGGGCGAGCCCCTCGGCCACCACGGCGATGCCCTCCGCGTCGATGTGCGGCAGCAGCACCGCGAACTCATCGCCGCCCAGACGGGCGATCAGATCTGTTTCCCTCAGTCTGCGGGTGAGAGCCCGTGAGATGGCGCCCAACGTCTCATCGCCCGCCTTCTCCCCGTAGTGCTCGTTGAGGTAGGTGAAGTTGTCGAGGTCGATCAGCAGCAGCCCAGCCGTCTCGCCGTAGCGCAGCGAGCGGGCCACCTGGAGCTTGAGATCGTGCTCGAAGAGCCTGCGGTTGCGCAGGCCCGTGAGCTGGTCGTGGTCGGCGAGATGGCGCAGATGAAGCTCGAGATCCTTGCGGTCGGAGATGTCCTGCAGCTGGGTGATGAAGTGCAGCGGCACGCCCTGCTCGTCGCGCACCAAGGACATCGACACGATCGCCGAGACCGTCTCACCAGCCGCGTCGAAATAGCGCATCTCGATCTGGAAGGCCGGCGTGTCGCCGGCCAGCAGCCGCCGGCGCTGCTCGAGGTCGCTGGCCACGTCATCCGGGTGGACGATGCCGTCGAAGCGCTTGCCGATCAGCTCCTCGGCGGTGTAGCCCGTGATCTCGCACAGGGCGCGGTTGACGAGCAGCCAACGCCCCTCGCGGTCGAGCAGTCCCGTCCCTGTGGGAGCCCGCTCGAAGACCTCCTCGAAGCCACCAGAGATGCCGCGCGTCGCCAGCAGGTCGGCCTGACGCCGTGCGGTGACGTCGAGCACCACCGCCACCCCGCCGGCAACCGAGTCCTCATCGGGCACGCCGTCACGCCCGTTCAGGCGCAGCGGTCCCACGTCGACCATCAGGCAGTGGGCCTGATCGGCCGTCCACACCTCGCGTGAGCGCGTCTCACCCTCCAGGGCGGAGCTGAAAAGGGCCTCCACCACGCTCCACACGTCGCTGGGAAAGGCCCCCGCCACGGGCTGGCCCTCGCCGTAGGCGGAGGGTTTGCCGACGCGCTCGAATGCCTGCCCCGCGGTGACCACGAACCTGAGGTCGCGGTCGAAGACGAAGATCAGCGCCTCGGGAAGCTCGCGCATTGCCGCCACCGCGGCAAGAGCCGCGCGGGAGATCGGACCTTCGGCGCTCGCTTGGGATCGCTCTGATGGAGCCGGCACACCCAAGCATCGGCCGATCGGGCCCGGCACTTGACCTCAGCAGCGAGCCCGCTGCCGGGCGCTCGCTGTCAGGGGCGAACGAACGTGTCCGGGTCCGGACCGGTGCGCCGCCCGGCATCCAGCGCCTCGATGGCCCGCATCTCCTCGTCTGCGAGCTCGAAGTCGAGAACCGCGAAGTTCTGCTGGATGCGCTCTGGGGTGACCGACTTGGGGATCACCACGTTGCCAAGCTGCAGGTGCCAGCGTATGACCACCTGTCCCGGGGTCTTCGAGTGAGCCTCGGCGATCTCCACGATCACCGGGTCATCCAACACGAGGCCCTGCGCGAGGGGGCTCCATGCCTCCGTCACGATCTCCAGCTGCTCGTGCTCGTGGCGCAGACCCTGCTGCTGGAAGTAGGGGTGCAGCTCGACCTGGTTGATGGCGGGGGTCTCCCCCGTCTCGGAGATCAGGCGCTCGAGGTGGGCGGGCTGGAAGTTCGACACACCGATCGCGCGGATCAGGCCCTCGTCGCGCAGCTCGATGAACGCCTTCCAGGTCTCCACATATTTGTCGTGGGCTGGCACCGGCCAGTGGATCAGGTACAGATCGACATAGTCCATCTCCAGCCGCTCGAGGCTCGCGTGAAATGCCCGCTTGGCCTGCTCGTAGCCGTGGTCGTCGTTGAAGCACTTCGTCGTGAGGAAGATCTCGCCGCGGTCGAGCCCCGAGGCGCGCACAGCCTGGCCCACGCCAGCCTCGTTGCGATAGGCGGCGGCGGTGTCCAGGTGGCGGTATCCGACCTCCAGCGCGTTGGCCGCGACCTGCTCGGTCTCCTTGGGCGGCACCTGAAAGACGCCGAACCCGAGCTGGGGAATCCGCGAGCCGCCTCGCAGGGGAATCGTGGGGATCTGGCTGGTGTCTGGGGTCATGTGATTGGGCTGCCCGTGGCGGGTGGGGGCTAAACGATAATCCTCATGGAACGTACGAGCGATGCTATCGGTGGTCGCGCCGCGGTCCATGTTCCTCCTTTGCACTGGTGTATCACCATCGCTATACACCATTGCAAAACGAGGTATACGTACGAGCTCCACACACGCCGCGGTCGCGCTCAGCTTGCGACCGTAACGGTGGGCGACTGCCCGAGCTGCGCCCCCCTGCGGTCGAGCGCCCGCACGGCGAGCAGCGATTCTGCGACGGGGAAGCGCAGCGCGCTCTCGAATCCGCTCGAGAGGGTGCTGGCCACGGGCTGCAGCGCGCCGTCCAGTTCGCCAGCGAGCAGCTGCCAGGCATGAACCTCGGTGGCCCCGTTCCAGCTCACGTAGACCGTACGGCCGCGTCCGCCCCCCGCCAGGGCGATCGCGGGCGCCTCGGCCGGGCACCCCGTCCAGGGGAGGCGGAAGGCGCGGTAGGACTCATAGGCGGTGCCAAGCGTGGCGTCGAAGAGCATGTGCCCCGAGCTATGGAACTCGGAGACGTGGGGCACTTCCCCCCACCCCACGAACACATTGCCGTTGGGCAGCAGCTGCACGTTGCCCTGGCTGCCAGTGAGAATCTTGGGGTGGGTGTACTGGCGCAGCAGCGTGGCCGTCATGGCCTGCTCGTCGACATCGAGGACCAACCCGCGCGAGAGCGTCTCGACTGCCGGGGTGGCCCCGTTGTCGAACACGGTGATCGTTCTGTCGGGCTGGCGGCGGGCATCGTGCTGCCAGGCGAAGGCGCTGCCTGGCCCCATGGCGAAGTCGCTGCGCTTTCCGCCCAGGCGCCACACGATCTCGCCGTGGCGATCGAGCTTGTACACGGTGTGGGTGCTGCGCGAGGAGACCAGCAGGCTCCCGTCCGTGTCGAGATCGACGGAGTTGATGTGGAAGTAGTCCCAGTTGGCTTCCACCGGCGCATAGGACTCCGCGAGCGCGATGTGATCGAGGCTGTGCCACTCCAGCAGCACCGCTCCGGTGGCGAGGTCGAGCTCCTGGAAGATGGCGTCCTGGATGGTGCCCGAACGCGGACCGCCCACGCTCGAGAGGTCCGCCCTGCGGACGACATAGCTGGTGAGCAGGGCGGTGTCGCGGGGCGTGATGACGAACTCGTGCAGGTCGCCGCGCAGACCGTGACCGGCCTGCACCCGGCGCACCGTGTTGTAGGCGGCATCGGCGATCACGTACTCCCCCACCCCATGGCCGAGTTCGATGTCTCCCTCCCACCACGTCAGCACGGGGCTCCCCCTGTAGCTCTGCACATGGAAGTTGGTCGTCACACCCCTGGGCAGGGGGTTCTCCCAGATGGGCTCGCCAGTGTTGTCCACGATCACCGCGCCCGCCTGAGCGTTGCCCGGAGCGTTGTAGGGGGCGATGAAGATCGGCTCACCCGAGGCCCCCTCCTCGCTGCGGTTGACCGTCAGGGCAGGGATGCGCAGGTCGGGCCTGGAGCGCCACCTCGGAGGCACGGGAGGGCCTGGCCGCGCCGATGCGAAGGCGCCCGTCACGAGCTCGCCGACAGTTCCGGCGAGGGTCAGCCCGGCAGCACCCATCCCCGCGTTGCGGAGCAGCTGCCTGCGCGTCATCCTCGGCTCAACCCATGACATCTCAACCACTCAGGAAAGCGCACCAGCGCCAAGGCTTCCTGAGAGCAGCCTCAAGATGGGATCAAGGGCGTCGAAGAAACGTGCGAACGAGCCCGCCGCCGGATGCTCTTCGAATCCGGGCGCCGCCTATATCCTCTCGCTGGAGATGGAGACATCCCCATCACCCTCCAGTTGGAGTGCCGGCGCTGTGGCGTGGCTTTCCGAGGGCCGCAGGTGGCTGTACGCGGTGGGAGCGACGGTGGTGATCGTCGTGCTGGGCGTCCTCGCGCTCGTCCCCTCGGGCGCCACGATGTCCGCCATGCGGATGCAGCAGCTCGTGGACAGCGCCTACAGCACCTCGGGGACCCGTTGCGTGGCGGCGCCACACGGCCGCGACCTGTGCAGCCTCAAAGCCGAAAAATGCCACGGCACGCTGCTCGTCGCCCCCACCAGCAACGGACACTTCGCGATCGTCAGCTCCACACCCGACCAGCTCGAATCCTCGGCCTGCGTGAAGAGCGAAGGGGGAGTCGGGGGCTTCGAATGACCACAGGCGAGGTGGACTACTGACCTCGACGGGTCCTCCTCCACGTATGCGCCGGCGTCGCTGATGCGGCAGTCGCTGCCTCGGGCGCAGGCGCCACGGAGCGCGCCAGGACGAGCAGCGGGCAGTGGGCGTGGCGCTCGAGGTACTCGGAGGTACTGCCGAGCATCAGACGCTTCACCGGCCCGAAGCCGCGCGAGCCCACCACCAGGATGTCCACCCGATCGCCGAACGCCGCCAGCTCCTCGCCCGTGAGACCGTAGACGGCATGCCCGACCACGTCGGGGAGCGCTGCCACGCGAGCGCTCGCCTCCTCCAGCATCACGTCGATGCTCTCTCCAATCGCGGGCGGCATCAGACCGGAGTAGGCGATGCTCGGCAGCGAGACCACTTCCAGGACATGGACCTCGGCGCCCGTGAGAGCCGCGAGCTCGCGGGCACGGGCAAGCGCCGTGCGGCTCTCCGGCGAGCCGTCGTATCCGACGCCAACCAAGGCGAGCGGGGCGGTGGAGGCGGAGTACCCGCTGGGGGCAATCGCCACCGCGCAGGGGGCGCCGTTGAGGGCGGCGCGGGTGTCGTCTCCAAGCATCACACGACCGAAGGGGCCGCGGCTGCACGAGCCGACGACGAGCAGGTCGGCGCCCTGCTTCTCTGCCTGGCGATGCAGGGCCCGGCCGGGACTCATGGCCACGATGCCGACGAGCTCCGCCTCGACCCCGGCGGCCGTCCGTTCGCGCTCGAGCAGCTCGGTGCATGCCGCGCGCTCCTCGGCGAGCAGACCGGGGATGGTGTCGCTGCCCGGCTCCAGCTCATCGCTGTGCGCGTGCGCCAGTGTCAGCTTTCCGTCGGGATCGGTGAGCTGTGAGGCGAGCGCGATCGCGTCGCGCCCATGGCCACTGCCGTCCACTCCCACGAGCACGTTCTTGAACATCTCGGTCTCCTTCGATCGCCTGGGGCCGAGGCTAGGCCTCCAGCGACCATCCGTCCTCCGAGCTTGGCAGCAGGGTTGTTGCGGGCTTCTACCGAGGGCGCCGCAGCGCGAGTGAAGCACGATGGATGCGCGATGCAAAGCGCTCGGTGAGCTGATGATCGACCTGCACTGCCACATCCTGCCCGGGCTGGACGACGGCGCACTGGACCTCGATGACAGCGTGACGATGGCGCGCCAGGCCGAGCGCGACGGGATCGGCGCGATCTGCGCAACCCCCCATCTCCGCCACGACCACGACGTGGAGGTCGCGGAGATCGCCTCCCGCTGCGAGTCGCTGCAGCGGGAGCTCACCAAGCGCGGGATCGACGTTCGGGTGCTGCCCGGCGCGGAGTTGGCCCAGACCGAGGCCGACCGCCTCAGCGATCAGGATCTAGGTCTCGCCACCCTCGGCGCGGCGGGGGGATGGGTGCTGCTGGAGCCGGCGCCAGGACCGCTCTCAGGAGAGCTCGAGGAGCTCGCCCGCCGACTCGCCCAACGCGGTGTGGGCAGCGTGATCGCCCACCCTGAGCGGCACGCGGCAGAGGACTTCGAGGAGCGCCTGAGAGCGCTGGTGAGCATGGGGTGCCTGATCCAGTGGACGGCAGCCTTCGTCGCCGCGGGGGACACGGGCGGGGAGCTCGTGCTGCGCCTCGCGATGGATGGCCTGGTGCACCTCCTCGGCAGCGATGCTCACTCCTCGCATGGAGGGCGCCCGGTGCAACTGGCAGACGGGTACGAGCGCCTGGCGAGCGTGTGCAGTGGCGAGCGGATGGAGTGGATGATCGAGCGAGCGCCGCGGGCGATAGTGCGGGGGAAGCCGCTCACACCGCTGCCGTGAGCGGCTCGAGGGCAACGCTGTCAAGGAGCCGCTCGACGCTCTGGCGGGAGGCGTTGCCGAGCCCGTGACGCAGGAAGTTGGCGGCACCGGCAGCCGCGCCGACTCTCACCGCCCGCTCGAGCGGCTCACCCAGCGCCAAGCTGGCGGCCAGGGCGCCCATCATCGCGTCCCCGCAACCCTCGCGAAAGCCGCGAGTGAAGCGGGGCGGTGTGAGCTCCCAGGCGCCCTGCTCGCCGAGCACGACCCCCGGCAGCTCCCCACGGGTGACGATCACCGTGCCGGCGCCCGCGTCGCGCAGCCGCTGGGCGGCGGCGAGCAACTGCGAGGGCTCAGAGACCGGGCCACACACGAACTGGGCGAGCTCCCAGTCGTTGAGCTTCACCAGATCGGGCTTTCCCCGCAGCGCGCTGTCGAGGCGCGGTGTGGAGAGGTCGACCATGGTGCGGGCACCGCCGGCGCGGGCGTCGGCGACGAGATCGCCATAGAGCTCGAGGGGGAGCGCCTCGCCGGGCATCGGGTTGGTGAGGATGAGCGACCCGGCGGCGATGGCCTCCCCGCAGGTCAGCGCGAAGAGCTCGTCGAGCTCGTGACGGGAAGGCGGGTCGCTGAGCGTGCAGGTGAGCAGCTCCCGCTCTCCCGTGCGGCGGTCGGTGACGTAGCAGCCGCTGGCAGATGCCGTGCGCACGATCTGGAGATCCCCTCCGATTCGTCTGAGCAGCGTCTCCACCAGCTCGCCGCTCTCACCGCCCACGAAGCTGCATAGCACCGGCTGGGCTCCCATGCAAGCTGTCATGCGTGCCACCCACACTCCCTGTCCGCCCGCGTGGAAGTGAACCTGCTCACGCTCGGCGCCCTCACACTCGAGGGTGACGGTGAGCAGCGGGTGGGGCGCGAAGATGGCAACCCTTGGGCTCATCCTCCCTTCAACGCTAGGCGGAGCTTGCCCAGCCGGCATCGGTGCAAGCCGCGGCGTGCTTCCGGGATTACTACTGAGCGAGCACGACTGTGCCCTGGGCCGACCGGCGGCCGCGTCGCCTGCGCGACCGCCGAATCGCCTCACGCCTTGACGTTCACGGTCCTCGCTGCCGGCGCGGCAGAGGCCGGTACTCCCTTGTTGGCGTCCGAGTCGCCATCGTGATCCTTGACGCCAGGGATCTCGACAGCCTCCTTGTTCGCTTTGGCGATCGGCGTTTGACCCTGTGCGGGCGTGACGCCCCCTACTCCAGCGATGCTCATGGCTGCTCTCCTCGGGATCGTTTGCGTTCTCTTCATCGGCGCTGGGGTCCTGGGCTGAAGCAGATTGAGCGAGTTCTCACGCAGCGGGCTGAGGACAGGTGGATGGCAGACGCCTGTCTGTCAGCCATATGTCTGGCAGAGAGATGCCTGGAAACATCTTGTCGTCGCGATAACGACGACAGAAAACACCGTTGTAGTTGGGGCCGACTTGTGCGAACATATGTTCGTATGAATGCCCTCGATCCTTCGATGCCCGCAACACGATGTCTGCCACTCAGCCCACTGGCAGCCGATCATCTGGCAGACGAGAACATGGCGGACTTCAGTCGGTCGGTCATCCATCTGACAGACGGACAACGGTCGCATTTCTCTCTGCCAGTCGAGAGAGTCGGACCATGAGCACATCCGAGGCCTATAAGGCCGAGATCGACAGATACCTAGAAGGCTTTGCGGCCAACGTTCGCCGACTCAGGACCGCAGGCACCACCGGACGCTCCCAGGAATGGCTGGCCGGTGCCACGCGGCTGCATCGCACCGAGATAGGGAGGATCGAGCAAGGCGAGGTTGAGCCGCGGCTGACCACGCTGGTGATACTCGCAGACGGGTTGAGCGTGACGATGGAGGACCTGGTCGATGGGCTGTGGGTACCGGTGGAGCGCAAACCCCCACCCCCCAGCAGGCTTCGACAGTAGCTGGGGCGCCAATTACGATCCAAGGATGGACCTTGCGCGGTTCGTGAGCGCTCAAGACGCCGGCGGCGTCTACGAACGCGCGCTGTCGGAGATGCGCAGCGGACACAAGACGAGCCACTGGATGTGGTTTGTGTTCCCCCAAGCTGCCGGACTAGGACAGAGTGAGATGTCACGGAGGTACGCGATCTCCTCCTATGAGGATGCCGTCGCCTACACACGCCACCCGGTGCTGGGACCGCGGCTGATCGAGTGCGCACGGACCCTCGATGAGATCCACCGGCGAAGCGCCGAGCAGATCTTCGGACAGGTTGACGCACAGAAGCTGCATTCGTCGATGACGCTCTTTCTGCGGGCCGCGCCCCAGGAGCCGGCATTCGGCCGGGTGCTCGACAGGTACTTTGCGGGCGTGCCCGACCGGGCCACCGATCAGCTCTTGAGGCCCGGGACGCCCCAGGCGGGCACGGAGCCGCGGACTGGAAGCTGTGGGGCCTAGTGGGCGCGCACGCCGAGCACTCGTACGGCCGCCCCGCCCTTGGGGGCGAGCGTGACCGCCCGCGGCACCGGCCGCGCTTCCCTTGAAGAGACGGGGCCAAGGTCGAACCGCGCCAGGATCTCGCGCAGGACGATCTTGATCTCCAGCTGAGCGAGGGTGGCACCCACGCAGCGGTGGGCTCCGCCTCCGAAGGGCACGAAGGAGTAGGCGTCGGGCTGATGGTCGAGGAAGCGCTCGGGCCGGAAGCTGTGAGGCTCGGGGTAGATGTCGGGATCGTGATGGATGCCGTAGCCGTCCACGATCAAAGGCACGCCTGCCGGGATGGTCCATGTGCCGATAGGAAAAGGCTCGAGCAGATAGCGCCCCGCTGCGATGGGAGCCGGAGCGCGAAGCCTGAGGATCTCCTTGACGAGCGCGTCGAGGTACGCCTCGTCACCAGCGCGAGCGCGGTCCATCGTTTGAGGGTTGTGGGTGAGCAACTCGAGGCCCCACGCGATGGCGGTGGCGGTCGTCTCGTGACCGGCGAGGATCAGGGTGACGAGTTCGCTGTGGAGCTGACGATCGCCGAGGCCGACTCCGTCCTCGTTACGGGCGAGCACCATCATCGCGAGGATGTCCTCCCGCTCCTCGAGTTGCGGGTCGGCCCTGGTGGCCGCGATGTGCCGGAGCAGCAACGCGTCGATTTCGTCCTTCATCCGCCAGAACCGCTCGCCGGGCAGGTTCCAGCGCGAGCGCTCGGCCAGTTTGGGGATGAAGAACGCCAGGTTGCTCAGCGGCGTGACCATCGCGTCGAAGGTGCGTCGAAGATGCCTGCGAGTGTGTTGATCGTCGAGCCCGAGCACAGCCTGCAAGATGACATCCAGGGTCAGCTCCTGTGCGATTGGCTGCATCCTCACCACCCCTCCCACGGGCAGCTCGTCAAGCTTCTCCTGCACCAGCCGCTCCATCAGCTGCGCATATGCCTGGACGCGCTCGCCATGAAAGGGGGGCAGCAGCATCTTGCGGCGAGCCAGATGCTCTGCGGGCTCGAGCACGAGCACCGACTGATCGCCGAGAAACGGTGTCAGGACATCGTTGCCGTGGCGCTTTTGCAGTGGCTCGCCGGTGAACAGCCGAGCGACCGCCTCCCGGTCCTTCGTCAACACACCAACCGGGAGCGCGCCGATACGAACGCTGAAGGTGTCCCCGAATCGCGCGTGGTAGCGGTCGCTGAACTGGGCGTAGCGCCAAATCCGCATTGCGGCCTGGAGCGTCGGCGGGAGACGTGGCCCAGGGGGCAACGCGCTGGAGGAGACCGCTACCGAGGGTGGGCCAATCACCTTGGCCTGCGGTGGTTTGCTGGCCTGCTCGACAACGCTCATGGTTCTCTATGTGTAGCGGGCGGGGAGCGCGTGGGGGTTGATCGTTCTCTCCGGTGATCGCAGGTCAGCGTGAGGCCGATCACGGCGCGCGTCTCGTCGTAGCGGGTCGCAAGTGACGCCATCAACCGGCGCTTACGCTGGCATTTGGCCCACATCGGAGCTCGATTCAGCCCGCCTCAACGTTGCTCGCCCTTGCCATCAGGCTCTCCTCGTCGTCATCCCAGGAGTGACGGAAAGGTGGTGTGCTGGGAAACTCATCGCCGAGGCCGACATCGCCGAAGTCGTCGTAGCCCCTGATCTCGGACTGGGCAGCATCCCGCCGATCCCCGGCCCTCGTCCGATCGTCCGCTTGAACGGCCAAGTCAGGAGGCAGCTCAAGACGCTCAGCAGGCGCTCCCAGGATGACAGTACCTAGGTATTTAGGACTTGAAGTAGACCGACGCGATCTCAGCTGCATCAATAACCACTCCTCCGATCGTACCATCGCCCAGCAATCGTCTTTTTTGCGTATCGTCGAAGCCATACCAGTCTCCAGGTAGAGGTACCTGTTCTGGCGCGGGCACAGATCCGCTCGCGAGTCAGCCCCATAGCGCCCCTCGACCACGTCCCCTCCCTTCAGCCGAACACTGACCTCGACCCAGCCGGCGGGGCGATTCCGCAAGGCGGCTTGCGCCCACGCTTGATCCCATGCGCTGGGCACCTCAAACAACCCCGTCCAGCGCAAGCTGTCCCCAAACGGACCGTATTGGTCCAGGTACCTGAACAGGATCCCTAGCGAGACACCGAATACGAAGGGGAAGAACTCGACACCCAACAGGACCAACGCGAGCCAGACCGCCTTCGCCTTCAACTCCTGCACATCGCCCTGGAACAGGCCGAGAGACTTGAGCGGGTCACCGAGCAGGGCTTGGATAAGCCAGAGAACAGCGATCCAACCAACGCTTGCGACGAACGACTGCACAAGCGCGTGGAAGTCTCGATCTGGAGAAGTGCCGGCGCGACTTCGCCTGAAGCCCGCAAGGAACAAGTACCCCGGACTTACCAAGAAAGCGAATAGTACGGCTGCTTGAACAGTTGTCAGCACGCGGACATCGTAGGGATAAGGCGCTTCAGATCGGCGACTGCCATGTTGGCGACACTCACTCCTCGAGATGTGTCCGCGGAGCGCACGCAAACTGGGACATCGGGACCCTGGCGGGCATCTCGCACCGTTGTGGCTAAGGGCCATGCAGGCTTGCTTGCGTACTTGAGGGCCCCTCAGGTTCTGCCCCAAGCCTCCCAAACGAGCGACTTCCGAGGGCACCTGGGAGCACCGTAGATCAGCGCTAGGCCCTCGTGGGTTCTTGCAGCGCGCCCCGTTCTGGCGCATTGCAAAGCCGTCTACAGAGGCACCAGCTACACGCCTCCGCGTTAGCCCGTCTCGGACTCCTCACCTGCCACGTGGGGGAAAACGGGGCGCCAGAGGTCGTGGGCTAATTGCAGGTACTTCTCATGGGCCCGGCAGGACTCGAACCTGCGACCTACCGATTATGAGTCGGCAGCTCTAACCAACTGAGCTACGGGCCCTCCACGCGTCCTGGCCGGCGAGAGCCCGACGCGCAGCGCAGACGCTACCAGCGAGATATGGAATGCTCACCGCCGCCGCCCTTGACAGCAGGGCCGCCTCATTCCGCTCACCACAGGAGGGTACCCCTATGTCAGCAACCAAAGCAGCCATCGTCACCGGAGCGTCCAGTGGCATCGGCCTCGCCATCGCCCGCGTCCTCGGCCAGGAGGGCTACGCCCTCACCGTCGCCGCCCGCCGCCCCGACAAGCTCGACGCTGCCGCCAAAGGGCTCGCCGACGAGGGCTTTGACGTCCAGGCCGTCGCCGCCAACCTCTCCGACGAGGAGGAGATCAAGAAGGTCGTCGCCGCCCACACCGAGCGCCACGGACGCCTTGATGTGCTCGTCAACAACGCCGGCGTCGGCATCGGCTCCCCCGTCTCCGACATCCAGACCAAGCACCTCGATATGCAGCTCGACATCAACCTCCGCTCCATCGTCCTCTTCTATCGCGAGTGCATCTCCATGCTCAGGGCCGCCGCCGCCGAGCACAAGAACGTCCTCGTCGTCAACACCTCCTCCATCTCCGGCAAGCACGGCGAGGCCTGGCTGTCCGTCTACTCAGCCACCAAGCACGCCGTCGTCGGCTGGACCGAAGCCATGAACAAGGAGCTGAGCACCGAGGGCATCAAGTCCACCGCTCTCTGCCCCGCCTTCGTCGACACCCCCATGACCGACTTCGTCAAGGAGCACGTAGCAGCCCAGGACATGATCCGCCCCGAGGACATCGCCGAGTCCGTCCGCTACCTGCTGAAGACCTCTCCCGCCTGCATCGTCCCCGAGATCATGTTCATCCGCCCCGGCGACTCCGTCTAGCGCCGCCCGGAGAGCTCCTGCTCGATCAGCCCCGCGACGAGACCGGCCTCAGAAGCCGTCGACCGGTCTCTCTAGCGGGGTTGTCTCCCCCAAGAAACCGGCCCCTCACAACGATTCGCCGCGCACGGATCGCCCCCCTCGGATCCGCCTCATCGGGCAGCCGCCTGCCCCCGCGCCTCAGCCCGCGCCGGCGGCCCCTCGCCACCAGCTCGCGATGCTCGCGGATCGCCTCATCCAGCTCCAGCCCATTCGAGCCCGCCAGGCTCGCCTCCAGGTGCGCTTCGAGAATGCTCAGCTCCCGCTCGCTCGCCTCGCGGCTCCTCCCCCCGGCGCGGGTGAAGCGGTCCCACGACTTGGCGAACGACAGGAAGTCCGTCCGTCCCCCACAGCGGTGTGCCGCCAGCATCGGGCACACCCCGCCCAGCTCATCCACATAGGCGCCCACAATGATCCGCTCGTTGGCCCTCAGCCCCCTCAGCATCGCCTCTCGCGTCGCCACCGGCATGCAGTCGATCGCCAGGCGCAGGCCCTCCACTGAGCTCGTTCGGCGGTCGCGATTTCGCATAGGCTGTGCACCGCCCGCACGCTCTGCACGCCTGCGGACAGTGCCTAGCCAGCCTAGGTCACGCCTTCTCCCTCCGCAACGCATCACCTCTTCCTGAAAGGAAACTTGCACATGAAGCTCGGCGTCCACATCGGCTACTGGGGTCTCGGCCTCAGCTCCCAGGACCAGCTCACCATCGTGCAGGAGGCCGAGCGCCTCGGCTACGACTCCGTCTGGGCCGCCGAGGCATACGGCTCCGACACCGCCACCGTCCTCGGCTGGCTCGCCGGGCAGACCACCAAGATCCGCCTCGGCTCCGGCATCTTCCAGATGCCCGGACGCTCCCCCGCCATGACCGCCATGACCGCCGCCACCATCGACCAGCTCTCCGACGGGCGCATGATCTGCGGCATCGGCTCCTCCGGCCCCCAGGTCGCCGAGGGCTGGCACGGGCAGCGCTTCGCCAAACAGCTCCAGCGCACCCGCGAGTACGTCGCCGTCCTGCGCATGGCCCTCGCCCGCGAACGCGTCGAGTTCAAGGGCGAGACCCTCGAGCTGCCTCTGCCCGACGGGCCAGGGAAGGCATTGAAGCTCACCATCTCCCCCGTCCAGGAGCGCATCCCCATCTACCTCGCCGCCATCGGACCCAAGAACACCGCCCTCGCCGGTGAGATCGCCGACGGCTGGATCCCCACCCTCTTCTCCCCCGAGCACGTCTCCGAGCTGCGGCCCCTGCTCCAGGAAGGCGCCGAGCGCTCCGGCAAATCCTTGGACGACTTCGACATCGCCCCCACCGTCAGCCTCTGCATCACCGACGACCTCCAGGCCGGACGCGACACCATGCGGCCCTTCATCGCCCTCTACGTGGGCGGCATGGGCTCCCGCAAGCAGAACTTCTACAACCAGCTCGTCTCCCGTTATGGCTACGAGGCCGAGGCCCAGACCATCCAGGACCTCTACCTCGAAGGCAAGCGTGACGAGGCCATGGCAGCCATCCCCGACTCATTGATCGACACCGTCTCCCTGTGCGGCCCCAAGGACGTCATCCGCGAGCGGTTGGCTGTCTACCGCGACGCCGGCGTCGGCACTCTCGGGGTGACCCCCACCGCCTTCACCGCCCCCGAGCGCCTCGAGCAGCTGCGGCTCCTCGCCGAGCTCGCCGCCGCCTAGGCCCTTCGTGGAGGTCCTGCTGGGCGCCTTCGGCGACCCCGGCCACGCATTCCCCATGATCGCCCTCGGTCGCGCCCTCGTGGCCCGTGGGCACTCCGTCACCCTGCAGACCTGGACCAAGTGGCAGGAGGCTGTGGAGAGCGAGGGCATGACCTTCGCCGCCGCCCCCGAATATCAGGTCTTTCCCTCCGGGCCCGAGCCCCTCGACTTCTACGAGGCCGTCGTTCACGCCACCCGCGACACCCTGCCCCTCGTCGAATCCCTTCGCCCAGACGTCGTCGTCGCCGACATCCTCACCCTCGCCCCCTCCCTCGCCGCCGAGATCTGCGGGGTGCGCCGCGCCACCCTCATCCCCCACGTCCACCCCCACGGGCTGCCCCACTTCCCCATCTACTCCCTCGGCGCCCGTATGCCCCGAGGCGCCGCCGGGCGGGCCTTCTGGCGCCGCGCCCACTCTCAGGTCAACCGCGGCCTCGAGCTCGGACGGGTCGAGCTCAACGACACGCGGGGGCAGCTCGGCCTGTCACCACTCGACCACGTCCACGGCGGCATCAGCCGGGAACTGGCCCTCGTGGGGACCTTCCCCCAGCTCGAGTACCCCCGCAGCTGGCCTGAGCACGTCCATGTGGTGGGACCCCTCATGTGGGAGCCCCCCGTCGAGGACGTCGAGCTGCCCCCCGGAGATTCTCCCCTCGTGCTAATCGCCCCCTCCACCGCCCAGGACCCCGAGCACCGCATGCTCCACCAGGCCCTCCATGCGCTCGGCGATGAGGACCTTCGCGTTCTCGCCACCTGGAACCGGAGGCTGCCCTCTCGGCCACTGCCCGTGCCCGAGAACGCCCGCCTCGTCCCCTGGGTCTCCTACTCCCGCACCATGCCCATCTGTGATCTCGTCATCTGCCACGCCGGCCACGGCACCCTTGCCCGCGCCCTCGCCAGTGGCTGCGCCGTCGTCGCCTGCCCCGCCGTCGGCGACATGAACGAGAACGCCGCCCGCCTGGATTGGGCCGGCGCCGGAGTGCGCGTGCCGCGGCGGTTCGTCTCCACCCGGCCACTGAGGCTCGCTGTCGAGCGGGCGCTTGGCGAGCCTGGCATTCGCGCTCGGGCTCGTGAGTTCGGTGAGTGGATCGAGGTCAACGACCCCGGGGCACGCGCCGCCGAGCTGGTGGAGCGGCTGGGCGCCACTGTCACATTCTCGCCCCCCTCCTTGTCCTAGGGGTAGTCAAGACGCATCGCCGGACCCCGCCGAGACGCAATCTCAGCCGGCGCCGGCCCGTGTCACCATGAACCGAAGGAGACCGTTATGCAGGCGAGGATCAAGAACCCGGCGCTGAGCGTCCCGGGAGCGCTCGAGGCGCTCCAGCAGCTCGGAGCTTCAGCCACCACCGCCGGGATCCCCGACGTCACGCTGTACCTCGTGCATCTGCGCGCCAGCCAGATCAACGGCTGCAGCGTGTGCGTCGACATACATTCGCGCGAGCTCGAACACGCGGGTGAGAGCAGCGAGCGCATCAACACGCTCGCCGCATGGCGCGAGACGCCCTACTTCACCGCCGCCGAGCGCGCGGCGCTGGCGCTAACCGAGGCAGCCACCCGTCTCGCAGACCGCTCCGATCCGGTGCCCGACGAGGTCTGGGACGAGGCCGCTAGCCACTACACAGAAGAGCAGCTCGCTGCCCTCGTTCTCGCAATTGCGGCCATCAACGCCTTCAACCGCCTGAATGCCGCCACTCGACAGGTGACTGGGGAGTGGGTCGCCCAGATCGTCGAGACGGCCGCCCAGGCGGCCTGAGCACATGAGCGACCGCGAGCAACTCCTCGACGAGCTGCGTCCCGTCGCCTTCGCGATCGCCTACCGAATGCTGGGCAGCGTCTCCGAATCAGAGGACATCGTGCAGGAGGCGCTGCTGCGTGTTCATCAGACACTCGAGACAGGCGAAGAGATCGAATCGCCCCGCGCCTTCACAGCCACCGTGACGACCCGGCTGGCCATCAACGAGCTGCGCTCCGCCCGTGCCCGGCGCGAGCGCTACTTCGGCGAATGGCTGCCCGAGCCGATCATTACCGACAGCGAGGACGACCCGGCGCGACACGCCGAGACCGCCGACTCGCTGTCGGTGGCCATGCTGGTGCTGCTCGAGCGCCTCTCGCCCGAGCAGCGAGCCGTGCTGCTGCTCCACGATGTCTTTGACTACCGCTATCCGGAGATCGCGGCAATCGTCGGCAAGAGCGAGGACAACGTTCGCCAGCTGGCCACCCGCGCCCGGCGCCACGTCGAGCAGCACCGGCCACGCTTCCAGACCACACGACAGCAGCGCGACGAGCTGGCACAACGGTTCCTCGCCGCCGCCGAGCAGGGCGATCTCGCCGGCCTGGAGACCTTGCTCGCCGCCGACGTACAGCTGACCGGCGACGGTGGTGGAAAGGTCCCAGCGCTAGCCCGCTCGCTGAGTGGCCGCACCCGTGTGGCGCGCACCCTCGTCAGCTGGCTTCGCCTCGCCGCCCGACTTCCCGGCGCCACCTGGCACGCCGTCGAGGTCAACGGTGGCGCCGGTGTGACCTTTCGCGACGCACAGCAGCGCCTCATCAGCGTCATCGCCCTCGATATCGCCGACGGCGAGATCACGAGCATCAGCTCAATCGTCAACCCCGACAAGCTGCAGCACCTCGGGCCTGTCGGGGACTTCAGATCGCTGCTGCCTTGAGGCTGCCGGTAGGGGGACGTCAGGGAAGCCGGCGTGCGCTAATCACGGCGTCTTTGTCTGTCTCACGACGCTGAGCGCTACACCGCCGCCGACTGTGCCGGCACATCCGCTCGGGGGCTGGCGCTGGGTCCGAGGCCCGCCTCAACGTGCTCGACGATCAATCTCGTCACGAGCTTGGCATCGTCCCACACCGGCACGTGTCCGCAGTTGGCGAGCGTGACCGCCTTGACGCCCGGTATCTCTCGACGGTAGCGAGGGGCGTGGCGTGGACCCGGCAGCACGCGATCGAACTGCGGGGTCGCCAGCAGCACCGGACAGGTAATCCGATCGAGGTCACTGATCGTGAGCCCAGCATTGTCGGCGAGCAGCTCTTGGATCGCTCGCTGGCTGATGGAGCAGCCCAGCGCAGCCTGCGATATCTCGGCTGCGTCCGCCGAAGACACGAGCTCCCCGTGGCGCATGATTTCCCTGAACGCCAAACGGCGAGTCCCGGGACGTCTCATGATCCGCTCGCTCCAAGCGTGGGTTCGCTTGAGCATCTTGATCTGCCTGGCGAAGAAGCTCCCGATGCGCGGGCCCTCGCCGTCGCCCCGGCTCCAGCCGCCGGCGGGCGCCAGCGCGACCACCGATCGCGCACGACCACGCTTGGCCAGCTCCAGCGCGATGCCGCCGCCCATGGAGTTGCCGACCAGGTGCGCTGTGCCGACACCCAGCTTGTCCAGCAGCCCTTCGATCGCGTCGGTGGAATGCTCGAAGGTGATCGGCCTATCGGCGGGATAGGAGGGGCCGCCGTGGTGGCCTGGCAGCGTCGGCGCGATCACCTCGTAGCGAGCAACGAGGTCAGCCAGGATCGGATGCCAGATCCTCCACGCCGCGGTGAAACCGTGCAGCAGCACCACCGGCTCACCGGACCCAGCCCTGTACATCGCAGCTGAGATCTCAGACATCGACACCAAGTCTAACCGTGCTGTTGTGTGCAGAGTCAGCAGCGCCGCGAGCTGCGATCCATCTTGAGGGATTGGATTGGCAGCCGCCGCAGGTCCCCAAGACGCAGCCCCCTCTCGGCCTTTTGGCTCTAGCGACGCAACTCTGCCTGTAGCCGGGTAGCGAGACGGACGGATGCGTCGATCTCGACTTGGCGGATCGAGACGCTCTCGACGCTGATCCCGAATGGGACGCCGACACGCCGGCAGAATGCGATCAGCTCGACGGCCGTCGCGACGGCTTGGTCGTAGGACGCTTCTAGCGTGTCCTCCGCGTGGCGCAGCTCGTTCTCGATCCAGCGCGGCACATCGACACCGAGCCACTGAACGAACTCCAGTGTCTTCACCGACCCGCAGACCGAGAACGTAAAGACGATCGGCGCCGGCTCAAGGCCACGAGCGGCGCACTCGTAGTGATAGTCGGAGACCAGGGCCTTCGCAGCGTTGACGTCATAGACGATCTGGGTGACAAAGAACGAGCAACCTGCAGCCTGCTTGGCAAGCAGACGGAGGTGCTCCGTGCCCCCGCGCGCGTGGCGCTCTGGAATCGCCACACCTCCGAGCAGGAGATCGGGGCGCACCTCACTCCGTAGTTCATAGGCCCGCGGCAGAGAGGTCGCGACCGGCTTATCCCGGGATGACGCACCGACGAACACCGACAGCGCCTGGGTTGGGGCCTGTTCGCTGAGCCACGACCGAAGCTGTTGCTCTGGGTACTTGCTGACAGCGCGGTACACGATTGCGGGCACCTCCAAGCCGACGAGATCGTGAGCGAGATAGTCGGCGGGGTCCATCGTGGGCAGGAACGGGAAGGGGCGTTCCTCGGGATTGCGGTCGCTCTCGTCATCGATGTCGTAGAGCACCAGGCCGTCGATGCCCAAGGGGCGCAGTCGCTCGAGCGTCTTCGCGGCGATCTGGCGGGCGTCCTGCGGTTCGGTCCTCAGGCGCGGTGGCGTCAGCGCGAAGAGCAAGAACTCACCCGTCCCCTCCGCAATGCGCCGCTGCAGCTCCACGCGCCGAAGCCTAGACGGACCCGCCCTTGCTACGTGGGCAGGGCACCGTGCAGCAGATTCGATCGCACCGCTGCTTTCAGCGAGAAGCAGCCCTCTGCTTTCGACACCGGAAGCCTGAAGGCTCGGACTGGCGCCCGAGCGCCAAGGCCCAGCGGTGGTGCTCGATTAGGTTCCCCGACCTCTCCGAGCTGCTGCCGGCGCGACAATGCGACCAAACGGGCGCTGTTTGACGCCTCCGCCTGCGCGTCGTCCACGACAAGGCAGACCGGCTCTCGATCAGCACCACGCTGACGACACCATCGCCGCCATGCGTCGCAGCGGCCTAGAGCCGCTGCGGAGGTCGAAGGAATCACTCCGGGGGTGGGACTCGAACCCACAACCAATCGGTTAACAGCCGACTACTCTGCCATTGAGCTACCCCGGATCGTGCTACCCCGCATGAACGGGGCCTGCGGCATTCTATTCCGAATCTTCTACGCCAGTGAGACTAGACCTGCCTCGATCTCGGCGTGGCAGTTGGCGCACAACAGCACACACTTGCTCGCCTCCGCCCTCGCCTTGGCGAGTGACCGCGTGACGCCACGCTGACTCAGCGAATAACTCTTCTCCCTGGGGTCGAGATGGTGGAAGCTCAGAGCCGAAATGCACCTTCGATAGCCACAGTTGACACAGCTACCACCGGCCTCCTCCACGAGGATCTGCTTGACCTTCCGCCTGCGACGAGACACAGCCTCGGCCACGCACCTCGCGCATCTGTAGCCCCCCCTCCCCTGTAGTCGAAATGGCGTAGCGCCATGACGTGGGCACGAGAGCACCATCGTCGGTCTTCCCTCGAGCGAGGCCTGCCGCCGCGCAGCCCACTGCGGGACGAGACCATACTCGCGCAGCCAGTGGCGCACGGTGGTCTTGCTCAGACCGACCTCCAATGCGATCTCACGCGCAGACATCCCCCTGTCGACCAGCCCAGAAAGACGATCGCGCTCCACTCCTCCACGCGCCATGTGCTCAGCCCGTTTGGCAGCCACGAGCCCATGCTTCGCCATCCAGTAGGCCACAGTCGATTCGTGGCGCCCCAGGCGCCGGCCGATCTCAGCCAGCGACAGCCCGCGACCCAGAAGCTCCTCCAGCGAAGCGCGATCCATGCACCGTATTGTCACGGGCGGTTGGGATGGAACGGCCGTAAAGCACGCACGATGCCGTGCCAACTTCGTGTCCAATCTGTGCCTTTCACTTCCCGCGACCGGCGGCATGGGAACCTGCTCTCGAGGGCCGGCCACGGTCTCAGCGCCCAGATCTACCCGCCTCTCAGGCCCGCTCCCCCGTCTCCTCGAGCACCCGCCCGTAGGCTCGGTCGAACTCCCGTTTGACCTCCGCCTTGTGCTGGGCCAGCGCGCTGATATCGCCGCCCTCCTGGCCGCGCGCCCGCTGGATCTGGCGGTCAAGGCGCGCGAGCTCAAGCTGCAGGCGCTGCACCTCGAGCATCGCCGTGTCCGACTCGTCGCGCCCAGCTTCCACCACCAGCTCCGCCAGCAAGCCCTTGAGCTGGGGATCCTCGTCGAGGCTCTCCACCGCTCCCGCCGCGTCGCCCATCGGCTCGCGCAGATCGCCCTCGCGCAGCCGCTTGGCGGCGCGGCGCAGCAGGGCGCTGGAGAAGTGCTCCTCGAGCTCCAGCCCCTCCAGCGCCTTGACGCCCTCCTCGGGGGAGGCGATGCAAAGCGCCAGGAACGCCCGCTCGGTGTCTTCCCGTCGCGTCATCTCATCGGCTCCCCTTTGCGGGCGAGCCGGCGCCCGCTCGCCCGTCCGGTGCACGCTGGCTCTGGGGGCTCTGCCCCCGCCCCATCCTTTGCTGGCCCGTCTCCCCGCCGCCTGCCAGCAGCGTCTCGGTCAGGCTCTCCGGCAGCGCCAGCCTGCTCGAGACGATCCGCGTCAGCTCCATCCGCATCGCGCTCGGCGGCAGCGTCTGCGAACACCGGGCGCAGCTGGTCGATGATGCGGTCCCTGCCCTCCGGGCTGGAGTCATCGCCGCTCGCCAGCACCCGTTCCACGCGGAAGCGCACGAACGGCACCGACGCCTACTCACCGCCGCCTTGATCGCCTCGGCGCCGTCGCGCTGGATCATCTCCGCCGGGTCTGCGCCCGCCGGCAGCGGCACCACGCGCAGCTCCAGCTTGCGCTTCGCCGCCAGGCTCGACGCCTTCAGCATCGCCTCCTGCCCCGCGCTGTCCGCGTCGAGCGCCAGCAGCACCGTCTGGGCCATGCGCGCCAGCTCGCCCACCTGCTCGCCGGTCAGCGCCGTGCCCATCAGCCCAACCGCATTGCGCATCCCCGCCTGGTGCAGCGCGATCACGTCCGTGTAGCCCTCGCACAGGATCACCTCGCCCGCTCGCGTCGCATGCGCGCGCGCGAGATCCGCGCCATAGAGGTGCAGGCCCTTGTGGTAGAGGTCGTTGTCGGAGGTGTTCAGGTACTTCGGTTTCTGTTCCTCGCCGCATCGCCCGCGCGCCGAAGCCGAGCACCCGCCCGCGCACGTCCGCCAGCGGGAACATGATCCGCGAGCGGAAGCGGTCGTAGGGCCGCCCGTTCTCCTTCGAGCGCTGCGCCAGGCCCGTCGTCATACAGCTCCTGCTCGGAGAAGCCGCCCCGGCGCGAGGCCAGCAGCACCCGGTCCCACGCGCTCGGCGCATAGCCCACGCGGAACTCCCTGAGGATCTCCTCGCCCAGGCCCCGTGCCCTGCAGGTACTCGCGCGCCTGCGCCGCCTCGCTCGGACTCCCACAGGTAGCGCTCGTAGTAGGACGCCGTCCTGCTCGAGCAGCTCGAGCAGCCGCTCGCGGCGCCTGCGGCGCTCGGCCTCCGCGGGTCCTCCTCCTCGCGCTGGAGCTCCACGCCGTAGCGTTCGGCCAGCAGCTCCAGCGCGCCTTTGAAGTCCACCCCCTCGGTCTCCTGCACGAACGTGAACACGTCGCCCGAGGCCTGGCAGCCGAAGCAGTAGTAGACCTTCTGCGCCGGGTCGATCCCGAACGAGGGCGTGCGCTCGTCGTGGAACGGGCACAGGCCCTCGTAGCGCGCCGGGCCGGCGCGGCGCAGCTCGGTGCGCGCGGAGACCAGCTCGAGGAAGTCGACCGCGTCGCGCACGCGGTCCTTGGACTCGCTTGTGTAGAGCGCCACGCGGCAACGCTAGCGGGCGAACGCCTGCGGCACCTGCAGCTCGGTGTACTCCCTGATGCAGTACCGGTCGGTCATCCCCGCCAGGTAGTCGGTCACCCGCTCCGCCAGCTCCTCATCGCTGCCCGCGCCGCGCTCGCGCCGTCGCGGCGCCCGCCGGCAGCAGCTCGGGGTGCTCGACGTAGTGCTCGAACAGCCGCTCGATCACCGCCGAGATCTTCGCGTGCTCGGCGCGCACCGCCGGGCCGAGGTAGACCCGCTCGAACATGAAGTCGCGCAGCGCCGCCATCGCCGGCCCCGCCTCGGGGCCCTGCACGATGTCGCCCGCGCGCTCGGAGTGCTCGACCATGTCGTGCACCAGCGCGTCGATCCGCGCCGAGCCGCTGTGCCCGAGCACCGCGATCGGCTCGCCCGGCAGCTCCTCCTCGCGCAGCAGGCCCGCCCGCACCGCGTCGTCGATGTCGTGGTTGATGTAGGCCACGCGGTCGATCACCCGCACGATCCGGCCCTCGAGCGTCCGCGGCAGCGGCGCGCGGCTGGAGTGGCGCGCGATCCCGTCGCGCACCTGCTCGGTCAGGTTCAGCCCCGCACCGTCGCGCTCGAGGCGCTCCACGATCCGCAGCGAGTGCTCGTAGTGGCGGAAGTCGCGGCCGAAGCGCTCTTTCAGGCAGCCGTCGAGCACCTCCTCGCCGATGTGGCCGAACGGCGGGTGCCCGAGGTCGTGGCCGAGGCCGATCGCCTCCACCAGGTCCTCGTTCAGGCGCAGCGCCCGCGCCACCGTGCGCGAGATGCGTCGTCACCTCCAGCGTGTGCGTGAGCCGCGTGCGGTAGTGGTCGCCGCGCGGCGCCACGAACACCTGCGTCTTGTGCGTCAGGCGGCGGAACGCCTTGCTGTGCACGATCCGGTCGCGGTCGCGCTGAAACGGCGTGCGCAGCGCGCAGTCCTCCTCGCTCGTGCGCGCGCAGCGCCGGGTAGGAGCGCGCGGCCAGCGGCGAGAGCAGCCGCTCCTCCTGCTCGGCGAAGCGCTCCGCGAAGGCGGCCGCCACCGTCTCCTGCTCGTTGGGCGATGCTCACCGCTCGATTGTGCCACGCGGCCGCTGGCCGACTCAGCGCTCGGTCAGACCGTCCGCAGCTCGGGCTGCAGCGCTCAGGCCTCGCGGTTCCAGTCGCTGCGTCCCGTGAGCGATGCACCCAGTGGCGCCACTTCTTCTGCTCTCGGGGTCCTCGTCGAACACGGGCGCCTGCTGCCCGGCTCGGGAAGGCTGCGCGCGGCGGCCGAGTCGATGCGCAGGTCCACGCCGTGTTCGTGCAGCGAGGCGACGTCCGCCGCCTCCACGAACCGACGCCCGTGCCCGGGCGTGTCGATCACGCAGGCCGTGGAAGATGTCCTTCTCGGGCGCCGCCACCACGTGCGCCCACCGTGCCGACCTGCTCGCCGTCGCTGGAGAGCACCGGCACGCCCTCTCGAGCAGCTGGTAGGCGATCGGCAGTCCCTCGATCCACAGCCGCTCACGATACAGCGCGCCTCACGCAAACGCGCGCCGCGGCCGGCATCAGCCGCAGGTGCGCATGGTGCTCGAGCGTCGCCGCGATCGCGCGCTCGACCTGGCCGAGCGCGCGGTCTCGGCAGCCTCCGGCGCCTCCGTCAGCGACCGCGCCAGCGCCTCCGTCATGAACTGTACGCCTCCTCGCCGAGCGCGAACGAGCCCGCCTCGCACGCCGCGCACACCACGCCCCCGCCGCGCCCGAGAAGCCCACCAGGTGCTCGGGCTCGCCGCAGCTCGCGCACGCCCCCAGCTGCGGTGCCAGGCCCGCCGCCAGCAGCAGCTTCAGGCGGAACGCCAGCGCCGCCGCCCAGCCGCTCGTCGGCGCTCCGGCGCCGCCGCCCGCTCGTCGAGCAGCGCGAGCTGGCGGCAGAGCAGGTTGAACACCCCCGGATGCGGCTCGGAGGTCTCGAACAGGCGCCCCACCGCGTCGCACGCGCGCGCCGCCGCGTCCAGCGCGCGCGCGTCGCCGCGCAGGCGCGCATGCCCGTCGATCGTCTGCGCGCCCGTCACCGTCAGCAGCTCGCTGCGCCCTTCGTGCAGCTCGATGTGCAGCCGGAAGAACGGCTCCAGGCGCCCGCCGAAGCGGCTGCGCGCGCGGCGCACGCCCTTGGCGATCGCGCTCACCCGCCCCCGTGCGGCGTGTACAGGTGCAGGATGCGGTCGGCCTCGCCGTAGCGCATCGAGCGCAGCACCACCGCTTCCGTCTTCACCGGTCCCGGCATCAGAACCATCGAGTCTAGGGTGGGGTCGGAGAGTCCTTCGTACTCCAGGAAGTTGGTGTATCGCAACGGCTATACAGTGTTTTCGAGGGGACATATGAGGGCATCCCCTCGCCCAGATGTACGGCCTCCGTGACCATCACCCAGGCGATCCAACCAACCCCCACGCGTTGCTATACTTTATGAAGTAATGAGCCAGGTAACCGTCTACACGACCGAGCCGTGCTCCTTCTGCGCGCGCGTGAAGGGCCTGCTGAAGTCCCGCGGCGTGGAGTTCGCGGAGATCAACCTCGCCAGGGACCCCGACGGGCCGCGTGGAGCTCGCGCGCGAAGACCGGGATGATGACCTTCCCCCAGGTGATCGTCGACGGCCAGCTGATCGGCGGCTTCACCGAGGTGCAGGCGGCCGCCGAGAGCGGCCGTCTGGACGAGCTGCTCGCCGCCTGACCCCGCCGCTCGGCCCACGGCCGCGCTTCGCCGGGGTCGCTTGCGGGGCCGCGGCTGGCAGGTCTCGCACACGTAGGTCCCCCGCCCGGCCACGACCATCTTCACGATCGTGCGTGCCGCACACCGGGCACGGCTCGCCCTCGCGCAGGTGCACGAGGAACTGGTCCTGGAAGGAGCCGCGCACGCCGTCCACGTGGCGGAAGTCGTCGATCGTGGCGCCGCGCGCGTCGATCCCGGCGCTGCAGCGCCTCGATCACCGTCTCGCGCAGGCGCTCGTGCTGCGCGCGCGTCAGCGCGCCCGCCGGCCGCAGCGGGTGGATCCCGGCCCGGAACAGCGCCTCGTCGGCGTAGATGTTGCCCACGCCGGCGATCCTGCGCTGGTCGAGCAGCAGCGCCTTGATCGGCGCCGTGCGGCCCCGCGTCAGCCCGCGCAGGTGCTCGGCGGTGAAGAGCTCGTCGAACGGCTCCAGGCCGAGCCGCGCGGCGAAGAACTCCTCCAGCGCCTGCGGGCCGAGCAGCAGCTCGCCCGTGCCGAAGCGGCGCGGGTCCACGATCGCCAGGCGCCTGCGCCTTGCGCTGCCCCGGCAGCGGCCCGAGGGTCGACCCGCACGCGCGTGTGCGCCGGCTCGGGGTCGGGATCGGCGAGCACCGCGCCGGTCATGCGCAGGTGCTGGGCGAGGTGCACGTCGCCCTCGAAGCTCCACAGCAGGTACTTGCCGCGCCTGCCCAGGCGCTCCACGCGCCGGCCCTCGAGCGCCGCCGCGAGCTCCTCGGGCGCGAGCGGACGCGACCAGCGCGGGTCGAGGATCTCGACCCGCGCAGCCGTCGGCCCTCCACCAGCGGCGCGAGCTGGCGCCTGATCGTCTCGACCTCGGGCAGCTCGGGCATCGAGCCTCAGCTTATGAACGCCGCGCCCGGAAGGCCCTCCGCGGCCTCGCGTCCCGTCAGCCAGCGCAGGACCGTCGCGCCCACGTCCGCGAGCGGACCGTCGTGGCGGACGCCGCCCGAGCCGCCCGCCGCGCGCGGCGCTGCGAGCATCTCGCCGGTGAGCGCCAGCAGCGGCGCGTACTCGCGCGTGTGGTCGGTGCCCGGGATGGGCGGGGTCGACGCCGTGGTCGGCGGTCACGATCAGCAGGTCGCCCTCGCGCAGGCGCTCGAGCATGCCCGGCCACGCGCAGCGTCGATCTCCCGCAGCGCCCCGCGAAGCCCGCGCACGTCCTTGCGATGGCCGTAGACCTGGTCGGTCTCGATCAGGTTCGCGAACACCAGGCCGCCGTCGCAGCTCCTCGAGCAGGCGCTCGACGCTCGTCGCAGCGCCTGCGCGTTGGTCGCGCCCGGGTGCGCTGCGCGTCACGCCCACGCCCGCGAACAGGTCGCCGATCTTGCCCACGCCGTGCACCTCCACGCCCGCGTCCCGCGAGCTCCTGCAGGTAGCTGCGCGCCGGCGGCGCAAGCGCGAAGTCGCGCCGCCCTCGGTGCGCGCGAACGCGCCCGCGCGCGCCCGCGAAGGGCCGCGCGATCACCCGCCCGACGGCGTGCTCGCCGCTCATCACCGCGCGCGCCGCCGCGCACGCGCGGTAGAGCTCCTGCGCCGGGCACCCGCTCCACGTGCGCGGCCAGCTGCAGCACCGAGTCCTGCGAGGTGTAGAGGATCAGCGCGCCCGTGCGCAGGTGCTCGGCGCCGAACTCCTCGATCGCCGCGAGGCCGTTGTCGGGGCGGTTGCAGATCACCTCGTGGCCCATCGCCGCCACGAGCCGCGCGATCACCTCCGGCGGGAAGCCGCCGCGGGTAGGTGGGCAGCGCGCGGCTCGGGCACCACGCCCATCAGCTCCCAGTGCCCGCTGATCGAGTCCTTGCCCGGCTCCCAGCGGGTGCAGGCGCCCGTGGATCGCCGGGTCCTCTGCCGCCGGCACGCCCGCGCAGCGGGAGGATCGAGCCGAGGCCCAGCGCTCCGAGCGTGGGCAGCTCCAGGCCGCCCGACCGCCTCGGCGAGGTGGGCGAGCGTGTTGGTGCCCTCGTCGCCGTAGTCGAGCGGCGTCGGGCAGCGCGCCCACGCCGCAGGCGTCGATCACCAGCACGAACGCCCGCCGCGCCCCCGGCTGCTCATGGTGGTGTCGGCCGCCGCTCAACTGCGAGGCCCGCGGATGCGCGCTGAAGTAGGCGTCCTTCAGGCGCTCGGCCGACAGGTGCGTGTAGACCTGGGTGGTCGCCAGGTCGGCGTGGCCGAGCATCTCCTGCAGCGAGCGCAGGTCGCAGCCGCCCGCGAGCAGGTGGGTGGCGAAGGTGTGGCGCAGCGTGTGCGGGCTCATCCGCTCCTGCAGGCCCGCGCGGCGCGCGTGGCCCTGGACGATCTTGTAGAGCCCCTGGCGCGTCAGGCGCGCCGCCGCGGCGGTTGACGAACAGCTGCGGTCTGCGACGCTCTCGCCGAGCAGCAGCGGCCGGCCGCCGCGGCAGTAGGCGCGCAGCGCCGCCACCGCCTGGCGGCCGATCGGCACGATCCGCTCCTTCGAGCCCTTGCCCGCGCGCGCACAGCAGCCCCTCCTCGAGGTCGACGTCGCGCGAGCTCGAGCCCCACCGCCTCCGAGGCGCGCAGGCCGCACGCGTACATCACCTCCAGCAGCGCCCGGTCGCGCAGCGCCAGCGGGCTCGGCGCCGCGGGGCTGCTCGAGCAGCCGGCCGACCTCCTCGCGCGTGAGCACCCGCGGCAGGCGCTGGGGCTTGCGCGGGCCCGCGCAGCTCGGCCGTGGGGTCGTGCTCGATCATGCCCTCGCGGCGCAGGTGGCGGTAGAAGGAGCGCAGGCAGGCGACCTTGCGCGCGAGCGTGCGTCGCGGCGCACCGGCGGACGCTCCTCGTCGCCCGCGCGCGAGCTCGGAGAGGAACTCCGCGAGCTCGCCGTGGGCTGCCTCCGTCGGCTCGAGGCCATGGCGATCGAGGAACTCGCCGAACTGCAGCAGGTCGGAGCGGTAGGCCTCGAGGGTGTTGCGCGACAGCCCGCGCTCGAGCTCGAGATAGGCGAGGAAGTCGAGGATCAGACGCTCGATGCCGGCCGAGACGGTCGGCGTGGCGATCTCGGCGGCCGTCATCCTGACAGCTTCGCCTCTGCGTCTGCGCCTCCTTGGAGGTGCAACGGGGCGTTCAGCCGCCGCGCGAGCCACATCAGCCCGATCAGCGTCTTCGCGTCCCGGCACTCCGCGATCGCGCTCTCGAGCTCCGCAAGCGGCCAGCGGCACGATCTCGATGCGCTCGTTCTCCTCGCTCTCGGCGCTCGCCTCGACAGGTCGGTGGCGGCGAACAGGTGCACCCGCTCGTCGGTGAAACCGGCGCTCGATGTAGTAGGTGAGGATCGGCTCCCAGCGGCGCGCGCCCAGGCCGATCTCCTCGGCCAGCTCGCGCTGGGCTGCCTGCAGCGGATCCTCGCCCTCCACGTCCAGCCGTCCCGCCGGGATCTCGAGCAGGTCGTGCTCGCCCACCGCCTCGCGCGGCTGGCGCACGAGCCACAGCCTGCTCGGCGTCGTGGGCCACGCATCGCCACCGCTCCCTGGTGGCGGACGATCTCGCGCGTGACCTCCTCCGCCGTCGGCGTGGCGGAAGCGCTCGATCCGCACGTCGACGAGGCGCCCGTCGTAGACCGTCTCGCCCTCCGAGCGGCTCGAAGGCTCGCGGCGAGCCCGCGCTCATCGCCCTCTCGCCTGCGCTCTCCTCGTACTCCTCCACTGCCACGCGCCGCCAGCTCGGCGAGCGCCGTGCCCCCGGCGAGCGCGGCGCCGAAGAACAGCGGGTCCTCGGCGAGGCCGCGACCCATCGTCTCGCTCGGCAGGCCGCTCGCGGCGAAGGCCGGCAGGTCGACCGCGCGCGCGGCGCCAGTCGTGGCGGGTGATCCGCACGGGCCGCTGCGACGTCCAGGGCGAGCGCCGGGCGGCTGGGCATCGCTCCGCCGAACACCGCGCCGAGGCCGGCGCGCAGGTCGGCGCCGACGGGCGAGCGCATGCCGGCGGGCAGCGCCACCGTGACCGGCTCGAGCAGCAGGTCGAGGACGGTGAGCGTGTGATGGGAGATGCCGCGGTGGCGCACCGCGGTCATCGCTCGACGACATGCGCGCCACGAGCAGCGTGCGGCAGCCGAGCGCGAGCGACACGTGCGCCGAGTCGAGCGCCGCCATGCCGCCGTGCCCGAGCGCCGAGCTCGAACCCGACGATCCCCGGGCCGGGTCCGCAGACGGCGGCGTCCCAGCCGAGCGTGCGCAGGCCGTGATGCAGCGCCCCGGCGGTCGTGATCGCCTCGCCCTCGCCGCCGAAGCGCCGCGCCGGCCGTCAGGTGGCCGGCGAGCAGCCCCCGCTCGCGCAGCGCGCGCACCGTCCGCGAGTGCCCGCCCGGCAGCGCGCCGCCCGCGGTCTGCACGTAGCCGAGGCGTCGCCCGGGCGCGCTCTGGGCGAAGGCCCAGGCCACCGCCGCGAGCTGGCCGTGCAGCGCGAGCACCGCCACCGGGCGCTCGAGCGGGAGCTCCAGGCTGCTCCTCCTCGACGGGCTCGACAGCGTGCTGGAGGCTCGTGTAGTTGAGCTTCATCACATCGGCACCCTGCTGCTCCCGTGCCCTCGAGCCCGCGGGTGAGGTTGACGTGGACGACGTCGAAGCCGCCCGAGCCGAGACCGAGGTCGAGCGCCTCCACGTTGACGATCACCTCATCGCCCACCTGCGCAGCGGCCGACGCAGGGCGACGTCGGCGATCGCCGGCCTGCGCCGCTGCCTGGGCGCTCGCACCGGTCAGCTCGCACAACGAGCTGCTGCTCCGCCGGGGCGCCGTCCGCCGCACCCGCCATCGTCAGGGCCGACGACCTCGATGACGGTGGCGGCGCGGAGCTTCAGCATCGAGCGCTGGAAGCTACAGTGCCGCGTCCGGCGCGAGCGCCGCCGCCTCGTCCAGCAGCGCCAGCGCCACGTCGAGCATCTCCTCGAGCGCCGCCACGCTCACCCGCTCGCCGGGCTCGTGGCTGCGCTCGGTGCCGTTGGCGAGGTTGACCGTCTGAAAGCCCGGCCGCGATCAGCGCGTTGGCGTCCGAGCCGCCGCCGCTGCGAGATCCGCACGGGCTCGTGCCCGCAGGCGCGCAGCGCCGCCTCGGCCACGGCCACCGCCGGGCGCGCTCGGGCGCAGCCGGTAGCCGGAGAACGTGCGCTCGCACGCTGACGTCCACGTCGCAGTCGCAGTCGGGGAGGTTGGCCGCCTCGTGCATGCGGTCGACGATCTCCGCCACGAGCGCCTCGGCGCGCTCGTCCGTCGAGGCTGCGCACCTCGCGCCACGACGCGTGCAGCGTTCGGGCACGACGTTCATCGCGCTGCCGCCCGCGATCGTGCCCGACGTTGACCGTGGTGCTGCTCGTCCAGGCGCCCGAGCGGCATCGAGGCGATCGCGCGCGCGGCCGCGAGGATCGCGCTGCGGCCCTCCTCGGGGCGGATGCCCGCGTGCGCGGCCGCGCCCCGGAAGGTGGCCTCGAGGCGGAAGTGGCGTGGGCGAGTCCACGATCACCTCGCCGATCGGCGAGGCGTGGTCGAACACGTAGCCGAAGTCGCTGCGCAGGCGCGCGGCGTCGAACGCGCGCGAGCCGGCCAGCGCGACCTCCTCGCCGACGGTGAACAGCAGCTCGACGTCCACCGGCGCGCCCTGCTTGCACGACGTGGCGGGCAAGCGCCAGCAGCACCGCGACGCCGCCTTGTTGTCGGCGCCGAGGATCCCCTCGTTGGCGTTCTCCCAGCGCCGTCGCGCGAGCACCGGCTCGACCGGCGCCTGCAGCGGCACGGTGTCGAGGTGCGCGCACAGCAGCACCGAGCGCCTCGGCGACCCCGGCCATCTCCGCCCCGTCCGGGGATCCGCGCGAGCAGGTTGCCGCAGTCCGAGCCCGTCAGCGCGCCCGCGCCGTCCTCGTGGACGTCGACGCCCGAGCGCGCGCAGCTCGGCGATCACGCGCTCGGCGCAGGCGCGCTCGCTGCCGGAGGGGCTCTCGATGCGGCAGAGCTCGGCGAAGGTGCCGCTCAGGTAGCGGCGCTCGAGCGTCCGCCGACTCGCGAGCGCCGCGCTCACAGACCGGCTCACGACCGGGCGCGGCAGCGCGCGGTCGGCCGCGCCGCGCACGTCCTGCACCCGCACGTCGTCATGCACGCATCGCGCCGTCCCTCGCGCTGCGCGCTCGAGCGCCGCGGCGATGAAGTCGCGGAACAGCGGCGCGGGGCGCTCGGGGCGCGACTTGAACTCGGGGTGGAACTGGGAGGCCACGAAGAACGGGTGGTCCTCGAGCTCGATCACCTCGACGAGGCGCTCGTCGGGCGAGGTGCCCGAGACCGCGCAGGCCCGGCGCTCTGCAGGCGCTTGCGCAGGAGGTTGTTGACCTCATAGCGGTGGCGGTGGCGCTCGTAGATGACCGCCTCGCCGTACATCTCCCGCGCGCGGGTGCCGGCGTGGAGCTTGATCGGGTCGGCGCCCAGGCGCATCGTGCCGCCGAGGTCGGCGACCTCCTTCTGCTCGGGCAGCAGGTCGATCACCGGGTAGGGCGTCTCGATGTCGAACTCGGTCGAGTTGGCGCCCTCCATCCCGGCCACGTTGCGCGCGAACTCGGCGACGGCCACCTGCATGCCGAGGCAGATGCCCAGGTAGGGGATCAGCTTGCTCGCGGGCGATCCCGGCGGCCGCGATCTTGCCCTCGATGCCGCGACCGCCGAAGCCGCCGGGGATCAGGATGCCGTCGTGCCCGGGCGAGCACCTCGAACGGGTCCGCCCTGGGCTCGGGGGCGTCCTCGGCGTCGTCGTCCTCGGGCTCGCGCTCGTCGAGCTCACGCTCGCCCTGGCGCTCGAGGCTCTCGGAGTCGATCCAGTCGATCTGCACCTGGCTGTCCTGCAGCGAGGCCGCGTGGCGCAGCGCTTCGGAGACCGACAGGTAGGCGTCCTCGAGCTGCACGTACTTGCCCACGAGCGCGATCCGCACCGTCCGCGTGGCCCGGGCGGAGCGTTCGATCGGCTCCTTCCAGCGCGCTGAGCTCCGGCGCAGGCGCCTCGAGCGCCGAAGTGCTCGAGGATGAAGTCGTCGACGCCCTGGTCGCGGAAGGTGAGCGGGACCTTGTAGATGTTGTCCACGTCGCACGCCGAGACGATCGCCTCGACGGGAAGGCTCGCGAACAGCGCGATCTTCTTGCGGATCTCGTGCGACAGCGAGCCCTCCGAGCGGCACATCAGCATGTCGGGCGCGATCCCGATGCGGCGCAGCTCGTTGACCGAGTGCTGGGTGGGCTTCGTCTTCAGCTCGCCCGCGTGGCCGATGTAGGGGACGAGCGTGAGGTGGATGAACATGCAGCGCCGCCGCCCCACGTCGACGGGGAACTGGCGGATCGCCTCGAGGAACGGCAGCGACTCGATGTCGCCGACGGTGCCGCCGATCTCGGTGATCACGAAGTCCACGTCGCTGGACTCGGCGATCAGCGCGATCCGCTGCTTGATCTCGTCGGTGATGTGCGGCACGACCTGCACGGTGCCGCCGAGGTAGTCGCCGCGGCGCTCGCGGCGGATGACCGTGTCGTAGATGCCGCCGGCCGTCACGTTGGAGGCGCGGCTGGTGTTGGCGTCGGTGAAGCGCTCGTAGTGGCCGAGGTCGAGGTCGGTCTCGGCGCCGTCCTCGGTGACGAACACCTCGCCGTGCTGGTAGGGCGACATCGTGCCCGGGTCGACGTTGATGTAGGGGTCGAACTTCTGCAGCCCCACCGTCAGGCCGCGCGAGACGAGCAGCCGCCCGATCGATGCCGCGGCGATCCCCTTGCCGAGCGAGGAGACCACGCCGCCGGTCACGAAGATGAAGCGGGTCTTGCTCGGTGGCCTGCGCGTGGCGGTCGGAAGTGTGCAAGGTCATGAGGGCCTGCCCCAAGAGTCTAGTTCGCGCAGCCCCGGAGTCCGTTCGACAAACGCGGAAATCGAGCGAAGCTCGCCGTAGAGGGTGATCGCGGCGAGCACGCCCGAGCGCCACCAGCTGCCCGGTGCCAGACAGCGTCAGCACGAGCCACAGCCCCGCCAGCGCCCCGAGGAGGTTGGCCCCGGTGTCGCCCAGCATCGCCCGCTCGCGCAGGTCGTAGACGCCGGCGACGAGCGCCGGCGCGGCGAACAGGCCGAGCGCCCACAGCGGCCGCAGCTCGCCCGAGCCGACGGTCAGACCCGGCGCCGAGCAGCACGAACGCCTTGGTCGAGCGCCCGGGCCGCAGGTCGAGCAGGTTGAACACGTTCGTTGCCAGCACGAGCACGCCCGGCGGCCAGCAGCCAGCGCCCGTTGGAGAGGCCGAGCTAGCTCATCGCCAGCAGCGCCAGCCCGAGCGAGCCCAGCCGCCTTCAGGGCTCCGGTGGAGAGCTCGCCCCGCAGCGCCGCCGCGCCGTGGCCGCGCCAGCCGCGCACGCGGCGTCCCCGCCCCCTCCGAGCTCTCCCGCGCGAGCGTGTCGTCGATCAGCCCCAGCGCCAGCACGCCGAGCGCATACAGCGACGATCGGCAGCGTCTCGGGGTGCGAGCACCCCGGCCGGCGCGAGCCGCTGCACCAGCATCAGCGGTATCAGCGCGACCAGGGCCGCGGCCAGCGTGAGCACGCCGAAGGGGAACGGCGAGCGGGCGGTCGCGGTAGTTGGCCCGCCGGTGACCACCGTCTTCGAGGGACCTGCAGCAGCGCCGGCGCCAGGAGCGCCGCGAGCGGCCAGGGCGATCGCGAAGGGCAGGGCGTGCATGGCTGGAAGCTAGCGAGCGGGAGCGGACGCGCTCGAGGGGGGCGCTCAGGGCTGGGCGGCTCCGGTGGTGACGGTCGGCAGCAGCGAGTCGGCGGTGGACTTCACCCCGAACGTGCCGCGGTCGCCGGCAAGCGCATAGGCGAGCGCCGTCTGTCCGGCGCAGGGCGTCGAGATCATCGACGCTCGAGAGTCCCTTTTCCTTGTACCAGGGCACCTGCGAGACCTGGTTGCCGGTGAGCTCAACTCCCACCGCCGGCGCCCCCGCGGTGGCCGCTCCCGCGAGCAGGCCCGTCTCGAAGGCGGCGCTGTCTTCGCTTGCCTGGGGGCTCATCCCCGCCGGCTCGGCGCGCATCACGACGAGGCCTTCCAGGTGCGTGAGCTGCCCGTCGAAGGCGCTGAGCAGGCTGTCACGCACGCGGCTCAGCAGCTCCTTGGCAACCAGCTGCCCGCCGCTTACGAGCTGGCGACCCATCAGCTCGCCGAAGTGCTCGATCAACGGTGGGGAGCCGGCCAGCGCCGCGTAGTGGGTGCCGGCCGCATCGTGGGCGATCCCCGTCAGATCGAGCGGCTCGCGCACCGCCACCACGGTCGCGAGCTCCCCGCCGGCCTGGGTGACCGACCGGCGCACGAGGGAGTCGACCTGGTCGGAGGAGCCGCCGAGGAAGACGAGTCCCACGCTGCGCCCTGTGAGCAGTTCGTGCACCGCCAGCGGGTAGAGGCCGTTGACGAAGGCTTCCTCGTTGCTGAGACGGCCCTGCAACCGAGTGGCCTTGCCGTGAGCCTCGCTCACTTCCGAGTTGAGGTTGTGGACGATCCCGTTCTTGGCCGAGGAGACGAGATTCGAGTCGCCGATCGCCACCCCGATCAGGATCCCGAGGGCCAGGGCGAACAGGACGGCGGCGAGTGAGAGCGCGTGATAGCGATAGTCGAACATCGGTTGTGCCTCGTGGTGGAAGCGGCTCAGCCGCCGGAGCCGAACAGCGCTTGGAGCTTCAGCCAGAGCAGTTCGGCCACGTCGCGCAGCGCCGGGGTGAGCCCCACGACGGCGACCATCGCGATCAGCCCGGCGGCGATCACCACGAGCAGCGGGGTGAGTCCCGGCCGGGGTTGATAGAGGCGGCTCACGCCCTTGGCGTCGACCAGGATCTCGCCGATGCGCAGGCGGGTGAGGAAGGTGGAGGACATGCCCTCGCGGTTGCGGTCGAGGAACTCCACGAGGTTGAACTGCGAACCGACCGAGACGATCAGACGGGCGCCCTTCTCGGCGGCGATCAGCATCGCCACATCCTGGCTCGTGCCGGGAGCCGGTACCACCTTGTGCGCCAGGCCGAGCTCCTCCAGCCGGTGACGGCCGGGAGCATGGCCGTCGGGATAGGAGTGCACGACCAGCTCCGCACCGCAGCGCAGCGCCCGCTCGCCGGCCGAATCCATGTCCCCCACGATCATGGCGGGGGTCAACCCTTCCTCGAGCAGCGCATCGGCCCCACCGTCGACCGCCACGATCACCGGGCGCATGTCACGGATGAAAGGTCGCAGGGCGCGCAGGTCGCGTTGGTAGCCCACCCCCCGGGCGACCACCAGCGTGGAGCGATCGCGGAAGTCGGTTTGAAAGCGCGGCAGCGCGATCCGTCCCGTGAGCAGCTCGCGCTCCTCGCGCATGTGCTCGATCGTGTTGTTAGCGAAGCGCTCCAGCGCCTCCCCCACCTCCCTGCGTCTGGCCTCCGTCTCGGCGCACACCCGCTGGAGATCCAGGAGCTCGCCAACGGCGAGCACGCTCCCCTTGCGCGCTATCTCCGCCCGTGGGCTCCCATCGGCTTCGCGGATGGTGCGAACGACTATGGGATCCCCGTCGGAGAGCGCTCTGAAGAGGGCGTCGTCGGGCAGGTCCACCAGCACGATGCCCGCCTCCACCAGCAGCTGCGGCCCGAGGTTCGGATAGGTGCCACTCGATGAGGCCCGGCAGTTGAGCACCGCCACCACCTCGGCCGCGATCAGCTCCTCGGCTGAGACACGATCGATATCGAGATGATCGATCAGCGCGATGTCGCCCTTGAGCAGATGCTTGACCAGCAGCTTCGTGCGCCGGCCCGGCCGCACCGACCCCGCCACGGTGCGCGCCGGAGAGCCGGCCACCGAGACGCTTGTAGGCGGCGCCTGCAGCTGTCCTGGCGGGCTCGGTCGCGTGGCTGCCATTGCAGCGAGAGTAACGCCCGCGGCGCTCCAGCGCAGTGTTTGCGAGCCTTCAGGCGGCGCGAAGCAGGTCGCGCGCGTGGCGGCGGGCGGTGCTGTCGCCGTCCTCGGCGCCGAGCATCCGCACCAGCTCGCTGACCACCTCGCCCTCCCCGAGCTCCACCACCGTGGTGCGCGTGGGTTCGACGCTCGTGTCCTTGACGATCGAGAAGTGGCGCTCCCCGAGCGAGGCGATCTGAGGCAGATGGGTGATGCAGAGCACCTGCCTGCGCTCGGCCAGGTCGCGCAGGCGGGCGCCGACGGCGCGTGCGGTGTGCCCGCCGATGCCCGCATCCACCTCGTCGAAGACGAGCGTGGCGTCGCTTGCCGAGGCGTTGGCCACGCTCATGATCGCGAGCATCACCCGCGAGAGCTCACCGCCCGAGGCGATCTCGCGCAGCGGCGCGGCGGGCACGCCCGGGTTGGGTGCGATCAGGAAGTCGACGCTGTCGCCCCCGCTTGGCCCGGGCTCGCGCGCCTCGAAGCGCACCTCGAAGCTGGCATCGCCCATCGCCAGCGAGGACAGCTGCTCACGGACGGCTTGGGCGAACTTCTTGGCCGTCGCCCGGCGGGTGCGGCGCAGGGCCTCGACGCGCTTCTCGAGCGCCGCCCGCGCCTGGGCGAGCTCCTCGGTGGCCTGCCCATGTGCCTCCTCGGCACCGGCCAGCTCGTCGCGGCGCGCGCGAGCGCCCTCGGCGAAGTCGAGCACCGCGCGGATGCTGCCGCCGTGCTTGCGTGCGAGGCGTTCGACCGCCGACAAGCGCTCTTCGATCCCGTCGAGCGAGAGGCCATCCTCGCCGAGGCGATCGCCGAGGCCGTCGAGCGCAATGGCCGCGGCCTGCTCGGTGTAGGTGCGAAGCTCACCGGCGAGCTCCTGCGATTCGATCAGCAGGCCGCGCACCCGCTCGCCCAGCTGATCGAGCGTGGGATCCACTCCCGCCACCGCATCGAGCCCGCCCACCGCGGCCGGCAGGCTCTGCACGATCGATCCCTCCTGGCCACCTTCCCCGGCGAGCGCGTCGGCGGCGGCTCCCGCGGCCGCGCACAGGGCATCGAGGCGGCGCAGGCGCTCTCGTACGGCGAGCAGCTGCTCGTGCTCGTGCTCGTCGGGCGCGAGGCTGTCGATCTCTCCCAGCTCATACTCGAGCAGGTCGAGCTCGCGCTCGCGCTGTGAGGCGAGTTCGCGCAGCTCCTCCAGGCGTCGCTCGAGCTCGCGGGTTCGCGCGAACTCCTTGGCGCAAGCGCGGAAGCTCTCCGCATGAGCCTCGGGGCAGAGCCCGTCGAGGATCTGCAGCTGGGCCGCCGAGAGGGTGAGCTTGCGGTGCTCGTGCTGCCCGTAGAAGGCCAGCAGCGTGCCCGCGATGTCGCGGAGGTCACCCACGGTGGCCGAGCGGCCGTTGAGATAGGCGCGGGTACGCCCGTCGACACCCACGCGGCGGGCCAGCACGAGCTCCTCGGCGTCGGGGCTGAGCAGCTCTGAGAGCTCCTCGCGCAGCTGCTCGGGAAGGTCGAAGACCCCCTCGACATACGCCTCCCCCGCACCTGGACGCACGATTCCCGCGCGGGCGCGGCCGCCCAGGAGCAGATCGAGGGCGTGGGCGAGCACCGTCTTGCCCGCTCCGGTCTCGCCCGTCAGGACGTTCAATCCCGGAGCGAGGCGCAGCTGAGCACTCTCGATCAAAAGGAGATTCTCGACGCGGAGCTCGTGGAGCATGCGAGCAGGTGTACCAGCGAGCGGGGACGGACCGCGTAAGCGGCTGGAGGAGGTCATTTGGAGCATCCTCTCGGCCGCTGCACCGAGATTTTCGTCAAAACCCGGCTGGAGCAGGCATAATTTGGCTTCACCGGTCCAGGTACGGACGCCCACCGGCCCGTAGACTCGTCGGTCTCAACGGCATGGCTGCCAACGACCCCCACTCGCGCGCTCATCCCCCAAACGGAGGGGTCGAATGGTTGGCGGCTTCAGCGCTCGACGATCGCCTCGCGGAGGAGATCAACCGGGCCGAGCGCCACGGCACCAAGCTGAGCTGCCTGCTGGTGGTGATCGACAACCTCGACGAGATGACCCGCGAGCACGGCAGCGAGCTGCGCGAGCAGACCCTGGGCTACGTGGCGGGTGCCCTGCGACGAGAGCTCCGGCGCTTCGACAGAATCGGGCGGCCGAGCGACCGGGAGCTCTTGATCGTGCTTCCCGGCGCCGACGGTCCCCGCGGCGAGATCGTCGCCAGGCGCGTGCTCGACCGGTTGCGCACGATCAAGGTCGAAGCGGGGGGCGCCCGCAGGCCGCTGCGTGTATCGGTGGGGCTTGCCGCCTGGAGCGACGGTCACAGCGGCGATGACCTGCTGAGGAGCACCCGTGCCGCCTCGCAGAGCAGTGCCGGCGACGAGCCTCAGCTGGGCAGCGCCAGCCCGCCGCCGCTCGGGCGCGACGTGGCCCCCTATTAGACCTGGCCGCGCCTGCCTCTTGCCTACAGACACGGTGAGGGGGCCCCTCGCCGGTAATAATCCTCTCGGTGCTCTCCGGATCAGAGCTGTGGCTGCTGCGCCTGATGGCCGATCGTGGCCTGGCGCTGCTCGACGCCTCCTCGCTGCTGATGGTGATCGAGGAGCGTGGCGAGCTGCGGGTGGCGGCCGCCAGCGGCACGGGCACGCCCCGCCTGCGGATCATGCCCGTCAGGGGCAGCGCGCTCGGGGCCATCTACCTCGCCGGGCAGCCGATGTCGCTGGAGCGCCCCAGAGGCCAGGAAGCGGCATGGCTGCACGAACTGGGCCTCGAAGCCCGGGCGGTGTTGATCGAGCCCCTGAGCATGGAGGCCCAGGGCGGCGGCCTGATCATCGCGCTGCGCAGCGACGGCAGCTTCCGCAACCCCGACCGCGATGCCCTGCGGGCGTTCGCCGCGAGCGTGGCCCAGCGGCTGGCAGCGGAGCGCTCGGTCGAGATCGAGCGCCTGCGCTACGGCATGGAGGCGCGCGAGCGCGAGCGCACACGCTGGGCGCGTGAGATCCACGACGAAAGCATCCAGGGCATCGGGGCCCTGCGGCTGCAGCTGGCAAACGCCCGCGACCTGGAGGACAAGGAGGCGCTGAGCGCCGCCGTCGACGCGGTGCTGGAGGGTCTGGGCAACGAGATCGACGGGCTGCGCCACCTGATCACCGAGCTTCGCCCCGCCGCCCTCGACGACCTGGGCCTCGCGGCTGCGCTGGAGGCTCTGGCAAGGCGCGCCCAGGCGATCGAGGGGCTGGATGTGACCACCGAGATCGACCTGGGCACAGACGCCCAGAACGGTGACGGGCATCCCGAGGCGCCTGAGCGCCTCGACGCGGAGCTCGAGAGCACCGTCTACCGGATCGTGCAGGAGGCACTGACCAATGTGAGCCGCCACGCGCAGGCCACCAGCGCCGTGATCAGCGTGACGGCCCGCAACGGGGTGCTGCGGGCGTCGGTGACCGACGACGGCAAGGGACTGCCTGACACGGGACGCCTCGGCCCTCGCGGCGACGGCCTCGAGGGCGGCTTCGGGATGGGCGGGATGCGCGAGCGCGCTGAGCTGATCGGGGGCGAGCTCGAGTTCGGCCCAGCGCCGGGAAGGGGCACGGTCGTCCGTCTCACCGTCCCACTCGCGGGGCGCCCAGCGCCGGCCCCGTCCTACTGAGCGGTCTCAGCCGCCCCGTCAGTCTCGGCGGCGTCATCGCCACCGGAGCCACGCAGCCAGCCGGCCAGCTGCTGACCGACGGAGTTGACCGACTCGCCGGCATCGCGGAAGGCGTCGCGCACGCGCTCGGCGTAGAAGCTCACGGCCTCTCCCCCGTCGGCGCGGGGGTCGACGGGGTCATTGCGATTGGGGTACTCGCCGCCGACGATGCGGTCGAACTCGCCGGAGCGTACCCAGGCCATCAGCTCGTGGGTGCGCTTGACGGGCATTGGATGCGTGACGCCGAGGTCGAGCATCAGCCGGGTGAGGCGCTCGAGGCCCCCACCCCCCTCGGTGTAGTCGAGGCCCTGGCGCATGAACACGTCGAGGTCGAGCTCGTCGACCATGGCTCCGCCAGCCAGGGACATCAGGGCTCTGCACACGACGAGCGGGTCGCGGACGACGAGGGCGGCGGCGCGGTCGGCGCTCAGCTCGGTGGCGCGCCCCCACTCCATCAGGGCGGTGCGCACCGGTGCGAGCGGCAGCGGCAGGCGCGCGCTGCGGGTGAGCAGCACGAGGATCGCCAGGGCGGTGCGATAGAGCTGGTGGTCGGAGAGGATGTGGGCGGCCTCGTGAGCGAAGACGGCGCGGCGCTGGGGCTTGTCGAGCAGGCTGATGAGCTCGGACTGCACCACCACGATCGGGCGCTTCGCACCGATTGCCATGGCGTTGGGCGAGGGAAACTGAGTGAGGTAGAGGTCGGGCACCTCGGCCATGTCGAGCGTGGCGTAGGCGATGTTGTGCTCCCGCCACACGTCGCCCAGCTGGTCTTCTGAGAGGCGCACCGAGGAGCCGAGGTAGGCCTGGCGAAGGGCACGCTCGTAGCCCAGCTCGATCAGCTTGCGCACGACGGTGTCGAGATACGGGATCGACCCCAGCGCCCCGGTGGCGGCGCGGTCGGCCGGATGCTGGAAGGCGCGGGGAGAGATCCCGGTGAGCTGGTAGCCCTCGGCGGGAAGGTTCGACGTGGAGGAATCCATGGGGAGGAGCCTACGCCCTGGTGCAGCCCCTGGTGGAACGAAGTCCCTCGAGCGCTACTCCACCAGCCCGATGCGCCGCACGTAGGCGGTGATCTCGGCGCGCGAGGAGAAGCCGAGCTTCTCGATGGCGCGGGCGCGGTAGGTCTTCACGGTGCGCTCGGCCACGTTCAGCTGCTCGGCGATCTCGGGGTTGGTGTAGCCGTTGGCTATCAGCCTCACCACCTCGCGCTCGCGCTCGCTCAGAGCGACTCCGTCGGTGGCGCCTTCATCGCCCGTGGCCATCAGCGCGCCCAGTCGCGGATGCAGGTAGTTGCCCCCGGCCACAGCGAGGCGGAAGGCCTGCAGCAGCTCGGCCGGCTCGGCCTCCTTCAGCACGTAGCTGCGGGCGCCCGCCCGCAAGGCCTGACGCGCATACTCGGGGTCCTCGCGCATGGTGAGGATGGCCACCGCCAGGGTTGGGTGGGAGATGAACAGCGTTGGCAGCGCCCCCAGGCTCGAGCCGCCCGGCATGGTCAGATCGAGGGTGAGCAGATCGGGCTTGTGCTCGCGCACTTCCCGCACCAGCGAGGGGATGTCGTTGGCTTCGGCCACCACTTCGAACTCCCCCACCTCCCGCTTGAGGACAGCGCGAATGCCATCGCGGACGATGCTGTGATCGTCGGCGATGATCACCCTGATAGGGCGTGACACTCCTGGGGTACCTGCCTCCATGTCTCCGACAGTATCGGCAGAAGAGGACCGATCCTGAGGTCCCAGGGGGACGACACGGTCGGCACCATCGGCTCTATGTACCGGGTGGCGCCCTCGGACGATGTTCAGGCTATGGAAACTCTCCCCACTATGGCGAGCGTGACGGGCGGCGTGGGCGAGGGACCGCCATCGGGTCCCGTCGCAACCACCGGCTAGCGTGACGACGTGAGCTCGGTCCTCCATTCACCGCGGCTGCGGCGCATTCTCGCCGCATACACGATCAACAGGCTGGGCACCTGGTTCGGCTATGTGGCGCTGTCGCTGGCCGTCTTCGACCACACTCACAGCGCCCTCGCGGTGGCCGCACTGCTGATCGCCGCCCAGGTCCTGCCGGCGATCGCCGGACCGGCTGTGATCGCAAGGGTCGAGAAATCCTCCCGCCGCGGACAGCTCACGGCCCTGTATCTGATCGAGACGCTAGCCACGGTGGCGCTGGCAGTGCTCCTGAGCCACTTCTGGCTGCCAATCGTGCTCGTGCTGGCGCTGCTCGACGGCACCGCGGCGCTCGCCGCCAGCTCGCTGCTGCGGGCGGCCGCCGCCAAGGCCGCGCGCGAGCACGTGGAGGGCACCGAGGGCATGCCCGGAGACCGGGAGACGCCGCAGGACGCCGAGCGCAAGGCGAACGCGGCGCTGAACATCGCCTTCTCTGCGACCTTCGTGCTCGGCCCGGCGATCGCCGGAGCGCTCGTAGCCTCCGCCGGGGCGCCTGCCGCGCTGCTCATCGACGCGGCGACATTCCTCATCTGCGGCAGCATCCTGATCGACCTCAACCCCCACGTGGAGGAGCTTGACGGCACCTCTGTGCGCGAGCGTCTGGGGACCGCCTGGAGGCACATCCAGTCGGTTGCCGCCCTGCGCGCACTGCTCGTGGCCGAGGCCGTGGCGCTCGTCTTCTTCCAGTTCTCAGCCCCCATCGAGGTGGTCTACGCGAAGGTCACTCTGCATGCGGGCGACCGCGGCTACGGCCTGCTGCTGGGGGCCTGGGGAGTGGGCGTGGTCCTCGGCAGCCTCGTGTTCGCGCGAACGGCCAAGCGATCGCTCAAGGGCCTGCTCGTCGCCGGCACGCTGGCCGTGGGGCTCGCCTACGTCGGCTTCTCCGTGGCACCCACGCTGGGCGTGGCGTGCCTGGCGGCGCTGCTCGGAGGGCTCGGCAACGGGGTGCAGTGGGCCTCGGCGATCAGTGCCGTCCAGCAGCTCACCCCACAGGCTCTGCAGGGTCGCCTGATGGGCGCCGTCGAATCGCTCGCCGCCGCCTGCCCCGCCCTCGGGCTGGCGCTAGGAGGACTGCTCGTTGCGGTCAGCTCGCCACGGGTGGCTTTCCTGGTGGCCGGGGTTGGAGCCGCCCTCACCACCGTCGCCTTCGTGCGCCTGTCGCTCACCCAGAGCGGCCCTGACGCCGACGGCGACACACCCGTGGCGGCCGGGGAGCGAACAGCACGGGCATTGCGTGACGCCGTGCCCCGCGAGCCCTCGAGCCTCGGCTGAGCACAGCGGCACCTTAAGTACCACGCGCCTGCGGTCGATAGGGACGACAGGGCAAAGCGGGCATGTTCACCTCCACATTCACCAGACGTGTCTTCTGGGCCGCTGAGGCTGTTGTTCTCGTCGCCGCGCTCGGTATCACCGCGTGGCTGTCCAGCGCCCAGGAATGGGAACCCCTCGAGCTCGTGGCGCTGCTACTGGCCCTGACCCTCACCGGCCAGTGGTTCACCTTCGAAGTCCGCGGCAAGCAGCTGTCGGCCGCATTCATCGCTCTGGTGCTGGCCATGAGCCTGTTGGGCCCCGGACCGGCTGTCCTCTTCGGACTGGGCGCAATGGTCCTCACCTCGGTCTCCCGGCGACTGTCCCCGGCATTGTGGCTGAACAACCTCGTCACCTACGCCGCATTCCCGCTCGCCGGGGGTTTGATGGTGAGAGCACTCGCCGGCAACGTCCACGCGACCGCCAATCATGCCTCCACCCAGAGCTTCACCTTCGCGCTGATCGTTTTCGCGGTGTTCATCATCACGAACGCTCTCAATTTCGCGCCGGTTGCTCTAAACGCTCGACTCTCTGGCGGACCTTCGCTGCGGCGACAGGTGCTTGAACTGTTCGCCCCGATGCTCCCCGGGCAGGTGGCCACAGGAGCACTGGCGGCGGCGCTGGCGGTGGCCTACACGAACCTCGGGCTGCCGGCGCTCCTCAGCTCGGTGCTGGTGCTGCTGATCTTCCAGTACCTGATGGTTGCGCTGCTGCGCTCGGAGGACCGGGCGGACCAGCTGGAAGCGCGCTCGGTGCACCTGGCCTCGCTGCAGCTCGGCGTGCTGGTGACGCTGGTGGAGACCCTGGCGCTGAGGGATCGCAACACAGCTCGTCATGCCGCGGCCGTGGCCCGCTACGCACGGGCGTTGGCGGCGGACATGAACGCAAGTGAGGCCGACCAGGAGCTGGTGCACACGGCGGGGCTGCTGCACGACATCGGGAAGTTCGCGCTGCCCGACCGAATACTCAAAGCCGACGTACTGTCAGATGACGACTGGTCTGTGATCAAGCGTCACCCACAGGACGGGGCGACGCTGGTGGGTCGCCTGGACGGCTATGGGCCTGTGGCCGACGCGATCCTCTACCACCACGAGAAGGTCGACGGAAGCGGATATCCGGCCGGTCTGATCGGCAGTGAGATCCCGCTGGCATCGCGAATCATCGCGGTGTGCTCGACCTACGACACGATGACGGCGCGGGAAACCTACCGCTCGCCGATGACGCCGCAGGACGCGATGGCGGAGATGCGCCGGGTGGCGGGACGCCAGCTCGACGCCGAGATAGTGGAGGCATTCATCGCAATGGTCGAGCGCGAGGGCCCGGTGACATTCGCCCAGGGAGACGATGCCGACTTCGAGGCCGAGCTCGCGTTCGAGCGGCGGGCACGTCAGTTCGCGCAGCCATCGCTCGGATGATTCCGTCACTATCGGTGAGAGTCGAGCCGGGTCCCGCCTCTGCACTCGGTTGTGCACTCCGGCCGTTGCTGACCCGCTCATAGGCGGGCCAGCCCCAAACATGCAACGCAACAAGGCTCCACGCTCCAGGTCGGACGCGCGGGCCGAGTGCCAGGCCACTTGGGGCCTATTCAAACGCTTCTAGTTGTGCCAACCCATGATGTCTCCATTCCGCCGGGGCCACGAGGAATCGCTTGTGAAAGGACTCCCGAGTCTCCATTCACGTGACCTTTGAGTAGGTTTGACGAGGATAGCGGAGGAATGGGACAAATGTCCAGGTTTGCGCAGCATGTGCACGATGGCTTGCAGCACCCGAGCTGCGCCGGCTTTCTGAGATCACCTCGGATTCCCAGCTCCAGAGCCAAATATTGGCGTCAGAGTAGACCCAGCCAGACCGGTTGACAGCGTGCTGGACCACTTGTGAGAAGGAGTTCACGGACGTATCGAGACGCTTTGCTGGACGCAAAGCGGACCAAAGGTCCACAAAGCTCGGCCGCACTCAAGTCGATGGCTGGATTGGACGAAACAGGTGGCATGGCACCAACCCTCTCCCCTGCACTCACAAGCAACGACCGGCGCCTCGTGTTCACGAGCTCGCAGGCCGCTCTCTACCTCGGGGTGTCGCTGGCAACGATCCGTCGCTGGACCGATGCCGGGCACATCAGCTGCTTCCGCACCCCGGGCGGACAGAGGCGGTTCTCGCGCGACCAGCTCGATGAGTTCATCTCATCGATGCAGCACGACTCGCCCTCGGCTCACGCCGGGGCCGAGCGCGCCAGCGCCAGCGTGGCCTGAGCGCCGCCTGCTTGGAACCTCAGCCGGCAGGTGTGCTCGGCAGGCAGTCTCAGCTCAGCTGGCGAGCCGGCCGAACTTCTCGCGCAGGCGGCGGTAGAAGGAGGTGCCCGGAAGCTGGGCGAGGGTGCCCACGTCGCGGACGAAAGCCGCTGCGATGGTGGCGTCGGGGGCGATCTCGCCAACGGGCCGACCGTCGACTGCCACGTCAAGTGGCTCGTGGGAGCGGTTGAACACGGTGAGCCGATCGTCGGGGGCAACCACCAGCGCCCGAGCGGTCATGGAATGGGGAGCGATGAAGGACACGAGAAAGCCCTCCACCCCCCACGCCATCACGGGACCGCCGTTGGCGAGGTTGTAGCCGGTGGATCCGGCGGGGGTTGCCACCACGAGGCCGTCGCAGCGCACTCGCCCGGCCTCCTCGCTGTCAAGGGAATATGCGAGCTCGGCCACCCGCTCGCCGACCTTGCGGTGGATGGCAATGTCGTTGATGGCCGTGTGTCGCGCGTCGCCCAGCTCGAGGGTTATGCCGGGGAGACGCAGCAGCTCGAAGTCGCCGTCGAAGGCACGCTGAATGCCGGCCTCGATGTCCTGGGGCTCGACCGTTGCGAGGAAGCCGATCTCGCCGAAGTTGATGGCGAAGACGGGCACGCCGCTGTGGGCGTAGCTCCGCAGGGCGCGGAGGATGGTGCCATCGCCACCCAGCACCATGCACAGGTCCACCTCCCGCTTGACTGCGGCGTCGAGCTCCAGTCCGGGCCCCGCCTGGAGGTGGTGCTTGGCGGTCTCGTGCTCGTCCATCCGCAGCGTCACCCCGGCTGCGCCAGCACGCGCGATGAGCACGTCGAGCGCCTCCCGGGTGTGGTCGGGGCGACCGTGGGTGAAGACGGTGACCTCCCTCACGGCTCCACCTTCCTCGCCATCGCCTCGAGCTCGCCCGCCTCGAGTACGCCAATATCGCGGGCGGGGTCGGCCAGCCAGATGAAGGTCTCACGGTTGCCCTTGGGCCCGGGCAGCTCGGAGGAGTGGTAGCCGAGCACGGCGGCGCCGAGGGCAAGCGCCTGCTCACCAACCCCCAGCAGCGCCTCGCGACGGTCGCCGGGATCGCGGACCACTCCGCCCTTGCCCACCCTTCCGCGCCCCAGCTCGAACTGGGGCTTGACGAGAGCGAGCACGTCATAGCCGCCGGCCAGACAGCCGAGGACCGCAGCGAGAACCTTGCCGAGAGAGATGAAGGAGACGTCCACCGTGGCGAGGTCGGGCAGTCCCTGCTCTGCGCTGAGCGCGGCGGGCAGCATCTCGGGGGTGAGGGCGCGAGCGTTGGTGCGCTCCATCACCCTCACCCGGGGGTCGGTGCGCAGGGAGTAGTCGAGCGTGCCGTAGCCCACATCGACCGCGATCACCTCGCTCACACCGCGCTGAAGCAGGCAGTCGGTGAACCCGCCGGTGGATGCGCCCACATCGAGGGCCCGCCGGTCATGCACCTGAAGGCCCGAGGATGCGAGAGCGTTTGCCAGCTTGATCCCACCGCGGGAGACGAAGGCGGGGCGCTCCCGCAGCCTCACCACCTCCTCCACATCCACCAGTTCGCCGGGCTTCTGCGCCGTGCGCTCGCTGCTTCCGAGGTGCACCTCGCCGGCCATCACCGAGGCGGCGGCGCGAGTGCGTGAGGGGAACAGCCCACGCTCCGCCAGCAGGGTGTCGAGACGGCGCTTGACCATGCAGAGGAACCCTTGCACACAAGGGCCCACGGAGTGAAGGGCTCCATGCACGGGGTTTCTGTGCGCGATGTCACACACAGGAGGGTTGACCGCAGCCATCATGGTTATCGATCGAGAGTGCAACATCATCTCTCCTGAATCCCTCCTCCCCGAAACGGCCCGCTCTCCCCGGCGGGCCGTTTCATTTAAGGCCTCACCCTTTCCTCATAGTCCGAGAAGATCCTGCCGCATGCGGCAGGATCCCGGGCAGCACATGTGCTGCCCGGCAGGCCGGCGCATGCGCCGGCCTGAACAGCAGAGGCCCGCGCATCGAGCCCCCCATCGGTGGGAGGCGGCTCAGGCGCTGAGGATGGCGGACTGGCGGTCGCCGATGGCCGCCACCACGCGCTCGGCGATGCGCTTGCCCGTGAAGCCGACCTCCTCGTGCAGCAGCGCCGGCTTGCCATGGGTCACGTAGCGATCGGGGAGCCCCACCCGCAAAATCCGGGGGGCGGCGCCTGTCTCGTTGAGGGTCTCCCACACAGCCGAGCCGAAGCCGCCCGCCAGCACGCCCTCCTCGACCGTCACCAGCAGATCGTGCTCGGCCGCCAGCTGGGCCATGAGACCAGCGTCGATGGGCTTGGCAAAGCGGGCATCGGCCACCGTCACCGCCACGTCGTGATCCTTCAGCTCCTCGGCCGCTTCCAGCGCCTTGGTGACACCCGAGCCATAGCCGATCAGCGCCACACGGCGGCCAGCGTTGGCTGAGGCATCGCTCGCCTCGCTCTCGATCAGGATCTCACCGGTGCCGATGGCGATTGACTTCGGCTGGGCTGGGAGCGGCGCGCCCGTGCCCTCGCCGCGGGGGTAGCGCAGGGCGATCGGGCCGGCGTCGTACTCCAGGGCGGTGCGCAGCATGTGCACGAGCATCGCCTCGTCGCGGGGGGCCATCAGCACTATGTTGGGCAGGCAGCGCAGATAGGGGATGTCGAACACCCCGTGGTGGGTGGGGCCGTCGTCGCCCACCAGGCCGGCCCGGTCCAGGGCGAACACCACGTTGAGGCTCTGCAGGCACACGTCGTGGACGATCTGGTCGTAGGCCCGCTGCAGGAAGGTGGAGTAGATCGCCGCCACCGGCTTGACGCCCTCGAGGGCCAACCCCGAGGCGAACAGAATCGCCTGCTGCTCGGCTATGCCCACGTCGAAGTAGCGGTCGGGCATCGCCTTCTGCAGGATGTTCAACCCCGTCCCCGAGTTCATCGCCGCCGTGATCCCCACCACGCGGGGGTCGCGTTCGCATTCGCGCACCAGCGCCTCGCCGAACACCTGGGTGTACTGGGGAGCCGGCTTGGGAGCCGCCACGCCACCGTTCCTGGTGACGGGCTTGGCGATCGTGGGCGAGCCGTTGAGGATCGACTTGGGCTTGGCCGCATGCCACTGCTCCATCCCCTCAAGACCCCCGTCCTCGGCGGGAGCGAAGCCCTTGCCCTTGACGGTGGCGATGTGCACCACCACCGGGCGTTCAGCCGCCAGCGCCTCGCGCAGCGCCTCGCGCAGGGCGCGCACGTCGTGGCCGTCCACCACGCCCATGTAGGCCCAGTCGAGCTCCTCCCACCACAGTCCCGGCGCCCAGAAGGCCTTGATCGACTCCTTCAGGTGGGGGCCGAGGCGCTCGAAGGCCGAGCCGATGCCGCCTGGCAGGCGGGTCAGCCCACCCTCCACCCCGGCGCGGGCATGCCACAACTTGGGGTTCAGCCTGACGCGGTTGAAGTAGCGCGACAGGGCACCGACGTTGGGGGCGATCGACATGCCGTTGTCGTTGAGCACCACCACCATCGGCGTGCCCAGGCCGCCCGCCTGGCCGATCGCCTCGAAGGCCACCCCGCCCGTCATCGCCCCGTCGCCGATCACCGCCACGACGTTGCCGTCGATCTCCGGGCCGATCTGGCGCATCCCCTCCTTGATGCCAACCGCATAGCCGATCGAGGTCGAGGCGTGGCCGGCGCCCATGATGTCGTGGGGGGACTCCTCCATCGAGCAGAAGGGCGCCAGGCCCCCGTACTGACGGATGGTCTCCAGCCGGTCGCGGCGGCCGGTGAGGACCTTGTGGGGGTATGCCTGGTGGCCCACGTCCCAGAGGATCTTGTCCCGGGGGGACTCCAGCACCGAGTGCAGCGCCACCGCCAGCTCGCAGGTGCCGAGGTTGGCCCCGAAGTGCCCCCCGATCTCCCCCACGGTGTCGATGATGTGCTCGCGTACCTCCTGGGCGAGCTGCTGGAGCTCGGCCTCGGAGAGGCCCTGGAGGTCCTCGGGACCGTCGATGTTCTCGAGCAGGCTCATGAGGTGCGGGTGTAGATGAAGTCGGCGATCTGCTCGAGCTCGGAGGCGTCGTGGCGGCTACCACGTGCCGCCGAGGCCTCGGCCAGGGCATGCCGGGCCGCCCGGTGGGACTCCGCCGCCAGCTCCCTGGCGCGATCGATTCCAAACTCGCTCACGTATGTGCGCTTTCCGTGACGCTCATCGCTACCTCGTGGCTTTCCCAGTGCATCATCCGTGCCCGTCACATCCAATATGTCATCGACGATCTGGAACAGGATGCCCAGCTCGGCGGCGAACCGGCGGAAGGGCTCCGTCTCAGACTCGTTTCTGATCCCCGACAACAGTAGTACGCACAGCACCGACGCCCCGATCAGACGTCCGGTCTTCAGCTCGTGCAGGCGGCGCAGCGCAGCCGGCCCGGAGGGGGTCTGGGGGCTCACATCCGCATACTGCCCCCCCACCATCCCGCTCACCCCCGTGGCCGCCGCCAGCTCGGCTGCCGCCGCCAGCACCCGCTCGGGCGCCGAGCGCTGGTTCCTTAGCAGGTGGTGGAAGGCCTCCGCATACAGCCCGTCGCCCGCCAGAATGGCCACGTCCTCGCCGAACTTCACGTGGCAGGTGGGCTGCCCACGGCGCAGCTCGTCATCGTCCATCGCCGGCAGGTCGTCGTGGATCAGCGAGTAGGTGTGGATCAGCTCGATGGCGCCCGCCAGCGGCAGCACCTCGCGCTGCTCGAGCCCCACGGCGCGGGCTGTGGCCAGGGCTAGCACGGGCCGGATGCGCTTGCCGCCCGCCAGCAGCGAGTAGCGCATGGCCTCGTCGAGCCCATCGGTGATCGTCTCGCTGGAGAAGCGCATCCCCTCCAGATAGCGCTCTACCTCCTCGCGGAGATGATCCGGGTAGCTGGGGGTCACAGACCAGGCGGCTGCAGGCGCGGCGCCTATAGAAGCGTGTCCTGGCCGGGCACCGGGGCGGCAACCTCAGCGCGCGTGATCTGCTCGAGCTCCGCCGCCGCCTGCGTGGCAAGCGAAGCGCAGTCCTCGACCATCGTGGCCGCCGCATCGGGCGAGAGCTCGCCCGAGCGCAGCTGCTCGGCCGCTCGCTCCAGGCGGGCGATCAGATCGTCAAGGTGCTCCAGGCGGAGGTTCTCGCTCATCGGATCTGCGCATTCTCGCGCACCTCGCGGAGGACTGCCCCCAGCACCCCATTCACGAACCCCGGAGCGTCCGAGCCGCAGAAGGTCTTGGCGCTCTCCACCGCCTCCTCGATCGCTCCCTCGGGCGGTATCGGCTCATCGGCCGGGGCAGCGTCGGGATGAAGCATCTCCACCAGCGCCACCCGCATGATGGAGCGCTCCAGCGGCTGGATCCGCTCCACCGCCCAGCCGTGGGAGTGGCGGTCGATCACCGCGTCGAGCTCCTCCGAGCGGTCCGCCGCGGCGTGGGCCAGCGCCCGTGCGAACAGCGAGGCGTTCGGACCCAGGGTCTCCGCCAGCTCGCGACCGGTGAGATCGTGCTGGTAGAGAGCGATCACCGCAGCCCGGCGCTGATCGGAGCGCCGCATCAGGCGCGCGCCATGTATTCGCCCGAGCGGGTGTCCACGCGGATGCGCTGGCCCTGCTCGACGAACAGCGGCACCTGGATGACAGCCCCCGTCTCCAGGGTCGCCGGCTTGGTGCCCCCGCCCGAGACCGAGTCGCCGCGCAGTCCCGGGTCGGCCGCCGCCACCTCCAGCTCCACCGTGCTCGGCAGCTGCACATCGGAGGGCTCGCCGTCGATGAACAGCACATCCACCTCGCTGCTCGGCGTGATCCAGCGCAGGGCCTCGCTGAGCGTGCCTTCGGGCACCGCTATCTGCTCGAAGGACTCGCTGTCCATGAAGTGGGCGTCGCTGCCGTCGCCATAGAGGAACTGCATCTTGCGCGCCTCCGTGCGCACCTCGCGGAACTTCTCCCCCGCCCTGAACGTGCGGTCGATCACGTTGCCGTCGGAGGCCCTGCGCAGCTTCGTGCGCACGAACGCCCCGCCCTTGCCCGGCTTGACGTGCTGGAACTCGAGGATCTTGAAGATCGTGCCCTCGACCTCGATGTGGTTGCCGTTTTTGAATTGGTTGGTTGAGATCGTCATTTTCCCTGCAAATCAAGTCTTTTGGGGCTGCGATAGTTCGACGACTTCTGGAACGACGCCCTTCCTTGTATGTGGCTTGGCAGGGCAGGTTTCTCGCGCGATGTGTTTGACGTTCTAGCGGATCAGGCTAGATCAAGACCCGCACAGGCAGGTACGTGCCATACCCGCGTCGAGATAGCGGATGGGTCGCTCCCCCCGCTTCGACGCGGAATGCGGGCGACTCCGCTACCCGATGCCGGACCCCACACCTGTCGGAGGGACCTCCCGAGGGCAACCGCTGTGCGGGCCTGCTGGACTCGTTTAGTCGACGCGCCGACGGACAACGCGCGGCCGTGTCAATGCAGACGAGGAACAGCCGCCCCTCCGCCCGCTGCGCATGGAGGAGTCGGCGCCTTTAAGAAGGTCTTTCAAAATGGAGGGTTGTGGGGTTGGGTCTTGAATCTTTGGGGTGTGTCCCCGAGGATTGGAGGCGGTGGAGGTGCCCTCAAGGTTCGAGATCACTGACGAGTTGTGGGCGGAGGTCGAGCCGTTGATCCCGCCGCGAGTTCGGCGTCGGCGTAACCCCGGTCGCAAGGCGATCGATGACCGGCTGGTGCTCAACGGGATCTTGCACGTGCTGCACACAGGGATCGCCTGGGAGGACTTGCCGCGCGAGTACGGCTACGGCTCAGGTGTTACCTGCTGGCGGCGGCTGCGGACGTGGCAGAAGGCCGGGGTGTGGGACGCGCTGCACCAGAAGCTGCTGGTGAAGCTGAACGCCGCGGGGAAGATCGACTGGTCCCGCGCCGCGGTTGACGCCAGCCATATTCGTGCTCTTTTGGGGGGCTCCTGACGGGGCCATCTCCGGTAGACCGTGCCCGCACGGGCTCAAAGCACCACCTGCTGGTCGACGCGAGCGGCATCCCGCTGGCGGTCGCGCTGACCGGCGGCAACCGTCACGACGTCACCCAGCTGCTGCCACTCATCGAGGATCTGCACTCAAGGCCGGTCGCTGGCAAGCGCGGCCGGCCACGCCGCAAGCCCGATCGTGTCCTCGCTGATCGTGGCTATGACTTCGACAAGCACCGCCGGCTCCTGCGAGCTCTCGGGATCACTCCTGTCATCGCACGCCGCGGCACAGCGAATGGCTCCGGCCTTGGCCGTGAGCGCTGGGTCGTAGAGCGCGGCTTCGCTCACCTGCACAACTTCCGCCGCCTCAGAATCCGCTACGAGCGCGACCCCGACATGCACACCGCGTTCCTCACACTCGCCTGCAGCATCCTCTGCTGGCGACGCCTCCAGTCATTTTGAAAGACCTTCTAAGCCCAAATGCGGGTTTATCTCGTCAAATCCTTGGCGATCGTATCCGTAGGCGCGTGCCCAGGGCTCCGACCCTCACGTCATCCTTTGGACATGTCCGAACCCATCGTATGGCAACGTGAGGCCCACACGGAGGCCAAGCATGGGCTACTCCGCGCGTTCTTCGCCAAGTGGGTAAGCATCCACAGCGAGTTCTTCGCCAAACGAGGTAACGGGGTAGTCCGTGTCTACGACGGGTTTGCTGGTCCTGGCGTTTACGCGGATGGAGAGCAGGGGTCCCCGTTGATCTTGCTCGACTCGCTGCTGAAAAACCCCCGGCTCCAGACTCGTTGGGGCAGTGTCTCCTACGACTTCCAGTTTGTCGAGAAGCACCGCGGACGCGCCACCAAGCTGGAAGAGCAGCTATCTGCGCTCGAGACTCGAGCGCGGCGTGAGGGCACTTGGAGCGAGCATGTGGCTTGGACGGTCACCTGCGGACGGTATGAAGATCACGTTCCCGGACCACCGAACGCAGTACGTACCGCGCTTTTCCTGTTCCTTGACCCGTTCGGCTACAGCCACTCTCCGATGACGCTGACCTGCGAGCTGATTCAGCAGCCGAAGAGCGACACGCTGATGTTTCTTCCGTTGAGCTTTGTGAACCGTTTCAGGGGCCGCGAGGGCCAAGAGAGCGCAATGGACAGGTTTTTCGGCACGAGCGAGTGGCGTACGGTCCCCGATGGCCCTGGCCGCCCTGTGGCGCTGCGAGAGCTCTTTGAACAGCAGCTCCGGTCGAGCGGATTGCGTTGGGTCAAAGCTTTTCAGCTGAGGCCCGAAGGCAGCAACGAGTACTGGATCGTGGGAGGCTCTGATCACCTGCAGGGATATGCGTCGATCAAGGAAGGCTTCTGGGCCGTCGACCCAATCAACGGCCGCAGCTACGTGCCGCAACCGCGACCCGCGCCGGGACAGCAGACTCTCGCGTTCGAGTCGCCGATAGACATTTACCCGAATACCGAGCCACTGCTTGAACTTCTAAGGAATAGCTTTGGCAAGCGCAGCTTTACGGTGGAGGAGGCGCAAGAGGTCACCAAGCGGTCAGACTTCCTGGAGAGCCATCTGAAGCGCCTAACGCTCGCGAAGGCGGTCGACGTCGGCCAGATTGAGGTTTCTAGGCCGAAAGGTGCGCGACAGTTCACGGAGGGCAAGGGCATCACAATGCGGTTTTTGTAGAGCTGTCCGACCCACGAGCGAACATATGTTCGTGTCATCTTCAGAGGATTATCGTATGTCGGCACAGAACACAAGAAGCATGCCCCAGGCAAGCTCGATCGAGTGGACGGAGGCCACGTGGAACCCGGTCACAGGTTGCGATCAAGTGAGCCCTGGGTGCGCACACTGCTACGCGAAAACATTCGCAGAGCGCTGGCGCGGCATTCCTGACCACCCCTATGAGCAGGGATTTGATCTGCGCCTCTGGCCCGAGAGACTCGAGACTCCCCTCCGATGGCGCAAGCCACGAACGATCTTCGTGAACTCGATGTCCGACCTCTTCCACGAGCAGATTCCATACGCGTTCTTGCTCGCGGTATTCGACACGATGCGCCAAGCCCACTGGCACACCTTCCAGATCCTCACAAAGCGCGAGGAGCGCTTGACAGAGCTAGCAGAGCAGCTCGACTGGCCCCCAAATGTCTGGATGGGCGTAAGCATCGAGAACCGTCGCTTCGTTCACCGTACGGAGGCTCTCCGCCGAGTACCGTCCACGGTACGGTTCATCAGCGCCGAGCCACTGCTCGGCCCTCTCGTCCATCTGGACCTGACCGGCATCGACTGGTTGATCGCCGGAGGAGAGTCCGGACCGGGGCATCGTCGCGTTGATCCAGGGTGGATCCGCGCGCTTCGTGACCAATGCCTACGCGAGCACGTTGCGTTCTTCTTCAAGCAATGGGGCGGCCCCAGACCCAAATCAAACGGTCGCCTGCTAGACGGCCAGTTGTGGGATCAACGACCCAAGCCCGCGCTCGCGAGCGCCGCCTGAGATCTCATCCGCCTACGGCACACAGCCAAATTGGCAGTTCACCAACGGCAAATCACGACCATATTTACGTTCTCGACACGAATCTCACGTCAACGCTTACCCCTGCCCTCGCCGCACGACGCAGGTCCAACGGATCGGTCCGGCTGGCTGGAACGGCGCAACGATTCCCGCCCATTGCCGAGCGTCATGGCGCCTGCGCAGGTCCTCGCAGTAGCCCGTCAGGATGCGCTTTCCGTCCGAGCGTCGCGTTTCGGGCTCGCGCAGCACCGAGAAGCCCCGGACGACCTTCCCGTCGTCCCCGAACGCGACGTCGAGCGGCGCCGACCCCGGCACCCTTCCGCTCATATGCCGCTGCCAGCACTTGAGCACCTGTGTGCGCTGCGGCCGAGGCAGGTCGAGCAGCGCAATGGAAAAATCGAGCCAGCCGGCAGGTCGCGAGGTCTCCAGCATGCTGAGCAGTCGCTTCTGTCCAGTCGGCATGTTCGGACGCGGCCGTCGGGCTCGGCCGCCGAGCGATCGAGCGACCATCCAAGCGTCATATGCCTTGTGCTCGTCGGGAGCGAGAAACTGCCTTTGCGCGTACGGATGATCAACGGGAAGCTCCGCGAACAGCAGCTCGTCGTCGAAGTAGCGCACCGCCCAGTCGATCTCGTCGTGCGCGATCAACTGCCCGGTGGCGTTCGCCCGCAGCCGTCGCGTAAGGAAATGCACGAACAGGCTGGGGGAAACGAAGAGGTCGAGCAGCTGCTCCAGTTCGCCGAGCCCGACGATCCATGGCGACTCCTGGCCAGAGCTTAGGCCAGCTTGGTCGATGAGCCATGGTTGCGCACCGAGCGCTGACAGGTCCTCGAGCGTGACGTTGAGCGCGAGCACGCGATTGATTCCACTCAACATGCGCTTGAATGGCACGCGACCGGCGCGGTCGTGTGTGAGCTCGGAGGGGTGTTGGGTGACGGCGAGCAACCCGTCCCGATGCTGGCGCAGATCTCTCCCGCCGAGCAGGCCCTGGAGTGTGTTGCGAAGCTTCTCGGGAGCTGTTGCCTCGCTGTCGATTCGTGTGACCCCCGACTTGGCCTGGATTACGAAGAGCGTGTCATCCAGGCGAGCCAGTACGTCGATCTCTCCCTCTGTTCGGTCCGGCAATCTGTAGTAGACGTTCAGCTCTGTCCAATCCATCTGCAGACCGTCTTGCAACGCCTCGGCGCCCCTTTGCTCGAGCCATGCGCCGCGCGCATCGCTGTACGCGTTGAACATCGCCCGCGCGCCGCGACCAGCGCTCGGGATCGCCGGATTAAGCAGGGCGCCGAGAGAGCTCCGCAGCGAGCGGCGGAGCACCTGCACAGCGATCGGGCCGACACGGCCGTCAGCCCGGAGTAGCGGACGATGACGTGCCCGCGTGGTCAGCTCGCGGAAGGTGAAGGGAGTACCGTCGATGTCCAGGCCAAAACGAGCGACGAAGCGCTCGACGGCGTGCGAATCGATGGTCGCAGCCTCCGCTAGCTCCCCGATCGTGAAGGTGATCGCCGCTCCCTTGCCGTGCAAGCTGTGATCGCCCGCCTCGGTCCGCTCGCGAAGTTTATTGGCGACGAGCTTGCCGATGACCTCGACCAGATGGACAGCCGTCAACGCGTCCATACCAAGCTCCGTTTGCAGATGCACGCTGACGTCAGGGTCCATGAGCACGGCACGGGTGCACGCGTCCACCTGCACATCCGTGGCGTTGCCAGGACCGAGCAGATGCTGCTGGAGCATGGCGTGGCGGATTCGTGCGAAAACCGCTTCCCGGTCCGTCTCATGTGGAGCCGGATACGGCACGAGCGCATCGGGCATCGCCATGAGCCATGTCTCTGCGGCCGCGAGGAAACGATCGAGCGCCTCCAGCAGGTCAGGCTGGCCGTCCGTCGGCTCCCCGCTCTTCACCGCCCCCTCGACCAGAAGCAGTGCCATCAGCTCCGGAACCGCCAATACGCCTGCAAGCGCAGGATCGCCGGCCGACGGCACCCGTTGCAGTGCTGCGATCTGAACGGCAGCGAGGAGATCGAACGGATCGTAGGAGGCAATCGCTTCCAGGAGATCCCGCTTCACATCGGGAAAGGCATGCTCAATGGCCGCGATGCCCGCGCGCCAGTCGATGCGGCGCCGATCCTGCTCCAGTGTCGAGAGCATGCTCTCTCCGACGAAGACCAGCGCGTGCTCACGACGAGCACGATCGAGGTCGTCCAGGTTGCGCATCAGCCACGGCGCAGCTGGCGCTTGCTTCGCACGATGTCGAGATCGCTGGCGCTTCTTTCCCATTCTCAGATAGCCCGTCGCTCCGCTTTAGCTCGATGCTGGGCGATCTTGGATTAGCCTGTGGATCGAGTTGAAGGCGCTTGGTCAGCGCGCGAATGCGTCGCAACCCTGACGCCGCCGATACGTTCTAGACACGTTTTGAATTGGTTGGTGCTGATCAAGGAAACACCTGCAAATAAACTGGTTTTGACGTGGTTGACATTCGCCTGTCGCCGCTAGCTTAGGCCCCGCGTCCGCACGAGGCCCTGCGAAATGATGATTTCATATGTTCCGTCTTCTCTCGGTATCGGTCCCCGATGAGCTCGCCGCCGAGGCGGAAGCGCCCGCCCGGGCAAGCGGCAAGACGAAGAGCGAGGTCGTGCGCGACACCCTGCGTCGCCACATACAGCACGAGCACTTCGTCGACCTCCGGCGCTACGGACGCAGCCGAGCCGAGAGCTTGGGAGTCGCACCCGAAGATGTCGAGGAGCTGGTTGACGATCTGCGTGCCTCGGGCGCGTGACCCGGCGCGCACTCTGCGATCCCAACGTACTCGTATCGGCATTCATCCCGGCGGCCCGCCTAGCCGAATCGTCGAGGCGGCGATCGACGGACGCATCGAGCTCGTGCTGGCCGATCCCGTCATCGACGAGTCGCAGTGCGTGCTGACCGTCAAGCTTGGCTTCGAGCCGGAGCGAGTACGCGACATCACGGCGCTTCTGATCGACATCTCCGTTGCGCGCACTGACGCACCCACGCAACCGCTCGAAGCGGTCACAGGCGACCCCGACGACGACCTGGTCCTCGCCTGCGGCATAGAGGCCGGTGTGCAGCTCATCGTGTCGGGCGATCGTCGGCACATGCTCCCGGTAGGAGAACACCGCGATATACGCATCATCAGCCCACAGGCATTGCCAGCAGAGCTGGCCGGCGAGCAGTGACATTGCCGAGAGCGCCATCGCATCCCGCCGGCTGGGCTCACTCGGACCGCTGTTCTGAGACCCGGGACTGTCCAGATCATCGGCCAGGCCTTAGGGTGCGCCGATGGGGAAGCTGGTAGAGAGATCGGCCGCGCAACTTCGTCCTGTCCTGACAGGGAGATTCCTGCGCTTCTGGCGCTCACCCGCAGACCAGCCGCCGTGGGCGCGGCCCGCACTGCTGGCGATCGCTGCCATCGCGGCGCTGATGTACGGCTGGGGCATGAACGGCGCCGCGCTGGAGGCCTTCTACGGGGCGGCCGCACGGAGCATGTCGAGCAGCTGGCACAACTTCTTCTTCGGAGCCTTCGATCCAGACGGAACTGTGACCGTCGACAAGCTCCCCGGCGCGCTGTGGCCGCAGGCACTCTCCCTGCGTGTCTTCGGCTTTCATCCCTGGGCCATCGTTCTGCCCCAGGTGATCGAGGGGGTGCTCACCGTTCTCGTGCTCTACCGCGCAGTGCGCCGCCTGGCCGGCCCGCTCGCCGCGATCATCGCGGCCGCCGTGCTCGCAGCCAGCCCCGTGACCGTGGCTTTGAACCGGGGAAACGTGGCCGACTCGCTGCTGATCCTGCTGATCGTGCTCGCCGCCGATGCCACCTCGAAGGCACTCGGCAGCGGCCAGCTTCGCTCGCTGCTGATGGCCGCCCTGTGGGTGGGACTCGCCTTCCAGGCGAAGATGACAGTCGCCTGGCTGGTGCTGCCCGCCCTCGCCGGCGCCTACCTGCTCGCCGCCCCGGGGGCGCTGAGGATTCGCCTCGGCCACATAGCAGCGGCAGGAGCGCTAACCATCGTGGTGTCGCTGAGCTGGATGACTGTCGTATCGCTCGTGCCCGCAAGCGATCGCCCGTACGTCGATGGCACGCAGAACGACTCGGTGTTCAGCCAGACCTTCGACTACAACGGGCTGGCCCGGCTGCGCAGCGGAAGTGGTGCGTTCACCGGAGCGGGACACCCGGCGCCGTTCCTCGTGCGTATCTCCCAGGGTGGCTCCAACCCGATCCACAGGGTGAACCCCAGCTGGCACCGGCTGCTCAGCGGCCCATTCGGGCGTGACGACGGCTGGCTGCTGCCGGCCACGCTGATCGCCACCATCGGGGTGCTGCTCGATCGACGCGGGAGGAGCCGCCGCGACCCGCTGCGAGCGGCGGTGGTGCTGTGGGGCCTGTGGCTGCTCGTGCTGGGCGTCTTCTTCAGCGCCGGCGGCTATGTCAACTCCTACTACGTGGCAGCTCTCGCACCCGCCATCGGGGCACTGTGCGGGATGGGCGTCGCGACGGCCTGGCGGCGTCGGGAGGAGCCCGCGGCGCAGGCCACCCTCGCCGGTGCCCTGCTCGCCTCGGTCCTCTATGGCATATACCTGCTCCACGGGGGCACAGCGGTTCCCGGCTGGCTCGTTCCCGTGGCTGCCCTCGCCGCCGTCGCCGGCACCGTCGCACTGCTTGCTAGACACCGGATCGGTAGCGCGAGAGGACCGAGTGCTGGAGCGCTTGTGATCGGGCTCGCCTGCGTCCTGCTGCTCCCCGGCGCCGCATCCGCGTTGATCGTCATCCGCGGCCTCGGCCCGTTTGCGGCCCCCTACGAGCCCAGCTCGGCCACCGTCTCGCGGGCGCAGCAGCGACGAACGCGGACCAGCGACGAACAGGCCGTCGAACAGCTCACCTCGACTTACACCACGCCGATACCCCTGGCCACCGACTCCTCGATCCTGGCCGCGCCCTTCATCCTCGCCAGCGGCAGGGAGATTCTCCCGATCGGGGGCTTCCAGGGCGGCATCCCCGCCCCCACCCTGGCGACGCTGAAGGGCTACATCGCCGCGGGCAAGGTCAGAGCCTTTCTGATCCCCAGAGAAGACGCTGACCCACGGATGGTTTGGATCCGTGCCCATTGCACGACCACAGGCGAATCCGACTCTCCCACCGCGCTGTATGACTGCGGCAACGCCTGACACACAGACGTGTTCGAGCGGGCCTCCCGCCACTCACCGGGCGAGCAGCTCCCGTAGGTGTATGGCGAGCTCGGAGGGCCGGTCCTCAGGGATCAGCGTGTAGGAGTCCTCGATCTCCACCAGCCTTCCCTGCGGAAGCAGATCCGCCAGCCGCCGGCCGTGCTCTCTCGGCATCAGGCGGTCTTCACGCGCCCAGGCGACGAGCGCGGGGCGCTCGAAGCGGCCCAGCGCCGAGGCTGCGCCCAGCAGGTCACGGCGTCCCTCGCTCGCGCTGATCACGTACTTGCGCAGGTCGCGTCTGATCGCCGGCTCGAGCACCGGGGCGAACCACCTGTCCATCACCTCACGTGGCACCGGGCGCTTGCTGAGCGGGCCGTAGGTGAGCGGCAGCCTACGCAGCCGGTCGAACCGGAACGGGAACAGCGCGGCCGCCAGGCCGCCCGGGATCCGCGCGACGTAGGGCAGCATCCTTGCCGCGCCCTTGGGCGGCACGTTGTCGAAGGCCTCGCACGCGCACAGGGCCAGCCGCGCTATGCGCGCGTCCTGCCTGCCCCCGATCAGCAGCTGAGCGCCACCCCAGTCATTCATCACCAGCGTCAGCTCGCGGAGATCGAGTCGCTCGATGAGCTCTTCGAGGATCACCGCCATCCCCCGCATCGATAGGTCCGCGTCGGGCCGCATGGCCTGGCGATGGGCGCCCAGCGGCAGCGTGGGCAGCACGCAGCGGTAGTCCGTGCGCAGATCCCGCACCACATGGCGCCAGAGCGAGCCATCCATGATCAGTCCGTGGAGCAGGACCACGACGGGGCCGCTGCCGCCGGTGTCCTCGTACTCGATCGTGCCTGCCGACAGCTCGACAGCGGGCATCGTGCCACCTCCAGAATAGATAGATCGCTCTAGTGAATTTGAGCCTATCATCGGTGGCCGAGCAACGACAGGAGGGCGAGATGGCGGGCACGAAGGAGCGGATCATCGATACCAGCGCCGAGCTGTTCCGACGGCAGGGCTACAACGGCACCGGCGTCAAGCAGATCGTGGCCGCCGCCAACGCCCCATTCGGTTCGCTCTACCATTTCTTCCCCGGCGGCAAGGAGCAGCTCGGCGCCGAGGTGATCCGCTCCTCGGGCGCTCTCTACATCCAGCTGTTCGCCACCATCGCCGCCGAGGCGCCCGACGTGCTCACGGCGGTGAGTGACTTCTTCGAGGGCGCCGCCGAGACCCTGATCGACACCGACTTCGCCGACGCCTGCCCGATCGCGACGGTGGCCCTCGAGGTGGCAAGCACCAACGAGCCGCTGCGGTTGGCCACCGCCGAGGTCTTCGAGAGCTGGATCGAGGGGGCGAGCGCGTACCTCGTGCACGCCGGGATCTCTCCTCCGCGAGCGCGCGCCCTCTCGCTGTCGATGCTCTCGCTGCTGGAGGGGGCGTTCGTGTTCAGCCGCTCACTGCGCTCGACCGAGCCGATGGAAGTGGCCGGCGCAAGCGCCGTGGCGGAGATCGCCGCGGCGTTGAAGCGCTCTGAGTGAGCTCCCGCGTGCTCAGGCGATGACCGTTAGATCCTTGGAGAGGCTCGTCAGAACCTCCTGGGAGCCCTCCCCCACCGCGACCAGGTCCTCGATCCTCACGCCCAGGCGCCCCGGGAGATAGACCCCCGGCTCGACGGTTACCACGTTGCCTGCCACCAGCGGGTCCTGAGGCGCCGTGCGCGACAGCCTCGGCCCCTCGTGGACCTCCATGCCCACGCCGTGCCCGAGCCCATGGCCGAAGTGCTCGCCGTGACCGGCCTGCTCGATCACCCCCCGTGAGACCGCATCCACCTCACGGCCGCTGCGCCCTGCCTGCACGGCTGCAAGCCCCTGACGCTGCGCATCGAGCACGAGCGCATACACCTCCCGCGCCTCCTCGGAGATCGTCTCACCGGTGGCGTAGGTGCGGGTGCAGTCCGAGCAGTAGCCCTCGTGCACAGCCCCCCAGTCGATCGTCACGAGCACGTTGCGGGGAATCTCAACGTCGCGGGGCTCGGCATGGGGAAGAGCGCCATGCGCGCCGGCGGCCACGATCGAGGGGAAGCTCGGCGCCTCGGCTCCCAGTCGACGCATGCGCAGCTCGAGCTCGAGCGCCACCTCGCGCTCGCTGCGTCCCGCCAGACCCCCTTCGAGCACGCCCGTGAGCGCCTCATCGGCGAGTCGAGCGACGGCCCGGATGCGCTCGACCTCCTGCGGTTCCTTGACCGCCCGCAACCGCTCCACCGCTCCGTTGCACGCCACCAGCTCCCAGCCCCCGGGCAGCAGCTCCCGCAGACGACGATGGGTTCGCACCGTGAGGCTGCTCTCGTCGAAGCCGAGACGCCCGCCGCCATCGGCGAGCAGCGCCGGCAGCGCCTCGAGCAGCTCGCCCGCCACGATCTCACGCTCGAACTCATCGCCCACCTGCTCGCCGGCCTGGGTGGTGTAGCGAAAGTCCGTCAGGAAGCGATGGCGAAGGGGGTCCGATGTGCCGTCGTCGCTGAGCACCACGGCCAGCGCGTTGCTCCCGCTGAAGCCCGTCAGGTAGCGAACATTCACGAGCGAGTCCACCAACAGCGCATCGAGTGCCAGCTCGGTGAGCCCGCCGGCGAGACGCCCTGCGCGGGTGGGCTGCCCGGTCTCCGATCCCACCACCATCAGCTCTCCTCCCTCTCGAGGCGTTCGTGCAGCAGCTCCAGCGCCTCGCCATACCCGTCCGCGCCGCGCCCTGAGACGGTCGCGAAGCAGAGCTCCCCGATCACCGACACCCGCCGCCACGGCTCGCGCGTGCCCACGTCGGAGAGATGGATCTCCACGGCGGGCAGCCCGGCGATCTCCAAGGCGTCGTGGATGGCCCACGCGTAGTGCGTCCACGCTCCAGGGTTGAGCAGCAATCCGTCGGCCTGCCCTCTAAGCGAGTGGAGGTGCTCGACGAACGCACCCTCGTGGTTGGTGTGGAAGAAGCTCGTACGCAGCTCCAGGCGCTCGGCCTGCCCGGCGATCCGCTCCTCGAGCTCGCTCAGCGTCAACGTGCCGTAGAGCTCGGGGTCGCGGCGACCGAGCTGGTCGAGGTTGACTCCGTGCATGACGGCGATCAGCGGCCGGGCAGCGCTCACGCCACGAGCTCCCTGACAGCGCTCAGCAGGTCATCGCCGCCCACCTCACAACCGTAGAGCACCTCGCCGGGAGCTCGCACGAGCACGAAGGGAACCCGCTCGCCCACACGCTTCTTGTCGCGCTGAGTCGCCTCCACCACAACCTCGGCCGGAGTATCGGCGAGGGTGACGGGCAGCCCGCGGGCGGCGAGCAGCTCGAGCACCCGCTCACGCAGCTCCGCCTGGCCGGAGAGGCGCAGCGCGGCCAGCAGCCCCAACCCGACAGCTTCGCCGTGGCGGTAGCGCCCATAGCCGGTGACCGTCTCGATTGCGTGCCCCACGGTATGGCCGAGGTTGAGCACCTGGCGCCTGGCCCCGTCGCGCTCGTCGGCTGCCACGACCCTGAGCTTGGTGCGAGCGCAGTCGAGGATCGTGCGCTCGTCGACCTCTCCCCCGGCCGCCACCCGCTCCCACAGTGGGCCGCCGGCAATCAACGCGGTCTTGAGCACCTCCACCCAGCCCGCCGCCAGCTCAGCCGCGGGCAGCGTGTCGAGGGTGTCGGGATCCACGATCACACCCGCGGGCTGGTGATAGACGCCGACGTAGTTCTTGGCCTTGGGCAGGTCCACCCCGGTCTTGCCACCGTAGGCCGAGTCGACCTGCGCCACAAGCGTGGTCGGCACCTGCACGACGGGAACCCCGCGCTGGTAGGTGGCTGCGCAGAAGCCCGCCAGATCGCCGACCACGCCGCCGCCCAGCGCCACCACGTGATCGGCGCGGGTCATCCCCTGCGTGAGCAGGCCCTGCCACACCCGCTCGGCGCTCGCGAGCGTCTTGTGAGCCTCCCCGGCGGGAATCGCGATGGTGGCTGCCACCTCCCCCAGTCTCTGCCCATAGATCGCCGAGACGTTCTCGTCGCTGACGCAGTAGGGGCGCGAGCCCGAGCGGTCCAGGGGCCACAGCTCGGCAAGCGTGTCCGCACTTCCCTCGCGTAGCAGTCCGCGCCCGATCAGCACCGGGTACTCGCCGGATACCGAGCTGGCCCACAGCATGCGGGTGCCCGCCGGAGCCCGCCCCAGGGCTCGCAGCGCTGCCACCGTCCGCGCCGCGCCGCCAAAGGGGAGATCCGTGAGGAAGGCGTCGGCGAGCTCGTCATACAGCGAGGCACGACTCGCGTGAAGCGCGCGAAAGGCATCCGCATCGCGGGCAAGCGGGCGCGCATCGGCACTCGGTGAAGCATGCACGCGCTCCCAGGCGGCATTGGGGTCGATGTCGAGCAGCACCGTCACGTGGTCCTCGAGCGCATCGCGCACCCGCTCGGAGAGGACGCTGCCGCCACCGAGCGCGACCACCCCCTCGTGAGGAGCATCGCGGAGCAGCCGGCAGACGAGGTCCTCCTCGGCGGCGCGAAAGGCATCCTCGCCGCGCAGCTCGAACTCCCGGGCCACCGGATGGCCGAACTCGCGCTCGAGCAGCTCATCGCTGTCGAGCGGGGCCACCCCGAGCGCTGCCGCCAGATCCCGGGCCACGGTCGACTTGCCCGCGCCCATGAAGCCGATCAGGACGAAAGCCATCCGATGCGCTGTTCGTAGGCGCGCACTGCCTCGATCACGTCGTCGATGTGGTCGCCCCCGAACTTGCGCCGGTAGGCGTCGGCGAGCACGAGGGCCACCATCGCCTCCCCCACCACGCCGGCCGCCGGGACCGTGCACGAGTCTGTCCGCTCACGCAGCGCCTGGGCGGCCTCGTGGGTCTCGGTGTCGACCGAGCGCAGCGGCTTGGTGAGGGTGGGCAGCGGCTTCATCGCACCCCGCACCAGCAGCGGCGAGCCGTTCGTCATCCCGCCCTCCAAACCACCCGCACGGTTGGTCTCGCGGTAGTAGCCGCGCTCGGGCGAGAAGAAGATCTCATCGTGCGCCTCCGAGCCGGGCAGCCCCGCAACCGCGAAGCCGTCGCCCAGCGAGACACCCTTGATGGCCTGGATCGAGCAGATCGCCATCGCCAGACGTCCGTCGAGGCGCTCCTCCCAGGAAACATGGGAGCCGAGACCCGGCACGAGCCCGAAGGCCTGGACCTCGAACACACCGCCGAGCGACTCGTTGGCCTTGCGCAGCCGGTCGATCTCGCGCACCATCGCCTTCGATGCGTCCGCATCCAAGCAGCGCACGGGCGACTCGTCCACAGCGCCGAAGTCCTCCGGCGTGAGCGGAACCTCGCGCTCGGGCGTGTGAACTGAGGCGATCTGGATCACGTGCGAGTAGACGCTCACTCCGAGCGCACCCAGGAACGCCTTGCATAGCGCTCCCCCCGCCACGCGCGCCGCCGTCTCGCGAGCAGAGGCGCGCTCGAGGATGTTGCGCACATCGCTCTGCTTGTACTTCTGCGTCCCCACCAGGTCAGCGTGACCGGGACGCGGCAGGTGGACCTCCGCGACTGCCTCCTGCACCGGCCAGGGATTCATCCGCTCCTCCCAGTTGGCGTAGTCGCGGTTTCGCACCTGCAGAGCGATCGGACCGCCCAGCGTGCGACCGTGGCGCACCCCGGCGGTGACCTCGGCGGCGTCGCGCTCGATCTTCATGCGCCCGCCACGGCCGTGGCCGAGCTGGCGGCGGGCCATGTCGCGGTTGACGTCCTCGGGAGTCAGAGCGAGGCCGGCCGGCAGCCCCTCCACGATGCAGGTGAGGCCGGGCCCGTGGGACTCGCCGGCGGTTATGAGTCGAAGCGTCACGCCCCTAGCTTATTTGCTGGGGCGCCCGCCTCTAGTGACGAAGGTGCGCAGCGGCGTGGGTACGGGCGCTGCGAGCCCCGTGCGCAGAGAAGACCAGCACCCCCGCCTGGCTCGAAGCGCGCAGGTAGGGGATGTCGGTGAGTCCCGAGCGGCGCAGCAGTTCGCGTCCCGCCTTGGACTCGCCTTTGAGCATGCCCTTCAGGGCCGAGGCGGTGGCCTTGGCCGCGACGATGCTCACGAGGCGCAGTTCGTAGATCGACACTTCGCCGGCCGGGGAGATGTATTCGAGCTGCTCTGTCTGACCCGGCGCCACGTCGATCGCCTGGCACTGGGAGGGACTCGGCAGGCAGGTGGCGGTGCCGTGCAGGATGGCTTCGCTGACCAGGGTGAAGGTCGCGCTCTTGCCGCCCGCCGTGACGCCCCTGAAGACGATCAGCGACTGCTGGGCCGAGGGCAGCGGGCTGAGCAGCTTGAGATCCTCGTAGGGAGTCAGCGAGGCGCCTTCCGGCGTGACACCGGCGGGAATCACACCGAATAGCACGGCCACGTGGTAGAGGCTCTTGGGCTTGGCCGGCTTGGAAGGCTTCTTTGGCGTGGGGCTCGATTTTTCGGTGGAGGTGCCGCTGGGTGCAGGTTTTGCGGCTTCCCCGCCGGCGGTGCTGGTCTTTGGAGCGGCACTCGAGCCGGAGCTCGTGGAGGCGGCGCTCTGTTTGGCCGCCGCGGCAGCCCTGATCGCTTCAGGGAGCAGTGCGAAGGGGTTGTGCGCCGCTCCGTGACGCTGCTGGTAGCTCCCGCTCGTGACCTCGGCGACTGCCTTTTCGGGGGTCGTCTGCACGGCGGCGATGCCGGATGCCACACCCGTGGCTGGCGCCGACGGGGCCACAGCCGGGGTGGCGCTCGAGCCTCCGCCCAGCACCACGTAGGCGAGCGCGCCCGCCAGCGCAACGCCGGCGAGGGCCACCAGGGGCAGCAGGCGACGGTCGAGCAGGTCCGCCTTCAATGCGCTGAAGAACTCGGTCATGGCGGTCATGGGTTCACTTTCACTATCGCCGGGGCCGCCGGCGAGCTCGAGGTGGTGGGGCTCGTGGCACTCGGCACCGCGCCGGCGGGGGCTGGGACCGAGCCCGATCCCGTGAGTCCCTGTCCGGCGGGCAGCTCGTAAGCGGTTGCGGTGATCGACCCCGACAGCTTGCCCGACGCACCTTTTTCAGAGCTTTCTGCGGGCGCGAGCTTGATGCTCTGGATCGTGAGCAGGCGACCGCGCACCTGGATCGCACCGGACGAGGTGGTGCTCGCGAAGCTGTCCAGCTGGTGGAAGAGACGTTCGAGATCGAAGAAGCTGCCGTTGAACACGAAGGTGAAAGGCATCTGCGTGAAGCTCGCCGCAGCCGCGGTCGCGCTGGCGGCGGCCGCGCTGGGGGCAGCCGCCCCCGTGGAGCCGGAGGAGATCGAGGAGAATTCGACGTACCTGCCGTTGGCGGCCTGGGAGAGCTGATAGATCAGCGAGGGCACTTCCTGAGTTGGCGGCACGGCTTTGCCGAGACTCACTATCGAGGCGTAGGCAGAGGCGTACTGCTCCTGCGCGGAGCGGGCGCTCGAGAGCTGGCCTTCGGCGCTCGAGAGCTGTGCCTTTGCCGAGGCGATCTGGGCGGCCTGCTTGCTCGCCTTGTCGCGCTCGGGAGAGACCACCAGGATCCACCCCGCCGCGAGCAGCGCGAGGACTGACAGCCCAATTGCCACCATGCGGTCGCGGCCGGTCATTTCGCTGTCACTCCTGTGCCTGAGGGTTTGCCGGCGCCGCTCGTGTCGGCGACCGGCTTGCTTGCCGCCGCGCTTGCCGCCGCGACGGTGGGAAGCGGGTCAAAGGTGACCTGGGCGGTGAAGGTGGCAGCACGCTTGGGACATCCGCCGCCTCCTCCTGCGCCGGAGCTCGATGTGCCCGAGGAGCTTTTGGTGGAGCTCTGGAGGGTCACTTCGCTGACACCGTCAATCAGACGCAGGCGCTCGAGCATCAGGGCAACGGCCGGCTGGCTGGTGGCGCAGCCACCGAGGGTGAAGGTGGGGACCGTTCCGGGCGGCGTCGACGACGCCACCGCGCCGGAGGACGCGGAGCTCGCGCTCGCGGCTGCCGGTGCGGCTGAGCTCGCGCTCGCATGAGGCGCCGCAGCCGCGGGAGCGCCACCGCCCGTCGTGGTGGAGCCGACGGCTCCGGTGAGTGAGTTGATCGATATCTCAGGTGGCAGCACGCGACCGAGCTCGTGGAAGGCGTGGGCCCAGTCAAAGCGGGAGTTGACCAGCTGGGCGACGGCCTGCGTGCGCGCTTCGCGCAGCGCGATGAAGCTCGTGTACGGCGCCAGGCGGCCAGCCTCGGCCTGGGCCTGCTGCGCCTGGTTGGTGACGGCGGCGACCTGCGTCTTATCGCTCGACAGCTGGTTCTTGGCTTTGCCGTAGAGCAGCGCGAGCAGGGCGAGGCCGACGAGCAGCACCACCACGGCGTACGCTCCACCACCCGAGCGGCCCGCACCGACGGAGCCGCCGGAGCGCTGGTCGGAGGGGATGAGGTTTACGGCTCTCATTGCGCTGCCTCCATCGCGGCGAGACCGGTGGCGACCGCAAGCCGGTGGGGCGAGATCGACTCGGCGATGCTGCCGTCGATCACGTCCACCTCGGCGCGTCGCACCTCGACGCCCAGCGATGCCTGGAGCGCCTCGGCGAAGCCCGGGATGTCCTCGGCGGAGCCACTCAACACGACGTGTGAGACCTCGCCGCCACCCTCCTGCGAGCGGTGGAAGTCGAGTGAGTTGCGAACCTCTCCCGAGATCTCGCGGATGCCGCTCTCGATCACATTTATGAGCTCAGCGTCGGACTCCTTCGAAGAACTGCTCGCGGATTCCACGACGGTCAGATCCTCGTAGCTCATCGACCGCTCATCCTCGTCGAGCTCGGCTGCGTCGGGGACCGCGATGTCCTGCTCGGCGGCGTCCTCCGCGACCGGCACGGGCTCGCTCGGCGGGGCCTCGGGGGCCACTGGCTGCGTGAGGTCCACGCCCGCGAGCAGCGCTCGGGCCTCGGTCAAGGCGATCGAGCGGCGCTCGGCGAGCTCGCTCGCCATTCCCTCCAGACCACTGCCGACCACCCGGGTGAAGCGACAGACGGCACCCTCGGCGATCGCAAGGTTGGTGAGGCCGTCGACGTTCAGATAGAGAATCCGCCCCACCTGATCGGAGTCGGGACGGTAGAGCGAGCGGATCAGCGCAAAGGCCGACAGGTCAACACCCTCAGGGTTGAGACCCGCACCGCGAACCGCGCTGATCAGCCGTTCCACCATGTCGCGTTGGGCCGCCACGAGCACCACGCGCTGGCGCGGGCCGGCGGGGGTGTCGACGATGCCCAGCGGGTGGAAGTCGAGGACGGCGTTGCTGAGGGGCATCGGCACCTGCTCCTGCGCCTGGAAGCTCACCGCGGCGGCGAGTTCCTTCTGATCGGTCACCGGAGGAAGCTCGAGCGTCCGCAGCACGGTGCGCTGGTTGGCGACACCCACGCGCACGCGCTTGTTCATCCCGCTCGTGCCGAACAGCTCACGCAGGACCTCGCCGAGGGCGTCTCCGTCCATCACTTCGCCGTCGCGCATCGTGTCGGCCGGCAGCGGCAGCGAAGCCGCCTGCTCAGCGACGATCGATCCGTTCACACGAGCCTTGACAGCCGCGACGAAGCCAGGCTGGATGTCGAGGCCGACAACGTCGGCGCCGCGACGGCGGCCGAGGTTGAGCTTCAGGTTCGGAGAGGGGATTCGTGTGGGCAGTTGCATATGAGTGGGACGCTTGCCGAGCGGGCCGGACGCCCGCAGGGGGGGTATCGGCTCCAGAGCCTCGGCGCTTTAGTGCAGGAAGTGATTGACGTAGACATCGACCAGCTGCTGGCCGACGAACACAGCGAGCAGGGCGCCGAGCGCAAGGAAGGGTCCGAACGGAACAGCGGTCTTGCGGCCCGCCTGGGCTCCCTTGCGAGCGATGATCACAGCGCCCAGGAGGACCCCGGAGAGCAGCGCGATGAGAACCGCCGGGGCGACGGCAGCGCCCAGGAACAGGCCCATCACGCCCGCCAGCTTGACGTCGCCCATGCCCATCCCGCCCGGGTAGGCAAGCGCGGCGAGGAGCAGGAAGCCGCCGGCCGCGCCGGCGGCGATCAGCCGGGAGGGCTCACCGGAGGGATCGAGCGCGAGCCCGATCAAGAGCGCGACCGCGCCACCGAGCGCGGTGATCTTGTTGGGGATGATCCGGTGCTCGAGGTCGATCAGCGCCGCGGGCACCACGATCAGGATCAACGCGATGCTCAAGGCGATGGAGGACGCCGAGTGGTGCACGAGGACCGCGCCCACACACAACGCCGCCGTGACCGCCTCGACGAGCGGATAGCGTGGGGAGATCGGCTGCGCGCAGCTGCGGCAGTGACCGCGCAGCAGCAGCCAGGAGAGGATCGGGATGTTGTCGTAGGGCTTGACCGGCGTGTCGCAGTTGGGGCAGTGCGACGCCGGTGTGACGAGCGACTCGCGTCGGGGCAGCCGGTAGGCCACCACATTCAGGAACGAGCCGACGATCGCTCCGAGGACTCCGGCAAAGGTGGCGACCGCCATGCTCAGCTAATCGTCATCCACGGCTGATGGCTTGAGCGCTTCAGGCGTTCTCGCGGCGGGGGCAGCTCACCAGCTGCCGGTCATGCAGCCGCCTTTGTTGGCGGTTTCCGCTTTGCAGGTGCGTTTCACTTCGCCGTTTTCCTTGCGTGTGACCGTGAAGGTATCTCCGCCGGTTGGCGCGACCGCGGTGATCACATAGCCCTTGCCGCCTTCTTCTGGTTTGGCGATGCTGAGATAGGCGTTGTTGCCGCCGGCGGACGTCTGGATCGCGGGCTCGTATTCTTTGAGCACGCTCGGTTCCATTCCGGTGTATCCGCCGGCGTGATCTGTCGCGTAGGTTTCAGCGGCCTGCGCGCCGGTGCGAGCGAGTTCCTTGGCGGTTGCGTCGGTGGCCTTGCTTCGCTGGTTCAACAGCGAGGGGATGGCGATCGCCGCGAGGACGCCGATGATCAGGATCACGACCAGAAGCTCGATAAGGGTGAAGCCGCGATCCTCACGCAGGCGCTGACTCAGTGGCCGTCTCATCAGAGACCTATCGGCACCCGCTCCGCGGACTTTAGCGCGGGCAGGATTTCAGCCGGATTGTTGGCGAGCAAGCGCGGAGGCATGAGAGCGCTCACCTCGACCTCTACCAGGTTCCCGTCGAGCAGCCGGTTCCAACTTTCACCGGGGTGCAGGTACGCGCTATGACGCCCGCAGTGTTGGTGATGGTGTATTTGGCACCGCTCGTGGACTTGGCAGTCACCGTGTAGCCCGTCGCCGTACCGGTCGCAGCTTCCAGATAGGCTTCTTTCGTGCTTGCGGTGGCCAGGATCGAGGGCTCATATTCCTTGAGCACAGACGGGGCCGTGATGGCCACGTAGCTGCCGTTGTTGTCGGTCGCTACGGTCTCCGCCGTGGTCTCAGCCGTACGAGCGAGCTCCTTCGCCTGGGCGTCGGTGGCCTTGCTCTTCTGACTCAGGAACGACGGAATGGCGATCGCGGCGAGAACGCCGATGATCAGGATGACGACCAGAAGCTCGATGAGGGTGAAACCCTCCTGACCCTTGGCTCGCCTAAACAGGTGGTTTCTCATGATCCTCACATCGGCATCCACGGGTGGCCGCTTTATAGCGACGTATAAATTTGCGTGAAGAGGAGATCGTGCGCCCCAGCCGACAACGACAGAGGGGCGGCCCGTGGGCCGCCCCTCTGCTTGGATCTTTGGTCCGGCCCGGCTCAACAGCCCAGCCGGGACTTCGGCACTACCAGCTGCCGGTCGAGCAGCCGGTTCCGACTTTCACCGGGGTGCAGGTACGCGCTATGACGCCCGCAGTGTTGGTGATGGTGTATTTGGCACCGCTCGTGGACTTGGCGGTCACCGTGTAGCCCGTCGCCGTACCGGTCGCAGCTTCCAGATAGGCTTCTGTCGTGCTTGCGGTGGTCAGGATCGAGGGCTCATATTCCTTGAGCACAGACGGGGCCGTGATGGCCACGTAGCTGCCGTTGTTGTCGGTCGCTACGGTCTCCGCCGTGGTCTCAGCCGTACGAGCGAGCTCCTTCGCCTGGGCGTCGGTGGCCTTGCTCTTCTGACTCAGGAACGACGGAATGGCGATCGCGGCCAGAATGCCGATGATCAGGATAACGACCAGAAGCTCGATAAGGGTGAAACCACCCTCATCTCCCGAGCGCTGGCGCAGTCGATACAGCATGGTGAATCCTCCTAGGATCCTATTTCTTGGGCGCCAGCCCGCGGTAATCGCCTCAAGCGGCGATGCGTCCCCCTATCGAGAGCCGCCGGCTTTGCTACGCATCATCAGATGCTCTGCCTTGGCACCTCGGTACTGGCTTTGACAAACGCTGCATCGGCCGCACGCTCGAACACCTTTATAGGTGCACGAGACCCTGGACGCATGAGCCTCACGCCGGAAGGCCTGCTCGCCGTGGTACTACGCCGCGGCGTCAGGGGCCGGGGCCGGGCTGTCGGCCTCGGTCGGCCAGCCCGCCTGGGCGTCGGTGCCCGGCACACGCAGGCCACTGCCAGCACACCACGGGCAGGTTACGCGGCTGGGGGTGCCTCCCAGGTTCGAGATCACCTGGCCGCCGCCCCTGCAGGGCATACACTCCCGCGGCCCATGGGACCCGTCGGTGACATCCTCGCTCTTGTCCGTGTCGCTTGCCACGAGCCGATCAGACTAGCGTTCCCGCGATGAGAAGACCGAACCGGACAGCCGAGTGGGGGCTCGTCGCGCTGATAACGCTCGGCGCCGCGATCCTGCGCCTGGCTGCCCTGAGCAAGGTGTCACCCGACCCCTTCTACGACGCGGCCGTGCGCAGCATGGGCACCTCATGGCACAACTTCTTCTTCGGCGCCTTCGAGCCGGGGGGCAGCGTCTCGATCGACAAGCCTCCCGTCGATCTGTGGCTGCAGGTGATCAGCGTCAAGTTGTTCGGCTTCAGCTCGACCACGCTGAAGCTGCCCGAGGCGTTCGCCGGGATCGCATCGGTCCCGCTGCTGTTCGCGGCCGTGCGCCGGCTGTGGGACGCCCGGGCCGGGATCGCGGCGGCGCTCGCGATCGCGGTTCTGCCGGTCGAGGTGATCACCTCGCGCAGCGACACCATGGACGCGGTGATGATGGCGCTGATCGTGCTTGCGCTGCTGTTCGTGGTGCGTGCCATCGACACCGATCGCAACGCATGGCTGATGGCCGGCGCGGTTGCGCTTGGGCTGGCCTTCAACGTCAAGCTGCTGGAGTCGCTGGTGGCCCTGCCGGGAATCGCCGTGCTCGCCTACCTCGGCCTGCGGGGCAGCCATCCGCGACGACTGATGCGCCTGGCGCTGGCCGGCCTGGTCTACGTGGTGGTGGCGCTGTCGTGGCTGACCGCCACGCTGATCGCCCCCGCGAGCGACCGCCCGTGGGCGATCGGCTCCACCAACGGCAGCGCCTGGAACGCGGCATTCGTGTTCAACGGAACCGACCGCCTGGGCGGCAAATCGCCGGAACCCTCGGGCACCGAATACGAACCTGGCCACAAATACCCGGTGGCCACCCAGTCCGAGCGCGACCACATACCGATCGTGCCGCCCTCCCCCACCCGTCTGCTCGCAAGGATCGGCCCGCTCTCCGGCGAGCGCCTGGGCCTGGAGATGCTCGTTGCGCTCCTGCTGGGGCTGCCCGCCCTGCTGTGGGGGCTGCGGGCCGCGAACGATCCCGATCTCGATCCCGACAGGCAGACTGCCGCTGAAGCCCGCCTGCGGATGCGCCGTGCGGCGGCCGCGGGGCTCACCCTCTGGATGATCACCGGCATCGTGCTGTTCAGCCACATGACCCGATTGCATCCGCGCTACGTGGAGGGCTTCACCCCCGTTGTCGCCGCCATGCTCGGCATCGGCGTGTCCTGGGCCTGCGCGATCAGGGGATGGGCCCGCCTCGGGGTGCTCACCGTGGGGCTCGTGGCCGCCGTGTACTACACCGAGCGGCTCCTCTACGGCGGCCCCTCGACATGGCTCGTGGCTTTCACCGCCGCCATCGCGGCCATCGCCGTGGCCGGCGTGGCCCGCGTTCTGCGGCCGGCCGCCGGCACCCGCTCGGCCCTGCTGACAGCGGCGGTCACGGCGTTGGTGCTCATAGCAGTGCTGGCCCTACCGCTGAAAGCCGATGTGGTGGCGATCGAAAACCACGTTACCGACGCCGGTTACGTGGGGGCGCTGCCGAGCGAAGAGCAGCGCCTGGTCAGCTCCTACCTGCTCGCTCACCAGCGGGGCGCCCGCTACGAGGTGGCAGCCGAGTCCGCCACCCAGATCGGCTCGCTGATCGTGCAGGACGCCCGGCCGGTTCTCGTCCTCACGACCTACGCCGCACGGGTGTTCACCTCGGTGGCGAAGCTCGAACATGTGATCGCCGAAGGCAAGGTTCGCTATGCCTTCCTGAACAGCTACTGCACCGCCCACGCCGCCTCGCTGAACCCCGCCTGCTCGGCACCGGCCAAATGGGTGCGCGCCCACGGCACCGACGTCTCCCTCCAGGCGGGTCTGCCCCACCACAAGACCCTGTACCTGCTCCCCGGCGCCAAGCCATGAGCACGGGCATCGACAGCGCCGGCCTGAGGGCCCTGACCGAGGCGGCAAGAGCGGCGGGCAGCCTCGCGCTCGACACCGAGTTCATGGGCGAGGGGCGCTACCGCACGCTCCTGTGCCTCGTACAGCTCGCCGTCCCCGAGAGCCCGAGCGTGGCCGAGCGGATAGCGCTCCTGGACCCCCTCGACGAGGGCATCGACGCCACCCCCCTGGCCGATGTCCTCGCCGACCCCGCCGTCGAGGTGGTGGTGCACGCCGGACGTCAGGACATCGCGCTCATGCGTCGCTGGCTGGGGAGCGAGATCACCAGCGTGTTCGACACGCAGGTGGCGGCCGGCTTCGCCGGTCTCGGAGCCCAATCCTCATACGACTCACTGCTCACCGACGTTCTCGCCCTGCGGGTGGCCAAGACCGCAAGCTTCACCCGTTGGGACGCCCGGCCGCTGTCACCCGAGCAGCTCGCCTACGCTCGCGAGGACGTCGTGCACCTGCTCGAGCTGGCAGACGAGCTGGCCCACCGCCTGCAGGCGCTCGGCCGCCTGGAGTGGGCGCGCGAGGAGTGCGAGCCGCTCGCCCGCTCCAGCGACGAGCGCGACCCCGCGACGATCTTCGCGCGCCTGCCCCGCGTAAATGGATTGAACGCCTCCGCGAGGGCGATCGCACGCGAGCTCGTCGAGTGGCGCGAGCAGACGGCCGAGCGCCAGAACAGGCCCGTCCAGAGCGTGCTGGGCGATGCAACGCTGGTTGAGATCGCCAGACGCAAGCCCACCTCCCGCACCGAGCTCGAGCGGATCCGCGGTCTCGGCGCAAACGCTCAGGGCCGGCGTGCCGAGGAGCTCCTGCAGACCATCTCCCAAGGCACCAGGCGCCCGCCCGACGCCCCTCCGCAGACGCAGCGCCCGCCGGCACCGCGACCCGATGACGCCCCACTGGTGGCGCTGGGCGAGTCGCTACTGAGAGCCCGTGCGCGGGAGGCGGGGCTGGCCTATGAGCTGCTGGCGGCCCGGGCCGACCTGCAGGCAATCGTGGCGTCCGCGCGCTCCGGCGAGCAGGAGGCCGACGTGCGCACCCTGCGCGGATGGAGGCGCGAGCTGGCCGGAGCGGAGCTGCTCGAGCTGCTCGAAGGACGCGTCTCGCTCGCTGTCAGCGGCGCGGGCGCCCAGCGACGGGTCACCATCGCAACGCGCTCCGAGGAGGGTTAGCGACACGTCGCGGCGGCGACGTGTCGGCCGAAGAGCGTTATTCGATGCGGTTGTAGACTTCGAACAGCGGCAGGTACATCGAGATCACGATGAAGCCCACGATGCCGCCGATCAGGATGATCATGATCGGCTCGAGGATCGAGGTGAGCGCCTTGACGGAAGCTTCGACCTGTTCCTCGTAGAACTCGGCCACCCGGTCGAGCATCGCGTCCAGCGCACCGGTTTCCTCACCCACGCCGACCATGTGGGTGACCATCGAGGGGAAGATCGGCGCCTGAGCCAGCGGAGCGGCGATCGTGCCACCGCGCTTGACCGAGGCGATCACCCCGTCCATCGCCTCTTCCACTGCGACATTTCCACCCGTGCGGCCGGTGATGTCGAGTGCCTGCAGCAGCGGCACGCCGGCGCTCGTAAGCGACGCGAGGGTGCGCGACCAGCGCGCGACGGCGACCTGCTGGACGATCGTGCCGATCTTCATCGGGACGTGCAGGCGGAAGTGATCCCACTGACGAAGACCCCAGGTGGTTTTCTTCCACTGCACGAACGTCACGATGATCGCCGCCGTCCCGCCGAATATCAGCCACCAATAGCCGGTGACGGCTTCCGACAGCGCCACCGACACCTGAGTCAAGGCCGGAAGTTCCCCTCCGAACTGCTTGAAGACGCCCACGAACACAGGCACGAGGAAGGCGACCAGCGCCATCATCACGCCCACGGCGAAGATGATCACCATCGTCGGGTAGACCATCGCCGCTTTGATCTGACGGCGCAGGGCGGCGTCCTTCTGGAGCTGGTCGGCGACGCGCATCAGCGCGTCCTCGAGCACACCGCCCATCTCGCCCGCCTGGGTCATGGCGACGAACAGCTGGTTGAAGACCTTGGGGTGGCGCGACATGGCATCGCTCAGCGAGAGGCCCGCCTCGACGTCCTTGCGGACAGCCACGATCGTTTCCTTGAGGAACTTGCTCTCGGTCTGCTCCTCCAGCACGTACATCGCCCGCAGGATGCTCATCCCCGAGGAAATCATCGTCGAGAGCTGACGAGCGAAGACGGCCAGCTCGGTGGGCTTTACGCGCTTCATGAACGCGAACTCGATCTCGCGCGAGTTGTGCTTGTCGGCGATGTCGAGGACGATCAGGCCGCGCGACTTGAGCTGGTCGGAGACCGCCTGCTTGGAGTCGGCCTCGACTTCGCCGCGGGCCTTGCCCCCGGCAACGTCCAGAGCCTTGAAGACGTAGGTGCTCATACCGGTTGCCTAGGCCGCGGCCAGCGACGTGGCGCCGAGCAGGCGCCGCAGCTCCTCCGGGGTGGCAGAGCGCGCCTCGGCGAGCTTCTGAGTGATCTTGCCCTGGCGCACGAGCGAGGCGAGCGAGGCGTCCATCGTCTGCATGCCCGCCGCCGAGCTGGTCTGCAGAACCGAGTAGATCTGGTGGGTCTTGCCCTCGCGGATCAGGTTGCGGATGGCGGGATTGGGCACCAGCACCTCGGTCGCCACGACGCGCCCCGAGCCGTCCGCGTTGGGCAACAGCTGCTGGGTCATGATCCCCTGCAGCGCCACCGACAGCTGGACGCGCACCTGTCCCTGCTGGTGGGCGGGGAACACGTCGATTATGCGGTCGATCGTCTGGGCGGTGTCCTGAGTGTGCAGCGTGGCGAACACCAGGTGCCCGGTCTCAGCGGCGGTCAGCGCCGTCGAGATCGTCTCCAGGTCGCGCATCTCTCCGACGAGGATCACATCCGGGTCCTGGCGCAGGGCGGCCTTCAGAGCGTCGCCGAAGCTCTGGGCGTCGGAGCCGAGCTCGCGCTGGTTGACGAGGCATTTCTTGTGCCCGTGCAGGAACTCGATCGGGTCCTCGATCGTCATGATGTGCTCGTCGCGGGTGGAGTTGATCTCGTCGATCATGGCCGCCAGCGAGGTGGACTTGCCCGAGCCGGTGGGACCGGTCACGAGCACGAATCCGCGCGGCCGACGGGTGAACTCGTGCACCGAGGCCGGCAGGCCGAGCTCGTCGATCGAGGTCAGCCCGAAGGGGATTAGACGGAAGGCAGCGCCGATCGCGCCGCGCTGGTAGTAGGCGTTCACACGAAAGCGTGCGTGTCCGGGAATCGAGTAGGCGAAGTCGAGCTGCCAGTTGGTCTCCAGTCGCTGGCGCTGATCGCCGGTGAGGATCGAGTAGACGATCTCCCTGGTGTCCGTGGAGGAGAGCTTGGGGTACTCCTCCAGCGGCGCCAGTTTCCCCCTCACGCGCACGGTCGGGTGCGCACCGGAGCTGAGGTGAAGGTCCGAGGCCCGGCGGTTTACGACCTCCATCAGGAGGTCTGCGAAATCGATGTCCATGGGTCTGCGCATCGACAGATCCGGGGGAGACCATTAGCGGCGAATCGGCGAGTGCCAGGGCGCTGGACGAAGATACGAGCGCCCGCGAGGGCCCCGGGAGCGAGACCCCCCCCCGGCTCAGTTGCTGCCGACCACGCGGGCGACCTCGGCGATCGAGGTACGCCCTTGCCTGACCTTCTGCAGTCCGTCGTCGCGCAGACGGGTCATCCCTTGACGCACAGCAGCGTCACGGATCTCCTCGGCGGGCTTGCGTTCCAGGGCCAGCGTCTGGATCTCGGGTGTCATCTTCATAACCTCATACAGGCCCACGCGACCCTTGTAGCCGCTGCCGCCGCAGCGCCGGCAGCCGACCGGCTCATATGCCTCGAGCTCCATCCGCGCCTTGTAGCCACTGTCGATCAGAAGGCTGGCCGGGATGATCGTGCGCTTCTTGCAGTTGGGGCACAGCATGCGCGCGAGACGCTGAGCCACCACGCAGTCCAGCGCCGACGCCACCAGGAAGGGCTCGATGCCCATCTCGATCAGACGCGTGATCGCCGAGGGAGCGTCGTTGGTGTGTAGCGTGGAGAGCACCAGGTGGCCGGTGAGGGCGGACTCCACCGCGATCTGGGCGGTCTCGCGGTCGCGGATCTCCCCCACCATGATCACATCGGGGTCGGCGCGCACCATCGCTCGCAGACCCGTGGCGAAGGTCAGCCCCACCTTCGAGGAGACCTGGACCTGGGTCAGCCCGCTCATTTCATACTCGACGGGGTCCTCCACCGTGATGATGTTCTTCTCAGGGGTGTTCAGCAGCTGCAGGGCCGCATACAGGGTGGTCGACTTGCCCGAGCCGGTGGGACCCGTCACGAGCACCGCGCCGTGGGTCTCCTGGCAGGCGCGTTCGAAGCGCTCGCGCTCGGTGTCGGCCATGCCCAGCCGGTCGAGCTCGACCACGACAGACGCCTTGTCCAGCACACGCATCACCACGCCCTCGCCGTGGACGCTCGGCAGCGTCACCACACGCAGGTCGACGTGGCGTCCATCGACCACGAGCCCGACGCGGCCGTCCTGAGGGATGCGCTTCTCGGCGATGTTCAGCTCGGCCATGATCTTGATGCGCGAGACGACTCCCGCGGCCATCCTGCGCGGCACCGTGGTGATGTCCTGCAGCACTCCGTCGATGCGGAAGCGAACGCGCATCTCGCGCCCGTCTGGCGCCAGATGCAGATCGGAGGCCCCGCGCTCCACCGCCTGGCCCACGAGCTGGTTGACGAGCTTGATGACCGGGGCGTCATCGGAGGTCTCGTGCAGCGCCACCACCTCGCCGCCGTCCTCTTCTTCGGCGAAGCTCTCACTCGATGCATCGACGACGTCTTCCAGGCGATCCAGACGCGAGACCAGCCCCGCGATGTCATCCGGGGGTGCCACCCCAACCCGGATCTCATAGCCGGTCATGATCGCGATGTCGTCGACCGCGAGCACGTTGGAGGGGTCGGCCATCGCGACCAACAGGGTGCGCTTGTCGGTGAACGCCACCGGCACGGCCTGATAGCGCTTGGCCACGGTGGTGCTGACGAGGTTGGCGGCGGCCATGTCGACCGAGAAGACCCCGAGGTCGAGGTGATCGAGCCCGTAGCGCTCAGCCAGCGCCCGCGCCAGCCCATCCTGGGTCAGCGAGCCGTTGTCGAGCAGCACCCGCTCGGGGGTGGTGCCCAGCGTGCGCGAGCTCTCGAGCGCATCATCCACCTGGCGACGCGAGGCGAGGCCCATCGCAACGATCACGTCTGTCAGAAAGCGCTGGGAGGAGCCTCGCTGAGAGGGTCGTGTCAACCCCATCGCGTCGGGGTCTCGCGGCTCGGGCTCAACGCTCGAGTCCTCAACGCCTGAGAGCTCGCCCTCGAGCACCCGCTCCACCTCGATGCTCGGCTCGAGCTCGACCGCGGGACCGAGCTCGATGGCGCCTCCGCGCCCGCTTCCAAGCTCCTCCTCGCCTTCGGTGCGCTCCACCGAGATCACGGGTTCGGAGGACCCGTCTGCCTCTCCGTCGATCCCGAATATGGCGTGCAGATCGGGGTCGGCGTGCTGGGGTGCGTCGCTCACCGCACGCCCCCCATCCGCCTAGCCTGCTCGGTCCTTTGCACGGGCGGCACGGGCCATGACCGCTCGCGGCGCCGATCGTCCTGTCCACAGCTCGAAGCTGAGCGCGCCCTGGGCGATGAGTATCTCGAGTCCGTCCACGGTGCGCGATCCATGCGCGCGGGCGGCGGCAAGGAGTGGTGTGGGTGTTGATCGGTAGACGAGATCTGCGACATTCGAGTACTTACCGACCTGATCGAACGTCAACCCCAGTTGGTTGAGCGCCTCGGCCTCAGTGGCCGAGCGTTCGACCCCAGAGGCCTCAAAACGCTCCTGAAGCCCCACCGAGGTGCAGTTGACGAGCAGATCGGCCGGCTCGGGCCGGGGGATCGCGCGAACCCCAAACTCGCTCGCGAGGATCTGGGCGCGCTCGGGCGTGCGGTTCCACACCGACACCTCGGCGGCGCCCGCCTCGCGCAGCGCCCAGACGGCCGCCCGGGCGCTACCGCCCGCGCCGAGCACGAGCACGCGCATCCCCCCCACCTCCGCCCCGAGCGCCTCGATCAGGCCTGGCGCGTCGGTGTTCTCCGCGGCGAGAGTGCCGTCGGACAGGTAGGTGAGGGTGTTGGCCGCCCCGATCGCCCGGGCCGCAGCACTGGCCGTGTCGGCGACCGCCAGCGCCGCCTGCTTGTGGGGGATCGTGACGTTCGCCCCTACGAAGCCCGAGTCCCCGAGCGCGCGCACCGTCTGCTCGAACAGGGCGGGCGGCACCGGCAGGCGCTGGTAGTGCCAGTCCTCCATCGCAAGCTCGGCCAGGGCCGCGTTGTGCATGGCGGGCGAGCGGCTGTGGGCGACCGGCCAGCCGAGCACGCCAAGGCGGGGGCTCATCTGTGCTTGCACACGGGCGGATGCCCGCCGTTCTTCCTCACCGCCGCCTGGTAGGCCGCCGCGTTGGCTTCGAAGGCGGCGAGCGTGGTGGAGAAGACCTGCTCGCCGCAGCCATCGCCGCCGGCCACGTAGTACAGATATGCGTCGTGGGCGGGATGCGCGGCGGCTTCGATCGAGGCCACTCCGGGATTGGAGATCGGCGTGGGAGGCAGGCCCTTGTGCGTGCGGGTGTTGTAGGGAGAGTTGATGTGCAACTCCGATTCGGTCAGTTCATGGGTGTAGGTGGCGATCCCCTTGGAGAGCTCGACCGCGTAGTAGATCGAGGCGTCGATTCCCAGCGGCGTCCCTTGGCGCAGGCGGTTGTAGATGACCGCCGCGATCTTGGGGCGATCCCCTGGAACCTGCGCCTCGCGCTCCACCATCGATGCCACGATCAGCAGCTGGTAGGGCGTCACATGCAGCGCGCGAGCCCGTGCGATGTCGCTCAGGCCGAAGTTTTCGCGGAACGCTTCGAGCTGCTTGGCCACCAGCCGGCCGGCCGATTCGCCGGGGTCCATGTCGTAGGTCGCCGGGAACAGGAAGCCTTCGAGGTCGGGGGTGCCGTGCGGAGCGCCATAGCGCACGGGGTCAAGCAGCGAGGAATGCCGCGACGCCACGAGATAGCTGCCCTTGAGACCCGCCTTGGCGGTGATCTGGGCGATCTGGGCGCGCGTTTTGCCCTCGGGGATCAGGATCTTCACCGCGGCCGGCACCGCAGGTGCCTTGGCCCGGCTTTCGCCGTGCAGCGCTTTGACCACCAGCACCACCGCCACGATCGCCGCCACCAACGCCACGAACGCCGCCAGTCGGGGCAGCGGCGAGCGTCGGCTTGTGGTGGGTCTCGCCATCACCGGCCGGGCCGCCATCGAAGAGCGCCCCACCGAGACGGTTCGGCGCTCGACGGGTGCGGCGAGCGGCTCCTCGCGGGCCACATCAGGCTGGGCTGACTCATCCGGTACAGGCGGGGCCGCCGCCTGCTCGACAGGCTCCTCGGGCGCCGGGGCTGCGACATATGGCTCGGCGGCCTCGGCGGGTACCGCCTCCACCCACACGGGCTCCTCGGGCGCCACAGGCTCCTCGGAAGCCACGTATCCCTCCGCGGGCTCCGGAGGTGCCAGATAGGCCTCGGCAGGGTTCGCCGGCGCCCCATGTCCCTCCGGGGGCTGAGTGGGCTCCGCGGGCACCGGGTACGGCTCAGGAGGCAGAGCAGGCTCCACATATGCCTCAGGCGGCTCCGCCGGCGCCACATGGAGCCCAGCGGGCCCCTCCGGCGCCACAGGGGTCTCAGCGGGCTCGCTGTGGGTCGGAGTAAGGACTTCGCCGGCCGGGAGGGCTTCTCCGGCACGCAGGGCACGACGACGGGCGCGCTCTTCACGATCGCGCTCGCGCTGCTCGGCGGTACGTTCGCCGTCACGTGATCGATCGCCGCGAGACACGAACCAGGACCCTAACGCGATTTGCGGGCAAGCCAGCTCTCGAGCAGGTGCGCAGCCGCACGTGAGTCCTCGGCGGCCGCGAGCCCGCCGTCGCTTCGCTGAGCCATCCGCGTGGTGAAGCGCTCGTCGTGCATCTCCACCGGCACCCCCTCGCCGAGGCGTCCCGCCAGGCGCTCGGCCCACTCGCGCGTCTCGCGGGTCTGATCGGTGTCTGTCCCTGCCAGCGACAGCGGCAACCCCACCACCACCCGCCCGATCTCGCGCTCGCGCACCAGCTCCCCCAGCTGGGCCAGGCCACGCCTGCTGGCCGGCCGCTCGACGATCGGAAGCGGGGTGACGATCGTCTCGGTGGGGTCGCTCACCGCACAGCCGCAGCGGGCGCTGCCGTAGTCCAGAGCCAGGACCCGCATGAGGTCTAGCTCGTGAGCGCGGACTCGATCGCCGTGCGAGCCGCCTGGATCGCCTCCCCGAGCTTCTCGGGGTCGCGTCCTCCCGCCTGGGCCATCGTGTCGCGGCCCCCTCCCCCTCCGCCCACAACCTCAGCTGCCGCCTTGACCACAGCGCCCGCCTTCACCCCGCGCGACACCAGGGCGGGCGCCACGCTGGCCACCAGGTGCACCCGGCCGTCCGCCGCGGTGCCGAGCAGGATCGCCGCCTCCCCGAGGCGTCCCTTGAACCGATCCACCAGCTCGAGCAGCGCCTTGGCGTCGGGTACCTCGACCGCCGCCGTCAGCACCGCGGCACCGCCGAGGTCCTCCACACGAGCCGCCAGCTCGTCGAGGTCCGGCCCGCTCCCGCCACCGGGCGCGCCCCCCTCTCTCAAAACCTTCTCGAGCCGCTTGCGCTCCCGCGCCAGGCTCTCGACCGCGCCCGGTGCATCCTCGGGACGCAGCCGCAGCTGCCCCGCGATCTCCCCCAGCAGGCGATCATGCGTTCGCAGCAGCTCCACCGCGGCCGGGCCCGTCACCGCCTCGATCCGCCGACGTTGGCCGAGCTGGAGGTCTCGCTGAGGATGCGGAAGGGACCGATCTCCGCGGTCGAGCGCACATGGGTCCCACCGCACAGCTCGCGCGAGTAGTGCCCGTCGCCGATCTGCACCATCCGCACCACCTCGCCGTACTTCTCACCGAACAGCGCCATCGCCCCGAGGCTGCGGGCCTCGTCGAGCGTCGTCGTGATCGCCCGCACGGGGTCGTTGAGCGAGACCCAGCCGTTCACCCTGTCCTCCACCTCGCGCAGCTCCCCGTCGCTGAGGCCCTGGCCGTGACTGAAGTCGAAGCGCAGCTTGTCCGGGCCAACATACGAGCCGGCCTGGCGCACATGGCTGCCCACGATCTCGCGCAGCGCCGCCTGCAGCAGATGGGTGGCCGTGTGGTTGCACTCGGTGGCGTGACGCGCCACGCGATCCACCCTCGCCACCACCGTCTCGCCCGGGTGCAGCTCACCCTCCTCCACCACCACCGTGAGCGCCTGATCGTCGCCGAGGCGGAACACCTCCTCCACTCGCGCCCTGCAATCTCCCTGCTCGCACTCGATCGTGCCAGCGTCGGAGACCTGCCCTCCACCCGCGGCATAGAAGGGAGACTCCGGCAGCTTCACCAGGTAGCGAGCTCGCGCTGGATCCGTTGGCCGAGCCGTTGCCCTCGCCGGACATGCTCTGCACGGCCGCGAGCATCGTCTGCTGCTCCTCTGTCTCATAGCCCGTGAACCTCGTCGCAAAGCCGGCCTCGCCCGCGAACGGCCCGCCAGCATCCGCGCCTTCGACGCATCCGAGCCGATCGCCCCGGCCGCCGCCCGCGCACCCGCCCTGCCGCGCGCGCGCTGTGCCTCCATCAGGTTCTCGAAGTCGCCCTCGATCGCAAGTCCCTGCTCGACCAGCAGCTCATTGGTCATCTCGTAAGGGAAGCCGAACGTGTCGTGCAGGCGGAAGACCTCCTCCGCTGGAACCGTCTCGCCGCCCATCCGAGCGAGCCTGCTCGATGTGTGCGGAGAGCGTGGCCATGCCCTGGGCGAGCGTGCGACCGAAGCCCTCCTCCTCGGCCGCCAGCCACATGTCTGTGACCTGCGCCTGCTCACCCAGCTCGGGGTAGGTGGCGCCCATCAGCTCGCGCACCCGCTCGGAGTAGCGCACCAGGAAGCCCGGCTCCAGCTCCAGGGCAAGCCCCTGCTGGATCGCGCGACGCATCACCCTCCGCAGCACGTAGCCGCGATCCTCGTTGGAGGGCACCACGCCGTCAGCCGTGAGGAAGGTCATCGCCCGCGAGTGGTCGGCCAGGATCCGCAGGGCGCGGTCGGTGTCGAAATCCTCGCGGTAGTGGCGCCCGAGAGCTCCTCGCCGAGCTCGATCAAGGGTTGGAACTGGTCGGTCTCGAACACCGACTCCTTGCCCTGCAGGATCGCCGCCAGGCGGTTCAGCCCGAGGCCCGTGTCGATGTTGTTCTCCGGCAGGGGCTTCAGCACCGAGCCCGTCCCGTCTGGTGAGGGCTGCTGGTCGTACTGCATGAACACCAGGTTCCAGTACTCCAAGAAGCGCTCGTTCTCGCCGCCGGGAAGGTCCTCGGCTTTTCCGAACTCGAGGCCGCGGTCGATGTAGAGCTCAGAGCACGGTCCACATGGCCCCGTCGGTCCCGCCTGCCAGAAGTTCTCAGAGCGCGGACAGCGCACGATCCGATCGCCCGGCACCCCCAGCTCGCGCCAGCGCGCGATCGCCTCCTCGTCCGGACCGAGGCCGAGACCCTCGTCGCCCTCGAACACCGTCACCCAGATGTCCTGCTCGCGGAAGCCGAACACCTCGCGCGAGAGCTCCCAGGCGAACTCGATGGCGTCGTGCTTGAAGTAGTCGCCGAAGGAGAAGTTGCCGAGCATCTCAAAGAAGGTGAGGTGACGGGCGGTGTTGCCAACGTTGTCGATGTCGACCGTGCGAAAGACCTTCTGGCAGTCCGTCAGACGCAGAGCCGGCGGCGTCTCCTGCCCGAGGAAGTAAGGCTTCAACGGGTGCATGCCTGCGACCGTGAGCAGCGCCGAGGGATCGTGGGCGGAGGGCACCAGCGAGGCCGACGGTATGCGCAGGTGAGAGCGCTCCTCGAAGAAGCTCAGGTAGCGCTCGCGGATCTCCTCAGAGGTCATGGCCATGGGGGACGATCTTAGGGGTTCCACCGCTCCCACCGGCAGGGCCGAGCGGCCGAGGACGCCATCCTCGGTCCGTCAGGCGATCGTGCCGTAGCCGACGAGCAGATCGCCCGAGTACAGGCAGGCGATCTGCCCCGGGGCAGTGCGCTCGGCCTGCTCGGCGAGCTCGAGCGCTATCCGCTCGTGGCGGCCCGCGAGCGGCTGGCCGTTCAACCGACAGGCGAAGCGGCGCCCGTGCGCCCTGACCCGCACCCCATCCACATCGCAGCCGTCGCGATGGAGCACCGCCTCGCGCACCGCAAGCTCGCTGGTGAGCAGCTGCTCGCGGGGACCGACGGTGACCGTGTTCTTGGCGGCGTCGGTGGACAGCACATACAGGGGCTGCGGAGCGGAGATGCCAAGCCCATGGCGCTGCCCCACCGTGTATCGGTGAGCTCCTGAATGCTCGCCCAGCGTGGCGCCATCGGGGTCGAGAATCGCCCCTGGGCTGGCACCCATGCCGCCATGGCGCTCCAGGAAGGCCGCCTGGCGCGTGCCCGCCAGGAAGCAGAGGTCCTGCGAGTCGCGCTTGCCCGCCACCGACAGGTGCGCCCGTCCCGCCAGCTCGCGCACCGCCGGCTTGTGCAGCTCGCCGAGCGGAAAGCGAAGCCGCGCCAGGGAGGCGGGCTCCAGCGCGCACAGCACGTAGCTCTGGTCCTTCGACACGTCGGCGGCCATCCGCAGCAGCGGCGCATCGGTGTCGCCCGCATGCTGGACGCGTGCATAGTGGCCCGTGGCCAGCGTGTGCGAACCGAGGCGCTCGGCCAGCTCGAGCATCGCATCGAGCCTGACCTTCCCGTTGCAGCGCACGCACGGGTTCGGGGTGAGCCCTGCCCCGTGGTCGGCCAGCCAGCCATCGACCACCCCCGCGCGAAACTCAGCGCGCAGGTCGATCGAGAGATGGGGCATCCCAAGACCATGTGCAAGCTCCCGCGCACCGCGCACGGCCTGCGCCGAGCAGCAGCTCAGATCGCCATCGTTCTCGGGATCGGACCACAGCTCGAGCGTCACCCCCACGGGCTCGTCACCCGCCTCGGAGACAAGCAGCGCCGCCACCGCGCTGTCGACCCCACCGCTCATCGCCACCAGCGTCCTCGCTGGCCGGGCGGTGAGGGTGGCGCCGTGACGCGCCGCATCCCCCAATGCCCTGTGCAGGGCGTCGGCGGCCAGCTCGGCCGCATGTCGCTTGGCGTGGCTGAGACCACCGAGCTCGTCGGCTATGTCCCGCGCCCCGATCCTCGCAGCCTCCAGCAGCGGCGCTCCGCGAACCTGGCCCACCACCGCGCTGCCCGCCGCCACCGTGGCGCCGCAGCCGCTCGCGTCGAAGCCCGCATCCTCGATACGACCCTCGCCACTGTCTCCATCAACCGCGATCGAGATACGAATCAGATCGCCGCAGGCCGCTCCGCCCGCGGCGCCTGTGAAGGCGTCCTCAGGGGTGTGCCCGCGTGCGAGCGGGCGTTCCAGATGGTTCCTCAGCTCCTCGGCGCTCGTCGTGCTCACACGAGCGAGTGTAAGGGCCGCGCTTCGCTAGGAGTGCCGGGCTTCGTCGATCGCCTGCTCGAGAGCAAAGGCGTCTGTGAGGCCCGTGATGACGGTGGTCTTGCCGCTCTTGCTCACAACCAAGATGGTGGGTGTGCTGTACACCTGCACGCCTCTGGTGATCGTGCCGAACGAGGAGACCTCGCTCGCGCTCGCTTCGAAGGCCGCAAACGGCTTACCCAGTTCGAACCCTTCACGGGCGAGCGCCTCTCGCACCACCGGCACGTGGGCGATCGGCTTGATCATGTGGTGGATCGCCTCGAGCAGACGCAGTTCGTAGCGCACCGCCACATCGTCTGAGCCTTTCTTGCTCCAGAAGAGGATCACCGCGGGCTTGCCTTCGTGCAGCGCACGTTCCACAAGCGCCTGGCGCGCCGGTGTGCGCCCGGCGCCGCTCTGGGACTTGATGCCGGAATGGCTGGGCGAGGTGTGCGTGGTGGCGGGCGCAGGGGCGGTTGGGGCCTTGGCGACAGGAGTGGGCGTGCTCGTGACGTGGGTGGGCGAAGCCGGTGCGGCGGCAGCCGGCGTCGTGGTGGGATTGGCCGCGGCACTCGACGCCTGGGCGGAGCGTTCGGTCAGCTGCTTGGCGTTGCTTTCTGAGGTGGCGACCGCGCCGTGAGCTTTGGCGATCGCACGGGTCAGGCCCTGGACCCCCGGGGCAGAGCCGTGGTAGATGGGGCTGCTCGAGCTCGTCGCGCTGCCCGACCCCTTCGCCGGGGTGACGGGCTTGGGCGCGCTCGCCTGCAGCGGAGCGGCCGGCGTTTCGCTGGAGGCGCTCGAGCTGGGCGAGTGCCCGCGCAGGGCGACCACCCAGACCACTGCGAACAGGGCCAGCACAGCGAGGGCGATCTGATAGGGGCGGGAGAGATGAGCCATCCGGACCAACTTCGGCATCCTGGCGAAAAAGTTGAACGGCGAATGACGCCATGGACGGTTTCGCCGCCGTTCGCCGGTCCGGTTCAGGCGTCCGGCACAGGTGTCGATAGCAATCTGGTGCAGTCCTACTGGCGACATTCGTCATCCGTTCTCCCAATGCTCTTCGGCCTCGCTGTTGCAGCTGGGGCATCGCTGCTGCTCTGTGCCTGTAGCGGCGGAACCTCGAGCGCACGGGTCGGTGGCGCCGGAGCGGGCGCTGCCACCGCGGCCCCCACCAAGGCTCCCGGCTCGAGGGCCGGGAGCCCAGCTGCTCAGATGCCGACCAAGGGCCAGGCGCTCACCTTCGCCACTGCTGTGAACCTCAGCACCGGCGATATCCCCGAAGCCTCGATCGCAACCTGGAAAACACGCCACGAGACAGCTCGCGAACGGGAGGAATACCGCGCCTGCGAACACGGCTTCGCCCACGAGCGAGCTCTACTGGAACGGTCATCGCCGAGACTCGAGCGCGGTCGCGAACTGGAAGTCGAAGACTTCGCCTCAGCAGTAGCGGTGGTGCGCGACGAGCGCTCCATCACCCAAACGTTCCGAGCCCTGCAGGCGACCGGAGTAAGGGGGTGCCTCGCGCGCGCCTTCACCCGCAACTTCTCCGCGAGGCCGATCAGGGAAGCACGCTGGGGGCGTTTCACCGTCACGAGGCTTCCCATCAGCGCACCGGGCGCGAGCGCCACCTTCGGCATCAGGGTGAGCGGCGTCCTCAGCCTCCCCTACAACGAAGTGACGATGCCCGTCTACATCGACATGATGGGCTTCGGTCTGGGACACGGAGCAGTGGTGTTGATGGCCGGCAGCATCACCCAACCGGTGCCCACCACGACCGAGCAGGAACTCGTGACCCTGCTACTGGCCCGGGCGAAGGCACACGCGCTCTAGTGCAGTGTTTCTGAAGTGTCTTGTTGTTTGGTTGCCTTGGTGAGTATCTGCTCGGCGGTCTTGGTCCAGATGAATGGTTGGGCGCGCTCGTTGTAGCCCTCGATGAAGTGTTCGATCGCGTTGATGAGCTCGGGGACGTCGTGGTAGACGCCACGGCGGACCTGCTGCTTTGTGAGGATCGAGAACCAGATCTCGATCATGTTCATCCACGATGCGCTGGTCGGGGTGAAGTGGAAGTGCACGCGTTTGTGGCGCTCCAGCCAGCGCGTCACCTCTGGGGTGCTGTGCGTTGAGGAGTTGTCGAGAACGACGTGCAGTGGCTTTCGGGGGTAGGCGCGCACGAGCGCGTTCAGGAACGCCAGGAACTCTTGGTGGCGGTGTTTTGGGTAGCACGTGCCGGTGACCTCACCGGTCGCCACCTCAAGCGCCGCGTATAGGCTCGTGGTCCCGTTGCGCTTGTAGTCGTGGGTCATCCGTGCGGCCTTGCCCGGCTTGATCGGCAGCGTCGCCTGCGTGCGGTCGAGCGCCTGGATCTGGGTCTTCTCGTCAATGCACAGCACCAGCGCGCCTTTCGGGGGATCCATATAGAGCCCCACCACATCGACGATCTTCTCCACAAGCTCAGGGTCTTTGGAGAACTTGAACGAGCGGACCTGATGCGGTTTGAGCTTGTGATCACGCCAAATCCGGTGCACCGTCGAGGGCGCGATACCGGCCGCCGCGGCCAGACGACGCACACTCCAGTGCGTGCTGCCATCCGGCGGGCTCTCGAGCGTCTTTGCGAGAACACGCTGGATCTCATCGTCGTCGATCTCCCGCGGTCGACCTGAGCGTGGCGCATCCGTGAGACCGTCAAGCCGCCGCTCACAGAAATTCCGTCGCCACAACCCGACGGTCGGCAGCGAAACATGTGTCTCCGCAGCAATCTGAGTATTTGTGGCGCCCTCCGCGGCACGCAACACGATCCGTGCACGAGTCGCCTGCTGCTGCGGAACAGACGGCCGCCGAAGCCACCCCCGGAGCTCGTGCTCCTCGCTCTCTGACAGCTCAATCACCCCAGCAGCACGCGCCACAACCCCAACGTACCAAAACTCGCCTACAAATGCAAGCTACTTAAGGGACACTGCACTAGCTTGACCTCAGAGGGCGTGGTGGCCGCGCAGCACAGCGTGAACCACGGCATCGGTTGCAAGCGCCACCTGTCCGCCTCCCTGCATGTCCTTGAGCGTGGTCTGCCCGGCACCCACGATCGCCACGAAGCGGGCGCCGAGCGAGTTGGCGTTTCCGAGCTGCCCTTTCAGCGAACGGCCGCCGAGGTCCATCTGCGCGGACAGACCTGCTGAGCGAGCCTCGCTGAGCAGACCGAATGCCGCCCGGCGAGCATCCGAGTCGGCGCTCTCCAGGGCGACAAACAGCTCCACCGGAGCCGGCGCAACCGCGGGCTCCTCACCCGCGAGCATGATTCGCTCGATACCGGCCGCCCAGCCCATCCCGGGCGTGGGCGGACCCCCCAGCTGCTCCACCAGGCCGTCATAGCGCCCGCCGCCGCCGACCCCGCTCTGGGCTCCCAGGGCATCGGAGGTGAACTCGAAGACTGTTCGCGTGTAGTAATCCAACCCACGCACGAGCGTGGAGTCGATCTCGTATGTCACGCCCGCAGCATCGAGCAACCCACGCACCTCGGCGAAGTGCTCGGAGTCCTCCCTGCTGAGATGCTCCAGCAGCCGGGGCGCGCTCTGCATGACCGTACGCGTTCCAGCGTGCTCGGAGTCGAAGGCGCGCAGCGGGTTCTGCTCGATCCGGTCCCTGACGTCGTCTGAGAGCTGCTCGCTGTGGGCGAGCAGGTGCGTCTGCAGCTGCTCTCGATAGCTACTGCGACTCTCCAGGCCGCCGAGGCTCGACAGTCTCAGCCTCACATTGCGCACTCGAAGCTCAGCCAGCAGCCTTGCCAGGAGGGCAATCGACTCTGCGTCCACGGCAGGGTCCTCAGAGCCGAGCGCCTCGGCGCCCACCTGCCAGAACTGCCGGTAGCGCCCCGCCTGGGCGCGCTCATGGCGAAAGAAGCTCGACAGGTACCACAGCTTCACCGGCAGGCGGCGCTTGTGCATGCCGTGCTCCACATAGGCGCGACACACCGGAGCGGTGCCCTCGGGCCGCAGCGTCAGGGATCGTTCGCCGGCGTCGGTGAAGGTGAACATCTCCTTGCGCACGATGTCCGTCGACTCGCCCACACCGCGGGCGAACAGCTCGGTAGCCTCGAAGGTGGGCGTCTCGATCCGCTCGTATCCGGCGCCCTCGAGGATCGCCCTTGCCCGCGCCTCGAGAGCGGTGCGAGCCAGCGCGTCCTCGCCGAGCACGTCGAAGGTGCCCCGCGGCGCTTTGATCTTGGATCCGCTCAACGTGGAGGCGCCGGTGCGTCGAGCGCGGCCTGGGCGCGCGGCAGACGAGCGCGAAGCTCGGTGAGGAAGGGGTTTGTCTCGAGCTCCCGGCCCAGTGTCGTGACACCCATGTGGCCCGGGTAGATGACCGTCTCGGGTGGATTGCCCTTCACCAGCAGCTCGATCGAGCGCTCGAGCGTGGCCCAATCCCCACCTGGAAGATCCACCCGCCCGACAGAGCCCTGAAACAGCACGTCCCCCGAGAGCAGCGCACCCTGCATCGCGTAGGTCACATGGCCGGGGCTGTGACCGGGTGTGGAGATGACCTCGATGTCAATCCCCGCCAGGCTCAGCCGCTCGCCCCCCGCGACCGTGTGATCGGCCTCATAGCTCTCGAATGGACCGAAGCCGGGAGGCACCCATGACATCACGTCGGCCAGCACCGGACGCTCGATCTCCGGGCAGTAGACCGGTGCTCCGGTTGCCCGCGCGATGGGAGCAACGGCACCGATGTGATCGAAGTGGCAGTGGGTGATGAGGATCGCCTCGATCTTGACCCCGAGAGCCTCGGCCGCCGCCAGCAGGCGCTCGGCCTCCTCGCCCGGATCGACGATCACCGCCCTGGAGCTGGCGGCGTCGGCGCGCACTATGTAGGAGTTCTCCTGCACGGGACCCACCGTGAAGGCGCGCACATCCAGGGCACTCACCGCGCCGCCGCCTTGCCGCCACCGCCCTGCTTGGCTTTCTTGGCCTGACGGCGCTTGAAGGCCCACTTGTCGGTGTAGTAGCTGACCGCCGTATAGCCGGCGAGCACGATCGGGAACAGCCCGACGGCCTGGTTTGACTGATGCAGGACCAGGATCACGATCAGCAGCATCACGATCGTGGCGAACATCGCCTTGACGAATGCCCCACGCCAGGTGGGCGGGCGGTCGCGCTTGTCGAGGAGCTTCTCGCGCTCCTTGGCCAGATCGCGCGGCTTGCCGCTCTTCTCGGCCGCTGTGGGCTTGCGCCCGGTGCGCCCGCGCGACTCGACCACCCCGGCGGCGTTGCCCCGGTGCTTGGTCTGGCGCTTGCGTCTGGTCTGAGCCACTACCAGCAGCCTAATGCGTTCTCGATCACGTGGCGGGCGGGATCGAAGTCCGCCGTGAGCAGATCCACGGGAAATCCCTCCAGCGCGACCGCGGGGGCGAGGCCAACCAGCTCGGCGCTTGCCACCTCGGCGTGGCGACCCACCGCTCCCAGGACCGAGAGGAGCGAGACCTCGAAGGGCCGCTCCACGTTCATCGACACCTGGGCGATCTCACCGCCGAGCAGCACACCGATCGCCCGCAGGCCGGACAGTCCCTCCGCTCCCCCTTCGCGAACGAGGGCCGCGATCCGCTTGGCGTCGGCCAGAGTGGCCGAAGGGGCCAGTTGGAGGTTGAACGCCACAAGCGGAGGACGTGCGCAGACGAGCGTGGCCCCGGCTGTGGGATGCAAACGCGCCGGCCCGAAGTCGGGAGCCAGAGGATGCGCACCCTCCTCAGACCCCTCCGCGGCGCTCATGCGCCTCGTCAGCTCGGCCACACCACCGCGACGGAGCTCGGCCCTACTCCTCGCCGCGTGGGAGCCATCGGCGGTCAGCTCGCCGTAGAGGAACACCGGCACCTCAAGCTCCGTCCCGATGCGGTCGGCCACCACCAGCGCCTCCGCACAGGCCGCACCCCGGGCGGAGGGCTCCAGGTAGACGAGCGGAACCACGTCCACAGCGCCCACATGGGGGTGCTGGCCGACCTCGCGCTTCTCGGCTGAGCGATTGACCACATCGATTCGCTCCACCGCCGCCCGCGCCCCTGCCAGCAGAGCGTCGGCCAGCGCTCCCTGGCGCCCCGCGATCGTGTAGACCGAGCGGTGGTGGTCGGCATTGGTGTGGACGTCCAGCAGCCGCGCCTCGTGCCCGACGGTATGCGTCTGTGACGAGTCTGGAGCGAAGCTCGCGCCGATCGTCGCCAGCGTCTCCGGAGAGCGCCCCTCCGAGACGTTCGGCACTGCGAGCAGAATCGGGGGCGCCATCGTGGCGAGGCTAGCTGGTGGGGATGGCGGTCTGTGGCTAGACTCCTGCGTCATCCGGGCCGGAGTAGCTCAGTCGGTTAGAGCAGCGGAATCATAATCCGCGTGTCGGGGGTTCGAGTCCCTCCTCCGGCACTGCCGCAAAGCCTGTTCCCAAGCGGTTTTGACCGTATCAGGGGGTACAGATGGGGCGTCTTAATTTCCCCACTGATTTCCCCGGGGGGCGTCGCGGGGGCGCGGAGACGTCCCTAGGCCGCGAACAGGGTGTCGATTTCGCCCGCCAGGAGTTCGAGCACGCGCAGCGCTTCGTGCGGGGTCGTGAGGTGGCGGATGCTGATGTGCGTGGTCTCGTTGCGCAGGTCGCGTAGCCCGTTCCAGCGGTCGCGCTTCTCGGCGGGGATCACGCCGGCCTCGATGAGCCAGTTCACGCGGCGCATCAGGTCGGGCCAGCGCGCCTCGCCTTCGTGGTCGCGCTTCTTGTTCGGCGGGCCGCCGGCCTGCTGGTAGCGATGCAGGACAGCTCGTGTTCGCCGATGGCGTAGATCGCGTAGAAGAACCAGCCGTAAAGCAGCAGCCCGCGGGCGGCCTCCCACATCTCGCGCACCTCGCTCGGCACGGTCGACGCGAGGTCGATGGCAAGGAACCGCTCGGCCCAGCGCTCGCCTGTCGGTGCGCGGTGCTCTCTCGTGGCGAGCGTGGGGCGCGCAATTCTACAACAAAGTTCGATTAGCCTTCAGACGACTGCTCCGAACAAGTCCGACTGTGCGCCAAGCTACAGAACAGCAGCCGGGCTGACGACCCCTGAGTGCCAGCTTGTTGGAGCCTATTTTCGAACGGGACTATCGCTGTGCCGCGAAGCCGCGCTTGATCCACTGCCTGTAGGCGTCGTAGAAGGCAACGAAGTTATTGGACACGACGAGTGCGGACTCATGCACCTGTTCGGCGGTGGCGGTTGCGTATTCATGGACGAGCATGCGCCGCAGCTCTCGGAGTCGTTGCAGGCGGCGAGTCAGCTCGGCGGAGATCACACCGGCAGACCTCAGCGCGTCGAGATCGCGTCGCGCGTTGGTCTCATCGCGGCGTCCGCGCAGCTCGGCCAGCTCCAGCCCGAAGGCGGCGAGCTCAGCGATGTAGTTGTAGAGCTGATCGACGCCCCGCTCGACCGCCTTGACTCGATTGAGCACGACGGGATCCTCCGACGAGTAGGCCGCACGGAAGGCGTCCAACTCGAAGTCGTCGCCGAACTCGGCCATCGCCGTGCGCAGCGCGAGCAGATGACGGCGCACGTCGCTGACCCGATCTCCGATCTTCGCCTTGAGCGCTCTCGCGCGTTGGGGGTTGCGAGCCTCCAGTGGAGCAGGGCCCGGCGTGGCGGAAGTCATGCAGCGTCGTCGAGGCCGTCGTCAATCGCGCCGGCAGAGGATCGTTCGGCGCCACGCGCCAGACGCCGCCATCTCGAAGCACGGCCCGTCACGGCCGACCAGAGATCATCGCGGTCGACAAGCATGCGCCCATGCTCGATGACGTCGGACATGAGCACCGGCGAGGCCTCTGCCTCCGAGATCCGCACGAGTTGCATGTCGCGACCGACACTGCGGGAAAGCCGCTCCGTGAGCTCGGCCAGGCGGCCCACGTTCGGATTGCGCAGCGCAACCAGCACATCGACGTCCGAGCGCTCGTCATCGTTCCCGATCGCCGTAGAGCCGAACAGCACAGCAAGCCTGACGTTGGGCTCGGTGCGAAGCGCCGCGCGAAGCGCCTGCAACAGTTGCCAATGGCTGCGCAGGTAGGCCTCCTCGCGGAACGTGATCCGAAACCGGCGCGGGCTCAGGCGCTCCCCCCGCACCAGCCCCTCTGATGCCGCGCGGCGCAGCGTTCGCTCGGGGATCCCCAATTCCGACGCCGCCCGCCCCAGAGAGTCCATGCCATCACCGTACAACCATGTGGCCGCTAATTCAATGCTGTGTGGCCGCTACGCGATGATCGTGTGGCCGCTACGGACGGCAGAAGCGAATCATAATCCGCGTGTCGGGGGTTCGAGTCCCTCCTCCAGCATAGAGAAAGGCCAGCAAGTACGGTGGTTTGCAGCGTATCACGGCGGCGGTGGATTTCCCCGGGGATTTCCCTATGGGGCGTCGGAAGGGCATCGACCAGGGCGTCCTAACGCACGGGCACACTTGGATGCGTGAAGATCGAAACGCAGATAGCCGCTATTCGGGCGAGCCAGGGAGCTCGCGCGATTGAGCAGCAGATGCTCCACGAGGCGTTCGTCGGCCCGCCGGCGCCGACGACCTCTCCCGGCGTGAACGCTACGAAGCAGGTTGGAGCTCGCCGGTGGAGAGAGCGTGTTCCACAAGCCCTTCTCCGGCGTGCATGTCGCCAACGCGATCGCCTACGGACAGACCGACGAGACGCCGCCGCTGCACGAGGCGGCCAGCTGGCGGCTCGCCGTGGCGCTCGGGCCACCGTGGGATGAGATCGTCACGCCATGCGTGCTGCGCGAATACGCGGGCGAGGATGGCTCGCTCTCGCTACGGGCGACTGGATGGCCACGCGACCCGGCGCCGACCTTGAATCCAACCTGGTGCCTGCCTGCGGCGTTCTTCGACGCGCTGATCGCCCAGCAGGACCGTCACGACGGGAACTGGCGCTGGGATGGAAATCGGCTGACCGTGATCGATCACGGCTACACCTTCGCGCTGCCACGAGCCATCCTCAACTACTCCGACTTCGTCGTTGCTCGCCACAGGCACGGCGCCGCGAGTCTGCTCACGGACGAGCACGACGCACTCACTCGCCTGCTGAGCGACTCCGACCTGCTCGGAATGGCGAGGTTCTTGCTGCCGACCGCGCGCACGCACTGGCGGACAGGGCACGGCTCATGCTGCAAAGAGGCGAGGTTCTGCGCCCTGGAGAGTTCTGAGATGCCTGGTGTGCGTTCTGTACTGCGTGGTAGCATCATAACTCAAGGGGTCAACTATCGCACCCGACGTCGAAGGGAGTCTCCTGATGATCCAAGTCAACTTCACGACCTTTGAGCGCGACCCAGACACCAAAGAGTGGATCGAGGTGCCTGCCGCGCAGCTACTCGCCGATGGCGACGACGTGAGCATCAGCGGGCCGCACGCCGACTGGATCAACCCCGACCTCGCGATCGTCGACCCCGAGACTGGGGAGCGCATCACACGGGCCGATGGCGCCAAGCGCTGGGCACGACTGCTGCCCTTCGGCTACCGCAGCGGTGATCTTCATGTCCAGGTCATCGAGGTCGCCGCGGCCGAGCCGGTCGCCGCCAGCTTCCGCTACTCCACCGCCGCCTGAGTCCCATGCCACGAACGGCGGTATCTGAGATCCATGCGAAGGTCGTCGGCCGCGAGATCAAAGACACCCGCCAAGCGCTCGGGCTGACCCAAACCGCGGTCGCCGAGCGCCTGGGAGTCTCCCCCTCCTACATCTCCGCGGTCGAAGCGGGCCGTCGCAACCTCACCCTCGGCCAACTGGCCAACATCGCCAACGCCATGCGACTCGGCATCGACATCTCATTCATCCGCCCAGACGGAACGCCTGTCCGCCTTGGTCAGACGTGACGTCTGCGACAAAGGCGTCGGCCGCACGGCTGGCGAGCGGTCCGCTAACCGCGTGCGTCAACGCCGACTCGATTTTTGCCGCATCCCAGTGTGGATCGATGAACGGGCAACGGGGGATCGGTGCTGTGCTTTGCTCATAGCCATCGAAGAAGCCGCGTGCGGACTTGTGCCATCACCGGGGATGAAGAGGAAAGCAATGTCCTCCATCGTGAAGTGCAGCCCGTGGGGACCAGTTAGCCGCCACTCGCGCTCCCACTCGAATCTGTATTTCTCATGTGGCTGCACGACGAGCGGCGTTAGCTTCCATAGGGGATCTTCTGCATCGAAGTCAGCCCTATGAGCCTGCATCAATTCTGCAAAAGCTGATGCCGCGTCCTCGTCCTTGTCCAGGTACCAAACGCGGGCCGCACCCTGGTCTAGTCGTGGAGCGCAACGCGATTCTCGGTGGTACGGATCTAGAAGAGGCCACGCGCGTGACCGAGGAGTGGACCAAGCGACGCGAAAGTTCTCAATCAGACCCGAACCTCGACATCAGGACGTTGATGCCGAGGCAGAAGGCCGTTGACTGAGATGCAGCGCATGGTCTTGCAGAGCGGCTTACGAGAGCTGCGCAATCCCATAGAAGATGTCGTCGCAGATAGCCGATTGACTCGTTGTAGACCGCGATTTGCCACGGGCCCGTGACCTGCAGTCCCGTGGTCTCCTCGTGCACCCGGAGGATCGTGGCCACACGTTCGTCGCCCTTTTCCCGCCACTCGCGGAACGTATGCATAACAAGGTTGCTCGTCTGCGTCGCACGCATCGGGGTGCCCGCGAGCGTCTGTCCGATGGTCATGAAGAACTTACCGTCCACCTCGACCGGCGCGCCGGCGATCCCGCCTTTGCGGAGCTCCAAGCGCTGGTCGTCGCTGGGGTACGACGTCAATCCGATCACAGACCGCAGCTCGTGAACGATGCCGATGTCAGGCCAATTGCGAGCAACCGTCTTCAGGATGTCCTCCTTGGCCCAGTCGGTGAGGTGTTGGTAGATGCCGATCAGGTACGCGTCACCGGGCCTGATCGCGGCGAAGAGCAGGTCTTTGGTGCGTTTGACGAAGCCGTCGCTCTCGACGTTTGAGGACAAGTGCAGGTGGTGCACGCCATAGTCAGAGAGCATCGGGTCTCGGTCGGTGCGGCCTTTCGGGTCGTGGCCTACTAGGACCGACCTACTCAGATGCGGTTTGAGGTCGTCGCCGGCCTCGATCTTTGCAACGATCGCGTCGAGCACACCTTTGTGCTCAGCGGCCTTTTGACTCCCAGCGAGTTGCGGTGATATATGACATCGACGAGGCTGAGCAGGTATCAGCCGGCCGCGCCAGGTGTTGTAGCTGATCAGCAGGGCCGCGAGATCCATCGACACAGGCTCGCCACTGGGGTCATCTGGCATTTGCGCGAGGACGTGTTCGCGCGCCGCCTGTTCGAGGTGCTCGACCGAATAAGCCATCTGGCCAATTATCGCAAGTGGATCACGCGCGGCTAAGCTCACGCTCGATGTACGGAGCGCCGCGTGCTTCAAGCTGAAGTCGTGGCATCGGGCCTACATCTCCGCGTATAGTCGCTGCACCTCTCGCAACCACTTCGCCGGGATCTCCTCCTCCAGCCGCTCGAAGAACTTGGCCGCCGCATCGGGGGACGCAGGACGCATCGGTACTACATTCGCGTGCTAGCTGTGCGGATCGAGCAGCCTGTCGAGGCTTCGCCCGGCTTGGCGGCGAACAGCGACAGCACAGCCGAGCTCGGCGAGTTCGAGGTCAGCTGCACGCTCCCGGTGCTGAACGAGTTCGACGGGTTGGAGGCGGTCCCGGTTCACCGCTTTTGCGGACCGTCGGGGTCACGAAAACGCACAACGGCCCAGCGCGACGCGCGACCGCCGAGCACTTGGTGGCAGCCGAGCGATGGTGTTGCGTGTGGGTCGTCTGGGCGCCGGTTCGTGACTGGCGACTTTTGCGTACAGCGGATCGGAAAGCTGCTCGTGCGCAGCCAAAACCTCCACCCATGCGACCCATCTCCCGTTCGGGAATCCAGGTCGTCGATATGAGCCTAGGGATGTATACCCGGAACCGCCCCCGGGTCGGTGAACGCTTCACCGAGATCGGTCTTGGAGCGGGCGAAGGTGCGTCTACCCGCCGGCCGAGCGGCTGTGATGTGATGCGTTGAGGGCGCAGAATGTGTCGACTATCTTGGGGTCGAATTGGGTGCCGGCGTTGGCGCGTAGCTGCTCGATCGCTGCTGTATCGCCGATTGATGGTCGGTAGGAGCGGTCTGTGGTCATTGCGTCGTAGGCGTCGCATACGGAGATGATGCGTGACCCGAGCGGGATGTTCTCGCCTCCGAGGCCGTCTGGGTAGCCGTGTCCGTCGATGCGCTCGTGGCTTGAGCGGATGATCGGGGCGGTGCTCGCTAGTGCTGGTGCTGCGAGCACGATTCGCTCGCCGATGAGTGGGTGGCGTTGCATGAATGCCCACTCTTGCTTGTCCAGGGGGCCGGGCTTGTCGAGGATTGAGGCTGGTACCGCGGTCTTGCCGACGTCGTGGAGCTTGGCGGCGAGGCATATGCGGCGGACTTCGTGCTCGGGCTCGCCAAGAGTCTTGGCGATCTCGGCGGAGAGATCTGAGACTCGCTCGACGTGCTCGTCCAGGGAGGGGCTTTGCTCGGCGATTACTTGTAGTAGCGCGTCGGTGACTTGGCTGCTGGCGGATGACTGGTTGGCCTTGTTGGCGTACATGCGCTCGTCTGCGAGCTTCAGCCCATCGCTGGGATTGTTTGCTTCTGAGGGGAGCCATACCGCGCCGTGGGAGCAGCCGATGTGCCAGCTCTCACCGTGGTCCTGTAGCGCTGCGACGGCGTCGCCGAGCAGCTGCTCGGCGACGTGGGGGGCGCAGCTGACGAGCATGCAGAACTCATCGCCGCCCATTCGGTATGCGGAGCCTGACTTCGGGGTCGCGGCGGCGAGACGTCCGGCAAGTCGTTCGAGTAGGGCGTCGCCCGCAGCGTGACCGAATGTGTCGTTGTATTGCTTAAAGCCATCGAGGTCGAACATGGCCAACAGGAGTTCATGGGGTCCTGGCATGTTCACGACCGCCTGTTCTAGATCGAGGTCCAGCGCGCGGCGGTTGCGTAGATCGGTCAGGGCATCTGTTCTAGCCTCGATCTGGCTTTCGCCGAGGAGCGCTTCCTTTTCGCCGGCCATTCGCTGGACGGCACTTCGGGCTGCGACGGATCGCAGGTAGAAATAGGCAAATGCCGCGAGCAGGAGGAGCATGGCGGTCGCGACTCCGAGCTTTGCCTGTGTGCGGGCGCGTTCCGCATTCGCCGCGTGTCGGCGGCTGAGCTTGTCCAGAACACGGGAGAGGACGGCCACGCGAGCGAGCAGTGTCTTTTGCAGCGTGAGGACCCCGAGCCCGCCGACTGCCAAGCCGCCCTTTGCGGAGGCGATCCGGTAGATGCTCGCTACCACCGGCTCGATACTCGTAAGGCTCGAGCGTCCACTGGCCAGCAGGGCGATCGGCACACCCACCTGGTTACGGGCGGCGAGCCCCCGCATGATTGCCTGCTCGTCATCCTTGATCTCGCTGCGCTCCCCGGCCGCCGCACTCCCCCCAGCGCTTGGGTCAGCGCTGAACGGGGCAGTCTTCAGGTCAGACAGCGATGAGGCCATAGACGCGACCTGCACCTGCGCTATCCGGCTCGAGTTGACTCGTCCCACCAGCAGCCACGTCGCAGCAATCGCCCCGAGCGTGAGACACAGGACCACAAACAGAGTCAGCACCTTCACATGATTTGTAAATTTAGGATACATAGTAGTGCGTCGACGGCCACCGCTTCTAACTGAAGGCAGTGCTCCCCTTATGTCCTTCTGTCCATTGATCGCTCGCGCTGAGCGGCCTCGCAGACTAGGCGCGGGGTCACCTGCTGGCGACCCCGCGCCTGCTCGCGCGAGAGGGGAAGCCACCGCGCCTTGAACGGTCGAGCTGTGGGGATTTTCGGCCGTTCAAGCTTTTGGGCCTTGGAGACGTTCATGGTGATGCCTTCTGGCGCTGCGCGAGCAGATCGGCGTCGGCGCGAGCGATGACGTCGGAGGGAAAGTCGCCCTCGGCCAGCTCGGTGAGACCGACCGTGATCGAGCCACCTGTCACGCTGCGTGCGAGCGTGGCGGAGGCTTCAACGAAGCGCTCTCGCACTGTGTCGAGATCCATGTTGGGTAGGGCACAGACGAACTCATCTCCGCCGACCCGCACGATCAGGTCATAGCTGCGTAGGCATGCAGTTAGAGCGTCCGCGACCGCGACGAGCAGGGAGTCCCCGGCCGCGTGGCCGTCCGCGTCGTTGACCGCCTTCAGGCCGTCAACATCGATGAAGGCGACTGTGAGGCGCTCGGGGATGCGACGCGCACGATCCATCTCTCGTTGAAGCTGCTGCAGCCCTGCTCCTCGGCGTCGGACGTGTGTGAGCTCATCCGTTTCGGAGGTCTCGAGGTCGAGAGCTGCCTGAGCCAGTTCGCGTCTCGCCTCTGCGCGTTCGCGGACAGCCTCCGCGCGATCCGCGGATGCTCTGGCCCGATCGACAGCGGCCCGACGACGATCCTCCGCAGCTCTCGCTCGGTCACTTGCGGCACGCCCCCGGATACCTGCGCGCTTTCGCCGGAGCTCCGGTTCATCTACCTCCTCATCGAGAGCCTCATCTGCGACGTCTCGCACCGTTGCCATCCGGTCACGCTCAATTGCCGTCTGATCGCGCTCATCCGCGTTTGCTTCTCGAATATCGTCGTGGCAGGCTCGACACCCCTGTTCGTAGACCCCGAGTTCGCAATCAGCAGCGATCCGATCCGCCCGTGCTACGACCTTTACGGTCCCGCCGCGTCGGGAATCGCCGTGCCACCGGCACACACGTCATATGCACCGAACGAGGTGGAGTCTGGTGGGACTGCGCCGCCATCGCGCCCGCGCTCCATTCAACGTTCGGTTCGTTCGCAATCGTGAAAGCGTCCTGCGCGCCCGACTGACCAACGGCGACGGACGCGGCTACGAGACGGCGTCCGGAGTGAGGCGGGGCTATAAGGGATGGTCACGCATCAAGAACCCCCACCGCCCAAGAGCCGAACACCCCCACTCGACCGACGTGCTCGCTGGCCTGCTGTTCTGGCTGAACCTGCGATCCCGTGATCACTAGCCCCGGCTAAATGTGGCCAACGCCGTGTCCATCGGGCGCGTAATGCCAATGATTCCGGGCCATAACGTCCGACACGTCACCGAAACACGTCTAACCAAGCGGTTTTGAGATTATCAGGGCCTGTGAACGGGCTCCTTGATTGCCCCGCCAAGTCCTCGGCGGATAGGGCGCAGCTCGACACCGTGAGCTACCCTCTGCCAATCGGTGTCGGCTGTTAGAGCAGGAGCGCCCAGCCGTCGCGCCAGTGCCAGGGACGCCCGGTCGCCGAGCGAGAGCCCTGCGTCGCGGGTCAACGGTCGCAGGCGTCCCGCGTCGATGGCGTCAGCGGCCGTGAACGGCTCGACGGTGATCGCGCCATCGAGCAGTCCGCTTTGGATGAGCTCAGCCGCGAGCTGCGCCGGGTCGCCTCCCCGATCGGCGACGCGGCTGAATACCTCGGCGAGGTTGACGGTCGAGATCACCGCACCGCCGGCGATTGCCTCGGCTACAACGTCGGCGCCAGGCTCGTCTCGGAGATGCGCGAGAAGCGCTGAGGCGTCAAGTACGGGCGCCAACTAGTGGGTGTCCTCGCGGTCGGCTTCTGCGCGCCGCTCGGCGAGCAGCTCGTCCACCATCGACCCTCCGGGGAGCCCACGGAGCAGCCCGCGACTCTGCTCAGCCACGGCGCGATACGGGCGCAGCCGCAACGAGCCGTCACTCTCGGTGCTCAGCAGCATGTGAGTACCTGGTTTCAGGTCCAGCTCACGGCGTACAGCGGACGGCAGGACAACTCGGCCCCGCTCGCCGACGGTGATGCGCCTTTCAGTGTGGGCCATGCAAGTAATGTACCACTATTGCGGAGTGGCCCACGCTGCTACATCGCCTGACATGCGACGCACCAAGCGCCTGAAGCGAGAGGCCTGACCCTTATCGGTCGGCGCCCGATCCTGCCGAAGACAACGCCGGCGAGCGGCGGGCGGACCATCAGGGGCCCGTTGGCGGCCTGTTGGTTACACCTCAGCGCAAGCGGGGAAGCTGAGAAGGATGGCTCACAACGAGATCTACATAGGAGCTCCACCAGAGGACGTATTCGCGGTCCTCTCCGAGCCGCGCTCCTTCGCCCGTTGGGTGGTCGGCTCCCGGGAGATCCGGCGGGCAGACCCAGCATGGCCCACGGTGGGAACGGCCTTCGACCACAGAGTCGGGATCTGGCCGTTCACGCTGTCTGACAACTCCGAGGTGGTGCAGTGCGAGCCGCCGAGCCTGCTCAAGCTGCTCGTCAAGGCCCGCCCGTTCTCACGAGCGTATGTGACTTTGATCCTGAAGCCGGCGAACGGCGGAACGCGGCTGAGCATGGACGAGTTCGCTGCGGACAGGCGAAGCCGCCTCCTCTTCAACGCGATCACCGACCCCCTAGTGCGCGTGCGCAACAACGTTTCGCTACGCCGGCTGAAGGCGCTGTCGGAGGGTAAGGAGCCGATTCCCGATGGCTACCTCCCCTCGCGTGACAGCGAGTCCGATGGCCACGTGACCGGCAGCAGCGGGCCGGCCGCGACTTAGTAGTACTTTGGTAGTTTTGTTGTAGGGTTTGGGGGTGATTTGGCGAACCCTTCTTGCGTTGATGGTGTCGGCGTGAGGAGGGCGTGATGGCGGTGATGGAGCGGTCGGTGGTGGATAGTCCTGTGGTGGTGCGCGAGCGTCTGGAGGCGTTTGCCGCGGGGGTATTGGGTGAAGCGGTGAACCGGCGGGTGCAGCTGGTCAATGGTGAGTTGTATCTGCGTGGGTTGATCGAGGGTGGGTCTCGCAAGTCACTTGAGCCGATGGTCGCCAGGCTGGGTGGGGAGGCTGACTATGAGAGCTTGCAGCAGTTTCTCGCGGTGAGCCCGTGGGATCCGGCGCTGGTGGTCAGGGCGGTCGCTGAGCGCGTGGCGCCGGAGATTGATGTGCAGGCGTGGGTGCTGGATGACACTGGTTTCCCGAAGGATGGAGCGCATTCGCCGGGGGTCAAGCGTCAGTACTCGGGGACGCTCGGGAAGATCGGTAACTGCCAGATCGGCGTGTCTGTGCATGCCGTGGGCGCCAGGGGCACGGTCCCGTTGGGTTGGGCGTTGTATTTGCCTGAGGAGTGGTGCGAGGATTCAGAGCGCCGTCACAAAGCAAAGATCCCCGAGGAGATCTGCTTCAAGACCAAGCCAGAACTCGGCAGGGATTTGATCGAGCGCGCTGGCGGGTGGGATATCGCCAGAGCACCGATCTTGGGTGACGAGGCCTATGGCGAGAACACAAAGCTGCGTCAGCGTCTGGATGCTGCGGGGTTCGAGTACGTGTTCTCGATCGATCGGATCGCGAAGGTGTTCGCAGCCGAGACGGTGTTCACGCTGCCCGAGCGCGCTGGTGAGACCGGGCGGCCGCGCACACGAATGCGCCCCGACCGCAAGCCCGAGGCCGTCGATAAGCTCATCGCCCGGCTGGCCCCAGGAAACCTTCAGGCCGTCACGTTCAGGGACGGGCCTGGCGGGGAGCCCCTCACCTCACGGTTCTGCTTTCTGCGTGTCCGTGCGCTGGCACGCTGGCAAAACGGAGCCGAGCAAGAGCCCCGCGAGGAGTGGCTGATCTGCGAGTGGCCCGAAGACCACGACGAGCCGAGCGACTACTGGATTAGCAACATGCCACCCGACACCACACCCGAGCAGCTCGCGCGTCTGGCCAGGATGCGCTGGAAGATCGAGCTCGACTACAAGCAGCTCAAGGGCGAACTCGGGCTCGACCACTACGAGGGGCGCTCATGGCTCGGCTGGTACCACCACACCGCCCTCGTCACCGCGGCACACGGCTTCCTCACCCTGGAGCGGCAGAACCCAAATCACCAGCGGCCGGCCTGACCCTACCCCGGGCAATCCTCCTGCTCCAGCCCCTATTCAAGTGCTGGACCGGCCGCTGCACCACCTGCCAGCAAACAATCAACCTCACCGCCCTACCCCTCCACCAACATCCCCAACGCGAGTGACAAAACTACCAAAGTACTATTAGAAGCTGTCTCATAACCTCCGTAGGCTGTCGGGGCGGTGGCGCGGACGTGGCTTCGGATCAAGGTGGACTTGCTCGGCGGTGGCGGGGTTGTGTGTGCCCCGTCGCCGGGGCGGGTCTTTCTGGTCGGTCCGTCGCATTCGTTTGAGCAGTTCGCGGAGGCGATCGATGCGGCGTTCGCGCGGTGGGATCTCTCGCACCTGCATAATTTTGAGATGGGTGATGGTCGGCTGATCGGCTATCCGGATGACTCGTTCGCGCCCGAAATGATCTGGCTCGACCATGCCAAGCTGAAGGTCGCCAAAGAGGTCAAGCCGGGTGAGGAGTTCGAGTACGTCTTCGATCTCGGTGATAACTGGCAGCACCGCTGCACCGTCGAGATGGAGAAGGCCGACCCGCTCGAGGAGTACGGGATCGTGCCCGAGGGGCCGGTGGTGATCTGGGGCTGGGGCTCGATCCCTGACCAGTACGGGCGCCGCAGCTTCAACGACGACGGAGAAGACGAGGATTGATCAGGGGCCTGTCAGTTTGCGCTGGCAGACCACGGCGCAGCCGAGCAGCATGAACGCCATGTGCAGGCTGGGGTCACGCTCGTAGCGGATCCTCAGCCGGCGCAAGTTGTGCAGCCAGGCGAAGGTGCGCTCCACGACCCAGCGTTCTTTGCCGAGGCCCGAGCCGTGCTCGGTGTTGCGCCTGGCGATCACTGGCTTCACACCGCGTTTCCAGAGCTCGCGGCGGTACTTGTCATGGTCATAGCCCCGGTCAGCGAGCACCCGCTCGGCACGCTGACGCGGACGGCCAGGCTTGCCGGTCACGGGACCGACCCCGTCGATAAGTGGCAGGAGCTGTGTCACGTCGTTGCGGTTCCCGCCGGTCAAGGTGATCGCGAGCGGGATCCCCCCGGAGTCGGTGATCAGGTGATGCTTGGAGCCCATGCGGGCACGGTCAACCGGCGAAGGGCCGGTGTGGAGCCCCCCAAAAGCGCACGAACATGGCTGCCATCAACAACAGCGGTGGACCAGTCGATCCTTCCAGCTGAATTCAGCCGCCGCAGAAGCTCCCGGTGCAGGCGCTCCCACACCCCGGCGGCCTGCCAGGCCGCGAGCCTTCGGTGTGCGGTCGCCGGCGAGCAGCCCATCTCCGACGGCAGATGCCGCCACGCGATCCCCGTGAACAACACGAACACGATCGCGTTGAAGCACACACGATCATCCACACGCGGACGCCCGCCTCGTGGATCCGGCAGACACTCCGGAAGCAACGGCTCCACCGCCTCCCAAAGCTCGTCCCGCACCCGCCAAACCGAGCCCGCCACAGAGCACCTCCCTCGCCGGGGTTATGTCACCCAGAAAGATTCGCCCTCCAACAAACAAGCCCTCCCCAAGAGGTATTGAGACAGCTTCTTAGTCCTCAGGCCCGCTCTGCCAGGGCAACGACCGCTTCTCCCGCAGCAGCGCTCGGGCTGCCCCGCGACCGCTCATCCCGTGCACCGCGCCCCCAGGGTGAGTGGAGGCACCGGCTATGAACAGCCCCTTGATCGGCGTCCGGTAACGCGAGAGCTGAGGGCTTGGCCGAAAGATCAGCTGCTGGTCGAGCTCGTAGGAGCCCCCGCCGAGATCCCCGCCGACGAGGCTCGGGTTCTCCCGCTCCGTTTGCTCCGCAGGCCGCATCGACCTCGAGCGAACCACCTCACCGAACTCCGGCGCAAAGCGCTCTATCTGTCGCTCGATCAGCTCGGCGACCTGCTCGTCACCCTCTCGGTAGGTGGCGGGCATGTGCGCGTAGACGTAGAGCGTGTGCTGTCCTTGGGGCGCCCGCGTGCCGTCATACAGGGACTGCTGGCCGACGACGAGCGCGGGCCGGGCCGGCAGCTCGCCGCGGGCCCCAGCCTGAGCTGCGGCGGTAAGTTCCTCGAGCTCGCCGCCGACATGAACCACAGCCGCCTCGCGAGCCTCCCCGGCCGTCCATGGCACTGGCGCGGAGAGCGCGTAGTCCAGCTTGAACGCAGCCGTGCCATACCTCCAGCGTCGCAATCTGCGGTGGAGACCCGCCGGCAACGCCCCGTCGGGCACCAGCCGAGCAAGCACACCGGCGCTGACCGTCGAAACCACGGCGTCCGCCGCGATCCGATCGCCATCCTCGAGCTCCACGCCGATCACCCGCCCACTGCGTACCGCCAAGCGGCGGACCGTTGCCGAGCAGCGGATCACAGCACCCTCACGCTCGGCGCGCCGCACGAGCGCATCTGCGAGCTCGCCCATTCCTCCCCGCGGGAGCGGCCACCCGTGACTGTGCGACATCAGCTGCAGGAGAAAGCCGAAGGCGCCACTCGCGGTGGTCGAGGGCGGTAGACCCGAGTGCTGGGCGGAGCCCGCAAGCCAAGCGGTGGCGCGGGTATCGCCATCGAACAGGTCGAGGCCCAGCGCTTCGACCGAGCCGAGAAGCCTTCTGGTCCATTCTGCGAGCTCGGTGCGCAGCCCCCCCACCAGCCGCAGGGCGGGCCGCATCGGCGGCAGGGGCGACAAGACGCTCTGAACGAGAGGTTCCGCGAGTGGCAGCATCCGCTTCGTCGCCGCCTCCCAGCCCCGGCCCGCCCGGCCGAGCGAGGCGATTGTCGCAGCGACGTCACGGTGCAAGGCGATCGCCGTGCCGTCGTCGAACGGATGCGCCATCACGTGAGGCGGGTCGATCCAAACCAAACCGTCCTTCTCCAGCTCGAGTTCCCTGACAGCCGGGGAAGCGGCGGCCATCGGTATGAAGCCCGCGCAATGGTCGTGCACGAAACCCGGCAGGGTGAGCTGACTGGAAGACGTTGCGCCGCCTGGGCGCGGGCCGTGCTCCAGCACCGTCACCTCGTGACCGTGCGCAGCGAGATGGATCGCCGCCACAAGACCGTTGTGGCCTGCGCCGATGACGAGAGCTCGCTTCACCGCTCTAGCCTACGCCCACCGTAGTGCCCGCCCGTGGTCTGCCGGGTCGAGACCCTCACGCACTCGAGTCGCCCGTCTACTCGGAGCAAAGGGTTATTTTCCGCCTCGTTCACTCATCGTTATATGCCCTGTGCACGCCAGAGCTAAGCCGCGCGACGGGGCCTACAAGGAGGCAACACGAATGACTGAGCCACTGCACGACGTCCGCTTTCCAGGCGAGAGCGGCGAGTATCGGCGGGCGCGTAACGAGCTGCTCGAGGCCGAGATCGACTTGCGCCGGCACACCGAGGCTGTCGCAGCCAGACGGCGCACCCTGCCCCTGGGTGGGCCCGTGCCGGAGGATTACCGCTTCGAGGAGGTCGCCGCCGGCGGCGAGGTGAGGTTCTCCGAGCTCTTCGAGGCCGGCAAGGACACGCTCGTCATCTACAGCTTCATGTTCCCGCGCTCCCCGGGCGACACCCGGCCGGAGCCGGCCGGCGAGACGGGCAAGCTGGCGCTCGCAGAGACCCCCTGCGCCCGAAAGAGCTCCTACAATCGCCACTACCAGGCCGAAACCCGCGGAGGGCGCCCAGATGCCCGTTCTGAACGTGTTCGTACGCAACGGCGAGGAGCTTCGCCACGCATGGGCCACCGAGCTCATGTTCGCACCCCGCGACGAGGGCGAGGACGCTCGCCACGTGGACTCCATGTGGCCGATCTGGAACGTGCTCGACATGACCCCGCAAGGGCGCGGAACGGAGCGGGCCTTTCCCCAGCTGCGGTATGGCTGAGGGCATCCAACCCCAACCCCTGGCCGCCCACTCGGCGAGGGCATCCGGTGGCCTCGGCAGGCAACCGGCGCTCGCAGCCGCGCTGCTGGTGCTCGCCGCCGCGGCATGGGTGGCAACCGATCTGAGAATGGCCGGCATGGACGCCGGCCCTGGAACGAACCCGGGGGCGCTCGGCTTCTACCTCAGCAGCTGGGTGGTGATGATGGCGGCGATGATGCTCCCAGCCGTCGCGCCGATGGCTCTTTCCCATCGCGAGATCCAGCAAGAGCGCCGGAGACAGCGGCGCAGCGCCGAGGCAGTTGACACAGCCCTCTTCCTCACCGGCTACCTCGTCGTCTGGGTCCTCGCGGGACTGCTCGCCTACACCCTCCTGGAGGCGGGCCGCTCCCTCGATGGGGGGTTCTTGGCCTGGAGCCGCGCCGGGCGCTGGGCTGCCACGGCCGTCCTTGGAGCCGCGGCGCTCTACCAGCTGACGCCTGCCAAGCACGCCTGCCTGAGCAGATGTCGAAGCCGGCGCGCGTTCCTGCTGGGACGTTGGGTGACGGACACTCTGAGGCGCTTCGGGTCGGCATGGAGCACGGCGCATGGTGCCTCGGCTGCTGCTGGGCGTTGATGGCTGCCCTGTTCGCACTCGGGGCGATGAGCGTCGGATGGATGGCGCTCATCTCCGCTCTGATCGCAGCCGAGCGGCTGCTGCCGTGGCGCGTTCTCATCAGCACCGGGGTCGCATCGCTGCTTGCAGCGGTCGCGATCGGCTTGGCCACAGCGCCCTCTCAGGTGCCGCTGCTCACCATTCCCGGCCGTCCGACGGCGATGCGAGCGATGGGCTCATCGCCGCCCGGTCAGACGCACATGCCGTAGTGACCCTGAAAGGCCCCTGCCGGATCGCTGTCACTCGCCCCGCTCGATTCCCACGAACTCAATCGTCTGATCGGACCTGATCCAGTAGTACAGTCGCGGCGGCTCGGGCGTCTCGTCGGGCACGTTGCAGCACCAGCCTTCGGCGCCATCTCCACGTAGGCGCAGGGCTACCCCGCGACCTTCGGGCAACGGCCTGGGGGCGATGTCCTGAAGGACGGACGCGTACCCGCAAGCGACCATCGCGCACGCTCTAGCGAGGCGCTCCAGCGATATCGACTGGCACGATTGCACCGCAGCGAGGAACGTCTGCGTGAGCACATAGCCACCGAGTGGGCGCTGGCGTCGATCGGCGGCGGGGAGCATGCGCACCCACTCCTCGGTTATGAGCACATGCAGCCTCTCCTCCCAGCTCGCGGCACTCGTGGCGGAGCGGGGGCTCACCTCCGCGCGTTCGGCTCGCATGATCGCTTCGTGTCGCTGGATGTTGGCATCGCGCAGCTGCTCCGTGGCCCTGGACAGCTCGCGCGCGGTGTCGGCCAGCTCGGACTGCATCACCGACCGCGCATCCTCGATCAATTTGATCTCGCGGCGGACAGGGGGTCGACTTAGATCGAACTGCCGGGCGAACTCCGCGTGCGCATCCGCCTCCAGCTCTCCATCGAGTATCTGCACGAGCGGATGATCCGCTGGATCGGCTCCCCTCCAGAGCCCGGGCCAGAAGATCCGGGCCGCGCCGCGACACACGGCCAAGCGATTGCCGAGGACCACCCGAAGCGCCTCCAGGAGGTACTCGCCCGGCAGGTAGCGGATGGGGGCGTGCGGACCCACGATTGCCCGAATCCGCGGGGGCGAGAGCACCGGCTGGAGCGTTTCCTCCGACTGCGTCAGCACCACCACCGGGTGCTCCCGCTCGCCGAGCAGCAGGTCGGCAAGCGCCCATACCCCGGACTGGCTGAGCACGACGTGCAGGCCCGCGTAGCCCATGTCGATCGGGCTCTCGTCGATCGCGGTCTGTAGCAGCGGCAACCCTAGGGGATCTCCGGGAGACGCCTCCGGGGTCATCTTGCGAGTCGATAGCGTCGTGTTCCGGGGTCCTTTTCGAGCAGGCCGGCCACCACCAGCGTTGTGATGTAGCGGTGGGCAGTGCTCGGATTCATCCCCATGGTTCGAGCCACTTCGGCGTTGCCCACAGAGCTTCCATCGGCGGGGAACGCGGCCAGCACCAGAAGCCCGCAGAGCAACGACGAGGACAGGTTGGCATCGGTGGCGCCAACCTGCTGGGCCGCTCTCTCCAGGGCCTCTCTGGAATCACCAAGCCCCGTCAGCAGCAGAGACATGCTGCCGGCGTCGCTCGCCGCTCGAACGACCTGATCTACCTGAGCCTGGGACAACTCGAGCTGGACGAGCTCGCCGGAGCTCTCGGCGGAGCCACCCCGTGACCGGCGCCCCCGAGTCCCGGCCACGGTGAACGTGTGAGAGACGGAAGCAGGGGATTCTCCGAGCGGCGAGTCGCTCGGAGAAGGGTCTGACCGCGTGTCAATATGCGCGTCTTTCATCACGTTGGCTGGATCATCACGTCAAGAGGTCTCGCCGCCTAGGTCACGTGTGACGGGTTGTTTATAAAAGACATGACTTTCTTTTATTAACTAGCCTGCCAAGACCTGGTCCCTCGCGAGCTCGAGCATCCCGCGTTCTGGACTCATTTCGCGTATCGTGTCGAGCGCGCCGGGTGTGGGTGAGACGAGGAGCAATGCCGCAAGGGACTTCGGATAGGAGGCACGCGAGCGGGTCGCCATTGCGCGGCGCCCTGCTCGCCCTGCTCGTCAACGAGGGCGAGCCCCTCAGCGGATACCGTCTGGCAACTCTGGTGGAGCGACGACTGGGTCCAGCCTGGAGGGTGACACGACAGAGTGTCTACGGTGCATTGGAACGGCTCGTGGAGGATGGGCTCGTATCCTCAGCCGCCAAGGTCGCATTTCACGGCGCCGGCGAAGGCCAGCGGGTGTACTCCGCCACCGAGTACGCCCGAACGGCGTTGGAGACGTGGATGGAAAGCCCGGCGACCAGAGAGCCTGTCCGTGTAGAGCTCCAGGCCAGGATCGCGCTTTCGCGAGCGCACGACGCACCGCACCTGCTGCGCGCCCTCGACGCCTACGAGCGGGATTGCTTCCAGATGCTTCGCAAGAGCTCCGAAGCCGAGGTCCCAATGGGTTCATGGGTTGGGTTGGCCATGAACCTCACCCGGGTGGCGGTCGACGAGAGCCTCCAGGCCGATCTGCGCTGGATCGCGCTTGCGCGCCGCTGGATCGAGGAGTTCCTCGCCGAGCATCCCGCCCAACGCCGATGAGCCTGCTCGCGCTTCAGCACGTGAGCAAGCGCTTCGCCGAAGGGCGGGGAGAGACGACGGTGCTCGAGGATCTGTCGCTGGAGGTCGATGCGGGGGACTTCGTCGGGATCTGGGGGACGCGCCGTTCGGGGAAGTCGACCCTGTTGCGAATCGCCTCCGGTCGCGAGCTTCCCGACACGGGCGCCGTCTGGTTCGACGGGCAGGACATGACCACGATCTCGCCCGATCGCCGGGCGAGGTTGCGACGTCGCAACGGCATCGGCCTGCTCTCATCGGACTGGCGCCCGGAACGCAACAAGCCGGCCGTCGAGCATGTGGCACTGCCCCTATTGAGCGATGGGATGAGCCTGCACGAGGCGAGGCAGCCGGCGTGGAGAGCGCTCGAGCGAGTTGGCGCGGCCCGCTGGGCGCACATGCCCGCCGTCCATCTCTCGCAGGCCGAGCGTATCCGGGTGGCACTCGCACAGATACTCGTTCACGAGCCACGAGTGCTGCTGGTGGATGAACCCGCCATCCTGCTGAGGCCCACCGAGGGAGTCGAGCTATATGAGCTGTTGCGCTCACTCGGTACCAGCAGCGGGATCGCCGTGGTGATCGCCTCCGAAGACATCGCACCCATCCGCAAGGCACGGCGCCTGATGTCGCTGGGCAGCGGCAAGCTTCGATCGACAGATCAATCCGGGACGCTCGTCCCGTTTCCAGAGCGTGCCTCTGGAAGGCTGCGCTCGCAGTCGTGAGCGCGCTGGAGCTGCGAGATGTCATCAAGCACTATCCAAGCGGCGGAGAGACGGTACGCGCCGTCGACGGTGTCTCGCTGACCATCGCCCCAGGCGAGCTCATCGCCCTGTATGGCCCCAGCGGCTCGGGAAAGACGACGCTGCTGGAACTCGCGGCAGGCCTGCTGAGACCCGACAAGGGCAGCGTTCGGTTCGCGGGCAAGGACATCTCCGATCTCTCGCCCAGCGAGAGCGCCGTCTACAGACGACGCGACGTCGGCCTCGTGTTCCAGTCGTTCCACCTGATCGGCGGCGCCTCGGCCCTTGACAACGCGGCCGTCAAGCTGCTGGCTGATGGGATGACGCTACGTCAGGCCAGGGAACGCGCCCGGCCATGGCTCGAGCGGGTCGGCTTGGGAGCCAGAGCAGAGCACACACCCGCGCGTTTGTCGATGGGAGAGAGGCAGAGGATCGCAATCGCACGCGCCCTGGTGAACGAGCCACGCCTGCTGCTCACCGACGAGCCGACCGGCAACCTGGACTCAAAGCGCGGTCGAGACATCTTGGGACTGCTCAGAGACATCTGCGACGAACGGGCCATTCCGGGGCTGCTCGTCACCCACGACCCGCAGGCGAGCGCATTCACCTCCAGGGTCTTCACACTTCGTGACGGTCGCCTCCAGGACGGCCTCGATGCTGAGCTCGCTCTGGTGCGCTCGTGACGGATGGGCGGCGCCTGCCCCGGCCGAGGATCCTGGGAATGCGCATCAGTGCGCTCATCGACCTCTACCGCTGGCGGCTTAGCAACCACAAGGCCCAGGAGCTGCTGGCCGGACTCGGCATCGCGATCGGCGTCGCCCTGCTGTTCGGGGTCCTGGTGGCCAACTCCAGCCTCGTGGGCTCCGCCGGTCAGCTCGTCCACGGGGTCACGGGCAAAGCGCGCTTCCAGCTGCTCGCCCGCTCGCCCGCCGGGTTCGAACAGCATCTGGCAAGGAGGGTGGCACTGCTCCCGGGTGTGAGGGTGGCTGCCCCCCTGCTGCGGGAGAACGCAGTGGTCGTGGGACCCGGAGGCCGGGAGTCAGTTCAGCTGATCGGGGTCGCGGGGAGCGAGATCGCGCTCGAAGGCAGCGCCACCAAGAACCTCGGCTCCGGAGCTCTGATCGTGGCCGGGGGGCTGGGTCTGCCCTCGAGCGTGGCCGAAAACATCTCAGCTCAGGCGGGTCAGCATCTGACGGTGCTCGCAGCCGGCGAGGCACATCGCGTGGAAGTCCGCGCGGTGCTGGGCAGCCAGACGATCGGCCCTGTCTCCAACAGCCCGGTCATAGTGACGCTGCTGGGGATCGCCCAGGAAATCACCGGTAAACCGCGGCGCGTGAACCAGGTGCTCGTCCAACCGATGCGCGGCGATGAACGGCTGGTGGAAGGCGAGCTGAAGCGCATCGCCGCCGGACGCCTCGACCTGCAGGCCGCGGATCGCGAACTGCCCGTGTTGGAAGCCGCGGCCGGCCCGACGGCGCAATCCACCACCTTGTTTGCAGCGATCAGCGCCATGGTCGGCTTTCTGCTGGCATTGAACGCGATGTTGCTCACGGTCCCCGAGCGTCGGCGCTTCGTGGCCGAGATGCGCCAGCAGGGCTTCGGCCCACGCCAGGTGCTCGCCATCCTGCTCTCTCAGGCATTGATGCTCGGGGCGGCGGCATCGGTAGTCGGCATCGTGCTCGGCGATCTGCTCTCGCGGACGCTGTTTCATCAGGCGCCCAGCTACCTGACCTCCGCATTTCCGATCGGTACGCAGCCGGTGATTCCAGTCACGACGATCTTGCTGGCCTTCGGTGCGGGGGTGCTGGCCACGGTTCTCGCATCGATGCTGCCCCTGCTCGACCTGCGACGCAGCCGCCGAGCAGACGCTGTGCTCCACGAGTCGGGCGAGGCAGGTCAGAGCATCGGCAGCCGGAGTGTCGTTGGATTCGGCATCGTCGGGCTCCTACTCGTCGTCGGGGTGACCGTGGGGGTCCTCGTGGAACCGGGTCTCAGCATCCTCGGCGGCGTGGTGCTGGCGCTTGCCGCCTTCTGCCTCATCCCAGCGATGTTCGTGCTCGTGGTCTCAGCGCTGAGACCCATCAGCGAGCGGATCAAAGGCAGCATGTTCGCTCTCGCGATCGTCGAATTGGATGCCACGGCCACCCGCTCGGTTGCCCTGGCCGGAGTTGCCGCGCTCGCGCTGTATGGGATGGTCGCGATTCAAGGCGCCCGCCACGATCTCCTGGCGGGACTCGATTCGGCACTCGTGCAGTATCTGAATACGGCCGACATCTGGGTGACGACCGACAACAACTTCCTCACCATCAACAGCTTCCACACCGATGGCGCGGCGGCGGCGATCACACGGGCGCCGGGAATCGCTTCGGTTCGCGAATACCAGGGAGAGCTCCTGGACGTTGGTACGCGCAGGCTGTGGATCAGGGCGCGCCCGCCTGGCGACAGTGCACTGATCCAAGGAAGCCAACTACTGGAAGGCGATCTCGCCCAAGCCACCGCACTGATGCGGAACGGGGGCTGGGCAGCGATATCCAACGGCTTCGCCGGCGAACGACGGTTGCGGGTTGGTGATGAGTTCACGCTCCCCTCCCCAACGGGCGCGGTTCCTCTGCGGGTTGCGGCCATCACCACGAACGTGGGGTGGGCACCCGGTGCGATCACTCTCAACGACAACGATTACCGTCGCTTCTGGCAGAGCCTCGATCCGACGGCGCTCGAGATCAACTTGAAGCCAGGAATCACGCCCGCCGCCGGGCGGAGGCTCGTGCAGCAGGCAATCGGCCAACGGCCGGGCCTGCACGTGGAGACCTTCGAAGAACGCAAGGCCCACTACGAGGAAAGCGCGCACCAGGGAATCCAGAGCCTGAGTGAGATATCGGTGCTGCTCCTGATCGCGACGGCACTGGCGATCGCCTCGGCGCTCAGCGCCGCGATCTGGCAGCGCCGCGCAAGGCTTGCGTCGTTGAAGTCACACGGCTTCGACAGCCGCCAGCTGTGGCGCTCGCTGCTCTTGGAGAGCGCCATCCTGCTCGCGGTTGGCTGTTTGGATGGTGCAATTCTCGGGATCTACGGACATGCGCTCGCCAGCCGCTGGCTGAAGCTGTCGGTAGGCTTTCCAGCTCCTTTCTCGCTGGGCTTTGGCCTTGTGGCGCTAACGCTGGTGGGCGTTATCTGTGTCGCGCTGGCTGTGATCGCCCTGCCAGGCATGGTCGCGGCCCGTGTGCCTCCTCGTGCAGGTTTTCAGGAGTGACTGAGGAGAATCCGACTCGCGGGCGATGCTGTCTACATGACAGCAACAGCGGTTATCCAACGCCTATCGCTTGCAATCGCCTTCGTCAAGGCCGCGGCGCACTATTGGCTCGGCATCTACCCGCGGACCCGTCGCGAGGCGAACAGCTGGCACATACGAGCTGGAGCGATCCCCGACCAGGCTCTGCGCGACCTCGCCTTCGAGGCTCATCGGGTCAAGCGGGGGAACATCGATGGATCGACCGCCTTCGCGATCCTCGCACCTCGCTCTCAACGCGCCAAGGTCGTGCGGGCCCAGGTCGCCTTCCAGTCGATCTACGACTTCGTCGACACGCTCTCCGAGCAAGCCAACCCACATCCGATCGCCAACAGCCGCCGCCTGCATCAGGCCCTGCTGACCGCACTCGATCCAGATTCCGCGCAGCCCAACTACTTCGCCCAGCAGCCCGGCCTGCGCGATGGCGGATACCTTGAGGAGATCGTAGACACCTGCCGGGCGGCGGTGAGAGCCCTTCCCTCACAGCTCGCGGCCTCAGATCCAAGCCGGCGAATAACCAAACGGATCGTGGCGTATCAGAGTCTGAACATGAGCGAGTCCAACGGCGGGCACCGCTACCTGGCTCGGTGGGCGCAAAAGGCGACCCCCCCGGGCAGCGGCCTGCGGTGGTGGGAGACGGCCGCCTCGGCCGGCTCGTCGCTCGGTCTCTTCGCTCTCATCGCTGCCGCCGCAAGATCGGATCTCACCCGCGAGGAGGGACTCGCCATCGAGGCTGCCTACTGGCCGTGGATCGGCGCACTGCACTCGCTGCTCGACAGCCTCATCGACGCTCCCGAAGACGCGGCCGCGGGGCAGCGAAACCTGCTGGACTACTACGCCAGCCCCGAGGAAGCCGCCGAGCGACTGACCATGCTTGCCAGACGCGCCCTCGCCGCCACCAGCTCCCTCACCGGGGCACGCGAGCACACCCTGATCCTCGCCGGGATGACGAGCTTCTACCTCACCGCGCCGGAGGCCGACTCGCCGACTGCGCGTCTGGCCTCCGCCGGCATACTCGAGACACTGAACGCCGCCGCGAGGCCGAGCATGGCCGTGTTCAGCCTTCACCGCCGGCTGAGCCGCACCGAGGAGCGACGGGCCACAGGCTAAGAAGTCTCAGCCACCCGCTCCACTGCGCGCACGAAATCGTGCAGGCTCGTATCGAGTGCGGAGGCGATCCGCGTCACCGTGGTCCAGGAGGGGTTGGCGAGCGAGCATTCGATCCGGGAAAGCGATCCGGTGCTGATCCCGGCGTGGTAGGCGATGTCTTCTTGGGTCGCGCCCGCGGTCTCGCGCAGTTCGCGGATCGCTCGTCCGAGGCGCGGATCGGCGGACTCTCTTGGACACATGGACTGCGGGAGACTTTCATGTGACCTATCGCCAAGTCCATGTGGTTGACGGCAAGTCGTCAACCAGTTGGTAGTCTCGGGCGGCCCCGGCGCCGTGCAAGCCGCCGGGTCGAATCACCGCCGGGTGCTGGCGGACGCCCCCACGCATCCGCCGGCGCCCGGCTACAAGCCTTCGGCGAGCGGGGTCACGTAGCGCAGAAACGGCTCGACCTCCAGCGCCCGTCCGGTGGCATGCTCGATCAGCGGGATCGTGTCGAGTCGACGCCCGTGATGGTGCACCCGCTCCCCCAGCCAGCGCTGGATCTGGGTCACTTCACCGCCACGAAGCCCCTCGTCAAGCGATCCGAGCTCCCGCTCCATCGCCTCCCACAACTGGGCAGCTATCAGGCAGCCCAGCGCATAGCTTGGGAAGTAGCCAAAGCTCCCTGCTCCCCAATGCACGTCCTGGAGGCAGCCGAGCGCGTCTGATGAGACCTCGACACCCAGCAGGCGTCGCATGCCCTCGCGCCACGCATCCGGGAGGTCGGCGACAGCAAGCGTCCCTTCGATCAGCGCCAGCTCGAGCTCGAAGCGCAGGACGATGTGGAGGGGGTAGGTGAGAGGGTCGGCCGAAACGCGAATTGCGGTCGGCTCAACGCCGACCAGCGTGGCGTGCAGGTCACCGGGGGTGACGGAGAAACCTCCGGCGTGAAGCTCCGTGGCGAGCACCTCGGCGAAGGCTGGACTGCGTGCCACATGGTTCTCCCACAGCTTGCTCTGGGACTCATGGATCGACATCGATGTGCCGCAGCCAAGATTCGTCCGCTGCAGCGCTGGATCGATCTGACGCTCGTAGAGCGCGTGGCCATACTCGTGCAGCGAGCTGAGCAGCGACTCCACCTCACCGTCGCTGTAGCGGGTCGTCAGGCGCGTGTCCCGACGTCCCATCCAAGCGGTGAAGGGATGCGTTGAGACATCCACCCGCCAGCTCTGCGCGTCGACCCCTATGCGCCGCAGCGTGGCATCGACGGCGGCGCGCTGTGCCGAGACGGGCACTTGCAGCGTGCTGCGCGGCGAGCGCACCTGCGCCTCGCTCACCAGCGGGGCAAGCGCCGGCGCGAGTGTCCCGAAGACACGGCGCAGCTCTTGAGTGCGCAACCCGAAATCGTAGTCGGCCAGGAGCGCATCGTATGGCGTCTGCTCCGCATCGGCCACGCACTGCCCATAGGCCCTCGCGAGCTCCACATTGCGTTCGAGCGCCGGTACGAATCCAGCGAAGTCGTCCTCCTCACGCGCCACCTGCCAACGCTCCTGGCCCTCGGTGGAAGCCCGCGCGAGCTCGGCTGCCAGCTCGTCGGGGACCCGACGAGCCCGCTCCCAATCGCGACGCGCCAGGCGCACGATATCGCCGTCCAGCTCCCCCAGCTCCGCTTTCTCAAGCTCTGCCAGCCACTCACCGAGCGCCGCCGCCGTGGCGCGCTCGTGGGTGATCCGGGCGAGCGTTCCGAGCTGCTCGGCTCTGGCAGGTGCGCCCGCCGGCGGCATCATCACCAGCTGGTCCCATCCGGCGAGCATCTCGAGCGCCGCGAGATCGGAGAGCTCCGCCAAGCGATCGCGCAAGCGGTCGAGTGTGTCCATGGCCAGAGCCTATGCCCACATCGCAGGCGATGGCCATCAGATCGATGCGCCTAGCTCGGGTGCTCAGCTCAACCCGGGAAGATCGTCACGGGCGTTCCCGGCCCGATCCGTGCCGCCAGCCAGTCGATGCTCGCGGTGTCCACACGCACGCAGCCGTGCGATTCGGCGCTACCCAACGTCCCCCCGAGCCCGTCGCGACCGTGCAGCGCGATCTGACCGGGTCCACCTTCGAATTCCTGCAGCGCATCGGAGCGAGCGCTGAGCGCCAGTGCGTAGGGACCGCCGGGCTCACCGGCATACATCTGAAGCGTCTCCTCCACGAAGAACTCTCCCGTGGGCGTCGGGGTAGAAGGCTTGCCCACCACAGCACGGAAGCTCCTGAGCAAGCGACCGTCTCGATAGACGCGAACCCTGCGCGTGCGGAGGTCGACCGAAAGGCGCCAGCCCGTCACGAGCCGGCGGGTGCCCCGCTGGGCGATCCATCCACTCGACCCGTTGGGTCGCCCTGGGAGCATCACGTGCAGCCAAACGACACCGTTGGAGGTGGTGGAGCGGCCGATCACGGGCAGGGCGGTCGACTCTCCCGTTATCGGCCTCTGCGCAGCTACCTGAGCCACGACCTGCGACCTCGCGGCGGGAGCGCTGTGTACCTTGTGGGAGCTGAGCAGGAGGGCCAGCCGCTGAGTCCTGGCAGGTCCCGTAGCTCCAGCGGCGTTCGACGCGAGCACACCGCCCACGGCCAGCAACATCGCGACCAGGCCGCCGACGCGCGAGCAGTCGAAGAGGCGTGCGCCGATGCGCTGCCGGTATGTGAGCGAGCCGGTCGAAGTCACGAGGTCAGCGGGCGGACCCGGGCGACGCGGTGGTCGCCCGGTGGCCGTCCGAGATGGCTCAGCCCGTGAACGCACCCACGTGGTGCGGCCGGGCCGGGCGAGCCGGAGAGCGTCGTTCGGCCGCCCGACGGCGACGCCTTGCAGCTGCACGGCGCGCCGCTGCACGTCGCGCCGCTGCAAGGCGTTTGCTCGTGGCTGTGTTCTTGGAGCCGATCGGCGGAAGCGGAGCTCCGGTCGTGGTGCTCGAGCTCGGGACTTTCGCACCGGTGCTGCCTTCGGAGAGCGCCGTCGTTTCAGCCGCCGTGCTCGTTTCCGTCCCGCCCGCGGCGCAGGTTGAGGTGGTGATCGTGTTCGTATCGAGATTCACCGCGCCCGTCCTCGCCAGCAACCGTCCGTGGATCGTAGCGGCCGTCCGGGCGGTGATCGTTTCCGCGGCCATGACGGTGCCGACGAAGCGGGTGCCCGTCCCGAGCGTTGCGGATGAGCCAACCTGCCAGAAGACATTGCATGCCTGAGCGCCGTTCACCAGCGACACGCTGGTGTTCGAGCCCGTGATCAGGGTCGATCCGATTTGGAAGATGAAGACGGCATTGGGATCGCCCTGAGCGTCGAGCGTGACGCTCCCGGCGGAGAGCAGCAGGGAGCTGCTCGCCGTGTGAACGCCCGCCAGGAACGTCTGGCCCGCGAGATCGGTGCCAGCCGAGCCGTTGCTGGGGCGCGAGGCGGCATCATTGTAGGCGCTCGTCAGCGAGCTCTTGGCACCGATCGCCACTGCATCATCGACGTGCGTCGCACCAAGCACGTGCGGCGCGCCCGTGACCGATGACCCCGGGCTCAGGCCCAGATCGCCGAACATCGTCGTCGGTCCGGTGTTCGTCACCGTGGAGCCTGCAAGCACGGAGAAGCTGGTGGCCGATCCCAGACCCACGGTCGCGCTTGCGCCGAATGCCCCGGCCGCAAAGACGAGGGTGGAGAGCAGGCCGAGCAAGACTGCGCCGGCTCGAGCTGTCCCGGTGCGCGCAGACACCCGGCGCCCGGATGGTGCGAGGGGGGAGTCGCTCGCGGGCGACTCGCCGAACTTCTGGACGCCACCGTTCATGGGCGTCTCCTGACTGCGACGTCCAGCGCCGCGATATTGGGGGATTCGAGCCCCGGCCTCTTCGACCTACTGATTAACCCGACGCTTTTCAGTGAGACCGTGAGCTTCGGATCGGCCAGCTAGAACGTCCGTCCACTCCGTGACTGTGGCGTCGAGCGGTCCCGCCAGCTCACGGCGAGATGAGACGCCTAGCTTCCGGTAGATGTTTCGACTGTGCGTCCGAATCGTCTCGACGCCGACATGCAGATGCAACGCGATCTCGGCGTTGGATCGGCCTCGCTGGAGCAGCGGGAATACCTCTTGCTCTCGCGGAGTCAGCAGCGAGCCAACGAGCGACTGCGCCGCATGGCCGGGGAGCTCCTGCGGTGTCACCCGCAGGCCCCTGAAGACGAGATGGATGACGTTGAGCAGGTCGCGCCCCTGTGTGTCGCGGCCCAAATAGGCACTGGCTCCGAAGGCGAGGAACTGCGCGCACTCGGTGACCGAAGCGTTGTCGGCGATCATGATCAGGCGTGTGTCGGGGTAGCACCCGCTGAGCTCTCGAACCTGGGCGGGACCGTCGAGTGCTCGAGCATCGAGGATCGCCAGATCGGGGCGGTGGCCACGCAATACGACGGGTATGCGGCTGTACTCCACGTCGAAGGCCACGATCTCCAGATTGGGATCGCCCGTGAGCAGCTCACGCAGACCGCCTGCGAGCAGATCGCCGAAGCGGGCGAGAACGATCGTGATTGGCTCGTTTGAGGGCACAGAGATCCATCGCGACCGAAGACGCGCATGTACTCATCGGCAGTGCAGCCCCAGAGGGTGAGCCTCCTCTCCCCCGCGTCTACCTCCTGACTCGTCGCGAGCTACCCCTTACGGGTGAGCAGTCGGCGTCGCCGAATGTCCCAGCATCTCGGTATGACTCGTCTGCTGCTCCTCACGCTCCTCGCCACCGCCTCCCTTACGAGCACCGCGTCCGGCGCCCCAGGCCGCTCCGAACGCGTCGGGGCCATCGCCACGCACCGCGGGTCGCCGGCCCGTCGCGCGTCCGTGCACAGGCTCACAGCGAGAACGCCGGAGACGTTGGCGCTGACGGTCGCCGAGCGCTACTGGGAGGCAGTGCCATGCGCGGGGCAGATCACGATCCTCGCCGCTCGACCCCTTCCCCCAGGCCTGGAACCAAGCACCGATGGTTGGGTCACCTTCGACTCCTCGCTCGGGGTCAACAACCTGCAGGCACCGGCCGCCACCTACACCCGGTGCACGATCACGCTGGCCCGCTGGCAGTGGCCCAGCGCCACCGCCATGCGGCTCGACTGGAACATGTTCTGCCTGACCGTGATCCACGAGCTTGGACATCTGCTTGGCCATCCCCACTCGTTGGCACCCGGCAGCGTCATGGCGCCGGTTTTCACGAGCGAATCGAGCGTGCCGCCCATCTGCAGGGCAAGCAGAGCCCAGCTCTAGCCCGCCTCACACGGTTGGGCGACTCGGTGGCGACAGCGCTGCTCCGGCTCCCCTCGACATCGATCGACACGCCCGCGAAATAGCCACGGAAGCGACTGGTACGGTGGGCAAGACAGCCAGCCACAGATGATGTCGGGAGGATTCAGATGGCAAAGGAGTTCAAGGCCTTCCTGCTGAGGGGAAACGTCGTCGATCTCGCCGTGGGCGTGGTCATCGGAGTCGTGTTCGGGGCACTGGTGAAAGCACTGGTGGCCGATCTGATCACTCCGATCATCGCTGTGTTCGTTGGCGAACCGGACTTCTCCAACCTCGCCTTCACGATCAACCACAGCACCTTTCACTACGGCGACTTCATCAATGCACTCGTGGCATTCCTCTCGACGAGCGCGGCCGTGTTCTTCTTCGTGGTCAAGCCCGTCAACACGCTGATGGCGCGTCGCAAGACCGGCGTCGACGTCGAGTCCGAGACTCGCCCGTGCTCAGAGTGCCTGAGCGAGATTCCTCGCCAGGCGCGCAAGTGCGCCTTCTGCGCCTCACCTCAGGTCGGGGTCGGCTAGGTATAGGAGCCCTCCCGCAGGGCCTTCGGGGCGGCGATCGATAGGTTCTCCGCCGATGGGCGAGGTCTTCATCCACGAGCTACGAGTTCGCTATGGCGAGTGCGACCCCCAGGGCATCGTGTTCAACGCCAACTACCTCATGTACTTCGACGTCGCCTTCACCGAGCTCTGGCGTGTGGCGGTGGGACCGTGGCAGCAGATGCTCGAGCGCGGCATCGACGCTGTGGTGGCGGAGGCCAACGTCAAGTTCCGTGCGCCGGCCCGCTTCGACGATCGGCTCCGACTCCACGCGAGGGTGGCTCGTCTCGGAACCACAGCAATCACCACCGAGCTCGACGTACTACGCGACGAAGAGCTCCTGGTGCAGGGTGTGCTGCGCCACGTGTGCGTAGCAACCGACACGTGGCGCAAGACCGAGATTCCAGGATGGGTACGCGAAGGGCTGCGTCGCTTCGAGGCCAGCCGGTCTCAGGGATAGACGCGCTCGCCTGTGGCGGAGTCCACGATGCTGATCGCCTCCACCGGGCACTCATGAGCCGCGGCGAGCATCAGCTCATCCGGACCGGTGCCGACCACGCGGGCACAATCGTCCACCTGGAAGACCTGCGGGGCGAGCTCCATGCAGTCGCCCTGCCCGATGCAGCTTCCCTCGTCGATGATGGGTTCGTAGGTCATGAGCTTCCTTTCGTGTTCAGCTCGCCCGGAACGGACTGGGCTTCATTGCGCCGGGGGCGCCGATCAGCTCCCTGTGGGTGGTGCCCCCCACCTTGTGCGGATCGGCCCTGCTCGCCCGGTACGTGACGTTCCCCCCACGCCCTGTGCTGCGCTGCAGGCGCAGCACGAGCAAGAACAGGACCGGGAGCACGCTCGCGAGCATCGTCCAGCGCACGGCCGGGATGGCGGCATCGGTCCCCGCACCGAGAGCGTGAGCGAGCGACAGCACGTACACGACGACAGTGAAGCGGTGCATCCTTCGCCATAGCCTCGCTCCGATCTTCTTGCGCACGTAGAAGCTCAGCCCCAGGATCACGGCGAGATAGCCCCCAAGGATGCCGAGGCCCGTCCACACCGGCCGGTAGGCGATCGCGAACGGCACGAGCACGCCAGTGGCGCCGGCCCTCAGCCATGGGTCGAGCGCGAGCAGCATCCCGTGCGCCGCGATCGCCCCCAGGGAGAGCAGGGCCAGATGCTGGTGCAAGCTCATCGCATCGCGCCGCCACCGCCTGGGGATCGAGCGCGCGGCCATGCCCAGGCCCAGGATCACCGACCCGGTCACAAGCGCCATTGCGACCATTCCCGCGGAGCGACCGGCCAGCCACCATACGTAGCTCGACGGCGCCGCGCTCATGCGACGCTCCCGAGAATCTGCGCGCTGCGGCTCGCGCCGCCGTCCACGGGCCCAATCAGCTCAACGTCGCCATCGTTGTGCACGACCACGCCCCCGTACTGGGCAAGCACGCGGCGCGCCCCAGACGGGCCGCTGAGCAGAGCCATCTTCGACAGCGTCTCAGCCTCGAGCGCACCGGATGCGAGCGCGGTGGCGCCGATCAAACCGCTCCATGCGGGCTCGCCGGTGGAGGGATCGAGCAGGTGATGGGCATAGCTGCCATCGGGGCGGCGCCAGATGCGCACGTTCATGCCGGAGGTGGCCACGCCACCGCCGGCGAGTCGCAGCGTGTGGACGCACTCGCCGGTGAGCGGGTGCTCGACCCCCACAGCGATCGGCTCGAGCGCATGGCCGATCCCGCCGACGGCGATGTCGCCCCCGCAGTCGACCACGAAGCGGGTGTAGCCCCGCAGGCGGTGGGCGACCGCGTCGGCCGCCAGACCCTTGCCCGTTCCGCCCGTGTCGATGCGCAGACCGGGTGGGCGACGTACCGTCCCCCGCTCGTGGTCGACTTCGATCTCTCGCCATCGCCCGTGGGCGCGCGGATGCGCCGGTCCGGCGAGCGGCGCGCAAGCAAGCGCCTCATGCAGTGACGCCGGCGCGCATCCCTCCTGCGAGCGCTCGTATCCGGCCGCCTCGATCTCCTCGAGGAGCGTGGGATCGACCAGTCCCTCGGAGCGCTCAGCGGCCCACAGACCCGCCGCGACCGCTGTCCGCAGGAGCAACGATGCGGGGACTTCGAAGGCTGGATCGCCGTTCAGCCCACACAGCTCGCTGTCGGGGCGAAAGCGGGACAGTCGTGACGCGAAATCCTCGATGTAGGCGCGTTCACGCTCAGCGGCCTCGGCAGCGCTCGGCAATCGCGAGAGCAAGGGGTTCTCGACGATCAGCCGGATGTCGCTGCCCATCGAGCGAAAGGTGGAGTCGTGCAGAGGGCTCATGACGTGCGGGTGATTGGCAGCGAGGAGGGATAGGCGCCACCCGCGCTCACCTGCTGGGAGCTTTGGGGAGGCTGTGCGGGCGCACTCGGCGGCAGGTGCACCACCACCCGCCGTTCGATGACCTTTCGCACGAGGATTCTGCGCGGCGCCACGGACGCCGCCGCGCGGGCCCGCAGAGCGGGATCTTGGCCTCCCGCCACCCGCAGCGCCAGGACCGCCAGGAGCACCAGGAACATGGCGACGGTCGCCCACAGCGCCGCCAACGACGACCGGCCCGACCTCGCGGAGCGCTCAGTCATCGTGTCCGCCCTCGTGCTCCCCTCCCGCCGCTCCGCTGGAGCGTGTGGAGAGCGCTTTGGAGGAGCCACCGGACGCCCCCGATGAGCCCGCCCCGCTGCTTCGCGTTCGCAGCTGGGTGGATGGGGCCCCCGCGGAGCCCCCCGCCCCCGAGGACGATCGCGAGCCGCTGCTCGCGGTCCTCACGACCGGGACCGCGGAGCTTGTGGACGGCGCCGACGCGTGCGTTCCGCTGGAGCGCGTTATCGCAGCTGAGGTGGAGGGACCCGAGACCCGCACCGCGGAGGAGCCCGGCGCCCTGGACCCCGAACCACCGCCCGGCCCCGACCCAGCGGCGCGTTGGGGATGCGCGCGGCGATAGACGTTCAGCGTCTTGCGGATGACCTCAGTCCGAACCTCGACCGGCTGGGGGCGCTGGGCGGCGAGCTGCACTCCGCTGCCGCCCGAGCCAATGGCCAGGCCGACGAGCACTCCGAGCCCGGCGAGCGTCACCCCTCCGGCGGTCATCATCTCTCTGCGTCGCATCGGCACTCCTCTGTCGGGTGATTCCACTGTGGCGTGAGCATCGCCAGCACCGAGCCAAGCCCGAGCAAAGACTCGGCAAAGCTTCCTCAGTCGTCTCGGTGCCCCCCTGAATGGCCGCTGTCACCGTGGCTGGCCACGCCCGATGATTCGCTGCGCCCTCGTTCACTGTCCGATTCGGCCGACGGGGCGCGGCTCTGAGTGCTCGTGAGGGCAGGTTCCGGCGGGGGTGGCGAGGATGGCGTGGACGTGGTCGAGGTGGCCGTGGACGTGACCGATCGAGGCGGAGCTCCGGTGTGGGTCAAGCCCTTCTCGATCCCCGCCGGCGCCTGGTCACCGGTGCGATGACCTGAGCTCGCGGAAGCGCCGGCAGCAGACGGCGGCCCGCGGTCAACGGTTCGGAGGCCAGGCCGATGCGCTGACGGACGAGCTGGCTGGTCCCCCAGGTGACAGCCGCCGCCAGCGCAATTCCCAGCACCGCGACCACGGCCGTGAGCAACGTGCGACGAGCCGAGCTCACGATTGCCCGCCGGGGAACTCGAGGATCGCGACGGCCCCACCGCCGAGGCGGTTGACGAGGCGCGCCTCGCCGCGCCAGGCGCGGGCGAGCGTTCTCGCGATCGCGAGACCCAGCCCGCTGCCCGGCGGGCCCTGGCGCCCAGCGTGTCCACGGTGGAAGCGCTCGAACACGAGCTCCTCCTCGCCCGCGGCAAGACCCGCGCCACGATCGCGAACCTCGATGCGCCGGTCACGATCCGCGATCGTCACCTCCCCGCCGGGAAGCGAGTAGTGAAGGGCGTTCTCGATCAGGACATCGAGCGCCCTGTCGAGATCGGCGCGAGCGCACCAGGCGCTGCCACCGCCTTCGTCGAGTGCACGCAGCGTTATCCGCAAAGAGGCGGCGGCCGCGTTCCAGCGCAGCACGGCGCGCCTGGCGGCATCCGGCAGGTCGACGAGCTCGCCCTCGAGCTCACGGTCCTCGGCGCGACTGAGCACGAGCAGCTCGTCGACGATGGCGGCAAGTCGATCGACCTCGGCGGTTCCAGCCATCAGTTCCGCGCTGACCGCCTCCTCGCCGGCGAGCGCACTGGCCTCCTCCAAGCGCAGCCTGAGGGCCGTCAGCGGAGTTCGGAGCTGGTGCGAGGCGTCCGCGATGAACTCCCGCTGTGCCGCAATCAGCCGCTGGTTGCGGTCGGCCATCTCATTGAAGGAGGCGCTTAGCGAGCGCTGCTCGGAGCTGCCCTCCACGACGGCGCGTGCCGAGAGCTCCCCCGGCGATCCGCCGCGCGGCGCTCTCCAGACGTCGCAGCGGCTGTGCGATCTGGCGGGCGATCAGCGCTCCGGCAAGCAGACCGAGCAGCAGGACCGTCGCCGCCACGAGCGCCAGCTTCGCGACCGTGCTGCTGACGGCGTGTTGCACCGCGGTGACGCTCTGGGTGATACGGACCACGCCGATCGTGCGTGCCCGGTAGATGATGGGGACAGCCGTTGCCAGGATGCTCTCGCCGAGGCTGTGGCTGTTGCGCTGCGTCTGGACCGCCTTGCCACGAAGTGCCGAGGCCACCTCGGGGCGACTCGAGTAGCTGCTCGCGAGCGTCGAGTTGCTGGCACTGTCGGCGAGCACCTGCCCGCGGGCATCGAGGATCAACACTCGCCCCCGCACCGTGGCTCCGCTGGAGCGCGCGAGGGCTTCCAGGTCCTTGCTGCTCGGCGGGGAGAGCAGCGCCGCCGAGGTGGCCGCGACCACGTCTGCCTGGCTGAGGGCCTGGGAGCGCACCTCGGCGTTGACACGGTCGCGGAGACTCAGCGCGAGCGGGACGCCGAGCGATACGACCGCCAAGACGAGCACGTAGGCGAGCGATAGCAGCAGACGCGTGCGCAGGCTGATGGGTCAGTCCCCCTGGGTCGTGGAGAAGCGAAAGCCGACGCCGCGCACCGTCTGGATGCACTGCGAGGCGGATCGATCCTCACCGAGCTTGCGTCGCAGAGCGGCCATGTGCACGTCGAGCGTCTTGGTCGAGCCGAACCAGTTCTCGTCCCATACGTCGCTCATCAGCTCCTCGCGCGTGACGACCTGACCGGCGCTGCGAGCAAGCCGGGCGAGCAGGTCGAACTCCTTGCGCGTGAGCGACAGCTCCTCGCCGTCCCGCCAGGCGCGACGCGCGCTGACCTCGACGGTGACATCGCCGACGATCAGCTTTGCGCTCGTCGCCTGTTGGCGAGTGCGACGGAGCACCGCTCTGATGCGCGCCATCACCTCGGCCGCGGCGAAGGGCTTCACGACGTAGTCGTCGGCGCCGAGCTCGAGGCCGACGACACGATCGATCTCACTGCCGCGAGCGGTGAGCATGATCAGCGGGATCTGCGTGGTGGCTCGCAGCTCTCGGGCGAGATCCCGTCCGTCTCCGTCGGGCAGGGTGAGGTCGAGCAGCACCATGTCGGGCTCGTACTCCGCGAGCGCCACCCTTGCCTCGGCGACGCTCGCGGCGAGCCGGGGCACGAATCCCTCCCGCGTCAGCGCGTTCGAGAACGGCTCGGAGATCGATCTCTCGTCCTCGACCAGCAGCACTCGTACACAGCCGTCGCCGAGATTAGACATGCGCGCCACCCATTTCAGGCGAATGTAGGTCTCCAAGCTGGGAGATCTGAGTGCCTTGGCTTAGAAAGCTCCCACCGAGCCTTTAGCAGGGCCTCATTTCGACCTCGCCTTCCTGCCCTCCCAGAGCGGCGCCCAGCGTCGGCGGCTTCGTCAACGTCACCGAAAAGGCGACCATGGAATTCAGCCTGCGGCTGCGGCGCTCCCAACGCCCGCTACCAGCATGCTTCGAACCGCTTCCCATCGAGCGCGAGGTCGTAGCGCGCGCCCATGATGCCTGCGGCGTTGTCGGCCGCACAGAAGCGCTTGGTGGGCAGGTGGTACTCGGCGTTCAGCACCGGCTTGCCGGCCTTCAGATACACCCCGAAGCTCGCGCATTCGCGGTACTGGTTGCACTGCTCGGTGAGCGCCCCGTCGAAGTGAGGCTCGAGTGCCGCGCTCTGTTCGGGATCGTTCTTCTGCAGGACCCCCATGCCCAGCGCGTGTGCCTCGCCGGCTATCCACTCGTTGAACGTCAGCTGCTCAGTGGCGGTGAGCGGAAAGCCGGAGCGGTTGGCATAGGCTTCGATGTTGTCCGGCTCGATCGCATCGAATCCCTTTTCTCTGCACATCTCAAAACGCGCGGCCATGATCGGCTCGATCACCCCGAGCCGGCGGATGTCGAGCCAGCGCTCGCCGGGCCAACCGTTCGAGTGTCCCAGCACCGAGGCCGGGAAGGATGAATAGTCGGGGCGGAACTTCTCGGCGGTGCCGACATCGACGTAACAGATCACACGCTTGCCTTCGCGGTGCAGGCTCGCCACCTCGCCCGCCCCGGTTTCGAAGGCGTCGATGTCGTAGGCCGCCACTGGCTCGCCGTTGTCGATCGTTCCCTGGAGCTGCCAGTACCAGGTCAGATGCTGCGGTGGCGTCCACCAGGGCGCCGCCTCGGCACTCGCGGCGGCGAGCCCCAGCGAAGCCAAGAAAAGGATGCCGGCACAGGCGTATGTGCCCCGTCGCCTCATGAGCCGCCAAACCCTCACAGGTCAATCATAGGCTGGACATTTGGCTGCCGTCTTCCTGACCCTCAGCAAACTCTCAGGTTTCTCAACGGTTACTCTCATCGTGTGCGGTGAACCTTGACCTCGCCGGGCCGCAACCGGCACGAAAGGGAACCATGCACCCCGCCACCAACTCCTTCCCACAGCTATGAGCAACGAGGACGATCCGCATCGCGTGCTCGTGGTCGACGACGAGCCCAACCTCGTCGAGGTCTTGAGCATGGCCCTGCGCTTCCAGGGCTTCACGGTCGAGACGGCCGCCACCGGGCGCGAGGCGCTCGCGGCCGTGGCCAGCTTCAAACCCCACCTGATGGTGCTCGACGTGATGCTTCCCGACATGGAGGGCTTCGACGTGGCCAGCCGCCTGGGCGCCCAGCGGGCCGGCGTGCCGATCATCTTCCTAACCGCCCGCGACGCCACCGAGGACAAGGTCCGCGGCCTGAGCGGCGGCGGCGACGACTACATGACCAAGCCATTCAGCCTCGAGGAGCTCGTGGCGCGGATCCGCACGATCCTGCGGCGCACCGGCCAGGCATCCGCGGAGTCGGGTCGCCTCGTTTTCGAGGACCTCGAGCTCGACGAGGAGTCGCGCGAGGTGACCCGCGCGGGCGAGCCGATCGAGCTGACCGCCACCGAATACCGCCTGCTGCGCTACCTGATGCTCAACCCGCGCCGCGTGATGACGCGCGCCCAGCTGCTCGACCACGTCTGGAACTACGACTTCGGCGGCGACGGACGGGTGCTCGAGACCTACATCAGCTACCTGCGCAAGAAGCTCGACGCCAGCGGGCCGTCGCTGATCAGAACCGTGCGCGGGGTCGGATACGCGCTGCAGGCCCCGCGCTCCTGATGGCATCGCTGCGCGCTCGTGTGCTCGCGAGCGTGCTCGTGCTCGCGGCGGCCGGTCTCATCCTGCTCGGCGGCGTCACCTACACCGAGCAGCGCTCGTTCCTGGAAGAACGCGTCGACGCGCAGGTTCGGCTGCCGGGCCGGCCGTCTCCCAGGTGCTCGACAGATCGGGCTACCTGCCCTCCGATGAGGAGCAGGGCACGGGCGAGAGCTCAGCAAAGGACTCCGAGAGCTCCCGCTCCGACGACGCCCCCGCGCAGACCACCACCAAGCGATCATCGAGCACGAGCGGCCCCGGACCCAACCTTCCTCCCGGCACCTACGGGCAGCGCAGGGACGCCGCCGGCCACGTCCTCGGCAACATCGAAATCAGCTTCGCCCAGGAGGCGAAGCCGCCCCGGCCCAGGCTCCCGGCGAACATTCCCTTGAGGCACGTGTTCACCGTCGGCTCGGTCGGCTCCTCCGATCTGCGCTACCGCGTGTTCGCAACCAGAGACCCCGAGGACCTGGGCGTGACCGTGGTCGCGCGTACCCCTGAGCGAAGTCGACCAGACGCTCAACCGCCTGCTGCTGGTCGAGGGGCTGGTCATCGTCGGCGTGCTCGCCGCGCTCGGCGTGACCGCCTTCTTCGTGGTGAAACTCGGGCTGCGACCGCTCGACCGCATGGAGGTCACCGCTGGTCAGATCGCCGCCGGGGAGCTCTCGCGCCGGGTCAGCCCCGCGACCTCCGCGACCGAGGTCGGGCGGCTGGGGCTGGCACTGAACGCGATGCTCGACCGCCTCGAGCAGGCCTTCGCCGAACGCGAGGCCAGCGAGGACCGCCTGCGCCAGTTCCTGGCCGACGCCTCCCACGAGCTGCGCACGCCGCTGGCCTCGATCCGCGGCTACGCCGAGCTGTTCCGCATGGGCGCCGCCAGCGACCAGGCCGGAACCGAGATGGCGATGCAGCGGATCGAGGAGGAGTCCAAGCGCATGGGGGTGCTCGTCGAGGACCTGCTCACGCTCGCGCGCCTGGACGAAGCCCCCGAGCTCAGACGCCAACCGGTCGACCTCGCGGTGCTCGCCCGCGACGCCGTCCTCGACGCGCGGCGCGACCGCGCCCGAGCGCTCGATCGAGCTTGAGCGCACCAGCCGAGTCGATCGTCTCGGGCGACGCACACGCCCTGCGCCAGGTGCTGGCCAACCTGCATGCGCAACGCCCTCATGCACACCCCTGCCGGGACACCGATCGAGGTGAGCGTGCACGAACAGCACCGAGACGGTCACGATCACCGTGCGCGACCACGGACCGGGACTCCCGGACACCACCTACGAGAACCTCTTCGATCGCTTCTGGCGCGCCGAGGGCGGCCGCGAGCGCGGCAAGGCCGGAGCCGGCCTGGGGCTGGCGATCGTGCGGGGGGTCGTCGATGCCCACCACGGCCGAATCAGCGCCCACAACGCGCCCGGCGGCGGCGCGGCCTTCGTGGTGACACTGCCCAAGGCCGAACCCAAGCCGCCTGACGCCCCACAGGGCGCCTGAGCCGCGAACCTCATTCTCAGGGAAATACCAGACAAACGCCACGGTCGGCTGAGGGTGCTTCTCGATACTCGCTTCAGTAACTGAAAGCGAACCGAAAGGCCTCAAATGTCCGTCTCAGCAGCCATCGCCGTCATCGTCCTGCTCGACGCCGCGCTGATCGGCCTGCTCGTGTTCGTGATGTCTCGCGCGAGCCGTCTCACTCCCCACAGCCCCTCCGCCCTCCAGGCGCCACATACATCGAGCATCGCAGTGCCCCCCGCCACCCAGATCCCACGCACCCACCCCGCCCGCTCGGGCAGGCGTATCGGCTCCGCCGTCCCTGCGCGCTCCTGAGCCCCCGGGTCTTCGACCCGAGATCAGCAAGCCCCGACACCGCGAGCGCTGTTCCCTCAGCGCTCGCGGTGTCTTTGCTCGCGCTCTTAGCGTGGGCTTAGCCGCGGGTTAAACCTGCTTCAGGGCCCCGCGCCACAGTGAGTCTCCATACAACTCCTCCGGGGTCAGACGGGAGTAACGACACTCTCGAACCGCTCAGGCGTCTCCCAGCCTGCTCCCAGGAATCAGCGCTTTGATGATCACATGAGCACCTCACACATCAGCGTCCTGGCCACCGCAACAGGACCACACCTCTTCTGGCTCACCAGCCGCGCGGCTGGCATCGCCGCACTGATCCTCTCGAGTGTCTCGGTCTGCCTGGGACTGCTCATGGGTGGGCGCCTGGTGAAGCGGCGGGGTGCTGATCTGCGAGTCACGCATGAGGCTCTCTCGCTGGCCACCCTGGCGGCCCTCGTCGTCCATGGGCTCACACTCATCGGCGACAGCTTCATGCACCCCACCCTGGCCGACGTGGCGCTACCGTTCGTCGGCGGCTACAAGACGCTGTGGACGAGCACCGGCATCATCGCCTTCTGGGCCCTGGCCCTGCTCGGGCTCTCCTATTACCTGCGGACCAAGATCGGCGTGCAACGGTGGCGCAAGCTCCACCGCTTCACCGCGCTGGCCTGGATCCTGGGGATCGCCCACTCACTCGGCGAGGGAACCGATGCGGGACAGACATGGTTCCTGGCAATGACCGCAATCGTCGTGCTGCCCCCGCTCGTTCTACTCATGGCGCGCCTGCTCAGACGATCTCCTGTCGCCGTCAAGCCCAAGGACACCCGCGCCACGAGGCCGCGCCGAACACCGCCGATCCGCCCCAACCCACAACCCAGATTGGACTGATGAGATGAGCGCTCACTCCACCCCACCGTCAGAGCAACTCGACGCCAAGGCCCTGGCGAGCAGCCGTCGCGAAGCGATGCGCCGCCGCGCCCACCGCATCCGGCGTTCCGTGGTCGGGCTCTCGCTCGGACTTTTCATCGCTGCCTTCCTCGCTGTGTATGTGCAACTTGCCTCGGGTCACGACCCGGCACTCTCCTCAGCGGCAAAACGCCGCAGCAGCGTGACCACCAGCGCCGCGACGAGCAAGGAAGTGAGCACCACCGCCAGCGGGAAATCCACGAACGAAGGGTCTTCGGAATCCTCAACCGGCAGCGAAATCTCGACCGGCAGCGAAGCCTCCAGCGGCACCGAAACATCGAGCGGTGAAGAACCGAGCACGTCTGCCTCTGCCGTGACCACCTCGCAGTCGTGATGAGCCAACAGCGAGAGACCAGCGCGACTTTCGACTGCTTCGGCTCCAGCTGCACGGTCATGGTGAGCGGAGACACAGCCGAGCGCTCGGCCGAGCAGGCTGCTGCGTTCGCCCGGCAGCGTCTGCTCGGCTGGAATGAGAGCTTCTCGCGCTTCATCGCCGACAGCGAGCTGTCTCGCCTAAATCGCGATCCCCGCCCGCAGGTTCCGGTGAGTCCGCTGATGGCGCGCTTCGCGCAGGGAGTCATCGAAGCGGGGACGATGTCTGGCGGTCTGATCGACGGAACCCTCCTCGAGGAGATCCGCGAGGCCGGCTATGAGAATGACCTTCCCCACTCGCTGACACTGAGAACAGCACTCAGGCTGGCCCCGGCACGCAGGCCCGCGGCCCCCTCACCCGCCGCTCGATGGCGTCTGATCGATGTCGACCCTGCAAGCGGCACCATCACCCGACCGCCGGGGCTGAATCTCGACAGCGGAGGCCTCGCCAAGGGCCTGTTCGCGGACACGCTCGCCGAGTCGCTCACCGGCCATGCCGCCTTTGCCGTCAACTGCGCAGGTGACCTGACGATCGGCGGCAGCGCCGGCGTCAGGCGGGAGATCAGAGTCGAGAGCCCGTTCGACGGACGCCTGCTTCACAGCTTCGCGCTCGCCAACACGGGCGTTGCCACCAGCGGCATCGGGCGCCGCAGCTGGCTGGACAGCGGCGGGCGCCCAGCTCACCATCTGCTCGATCCCTCCACCGGCCGGCCCGCATATACAGGGGTGGTGCAGGTCACCGCGCTCGCTCCGAGCGCACTGCTCGCTGAGATCCACGCCAAGGCGGCGGTCCTCGCCGGTCCCCGTCTCGCACCAGCCCGCCTTCCCCATGGCGGAGTGATCGTGTTCGACGACGGCTCCCATCAGGTGATCGCCCCTCCGCCCGTTCTCACCCTCAGCGATCTCTCAGCTCTCACGCATCCCCGGGTAAGCCCCCGGTGCGCTGGGTCGATGACCCCGAGTCGGGCGTGGAGCTCATCGCCACCGCCCGCGAGGATCTGCGGGGAGTGATGCGGCTTCGCGCTCGCGCAAACGCTCAGCGAGCGAGCTCTGCCACCGCCCGCTCTCCCGCCTCCTCCTCCGTCGCCGGTCTCTCATCCCCGAGGGGCGCAGAGGGAGGCATCATCCGTGGCTCGCGCACGCTCACCGCCACCACGATGGCGGCCGCGACGAGCCCGGAAGCGATCCAGAACGCCAGGTGATAGCCGCTGGTGAGCGCATCGGCGCTCCCGTGGCCCTGGGCACTCAGGTGCGCGCTGCGCGAGGCCGAGAGCGTGGCGAGCACAGCCAGGCCAAGGGCGCCCCCAACCTGCGCCGTGGTGTTCACCAGACCCGATGCCAGGCCCGCGTCCTGCGCGGTGGCGCCGGACATGGCGAGACCCATCAGAGCCGGAAAGCAAACCCCGGCGCCGATGCCGAGCAGCAGCATCGAGGGCAGCACCCCGGTGAGGTACTCGCTGTGAACGGGCGCCACCGCGAAAAGCACGAGCGCGGCCCCGATCAGTGCCAGACCGACAGGAATGGTTCGGCGGGCGCCGAAGCGCATCACCAGGCGCTCGGAGTAGCGAATCGAGAGCACCGCCATCCCAACCGTGACCGGCAGGAACGCCAACCCGATCTGCAGGGCGTCGTAGCCGAGCACACGCCGCAGGTACAGAGCGCCCAGGAAGAACATCCCGAACATCCCCGCCACCGAGAGGATCTGAATGAGGTTCGCCAACACGACGTTGCGCGAGCGGAAGATCCGCAGTGGCACCAGCGGGCGGGCGGCGCTCGCCTCGCGTATCACGAACCCGGCCAGCAGCACGAGCGAGGCGCCCCCCAGGGCCAGCGTACGGCCGTCCCCCACCCATGTTCCGCCGCAGGCTTGACGATCGTGTATACGCCCAGCATCAACGCCGAGGTGATGAGCACCGCGCCGGGTGCATCCGCGCCCCCGGCGAAGCCCATGCCCTCGTCGTGCTCCAACAGGCGCGCGGCCAGCAGGGCGGTGACGAGCCCGATGGGGATGTTCACGAAGAAGATCCAGTGCCAGTTGATCGACTGGGTGATCACACCACCCGCGAGCAGCCCGACCGCCCCGCCCGCCGAGGCCACGAAGGCGTACACCCCGATCGCCTTTGCCTGCTCGCGGGGATGAGGGAACATGGTGACGATCACTCCCAGGATCACCGCCGAGGTCATCGCGCCGCCGACGCCCTGGGCGAAGCGCGCTGCGACCAGCAGCGTCTGGCTCTGGGCCAGCCCGCACAGCAGCGATGCCGTCGTGAACAGGCCGATCCCGGCCAGGAAGATGCTGCGTCGTCCGAGCAGATCGCCGAGGCGTCCGGCCAGCAGCAACAGGCCCCCGAATGCGATCAGGTAGGCGTTCACCACCCAGGCCAGGCTCGAGGTGGAGAAGTGCAGGTCTTCCTGGATCGATGGGAGCGCAACGTTTACGACGGTGGCATCCAGCACGATCATCAACATGCCCGTGCACAGCACATACAGAGCAATCCAGCTGGAGCGCTCCGCGGGAGCGGGGTCGATCGCGGCGGCGCTTGACATCGGCTCGCTCATGCGCGCACGCCCTCTCGCAGATAGGCGTCCAGCGCCTCGAGCAGCGGCCTGGTGCCGTGCTCGCGCTCGGCCGCCGTGTCCAGCCCATCGAGGAACACACCCTGCTCGGTGAACGTCAGCTTGGTCGCCTCTCCTACCGGCTCGAGCTCGACGGTCGCAAGCGAGACCGAGATGCGCGCCTCGTCGCGGTACATCTCATAGGAGTAGACGATACGAGTGTCGGGCACGATGTCGCGGTAGCTCGCATCGAAGGTGAAGCTGGTCCCGCCGGGAGCATTGACCGTCAGGCGCTCGCGCCCGTCGACCGCGAACTCGAGCGAGTGCTCGCCCTTGGCCGCCTCGCTCGGACCGAACCAGCTGGCCTTCGCCTCGGGATCGGCCCACGCGTTGAACACCCTCGAGGGCGATGCCTCATAGATGCGCTCGATCGCAAAGGTGTGGTGGTCGGTGGATCGTTGGGTCACGGTGCGCTCCTCTGCTGTGGTTTGTCGGGGTGCTCGGCGAGGTACTCGCCCAGGCGGTCCAAACGCTGCTCCCAGCTCCTGCGCCGCTGAGCCACCCAGTCCTCGGTCAGCTGCAGCGCAGACGGCTCGATGCGGCAGGTGCGCACGCGACCGATCTTCTCCGATCGCACCAGGCCGCTGTCCTCGAGCACGTGAAGATGCTGAAGGACCGCCGGGAGCGACATCGCGAGCGGGCCTGCCAATTCGCTAACCGACGCGGGCCCGCGGCTGAGGCGGTCGACCATCGCCCGCCTGGTGGCATCGGCGAGCGCCGCAAACACGAGCTCAACCGCCAAAGATTGAGGAGCTCTCGCTCCCGACTCGATTGGCGACTCGACTGGCGATTCGGTTGGTATTTGGTTAAGCACTGACTTAACTATGACATACTCGGGCAGTATGCGTGCGCTCGTGCAGAGGGTCAGCCGGGCAGCGGTGAGCGTGGAGGGGGAGCTGGTGGCCGCGATTGGCCCAGGGCTGCTCGTGCTGCTGGGGGTGACGCACGAGGACGACGCGGCGGGTGCCGAGCGCCTTGCCGCGAAGGTTCGGGCCCTGCGGGTGTTCCCCGATGCGGCCGGGCAGATGAACGAGCCGCTGGGCGAGCGCGAGATCCTCTGCGTCAGCCAGTTCACCCTCTACGGCGAGACGCGGCGTGGCAACCGTCCCAGCTTCATCGCGGCGGCCCGTCCCGAGCAGGCCGAGCCGCTGTATGAGCTCTTCTGCGAGCGCTGTCAGGCCAAGCGGGGCTCCTTCGGCGCCCACATGGCCGTCGAGTTGATCAACGACGGACCGGTGACCCTGCTTCTGGAGACCTAGCCAGAGCTCATGGCGCGGGCATGCTGCCCGAGACCGGTTCGCTGCCCACGCTGCCGAGCACCTGAGCCGATCCCGCTCCCGCGGTCGCCCAGCCGGCGGTGAACGAACCCCCTGCGACCCCCGCGGCACGCACGGTGAGGGTGGCCAGCACGGTCTCTCTGTCGGCCGGTGAGGACGCCGGCGCGAGTCGCACGGTGCCGCTGACGGACACCCCGGGGATCAGTCGATCGTGCACCAGGGTCAAGACGCTCCCGCCCTGTGTAGCGGTCACCGTTCCGCCTCCCAGCCCGCGATCAGAGCGCAGTTCGGTTGCTCGCTCGCGGGCTATCGCATCCCCGGCAGTGGCAACCGCGGCAGCCGCGAGTCGCAGCGAAGAAGACGCAGTGCCGCTACCCGGCGAGGGTTCGAGTGGTGGTTGTTCAGCCAGTTCGACGGGATAGGAGCCCACGGCGCGGATGGGCGCCACGGCAGGCGCACAGGAGCCATCCAGCGAGTCGATGGCCTGAGGATCGGCCACGAAGGCCTGGATCAACTGCGAGCCGCAGAGCGTGTCCCCCTCCCCCACCACGTGCGTCGAGTTGGCGAGCTCCACGAAACGCGCATGTCCACCGATCTCGGCCAGGACCTTGCCCGCGTCCCCGGGTGGCGTCCACGTGTCGAGTTCTCCGCCGAGCACCAGCACTGGCAGCGAGCTGGGCAGCAGCGGCGGCGCCTTGACGGTGGGCGGCTGGGCAGCCGTCGGCGCCGGCCAGTCCAGGCAGGCGGTATATGCCTCTGTGTTCTGGTCCTGTTCCAGCCATTCGCCGGTGCTGAAGGGGCTGAAGCTCGAGGCGGGCAGCGCCGCCTCGTTCGCAGCCAGCTGCATCGCGCGGGTGGAGGGGCTCGCGCTCATGTCGAACAGCTGCGGATAGTCAAGGCAGGACACAGCCAGATACAGCTCGGCGGAGTACGCGTGGACCGGCACACCGAAGTAGGCCTCGTCTTCGACCAGTCGCTGAGCGTAGAGACGCAGCAGGGGAGAATCATCGCCACGAACGAGCAGGGCCCTGGCTGCGGCATCGAGCTCGCGGTAGATCTGCGGATCTCCCGCTGCGTCGTTGAGCAGGTTCACCAATCCCACCGTGTTCATGCTCACCCGCTCCAGCTTCCCCTGCGGACCGGGCACGAGCCCGGAGGCTGGATTCGAGCGCAGGGCTTCAGCGAGCGCCGTGATCCGTGCCCAGGACGAGCCCGGCGCAGCGGACGCGCACGCCGGCGAACGAGCGCAGACGGCGTTGAAGTTCGCCGGCATGGCGGCTGCGCTGCTGCGATACCAGGGGTCAAGACCGCTGGTCTGGTAGGTGGAGTCGAGTGTCACGCTGCGCAGCAGCTGTGGGAAGCGCGAGGCGAAGACCTGGGCGAAGAACGAGCCATAGGAGTCGCCGTAGAGGTCCACCTTGGGCAGCTGGAGCGCTTCGATCACCTCCGCAAGGTCCTCGGCGGCGGGAGCCGAGGTGAACATGTCGGAGGCGTGAACCCAGCTGTGGTCGGGGTAGCGCCAGCGGTGGTTCAGAGTCGCCGCGCAGGCTGCGGCTGTCTGCTGGAAGGCTTCGCCGCCGGTCGGAGCGGAGAAGCCCTGCAGCGAAGGGCAGTCGAGCGGAGTGGAGCTTCCCGTGCCGCGATTGTCCACCGCGAGCATGTTCCAATGCTCCAACAGCGGCCCGTACATCACGCTGTAGCCGCCTTGCACCGAGCCGATCGACGGATAGCCCGGCCCGCCCTCCACAGGGACAACCGTTGCGGCGGCCTTTCCTGCTGGTGGGGCCGAGGCGGGATACCAGCGGTATGAGACCGAGATGTCGGGCCCCGTGGTGATGCGATGGTCGAGCGGGACCGCAAGCGTGCCGCAGTAGGACAGCGGCGCAAGCCCGCAGCGCACGAGCGTCTGGGTGCCGAGCCTCAGCTTCATCGGAGCGACCGCCTGCGCCGACCCAGCTCTCGCCATGCACGCGAGCAGCGACACAACGAGCAACGGCCCGGCGAGCATCCGCAAGTGGAGTACGGCGCCCCGCTGGCTGGCGCTGCTGCGCACGATCGAGCCCCTCAGTCGCTGTGTACGGTCACCAAGGAACAAGTCTATTGGCAATAGAAGACAATCCACGCCACCTCGGGGTCCAACCGGGAGCACAAAGAGAACGGGCCTCACAGCACTCCGGCCGCCCCACCAGCGAATATCTGCCCATGCAGGCGATCATTCGCGACCCCCCGGCTCGACGTGACCGGTTGCTGCCGTGGATCGCGGCCGAGCGCGCCTTTCGCACCCTCGTGCTGCTGACGGTGGGCATCGTGCTCGTCACCCACCCCCACGCCAACTGGGCCAGCGAAATCGCCAACTTCGCCCAGCATCTCGGCCTGGACCCCAAAAACAACTGGATTCACCGGCTGATCGAGAAAGTGAGCAAGATCAACTCGAACGAGGACGTCGTGTTCGGGGTGCTCGCCCTCGCCTACAGCGTGCTCGAGGGAGCCGAGGCGTACGGCCTGTGGAAGCGCCGCCGCTGGGGCGAGTGGCTGACCGTGGTGGCCACCTCCCTGCTGTTCATCCCCGAGATCTGGGAGCTGACCAAAAGCGCCACCCTGCTGAAGGTTGGCGCGCTGCTGGTCAACATCGCGGTGGTGGCCTACCTGCTTTGGCGTCTGCGCCGAGGTTAGTCCTCGACGGTCACGCCCTTCCAGAAGGCGAAGTGGTCCTTGATGTTGGCCGCAGCCTCCTTGGGCTCGGGGTAGAACCAGGCGGCGTCGGCGTTCTGCTCGCCACCGACCTCGATCGTCTTGTAGCTCGCCTCGCCCTTCCAGGGACAGATGGAGTGCGTGTCGCTGTCGCTGAAGTACTCCGCGTTGATGCTGTCGGCCGGGAAGTAGTGGTTGTTCTCGACCACCACCGTGTCATCGCTCTCGGCCAGCGTCGCCCCGTTCCATGTCGCCTTCATTCGCTGCTCCTTCGCTGTGGTTTGTCCTGGGACTCAGCGTAGTGCGCGGCCTCCTCGCTCCCGGCGATCCGTCGAGCGGGTTGGGCGGCGGCCAGTCTGAGTCCGCCGTACACCGTCGCGGGAGCGCCCGCCCGCAGCGCCGGCACCAGCTCGCTGGTCACCAGACCGGTCTCCCCGGTGAGCTCGTCGACGATGTCAAACCAGCGACCGATGTTCGCAGGGGTGTCGAGCAGCACCGTGAGCACGGGCGCATGGCGGGCAAGCGAGAAGAAGCGTTCGCCGTGAGGCGGGTGCTCACCGTGATAGCCCCACACACCGCGCAGCGCGGTCGCGCCCGGAGCGCCCTCCCTCCGCAGCCGCCGAATGAGAGCGCTGTGCAGCGGCTCGCCGCCGCCACGTGAGCGCTCGCTCGCATAGAGAACGAGCTTCTGCCAGTAGGCCAGGCCGGCGCTGTCAACCGGCGGCGTCTCGTCCGGGCGCGCCAGCAGCACACCGTCGCGCTTACATACCCGTACCCGCTCCAGGCTCACGACCGGGTCTGCCAGCAGAGCACGCAGCTCATCCAGTGCGCCTGCGAGGGCGGCTGGATCGCCCACACTCACGATGATCATGGGCACCTGTCCGTTGCCGGCCATGAAGCGAGCCCGGCGCCGGATGCCTCGAGCAGCGCCGTCGAGCCCCAGAAGGACGCTCGCGCCCTCCACGCCGTGGCGATGCAGGCAGTCCACCACCGCGAGATGGGCAGGGCGTCCCGCGGCTCGCTCCTGGCGACCCACCTGTACGGTGAGCTTCAGCTCACTCGCCCCCGCCAGCGAGGGCAGCTCGACATCAGCGGACCCGAGCCGCAGGGCGCGCTCGAGCGTGATCAGACCATGGCTCGCCAACCCGTGTACGTCCTCGGCCAGCGGGTGGATGCGCGCGGGCGAATCCACCGCCACGGCCACCATCGGGAGATCTTCGGAGAGGGTCAGCAGCCGCTCGGTCTGCAGTGTGTGCTTGAAACCGAACCCTTCCATGCCACGCAGCAGCGCGCTGCTGAGCACGCCGTGGCGCGCGAAGGCGTCCATCAGCTCATCGGCGAGCAGGCGCCCGCCACTCCGGTCACGCTCGCCGAAGTAGGCCGTGAGCTCCAGCATCTCCTCCATGCTCAGCCACCCCCGATGAGGCGTCCGAGCTCGGCGGCGGCGATACCGAGCGCGAGGCTTAGGCCGAGGTTCAACGCCAGGATCCAGCGTCGGCCGTCCTCGGCCAGGCGATGGGACTCGAGCAGCCAGGTGGAGAAGGTCGTGTAGGAGCCGATCACGGCCGTGCCGCCGAGCAGATAGGCATCTCCGTGCAGGCCCACCCCGACCAGGATCCCCAGCACCACCGTTCCACTGAGGTTCACGGCAAGCGTGCCCAGGGGAAAGGCCCCCGTGGAGCTCTTCGAGACGAGCCCGTCGAGCAGGAAGCGCGCCATCGAGGCAGCGCCTCCGAGTGCTCCCACACCGGTCCACAACACCAGGAAGCTCATCGACCGATCCTCGCCCGCCGCACGAGCTTGGTCGCCAGGAACACGGCCGCGAACCCACCTGTGACGCTCGCCGCCGCGTAGCCCCCTGCCAGCGCCCAGCGGTGAGCGTCGATCATCCGCAGCAGCTCCACCATCATCGTGGAGAATGTGCTGAGCGCTCCGCAGATGCCGGTGGCAAGGAACGAGCGTCTGTAGGTGTAAGGAGGAAGACGCTCCTGCAGGCGGGTCACGAAGTAGCCGAGTGCAAGCGCCGCCGCCATGTTCACCGCAAAGGTGGCCCACGGCCACTGGCCTGGGGGTAGGACAAGGAGCTGGGCGAGCGCCGAGCGTCCGACGGCGCCGATGAAGCCACCGGCGAAGATCGCCGCCAGCTCCTGGCGGTCGACATGCCCGAAGACAGCTGCAGCCGCTGCCTGGTCCTGCTTGCCCGCTGCGGTTGAGTCTGGTTCCACGGCACAACCTCACTGACGTTCGAGTGACGGTGACGTAGAAGCCATCAGCGGCCAAAACCGCGGTTATGGAGCGGGCCTCATCGCTGCGCCGATGAGCATAGCGAGCCCGGGCTCGGCGATCCGCATCGCCGCGCCCACCTCCGCCCGCGCACGGGCGGCTCGGCGTGAGAGCTGTCCGACCTGCTAGACCCCGCCGAATGGGTGCATCGGAGAACCCGCCGACCCTCAGGCGACGGACCGCGCGACGCCGGATCGGGATCGCCCTCACCGCAATCCTCCTGGCCGGTCTCGTGGTCTTCGCCCTCTCGCGCCTGGACCTGCCCCGCATCGGGCACGCGCTGATCACCGCTACCCCCGGATGGGTGGCGCTGGCCTTCCTGCTGATGGCGCTCTCTCTGGTTATGCGATCGATCTCCTGGCACGCCGTGCTGCGGGCCGCCCTGCCTGACACCGCGATCCCGCGCCTCCCCGTGATCCGGGCCACGATGATCGGCGTGATGGGCTCGGCGGTGTTCCCCGGTAGGATCGGCGAGCCCTCGCGCGTGTTCGTGCTCTCGCGCAGGCTCGATGGCCCCAACCGCCGCCTGCTGCCGATCATCGCCGGCACGGTGTTCTCTCAGACGCTCATCAACCTGCTCGCGCTGGCGATCCTCGCGGCTGTCACCTTCACGAGCGTCCCCCTCCTGCACGGCAACCTCAGTGGTGTGCTCTTCGCGGTGGTGGTACCGCTGCTGGTGGCCGCCCTTGTCGTTCTCGGACCCCGCCTGCTAACGCTGGGGCAGCGCTCGCACTCCGTGCGGGTCGCGAAGGCGGCTCACGCGGTCGAGCGCGCGCTGACGCTCGCCCGTCTCGGGCTGATCGTCTTCGCCCGACCGCGCTTCGGGGCTCCGGCCGTCGCCTTTCAGCTGCTGGCATGGACGCTGCAGTGGCTCGCCTGCTACATGGTCGTGCTCGCCCTCGGCCTGCACACGGGCATCGTGGCCGCGGCGGCGATCCTGCTGGCCATCAACGTCAGCGCCATCCTGCCGGCCACCCCGTCGAACGTGGGCGTCTTCCAGGCCGCCTGTCTGGTCGTGCTCGCGGCCTACGGCATCGGCTCAGGTCCAGGACTGGCCTACGGGATCATCCTGCAGGCCGTCGAGGTGCTCACCGCTCTGGCCCTCGGCGTGCCGGCCCTGCTGGGAGAGAACCTCAGCTGGCAGGACATCCGCGGCGGCGAGCGCGCCGTGGAGGAAGCGTCAGCCGGCGATGGCGCGCAGTGACTGGCGCAGCGAGCTTGTCGTCTGCATGACGGCGGTCGGCTCATAGCCGCAGTGAGCCATGCAGTTTTCGCAGCGGGGGTCCTTGCCGCGACCGTACTTGCTCCAGTCGGTGGTCTCGATCAGCTCTTTGTAGGTCTTGGTGTAGCCGTCGGCCATCAGGTAGCAGGGACGCTGCCAACCGAACAGCGAGTAGCTGGGGATGCCCCATGCGGTGCAATCGAATTCGGCCTTGCCCTCGAGGAAGTCGAGGAACAGGGGGCTGTGGTTCAGCCGCCACTTCTTGCGCCGCCCGTCGGCGAAGGCCTCGCTGAACAGCTTGCGCGTCTGGGTGACACCGAGGAAGTGCTCTTGGTCGGGCGCTTTCTCATAGGCGTAGGCGGGCGAGATCATCATCTCGTCGACTTCGAGGTCGTCGTTGAGGAAGTCGAGCACCTCGCGCACCGTCTTGGGCGAGTCCTGCGTGAAGAAGGTCGTGTTGGTCGTCACTTTGAAGCCTGCCGCCTTCGCGGCCTTGATCGCCGAGACGGCCTTGTCGAAGACGCCCTCGCGCTCCACCGAGGCGTCGTGTCGCTCTTTCAGCCCATCCATGTGAACGGCCCACGAGAAATAGGGGCTCGGCTTGAAGTTCTCGAGCTTCTTCTCCAGCAGCAGGGCGTTCGTGCAGAGATAGACGAACTTCTTTTTGCGGACCAGCTCGGCCGCGATCAGGTGGATCTCGGGGTGGATCAGAGGCTCGCCGCCGGCGATCGAGACCATCGGAGCGCCGGCCTCTTCGATTGCGCCGATCGCCTGGTCGACCGGCATCCGGCGCCGCAGCTCGTGCTCGGGGTGCTGGATCTTGCCGCAGCCAGAGCAGGCGAGGTTGCACTGGAACAGCGGCTCGAGCTCCACGATCAGGGGGAACTTGTCGCGTTTGGCGAGGCGCTGGCGAGCGAGGTAGAACCCCATGCGCGTGCTCTGCCTGATGCGGGCTGCCATTTGGCCTACCTTAGTCGCCCGGGGCCAGGTCCTGAAGTGCGCCGGCCACGCGACGCAGCGCCCAGGCAGCCCGGATCGCCCCAAAGGCCGCCTGTGGCCTGAGCAGCTCATGCTCGGGGCTGTCCAACACGACCCGCACAACCCCGAAGGGACGCTCGCCTGCGCCGGGCGCGAGCCACACCGACTCCATGTCCACGGCGATCGCTCCGCCAGCGAGCAGCTCGGCACGGCGCTCCCCGAGAGCCAGGCGCGAGACGCACACGACGTTGCCCGCACGGACCTTCATGCCTCGTCCGGTGAGCCTCTCAACGAGCTGCGGGGCCAGATCGCAAGGCGTGCGCTGCTCGGCGTGGCCTTCGTCCGCCGCCGCATACACCTCCTCGGCGACGATCACTTCACCCGGCACCGAGGCTCCGTCAAGGCCGCCGCAGAAACCCAGCACGAGCATCGCGGTGGCCGAGTGTCCGGCCAGCTCCCCCGCGGCCGCCTTGGCGCGATCGGGGCCCATTCCAGTCTTGCGCACCACCGCACCCCCCGCCGCCGAGGAGATCAGCGCGGCCTCCACGCGCAGGGGTGCCGCCACGAGCAGCGAGCTCATCCGACTCCCAGCGTCTGGAGTGCCCGTGAGGCCGCCGTATGGCCACTGAGGACGGCGCCCTCCAGTGTTGCCGGCCAGCCGGTCGCGGTCCACGAGCCGGCGAGCACGAGCCCACGCAGTGCACTCTGCGCCTCGGGGCGCAGAGCCTCCACGCCCGGAGCTGCGCGGAAGGTGGCGGCATGTTCGCGCGTGACGAGGAAGCTCTCCACCTTCGCCTCACGTGTCCGCGGCAACAGCTCACGCATCGCCGGCAGATACTGCTCGCGCAGGGAGTCCACGCTCATTCCCATCTCTCGCTCGGCGCCTGACAGCGACACAGCCAGATACTGACATCCCGGAGGTGCTCCCCCCGCGGCTGTGCGATCGAACAGGTACTGCACCGGGGTGCCCACACCCGCCGCGAACGGCTCACTGCAGACCTCGCGGTCATAGACGACGTGCAGGTTGACGATCGGCGAGCTGCCAAGCCGCTCCAGCGAGCGTGCGCCGTTTCCCAGCAGTGGCTCGAGCAGTGGGGCAGCGCGGGCGTGCGGCACGGCCACGACAACGGCTTCGGCGCTCAGCCCGTCGTGCTGGCCCTCGCGCTCCTCATCGGTCTCACCCGCGGACCCGGCACGACCATGGACATCGAAGCCCCGAGCGGTGCGCTCCAGGCGCTCGGCCCGCCAGCCGAGTCGCACGCTCACCCCGGCGCTCGCCAGCGCCTGTTCAGCGGGTCCTCCGATGATCTCGCTGAGGGTGCCGCGGTGAAAGCCGATATCCCCGGCGTCGCTCGCTTCGAGCAGCCCAGCGCGCAGCACGAACGCGCCGAGCGCCAGCGACGCCTGCGACGCCGCAAGGTTGAGTGTGGGCAGCGCGATCAGATCCCACAGCGCGGCAACGGCATCGGGACCCTGCCCGTGGCGGGCCAGCCACTCGCCGAGCGTCAGGCGGTCGAGCTCGAGCTCACGCCGGCCTCGCCGGGAGCGCTCCAGCCCCCGCAGCCCGAGCGCGGCGCGCACGGCGCCCACACGCTGGCGCATGCTCAGGTGGGGGTAGCGGGCCAGCGCCCCCGCGAGATGCAGCGGCGCGGGCAGCGATCCCCGGCGCAGCAGGAAGGGCTCAGACCCGGGCTTCAGCACGGGTATCTCCAGGCGTGGCTGCAGGCTCACCAGGTGCTCGCTGCCCAGACGGGCGAGCAGTGCTCGATAGGCCTCACAGCAGCGCAGGAACACGTGCTGACCGTTGTCCATCTCCAGACCGCCCCGTTCGAACGAATAGGCCGCTCCCCCGAGTTGTCGCCTGACCTCCAGCAGCGTCACCTCAGCGCCTGCCTCGGCACAGTCGAGGGCTGCCGTTATCCCGGCCAGCCCGCCACCGACCACCAGCACCTGGGGAGCACGGCTCAAGCGCCGCCGCCCATCATCCCCCGGGCGGCAACCCAGGCCTTCTCGCGGGCGGGAAGCGAGACCCGCCTGGCCAGGGCTTGCTCCGGTTGGGCCTCGATTCGGTCGAGCAGGCGTTTGTAGATGCCGGCCATCGCCAGCACGCATGCCGCGCTGCGGCGGTCGAGCAGGCCGCCCAGCTCGAGTCCCCGTTGAAACCATTCGCGGGCGCGCGCCGCCTCGAAGCGCATCAGCGCGACCATGCGCTCGAGATCCTCGCCATGCGCGTCGCCGGTGTTGAGCTCGGCCAGTGAGGCGAGACCGGCCGAGACGTCCTCATGACCGTCCACACTGAGCAGGTCGAAGCGCCTGAGATCCTCGGCGGGGAGATAGACGCGGCCGTTGTGGGCGTCCTCGCGCACGTCGCGCAGGATGTTCGTGAGCTGCAGTGCCACCCCCAGGTCGTCGGCCAGGGTCTGGGCATGGGCCATGTCAGCCGCCACATCGCCGCGCACGCCGAAGATCGCCAGACATACGCGTCCGATCGCACCCGCTACGCGCCGGCAGTAGAGGACGAGCTCGTCGAACGTCTCGTAGGTGACCCCGGCCACGTCCATGCGCACACCCTCGATCAGCTCGCCCAGCACCTCCGCCGAGAAGTGAAATCGCTCGTATGCGTCGGCGAGCGCCACCATCACCGGATCCTCACTCACCGTGCCCCCTGTGGCCGTGGGCTGCGTCGCGGCGAGCGCCAGCTCCTCCCCGTCCAGACGCGCCAGCTTGGCAGCTCGCTCGAGCGTGCCGTCGCCGATGTCGTCGACCCGGCGCGCGAAGGCATACACGGCACACATGGCCTGGCGGCGGTCGCGGTCGAGCAGGCGGATGCCGTAGTAGAAGTTGGCTGCCTCCTTGCGCGTCACCGCTTCGCAGTGCCGATATGCCTGCTCGACTTCCTGGCGGCTCACTCCCGCCTCCCGCGGCGTTCGAGCAGCGTGCCCGCCAGCGCCAGCGCCAGCCCTCCGCGCCCGGCCTTCGGCGGACCCGCGAGCACGTCATAGCCGGCCCGCTCGATCGCCGTGGCGGCCGCCCGGCCGCCTGCCACGAAGGCGGCCACCGTCAGCCGCGGACGTCCCCGCAAGCGGTCGATCAGGGCGGCGCCTTCGGCGAGCAGGGCGCGTGCCCGTGCGAGCTCGAAGGCGAGCACCTGGCGCAGCGGACCGCCCGCGTGCTCCTCACCGAGCTGTGAGCGGCTGCAGCCGAAGCGCTCGAGGTCCTCTGCGGGCAGGTAGACGCGCCCCACGGCGAGATCCTCGGCCACGTCCTGGCAGTGCTCGACGAGCTGGAGCGCCGTGCAGATGGAGTTCGACAGCGCGATCCGCTCGGGAGTGGCAACCCCGAATATGCCCAGCACGAGCTCACCGACGGGGTCGGCCGACAGGGTGCAGTACCCCCGCAGCTGCTCCCAGGTGGCGTAGCTGCTCACACGCTGATCCATGCGGTTGGCCTCGATCAGGCGCACGAACGGATCGCGCGTCAGCGCCCCTCCTCGCACAGCCGGTTGCAATCGCACGAGCAGGGGGTGCTCGGCCGTGCCGGCGAAGGCACGGTCGAGTTCGGCTTCCAGCCAGTCGAGTGCCGCCAGCCGATCGCCGGCGGCCGCATCGCCGAGTTCGTCGACCAGACGGGCAAAGCCATAGACCGCCAGCAGTTGCGAGCGAACCCCGGCTCCGAGCAGGCGCCCGGCGACGGGGAAGTTCTCGCTCCCCGCCCGCGCCATGACCGCCTCCGCCGTTGGTACCCCAGCCGGCTCGGAGCCGATGAGCATCACTCCCGCGACTCGACCACGCTCGTCGTCTCGCCCTCGTGGGCCCTGGCCGCCGCAAGGCAGCGTCCCAGGGCCATGATGGGGAAGGTCAGCCGGTAGAGGTGGTAGTTGATGTAGTAGTCGGAGGGAAAGCCCGTGCCCGTGTACTGGGGCTCGTCCCATCCGCCATCGGGGCGCTGGGTGGCCACGAGCCACTCCACGCCGCGCCTCACAGCGGTCGACTCCTCGCCCGCGGCGTGCAGCGCGAGCAGCGCCCACGCCGTCTGGGAGGCGGTGCTCGGACCGCGTCCGATCCACTTGGGCTCGTCATAGGAGCGCGGGTCCTCGCCCCAGCCCCCGTCTTCGTTCTGGTGCGCCTCCAGCCAGCGCACCGCGCGACGGATGCTTGCATGACCGGGAGCGACGCCCGCGGCGATCAGGCCGGGGACGACCGCGCCGGTGCCATAGACGTGGTTCACGCCCCAGCGCCCGAACCAGGAGCCCTCGGGCTCCTGGTGGTCGATCAGCCATCGCACCCCGCGACGCGCCGCCGGCGAGCTCGCCAGCCCGAGCCCGGCGAGCATCTCCAGGGCGTGCCCCGTCACATCGGCGCTGGGCTCGTCGATCACCTCGCCGAAGTCCAGAAACGGCAGCTCGCGAACGAGCGAGCGGGTGTTGTCGGCGTCGAAGGCGCCCCACCCGCCGTCACTACTCTGCATGCCCTCGACCCAGCGCAGCGCCCGCTCGATCGCACCGTCGATCCGCCCGAGCGCATTCACGTCCTCATCTCTAGCGCGCAGTCCCTTGAACGGCGAGCCGCGCGTCCCAGCCGAAGCCCGCGGATCGCGCACGCGCTCGAGCGCGAGCACCACCTCGGCGGTGTCGTCGACGTCGGGGTAGTTGACGTTGGCGAACTCGAACGCCCAGCCTCCCGGCGGGAGGCCGGGGCGGGCGATCGCCCAGTCCCCGCTCTGGGTCACCTCCTCGGCGAGCAGCCACTCGGCGGCTCGCACCATCGCCGGATGATCGCCTGGCATCCCCGCGTCGCTGAGGGCAAGCAGCGACAGGGCCGTGTCCCAGACCGGTGACTGGCACGCTTCCAGGCGCCTGCTCTCGCCCACCGGGGCTCCCACGCCACGCGAGTCGTCGCGGTCCTCCACCATGAAGCGCTCGAGCCCCTCCAGGCCACGCCGCATCACCGGGTGATCGAGCGGGTAGCCGCCGAGATGCAGCGCCATCAGCGAGTACACCCAAGGCGGCTGGATCCCTCCCCACGACCCGTCGGCCTCCTGGCGGCGCACGATCCAGCGCTCGGCGCGGGCGAGCGCCAGCCGACGCAGCGGGCGGATGGGGTGCTGCTCATAGACACGCGAGACACGATCCAGGACGATCAGGCAGCGCCCGCGCAGCGACACATGCCCGCGCCGCGGGCGTTCGGCAGCGGCGGGAGCACGCAACTCCTCCAGGTCGAACGGGAGTGCCCGCACGGGACGGTGGGCTTTCACCAGCGAGAGCGCCACAATCGTCTGGCGGGCCCAGCAGGCGAAGTCGTAGACGTTCAGCGCCACCGAGGGAGGCAGCAGGACGATCTCGGGCGGCAGCGCGGGGACGCGATCCCACGACCACAGGCCGAACAGCGCCAGCCAGAGGTGCGTGAACACGCGTGCATTGTCGAGTCCACCCTGCGCGCGGATGAACTCGGCGGCGGCGCGCATGTGCTCCGCCTCGGGGCTGTCCCCGGCCAGCTTCAGCGCCCAGTAGGCCTCGATCGTCGTGGACAGCTCACCGGGGCCGTCGTGGAAGTTCGTCCAGGTGCCGTCGGCGCGCTGCTGGGAGCGAATCCAGGCGGCCGAGCGCTCTGTCTCCTCGGCGTGGCGGATCCCCAGGAACTCTCGCAGGAGCATGTCCTCGGCGTCCATAGTGACGTTCGTCTGCAGCTCCCCGCGCCACCATCCGGCATCGTCCTGGAGCGAGAGAAGGTGCTCACGGGCACGCTCCAGCGCCATCTGAGCCTCGCCGCAAGCATCCAGGGTCGACTGCCTCATAGTGACAAGCTAAATCCTTTTGCGGGTGGACGGCTTCTGCGCAATCCTAGGCTGCACCAGCACACCCTAGGCGGAAGTGCGGGCGGTCCCGGGCACGAGCACCTCGGGATGGGCGAGCGTGATCACATGGCGCCTCAGCGCAGCCTCAGAAACCGACCCGCGCCACAGCCGAGCGAAAGCGGTAGATGATCAGTCCATCTACGTCCAGATGCGCGAACAGCGTGAAGCCCGCGGCCGGCGGATCACCGGCCGAAGAGCGCAGCGGCGCATAGCCCGTCTCGTCGATCTCGCTCACCTTGACTGATCGCCTTGGGCCAAGGTTCTTCAAGCCCGGTAGGTAGTACTCGAGCGGCGCCGATCCCAGCTCCACTGTCGTGATGACGCGGGCAGGCGAACCGCCGTCGTCCAACACCTTGGCAACGTCGCGCCAGTTGCCCCGCTGCAGGCGGGGGCTGAGGTTCACGTCCAGCGAGATCGCGAGGAAGGCCAGCAGGGTGAGGGCTGTGAGCGCCAGTGCCGCCGAGGACTCCCATCCCGCCGTGCGCATCGGCGAGGCGAGCAGCACCGCGACCAGCGCCGTCACGGGGATCATGGCCGCCACGAGGTTGCGCGGCGCGAGATAGTCCGCGCCGAACAGAGCCAGCACCACCGGAATCAACACCCCGCCGCCCGCGATCGCAATGGCGAGTGCCACACCACGCCGGTCGCGCTCGCGCTCGGCGACCGGGACCTGCTCGCTCTGCGCCCCCGCCGGCGGCTCGAGCAGGCTCGAGAGGCCGAGAGCGAGGGCAAGGATGATCGGGAGCGCCACCAGCAGCTCCACGCCGTGCCCCAGCGGAGCCCCCGAGTAGCCCGTGAGGAAGTACTGGGGGATCGCTTCCAGGCGTTCTGTCAGCGGCCAGCGCCCGATCCACTGCGTGCCGTGGCCGCCCTGGGCCGAGATCAACGGCAGCAGGGAGAGCCCCACGACGACGAGGGCAATGCTCGCCGGCAGGGCGGCACGCCGGCGCGATCGCTCCCACATCAGCCACAGCACCATCGGTATCAACAGGAACATCGCGAAGTAGTGCGTGAGCAGCGCCACAGCGCCACTCAGGGCAAAGGCAGCCATCCGCCGGGAGCTCGGATCGCGCAGGGCAAGCAGAAAGCACAGCATGGCCACGGCTGCCGTCAGTACGAACAACCCGTAGGCACGAGCCTCCTGCGAGTACCACACGAACAGCGGGTTGACGGCTACGAGAGCCGCGCAAACGATCGCGGCGCGCCGCCCAGCCAGCTCGCGTCCGATCGCCCACGCGACGGGAACGGTGGCGATGCCGGCGAGGGCCGAGGGAAGACGCAGGGCGAGCGCTCCCGTGCCCAGCACCCGCGAGTCGACCCAGGCGAGGATGTACCACAGCGGGGGGCTGTTCTCGGTGTGCACGACCGAGCGCAGCGTCGTCCACAGACTCGGGTGCAGCACGTGCACGGGAGTGAAGGCCTCGTCGTACCACAGGCTCTGCAGATCGAGCGTCGAGAGACGCAGCGCAGCCGCCAGCAGGACGATCGCCGCCAGCGGCCACCAGGCGGGCAGAGCCAGGCGGTTGCGCTCGAGCGTTTCCCGCGGCGCGGCGGCAGCGGCGCTCACTGGGGACAGCGCCCCTCGGCCACCGCCCGCCCGAAGCAGCCGTAGCGCAGGGCGCGCCGGTCTTCGGACTTCACCGGCAGATACCAGCCCCCCTTGGCCGCGCGCCGCCCGCCGAGGACGGGTCCGGTCATCTGCAGGCAGATCTGGGTGCGCTCTTTCGGCGGGCCCGGCGAGGTGTTGCCACAGACGGTGTCGTTGGTGGTGTGGCCGTAGATGTCCTGTTCGACGCCGATGTTCTTGTAGTCGTGGCCCGTGTAGCTGCGCCAGGTGCTCAGATCGGCCACCAGCCTGTGGTTGACGTGGGTCTGCAGCACCACGTCGTCGATCGTGGCAACCGCCAGCAGCAGGCCTACGACCACGAGCACCATCGTCTCGAGGAGGCGCAGGGTGCCGAGCCCGGGCAGCTCCACCTCGCGGGCGCGCAGCCGCTCCGGCAGCCGCTCGCCGAACCCGCCGGGCTTCGATGCCTGCTCGACGCTCATGACACCGGCGCCAGGAGTGGGGTCAGCTGGTGGATCACGAACAGTGCCTGCACTGCGAGGGTGGCAATCAGCAGGCGCCGTTCGCGCGTCACCACGGCCAGCGGCAGCGGCCACAGGATGTACCAGGCGAGCAGCCAGGTGCTCGTCACCGAGATCGCCAGCAGCGCCCAGCCCGATGCGGCGATCCAGTCATAGCCCCGCCAGGTGCGCCACAGCAGGTGGAGCACTATCAGGACCAGTCCGGCCTTGAGCAGGGCGTGGTCGACGGGGAAGACGCCGGGCTTGCCGAACAGGTGGGCGATCTCGGCGGCGAAGCTGTCGGTGGAGACGAAGGCCGCATCGCGGTTCAATGCCGAGACCACATCGATCCCGTTGATGCCGAACGCCACATAGCCGATCAGTGCTCCGACGGCCAGCATCGCCAACGCCCCCACGATCGGGGCGAGGCGTCGCCTGGAGACGATCATGAAGGGGAGCAGAGCCGCGACGGTTGCCTTCACGAGCGCACCCGCCACGACCAGGCCGGCGGCGCTCGCTTCGCGCCCTCGCGAGGTGCCGGTGAGCGTGAGGCTGACCGCCCCCATCATCGCCGCCAGCATGATCAGGTCGTTGTGCGCTCCCCCCAGCCCGTAGATCACATACAGGGGGTTGGCCCCCACCACCAGCAATCGCCCACACGGGATCGATCTCGCGGATGCGCGCGCAGCGCCAGGTCAGGGTGAGCGTGGCGGCGCTCGCCGCAAGCGCAACCAGCTTCATCCCGCACAGCGCCCCCGTGACGCCGAGCAGACCCAGCGGATAGGAGAGCAGTGTGTAGAAGGGGCCGTAGGCGGTGGCCACGTGCTTCCAGTCGTGGCCCACGTAGGGATAGACGGGATCGCCGGCGATGCTCGCGGGACCGTGCAGGTAGGGGTTCAGCCCGTGCACGATTCCCATGCGGGCGTAGGCGATGTAGCTGAAGACATCGGTGGAGAGCAGGATCGGGCCCACGAACACGATCAGATGCAGGGCGCCCAGCAGGACGATGGCCGAGCGTTTGGATATGAGGCTGAGCTCGCGTCTGGCGGCAAGCGCTGCCAGCCCCCCGTAGGCGCCCACCGAGACGAGCAGGGCGATCAGGAAGACGCGGAAGCCGAGACGCTCGCCCAGCCCTCCCAGCCAGCCCGAAATGGAGGGCGATTTGGGTATTAGCGCCGAGTGCCCGGCGGCACCGTCGAGGACGATCTCGGCGGCAGCCGCCACCAGCAGCAGCCCCAGCAGCCCGGCGAGGGCCGGCGCCCAGCGCGCCGAGCGCTCGCGGGGCGCGGCGCCGACGCTCTGTGCGGCGACGCTCACGAAGCGGCGAGGCTCACAATGCCGTCCATACGGTCTTGGTCTCCAGGTAGGCGTCCAGACCGTCGTGGCCGTGCTCGCGTCCGATGCCCGAGGACTTGAAGCCTCCGAAGGGCGCCGGGGCCTCCACGTTCCCCCACGTATTGATGTAGACCGAACCGGCCCGCAGCATCGCGGCGAGCTTGTGGGCACTGGAGAGGTCGCGCGTCCAGACGCCCGCGGCGAGGCCGTACTCGCTCTCGTTGGCGCGCCTGGCAACCTCCTCCAGCGAGTCATAGGGCGAGGCCACGAGCACGGGCCCGAAGATCTCCTCACGAGCGATTCGCAGCTCGTCGGAGGTGACGCTGAACAGGGTGGGCGAGATGAAGTAGCCGCCGCTGTCGGCCAGCGCGGCCTCGCCGCCGGCGAGCAGCTCGGCTCCCTGCTCGCGCCCCGAGTCGATGTAGCTCATGACGCGGTCGCGCTGCTCGGAGGAGACCAGCCGGTCCGAGCTGTGTCTGTGGGTCGAGGCCCGGACCCAGACGCGCCGCCGCTGGCCTGGGCGGCCAGCTTGCTCATCACCTCGTCGAAGTGCTCAGCGGGAACGAACAGGCGCGAGCCGGCGTTGCAGGCCTGTCCGGAGTTGAAGTAGATCGCCTGGTAGGAGCCCTTGATGGCCGCGTCGAGGTCGGCGTCGGGCAGGATCACGTTTGGCGACTTGCCGCCGAGCTCGAGCGTGACGCGCTTGAGCGCGCGACCGGCCTTGGCGCCGATCTCGCGTCCCACGGCGGTTGAGCCGGTGAAGGCGATCTTGTCGATCCCGGGGTCGTCCACCAGTGCAGCTCCCGTCTCCCCGTCGCCGGTGAGAACGTTGAGCACGCCGGGGGGGAAGCCAACCTCGAGTGCCAGCTCGCCGAGGCGCAGGGCGCTCAGGGGCGTCTGCTCGGCCGGCTTCAGGACGGTGGTGCATCCCGCCGCCAGCGCCGGGCCGATCTTCCAGGCGGCCATCAGCAGAGGGAAGTTCCAGGGCACGATCTGCCCGCACACCCCGACCGCCTCGCGGCGGGTGTAGCAGAGCATGTTCGGGGCGCTCACCGGCAGCACGCCGCCCTCGATCTTGGTGGGCCAGCCGGCGAAGTAGCGCAGGTGGGCGGCCGCTCCCCGCACGTCCACGTACTTGGCGAGGCCCACCGGCTTGCCGTTGTCGAGCGACTCGATCTCCGCCAGCTCCTGGTCGTGATCTTCGATTGCCTGCGCCAGCGCCAGCATCAGCTGCTCACGTCCGGCCGGGGCCAGCGTCGACCACGGGCCCTCGGCGAACGCCCCGCGCGCAGCCGCCACAGCCCGGCGCACGTCCTCAGCGCCACCGTGGGCGATCTGTGCGATCTCGCGACCGCTCGACGGGTCGAGGGTGGCGAACGTGCGCCCGTCCGCAGCCTCGGGACGCTCGCCGCCGATCAGCAGTCGATGCGTCTGGGCGATGAACTCGCGCGCGGGGTCGCCCAGCGCGTCGGGAAGGGTGTCTGGAGAGATTGTGGTCATGCGGGCAGCCTACCTCGCCCGAGCCCGTGCAACGCGTATGCTCCGCCCATGCCCGAGGTGTCCAAGGCGGTGCTCATCACCGGCTGCTCCACCGGCATCGGCCGGGCCAGCGCGCTGCGCCTCGCCCGCTCCGGCTGGAGCGTCTACGCGACGGCGCGCCGACTCGAGTCGATCGCCGATCTCGCGGACGCCGGCTGCCACACGCTGGCGCTCGATGTCACCGATGAGCAGTCGATGCAGACGGCGGTCCAGGAAGTCGAGGCAGCCGAGGGAGCGGTTGGCGTGCTGATCAACAACGCCGGCTACAGCCAGAGCGGAGCCATCGAGACGGTGCCCCTGGATGCGGTGCGCAGGCAGTTCGAGACCAACATCTTCGGCCTCGTGCGCCTCACCCAGATCGTGCTGCCAAAGATGCGCTCCCAGCGGTGGGGCAAGATCGTCAACCTCGGCTCGATGGGCGGACGGCTGTCCTTCCCGGGCGGCGGGCACTACCACGCGACCAAGTACGCTCTGGAGGCGATCTCCGATGCTCTGCGCTTCGAGCTTCGCGGCTTCGGCATCGACGTCATCCTGCTCGAGCCGGGGCTGATAACGACCGAGTTCGGCGACGCGGCGACCGCTTCGATGAGCGCCGTGGAGAGCTCCCCCGACGATCCCTACGCGCATTTCAATGCCACCGTCGGCGCTGTCACCAAAGGCGCCTACGAAGGGCCGATGCGCATGCTCGGCGCAGGGCCTGAGCGTGTGGCCAAGGTGATCGAGCGAGCCATCACACGCTCGCGCCCTCGCGCCCGCGTCACGATCACCCCATCGGCCAAGCTCTCAATCCTCTCGCGCAGCCTGATGAGCGATCGGGCGTGGGATGAGGCGATGCGACGGCAGTTCCCCTCACCGGGCACCTGAACCGACAGGTAGCGGTAAACCCTCGCGCGGGCGGCCCTCGCCGCATTAGGCCGGTGAAAGGAGTTGGAGACATTTATTATCCTAAGCTTGAAAGCTGAGCGCTATTTCTGTACGTTGAATTTGAGTCCGTATCTGCGCAGCCCAGGCTGATCGGTCGTGCTGCGCGTCGCCGCGAGGCGACGCCGAGATGCAACGGACCGCGCATCAAGAGACGAATTATTGGGGGCTCTCTATTCAACGACCAGATCGCTGGCGGGCTCGACGTGGCACTGCCCGTCATGCTTGGAAAGGCGAGTGATGTAAGTGAAGAGGCTTCAGCTTCTAACACTAGGTCCGCTTGTGGTATTCGCGGTTGCGGCAGCGATGGCGGCCCCGGCGTTCGCGGCTACAGCGGATGAATGGTTAGCCAACGGCTCGGCGATAACGGAAGCGTTATCTTCCGATAGCGAAGGGTCGCTGGAACTGACCGACTTAAAAGTCCCAATCTTCGGCGAATCCACGGTTAAGTGCGAACTATCGCTAGATGGCACCGTCGGTCCCGGGCCACAGGACGAAATCAAAGAAGTATTAAATACGAAAGGGGAAAACAAACCTCTCATCTGCAAAGGCATAAAAGGCGCCTGCGGCACGGGCGCAGAAGCGGCCACGGTCACCGCCGAGAACCTGCCCTGGAATACCCTGGCCTTTCTCGACGGGAGCACGATCTTAGACCTGCTCTACGCAGAAAGCAAAGAACCCGCCTACAACGTGGAATGCAAATCGAGCGGGCTGCAAGACTTATGCGAAGGAACGGTTTCTGCAGCTCTCAAAAACAACACCGAACTGGGGGACGTGACCGCTGTATTTTCATTAAAAGAACAGGAAGAAACCGACGAACTCGGGCAGTGCACGCAGGGCGGCGCGGAAGCCGGCCACATCGAAGGCGAAAACTTAGTGTTACTGACAGAAGCCGGCGCTAAACTTTCCGTAGGCGAAGGCAAAGCTCCGGTCTGGTTCGGAGAACACAATTTTGGAAACATCGTGCTCAACAAAGACTTTCCCAAAGAACACGCGGAAAGCCCAGCCGCACCAGAAGAACTGGAAGTGTTAAGCACGAGAATATTCGGCGTCGGCTACGCAAAGGAAACGAACTGTCTGCCGGCGCTTCTCAAAGCCACCCAGAAGTGCACGGCGGAAATATTAATTGAAGCGAAAGTCGAAAGGTTACATATTGGGTTCATGATACTCGACGCTGACAATAATCTCAAAGAATTAGTATGGGGGATCAGCGTGCTCGACTTCAACTAGACACTGACTTTCACACTCCGGATCTGGCGCTGGTCCGCGTGCTACCGAGGTGGGATGCCTTCTCGCACGCGGGCCGCGCCCTCAAACGGTCGTCGTCGAGATCCCAGCGGCACGAACGGCTCAGGGCGACCCACCTCGAACCCCTGGGCGTAGTCGACGCCGTAGCTGCGCAGCATGCTCATGGTGGGCTCGTCGCCGACGAACTCGGCGATGGTCTGGCGGCCCATCCCCCGCACGACGCCGGCGAGCGCCTTGACGACGAGCTGGTCGGTTCGCGATATGGGCAAGCCGCGAATGAAGTCGCCGTCGATCTTCAGATGGCTGAAGGGCAGGTGCTTGAGGTACTGGAACGAGCCGAAGCCGGCGCCGAAGTCGTCCAGGGCGACGCCGCAGCCGAGGGTTAGCAGCCCGGCGCAGAAGGCCTTGGCACTCTGCATGTCTGAGATGGCGGCGGTCTCGGTGACCTCGATGACGAGCGCGGAGGGCTCGACGCGATGCTGGGCGAGGCGAGCTTCGATGTGGGCGAGCATGGCCGGGTCGGTGACCGACAGAGCCGACAGGTTCATGGCGATGCGAACGCCATGGCGGCCATGCTCGCCGCCCAGCATGGCGGCGACCTTGCCCAGGACCATCCTGTCGATCTCGCGGATCAGGCCGTAGCGCTCGGCTGCGGGCAGGAAGCTCCCGGGCGCCACCAGCGAACCGTCGGGTTCGTCGGCGAGGCGCACCAGCGCCTCGTAGTGGGAGATCACCCCGTCGGACAGGGAGACGATGGGCTGGAAGTGGAGCACGAACAGATCGTCCTGCAGGGCCCGCTGCAGTCGAGCCAGCCACGGGCGCCGATGCAGGCCCGCAGGCGAGCAGAAGCCTTCAGCCAGAGCCCGCGCCTCACCGAGACCTCGATAGCGACCGTGCTTGGGCGTGAGCGGCGTGCCCAGGAAGACCCGCGGTGTGGCGCTGGTGGTGGTCGAGCTCAGCATCTACGCGGAAGGCTTTCGACAGCTCGACCGTCTCCCCTGCGCATGGGCTTGCCCATGCGTGGGAGCTCGCCCCGGCCCGAGAGTCCCTGTCAGCGCCGCCGCGAGGTCTCGTAAGGCCTGCGGGCGCGGTCTGAGACCACCAGCAGGAGGGCCACGAGCACGAAGTTCATGACCACTGATGAGCCTCCGTAGGCCACGAATGGCAGCGTCACCCCGGTGAGGGGGATGACGCGGGTGACGCCTCCGACGATGACGAACACCTGCATGGCGATCACGAAGGACAGGCCGGTGGCGAGCAGCTTCGAGAAGGAGTCCCGGGCAACGATGGCGGTCTTCAACCCCCGGGCCACCAGCAGCAGGTAGACCAGCAGCAGCGCCGCGGCTCCGGCCAGGCCGAGCTCGTTGACGATGACGGCGTAGATCATGTCGCTTTCGGGCACCGGCAGGATCGAGCGGCGCACGATGTGGTGGTTGGCCAGTTCGTAGGGGTAGGTCAAGAGCGACTGGTCAAAGCCCGTGCCGAGGACGCCGCCGTCGGCCTGGGCGAACAGTGACTGGGCCAGCTGATAACTGCCGCCCGGGCTGTTGTAGAGCCTCTGGTCCAGCGGATGTTCCCAGGCCAGGAAGCGGGCGTGCACGTGACCGACGTGCCCCGCCACGAACCATGCGCCGAGGGCGAACAGCACGAGGCCGATGAAGGGAAAGGAGAGCCGTCCGGTGGCCACATACAGCAGAGCGAGGAAGGCGCCGTAGAACATCAGCGAGGTGCCGAGCTCACGGGTGAGCAGCAGCGTGCCCATGGCCGCCCCCCACACGATCAGCATCGGGCCGAACTGCTTCATCGGCGGGATCGTGAGGCCCAGCACGCGCCGTCCCGCGGTGACCAGGATCTGGCGGTTGTCGCGCAGATAGCTCGCGAGGAAGATCACGATGGCCACCTTCGAGAGCTCGGCCGGCTGGAAGGAGACGCTGCCGAAGTGGATGTCGAGGTAGGCGCCGTTGACCTGCTCGCCGATTCCCGGCAGCCGGGGAAGCACGGTCATCCCGATCCCGACGGCGGCGATGGTGTAGCGGTAGCGCTCGAGCACTCCGACACCGCGGCGTCGCAGGGCGAGGATGGTGGCCGCGAACAGCACCAGCCCGAGGATCATCCACTGTGCCTGCTGGCGGGCGAGGACGGGGTCGATGCGGTAGACCATCACGATCCCGACGCTCGCCAGGACGGCAACGAGTGGGAACAGATAGGGATCGGCATTGGGCAGTGCGAAGCGGATCACCAGATGCGCCGCCAGGCACAGGGCGAGGAACAGGGCGCCGTAGGCGAAGGAGACGCTCGAGGCGTGATTGAGCGTGAGGCTGGTGGCGGCGCGGGGCGAGTTGTTCTCCGCCTGGATGAAGATGGCCGTGAAGCCTGCTGTCACGAGCAGCCCCGAGGGGATGAGCCCCAGCAGCTCCCGGTTGCGCGCGCTGAGCATGAGTTGCGAGCGTACCCATCATCCCGGCGCTTGTGCTCCGATGGGCTCGCTAGGCTGTGGTCAAGCGCGCCGTCGGGGGGTGGCGTTCGCTTGCCTTCGACCGTCATATGAGCCGCCCGGTGCCGACACCCCTGGATGATGTGCGTCCGCCCTCGCTGTGGTGGAGCATGTGGAAGCGATTTCTGCTCGCCGGCGTGCTGATCGTGGTGATCAGCGGGGGAGCGACGGCCGCGGTGACGCTCAACACCGCCACTGGCATCGCTCACGACATCTTCTCCCCCCTCAACCAGATCGGTGCGCCCAAGGGTCTGGTGACCCCCGAATACAACGGCGGCCCGCAGACCTATCTGGTCCTCGGCTCGGACCGCAGGGCCGCCTCCAAGGACGCCCTGGACCGGACTGACCCGCCGCACAGCGACACGATCCTGCTGGTGCGCTTCGACCCCGAACAGGGGCAGACGTCGGTGCTCTCGATCCCCCGCGACCTGCTGGTCAACATCAAAGCGTCCACCGGCCAGTACTACCCCCAGGAAAAGGTGAACGCCGCCTACACCTATGGGGCGATGCTCGCCGGCACCAAAGGCTCGATGGTGCTGGCGGCGGAAACGATCAAGCACGAAGTGTTCCCCGGCCTGACGCTCAACGGGATCATCGACGTGAACTTCGCGGGCTTCATCAAGGTGGTCGACGCGCTCGGCTGCGTGTATGTGAACGTCGACCATCGCTACTACCACGTGAACACCGGCGCGCCGGAAGAAAACTACTCCGAAATCAACCTCCAGCCGGGCTACCAGAAGCTCTGCTACAACAACGCGCTCTCCTACGTGCGCTACCGCCACACGGACTCCGACTTCGTGCGAGTGGCGCGCCAGCAGGACTTCCTGCGCGACCTGCGCGAGCAGATCTCCCCCGAAAACGTGGCCGGGCAGCTGGACACGGTCGCCAAAGCGGTGGGCCACGCGATCGTCACCGCGGGATTCAGCTCCTCGGCCGACCAGCTCATCCAGCTGGCCAAGCTGATCGCCTTCTCGCAGTCAAAGCCCCTGCGGCAGGTCAAGTTCCGCGCATCCAGCAGCAACTTCCCCCTGAAGGGAGGCTCCTATGTGACGAGCACCCCCGAACTGGAGCAGGCCACGCTCGCCGACTTCCTGCATGGCGTCCAGAAAGTGAGCGCGCCGGCGCCCACGCCCGCTCCCAGCTCGGGTGGCCATACGGCCGGCCACAGCCACCATCACGCGAGCTCAGCGCCGAGCGCGGCCTCGATCGGCCTCTACCCCACTCCCTCCACGGGCGACAACGAACTGGTCAAGGAATCTGTCAACCTGCCCTTCCGCCCGCTGTACCCGGGGCTCCAGACCGGTTCCGCGGTCCAGCAGCCGGCGCGCGCCTACACGCTGCTGGACAACGACAACCATCGGCGCCACGCCTACATCGTGCCCTTCCAGCAGAACGGGCTCGGCGGCTACTACGACTTCGAGGGCACCGACTGGCTGAACCCGCCGATCGTGGCCCACCCCAGCGAAACCCGCAAGATCGGCCACACCGACTACCGCATCTTCGCCGACGGGAGCCACATCCACCTCGTGGCCTGGCGCGTTGGCAACGTCCTCTACTGGGTGAGCAACACGCTGCTGGAGGATCTCACCAACGAGCAGATGCTCGGCATCGCCCGCTCGGCCCAGTCGCTGCACTGATACCCGCTCGGCTCCTGCCGTGGCCGGCGGCTCGGCCGGCCCGTCAGAGTCTCCCGGCCGCCGCGGCCTGGTCGAGGGCCGCGTTGACGAGCGCGTCGGCGTCGGCGTTGCGGGCCCGCGGAACGGTACGAATCGACCAGCGAACGAAGCCTCTGAGGGCCTCCATGGCCTCCAGGTAGAGGGGGCGCATGGCTGGGTGCTTGACCTTGTAGACGCCCTGCACCTGCTTGGCGATGAGCTCTGAGTCCCCCACCACCTCCACCTCGCTCGCGCCGAGCTCACGGGCGCGGGCGAGACCCAGCAGCAGCGCTCGATACTCGGCCACGTTGTTCGTGGCTCGGCCCAACAGCTCGGCGTGCTCGCCCAACAGCTCCCCCTCAGGCGAGCTGATCACGCAGGCCGCGGCCGCCGGCCCGGGGTTGCCGCGGGCACCGCCGTCGATATGGACGATCAGCTTCATGACTGAAGCATTATGCAGCGTACGTGGGATGCTGCGTCTGCCCGTCAGATGAGACCCAACAGGCGTCAGCCTCTGCGACGGACTTCACGCGGCGCTGCCGTTACTCGCGTTGAGCGTGAAACTATTTTCTCCGGTTTTGTGTTTTGTGGTGTTTGGTGTGGTGTTTTGGTTTGGTGCATTTGCCGTGTTTGGGGGTGGTTCCGTGTTTGCATTTTGTGGGGGGTGGGGGTGGTGGTGGGAATGGTTTGAGTGGGGTGGTTAGGAGGCTGGTGGTGGGTGGTTCGGTGGGTCCTGGGGGCGGTGGCTGGGTGGTGAAGGTTCTGGTTTCGCCTTGGCTGCTGGAGGTGCCGTTGTGGGCGGTAATGCGGTAGGCGTATTCAGTGTTGGGCTGGAGGCCGGTGAGGGTGGCCTGCAGGGGGGTGGGTTCGTTGCTGTTGGGGGTGGTGCCTGAGGCGATGACGCCGAGGTGGGTAGCGGTGCCGTGGTTGATGCCTATTTCGAAGCTGTAGGTAGCGGGCTCACCGCCCGGGTCCACGATGCCAGCGATGACGGCACCGGTGGTGGTGATGTTGCTCGCTGCGCCGGTGGTGGCCTGTACGGCTGGGGCGGGGAGCGTTTTGAAGTGCCCGATGGTTTTGCTGGTGGTGTTGCCGGCTGAGTTTGTGGCTGTGAGGCGGTATGAGTAGGGGGTGCTGGGGTTTAGGCCTGTCACTTCGATCGTGGTGGGGGTCGGACCGTAGGTGCTGGATTCTTCTAGGGCGGTGTGGCTGGTTTCTGGGCAGCTTTCGAGGTTTTCGCAGGGCCCGTATTCGAAGGCGTATCGCGTGGCTGAGTTCTCTGGGTTCAGTTCGCCGGACATCACCGCCGAGGTTGCCCCCACGAACGACACTGCGGGTTCGCCGAGGATCCTCGCCGCCACCGTGGGCGTCGTGAACTGGAGGGTTTCACCGGCTAGCTGTTCCGGGGATTCGAGGTTCGCATCGATCCCCGTCAGCAGGTCATACACGTTTTGGTTCGGCCGGATACCTTCGACCATGGCGGTGACCGGAACGGGCGTGTTGCCATCCGGGATTTCCTGGTGCGGTGTTTCGCTACCGAGCGCTTCCGTTAGACCCCACTGAAACCACACAAACGTCCCCGCGACTCCCTCAGGATTCACATCGCCCTTTAGCGGACAATCAAACCTCGCATCCGACGCTTTCCCTGTGCCTTCGACACATTCAACCGCGCCGGTCGGCTGTGTAACAGTTCCCCGACCGGTTCCGCTCTATAACCATCAACCTCCTGGTCGTTAGTCAAGCCAACCGCGATATACAGCCCGCCAGTAGCATTGAACGCGATGCCACGCCCCGCTTCGGCTACGGCGTATTCGGTAACGGGCTTGCTTGTTTCGGTGTCGTAGAGAATCCCGAACACCCTGATGGGCGGATCGGTTCCTTCTTTTTCTACGGCGGAGACTGCTAGGTGGCCGTTGGCGTCGAGCGCGACCGCACCGGTCCTGATAACTATGTTGTTTGCTGCTTGGCGGGGTTTGAGCTGGATCTGGCGGGTTTCCGTGCCAGCGGGGCTGAATACGCGGATGATGTTGTTTTCGAAGTTTTCTCTGCCGGGGAGGGTGTATACGAGGTATATGTTGCCGGCTGGATTGACGGTGAGGGCGGTGACTTTGCTGCTGGGTTCACTGGAGATGGTTTCGAGTGGTTGGCGTATTTCACCGGCGGGTTCGCCGTTGGCTTTGAACATTTGGACGCGGTGGACGTCGCCGACATAGAGGAGGTCTTCGGGGCCGCCTGCGGCGAGGGCTTCGGGGGCGGTGAATGCTTGGTGTTCGGTGGATCCGGTGCTGTTTTGGGTGCCGGTGCCGCATTCGACGTTGTTTTTGGTGATTTCTTGTTGGGTGCAGAGGTTTGGGTTTGTGCTGTTGGTCTTGTTGACTTCTTTGCCGATCATCAGGATGAACTGGCCGGTGGGTGTGTACTCCTGCACACGATAGAGGACGGGTTCGGCGATGTAGATGTTCCCGGTGACGGGATCCACGGTGATTGCCTCTGGGCCGTTTAGTGCGCCTGGTTGGTTTCCGGGTTCGCCGGCTTGGCATTTGGGGGTTTCTTCGTGTGTGCAGGTGTTGGTGCCGTTGGTGTTGACGTGCTTTCCGAACATGAGGATGAATTCGCCGGTTTCGGTGAGCTCTTGCACCCGGTTGTTAGCTGCGTCGGTGATGTAGATGTTGCCGGTGGTAGGGGCGGCGGCGACATCGGCGGGGAACTGGAATGTGCCTGGTTCGCTGCCGGGCAGGCCAGGCTGGCAAAGATCTTTAGAAGCACTAGTGCAGATGTTGCCTTTAGAAGCTGTCTCAATACCTCTTGGGGAGGGCTTGTTTGTTGGAGGGCGAATCTTTCTGGGTGACATAACCCCGGCGAGGGAGGTGCTCTGTGGCGGGCTCGGTTTGGCGGGTGCGGGACGAGCTTTGGGAGGCGGTGGAGCCGTTGCTTCCGGAGTGTCTGCCGGATCCACGAGGCGGGCGTCCGCGTGTGGATGATCGTGTGTGCTTCAACGCGATCGTGTTCGTGTTGTTCACGGGGATCGCGTGGCGGCATCTGCCGTCGGAGATGGGCTGCTCGCCGGCGACCGCACACCGAAGGCTCGCGGCCTGGCAGGCCGCCGGGGTGTGGGAGCGCCTGCACCGGGAGCTTCTGCGGCGGCTGAATTCAGCTGGAAGGATCGACTGGTCCACCGCTGTTGTTGATGGCAGCCATGTTCGTGCGCTTTTGGGGGGCTCCACACCGGCCCTTCGCCGGTTGACCGTGCCCGCATGGGCTCCAAGCATCACCTGATCACCGACTCCGGGGGGATCCGGGAGTGTCCGATGAAGTGTGTGTGGTTGGGGTAATCGAGTCGGCTTGTGTTGCGGGCCGGGATCGACGCGTAGCCGTAGGCGTAGCGTCGATTCTGGCCCGGGCGCGGCCGGGAAAGGACCCCCATCATCATGCAGGAGATGACCGAGAAGCCCAGTGGGCGGCGCAGCCGCCCTCAACAGGCTCACGAGGGCGCCGAGGCGTCCGAGGAGCTCCAGGACCGTCTGGCTGGCTTGTTGCCGCCAGACGCGCTCAAGGACGCTCTGAAGGGCCTTGAGCCCGGGGAGATCACCGGCCAGGGCGGCCTGTTGACGCAGCTGGCGGGCCGTGTGATCGACGCGGCCCTTCAGGGCGAGTTGAGCGACCATCTGGGCTACCCGCCCGGGCAAGCGCCGCCCGGTGGCGCGGGCAACTACCGCAACGGGTCGACCGGAAAGACGGTCGCGACGGACCTGGGGCCGGTGGCGGTGAGGACCCCCCGCGACCGGGAGGGCACGTTTGAGCCGAAGCTGGTGGGCAAGCGCCAGACGCGGCTGGCGGGGTTGGACGAGAAGATCCTGTCCCTCTATGCCGGCGGCATGAGCGTCAGGGATATCTCAGAGCACCTCTCATCGCTCTATGGCACCGAGATCGGCAGGGACACTGTCAGCCGCATCACCGACGCGGTGCTGGAGGACATCGCGGCGTGGCGCTCACGGCCGCTGGAGAGCCTCTACCCGATCGTCTACTTCGACGCGCTGATGGTGAAGATGACCGAGGACCGCTCAGTGAAGAGCCGCGCCTGCTACCTCGCGGTCGGTGTCACCCTCGAGGGCGAGCGGGAGATCCTCGGCCTGTGGTGGCAGGACACCGAGGGCGCGAAGTTCTGGCTCGCAGTCCTGAACGACCTGCACCAGCGCGGAGTCGGCGATGTCCTGATCGCCTGCGTCGACGGCCTCGCCGGGTTCCCCGAGGCGATCGCCGCGGTATTCCCACAAGCCTGGGTCCAAACATGCATCGTGCACATGATCAGGGCGTCGATGCGCTATGTCAGCTACACCGACCGCAAGAAGCTGATGCCCGACCTGCGCCGCATCTACAGCGCAACGAACGCCGAAGAGGCCGCCCGCCAGCTCGAGCTCTTCGACGAGAAGTGGGGCGAGCGCTACCCGATGGTCGCCCAAGCCTGGCGCGACCGGTGGGAACACGTCACACCGTTCCTCTCCCTACCAGCGGATCTACGCCGCGTGGTCTACACCACAAACGCGATCGAGGGACTCAACCGCCAGATCCGCAAAGCGATCAAGACACGCGGACACTTCCCCGACGAGCAAGCAGCAACAAAGCTCATCTACCTCGCACTGATGCGAGCCGAGACGAAATGGGTCAAAGTGATGCGCTGGCCCTCAGCACTACGAGCCCTCAAGATCCACTTCGGAGACCGAATCCCCTACTAACCACAACCAACCAAACCCAACCACACACACAGAAGAACTGACAGTCTCGGGGATCCCGCTCGCGATCACCTTGACCGGCGGGAACCGCAACGACGTGACACAGCTCCTGCCACTTATCGACGGGGTCGGTCCCGTGACCGGCAAGCCTGGCCGTCCGCGTCAGCGTGCCGAGCGGGTGCTCGCTGACCGGGGCTATGACCATGACAAGTACCGCCGCGAGCTCTGGAAACGCGGTGTGAAGCCAGTGATCGCCAGGCGCAACACCGAGCACGGCTCGGGCCTCGGCAAAGAACGCTGGGTCGTGGAGCGCACCTTCGCCTGGCTGCACAACTTGCGCCGGCTGAGGATCCGCTACGAGCGTGATCCCAGCCTGCACATGGCGTTCATGCTGCTCGGCTGCGCCGTGGTCTGCCAGCGCAAACTGACAGGCCCCTGATCAATCCTCGTCTTCTCCGTCGTCGTTGAAGCTGCGGCGCCCGTACTGGTCAGGGATCGAGCCCCAGCCCCAGATCACCACCGGCCCCTCTGGCACGATCCCGTACTCCTCGAGCGGGTCGGCCTTCTCGATCTCGACGGTGCAGCGGTGCTGCCAGTTATCACCGAGATCGAAGACGTACTCGAACTCCTCACCCGGCTCGACCTCTTTGGCGACCTTCAGCTTGGCATGGTCGAGCCAGATCATTTCGGGCGCGAACGAGTCATCCGGATAGCCGATCAGCCGACCATCACCCAGCTCAAAATTATGCAAGTGCGAGAGATCCCACCGCGCGAACGCCGCATCGATCGCCTCCGCGAACTGCTCAAACGAATGCGACGGACCGACCAGAAAGACCCGCCCCGGCGACGGGGCACACACAACCCCGCCACCGCCGAGCAAGTCCACCTTGATCCGAAGCCACGTCCGCGCCACCGCCCCGACAGCCTACGGAGGTTATGAGACAGCTTCTAAGTGGCCCGTGCCAGCGGCAGCATGTCACCGGGCACTCTGGCCCGGCGACGATCACGCACGATGCGTCGCTGGTCGGCGCCGTCGGCCTCGCCGACGCTGGAGCGCCCGTAGCGGGCACGCCGGTCGAACTCACGACGATCGACGATCACCTTGACGTTCTCGTCGTCCTTGTAGTGCTCCACGAGCTTCGGGTACAGCTCATCGGCAAGGGGCTTGGGCACGACGCAGTAGATCATCGCTCTCGATCTTACTCCCCGTTCGCCAATAAGCAAGGGGCGCAGGCCGAGCTACAGATGGGTGAGCGACAGCGTGCCCGACTCCGAGGCCACAGCGTTTCCAACCCGCTCCTCGCGCTCCAACTCGCTCAGCTCTGTCCCCTGGGCCGTTGACCGCGCCTCCGGGGTGGGCTCGCTGAGATCGACCTCGTAGCGGTACCAGCTGAGCTCCCAGGCCACCACGATCACGATCACGCTCTCCAGATGTTCAGCTGAGCGAACGTTGACCTGCGGCGCGCCGAGCGAGCGAGCCACCCCCGCCACGCGACGGGGAAACTCGCTGGCGTTGAACACCTCCACGGCCCGTCCGGCAAAGGACGTATCCGCGCCTTCGGTGAGGGCACCGCCAAGCTCGATCGCCTCGGGATCGTCGTGGGCAGCGCCGATGGGGAATGCCGGAGCCGGGGTCGCCGTGCCCTGGCGGACTGCTGGCGGCGTCTGCCCGCCGTCGGGACTCTCAAGGAAGTCATAGCCGCCACGGGCGCTCCGTGCTCCGGGAGCTGGAGGGTCTCCCCCCTCGGCCCCCGGCCTGCCGGCGCCCACCTGGCGCAGACGCTCGAAGAAGCTCCGCCCGCGCCGCGCCCGCAATGGCGGAAGGGTCATCGACTGGCTGTCGCGCTCGCGCATCCAGCCCTCGTGGGCGGCCCGCGGAGCGCACAGCTCACAGACGGTTCTGCGCCTACCGGCTGCCAGGAAGATGTCCGGCTGCTCTCCGCGCAGGAGCCTGCGCTCGCATACATCGCAGGCAACATCCGGCTGAGAGGTGACGATCGTGCGGGTGGCCATGGCCCATCAGGGTAGCCGCCCGTGGGCCGCCGCGCGGCGCGGCCCGCTCACACGTGGGCTGTGGCGGGCGCATGGCCGGCCTGCTCAGCCACCTTCTGAGCGAGGTGGCCGGGAACCTCCTCGTAGCGCAGGAACTCCAGGGTGTACTCGCCCTGGCCGGCCGTGATCGAGCGCAGGTCGGGCGCGTAGGCGAGCATCTCGGACATCGGAACCTCGGCTCGTATATCGGTCATCTCGGTGCCCGGCTCCATTCCCTGGGGGCGCCCCCGGCGGCTGTTGAGATCCCCGATCACGTCTCCCACGTACTCCTCGGGGACCGACAGGGTGACCAGCATGATGGGCTCGAGCAGCACAGGATCGGCCTCCTGCAGTGCCTGGCGCATCGCCTGCGCACCCGCCAGCTTGAAGGCGATCTCGGAGGAGTCGACCGAGTGGTGGGCTCCATCGATCAATCGCACCCTCACCCCCTGGACGGGGTAGCCGGCGAGCACCCCGTTTGCATCGCCTCGCGCACGCCCTTTTCCACCGCGGGGATGAACGAGCTGGGAATCACCCCGCCCTTGACCTGGTCGACGAACTCGAAGCTGGGTCTCCCCGGGTCGTTCAAAGCCTCTGCCCCGAGCGGCTCGACCTCGATGCGACAGTCGCCGAACTGGCCCTGCCCACCTGACTGCTTCTTGTGCCTGCCCCTAGCGCCTGCCGGGGAGCGGATGGTCTCCCTGTATGGCACCCGGGGTGGCTTCAGGGTCACCTCCACGCCGAAGCGCTCGCGCAGACGCTCCACGATCACCTCGACATGCACCTGGGAGAGCCCCGCCACGATCTGCTCACCTGTCTGGGGGTCGCGGTGCAGGTCGATGGTGGGGTCCTCCTCCTGCAGGCGGTGCAGCCGCACGAGTAGGGGCTGGCGCTCGGACTAGGAAGTAGGGGCTCGGTGACCACAGCGGCTATGCGTAGACCAACTCGGCGCTGGCTGTGGTCTCGGCCGGCGCCATCCGCAGAGGCTGGATGGTCACGGAAGGGATTGCCCCGTCAGGCCGCTCGAGCACTAGAGAAATACCCTCCTCAAGGCTTCGCCGTAGCTCATCCAGGGTATCGCCAGTGGCGAAAACCCCCGGAAACTCATCGACGGTAGCCCACATTGAATCGTCCTCATAACGAACGTTCACGTGAAGCTCCTTGACCGCGTTCATTGAACCCATGATACGTATCGACTCAAGTCGGCTCGTCCTGTAGACGGGTCTCGCGCCGCAACTGGGCCTCAAAGCCCTTCGAGTACGCACGACGCTTGTTCTCTGGGAGCGTGACCGGCCGATGACCAGGCTTGGTCATCTTGACCTGGTGATTTCCTCCTCGACCGAAGGTCCAACCCTCACGTTCGAGGCGCTTGATCCATTCCTTCTGCGTAGCCGGCACTCATTTGCAGCTTAAGGCATCACCCTGACGCAGGTCAGTCGTCGAAGGACTCCTCCTGCATACGCGAGCGCAGGCGCAGGACGGCCTTGGTGTGCATCTGGGAGACCCGCGACTCGGTCACACCGAGGACCTCTCCGATCTCGCGGAGGGTTAGGTTCTCGTAGTAATAGAGAGCGATCACGAGCTTCTCGCGCTCGGGGAGCATCGCGATCGAGTCGGCGATCCTGTCCTTCAGGTCGCCCAGGTCCAGCGCCTTGGCGGGGTCGGGCGCACCGGGGTCCTCAATGGTGTCCATCAGCGACACCTGATCGCCGCTGGAGTCCGACACGCTCCACAGCTCGTCCAGGGCCACGATCGAGGAGTGCGAGATGGCCAGCAGCGACTCGTTCAGTTCCTCCACCGTGATCCCCATCTCCGCCGCTATCTCCGCGTCGGTGGGAGCGCGCTGGAGAGTGTGCTCGAGCTTGGCGTTGGCCCGCTCGACCTCACGGGCACGGGCCCGCACGCTGCGGGGCACCCAGTCCAGGGAGCGCAGCTCATCGATGATCGCGCCCTTGATCCGCATGATGGCGTAGGTCTCGAACTTGATGTCACGGGACAGGTCGAAGCGCTCGATCGCGGAGATCAGGCCCACCAGGCCATAGGAGATCAGGTCGGCCTCCTCCACATGGGGAGGCAGACCCGCCGCCGTGCGACCGGCCACATACTTGACCAGGGGCGAGTACGCCACGACCAACCGCTCCCGTACGCGGCTGTCGCCGTCGTTCTTGTAGCGCCGCCACAGTTCGCGCAGCTCGATCGGTTTGACGTTCGTCTCCAGGGTTCCATCCCCCCTAGGGGCGGGTTGGCATATCAATCAGGCCCGAGGGTGACTGCGTGCATAGGCACTTCTAAGCCTGGCGGACTCTACCCGAGTGTAAATCTGGGTGCTCGACACACTCGCGTGCCCGAGCATCTCCTGAATGCTACGGAGATCGGCCCCGCCGTCCAGCAGATGGGTGGCAAAGCTGTGGCGCAGCGCATGTGGAGAGCTACCCTCCCCCACGCCGGTCCGCATGGTCCACGTGCGCAGCCTGCGCCGCACATCGCTCGTGCCCAGCGGGCGACCCGTCTTCGACAGGAACAGCACGTCCCTGCGGGCTGGCGGCTGTGCATGGGCGACGAGTGCTCCCCGCGAACTGCCCTCCGTCCGTAGCGGCGCTGTCAGCGCCGGGCGGCCTCGCTCCAGATACCGCCTCACCGCCGCCATCGCCGGCTCGCCCACCGGCACGAAGCGCGTCTTGCGTCCCTTGCCCTCCACCCGCAGCTGCTCTCCGTCGTGGTCCACATCGGCCGTGCCAAGCGACACGATCTCCTCCGCCCGCAGCCCGCAGGAGTAGGCCAGCTCGAACATCGCCCGATCGCGCAGCTCCAGCGGTCCGCTCGCGGCGGCGCCGGAGATCCCGTCCAGCAGACGTCCCGCCTCACGGGCTGTGAGCACCCGTGGAAGGTGGTCCGCCTTGCGCGGCGTGGAGACGAGGTCAGCGGGGTTCTGGGTCATCTGCCCGTGCTCGCGCTGACTCGTGAACAGCGCCCTCAACGCCGCCAGCTTGCGCGCCGAGGTGCTGGGCGCGCACTTTGCTTCGGAGAGGTGGGCGATGTAGCGCCGGACCGTCTTCGGCCCCACCTCCTGCAGAGTCAACCCTTGCATGGCCGCCCACTCGGCGAACTGGCTCAGATCGGTCATGTAAGCCCGGCGAGTGCGTGGCGCCGCATCGCGCCTGCCCATGTCCTCCTCCAGCAGCTCGATCGCCGGCTTCCAGACGTCGAGGAGACCCTGGTGGCGGTGGGTTCGCTCATTCGAGCTCGTGGAGGGTTGAGATGTCGTCATCGTGCTCATGCCAGGCCTATTTCGCCGCAATGCATGTACCGCCTGCCGCGAGGATGGCAGTTCTGATGCTCCAATCCTCAGACCACGTATAGCCATTGTTATACAGCACTCCGGTGGGGTACATTCCTCTCATGAGCCCTCCCGCCTCAACAGAGCGCCGCGGACGCCTATCGGACGATGGCCAGGGCGCTCAGCAGTACGGCCCGGTGGGCCGCTCGGCATGGCTCGACATCGACTGGCGCTCCCACCAGCGCTGGGTGAGCGTCGGGGGAACGGCCGTCAACACGATCGAGCTGGGCGAGGGGCCGCCGCTCGTCTTCATCCACGGCCTGTCGGGCTCCTGGCCCAACTGGCTCGAGCAGCTGCCCGTGCTCGCCGCCGAGCACCGCGTGGTCACCCTCGACCTGCCCGGCTTCGGCAGCTCGCCAATGCCCGAGCAGGAGATCACGATCCTCGGCTATGCCCGCCTGCTGGACCGTCTGCTGGGTCAGCTCGGTATCGATGCGGCCGCCGTCGTGGGCAACTCGATGGGCGGCTTCATCGGCGCCGAGCTCGCCATCGCCTTCCCACAGCGGGTGGAGCGTCTCGTGCTCGATCTCCGCCGCCGGCATCTCCACCATCGGCGACGCCCGCAGCGAACGGGTCCTCCCCAGCCTCCGCCGCGCCGAGCGGATCCTCGCCGCCGGCGGCGCCTGGGTGGCGTCCAAGTCCGACACCGTGGCCCGCCGATCCAGGCTGCGCCAGGCCACTCTCAACGTGGTCACAGCGCCACCCCAGCCGTCTGCCCGCCGCCCTCGCCGCCGAGCAGCTGCGCGGCGCCGGCAAGCCCGGCTTCCTGCAGGCGCTCGAGGCGATCCTCGACTACGACTTCCGCGAGCGCCTGCCCGAGATCGCCTGCCCCACGCTGATCGTGTGGGGCGACAGCGACCGTCTGATCAACGTCCGCGACGCCGACGTGTTCGCCGAACTGATACCCGGCTCGCACAAGGTCATCTTCGAGGACACCGGCCACATGGCGATGCTCGAGCGTCCCGCCGCCTTCAACGCCCTGCTCGAAGACTTCCTCAGCGAATAGCCTTCGGGTTGGCGGGGCCGCGCGATAGGCGGGAGCTCAGCTCGTGACGGCGCCCTCGGCGGCGCTGCCCACGAGCTTCGCGTACTTCTGGATCGCCACGTCCACGTGCTCGTCGGCCCGCGCAGCCGGCGTGTAGGCGCCGAGGCGCTCGGCCAGCAGCCCATCGTCGAGCGCCACCGACAGCGTGCGGGCATCCACGTCGATCGTGATCTCATCGCCGTCGGCGAGAGCACCGATCGGGCCGCCCCTGACAGCCTCGGGAGCGACGTGGGCGACCATGAAGCCGTGGGTGGCGCCGGAGAAGCGCCCGTCGGTGATCAGCACCACCGTCTCACCCAGACCCTCGCCGACGAGAGCAGCCGTGACGGCCAGCATCTCGCGCATGCCGGGTCCGCCCGCCGGTCCCTCTCCGCGGATCACGACCACATCGCCCTCGGCTATCTCTTTTCCGAGGACGGCCGCCATCGCCGCCTCCTCGCCGTCGAACACCCGCGCGGGGCCCGTGTGGACACGCCGCTCGTGGCCTGAGAGCTTGACCACGCAGCCGTCGGGCGCGATGTTGCCGCGCAGGATCGCGAAGCCGCCCGTCGGTTTGAGCGCTTCGGCGAGCGGGCGCACCACCCGCTGACCCTCCGTCTCCTGCGCCTCGGCGGCGTGTTCGCCGATCGTGCGCCCGGTGACCGTCTGGGCGCTCTCGTTGAGGACGCCCACTTCGTGCATGCGCTTGAGCACCAGCGGCACCCCACCGGCCTCATACAGATCGGTGGCCACATAGTGGCCACCCGGCTGCAGATCGCACAGCAGCGGCGTGCGCTCGGAGATGCGATCGAACTCCTCGATCTGCAGGGGCACACCCATTTCCTTGGCCACGGCCAGCAGGTGCAGCACCACATTGGTCGAGCCCCCGCTCATCGCCCCGGCGGCGATCGCGTTTTCGAGCGCCTCCTTGGTGATGATCTCGCTGGGCAGCTGGCCGCGGCGCAGCACATCCATCACCAGCTCTCCCACCTCGACGGCCACCTGGAGCTTGCGTCCGTCCTCCGCGGGCACCATCGCCGAGCCGGCCGGCGAGATGCCGAGCACCTCAAAGGCCATCGCCATCGTGTTGGCGGTGAATTGGCCCGCGCAGGCACCGGCCCCGGGCGAGGCGGCCTCCTCCAGTTCGTGGAGCTCCTCCTCGGTGATCTTTCCCGCCGCATGGGCACCGACCGCCTCGAAGACCTGCTGGATGGTGACCTGCTCGCCCTTGAACCAGCCCGGACGGATCGAGCCGCCGTAGAGCATCAACGAGGGTATGTTCAGCCGCGCCAGCGCCATCACAGCGCCCGGGATCGTCTTGTCGCAGCCGGAGATGGTCACGATCGCGTCGAAGGCATGAGCCGAGGCGACGAGCTCGATCGAGTCGGCGATCACCTCACGTGAGACCAGCGAGGCGCGCATCCCGGCGGTGCCCATCGTGATCCCATCGGAGATCGCGATCGTGTTCAGCTCCATCGGCGTGCCGCCCGCCTTGCGGATGCCCTCCTTGACCTTGGCCGCGAGCACCCTGTTGTTGAAGTTGCAGGGCATCGTCTCGATCCACGAGTGCGCCACGCCCACGATCGGCTTGGCCAGGTCCTCAGCCGTGTAGCCGATGCCGTGCAGATACGCGCGCGCGGCCGCCCGCTCAGGCCCCTCGGTGAGGGCGCGGCTGCGGTGTCTGATGTCGAAGTTCGCCGTGGGGCTCACGCGGCGCGCACATTACCGTGCCGGCCGATCGGCGCGGGCTTGGCGAGCTTTGAGCGCGCTGCTCTCTGAGCCTCCCAGCGCTCCAGACGCACGAGATCGCGGCGCACTCGGTCGGGGTCGATCTGGCGTCCCGGCAGATGCATGTTGGCCGCTCCGATCAGGCGCCGCTCATCGGCCGTGAGCGCCATCCACTTGGCCAGCACGTCGTCTGAATGTGGCAGCCGCGAGCTGCCATAGGGACGGGAGTGATCGGGAAAGGCCACGCAGTACTCGTTCAGCAGCTCCCCCGTCGCGGGCACATAGGCCACGATCGGCTTGTGCGGGTAGATCAGATAGGCGTAGGCCGGGCTCCCTCCGCCGGCGACGCCCGCCCAGGCCACCCCACACACGCAGGAGACCGAGCTCGCTGTACATCTCCCAGTCGTACTCCTCCACACACGAGCGCAGCAGCGCCCGCGCGCGCTGCTCCGCACGCCGTTCGCGGCCCGGGTCATAGCCGTTTGCCTCCGCTGCGCCCCTGCGCAGCGACCACGCGTGACGCGCCTGGGCCAGCGTGCGTGAGAACGTCGGGCGCAGAAGCTCCCATAGGAGCACCACGAGCACCACCGCGCCAGTGCCCAGCGCGAGGTCCATCAGACGCTAGAGGCCGGCTCCGGGCGCGCCGCCCGCAGCCCGAGGGAAGAAGATCACACGCTCAGCATCGCGGGGAACTTCGTCAAAGCTCTTCACCAGCTCCGCCTCGCGTCGACCGTTACCGGTCTCGCTCGGGACCGCCGCCCACATGCCCGCATCGAGCTCGCGACGGAATGCCTCGATCAGCTCCTGCTCCTGCTCCGCCACGCTCACATCGCCCTCGGCCAGCACGATCTCACCGTGACCGGGCTTCATACGCAGGAGCTTCATCGTAAGCCGATTATGGCAAACCCGTGAGCCTCGAACCTCAGTTCGCCCGCATCCAGCCGAGATCGATCACATCAACCGGTCCCGGACCTTGGCCCACGTCGCGCAACCCATTCGCCACAGCCGCTCCCGCCAGCTTTCGCGCAACCCGCGCCGCCTGCAGCGGGGCGCTGCCGAGCGCCAGCTGGGCGGCCAGCACCGAGGAGTGGGTGCAGCCCGAGCCATGGGCCGCCCCGTCGGGATGGCGCTCCCCGTCGATGCTCACCGCCGGCCCGTCTCCAACCGAGTCCACGAACAGGTCGCTCGCCTCGCTGCGATGGCCGCCGGTGAGCACCACGATCCGCGGGCCCAGGGTCAGCAGCTCCCGTGCCAGCGCCTCGCCATCGTCCTCCTCGCCGGCTCCGGCGAGCACCCTTGCCTCAGGCAGGTTCGGTGTCAACACGGTGGCTCGCGGCAGGATCTCCTCCACGAGCGTTCGTTGAGCATCTGGCTCGAGCAGCCGCGCACCGGACTCCGAGACCATCACCGGATCCACCACCACCGGGGTGCCTCCCGGCAGCTCACCGAGTGCCTTGGCCACCGCTCGCGTCACGGCGGACGTGCCCAGCATGCCGACCTTGACGGCGTCCACCCTGATGTCTGTGAGCACCGCGCGGATCTGGGCGAGAACCATCTCGGGTGAAACCTGGTGGATCGAGTCCACACCCACCGTGTTCTGCGCCGTGATGGCCGTGATGGCGCTCATGCCGTGTACCCCGCAGCGGGCGAAGGCCTTCAGGTCGGCCTGAATCCCGGCCCCGCCCCCGGAGTCCGAGCCGGCGATCGTGAGCGCCGTCGCCGTCAGGGCGCCGAGGGGGTCGCGCGAGGTTTGCGGGCGGGGAAGATCGAGTAGCTACCGATCGCGCTCACCAGCAGCCGGCCGTCCTCGTGGCGCACCTCGCTGCTCATCACAGCCGTGCTGCGGTTGCGCCGCTCCAAGGTGCTCCGGCACACGATCTCGCCCTCGACCGCCGTCTGGATGTAGTTGATCGCGATGTTGATCGTGGCGATGTGCTCCTGCTCGCTGGTCTGGACCCACAGCGTCGAGCCCATGCAGTAGTCCACCAGTGCATAGGTGACAACGCCCGAGAGCAGGCCGCCGCCGTTGATCAGCTCCGGGCGGATCGACAGCCTGATCGTCTGCGGATCATCCCAGCGCATGCCCATGAAGCGTGAGACCCCATCCAGGGAGCGAGGACCCTCCTCTCCGTCCGAGGGAGACTCGTTCACAGGATCGCCGGCCACGGCGAGCAGGCTATCCAACACGCTCTTGATTCGCGCGAAGGACACACTCCTGAGACATCCGGCACGCTGAATCGGCACAAAGCGGACCCTCCGGTCGCGGCTTGCGCCTTAGCGTGCCGGGAGTGTGTGAAGAGGGATGCCCATCGGACTGCTCGCCTCACGCGCTCGGGCGCATCGGGGAGCAGCTCGCAGCCGCCCATCTGGTCCGACTCGGGTTCTCGATCGTGGCACGCAACGTGCGCACCCGCCACGGAGAGATCGACCTGATCGCCTACGACGGACAAACGCTCGTGTTCGCCGAGGTGAAGACCCGTCGTGCCCGGCGGGGCGCGGTGGGGCTGGACCCGGCGATGGAGCCCCTGGAGGGTCTGCGCTCCAACCAGCGACGCCGTCTACGCCGTCTCGCAGTGGCATGGCTGAGCGAAGATCATTCCGACAGGCCGAAGGCCCGCAACATCCGCTTCGACGCCGTCGGCGTGACGATGGATGCCCGCGACAGGCTGCTGCGGATCGACCACGTCGAAGGGGCCTGATAGCGGCGCTAAAGGGCGAGCTGCTGGTAGGCCAGCGACTGGAAGGACATGCGGTGCAGTGGCGAGACGCCATTCGCCAGGATCGCCTCCCGGTGGGACGGGGTGGAGTAGCCGACGTGCTCGGCAAAGCTCCAGCCCGGGTGCTGGGCGTCGGCGTGTCGCATGAAGCGGTCCCGGGTGACCTTCGCCACGATCGATGCGGCCGCGATCGCCGCGCTGGTGGCGTCACCGTCCACGATCGCCCGTTGTGGGCGCTCGAACTCCGCCACCGAGAAGCCGTCCACGAGACAGAGAACCTCTCCCTGAGCGTCGCGAGTCACCCCACGCAAGGCGTCACGCAGTGCGGCCAGGTTCGTCTTGTGCAAGCCCCGGGCGTCGATACCGCGGACGCAGCGGGACACCACATGCACGCGGGCGGCACTGCGCAGAACCAGCGGGTAGAGTTCCTCCCGGGCCTCTGAGCTGTGCTGCTTGGAGTCGTTCAGAGCCGCGAGCGAGCGCAGCTCCCGGGTGCTCAGGGCCTCGTAGTCGAACAGCACGCCGGCCGCCACCAGCGGCCCCGCGAGACATCCACGGCCAGCCTCGTCGGCCCCCGCCACGAAGCGCACGCCGAGACGCCGATCGAAGGCGAACAACCGCTGCCCGCTGCTCGCCCGCCTGCGCCGCCGCCGCGAGCGAGCCGAGGAGCCCGACCCACGCAAAGGGACATCTGCCACCGCGTCCTCCGTGGCGAGCTCGTCGCTAGAAGATCCCGATCCGGTCGATAGGCCAATAGGTGGCGATGGCTTCGCCGATGACCCACCCAGTGGGGACTGGTCCCCAGAACCTGCTGTCGTCGGACTCGCCACGATTGTCGCCCATCATGAACCAGTGACCGGCCGGAATCTTGATCGGCTTGACGAAGTTGCAGTCCGGCGAGCTCGGTTCGGGGCACGGGCGGATGTAGGAGTCCTTCTCGGCAACGAACTGGCTCTTGCCGGCGGGCTTGCGAAAGGCGTGCCCTTCCTTGATGAAGAGTTCGTCTCCGGGACCGGCGACCACCCGCTTGATGAAGTTCACGCTCGCCTCTTTGGGATTGCTCTGCGAGCACGCTTCACCACCCGGGGTGACGTCGTGGAGCACTGGTCCGCACTCCTGTTGCTCAGCGCCTTCAGGCGGGTGGAACACCGCGATCTCGCCGACGTGAGGATCGCCGAAGTCCATGCCGATGCGATTGACCAGCACCCGCTGGTTGACAGCCAGCGTCGGTTCCATCGAGCCACTCGGTATCCGGTAGGGCTTGATCAGGAACGCCTGGATGCCGAGCGCCAGGCCAAGCGCCACCCCGATGATCACGACCAGCTCAACGATCGCCGCGGTCGTCGATTTGGAGCCCTTCCTGCCCGTCTTTGCCGCAACAGCGCGGTTGGCAGCCACGTTCGCGGTCGACTTCGGCCGCACTTTGCCAGACATCGCGCCGGAGCCTCCGCCTTTGCCGCTCCCAGCGCCCGGGCTCACGCCTGCGGGTCGCCGGCGGGAGCACCGTCGTCGGTGCTACCGGCACTGGAGGAGGACTCGGTCGCATCCGCCGTCACGGCGGAGGCATCCTCAGGAGCCTGGGTCCCAGCATCGGCCTCGCCGGCCTGCACCTCTGTGGACCCTGCCTGTTCCTGACTACCGCCCTCGACGAGGCCATCACCGATCTGCTGCTCGGTGCTGAGCTCGGCGACCGCCTCCTCCGCGGTCACTCCATCCGCGTCTGTCGCCTGCGTCGGCTCGTGGAGCAGACCTGGCGTGACGATCTCCTCCGGACCCGTGTAGCGACGCTCACGCACCCGTGCGCGCTTGCCCACCCGATCGCGCAGGTAGTAGAGCTTCGCGCGCCGCACATCCCCCCGTGCGGCCAGCTCGATGCGCTCGATCTTGGGCGAGTGCACCGGGAACATACGCTCGACTCCCACGCCGAACGACTGCTTGCGGACGGTGAATGTCTCCCGCGCCCCATGTCCCTGGCGCTTGATCACCACTCCCTCGAACACCTGCACGCGGCTGCGCGCACCCTCGATCACCTGGAAGTGCACCTTCACGCGGTCGCCAGGTGAGAATTTGGGAACACGGCGCAGTTGCGCGCGCTCAATGGTTGCGATAACGCTGCTCATAACAAAAGGAGGCCGCGCCCTGATCGACCGAGGCAGCCCCAAACGGGTGCTCGGCCGGCGCGAGGCAGCAATGGTAGCGAACCGCTGGCTCGCCACGCCGCACCACGCCGACCTCGGCTCTCAGGGCCGCCCGCCCGCAAGGCCACGACCACGCTCGCGGCTCTGCTCGCGGCGCCACTGCGCGATCAGCTCGTGGTGCCCTGAGAGCAGCACCTCGGGCACCCGCCAGCCGCGGAACTCGGCCGGGCGTGTGTAGTGGGGATACTCCGGATCGCCCTCCAGCGCCAGGCTGAAGGACTCCTCCGCGGCTGACTCCTCGTGCCCGAGCGCCCCCGGCAGCTTGCGCAGCACCGCATCGCAGAGGACCATGGCCGCCAGCTCTCCCCCACTCAGCACGTAGCGTCCGATCGAGACGACGTCGCTGGCGAAATGCTCGACGATGCGCTCGTCGAATCCCTCGTAGCGACCGCACAGCAGCGTCAGCTCGGGCTCTCCTGCAAGCTCGTCGACCAGCCTGTCGTCCAGCAGTCGCCCGCCGGGAGCCAACGCGATCACCCGGCGGCGCTCGCGCAGCTGCACAGGATCCACTCGATAGTGGCCACGCAGCGCGGCATCGAGCACGTCAACCCGCAACACCATGCCGGCGCCACCGCCGAACGGGGTGTCATCGACCTGGCGTCCACTGAGAGGGGTGTGATCGCGGGGGTTCACGAGCTCCAGCCGCGAGCCATCCGCCAGCACGTTGCTGACGTGGCGCTGAGAGGAGAACCAGCCGAACCACTCGGGGAACAGCGTGAACACGTCGATGTTCATCGCGGCTTCCCGCCTGTCGCGCCCGTGTCTATCTCAGCGCTCTGCTCGACCGCGCCCAGGTCGAGGAAGCTGGCCACCACCTCGATCCGCCGCCCGGCGGGATCCACGCCACGGATGGCGTCCCTGACCATCGGGACGAGCAGGGGGGCACCGCCGTCCACAGGAAGCACTTCGAGCGCCTCACAGGAGGGCAGCTCGATCATGCGCTTGACCGTGCCGACCCGACGCCCCCCGTCGAGCACCGCACAGCCCTCAAGTTCGTGGGCCCACCACTCTCCCTCCGCGAGCCTGGGCACATCGCCACTGTCGAGCGTCAGCTCACTGCCACGCAGCGCCTCGGCCGCCTCGCGGCTGTCGATTCCCTCCAGACGCAGGATCGGATGCTGGTCGGTTCCCGCTCGGCGCACGATTGCGACGGTGTTTCCCGCAACCGTCACCTCCACCCCCAGGCTCAGCAGCCGCGCCCGCGGGCGGGTTACGTAGAAGCTCCCATCCAGCCCGTGCGCCCGCCCGACCCGGCCGGCGCCCATGCTCGTCGAGACCGCACCCGAGCCGGCGCCGCCTTTGCCCTGGCTCGCCTCGCCGGTCAATCGACGATGTCGAGGAGCACGTGGCTCCCCTCGCCGGCAGCCGCCGCTTTCACCACGGCGCGCAGAGCGTGGGCCGTGCGACCACCTCGGCCGATCACCCTGCCGTAATCGTCAGGCGCCACGCACAGCTCGAGCACGATCGTGCCGCCGTCCTCCTCGAACTCCTCCACGGCGACCGCATCGGGGTCGTCGACGAGGCCTTCTGCGAGGTACTCCAACAGGCGCCTGGGGTTCTCGGCGGGCATCTCGGTGGCGCCCCGCGGGCTGCTAGCTGGTCCGGGTCTCGATGCCCTGAATGCGCAGCAGCTTACGCACCGTGTCCGAAGGCTGGGCGCCCCGAGCCAGCCAGTTCCGGGCCCGCTCCTCGTCGATCACGATCGTCGAGGGGTTGGTCTGCGCGTTGTAGTGGCCGATCGTCTCGATCACGCGACCATCACGCGGTGAGCGCTGGTCGGCCACGACCACGCGCCACATCGGATCCTTCTTGCCGCCCACTCGCGTGAGCCTGAGCCTGACTGCCACGGTTACCTCTCTGCTTTCGGTACTAAGTCTTTGCCGATATCGATTTCGCCACTGAACGTAGGGGCGAATAGACACACGTCCAGCGACAGAGCTTAGACGGTGCGCTGCCTCAGCGCAGGATGGCGCCAAGGCGGACGCTCAGCGAGCGCCACGCATCAGGGCGCCGATGTCGGGCATCTTGCCCCGCCCCACCTGGCGCATCACCTTGCGCATCTGCCCGAACTGCTTGACGAGTTTGTTGACCTGCTGGACGTTGGTGCCCGAGCCGCGAGCGATGCGCAGCCTCCGCGACCCCTTGATCAGCTCCGGTCGACGGCGCTCTTCGGGGGTCATCGAGAGGATGATCGCCTGGATCCGATCGAGCTCGCGCTCGTCGACCTTCATGTTCTTCAGCTGCTGTCCACCGAAGCCCGGGATCATGCCCAGCAGGCTCGTCAGGGGGCCCATTTTGCGGATCATCTTCAGCTGGTCGAGGAAGTCGTCGAGCCCGAACTCGTTGCGTCGGAGCTTTCGCTCGAGCTCCTTGGCATCGCTTTCGTCGAACTGCTGCTCGGCCTTCTCGATCAGGCTCATCACATCGCCCATGCCGAGGATCCGCTGGGACATGCGATCTGGGTGGAAGCGCTCGAACTGGTCGAGCTTCTCCCCGGTGGAGGCGAACAGGATCGGCTTGCCCGTGACCGCCTTGACCGACAGCGCGGCGCCCCCGCGCGCATCTCCGTCGAGCTTGCTCATCACCACCCCGTCGAACTGCACCGCCTCGGCGAAGCTCTCGGCGACGTTGACCGCGTCCTGGCCGGTCATGGCGTCCACCACCAGCAGCACGTCGTGGGGTTTGACCGCGTCGCGGATTCGCACCAGCTCATCCATCAGCTGTGCGTCCACGTGCAGGCGACCGCTGGTGTCGACGATCAGCACGTCCTTGCCCTCGCTCCTGGCCCGCTCCAGCGCCCAGGCGGCGATCTCGACCGGGTCCCTGTCCGTGCCCTGCTCATACACGGCAGCCCCCGCCTGGGCGCCGACCTTCACGAGCTGCTCGACCGCCGCCGGGCGGTAGACGTCGCAGGCGGCCACAGCGACCGAGGAGGAGTGCTCCTCGCGCAGGTAGCGGGCGAGCTTGGCCGTGGCTGTCGTCTTACCCGAGCCCTGCAGACCGGCCATCAGGATCACCGTCGGCGGCCGCGGCGAGAAGCTCAGGCCGGCGGAGGCGCCCCCCATCAGCTCGGTGAGCTCCTCGTCGACGATCTTCACCACCTGCTGGCCGGGGTTGAGCTTGCCGACCAGCTCGGCGCCGATGCAGCGCTCCTTCAGCTGCGCGGTGAACTGCCGAACGACCTTGAAGTTGACATCCGCCTCGAGCAGCGCCAGGCGGATCTCGCGCATCGCCGCATCGATGTCCTGCTCGGTCAGGGTGCCGCGCTGGCGCACCTCGGACAGCGTTCCCTGGAGCTTCTCCGCAAGCGAGTCGAACATGAGGGGATTCTCGCAGCCCGCGCGCCCGGCCCGGCGAAGCGCTGTGCGGAGGCCCTTGGCTCTAGCTGCCCGGCCCGACAGCAGGCGGCGAGGAAGGTGCGTCGGGCGCCTTCTCCTCCGGCTCCACACGGCGGGCCAGCGCCTCGCCGATGCCGCCGAACGCCTGGGCGAACTCGGAGGGCACCACGAACACCTTGTTGGAGTCGCCTTCGGCCAGGCTGGGCAGCATCTGCAGGTATTCGTAGCTCAACAGCTCACGGTCTGGTTTGCCCTCGTGGATCGCTGTGAACACCGTGTCGATCGCCTTGGCTTCACCCTCCGCCCGCAGGATCGCCGCCTGACGCTCGCCCTCGGCGTCGAGCACGGCAGCCTGCTGGGCTCCTTCGGCGGTGAGCACGGCTGACTGCTTTGCCCCCTCGGCGGTGAGGATCTGCGCCTGCTTCTCGCCTTCGGCCGTCAGGATCGCCGCGCGACGATCGCGCTCGGCGCGCATCTGCTTCTCCATCGCCGTTCTGATGTCGGCCGGCGGGTCGACCGACTTGATCTCCACCCGGTTGATCCTGATCCCCCACTTGCCCGTCGCCTCGTCGAGGACGACGCGCAGCTCGGTGTTGACGTTCTCGCGGGCCGTCAGCGTCGCCTCGAGCGTGAGCCCGCCGATCACGTTTCTCAAGGTGGTGACCGTCAACTGCTCGATCGCCTGCAGCGGGTTGGCGATTTCATATGTCGCCGAACGGGGATCGGTGATCGTGAAGTAGAGAACCGTCTCGATGCCGACCACCACGTTGTCTTCGGTGATCACCGACTGCGGCGCGAAGTTGACCACCTGCTCGCGCAGGTCCACCAGCGGCTTCACCCGGTCGATGAACGGGGTGACGATCGTCAGACCCGGCTCCAGCGTGCGGCTGTAGCGGCCGAGGCGCTCCACCACCCCGGCGCGGGCCTGGGGAATCACGCGAATGGAGCGTGCCGCGACGACCAGTGCGAACACGACGATCACGACTATGACGATCAGTGCGGCCATGAGGCGGATTCCTTTCTCGTGACTCCCACCGAGAGCGTATCTCTAAATCAGTGCATGACGAGGGCGGTGGCCCCGCGTATCTCCACAACCTCGACGCGCTCGCCCACGTTGATCACCTCGTCCTCGTCGTAGCTGCGGGCGGTCCACACCTCGCCGCCCTCGATCCTTACGCAACCGACGCCCTCGTCGTTGGCGATCCGCTCGAGCACCATCGCGCGTCGGCCCACGAGCGCCGCCGCTCCGGTGCGGATCGCCGGAGGCAGGCGACGGTGGCGGCGGGCGACCGGTCTGAGCGCACCGACGACGATCACCGAGGCCAGCACGAACAGGATGGCCGAGAGCAGGCTGCCCACGCCGAGCAGGCTGACCGCGCCGGCGAGCGCCGCGCCAAGCGCGAACGGCAGCAGGTAGAGCCCTCCCTGATGCATCTCACCGATGCCCAGGATCGCGGCGGCCACCAGCCAGAGAATCCACATAGGTGCAGGTTAGCTCTCGGCGATGAGCGCGCGTGCGAAGTCGTCTGGGTCGAACGGCCGCAGGTCCTCCACGGCCTCCCCCACCCCGATCAGCTTCACGGGCAGCGACAGCTCGCGGGCGATCGCCAGCGCGATCCCTCCGCGGGCGGTTCCATCCAGCTTCGTCAGCACCACGCCGCTCACCTGGGCAGCCTCGGCGAACAGCTTCGCCTGGCGCAGACCGTTCTGCCCGGTGGTGGCGTCGATCGTCAGCAGGGTCTCGTGTGGCGCTCCCTCCAGCTGGCGGGCGATCACGCGGCGCACCTTCGAGAGCTCACCCATCAGGTCGTCCTGGGTGTGCAGACGCCCAGCGGTGTCCACGATCACCACATCCACCCCCTGGCTGCGCGCCTGGGCGATCGCCTCGAACGCCACAGACCCCGGGTCCGAGCCCTCCGCGCCCCTGACGAGCTCGCATCCGGCGCGCCCGGCCCAGCCTTCGAGCTGCTCCGCCGCCGCCGCCCTGAAGGTATCGGCCGCCGCGAGCAGCACGCTGGCCCCGACCTCCCGGCGCAGGTGCCAGGCGAGCTTGCCGATCGTGGTGGTCTTGCCTGTGCCATTGACGCCAACGGCCATGATCACCGTCGGCTTGGGCCGGATGTCGATTCGCGCGTCGCCCACCCGGGCGGTGTCGGCGAGCAGTGCTATCAGCCGCTCGCTGAGCGCCTCGCCGCCCTCCAGCTCTCCCGCGCTGGCTTCACCCTCCAGCGTCGCCACCACCGAAGCGGTGGTGCTCGCGCCGACGTCGGCCATGATCAGCGCCTCCTCCAGGCGCTCCCAGGTCTGCTCGTCGAGGTCACCGAAGAGCGTGGCCTGGATCTCCGAGCCAAGGGCCTGGCGTGTCTTGGCCATGCTCTCGCGCAGCCGGCGAAAGAGCCCGCCCCGCTGACGTTTGCCTCCTGCTTCCCCGCCGTCTCGCGGGCCGTCGGAACCGGCCTCGGCGGCGGGCCCGTCGGTTATGAAGAGTTCGCTCCAGTCGCGTGCCACGGGCCGCGCGACTGTAGCAGCGCCACCCTCAGGCGACTCCGACGGCCTCAGCCACCTCGGCGACCTCGGCCGTCTGCTCCTGCTCGGCGGGCAGGCGACGCGAGAGCACCTTCGAGACGCCGTCCTGCCCCATCGAGACGCCGAACAGCCAGTCGGCCGCCTCCATCGTGCGCTTCTGGTGGGTGATCACGATGAACTGCGCCCGGTCGGCGTAGCGGCGCAGCAGCGCCAGGAAGCGGTCGAGGTTGAGGTCGTCCAGCGCCGCCTCGACCTCGTCCAGGATGTAGAAGGGGCACGGCCTGGCGAGGAAGACGGCGAACAGGAAGGCCAGCGCCGTCATCGACTTCTCTCCTCCGGAGAGCAGCGTGAGTCGCTTGGTCGACTTGCCGGCCGGGGTGATCTCGATCTCCACACCCGGCAGCTGCTCTTCCTCGCCTGCGAGCTCCGCCTCGCTCTCGGCCTCCGCCGCGGCCTCGATCGCCGCCTCTCCATCCTCGACTCCGTCAGGCAGTGGCTGGCCTCCGAGCACTGGACGCGGACCCTGCTCATCGGCCACCAGGCGCAGGCGCCCAGAGCCACCCGGGAAGACGTCGCGGGCCAGCTCTTCGAAGTTGCGTGCCGCTGCCTTGAAGGTCTCCTCGAAGGTCTCCTGGATGTGGCGGTCGGTCTCGCGGATCACCGACCTCAGCTCACGCAGCGCTGTCTCCAGGTCGGTGCGCTGGCTCTCCAGCTCCTCGACGTGCTCGAGCGCCTCGGAGTACTCCTCCTGGGCCAGCGGGTTGACGGGGCCGAGCTGCTCGCGACGACGAGTCAGACGCTCCACCCGTGAGCGCAGCGCCTCGGCGGCGGCCTCCTCCAGCGGCTCGGGCTCCGCCTCGGGCTCGAGCTCGGCTGTGCTCTGAGCGGCTGCTGCATCCTCCCGCGCCTCGCCTCCCGTCTCCGCCAGGCCGAGGCGCTCCGCGACCGTCTTAAGCTCCAGCTGCGCCTCCTCGGCCTGGTCACGCAGGCGCTGGGCGGCCACCTCGGTGGCGGTCACCGTCTCCCCCGCCGCGCGCAGCGCCGCCTGGATCTCCGCCTCCTGAGCTGCACAGGTGCGCAGCTCCGCGGCCATCGTCTCCCCCGCCTGCCTGTCAGCCGACAGCTCCTGCTCCAAACGTGAGACACCGCTCTGAACCGCCTCCGCCGCGCTTTGGAGTGCAGCCGCGAGGCGCTTGGCGCGGGGAGCGGTGTCGCTGTCTGAGGAGAGCTGGGCACGCAGACGCTCGATCCGCCCGGCGCGCTCCACCCGTTCGCGCTCGAGACGCTCGACGCCCCGGCGCTCAGCCGCAAGCTCCCCCTCCAGCTCGGCCTTGCGCACCGCCAGCGGACCGTCTGCCGGCGCCGCGCGCCGCTGCTCGATCAGCCACTCGGTGCGCCGGACCGCCTCCGCGGTCTCAGCCTCGCGCCGCTGGCATTCCCGCAGCGCTCCCTCGGCGCCCGCCCGGGCATCTTCGGCCACCCGCACCGCCTGCGCCGCCTGCTCGCCCACAGCACGGGCCGCGTGCTCCGCCTGCGCCACCTGCTCGCAGGACACGATCAGACGATCGCGTTCGTTGCGCCGCGCGAGCACACGCTCGGTACCGCCCTCGCTCAGCTGGCGCACCTCGCCGTGGGCCGCAAACCACACCCGGCCCCCCCGGGTCACAGCGATGCCCATGAAGTCGGTGGGCAGCTCCTCCAGGCGCTCGACCACCCAGGCGTCCTCGAGCAGTCCGCCCGCGAGCTCCAGTATCTCCGACGGGCCGCTGAGAAGATCCAGCAGCCGGACGGCTCCCGCCACGGGCTCACGCTGTGCCGCTGGCGGCGCGTCGCGTCTGGGACGGTGGCTCGACAGCAGCGCCGTGCCTCCGTCGGGGCCGGCCCGATCGAGCAGCGCCTCGGCTCCGGGGACATCGCTGACCAAGGTCGCGTCGAGGCGGCCCCCGAGCGCCGCCGCGAGCGCCAGCTCGTAGCCGTCCTTGACGCTCAGCTCCTCGCTGAGCGCGTTGGCCGCATTTCCCTCACCAGCGACGCCGACACGGGCATGGCCGCGGAGGAACTGGTTCGCCGCCGCCAGCTCTGCGCCGACACGCGCCGCCTCGCGCCGAGCCTCCTGGACGGCGCGCTCAGCCGCCGTCAAGCGCTCGCGCGCGCCGTTTGCCTCGGCGTCGGCGAGCTCGCGGGCCGCGCGCGCCTGGGCAACCTCGGCCGCGATCTCCTCCATCGACTCCCGCTGGCGCTCGCGCTCCTGCGCCAGCTCGGCGACTTCACGCTCGATCTCCCGCTCGCGGCCGGCTTCGATCTGGCTCAGCTCGGCTTCGAGCCCGGCGATGCGCTCCGCGCCCGCGCTGCGGCCCTCCTCGCCATCTCCAGGCCCGTCACCATCGAGGCTCTGCAGCTCGTGCTCCACGCGTTCGATCCGGCGCTCGAGCGTCTGCGCGCCGGCCCCGACCTGCTCCGCCCTCAGCCCCAGCCGCTCGTGTGCCGAGCGTGCCTCATACACCCGACGCGAGAGCGCATCGTGGCGCTCGGCCCGTTCCGACAGCGCACGCTCCGCCATGCCGCGCCGGTCGATCGTCTCCTGCAGCCGCGACTCGATCTCGGTGCGAGCCGCGCGCGCCTCGCCAACCCCAGCCTCGGCAGCGGCGAGCTCCAAACCGCAGGCACGAAATGCCTCGCGGGCCAGCTCCCAGCGCGCCTGCAGGATCTGGCGCTCCAGGCGCTCGTGGAGCTCCGCCGCTTCGGCCTGGCGCTTGAGCGGGCGCAGGCGAGTGCGTGCCTCGCGCTCGATGTCGAGCGCCCGGTCGAGGTTCTCCTGGGTGCGCTCGAGCTTCAGCTGGGCACGCCGGCGGCGCTTGCGATGCTTGCCGAGACCCGCCGCCTCCTCGATCAGCAGCCGGCGATCGCGCGCCTTGGAGGTCACGATCGCGTCCACCCGGCCCTGGGAGATGACCGAGTGGGTCTCCTTGCCCAGCCCCGTGTCGGAGAGCACCTCGATCACGTCCGTCAGCCGACAGCGGGCGCCGTTGAGGCGGTAGCCGCCCTCGCCGTTTCGATCCAGCCGCCGCACGATCGAGATCTCGCTCAGCGGCAGGTCCACCGTGCCATCGGAGTTGTCGAGCACGATCTCCACCTCTGCTGCGCTGCGTGGCTGGACCCCCCGCCCGCCGCCGAAGATGACGTCCTGCATCGACTGCCCGCGGATCGCCAGCGGCGACTGCTCGCCCATCGCCCAGAGGACCGCGTCTGTCACGTTCGACTTGCCTGAGCCATTGGGGCCGACCACCACGCTGACACCCTCGCCGAAGTCCAGGTGGGTGCGGTCGGGGAACGACTTGAAGCCGCTGAGCGTCAGGGACTTCAGGCGCACGGGCGACCCCCTCCAACCGTGCTCACTGCTCCGCCAGACTGTCCACAGCCGCGCGGGCAGCCTCCTGCTCGGCATGCTTCTTGCTCCTGCCGCTGCCCGTCCCGAGCTCCTTGCCATCCACCCGCGCCGCGACCGTGTAGATGCGCTGGTGGGGTGGTCCTGCCTCGCCGGTCACCTCGTAGCCGACCTCGGCACCGCGACGCGCGAGCAGCTCCTGCAGGGCCGACTTGAAGTCCACCGGGTTCTCCAGCGCCTCCTCGATCTCCGGTTCGAACGCCTGCACCACGGCCTCGGCCGTGCGCTCGTAGCCGGACTGCAGGTAGCAGGCACCGATCACGGCCTCGATCACCGACGCCAGCACGCGCTCGGTCCCCACCAGCGCCGCCGCGTTCTCCCGCACGTTCGACGGCGCCGCCGCCCGCAGTCGCTCGGGCAAGCCCAGACGTTCGGCGACCGCCCTGCACGATGCTCCCGAGACGGCCTGGGCGCGAATCTTGGTCAGCCTGCCCGGCACCGAAGCGCTCTGCTTCCAGGCGCGGATACAGATGGGTGGTCACTGCCAGCGCGAGCACACTGTCCCCGAGGAAGGCCAGCCGGGTGTAGGAGTCGCTGCGGCGCTCGCTCCAGGAGGCGTGGGTGAAGACCTGACGCGCGAGGTCCTCGGGCAGCTCCTCCAGAAGCTCCGCCAGCAGCATCATCGCCCCGCATCGGCGGTCCCCTGATGGGCGAGCACGAAGTCCACGGCCTGGCCCACGGTCAGGACCCCGGCCGCCTGCTCGTCGGACATGCTCACGCCGTAGGTGTCCTCCAGCTCCTGCACGAGCGTGTACAGGTCCAGGGAGTCCGCCTCGAGGTCCTCCTTGAAGCGAGTCTGCTCGGAGATCTGCTGAGCGTCCACGTCGAGCTCGTCGGCGAGGTGAGCGCGAATCAGCTCGAATATGGGCACGCGGGCGTCGCTCATCCTGCCTCGCGCAGGCTAGCGTCCGGCGCGGACACCGGGGAGCGCTTGAGCGCACCCGCCTGCTCGAGCGCGCGGTGGGTCTGACCGACGATGTCAGCCCGCGCACCCTGCTCGGCGCGCAGGATCGCCTGGGCGAAGCCATTTCGCGTGAAGCGCCCGTGGGGCACCACCCCGAGGCGGCGTAGGCCCAGCAGATATGCGCCCCCGTTGGCCTCGGGGTCGATCTCCTCGCGGAACGAGCGCAATGCGGGACGCAGCAGCATGCCGCCGAGCTTGGCACGCGAGGTGGACATCGCTGCCTCGCGCACCGCCCCGAGCATCGTCTGCGACACGGCCTCCATCAGCTTCAAGGCGATGTTGCCGGTGAAGCCGTCGGTCACGATCACGTCGGCGGCCCCCCCCGTCACGTCGCCGCCCTCGACGTTGCCCACGAACTCGAACGCCTCCAGGCCCTCGGCGGCGCGCTGCGCGAGCTCGGCGTGGGACTCGAGCACGAGCGCGCTTCCCCGCTCGGACTCCTCGCCGTTGGAGAGCAGCCCAACCCGGGGCCGAGCGACCCCGAGCACCACCCGCGCGAGTGCGGCGCCCATGAAGGCGAACTGCACGATGTGCTCGCGCCGAGCCTCGGCGTTGGCACCGACATCGAGCAGGGTCACAGGATGTTGGGGGACGGGAAGGGGAATGGCCAGCGCCGGGCGGTAGATGCCGCGAGCGCGTTTGATGTTGAAGGTGCCGGCGGCCAGCGCCGCACCCGTGGCGCCGGCGCAGACCAGCGCCTGCGCCCTGCCCTCAGCAACCGAGCGGGCGGCCTGGACGATCGAGGCATCCGGTGTGGAGCGCGCCGCCTTGACCGGATCGGGCGCCTTGGCGATCGACACGGGTGCATCCACCACCTCCACGCCTGCGGGCAGCATTGCCTGGAGCTCTGCCGCCGGGCCGAACAGGAGCACCCGCGCGCCCCGTGCCGCTGCGAGCGCGGCACCCGCTGCCACCTCGGCCGCGCCGAGGTCGGCGCCGTTGCAGTCGACCGCCACCACGGGACGCTGCTCATCCGGTGCAGAGGACGTTGCCGTTAGGGACGATGTCCCCGGCGTCACCGTGGACTAGTCGTGGTCGTGGTCGTGATCGTGATCGTGCGCATGGGAGCTCACGATCTCACGACCCGCATAGGTGCCGCACACGGGGCACACCCGGTGGGGACGACGCGGGCTGTGGCACTGCGGGCAGGCGTTCAGCGCGGGCGTGCCGATCTTGTGCTGCGCGCGGCGCTGAGCGGTGCGGCTGTGCGACTGCTTTTTCTTGGGGACGGCCATCGGGCACAGAAGGGTATCAGCCCCCACCCGCTCGCCCACCAGCCCCCATCGTCCGCGTCTACTCGAGCTTCAGCTCCCTGAGCTTCGCCCAACGGGGATCCGGCGTGGACTCGTGATGGTGCTCGGGGCCGGCCTCGTTGAGGTCGGCGGCGCAGATCGGACACAATCCGGCGCAGTCCTCGCGGCAGAGGACCTTGACGGGCATCGCGAGGGCGAAGGCGTCACGGGCCCAGGCCGCCAGATCGACCGTCTCCTCGCGCACGTAGGGGCTGTCGAGCTCCTCGCCTTCGCCTGGGCGATCGACCTCGCGGGCGTCCACCTCGACCAGCGGTGCGGCGGCCTTCAGACAACGCATGCAGGGCCCGCTGAGTGCCGCGGCGAACTGCAGGCGCAGCGCGTAGCCGCCACCGGTCATCTTGGAGACAGTCAGCAGCGCCTTCACCTGGGCAGGATCAGCCTCATAGCGCTCGGAGCCGAGCAGCAGCGACTCGATTGGCACCTCCAGCTCCAGTCGCCTGCCCTCGCCCGCGCTCAGGCGCAGGCTGGCCAGATCGAAGTCATAGCTGAGAGCTGCCATCCCATCCAGGCTAGCGAGACAACCGCGTGGCGCGGGTGTGATCTAGGAGCTGGGGTGAAGCTCGCGCTTGAGGATCTTGCCGGTGGCGTTGCGGGGCAGCTCCGCAAGGAAGACGACCTCGCGCGGAACCTTGTAGCGAGCCAGATTCTGCTTGACGTAGGCCTTGATCTCGTCCTCGGTCAGGCGGGTGCCGTTGCGGGGCACCACGAACGCCTTCAGACGCTGTCCGAACTCCTCGTCATCGACCCCCACAACGGCTGCCTCCTCGATCTCGCCGTGGTCGGAGAGGAGATCCTCGACCTCCCGGGGGAACACGTTCTCGCCTCCGCTGACGATCATTTCATCGTCGCGGCCGTCCACGAACAGGCGCCCGTCCTCGTCGAAGTGGCCGACGTCGCCGGTGCTCATCAGCCCGCCCACGATCTCCTTGCCGCCACCGCCGGTGTAGCCCTCGAACATCAGCTCGTTGGCGACGAAGATCCTGCCCCCCTGCCCGCGAGGCGCCTCGCGCCCGTCGGCGTCGAGCAGCTTCACCACAGTCCCCACCGGCGGGCGCCCAGCGGTGCCCGGGGCGGCCCGCAGATCCTCGGGTGTGGCGATCGTGGCCCAGGCCACCTCGGTCGAGCCATACAGGTTGTAGAGAACCTCGCCGAAGGCATCCATCGCGCGGGTTGCCATCTCACCCGGCAGCGCCGAGCCGCTGAGGGCGATGATCTTCAGGGCGCTCAGGTCATAGCGGGCGATCGTCTCGGGGCCGAGGTCGAGGATCCGCTGCAGCATCACCGGCACCAGCGCCAGCGCGCTGGCGCGATGCTGGGCGACGGCCCGCAGCGTGTCCTCGGCATCGAACTTGCGACGCAGCACGAGCGTCGAGGACAGCGGAAGGGCGAGCGTGAAGTGAGCAAAGCCCCAGGAGTGGAACATCGGCGCCGCGATCATCGTCGTCTCGCGTGCCTTCAGGGGGATCTTCGAGAACAGCGACGCGACCGGCTCGAGCGAGTCGGGCTGTTTGCGGGTCGCTCCCTTTGGCGCACCCGTGGTCCCCGAGGTCAGGATCACGACGCGCCCTTTCTCGGCCGGCGGGTCGGGCTCGCTCTGATCGCCGCGCTCGATCAGCCCCTCCAGCAGCGGGTCCGATGCGCTGTCGGATCCCAGGCGCGGCTCGCTCCAGGCGATGAAGCGCAGGCGGTTGGCTGCACCCTCGCGGACGAGCTCGGTGAACTCCTCGTCGTAGATAACAGCCACGGGGTTCTCTCGCGCGAGCACGTCTGTGATCTGCGGACCGGCAAAGGCTGTGTTGAGATAGAGAGCGCTCGCCCCGAGCTTCGAGCAGGCCACCGTCGCCTCGATGAAGCCGCGGTGGTTGCGACACATGATCGCCACGCCATCCTGTTCAGAGATGCCTGCTCGCGCGAGCTCGTGGGCCAGGGCGTTGGTGCGCCTGTGCACCTCCTCGAAGGTGAGCGTGCCACGCTCATCCACGATCGCCGCTCGCCCCGGGAAGCGGGCCGCAGAGCCGATATAGGCGGCTGCGGGGGTAGGGCCCCAGCGACGAAGCGCCGCCACCGAGCGCACCGCCCGATCGGGACGCACTGGCGTGAGGATGCCCGTGTCGAGCAGGGTCTTGGCGACGAACAGCTTGTATCTGGCGACTTGAGCGTTCACGGGCTGACCCTACCCAAAACCAGCCATCCGAACCACGCCTCGCAATGGCTCAAATGCATCTCACGTTGATTCGAACACGCCGACGATGGTGAGCGACCGAGGACGCCGTATCGCGCAGCGCCGACGGCCCCTCAGGAGACTTCGGCCGGCTCGTCCTTACCCTGGAGACGCTCGCGTCCGCGCTGGACAGCGGCGATGAACTTCGAAAGATTGATCTCGAGCGTGTTGAGGATCTCATCGGCGTAGTCCTCCGCGCCAAGACGGATCTCCCGCTCACGGGCACGCGCGTCCTCGACGATGTCCTCTGCCGCACGCTCGGCCTGCTTGGTGACCTCCTCCTCGCCGAGCAGGCGCTCCTGGCGCTCGCGGGCGTCCTTGATGATCCGCTCGGCCTCCTTCTTGGCCTCAGCGAGCATCTCCTGGCGCTCCTTGACGATCCAACGCGCCTGCTTGATCTCCTCGGGGATCGTGGCGCGCATCTGGTCGAGGATGTCGTAGATCTCCTCCTTGTCGACCCGCACGGAATCGCTCAGGGGAATCGTCTTGGCGTTGTGCACCAAGTCATCAAGCTTGTCTATGAGTACCAGGACATCCACTAGGAGCCATCCATTTCGTCAGCGTGTCAGCTCTTCCTGCAAGCGTCGAGCCACCTCGTCGGGGACCAGATCGTCGATCCGTCCTCCAAACGTGGCGAGCTCCTTGACGCCACTCGATGACAGGAAACTGTACTGCGGGCTCGCCATCAGGTACACAGACTCGATTTCCGGGTCCTGGCGGCGGTTGAGCTGGTTCATCTCCAACTCGTACTCGAAGTCGGAGATCGCGCGCAGTCCCTTCACGATCGCCCGCGCCCCGATCGAGCGTGCGAAGTCGACCACGAGCGTCGAGAATGGCTCCACCCGGACGGTGTCGAGATCGGTGAGGGCGCGCTCGATGAAGCCCACCCGCTCCTCGATCCCGAACAGCGCGCTGCTCTTGCGCACCGAGCGGTTGACCACCGCGACCACGACCTCGTCATAGAGGTTGGCCGCCCGGCGGATGACGTCGAGGTGGCCGTTGGTGATCGGGTCATAGCTGCCCGGGCACACGGCTATGGCGTTCTCAGGTCGTGTCATGGTGGCGGTGGATTGTGATCGAAGTGTCGCCGTAGCGTTTTTGGCGCTCGACCTCCACGTCGAGCTCGAGCGGCGCGCGCCGGTCGCTCTCGACGACTATGCGCGCTCCGGGCCCGAGCAGCGGAGGCAGCGCCGACGAGAGCTCCCGCCCGAGCTCGTGCGCCCGTGCATAGGGAGGGTCGATGAAGAGGAGATCGTATGTCTCTTTGCGTCCTCGTGCGCTCCGCAGGGCCGCCAGCGCGTCTGTGCGACGCACCTCGGCCGCGCTCGAGGCGATTCCGAGCGCCTCCAGGTTGGCCTGGAGAACCGTCAACGCTGCGTGCTCGCGCTCAACGAAGACCGCCCTGCTTGCGCCGCGCGAAAGCGCCTCGATCCCCAGTGCACCGGTGCCCGCGAACAGGTCGAGTACGACCGCTCCCTCGATGTCTCCGAGCATCGAGAACAGCGCCTCGCGGACGCGATCGGAGGTCGGTCGTGTCGAGCTGCCGGCTGGAGCCTTCAGCCGCCTGCCGCCGAGGCGTCCCGCGATCACACGCATGCCCAGACCGTACCGCCGGGCCGGCCAAGGGCAGGAGGCGCCACGCGCCTAAACCGCTATCGGCGCGGGCTCCTCACCGCCGAGCCTGCGAGTGAGCTCCAGCCCGAGCAGCGCGTGCTCGGGGGTGAGCAGGTCCGGATCGCAGGCAATGATCGCCTCCGCCTGCGCGCGTGCCAGCTCCAGCAGCTCCGAGTCCTCGGGCAGGCGTGCGATCCGGAAGTGATTGAAGCCGGACTGGCGGGTGCCCGTGAGCTCCCCCTCGCTGCGCATCTCCAGGTCGATCTCGGCGAGGCGAAAGCCGTCGGAGTGCTCGACGAGCGCGCGCAGGCGCCTGCCCGCCCCGGCGCCCGGCGGTCCGACCAGCAGGCAACTGGAGCGATGCTCCCCTCGTCCCACACGGCCGCGCAGCTGGTGCAGCTGGGAGATCCCGAAGCGCTCGGCGTTCTCAATCAGCATCACCGTCGCGTTGGGGACGTCGATGCCGACCTCGATGACGGTCGTGGCAACGAGCACCTCGGCCCTCCCGGACGCGAATGCCTCCATCGCCTCCTGCTTCTCACGGGGGCGCATCCCCCCGTGCAGGAGCGCCAGCTCGTGGCCCTTCAGCTCACCGCCACGCAGGCGCGCCAGCTCGGCTGTGGCCGCACGCAGCCCCACGCCGGGGGAGACGAGCGCCTCCTCGGAGGCGAGCAGCTCCGGCTCCTCGATCAGCGGGCACACCACATATGCCTGCCTGCCCGCCGCCAGCTCTTTGCGCACCAGCTCATACGCCTGGGCACGCTCGGCCTCACCGCTGATGAGTCGGGTACGGATCGGCTGGCGGCCGTGGGGAAGCTCGCGCAGCTTGCTCGTGTCCAGGTCGGGGTAGCGCGCCAGCGCGAGCGTGCGGGGAATCGGTGTGGCCGTCATGTGCAGGGTGTGCACCGCAGCAGCGCACCCCTGGGCACCGCGACGGTCCCCCAGCGCGGCTCGCTGGCGCACGCCGAAGCGGTGCTGCTCATCGATCACCGCCACGGCCAGCGCACGGAAGCGCACGTCGGGCTCGATCAGGGCATGGGTACCCACGATCAGCGACAGCTCGCCGCTGGCGAGCTTGCCCAGCACGTCGCGACGCCGAGCCGCGGGCGTTGAGCCTGTGAGCAGCGCGACCGGGAGGTTCTCGGCACTGAGCAGCCTCTGAACGGTGGCGAAATGCTGCTCGGCAAGCGTCTCCGTGGGCGCCATCAGAGCCGCCTGGTGCCCGTGCTCGACGGCGCGCAGCATCGCATGGAGCGCCACCACCGTCTTGCCGCTGCCGACCTCGCCCATCAACAGCCGCTGCATCGGGGTGGGCTGAGCGAGATCCGCACCGATCGCCTCGATCGCCCTGCGCTGATCGCCGGTCAGGGTGAACGGCAGTCCGCTCGCCAGCCAGCGCTCCGTCAACGTGGGGGCGCCGTCCATCACCATGGCACCGAGCTGCGAGCGCCGCGTGGCGCGGCGACGTAGGAACATCAGCTGCGTGAGGAGCATCTCCTCGAAGGCCAACCGCCGACGGCCCGACTCCAGGTCCTCGGGGGTACGCGGAAAGTGCATCGCGGCAAGCGCACTCGAGCGGTCGGGCAGCCGCTCTGTCACGCGGGTGGCGGCGGGCAGCGCCTCCACCACGTCGTTCAGCGAGCCTCGCGAGCCCTGCACGAGGGTGAGGATCTGAGTCGAGCTCACCCCCTCGGCCGCGGGGTAATGCGCCACCGCCGCGCTCTCACCTACATCCTGCGGCTGCTCAGCGCCCCGATCGGCCGCCAGAGCATGGTGGGAGACGCCAAAGCCACCGCGCCCGTCCGCCTTGCCGTGGAGCAGCAGGCGCGTTCCCGGCGGGTAGCGCTCGACCAGCCATGGCTGATTGAAGAAGGTGGCCCGCATCGTGCCCGTGGCGTCGAACACCTTCGCCTCCACCAACGGACGCATGCGGCGGCGGCGCACCGGCCGGGCGGCGATGGTGCGCACCTCGACCGCCACCGTTGCCTGCTCACCCGCTCGCAGCGCCGCAACTGTGCGCGCCTCGCGACTGTCGCTTGGCAGATGCTCCAGCAGCTCCCCCACCGTACGCAGGCCAAGCGTGCGCATCCCGGCGGCCATCTTCTTGGCGGGCAGCTGCAGCGGCTCCTGCAGGCGCGAGGGCTGGGGCCAGCGCACCGGCGCACGGATCAGCTGCTCGCGGCTGACCTGGCTGCTCGAGGCAAACGCACGCGGGGCGGCTCCGGTGATTCGCTGTGGGCTCCCCGAGATCTCCGCCTCCGGCGCTTTGGGCGTGCTCGCCGGCATCGGCCGCCCATCATGATCGTGGTGGCGGTCGTAACGAGAGCCCACCGCTCGGGAGCCACCGGCGGCCGGCTCGCTCACTCGGCCGACAGCAGCCACCAGTAGGCGGCCTGGCCGCCGTGGCGGAGCTCCAGCTCGATCCCGCCGTTGACCATGCCCTCGATCTCCCCAAGGTTCAGAGGCGTCTCCTCGCCCGCAAGCACGCTGATCAGCTCAGGCGGCAGATCCCCCTCGACGCCATCTGCGAGAGACGCCAGGACGGCCTGCAAGGTCTCGCGGGGATCCCCCCATGCCAGCACCTCGTCCTCCACGAACCCCACCGCGTCACCACGCTCGAAGCGACCCTGGGCGTCGTCGCGCGCCGCGGGCGCCACCGCTCCGGTGCGAACCCTGGCGAGCGCCTCCGAGAGCGCCTGGCCGTTCTCCTCGATCGAGCGGTCGAGCGCCAGTGCCACGGCGGCGCTGAGACCGGCCTGCTGACTCGTCGTGGGGGCCACCAGCACCTGCTTGTCAGACAGCCGCGCCGCGTGCTCGGCGGCCATGATCACGTTGGCGCTGTTGGGCAGCAGCACCACCTCCTCGGCGGGCACGTCGTGGACGGCGGCCAGCAGGTCGTAGGTGGATGGATTCAACGTGGGACCGCCGTCGATGGTGTGGACACCGAGCTCGTGGAACAGCTCACGCAACCCCTCCCCGTTGACCACAGCCACCGCACCGCAGCGAACCGACCGGCGGGCGCCCGGAGCCTGGACAGTGGCGGGTGCCTGCGGGGGATTTGGCACAGCGCCGTTGCTCCCGGCACTCGCGGGCGCTGCGTCTGGCGCAAGCCGCATCTCCCGTTCTGCCACCTGGGCGCGCATGTCTGCCACATCCAGATGCGAGACCTCCCCCGCCTCGGCGAACACCGCTGTGGCCAGCTCGGGCTCGTCGGTGTGCAGGTGCACCTTCAGCGTGATGGCATCTCCCACCACGAGCACCGAGTCACCGAGCTTCTCCAGCGGCCCGATGAAGCGGCTGGCGTTCAGGCCGCTGCCGGTGACGGCGAAGTTGGTGCAGAAGCGATATGTGCCCGAGTGGTGCTGAGGGTGGGTGATGCGCGCGGGCTCATAGTGGTCGAGCTGTGGCGGATCTTCACCGCGCAAAGCGGCCACCACGCCCGCGAAGATGATCGTCAGCCCGTAGCCCCCGGCGTCCACGACCCCGGCATCGCGCAGCGCCGCCAGCAGCTCCGGGCCGCGCTTTACGGAGTCCTGACCGGCGTGAACAGCCCTCTCCAGGGCCGCCGCGATCGCGGTGTCCTGCGCGCGAGGCTCGGTGGTGGGTCCCAGGCGCGGGTTCTCGGGGCTGTGGGCCACGTCGGTGACGATCTTGTGCGCCATCTCGCGGGCAACCGTCAGGATCGTTCCCTCGGCTGGTTCGCGCACCGAGGAGTAGGCGCGGTCGGCCGCGTTGGCGAGCGCGGCGCCGATCAGCGTCGCGTCGATCAGCTGCCCTGGACGGCTGACGAGCTCCTCGGCCGCCCCGCGAATCAGCTGCGAGAGGATCACGCCGGAGTTGCCGCGAGCGCCCAGCAGCGCCGCCCGCGCCACCGACTGGACGATCTCCTCGCGCCCGATCTCGTCGATCGTGCGTCCCTCGTCGCTGCCCTGCAGCCGGTCGAGCTCTTCGAGGACGGCGCGCAGCGTCAGCGCCATGTTGTCGCCCGTATCGCCGTCGGCGACGGGAAACACATTGAGGTCGTTGACCTCCTGGCGGCGGGATTCCAGATGGGCAAGAGCTCCCGCCACTGCGGCGCGGAAGCGGACCAGATTGGTATCGGTCACGGCGACACGTCTATCACCTTCAGCGGCAGCGCCGCGCTCCGGCGGACGCTTGTCGGCGCCCGAGGACGCCGTATGGCGCCGCACAGCGGACCTACAGGGCCTTGGTGACCTTGCCGGCTTTCAGACAGCGTGTGCAGACATATACGCGCTTGGGGGCCTTGCCCACGAGAATCCGGACCTTCTGCAGGTTGGGATCGAAGCGCCGCTTGGTGGCGACCATCGAGTGGCTGCGACTCTGACCGAACGCCGGTCCCTTGCCGCAGCTGTGGCATATCTTGGCCATATCTCGCGGCAGTCTAGCCGCTCGCGAGCCGGTTGCGCATCCTCGCCATGCCCATGACCGCCTCGGCGGCGTGCGCGCCCTGGTCGCGCTTGCCTCCTCCGGCTCGCGCCAGCGCCTGCTCCATCGTCTCGCAGGTGAGCACCCCGAAGGCGCAGGGCACGCCTGTGTCGAGGGCCACGCGCATGATCCCGGCGGCCGTCTGGGCGCACACGAAGTCGTAGTGGTCGGTCTCCCCCCGGATGACCGCTCCGAGGCAGGCCACGCCCGCGAAGCGCCCGCTGTGGGCCGCATAGCTGGCCGCCAGGGGCAGCTCGAAGGCTCCCGAGACGTCGAAGACCTCCACATCCTCGTGACCGGCCTGGGAGAAGGCCGTTCGCGCGCCGCTGACGAGGCGCTCGGCCAGGTCCTCATAGAAGCGGCCCACCGCGATCGCGAAGGAGGCGCTCACCCCTCGCCCCCCGCTCCGCCGGGCTCAGCGGGGTGATCGGTGGATGTGTCGGACCCCTGCTGGGCCTCCGTGCCGCGCCCGCCGAGGCGGCGCTCGCCGCCGCGGCGCCGCTCCCCGTGCAGCAGCTCCTCGTCGAGGTTCAGGCCCTGGTGGTGGAGGGTGTGGCCCATGCGCTGCGCCTTGGTGCGCAGATACACCTCGTTGTGCTCGTTGGGGGCATGCTCGATCGGGATCTGGCCGGAGACCGACAGCCCGTACCCCTCGAGGCCCCTGATCTTCTTGGGGTTGTTCGTCAGGATCCGGATCGAGCCGAGGCCGAGGTCGACGAGGATCTGGGCGCCGATCCCGTAGTCGCGCAGGTCGGCCGGAAGCCCAAGGCGCTCGTTGGCTTCGACCGTGTCCAACCCGTCCTCCTGGAGGCGGTAGGCGCGCAGCTTGTTGAGCAGGCCGATGCCACGACCCTCCTGAGACAGGTAGAGCAGCACACCGCATCCCTCGCGCTCGATCATCGACAGGGCCGATTCGAGCTGCTCGCCGCAGTCGCAGCGCAGCGAGTGGAACACATCGCCGGTGAGGCACTCCGAGTGCACCCTCACCAGCACGTCGGATTGCCCGGAGACATCTCCCTTGACGAGTGCCACGTGATGCTTGTCGTCTACCAGCGAGCGGTAGCCGACCGCGTCGAAGTCGCCGAAGGTGGTCGGCAGCCTGGTCGAGACCACCCGCTCGACCAGCTTGTCGTGACGACGGCGGTAGGCGATCAGGTCGGCCACCGTGACCATGCTCAAGCCGTGGCGGGCGCAGTACTCGACGAGGTCGGGAACCCGGGCCATGGTGCCGTCGTCGTTCATCACCTCGCAGATCACCCCCGCCGGATTCAGGCCGGCGAGGCGGGCGAGGTCGACCGCCGCCTCGGTCTGCCCGGCGCGCTCGAGCACGCCGCCGGCGCGACTCTTCAGCGGAAACACGTGCCCGGGCTGGACGAGATCGCGAGGAGCGCTCTCGGGGTCGATCGCCACCTGGATGGTGTGTGCCCGATCGTGTGCCGAGATCCCCGTCGTGACACCCTCGCGCGCCTCCACCGAGACGGTGAAGGGAGTTTCGAAGGAGGACTCGTTCTTGGCAGCCATCAGGTCGAGCCCCAGCTCGTCGCAGCGCTCGGAGGTGAGCGACAGGCAGATCAGTCCCCGTCCCTCCTTGGCCATGAAGTTGATCGCCTCGGGGGTGGCGAACTGCGCGGCCATCGTGAGGTCACCCTCGTTCTCGCGATCCTCGTCGTCGCAGACCACCACCATCTTGCCCTGGCGGATGTCCTCGATCGCCTGCTCGATGGTCGCAAAGGGCGTCGTTGCGTTGGGTGCGCTCATGTTCTGGCCTCCATCAGTCGCTCGACGTGCTTTGCCAGGATGTCTACCTCGATATTGACAACCGAAGCCTCTCCGATCCAGCCGAGATTTGTCCGTTGCAGGGTCTCGGGGATCAGCGATACGGCGAACCCGTGCTCCGTCAGCGCGCTGACGGTGAGGCTGACCCCGTCGAGGGCCACCGAGCCCTTCTCCACCAGGTAGCGGCGCAGCTCGGGGGGGATCTCGATCTCGAGCACTCGAGCGAACCCCTCCTCGCGCACGCCGCGCACCACACCGGTGCCGTCGACATGCCCCTGCACCACATGGCCCCCCAGGCGATCGCCGGCTCGCAGCGGCAGCTCGAGGTTGACCCGAGCGCCCTCGTCGAGATGACCGAGCGAGGAGCGCTCGAGCGTCTCGATCATCGCCTGCGCCGCGAAGGCCCCGTCACCGACCTGGGTGGCCGACAGACAGACTCCGTTGACGGCGATCGAGTCCCCGAGCGCCAGCCCGGGCGCAAGCGCACTGTCGATGCGCAGCGTCGCACCGTCCTCGTCGCGATCGAGCCCGGTCACAGTTCCGAGGTCGGCAATCAGTCCCGTGAACACCGGCTGCCCTCCCCCCGTCTCACGTTCAGCTCACCACTCGCGCAGGCGCGCCGAGATCAACAGGTCCTCGCCGACGCTCTCACAGCTCATGGTGAGCGCACGCAGGGCCTCTGAGATGCGCTCGACGCCTTCGCCCTCGAGTGGGTCGCGGGCGGTGCTGCCGCCCAGCAACAGCGGTGCCAGGAAGAGCCTGATTTCGTCGATCTCACCCGCGTCGAGGAAGGCCCCGGCGAGATGCGGGCCGCCCTCGAGCAGGATCGAGGCCACACCCAGAGCGCCCAGCTGGTCCAGGCCCGAGCGGACGCGGGCGGGCTCGTTTTCGCCGGTGGCCACCAATACCTGTACGCCGGCGGCTTCCAGGGCGTCGGTATCGGAGCGGGCGGCGGCACGGGAGACGACGACGGTGAGCGGTATCTCGGCTGCCGCGGCCACCAGCTGTGAGCCGGGTGGGATGCGGGCGAGCGAGTCGAACACAACGCGGCGAGGCTGATCTCCGGGCTCGGCCGCGAGCCCGTCGGGGCGCGCGGTGAGCCTCGGATCGTCGGCCAACGCCGTGCCGATGCCGACGACCACGGCGTCGACCGACGCTCGCCAGCGGTGCGCCAGATCGCGACTGTCCTCCCCGCTGATCCACTGCGAGTCCCCGGTGCGTGTGGCCACCTTCCCATCGAGCGTCATCGCCGACTTGAACAGCACCCACGGCCGGCCCACCCGTGCATGCTTGCGGAAGGCCTGGTTGAGCAGACGAGCCTCCGCGGCGAGCTCCCCGCCCGCGAGCACAACCTCGACGCCCTCGTCGCGCAGGATGCCAAGCCCACGGCCGGAGGCCTTCTCCGTGGGATCGTCGGAGGCGACCACCACGCGGCGGATCCCCGCCTGCAGGATCGCGTCGGTGCAGGGGGGCGTCTTGCCCTCGTGACAGCAGGGCTCGAGCGACACGTACAGCGTGGCGCCGGTCAGATCCTCCATTCCGCACGCCTCGATCGCGTTCACCTCGGCGTGCGCTCCGCCGTATTCCCGGTGCCAGCCCTCGCCGAGGACCTCGCCGTCACGAGCCACGACCGCTCCCACCACGGGGTTGGGCTTGACGGTGCCCGTGCCGTGTCGCGCGAGCTCGATGGCGCGCGTGAGGTGGAGCCTGTCGGTGTCTGTGCAGCTGGGCATCTCAGCTCAGGATAACCTCGCCGGGTCTCGGCACCGGGATGGTGGGCCGGCCGTCGGCGCGCCCTCGGTCGGGCGCCTCTTCAACGGCGAGCGCAGCGGCCGCCGTGTAGGCGGTAAACGGTCATCTCCGGGCCGGGGCGATGGTAGGCGAGCGGGTAGTAGTCAAAGCTCCAGTCGAAGCCGAACGCCACCGGCCGCCGACCGGGCCCGTAGGGGGAGGAGCGGTAGACGACTTCGCCGCGCTTGGCCAGTTCCCGGTAGTAGTCGATCGCCTGCGGCACCGCGCCGGGATCGGCGAACGCCCGCCCCGACTGGGTGGAGCCGCTGATCACCCAGCAGTAGCCGTGGCGTTCGTAGTAGCCGAGCAGTGCGGGCGCCAGGGTCCGCACATAGTCCTCGATCGAGACCTGGATGGTGCTCGTCTGCAGCGCTCCCGCACTCGAGATCCGCGAGAGCATCGAGGGGTACTTGTTCCACTGCTTCGGGTTGGAGGCGGTCGAGCTGCCCGGCCGCGTTTCGTGCGCCCATTCGTCCGGCGAGACCGGCTCCACGACGATCGGGCTGCCACGCGGGATGTGTTCGAGCATCCACTGTCGCGTGAGGTTGCGGGTGTCGGCTCGAGAGAGCACAAGGCCGGAGTGAACACTGTGGATGAGGCCCTGCGCGAGCAGCGCGGCCGCCAGCACGCCGGCCAGCCCAAACGTCAACCACGGCGCCAAGGCATGTCGATCTTGCCGCCGCTGCTCCAGCGCTCCTTTGGCGAGCCGCAGCACCTCCGCCGCGAAGAACGCCGCCAGCAGGCAGAGAATCGGGAAGATCGGCAGCAGCCAGCGCCCGAAGTAGCGCCCCTGAAGGCCCATGAAGGCGAGGAACAGCAGCGCAGGCGGCACGAGCAGCCATCCCAGTCGCGGCCGGCGCCGCCACACCGCCAGCGCGCCTCCGAGAGAGAACACCGCCGGCACCCAGCCGAGACCCCAGGTGAGCGACCACAGGTAGTAGAGGAGACCGCCCTGTTTCGGCGCGCCCAGCTTGCCCTGGGCTTCGGCGGAGAGCGAGGATTGATGGACGAGTTCGCCGTGGAAGCTCGAGTAGTCGAGCAGGGCGAAGGGGTTCGCGAGCAGGAAGGCCACGAGCGCGGCGACGCCGACGAGCACCGGTCCGATGAGGACACGCCACCCCGCGCTCAAGTCTCGATCGAGGAACTGCATGGCGACGGCGCTGAGCAGCGGCAGCACGACGATGCCGGCGGTGTACTTGCTCGCACAGGCGAGCCCCAGCCCGATCCCCGCGAGCAGATAGTCGCGCGTGCGGCCTTTGCACAGGACCCCCGCGATCCCCAGCAGCGAAAGCGTGAGGGGGGCGAGGGTGGGCACGTCGTTGAGTGCCAGATGGGCATAGAAGACGGGGAGGAAGGCGACCGCCTCGATTGCCGCGGCGAGGAGCCCGACAGCTCGGCCGAACAGGCGCGCGCCTGTGCTGTAGAGCAGCCACAACGCCACCGTCCCCAGCAGCGCTGCGGCCACGCGGGCGAGGGTGTAGACCTCGGCCGGGTGGAGCGCGAAGGCCCTGCGCGCACCGGCTCCGCCGCCGAACCAGACAGCGAACAGGAAGTGCAGGAGGTATGTGAACGCCGGCGGGTTGGAGAAGTAATGAGGGTTGAGGCTGCCCTCGGCGAACAGCTTGATCGCGTGCGGAACGAAGTGCTCGGCCTCGTCGGTGTTGAACGCATACGGCAGGCCCTGGCCCACCCCCCACAGGCGCAGGGCAAGCCCGCCCACGAGCACGAGCGCCAGCCCCGGCCATGCCCATCGCCGCTCGCTCCGCGGCGTCTCAGCGGAGCGGCGCTCAGCAGTTGGCATACACGGCGTAGTAGCGACCGGTGTAGATGCGCCTGAACCCGGTGAGGGGCACCTGATCGCGGGGGTCGTCGCCCACATCGACGATCGCATCGACGAACACGGCGCTACCGAGGGGGTAGACCGCCACGCTGCCGCGCTTGATGCGGTCCTCCAGCGCGTGCGAGCCCTTGCCGACGTCGGCACGAGCCTCGCTGCGAGCCACGATGTCGTGCTGGCCGATGCTGTCCACGATCCAGCGGGCATCGGGGATCAGCTTGTTGTTGGGCAGCGACAGCAGCGGGCAGCGCCGCAGCTGGGCCGCCACGACCGGATCGTGAAGGGCCGCCACGAGCCCCTCGTGGAAGTCCTCGTGCTGAGCCAGGGTGCTCCGCAGGCTCGACAGGTTCAGGGTGCTGGCAGCGGATGCGCCGCCGTAGAGCACGAGCACCGCCGCCCCCGCTATCCACACTCTCCGCAGCACCGATCCCGGCTCGAGCATCGACCAGCCGCCGATGGAGACGGCGCAGAACAGCAGGAACATCGTCGCTCCGCCGAGCAGGTAGCGGTCGATCACCGACGCTCCCGCCGCGCCCTCCGCCAGGTAGACGGCGATCAGCAGCACGAGGGCGCCCAGCGGAACGAGCACCCGCCGGGGCGCCATCCAGATCGCCAACGGCAACCCGATCAGCGCTCCCAGGATCACCGGGAGCTTGTCGATCCGGTCGGTGTAGGTCCACAGCGAGCCGACCACGCTCCCGAGTCCCTGCGTGCGTTCGAGTTCCTGTGCCAGACCCGCCGTGGCGCTCAGGGAGTAGAGCGGGTTGCCGGTCACGATCGCATCCAGACCCGCCCACGCCACAGGCGCGATCGCCGCGAGCCCCAGGTACTTCAGGCGCGTGCGATTGTCGGCCGGCCACGCACACCAAAGCCAGTAGACGCCGCTCAGCACCCAGGCGTCCGGGCGCAGCAGACCCGCCGCCGCCAGGATCAGCAGAACGGGGGTCCCACGTCGTCGGCGTTCGACCTCGAGCACCGCCGCCCACACGATCAAAGCGAGATAGGAGATGTCGAGATAGCCCTGGGCGGCGAGGTTCTCGACGAAGAAGCGACTGAGCAGCAGCAGCGCCGCGATCAGGCCGACGACCGGCCCGAAGCACAGTCGGCTCAGGCGATACATGCCAGCCACGGCCGCCACGAACGAGCCGATCGAGCCCAGCACCATCAACCGCGCCCCGCCCTGGCCGAAGATCGAGCAGAGCATTCCGAAGGCGATCGCCAGCGGATGCTCGGTCGGGCCGCGGTAGACCCTGAAGTCGGGGAGATGGAGGTGCAGGAGGTCTCGCCCCCACAGCAGCGCGTAGAAGGAGTCGTAGGTGGGATAGGTGGGAAAGGCGAAGTAGCCGACGAGGGCTCCGACGCACATGGCGGCGAATCCGATGCGCGCCCACGTGGAAGCGGGCACGGCACCTAGCCGCACGAACCGGGTCGAGCCCGGGCTCAGCCGGGTGAGCATCGCGCTTTCCATCTAGCCTTGGCCGTAGTGGACCGGCACCGGCGCCGCTCACGCGCTTGGCGCCAAGACCGTGACCGCGCTTTGGGATACTGCCGGTAGCCAAGTCTAGGCAATTGGACGGTCAATGAAGCTCATCATCCAGATCCCCTGCTTCAACGAGGCGGCCCAGCTGCCGCAGACACTCGCCGACCTGCCACGGGAGCTGGATGGCTTCGACGCCGTGGAGTGGCTGGTGATCGACGATGGATCGACCGATCAGACGATCGCTGTGGCCCGCCGGCTCGGGGTCGATCACCTCGTGCGCCTCACCAACAACAAGGGCCTTGCGGCCGGCTTCCAGGCGGGCATCGACACCGCCCTGAAGCTCGGCGCCGACGTGATCGTGAACACGGATGCCGACAACCAGTACTACGGCCCCGACGTGGCGCGTCTGGTGCGCCCGATCCTGGAGGGCCGTGCCGACATGGTGGTCGGCGACCGCGAGGTCAGCGGCATCGAGCATTTCTCCCCTCTGAAGAAGGCACTCCAGCGCCTGGGCTCGTGGGTGGTCCGCCAGGCGTCTTCCACGACAGTTCCGGACACCACCTCGGGCTTTCGCGCCTACAACCGCGAGGCGGCGATCCAGATGATGGTGGTCTCGCGTTTCACCTACACCCTGGAGACCATCATCCAGGCGGGCAAGCAGCTGGTGGCGATCGACCACGTCCCCGTCCGCACCAACGCCAAGACACGCGAGTCGCGGCTGTTCCCCTCGATGGGCGCCTACGTGCGGCGCAACTCTGTCTCGATCTTCAGAATCTACGCGCAATATGAGCCGCTGCGCGTGTTCTGGAGCCTCGCCCTGCTCGTCGGCCTGGCATCGATCGCGGTGTGGATCCGCTTCATCGTGGCCTACGCCGAAGGCAGCGGCAAGGGCCACGTCCAGTCGCTGATCCTCGGCGCCGTCCTGTTCATCGCGGCGTCGCTGATGTGGGCGCTGGGAGTGATCGGCGATCTGCTGGCGGCCCAGCGCGTGATGACCCAGCGTACCTTCGAGCGGGTGCGCAGGATCGAGCTGCAGCTCGGGGTGGCCCCCTCCCACTACGAGCCCGGACAGCCCGAGCAGCCTGGAGCGGCAGAGCAGCGCGAGGCGGTGCGGCTGTGAGCGTGGTGACGGTCTCCAAAGACGGTGTGGTCACGGGCAACACCTATGACAAGTACGGCTCGGGCAATCCCGTTGTGCGCCGTCTGATGAGCGGCTTCGAGCGCGACCTCGACGAGCTGTTCGAGCTGGCCTCGCCGGGCTCGCTGCTGGACGTGGGCTGTGGCGAGGGGGTGCTGGTGCAGCGCTGGGCGGCACGCCTGGGCAGCGGTCGCGTGGTCGGCATCGACCTGGAGGAGGAGTCGATCCAGGCCGGCTGGCGCGAGCGCCAGGCGCCGAACCTCGAATATCGGGTGATGGAGGCCGAGAACCTTCCCTTCGCCGAGAACGAGTTCGAGCTGGCAAGCGCCATCGAGGTGCTCGAGCACGTTCCCGACCCCGAGCACACCGTCAGCGAGATGGCTCGCTGCGCGGAGCGCCATCTGCTCGTCTCGGTCCCGCGCGAGCCGCTGTGGCGAATGTTGAACATGGCCCGTGGCGCATATTGGACCGCCTGGGGCAACACTCCTGGACACCTGAACCACTGGTCCAGGCGGGCGTTCGTCGAGTTGCTCTCGCGCCACGGCACGGTCGTGGAGGTCCGCTCGCCGTTCCCCTGGACGATGTTGCTTGTCCGCCTCTAGGGACCTCTCCCCCGCTCGCCCGACGCGCTCATACGGCAGCGGGGCACGAATCCTCTCGATCGGCATCGCCTCCACGGGGCTGCTGACGTTCGCCTACTTCTCGCTCGCCAGCCATGTCCTCGGAGGCGAAGCGGCCAAGCGCATCGACCTGCTGTGGTCGGTGATGTTCGTGACGATCTCGGTGATCTACCGGCCGATCGAACAGCTGCTGTCGCGCACCATCGCAGAGCGCCGCGCCCGGGGGCAGAACGAGCACTCGCTGCGCGTGCCGATCGCGATTCAGCTCAGCTTCGCGCTCATCTTCCTGATCGTGGCGCTGCTGCTGCGCGACGAGCTGGTCGAACACGTGTTCAACCATTCCAGCGGCCTCTACTACGTGCTGGTGGTCGGCACCATCGCCTATGCGGCCAGCTACTTCGCCCGCGGCTGGCTGGCAGGACATCAGTACTTCGCTCTCTACGGCGGCCTCGTGCTGATGGAGGCCGTCTCGAGGATCTGCTTCGCGATCGCCGTGGCGGTGGGGATTGCGCACGGCCAGCTCACGGTCGCCCTCGGGATCGCGGCGGCCCCGTTCGTGTCGCTGGTGGTGGTCCCATGGGCCTTCGCCCGGCGCAGCGGCGAGCGCCACGGTGCTCCCGAGATCGCGCATGGGGCCCAGGAGATCGAGGAGGTGGACGCCGCGCTGGCCGGGCCTGGAGCCGAGGGCGTGCAGGAGGCGGTTGCGGCCGAGGAGCTCTCACTGGGGCGAGGCTCGAACTTCGCGCTGGTGGTCTCGGGGATCATGGTGGCCGAGCAGATCCTGCTCAACGCCGCTGTGCTGACGGTCGATGCAACCTCCACCAGCCGCGTGCTGGCGGGCGTGGTTTTCAACATCCTGTTGATCGCGCGGGCGCCGCTGCAGCTGTTTCAGGCGATCCAGACCTCGCTGCTGCCCCACCTGACGGGCCTCGAGACCACCGAGGGCCACGATGCGTTCGCGCGGGCGATCCGCATCACCGTGCTGGCGATCGCGGCGTTTGCGCTCGCTGTCTCGCTTGGGCTGCTCGCGATCGGACCGTTCGTGATGGACCACGTGTTCGGTCAGCAATACCCCTATAACCGTCTCGGGCTCGCCCTGATAGGCGTGGGAATGGGCTTTCACCTGGCCTCAGGCGCGCTCAACCAGGCGGCCCTCGCCCGTGATCATGCTCGCGCGGCCGCCACCTGCTGGCTCGCAGCAGCGCTCGTGTTCGTGGCCTGGATGATCAGCCCGCTCGTCAAGGGCGAGGTGTGGCGGGCAGAGATCGGCTACGCCGGCGCCACGACTCTGCTCGCGATCATGCTCGCGATGCTCTACCGCCGGGGCAGCAGCGCCCGCCTGGCGCTCGGCTGAAAGAGGCTTTCAGCCCGCGACTTGCAGCGACCGGGCGATCGCCGAGTACGCCGCGGCTGGATCGGGGGCGTGGAAGATCGCCGAGCCGGCCACGAACACGCTGGCTCCCGCCCGCAGGCAGGATGGCGCGGTGTGGGGATCGATGCCACCATCGACCTCCACCGCTTTCTCGCTGCCCAACAGGGCTCGCACGCGTGGCAGCTTGTCGAGCGAATGCCCGATGAACGCCTGTCCGCCCCACCCTGGATTGACGGTCATGCACAGCGCCATGTCGATCGCCCCGACCACCTCGGCGAGGGCTCCCACAGGGGTGCCGGGGTTCAGCGCCAGCCCCACGCATGCACCGCTCTCGTGGATCAGGTTGGCCGTGTAGGTCACGTGCGGGGTGGCCTCGGCGTGAAAGGTGATCGAGTGCGCGCCCGCCTTGACGAACTCCTCGACCTGGCGCTCGGGGCGCTCGACCATCAGATGCACATCGAGCATGCCGCCGACCTCGCAAACCATCTCCGAGAGCGCCTCCACGACCATCGGGCCACTTGCCATCGAGGGGACGAAATGCCCGTCCATCACATCCACGTGGATCACCCGAGCGCCCGCCTGGAGCACCTCCTGCACCTGGGAGCCGAGCCGCTTGAAGTCCGCCGAGAGGATCGACGGCGCCACCTGAACCTCACGCAGCAGCGCGCCGGTATACGCGCTCATACGGCTTGGAGCATCGAGTCACCGCAGTTGTTGCACTTCAGGATCGCCGTGGAGGACATCCTCACGATCGTGGAGTGCTCTCCGCAGTTGGGGCAGACGGAGGTCAGCTCGAAGCGGTGCAGGCAGTACACACAGCGGTATCGGCCCGGCAGGTTCGTCGGGCGCAGCCATGGCTCGCCACAGTTCGGACACTGCGGTCCGAGATCGATCGCCGGCTTGGCGGGAGCCTCGCCGTCCATCGACTCAGCTCCGCCGCAGCCGCGCGATGAAGAACCCGGCTGTGTGATCGCGGTGGGGAAGCGTCAGCAAGCAGCGAGACGCTATCGCCGAGCGTGCCTCATCGCCAGTGGACAGGGCGAACGACGGGAGCTCCGCCGCGATGTCATCGAGGCTGAATTCGGGGTTGGAGTCCAGGAAGGCGGCGATCAGACCCTCGTTCTCAGTCGGAGAGATGGTGCACGTAGAGTAGACAAGCACGCCCCCCGGACGTAGAGATTCGGCGCCGGCACCCAAAATCCTCGCCTGCAGCACGGCCATCTCGGCCAGCGACTCGGGGGTCACCCTCCAGCGCAGGTCGGGCCTGGCCTGCAGCACGCCGAGCCCCGAGCAGGGTGGATCCACGAGCACGCGATCGAAGGCGCGGGCCTCAGTCCGGGGGTGGGCGGCGTCGGCGATCTCGACGCGGATGTTGGTGGCGCCCATCCGCTCGGCCGTATGCAGCAGAGCGCCCGCCCTGCGCCGGTTCTGCTCGACGGCCAGCACTTCGCCCTCGCTCTGCATCAGCGCAGCCAGATGGGTCGTCTTGCCGCCCGGTGCCGCGCACAGGTCGAGCACCCGCTCACCGGACTGCGGATCCAGGGTGCGGGCGACGAGCATCGCCGCCCGCGACTGCGCCAGCAGGGCCCCTGTCTTCCACTGCGCCGAGCCGTGCAGGTCGTAGGGCTCCTCGATCACCAGCGCCTCGGGAATCACGGGATCCGCATGGGTGCGCACCGGGAGCTCTCGCGCCAGGGCGGCGGCGTCGGTAATGAGGGTGTTGGCCCGCACGGCGAGCTCTCCGGGCTCGTTGTCGGCGGCCATCAGCGCACGAGCGTCCTCGGCGCCGAGCGTCCGCCACCACAGCTGAGCGATCCACAGCGGGTGGGAGTGGCGAATGGCAGCCTGCTCGGGTGTGGCGTCGCAGAGCACTCCGATGAGCGCCTCCGGACCCTCGCGGGCGGCTCGTCTGAGCACGGCGTTGACGAGGCCGTGTCCGCCACGGCCGTTGGTCTTGGCGAGCTCCACGGCGTCGGCGACCACCGCATAGTCGGGTGCTCCGCGCAGGTAGAGCAGCTCGTAGAGCCCGAGCCGCAACGCCGCCAGCACCGGCGCGTCCAGCCGCTGGGGGGATCTTCCGGCGAGCCACTCGATCAGATGGTCGAGCGTGCCCTTGCGCTGGACGGCGCCATAGGCCAGGCGCATGGCCAGCGCGCGGTCGCGTGGGTCGAGCTGACGAGTCTCGGCCTGTAGGGCCTGGTCGGCGTAGGCTCCGCGCTCGAATACACGCCGCAGGACGACATAGGCGCAGCTGCGGGCGGGGGCGATCGCGACGGGGGAAGCGCTGGACACGCTTGCCATCATCGCTATCCGCTGCGGCTCGCGCCGTCCGCCACGAGCACTGCGGCCAGATCGTCGGCCAGCCGCTCGGCCTCGTGCGCCTGCAGCGTCGAGGTGGTGATGCGGATCGCCGGCGTGCTGCCGGCGAGGCGGAAGGGAGCTCCGGCGGCGGGTACCCACCCCCTTTGCAGCAGTGAGCCCACAACAGCGGCTTCGTCGGCCACCGGTATCCAAACGTTCAACCCTGAGGCTCCGTGGGCGGTCACGCCAAGGGCGTCCAGCCGCTCGAGCAGCCCCGAACGCCGGGAGGCGTAGACGGCGCTCGCCTCGGCTATCTGCGCCTGCACCTCGGGATCGCTCCACAGCGCGTGGACGAGTGCCTGCAGGATATGGCTGACCCAGCCAGGACCGCACTGCTGGCGACCCTGCACGCGAGCCACGGTGCGCGGGTCTCCGGCGAGGACCGCCAGGCGCAGATCGGGGCCGAGCGACTTCGCAACCGAGCGTGTGGCCGCCCATCGCTCGCGCCCGGCGGCGATCGTGTGCAGGTCGCTGCCCGCCACGGCGCCGAGGTGGTCGTCCTCGATCCCGAGGGTTTCAGGGAAGCCATCCAGGATCTCTCGCAACTCGTGGGCCCGGGGCCCGTCGAACGCAGCTCCTGTGGGGTTCTGCCCGCGCGGCGTCACGATCACCGCGTTCGCACCACGGGAGAGCGCCTCTCTCAGACCACGGGGGAGCATCCCCCGGTCATCGACCGAGACGGGCTCCAGCACGAGGCCCTGGGCTCTGAGCAGGTCATAGAGCGCGGCATAGCCGGGATTCTCAACGGCGATCCGATCGCCCGGGCGCAGGTGGGCCTGGAGCACCCGCTCGATGCCGTCGAGAGCGCCGCTGACCACGCACAGCGCCTCGCTGGGCAGACCGTCGGCCCGCAGCTGCTCGCGTGCAAGCTCCGCCAGCTCGGCGTTCAGGGGCGGCTCGCCATACAGCTTGACGGGGAGCGGGGTCCGCGACAACGCTCGCCGGAGATCCGGCAGCAGCGCGGAATCGGGGTTGCCGAGGGAGAGGTCGCGGGCGCCGGGCGGAACGGCCAGCGCAGGCCGCGAGGATCCGATCGGGGGGCCCTCCCCGATTCGAGTGCCACGCCGCTGCTCGGTGATCACCAAACCACGGCGGCGCAGCTCCGCCAGCGCCGCCGCGACCGTGGCCGGGCTGAGACCCACATCGGCGGCGAGGCGCCTGATCGACGGCAGCTCCTGACCTGGGACGAGCGTCCCGTCGGCGACGTCCGCCTCGATGGTGCGCACCAGATCCGCAGCACTGTCCGCCCGGATTCGATACTGTATTATATCAGACATTATTCTGTACTATAACAATTTAGGAGGCAGAGAGCACATGACGACCGAGCCGCGCCCTAGCTCGAGCGCTGCCCAACCAGCGTCCGATCGAGTGCGCCTGCGACGCAAGCGCGAACGTGCCAGCTACGAGCGCGAGACGATCAACGCGATCCTCGACGAGGCGCTGATCGCCCACATCGCCATAGTCGAGCGCGAGGGACAGCCACTGGTCGTTCCCACGCTGCATGCACGCCGTGGCGACGTGGTCTACTGCCACGGCTCAGCCGCGAGCCGCACGCTGCGGGCGCTGGGGGCCGGTGCGCCGGGTGTCTGACGGTCTCGCTGCTCGACGGCCTCGTGCTGGCGCGGGCGGCGATGCACCACTCGGTCAACTATCGCTCTGTGATGCTGGTGGGGAGAGCTCGCAGCGTGGATGACCCACAGCGAGAAGCTGATGGCGCTGAGGGCAACCGTCGAGCACATCGTTCCCGGTCGCTGGGACGAAGTGCGGGCGCCGTCGCGAGAACGAGCTGCGCGCGACGGCGGTCGCTCGCGATCCCGATCGTCGAGGCGTCGGCGAAGGTCCGCAGCGGAACCGCCGCTGGACGACGAGGCGGACTACCTGCTGCCGACGTGGGCCGGCGTGATCCCGCTGACCTTGAGTGCCTCGCCACCGGTGGCCGATCCCTGCCTGGCCGATGCGATCGGCCCGCCCAGCTATGTCACCGACTACCGGCGCCCGGGCACGTCGCGACCGCGTAGATAGGAGGCGCCGTCCATGGCGCGGGCACCCGGCGGCTGCACGACGAGCAGCTCGAGCGCTCCTGGCGCGCACTGCAGCAGCAGGCGTCCATCCCGTACCACGACTGCCTCGCCGCCCGGCCCTTCCCCCTGGTCCTCGAGCAGCCTAGCGCGATGAACCCCGAGCAGGGTTCCGTCGGCGAGCTCCACACGCGCGCCGATGTGCGGCTCGAGCGCCCGCACGACACGCTCCAGCTCCACGGCGCTGCGACTAGGATCGAGCAGGCGGTCGGCGGCGGTGATCTTCTCGGCATAGGTGATCCCCTCGTCGGCCTGCTCGATGAACGGCGGGCGCTCGCGAAGAGCACGCAGGAGCAGCCTGCCGCCAAGCTCCTGCAATCTCACGACGAGCGAGCCGTATGTGTCCTCGGGAAGGATCTCCTCCACTCCGCGCAGACACACCGGGCCGCTGTCGAGGCCGGCGGTGAGGCGCATGATCGAGACGCCCGTCTGCGGGTCTCCGGCCATCAGCGCGCGCTCAACGGGAGCGGCTCCCCGCCAGCGCGGCAGCAGCGAGGGGTGCACGTTGAGCATCTCTTGCTCGGAGAGCAGCGGCTCCTTGATGAGGGCGCCGAAGGCGCAGACGATGACCGTCTGGGGATCTGAGCCTCCGTCGTGTTCCCCTGGCCGCCCAGCACCCGCGATCAGCTCCCTGGCGTCGGGATCGTTGACGCTCTCGGGCTGGGCAAGAGCGATCCCGAGAGCACGAGCGCGCTCGGCGACGGGAGGCGATGCGACCCGTCGCCCGCGCCCGCTGGGACGGTCGGGCCTCGTGATCACCAGCGCCGGGCGATGCTCGCCGCTACGGGCAAGTTGCTCGAGGATGGCGGCGGCGAACTCTGATGTGCCGAGGAATACGACGCTCACCGCAGGACCGCCGCGTCGCTAGGCGGCGCTCGGAGCCGATTGCGCCTCGCGCATCACGCGCATCGCCTCCTTGCGGGCTTGGCGCGAGATGCGATCGAGGATCAGCACGCCGTTGAGGTGATCGATCTCGTGCTGGATGATCCGTGCCTCCAGGCCCTCTGCCTCGATCTCGAGATCCCCGCCGGTGGCGTCCCTCGCGCGGACGCGCACCCGGGCGTAGCGCTCGACCTCGACGTGCACGGACGGGAGGCTCAGACACCCCTCTTCGGCTATCTCCCGCTCGTCACTCATCCATGTCATCTCGGGGTTCACGAGGGCCGTCAGGGGATCCTCGGGATATGCGCGGTAGACGAGCACGCGGTGCAGCACGCCGAGCTGCGTCGCCGCCAGCCCCACGCCCAGCGCATCGTGCATCAGTGCACCCATCCGCTCGACCTCTCCCTTCAACGCCTCGTCGAAGCGTTCAACCGGCAGCGCCGTGGCGCGCAACACGGGATCGCCGAGCTTGCGCACATGGCGCAGCGCAGCGTCGCGACGGGCTCGCGTCTCGGCGTCCAGCTCGCCGGGCTCGGGAGCGTCGTGTTCGCGCTCGACCTCGACGTCGGATTCTTCGGAGGTTGGCTGAGCGAGCTCGCTGAGCGCCTCGCCAGTGGTCTGATCGTCTGCCGCCATCGTGCATCTCAGTCTATGGGGATGGGGCTTCCGGGGGGTGGTGCTGGCTATCGGTCACTTCTTGCGTGTGTGTGGTCCCTTCCCGCGGCGGATCTTTTTCGTTTTCTTCTTTTTGGTCTTGATGCACTTGCCGTGCGTGTCGAGGTGGTAGCCGCGTTTGCATTTGGCGGGGATCTTCGCTTCGGAGGTGGGAAACTGTGTGGATGGGATCTGCAGCAGGCTCACGGCCGGCGGCCCGGTGACCGGGGTGGATGCTTCTGTCGTGGTGAAGGTCTCGATGGCTCCTTGGGCGTTGCTGAAGCCGTTGTGCACCACGATGCGATACGCGTACCTCGTCCCTGGCTGCAACCCGGCGAGGGCGAACGTCTCCGAGGCGGCTTCCGCGAGGCCGGCGACGGATCCTGACGCGACGACGCCGAGCTCCGGGGCGCCTTCGTGGTCGATGCCGACTTCGAAGCTGTAGGTCGCGGGCTGCCCGGCGGGGTTGATTGCCCCGGATATCACGGCACTGGTGGTTTCGATGGCGCTGGATGCTCCGGTGGTGGCCTGCACGGCCGCGGCGGGTGACGTCGTGAATTCTCCCGGCGTGCCGAGAATCGGGGGTCCCGTGCGCTCCGCAGTGAGCCGGTAATGGTAGGTGGTGCCCGGCTTCAACTCGCTGGCTTCGAGCGTCGTGCCGATCCTGCCGTAGACGCTGGATGTCTGGGAGGCGGTCGTGCCCTTTTCCGAGCAGCTGTCCAAGTCTTCGCAGGGGCCATATTCGAACGCGTATGTTGTGGCTGCGTTCTCGGGATTCAGTTCGGCGAACATCACCGCCGAGGAAGCTGTGACAAACGAGATGCGTGGTTCGCTGAGGATCCGTGGCGGGACGGGCGGGGTGGCGAACGAAAGCGTGATCCCGCTCAATAGTTCGGATCCTTCGAGGTTGCTATCGATGCCCGCCAGCCTGTCGGAGAATTCTTCGTTCGGCCGCAGACCTTCGATGACTGCTTGCACCGGCACGGACACACCGCCGGTTCCGACCAGCTGGCGGGGTGTTTCTGATCCAAGGCCGCCAAGGCCGGAGCGTCGCCCCCATTGAAACCAGACGCTCGTTCCAGCGACTCCCTCGGGGTTCACCGTCCCGCTAAGCGTGCACTTCAGCGTCGCGTCGGATTCTGCCGCGGGGCCTTCTTCGCATTCGGCGGCGTTCGTCTGGACGGTCACCAGTTCGGCGACTGGCACAGCTTCGTAGGAATCTATCTGATTGCCGTCGACCACGCCGCCCACCGCGCTGTACAGTTCGTTCTTGGAGTTGAACCCGAGATCGCCTCCGCCTTCGGCCGTAACGAATTCTGTGATCGGTTTGCGTGTGCCCGTATCGAAAAGCGTGCCGAAGTTCAGCCTGCGACCTTCCTCTTCTTCGATGGCCGCGACGGCGAGGTGGCCGGCCGAGTCGAGGGCTATCCCGTCGCTCTTGATGGAGAGATTTCCTCCGTGCTGTGGCGTGTCGCGCAGCTGAGCGAGTTCATCGCCCGCGGGATTGAAGACCCGAACGACGTCATTTTCACCGCCATCGAGGCTGTAGACAAGGTAGGTGTCCCCGCTGGGATCGATAGCGAGCGAGGTGACGCGGCTATCCGCCTGGCTCGAGATGGCTTCGAGTGGTAGGCGCAGTTCGCCGGCCCAGGTGCCGTCTGCTTTGAACTCTTGCACGCGGTGAATGTCGCCGACATAAAGGAGGTCTTCGGGACCGCCGGCAGCCAGGGTACCGGGCACTGCGAACGCCGAGTGTTCACTGCTTCCCTGAGCGACCTCGACGCCGGTCTTGCATGCGTCTTTCGACGCGAGAGTACAGACGTTGCCGTGGGTGGTTTCGTCGACTTCCCTGCCGATCATGAGGATGAACTGGCCGCTTGGGCTGTACTCCTCGACGCGGTAGAGCGAGGTCTCTGCGATGTACACGTTACCGGTGACTGGGTCAACCGCGACGGCGCTGGGGTCCGTCAAGGCGCCCGCTTCAGCACCGCCCACACCTTTCTGGCATTCCACTTTGCTTTTTGTGATTTCTTCCTGCGTGCACACGTTAAGGCCAGTCGTCTTGTTGACGTGCTCGCCGAACATGAGGACGAATTCCCCGGTGGCGGTGATCTCTTGAATACGGTTGTTAGCGGCGTCAGCTACGTATATGTCGCCGCCGCTTGGGGCGCCCGCGACGTCCTGCGGGAATTCGAAGCCGACGGGTTCGCTGCCAGCGAGACCCGGCTGGCATTCGTCTTTTGAAGCAATCGTGCAGACGTTGCCGCTTGTAGTCTTGTTGACTTGCCGTCCGAAGTGGCCGGAGAGCTTCAGCTTGACCGGCGGCGTGGCGGCCTCTGCTGCCTGGGCGAGCCCGAACAGGAGCACGAGCACGGCCAGTGTCCCGCCGAGCACGAACCGCAGGCGCGATATACAGATCGGAATCATCAGTGTCTACCCGCACCCTTATTCAGAGTACCGTGCTTCGCTTTGACTTTTGGCTTGGTGGTACAGCCGGTGGTTTGGATCACGGCGTTCTGGCGAAAGACCGCGCCGTTTTGGCCCCGGAATTCGGTAGGCATCAACATTCCGGGCTTGCGGGTAACCGTGCTAACGATATGGTGAACCGTATGTCCGTGGCTGCGGCTTGTGGTCGTGTGTTTAGAAGGGACGCCGTATGTTTGACTGCAGAGATCGCCGTGTGCGGCGAGCGCCGAAAAGGGGCCCTCGGGGAGATAGAGCTCAAACGTGTTGAAGGGCACATCGGGGACGGTCTTGAACGTAGTACTGGTAATCCCCGCCTTGCTGATGAATGTCGTGCCAGTCAAATCGACGCGGACGCCGTCGCCCTGCTGAACGACCACCAGAGATGGGAATGCTTCACCTCCGTGCGCGACGAAATACACAGGTCCCGCCAACGGGGTGGGCAGGACCGGAGTGGTCGTCCTGGCGATCCCGATGATCGATGCGGCCGGGCACGCCGCGGGGTTCACATTGAAGACGCTGTCACGACATGCTTTTTGGAGAGTGACCAGCCGAGACGGCAGCTGCTTGGGGAGTGAGACCTTGACGTAGGCGATGTTCGCGCTGCTGCCGGGTGGGCCGGCGGGAAAGGACAGCTTTGAGTCCAGGCTCGCACCGTCCGCTTTGCTCGTTTTCCCGCTCGTACTCACCTTGAACTGCGGCTGGAACTCCAAGGTCTTGCAGCCACCAACGGCGAACGGCCTCGACACGTTCGCCGTTGCTCCTTGCGAGCCTGAGAGGGTCGCTGTGATCGTCTGCCCGCTGCAGTTGGTGGGATTGAACATGAACCCCGGCCGATCGATGTTCACAGCGATGCGCTGCAGCCGCAGTGGCACACCGAAGACGATCTGTGGCAGCGGGTCGCTCGTGACGGTCAGCTGCGAGGTAACCGGATCCACGTCGATACGGGCCCGTACCACCACCAGGCCGAGGTTGAACGGGCCCGCGACCGCGTCTGTGACGATACTCAACCCAAATGGGGCACCCTTGTACCCCGTGGTGAGATAGACGTTCCCACCGATTTCGAATGGGTGCGATCCGGCGCCCGACGCGACGTGGGTCGTGCCGATTTTCGACGCTTCGGGGCAGTGTCCCTCCGCCGCGGCTGGTTCCCCACATAGCGGGACGCTTGAAAGCATGCCGAGCAGCCCAGGTGGCGTGCGCACCTGAATGCCCTTGAGATACTGTTCGCGGTCCTGGCGGCCGAGGTTGAGCGTGAACGTACTGAACCCGCCAGCCTGTGGTGTCACCGTCCCCGCCGCGAACCCTGGGATAAACGGCGTCGGACTGGAGCAGCCGCCCACTTCGAAAAACGACGACGGCGTGCCGTCCGGGGTCCCCTGAACCGATGTTCCCTGCGGCGTCTCCCCCCGCGCGCTCCACGGCGTCAGATCGAGAGTCGTCAGAGCCGGCCCACAGACAGCAGGGTTGGCCAACGGCGCCCGTGGACCCCCGTTCAACCGCACACGCAGTTCGCTGAACGGCAGCTGCGGATTGCCCAGGAACCGTGTCGTCAGCTGGCCCGTCGCAGGATCAGCCTCCACCTCACCCGCAACCTTGATGTTAACGCCCGCCTTCGCGAGTTCGCCGGTACCACCCAGTTCCAGATAGAGCTTATAGAGATTACCGTCGAGCGCGTCGCTTTCACCGCATGCCGGCTGCCCCGCTGCCCCACAGCCAGGCCTCGCCAGATACACATGTCCCTTCACAGGTTCATTCAACAACGGCGTGATTGCTTCAGCGCTCCCAACGATCGACGCGTCAGGGCAATGCCCCGGCGCGAGCTGGAGTTCGCCGTTCAAACCGACCTCTTCAGATTCAGGGCCCGTGAAGTTCATGCCTTCAGGCCCCGATTCGTCACATGCCGCGATACCGTCGACGACACCCGGGGATACGGACACCCCCTGCGGCAATGTGACGACGGCATCGCGCAGCTGCGGCGGCGCCAGCGCGCGCGGACTGGTGGATTGGGGCACCTTCAGGGTGACGTCCAGGCCGACGGGCTCATCGGCCAAAAGCGTGTCCGGGATCACTTCCGCGAGCGGTTCGAAACGCAGCAGATCACAGCCGGTCACGCTCGGCATCGTGGTCTGCTGTTCGGTGTAGCCTTCATAGCGCCCGCCGCCGAGCACCCGCCCCGGTTCCTCCCACGAATCCGCGCGAATAGTCGCAGTCCCGGGCCCCGCGGCACAGTCCGTCGGCAACGTCAAAAACGGAGTGGCAGCCACACCCGCCCGCTCGCCACCGCCTTTACATGCCGGTAGCTGGCCCACACCGATCGTTTCACATATGAGTCCGCGCACCACATCATGGCTGGGGTCCGCCGGCACGCCCCAGAACGTCAGTTCCGCTTCGGTGAGCAGGCTGGAAGACGGCACGCCGTTGTCGACGACGGTGACGCCGTAGCCGTCGGCTGTGCGCACGAGATGAGCCGTCAGCAGGAAGCTCAGCCCGGAAGAGTTCTCGAGCGCAAACTCCGCCGACTGGCCCTCTTCGGGCGTCACGTTCACGATCGGCCCGATAGTTGTTTTCCCACCGAACAGCACGAGGCGCGCGGAGCCGAGCTCGGTGTCCGCCGGGCACGGTTCGTGCCCGTTGGCGACCCCGATCACGGTCGCGAGCGGGCACGTCGGAGCCGCCGTCGGGTTACCCAGCAGGCCAACGGGCAGATCCACAGAGATGTCCTTGGGATCACGAGTAGGCACGACAGCCCCATCCGGCAGCGTTTCATGTTCCATCACAAATGTTGAGGCCAGCCCCCACGGATGCCCACCCGCCGCGGTGAACGGGGCTGAATACGGGACGTTTTCGATGCGGCACGGCTCACATTCGGGGCCTTTGCCCTGATTGATAAGCGTCGTGCCGGCGACCGCTTCCATCCGGAAGGAGGTGAGCCCGAGCCCTGCTGCGCCGGCATCCGCAGACCCCATCAGCATCAGGGCCGCCACCACCGCGACGCCGATCAAGGGGCCCCTGCAGGTCCCGATCCGCTCACGGCAGGAGCACGCGGTCCTGAACCTCATGATCTGCCCCCGGCCGAAGATCCCTTGACTATTCGGCGCCGCTTGGAGTGCCTCTTCTTCTTTTGCTTCTTGGCTTTGGCCCCAGGCACGGCCGTCGCTTTCGTGCCAGCCCCAGCAGACGCAGGAGCGGGCGGGGTCGCAGCGGGTACCTGGGAGGCGGAGCCGGGGACCAGCAGCGGCAGGGGACTGGTCAAAGGCCCCTGGCAAGCATCCCCCGAACAGGGCTGGCGAGGAGCCGGCGCCGGCGGGAAACCCGGACCGATGCGTGCGTCATAAAGATCGGCGGCCCCGTCGACGTCCTGCGGCACGAGCCCCTGCGTCGTGACGAAGAAAATATCGTTGCCGGACGGGGTGATCACCGGGGCAACGTCGCCTTCGACGGCGCCGGCGCCGGAGATGAGCGACACATGCGCCGCGCCGTCAGCGCCGAGATGCCATTCATAGATGTCCTGCACACCGTTTCCCGCGGACGGCGACAGCGGCTCTGCGGTCTTGAAGACGATACGCGAGCCGTCTTCACTGATCGCACGCGAGGCCATTTCGTAGTGTTCGGTGAGCAAAGCCGTAAGGCGGCCCGGCGAGATCGAGGCGTCGAAGCTGCTGTTGTTGCCGTTCGCGTCGTGCCCGGCTTCACCGGCGGACACCCGCTGGAGCACACCGGAGACGGCGTCGAAGCGGAACACGTCGCGCGCGGAGTCGGTGTCGTCGCCGGTAAGCTGGCCAAAGCTCGAGAACACCAGGTATCTGCCGCTCGCATCAGCCGTCTGCGCTTCACCACCTTTGCTGTTCGTCCACAGGGTTTCGTCGTTGGCGCTAGCACCCGGGCAGCGAGGGTCCGCCTGAGCGCCCGAGGATCCCGGCCCGGAGCAGAGGGCGGCCACGAAAGCCGTCACCCGCGTGCTCGCGTCGTAGACGTAGAGGTTATCCGCCCCGTCGACCGCGGTACTCCCCTGGCTGTTGGGAGCCCCGGTCAATTTGCCGCGCGCGACGAAGTAGACCCGCGAGCCGTCGGGCGCGACCCTGATGACCCCCTGCACTTCGGCTTCCTCGCCGGGCGTCGGATCCCGCGACACCAGTTCCTGGGAAAGGACTTCTCGTTCCCCCGGTTCGCATTCGGAACCCCCATCCGGACAGCCGATGCGGGCCAGATACAGATCGTTGACCGTATCCTTGGCGCCGCCCGCCAACGGCGCCGAGGTCGTCAAGAACACCACGGACCCGGTTTCGCTGGCGCCCATGAACTGGGCGCTCGCACGGGCCGCGCCGCCCGGGCAGGGGACTTCACCGGCGCCACCACACCCGCCAAAAGGCTTCGTGGCGTCGACTGGGCGGGACACTTCAACGGTCCGGGTGCCCCCGAGACGCACGAACACCTGATGGCCCGCCCCACCTTCAACACAATCCGTAAAGAAGATTGCGGCACCATCGGCCGCCACCGCATTGAAGGCGCTTCCAGTCTCGGCCCCCTGTTCGTAATTGGCGTCCGTCGTCCCAATCGCAGGTCTGCACTTAGAGCTTAGCGCCGTATTAGCATTATTCACGCTCAAAGGACTCACGGACGGTTCAGTACCGTCGCAACCGCGATCGAGATCGTCAAGCTGCCCCGCGACGCCCGCGAAGTCTTCCTGAAAGAAAAACACGATATGACACAGGTCGGGACTCGCACCCCGATAGACCAGGATTAGACGCGGAGCTTGGGCCGGCGTAAGGACCGGGCCAGCGAGATTCCAGCTGCTCACCGTGTCGGCGAGATTAGTACCGTGCGTCAGGAACTCAGCTTCACGAGCTTCTCCATGTTCGGCCGCCTGCCCTGCGTTAGGGCCCAAGAACCCAAAGGCCAGCTCGGTTTCCAAAGACGGCGAGTAGTCGACGGAAGATATCTGCGGCGCGATTGCGCCTGGAAGGACAGCCGTCGACGTGGTCCAGCCCGCCGCACCGCGAGTCGCGACATAGTCGCCAAACAGTTCCGCGTCACCCGGAGCACCCGCGAGGGAACCGAGCGAGGCGAACACGGCGCGTTCTCCGCCGGGCGCGACCGCCGTCACTTCATTGACACCGTACCCACCCTTATAAACTGGACTCACCATCTCGTAGTGGCGACCCGTCGGCAATGCCAATACCAATGCCGGAGCGCCACACAACATCACCCACCCCACGAGCCCCACGCACGCCGTCTGCCCGATTAAGGCACCCAAAACTCTGCGCCTCACACAGGTCTTTATAAGCGTAGCCAACATGACATCTACCGTGACCCCAAGCGCCAAATGCGTCAAGCCCTGTTTTCGACTCTACTTCATAGGCCCAAGTGCAGAGCTGACACCCACCGGTTTGCCGTTACACCGGCAGTACTAGCTCCGTGGGATCGGGTAGAAATCGCACTCTACCCGATCCCAACGACTCTCCAGCGCGCACCATTAGCACGCGACTATGCTTTCTACGCGACTATGCGCTCTTAGTCCGCGGCCAGAGTTAACCCTGCTTCGGTGCCTGTAAGTGACAGCACACCAGTTCCTTCCAGAGCTCCACTATTAGCTCCGCCCAGACTACAGGTGCCCAGTTCTTCTTCTTCACTCATTTCTTTTTCGCTGAATACTCCTAACAGGTTCGTGCCTTCCTGCGTTAGCTTCGATCCGGCATAACCCTTGCATTCGTCTTTGGCTTTGCTTTCTTTGCATTCCACTTCATACCCCGGCTGCCCGCTGTTTTCTGCGGCTTCCGTGTAGAGCACGTCTAACATGCTACCGGATAAATCTAACATCAGAATCGATAACCACGGCAGGTTTAACGGTGTAACAACACCCGCTTCCGCGCCCGTACCACACGCACCTTTGACACCTTTACAGATCAGTTTTTCGGCTTTAACGCCAGCTAACGTCTGCACTTCCGTGACTGTGTCTTCGCCGTTCGCTCCGATGGTACCAACGAATATCCCACTACATAAAACACTTGTTCTACCGAAGATCGGGACTTTGAGATCCGTCAGTTCCAGTTCTCCTTCCGTCTTCGTCGCTAAGTTCGACGTTACGACGGCACCGTCCACTAACCATAACATTAACTCAACCTTAACAAACCCGCCTTCAGCTTTCGCTTTCGTACATTTCGCGTCTTCCCACGAGCTAGGTTCACCCGCAGCCACTTTATAACACCAAACATCTTCTTCAGTACCCGCCACCGGTTCCCCGGCACCTTCAACTAAAATATAGTTACTCGTACCGCTTTCTTTATGTAAGCACTCCGGATTACCCCAAAACTTCCAGTTACTTTTTTCACCTTCAACGACTTTGTAGCAGCTCGTCGCGGCGAACGCACTCGACGCGCCAGCGACACTAAGCACACCCATCGCAAGCACAGCCACAAAGCCCAACCTAACTAGCATAGAACGCTTCATCAGCAAACCTTCTCCTTTATTCGACACCGATACACGCGCGACAATACCGTCGCCGGTCACCTGAGCCGCGCACCGCCCAGATCGACCCGAGACAGCTGTCGACCCAGCGGCACGACCTATCTAACGCTAATGCTCAGGTAGCGTCAAGCTCTGTTTCCGACGCTGCCTCGGCCCAACTCCCGGCCGCTGAAGGCCCAGCTGGTGGTCAGATAGCCGTCGCACCACCTGGCGACTTAACGCGTATCGAACGCAAGGCCCAGCACGCTCGAGCGTGGCACTCCGGCTGGGGTGCTGCCCATAGCTCAATCGCGCGTGCCGGGGGCTGATGGCCTGGCGCCCTGCTCTCCTGGCCGGTGGGGCTGTCGGGCGGGGTCAGTCGGCTGTGGCTGCTGCCCAGAGGAAGCAAGCGAGCTCGCGTGCGCAAGCGACGACGATCACGTTGTGTGGCTTGCCGCGGCTGCGCATGCGGTGATAGACCCGGTGCAGCCTCTGCTGCGCGCGGTTAGCGATCTGCAGGACATGATCGGGCTGGCCTTGCTGGCGGTTTTGGAGGGTCACCCCGATCCGTGGGTCTCGTCCGTAGTGCCAGGCTGACTCGACGAGCAGTCGGCGAGCGAAGCCCGAGCCGGTCTTGGTGATCGACCCCTGGTGCGATGACTCGCCGGACTGGTGCAGGGACGGGATCAGTCCGAGCCACGCGCTCAGCGCGTTCGCTCGCTGAAAGCGCTGCCAGTCGCCGCCGAGCTCGAGGTGAAGCGCGAACGCGGTCAGGGTGTCAACGCCCCGGAAGCAACGGAGCCTCGCGACCGTCGCCCACCACTGCTCGTCTTCTGCCAGGCGTGAGAGTCCCTCAGCGATCGCGATCTTGCGCGCACTCAGGCCGTCAACGGACGCGATCAGATCCGCGAACACCAGCTCGCTGGCGGTCTCACCGAACTGCTGGGCCGCAAGCCACTGGCGGTGACGCGTCGTCCACGTCGAGGACTCGGGATATTCTGCCATGACGCAACAGCATCTTCGAGACCCGACGACGAGCCGTCATTAGATCGCGTCGGCACGCATCGTGCGCGCGCATCAGCTCGCGGGCGGCCTCGACCTCGATGGGCGGGACGATGACCATGGTTAGTGAGCCGGCGAGCAGGAGTCGCGCGAGGAGCTCCGCGTCCTTGCGGTCAGTCTTCACCCGCTCCGACGGACCCCTCGGTGTCTTGCCGGGCGCGATCACCTGCAGGTCCACTCCAGCAGCGCTCGCGGCACGATAGAGCCCGAACCCCGTCTGCCCCGCCTCATAGCAAGCACGCACCGGGCCCGGCAGACCCGCAAGCCACGCGACCGGCTCTTCGACGCCCGGACCAAACCTCGCACGCACAACCTCACCCGTCGAGACGTCGATCGCCGCACCATGCATCGAACGGGCATGGACATCAAGCCCCGCATAAGAAGCTGTCTCATAACCTCCGTAGGCTGTCGGGGCGGTGGCGCGGACGTGGCTTCGGATCAAGGTGGACTTGCTCGGCGGTGGCGGGGTTGTGTGTGCCCCGTCGCCGGGGCGGGTCTTTCTGGTCGGTCCGTCGCATTCGTTTGAGCAGTTCGCGGAGGCGATCGATGCGGCGTTCGCGCGGTGGGATCTCTCGCACCTGCATAATTTTGAGCTGGGTGATGGTCGGCTGATCGGCTATCCGGATGACTCGTTCGCGCCCGAAATGATCTGGCTCGACCATGCCAAGCTGAAGGTCGCCAAAGAGGTCAAGCCGGGTGAGGAGTTCGAGTACGTCTTCGATCTCGGTGATAACTGGCAGCACCGCTGCACCGTCGAGATGGAGAAGGCCGACCCGCTCGAGGAGTACGGGATCGTGCCCGAGGGGCCGGTGGTGATCTGGGGCTGGGGCTCGATCCCTGACCAGTACGGGCGCCGCAGCTTCAACGACGACGGAGAAGACGAGGATTGATCAGGGGCCTGTCAGTTTGCGCTGGCAGACCACGGCGCAGCCGAGCAGCATGAACGCCATGTGCAGGCTGGGGTCACGCTCGTAGCGGATCCTCAGCCGGCGCAAGTTGTGCAGCCAGGCGAAGGTGCGCTCCACGACCCAGCGTTCTTTGCCGAGGCCCGAGCCGTGCTCGGTGTTGCGCCTGGCGATCACTGGCTTCACACCGCGTTTCCAGAGCTCGCGGCGGTACTTGTCATGGTCATAGCCCCGGTCAGCGAGCACCCGCTCGGCACGCTGACGCGGACGGCCAGGCTTGCCGGTCACGGGACCGACCCCGTCGATAAGTGGCAGGAGCTGTGTCACGTCGTTGCGGTTCCCGCCGGTCAAGGTGATCGCGAGCGGGATCCCCCCGGAGTCGGTGATCAGGTGATGCTTGGAGCCCATGCGGGCACGGTCAACCGGCGAAGGGCCGGTGTGGAGCCCCCCAAAAGCGCACGAACATGGCTGCCATCAACAACAGCGGTGGACCAGTCGATCCTTCCAGCTGAATTCAGCCGCCGCAGAAGCTCCCGGTGCAGGCGCTCCCACACCCCGGCGGCCTGCCAGGCCGCGAGCCTTCGGTGTGCGGTCGCCGGCGAGCAGCCCATCTCCGACGGCAGATGCCGCCACGCGATCCCCGTGAACAACACGAACACGATCGCGTTGAAGCACACACGATCATCCACACGCGGACGCCCGCCTCGTGGATCCGGCAGACACTCCGGAAGCAACGGCTCCACCGCCTCCCAAAGCTCGTCCCGCACCCGCCAAACCGAGCCCGCCACAGAGCACCTCCCTCGCCGGGGTTATGTCACCCAGAAAGATTCGCCCTCCAACAAACAAGCCCTCCCCAAGAGGTATTGAGACAGCTTCTAAGTCACCATTCCGGACACGACCGGACCTCCTCACTAAAATTGGGGTCGGCTGGAGCCATTCTCCGGCCAGACAAGCCCCCGCGAGGAGCGTCCGGCCCACCTCCGACGGTCAACCCAACGGGCGACCCACGACATAGGGTCTAATCAAGTCCACCGGCCAGTAGAACGCGACCTCAGCTTCAGAATCACGCCCAGACACCAGAACGCCACCTCGGGTAGCGTTCAGATTGTCCTCACAGATCCGCAGATCACCCTCTATGACCAACGGGCAACCCCTCGGAGCGGGCCAGCAACCACGCCGGTCGAAAGATAACTTTTCCAAGTGAACGCCGTTGGCGTTGGATAGACCCGTGCTACCCAACGCCAACCGCTCCAAAGGCCTTGCCGTAACTATGCTACTTCAGTCCGCGGCTAGAGTTAACCCTGCTTCGCCGCCTGTAAGTGACAGCACACCAGTTCCTTCCAGAGCTCCACTATTAGCTCCGCCCAGACTACAGGCGCCCAGTTCTTCTTCTTCACTCAATTCTTTTTCGCTGAATACTCCTAACAGGTTCACGCCTTCCTGCGTTAGCTTCGATCCGACATAACCCTTGCATTCGTCTTTGGCTTTGCTTTCTTTGCATTCCACTTCATACCCCGGCTGCCCGCTGTTTTCTGCGGCTTCCGTGTAGAGCACGTCTAACATGCTACCGGATAAATCTAACATCAGAATCGATAACCACGGCAGGTTTAACGGTGTAATAACGCCCGCTTCCGCGCCCGTACCACACGCACCTTTGACACCTTTACAGATCAGTTTTTCGGCTTTAACGCCAGCTAACGTCTGCACTTCCGTGACTGTGTCTTCGCCGTTCGCTCCGATGGTACCAACGAATATCCCACTACATAAAATACTTGTTCTACCGAAGATCGGGACTTTGAGATCCGTCAGTTCCAGTTCTCCTTCCGTCTTCGTCGCTAAGTTCGACGTTACGACGGCACCGTCCACTAACCATAACATTAACTCAACCTTAACAAACCCGCCTTCAGCTTTCGCTTTCGTACATTTCGCGTCTTCCCACGAGCTGGGTTCACCCGCAGCCACTTTATAACACCAAACATCTTCTTCAGTACCCGCAACCGGTTCCCCGGCACCTTCAACTAAAATATAGTTACTCGTACCGCTTTCTTTATGTAAGCACTCCGGATTACCCCAAAACTTCCAGTTACTTTTTTCACCTTCAACGACTTTGTAGCAGCTCGTCGCGGCGAACGCACTAGACGCGCCAGCGACACTAAGCACACCCATCGCAAGCACAGCCACAAAGCCCAACCTAACTAGCATAGAACGCTTCATCAGCAAACCTTCTCCTTTATTCGACACCGATACACGCGCGACAATACCGTCGCCGGTCACCTGAGCCGCGCACCGCCCAGATCGACCCGAGACAGCTGTCGACCCAGCGGCACGACCTATCTAACGCTAATGCTCAGGTAGCGTCAAGCTCTGTTTCCGACGCTGCCTCGGCCCAACTCCCGGCCGCTGAAGGCCCAGCTGGTGGTCAGATAGCCGTCGCACCACCTGGCGACTTAACGCGTATCGAACGCAAGGCCCAGCACGCTCGAGCCTCGCGTCAGCACCTGCGTTGATCTCGAGATGGATCTTTGGCAACTCGTCGTGGAACCGGCGATCTGCGAATCGTCGAAGCAGATTAGCCCGGATCACTTCACGGGTACCCCGTCACACCCACGCCGGTCGAAAAAATAACTTTCGCAGGTGTGAGCCGGACCGGGAGTGACGGAGACCGGGTTAGTAGGTTCTTTCGGTGATTGTGGTCTGTCTCGTTGGCTTTGTTTTCGCAGCGTAGAGTTCTTCGATCTCTCGTGGTGGCAGGTCGCCCAGGTTTTCGTGGAGGCGGCTGTCGTTGAACCAGCTGATGTACTCGACGATCGCTAGCTCGAGCTGGCTGCGTGTCTGCCAGACGCGGTCGGCGATCAGCTCCGTCTTGAAGCTGTCGACGAAGCTCTCAGCCATCGAATTATCGTAGGCATCGCCAGTGCTGCCGACCGACGCTAGGACGTCGTGATCTGTGAGGGTCTGTGTGTAGTCACCGCTGACGTATTGAGATCCCCTGTCGGAATGGTGAATGAGCCGGACCTCCTCCACGCGCTCGCGGGTGCTGAGTGCCATCCGTAGCGCGTCGAGGACGAGGGTGGTGCGCATGTGCCGCGCGAACTGCCAGCCCACGACCTTGCGGCTGAAGACATCGATCACGAAACTGAAGAACACAAGCCCCTCCCAGCAACGCAGATAGCTGAAGTCGGCGACCCAGAGCTGGTTGGGATGCTCCGCGGTGAAATCACGATTCACGAGGTCCGGACGCCGGCGAGCATCGCGGTCCGGGGTCGTGGTCCGCCACGGCTTGCCGCGGCGCTTAGCCTGGGCAGCCTCCGAGATGTGCCGACAGGTCTGGCTCATCTTGCCTCCATCTTTCGGGCACGGTAGACGATGTCCACGGGGATGCGTCCCTGTGTGAGTCTGCCGTGATGCACGCGGTCGTTGTTGTAGAAGCGCAGGTAGGTATCGAGCTCGCGTTTGAGCCCGGTGTAGCGGGGATAGAGGTAGCGAGCGAACGCGGGTCGCCAGCACTCGTCGAGGATCGTCTTGTGCAGTGCCTCGACGTGCCCGTTGGTTTGCGGCCTGCCGGCGTGGATGCGGGTGTGCCGCGTCTTCAGCGACTCGAGTGTCGTGGTGAAGTCGCCCTTGAACTCGTTGCCGTTGTCGCTGAGCATCCGCTTCAGCTGCCAGCCGGCGGCCTTCAGCTCCTGTGCAACACGTCTGGCCAGGACGCTGGTTTGTCGGCCGGTGGGGTTTCCTTGCTTGCAGATCACGAGTTCCCCCCACGCGTAGGAGGATGCGATGTCGATCGCGAGACTGTCAGATCTTCTGTGTGTGTGGTTGGGTTTGGTTGGTTGTGGTTAGTAGGGGATTCGGTCTCCGAAGTGGATCTTTAGGGCTCGTAGTGCTGAGGGCCAGCGCATCACTTTGACCCATTTCGTTTCGGCTCGCATCAGTGCGAGGTAGATGAGCTTTGTTGCTGCTTGCTCGTCGGGGAAGTGTCCGCGTGTCTTGATCGCTTTGCGGATCTGGCGGTTGAGTCCCTCGATCGCGTTTGTGGTGTAGACCACGCGGCGTAGATCCGCTGGTAGGGAGAGGAACGGTGTGACGTGTTCCCACCGGTCGCGCCAGGCTTGGGCGACCATCGGGTAGCGCTCGCCCCACTTCTCGTCGAAGATCTCCAGCTGATGTTCGGCCTCTTCGGCGTTCGTTGCGCTGTAGATGCGGCGCAGGTCGGGCATCAGCTTCTTGCGGTCGGTGTAGCTGACATAGCGCATCGACGCCCTGATCATGTGCACGATGCATGTTTGGACCCAGGCTTGGGGGAACACCGCGGCGATCGCCTCGGGAAACCCGGCGAGGCCGTCGACGCAGGCGATCAGGACATCGCCGACTCCGCGCTGGTGCAGGTCGTTCAGCACCGCGAGCCAGAACTTCGCGCCCTCGCTGTCCTGCCACCACAGGCCGAGGATCTCACGCTCGCCCTCGAGGGTGACACCGACCGCGAGGTAGCAGGCACGGCTCTTCACTGAGCGGTCCTCGGTCATCTTCACCATCAGCGCGTCGAAGTAGACGATCGGGTAGAGGCGGCGGTTTCTAGGCATCGTTGCGAATCCTGACCGGGAGGGATTGCCATGCCGAATAGAGCGTGGAATAGGGCGCCGTTGGACGTCAAGCGTCGCTACTTCGAGCTGATCCGTCAGGGTGCGAGCGGGACGGCCGCCTCGCGGCGGGTGGGTGTCTCGTTCAGCCTGCGGGTCGTTGTGGTTCATTGATGCTGGGTCGGTGACCTTCATTGATAAGCCGATCAACAGCCGCTACCTGACCCAGGACGACCGGATCGAGATCGCAGACGGGCTAGCAGCCGGGGAGCCGGTGAAGTCGATCGCCGCCACGATCGGCAAGAGCTACCAAACCGTCTACCGGGAGATCGCCCGCAACGGCAAGCCCGATGGCCCCTACCAGCCTTGGCACGCGCATGCGCAGGCTCATCTGCGGCGCAGGCGCCCGCGACCGCGGCGGGTCAGCATCGATGACCAGTTGCGTGCCGCGATCGCTGGCAAGCTCAGCCTGCACTGGTCGCCAGCGCAGATCAGCAGGTGGTTGCGACGGCGTTGGCCGAAGCGCACGGACTGGCATCTGTGCCACGAGACGATCTACGACGCTGTCTATCGAGGCCTGGTCGTGGCCCCGAGCCAACAGACCCTGCGCACTGGCCGCTGCTACCGACACAAACGTGGCCGGGGAAGGAACCGAGAAGGTGCTCTGAAGCAGTGCACGAACCTCAAATCGATCCACATCCGGCCTGCAGTCGCCGATGCAAGAAGCCAAGTGGGCCACTGGGAGGGCGACCTCTTGGTCGGCGCGTTCCATCGTTCCGCGGTCGCGACGCTCGTGGACCGCAAGACACGCCACACACTGCTCGTCGCGATCCGTGGCGGCTACTCAGCCAAGAACGTCGCGGATGCCCTCCTCGAGGTCTTCAGCGAACTGCCATCCGCGCTACGCCGAACGCTGACCTGGGACCAAGGCAACGAGATGTTTCAACACGAGCGGATCGAGACCCACACTGGGCTGCGGATCTACTTCGCCGACCCCCACTCACCATGGCAACGCCCCACCAACGAGAACACCAACGGCTTGCTACGCCAGTACCTCCCCAAAGGCACCGACTTCCACCAAATCACCAACAAGCGCCTGCGAGAGGTCGCAAGCGAGCTCAACGATCGACCACGAGCATGCCTCCAGGACCGCACACCAACACAATTGATGGCACGATGGAAACCACAACTCACCACAACCTGATTCGCAACCACCACTAGAAACCGCCGGCTCTCCAGCGGCCGTGAGCGCCACGCCGCGATGTCCTCCAGCACCGCGTCGGTGATGCGGCTGACAGTGTCCCTGCCGATCTCGGTGCCATAGAGCGATGAGAGGTGCTCTGAGATATCCCTGACGCTCATGCCGCCGGCATAGAGGGACAGGATCTTCTCGTCCAACCCCGCCAGCCGCGTCTGGCGCTTGCCCACCAGCTTCGGCTCAAACGTGCCCTCCCGGTCGCGGGGGGTCCTCACCGCCACCGGCCCCAGGTCCGTCGCGACCGTCTTTCCGATCGACCCGTTGCGGTAGTTGCCCGCGCCGCCGGGCGGCGCTTGCCCGGGCGGGTAGCCCAGATGGTCGCTCAACTCGCCCTGAAGGGCCGCGTCGATCACACGGCCCACCAGCTGCGTCAACAGGCCGCCCTGGCCGGTGATCTCCCCGGGCTCAAGGCCCTTCAGAGCGTCCTTGAGCGCGTCTGGCGGCAACAAGCCAGCCAGACGGTCCTGGAGCTCCTCGGACGCCTCGGCGCCCTCGTGAGCCTGTTGAGGGCGGCTGCGCCGCCCACTGGGCTTCTCGGTCATCTCCTGCATGATGATGGGGGTCCTTTCCCGGCCGCGCCCGGGCCAGAATCGACGCTACGCCTACGGCTACGCGTCGATCCCGGCCCGCAACACAAGCCGACTCGATTACCCCAACCACACACACTTCATCGGACACTCCCTCGATCGCGGTGAGCTGCCAGATCGCTCCCTCAGTGCCTCTGAGCCTGCCGACGTAGAAGCAGTCGATGCCGACCAGCTCACCGGGCCGCTCGACGTCGATATGGCGCTCTGGCTCTGGGTTTCTTGGTGGCTCGTAGGGCGCTGCGTAGCCTGCGATTAGCCCCAGGCGCTTGGCGCGGGTGTTCAGCCCGTGGCGACAGAGAACCTTCCACACACCGTTCGCCGAGACGATGATCCCGCCCCACTTCTCCCTGGCGAGCTCCGAGGCGACGCGTCTGGGGCCGAGCCCGGGATGGGCGATCGAGAACGACACGATGCGCTCCTCGATCATCTTCGGCAGCGAGTTAGGCATCTGCGGGCGCCGACGCTCCCGGGGCCTGAGCATCTCAAGGCCGTGCCGGTCGACCTGGCGCTTCCAGGCGTAGTAGGTGGAGCGATGCACCCCGAACGTCCGGCACGCCGCTGAGACGTTCGTCCTCGCTGCCTCCGCGAAAAGCTGCTGGCGGTAGCCGAACAGCACGTCATCCTTGGTCATCAGGCCCAGTCCTCTCTCTTCACTTGGCGGTGAAGGAGGCAGCCTGAGACCAGGCACGGACGGGTTCCCCGGCCGGGGAACCCGTCCAAACCTCAAAGACCTATCAAGCCCCCAACTGTCGGGAGCACACGGAGACAGCCCAGCTTAGCGCCCTGGATGCCGTTGGCTCGCATCAGCCGCTGCACCTGACAGCGCGGAGCCTGCTCCCCCGCGCGTGTGAGGGCCTTCCAGGTCCGGCGGTAACCGTAGGCGCAGTAGTTCGCCTCATGCACCTCACGGATCTTCTCGAGCAGCCGCTCATCCTCGAGCTGCCGGGGTGAGCGCTCGCCCGTCTTGCGCTGGTAGTAAGCGGACGCCGACACGCCCAGGACCCGGCATATGGGCTCGACCCCGAAGCGCTCCCTGTGCTCCTCCACATACGCGCTCACTTCGTTCGGTCTGGGTCGAGCTCCTTGGCAAAAAACACGCTCGCTGACTTGAGTATCTCGTTCGCTCTGCGCAGCTCGAAGTTCTCGCGGCGCAACTTCTTGATCTCCTCCCGCTCCTCGCTCGTCAACAGGTCGCCCCGCTTGCCGCTATCGGCCTGGGCCTGCCTGACGGCTTTGCGCAACGTCTCACGCGCGATCCCAAGGTCATCAGCAACATGCGCGACCGGGCGCTCGCTCTCCAACGCGAGCCGAACGCCGCGCTCGATCAACTCCAGTGGATACTTCCTCGCTCTCGGCATACCAGAAGGCTCTCCTCTCCCGCGGACGAAACCACGGAACAGGGCCTCCGTCAAAAACGGCCTGGCTCAGTGAACGCCGTTGGCGTTGGATAGACCCGTGCTACCCAACGCCAACCGCTCCAAAGGCCTTGCCGTAACTATGCTACTTTAGTCCGCGGCCAGAGTTAACCCTGCTTCGGTGCCTGTAAGTGACAACACGCCAGTTCCTTCCAGGGAGGCCGAATTAGCTCCGCCCAGACTACAGGTGCCCAGTTCTTCTTCTTCATTCAATTCTTTTTCGCTGAATACTCCTAACAGGTTCACGCCTTCCTGCGTTAGCTTCGATCCGACATAACCCTTGCATTCGTCTTTGGCTTTGCTTTCTTTGCATTCCACTTCATACCCCGGCTGCCCGCTGTTTTCTGCGGCTTCCGTGTAGAGCACGTCTAACATGCTACCGGATAAATCTAACATCAGAATCGATAACCACGGCAGGTTTAACGGTGTAATAACGCCCGCTTCCGCGCCCGTACCACACGCACCTTTGACACCTTTACAGATCAGTTTTTCGGCTTTAACGCCAGCTAACGTCTGCACTTCCGTGACTGTGTCTTCGCCGTTCGCTCCGATGGTACCAACGAATATCCCACTACATAAAATACTTGTTCTACCGAAGATCGGGACTTTGAGATCCGTCAGTTCCAGTTCTCCTTCCGTCTTCGTCGCTAAGTTCGACGTTACGACGGCACCGTCCACTAACCATAACATTAACTCAACCTTAACAAACCCGCCTTCAGCTTTCGCTTTCGTACATTTCGCGTCTTCCCACGAGCTGGGTTCACCCGCAGCCACTTTATAACACCAAACATCTTCTTCAGTACCCGCAACCGGTTCCCCGGCACCTTCAACTAAAATATAGTTACTCGTACCGCTTTCTTTATGTAAGCACTCCGGATTACCCCAAAACTTCCAGTTACTTTTTTCACCTTCAACGACTTTGTAGCAGCTCGTCGCGGCGAACGCACTAGACGCGCCAGCGACACTAAGCACACCCATCGCAAGCACAGCCACAAAGCCCAACCTAACTAGCATAGAACGCTTCATCAGCAAACCTTTCTTCCCATGGATCACGACGATCTACGACTGACTGAGGCGACGCGATACACAGCATCTGATTGATTTGAATGGCCGGAAGAGTATAGGGATCGTTGCTTTAGCGTCAAGATTCGTTTCTTTCACGGGCGCACTATCCGAGCTCGTTCTGCCCCGCCGCCACCCTGCCTTTGAGAATCGGACGAAGCGACGCAGCCTTAGATCGAGCTCCGTGCCGAGACCCAATCGACGCACCACACCCCACCAACGGCGATGACCTGGCGTGCCCCGCTCGACCGCTCCGAGCAGCCCGGACGACACCCCGCCGAAGCTGTGGTGATGGGGGTACCGGGAAAGATCGGCATGAGCGGCGCCACCGTCCACCACTCCGCGAACCGGCTGGACGGCGGGCACTAAGCTCGCGGCGCTTTCCCATCTAACGCGAACTAGCGTGTCCAGTCGCACAAGTTTGGGCCCCCGTCTGCTTAGCGCAGACGGGGGCCCCGGTCACTACAAGCGCTAGGCGCAACGCCCACCGCTGGCTAGCTGAACCTCTTATTCGCTTTTGATTACCGATTCTGCGGTTGCCACCTTGAGCGTCCCACTTAGGATCGCCGTGTTGTGGCCGGCCGCGGCCGGCAGGCCGATTTTCGCATCGAGGATCGGGTCGATGATGAACGAGAAGAATTCGCCACAGCCCTGGGCTTCAGGGGCGGCGAACGAGTTGTCCACGAGCGAGTTTTCACGCAGCACGAACACTTCTTCTTCGGTTTCGACTTTCCCGATTTTGCCACTGATCGGTTTGTTTGGCAGCGGCGGGCTGGTCGTACCGTCGGTCAGGTGAAGCTGCACAGGGTTCGATTCCGAGCCGATGTAGCAGCTGTTCCCGAGCAGCGGGTTTTTGAGGTGGACCCTGATCGGCAGCGTGATGGCGTTCGGTTCTGCGTTCAACGCCGCCACCAGGTTCAGGATCGCCGGGTTGCTTTTGTTGGCCACCAGTTCGGTCGTGGCCGTCACCCCGGTGACACCGTTTTCGAAGACCAGTTCGCACGCGATGCGCTCGAAGAAGTTGCTGATTTCACCGCATTTGATCAGGTTCAGCAGCCCTCCGGGCACGTTCAGTTCGGTTTTGGACAGGCTGTTGCCGTCCGTCGCCGGGAGCAGCGCGTAGACGCTTTCTTCGGAGATCGGCAGTCCACCGCCCTGCAGGGTGATCGTCTTATTGATGGGCACTGTCGTTTTGCCGATCGTGAATTCCCCGCTGGTCGTCTGACCGAAGATGCACAGGGTGTTACCCGGCGTTTTCAACGGGCAGTCCGAGAAGACCGCGTAGGGACCTTTGGGTGTGGCCATCGCCGGCGAGGCGATGCCCAGGGCGGCCACGGGCACGATCAACAGCGCCATGACCACCTGTGCGCGCCGGCCGAGCCGGGTCGCACGCTTGATACGAGTTGTGCGCATCATTCGTCTCACTTTCACTCATGGTGTCGTAAGGAGATGCTTCTTTACCTAACAGGCGGCGCGAGCGTAGACGCTCGTAGCATCAGCGACAAGCAACGTTTCCGACTGGCCGATTTATTCGGCCCTACGGCACTCTAAATCCCTGCTTATCGGCGGGTTTTGGATCAGACCGCGTCGCACACGTCGACCATGGAAGCCGGGCCTGGAGACGATACCTGACCCCGCCCCCTATCAAATGCGGGGCGCTCCCTCAGGAGGGAGACGCCGAGTGGTGCGGACGATGCGAATTATCTGCAATCGCAGCCGTCAGTTGCTCCGCCACGCGCGCCAGCTGTCCCTCGGTCATCTCCGGGAAGAACGGAAGCGCCAGTGACCGCTGGGCGACCGCCTCGCAGACGGGGAACTCGCCCTCGCGATGTCCGAAGCGCTCGCGGTAGAAGCCCATCAGATGGATTGCCGGCAGGTAGGGCTTGCTCTGCACCCCCGCTGCCGCCAGCGCCTTGATGACCGCCGCGCGATCGACTCCCGGCGGCAGCTGAACCACGAACACGAACCAGCCTCGCCTGTCGCCATCGTGGTCGGGGCAGGGCAGCACCAGCCCCTCGATCTCGCCCAGCGCCTCGCGGTAGAGCCCGGCGAGCCGAGCGCGGGCGAGCAGCATCTCCTCGAGGCGCTCCAGCTGCGCGATCCCCAGGGCACAGGCGATGTCGGAGAGGCGGTAGTTGAAGCCCAGGCGGTCGTGCTCGAGCCAGCCCATGTCGAGCGCTCGGCCCTGGTTTCGCTCGGAGTCGACGATCGCCTTGAGGGCGGGATCGGCGACCGTCACCATCCCGCCCTCTCCCGTGGTCAGCTGCTTGTTGGCGTAGAAGCCGAATACCGCCGGATGACCGCGGCCGCCGACCGCGACGCCGTCGGCGTGTCTTGCCCCGAGCGCCTCGCACGCGTCCTCCACGATCGCGAGCGAATGCTCAGCCGCGAGTCGCTCGAACGCCGGCATGGCAGCCGGGTAGCCGAAGATGTGCACAGGCAGGATCGCCTTCGTGCGCTCGCTGACAGCGGCCTCGGCCGCCCGCGGATCGAGGTTCAAGGTGACCGGGTCGATGTCGGCGAACACCGGCCGCGCGCGCTCGTAGAGGACCGCGTTGGCGGAGGCCACGAACGAGAAGGGGCTCGTGATCACCTCATCCCCCTCCTGCACGCCCACCGCCCGCAGCGCCAGGTGCAGCCCCGCGGTTCCGCTGCTGACCGCACTCGCCAGTGGAGCGCCCACCTGGGCGGCGAAGCGCCGCTCGAACTCTCCCACCCGCGGCCCGAGCGAGAGCTGACCCGAGCGCAGCACCTCGATCACCGCCCGCTCCTCCGCCTCCCCCAGCACCGGCCGGGCGAGCGGGATCACATCCTGCGTCACTACGCCCTGCCGGAGGTGCTCACGCCCGCGGCCGACGGCGGGCGGCGACCCGGCTGCATCCCGTACTCGAGCGAGTCGACGAGCGCGTCCCACGAGGCGGCGATGACGTTCTCCGAGACCCCGATCGACCCCCACACCTCGTGCCCGTCGGAGGCGTCGATCAGGACGCGCGTGACCGCTCCGGTGCCCTTGGCCTCGTCGAGGATCCGCACCTTGAAGTTCACCAGCTCGATATCGCGCAGGTGCGGGTGGATCTCGCCGATCGCCGCGCGCAGAGCGCTGTCGAGCGCATTGACCGGGCCGTTGCCCTCCGCGGTCCTCACGTAGCGCTCGCCGTCGAGCCAGATCTTGATCGTGGCCTCCGTCTCGACCTTGCCGTCGGCGCGCTGCTCGACAAGCACCCGCCAGGACTCCAGGCGAAACAGCGGCTCATATCCCCCACCCTCGCGGCGCATCAAAAGCTCGAACGAGCCGTCGGCGGCCTCGAACTGAAAGCCCCGGTGCTCGAGCTCCTTGACCCGCTCGACCACCCGCTGGGCAAGCTCATCGTCGGCGGCGATGCCAGCCTGCGCTGCCTTCTCGACGATCGTGCCCCTGCCGGAGAGCTCGGAGATGAGCACGTCGCGGCGGTTACCCACCACCGCCGGGTCGATGTGCTCGAAGGTCTCCGACGCCGCCCGCACACCGGCGGCGTGCAGGCCGGCCTTGTGCGCGAAGGCATGCTTGCCCACATACGGCTGGGCGGGGTCGGGGGCGCGGTTGAGCAGCTCGTCGAGCAGATGCGCCGTCTCGGTCAGCCGCGCCAGGCGCTCGGGTGCGAGCAGCTGGGCACCCATCTTCAGCTGCAGGTCGGCGATGATCGTCACGAGGTTGGCATTGCCCGTGCGCTCACCGATCCCGTTGACCGTGCCCTGCACCTGGGTGGCACCGGCTTCGACCGCTGTGAGCGTGTTGGCCACCGCGCAGCCAGAGTCGTCGTGGCAGTGGATACCCAGGGGGAAGCCAGGAAGCGCTTCGCTGACGACCGCGAAGGCCGTGCGGATCTGCGGCGGCAGCGAGCCGCCGTTGGTGTCGCACAGCACCGCCCGCTCGGCTCCCGCGTCGCGTGCCGCGCGCAGGCAGTCCAGGGCATAGCCGGGATCGAGAGCGAAGCCGTCGAAGAAGTGCTCCGCGTCGAGCAGCACGCGCTTGCCCTCCCCCACGAGGAAGGCGACGGACTCGGCGATCATCGCGAGGTTCTCCTCGCGGCTGACGCGCACCACCTTCTCCACGTGCAAGACCGAGGACTTGCCCACGATCGTACAAACGGGCGCGAAACACTCAGCGAGAACGCACAACCCCTCATCCTGATCCGCCCTCACATCGCGCCGGCGCGTCATCCCGAAGGCCACCACCTCGGAGACCTCGAGCTTCTCCGCCGCGAGCAGTCCGAAGAGCTCCTGCTCCTTGGGATTGGAGGAGGGGAAGCCCGCCTCGATCATGTGCACCCCGAGCTCATCCAGGGCGTGCACAACGCGCAGCTTCTCCTGCGCGGTGAGCGTCAGACCACCGCCACCCATCCCGTCCCTGAGGGTGGCGTCATATAGCTGTATGTCGGGCACCGGGCTCTAGCCCGCGGCTGTGGTTTGAGCGCTCGGCGAAGGAACCTCGCCCGCGGGCGTCTGGAGCGCCACCGGCGAGACCACATCGAGCCACTCGCGGTAGCGCTCCGAGCGCCCGTGGATCGCGTCCTGGAAGGCGGCCTGGAGCACCCGCGTGATCTCACCCGGCTTGCCCGTTCCGATCCTGTGGTCGTCGATCTCCCTCACCGGAACGAGTTCCGCGGCCGTTCCCGACAGGAACATCTCCTCCGCCAGGTACATCTCCGCACGGCCGATGTCGCGTTCGATCACCGTGTAGCCCAGGTCCCTGGCGATCTGGATGACCGAGCGGCGGGTGATGCCGTCGAGGATCGAGTTCGACTGGCCCGGCGTGACGATCGCCCCGTCGCGAACTATGTATACGTTCTCGCCCGTGCCCTCGCACACATAGCCGTGGTCGTCGAGCAGGATCGCCTCCTCATATCCCGCCTTCACCGACTCGACCTTGGCGAGCACGCTGTTGAGGTACTGGCCCGAGGCCTTGGCATGCGGGATCAGCGAGTCGGGGCTGATCCGCCGCCACGAGGAGACCTTGGCCCGCACGCCGTCCCTGGCGCCGTCCTCGCCGAGGTACACCCCCCACTCCCAGCAGGCGATCGTCACGTCCACCGGAGCGTCGAGTGGGTTCAGCCCCATCGAGCCGTAGCCCCGGTAGACGATCGGGCGGATGTAGCAGGAGGAGAGACCGTTGCGGGCCACCAGCTCGAGCGTTGCCGTGCGCAGCTCCTCGTCGGAGTAGGGCAGCTCCATGTAGTAGAGCTCGGCCGAGCGCCGCAGGCGCTCCACGTGCTCGGCGTTGCGGAACACCGCCGGACCCAGCACCGTGTCGTAGCAGCGCACTCCCTCGAAGACCCCCGTGCCGTAGTGTAGGCCGTGCGTCAGGACGTGGACCTTGGCGTTCTCCCAGGCGACGAATTCTCCGTTCATCCAGATGAGGTCGGTGGGCTCCACGTGATCGCTCCTTTAGAGGTTTTCGAGCACTGCCTTGCTCGCCCGCTCGGTGGGGTCCCCGCCGCCCAGATCGGGTGTGCGCAGACCCGCGTCAAGCGCGCGCTCAACCGCCGATTCTACAGCCGCGGCCTCGCTTGCCAAGCCCAATCCATGCCTGAGCAGCATCGCCGCCGAGAGGAACATCGCCAGCGGGTTGGCCACCCCCTGCCCCGCGATGTCAGGCGCGGAGCCGTGCACCGGCTCGAACATCCCCGGCCCGTCGGCTCCAAGCGAGGCGCTGGGGAGCATCCCGATGGAGCCCGTGAGCATGGCCGCCTCGTCGGAGAGGATGTCTCCGAACATGTTCTCGCTGAGGATGACGTCGAAGTCGCGGGGGTTGGACACGAGCTGCATGGCCGCGTTGTCGACCAGCACGTGCTCGAGTTCGATCTGGGGGTACTCATTGGCGTGGAGCTCTGAGACCGTCTGGCGCCACAGGCGGGAGGTCTCGAGCACGTTTGCCTTGTCCACGCTTGCCACCTTTCCCCGGGAGGCCTCGAAGGCCGTGCGGGCGATCCGCTCGATCTCCTCCGTCGTGTAGACGCAGAGGTCCGAGGCCGAGGTCTCCGTGCGGGTCTTCTCCCCGAAGTAGATCCCCCCCGTGAGCTCCCTCACGACGAGCAGGTCCGTGCCCTCGATCCGCTCGCGTCTGAGCGGCGAGGAGTCATACAGCGCGGGCAGCGGCTTGACCGGTCTGAGGTTGGCGTAGAGGCCGAGCCCCTTGCGCAGCCCCAACAGGCCCTGCTCGGGGCGGGGCTTGGAAGGGTCGGTCGTGTCCCAATTGGGGCCACCCACAGCCGCGAGCAGGACGGCGTCGGCCTGGCGGCAGGCCTCGAGCGTCTCGTCGGTCAGGGCCGTGCCGTGGGCGTCGATCGAGGCTCCACCGAAGAGGTGCTCCTCGAACTCGAACTCGCCGAGCCTGCTGAGGAGCTCGAGGGTGGGGGCCATGATCTCCGGCCCGATCCCGTCGCCGGGGAGGGTGACTATGTGGTGGGTCATCGTGTCTCGACCCTACAGCGCCGTTGTCACGGGACCGCTGCGCTCGCGGTCGCGCTCGTAGGCGGCGATCACATCGCCCTGTTTGAGCGTCAGGGCGATGTCGTCGAGCCCGCCGAGCAGCCGATGGCGAATCTCGTGGTCGATCTCGAAGGGCACGCGCTCGCCGGCGAAGCGAACCTCCTGGCGCTCGAGGTCGATCTCTCCCTCCCCCGCCCGCGCGAGGCTGCGGCAGTCCTCCTCGCTCAGCACCACGGGGAGCAATCCGATCTTGGTGCAGTTGGAGTAGAAGATGTCGGCAAAGCTCGGCGCCACGATCGCCTGGAAGCCGTAGTCCTGCAGCCCCCACGGCGCGTGCTCGCGCGAGGAGCCGCAGCCGAAGTTCTCACCCGCCACGAGGATCGGGTTGGCCGGCAGATCCCAGCCGGGCTCCTTGGCCCAGTCGTAGAAGAGGAACTCGCCGAAGCCCGTCCGCTCGACGCGCTTGAGGAACTGCTTGGGCATGATCTGATCGGTGTCCACATCGGCACGGTCGAGGAAGCTGACCGGTCCTGAGATGACGCTTATCGGTTTCACATGCCCTCCTGGGTCCACTGGCGGATATCGACGAAATGCCCCTCGATGGCGGCGGCGGCGGCCATCTCGGGTGAGACGAGGTGGGTGCGCCCGCCGCGTCCCTGACGGCCCTCGAAGTTGCGGTTGGAGGTGGAGGCGCAGCGCTCGCCGGGCGCCAGGGTGTCGGGGTTCATCCCGAGGCACATCGAGCAGCCGGCCACGCGCCAGTCGAAGCCCGCCTCGCGAAACACGCGGTCGAGCCCCTCGGCCTCGGCCTGAGCCTTGACCTGCTGGGAGCCGGGGACGACCATCGCGCTGACGGTCGGCGCGACCTTGCGTCCGGCGACAACGCCGGCGGCGGCGCGCAGGTCGCCGATGCGTGAGTTCGTGCAGGAGCCGATGAACACGCGGTCGAGGGCGATCTGCTCGATCGGCGTTCCCGGCTCGAGATCCATGTAGGCGAGAGCTCGCTCGGTCGCCTCGCGGTCGGCGGGAGTGTCGAACTCCTCGGGCGAGGGCACGAGATCGGTCACCGCCCTGACCATCCCCGGATTCGTGCCCCAGGTCACCTGCGGCGAGATCGCAGCGGCGTCGATCACGACCTCGCGGTCGAAGCTCGCGCCGTCATCGGTGCGCAGCTCACGCCAGCGCTCGATCGCCGCCTCGAGCTCCGCCCCCCTTGGTGCCCCCGGCCGCTCGCTGGCGGTGAACCAGGCGAAGGTGGTCTCGTCGGGGGCGATCATGCCGGCGCGGCCGCCGCCCTCGATGGTCATGTTGCAGACGGTCATCCGCCCCTCCATCGAGAGCGCCTCGATTGCCGGGCCGGCGTACTCGACCACGTGGCCTGTCATCCCCCCCACGCCCAGCTCGCCGAGCGTCGCCAGGATCAGATCCTTGGCCGTGACGCCAAAGCCAAGCGCTCCCTCGTATGTGATGCGCATTGAGCGGGGCCTGCTCTGGACCATGCACTGGGTGGCGAGCACGTGCTCGACCTCGCTGGTGCCGATGCCGAAGGCAAGCGCGCCGAAGGCGCCGTGGGTGGAGGTGTGCGAGTCGCCACAGACGATCGTCATGCTCGGCTGGGTGACTCCCAGCTCGGGGCCGATCACATGCACGATGCCCTGGCGCGAAGAGCCCAGCGAGTAGACGGGGACACCGAACTCCGCGCAGTTGCGCTCGAGCGTTTCCACCTGCACCCGCGAGAGCTCGTCCTTGATGCGCGCCGCCACGGGCGTGCCATCGGTTGGCGTGTTGTGGTCGGCCGTGGCCAGCGTGCGGTCGGGGCGGCGCACGGTGCGCCCGGCGAGGCGCAGCCCGTCGAAGGCCTGCGGGCTCGTGACCTCGTGGACGAGGTGCAGATCGATGTAGACGAGGCCAGAGTCCTCACCGCCGACCTCATGGGCCTCCCATATCTTCTCGAACAGCGTGCGCGGCATGTCTCTCCCAAAGGTCTAGGCTTTCAGCGGACAAGCGTACGCTATCACAGACATGCATTCTCCGGAAACCGCCTCAGGGAAGGGGGGTCGGCAGCACGCTCCCCATTCTCCAGCCGCCATGCTCACGCATGGCTGGTATGTAGCTGGCCGGCTCCATCGTGGAGCCCAGCAGCACTAACCCTTCGCTTCCCTTGAGGCGGACTCCGGTGATGAGTGTCGCAGCCGTCAACTGGCTGTGGAAGTGCCGAAAGAGACGCGTCGTCGCCGCCGCGCACGTCGTGGCGCCTTTCGTGTAAGCCGGACCGGTGGCTCCGCCATAGTCTTTGGGTACGTCAACGGCGAGCGGCTGGTAGATGATCGTGCAGGCCGTTGCTCCGTCATCTCTCGAGGCTGCGGTGTAGTAGCGATCGACCAGCGCAATCAGCGTCCGTCGGTCCGCCCCACTCGCGGCCTGACCAAATCCACTCACAGATCCGTCGTCGCGGTCGAAGTAGCCCTTGTGCTCGTTGTCCTGGGCGTCGTTGTCGCCATCGGCGTCGGGGTCGTTCGTCCCAGGGCTGGGGGTGAATTCGCCGGGACCGTCGTCGTCATCCTCGTCGCCTTTCAGGGAGGACACACTCCGCGCGACCTTGAGAGCTGTGGTGTGCCCACCACCACAAGCCGACAAGCCGATGGCGAGCGACGCCACCGCGAACAGCACCATCCAGAGCCTCGGCCTCATTTTGCCTCCCTCAAACTCCGTATGGGCTTGTGCCTTCGAAGGCACAAGCGAAACCTGAAGGCTCCGCTCTGGCTGTATGGCCCATACACGTGAGTGGATCAACGAGCAACTGCGCGAGGGGGATCAGCCCATATGCGAGCACCTCCTCTCCGTCGGTGCCCGCCACGTAAAGCGTGCCGTCCACGCCCATCGTCACTCCATCGTTACCGACCGGTACGGCGAAATCCGCAATGGGCCGATCCGAAGGTCCGCCATACAGGCGACCGAAGAAGTCAAACCCGAGCCTGCCGGCTTCGACTCCCACAACGGCCAGACGGCCTGCATGGTCGGCTGCAAGTCCAGTGATCGAGACGATCGCACCAGCCTCGCGGGGTCTGACTTCCAGTCGCGCCATATCGTCGCCCGCCCGATCGAATCGGCGGACAACGTCGCTTCCCTGTTCAAGCGTGCTCGGTGCGCCAGGCCCAGCTTCGTAGACGAGATCGAGATCGCCCTGGCCGTCTATTGTGATCGCCGAGACACTCGAGCCCGGACAAGCCGCGATAGAGACGAGTGGGATCTCTCGTCTCCAGCGTCCACTCGAATCGAATACCTGCACCCGGTGTTCGTCACCTACATACACCAGGTCTTCGGGCCCCCCGACCGCCAGCAGGTTGCCATGATTCTGCATGGGCCTAAATGCCCCAGTCTGATCTCCGCTCAACCGCGCTTCAGATCCGGCCCGACAACTCACATGTGACACTTCGACTTCCGCAGCGGTACAACGATCGCCATTCGTCGCCGCGTTGACCCCGCCGCCGACTGTCCAGAGAAATCGCCCCTCGCTGGTGTATCGATCCAAGCGATAGTCGCCTGGGCCTATCTCGAGCACATAGAAAGCACCGGTCTTCGGGTCTACAGCGATGCTGCTAGGGGCAGCGAACTGCCCCTGCCCTGTGCCCTTTCTCCCCGCCCCGCATCGATCTCCTGAGACCGCCGTGCAGAGGTCGGTATCCCCACCCATCGTGGTCTTTTCAGACTCGGTTCGGTTCACATCCCAGCCGAACATCGCCATGAACTCACCGTCAGGGGCAAACTCCTGGACACGCTGATTGCCGGTATCGGCTACATACACGTCGCCCGTCCTCGGATCGGCAGCGGCACTCCCCAGATACCGAAATCCGCCGGGCCCATCGCTCAGCTGCCCACGCCCGCATTCCTGAACCGCCGGCGCCCAGCACGTATCGCTCTGGGTCGCGGGGTTAACGTGCCAGCCAATGCGGCTCAGCAGCACCGGCTTGACCGTCTGCGTGACAGACGTGGCCCTCCCTACGGCTACGCCATCCACCATCAACCAGCCCGCAACGGCCACCACAAGCACTCGTCGCCTTACCACTTCACGCTGGAGCGATCCGAGTCATGAACGATGAGTTTCATAAGAGAGGCGCTCGTGCTCACCACGCCACACTCACCACGCCACAACCACACGGGGGCGCAACCAAGAGATCGGGCTGCCTCATTCAGAATCCAGGCCTTTCATAGCTCCTGCCATACGTATCCCAAAATAATTGAGAGCCTCGCTATCAGATATGTGTTGTTTCCGCCAATGCGGTCTAACAACGCCCCGATGACCACTCTATTCCTTTCTTAGAGCTGTACAAAGACCCTATCACCGTCATATAGCTGCAACATCGATAGTGCGCACAAATATGCACATCAACGATATGAGCTGGCTTCTTATGCGCCTTTTGATCGATCGGCATGTTTCCGACTTCTTGACGACGGGGAAGGCTATCGCCTAGAGTTCACCAACAATGTAAATGCATGCACCTCGCCTCTTCTAGGGTGTTGGTGCGTGCTGAACCACGCTGGCATGGGGAGGATCGTGATGTCGGGCACACGTGTTGCGGTGCTGGTGTTTGCTGTCTGCGCGTTGATCGCCACAGGTTGCGGCGGATCGACCAAACCATCCCGTACGACGGTGGCGTTGGCCAGCACGACGCCGTCCACGGCCAGCACTGCCTCCACCGGCATCGCCGCATCCGCCCAGGGCGAACCATCAGCCGCGGATAAGCCGCTCACGCGTGCCGTGCTGGTCGATAAGGCGGACGCGATCTGCGCACGAGTAAACGAACGCAGGGCCACTCTCAGCCTGGGGTCGCAGGCACAGATCGCGAAAGCGATGCCGGGGCTTGCAGCGTTCGAGCGCACCGCCGCCGCCGAACTTAGTGCACTTACGCCGCCTGCTGCCATGGACAGCGACTGGAAGACGATCATCCACGGTGCGGAGGCTCTTTCCCGCGAGACTGCCGCTTACGGAGAATATGCCAAAACCAACAACCTCGAAGCAGAGCGCCGCCTGCTCGCCGCCGCGGGAAAGGTTCAAGCGAGGTCGACCCGCGTGGCTCACCGGGACGGCTTCAAAGCTTGTGCAGACCTCTGAGCCGGCCTCCTCACCGAATGGTGGCGGCAAGCTCCACGTTTGAACAGCCATGATGCGGGACGATCTGGTTGAGCACCGGTTTCGACATGGCGAGGTCTAATTCAGCCCATGGCGGACGAGTGCCTCCTTCCACGGCGTGCAACAACAGTCGGAGACGACAACGACCTGGGCGGCTCTCTGCAAGCCCGCCCAGGTCGTTCTCATTGCGACACACCGGCCCGAGTGCAGGCGCCGGCGATCCAGATCGCTTTTTTGCGTTAGTTGGCTGTCACAGCCCACGTTCCTTCGGCGGACACTTCTTCGCCGGCTTTCGTCGGTTTCAGCGTTTCAAAGGCGACCTGTACTCCCGTCTTCCCCGCATTCGTTCCTCCTGCTACACCTTCGGCATTGAGGAATACCAGGAATTTTAGGCCGCCCAGGTGAGCCGGCGTTTCGCCTTCGAACACACACAGAAAGCCTTCTTGGGCTTCGGGTTTTTCAACGCCGCCTTTGCATTCAGGCGTTTCTTTTTGCGCCAGGGTGACATAGACGGCATCAGGGGCGCTAGCCAGGGGAAACGTGAACGATATGGCCGTTACCCGTGGTTCGCCTTTTTCAGTTGCCGTCCCCCGCACAACCCACGTGCCCTTCTCGGAGTGAGCTTTGGGCAGCGTGGCAGCTATTAGTCCTTCTGGGCCTTCTTTGCCTTGCGGACCTTCTTTGCCTTGCGGGCCTTCTTTGCCTTGCGGGCCCGTCGAGCCGGTGCCTCCCCCTGGGCCGGTAGGTCCAGCGGGCCCAGCTGGGCCGGCTGGCCCAGCAGCCCCAGCCGCCCCGGCAGCTCCCGGCGCCCCGTTGGCCCCTTTCAGCGCCTTCAGCACCTTGGGACTTATCTGCTTCGTTGAAGTAATCAGAATGCGGCTCGCGGCGTAGGCGCCTCCGCTCATCGCCAGCACAAGCGCTAGGGTCGCGGCTACATTCGCATAGCTGAACCGTTTACGCACACTTGAAAACAATCTAGGTTCCTTTCATAGGGGTCTCTCTCCCTCAATCGACGAGACCTGAGTAAGGCTTTGTACCACATGGCCGAACCGCGCGAGCCGGCTGGATCGATCAATTCCGATCGCTCGATTGCTGGCGCGGATGGCGACGCACCGCTCGGGGCGCTATCGATGAAGAAGCAGCTCCACCGCGACAGCCTGAGCTTTGATCGGTTCGCTCTGCACACCGAGAAGCTCGAGGCGGGCGCTGAGACGTCGGTGCCTCGCCGCTCGCAGCGCGCCCCTGCCGGCAGCCGAGAGCTTGACCCTCACGGTGGCCGTCGAGCCGGAGGGGATCGTGAAGCTCGCCGTGCCGATCGAGAGGTTGCGCAGCCGCCTGGCTCGCCCGTGTCCGACGGTGCGCTTGACGGTGATCGCCACCCTTCCACGGCAGGGCGACTGCCCGCGGCAGATGAGCTTCACCGCGGCCACGCCCGTAAGCGAGACGCGGATGCTGTTCGCCGCGAGCGTGAGCTTGCTGAGTTCGACGGCGGCGGCCGGCTGCGGGGGCGGAGGCGTCGGCGGCGCCTTTTCGATCGGATTGAGGCCGGAGGTGCGTCCAACCCCGGTGCCTCCCGCGTTGGTGGCGTGGACCTCGCAGCGGATGGAGCGCCCAACATCACCGGGGGTAGTCGTATAGACGGATGAAGCTCCGCTCTGCAAGACGGTCCCGCTCGTGTTGTCGGCGAAGATGTAGGTGAAGGTGGGATCGTTGGTCCAGGCCCCCGGGGAGCAGCTGAGCTGACGACCAACAAGCAGGACGCCCGCGATTTCCGCGTGTTCGCCCTGCGGTGCCCGCGGTGGCATTGGGCCTTCGTCGCTTTCAACGAAGTCCCCCACCTCCGGCGCCGTTAGGTTGGCGAAAACGCCGAGCGAGCCGGCGACGCATTCCCCCCCTTCGGCGGTGAGCGTCTCATCGCTGACGACCCCCACCAGCTCAACGGGCGGGCCTGGCACAGTCAGACCGCTGCCAGCGTCGCCACCGCACAACGCCCCCGATGGGGTGCTCCCGCAGAGAAAGAGCGCATTCGCCGCGCCTACCCCAGGACACGTCTTGGGGAACAGCAGGCTCATCGCGATCGAGTGCAGTGCGCCGTCAGGTTCGGTTCTCGGCTGCTCTGCACCGAACCCCGTGAGATCAACGTGCGTTCCTTCGCCCGGTTGCGACGCGGGCGCAGCCAGGGTAATCGCTCCGACGGTCGTGCTGAAGGTGAGCGGGCTGGCCAGCGTCAGAACGGCCACATCGTCCTGTTCAGGCGGTTCACCTCCGTAGACGTAGTAGGGATGGACATGCACCTTGCTGACGGCGAGTTGTGTGGACGGCGTCTTGTAATCGCTGGTCCCCGTGAGGACGGTCACCGCCGTGGCCGGCACCTTTTCTCGCGTGGACTGGTCATAGACGCAAAACGCGGCCGTGAGCACCTCTCGGGCGCTGATGATCGAGGCGCCGCAGAGCTGGGTTCTTTCTCCCGCCGGGCCCATCTTCACCTCGATCTCCGCCTGCCAGGGGGCACGTTCCACCGAGATCGTGCTCCCGCCGACGATCGCGGCGTGAGCACGGGGTGAATGCCTCCCGGAGCGCGCCTGGGCGGCTGCGGCCAGGATCGCCACGACCGCCAGCGCCGAGGCCAGCAGCAGGGCCTCTGCGCCCAGCCGGCCCATCACGCGCGCCTCCAGTCCCCTCATCCCCTCACTCTATCGGCGCTTAACGCTACTGGGGATCGACATCCACGCTGAAGCTGACCCCCACGTGTGAGCGTGTGGCGGCCACCCTCTCCACGGCCCCGCCCACCGCGGCCACGGCGTCACGGCGCTCGGCGGCCTTGATCATCAGCACCTGGCGCTCGCGGCCTCTCAGCCGAAAGAGGGGCGCCGGACCGAGCACGGTGACATCGAGGCTCCGCGTCGATGTGGAGATCTGCGCGCGCACCTCGCTCGCGGCATCGCGGGCGCGATGGGACTCCTCCGCCGCGCAGACGACCCTGATCAGATGCGAGAAGGGCGGATAGCGAAGCGCCCGCCGGCGCTCGAGCTCGCCGGCGATGAACCCCTGGCTGTCATGGCGGGCGGCGTGGACGATCGCCCGGGCTTCGGGGGCGATCGTCTGCACGAGCACCCTCCCCTCACCTCCCCGTCCAGCGCGGCCGGCGAGCTGGGCGATCAGCGCGAAGGTCCGCTCCTCGGCGCGGAAGTCGGGGAAGCGCAGCGTCGAGTCCGCGTCGAGCACCACCCCAAGGCTCACATCTGGGAAGTCGTGGCCCTTGGCCACCATCTGCGTTCCGATCAGCACCCCCCGCTCAGCCGCCTCGAACTGGCGCAGCAGCCCCCCCGCTCCCCCCGGCTCATCGGCGGAGCGGGCACCGGGCGCTCCCTCGGCGCCGGCCACCACGTCGGCGTCGAGGCGGAACACGGGAAAGCCGCCGTCGTCGAAGACCCTGGCGAGCTCGTGCTGCAGACGTTCGGTTCCGGCCCCGTGGCGCGCCACGGCGGTGGAGGAGCACTCCTTGCAGCGTGTTGGAGCGGGCTCGCGGTGAGCGCAGTGGTGGCAGGCCACGTAGCCGCCGCCACGGTGCAGGACGAGCGCGACGTCGCATTCGGGACAGCTCCACACGTGCCCGCAGGAGCGGCAGGAGAGGAAGTTCGACCAGCCGCGGCGGTTGAGCAGCACGATCGCCTTGCCGCCGGCGCCGCGAACCTCGGCCAGCGCCTGGGCGGTGACGGGGTGAAGCCCCTGGCTCTCGCCGCGCATGTCGAGCACCTCCACGGCCGGCAGCGGCCTACCGTCGACCCGCCTGGCGAGCGTCGAAGCGGCCACCCGATGCACGCTCTCCGCACGGGGCGTGGCGCTGCCGAGCAGCAGCACGGCGTCGCTGCGGGCGGCGCGCTCAGCGGCCACGTCGCGAGCGTCGTAGCGGGGGTCCCCTTCGTGCTTGTAGGAGGAGTCGTGCTCCTCATCGACCACGATCAGCCCGAGATCCTCGATCGGCGCGAAGACAGCGGAGCGGGGGCCCACGCAGACCCTCGCCTCGCCCTCGCGCAGGCGGCGCCACTCCGCATAGCGCTGGCCGGGGGTCAGGCGGGAATGCAGCACGGCGACGGTCTCGCCGAAGCGTTCGATGAAGCGCCCGACGATCTGGGGGGTGAGCGCGATCTCGGGCACGAGCACGATCGCGCCGCGGCCGGCATCCAACGCGGCGGCGGCCCCCCGCAGGTAGACCTCGGTCTTGCCCGAACCGGTCACCCCGTGCAACAGGCGCTGCTCGGCTCGCCTCGCGGCGATCGCCTCGACCAGCGGCGCGAGCACGGCCGTCTGCTCAGCCGTCAGCTGTGGCGCGCTCGGGCTGCGAGCGCCGACGGCGAGATGCCGGGGCCGGGCCACGGCGCGGCGCTTGCGACCGCTCAGCCGCCGTGTCGCCCCCGGCGGCAGCACCAGGCTGAGGGCGCGGGAGATCGTGGAGCAGTACTCGGCGGCGATCCATTCGGCCAGCTCGAGCAGCTCGATGGGCAGGGCGGGCGGGCCTTCGTCCAGCCTTCGCAGGGGGGCAAGAAGCTTCTCCTCGGAGACCTCGCTGGAGTCCGACAGGCCAACCACCACGCCCAGGACCTCGCGACGGCCGAAGGGAACCGCCAGCATCGAGCCGACCTCCACCCCGTCTCTGAGCTCCTCGGGCAGGCGGTAGTCGAACGGCCCGCGCAGGGCGCGGGCCGTGGTCATCGGCTCGACCCTGGCGATCCTCGATTCGACCGCCGAATCTGCGGCGGTGCGCTCCAGCTGGACGGTGGCGGACACCGCTCTGACCCTAGAGGACCGACAGGCGGCGCCGGCCCCCTTCTCGAGGCCCTGGGATCAGAGGCCGGCGGCGGAGCGCAGAGCCGGGGCCTTGTCGGTGCGCTCCCACGTGAAATCGTGGTCCTCGCGCCCGAAATGGCCGTAGGCGGCGGTCTTCTGGTAGATGGGGCGATGCAGGTTGAGCTCCTCCCTGAAGGCTCCAGGGCGCAGGTCGAAGACCTCATCGACGGCTCGTGCGATCTGTCCGCGGGTGCGACCCTCCTGCTCGGTGCCGAAGGTCTCGACCATCACCGACACGGGGTGAGCGACGCCGATGGCGTAGGCCACCTGGACTTCGGCGCGCTCGGCAAGGCCGGCGGCGACGATGTTCTTCGCAACCCAGCGTGCAGCATAGGCGGCGGAGCGATCGACCTTGGAGGGGTCCTTGCCGGAGAAGGCGCCGCCGCCGTGGCGGGCCATGCCGCCGTAGGTGTCGACGATGATCTTGCGACCCGTCAGGCCCGCGTCGCCCACGGGCCCGCCGATCACGAAGCGCCCAGTGGGGTTGACGAGGAAGTTCTTGCGCAGCTTGGCGGCGTCGTAGAGGCCTTTGGGCAGGATCGGCTCGACCACGTGCTCCCAGAGATCGTCGGGGATCAGCGATTCGGCCCCCTCGGCATGCTGGGTGGAGATCAGGAGCTTTTCGATCTCTACTGGCTTGCCATCCAGGTAGCGCACGCTGACCTGGGTCTTGCCGTCGGGGCGCAGGTAGTTGAGGGTGCCTGACTTGCGCACCGCCGCCAGGCGCTCGGCGAGGCGGTGAGCCAGGGAGATCGGCAGCGGCATCAGCGAATCGGTCTCGTTGGTGGCGTAGCCGAACATCATGCCCTGGTCGCCGGCCCCGGCCACATCGAGCTCGTCTTCGTCGCTTGCGTCGGTGCGGGCCTCGTAGGCCTTGTCCACGCCCTGGGCGATGTCGGGGGACTGCTTGTCGATGGCGTTGAGCACCGCGCAGGAATCGGCCGAGAAGCCGAGGTCGGCGTCGGTGTAGCCGATCTTGCGGATCGTCTCGCGGGCGATCTCCTGGATGTCGACGTAGGTCTCGGTCGAGATCTCGCCCGAGACGACGACGAGTCCTGTGTTGACGAGCGTCTCACAGGCAACGCGACCGTAGGGTTCGTCGGCGAGCACGGCGTCGAGCACTCCGTCGGAGATCTGGTCGGCGATCTTGTCGGGGTGGCCCTCGGTGACCGACTCGGAGGTGAACAGGAACTCGTTCTCGGTTAGCTCAGTCATGACTTGCGAAATCAGCTCCAGTGATGAAGGGGCGGGCGGGGAATAGCGGCTCGAGACCGCGGGGGTTGGCAAAAGTCGCAGAAGTCTATGCGGCGCGGGCACGTCCGCGCGCTCCGCGCTGCCCGCGCTCGACGAAGTCGATGATCAGGGGGATGCCGTCGAGGGCGTAACGGGCGCGCAGGCGGTTCTCGACGAAGTAGGCGTAGTCGCGGGTGACGCGGGCCCGGGAGTTGACCTGGATGGCGAAGCGGGGCGGGCGCTCGCCGATCTGGGCCATGTAGATCAGCTTGAGGCGGTGCCCGCTGGCACCCCTGCGCGAGCCCACTGGTGGCTGGCGCGCCTGAACGGTCTCGGAGAGGAAGCGGTTGAGCTCAGGCGTGGGGATGCGCCCCGCCATGCGGTCGCCGAGGGCGATCGCTTCGGTGAGCAGCCGCGCCACGTGCCGACCGGTCTTGGCGCTCACCGTGAGCACCCTTGGGCGCAGGCGCAGCTTCTCGGCCACCCGTCCGCGCTCGTAGTCGAGATCGAGGCGTCCGCCGGTGTCGCTGTCGGGATGCTCCTGCACGTCCCACTTGTTGAGCACGATAGCGGTGGCGCAGCCGGCCTTCATGGCGAGCTCGGCGATGCGCAGATCCTGGGCGGTGACGCCGTCGGCGGCGTCACAGACCACGAGCGCCACGTCGGCTCGCTCGGCGGCGCGCTGGGAGCGAAGGGCTGTGTAGTACTCGACCGAGTCGGACACCTTCGACTGGCGGCGCATGCCGGCGGTGTCAACGAGAATCAGCTTGCGATCGCCCACCAGCAGGGGCATGTCGATCGCGTCGCGTGTGGTGCCGGCGACGTCTGAGACGATCACTCGCTCTTCTCCGAGGAAGCGGTTGACCAGCGAGGACTTGCCCACGTTTGGCCGGCCGATGACGGCGAGGCGGACGGTGCCATCGTCGGGCTCGTTCTCGCCCTCGGGCAGCAGCTCGACGATCCGGTCAAGCAGGTCGCCGGTGCCGAGGCCCTGGGCGGCGGAGACGGCGAGGGGCTGGCCCAGGCCGAGGCGGTGGAAGTCGTTGGCCAGAGGCAGCTCGGCCACGCCATCGCACTTGTTGGCGGCCACGATCGTGGGCAGGGGCGAGCGGCGCAGCAGGTCGGCCATCTCCTCATCGCCAGGCCTCACCCCGGCGCGGGCGTCGACCACGAGCACCGCCACCTCGGCATCGGCCAGCCCGGCGCGGGCCTGGTCGCGGATGGATCCGGCGAGGGGATCCTCGTCCTCGAAGTCAACGCCGCCGGTGTCGATGAGGGTGAACAGCCGCCCGTTCCACTCGCAGTCGAGCTCCTTGCGGTCGCGGGTAATGCCGGGCCGCTCGTGCACGACCGCCTCACGGGTGCCGGTGAGACGGTTGATCAGCGAGGACTTGCCCACATTTGGATAGCCGACGATGGCGACCTTCATGGGGTCAGTATTACCCGATGGTGATCCAGAGCTCGGCTCTTCCGCTGAAATCGTCACGCAGGCTGACGGTCGGTGAGCTCGACAATGCGCCTGACGACCTGTCCCACCGAGAGATGCGTGGCATCGATGGTTACGGCACCGCGCGCAGGTCTCAGCGGACTGTGCGCGCGGGTCGCGTCACGCTGATCGCGAACAACCTGCTCCTTGAGTACCGACTCGACGTCGGCGCCCAGTTCGATCGCTCGTCTCCGGGCGCGCTCCTCAGGATCTGCGGTGAGGAACACCTTGACCTCAGCATGTGGAGCGACAACGGTGCCGATATCGCGCCCCTCGACGACCCAGTCCCCCGCTCCGATCAGCTGGCGCTGCCGGGCAGTCAGGGCGGCCCTGACCTGTGGCGCCTTGGCGATGTGCGGGGTCGCCTCGGCCACCTCCGCGGTGCGGATCATCTCGGTGAGGTCACGTCCGTCGACGACAACCCGACCGGCGCCCGTCACATCGACCTGGCTGGCGACGATCGCGGCGACGTCGGCTTGGTCGAGCAGCGCGGTACCCCCTCTGTCGAGCAGCACGAAGGCCACTGCCCGGTACATGGCGCCCGTGTCGAGATAGGTGAACCCGAGCTCAGCGGCGACGTTGCGGGCGACTGTGGACTTGCCCGCGCCCGCCGGTCCGTCTATTGCTATTAGCATGCGCGAGAACGAGCAGCGTACCGCTGCACCCACGTTGGGGGAGAGGTGATCCTCGGGCTGCGACAACACCTCGTCTTCACTGTTCGGACGGCCGGGAGGACGGCGGCTGCCTGGAGGAGCCGAGAGCCAGTTCACTCATGCGTTGCCTGATTTCCTGGGTCGTGAACCTCTTACGAAGATCCTGCACCGCGATGACGACCACGATCGCGATCAAGCCGTAACTGATCACCCACCAAACCCAATATCGCAGGTCAGGGTCCCACGAGGAGATGCCCCCGCCGAGCGCAATTGCGCCTGCAAGCGCACCGATGAGCACGCACATGATGGAAGTCCTCGCCTTGGATCTCATCGTTTCCAGTGCTGCTCTCTGCAGGTCATCGACATGGGATGCCGAGCGGGTTGGCACGCGCCCTCCCGGACCGAGTACGACAGCAGCCGTGTAGATCACAAGAGCGACGCTGGCTACGATGACCGCCAGCAGAAGCTTGCCTGAGTCGTGCTTCGGGACAGCTGCATGGATGTCATTGACGAGACTCGTATCGGAGGTGATGCTGAGAATTGTCGCCAGCGATGCGCTGATCACCGCCGTCCCCAGCACAAAATATCCCACTACTATTAGACCGTTGGTCAAACCTCGGGTACGATCGACGTCCTCCTTCAGCTCGCGATGACTCTCCTGCAATCGCTGCAGATTTTCGATAAAACCGAGCGTCGCGTTGACTCCGCCGAGGTCTCCTCCAGGATCTTGCGCATCCTCAACCTCGCCGGCCACGATCAGGAACTGAACAGATGCGATGGCATCTTTCCTGGGTTGAAGGACGATCGGCTCGCATCCGAGATTTGCCAGGAAGAAGTGAAGTGGACGGCCGTCATCCTCAGATTGCGAGCCGTAGCAAGGGTCGATCAAGGTGCCACTGAGCAGGAACAACCCACGAGCAGCGAACTCGGATCTCAATGTCACAGTTCCGGCCACGCCACGCGGGAGGCAGAACAACTCGATCGTGGAGAACCATGCGCTGCCGCCAGGGTGAAGAACGAGCGAGTCCCGGAACTGTGCCACCAGCAGTGATTCAACCGGCGCGCCATAAGCGGTCGGCATATCTGGCTTGATGCGTACGTCGTAACGGGCAGCCTTGAGATTGGGGTCGGGCTTCCACCCTTTGATGAGCGGTCGATCCCCCGCCTGAGGGGTAACGACCAGGCGCCTGATCTCCGACGATGAGAGGACCCCGCCGGGTGGGAATGCACCGCTGCTCTCAACGACTGCTCCGAGGTCCCCCGATTTCGCCATCTCCGCCTACCTGCTCGACCCGAGACCGCGACTGCCGCGCTCGGTCTCGGAGAGCTCGCTTGCAAGCACCGGCGTGGCCTCTGCGACCCTCAGCACCAGCAGCTGGCCGAGACGGTCCCCGACATTGACAGTGAAGGTGTCGTGCTGGTCAGAGTTGTACATGATGAAATGAAGTTCACCCCGGTATTCGGAGTCGATCACGCCAGGGGCATCCAGATGCGTGATCCCGAACTTCGCGGCGTGACCTGAGCGAGGGACAATCAAGCCGACGTATCCGCGCGGGATTTCCACGCGTAGACCAGTCTTCACGACACAACGCTCGCCTGGCGGGATGAGCGCCTCGCTCGCGGCCTGAAGATCCAGGCCGGCGTCGCCGGGGTACGCACGCGAGGGCATCTCCACGCCGTCACACTCGATGATCATGGGGAGCTCTATGTCATTCGTGTCTCTCATGACAGGATCTCCCGGATCTCGCTACACGCTAGCCGAAAGTCCGACTCCTCGCGTATGTCCTTCAAAGTGGTATCCACGCGATATACGGGAGAGATGGTCCAGCCATCGACGAACACGTCGTAGAGGTCCCTTAGGGTTGAAAGGTACTCGGTTGTGAGCTCCAGCTCGGAGGGCCTGGCGCGACGGGCGATGCGCTCCCTGACGGCCGGGATGTCGGCTTCGAGGTAGATGAGCAGGCCGGGCTGATGCAGACCCTCGCAGAGCTGCTCGGAGAGCATCTCGAGCAGCCCCAGCTCGTCGGAGTTCAGCCAGCCCATGCGTGCGCGGGCGCAGGCGAAGACGGCAAGCTGCTCGTATGCCGAGCGCTCCTGTATCCCACCCCGCCCACCACGCTGGATCGCGCGATGAGTCCTGACGGCATCGGCCAGGAACCAGACCTCGGTCTCCAACGAGTAGCGCGGCGGCGGGGCGAAGAAGGGGTTCTTCTCGACCAGCTCCTGATGCACAGGCAGGCCGAGCTCCACCCCTAGAGCCTCGATCAGTGTGGACTTCCCTGTGGCGATATTTCCTGTGACGATGATAAAGGGAGCACGTTCAAGCATCTGAGAGGTCCTGGGCAGGGGGACTGCCGCCGATGTCTATCACGCAAGCGTGGCGAGGTCCTCGACGAAGCCGGGATAGGAGACGGCGGCGGCGTCCATGCCGATGACCTCGACGCCCTCGCGGGAGGCGAGGCCGGCGACGGCGCCGACCATGGCCATGCGGTGATCGCCGCGGGCGTCGATGATGCCTCCGCGCAGGCCACCGGTGCCGCGGACGTGAAAGCCGTCGGGGGTGGCCTCGATGTCGGCGCCGAGGCCGCCGAGCCCCTCGACGACGCCGGCGATGCGATCGATCTCCTTGACCCGCAGCTCCTGGGCGCCGCGCACGATGGTCTCGCCCTCGGCGAAGCAGCCGAGCAGGGCCACGAGGGGCAGCTCGTCGATGGCGAGGGGCACCTCGTCGCCCTCGACGACGGTGCCCTCGAGGGCACCGTGGGCGACGTCGAGGTCGCTGACGGGCTCGGTGGCCACCAGCTCGCCGCTCTCGTCCTCGAGGTCGCCGAGGACGATGCCCTGCATGCGGCGCAGGATGCGCAGGAAGCCGGTGCGGGTCCAGTTGACGCCGACGTCGCTGATCAGCAGGCGCGAGTGTGGAACGAGCACGCCGGCGGCGATCAGGAAGGCGGCGGAGCTGGGGTCTCCGGGAACGCACAGCGGCTCGAGCAGGAGCTCGTCGGCGTTGACGACGGTGACGTGGCGGCCGTTGCGATGGATTTCAACGCCACCGCCGAGCAGCATGCGCTCGGTGTGGTCGCGGCTGCGGGCGGGCTCGCCGACGGTGGTGGCGCCGTCGGCGGCGAGGGCGGCGAGCAGGATGCAGGACTTGACCTGGGCGCTCGCGACGTCGAGCTCGTAGGAGATGGCCCGCAGGTGGGCGCCATCCACTTTGAAAGGAGCGAAGCGATCGTCGCGAGCCTCGATGATGGCGCCCATCTGGCGCAGGGGGGTGGCGATCCGATCGACGGGGCGGCGGCGGATGGAGTCGTCGCCGTCGAGGGTGAAGGAGCGACCCTGCTGGGCGGCGAGCCAGCCGGGGAGCAGGCGCAGCAGGGTGCCGGCGTTGCCGACGTCGATCGGGGCGTCGGGCTCGCGGGCCTCGCGCAGGCCGGTTCCTCGCACGACGACATCGTCACCGTCGATCTCCACGAGGGCTCCGAGGGCCTGGACGGCCTGGAGGGTGGAGTCGGTGTCGGCTGCGTGCAGGTAGCGCTCGATGCGCACGGGCTCGCTGGCCATGGCCCCCAACAGGGCGGCGCGGTGGGAGATGGACTTATCGGCGGGGGCCCTCAGCTTGCCGGAGAGGCCGCGGGCTGGTTCGAAGCGCATGTTCATCGGTTGGCCCTCATGCTTGCACGACGGGAAAGCCGAGGCTCGCGATCAGCTCCCTGGCCCGCGCGGCATCCTCCTCGCCGCGTATCCAGAATGCGACCGATCCCTGGCTGTGGTCCTCGGATGGGGAGAGAACCATGTCGAGGATGTTCACACCGGCGTGACCGAGGGCCAGGGCGATCTCGGCGATGACGCCTGGGCGGTTGGGCACGGAGGCGCGCAGCTCGTGGATGGAGCCGCCGGCGGCTCCCCCGGCGAGCCCGGCGCCGAGCAGGGCATCGCGGTCGCTGCGCGCCTGCTCGTTCCAGTCGGTGATCGCCTGGGCCTGCCCCTGGGCGAGCCATCCGCGCACGTCGGCCAGCCGCGCTGAGAGCTCGTCGATGCGATCGACGAGGGCATGGCGGTTGGACATGTAGATGTCTGTCCAGATGGCGCTGTTGGCGCCCGCCACACGGGTGGCGTCGCGAAAGCTCGGACCGACGGCGGGCAGGCCAGGCGACTCCCCCTCCCCGAGCATCCCGGCTGCCTGGCTGGCCATCAGGTTGGCCAGCACGTGGGGCAGGTGGGAGATACAGGCCATCAGGCGGTCGTGGGTCTCGGCCTCGACGGCGGTGGGACGCGCGCCGAAGGCGACGAGCAGGCGGTGAAGGCGCTCGTAGAGGACGCCGGCGGTGCCGTGGCCCGGGGTCAGATACCAGGTGGCGCCATCGAAGAGATCGGCGCGGGCGTGCTCCACGCCGGCTGTCTCGGCGCCGGCGAGGGGGTGTCCCCCGACGAAGCGCTCATCGGCGCTGGCGAGGGCGGCCAGCGGCTGCTTGGTGGAGCCGACGTCGCTCACGACGCAGTCGGGGCCCACGCAGGAGAGCGCCTGCTGCACGACATCGGCAAGGGCGCCCACGGGAGCGGCGACGAACACCACCTGGGCGCCGGCCACCGCGGCGGGCACATCGGCGGCCTGGGTGTCGATGGCTCCGAGCTCGAGCGCCTTCAGGCGCACGCGCTCGTCGGGGTCATAGCCGCACACCTCGGCATCGAGGCGGCTCCGCGCCGCGAGGCCGATCGAACCGCCGATCAGCCCCACGCCGAGGATCGCGACCTTCAACGAGCCCGCCTGCTGGGACGATCCATCAGACGGCGCTCAATGCCTTCCCTGCGAGTTCGGCGGTGCGCTGCACGGTGGCGGCGAACTCGGCGAAGGAGTCGGCCAACAGCGCCTGGGGCCCGTCGCAGACGGCCTCGTCGGGGTTGGGGTGCACCTCCACGATGATGCCGTCGGCTCCGGCGGCGGCGGAGGCGAGGGAGAGGGGCAGCACCAGGTCGCGTCGCCCGGCGGCGTGGCTGGGGTCGACGATCACCGGCAGATGGGTTAGCTCCTTGAGGATGGGCACGGCCATGATGTCGAGGGTGGTGCGGCGGTGGTCGGTCTCGAATGTGCGGATGCCGCGCTCGCAGAGCATCACGTTGGGGTTGCCCTCCTTGAGGATGTACTCGGCGGCCATCAGCAGCTCATCGAGTGTGGCTGAGAGCCCCCGCTTGAGCAGGGCGGGACGGCCGGAGCGGCCGATCTCGCTGAGGAGGGGGTAGTTCTGCATGTTGCGCGCCCCGATCTGGATGACGTCGGCGACCTCCAGCACGTCGTCGATGTCGCGGAGGTCCATCAGCTCGGTGACGATGGGCAGGCCGGTCTCGGCCTTGGCCTCGGCGAGCAGCTTCAGGCCCTCCTGGCCGAGGCCCTGGAAGGCGTAGGGGGAGGTGCGGGGCTTGTAGGCGCCGCCACGCAGCAGGGTGACGCCGGCGTCGCGCACCACGCGGGCGGTGTGCAGCGTCTGCTCGCGCGATTCGACGGTGCAGGGTCCGGCGATCAGGGCGAAGTGATCGCCGCCGATCCTGCGACCCTCGATCTCAAGGACGGTGCGCTCGCCGTGGCGAATCTGGGTGGAGGCGAGCTTGTAGGGCTTGAGGATGGGCACGAGGCGATCGACGCCCGGCTGGCCCTCGAGGCCGAGGCTTTCGATGTGGACATCCTGCTCGACATCGCCGATGGCGCCGATGACGGTCAGACGGGCGCCCTTGATGGGATGGGCCAGCGCACCGGCCTGCTCGATCTTCTCTATGACCGCTCCGATCTCATCCTCGGTGGCGGACTCTCTCATTACGATCATCATCGACTTGTCCTTTCAGTGACGCCTGGGCATGTTAGAGGTGCTCGGCTGAGCGGGAGGTGAATCTCCTGCTCAGCGAGTGGCGAGAGGGCGCGGATGCACCCGATAGGTGGCGCTCGGCTCCCGCGATGGGAGCCCGGTGCGGCCGCCTGCGCCCGCTCGCTACGGGCCGGTGGCCGAAGCGCCTAGCTAAATCGCCAGGCGTAGCAGGACGACCAATAGCCGGACGCGCGAAGCGATGCGGGAGCTGCGAGAACGGTGGTTGCGACGGTCATCCTGCTGTCTTTGTAGCAGACGGCTGTGCTGGGGTAAAGGAATGGGAGACAACTCGGCGGCGCCCTCCGCAGAGAGCCTCTCCCCACCGGCCTCCCAGCCGGGGTGGCGCTTCAGCGCGCGGGGGCGGGTTCGAGCACGGCGGTGAGGGCGTCGAGGAAGCGCCTGTTCTCATCGGGCAGCCCGTAGGTGACGCGCAGGGCGGGGAGGGTGCCGCCGAGGGCGCTGCCGGAGCGCACGAGCACGCCGTGCTCGGCCAGTCCCTGCATGATCTCGGCCTCGTCGCGATCGGCGCCTAGCTTCACCCAGCAGAAGTTGGCCTGCGAGTCGGCCACCTGCAGGCCGAGGGCGGTGAGCCGCTCGTCCATGGAGATGCGCTCGGCGACGGTGCGGGCGACGCGTTCTTCGACTGCGTCCTGGTGGCCCAGGGCCTCGACGGCGGCGGCCTGGGCGAGGGCGTTGCAGAAGAAGGGCTGGCGAACCTGGTCGAGGGCCCGGGGCAGCTCGGAGGAGCCGCAGAGGGCGAAGCCGACACGCAGCCCGCAGAGACCGTGGACCTTGGAGAAGGTTCTCAGCAGGGCGAGGTTGGGGTGGGAGTCGAGCAGCTCGAGCGAGGCGTCGGGATCCTCGAGCAGGTTGAACTCGCAGTAGGCCTCGTCGAGGATGACGCACACGTGGGGCGGGATCTCGGCGAGGAAGGCGGCGATCCGCTCCAGCGGTATGGCGGTGGAGGTGGGGTTGTTGGGGTTGCAGACGAGCACGAGCCGGGTGGCGACGGTCACCTGGCGGGCCATCGCGTCGAGGTCGTGGCAGTCGTTTGAGTCGAGCGCCACGGTGACGGCGCGGGCGCCGGAGGCGGCGGCGAGGTGGGGGTAGACGGAGAAGGAGGGCCAGGCATAGAGGACCTCGGCACCCGGGTCGAGCAGGGCCTCGCCGGCGGCGAGCAGGATGTCGCAGGAGCCGTTGCCGATGGCGATGCGCTCGCTGGGCACGCCGTAGCGCTCGCTCAGACGGCTCCGCAGTAGCGAGTTGGAGGGGTCGGGATAGCGGTTGAGGCTCCCCAGGGCGCGGTCGATGGCCTCGCGAACGGCGGGCAGGGGGGCGAAGGGCGACTCGTTGCTGGCGAGGCGCACGAGGGGCTCCTGCTGGGCGTAGCCGCCGGCGGCGGGGTAGACGGGGATGCGCTGGATGCGCTGTGAGAACTCGATTCCCATGCCCTTGATTGTGACGGCCCGGGCGCCCAACCGCTGAGCAGGCGGTGGTTGGGGCCTACTGGGCGGCCAGTAAGTCGGCGCGCAGAGCGGATGCCTCGCCCAAATAGACGTGGGAGGGCTCGTGGTCATCCTCGGCGTGGTAGTGGATGAGCACGCGGATGACGCGGGGCATGGAGCGGGGCACGGGTATCTCCTGGGCGCACAGCAGGGGCACCCGCTCGAAGCCGAGAGCGCGGGCGGCGACGGCGGGGAACTCGGCGTTGAGGTCCTTGGTGGCGGTGAAGATGCAGCTCACCACGCGCTCGGGGTCGAGCTGGTTGCGGGCCATGATCTGGCGCATCAGCTCACTGGTCGCCTCCAGGACATCCTTGGCGTCGTTGCGCTCGACGCTGGTGGCGCCCCGCAGGGCGAACAATCGCATGGGGGCCGATTCTGTCAGAGCGAGAGCTCGCGCAGGCGCTCCACCTCGGCGGCCCGCAGGCGTCTGTGTGCCCCTGGCTCCAGGCCGCCGAGGGCGAGCGGGCCGAAGCGGATCCGCTGCAGCTCGGCCACCGGATGCCCGACGGCTTCGCACATGCGCCTGACCTGGCGGTTACGGCCCTCGCGGATGGTGAGCTCGATCTCGTGGGCGCCGATGCGACGCACCTGGGCGGGCGAGGTGGGCCCGTCTTCGAGGCTCACCCCCGAGCGCAGGGTCTCGATTGCGTCCCGGCCGATGGGGCCGCCGCGGAGCTTGGCGCGGTAGGTCTTGGGCACCTGATAGCGAGGGTGGGTGAGCCGGTTGGCGAGCTCGCCGTCGTTGGTGAGCAGGATCAGCCCGCTGGTGTCGATGTCGAGGCGTCCGACGGGATACAGGCGCAGGGCACCGGCGGGAACGAGCTCCAGGACGGTCGGCCTGCCGTGGGTGTCGCTGGCGCTTGAGACCACGCCGAGGGGCTTGTTGAGGGCATAGAGCACGCGCGGCTCGGGCCCTGAGATGGGGCGCCCGTCGACGGCCACCTCGCTGTCCTCGCCCACGTCACGGGCGGGGTCGGTGACGATCTGCCCGCCGATGCTCACCCGGCCGGCGGCGATGAGGGTCTCGGCCGAGCGCCTGGAGGCGACGCCGGCATGGGCGAGGAACTTGGCTAGTCGCATTGCGGCTGGCGGGTGAATGCAGGCATGTGCTGCAACCATAGGAGTCCGGCCACCCAAGCGGGCGGCGGAGAACCCGAGAGGACCATGGACCTTCACAAGCTCGAGCAGATCCTCGCCGACCGCGGCGAGCCCGCCTTCCGTGCCCGCCAGGTGTGGGCGTGGACAGCCCGCGGCGTGGGGGGCTATGAGGAGATGACCGACCTGCCGGCGGCGCTGCGGGGGGAGCTCGAGCGCGAGCTGCCCTTCTCCTGCCTGACGGCGGCCGAGGAGGCACACTCGGCCGATGGGACGGTGAAGGCGCTCTTCCAGACCCACGACGGGCGGGCACTCGAGGCGGTGCTGATGCGCTTTCGCGATGGGCGGCGCTCGATCTGCGTGTCCTCCCAGTCGGGCTGCCCGCTCACGTGCACCTTCTGTGCAACGGGGGCTATGCGCTTCGCGCGCAACCTCACTGCGTCGGAGATCCTCGATCAGGCCCTGTACTTCAGGCGGATCGAAGCGATCGACCATTGCGTGTTCATGGGCATGGGCGAGCCGATGCTGAACCTCGATGCGGTGCTGGCGGCATGCGAGCGACTGCCCGACATCGGGGTGACCCATCGCCGCACCACGATCTCCACGGTGGGCTGGATCCCGGGGATCGAACGGCTGGCGGAGAGCGAGATGCCGCTGCGCCTGGCGCTGTCGCTGCATGCGCCCGAGGAATCGCTGCGCTCGCAGCTGATGCCGGTGAACGAGCGCTACCCCCTGGCGGATGTGCTGGAAGCCTGCCGCGCCTTCTATGCGCGCAAGCGCAGAAGGGTGTTCATCGAGTACGTGATGCTGGCAGGGGTCAACGACCGCTATGAGCAGGCGCTGCAGCTGGCGCGGCTGCTCACCAGGGGCGCGGGTGGGAGCGCGGGCTCTGGATCGAGGACGGCCCAGCCGATGTTCAAGGTCAACCTGATCCCCTACAACCCCAGCGACGCGGACGGCAACGCGGTGGGCCTGCAGGGAGGGGGCGCATCGTCATCGGAGGGATCACAGACGGTGGGCCCACCGCGCTATGAGGGCTCGAGCAGGGAGTCGATCGAGGCGTTCCGCGCTGCGCTCGAGTCGCAGGGAGTGCCGGTGACGGTGCGTTTGACCCGCGGACGCGACATTGCGGCGGCGTGCGGTCAGCTGGCAGCCCGAGCGGCTGCCTGAGAACCTGAGCCCGGCGGGGCAACGCGCGCGGTCCTCGTTGTTACTCAATTCAGTTGGTGTATCGCCGCTGCGATACACCAACTTCAACGAGCAATACACACCCCGCCACCCACCGGCGAGACAACGGGGATGATCAGGAGGCGGCGTCGCGGACCGGCTCCCCCGAACCGGGACCATCGGGACCGGACCCGGGACCAGGACCCGAACCGGATGGCGAGGTGGTGTCGGCCTCAGCGCCGGGGCCGCCGCCGGCGCGGGCCTCGCCGGCGCGCAGCAGGCGGTCGCGCAGCTCGGCCTGCTCCTCGGGGGTGGGGTCCCAGCGGGCGATGTCGGGCAGCTCCTGCAGGCTGCGCAGCCCGAACAGCTTGAGGAAGGCGGTGCTGGTGCGGTAGAGGACGGCGCCGAACTGGGAGCTGCCGGCCTCTTCGATGAGGCTGCGCTCCAGCAGGGTGGCGGTGGCGGAGTCGGCGCTGACACCGCGGATGCGGGTGATCTCGGGACGGGAGATGGGCTGCAGATAGGCGACGATGGCGAGGGTCTCGGCCTGGGCGGGCGTGAGGGTGGAGGCGCGTGGCCGGCTGAGCAGCCGCCGGGCGGCGTCCTCGCTGGAGGGGTCTGAGGCGAGCGTCCAGCCGCCGCCGAGCTCGCGCAGGCGCAGACCCCGCCGGCCGGGGGCGTACTGCTCCCCCAGCACCGCCAAGGCGGCCACGACGGCGCCCTCGCCGGCCTCGGTGGCGTCGGCGAGCTCGGCCACGCTCAGGGGGTCGGTGGAGAGGAACAGCAGCGCCTCGACTGTGCGCGCGAGGGAGGGCAGCTCCTGCTCGTGGGCATTGTGGTGGGTGGGCTGCTGGTGGGACTCCTCGTCGGCGGGGTAGCTCACGCGGCCGATTCTCTCAGGCCTCGCGTGCGAGCGCCAGGGGCGGTGTGGCCGCGGGCTCGGTGAGGCTGCTCACGGCGATCTCGCCGAAGCACTCCTGCTGCTCCCAAACTGCCTCGCCACGTTTGTAGAGCTCGAGCAGGGCGAAGAGGGTGACGGCGACGGTCATCCTGTCGGCGCCCCTCACGGCCTCGTCGAAGCTGAAGGCGCCCCTGCGCAGCAGCCCGCGCAGGTGCTCGAGGCGCTCGGCGACGGTGATGCGGGGCACGGCGATGTGGCGCAGGCTGATGGCGGGGGGCATTGTGAGCAGGCGTCCGATGGCCGCTCCCAGCACCTCCGGGCTCTGGGAGCCGTCGGCGGGCGGGACGATTGTGCGCCTGAGCTCGGCCGGGAGGGGCGCCGAGCGGAAGCGCACGCCGCTCTCTCCCTCCAGGAGCTCCCCGAGGTGGGCGGCGGCGGCGCGGAAGCGGCGGGCGTCGAGCATCCGTGCGAGCAGCTCCTCGGCGGCCTGTTCGGGCTCGATGTCGAGCAGCTGCTCCTCGTCGCCTGTGAGCATCAAGCGTGACTTGAGCTCCAGCAGGGCGGCGATCAGGACGATGAACTCGGTGGCTGTCTCGAGGTCGAGCTCGCCCCGCTGTTCGAGATGGTCGAGGTAGGCGAGCACCACTTCGGCGAGCTGCAGCTCGAGCAGGTCGACCTCTTCGCGCAGCACCAGGGTGAGCAGCAGGTCGAAGGGACCGCTGAACACGTCGAGGTCGAGCTCGAGGGCGGCAACGCTCATCTGGTGACCTCGGGTTGGTGCATCGGCGCACCGTAGCGAGCGGTCCCGACGGGCTGGCTGGGAGTCACGAGCGGGGCGTGCCGACGCCCATCCGCTCACGCACCTCGGCGAGCGTCTGGGCGGCGATGCTCTGTGCGCGGCTGCGTCCATCGGCGAGGATCGCCTCGAGCTTCGCCTCATCGGCGCGCAGGGCCCGATAGCGCTCGCGGACGGGCGCCAGGTACTCCACCACGGCGGCTGCCACAGCGGTCTTGAGCTCGCCGTAGCGGGCCTCGGCGAACTCGGCCTCGATCGCCTCGGGCTGCGATCCCCGCACGGCGGCCAGGATTTCGATCAGGTTGCTCACACCTGGCTTCTCGGGATCGCGACGCACCTCGCTGCCGGAGTCGGTCACGGCGCTCTTGAGCTTCTTCTCGATCGCCTTTGGCTCCTCCAGCACGTAGACGGTCCCCATCTCGCTTCCACTGGTGGTGGACATCTTGCGGGTGGGGTCCTGCAGGTCCATGATCCGGGCGCCCACGGCGGGGATCCGGTGCTCGGGCACCACCAGCACCTCCTCCCCATCTCCGAAGCGGGCGTTGAAGCGCCGGGCGACGTCGCGCATCAGCTCGAGGTGCTCGCGCTGGTCCTCGCCCACGGGCACCTCCTCGGCGCGGTAGGCGAGCACGTCGGCGGCCTGGAGGACGGGGTAGAGGAGCAGGCCGGCCGACACCAGCTCGCGCTGGGCGATGGACTTGTCGCGGAACTGGTGCATCCGCTGCAGGCGTCCGAGCTCGGTGACGCTGGAGAGCAGCCAGGTGAGCTCGCTGTGCTCGGGCACGTCTGACTGGCGGAAGAGGATGCAGCGTCCGGGGTCCAGGCCGGCGGCGAGCAGGATGGCGGTGGTGTCATACAGGCGCTCGCGCAGCTCGGCGGGGTCGTAGGCCACCGTGACTGCGTGCAGGTCGACGATGCAGAAGATGCCCTCGCCGCGCTCCTGGCTGGAGATGTACTGGGCGATGGCGCCAATGTAGTTGCCGAGGTGCTTGCGCCCCGTCGGCTGGATGCCAGAGAAGATCCGCATATGGTTGACGCTAGAGCTTTTGGCGGATGACGGGGCGCTTGGCCGCGGCGACCTCGTCGAGGCGACGGACGGGGGTGCTGTAGGGGGCGCCACGGGCGATCTCGGGGTCCTCGGCGGCCTCCCTGAGGATGGCGGCGACGGCGTCGGCGAAGGCGTCGAGGGTCTCCTTGGTCTCGGTCTCGGTGGGCTCCACCATCAGGGCCTCGTCGACGAGCAGGGGGAAGTAGACGGTGGGGGGATGGAAGCCGAAGTCGAGCAGCCGCTTGGCGAGGTCGAGGGTCTTGATCTGCAGGGCCTGCTTCATGGGCCCGCCGGAGAGGACGAACTCGTGCATGCAGAGCTCGCCATAGGCGAGGGGCAGGTGCTCGGCCACCTCTTGCTCGCGCAGGCGGGCGAGCAGGTAGTTGGCGTTCAGGACGGCCGCTTCGGAGGCGTCCTTCAACCCATCTCCGCCGAGGGAGCAGATGTAGGCGTAGGAGCGAACGAAGCAGCCGTAGTTGCCCTGAAAGCCGCGCAGGCGCCCGATGGTCTTCGGACGGTTGTGGTCGAGGTCGAAGGTGCCGTCCTCGCCGCGGGCGACCACGGGCACGGGCAGGTAGGGAGCGACACGGTCGGAGACGGCAATGGGGCCCGAGCCGGGGCCGCCGCCGCCGTGGGGCTGGGTGAAGGACTTGTGGAGGTTGAAGTGGACGATGTCGAAGCCCATGTCGCCGGGCCGGGAGAGGCCCATGACGGCGTTGAGGTTGGCGCCGTCGTAGTAGAGGGTGGCGCCAACCGCGTGGACGATCTCGGCGATCTCGGCGATGTTGGGGTCGAACAGGCCGAGGGTGTTGGGGTTGGTGAGCATCAGGCAGGCCACATCGCTGTCGGCCTTGGCGCGCAGGTCCTCGATGTCGACGCCGCCGTCGGCGTTGGTGGCCACCTTCACCACTTCGAGCCCGGCCATGGTGACGGTGGCGGGGTTGGTGCCGTGGGCGGTGTCGGGGGTGAGCACCTTGTGGCGGACCTCGCCACGGTCCTCATGGTAGGCACGGGTGAGCAGCACGCCGGCGAGCTCGCCGTGCGATCCGGCTGAGGGCTGAAGCGATACGTGGGGCAGGCCGGAGATCTCGGCGAGGGCGCCCTGGAGGTTCCACATCAGCTCGAGCGCTCCCTGGGCGCGCTCGGGGTCCTGCAGGGGGTGCAGGCGGGCGTGGCCGGGCAGGGCGGCGGCGCGCTCGTGCAGACGGGGGTTGTGCTTCATGGTGCACGAGCCGAGGGGGTAGAAGCCGGAGTCGAGGTCGAAGTTGCGCTTGGAGATGCCCACGTAGTGGCGCACTATCTCGGGCTCTGAGACCTCCGGCAGGCGCGGTCCCTCGGCGCGGCGGAAACGCGGGGGCAGGAGCGTCTCGGAGTCGACCTCGGGCACGTCCAGCTCAGGGCACATGAAGGCCCGGCGGCCGGGGGCGCCCTTCTGGAAGATGGTGGTCGCCGCCTGGCGCTGGAGGGGCGCAGCGGAGGACAGGGGAGCGCAGGGCACGGCCGTTGCGGGTCCGTTGCCGTTGATGCTCGGCTCGTGGGCCTCGATGCCAGGGTCGGCGTGCAAGTGGTTCTCGTCGATGGGATTCACACGGTCACCGTCGCCTCGCGCTCGGCGGCCACGGCCCGCTCGAGCACGCCGGCGAGGCGCTCGATGTCGGCGCGGGTGCGCTTCTCGGTGATGGCCACGAGCAGTCCCCCCGGTCTGACTCGCGACCGGTGATGGCCTGCAGGTCGACACCGGGGTTGACGCCCTCGGCGGCGCAGCGGCGGCGCACAGCGGCAACATCGGCGTCGAGGCGCAGGGCGAACTCGCGGATGACGGGCTGCTCGTGGAGCTTCTCCACGCCGTCGATTGCGCTGAGGGTCTCGCGGGCGTAGTGGGTGCGGGCGAGCAGCAGCTCGCCGAGCTCGACGATCCCGCGGCGGCCGAGCCAGGTGAGGTAGACCACCCCGGCGAGGGCGTTGAGGGCCTGGGCGGTGCAGATGTTGGAGGTGGCTTTCTCGCGGCGGATGTGCTGCTCGCGGGTCTGCAGGGTGAGCACGAAGCCGCGGCGTCCGTCGACGTCGAGGGTCTCACCGGCGATGCGGCCGGGCATCCGCCGCAGGTACTCCTCGCGAGCGGCGAACATGCCGAAGGAGGGGCCGCCGAAGTCGAGACGGTTGCCGAGTGGCTGGCCCTCCCCCACGGCCACATCCACTCCGCATTCTCCCGGTGCCTTGAGCACACCGAGAGCGATGGGGTCGACCTGGGCGACGACCACGGGCGGCTTCTCGCCCTCCCCCACGGCGGCCTTGGCGGCGGCACTGAGGGCGGCGGCGTCCTCGACGGCGCCGTAGAAGTTGGGCTGGGCGAAGATCGCTGCGCTGGTGTCAGAGTCGATCTCCCGCGCCCAGGCGTCAGGGTCGGTGATTCCGTCGCGGAGCGGAACCTCGACGACGTCCATGCCGTAGCCGTGGGCGTTGGTACGCAGGGTCTCGAGCGAATGGGGGTGCAGGCCGGCGCTGACCACGAACTTGGTCTTGCCGTTGTGGAGCTTGGCGAGGTAGCCGGCGGCTGCCACCGCCGAGGGACCCTCGTAGGCGGAGGCGTTGGAGACGGGCAGGGCGGTGAGCTCGGAGATGGCGGTCTGGTACTCGAACATCACCTGCAGCCCCCCCTGGGAGATCTCGGGCTGGTAGGGGGTGTAGGGGGTGAGGAACTCGGAGCGCTCGGTGAGCATGTCGATGAGGGCGGGGACGTAGTGGTCATACATCCCGGCCCCCAGGAAGCTCAGCTCGTCTTCGGCGCTGGTGTTGCGGGCGGCGAGCGCCCTGAGGTGCTCGTAGACGTCCTGCTCGGACAGGCCGTCGGGTAGCTCGAGCTCGCGTCCCAGGCGGACGCCGGCGGGGATCTGACGGTCGAAGATCTCCCCGAGGGAGTCAACGCCGATTGCCGCCAGCATGGCGGCGAGGTCCTCGGGGGTGATTGCGGTGTAGCGGCTCAACTAAGGGCAGCTTAGAAGCCGAGGCGTACGGTCCACTGTCTCAGCCCGCCAGGGTTGCCCGGTAGGTGGCTGCGTCCATCAGCGAGTCGCGCTCGGAGGGATCGGCGAGGCGCACCTTCACCAGCCAACCCTCGCCATATGGGTCCTCGTTGATCATGGCGGGGTTCTCACCGAGGGTCTCGTTGACCTCGACGATCTCACCAGAAAGCGGAGCGACGACATCGGAGACGGCCTTGACGGACTCCACCTCGGCGTAGGACTCGCCCATGGCGAGGGCGGTGCCGAGCGTGGGCGGCTCGAAGAACACGACCTCGCCGAGTGCGTCCTGGGCGTACCAGGTGATTCCCATGGTGGCCACCGAGGGATCGGCGGGATCGATGCGGGCCCAGTCGTGTTCGGGGTGGTAGAGCAACTCGTCGGGATAGCTGGCCTGAGCCATTCACGAGCCCTTTCTGTAGAGCGGCTTGTCCTTGACAACAGCGGAGCGCATCTTGCCACGAACGTCTATCTCCAGCGGGGTGCCCACGACGGCGTGGGCTGCGGGCAGGTAGGCCATGCCGATGCCTGTGCCAAGGCAGGGCGAGAGGGTGCCGCTGGTGACTTCGCCGCCACCGGCGATGGGGTTGCCCTGCCTGGCGATGCCGGGGCCCTCGATGGCGAAGGCCGCGAGCTTCTCGGCCGGTCCGGCGGCCCTCACGGCGGCGACGGCCTCGAAGCCGATGAACCCGGTGTGCTCCTTGCAGCACCAGCCGAGCCCCGCTTCGATGGGCCCCCGCTCGAGCATGAGGTCGTTGCCATAGAGATGGAAGCAGACCTCCAGGCGCAGGGTGTCGCGGGCTCCAAGCCCGGCGGGCGTGGCGCCACGGCGCACCAGCTCCTCCCACAGAGCGGGAGCGTGGGCGGGGTCGCAGAGCAGCTCCACGCCGTCCTCGCCGCTGTAGCCGGTGCCACACACCAGCACATCGGTGCCGCCGAGACGGCGAGTGGCGACGCTCATGCGGGCGGGCAGCGGAGAGTCGGAGATCGCCTGAACGCGCTCGCGGGCCAGCGGCCCCTGCACGGCCAGCATGGCCCACTCGTCGATCGCATCGCTCACATGCGCCTCGGGGAAGTCCCCGGCATGGGACTGGAACCACTCGAGGTCGCGCTGGTGATTGGAGGCGTTGGTGACAGTCAGATACCTGTCGGCATCGAGGCGGTAGGTGAAGAGATCGTCGATCACGCCGCCGTCCTCGCGGCAGAGAACGCTGTACTGGGCCCCCCCGACGGGAATGGCGGCGACGTCGTTGGAGAGCAGGCGCTGCAGCAGCTCCAGCGCCTGGGACCCGCTGGTCTCGATCTCGCCCATGTGCGAGACGTCGAAGATCCCGCAGGAGTTGCGCACGGCCATGTGCTCCTGGCGCACCCCCTCGTATTGAACGGGCATCTCCCAACCGGCGAAGTCCACCATCTTCGCCCCGGCCGCCACATGGGCGTCGTAGAGGGCGGTTCGGCGCAGGGTCGGCGTCATTCGGCCCCAGGCTAGCGGGGGAGCAGCAGGCTCCGTCCCTTCCTCCACGAGGTCATCCAGAGCGTTCCTGTTATTAGAATTGCCGGGTGCCGCGAATCAGGTGCGCATCCCGGTAGGAGGCGCGGGCGGATCGCGGTGGGTGACCGGCGGACGCTCGGGCTCGGCACCTCGGATGAGGATGCCATCGCGGAAGAGGCACAGTGCCTGGTGGCCAGGGCGAGCGGCGCTCGGATAGAGCACTCCGCGGTATCCCCTCTCATGCAGGCTCTCGCCCGCCGCTTGGAAGGACGCCCAGGTGCCTCTACCGGGCCGAGGCGGGGGAAGCTCGAGCCGGGCGAGCTTGGCGGGTGTGGAGAGATCGGCGATGTCACCCATGGCGACCGTCCACCTCCACAGGTCACGCGGCATGCCGTGGGTGGGCGGCAGTGCGATCTCTGCCAGCACGCGGTACCACTCCGCCCACGCTGTTGGCGCCTCGTCGGCCAGGTAGACACCAGCAACCTTCTTCCCGCGCTGCCAGCGACCACTTGCCGGTGGGGAGGAAAGCCACAGCGGATCCGATCCGTGAGGTGTCTGCCGCCACCACGAACCGGCGACCGACACGCGCTCGACCGCGATGGCCACTGCAGGCCCTAGGAGAAAGGAGCCTCTTCGAGCGCAGATACCAACTCGGCGACGTCCATGTATTTGCCACTGGCTATCACGTCGATGGGCTTGCGCTCCTGGAGCGCCGGCACCGGCTTTCGCAACCAGACGGCTATGTAGGACGGCTCCATCACTCGCGCCAATCGCTCCACGAGAGCCGAGAGCTCGATCAGCCGCTCAGCCCGCTCGCCGGTGGGAGAACGGGTGTGAGCCAGCCATGCCCGAGCGGTGCTGCGAGCAACCCCCGTGGCGCGCGCGATGTCGGTATCCGTCAGCCTCGCGATCTCGTGGAGGTACACCGCCTCTCGGACAAGCGGGTGTGGGGCAATCGCAGCTGGCATGGCACTACTGTAGCAATATTGCAGCAGATTTGCAGCAGAGTTCGGTCTCCAGCGGAGGGATGCAACTAGCGGACCTGTCCTCCTTTCACCGCCCACTCAAGCCGCCTGCGTTCCTTCGGGATAGCGAGCCGGGTTGAGCGCTTCACAGCAAATCGAGGAGAAGCGGCCGTGGGACGCTCGCCTGGTCGCGTGGATGTCACGGGGCTCCGACAAACCACAGCCGGAGCAGCATAGTCGCGCTGAGGGGGCTGCCGTTGGCGTGATTCATGCGCTTGTGATGGCGGGCGCTACGGCCATTCTCGGGGGATATCTATGGCCAATTGCCGCAGTCCTCTTCACGGCTCTCTGCATGCGCCTCTTCAGGCGGGCGCGGCAGAAACGGGCGAGGACTCGAGGGCAGTTGGAAGAAACGCAGCCCAACCCGTTTGGTTCGTAGTTCGCCCCGCACATGTGCAGAACGCCGGTAGGCGCATGCGCCTACCGCAAGACCGGCCGCATGCGGCCGGTCTCGGGGACGCACATGTGCGTCCCCGCCAGTCGGCGCATGCGCCGACTGGACTTCAAGAGAACCCCCCCTGCTAACGCAGGAACGGCGGTACGTCGATGTCGTCGTCTGAGATCTCCAGGGTGGAGCGCTGGCGCTCGGAGATGCTCGGACCGCGGTCGGGGCGGGCCCCCGCTCGACCCTCACGGCGGACCGCACGGCCGGGGCGGTGGTCGAAGCCCGTACCGATGACCGTCACCCTCACCTCGTCTGACATCGACTCGTCGATCACCGCACCGAAGATGATGTTGGCGTTGGCGTCAGCCGCGTTCTGGATGATCTCCGCCGCATCGTTCACCTCGAACAGGCCGAGGTCCTTGCCGCCGGTGATGTTCAAGAGGATCCCCGTGGCGCCGTCCACAGACTCTTCCAGGAGGGGTGAGGAGATCGCCGCCTTGGCCGCGTCGCCGCAGCGGTTCTCGCCGCTGGCCGTGCCGATGCCCATCAGCGCCGAGCCCGCATCCTGCATGATCGTGCGCACATCGGCGAAGTCCAGGTTGATCAGCCCCGGGATCGTGATCAGGTCGGTGATCCCCTGCACACCCTGGCGCAGGATGTTGTCCGCCTCGCGGAACGCATCGAGCATCGAGGTGCGCCGCTCCACCACCGCCAAGAGCTTCTCGTTGGGGATCACTATCAGCGTGTCCACCACCTCGCGCAGACGCTCTATGCCCTCAATCGCCTGACGGCCACGCTGGGAGCCCTCGAAGTCGAAGGGGCGCGTCACAACACCCACGGTGAGCGCACCGATCTCGTTCTTGGCGATCTCAGCAATCACCGGCGCCGCGCCCGTGCCCGTGCCGCCACCCTCGCCCGCCGTCACGAACACCATGTCAGCGCCCTTCAGCGCCTCCTTGATGTCGTCGCGCGACTCCGACGCAGCCGCCAGGCCCACATCTGGGTTGGCACCCGCCCCAAGGCCCTTGGTCGAGTCGTGGCCGATGTTCAGCTTGATGTCCGCATCGCACATCGCGAGCGCCTGGGCGTCGGTGTTGGCCGCAATGAACTCCACACCGCGCAGGCCGGCGTCGACCATGCGGCTCACCGCATTGGTTCCACCGCCGCCGACACCGACGACCTTGATCACTGCCAAGTAGCTAGAGCTGCTCTCCATGATGGTTCTGACCGAAGCCTTTAGTAGGAATCTAGGGTTCGCAGCATACTCATCGCCGAACCGCCGAGTTGTGCACGTTATGCAGGGATCTTCGCCCTGTCAACGACGGCCCCCAGTCTCGCAACTTTAGTTGCAGAACCCCATACTCTCGACCACCCCCTGAGAATTGCCTCCTCATTGCACTAACCCTCAAGTGCAGGGTTATTGTTCTTAGCCGCTTGGCGTTTGGGCTTCCTGGGTGCTCGCTTCCTTGGGCGTGCGTGCTTCCGCTTCGCCCGTCTGGGCCGTGCCCGTCTGCGTTTCCTTGGATGCTTCCCCCGACGATGACGACGGTTCGCTGCTCGCCGTCGGGGTGGAAGAGGAGGCGGCGGGGGCACTGGTGTTCGCCCCGCTTTCCTTCGTCAACCCTTCCGCCAACGCACCCACCGCCGATTCAGATCCAGGAGTGGGTTCTTCGCCACTCGCCGAGCTCGGGGCTGCCCCCGCGGGGAAGCCTGCCGCCGGGCGGGAGGGCAGACGCACATCCACATAGATCGCCCCCGCCGAGCTGTGGTCGGCGAGCACCCTTGCCAGCGACAGCCACTTGGCATGGGGACGGGTGGCATCGCCGAAATACACCAGCAGCCCGTTGCCCATCGCCACCGTGAGCCCCTGCGGGCCGCTGTACACCTTCGTCACATGCCTTGCCAGCGACCGCGGAGCGGCGCCCAGGACGGACACCGATTCCAACAGCGTGACATCGTGCAGGCTCTGGCCTGCCGCCGGCTCGAAATACCCCGACAGGGTGGGCAGCGAGCTCGACAGCAGCGCGGGACCGAGAACGAGGCCGTTGGCCGCCACCGCCGTGCGCTGACCGTTCACCACCAGCGCCGCCACCGGCGGCTGCTCGCGCACCTCAATGCGCAACCCATGGGGGAAGCTCGCCACCGCCCGGATGCTGCTCACCACCCGAAACTGCGCCACCGCCGCCATCAGCCCACCGGTCTGCACGTCCAGCGTGCTCATGTGGTGGGCCGCCGACACCAGCGCCGCTTCGATCGCCGATGCCTCCGCGCCGTGAACGCCGCTCACCCGCACCCTCTGCACTGCCACGAAGGAGGAGTGGCGCACCAGCAGGAAGCCTCCCCCCAGCACCGGCAGGGCGATCGCCACGCAAATCAGGGCAATACGCGCGCCCCTGGCCGCCCACAGCGTCGGCAGGAGTGAACGGACCTGCTCCACCGCACCCAGGCCACTGCCATGTGAGCGCCTGGCCGGTCTGCTCCTGCGAGGCGCCGGGGAGGAGAGCCCGAATGGCCGGCCGATGAGACGTGTGGCGAAGGAGCGCTCCATCGGACTCTCTTCGACCTCGTTGCCTCAACCCCTACCGGCTCACCGCCAAGGAAATCGCACCGCCCCCAGCGTCTGGACCTCGGGCTCGAGCTCCACTCCGAAGCGCTCCAGCACGCCGGCGCGGCCCGCCGCCATCACCGCCACGATCTCAGCGGTGGTGGCCGAGCCCATGTTCTCGATGAAGTTGGCGTGCTTCACCGAGAAGCGCGCCCCCCCGACCGCCAGCCCGTTGCACCCCGCCTGCGACAACAGGAGTCCCGCGCTGCGCCCCTGCGCCCGGGGGTCATCGGGGTTCTTGAACGTCGAGCCGAAAGTCTTGATCCCCTGCGGCTGGGCCTCGTGACGACGGCGGCGCATCTCGGCCAGCGTCGCCTTCACCTCCCCCACCGACGTCTTATGCAGGCGCAGCGAAGCGCCCATCACCACCTCCCCCGCCCCCAGGCTGGAGCTGCGGTAGGCAAAGCCCAGCTCATCCGGGCCGCGCCGCTCCACCCCGGCCGCGCCGGCCACCTCCACCCACTCCAGCACCCGGGCCAGCTCCCCGCCGTAGGCGTTGGCGTTCATCCGCACCGCTCCCCCCAATGTCCCTGGGATGTTCACACCGAACTCGATCCCCGACAGGCCCTCCGCCGCCGCCCTCGCCGCCACCGCCGGAAGGCGCGCCCCGCCGCCGGCAAGGATCCCCTCTTGCGCCACCACTATCGAGGCGAGCTCGCGGTCGAGCTTGATCACCAGGCCATCCACCCCCTCGTCGGCCACCAGCAGGTTCGAGCCCGATCCGACGACGTTGATCTCGACCCTCTCCCCCGCCGCCCACACCAGCAGCTCCAGCAGCTCCTCCCTGCTGCCGGCCCTGGCGAAGTACTCCCCCACCCCGCCCGTGCGCACCGTTGTGAGGCGGCTGAGGGGATAGTCCCGCTGCACCGCCCCCGGGATCGCGGGGCCGCCCGCCGTGTCCCGCGGGAAACTCATGGGGCCTCCAGGAGCCCGCGGGCCAGCCCGTCCACGTTGCCCGCCCCCATCACCACGCACACATCGCCCTCGCCCAACATCGCCGCCAGCACCAGCTCGGCCTCGGCGAAGCCAGCCAGCCAATACACCGGCCGGCCGTTCGCCGCGTCGGCTGCCGCTTCGGCTATCAGCAGCCCGCTCACCCCCGGATGGTCCTCCGCTCGCTCCCGCGCCGGGTACACATCGAGCACCACCACAACATCCGCCGCCGCCAGCGCCGCCCCGAACTCCCGCGCCAGCGAGGCTGTGCGCGAGAAGAGATGGGGCTGGAACACCGCCACCAGCCGCCTGGGCTCCAGCGTCCGAGCGCCCGCGAGCGTTGCCGCCACCTCGGTGGGGTGGTGGGCGTAGTCATCGACAATCAGCGCACCCCGCGGGCTCAAGCCGAGCCTCTGAAAGCGCCGCCCCGCGCCGGCGAAGCCGGCCAGCCCCGCGATCGCCCCCGCCGGCTCGGCCCCGGCCAGCCGCGCGGCCTCCAGCGCCCCCGTCGCATTGAGCGCATTGTGGGCACCCGGCACCGCCAGCGTCACCTCGCGGCCGTGCCAATCAAAACTCGAGCCACCGGGGGTGAGCGTGAGATCCCGCACCTCATAAGGGGTCAGCGAGCCCTCCCCGCGCAGCTCCAGCAGCTCGGGCCGATCCCACACCACCGCCTCCGCCGCGCCCGCCAGGAACCGGCGAAACGCCTCCCTCAGCTCGGCCAGCGAGCCATAGGTGGCGTGATGGTCGAGCTCCACATTGGTGAGCAGTGCGATCTCCACCTCGAGGCTCAACATCGAGCGATCCGACTCGTCGGCCTCCACAACCAGCCACTCTCCCTCGCCCCACCTCGCATTGCCGAGCCCCTCGCCCACCGATCCCCCGATCAGCCACCCCGGCGCCACGCCCGCGCCCAGCAGCGCATGGACGATCATCGCCGACGTGGTGGTCTTCCCATGGGTGCCCGCCACCGCGATCGTGCGCCTCAGCGCACTCAGCTCGCCCAGCAGCTCAGCCCGCGCCCGCTCGGGTATCCCCCGCTCGCGAGCCGCCACCCGCTCCACGTTCTCAGGCGGGATCGCCGAGGAGTACACCAGCTCCACCCCCTCCCCCCGCGGGAGGTTCTCCGCCCGGTGGCCCACCTGCGCCTCCAGCACCCCGTCGCGTCGCAGCGCCTCCAGGTAGGGGCTCACCGCCCCGTCGGAGCCGCTGAGCTCGGCCCCCAGCGCATGCGCGGCGCGGGCATAGCCGCTCATCCCGGCACCGCCCACACCCACCAGGTGCAGCCGCCGCCCCGCCCACAGGCCGCTGCCCGCGCCGCTCACCTGCTCGCCCCCGCCGCGATCAGCTCTCCGGCCACCACACGGGCAGCATCGGGACGGGCCAGGGCCGCCGAGGCATCCGCCATCGCCCGCAGGCGGCCGCGATCGCCGAGCAGTCCCGCCACCTCGCTCGCCAGGCGCGGCCCGCTCAGCTCGGAGTCGGGGATCGCCACCGCCGCACCCGCCTCGGACATCCAGCGGGCGTTGGCGCTCTGATGGTCGCCCGCCGCATGGGGATAGGGCACGAGGATCGCCGGCACTCCATGGGCGGCGATCTCGAACACCGACCCTCCCGAGCGTGCCACAACCAGGTCCGCCGCCGCCAGCGCCTGGGCGAAGTCGGGAAGATCGAGGTACTCCCGCAGGTCATAGCCTCCTTCCCGCGCTCCCTTCTCGACGTCCGCGCCGGCGCCGGCCAGCTCTCCGTAGTCGCGCCGGCCGCTGATGTGCAGCACGTGAAAGGGAGCCTCCGCGAACGCCTCCAGCGCCGCCAGGTTGATCGAGCGCGCCCCGAGCGAGCCGCCGAAGACGAGCACGCAGGTGGCATCCGGGGCCACCCCCATCCGAGCGCGCGCGGCTGTGCGGTCTGTTGCCGGCGGCGGCACGGGGCGTCCCGACACGAGGTAGCGCTCGCTCGTGCGCCCGGGGAGCGGGAAGGCGAGGCACACCCTGCGGGCAAACGGCGCCAGCAGACGATTCGTCAGGCCGAGATGACTGTCGGCCTCGGTCAGCACCAGGGGGATCCGCAGGCTCAGCGCCGCCAGCCCCACGGGGCCCGCCACATAGCCGCCACCTCCCATCACCGCATCCGGTCCGATCCTCTTCAGCAGGGCACGCGCCCGCGGCAGCGCCACAGCGGCTCGAGCGAGCGCACGCAGCGCCCGCAGCGGGTGCGAGCGGCTCAGTCCCTCCACCGCGATCGTGTGCAGGGGGAACCCGGCGGCGGGAACGAGCGTCGCCTCGGCCCGCCCACCGCCGATGAAGGAGACCTCGGCGCCCTCAGCCCGCAGCGCTTCCGCGACTGCCAGCGCCGGCACGACGTGTCCCGCTGTCCCGCCGGCCGCGATCACGATCCGCTTCCGAGCTGCGCTCACCGCCAGATCGTCCCGATTCCCGCGCCCGCGCGTCGGATGAGCCCCGGCGCGGGGTGCCCACCGCGCGCACGTGACCCGTCGCCCCCGATGCCACGTTCAGCAGCAGTCCCATCGCCGCGAGCATCACGATCAGGCTGCTCGAGCCATAGGACACGAACGGCAGCGGCACGCCCGTCAGCGGCGCGAGGCCCAGCACCGCGAACGCGTTGAGGATCGCCTGGGAGACGATCAGCGCGGTGACCCCCACCGCGATCAGGGCGCTGTAGAGGCTGCGCGCCGCCTTCGCTGCCCGCAGGCCCGCATAGGCGATCAGGCCGTAGAGGAACAGCAGGGCGAACACCCCCACCATGCCGAGCTCCTCTGCGATCACCGCCAGGATGAAGTCGGTGGGCGCCTCGGGGAGATAGAAGATCTTCTGCACCGACTGGCCCGGCCCCACCCCGAACAGCCCCCCCGAGCCGATCGCAATCTGGCCCTGCACAGCCTGAAAGCCGCTGGAGGAGGCGTGGGCCCAGGGATCCAGGAACGAGGTGAGCCGCGCGCGGGCGTAGGGGCGGATCAAGGCATAGACCAGCACCAGGCCCGCCACCGTGGCGGCCATCTTGCCCAGCTTGCCCATCGGAATCCCCGCCGCCACGAGCATCGCGCTGATGGTGAAGGCGATCACCATCGCGGTGCCCAGATCCGGCTGGGTGAACACCAGCAGACAGGCCGACCCCACCACGATCAGCAGCGGTTTGGCCAGCTCGCGCAGATCGTGGACCCGCTGCGGACGCCGCGCCAGGAGGGTGGCCGAGTAGAGCACCAGCGCAATCTTCATCAGCTCGGAGGGCTGGAACTGCAGCTGGCTCGGGCCGATCCAACGCCGGGCGCCGTTGATGCTCACCCCCACGTGGGGGATGTGTACGGCGATCACCAGCACGAAGGAGACGAACAGCAGCGGCGCCGTGATGCTGTGCACTTTCGCCACCCCGTCTTTGGCCAGCACCCGCATCACCACCAGCCCAACCGCTCCGTAGACGAAGAACTTGATCAGGTAGCTGCTCCCATAGCCGTGGCCCTGGAGGAGGTTGGTGGCCGAGGAGGCGCTGTAGACCATCACCGCCCCGAAGGCCAGCAGGCACATCGTGGCCGTCAGCAGGATCCGGTGCTCCAGAGACTGGCCCGCAAGTGCTCTCGGCTGGCCGCGGGCAACGCCGCGCTTGTCGCGCTTGGGACGAGACACCGCGGGCTTGCCACGGCGTGCTGGCGCTGCTGGCATCCAAGCTCACTTCGACACCAATCCGCGGAAGCCTCCCGGCTGGACGGCCGGAATCTAGACGCCCCTGCTCTGGCGGTAGAGCGTGAAGCCGATCGCGCCGCAGATCGAGGCCACGATCCAGAAGCGCAGGATGATCTTCGTCTCAGACCACGCCTTCAGCTCGAAGTGATGGTGGATCGGCGCCATCAGGAAGATTCGTTTGCGTGTGGTCTGGAAGGAGATCACCTGAATCACCACCGACAGTGCCTCCACCACGAAGATGCCGCCGAGCAGGATCAGCAGCACCTCGGTCTTGGTCATCACCGCCAGGCCGGCTATCGCCCCGCCAAGCCCAAGCGAGCCGGTATCGCCCATGAAGATGGTCGCCGGGAAGGCGTTGAACCACAGGAAGCCAACGCACGCCCCCACCAGACAGCCCGCCAGCATCGCCATGTCGAAGTCACCCGCCAGGAATGTGATCCCGATGTAGGCGAGCAGCACGATCGCCGCACAGCCCGCGGCGAGCCCGTCGAGCCCGTCGGTGAGGTTCACCGCGCTCGTGGTGCCCGCCACCACCAGGTAGATCAGGACGGGATAGAGCGGTCCCAGATCGACGTGATAGTCAACGAAGCGCAGCCACAGCGTCGGGGGCAGATGCGCCTCGTGCTGGGCCACGAACCACAGCGCCAGCGAGATCGCGATCGTGATCCCCAGCTTCGTGCGCGCCCGCAGGCCCAGCGAGCGGCGCTTGACGAGCTTGGTGTAGTCATCGGCGAAGCCGAGCAGCGCGCAGGCGATCGTGGCTCCGAACACGCCCACCGAGCGCCATTCGAAGTTGGTGAGGATCAGGAACGACACCGATACGGCGAGGAAGATGATCACCCCGCCCATCGTCGGCGTGCCCGCCTTCTGATGGTGACCCTCTGGGCCGTCCTCACGGATGTGCTGTCCGAACTCGCGCTTGCGCAGGAACTCGATGAACTTGGGGCTGAGGAAGATGCAGATCAGCAGCGCAGCGGTGCCCCCGAAGAGAATCTCCCCCATTCAACGCCGCTCCGGCCCGGCGCTCGGGGCGAGCACCTGCGCCCCGCCACTCGGCTGCTCAGCGCTCCGCCCCGCGCCCGCCTTGAGGCTCGCCACCACTCGCTCCAGGCCCACCCCGCGCGAGCCCTTCACGAGCACCGTGTCGCCGACCCGCAGCAGCTCGGGCAGCAGCCGCGCGGCGGCCTGCGCGTCGGAGGCCACGTGGGCATCGCCGGGGAATGCCCCCGCGATCTCGGCCCCGAGCGGGCCCACGCCGAGCAGCAGCTCCACCCCCGAGCGCCCGCGTGCTCGCCGATCTCCCGGTGCAGCGCCGCCGCGGCGGGACCCAGCTCGAGCATGTCGCCCAGCACCGCCACCCGCCGCGAGGGAGCGCTGGCCGCAAGGTCGTCGATCGCCGCGCGCATGGACATCGGGTTGGCGTTGTAGCAGTCGTCGATCACCACCACCCCGTCGTCGAGCTCCACACGCTCCCCGCGCATGCTCGAGAAGCGCACCTCCAGAGGCCCCTGCGCTCGCACCCCGAGCGCCTCAGCGGCCGCCACCGCGGCGAGCAGGTTGCGCAGGTTGTGCGCCTGGGCGAACGACGGCCACAGGCAGAGCTCCTCACCACCGACGTCGATCCTCACATCGCCCTCTGCGCCGTGAGCGAGCAGCGAGACGTCGCCGCCCTCACCGAAGGTGATCGTATGAAGCTCTGGGCGGCGGTGTCGCTCGAGCAGCGCCTCGCCGGCCGGCAGGATCACGCTCGTGCCCTCGCGCATGCCGGCGATCAGCTCTGCCTTGGCGGCCGCGATCGCCTCCAACGAGCCCAGCAGCTCGAGGTGGGCTGGGCCGACGTTGACGATCACGCCCACGTCGGGGTCCGCGATGGCCGTGAGCTCGGCGATCTGCCCCGGCCCGCGCATGGCCATCTCCAGCACGAGCACCTCGGTCTCGCCCGGCGCCGCCAGCAGTGCCAGCGGCAGCCCGATCTCGGTGTTGAGGTTCTCTGGGCTCGCCGCCACCCGCAGCTTCAGGCCGAGCAGCGCCGCGAGGATGTCCTTGGTCGAGGTCTTCCCCGTGGACCCTGTGATCGCCACCACCTTCCCCCCACGCTCGCGCAGCTCGCCCCGCCAGGCACGGGCGAGCGCCTGCATGCCCGCCAGCGGATCGGGGTGCACGAGCACCGCCCCGCCCGTCTCAGCGGCGGCCGCGACCGCGTTGTTGGCGTGCTCACCCGACACGAGCACCCCCCATGCGCCCGCGGCGAGCGCCGCGGCCGCATGGCTGGCGCCGTCAGTGCGCGCGCCTTGGATGCCCACGAACAGATCCCCAGGCCCCGCCCTGCGCGAGTCGATGCTCGCCCGAACGGGACCACCCCCGGCGGTGGGGGTGGCGAGCAGGCTCGCATCGGCCGCGGCTGCCACCCGCTTCCCATCCCACTCCCTCATGCCCTGCCTACCCCCGCTCGAACGCGCAGCGCGCCGAGCGCCTCCCGCGCGACCGCCGCATCGTCGAAGGGGACCTTGCGGCCGTTCTCGAACTCCTGGCCCTGCTCGTGACCCTTGCCCGCGATCACCAGCACGTCACCGCTGCGCCCCCCGGCCACCGCCTCGGCGATGGCCGCCCGCCGGTCGCTCAGCGCACGCACTCGAGGCGGGCCCCCTCCCGGCCCGCGCTCGACGCGGGCCGCCCCGGCCATTATCTCGGCGATGATCGCCTCGGGGTCCTCCGAGCGAGGGTTGTCCGAGGTGACGAGCACCTCATCCGCCATGCGCGCCGCGATCTCGCCCATCAGCGGCCGCTTGCCGCGGTCGCGGTCACCGCCGGCTCCGAACACGCAGATCACCCGCCCCGAAGGATCCTCCCCGCCGGCCGTCAGTTCGCCCGCCGCCCCCAGCACGTTCTCCAGCGAGTCGGGCGTATGGGCGTAATCGACCAGCACCGCGAAGTCCTGTCCCTCATCCACCGGCTCGAAGCGCCCCGGCACGTGCACGCCTCGCTCGAGCGCCTCAACCAGCAGGTCGAGCTCGCCTCCGAGGGCCTGCGCCGCCGCCAGTGCTCCAAGCGCGTTGGCGACGTTGAAGCGGCCCGGCATCGGCAGCGCCACCTCGCGCTCGCCCTCGGCCGTCGTCAGGGTGAAGCGGGCCCCGTCGAAGGCGCAGCGCAGCTCCGTGGCGCTGTAGTCGGCGGGAGCGTCCACCGCGAACGTACGCACCCCCTCGAGCTCCTCGGCGAGCCGCCTGCCGTACTCATCGCCCACGTTCACCACACTCACCGCGGGACGCTCCCCCTCGGCGGGCACGAACAGCCGCCGCTTGGCCAGGAAGTAGTCCTCCATCGAGTCGTGGAAATCGAGATGGTCCTGGGTGAGGTTGGTGAAGACCGCCGCCGCAAAGGCGATCGCATCGGTGCGCCCCAGCTCCAGGGCATGCGATGAGACCTCCATCGCGCACGCCCGATCGCCCCCGTCGAGCATCGCCCGCAGATCGGCCTGCAGCTCGATCGCCTCGGGCGTCGTGCGCTGCACGGCGCGATCAACCCCGCCCACGACGGACTTGACCGTGCCCAGCAACCCGCACTGGAGCCCGGAGGCTTCGAGCAGCGCCCGCACGAGATAGGCGGTGGTGGTCTTGCCGTTGGTGCCGGTGACGCCAACCACACTCAGCTCGTGTGAGGGCTCGCCATAGAAGCGGGCCGCCAGCGGCGCCATCGCCGCGCGGGCCGACGCCACTCGCAGTTCCGGCACGCCCAGGCCCAGCTCGCGCTCCACCACCAGCGCCAGCGCACCGCGCTGCAGAGCCGCGGTGGCGAACTCGTGGCCATCGCTCGAGAATCCGCTCACGCAGAAGAACAGCTCGCCGCCCGTCACGGCGCGGCTGTCGTAGGCGAGGCCCTCAATCTCCACTGCACCGTCCGCGGGCGAGAGCCCGGCCCCACCCGGCCCGGCCAGGGCGCCGGCCAGCGTGTCGAGTCGCATCGATCTGCTTTCCCGCGGCGGCATGCGGTTGAGTCTAGTTTCCGCCCCCGCCGGAGCCATTTCGCCAGTCAGCGGCGCATGGCGATGCAATCGACCATCTAACCCGGTGCAATCCCCAGATACGGCAGCGCGAAGCCCATTATCTGGCCGAAGGCCGGAGCGGCAACCGTTCCCCCGAAGATCGAGCCGTTCTGGGGTTCGTCGACGACCACCGCCGTCAGGAGCTTGGGGTTGGAGGCGGGCGCGAAGCCGATGAACGAGGCCACGTAGGCACTTTTGGAGTATTCGCCCGTTGCGGGGTCGATCTTGCTGGCGGTTCCCGTCTTGCCCGCTAGCTGATAGCCGGGGATCGAGACCTCGCTGGCCGTGCCCCCAGGCGCAAGCACACCCTCGAGCATGTGCCGTACCTCAGCGGCGGTGGCGGCGGAGATCACCCGATGGCCCTGGGGCTCAGCCTGATCGACGCCGCCCACCGCCCGCACGATGTGCGGCGGACGCAGGATGCCGCCATTCGCGACGGCCGAGTAGGCGGTGGCCATCTGCATCGGCGTCACGAGCTCACCCTGGCCGATCGGCAGGTTGCCCATCGAGGATCCCGAGTAGTGGTCGAGGGGCAGCGTCACGCCCCTTTCCTCCCCGGAGAGATCGACGCCGGTGGGAGCCCCGAAGCCGAACCGGTGCACCCAGCCGTTGAACCTTTCCGCTCCCTCCAGGGCACCGATCTTGATAGCCCCCACGTTGCTCGAGCGGGCGAGGATCTGCGAGGTGGTGAGGGTTTCTTCGGGATGTTCGGTGTCGTCGTGGATGGTGCGGTCGGCCACCTGAATCTGATCGGGGATGTTGAAGGGGGATTCGGGGTTGATGAGTCCCTGCTGGAGGGCACCCGAGACGGTGATCACCTTGAAGGTTGAGCCCGGTTCGTAGTCGAAACCGACGGCGCGATCCTCGAGCGCGGCGGCGGGCGAGGCGGCAGGATTGTTGGGATCGGCCTGCGGCCAGTTGGCAAGCGCCAGGATCGCCCCCGTGCGGGGGTCCATCACGATCGCCGTGGCGTCTTTGGGAGAGAAGTCCTTGGCCACCGCCCCGAGCACGTCTTCGGTTCGCTGCTGGATGTTGGCGTCGAGCGTGAGCTTGAGCGTCTTGCCCGGTAGGACGGGGTGCGTTTCGGTGATCGACACCGGCTGGCCGATCGCGTCGCTGACCACGCGGCGCTGCCCCGATCGCCCGCGCAGCACCGCATCATGCGCATACTCCAGCCCCGCGAGGCCCTTGCCTTCGCTGCCCGGCGCCGTGCTCACGAGACCCAGGACCTGCGCGGCGAGCGCCCCCCGGGGATAGACGCGGCGCATCACCCTCGAGGCGGTCACGCCGGGGATCTTCAGCGCCAGGATCTGCTGGGCGCGCCCCGCCGGCACGCCGCGGGCGAGATAGACGAAGCCGGAATGCTGGGAGAGCTTGCTCAGAACGCTGGCCTCTGACTGGCCGAGCAGCGGAGCCAGCCGCTGTGCAGAGCCAAGTGCATCGGTGATCAGATAGGGGTCGGCCGCGAGGTCGTCGGCCGGCTCGGAGACCGCCAGGTCGACGCCGTTGCGGTCGGTGATCGAGCCGCGCTGGGCGATCACCGTTTCATCTGTCAGCTGCTGATTGCTGGCCGCCTTGCGCAGTGTGCTTCCACGTACTACCCCAAGATATGCGGTACGCCCGGCCGCGAGGACGAGCAGCAGGAAGAAGAGCCCGAAGATCGCCCCGATGCGGCGCTGCAGGCCGGCCACCGGCTATCCCCCCGGGGCCGCCTGGGTTCCCCCGGCGGGCGTTGTTTCCGAAGAGGGACCTGTTGGCGTCGCCGCGGCGGGCGAGGAGCTCGCGGATCCCGCCGAGGAGGCTTCGCTCGCACCCGAGGATCCACCGCCGGCGCCCGTCGCTTCGGCGTTCGGGGCGTTCGATGGCGACGTGCTCGACGCCTGTTCCGGTGTCCTTGCCGCTTCTGAGCTCGGCGGCGTAGCGGTCGCGGAAGCTTCGCCGGGGGGAGTCGAGCTCGAGGAAGGTTCGCCGGAGGCGGACGAGGCCGAGGAGGACGAGGAGGCGCCTTCTTCGCTGCTCGACGAGGTGGAGTGAACGGGCGCGGCGAGCGAGGCGGCGGCTTGCGCCACGTCCACGTGCGGACGAGCGCTCAAGAAGCGCAGCGCTCCGGGGGCCACCAGCCGCATCCCCAGATGCGCCGCCGTCGACTCCACGCGGTTGCCGGCCGACAGTTCGGAGTTTTCGATGCTGAGCGCGGCGTTCTCGCGCTGCAGCAGCGCGCTGCGCTCGAGCGAGCGTCCGATTCCGGCGTTGAGCTTGAGCAGGCCGAGCTGGAGGGTCACGATCCCGATCAACGCAAAGGCCACCAGCGCGATCCACGTCCGCCCCCTGATCAGTCGGTCCAGCAGCCGCAGGTTCGACGTCCGCTGGAGCGCCGCCAGCAGGCCCGTGACCAGCCCGGGGTCGTTGACGACCGGACGGCTCGATGGTGCCCGGGACGGCTCGCGCCTGAGCGGGCGGGTGGAGGGACGGACAGGCCCGGATATCCGCCTGGGGCGCGGAGCGGGTGTGAGCGGACGCGCCGGGACGGCGGTTCGTGCACGCACCGCAGGCGCTGTGGCGGCTGACGGACTCACGGTCGAACCTCCTCTGTCAGCTTCCTGGCTCCACGCAGGCGGGCCGAGGTGGCGCGGGGGTTGCGCGCGATCTCCGCCGCCGAGGGCACCACCGAGCGGCGTGCCAGAAGAGCTGCTTCGGGCTCGCGCCCGCAGACGCAGATGGGCAGGTCGGGCGGGCAGATGCAGCCCTGGGCGCGGTCGGCGAGGAAGCGCTTGACCCGGCGGTCCTCCAACGAATGAAAGGAGATGCCGGCGAGGATGCCCCCTGTGCGCAACAGCCCCCAGGCGAGCGGCAGCGCCCGGTCGAGCTGGCCCAGCTCGTCGTTGACGGCGATCCGCAGAGCCTGGAAGGAGCGCTTGGCTGGATGCCCGCCCCCGAAGCGGGCGGGCGCGGGGATGGCCGACTTGATCGTGTCGACGAGCTCGAGCGTCGTCACGATCGGCGCCTGCGCCCGGCGGCGGACGATCGCGCGAGCGATCGCGCCCGCATGGCGCTCCTCGCCGAAGTCGCGCAGCGCATGGGCGATGCGACGCTCGTCCCACTCAGCGACGAGCTGGCGGGCGGTGAGCTCCTGGGAGGGATCCATGCGCATGTCGAGCGGCGCCTCGTATGAGTAGGAGAAGCCGCGCTCGCGCGTGTCGACCTGCATCGAGGACATGCCGAGGTCGAAGTAGGCCATATCTGCGCGCATGCCCTCGGCGGCAAGCAGCTCCAGCGCCTCGGCGTAGCTCGAGCGGATGAATCGCACCGAGCAGGCCGCCTCGGCGGCCAGGGTCGCGAAGCGCTGCTCGGCCAGGGGATCGCGATCGATCGCCACCAGCGTGCCCGCGGGCCCCAGACGCTCGGCGAGCAGGCGGGCGTGGCCTCCGTCACCAAAGGTGCAGTCGATCGCAGTCTGCCCGGGCTGAGGATCGAGCAGCTCGATCAGCTCGTCGGCGAGCACGGGGGTGTGGGAGGCCTGGGCCGGGGAGCCGGGCGTGCACTCGGCTTGAGCGATGTTGCGTCCGCCTCGCCTGCCCGGAGCACGGGGCTTCTCGCCCGGCCCCCGGCGGCGCCGCGCGAGCTCCGGCGAGCGGCCCTCGACGGGCCCCATCTCAAGATCTTCAAGCAGCGTCGTCGACACGCGCGGTGACCTCCGCGACGCCGCTCAACAGCGTCGATCGATGCTCGCTCCAGGCCTGCCTGTCCCACAGCTCCAGACGGTCTCCCACTCCCACCACCACAACCTCTTTCCTCAGCTCGGCGTGCTCGCCGAGGAACCCGGGGATCATCACCCGTCCCGCCGCGTCCAGGTCAGCGTCCTGAGAGCTCCCGTAGAAGAAGCGCTCGAGCTCGTTGAGCCGGGGCGAGAGCGGCGGCAGCTCGGCCAGAGCGCGACGCGTGTAGCGCTCGTACTCCTCCGGGCGCCACACCCCGACACAGGGCTTCAGGTCGACGGGCATCGCGAGAACTACACCCTCGGCGAGGGCGGCACGGTAGCGGGCAGGCACCGTGAGGCGGTTCTTGGCGTCGAGCGTATGGTCGAAGGTGCCACGGAAGGGGACCACTGGTGGAGCTCCAAAGCTTGTTTACCGAGCCGAGGTGGAGGAGTGGGAGGAGCCCCTCCACCTCGGCTCGCTGTCGCGAACATATCCCACTTTCTCCCACAATGCAACTCAATATGCACATCTTCTCCCACTTTCCCTCTCCAGGGCCCCTCGATTGGCCAAAACCACGCTTCCCACCAGGTGTTTTCGCGAGCCCACGCCAGCCGCTCCGGGGAGCGCCTTTGTGCAAGGCGCCCTGCAGGCATGGGCTTTGAGAGTGGCCTTGCAAATGGTTGGGCCTTGCGCGACGTCGCACAGGACGCATACGATCGCCTCGCCCCCAGGCCGACCACGCCGCAGAAAGGACCACCCCTTGCCCCTCCCACCCACCCTCGCCTTCCCACCACGCACCGGCATCCGCCAGCGGGGGACGCTCGCCTGCGCCGTCATCGCCACCGTGGTCACCGGCGCGCTGGCGGGCTGCGGATCGAGCAGCACCCCTGGCAGCTCCGCCGATCCGGCAACTGTGATCCCCGCCTCGGCACCGCTGTTCGCGGGAGCGGTCGTCCGCCCCAGCAGCTCGCTGAAGAGCGCCGCTCAGGCCGATGGAGCGGCCCTCACCCACCAGGCAGACCCCTACCTGCGGCTGCTCGGCGCCCTGCAGACTCCCGGCTCGCCCGCGCTCAGCTTCCAGCGCGACATCGCGCCATGGCTCGGGCCCGATGCCGGTATCTACCTCAGCTCGCTGAGCTCCGCAAGCTCGCTTCCGACGCTGCTCGAACAAGGGCTCCTGGGCAGCTCGAGCTCCAGCACCACGAGCTTCCCATTCAGCGCAAGCGGCGCCCAGGGAGCGATCGTGCTCGACACCAGCGACGCGAGCAAGGCACGAAGCTTCCTCTCCACCCAGGCAAGCCACGCCGGCGCGCACGCCGCGAGCTATCGAGGTGCGGCCTATCAGCTGACAGCCGGCGGAGTGGCATTCGGCCTGGTGAACCGCCTGGCGGTGATCGGTAGCGAATCGGGCATCCATGCGGTGATCGACACCGCCCAGGGCGGTGCCGCCCTCGCTCGCTCCAGCGGCTACTCGAAGCTGCTGGCCAAGGCCCCGGCCGACGCGCTCGCACACCTCTACTCGAACCCCGCCGGCCAATCCGGTGGGGCATCCGGGGAAGGCATGGCCGGGATCCTGCATCTGCTCACCGGCGCGAGCCAGGCGAACGTCTCGCTCGTACCCGGCTCGGGCTCGCTGGCCCTCGACGCCGACACGCTCTCGAGGAGCGGCGCCAGCGGCGGCGGTCTGCTCTCCGCCAACCCCGAAAACGCCAAGGCCCTGAGCGAGCTCCCCGGTGAATCGTGGCTTGCCGTCGGCCTTGGGGATGTCGGAGCGAACCTCACCGAGGACATACAGGGCCTGCGCACACTGAGCTCGCTGGGCAGCGCCCCCGGGGTCTCGAGCCCCGAAGGCACGTCCACGAGCTCCCTCAGCATCAAGTCGCTGCTGGGCGGCCTGATCGCGCCGCTGAGTGCGCTGGGGTCAAACGATGCCCAGGCCCGGCGAGACTACGCCAGCTGGATGGGCTCGGCCGGCATCTTCGCGAGCGGCTCCAGCCTGCTCGAACTGAAGGCGGGCGTGACCATCGCGTCGAAGGACCCCGCGCTCTCCAAGGCCGCCGTCTCCAAGCTCGCCACCCAGCTGCGCAAATCCGGTGGATCGCTGCGAGCGGTCTCGATCCCGGGGACCGAAGCGGCTGTCGGCGTGGCGCTCACGGGCCTGCCCGTCGTACTGGACATAGCCGACGGTCGAGCCGCCGACGGGCAGAGCAAGTTCGTCATCGGCCTCGGCGAAGCCTCCGTTCAGGCGGCGTTGAACCCTCCCAACACGATGGCCGGCGCGGCGCCTCGCGGTGCGGCAGCTTCAGCACTCGGCGAAGGGGCGCAGCCGAGCCTGACGCTCGACTTCCCCACGCTCCTCAGCCTGCTCGAAGGGATCGGGTTGACCTCGGACCCGACGATCTCCAAGTTCGTCCCATACCTGCACGCGCTCACGACGCTCGCCGGTGGGAGCCGCGAGCTGGGCGGCGAAGTCCAGCGCTTCAAGCTGGTCCTCGGGCTGCAGCAGAGCGGCGGCTGACGCCGTGTCCGGCTCAGCCGCCCGGGCTCGTCGAGGTGCTCGTCGAGCTGGTGGTGGATGACTGCGCGTTGGCCGTGGCGGCTTGCGTTGCCGCCGCGGAGGCGTTGATGGCTGTGTAGAAGACCGCTCGCCCGCCGCGCACGCGATCGACGCCATAGCGAGCGAGCGTGGTTTCCCCGTCGGCCTGCATCGAGTAGCGCCCCAGCACCGATTCGCGGTTCCTGGTGGCGAAGAAGCGATCGACCACGGCCTGGCGGTCATTGCCGTGAGCTGCGGCGCGGCGGATGGCGCTCAGCACGACGCTCATGGTCTCATAGCCATAGAGGGCATATGGACCGGCTTCGCCGGCGAAGTCGCTGTGGTAGTCGCTCAGCACCCTCAGCGCCGAAGGCGGATACAGCCCCACGGAGAGGATCGGCGTCGTCAGGTAGGTGACACCCGCCGCCGCCCCGATCTGGGAGGTGAAAGCTTCGCTGTCCATCCCGCTTGATCCCAGCAGCAGCAGATGCGGGTCGGCGGTGTGCAGCGCCTTCCACAGCGCAGCTGCCCCGGTGCCGTCGCCGCCGGCCATGAACACCGCCTGGGCGCCGCTTGCCACGATCTTTTCGACCTCCCCCGCAAATGCCGATTCGCTCGCTTCCGGTGGCGTGGCGAGGCTGTCATGAGCGGCGACGGAGATGCCGGTCGCGGTCGCATCTCCCGCCACGATGCTCGCCAGGGGCACCTGGAACGGGTCTTCGTCATCGAGCACGTACAGCTTGCGCACCCCCAGGGAGCGCATCAGCGCCACCTGGGCAGCAGCCTGCACGGGGTCCCCCGGCTGCAGGCGCCCGAACGTCCTGTGACCTCCCAGATAGAAGCGTTCGGGCTCGTCCTGGCCCGCATCCAGCGAGGAAGTGAGCCCGACATAGGGGCTGGCGGGGCTGACCTGGAGGATGCCGGCTGCGTTGATGAGCGACAGCGACACCGCGGTGGCAGCCGAGCTGTAATCGCCCAGGTAGGCGATCGTGCTCGTGTCCTGAGCCGCGGTCTTGGCGTTCGTCGCGGTGATGCCCGGCGAGGACTGCCCGTTGGCGGGGTTGGCGTCGTCCAGCGATACGTAGCCGATCTTGAAGCGCCCCACGTGCCCGCCGGCCTGCGAGAGGGCGAGCTTCTCCCCGTTGACGATCTGCTGCGAGATTTCCGCGTCTGGACCCTGCAGCGGCAGGCTGGAGTAGATCGAGAGCTGGTTGCCGGCCACTTCGGTACTCGACGCTCCCGCCCCTGCACACCCGGCGAGCACAGCGACCGCCATGACTAGAGCGGCTCGGCCCAGCCAGCGAGCGAGCACCGGGCTCTAGCTGCGTCGGCCGGGAAGGTAGCCGGAGAGGATCTTCAGGGTGGCGCCCACAAGGATGATGACCGTGGCCAGCATGAACGCGTCGAAGCCCTTGGCCCCCAGCGCCCACAGCACGATCCACACGACCAGGCCGGCGGTGATGGTGAGAATGAATCCCATGCGCGCGGAATCCTAGCGAGCTGGGAGCAACCCCGCCGCCAGTTCACCAACGAGCTCGCCCACCGCGCTCGCCGGGTCCTGCGCCTCGGCAGCCGCCCGGACCAGGCGCGTGCCCACGATCACCCCTTCAGCACCGGCATCGGCGGCTTGGCGCGCGTGCTCGGGGGTGGCGATGCCGAACCCCAGCGCCACCGGCACCCGGGTGCTCGCCTTGGCCTTGGCAACGACCTCAGCGAAGTGCTCTGCGAGGGTGTGGCCACGCTCGCCGGTGGTACCCACGACGGAGACCGTGTAGAGGAAGCCGCGCGCGGCCGCGCCGATCGCCGCCATTCGCTCGGGCGTGGTGGTGGGAGCCACCAGCGGCACCAGCGCCAGGCCATGACGGTCGCAGGCCGCGAGCACCTCCGGCGCCTCGCCGAGCGGCAGATCGGGCACGATCAGCCCGCAGGCGCCGGCGCGCGCCAGGCGCTCCGCGAACGCGTCGACCCCGGGGGCGAAGACCATGTTGGCGTAGCACATCAGCACCACCGGAACGCTCGGCGCCAGGGCCCTGGCGACCTCGAGCACGCCTGCGATGCTCGCCCCGGCGGCGAGTGCCGCGGTGCCCGCCGCGTGGATCACCGGCCCGTCGGCCAGCGGGTCGGAGTAGGGCACGCCCAGCTCGATTATGTCGGCCCCGGCATGCACGCATGCCTCGCCGATCCGCACCGACTCCTCGAGCGTCGGGAAGCCTGCCATCACATACGGCATCAGCGCAGCCCGCTTGGAGGTGTTGGCGAAAGCGTCGGCGATCCGCTGCACGCCGGCCGGCTGCTGCATGCTCATCGTGGTGACAGGCGCGTGGATCTAGTCATTGGCGAGCACCTCGGCCAGATCCTTGTCGCCACGACCGGACAGGCACACGAGGTCGAGCTCGCCGTCGGGCTGTGCCAGCACCCAGGCCAGCGCGTGCGCCGTCTCGAGCGCCGGGATGATGCCCTCCAGGCGTGCCACCTCGCGGAACGCAGCGAGCGCGTCATGGTCGGTGACAGCCACATAGCGCGCCCGTCCGCTGTCACGAAGATGGGCGTGCTCGGGCCCCGCACCCGGGTAGTCGAGTCCGGCCGAGATCGAGTGTGCCTGCACGATCTGACCCTCCTCGTCCTGCATCACAGCCGAGCGCGATCCGTGGAGAATCCCCGGGCGGGAGTTCATCGTCAACGGCGCTCCGTGGCGGGGCGTGTCGATCCCCTCCCCGCCCGCCTCCACGCCGACAAGCTCCACCTCCGCGTCGGGAATGAAGGCAGCGAAGGTTCCCATCGCATTGGAGCCTCCACCGACGCAGGCGATCACCCGCTCGGGCAGTCTCCCCTCGCGCTCGAGGATCTGCGCGCGTGCCTCATCGCCGATGATCCGCTGCAGGTCGCGCACGAGCGCCGGATAGGGAGCGGGTCCGACGACCGATCCGATCACGTAGTGGGTGCTCTGCACGTTGGTCACCCAGTCGCGGATGGCCGCGGAGGTGGCCTCCTTCAGCGTCCTCGCCCCGGCGTCGACCGGCTGGACGCTCGCGCCGAGCAATTCCATGCGCTGCACGTTGGGGCGCTGGCGACGTGTGTCCTCCACGCCCATGTAGACCATGCACTCCAGCCCGAGCAGCGCGCACACCGTCGCGGTGGCCACTCCATGCTGGCCCGCACCGGTCTCGGCGATGATCCGCCGCTTGCCCATCCGCTTGGCCAGCAGCGCCTGGCCGAGGGCGTTGTTGAGCTTGTGCGAGCCCGTGTGGTTGAGGTCCTCGCGCTTCAGATACACGCTGCGGCCGACCCGCTCGGAGAGCCTGCGCGCGCGATACAGGGGAGTGGGCCGCCCACCGAAGTCGCGCAGCAGCTCGTCGAGCTCGGAGCGATAGCCGGGATCGACGCGCGCGGCCATCCACGCCTGCTCGAGCTCCGCCAGCGCCGGCATCAGCGTCTCCGGCACGAACTGCCCGCCGTAGGGGCCGAAGCGATGCTCGAGCGGCTGCTCCTCGACGTTCGCGCTCACGCCGCCCCGCCGATCGCCGCCCGCTCCTCGGACAGGCGGCCCACCGCATCGAACAGCGCCCGCAGCTTCACGGGGTCCTTGTGGCCGGGAGCGGACTCGGTGCCGCTCGCCGTATCCACGGCATATGGATGAACGATGGCGATCGCCTCGGCCACGTTCTCGGCGGTGAGCCCCCCGCTGAGTATCAGAGGAACGTTCGAGCGCCGCGCCCGCAGCAGGCCCCAGTCGAATGTCTCCCCGGTACCGCCCCGCATCCCCTGCCGCTCAACGGCCTTGGAGCGTGCATCGAGCAGGTGGAAGTCGGTGTGAAAGCGCTCGAGATCCTGCACATCACTGGAGCCCGACACCTGGGCCGCCTTGACCACACGTGCACCGGTACGCCTGCGCACCTCGGCGCAGAACGAGGGGCCCTCGTCACCGTGGAGCTGCACCATGGTGAGGCCGAGCTCCTCGCTGCGGCGGACGATCTCCTCCAGCGGCGCGTTGACGAACACCCCGCAGAGCTCGACCCGGCGGCGCATCGACGCCGCGATCATCTGCGCCTCGGCCAGCGAGCAGGCGCGGGGGCTGCCCGCGTAGAAGATCATCCCCAGCGCCCACGCCCCCAGGCCAACCGCGAGCTCCCCATCGGCCAGGTTCGTGATGCCGCAGATCTTCACCTTCGGGGATGCCTCCCCGGAGATGGGCGAGGGATTCGCCGCGGAATCCGGAGCCTCGCTCGAGCTATCACTCGCCTGCTGTTGGGGAATGGCCATCATCGGCCCCCAACGGTAGCGCGGGCGCTCGCGCCCGCTGGCGCAGGCGCTTGCTCAGCCTTCGGGTGTGCTCGGGTTGGAAACCGAGTTGGGTCGGGTTCCGAGCGTCACCGTGACGGTCTTTTCCTCGTAGCCACCGCTGCCGTTGGCTCGCCGCAGCTGGATCGTCACCGTCTCGCCGGGTTTCTTGGCGGCGATGTCGTTCGCCAGTTCTTCAGAGCTGGCAACCGCCTTGCCGTCGATCCCGGTGATGATGTCGCCGCCAACGGTCACCTGGCCATTTTCGGTGTTGGAGGTGACCGAGCCGCCTTTGATCCCAGCCTTGGCGGCCGGGGTGCCGGGCTGCACGCTCTGGACGAGGGCTCCGCTCTTGACCGGCAGGTTGAGGGCGGACAGCGACCCGTCGATCGTGAGCGAGGTCAGGCCGAGGTAGGCCCCGCGCACGGTGCCGCCTTTCTCCAGCTGGGAGATCTCCGACTTGGCCGTGTTGATCGGCACCGCGAACCCGATTCCCACGCTGCCACCGCCGCTGCCGCCGGTCTCGATCTGCGAGTTGATGCCGATGACCTGGCCCGCGGCGTTGAGCAGCGGTCCGCCCGAGTTGCCGGGGTTGATCGGAGCGTCGGTCTGGAGCACGTTGTCGATCGTGAAGCCGTTGGGAGCGGTGATCTCACGCTGCAGCGCCGAGATCACACCGGTGGTGAGAGTGCGTTCGAGATCGAAAGGGTTGCCGATGGCATACACCGGATCGCCGACGGTCACGGCGCTCGAGTCACCGAGCGAGAGCGGGTGCAGCGTCAATCCATCGGTCGGGATTTTGAGCACGGCGAGATCGTTAGAGGGGTCCTTGCCGACGACCTGCGCTTCCACGGCCTTGCCTTTTTCGAAGCTGACGGTGACCTTGATGGCGTTCTCGACCACGTGGTAGTTCGTGAGGATCGTGCCGTTGGCGGAGATCACGATGCCCGAGCCGGTTGCCGTGCCCTTGCTCTGCGATTCCCCTCCGAAGAGGTTGAACGGCGATTCGGATTTCTGCACGATCGTCGAGGTCACGAAAGCGACACCGGGCGCATCGCGCACGTAAACCTCGTGGGGCGTCAGCCCTTTGCTGATCTGAGAGGCGTTGGTAGGCGCGGCCGGCGCGGCCTGGAGGGTGGTGACCGTGGTCTGGTTGCTCCCGCCACCGAGATCGCCGGCGGCCGCGATCACGGCCACGACCACACCGCCGCCGATCAGGGCGGAGACGAAGGGGATGGCGAACAGGCGTTTCATCTGGGAAGAGGATGAGCGTGCGGTGTGAAGGACAACTAAATGTCTTCTGCGGTGTGTCTAAAGGATGTCAGCTTCGCCAGAGCGGCGGCCGGGTCGGGTGCGCGCATCAGCGCCTCCCCCACCAGCACCGCCTGTACGCCGCGCTCCTGCAGGCGCGCCAGCTGCTCAGGCACGGCGATCCCAGACTCGGAGACCACGAGCGTTCCGGCGGGCATCTCCTCGATAAGGCGCTCGGTGCGTCCGACATCGACGCTGAAGTCCCTGAGATCGCGGTTGTTGACGCCGACGATGTCCGCGCCGACCTCGAGCGCGACGAGCAGCTCGTCGTGGTCGTGGACCTCCGTCAGGACGTCCAGTCCGAGCTCACGCGCGAGGCCGTGGAGCACGGCCAGCTCCCCCGGCTCGAGGGCGGCGACGATCAGCAGCACGGCGTCCGCTCCGGCGTCGAGGGCCTCGTGCAGCTGGTAGGGATCGACGATGAAGTCCTTGCGCAGCAACGGCAGCTCGCAGGCGCGGCGCGCCGCGCGGAGATCCTCGAGCGAGCCCGCGAAGTTGGGTCCCTCGGTGAGGATCGACGCGGCAACCGCCCCGCCCCGCTCGTAGGCGCCGAGGATCCGTGCCAGCTCGGGACGCTCGTGCAGTGGGCCTGCTGAGGGCGAGCGTCGCTTGAACTCGGCGATCACGCCGATCCCATCTTTGCTCAGCGCGGCGTGAAAGCGCCGGCCCTCACGCGAGGGAATCCGCGGGAGGTTTAGCTCGATCGGCGCCTCGCGCTTGCGGCGCTCGACCTCCTTGCGCGTTTCGGCAAGGATCCGATCCAGGACCGTGGAGGCACCAGCGGTGCTCATCGAGCGCTCTCCGACGGCGTGCGGCCGTGGCTGGCCCGCACGTAGCGCTCGAGCGCGGCCGCCGCTGCGCCCTCCGCTAGCGCCGTGCGGGCGGCATCGACGCCCTCGGCGATTGTCTCGGCGCGCCCCGCGGCGTAGATCGCGGCACCCGCGTTGATGAGCGCCAATGGCTCGCCGGGCGCTGAGCCCGACCCGCTGGAGGGGCCTTCGAGGATCGCCCGGGTGACAGCCGCGTTCTGCGCTGGTGTGCCCCCGCCGGGACTCTCCTCTTGGGGCTGCAGCTCGATGCCAACCTCCTCGGGCCTCAGCACGTAACGGGTGAGCTCCTCTCCATTGACCTCCACCACCTGCGTGGGGGCACTCGCGGAGACCTCGTCCAGACCGTCCTCTCCCGCCACCACGAGCGCCCTCTCGACGCCGAGCAGCGCCAGCGCACCGGCGATCGTCTCCAGGAAGCGAGCGTCGGAGACGCCGATCAGCTGGCGGCTCGCTCCCGCGGGGTTGGTGAGCGGACCGAGCAGGTTGAAGATCGTCCGCACGGCCAACTCGCTGCGCACGGGAACCACGAACCGCGTCGCCTGGTGGTGGGCCGGCGCGAACATGAACCCGAAGCCCGCCTCCTCGATGCAGGCGGCGACCTCCGCTGGGTTGAGGTCGATCCGAGCGCCGAGTGCCTCCAGCAGGTCGGCCGATCCCGATCTGCTCGTAGCCGAGCGGTTGCCGTGCTTGGCAACCGCACAGCTGGCTCCGGCCGCGATCAGGGCGGCGGTGGTCGATACGTTGAACGAGCTGCGCCCGCCCCCCGTGCCCGCTGTGTCGAGCAGGTCATGGCGCTCGGTGGGCACGTGAGCGGCCAGCTCGCGCATCGTCCGTGCCAGGCCGGCCAGCTCCTGCACCGTCTCCCCCTTGGTCCTCAGGGCGATCAGGAAGCCGGCTATCTGAATCTCAGATACCTCTCCGTGCATGATCTCGGCAAGCACCTCTGCGGTCTGCTCGGCGGAGAGATCACTGCCCGAGGCGAGCGTGTCGATGGCGCTAGTCAGGGTCGCGTTGGGCATGGGTGGTGCGCTGCTCGTGGTTGTTGTTGGTGTTGGTGTTGGTGCTGGTGTTGGATGTTGTCGCTGAACATGCTGTATGACAATCGTGATACGGAGCTCATCGGGAGGGAGCCGCTGGGGCCGGAGGCGCCGCTCACGTGGAGGCGCCGCTCACGTGGAGCTGCCCTCGCGAAGGAAGTTGCCGAGCAGCTCGTGGCCCTGCTCGGTGAGGACCGACTCGGGGTGGAACTGGACGCCCTCGGCGGGCAGCTCGCGATGGCGCACCCCCATCACCAGGCCATCTCCGCGAGCGGACTCCTCCAGGCAGTCGGGCAGCTCGCCGTCGACGACGAGCGAGTGATAGCGCCCGACCGTGAGCGGTGAGCTGAGATCCCGGAAGATCGTGCGTCCATCGTGCTCGATGGTGGTGGCCTTGCCGTGGACGGGCGCGTTCAGCTTCACGCGGCCCCCGAAGGCCTGGGCAAGGGCCTGGTGACCCAGGCACACCCCGAGCGTGGGCACGCCCGCCTCGGGCATCCGCCGGACGAGCTCCAAGGTGATCCCGGCCTGATCGGGTGTGCACGGTCCCGGCGAGACGACGCACCGGTCATAGCCTGCGGCGAGCAGCTCGGAGACCGTGGCCCGGTCGTTGCGCACGGCGTCGACCTCCGCACCCAGCTCCCCCAGGTACTGCACGAGGTTGTAGGTGAACGAGTCGTAGTTGTCGAGGACCAGGACCTTCATGACCAATCCGGCTGCTCGCAGGCCAGAGCGATCGCGCGCATCGCCGCCTGTGCCTTGGCGGATGACTCCCGATACTCGTAGTCGGGCTTGGCATCCGCCACCGTGCCGCCTCCCGCCTGCACATGGGCTTCGCCATCCTTGACCACGACGGTACGGATGTGAATCGCCGTGTCGAGGTCGCCGGCGTAGCTGAGATAGCCGATCGCTCCGCCATACCCCCCACGCTTGACCGGCTCGAGCTCGTCGATTATCTGCATCGCCCGCACCTTGGGCGCACCGGAGAGCGTTCCCGCGGGGAGCACCGAGCGCAGCGCGTCCATCGCCCCCACGTCCTCACGCAGCGTTCCCGACACCGAGGAGACGATGTGCATGACGTGGCTGTAGAGCTCGATCTCCATCAGCTCATCCACCACCACGCTGCCGTACTCGCAGACCCGGCCGAGATCGTTGCGGCCAAGGTCCACGAGCATCACGTGCTCGGCCAGCTCCTTCTCGTCGGCGAGCAGCTCGCCTTCGATCCGCCGGTCCTCCTCTGTGCTCGAGCCGCGCGAACGTGTGCCCGCGATCGGCTTGGTGGAGACCCGTCGCCCGCTGACGGTGAGCAGCGGCTCAGGACTGGCGCCGGCCACCTGGAAGTCGCCGAAGTCGAGGTAGTACATGTAGGGGCTCGGGTTCACCGCCCGCAGGCCTCTGTAGATGGAGAAGGCCTCGATCGGCACCTTCGCCGACCAGCGCTGTGAAGGCACGACCTGGAAGGCGTCTCCAGCGAATATGTACTCGACGATCCGCTCCACCATTCCTTCGAAGCGCTCGCGTGACATGTTGGAGTGGAACTCGGGTGCGGGGCGGGTGCCGGACGCGACCGGCTCTCCTCGGGGCACCGGTCCGGCAAGCACGTCACGGACCTGCTCGATGGTGCGCGCGGCATCGGCGTAGGCACGCTCCACGTCCGGCTCCGCCTGCAGGTCGGCATTGGCGATGATCGTGACGGTGTGCTTGAGATGGTCGAACACGACGAGGGCGTCGGAGAGCATCAGCGCCATGTCCGGCAGGCCGAGCGGGTCGGGGGGCGCCTCACCGAGGGGCTCGACCGCCCGGACGAGGTCATAGCCGAAGAAGCCCACCGCCCCTCCGGTGAACGGCGGTGCGTCCTGCATCGGTGCCTGGTCGAAGCGAGCGACGTGCTCGGCGGCCAGCGCGTAGGGGTCGCCGCCGTCGGCCAGCGACCATCTGAGAACCGCCCGGGGCCGAAAGCCGATGAACGACCACCGTCCGACCCGCTGCCCCTGGTCGGCTGACTCCAGCAGGAAGGCCGGCTCGCCCGGAGCGAGCGCACGCAGCTTCAGGAACGCCGAGACGGGCGTCTCGCAGTCCTCGATCGAAGTGTGGCTCAGCGGTATCAGGTTGTGCGCGCGCGACAGCTCGCGAGCACGCTCGATCCCCGGCTGCAGGGCGGCCCCTGCGATCGGGGAGGCGCTAGGCGCGACGGCCATCGAGTATCCGCTCGGCGTCAGCGAGCGTGCGTCCCCGGCTGCGCAGCAGCACGAGCAGGTGGTAGAGCACGTCGGCCGCCTCTTCATCGACGCGCTCGTCGGACTCCTCGCGCGCGGCGCGGGCCACCTCCTCGGCCTCCTCCATCACCTTCTCGCCGATCCGGCTGGGGCTCTCCAAGAGCTCAACCGTGTAGGAACCGGCCGGCCGCTCGCGCACTCGATCGGCGAGCGTCCGCTCGAGCGATGGAAGCGTCTCACAGGGCGCACCCGGCTCCAGCTCACCGCGATGGAAGCAACTCCGCTCGCCCGTGTGGCAGGCCGGCCCCGCCGGCTCCACGAGGGCCAGCACGCCATCCCCGTCGCAATCCAGCCGCAGAGCCCGGACCGTCTGGACGTTGCCGCTGGTGGCGCCCTTGTGCCACTGCTCCGCCCGCGAGCGGCTCCACAGGTGAAGCTCGCCCGTGTCCCGGGTCCGCTGCAGGGCCAGAGCGTTCATGTAGGCGAGCATCAGCACCTCGCCGGTGCTCCAATCCTGCACCACGCAGGGCACGAGGCCCTCCCTGTCGTAGGCGATCTGCTCGGCGATGAAATCGCGTGAGGGCGTGGTGCTCATCGCAACGATTGTAGGTACAGCCGCTCCCGGGCGGTTTGAGACACACTCCATCCCAGATGCAATCGCTGCTCGACCGCAAGCTGCTCTTCGTCACCGGCAAGGGCGGCGTGGGCAAGACGACGATGGCCGCGTCGATCGGCATGCTGGCGGCGCGCGAAGGACGACGCACGATCGTGGTGGAGGTCGGCGAGCAGAGTCAGCTCGCGAGCCTCTTTGGCCTGCCGCCCCGGGAGCCGGGAGTCGAGCGCAGACTCGAGGGGGGCCTGTCGAGCATCTCGATTGACCCGGATCGAGCGCTGCTGGAGTGGCTGCAGGCGCTCGGAGGCCGCGTATCGGGCCGAGTGCTCGCGTCAAGCGGCACCTTCCAGTACTTCGCGGCGGCGGCCCCGGGGGCGAAGGAGCTGGTGAGCATGGTCAAGATCTGGCAGCTCACCCGCGCCGCACGCAAGCGGGGTTCGGGCGGCTATGACCTGGTGGTGGTGGACGCGCCGGCGACAGGCCACGCGCTCGGGCTGCTGAGCTCTCCGCAGACGTTTGGGGCGATCGCACGGGTGGGTCCGATCGCGAGCCAGACCAGGAAGGTGCAGGAACTGCTCGGCGACCCCGCCGCAAGCGCCTATATCGCGGTGGCGCTCGGTACCGAGATGGCGGTCACAGAGGCACTCGAGCTGCAGGCGGCGATCGAGAGCCAGCTGTCTCGCACGCTGGAGGCGGTGATCGTCAACGGCCTGCTCCCCCGGCGCTTCACCGCGGAGGAGCTGCGCCTTATAGGCAAGCTACCGCGACATTCAGATGCGGGCGGCAGGGCACCTGGAGCCGGCCGCGTCGAGGAGGACGCCCTCCTCGATGCTGCTTCGCGCGCGGCGAGGGCCGTGCACGAGCGAGCACGCTCACAGCACAATCAGGTGGCGCGTCTGCGGCGCCGCAGCTTCGAGGTGTTCCCGATCCCGTTCGTGTGGGGTCCCGTGCTGGACCTGGCGGCTGTGCGGGGGATCTCCACGCAGCTCGCCCGCAAACTCTGAATCAGTTCTTACTGCGGTGCGACGCTACTGCGGTGCGATTCGATACCTGCGCGTGGCCGGGTCGCGCTCCAACAGCCCCACCGCCAGCAGGGTGGTGACATAGCGGTGGGTAGTGCTCGTGTTCATGTCCAGCATCCGTGCCAGCTCGGCTATTCCCAGATATCCCCCGTCATAGGGAAAGCAGGACAGCACCAACAGGCCCGAGAGCAGCGAGCGCGACAGGCGTCTGTCGTCCATCTGGGATGGATAGGCCCAGTCGTCCTCGCTGAGCGACAAAGTCCACTTGGGATCTTTGAGCGCCGAGAGCAGCACCGACATGGTACCCCCCTGTCCGGCCGCGCGAATCACATGATCGACCTGGGATTTGCTCAGCTCGATCATGACCGTCTCGCCCTCCCCCGCGTCGCCTTTGCGGACCGAACGCTTTGCAGGGCGTCCGGTCCGCTGCCACTGACGAGACGACGCGGCCTTGGATGTTCCGGAGCTGCCCGATTTGGCGCGCCGTGGACGGCGTCGCTTTTCTCTCCCTGTAGGCAATACCCCGGCTGTGTTCTCATCCTTCATCGCGTGTGCTCAATCATCGCGCCGCGCCGCGCCGCGACAAAGGCGCGGTTGAATATTCAGTTCTGACTACGCCACGCGCAGTTCGTAGGCGACCCGCCACATACGTAGGAATGGCAGGAGCACCCGCGTCAGCCGACCACCGGCCGCCGCCAGCCTGCGGGTGGTACTGCGCTTCGCCTGCGAGCGTGCCTCGTCGCAAGAGAGATACATCGCGACCATGCCGGCTGCGATCAGCGCATGACGAGCGCCATTGCGCAGACCGCGCGCCTCATAGAGCGACCGTCGCACCAGCTCATAGGTGCGCTCGATTGCCACCTCGCCGCTCGGATAGTGGGCGATGTAACTGTGAGATCCAGCTTCCGCGTCCTGGACTTCGTCCACATAGCTGTCCAGCATCGTGCTGGCAGCACAGATCCAGGGCATGTAGACGGCGTCGACCTCGGCCGCGTCACGCTCCCTGCACGTGGAGTCCGCCCCCAGCGCCAGCAGCGCGAGAATCCCGAGAGTGCTGCTGGCAGCGGCAGTCAGCTCCCACCAGCTCCCGTCCCACTCAACGCCACAGCGGCGCCATAACATCGCTGCCGCCCACTCCTGAAGCATCCGGTCACGACGCGCGGGATCCTGATCGTGGTTGATGCCCTGGACCCCACAGCGCTCGGCGCCTTCGACAGCGAACACGCGGATTGCCGAGTAGGACGGCAGCTCACGGGCGCACTCACGGCAGGTCCTCACGAGCGTCTCGAGATAGCCGCCATCGGTGCCACATGGATGGTGGCGGAAGTAATCGCAGAGCTCGCAATCGGGATCGAGGGCGTGGATGAGCGCACGGTGCAGTTGACGACCGTTGGCCAAGGCGCTGGGGACCGGACGCTCGCTCACGCTGTCGAGAAAGTCCAGCAGTACCTGGAACGCGACGAGCAGTCGCAGCAGATGTATGTCGCGCCGTGGAGCAAGCACCGCAAACAGGGCCGCACCCTCGATATTTAGACGCTTCTGCGTCAACGCGCCGAGGGCGTCCGCGCGCATCTCAGCGTCAGGTATGGAGGCGGCACGCCGGCGCCAGCGCTCCACCTCACGGGCAACGTTCGGACGAATCCATAGGAGCTCGCGGGAGCACACCCCCCAGAACGCCGACACCTGACGCAGCACCAGACCCGCCTTGTCATAAAGTCCGAGAATTGGAATCTTCCCGGAATGTAGTGCGGGCGGCGGTCAGTCAGAGAGCGCAATCGCGGGACCCACCCCTGTAGCCAGCGCGCCTGGGAGCGCAACGATCAGGATCGCTGTTCCTGACACGAGCACAAAGCTGTCGAGCGCAGCCGAGAAGCCGGGTGAGTATGCGATCGGGAAGCCCGTGACGGACAGGAGAGCGTGACTGAGAAGGACCTGGCCGTAAAGCCCGAACAGAGCACCGAGCGAGCAGCCAACACCAAGCAGCACCACGCTCTCCCACATCAGCGCTCTCCACAGCACGCCTCGGTTGAAGCCGTCGACCTTCATGTCGGCGAGCCGCTCGCGGCGCTGCCAGATCATGGCGCCCATCGTGGCGGCCATCGCGAGGATGGCGGCGATCAGCACCAAGGTGGAGATCTGGTTCAGGCGCGAGAGGCCCTGTCGGGCCGTCGCGCGAAATCCCGCCTCACGCTGAGCGGCCGTCTGCACAGCCAGGCCCGAGCTGCGTCCCAGCGCCGCACGAACCGCTCGCGCGCCTGCGAGCGGCGCGACACCGGGACGCAGATGCACCTCCACGGCGCTGATGTCGCTGCTCCCCCAGGCGCGTCGATAGTCCTCGGCGTTGAGCATGATCGCGCCCGGCGGCCAGCCGAGGTTGGTGCTCAGGGCAGCGATCCGGAACAGCGTCGGGCGCGGCGAAGGAAGCAGGAACCATTGCCCGACATGCAGATGATGCTGTTCGGCGATAGCCGCCGAGACGACAACCCAGCCCCCCTCGCGGAGGCGTTCGTCGGCCCTCCGGAGATCCCCCGCCACGAGCTGTCCCACCGGGATTGGACGTAGCAGTGCACGCGGAGGGGCGATGACCCAGGCGCGACGATCTTCGACGTCCAAGAACGAGCCGCGATAGAAAGCGACGGACGCGACGTCAGCCAGCCGCGCGATCTCAGCGGTGGCGGCGGCGGGAAACGGGGTGGTGGCCAGGGAGTTGGCCGCTCCGGAGGGCCCGACCCACAGATCGGTGGTCGCGTTCAGCCCGTGTGCGACACGGTTCAGCCCACCCTGCAGATCGCCGTGAGCGGTCTCTATGGCCACACTGCCGAATACCGCGATCGCCCCAGTCGCAGCAACGGCAATCGAGCGCGAACGGCCGATCTCGCTGCGAAGCTCGACGAGGGCGAGGTAGGGCGAGGTTGCCGTGCCGAGCGACTGCAAACGATCGAATGCCCGGGTGGCCCCGTCGAGCACGACCGGCAGCCCCAGCAGCAGTGCGCCGGTCAGGCTCACGATTCCCGTGATTGCGGCCGAAGGGGCGATCACCAGGATGATGCTCGTGCCGGCAAGACACAGTGCGGCACCGATCAGCAGCCACGAGGCGGCTCCGAGCGGGGTCCGAGCGGGGGGCGCGAAGAACTCCCCATGGCGTGCGAGGATCGCCCCGCGCAACGGGGCGAAGACGCCCACGAGGGCGGCGAGCGGTCCCCCGACCAGGCAGAGAGCGACACTCTCCCAGCTGATGATCCGACTTGTGCCGACGGGGAAGGCGAAGGCCAGATAACCGGGATTCGAGTCGAATAGGACGATCGACAGAAGATCGCCCAACACCAGCCCCATAACCGACGCGACCACGCCCAGCACGACCGCATCGAACAGCAGCACCGCGACGATCATTCTCCGCGTGTAGCCGTCGAGTCGCAGATCCTCGATCAGCCGCCTGCGCTGCGGCACCCCGAGCAGCAAGGCGTTGAAAGCGAAGAGGAAACCGACGAGCGCGCTGATGGCCGAGAACAGGCCGGTCGACTGGTCGGTGGGCTGAGCAGCCCGGTCAAAGAGCGTCTCGTCATAGGTCGCAGGCTGCACGTTGAGGCGCCCGCCCGCCACACGCCGCAGGCCGCGCAGGACTTCGCCGTCACGTCCAGGGGCGGATTGGATGAAGATGCTCGACACGCGCGCGCCCATCCCGGTCAGCTCCTGGACATAGGCGAGTGGGGCGATCGCCACCGGGCTGTTTTCCAGACCGGTGGAAACACCCACGAGGAGATCGGGGACGACGAGCGCCGCGACGAGCTTGGCGCCCACCCGAACCTGGATGCTCTGAAGCGATGAGTCGCCCACGGCGCGCGCGACTGAGAGTGGCAGCATCAGCGCACCGATGCGCGAGAGGCGGAAGGTGTCAAAGCTCCGCACGAGCTTGCCGCCGAGCCGCGCGAGCTGTGGATCCACACCCACGAGATCGATCGATCGGGTGCGACGGGCTCCGACGATGGTGGCGCCCTGTTCGAGGATCGGCGCTGTTGCGCGCACGCCTGGAACCGCCTGAACCTGAGCAACGAGCGATTCGGGTAGCCCTTTCGGGTCGCGAGCCGAGATCTGGAAGCGCATCTGACCCACGATCCCTCTCGTCAGTTCCCGCACAGAGCCAGTGAGGCTCGTGCTCGACACCTGTGAAGAGAACAGCAGAGCCAGACCGATGGCGATGCCGAGTACGGCGAACAACTCCTGTCCGAGCCTCGCCCGCAAGCGCACGCGATAGAGCCTCGCGATACTCGAGAGCCTCATCTTCGAGCCCTGGGCGCCGATTCAATCCGCATTGGCGGGCGATGGGGCGCGATCGCGCTCACTCGCGACGAGGCGGCCATCCTGCAATGTGTGCACCCGGTCTGCGTAGCTGGCCGCCTGCGGGTCATGCGTCACCAGCAGGACCGCAACCCCTCGCTCTCGACAGAGCTGCGCGAGCAGGCCCAGAACCTCACCTCCGCGCCGAGTGTCCAGGCTACCGGTGGGCTCGTCAGCCAGCACGAGCTTGGGTTCGGTCGAGAGCGCCCTGGCGATCATCACCCGCTGACGCTCTCCCATCGAGAGCTGCTCAGGTCGATGCAGCGCGCGGTCGCGCAGCCCGAGCGAGTCGAGCAGCGGCGTGATACGCCGCCGCGCCTCGCGGGCGCCGATGTCGGCTCCCATCAGCTTCAGAGCGGCGTTGTCGATCGCATCCGCCCCCGGTATCAGGTTGATGGACTGACGCACGAACCCGAGCTCAAGCAGCCGATAGCGGGCGGCGGCCTTCGCTGACAGCGTCGAGATGTCGCGACCGTCGACCATCACGCGGCCCGAATCTGGCCTCAGCAGGGCGGCGATCAGCATCATCAAGGTTGTCTTGCCCGAGCCGCTTGGCCCGTAGAGAGCGAGCAGCTCACCGGAAGCGACCGACAGGGAGACGCCGTCGATGGCCCGCACCGGCTCTCCATAGGCGACTGGAAAGTGCTTCCTCAACTCGTGCAACGAGAGCACTACAGCTCACCCGGCCGCAATGCAGCCTCTCGTGCCGCTCCCGGACACCTATGCCAACCGTTCGCCGCCGGGGAAGTCGATGACGTTCCCCCCGCGCTCGGGTGCCGAGGCCGGGGCAAGCAGACGGCCACCACTCAACGCCGTCAACTGATGCGAGCGCATCGCGGCGGGCATGTCGGGCACGGTCATCAGCACCGCGAGATCCGTTTCCTCGACGAGCGAGCGCAGCAGCTGGACGACCTCCTCTCGCTCGATCACGCCGAGGTTGGTGGTGGGATCGTCCACGAGCATCAGTCGAGGCCTGCGCACGATCCCATGCGCGATCCCCACCAGCGCCCGCTCCCCGTCGGAAAGCCCGTCCCAGCGCTGGCCGGCGCAGTCGGACATGCCGACCCGCCGCAGAGCATCGGCGGCTCGTGCGTGTGCCCGCCTCCTGCCGTGCTCGATCAGCAGCGGGAGGGCTACGTAGTCGATCATCGTGAGCTCGCTGCGGGGCCCGCCGCGGCCCACCCATCCGATGCGCTCGCGCATCAGCCGTGCGTGAGCACGCTCGGAGAGCCCGGAGAGATCCTCCCCTTCGAAGCGCACCACGCCCGCGTCCAATGTCTCCCACCCGGCGGCGATCCTCAGCAAGGTGGTCTTGCCCGCCCCCCGCTTGCCCCAGACTGCGACCAGCTCTCCGGGGTGGACATCGAGCGAGAGACCGGAGATGACAGTCAGCTCGTGCGGTCCGCGCCAGTAGCTCTTGCTCACTCCCTCCAGCGAGAGCAGGGCAGCCCCCATCAGAGCGCCCGCAGCCGGCCCATCCGCCCCGCGCCGGCGGCGAAGGCCCCGTCGCCGGGAGAGCGCCGCGCCTCCTCAACGAGCCTCTCGAGCAGCTCCCTGGCGCTCTGCAGCCACTCGATCCGCGCCCGCCACAGGGCGATCTCGGCGTCGCGCGCGAGGACTCTCATCAACCTCGACCATTCCTGTGCGTCTCCAGCGTCTTCGCGTTCGGAAAGCTCCTTCAGGTCGCGAAGCCGGCCCATACAGGCGAGTTCCTGGCCGTAGACCATGTCGATCAGGCGAGGTACGTTGCGTGGACTGCAGAGCGCGATCTTCATGTGCAGCTCGTCGCGCAGGGGCGGCGCCGGCGAGGAGCCGAGCATCCAGGTCTCGAAATGGTCGACCCCCTCCTCGGTGGCCTCGTAGATCGTGCGCGGTGCGGCTCGGCGCGCCGGACCGGCACCCATCTCGCCGGCCGGGCGCACGTACTGGTCGCGGCTCAGCTGGTCGAGCGCCGAGTAGACGCCCGAGGGCGCGAACCCAGAGGATCCAAAGCGTTTCTCCAAACGCTGAGCCAACTGATACCCATAGCCGGGCCGCTCGATGACGAGTCCCAATATCGCGTACTTCGCCGACATGCATTCCTTCCCCACGAGGCCACTGCTCGGCAGAAGGTATCCCAATTGGAGCCGCTGCGCATCCCAAAGGTGGAATGAATCAGATGGACAGGAACTTCGCGGCAGTGGATCGCGTGCATTTGTCGGAACTTAAAGCACGCTCTAGGTGATCCCGAGCCGATCCAGCAACGACTCGTCAGCGCGCCAGTCCTTGCGCACCCGCACCGACAGATCGAGGTGAACCTGGCTGTCGAGCACACGCTGGAGCTCACGTCGGGCCGCTGTTCCTATCGCCTTGATCATCCGACCGTGCGCGCCGATCAGGATGCCCTTCTGGGAGTCGCTCTCCACCCAGATCAGGGCCCTGACCCTGACGAGGCCCGGACGCGGAGCTTCAACCTCTTCCACCACCACCTCGACCGCGTGCGGCACCTCCTGGAAGGTGCGCCGGATGACCGCCTCCCGGATCAACTCGGCCAGCAGCTGCTCGTGCGGTTGATCGGAGGCCGCCTCGGGCGCAAACATGAAGGGCCCCTCGGGCATCATCGAGGCCAGGTGGTCAACCAGCTCCGTCAACCCCGACCCGCGCCGTGCCGAGATCGGGAACACCTCGCCATCCAGCTCGAGCTCACCAGCCCGCTGAAGCACCGCCATCAGCGCCGCATTGGACAGGCGATCGACCTTGTTCACAGCTATCGCCACCTGTGCATGGACCAGAGCCTTGGCGATGAAGCGGTCGCCTGGACCGACCCCCTGCTCGCCGTTTAGGATCAGGAGAGCCGCATCGGCCCCCTCGACCTCCTGCTGGACACGTCGCGCCATCCGGGATGTGAGCGCATCGCGCGGGCGCTGGACCCCAGGGAGGTCGACCAGCACGATCTGGGAGTCGCCGCTACGGTGAACACCGCGAATCGCGCGCCTGGTGGTCTGAGGGCGATCGGAGACGATCGCGACCTTCTCGCCCACCACGGCGTTCACAAATGTGGACTTGCCCACATTTGGACGCCCCGCCAGCGCCACGAAGCCACTGCGGGTCATCCTCGGGCGCGGGTGAGGAGATCGTCTTGCAGCGAGAGCATCTCGCCGTCGTCGACCTCGTGATCCATGCCGAGCAGGTGCAGCATTCCGTGGACGACCGCCTCCTCGATATCGGCGGTGTGCTCGGCACAGATCACGATGTCACCGAGCTCACGCGGAACGGCTGCCATGAACGCGTCCCCACCAGCCGTGGACGAGGGCTCTGGATCGATGCCGTCGATCGGAAACGAGAGCACATCCGTCGGCTCCCCCTTGCCACGGTGCTCGAGGTTGAGCTCGGCGATGCGCTCGGAGTCGACGAACTCGATCGCAACATGGCCGTCGCGAACGTCGAGGCGCTCTGCGGTAATCGCACACAGATGCTCCAGCTGCCCCCGCTCGGGAACCGCCGAGGCATCCGCCACGAAGACCTCGACCTCGATCACCGCCGCTCAAGCACTGCGGATCGCGGGGCGTCCGCCCTCGCCGGCTGCGGATGCGATGCCCGCGCGAGCGGGCTGCTCGCGCTGGGTGTGCGTCTCGTAGGCCTCCACGATCCGTTGCACCAGCTTGTGGCGAACGACGTCCTGTCCCCCGAAGCGCACGAACTCGATCCCCTCGATCTGCTCGAGCACATCCCCCACGACGATCAGCCCCGACTGCTGCTCGCGCGGCAGGTCCACCTGGGTGATGTCGCCGGTGACCACCATCCTCGACCCGAAGCCCAAGCGCGTGAGGAACATCTTCATCTGCTCGGGAGTGGTGTTCTGGGCCTCATCGAGGATCACGAACGAGTCGTTCAGGGTGCGCCCGCGCATGAACGCAAGCGGCGCGATCTCGATCACGCCGCGATCGATGTGCTGGGAGACCTTCTCCGGGTCGAGCATGTCGTGCAGGGCGTCGAACAGCGGGCGCAGATAGGGGTCGACCTTGGCCATCAGGTCGCCTGGCAGGAACCCCAGACGCTCTCCCGCCTCGACGGCGGGGCGGGTGAGGATGATGCGGTTGACCTCGTGGCGCGAGAGCGCCGCGGCGGCCATCGCCACCGCCAGGAACGTCTTGCCCGTGCCGGCTGGGCCCACGCCGAAGGTGACCGTGTTCTGACGCACCGAGTCGACGTAGCGCTTCTGGTTGACCGTCTTGGGAGCGACGCGCAGCCCACGGTGGCTCCATACGACATCCTCGAGCACCCGCGCCGGTGACTCGTGGGCGTCGAGCGCACCCGTCACGGCGGTTATCGTCCCGGGCCCGATCTGGTGGCCCCTGGCGATCAGCTCAGAGAGCTCGCGCACGACGCGCTCGCCGGCGTTGGTCTCGCTCTCCTCGCCGTCGAAGGTGAGCAGGTTGCCGCGCAGGAAGACCTTGCAGTCGAGGTGCGCCTCGAGTGCCCGAAGCACCGCATCCTGGCTTCCCGCCAGCTCCGCGGCCACAACGTTTGAGAGCTCGATCTGTGTCCTCATCCTTGAAGCGCAGCCCTCACCAGTCCAGACACCCGCTTACCGTCCGCGCGACCGTCGACGACGGCCATCGCGTGCTTCATCGCGTTTCCCATGTCCTTGGCCGACTCCGCTCCGCTGTCGCTGACGGCTTGGCGCACGATCGCTTCGAGCTCCTGCTCGGAGAGCTCAGCGGGCAGATACCCGCCGATCAGCTCGCCCTCGGCCTCCTCGCCGGCGGCGAGGTCCTCACGACCCGCCTCACGGTAGGCCCGGGCGGCCTCCAGCCGGCGCTTGCGCTCCCTGCGCAAGACAGCGAGCTCATCGGCCCCTCCCTCCTTGGCCGCCTTCTGGAGCTCCGAGAGCACGAGCCTCAGCGCACCAACCCGATCCTTCTCGCCGGCGCGCATGGCGCCATGCAGGTCCATCTTGATCTGCTCGAGTATCGCCATCTCAGATCAGGATACGCCGCCGCGACGACGACGGGGGGCGCTCAATCGTGCTCCAGGGGCGTGGGGCTGCCGAGCCTGCCCGGAGAGGAGGCGTCACGGCCAAACGCCAGCGCAACGTTCCAGTCGACGAGCAGGCGCAGCCTGCGTCCCATTCCGGGCATCAGCAGCAGGTGGTAGGTGCGCGCGATCAGCCACGCAGGAAAGCCGCGCCAGCGGATGCCCAGCGTGATCGCCACAGCCTGGTTGCCGCCCAGCTCCGCAACGACGCCCTTGGTGCGATAGCGAAACGGGCGCGGTACGCCTCCTCTGAGCGTGGCAACCACGTTGCGGGCCACCAGCCGCCCCTGCCGGATCGCATGCTGAGCGGTCGGTGGCGAGGCGTGGCCGGGCCGTGAGGCGTCGGGAACGGCTGCGCAATCGCCCAGAGCCCAGACCTGTGGACGCGGCGACGCGCCGGCCGGCGCCTGCTGATTGCGGTCCTCCAGCACCCGCATCGTTGCGTCGACCACGATCCTCCCGGCCTCATCGAGTGGCAGGCCGAGCCTGGCGATCACCGGGCTCGGCTTCACCCCGGCGGTCCACACAACCGTGCGGGCAGCGATCTCCTGTCCGCCCGAGAGCGTCGTCCCATCCCTGCGCACCTCCGACAGGGTGGTGTTGGTGCGAACCTCGATCCCGCGTCCGCGCAGCTCGCGTTCAGCGAACGCGGACAGGCTCGGGGGCACCTCCTGCATGATCCGCCCCTTGGCCTCGACCAGGACCCAGCGCATGCCCTGGGCGCGACAGCGCGGATACAGCTCGATTGCCTGGACGGCGAAGTCCTGAAGCTCCGCCAAGCCCTCCACCCCCGCGTATCCGGCGCCCACGAACACGAACCCCAGGTACTCGGCGCGACGTGCGGGATCCTCGAGCGACTCGGCGATGTCGAGGCAGCTGAGCACCTGGTTGCGCAGCGCGGTTGCGTCGGAGAGCGACTTGAAGCCGACCGCGTGCTCGGCCAGGCCAGGGATTGGAAGCGTGCGAGACACCGACCCGAGCGCGACGATCAGCTGGTCGTAGCCGAGCTCGAGATGCTCGCCGTCGATCCGCTGGACGCCGAGCTTGGCATTGGCTGGCTCTGCGCCCGTGACCCGACCGATCACAAGATCGGTTCGGCGCAGCTGGGAGCGCAGGGGCACGACAACGTGACGAGGGTCGAGCGTGGCCCCCGCGGCACCCGGCAGCAGCGGCGTGTAGAGCAGGAAGTTGGCCTCGTTGACGAGCGTGACATGCGCGCTCTGGGCCGGCAGCAGACGCTCGAGCGCCCGCGCCGCGTAGAAGCCCGCAAATCCGCCTCCTGCGATCACGACTTGCCACGCCATGAGGACACAATAGGCTGAAGCCCGTGGATCACTCGTTGTATTCCGACGCACTCGCCCCTTTCCTGGCTGAGGTACCCCGCCTGCGCCCGGAGAACACCGAAGTGATCGACGCTCACACCCATCTCGGCCTCGACGAGGATGGCCGCTCGCTGACGCTCGAGCAGTTGCTGGGGCAACTCGACCATGCTGGTGCCCGCCGCGCCTGTGTCTTCCCGCTGCACGATCCGGAGCGCAAGCCCGCCTACAGCCTCCCGAACGATCGCGTGCTCAGATGGGCGGGCGAAAGCGAAGGGCGGCTCGTGCCGTTCTGCCGTCTGGACCCGGCCGAAGATCCCCTGAGCGAGGGCGACCGGGCGCTGACGGCGGGTGCGCGCGGCATCAAGCTCCACCCCCGCGCGCAGGACTTCCGCTTCGACGGGCCCGAGATGGACGGGATCTTCTCGCTGGCAGAAGAAGCGAGCGTCCCGATCCTGATCCACGCCGGGAGGGGCCTGCCGCCGCTGGCCGACGGCCTCGTAGATCTCGCTCTGCGCCATCCCGGTGCCGTGCTGATCCTCGCCCACGGGGCGATCTGCGACCAGGGCATCCTCACGGCCGGCCTCGCCGACCATCCAGGCGTGCTGTTCGACACCTCGTGCTTCTTCCCCCTCGACGTGATCGAGCTGTTCGCCCGCGTCCCGGCGGAGCGGATCGTGTTCGCCTCCGATCCGCCCTATGGCATGACCGCAACAGGGCTCTATGCGGCACTTCGTGTAACCGCTCAAGCTGGCCTGGACGAGGCCACGACCATGGCCGTGCTGGGCGGGACGATGGCATCGCTGATCGACGGCCATGGCCTGCCGCCGGCCGGCCCGATCCGGCGTGGCCCCTCGATCACGCTGTCGGGGCGCCTCGGCCGCGTCTACAACTACGCGAGCCTCGTCGGTCCGGCGCTGTTCACCGGCGTGATCGAGCAGGCGCGGGCGATGCTCGACCTGGCGATCGCGGCGACGCGCGACCCCGAGCCGGGGGACGTGGGCGAGGCGCTCGAGACGATCGGTGCGGCTCTGCGGGCGGCCGACGCCCTGCTCGAGGACGAGGACGGCGTGCGGGCGGCGATCGATCTGATCTTCAGGGCGAACTTCCGCGCCGCGACCGAGCTGCCGGACGTCTACTGATCAGATGCGGGCGAGCCGGACGGCCGCCCACTCGCCGCTCTGAAGACGTGAGCGCTCGCACAGGTCGAGCTTGCCGGTGAAGGCGTCGACCACCTCATCGACCTCCTCCACGAGCAGTCCACTGGCGATCAGCTGCGCCGGCGCGCTGGTCATCTTCGCGGCGAGCTCGAGCAGCAGCGGACGGAGCAGGTTGGCAAGGACAACCGGCGGTCGTGCCTTCCTGGCCTGCGGCCCCAGCCAGGGCAATGGCTCAGAGCGGAGGTCGAAGCGGCGGACATCGATCTTCACCTCGTTGACGGCGGCGTTCTCGGCGGCGGCCAGCACGCTCTCCTGCTCGTTGTCCAACCCGAGCACGGGCGCGAAGCCGAGCAGCGAAGCAGCGATCGCGAGCACCCCGGAGCCGGTGCCGATGTCGAGCAGCGGGCCGCCCGGCAGCTGCTCGGCCGCCAGTGCCAGCAGCAGCTCCAGGCACATGCGCGTGCTCGCGTGGGCGCCCGTCCCGAACGCCTGCCCTGGATCGATCACGATCTCACGCACCGCCTGCTGGGTGGAGGTGCTCGGCTCCTCCCACGGTGGACGCACGTGCAGCGCCGGCGGGAGCTCGACCCCGGCGACGGACGGGCCGGAGGGCTCGATCAGGATCGGGCGATGAAAGCGCCTCCAGCGCTCGTGCCAGTCGTCGGGCACCTCGCTGGTGGAGATCTCGACGAGGGCCTCGCCCACGACAGCCTGCAGATCGGGGAGCCCAGGCAGCTCACCGGGCGCCCCATAGACCGCATACTCGATGGTCTCCCCCTCGCCTTCGGACTCTTCCACGCCCGCGGGGGTCAGCTCGAGCAGCTCTGCAAGCACCAGCTCAGCCTGGGAGCGAGCCACGCGGATGGCGAGGCGGATCACGCTGCCTGGCTGCCGAGCGCCCGACGCAGCTTGGCGAACATCGATTCCTGTGAGCGCAGGTTCTCCTCGGTGAGGCTGTCGTTGAGACGCTCCATCAGCTCACGCTGCTCGTCGCTGAGGCGACGTGGAACGATCACGTTGACAACCACCCGCAGATCGCCCTGGCGACCGCGCCTCAGGCTCGGCATGCCTGCTCCGCGAACGCTCAGCACCTCGCCGGGCTGGGTTCCCGAGGGGAGCTCCAACGCGGCGGTGCCCTCGAGCGTCGGTACCTCGAGCGTGGCGCCCAGCGCGGCCAGGGGCGCAGCCACATCCAGAGCGGTGATCAGGTCGTCGCCTTCACGCACGAAGCGAGCATCCTCAGCGACGCTCACCACGACATACAGATCTCCCGCGGGGGCTCCCGCCTCACCCTCGTGGCCCCGCCCGCCGAGCCTGATTCGCTGGCCATCGGCGATGCCCGCGGGAATGTCCACCTCGAGCTCCTGTTTGGCGGCCAGGCGGCCGCGACCGCGGCACTCAGCGCAGGGCTGCTTGGGCACACGGCCCTCCCCGTGGCAGACGTCGCATACAACTGTGCGCATCATCTGCCCGAAGGGGGTGCGCTGCACCGCCTGCAGCTGTCCAGCTCCAGCGCAGCGCTCACACGTCTCGATTGGGGTGCCGGGCTCGGCGCCGTTGCCGTGACAGTGCTCGCACCGCTTGACCGAGTCGTAGGCGACCTGCACCTTGGCGCCGTGGGCGGCTTGCACGAGATCGATCTCCACCGCCACTCCGATGTCCCCTCCCTGGGCCGGCCCCGCTGTGGCTGCTCCTCCGAAGAAGGCGTTGAAGAGGTCGCTGATCGACCCAAAGCCCTCGAAGTTGGGGGCATACCCGCCGGAGCGCAGACCGTCGTGCCCGTAGCGGTCGTAGGTGGCACGTCGCTCGGGGTCTGAGACGATCTCGTATGCCTCGGCGGCCTCCTTGAACTTGTGTTCTGCGTCGGGATCGTGGGCGTTGACGTCGGGATGCAGCTCGCGGGCAAGCTGGCGAAAAGCCTTCTTGATCTGCTGCTCGGAGGCGTCCCGGCCGACGCCGAGCACCTCGTAGGGGTCGCGAGGCATCTGCTTGTCAGTTCTCGGCGTAGGTGTCCTCGACGAAACGCGAGAGCTCGTGAGCGGCCTCGCGCACCGTGGCGATTGCGCCCGCGTAATCCATGCGAACAGGACCTATCAGCGAGACCGTGCCGAGCTTGCGGCGTGCCATTCCGTAGCCGGTGGCGACGATGCCCAGCGAGTGCATCGCCGGCAGCTCGTTCTCGTGCCCTATCCGCACATAGACCCCGGGCTCGCCCAGCGCGGTGCGTAGGACGCGCAGCAGCGCCACACGCCGCTCCAGTAGATCGATCAACTCGTTGACCCTGCTTGTGTCGGCGATCTGCCCGAACTCGAACAGACGGGCGGTGCCCTCCACGTAGAGGGCGTCCTCGCCCTCTGAGGCGAGATCGCCGAAGGCGGGCGCGAAGCGCTCGAGGAAGGCGAGCTCGCGGGAGGACAGACTCGGATCCATCAGACGCTGGTGGAGCATCCTGGCGCCCAGGCCGAGCCCCACCAGACGCTCGTTCAGATACTCCCCCGCCCAGGACACCAGGCCGGGATCGACGGCCCGCTCGAATGCGGCGAGCATCTTCGAGACGCTGCCTGTGGAGGTGATGATCACCACCAGGACGACCTGCGGCTGAAGCGCCAGCACCTCAACATGACGGATGGTAGCCGTGGTCATCGAGGGCGCCGAGACCACCGCGAGCAGGTTGGTCATCTGCGAGAGGGTCTCCGTGGTGGCACGCATCGCCTCGTCGAGCTCGCGGCGAATGAGCGACAGCTCGAGCGGGCGCGGCGGCGTCGGCAGAGGCTGGCGTGAGTTGAGCATTCGATCGACCACATAGCGATGCCCCGCGTCGGTGGGCACACGCCCGGCCGATACGTGGGGGTGCGCGAGCAATCCATACTCCTCGAGCAGCGCAAGTTCGTTTCGCACGGTGGACGGCCCGCAGTCAAGACCGGGGTCGGCGGCGATCGAGCGCGACGCGACAGGCTGGGCCGTGCGCAGGTAGTCGTCGACTACCTTGCACAGGATCAGCTCCTGACGGGAGGTGAGCATGGATTTGATTGTAGGTGGGACGCCTGCGCCCACAGGGCGCCTTGCTCTCTAGAGGTCGAGCTCGGCTTGGGCGTTGCGGATGATCTGCTTGCCCCCCTGCTCGGCCACCGTGTCGATGACCACATGACCGTCGGAGACCTCATGCACGGTCCCGGTGACGATCACCTCCTGCTCGGGCACGCCCATGCCACGGAACTGGACCTTCAGCCGCTTTAGGTGCGCCGGGCCTCCGGCCGCCTCGGTCTGCGCCCGAGCCACCTGGGCCATCGTCCACAGGCCGTGCAGGATCCTCCCGGGCAGCCCGACGGCTTTGGCGAACTCCTCGTCGATGTGGATCGGGTTGAAGTCGCCAGAGGCACCCGCATAGCGAACGGTGAGGAACTTGTCGGGAGTGATCCTGACCTCGGGGATCTGATCGCCCGCCTTGAAATCTGCCATCTGGGTCACACTCCTCGGACGATGTTGGTCCACGTTCCGCGACAGACCCGCTCGCCGCGCTGATTGGTGGAGATCGACTCAAACACGTAGTAGCCGCGGCCGTCGGCTTCAGAGATGTCCTTGACGCTCGCCGTCGTCGAGATCTCATCGCCCGCCACCACCGGTGGCCCCCACTCGAACTCCTGGCCACCGTGAACCATCATCGCGAAGTTGAGCTCGATGTCGGGATCGAAGATCGGCGGCCCCACCGACGGAGCGCTGTATACGACGGCGAACATCGGCGGTGCGACCACGTCGGCGTATCCGGCCGCGCGCGCTGCCTCGACGTCGAGGTGCACCGGGTCTGTCTCACCGACGGCGCGAGCGTACTCCTTGATCTTCTCCCGCCCCACCGCATACAGAACGGGCTCGTAGGTCTTGCCGATCGCTTGGGTGTTGACTGGCATTTGGGAGTCTCCTTGCAGGCCGAACTGAACTTCGGGCCGCGTCGCGGCGCGCGCCAGTCTATGCAGACCGTGTCCCACCGTGCCTCGAGGCCGGATCTCCGCGGTGCCGTGGGCCTTAACGCAAAAAAGGCCCCGGAGGACCCAGCGGCGGGAGCGCGCACCGATGCACGCTCCCGCCGCGAAAAGCACGACAGCCTCTAGAAGCCCAGGTCATCCTCCTCGACACCGACCCCCACGCCAACGAGCTCGCGGTTCTCCTCGCCGGGGACGCCGGAGCCGTCGTCTGCCCCGGAACGCTGGCCCGGGCTGTCAAGGAACTGAACCGTGTCCGCGACGACGCTGACCGCCTGTCGCTTCTGCTGCTCTGAGGTTTCCCACTCGCGCCACTCCAGATGCCCGTCGACGGCGATTCGGCTGCCGCGTCGGAGGTACTGGCTGACGCTCTCGCCCGGGGCCCCATAGATGTTTACGTCGAAATAGTTCGGGCGCTCGACGTAATCGCCGGCGGAGTCGCGCCGGCTTGAGTTGCAGGCGAGACGCATGCTGCACACGCTGGTGCCCGAAGGCAGAGCTCGCAACTCGGGATCGTGGGTCAGACGCCCGACCAAGACGACGCGATTGATTGAAAAGTAGGACATGGCGATCTCCGTTGCTGTGTATTGGCCCCCCTGTGGAGCAACCTACGCATCGATGGGGATGGTTCTCTCGTTCGGATCGCGCCGGCCCGCGAGCGCACCACCCAGACTCTCCAGGGGGATCTCCCTGATCGCTCCCCCGGCGCGCGCCGCGTCGATCGCCCGGCCGAGCGGACCCCGGACCTCCGGTTCGGTCAGATACACGACGCCAGCCACGCAGCGACAGCGCGCCCAGGCCCTGCAAATGGCGACCAATCTACGTGGCGCCTTGACGGTCAGCTCCACCTCCACCGCCACCGGACGCCCGTCGCATGAGGCGCTGGGCCACAGCACGATGTCGGGGCGGTGCAGCAGCGCAGCACCTTTCGCTGCGCCGCCCAGAGCTGCGCTCGCGAGCGGCCTCGCCATCGCTCGCTCCTCCCGACGCAGCTCACGCTCACCCATCACGTGATTGTCTGGGTACAAGAGCTGAAGGGCGGCGGCGACCCACGCGCACACAATCGAGTGCCGGGCGTTGGCGGCGCTCACCCGACCAGGCTCGACTCCGCTGATCGCTACCGCGCGCAATCCCGTCCTGGTGGCGGTGAACAGCGCAGGTTGATCGGCCAGCGGACGCTCGCGAGCAAGCAGGCCGGCGCGCTGAGCCGCAAGCAGCCGAGCGCGGGCCGAGCCGACGCTGCATCCGTCCCGGAGGGCGAGCGCCTCGGCGGTGACGGCGCCAAAGCGCGCCGTCCACAACGCGAGTGTGAGCTGCTGTGGTGAATGGGTCCCGGTGGAAGTGGTCATCGCTTCTCCCTTGTCTCGTTGTTGAGCATCCAGCGAGGGATGCCGTGCGTCGAGGCGCGCGGCGGCCGTCTATGGGCGGCGGCCACCGCACCTCGTCCTTCAGCGATTCGCTCTATCGGCGAAGACGCTTGCGATACGGGCTTTCCCGGCGCCCGGCACGATCACCGCGGCGCAGCCCTGCTCGAGGCCCGTGATCCGGCTGGGATCGAGCACCCCCTCCCGCGTCCTGGTGCGCGTCACTCGCCCGTCACCGTGACGCGAGACTCTCCATGTGCCCCTGCTGCCGGCCACCTCGGCGAGCAGAGCAGCCGAGCTGGGCACGACCTGCCGATGGGCGATCAGGACGGAGAGGTTGCCCATGACCTGCTCGAGCAGCCTCTCGCGGCCGGGAAGGCGTAGATCAGAGAGCTCCTGGGTTCCCAGGATCAGGCTCAACCCGGCTGAGCGAGCCCGCCCGAACAGCCGCACGACCTGCTCGGCCGCGACGGCGGAGAACTCGTCGATCACGACGACAGTAGGGCTGGGCCGGCCCTGGAGCGCCGCGACCGTTGTCTGCAGATCCTGCACGATGGCCGCCCCCAACATCTGAGCAAGCAGGGGACGGCTGTCGGACTCGAGGCTGAAGTAGACGGTCGAGCGCCTGCGCACCGCCGCCAACAGATCGATGCAACCGGCCTCCTCGCAGCGAGGATCGAGCCAACGACCCACATCGGACTCCACCATTACCGCCAGGCGATCACGCACCCCCGCGAGCTCGCTGCGCTGGCGGGTGCCCAACGAGTCGAGGTAGGCGAACACACGCCCAGCGTCCACCTCGTTGAGGTTGCGGGCGAGATCCTCCATTCGCTCGGGATCGAGTAGCTCGACGATCGCAGGCAGCGACACCACGGTGGCGTCGGAGCGCAGCATCCGGACCACATGGCCCAGGTAGCGCTGGGCCTGACGCAGGTAGTGAGGCTCGGTGAAGCGCTCTCCGGCCAGCGCCTTGTCGGCGATCTCCGTCTCGCCACCGCTCGCGAAGGGGTTGTAGACCCAGGGGCCGTCGGGAGTCCATTCCAGGAAGTCGCGCCCGGCTGCCGCAGTGGCGAGCTGAAGCCTCTCGCGCAGGCGGCTGTCGCCCTTTGGGTCGAGCACGATCGCGCCCATTTCACGCTCGATCGCGCGTACGGCCATGTATGTCTGGGTGATCGTCTTGCCGGAGCCGGTGGCACCCACGATCAGAGCGTGCCTGCCCGTGCTTCGCCCGCCGAATGGGATAGCCACCGATCCACCACGCTCGTCAAGACCGAGCACGAGCTCTCCGTCTCGCTCGAGGGTGCCCTTCACGCGGGCTCGCGAGAGCTTGCGGGTGGCTGCTCGTGCGAGGGAACGCAGGGCATCCAGCGGGCTGTGGCGTCGGGCCGCGATTTCGGCCAGGTCGGCACCGGAGTCGAGGTCTTCCCTGTGCCACCGTCGCCCCCGCCGAGTGGCACAGAACGTGGCCACGCTCAGCGGTAGCGCCCAAGCTCCAAACGCCTGGTGAAACAGAGCTACCAGGACGAGTGATACGCCGGCCCAACTCCAGTGCAGGTGCCGCTTGCGCATCACTCGCGCGGCCACCATTCCGAGGACTACGCCCAGCGCGATGTGTAGAGCCGTGCCCACCAGCCAATGGATGAGCTCATCGACCGGGGCCAGCGGATTCACCGTCTGTTCGGGGGTTTCATTAGTAGAGGGCATGACGCCGCTCCTTTCTCTGCCTGCCCGCCACGCGAGCAGGCGGGTAGAGGCCGGCGCAGGCCGGCCGTGATCACCGATCTGCCCGCGGGAAAAAGCTCCGCGGCCAGCGATCGGCTGTTCTCAAGCCGGACCGTTCGGGCCCGTCAAGTCATTGAGCGTGCTGCGAGCTCGGTGAGACAGTGCGCCCGAGGATCAGAGGAGCCTGTAGCCCACGCCCCACACGTTGATGACCCAGGCGCCCGTGCCGTCCTCGTCGAGCTTGCGCCGCAGTCGGCTGGCGTGACTGTCGAGCGTCCTGGTGGAGCCGCTGGAGCGATAGCCCCACACCGCGCGCAGGAGCTCCTCCCTTGCGAACACCCGCGCCGGCTCACGCGCAAGCGTCGCGAGCAGCTCGAACTCCATCCTCCGCAGCTCGATCACGCTGGCTCGAAGGCTCGCCGTTCGTGCCATCAGGTCGATCTTCAGGGGGCCCACCTCGAGTATGCGCGCTCGGTCGGGAGCGCGCTCGACGCGCCGTAGGATCGCCTTGACGCGCGCCCGCAGCTCGAGGTAGGCGGCGGCCTTGGACAGGAAATCGTCGGCGCCGGCCTCAAACGCTCTCAATACGTCAAGCGTCTCGGTGCCGGAGCCGAGCACGATGGCCGGCAGAGAGCTCTCCCACGGCGCGTCCGGCCACCCAGATCCGCGAATCTCCTCCAACAGGCGCAAGGCTCCCCGCGGCGCGTCGAGGTCGCCCAACAGCGCCAGCTTCGGAGCGCTTTCGCGGGCGAGAATCCGAGCGTGCTCGGCATTGCGAGCCAGCTCGACCGCGAAGCCATCGGCGGCCAGCTGCTCGGTGAGCGCAAGACCATGTCGCCGATCGGACTCGACCACCAGGATCGGGCCCGCCGGACGGTCCTCCATCAGGCTTCGACCTCACGCGGGCTGATCCCCAGACCTTGGCACGCGATCAATCCGAGCACGTCACTGTGAATCCAGGGGGTCGGCGTGTCGCCACCGCCATCGGGAAGCAGGCCGAGACGTCGAGCCAGCCAGCTTGTCTCCCCGCTGGTGTTGCCCCTGCTGTCACGCTTGATCCGTCCACAGCGAACGGCTATCTCGCTCATGCTGAGCTCGTCGCGATCGAGCATCGCGAGCGTGACCTCCCGCAGGCGTCGGTTCAGGACTATCGGACTCTTCTGGACGCGCAGCAGCTCCGCCTCCAGAACGGCCGTGGAAGCCTCCGCATCGCTCCCGCACACGGCAAGTATCTGACGCGTGAGGGTCACCGCGGGCTCATAGCTTTCGAGCCGCCCCACCACCTCGCGCAGGCTGGCCGGCACAGCTGGATCGGCCGCCGAGCCGGCGCACCGACACCAACGCAGCTCTGGGATCGACAGTCGACCCTCGACGAGGCGAAGCACGTAAAAGCCGCCTCGATGATCTGTGAGGCGTGTGTCCAGCAGCGTCTCCCTCGACACGCTGTCGAGCTCCTCACCATCCGCGGCGAATGGAGCCGCCGAGAGATCCTCGTGACTCAGCCGGCGACAGCAGCGGCCGTGGCGACGGGCATCCCGTAGATAGAGATCACAGATCAAGGACGCGTTCTGCATCGGTTCATCGGCCGAGAGGTGCGCCAGCAGACGAGCGTCGCTATGGGTTACCGCGTCACGATCGACGACGAGCATCGTTCCCTGCGATCCCCGCTGGGCAACCACCTCGCGGGGTCGGCCACTGCTGTTCAGGAAGCGCACGAGCGGGTGGCAGGCTCGGCTGGGACGGGGCGGGTGCGTGGCGTGGTTAGCGCGTGGCTGGATGGACGGCCAAGACGGCCGCGAGGGGCTCGGCGAGATGAGGGTGCTCTGCATGGCTTCCTCCGGGGGCTTGAGCTCGATCGCTCGGCGGGTGGTCGGGTCGCTTTGATAGGAGCCGACGAGGCAGCCGTCAAGGGCAGCGAGCATCGAGGAGAGGTGGCTAGATGCACGCCGAGACCCCTAAAGGGGGTCTCGGAATCTGGCGTCGTTCATCCGCCGTGCGAGAAAGCTGGCGCGAATGCGTTCATCGCATCGTTGCCGTTGGAGGTCTCGACACGAGACAAATGACTGTCGTTGAAACTCGCCTGCGCTCTCTGCGCAGCGAGCGATCGTCTGAGATCAAGGAGGGGAAGGGTTCGAGTCCGGGAGCTTAGCCGCCTGATACGAGGCCGGCCGTGGTCAGATCCCGCGTCGGGCGCCGTCCGTGCCGTTGCCCTCGATCGAGAGACCATTTTTGGCTCTGGAATGCACAAATCCAGGATGATGCTTCGCAGTTGGGCTCGCTCTGCCGGGTCAGGAGACTGCACGTGCGGAACGGATCGAGAGACGGCGACTGCGCTCAGCCGGGGGGCAACTGCGCCAACTCGCAGCCAACTGCGGGATCGCACACGCGCCAAATGACCGCTTGCCCCCTGTATGTCGCGTCACTCATCGGCGGGTCGCTGGCCCGGCAGCTCGCGCAGGCTGAGTACGGACTCGCCGGCGCGAGGGTCTCCATGGGCCGCCGCCACTCGGACGGACGCAGGCAGGCGTGCAACCCCTTGGGCGAGCAGAACGCCCTCGTGGATGTCGCGCTCGGCTGCGAACAGGATCCGCTCTCTTCCCTGATACTCCCAGTCGAAGGGGTACTCACCGGCGTAGGCCCGACAAGCGCAGAGGATCGCGTCGGCCCGCCTGGCGCACTCCCTCGCTCGTGCGCGATCGCGACATATGTACACGACCACCGGCACGGCGCTCGCGCGCCGCCCATAGCGTTGCGTCCAGGTCGACCAGCCCGTCAGGAAGTGGTCATAGCGCTCGAGCTTCGCCAAGGCGCTTGCACCGGCCAGGCGATCGTCGCGCTCGAGCAGCAGATCGACACCACAGGACAGCTCGACGATGGCGTCGGGGCGAATGGTCTCGAACCGCTCGACCTCGACCCGCCGACCCGCGGAGTCCGTCCTCAGGAAGTCGTGGGGTGCACGGCCGTCGGGCAGGCGTAGATCTCCGGGTGCGATCCCAACGCGCCCCGCGGCAGTCGCCCGCCGAGGTACGGTCAGCACCGATTCCTCCGCTCCGCGCAACGACGCTACGGTCTCACCCAGAGCGCTCGCGTAGGCAAGTACCCAACCGGCGACATGGATGTCGTGACGGGCCTGGCGCAACCGCTGTGAAGCGCTGGACACGGACGACCCTTCGACGGCGAGCGCCGCCTCGATCTCATCCCCATCGGATGACTCTCCGCGCAGATTGTGCGCGTCCAGGACTCGCGCTCCAGCGGCGGTGATCGCATAGCACATGGGCACCCCACCGCCATCGGGTCGATGGAATTGGAAGCGCTCGACCCAACCGGCGTCGGCGAGACGCTTGAGACGACGTTGAGTGGTGGTGGGTGCACGTCCGGGATTGATCCGTCGATGGATCTGGCTGCTGAGCACATGTCGCAGTGAGGCGATCAGGATGAGGACCTGTAGGTCGGTGGGGTCGGGGTCGAGGAGGAGTGGCGAGGTGGGCCGCGACGCCCTGCGCACGCTCTGAGCCCGGTCAAGCTCCACGAGCACGCGATATCCCTCGGCTGCTGTGGGCGGCAGAGCGGGCAGCCGATCCAGCGCAGAAAGCTGTGTCGGGTCCTTGGCCACCTGGGCCCCGATCGCCTCTCCAGGAGCCTCACGGCCGCTGTGACCCCAGTGTGGTTGTCGCAGGTCTGTGCGATGCCGTGCTCCCCGCTGGATTTGCGACGCTGCATGTCGAGCCAGACGCTCGCGGTCGACGGCCAGAGGGATGGTACGAGCGATGAACGAGGACTGGCGACCAGCGGGGGTGATCCAGCTGGCAATCGCATGGTGCTTGGGCAGGTGAAGACGAACATCGGGCTTGCCCAAGCTCGAGAGCCTTCCGATGCCTGGTCGCACGGTGTCGGAGAACTCGGCCATCGTCAACGACACGGCAGCGCGAGCGTCCCGCGCCGATGCGGTGGCGAAATAGACGCGATGGGCGAAGAGGGCGTCCAGCTGCTCACGGACGTCCTTGTCAATCCACTGCGCGTCGGTCTGCCAGCAGGCGACTGTCTCCAAGCCGGCGGATCGCTTCAGGGCCATCGTCTCGGCAAAGCCGCGATTGATCACGAGCGGCGCCTCATCGACCTTAAGCGCCACCGCAACCCGCTGCTCGGCCGAGACGAGATCCTGCTGGCGGGCGAGCGCGGCGTCGAGCATTCCCACGAGCAGCTGCATCAGTACCGAGGTGTTGCCAGCCCCCATCGCGCCGAGGGCGCCCTTGACGACCAGCACCTCTTCCCCGGCGATCACCCGGTCGAAGTCGACCCTCAGCGAGTCGTTGAGAAGAACGCGCTTGATCGATGCCGAGTTGAGCAGACGGGCGAGCTTGTTGACGGGCGCGTCGAGCTTGGCCGTGGTGGTGCTGCGAGCGTCGGCCAGTTGAGCGGTGAGCTCAGCTGTGAAGAAATCCGAGATCTCCTTGAACTCGGGCAACGTCCGGACCCGCGCCCCCACGCTGCTGCGATACGCATAGCCCTCCTCGCCGACCGACAGCAGGCGGGCGGCGTCCCACAGTGTGGCCGAGCGATCGTGAGCCAGCACGGCGATGATCGCGTTGCGCAGATATCGATCCGAGGACGCTCGAATATCGGCGTCGGTGAAGAGATTCTTCAAAGCCGCCACCACATAGTCGGCGATGACGTCGGCGGGGGCGTCGACGGCGAGAGGGTTGAATCCACATGTGGGGTTGGCGAAGTCGAGCAGAGTGCAGGTACGGCTATCGGGCACCATGCTCAGAGCGGCCTCGGCGGCGTCGCCCTTTGGGTCGAGCACGATCAGGGCACAACGCTCGCGGCGGACATCCTCGGCGACGGTGGCAACCAGATAGCTGGACTTGCCCTGCTCAACCGTTCCCGGCACAGCGGTGTTCTGCTTGCGCAGCTCCACATGGATAGAGACGGGTCCCCGCGCATCCCGCAGAGTGCCGGCACCATCCTGGGGCCGGTGGATGCCAGGCGGCGCCGGTGCGATCGGCACGCTCGAGCGCTCGAACGGAACGGTGGCGTAGTCCACCGAGGGCAACTGCCAGAGAGAAGCAAGCTCGGTGGCGGCGAAGACCCCCTTGCGAAACGGCGGCAGCGGGTTGCCCTCCCCACGCTGCACACGGCGGCCATAGAGTCCGAGCACACCGTGACGCAGTGTCGTCCCGCGCTCGACCAGCCTGTTCTCCGCCGTATCGACGCGCAGCTCGGATGAGATGCGCTCGCACACAGCCCGGCTCGGACCCACCACTCGCAGGTCCACGAAGAACAGCGGCCTGTGCTGAACATCCAAACCCCCGCGCAACTCCGCGTCCTGCACGAACGAGCGGTCTTGCAAGTGCAGATGCTCGTGGCGCTCCCGTGAAACCCGTGCCTCGTGGTGTTTGAACAGGTAGCGCGCAAATGACTCGAACGCAGCCGGCGTGGGCATCAGAGCAAGCTGCACGAAAGCCGGCTCGCCGCACGCCCCCATGACGGTGATCAGTCGGTTCACACAAGGCTCACGATCGGTCTCATAGCGCTGCGGCATCGGCTTTCCCCGCCTGATGAACTCGAAGCGCTTCTTCAGGCGCAGCAGCTCAGGCGCCGTATCGACCTGAAGCTCGGCTCGTTGCAGGCGACAGTTCGGGTAGGCGCCCTGGAGGGCGGCCTCGACCACCGGCTCGAGTCCTTGGAGACAGCTGACACCGAGCCATGCATAGCCGGCGCCGACACCTCCGTAGTGAACCTCGAGCGCGATCGATGGCTGTCCGAGGATCAAGCGACGCCACCAGCGACTCAGCAAGCGCTTGTGCAGTGCTTCGAACAGCTTGACCACGTCCGGTAGGTCCGCTTGGTCTGTGCGATAGGCGCGCACGGCCAGTCGGACATAGCGACGTCGGCCTCGCGCCGAGCAGCGCATGCCGGCAAGGAGAACCGCCACGACGCCGACAGTGCCCAGGAGCAGCGGGATGATCTGGATGCCGAGCTCCGGGCGCCATGTCCAGGAGACCATCGCTGCATGAGCGACAGCGGCCGGGTAGCCGCTTAGAAGCTGCTGGAAGGTGTCAGCCCGTGCTCTACCTCGGAGCACCCTGCCGGGACCGCCCGAGAGGAACCACCCGAGCAGGCCAAAAGCCCCGACGGCGCCCAGCAATCCGAGCAACCGCCACAGAAGGAAGCGAAACACTCATCGCACTATCCGACCGCGAACCCTCGCCGGGACGCTACATGCAGACAGCGCGCCGCCGGACGATCCGCCTGGATCGTCACGACGACGCGAGCGCACGTGTTCTCATGCGCGTTTCAGATGCTCAGCGCGGCCGGGTGGCCCGCTCTACCTGGGCTCCGCGAGGTGTGAGGTGCCACGCATTGGCGGCTCCCTTCTCCTGACCCTCGCCCCGGTTCTCCACCAGCTTCAGCCGCGCCAGCCTGTTGAGCAGCTTCGATATCTGGCCCTGGTCGATGATGCCCGACCCTTCGGCGATCTCGCGGTTGCTTGCACCGGGATGCTCGGCGATGACCATGAGAACTCTCACCGTCCGATAGGTCAGACGCATGTTCAGGCCTTCGAGGGGATCTCTCGAGCGCGACTGCCCGCGGGGGGTCCTCTCCTTCGCGACCTCGACCGCGGGACGGTCCAGTTCACGACTGGCCGCACGCGCTCCCAGATAGGGCAGCACGATCATGCTCATCAGCGGGCCGAGCAGATCGGTGAGCGGCGCCTCGCCATCTTCCAGCAATCGCGTGTGGAGCACCGCGAAGACGCCTCCCACGATGCCTTCGGCGGTCACCGCAGGCGGTTCGCGGGTCGTGTTCGTCAGGAAGCGCCCCTGATCGACCACCACAGCCACTTCGTCCAGTACCTGGGCGCGACGCTCGAGCACCTTTTCCCCCGCCGCCAGCGCCTCGACTATGCACAGCTTCGCCAGACCCGGCTCTTCATCCATGAACACCAGCAATCGCGCAAGCGCCGAGCGGACTCCCTCGCGCCAGACGCTCTCCCGCTCGTATGCCTCCCGTGCTATCAGGCTGGCCTGCGAGAGCGCCTGCTCGAAGGCGGCCAGGAAGCAGTCCTCACGGTCGGCGAAGACGTCGTAGAACGTCTTTCGGGAAACCCTCGCGCGACTGATGACCTGAGCCACAGTCATGCGTGCGTACCCAACCTCCTCGACCGCATCGACCGCTGCAGCGAGCATTCGACTGCGTTGAATCTCCGTCACCTGACCGCGCGGGAGCCCATTGGGACCCGGGCGCAGCCTTGGTGTTGCGGCACGTGTCTTGTACATAAATGCCATATCGTTCCCGCCTAATCGTCCGTTTCGCCAGTATATGTAAGGCACCCGGGCCAGACGGGACAGGGAACCCGTCGAGTTCAGGTGCGCGAACAGGGCCAACGCCTCGTTCGCGCGTGTACTGAAGGTTCGTACCTATGGACGCCTAAGTCGAGGCGTGTCTCCGACTTTTTTCGGGTAGTTCGAACGCTGAGACCAACGTTCGATTCGAAAAACGCTCCCTGCCTGCCGTCAAGGCATCACGAGGCTGAACATCCATCAGCCGGCAGCGCTCAAGCGTCAAGCGCCCCACGCCGAAGTGACTCATATGCCGCGTCCCCGCAGAGCGCTCTGTGTACCGCTGCTGCTTGGCGCCTTGGTCATGGCCGCCCTGTCCGGTTGTGGAAGCGCCGGAGCACCAGGCGCAGCCGCCGCCCAGGCGGGCGTGGTCGGGGAATTCGTGGAACAGCTCAAACGAGAAGACGACGAAGCCGAAGTCGAAGAACTCGCTGCCATGCGAGAAATTCGCCGGGAACAGCACGAACGGGCGGCGGAAGAAGAAGTCGAATGATGGGGATCGGCTAACGAGCTTCCCGCTTGGCATCCCTGCGTCGGCGGGGGATCCCGGGCTTGATCGTCTGTTCAGCTGCGTGACGGAGCAGACGGTGGAGCGTAGTGACAGCGCCGCGACCTCCCGCCAGGGATATGCGCAGCTCGAGCTCTCGACCTTGGTTGACGATGCGTGTCTGCCCGAGACCACTGAGAGCGGCAATCGCCGCGGCGTTGTCCGCCAGCACGGATGCCGTGAACTCTCCAATCCCCTCGGCCAGCGCCCGGTCGGCGAGCTCATCGAGCAGCCTGCCCCCCACCCCTCGCCGCTGCCAGTCATCGGCCACAACGACCGCAGGTTCCGCCACACCGGCACCGAGGCGTACGTAGCGGGCCACCCCCACCCCATCGCCGCTCGCTTGGTCCATGGCCACCAGCGCCTCATGGTCGTGGTGGTCGACATCTGTCAAATAGGCGAGCTGCCCACTGCTCAGGTGATCGACGGGTCCAAAGAACCGCAGGTAACGAGACTCCTGCCCCAGCCGCTCGAAGCCCTGAGCCAGGGCATCTCGATCGCTGGGAGCGATTGGCCGTATATCGATCCGCCTGCCGTCCTCCAGCTCCATGGTCGAGGCCATCGCGTGGACGCTACATCCCACCGGCTCGGGCCACCGGCTCACCTCGCGCTCAACCGCAAGAGCCCCCGAATTCGGGGGCTCTGGTGTAGTACCGCTACCGGGATTCGAAACCGCTGTCCCGTGGCTCTGTAGAGCCAAATATCGCGGTGTAGAGCCAAAGTGGTACCGCTCAAGAACGCCGGAGACCGCTCCGTACCGCCTCTGACTTTCACGGGACTTTCACGGCTCACGATGTCGCCTGCTTCGTCAGGAACGCCGTCAGGGTCTCGGCCGCGTCAAGCTCACCACCGGGCATCAAGTGCCCATAGCGGTTGTACGTGATCCGAATGTCTGCGTGACCGAGATACACAGACAGCTCCTTGGCGTTGAGCCCTGCCGCGATCAGATAGGAGGCACAGCAGTGGCGAGCCTCGTGTGCGGTGAGCGGTTGTAGCTCGACCGCTTTCCACGCCTTTCGCGCTCGACTGCGCACGGTGGAGGCCACGAATGGCAGCTCGGCGGTGCGACCGAATACAAGGTCGTTCCCGCTGCGCCCTGTTCGGAGCTTGTGAGCTGCGAGGTGTGCCCTCAGAGGCCCTGCGAGAGGAACCACACGACGCCCTGCGGCGCTCTTTGCCTCGATCTCGCCCTCCTTGTCGTCCCAGCCCCGTCTGACTCGAATGACGCTCGCCTCGAAGTCCACGTGAACAAAACGCAGGGCGCGAAGCTCGCCACGTCGCAACCCCGCGTAGAACGCGGTCGCCCAAAACGCCCGCTCGGCTTCCGGCAAAGCGTCGATGAGCTTGGCTGCGCTCTCGGGCGACTCGATGCGATCACGGCGACCGTCCGAGGTCGGAAGATCCAGATCCCGAGTCGGATCTACAGACAGCTCCCCACGGCGTATCGCGCGGCGGCACACCACCTGCAAGGCGCAGATGGTGTTGCGGATCGTGCTCGCGCTGAATTTGGCACCGTGCATTTTCTCGATGAGGTCCTGCACGTGTCCACGCTCCACTCGATCAAGGCGCAGGTGTCCGAGCACAGGGAGCACGTGTGTACGCAGGCACTGGTCATAGCTGCGCGTCGTTGACGGCTTGTACGGGCGCCCTGTGCGGTCGAAGATCGAGCCGTCCTCCATGCCCGCCACGAGCGCCTTGGCGGCTTCGTCCACGGTTGTGCGCTTCGGCGCCTTCAGAGTGCCCGCACGCACCGCTCCTGCCGCGTCTTGCCGCCACGTCTGTGCTTCCTTGAAGCCCGCGAACTGCCGACGAATCAACTTGCGCTCACGAGCGCTGTACACGGTCGCCTGATAAGGGCACGTACACCCGGACGTGCGAGCACAGTTGGTGCGGTGGCGACGGTATATGCCCTTGTCCTTGGTCTTTTCTACACGCGCAGCCATTTACGCCTCTCTCATTCCTTGGTTGACTGATGCAGATGCGTCTTCGGCTCCTGCGGAAGGGGTCGAGCCTCAGCCTCGGGAACAAGCCGAAGGCCCTCGCGTACAACATCGCTGAGCGACATTCGGCGCACTCCTGCGATCCCCTCAATGGCGGCGTACTCGCAGGGCAGGAGCTTCAAAACGATGATCTCCGAGCACGAAGACATCAGATGCAGATGAGGCCCAACACGTCGAGGCGCTGCAACGCAACTGTTGGATAGAGCGTCCGCGCATCCACGTGAATCACCCCCGCACGCTGCAAGCTGAGGATCGCGGCATCTACACGCGCCTTCTCGAAGTCCTTGAGGTTGGTTTGCAGCTCTAGCCGGGTGTGCTCGGTCGTCGGATCGAGCACCTGCAAGATGATGGCCTGCTCGGCGGGCGTGTCGATGCCGCCAGTATCCTGTCCGGGCATGAGCGAGATCCTTCGTTCGTGCTCGGGGGCTCGGCGGCGCTAAACCCGCTGAGCCCCCACATTCGTTCGCAGACAGTCGAATCGTAGCGTACTTTAGCCGTCCTGTGGAATCCATATAAATGACCAATCCCGATCTACCATCCGCCGCCGAGTACACGGCGCTTGGACTTGCGCTCCGCACGCTGCGTGAACACGCGGGTATCTCGCAGCTCGAAGCAGCCGAGCGCATCGGAATTCGCAACACCTTCGTCAGCCAGATCGAGAACGGCCATCGTGGGATGCGCTGGCACACGTTGCTCGCGTTCCTACGTGCGTACAACGCCGACTTGCGCCAGCTCGCGGACGCAATCGACCACGCCAACAAGTAGGCGCCCCGCGTAGCGGCCATAGCCTCCCAACAACCGCCACGCGAGGACACCCACTCTCACCCGTGCGGGACACGTCGCCGAGCAAGAAGGCGCCGAGAGTCCACCTGCCCCTCCACACACAGAAGGCAGGGCACAGGGCAAGCTCTTGAATCACGCGGCCTCATCCACCTGCACGCTCGGGGGTCGAGCAGGCGTCGAGGCTACGCGCGTGAGCGGGAAGGCTGGGACACCGCCGATCTTGGTGGCTTTGCACAGCGGTTTCCACGCAGCCTCTGCCTCGCGCCACACGTTCTCAGCGCGCAGTATGCCCCTGAGCACGATCTTCAACGCCTCCTCCGCTGCCTCTGAGCGCTTGACTGCCTGTTCCGCAAACACCTCGAAGTGTGTGCCTAGGAATGTGTCCAGCTCTTCCTCTACCTCCCGTCTCGCGCGACCGGCTGCGTTCCCATCGGCCCGAGCCTCGTCAGCGCGTTCGCCTGCCTTGCGGGCCGCCTCGACAGCACCCTCTACGTCTGCCTCCGGTTCACCACGCACCTTGGCGACCCGCGCCCGGTCAATCGCAGCGGTCGCGCGCTGTGCCTCCTGATTCGCTCGCTGTTCATCCTCGGCCGCACGGTAGTAGGCGCTGTAGATATTCGAGAGCTGCTTTTCCAGCTCTGCGCGTCGGGCAACAATTTGCTTGCTAGTCATCGTCGTCACCCTTCTTTGGTTCGGCCAACACCTTGTCCACCTCGCGCTTGCGCGCCATGATTTCCTTGGTACTCATCTGGCGGATATCGGCCATAGTCAGCGGCGGCTTCTGCAATTTTTTGGCCGTGTCCTCTACACCAGCAAGGTAAGCCTGCCGCTCAGCGTCTGTATCAAACTCTCTATCTGACATCGCTGCTCCTTACTTGTTTGATTTGCGGATCTTCGGCGCGGGGCGAGCGGGACGACCGGGCGAGCCGCGTTCGGCGGCTTTGAGCGCACGCTCCATCGAGGCATTTCTCCGGTCTGCGGCCGCCTTGCTTGCATCCTGCACGTCTGCGTGCTTCATGCGCCTCGGTTTCGCTGCGTTTTTGACCTTCATTGACTGCTGTGGCGCGGAAGTAAACCTGCCCATTTCAACTCTCCTTATCGTGTAATAGTGAACTTGCCGATACGCTCTTGATTCACAGGCGTGACCGGCTTTTGATCGGCGTACTGCGTCACCTGCCAATCCCTCACACCTTGGAGCGTTGGCCGTTGGTGAACCTTCAAGCCGTCGCCCGTTTGGATGATCTCGCTCTCCATCGGAGGCATCCGCGCGTCTTTGGGCGCCTTGGGTCCGGCGAGCTGTGCCAACCCGCAAGCGACCTTGCCCTTTCCGACCGAGTACGGCAGTGAAGCCAGTTACAACGCATCGGCCGCGTCATCGTGGACGGCTGCCTGCTCCGCTTCGATTTTCAAGAAGCCTCGTGCGCCCTGCTCGAACCGCAACCCCGCGAGCTGGCGCAAAAGGTCCGGGTCGTTGGGCAACACGATCTGCCCGCGCTCCATCAACGCGAGGATGCACGAATAGCCGGCCGTCTTGAGCGGCGCCGTGGTGTTGACGTAGTGCCAGCTACGCGGCCACTTGTCGGGGCGCCTCTGCGTGCGCCGCGTCAACTCTTCCGATGGGTAACTCCCAACGCCGTTCACCTCGGGAGCGATGTAGCAAGGGCGTGCGGCACAGTTGACAAGCTCGTCCACCACATCGTTAGTCGCGGTCCCAGCCGCCCATATGTAGGGCAACGCGATAAATCGCGGCACAGGCTCCCGGTCAGGATTCAGTTCCGCCACAGGCAGCCGGTAGACGAATACGGCACAGGATCGATCAAACGACACACCCCAATCGATGCCCATGATCGGTGACGCTGGCCCTACAAGCTCCGACATAGGCGGCACGGTCACAGGGGCGGTGTGAGCCTCCAGCAGCTTACGTGAGAACAGCGAGCCAATCGCCTCCGACCATTCACCATCAAGCTCTGCGGCTGCCTCAGACGGAGCCAGACGTGCTCGCTCCCGTTCGATGAAGTCGGTCGGAAGACGTGGATTATCGGTGGTGCGCACAGTGAAGCTCGCATAGTCCTCATCGTTCCCGCTCTCCAGGCCACGCTCGTACGCCACCCGGAACGGGTGCTGTGGTGGTCCCCAAGGTGATCCGACCTGCCACATCTGCGCACCCTCAGCGTAGTTGTCGAGCAAGGCATATGAGATGTCGCGCATTACACCTGCGTCAAGGAAACCCGCCTCCTCAAGAATCACCAAGAGGAGGTTGCGGCCACGTCCACGGAGCTGACCGGCCGTCGCAGGCAACACGACGATTTCACTCCCTGTGGAGAACTTGATCGATTGGGCTTGCTCATCCACAATGCTGCCCCTGAGCTTCGATGCACGCAAGATGTCAGCTGCCTCGCGCAGCCATGAACGGCCCGCGTCGATTGCGGGGAGGACACAGAGCACCTGCACGTTTCTGCGCGTCGATGCGACGTGTATCGCCTTCACCTGTGCCGTAGCACTCTTCCCGCTGCGTCGTCCACCTGCGATTGTCACGTTGCGAGCCTTGCTGCGCAGCGGTCCTTGTTGGTGCGGCCAGATCGTCACACCCAACACCTGCTTAGCGAACTTCACAGGATCATCACGCAGATCTCTCATCGGTCATCCTCCAGTGGTGGCGGATCGTCATCTACGACATCGGCATCCACGATCACGCCCGCCTGCTGGAGCAATCCTGTACGCCGGGGTGAATCCGTGTCGCTGAGTGCCTGTGCAAGGTCAGCGGTCTGAGCAAGCGTGAGCCCGAGCGCTACACGACTCTTAGGTGTGAGCCCCAGCCTGTCAGCGAGGTTCGCTGCCCGCTCGATCAGCTTCTGCTCGTAGTCCGTGGCAGGCCGCACACGTCCGCTCCGGTCGAACATGCCGTGCTCGCTCACGTAGCGCGCACACGTCTCAAGGCGACAGAGCGTGATCGCCAGCAGGCGCACGGCAATGTGATCGTGTGCAGGTGCCTCGCCATCTGAGCCACGTACAGGTAGTGCATCACGGAGCTGGCGTTCGATCGCGGCTTGGCGCTTGGGCTCAGGCGTTGCTCTGGCTCCGTGTTTGACGGCACGCTTGTTGCCTGGGGGCGCAGGCTTCGGCTTGCGCAGGTTCGCTAGTTGCTTGGATCGCTTCGCAGGGTGTTTGCTCGGCGCCACGACTTTCACCTGCCTTTCGCGGCATGGTCACTTTGCAGGGCTTTTTTAGGCGCCACAGGTTGTGCATCCCTGTACCCATCACCAAGCGGCGGCTCTGCCTGTGCGTCTACGAATCGGAACAGCTCTCGGACTGGATACACACGCAGCGAGCCCCACCGCACAACGGGAAGGTGTGGCTTGACGTAGCGGTCAAAGCTCTCATCGGAGAGCCCCAGCGCATGCGCCGCCTCCTGCTTACGCAGTGCGATGCGTGGTACACGTGCATCACGTCGTTGAAGCGGAGCGCTCACGTGTCCGTCCTTACACGCTTGGATACACGCGGGCGGGAGTTGGGCGGAAAACCGACGACTGTAGCCAGCGACGTGTAAGTCCCTACCTGTCGGACCTGTCCCCCCTGCGAACAGAAGGGTATAGGACCGAGAGGAGGCTTCTTTTCACACACACAGAAACTACTTGTATAAAGAGGTCCACCAGTATCCGCCAGATGCAGTGAGGTCCGACAGTGGGACAGGTAGGACATGTCCGTGGTCATAGATACCTCGCCCACGCGTCGAACAAGTCATCACGCTTGTAGCCTTTGGGCGAGTCGCCTCGCACATACACCGACTTGCTAGCGATGTTGTAGTGCCCGAGCAAAGCGGCCAAGTCCCGCGCGTCGAACTCACGACCGTAGTAGGACCGCCACGGGCTCTCCTCAAGACTGCGAAGCTCATCAAGCAGTGTGTGCGTTGACACCGCCCGCGGATTGCCCAACGTCTCCCACACGTCACGCGTATCCCTCAGCAGCAGCATCCGGTATGTGTCTGTGTCGTCGGCACGTTCACCCTCGAACAAGCTGACCAAAGCCTTGCGTGTTTTCACGCCGCACCCGAGCATGTCAGCGAGCCCAACAAGACACTCACAACCATCCTGTGCCCGATCGTTTAGCTTGCTCGGCATCGAGGGCCGTGCGTCCTCCAAGTCTTCACCGTGCTTCTCCGCCCATGCTTCGACGCGATCGCGCAGAGCGTCGGCAATGGGTTCGACATCGCGGCGCTTGAACTGGCGTGTACGTTCGTCTGGCTTCTTACGCACGAGTCGCACCGGGACGCTGCGATCAGCCACAGTGTCGGGCAGGCTGCCAATACCAGCCAGCAGCTTTGGGCAGAACACCTTGAACTCCATGATCGCGGACTTCGGGCCTACACATCGCGGTACAGTCACACCCCTGCGATTACCTCCATTCAGCAACGCACGCAGCCCCTCGTACTTGTCTGCACTGCGTGGGTTGAAGATCGCATCACACTCATCGAGCAGTAGCGTCGGGCAGTCGGCGCTCACCTTCCGATACACCACAGCTTCGCTTGGGAGCACCGTTGGCCACGACCGCGCCGAGAGCATCGCCACCACCTCCAACAGTGTTGTCTTGCCACAACGCTTCTCTGGGGAAGTCAGAGCCAGATATGGCGTCTGTTCGATGTGCTCTATGCAGTGCGTGTGAATGATCCACAACGCTGTGACCAGCAACTGCTCGCGCGACATCACGACGTACCGGCGAATGAACACCATGAGTTCCGGGACAAGGGGGCGTCGCTTGCTCACGCCGCCTCCGCGATCGTCACGAAGACGACGGGCACACCGGCAGGCAGCACGAGCTTTGCATCGCTCAGGTGGCCGTGTCTGTAGGCGTAGCCCACCACAAGGCGCTTGCCTTCCCAGCGCTCGATGGTGCGCCACTCGCCATCACGACCGACCACAAGGTGCCCTGTGCCGTGGAGCAACGGCAGGTGTCGATGGTCGGGGTCGATGCGTTCGAGCAGCGTTCGGCCGGAGGCTCGGGGCAGCCTGCGCATCGGAGCTGACTTCCGGCCGTGGAGCTCGCCCACCGAGCGCATCCGTTTCGAGCGTCGATTCACGAGGCCCCCACCTCGGCCAGCACAGCGACAGCCAGCTCGAAGGGCGAGTCGTGGCCGTAGAGCATCGCGTCAGCCGCGTGTGGGTCCCCAAGCCAGCTCTCCGGGTCAGCCAGATATTCCAGCGCAGCGCGCAGTCGATCACGCTCGGCAGTGACTTGAGCGAGCGTCACGGTGCCACGCGCCAAATGTTGCTGACCCTGGCGCCGAGCACACGAGCGACTTCGGCCTTGGTCACTGGCCGCGGGTTCGTCACAACGCCTGACTCGATCCGTGACCAGCTCGGTTGATTGATCCCGGCTAGGAACGCCGCCTTTTCCTGTGAGAAGCCGCGATCGATTCGCAGCCGCGCGACGCGCTCACCAGGTGGCCGGCCTAGTGCCGGCTCGGGTTCGTGGTCAGGATCGCCCGGTGGCGAACCGGACGATCTGCGCCGTGAGGACTCCCGACGCTCACGAGGGCGCGTGCCCACACGTGACACGACTTGTGCTCGGATCTGACCACCACGACGGACGACCTTTACGAGCCGATGACGGGTCTCCACACCGAGCAGGCGACCGCTCGGCCCTAGGTAGATTGCGCGCTCGTTCTCAAAGTCGATGAGCGCACTCCCGATCGTCCCGAGCGGACGCAGGTCAGGAACGTCGGGGTCATCGTCGGGGTGCAGCCGGGATTGCGGAGCCTCTGCCATATCGGGCAGTATGGGTTGAGCAGCGGACAGCATGGCCGCGCGGTGCCGGTCTACCCCCCATCTCGTACCTCGGCCTCGATCGTCATGGAGATCGGGTCCTCGTATAGCTCGATCGAGATTACGCTCTGCGCGGAGGCCACAAGACAGACCGCCTCCCACGCACCGCGCGCAGGCACAGACCACCTCAACACAAGCGTCCCGTCAGGTCGTACAGACGGCGGCTCAAGCAGCAACGGGTCCGTGTCTGACTTTCTGTGTCCCACCCATCGCTCGAACTTCTTAGCTATGGGTGCGCTCCACACGCGCTCGCTGGGAATCGAGAACGTGACGACGAAGGATTCGGGCTCGTTGAGCACGAGCGTGACTCTATGCCGTCAGCGGCTATAGCGGCGCTGGAGCGCAACCACAGTGCTCAGCAAGAACCACAAGATCCAGCCGATAGCGGCCAGCGTGTACAGCGCCGCCGCGATGACCATGCACCACGCCGCCACGGCGAGCAAGACGGCGATCCACACGGCGTAGATCGGCAACACCACGAGGAGCAGGAGCGCCTTCATCGGGGCGCCGCTTTCGCAAACGCTTTCACGAGAGCCCCTCTACAAGACGAAAACCCCGCGATTTGCAGGGCTTTCGTGAGTACCGCTACCGGGATTCGAACCCGGGTTTCCGCCATGAGAGGGCGGCGTCCTAGTCCCCTGGACGATAGCGGCGCAGGGATTGCTCGACCCGAGGCTAGCAAAGTGCCCACAGCGAGATCCAGCCCAGCGGGCTGCCACCGGCTCGGCGCCGAGCCAGACTGCCCAGCGCTGAGCTCGGTGCTCGCCGGTGCGATATCTTCGCTTTCCCACCAGCATGCGGATGTGGCGGAATTGGTAGACGCGCACGGTTCAGGTCCGTGTCCGGGAAACCGGGTGGAGGTTCGAGTCCTCTCATCCGCATTGGTTCGGGGCCCGGCGTGTCGATGTCGATGAGACCGATCCCGCCTACTCGGGCGGTGCCCTGCCGACAGACGGCGGCCTGCCAGCGGCTGCTTATCGACTCGGACTCCCGCGCTCGGCGATCTGCACGCTGCCGGGGGCGATGAGCCCCGGCCTCGGCGGCAGGGCGCGCAGCGCCTCGAGCTCGAAGCGCAACTGGCGAACCAGAGGATGCTCGGGCTGAGCGGCCTCGAGCATCTCCAGGCTGGCGACATAGTGCTCAACCCGCGGGCGCGCCGGCGGATCCTCGCCTTTCAGCACCCGCGGCTCACGACCAGCCTGCGCTCGCAACTCCCGTACCTTCGCGACCTTGTCCGCGGCATCGACCGCAATCGCGTCGCTTCCGAAATCGGCGATCTGCCTTCGCAGTGCCGCCTTACGCTGCTCGAACACAGGGATCCGTGTGTCCTCCGTCAGCGCTGCCACAAGCGAGGCCACATGCGAGCCGAACCGGAGAGCCAGATCCCCGCGCACCGCGTCAGAGTCCTCGATCGTGTCATGCAGGATCCCGGCTGCCACGACGAACTCGCGATGGCCCGTGTTGTAGAGCAGCGAAGCGACCTCCAGGGGATGCAGGATGAACGCCGACTCATCAGACTCGCGATGCTGGTCGCGATGCATCTCCGCCGCATAGCGAAGGGCCGAGGCCGCCAACGGGAGCTCGGCGATGAAGCTAAACGCCAGCTCCGCGTCGGCCATCGCCGCCATCATGGCGGCTCTGCTCCGGACACGCTGTGAAGGCCTCGTGAAGCTAACCAACCGCTGGTGCCTCGAGCCGGGCTGTGCGCCTGGAAGGCCACCCCGCTCAAGGGCTGCAAATCGGCATCATGCAGCCGGCTTCAGCACCACCTTCGTCCAACCCTCGTCGCCGCTCCTACCGTGGCGGCAGCTTGACGATCCCGATGAAGAAGTCGTCGATCTGGTGCACCACATCCCTGAAGCGCTCGAAGTCGACCGGCTTGGTTATGTAGGCGTTGGCGTGCATCCTGTAGGAGCTCATCACGTCCTCCTCGGATTCCGAGGTGGTGAGCACCACGACCGGGATCAGCGCCAGCTCCGGGTCGCCCTTGATCTCGGCCAGCACCTCCGCGCCGCTCTTGCGGGGGAGGTTGAGGTCGAGCAGCACGAGGTCTGGACGCTCGCGGCCCGCATACTCGCCCTCTCCGCGCAGGTACCTCATCGCCTCCACCCCGTCGCTCACAGCGGAGAGCACGTTGCCCACCTTCTGCTCGGCGAACGCCTCGCGGATCAACAGCACGTCTCCGGGATCGTCCTCGACCAGCAGCACCGAGATCAGATCGGCGTTCATGGCATCGTCTCCTTGGCGACGGTGAGGGTCAAGCGAAAGCACGCTCCTGCTTTGTGGTCGGTGTCCAGCCAGATGCGGCCACCGTGATATTCGACGATCTTTCGGCAGAGTGCCAACCCAATGCCACTGCCGTCATATGCCTCCCTCGAGTGCAGGCGCTGGAAGATCAGGAAGATCCGTTCGGCGTACTCCGTTTCGACCCCGATCCCGTTGTCGGCGAAGCTCAGCTCCCACTCATCGCCGGTGCGCTGCGCGGCGATGCGCACCACCGGCGAGTCGGCACCACGGAACTTCACGGCGTTGGCGATCAGGTTCTGAAACAGGGATGTGAGCAGCGTGCGGTCACCGTTGACCACGGGCAGCTCCCCCGCCTCGATGCGCGTCCCCGTCTCCTTGAGGACCTCGGCGAGCGCCGAGCGGGCAGCCGAGAGAACCTCATCCAGCCCCACCAGCTCGCGCAACGCTCCGCGCCGGCCAACGCGGGAGAAGGCGAGGAGGTCGTTGATCAGCACCTGCATCCGCTTGGCCCCGTCGACCGCGAAGTCGATGTACTGATCGGCGCGCTCGTCGAGCTGACCGTGATAGCGCGATTGGAGCGCCTGGCAGAAGCTCGCCACCTTGCGCAGGGGCTCCTGGAGGTCGTGCGAGGCCACATACGCGAACTGCTCGAGCTCCCCATTCGACCGTCTCAGCTCCAGCGACTGCGCCTCCAGCTGCGCATGGGCGCCCTGCACCGTGGCGAGCTCCGCGACGATCCGCTCGCGCATGGCGTCGATCTCGCCGCCAACCTCCACCACCTCCCGCGGGCCACCCGCGATGACCAGCGGAGCGCTGAACTCGCCCGATGTGACGCGACGCGCTTCGGCGCCCAGGTGAGCGAGGGGCACGGTGATGGTGCGTCGCAACAGCAGGCCCGCGCCGAGCACACCGCCGAGGATCAGCAGGCCGGCGAGCACCAACAGCAGCTGCAGCCTGCTCGCGGCGCTTTCGAGCTGGCTTCGGGTCGAGTCTTCCTTTTGGGTGAGCGAGGCCTGAAGGCGAGCGAGAGAGCGCCTGATGGAGTCGAACAGCCGCTTGCCCTCCACGTCGGCGGCGAGCGTCCGCTTGACCGCCCCGCCGGGATGAGCCAGCGCCGTGGTGACGAACTCGCGCCGCCACGCATGGGCCCGCGAGCGAACCATCTCCACATCCCCCGCCACCTCCGCTCCAAGCGCCTCCTCTCGGACACGCAGGCTCGAGTAGGCGCGGGCCTCGTCTCCCAGGCCCTGGCGGTACGGTTCGAGAAACTGGGGCTGAACGGTGATCAGATAGCCGCGCACACCGGTCTCCTCGTTGACGAGGGCGTTTTCGAGGCTGAGCGCCGCCCGCACCGACGGTCCCACCTGATCGAGCAGCAGGCGGCGGTTGCGGTCCAGCTGGCCATTTGCGAGCAATGCCAGCCCGATCCCCACCACGGCCAGCGCCAGCAGCAGCCCGATCGTCGCACCCAGCAGCTTCCCCACGCTCATCTCGGCGATCCACCGGCGAGGACGAGTGAGACCGGTGGACATGCTCACTCTCCTGCGGCGTCGCTTCGCACACCGACGAGCAGCATCGCCACGTCGTCGCTCAGCGCTTCCCCGTTCAGGCGCTCGGCCGCCGCTATCAGCCCATCGAGCAGCGCGTCAGGATGCTCTCGCCAGCTGGGGTCATCGGCGATCCGCTCGGATATCAATCGCTGCAGACCCTCTTCTCCAAGCCGTCGCGGCCCAGATCCGACCCGTCCCTCGACGATGCCGTCGGTGTAGAGCAGGATCGCCCAGTCCTCAGGCAGCTGCAACCGCTCGGAGAGCCACCGCTCCTCGCCCATCCCGACGGGAGCGTTGCCATGGGCGTCGGAGAGCGTCGAGACCGCCCCTGCGCTGATCAGGACCGGTCGCGGATGCCCGGCGCGAATCATCGATGCCGCTCCGCTGGTGAGGTGGATCCTGAGCGTGCAGAGCGTGGCGAACAGCTCGCTCAGCTGTCGCTCCTGTTCGAAGACGCGCTGCAATGTCCCCAGGACGGCCTGGGGCTCCTCGACCGCCAGCGTGAGCGCTCGCCAGGCGGCTCGCAGGCCCACACCGATCGCCGCTTCGTCGGGCCCGTTGCCGCACACGTCGCCCACCAGCATGTGCAGGCTGCCATCGTCCCCCTGCACCAGGTCGAAGAAGTCACCGCCGAGCAGCGCACGACTCCGTCCCGCCCGATAGCAGGAGGCGACCCACAGCGAAGCGTCATCGAGCAGGGGCTTGGGGGCCAAGCCTCGTTCGAGCCTCGCCACCTCCCGAGCCTGGGCCTCGGCCAGCAGCAGCTCGCGCCCCGCCTCATCGGCCTGGCGCCTGCCGATCGCATATCTGATGGAGCGCGCCAGCTGGTCGCCGTCCACGTTGCCCTTTACCAGGTAGTCCTGTGCACCCGCCTGCACCGCAGCGACCCCGGCCGCCTCGTCGGCGAGGCCGGTCAACACGATCAGGGGAACGGGAGGAGTCTGAGCGCGGAGCCTCGCCACGGCATCCAATCCCAGGGCGTCGGGCAGTCCGAGATCGAGCAGCACGCAGTCGATCTCGGGGCCAAGCACCGCCAGCGCCTCCGCCAGGGTGCGACTGCGAAAGATCTGCGCCCCCGGGAGCCGCTCCTCCAGCTCATCCTCAACCAGACGGGCATCACCCTCGTCGTCCTCGACGAGCAGCACTCCGATCTCCTCGTCAGCGAGCCCCTGCCCGCCGCTGCTCATCACCGCGACCGCGGTCTTGGACGCCCGGCAAGCATGCTCATTCGTGGCAATCCTATAAGCACCCGGCGGTGGCGCTGAGCCACCACCTGCACACCGATCGGGGTGACCCGCCGGGGTTGCGTGGCCACGGCCAGACGGACGGTATGCTGGTAGAGCGCGATTTATAGCCGGATCGTCCATCGGGACGGCTCCAAAACGCGGATGTCGCACGGATCTAATCCGTCTCTCTTGTCTTGCGACAACCGATCTCAGAGGGGGGCGACAGGGGGCTGGCCGTGGCCGGTACCGATACCGAGCGCAAGTGGAGCGGAGAGCTCGCCGCCGAGATCTCCAATCTCGTCGTGAAGCTGGTGACCGAGTACACCGGGCGAGGACCGACGAAGGCTCGAACCTACCTGAACGGGGACCTCGTCACCGTCGTCCTCCAGGACACGCTGACCAAGGGCGAGCGAAGCCTCGTCCGGGATGGGCGGGAGAAGATGGTCCTCGACATCCGCCTGGCCTTCCAGCAGACGATGCGCAGGGACCTCGTGGCCGGCGTGGAGCAAGCCACCGGAAGGAAGGTCAGCGCCTTCATGAGCGCCAATCATGTGGAGCCCGACATGGCGATCGAGTCGTTCGTTCTCGACGGGTCGCCCAGCGGTTGAGCATGACCTCCGATGCCCCCATGCCAGTGCCCTTCGAGGTCCAGCAGAGAGTCCAGGACGGGCGCCGCGAACTGCTCATATCGGGCGAGCTCGACATGGTCTCGGCCAAGACGCTTGAAGGTGCCCTGGCCCAACTCCGCTCCGAGGACACAAGGGGCATCGCGCTGGATCTGAGCAGGGTCAGCTTCATGGACTCCACCGGCCTGCGCGCCGTGCTGGCCGCCCAGAGATTGAGCGAGGAGCAGGGATATGACTTCTCGCTGACCCCCGGGCCTCCGGCGGTGCAGCGGCTGTTCGAGTTGACAGGGCTGCTCGACTCCCTGCCCTTCGGGCACTAGAACCCACACCCGCGCCAACGACGAAGAGGCCGCCTGCCCGGGGCAGACGGCCTCTCCTACGTCTTAGGTCTTTGGTACTCGCTCAGTGTTCGCGGCGCTGGCGGCGCTGCACAACCACGATCGAGAGGCCTGCGCCCATCAGCAGCAGCCCGATGCCCACGCTCCAGCGCAGGTCAAAGCCCGTGAACGGCAGCGTGCCAGTTTTCTCGGATTCCGATGTAGGGGCGGCGGTTGTCGTCGATGGTTCGGTTTCTTTGCTCGGCGTCGAGGTTTTCGGCGAGCTGCTTTCTTTCGACGGCGATGTGCCCGTGCTCGGCGTGGTGGGTTGCGTCGCATAGCCCGATTTCGAGCTTGTTTCGGTGGCCGCGAGGGCCGTACCGGGCCCAACCAGGGCCATCACTGCCAACAGCACCACCGGCAGAAGCGAGAGCCGGCGCATGCCGGTCGATCCTCTCCTCGTCGGCGCTGCGCCTGCTGTCTGTGGCCTGCTCGAGGCCATGACATCGGTCCGAGTCATGCCAACCTCCCATTGGTGGTGTGTTGAGCGATCAGGCCCCCATCGGGGGCCTCTTGGAATATGTTCACGACTGCTTCTCGTGGCAAAGCATCGTCTTTGGTTCGCCATTTCCAGGTCATAGCCTGCCTTCTCAGGACCAAGGTCTATCAGCTACACCGGTCACAGCATGTCCCAAGGCAGCCTGTTCCCCGCTGACAGCTCCCCCAAACGTACTAGGAGATCTGCACGCGCCCCTCGAGCTCCCCTTCCGCGAGCTTGCCGCGAAGCACCTTCTTGTCGAACTTGCCCACGCTGGTCTTGGGAATCTCCGACACGAACGCGAACTCGTCCGGGAGCCACCACTTGGCGACCTTCCCACGCAGATGCTCCAGCAGCTGCTCGGCGTCCACCTCCGAGCTCTCGCGCAGAACCACGCAGCAGAGCGGACGCTCGGCCCAGCGCTCGTCGGGCTTGGCGATCACCGCCGCCTCGACCACATCGGGGTGCGACATCAGCTCGTTCTCAAGCTCGACCGAGGAGATCCACTCCCCACCCGACTTGATCACATCCTTGGCTCGGTCGGTGATCTGGACGAAACCCTTCTCGTCGACCGCCGCGATGTCGCCCGTGCGCAGCCATCCCGAGTCGAACTTCTCGCGATCGTCTTCGCGGAAGTAGCCGGCGGCGATCCACGGCCCGCGGACCTCGATCTCGCCCGTCGAGCTGCCGTCCCACGGGACCTCGCCGCCGTTGCCGTCGACGAGGCGCAGCTCCACCCAGGGCAGCGGCCGTCCCTGCTTGGCGCGATCGTCCCAGTAGGCGTCGTCGTGCTCTGCCTCCCGGGGCCGGGCGTAGGTGGCCACGGGGCTCGTCTCTGTCATCCCCCAGGCCTGGAAGATGCGCACGTCGTGGCGCTCCTCGAAGTCCTTCATCAGCTGACGCGGCACCGCCGAGCCGCCGCAGGCGGCGTTGGTGAGCGAGGACAGGTCGACCTCGGGATGCGCGTCGGCGTAGCGCAGCAGGTCGTTGAAGATCGTCGGCACGCAGCCCATCAGCGTGGGGCGCTCGGCCGCGATCAGGCCGGCCAGCGACTCGGCGCCCAGGAAGCGGTCGGGCAAGATCAGGTCGGAGCCCGCAAGCGCCGCCCCATAGGGGAGCCCCCAGGCGTTGGCATGGAACATCGGCACCACCGCCAGCACCCTGTCGGCGCGCGAGAGGCCACTGCCGTCGGCCATCAGCGTCGCTGAGGAGTGCATGCTGATCGAGCGGTGCGAGTAGAGCACCCCCTTGGGGTTGCCCGTGGTGCCGCTCGTGTAGCAGAGGGCCGCCGCCTGGCGCTCGTCCACCTCCGGGTAGTCGAAGCTGCCGTCTCCCGCTTCGGCGAGCAGCTCCTCGTAGCGCAGCACGTTCGGCAGCGAGCCGCTGTCGCCGTCGCCCATCACCACGTAGTGCTCGACCCCCTCGAAGGTTGCGGCGAGGGGCTCGAGGACCGACACGAGCGAGTCGTCGACGAAGATCACGCGGTCCTCGGCATGGTTGACGATGTAGGTGAGCTGCTCGGCGAACAGGCGCACATTCAGGGTGTGCAGCACCGCCCCAACGCAGGGGGCGCCCATGTAGAGCTCGAAGTGGCGCTGGTTGTTCCAGGCGAAGCTGGCCACACGGTCGCCCTGGGCGATGCCGAGACGGTCGAGCACGCGCGCCAGTCGATCGATGCGCAGCGTTGTCTCGGCGTGGCTGGAGCGGCTGACCGAGCCGTCATCCAGGAGCGTCACGATCTCCGCTCCGTGGTTGCAGTCGCGCATGCGTCTGCGCAGGTGGTTGAGCGTCAGCGGAAAGTCATCCTGCATCAGGCCCTGAAGCTTGTCTGTCATCCCCTCCTGGCTCCCTCTCGCGCGGTCAGCTGGCCGAACTCATCGTAGATGCCGCGGGTGCGCAGCGCGATGTCATCCCAGTCAAAGCTGAGCACGTGCTCGGAGGCCTCGGTCACCAGCCTGTCACGCAGTGCCTCATCCACCAGCAGGCGTTCGATCATCACCCCGAGGTGCTCGGGATCCCCGCCGTTGAAGCGCAGTCCCACGCGCTCGCCGCCGGGAACCACCTCTCGCAGCCCCCCCGTGTCGGCCACGATGCAGGGGCATCCCGAAGCCATCGCCTCGAGCGCCACCAGGCCGAACGGCTCATAGATCGATGGCACCACACACAGATCCGAGATCCGGTAGAGCGAATGCAGCACGTCGTCTCCGATCCAGCCCACGAAGGTACCGTGCTCGCCGAGCCCGAGCCGCTCGGCCTGAGCCTTCAGCTCGGCCTCGTGCGTGCCGCTTCCCGCCACCAGGAAGCGCACGTCGCCCACCTGCTCGATCACTCCCGGCAGCGCATCGAGGGCGAGCTGGAAGCCCTTCTCATAGACCAGGCGTCCCACCAGCAGCACGAGCTTCTGGTGGGGCTCGGCGAACTCGCGTCGCAGCGCCTGCAGATCGCCGCTGGGCCGCAGTTCGCTCGGATCGACGCCGTTGGGGATCACCGCCACCCGCCGCTCGTCGATGTCGAAGATGTCGGCAACATGCCCGCGCATGTAGTAGGAGCAGACGATCACAGCGTCGGCGCGATGGGCCATCCAGCGCTCGATCGAATGGATGTGCGACTGCGGGGGATTGGCCACCCAGCCCTGGTGGCGACCGTGCTCGGTGGCATGGATGGTGGTTATGTAGGGGACCTCCAGGCGATCGGCCAGCTGCGCCGCGGCACGGGCGACGAGCCAGTCGTGGCCGTGGATCAGCTCGTATTCGTTCTCCTGGGCCAGAGCTCCGCCGGCGGCCAGCATGTCGTCGTTCATCTGCTCCACCCACGCCACGAAGCGGCCCAGGTCACGGGGCCAGCCGGGCTCACGCACGCGGTACACGTTGACGCCGCCCAGCTCTTCGGGGCCCGCCTGCTCGAGATCTGAGTCGCTGCCGACGCCGCGAGTGAGCACATCGACGGTCACACCCTGGCGAACGAGCGCCTCGGCGAGCTTGCGCACGTGCCGCGCCAGGCCGCCCTCGATTACCGGCGGATACTCCCAGGAGAGGATCAGCACGCGGTCGCTCATCCCCGAGACCCTATCCCTCACACGCCGATCAGTCCCAGCTCATCGAGTCGGCGAGCCACCCGGGACGCACGGACATGACGGTCGCGGCAGCAAAGCACGCCCTCCTCACACAGCCCTCGGGCCGTCTCCTCCACCTCAGCCGGGGATGCGCCCAGCTCCGCGCCGAGCTCGGCGTAGGTCAAGCCGTCGGGACGGTCCTCGCCCAGCAGCGTGAGAACGATCGCCCGCCCCAGGATCGCACCGCCATCTGGACGCAGCCGACTGGGCTCTTCATGCATTGGCGCGCGCCCCTTCCATAGTCCGCGATGGCCGAGAATGTGGAATCCTAAGACGCGGTGAGCCTCTCGTCTCCCCGATTCTTCTTCGGCGCGATGTCCCCCTACTCGTGGCTCGCCGCTGAGCGCATCGATCAGCTCCTTCCTGACGCTCAGTGGCGACCGGTGCTGCCGGGAGTGGTATTCAATGCCCACGGCCGCATCTCCTGGGGTCTGACGCCAGCGCGCCAGAGCGGAATCGAGGACTGCGAGAAGCGCGCCCATGCTCGAGGTCTCGGGCAGATGCGCTGGCCGGAGCCGTGGCCGACGAACGACCTTCAGGCGGCGCGAGCGATGATCTTCGCCGAGCAACGCGGGCTGCTCAAGGAGCTCGCCCTCGCCACCATGCGCCTGGCATTCCTCGAGGGCGCCGACCTGGAAGTGCGCGACTCCGTGCTGGAGGCTGGGCGAAGGGTCGGAATCGATCCGGGCGAGCTCGAGAGTGCTCTATCGGACCCCGCCGTCAAGCAGGATCTGCGCTCGGTGAACGACGAAGCACTCGCCGCCGGGGTGTTCGGAGTGCCCACCGTGCTCGTCGGAGGTGAGCTGTTCTGGGGCGATGACCGCCTGGAGGACGCCGCCGAGGCGCAGAGCGCCCGGCACGTGAGCTGAGCTAATGGGATCGCTCAAGCGCCACGGCTCACTCGGAGGCGTCTTCTCCGCCCAGCCCCAGATCGATCTCGAGCTGGCGGGGAGAGGGGCGCAGCGGCTCGCTCGTCTGGCGGGGACGACCCCGCTTTGCCCAGTGGCCGATCACCTCGCGGCTGCGACAGCTGTAGTAGTTGATCCGCCGATCGGTTGGCTGTAGCGCGAGCCCACCCGGCGCCTGGCCAGTGACGAGCGCGTGAAAGCGCCGGCCTTTGTGGTCGACCTCCACGATGTCCCCCGTCTGGATGCCCTCGAGACGCATGCCAGGCACTCCAGCAGATCCGCCCGCGAGGCCGCAATGCAGCGTGATTCGACCCGCCGAGACGCCGCGGGAGGGCCAGGACATAGGCTTCCTCGATGCGCTGGCTCGTGGATGGCATGAATGTGATCGGCACCCGTCCGGACGCCTGGTGGAAGGACCGCCACGGCGCCATGATCAAGCTCGTGGGCCTGCTCGAGCGCTGGGCCGCCGCCAGCGGCGCAGACGTCACGGTGGTGTTCGAGCAGCCGCCCAACCCGCCGATCCGCTCGACCGTCATCGTGGTGGCGCACGCGCCCCGGCCGCGGCGCGATTCCGCCGACGATGAGATCATCCGCATCCTCTCCTGCGACGTCGAGCCGGGATCCGTTCGCGTGGTGACCTCCGACCTGTGGCTGTCCGATCGCGTGCATGCGGCGGGCGCAACCGTCGAGCCGGCAGCCGTCTTCCGAGCGCTGATCGAAGAGACCTGATGGCGCCCGTCACCCGGTATGCACGCAGCGCAGACGCCAGCATCGCCTACCAGGTTGCGGGCGAGGGCGCACTGGATCTGCTGTTCCTTCCGGGATGGATCTCCCAGGTCGAGCAGCTGTGGGAGGCACCCGCCATGCGTCGCTTCCTCGAGCGCCTGGCGGTGTTCAACCGCCTCATCCTGTTCGACCGGCGGGGGACGGGGTTGTCCGATCGCACGCTCCAGGAGCAGACGCTCGAGCAGGATGCACTTGACGCGCTCGCCGTGCTCGACGCCGCGGGCAGCGAACGGGCGGCCCTCTTCACCTATTCGCTGGGCGGGCTCGTGGGGGCGCTGCTCGCGGCCGATCATCCGGAGCGGGTCGGCGCTTTGATCATGTACGCATCGGTGGCTCGCACCTCGTGGGCGCCGGACTACGACTGGGCGCTCACCAACGAGGAACGCCAGGCGATGACCGAACGCAACTCCGACGCATGGGGAAAGACAGACAGTCCCGTGCTGCAGACGCTCGCGCCCTCGATGTCAGGCGACCCCACCCTCATCGAGTGGTTCGCCCGCATGCAGCGCCTGTCCGCCAGCCCCGTGGAGGCGCGGGCGATGTCACGGGCGATGGTCGATCTCGATGTGCGGGAGAAGCTTCCCCAGGTGCGCGTTCCCACGCTGGTCATGCACCGCAGCCGCGACCAGGCGTGGGACATCCGCCACTCGCTCTATCTGGCCGAGCACATAGCCGGCGCCCGGATGGTGGAGCTCGACGGCAGGGACTCGTTCCCGTTCGTGGGCGACAGCGATGCGATCGTGGAGGAGATCGAGGAGTTCCTCACCGGCGACAGGCGCGGCGGCGAGATCGCGCGCGGGCTGCTCACTGTGATGTTCACCGACATCGTCGAGGCGACCGCACTGGCGGCGCAGCTCGGCGACGGCCGTTGGCGCGATCTGCTGGCCCGCCACGACGAGGATGTCCGCGCCCAGCTCGGCCGCTTCGGGGGCCGCGAGGTAAAGACGGTGGGCGACGGCTTCCTCGCCACCTTCGACGGTCCACCCTCGCGCGCGCTTCGCTGCGCGCTGGCGATTACCGCGGCGGCGCGCGAGCTCGGCATCGAGGTTCGCATCGGCGTGCACACCGGGGAGTGCGAGCTGATCGGCGACGATGTCGGGGGGATGGCCGTCCACATCGCCTCACGCGTGAATGGGCTCGCCGGTCCGGGCGAGGTGCTCGTCTCGGGAACGGTGTTCGGGACGGTGGTGGGCGGGCCGTTCACCTTCGAGGATCGGGGCTTTCATGAGCTCAAGGGTGTGCCCGGCCGCTGGCCGCTGTTCGCCCTGGGTGGCTGAGAGGGGTCCTTGCGGAGTGCCGTTCTCCTGGTTCTCGAGACGCCGCGTCGCAAAGGAGGAGCCGGTGACGATCGGCGGCGATCCGCGGCTTGATGGATGGGAGACGGTCAGCGTGTTCGAGGAGCAGGCAACGGCTCTGGCCTGGCGAGACCAGCTCCGCGCTGTGGGCCTTCAGGCCAGCTGCATGGCCGATCATCCCCTCGACCGCTTCGGCCGCGGCGACATCTACCTGGTGGTTCCACCCGAGCAGTGGTCACGCGCCAACGAGATCGTGGAGAACCTCGACTGATCCACAGCCGACACGGGCATCGTCGCCAATCGGTCCTTGTGATCTCTTGACAGGGGCACCGATATTTGGAACTGTGGTCTTATGCGAGCCGATGGAGTGTTCTCCGGGGGAGGCATCAAGGGCTTGGCCTTCGCCGGAGCCCTGCAGGCCGCGGCCGACGCCGGGTACACCGAATGGGGCAAGCTGGCGGGAACCTCGGCGGGTGCGATCACCGCGATGGCCCTGGCTGTCGGATATGACGCGCAGAGCCTGCGCGAACAGCTCGACAGCTTCGACTTCAGCACGATCGCCGACTACGGGGCGCTCGGCCAGCTAGAGATCCCCGTCAACCTGGAGCTGCATCACGGGGCCACCAAAGGCAAGGCGCTGCACGCCTGGATCGAAAAGCTGCTGGCCGAGGCGCCGCACAAAGCCACTACCTTCAACGATCTCGAACCCGAGAAGCTCAGGGTCGTCGGCACCGACCTGGCCCATGCGCGCATGGTGGTCTTCCCCGAGGACGTGGTCCTCTACACCGACGAGCACGGCAAAGCGCTCGTTCCCGGCGAGTTCCCGATCGCGGACGCCGTGCGCATCAGCGCGGGCTTCCCCTACTTCTTCCCTCCCCTCAGCCTGCTCGATGCCCACACCAAAAAGCCGGGCGTACTGGTCGACGGCGGAGTTACCAGTGCATTCCCCGTGTTCCTCTTCGACACACCGACGCCGCAGCACCCGACGTGGGGGTTTCGCCTCTATGGCGGAACCTCACCCGAACAGCCAACCTACACCGCGATCGACGGGCCGCTGTGGCCGATCGACATGCTCAAGGCGATCGTCGACACCTCGACGAACGCGCTCGACAAGCTCGAGATGGTCGCCTTCGGACCCCGGACCATCTCGATTCCCACCGGCGACGTCCCCACGCTCGACTTCGCCCTGACCAAGGCCCAGCAGGAAGAGCTCTACAACTCCGGCGAGAAGACGGCGAAGGAATTCTTCGCCGCCAAGCCGGACGGCCGCAACACCTACGGCGCGGTTCCCGCCAGCAGCTCCTCCTGACGGCGACTCAGTGCCACTTGGCCGTCCCGCCAGGACAGATGTGGGTCGCGTCAGCGCCTGTGCCGAGCCGCACACGCAGCATCAGTTCCTCGCCCCGCGAGGCAGCGAACCCTTCGTTGGGGAAGACCTGCGAGGAGGGCATGATGGCGCCGTTGCCGGTGCCGTTGTTGCGTAGGAAGGAGTCCGCTGTCGAGCCGTGGGCCCGTCCAAGGACGCGGTAGGGGACGCCGCTGCGGTAGACGTTTTCCACATACCCGCCCTCGTCGTTGAAGGCGACGTAGTCGCCTTTCCTAACGCACAGGTTGATCGGCCTGTAGGTGGTGATCGTGGAGTTCCCCGCGCGGTGCTGGCCGCAGATGGGGATCACGAATCCCTGCGAGGTTAGGTTCACCCGCGCGCCCCCGCCCGGGAGCGGAGATATGTCCTGGAAGTGGATCTGCGTCAGCGGAGGGGGGCCGCCCGCGGCCGCCTGGGCGCAACCCTCGAGGCTCACCGTGAGCGCCTGTCCCGTCGCCGGCGAACGGGGGGCGCCGTGGGACAGCTTCTCGTTCCACAGCGCCGTGTCGGCACCGTAGTGGTGGGTGTGGAACACCCCATTCGGCGCATCGGGAGCCGCCGGCACGGCGGTGTAGGTGCCGAAGTAGCTGAGGTTGTTGGCCGTGTCGAGCGTGGCGGGCGCCGAGAGCGGGCTGCCGAAGGTCGTGATCGCGGCGTGGCCAGCGGCCGGGGCGAGGAAGCCGAGAAGGCTCGCGAGCAGTAGTACCGCTGCGAGCCGTTGCACTGGGAAGCCGCGTCCGGCTGGGTATTCGAGCATCAACACCTGCATCGGCAGGTTAGGACAACGTTCTGAGCCCACACCCCGGTTGTTGGCCGCATGGTCCCACGGGAGCCCACATGGATCCACTCATCGGAAGCACGCAAGCAGCGTGAATTCGAACCCGACAAGGTCGAGCGATGCTGAGCACGGTGCCGGCGCCGTGTAGGGTGCCCCGGAGTAAGCGCCGACACCTGGGGGAAACGGCAGTCGTGGCTAGCGAAGCGAAGCCGGGCACAGGCTCGTCCACTGTTGGCGAGGAACAGCAGGACACGACGAAGGTCTGTAGAGCGGTTGCGCTCGGCTGGCAGATGGCTGAGCTCTACCACGATGCCCAAGCTCAGCCGATGGAGGAGCCCGATCCTGACGAGGTCGAAGCTCCCCCCGTCAACGGACAGCTCCCCCAGCCCCAGCCTGGCGTCAATGACCTTCCGGGCGTTGGGGGGCTTCATCCGGAGGAGAAGCAGTACCTCCGCGTGGCGCAGCTCCTGCATGGTCTCGCCTTTCTTGCGTCGGCGACAGAAGACGACGAACTCAAGCGGCTGCATGACGAAGTCCGGGAAGGGTTCGAGAACGGGCTGATGCCCGTCGATCTCCGCCAGCTGCACGTCGAGCTGCTGAGCGCGCTGACGGTGGCCGACTTCCGTCTTGGCAAGGCATTCAGCCTCGGACGCGCTCTACGCGAGACCACGGGCCGACACCAGGCGGTGGAGGAGCTCGAGCACCACCTGGGAGACCAGCATCTGACGAAACTGACCGCCTGGTGCGCAGATCTCAAATCGGCCCTGCCCGCTCACGCCGGCCAGGCGGTCGCCGACTCGCTGCGCAGATGGCAGAGCTGGGGGCGTCAGCGGCCATGGACGGGGACTGTGGGGCGTCCTGACTTCGACCGTCGCCTCGACCGACAGGGCGAGCGTTGGCGCGCGATCCTCACCGGCGAGAAGAACGCCCGCGATCTGCTGACTGTCGGCACCTACATCGAGGCGGGCGAGCAGCTGCTCTCGGACGCATCCAACTTGGCCGTGGGCTTCATGAAGAGGTTCTGGATACCCGTGGTTGTGGCCGCGGGGCTCGTGTTCGGCGGCCTGGCCGCGATCATCGTGCTCGGCGGCAATGGGGTTATCGGCGGCCTCGCGAGCATTCTCACCGGCCTGGGGATCTCGTGGAAGACCACCACACCAACGCTCTCAAAGGTTGGCGAAGGGCTGTCGGGACCCCTCTGGGAGGCCGAGCTCGACGCCGCCATAACGGTCGCTGTGACTGACCCGATGGTGCCCAACACGTCAGCTGTTCCGCCGAGCGCGGACCAGCCCGTGCCGGTGAAGCGGGCGACTGACCCGCGCACCACGCGCAAGGCCGCCCGCGAGATCTGGAAGCGGCTCGACCGTGCCAGCAAGACGCGAGCGCTGACTGGCCGCGATCCCCTCGCCCGTCTTGGCTATCGCCTCTCAGGCCTCTGGCGCGGCGGTACGAAGGCTCCGTTCATGCCACACGACGTCTATCTATCCCACGTACAGTCCGCGCTCGAGGCTCGGCTGGCCAGCAAGGATCTCGAATCGGGATCTAGCAGTCGCGACGAACTGCTCGCCCAGTTTGGACCGGACGACTGGGAGTGGATCAAGACCGTGGTGCAGAGCGGATTGACGATGCTCGACGGCAGGCACGACTTCGGGGTGACTCCCGCAGAGCAGCACATAGCGAACCGCGTGCGCATCGTGCTGTTCGGTGACTGGGCAACTGGAACGCCGCGCGCCCAGGCACTCGCAACGCAGATGGAAGAAGAGCTCGCGACGGCGGGCCCGGGAGTCGAGCTGCACGTCATTCACCTCGGCGATGTCTACTACTGCGGAGAACCCGACGAGTATCAGCGGCGCTTCGTCAGGTACTGGCCGGCACGTGGTGAGCTTGCTGGCGCCACCTCCTGGAACCTGAACGGCAACCACGACATGTACTCGGGGGGCCAGGGCTACTTCGAGTTGATCGCTCCAGATCCCCCGACCGCTCCACCTGCCCGGCGCCGCAGATGCCTCCGGTCTGGCTCCCGACGCATTCAGGCAGCAGAACGGCACGAGCTTCTTCCGCCTCTTCAACGATCACTGGCAGATCATCGGCCTCGACAGCGCCTATGTGGACAACGACCTTGACGAGCGCCAGACTCCGTGGCTGATGAGATGGCTCGGACTCGAGCCCGGCGATGAGCATCCGCCGCCGGCGGAGCGCCGCAAGACGATCCTGTTGAGCCATCACCAGCTGGGAAGCTCACGTGCCCAGGCGAGCGTCGGCCCTGGGATCAGGGAAAAGACCGACAAGGCGCGCAACAGCGGCTTGATCCACTCCTGGTTTTGGGGTCACGAGCACCGGGCGTTCGTTTACGAGCCCTACCTGGGAGTGCGCTTCCCGGTCTGCATCGGCAACGGCGGGGTGCCAGAACTTCTCTCCCACGTGTTCACCTTCACCGGGCTCTTCCAGTTCTGCGTCGACACCATCAGAAAGCTCGCGGCGTCCTTCACCCCAAAGCGCTGGGCGGCCCGCGCTCCCAAGGTGAAGTTCAAGCCTCAGACCACCCGCGTCGACCATCAGGGCCTGGAGTGGGAAAAGCTGGGCTTCGTGGTGGTCGATCTGGAAGGCAGCGACGCAACAGCGGTCTACCACGCCGAAGACGGTGAAAGGTACGAGATCGAGTCGTTCGGCGCCTGACATCGGCTCTCACGGTTCGACGAAGCTCGTCCCCTCGCCGACGCCGGCGCTCGGGTGGAGCCGCACGACGACGAAGGCGATCACGGTGGCCGCCGCGACGATCGCAAGCGCTATGTAGGGAAACGCGCTGTAGGGCGCCGGCTGTCCGGGCTTGCACAGCTCAACGAACGGGATGACGAGCGTAAGGGCGCCCAGGCCCGGGATGAGGATGTGCCGGAGAGCTGAGAACGACGGTCGATGACGGCGCCACATGAAGACGGGAAGGGCGAGAGTGGTGAGCAGGTAGACGAACAGGATCACGATCGTGCCCATCGTCGAGCACTCCGCATAGAGGCCTACCGGGTTCGTCGCCCCCGTCTCCACGCCGATGAGGTGGGCCGCCCACCACACCGCGATCAGCCCGAGCCCCCCGCAGGCCATCACCAGCAGGGCGTTCACCGGCGTCTCCGTGGGTTGGCGGAGGTGACCGAGCCGTGACGGCAGGAGCCCCGATCTGCCGCCGTCGAAGAGCATGCGAGCTTGGGAGTTCACGCCGGCCACCAGCGTGGCGAGCACGGAGACGATCCCGGCGATCCAGGCCAGCACGGCGGCCGTGCCGAGATAGCGGTCGGCCACGGCCAGGAACGGGACCGACGAGCGTCCGATCGAGGAGACGTCATAGCCAAAGCCCGTGACGGTGGCGTAGGTGAAGAGCACGAACAGGACGGTGGCGATCGCAATCGAGATGTAGAGCGCTCGCGGGACAGTGCGCCGTGGATCGCGGCACTCCTCGGCCAGGGCGGGGCCGTTTTCCCAGCCGATGAACATGTACAGGGCGAGGGGGAAGCCCGCCGAGAGGCCGGCCAGACCACCGCTGAGGTGGGCCCAGGAGAACGGTATGCCCGAGAGATGGGCGCGCCGGTCGATGAGGGTCACCACGCAGACGGCGAGCATGATCGCCACCTGCACCACCACGGCGATCCCGACCGCCGAGGTCGAGAGACGGACGCCGCGCGCCGTCAGCCAGATGGCCCCCACCGTCAGGACGAGGCTCAGCGGCTCCCACGCTGGCGACCACGACGTGTAGTGGGCAACGGTCAACGCCACCATCCCACCTGACATCGTGAACACCCCCGCTATGGCAACGGTGAAGCCCACAGCGACCAGCAGGGCGGTGACGACCCCGGCCCTTGCCCCCAGCGAGGTCTCGACATAGGTAATGAAGCTGCCAGCCGACGGCTCGACCTTCGTGAACTCCGCCACGATGAACGCGAGCAGGCCCACAGCCAAAGCACCCGCGAGGATCGTCAGTGGCGCGGCGACCCCAGCGGTGACGGCGATCACCCCGAAGGCGAAGTAGAAGTCGATGCCCGGTCCGATGTTGGCGACCGTCGAGGACGTCACGTCCAGCGTGCCCAGCTGCCCGGCCTTGAGGCGGTCCGCGCTCATATCGGTCCCGGGCTCACACCCTGCACGATATTCGCCGCCGGCCCGCAGGGACGTTCCCGGGGGTCCTCGCACATGGCGCTCGCGGTGTTCGCGAACGTCACCCCGCGAACCCGCATCCCAAAGCCAAACAAACGTCATCGGGGCGAGAGGATTTGAACCTCCGACCCCCTGCTCCCAAAGCAGGTGCGCTACCAGGCTGCGCCACGCCCCGTAGGCTAAGAGTAGTCCTCTGGCGGGCATCCGTACAGCGGGCCTCGCTGCTAGCGTCCGCGGAAGGCCATGGCTGAGGTCCAACCGCTACGAGCGCTGCACTACGACTCCTCGGTGGCGGGAGCGCTTTCCGATGTGGTGGCTCCCCCCTACGACGTCATCGACGCCGACCAGCGCAGGGCTCTGCTGGAGCGCTCGCCCTTCAACGTGGTGGCCATCGATCTTCCCCAGGGCGAGCCCGATCCCTACGCGGCGGCGGGCCAGCTGTTCGAGAGCTGGCAGCTGCAGGGCGCGCTGGTGCGCGACGGCATGCCGGCGCTGTGGGCTCACACCCAGGACTACACCGGTCCCGACGGGCGCTCGCGCACCCGCAGGGGGTTCTTCTGCAGGGTGCGCATCGAGGACTACGGGCCGGGGCGGGTGCGCCCGCACGAGCGCACCCATCCGGGCCCCAAGGAGGACCGATTGCGTCTGACGAGGGCCACGCGAGCCAACATCTCCCCCATCTTCTCGCTGTTCTCCGACCCCAGCGAGGCGGCCTGGGGAGCGCTCGCGCCGGCGACCGAGCAGGTGCCGTGGGGCGAGGTCACGGACCCTGACGGCACCGTCCATCGCCTGTGGCGGGTGAGCGACCACGAGGCCATCGCGGCCGTGCAGGCCGCCACGAAGGACGCCGAGCTGCTGATCGCCGATGGGCACCATCGCTACGAGACGATGCAGGCCTACGCCAAGGAGGTCGGCGGCGAGGGCGAGCACCGCTACATCCTCATGTGCCTGGTGGCGCTGGAGGATCCGGGGCTGACGGTCTTCCCCACTCACCGCCTCGTGCGGGGACTCGACGAGGAGCAGCGTGCGGCGCTGGCCCAGGCTCTCGCTCGCGACTTCGACATCGTCGATGTGTCCCCCGAGGAGGTGGCTCCGCCGCCCGGCCTGGGCCCACTGCAGCTCGGCTATGTCAACGGCCGCGAGGGGCTCATGCAGCGGCTGACGCTCAAGGATCAGGCGATCGCCGACACGGCGCTCGAGGGTCATTCCGAGCCCTACCGGCACCTCGACACTGGTGTTTTGGAGACATTGGTGCTCAAGAACGCGCTCAGCCTGAGCGATGAGGACATCGCGCACTTCAACGGCATGTTCTATGCCCGCGACACGGCGGAGGCACTTGCGATGGTGGCCTCGGGCGAGTTCGATGCGGCCTTCCTCATGCGCCCGACCCCCGTGGAGCAGGTTCGCGAGGTTGCGGCCGCAGGCGAGAACATGCCGCCGAAGTCGACCTACTTCTTCCCCAAGCTCCTCACGGGGCTACTGTTCAACCCGCTCACCTAGCGGCGGCAGGGATATGATCAAACCAGAGGCAAGTGGACTATTGAAGGGATCCAGATGACCGACACGCAAGGGCTCACAAGGATGAAAGCCACCGCGCGGCGCGAGGCCGGGGCTTTCAAGCACACGGTGCAGATTCGCGACCACCAGGTGACGGTCGACGAGCCTCTGGCCGAGGGCGGCGACGACGCGGGGCCCGACCCGCGGGAGCTGCTCGCCGTGAGCCTTGCCTCCTGTACGGCGATCACCATGGAGATGTATGCCGCCCGCAAGGGCTGGGACATCGGCCATGTGGAGGTCGACGTCGAGTACAGCCCCGCCGAGCGCGGCTGTCCCACCAAGTTTCAGCTCGTGATGCGCCTCCCCGAGGATCTTCCCGAGGAGCAGGTCGAGCGGCTGCGGGTGATTGCGGCCAAGTGTCCCGTGCACCGCGTGCTCGACGGCGAGGTCATGTTCCAGGAGCGCATTGAGCGCGTTCACCTGGCCGCCTGAGTCGTCGGGGAGCACCCCGCCCGCGCCGGGCGATCAGATAGCAGCTGCCGTGCTCGTGCCCCTGTTCACGCAGGGCGGGAGCGAGGAGCCGCATGTGGTGCTCACACGCCGACGGGCGGACCTGCGCCGTCATGCGGGTGAGATCTCATTTCCCGGGGGGCGCCAGGACCCCGAGGACGCCGACCTGACGGCCACGGCCCTGCGCGAGGCCGAGGAGGAGATCGGCCTGGAGCGCACCCATGTGCGCCTGCTCGGCGAGCTCTCCCCCACCTCGACGTTCGCCACCAACTACGTCATCCATCCCATCGTGGGAGCGATCCCCGCAGGACTGGCCTGGCGGCCGTCGGCGAGGGAGGTGGACGCGGTGCTCGAGCTGCCGCTGAGCGCGGTGCGCGAGGGCAGGACCCGCACCGAGATAGAGCGCCGTGGCATGAGCTTCGAGGTCGATGCCTTCGTGGTGGAGGACCACCTCATCTGGGGCGCCACCGCGCGCATCCTCGAGGACCTGTTCGTGTGGCTGCAGTCAACCGGCCTCGACGGCCGGCTGACTGCGCCCTGAAGCCCTCGCCTAGCTCGTCGGCTGGGGCACGATCCGGATGTAGGGGCGGGGCTCCTCCCAGCCATCCGGGTAGGTCTCTTTGGCCTGCTCGTTGGAGACAGAGCCGGCGATGATGACGTCCTGGCCGGGCTTCCAGTTGACGGGCGTCGCCACCTTGTGCTTGGCGGTGAGCTGGAGCGAGTCGATCACCCGCAGCACCTCGTCGAAGTTCCGTCCTGTGGTCATGGGGTAGACGAGGATCAGCTTGACCTTCTTGTCGGGGCCGATGACGAACACGTTGCGCACCGTCTGGTTGTCGGCCGGGGTGCGTGTGCCGGCCTCGCCGGAGGTGTCGGCGGGCAGCATGCCGTAGAGCTTTGACACGTTGAAGTCGGCATCGCTGATGATGGGGTAGTTGGGCGCCGTGCCCTGGGTGTCGGCGATGTCCTTGGCCCACTCCTCGTGGTTGTCGAGCGCGTCGACCGAGAGCCCGATGATCTTCGTGTTGCGCTTGTCGAAGTCGGGCTTGGCGTTGGCCATGTAACCGAGCTCGGTGGTGCACACGGGGGTGAAGTCCTTGGGGTGGGAGAACAGCACCGCCCAGGAGTCACCGATCCAATCGTGGAATTTGATGCGACCCTCGGTGGTATCGGCCTCGAAGTCGGGGGCTGTGTCGCCAAGTTGCAGCGTCATTTGTGGTTCCTTTCTCAGGCGCCGAGCCGTCGCTGGAGAGCGACTGTTGTGAATCCTGATCAGCTTTAGGGGAATTACTATCAGGATAGCGCCGTGGGCGCTCGAACCAGGGGCCTCGGCGAGCGGGCGGTTCAGCTGCTGGAGCCGCCGGGCGTCCAACCCGACAGGCCGCCCCAGGCGCCTCGCACCTGGGCGTCGAGAGCTGTGGGCGCAGTGACGGCGCGCGGCCACAGGCCTCCCAGGACCATCGCCAGCGAGCCGAGCAGGGCGAGCCATGCGCCCTCGCGCAGCGAGAGCGCCATATATCCCCCGGCGGGCACGGGCGGGTCGACCATGCGGTAGATCACGCAGATGGCGGCCACCGATCCGAGGATCACGACCGAGCCGCCCGCTCCCGCGGGCAGTGAGACCCCGGTGCGTGCCAGCGGCAGGATCGCGTCGAGCATGGCCAGAGCGGCGAGCACGAGCAGCAGGATGTTCAGATCGTGCAGTACCTGATGGGCGCTGAGCGCGGCGAACTGCTGGCCGGCGAGACCGCTGATGTCGGAGTGAAGGCCGCTCATCATCGACTGCAGGGCGGCGTTGCCGTACTGGGATGCCACCTGATTGCCGATCTGCTGAGCGAAGGCGACGCCGGCGGCGGTGAAGCTCACCCCATACCAGGGCAGGAACACCGACACGGCGAGCACGATGGCGCCGAGGGCGGAGACGGCAAGTCCATATCGGGAGCGATCGCCGGCCATTGTGCAGGCATCATCGGCCGCCGTGGCCCCGGGCTTGATACAGGCGTCACGATCATCATCCGGTGAGCAGTCCGGTGATGGCGGTGTGTGCATCCTCGAGCCAGCCCTCGATGTTCTCGGGATCGGCATTCAGCAGCGCCAGGGGGATGAGGCTGCGCTCGGTCAGCACCCGCACCGTGCGCTCGCCCTCGCCCAGCAGACCCTCCCCCACGCTGGTTCCGCGGGCCTCGTAGAGAAACCCCCGCACGGTGGTGTCGATGGCCTGGGTGAGGAAGAACTCCAGGCGGGTGGTGTAGAGCGAGCGCAGCTCCTCCTCCGATCCGGTGGCCGATCCCAGCAGCCAGCAGAGGATGGTGACGCTGTCCAGAGCTCCCCTCAGGGTGGCCAGCCGGTCGGGGGTGCCGACCCAGCACTCCGCTCCAGCCCGCTCGATCGCCGCCCGCCCGTTCTCTGTGCGAGTGGTGATGCGCACGGCGTGACCGTCGGCCACCAGCAGGGAGGCGAGCTGCCTGCCCCGGCAACCCCCGCCGACGATCATCACCCGCGCCACGAAGGGGCATCTTACGCACAGCGAGTCGGCTCCCTCTAGACGATTCCTCTAGAGGGTTCGTACCTCGACTACCATCCTCAGCCCCCCCATGACCGAGCAATCGCCAGTGACCATGGAGAAGATCGTCGCCCTGTGCAAGCGGCGCGGCTTCGTGTTCGCCTCCTCTGAGATCTATGGGGGGGTGGGCTCGACCTACGACTACGGCCACTACGGGGTGCTGCTGAAGACGAATGTGAAGAACGAGTGGTGGCGGGCCATGCTCCAGGAGCGCGACGACATCGTGGCGATCGACTCGGCCATCCTCCAGCACCCACGCGTGTGGGAGGCCTCGGGCCACCTCGCCGGCTTCACCGACCCGCTGGTGGACTGCAAGACCTGCGGCCAGCGCTTCCGGGCCGACCATCTCGCCGATCTTCCCTGTGGGCGCAAACCCTCCAAGCACCCGGGTGAGACGGATGAGTGCGATCTGACGGAGGCCCGTGACTTCAACCTGATGTTCGAGACCACCATCGGTCCAGTGAAGGAGTCGGGGTCCACTGCCTACCTGCGCCCCGAGACAGCCCAGGGGATCTTCATCAACTTCAAGAACGTGCTGCAGTTCTCGCGCAAGAAGCCTCCCTTTGGGATCGCCCAGGTGGGCAAGTCCTTCCGCAACGAGATCACGCCGGGCAACTTCATCTTCAGGACCCGTGAGTTCGAGCAGATGGAGATGGAGTTCTTCGTCCCGCCCGTCGATGCCCAGAGATGGTTCGAGCACTGGCTGGCGGAGCGGGAGAGCTGGTACACCGCCTTGGGCATCCGCCCCGATCACCTGCGTCTGCGCGCCCACGACGCGGATGAGCTCTCGCATTACTCGTCGGGAACGAGCGATGTGGAATACCTGTTCCCCATCGGCTGGTCGGAGCTAGAGGGCATAGCCAACCGCGGCGACTTCGATCTCTCCCGTCATGCCGAGTTCTCGGGCCAGAAGCTCGAGTACTTCGACCAGGCCACCGGTGAGCGCTATGTGCCGCACGTGATCGAGCCGGCGGCGGGCGCCGACCGCGCCACGCTGGCCTTCCTGGTCGATGCCTACGACGAGGAAGTGGTCGAGCGCGAGGGCACAGGCGCCGGCGAGACGCGCACGGTGCTGCGGCTGCATCCGCGCCTGGCGCCGGTGAAGGCGGCGGTGCTCCCCCTCGTCAACAAGGACGGACAGCCCGAGCTCGCCCACGAGGTCCACAGCGCGCTGCGCGGACGGGTCCAGTCCGAGTACGACGACGGTGGGGCCATCGGCAAGCGCTACCGCCGCCAGGACGAGATCGGCACGCCGTTCTGTCTGACGATCGACCACCAGAGCGTGGAGGACAGAACACTGACTTTGAGAGATCGCGACTCGCTGGCCCAGGAGCGCCTGCCGATCGATGGCATCGCCGAGGAGATAGAGCGGCGGGTGAACGCCCACTGGCGCACACCAAAGCTGAGCGGTGTATAGCCATGGCGATACACCACATGAAACGAGTAACCAACAGCCCACGCCGCCGAGCCGAGCAACCAACAGCCGCGCCGCCACAATAACTAACGCTCGTTAGTCTATGAGATGTGACCAGCGAGGCCGAGGGAAGCACACAGACCTCCATGCTCCCACCAAGAACGACGACCCGATAGGAGAGAGATGGACTTCGACCTGACCGACGAGCAGCGCCTGATCAAGCAGACAGCCAGGGAGTTCACCGACAAAGAGCTGATCGAGCGGACGAGGGAAAACGCTCGCAACCACCACTTCGACCTCGATCTGGTGAAGAAGATCGCCGACCAGGGCTATCTCGGGGCGATCGTCCCCCAGGAGTACGGGGGGGCGGGCCTGGACTACCTCAGCTACGGGCTGATCGTCGAGGAGATCGGGCGTGGCGACTCAGCGATCCGCACGGTGATCTCGGTGCAGACCTCGCTGGTGTGCTCGGCGATCCTCAAGTGGGGCACGGAGGAGCAGAAGCACCACTATCTCCCGAAGCTCTGCTCGGGCGAGTGGCTGGGCTGCTTCGGCCTGACCGAGCCGGACACGGGATCGGATGCGGCCAACCAGAAGACAAGGGCCAAGAAGACGGACACGGGCTGGGTGATCAGCGGGGCGAAGATGTGGATCTCGATGGGCAACTACGCCAAGGTGGCGCTGATCTTCGCCCAGACGGACCCCGAGCTCGGCTACAAGGGCCTGGCGTGCTTCATGGTGGACACCGACCAGCCGGGCTACAAAGCCTCGACGATCGAGCACAAGATGGGGCTGCACGCCTCCGACACGGCGTCGATCGCCCTGGAAGACGTGGAGGTGACAGACGAGCAGATGCTCGGCTCAATCGGCGACGGCTTCAAAGTGGCGATGTCGGCGCTTGACTCGGGGCGCTACTCGGTGGCGGCGGGCTGCGTGGGCATCTGCCAGGGCTGTGTGGAGGAGTCGGTGAAGTACGCCAAGGAGCGCGAACAGTTCGGTCGCCCGATCGCGAGCTTCCAATTGGTCCAGGCGATGATCGCCGACATGGTGCTGAAGACGGACGCCTCACGGATGCTGGTGTGGCGGGCGGGCTTCCTCAAGGACCAGGGCCGGCCGAACACGCTGGAGACATCGGTGGCAAAGCTCCACGCCACAGAGGCGTCGCTGGAGTGCGCGAACCTCGCCATCCAGGTGCACGGCGGGGCGGGCTACGTTGACGACCACCCGGTCGAGCGCTACTTCCGCGACGCCCGCGTGACAACCCTGTATGAGGGGACCTCGCAGATCCAGAAACTGATCATCGGCCGCGAAATGACGGGCATCGGCGCGCTCGTTCCCGCCTGAGCGTCGATGGGAGAGCCAGAGCTGGTCAAGGATGATGATGGGGCCGGCACGGCCGGCCGGGCGGCGTTCCCAGCGCGAACCATCGGCGTGCTCGGAGCCGGGACGATGGGAGCGGGTATCGCGCAGCTGGCCTGTCGCTCGGGCGCGCGCACGCTGCTGCACGACCCGATCCCGGAGGCTTTGGCCAGCGGTGTGGAGAAGGTCGAGGCAGGGCTGGCCAAGGAAGCCCAGCGGGGCAAGCTGAGCGCCGAGGAGGCGAGCGCGGCGGCCGCTCGCCTGGAGGCGGTGGACGACCTCGACGCCTTCGCCCCGTGCGAGCTGGTGATCGAGGCGGTGCCTGAGCGGATCGAGCTCAAGCACGAGCTCTACGCCCGCCTGTCGGAGACCGTCAGCGAGGAGTGCGTGCTGGCCACCAACACCTCCTCGCTGCTGGTCACAGCGATCGCGGCGGCGGCCGCCAACCCCGAGCGGGTGGTGGGCATGCACTTCTTCAACCCCGCCCCACTGATGAAGCTGCTCGAGGTGGTGGCCGGCGAGCAGTCCTCCGAGCAGGCCCTGGCGCTGGCCGAGGCCACGGGCGAGGCGATGGGAAAGACGGTCATCCGTGCCTCCGACGGGCCGGGCTTCCTGGTCAACCGCTGCAACCGTCCCTTCGGGCTCGAGGCGCTGCGACTGCTCCAGGAGCGCAGGGCGGACATCGAGACGATCGACCGCATCTGCCGGATGGAGGGTGGCTTTCGCATGGGTCCCTTCGAGCTGATGGATCTCGTCGGGGTCGACACGGGCTTTGAGATCTCCAAGAGCTTCTTCGCCCAGAGCTTCGGCGAGCCGCGCTGGCGCCCCTCGCCGATCACCGCCCGGTACGTGGCGGCGGGCCTGCATGGACGCAAGACGGGACGGGGCTACTACACCTACACCCCCACCGGGGAGGGCTCGGCCGTGAGCTACCGGGCCGAGGATCCAGAGCCGATCGCGACCGATGGGAGCGGCGGGGAGGGCGTGGTGGTGATCACGGGAGCGAGCGAGCTGGCCGAGGAACTGCGCGAGGCGACGATTGCGGCAGGGTATGAGGTGCGCTCGCCCCACGAGCCCACAGGCGGTGTGCTGCCGGCGCTGATCGTGGACTGCAACCCACGGGTGCCCGCCCCGCGCACGCCCGACGTGGAGCCCCAGCGTCCGGACCGCCGTGGACAGGGAAAGCATCTCTCCCAGGGAGGCGTCCACCTGATGCTCTGCGCGGCGGGGTCGCTGGGGGCGCTGAACCCGGGCGGCAGCGCCGTGGGCTTCCACGCGCTACCTCCCTTCAAGGGAGCCGGCCTGGTGGAGCTGACCCGCAACGAGAGCTCCTCGCCGCTGGCGGCCACGCGGGCCGAGCGCTTCTTCAACGCGCTCGGCAAGCACGTGGCCTGGGTGGACGACGCTCCCGGCCTGGTGCTCGGAAGGATCGTCTGCCAGGTCATCAACGAGGCGGCGTTCGCGCTCGGCGAAGGCGTGGGTGGTGCTCGCGACATCGATCTGGGCATGGTTCTCGGCCTGAGCCACCCGCGGGGACCGTTCGAGTGGGCGGACATGATCGGGCTCGACCACGTCCTCGCAGTGCTGGAGGCGCTGTGCGGGGAGTATCGCGAGGAGCGCTACCGGCCGGCTCCTGAACTGCTGCGCCTGGTGCGCGACGGCCGGCTGGGCCGCGCCTCGGGGGCGGGTTTCTTCGATTACGAGGACTGACCCACCTCACGTTTGCGCGAGTGGGGGCGTTAGACCATCGTGAGCAAGGCGCTTCCCCCCTTTCAGCGGTTCCTCGACTCCCATCGGGAGGTCGTGTGGCGGTTCCTGGTCTCCTCGGTGGGACCGGTGGAGGCTGAGGACTGCTTCCAGGAGACCTTCGTGGCGGCGCTGCGCGCCTATCCCCGTCTGCGGGCCGACTCGAACCTGCGCGCCTGGGTGCTGACGATCGCGCACAACAAGGCACTGGACTCCCACCGCGCCCGCTCCCGGCGTGCCCTGCCTGTCGCCGATCCGGCGACTGTGGACCCACGCCGCGAGCCATCTCCAGAGATGCGCGACGAGACGCTGTGGACGGCCGTCGATGAGCTGCCGGCGCGGCAGCGCTCGGCGGTGGTGCTGCGCTTCCTGGCGGATCTTCCCCACCGCGAGATCGCGGTGGCGATCGGCTGCTCGGAGGACGCGGCGCGTCGCTCGCTGCACGAGGGTTTGGCCAAGCTTCGAAAGGCGGTACCGGCATGAACGAGAACAACACCTCCCCCGATGACGCATTCGCCGAGCGGCTGCGAAGGCGACTGAGCGCTCCACAGGTTGCGAGCATCGAGCGCTCCGCCGCGGAGGCGGCCTCGCGTGTGGCGGACCGGATGGCCGCGGAGGGGCTTGCCGATGTGAGCTACGCCGCCGTGGACTCCCCCTTCGGGGCGCTGCTCGCCGCCACCACGCCGCGGGGGCTGGTGCGCCTGGCGTTCCCCGAGGAGGGCGTCGATGGGGTGCTCGAGCGACTGGCGCTGCGCATCTCGCCCCGGATAGTCGAGTCGAAGTCTCCCCTCGATGGCGTGCGCAGGGAGCTGGAGGACTACTTCTCGGGGTCGCGGCAGAGCTTCGACCTTCCCCTCGACTGGTCGCTGATCGGCCCGTTCGCGAGGCGGGTGCTGGGCGTAACGTCCGAGATCCCCTATGGGGGAGTGCTCAGCTACACCCAGGTGGCCGCCGAGGCGGGCAGCCCGCGCGGGTCGCGAGCGGCGGGCAACGCCCTCGGGTCCAACCCGATCCCGATCGTGATCCCCTGCCATCGAGTGCTGCGCGGCAACGGGGCACTCGGCGGCTATGCCGGGGGCCTCGAGCGCAAGCGCTGGCTGCTCGACCTGGAGACCGAAGGCCGCCCGCCGGCGCCGTAGCCGGCCGGGTGGGACCCACCTACGGCGCCAGATCGGCCACCGGCGCCCACTGCGCCTCGGCCGGATCGCCCGCGGGCATCTCAGCCGGGACGGGTACCCCGGGCGTGTCGCGCAGATACCACTCGGCGTCCAGGGCCGCCTGACATCCAGAGGCGGCGGCGGTGATCGCCTGGCGGTAGGTGTGGTCGACCAGGTCGCCTGCGGCGAACACCCCGGGGCGGTTGGTGCGGGTGGACTTCCCGTCGGTGATCACATAGCCGTTCTCGTCGACGTCGATCTGGCCTGCCACCAACCCCGACTGGGGCTCATGCCCGACGGCAATGAAGGTCCCCGACACGGGGATCTCGAGCTCTGCGCCCGTCTCGGTGTTCACCAGGGCGGCGTGGCCGAGAGCGCCGTGATCGGCGGCCACGAACTCGGCCACGCGGTAGGGGGTGACGAACTCGATGTTCTCCTGGGCGCGTGCGCGCTCGAGCATGATCTTCGAGGCCCGGAACTCGTCGCGCCGGTGAACCACGCTGACCTTGGAGGCGAACTTGGAGAGGAAGATGGCCTCCTCCATGGCGGAGTCTCCGCCGCCCACGATGATGGTGGGCTTCTCCTTGAAGAAGGCCGCGTCACAGGTGGCGCAGTAGCTGACGCCGCGCCCGGACAGCGCCTCCTCGCCGGTTACGCCCAGCTTCTTGTGCTCGGCGCCCATCGCGAGCACCACGGTGCGGGCGCGATGCTCGGTGTCTCCCACCCACACGCTGTGCAGCCCACCCGGCTCGTCGGCCAGCTCCACCCGATCGGCCTGATCGGTCACGAGGCGGGCGCCGAAGCGCTCGGCCTGGTCGCGGAACTTCTGCATCATCTCCGGGCCCATAACGCCCTCGGGGAAGCCGGGGTAGTTCTCCACGTCGGTGGTCTGCTGCAACAGGCCGCCCCAGGCGAAGCCCTCGATCACGAGCGGGCGGAGATTGGCGCGGGCCGTGTACAGGCCGGCCGTATAGCCGGCGGGGCCGCTGCCGACGATGATGACATTCTCTACATCGCTCATCTGATCTCCAATTCTCGCGCCTTCACCCCGCTCCCGGCGGGGTTGTTTCTGAGGCGCTTTACTTTGTAAAGTTTAGCATGGACAAAGGGTTTGCTGGTGACTAGGAGCTCTGCAGGGCCCGGGCCGGCTCCGCCACGGCGGGCTGGGACGACACGGCCTGCTGCTCGCGCCAGCGCGCGACGGTCCGCCGGAGTTGGAAGTAGGCCACTCCCCCGGGGAGCGTCGGCAGCCAGAACGAGATCCCACGATATGACAGCACGGCGAGCACCGAAAGGTTGAAGTCCACCCCGAAGGCGGCGAACGCGCCGATCATGCCACCCTCCACGCCGCCGAGGCCGCCGGGCAGCGGCAGCAGGTTCCCGAGCATGCCAACGAAGTAGGCCATCCAGATGACGGTGAACGGCGGCGAGGAGCCGAAGGCGTGGAACATGGCCCACAGCACCGAGATGTCAAAGCCCCACCAGGCCAGCGCTCCGAGCAGCCCGGCGTCTCGCGCCCTGATCAGGTCGATCGCCGTGCGCACGCCGCTCGCCGCCAGGGCGGGCGCGGTCACGGCCCGCGCCATCCAGTGGGCCATGCGCCCCGAGCCGCTCGCCCAGCGGTGCAGGCGGCGCTCGAGATCTCCCGGAAGCAGCGCCATGGCGCCGGCGAGGGCGAACAGAACGGCCGCCACGATGGCCGGCAGAATCGTGATGGCGAACGAGCCGCCGCCGGGGAACAACCCCGAGCCGAGCCCGACGCCGTCGATCAACAGCGATGCCGCATAGACCACGTAGAGCAGCACCATGAAGGCCACCATGCGACAGGCCACCACCCGCGGCTCCATCCCCGAGCGTCGCAGCGCCCAGGCGGTCAATGCCACCCCGCCGGCGCCGGCGGCCGCGAACAGCCTCGTGGCGACGAGTCCGGCCATCGTGATCTCGTAGCTCTCGCGCAGGCCGATCCGCCCCTCGCCACGCACGAACACCGCGCGGAACAGCACCACATATCCGGCGAAGGAGGCCAGCTCCAGCACGATGCCGATCGCGATCCACCAGCTGTCGCCGCGCTCGATGCGATGGACCGTCGTGCCCACCCCGGCCAGCTTGGGCAGCACGAAGTACAGGAAGGCGATGCCGGAGAGGATGAAGACGGCGAACAGCACGATCTGGCGGCGGGTGAGCACGACACGCGGCATCTCCTCCTCGGAGACGCCAACCGCCCCCTGAGAGACACGAGCCTCCTGTTCCTGCTCCCCCCTGCCTTCCCGCCACGCCATCTGCTCGAACCAGCTCCCTTGCTCGGAAATCCTCTAGTGGGCCATCTCCTCCAGCGCCGCCACCGCTCTCCCGAAGCCGGCGATGGCCGGCGCCGCCCGGGGGCCCCAGCGGCGCACGGCACCCGCCAGCGCGGCGCCCGCCAAGAGATCGACGAGGTAGTGCTCCCCCAGGTACACGAGGGCGAACCCGAGCGTCGCCGCATAGGTGGCGCCGACGGCGCCCGAGACCGGCCCCACCTCAGCGAGCTGGAGGGCGGCCATCACAGATGTGGCGAAGTGCAGGGACGGCATCGCGGCCAGAGGGTTACCTCCGAACACACTGTAGAGAGAGCCCCAGCCGTCTCTCCAGAAGAACTCGCCGTACTCGACCATCATCCGCCGCACGGGCGGCGGCTGCACGGAGCGCTCGCCCGCCGCGGCTGCCGCGGGCGAGGCCGCGTACCAGGGCGGAGCGGTGGGAGCCAGCCAGTAGATGCTCGCGCCGATGTTGAAGACCGCATAGGTCATCACCGCCGAGCGCGAGAAGCGCTCGGGGCGACGCACCAGGATGAGCAGGAGGGTCCCGTGGGGCACCAGGAACCAGCTCCAGTGGGCCCACACCAACACCCGGTCCAGGGCCCGCCACTGCGGCCCCTCCTGCCCATGGCGGGCAAGCGCGCGCTGCAGGCGGACGGTGGGCAGCTCGCCCAGCCCGAACAGGCGGTCGGCCACGATCGGGTAGTCGATGTGCACACGCCGCTCCTGGGCGTCGGGATCGTCGTGGGGAGCCTTGTAGGCGGCCAGATAGGCCCACATCTGCAGCGCGCAGGTGGCGACATCGCGCTTGGCCGAGCGGCGCGTGGCCACACACAGGCCTACGGGCGCGGCGTAGGCGATCGTCTGCATCACGATCGGCGGCGCACTCACCCGCTTGCGCAAGAGCGGTGCGGCCACCCCGGCCGCGACGACCCCCCAGGCGGTTGCTCTGATCGCCCTCGACAGCCGCACAGGCGGCTGAGTATATGTCGCGTGCCGCCCCGAAGACCGGGGCCGCGGCCGCGCAAACGGCGGTCCTACGGCAGCCGTGTCTCGCTCGATGCGAGCGGCTCGTGAGCCCCCTCGCCACCCGCGGCCGCATCGACGAGCGCAGCGATCACCGAGCTCGTGGGATCGGCCTCTGGATGCCACTGCACGCCCAGCACGAACCTGCGGCCGGGCAGCTCGATCGCCTCGGGGAGCTCGTCGTAGTCCGAGCTCCCGCTGACTACGAGGCCGTCTCCCAGCTCATCCACCCCCTGATGGTGGTGGGACTTGGTCGGGTGCACCACCTGTCCGGCCGACCGCGCCGCAAGCGAACCCTCCTCGAGCGCCACGTCGTGGTCGGCGCCGTCGAAGGAGCCCACCACGCGCCGGTGCTCCTGGTGGCCGAAGCGCTCGGGAACGTGCTGAACGAGCGTCCCGCCGAGTGCGACGTTGATCAGCTGCATCCCCCGGCAGATCCCCAGCAGCGGCATGTCGCGCTCGATCGCCGCGCGTGTCATGGCGATCTCGAACGCGTCGCGGGCGGGAACCGTGTGAACGGTCTCCGGATGGCGCTCCCGCCCGTAGGAGGCGGGGTCGATGTCGGCTCCGCCGGCGAGGATCAGCCCGTCGATCCGTTCCAGGGCCTGCTCGGGATCCTCGGCGAGCAGCGGGTCCGGTGGCAGCAACAGGGCCATCGCACCGGCGCGCTGAACAGCTTCGATGTAGTTGAACGGCAGCAGCGCCGCCTGCATCTCCCAGACGCTCCAGCGCGCGCCCTCGAGCGCGGTGCAGATGCCGATTACCGGTCGTGCCACCCCCACACCATAGGAGCAATGAGCGCGGATTCGCGACGGAGCCGTCGCGCATGCGGGCCGGTGGGAGCCGCCTGGCAGACGTGGCGTCCTCGAGCGCGAGCTGCGAGGCTCCAGCGGTGGACCCAAAGATCTTCCGGGATGCTCTTGCCAGCGTCTGCACGCCGGTCTCGGTGGTGACCAGCCACCGCGACGGCCACCCGCACGGCACGACGGTGAGTGCCTTCTGCTCGCTCTCGCTCGAGCCGCCGATGGTGCTCGTCTCACTCGACCGCAGCTCCGATCTGCTGGCGATCGTGACGGAGTCGCGCGTGTTCGGGATCAACGTGCTCAACGAGGGACAGAAGGACCTGGCGCTCAACTTCGCGCGCAAGGGAACGGACAAGTTCGACGGCGTCGAGTGGGATCTACACCGCGGCGTGCCGCGCCTGGCGGGCACAGCGACGTGGCTGGTCTGCAGGCTCGAGCAGCTGCACGAGGGCGGCGATCACCTGATCGCTGTCGGGCTCGTCGAGCACGCCGAGAGCGCTCCCGGCAACCCGCTGCTGTATCGACACCGCGAGTTCGGGACGCTCACGGGGATCGCCACCGGGGAGCTCTGAGCGCCTCCCAGGGCGCCGCTCGCCGCTGGAGCCCTGTCCTCGACAAAGCGGCGTGAGGCCACAGGCTGCAAACTGATCGACCACAGTCGCGGCGGCAACCGGAGCGGAGGAGAACGATGAGCGGCGCACACGTTGAGCTCGAGACGGTGGACATGCAGGTTCAGGAGGGCGCGGCGCGGATCGCGTTGAACCGGCCCGACGCGCTGAACGCCTGGAACGCCCAGCTCGGCGCGGACCTGCTGAGCGCGCTGCGCCGGGCGGCGGAGGACGAGGCGGTGCGGGCGGTGGTGATCACGGGCGCCGGGCGGGCCTTCTCCTCGGGTGCGGACCTGAAGGACCTCAGCGTCGAGACGACCCCGGATGGGCGACCGGACGTGTACAAGACGCTCACCGAGCGCTACCACCCGATCATGCACGCGATTCGCGAGCTGCCCAAGCCGGTGCTCGCCGCCGTCAACGGCCCCGCGGTCGGCATCGGCTGCTCGCTGTCGCTGTGCTGCGATCTGATCATGGCCGGCGAGAGCGCCTACTTCCTGCTCGCCTTCGTCAACATCGGGCTGGTACCCGACGGCGGCTCCTCGCTGTTCCTGCCCTCACGGGTGGGGATGGCGCGGGCGAGCGAGCTCTCGATGCTGGGCGAGCGCCTCCCAGCCGCGAAGGCCTTGGATTGGGGGCTGATCAACCGTGTGGTGCCCGACGAGCGGCTCGAGGAGGAGAGCCGAGCGCTGGCCGGGCGGCTGGCCGCGGGCCCGACGCGCTCCTATGCGGGCAGCAAGCGCCAGCTGAACAACTGGCTCTACGCCCGCATGGACGAGCAGCTGGAGCTCGAGGCCCAGATTCAGCGCGAGATGGCCGGGAGCGACGATTTCGTGGAGGGCGCGATGGCCTTCGTGCAGCGCCGAGACGCCCGTTTCACGGGCAGTTAGAGCCTCGTGGCAAACGTCATCAAGCACCTCCCGCCCAGGCCTGAATAGAATCCCCGCCGCCTTGGGCCATCTGCTCCATCCAGTGCTCGCGTTCTTCACCCCCCTGTCGGGCGGTTCGCCGAACGCCGACCACATCGACAGCCTCTACAAGATCACGCTGTACGTGGCGCTCGTGATCTTCGTGGCGGTCGAGGGCGCCCTGCTCTACGCCCTGATCAAGTTCCGCAAGCGCAAGGGTGCGGTTGCGGCGCAGATCCGCGGCAACACCCGCCTGGAGATGGGCTGGACGGTGGCGGCGGCGGTGATTCTCGTGGCGCTCGCCGTGCTCACCTTCGCGAAGCTCGGCTCGATCCAGGACCCCACCAACTCCTCCCCCAACGGCGACCAGCTGGCCAGCCAGAGCGGCCTCGTGTTCGCGAGCACCGAGCGCAAGCTCCCGCCCAACGGCAAATCGCTGAACATCACGGTGATCGGCCGCCAGTACATCTGGCAGTACATCTATCCCGGAGCCAACGAACCCGATGGCCTGGGCGCGCCCTACTCCTACGAGGAGATGGTGGTGCCGACCAACACGACGGTGACGCTGGACATCGTCTCGGCGGACGTGGTGCACTCGTGGTGGATCCCCGAACTGGGCGGCAAGTTCCAGGCGGTCCCCGGCTACCACAACTACACCTGGTTCAAGATCTCCAAGCCCGGGCTCTACCGGGGACAGTGCGCCCTGCTGTGCGGACGCGGCCACGCCCGCATGATCGCCGACGTGAAGGCCGTGCCCCCGGCCCAGTTCGACGAATGGCTGGCCGCTCAGAAGCGGGAGATCGCCGAAGCCAACAACGAAGCGAAGACCGCCCGGACCAAACTCAACTCCCAGACCGGCGCCGGACAGGTCGAAAACCCTTAGGACATCGAGGAGCTCTAGCGCACATGGCCACCTACGTTGCCCCAGTACCCCAGATCAGCGCTCACGCGGCCGAGCGCGAGTCGAGTGGCTGGACGAGCTGGATCACCACCACCGACCACAAGAAGATCGGGATCATGTACATGGTCACCACGTTCATCTTCTTCTGCCTGGGCGGGGTGGAGGCGCTGATGATCCGCCTGCAGCTGGGCGCCCCCAACAACACGCTGGTCACGCCGGAGACCTACAACCAGCTGTTCACGATGCACGGCACGACGATGATCTTCCTATTCGTGGTGCCGATGATGGCGGGGCTTGCCAACTACTTCCTGCCGTTGATGATCGGTGCGCGGGACATGGCCTACCCACGGCTGAACGCGCTCTCCTTCTGGCTGCTGCTGGCCGGGGGCATCGTCTTCTACGCCTCGATCTTCTGGAACCCGCCCGAAGCGGGCTGGACCAGCTATGTGCCGCTGTCCAACTCCACCTACTCGCCCAGCGGCGGACAGGACGCCTGGATCTACCTGATCCACCTCACGGGCATCTCCTCGATCCTCGGGGCGATCAACTTCTACGCGACGGTCGCCAACATGCGCGCCCGCGGCATGAGCTGGGGCCGGCTGCCGCTGTTCGTGTGGGCGATCCTGACGTACTCGGTGCTGATCATCTTCGCCATGCCGGTGATCGCGGCGGCGGTGACGATGCTGCTGACCGACCGCCACTTCGGCACCCACTTCTTCGACCCCGCCGAGGGCGGCTCGCCGCTTTTGTGGCAGAACCTGTTCTGGTTCTTCGGGCACCCAGAGGTCTACATCATGGTGCTCCCCGGGTTCGGGCTCGTATCGGAGATCCTGCCGGTGTTCGCGCGCAAGCCGATCTTCGGCTACAAGGCGATCGCGGCCTCGACGGTGGCCATCGCCTTCCTCGGCTTCCTGACGTGGGCGCACCACATGTTCACCGCGCCGATCCCCGAGGCGATCCTCGTGTTCGTGATGCTCAGCTCGTTCCTGATCGCGGTGCCGACGGGTGTGAAGATGCTCAACTGGATCGCCACGCTGTGGCGGGGGACGATCGAATTCAAGACCCCGCTGCTGTTCTGCGTGGGCTTCATCGCGCTGTTCCTGATCGGCGGCATCTCGGGGATCTTCCTCGCGATCTTCCCCGTCGACTGGCAGGTCAACGAAACCTACTTCGTGGTCGCCCACATCCACTTCGTGCTGATGGGCGGCGCGGTGTTCACGATCTTCGCCGCCATCTACTACTGGTTCCCCAAGATCACCGGGCGGATGCTCAGCGAGGGCCTTGGCAAGGTGAGCTTCTACCTGATGTTCGTCGGCTTCCTGGCCACCTTCCTGATCCAGCACGTGATCGGCCTCGACGGGATGCCCCGACGGGTCTATGAGTACAGCAACGTGGGTCATCTCGGGCTGTACAACCTGATCTCAACAATCGGCTCGTTTATTCTTGCCGTAGGCGTTATGGTCACGATCGTGAACGTGGCGCGCAGCTTGAAGGTGGGGGTGGCAGCGGGACCGGATCCGTGGAAGGCCAACACGCTGGAGTGGTTCACGAGCTCTCCCCCACCGGCCAACAACTTCGACGTGGTGCCCCTGATTCGCTCGGCCGAGCCGATGAAGGACATCCGCCGCGAGGTGGAGCGCCGCAGCAGCAGCGATCGCGGTGCGGGCGCCGCCACGGTCCCAACCGGGGCCACGCAGGTCGGGGTGTAGATGAGCGCCGCGCCCCCCACCGGGGCAGCGCCCACCATCGAGGCTGCCGGGCTCGGACTGGCGCCACGAACCCGCCAGCTGCTGGGCGACTACTTCGAGCTGACCAAGCCGAAGGTCCAGTCGCTGCTGCTGCTGACGACGATCACCACCATGTACGTGGCCGGCGATCCCTCGCCGGCGCTCGTGGCGCTCACCTGCCTGGGGGGCTACCTCTCGGCCGGTGGCGCCGGGGCGGTCAACCACTGGTTCGACCGCGACATCGACGCGCGCATGGCTCGCACGGCCAACCGGCCCGTCCCCTCTGGAAGGGTCGCTCCGCGGGCGGCGCTGATGTTCGGCTGCGTGCTCGCGCTGCTGTCGCTGCTGGAGCTGTCGGTCGCCGTCAATCCGCTCGCCGCCGCGCTGTCGTTCTCGGGCTTTCTCGGCTATGTATTCATCTACACGGTGTGGCTGAAGCGTCGCACCCCACAGAACATCGTGATCGGAGGAGCGGCCGGCGCCGTTCCACCGCTGGTCGGCTGGGCGGCGGTGACCGGATCGGTCAGCGGCACCGCCCTGATCCTGTTCTTCATCGTGTTCTTCTGGACACCGCCCCACTTCTGGGCGCTGTCGCTGCTGATGAAGGAGGAGTACGGCAAGGTGGGGGTGCCGATGCTCCCGGTCGTGCGCGGCGAGGCCGAGACGCGCCGTCAGATCCTGCTCTACTCGGTGCTGCTCTACGCGGTCACCCAGCTGCCTTTCTGCGCGGGGGGCTTCGGAGCGATCTACCTCGTCTCATCGCTGCTGCTGGGCCTCGGCTTCATCGGCGGGGCGGTGCGCCTGTATCGCAGGGCCGACCGTCGCTCGGCGCTGCAGCTCTATCTCTTCTCGCTGGCCTATCTCGCGCTGCTGTTCTGCTCGATGGTCGCCGACGCCCATCTATAGAATGCGGACCTGCCGATGATGACCCGACGCCTCGCACGCAAGAACATCCGCACCGGCCTGATCGTGTGCGCGATCTGCATGTTCATGTTCGGGATCACCTTCGTGGTGGCGGCCGTCTACGTCTCATGAGCCCGCTCGACCCCGACGTCCCCCCCGTGGGGGAGGAGATCCACCTCCCCGGTCCCACGGTCCTGCCCCTGCTCACGGCGCTCGGGATCACGCTGACGCTCGTTGGCGTGACCACCTTCATCGAGCTCACCGTGGTGGGCGTGATCCTGACGTTGGCCTGCATCCTGCGCTGGGTCAAAGACACCCGCCGGGAAGTGGACGAGCTGCCGCTCGACGCACACGGCGAGCACTGATCGCCCGAGCCCGTCGCTCGACGTAGTTACTTCGTGCTACGATACATCGTGTAACGTAGTAGCGTGGCTCAAGTCGCCGCGCCCGGCGATGGAGGAAGCGATGAATGCGAAGATCGAGGATCTCGGACGTTGGTCTGAGCCCTCCCTGCTGGTGCTCTCGAGCCTGGCGGGAGGGGACAAGCACGGCTATGCGATGGTGGCGGACATCGATGAGATGGCCGGCGTGCACCTCGGCCCGGGGACACTCTACGGGGCGCTCTCGCGTCTGGAGGACCAGGGCTTGATCATCGCTCTGGCGCCTGAGGGCCGCCGCCGTCCCTACCGCATCACGGCGGCCGGCGCGAGCGCCCTGGAGGAGCAACTGAGAACGATGGCAAGCGTGGCCAGCACGGGCCTGACGCGCCTGCGAGCCGAGACGGCCAGCGCATGAGCACGGCGAGCGAGAGACTCAGGACGAGCACCGCCGGGCTGCTGCTGAGGCTCTATCCGGAGCCGTGGCGCGCCCGCTACGGGCTCGAGGTGCTGGCGCTGGTCGAGGAGGACCCCCCATGTGTGCGGGGACTGGCCTCGCTGGTGGTGGGCGCCGCCGACGCCCACCTGCGCCCGAGGCGCGGCTGGAGGGCGGTCTCGCCGCAGACGCGCATGCGCCTGTCGATCGGAGCGATCTTCTGCTGCTGGATCGTGATGTCGCTGAACGGCATCGGCTTTCAGAAGGACACCGAGGAAGCGAGCTACGCCGGAGCGGGCAGGCATCATCCGCTGCTCGCCATCTCCCACGATGCGATCGTGGCGGGCGCGGTGCTGGGCGCCCTCGCGATCGCGGCGGGAGGCCTCCCCCTGGTGTGGCAGGCACTGCGCCAGGCCTACACGCGGCGCGAGCGGCGCCTTGCGCTGGCGCTCCTCTCCCCCGCCCTCGCCGTCGGCGCCTTCGCCGCCTTGACCTGGCTGCTGGTGGAGATCGCGCCACAGCGCCATGGGCACTTCCCGCTGAGCTTCGTGCTCCTCTTCCAGACCCCCTGGCGGGTCGGCGGATGGATGTGCGCAGCCGTGTGCGCGCTCGCTCCGCGGATGGTGATGGCAAGGGTCGAGATGCCGGCGCGGGCGCTGCGGCGAGCAAGCTTTGCGGCGGTGGTGCTGACGATCGCGATGGCGGCTATAGCGCTGGGGCTGACCGTCTACGCCCTCGCCCTGCCGCTGCAGGCCGGCTCGCTGGCGGCGCAGAGCACAGCGCCGATCGGCGCGAGCACAGGCGCGATGCTTGCCCTCTATGCGCTGGCGGCGTGGCTTGCCGGCGGGCTCGGACTCTTGGCCTGCAGACGCGCCCTCGGCGCTGCACTGGCACGAAGCTAGCTTCGCTCACAGACAGAGGTGGCGAGGCGGGCGCGGTCCCCAATCCGCGCCCGGCCGCCGCGGCCATCGGCACACCCGCTTCCCCAAGCGGGCGCGCCTCCCCTCTCACCCCACGGCCGCCTTGTCGGGCACCGGACAGATTGCCCCATCCTCGGTCCAACAGCGCACGACGTCGCGGACCGACAGGATGCCAACCGTCTCGGCACCGTCAAGAACGATCAGATGGCGAAAGCCGCCGCGCACCATCGCGGCGGCGGCCTCCTCCAACGACCAGTCGGGTGCTGCGAAAACGACGTCACGAGTCAGATGGGCGGCGACGGACTCCGTGTCGGGCTCCTCCCCGGCGCCGACCGAGACGAGGATGTCGCGCTCGGTGATGATGCCGGGGCCGTTTCCATCTGGATCCATCACCACGGCCGCGCCCACCCGTCGCTCGGACATCAGCTGAGCGACCGCTCGCAGGCTGTGCTGGGGGCCGACCGTGAGAACCATGTGACTCATGCCTTCGTGAACCTGCATATCCCTCGTCCTTTGGCTCGCCGTCTGGAACCCATCCCGGCCGGCACCGCCGCTGCCCCCATGGCGCCGGACGGCCGAGAAACCGCTCTTTCAAGCCTTAGCAACTATTGCCTCAATCTAGTGGCTGGACGCGCCGGCGTCAAGGTCCGAGCGGTCCGGGGACGGAGGCATTAGGATCACGCACCGGATGGAGAGGCATGCCGCAGAGAACCCCCCCGCACACACCGGAGCCCTGACAGGTGTCTAGGCAGCGATCGGTAGCAATCGCCGCCGGCCTGGCCGTGATCGCCGTGGCGATCGCCGTGGTGCTCAGCTACGCGATCCACTGGTTCCCGGTACAGGCCTCCTCGCAGGCCAAGAACACCGACCGCCTCTATCACGTGCTGGTGCTCGCCTCGATTCCCATCTTCGTGATCGTGGTGGCGGTGATCCTCTACAGCGTGTGGCAATTCCACATGAAGCCCGGCGAGGAGCTCAAGGACGGTCCCCCGATCCACGGCAACACACGCCTGGAGGTCTTCTGGACGGCCATCCCGACCGTGCTGCTGCTGGGCCTCGTGGGCTACTCCTTCGTGGTGCTCCACCAGAACGAGAAGAAGCCCGCCCGCGAGATCCAGATCGGGGTAACCGGACAGCAGTTTGCCTGGAGCTATGAATACCCGCCGTCGATCACCGGCGGCAAGCCGCTGCAGAGCACCCAGCTGTATGTGCCCGAGGGCGAGTCGGTGAACTTCAACATGCGCACCAAGGACGTGATCCACGCGTTCTGGATCCCCGCCTTCCGCATCCAGGAGGACGTGGTGCCAGGGATCACGACGCACTGGCGCGCCACCCCGATCCGCCTCGGCAGCTATCCAATCGTCTGCAACCTGCTGTGCGGCCTCGGGCACTCGCTGATGCGCTCCACGATCCACGTGGTGCCGGAAACGCAGTTCCACGCCTGGATCGCGAGCCAGATGGCGTCGGGCTCAGCCAGTTCTACGACCGGCGGGAGTACGGGATAATGTGCGCGACGATGCAGGCCAAGCGATGACCGGTTCCGAGGGCACCAACCGATGACGGCCAAGCTGCGAGCCCCAGGCTTCTACCGCGCCGGCCTGATGATGCTGGGCGCGGTGCTGTTCGCGGCCGCCCTCACATGGCTGGTGCGGATGTCCACGGGACACTCCACCTTCCAGCACTACCTCTCCCCCGACGCAATCCTCACCGTCTCGCTGCTCGCCGTCCCGCTCGCCTTCCTGGTGGGCATCGGCGGCTTCGACTACTGGTTCTACTGGGCAATCGGTCGCCCGACGCGCCCCGAGGACCACTCCAGCCACGGTGCCTACAGCTGGAAGGACTACTTCCGCATCAACACCGACCACAAGGTGATCGGCATCCAGTACCTGGTCAACTCGTTCTTCTTCCTGCTCGTGGGCGGACTGCTGGCGCTGCTGATGCGAGCGCAGCTCGGCCCAGCCCGGATCGCACTTCGTCGATGGGAACACCTTCAACGGGCTGTTCTCGGTTCACGCCTCGCTGCTGATCTTCCTGTTCATGGTTCCCGTGTTCGCCGGCTTCGGCAACTACGTGATCCCGCTGATGATCGGCGCGCCCGACATGGCCTTCCCGCGCCTGAACGCGCTCTCCTTCTGGCTGCTCCCGGTGGCCGGGCTGATCATGCTCGGCAGCTTCTTCGCCCCGGGCGGCGCCTTCGCCGACGGCTGGACCGCCTATGCGCCGCTGTCGACCAACGCCCCGATCGGGCAGACCTTCTTCTCGATCGGCGTCCAGTTCGCGGGCGCCTCCTCGATCATGACGGCGCTGAACTTCCTGGTGACCATCATCACGATGCGGGCGCCGGGGATGAGCTTCTTCCGCATGCCGCTGCTGGTGTGGGCCAACTTCGCCACCTCGCTGCTGGTGGTGATCGCCACGCCGTTCATCGCCGCATCGCAGTTCTTCGTGCTGCTCGACCGCGCGCTGGGATTCAACTTCTTCAACGCCGCCAAGGGCGGTGACGTGCTCATGTACCAGCACGTCTTCTGGTTCTACTCGCATCCGGCGGTCTACATCATGATCTTGCCCGGTTTCGGGATCATCAGCGAAGTGATCGCGGTGAAGTCCCGCAAGCCGATCTTCGGGTACCGCATGATGGCCTTCTCGCTGCTGGCGATCGTGGGGCTCGGGTTCACGGTGTGGGCCCACCACATGTTCACCTCGGGCATGGCCGCCTGGATCCGCATCCCGATGGCGATCACGACCGCGATCATCGCCGTGCCGACGGGCATCAAGATCTTCTCCTGGCTGGCCACGCTATGGCGAGGGGTGCTCCATCTCGATACCGCCATGCTGTTCGCCCTCGGCTTCATCACCACGTTCACGCTGGGCGGAATCAGCGGGATCATGCTCGCGATGGTCCCCTTCGACATCCATGTGAGCGCCACCTACTTCATCGTGGCGCACATCCACTACGTGCTGTTCGGGGGCTCGCTGATGACGATCTTCGCGGGCGTGTACTACTGGTTCCCGAAGATGACCGGGCGCATGTATGACGAGCGTCTGGGGAAGTGGCACTTCTGGACGACGTTCATCTTCGTCAACCTGACCTTCGGACCGATGCACGTCCTCGGCCTGCAGGGCATGCCCCGGCGTGTGGCCACCTACGCGGCCCAGTTCGCCGACCTGAACCTGTTCATCTCGCTCGCCAGCCTCGGGCTCGGCCTCGCGACGCTGGTGTTCGTCTACAACATGGTGACCAGCTGGCGTGGCGGACCGCGCGCGGTGGCCAACCCATGGCGTGCGCTGACGCTCGAGTGGCAGGTCTCATCGCCGCCTCCGGTGTTCAACTTCGACCGGCTCCCCACGGTGGTGGGCGGCCCCTACGAGTACGGGGTCCCGGGCGCGGTCCACGGCATCTTCGCCCCCGCGCCGACACCGACTGTCGCGGGTGCGGGAGCTGGCGTAGTGCGGGCACCCAGCCAATGAGGAGGAGGCAGATCCGATGAAGGAAGTTCTCGTGGTCGCCAACCGAACGCTCGGGGGAGCGAAACTGCTCGAGGCCGTGCGTGAGCATGCGGCCTCAGAAGGCGCACGCTTCCGCCTGGTCGTGCCCCAGAGCAAGCCCTCGGCGGGACTTGTGATCTATGACGAGGCGGTGCGGGAATCGGCGCAGGTGCGCGTGGACCTCGCCCTCTCGGTGCTCTCGGCCGAGGGCATCGAGGCGAGCGGCGAAGTGGGCGACGGCGACCCCTTCCTCGCGACGATGGACGCAGTGGCCGAGCGCCGCCCGGACGCCATCATCGTCTCCACCCATCCGGCCGAGCACTCGGGCTGGCTGCGGCGGGACCTCATCGAACGGATCCACAACGCCACGGGCCTGCCGGTGGAGCACATCGTGGTGGACCTCGCTCAGGAGGGGCTGCCGTTCAGCGTGACGCTGGTGCTTGCCAACAAGACCGCGAGCGGTGAGGAGCTCCTGGAGCACCTCCAGGAGATCGCGGCACGCCAAGGACAGCACCTGTTCATCGCGGTGGTGCCCCAGGCCGACGGCAGCGGCCGCGCACCCACCGAGGCACGTGCGCGCCTGGCGAAGATGCTCGACCACCTCAGCGCCGCCGGGCTACTCAGCTCGGGAATGATCGGCGACCCCGACCCCTACACGGCGGCGATCAACGCGCTGGAGCTGTTCCGGGTCGACGATGTGGTCATCTCCACCCTCCCGGGAGAGCGCTCGGGCTGGCTGCGCTCGAACCTGATCGAGCGAGTCCGGGGCGCCACCTCAGCGCGGGTCGAACACGTGGTAGTCGACACGCAGGCAACCACCACCGCGGCCCCCGCCGCATAGCGAGGAGCCAGATGGAGGCAGCCAGCATCGGTCATGGAGCGCCCCACGCGGGCGAGCATCACGGACCGCCGGCGGCGAACCGCAGCTCGCGGGTCGAGCCGGCGCTGCTCGGGATGCTGCTTTTCATCATCTCGGAGATCATGGTCTTCGGGGCGTTCTTCACCGCCTACTTCTTCATCCGCATCGCCAACGGAGATCCATGGCCGGCGCACGGCACGACCCTGCCGGTGCAGGTGGCGGGGGTCAACACCGCGATCCTCGTGTCCTCCTCGTTCACGATCCACTGGGCTCAGACATCGATCAAGAACGGCAACCGCTTCGGGCTGAAGGCGGGAATGCTCACCACCTTCCTGCTCGGCTGCAGCTTCCTGTTCATCCAGATCAACGAGTACGCCAACATCGGCTTCGCTCCGCAGGATGCGGCCCAGCAGACGATCTTCTACTCGCTGACCGGCCTGCACGGCGCCCACGTCTTCATCGGGCTGCTGCTCCTGCTGTTCGTCACGATCCGCTCCTTCCGCGGCCACTACACCCCCGAGGAGCACCGCGGCGTCGAGGTGCCGGGCATCTACTGGCACTTCGTCGACATCATGTGGATAGTGGTCTACACCACCGTCTACATCCTCTAAGACGCACGTGGATGCTGCGTGAGGCTGCGTCCTCGATCGCTCATGTGCTCAGCACATTTCGCTCACTGCGTCCTTGCCTCACTTGATCCACCTGCGTCTTCTGACGGTATGCGGTGCTGAACCCGCTGCGCTCGGAGGATGAGGCTTTTCGCTTCCTGCTGTATGCGATCGGTGTGATCGCGGTGATCGTTGCGGTGGTTCTGGTCGTGCGGGCGATCTTCTAGAGCTTCGCTCTCGAAGGGGGCTATGGATTCGCGGCGTCGGTGAGGATCGCTCGCCGATCAGCCGACGAGCCAGATCGCCCCGTCGCGCACCTCGACCGGAAAGGTCTTCAGCGCACGGGCACCGGCGGTGGCCTTCACGGCACCGGCGAGGGGTTTGAACGCGCCCTGGGGCCCCCGCACCATCTTCCCGGAGCCGACGTCGTAGAGGGCCGCGTGCCATGGGCACTGCAGGCATCCGTCCTCGGTCACGTGTCCGTTGCCCAGCGAGGCGAACAGGTGACGGCAGCGGTTGGACACGGCGAACGGCTTGCCCGTGCTGATGCCGACGGCGAGGGCGCCGTGCGGTGTCTGCTCTACCACGGCGACCTGTGAGCTACCGAGATCCTCGACGGCGATGAGGCGGACAGCGGAGGACTCGGTGGTGCTCACGAACGAACTATCTCACACCGGCGAGCAGCAGCCGCGTTGCCGCGTGGCTGGCCGTCACGTAAGCTTCGATGTCGACGATGACCGTGCGAACCAGCGGAATCCGGCAGCCGAGCGTCTGGGCGAGCGTCGTCAGCGACCACGCGTTGGTGTTGCGTGACTGGCTGCTTGGTCTCGGCTTCACCGAGGATCTGATGATCCCGGGAGAGCAGGAGGGGCTCATCCATCACTGCCAATTGGATTGGCCTGAGGGTGGTCGCGTGTTGCTGTCCAGCACGGGCGAGCGCAGCACGCCCTGTCGGGCAGGCACCAGCTCGCTGCACGTCGTCACCTCCGATCCTGACGCCGTGATGGAGCGAGCGCTCAAGACCGGCGCCACCATCGTGCACCCACTCGTGGATCAAACCGACTATCCATCACGCGATTTCACCGTGGCAGACCCCGACGGAAACCACTGGACCTTCGCGACGTTCGCCGGGTAGCGAACCGCGCAGGGGCGAGCCCCGTCCTGTTCCGCCGCACGAGAACGTCGAGCTTCCAGGTCCCTGAGCCGTCCCCTGGCGCCTGCGGGCCGCGCGTGCCCAGCCTCGTGGTAGCTTGACGGCCGTGCCGCCTGCCAGCCGTTCCCGGTACCGAGCGCGATGGGTGCCGGTGGTGGCGCTCGCCTTCGTCGTCATCGTGGTGCTGGTCATCGCGGTGAGCGGCAGCTCGTCGCCGACCACCGGTTATGACGTCTCCTATCCGCAGTGCTCGGGTTCCTACCCGTCGAATCCGCTGTTCGGGATCGTCGGTGTCAATGGCGGGCTGGCGAACAACGCAAACCCATGTATCAGCGGCGAGCTGCACTGGGCCCGCGACGCGCCGGGGCAGAAGCGGCCGAAGCAGCCGCCCCTGTCGCTGTACATCGACACCGGTAACCCTGGCGGTCATCACGTTGCGGACTGGCCCAGCGTCGGCACCGCGCCGGCCTACGGTGCTTGTAACGGCCTGCTGACCAACGCCTGCTCGTACATCTACGGCGAGGAGCGCGCCGCCCACTCCTACCGACTCGTCGCCGCGCTCGACCCGGTCGCGGCCAAGACCGCGCCATGGTGGCTGGACGTCGAGCTGATGGCGAGCTGGGCCGGGACCTACCAGCTCAACATCGCCGCGCTGCAGGGCTTCATCGCCGGCCTGAACAACGCCGGCGCGACCGGACCGATCGGGATCTATTCCACCAGCGCCCAGTGGAAGGAGATCACGGGGCTGACGGCGCAGACAACGCCGACGGCCTTCAACGGCCAGCTGCCCGATTGGGTGGCCGGAACCGACGCAACACTCGCGCAGGCGCGGCAGAACTGCACGAGCGGTGGCTTCACCGGCGTGGCGCCGAACCTCGCGCAGTACCGGATCGGCCCGCTCGACGCCGACCTGCGCTGTACCGGCACACGCTGAGCACATCCACGCGCTCGATCTTCGTCAGTCGATCATGGGCGGCCCGGCGCCCACGCCCCCCGCGGCCTTCGCGATCTCGCCACGCAGCGTCTTCAGCGCACCCACGAAAACCTCCGAGAACGTCGGGAACGGCTGGATCGTGTCGGTGAGGACCTCGAGCGGGATCTGGGCGCGGATCGCGAGCGTGGCCTGCTGCAGCCACTCGCCCGCCTCGGGGCCGAGCGCGTAGGCGCCCGTCAGGCGCTCTCCATCGCTGAGGAGCGTGAGGAAGCCGTTCTGTTCGGCGTACGCACGCGTGTAGGTGGCAGTCTTCGCAACGTCTGACAATGCCATCGTGGCACCGAAGCGCCCGGCCGAAGCACCGACCGCGGCGGCCTGTGGGTCGGTGTAGACGACGCGCGGTACCGCCTCGTAGTCGGCCTTCCGCGGTTCGCCGAGGATGTTCGCCGCGACCACCTCGCCCTCGTACTTGCCGACGTGGGTCAGCGGCCACTTGCCGTTGACGTCGCCGATCGCCCATAGGTTCTCGGCAACGCGCAGGTGTGCATCTACCGGGACGCCATGCGCGTCCGGCGCAACGCCCACCGTCTCAAGGCCAATCCCCGCCACGCGCGGGCGCCGACCGGTAGCGACGAGCAGCTTCTCACCGCGCAGCTCGCGCCCATCTTCTAGCTCAAGCACGTACTCATCGCCTTCGCGCCGCGCACCGGTCACGTTCGAGGAGAGGAACAGCTCGATGCCTTCGTGGCGCAGGACCTCACCGAGTGCTTCGCCCAGCGGTGCCGGCTCGCGCCCCAGCACATGGTCGGCCATGTCGGTTATCACCGCCTCGCCGCCCAACCGGCGCACAGCTTGCGCCATCTCCACACCAACCGGCCCGCCACCCAGGATCAGCAAACGTCTCGGAACCGCCTTCATCGCGGTCACCTCCCGGTTTGACCAAACGCCCTCCAGCTCGCGCAGGCCCGGCACGGGCGGGACGACCGGATCGGCGCCGTTGGCGAGCACGACGTGCTCGGCGCTGTGCCGCACACCGTCCACCTCCACCACGCCGGGGCCGGCCATGCGGCCGCTTCCACGCAGCAGGTCGATGCCGTGGTCGGCCAGCCACTTCTCCTGCCCGGCGTCGGAGTGCTCGGAGACCATGTAGTCGCGCCAGGCGAGCGACGCCTCGACGTCCACCTCCGCGCGCGCGGCGGCCTCGCGCGCCTCGTGCACCGCCTCGCCCGGGCGCAGCAGCGTCTTCGAGGGAATGCACGCCCAGTAGGAGCACTCGCCGCCGACGAGCTCGCGCTCGACCACGGCCACTCGCAGGCCGCCCTCGGCGAGAGCGCCCGCGCAGTGCTCACCCGGTGAACCGGCACCCAGCACGATCACGTCGTAGTCGCTCACCTCGGCAGCTCCGCGCCGTCGCGCTCACGCACCATGTAGAGCGCGTACCAGTCCGGCCAATTCGCGTCCTCGTGCCCGATTCGCCGCTCGTGCTCGCCGTGCGCCTCGGCGGCGCGCCTGAGTGCCTCTGCGAGATCCTCGACCGACTCATAGGTCGTGGGCATGGTCCCGTCCTCTCAGCGGCCGGGGAGCCGGGTCTTGATCTCCTGCAGCAGCCAGCCGTTGCCGTCAGGATCGTTGAAGGTGGCAAACGAGGAATAGCTACCTCCGTCTGGAGAGGGCCCCGCCGCGTGCCCGTCCTCGTGAAAGCGCGCGCCGGGGCTTCCTTCGTGGAAGACCTCGCCGACCTGCGCTCCGCGCGCGTTCAGCTCGTCACGGGCGGTCTCGATGTCGGCGACGATCAAATACAGGCTCTGCACGGAGCCGGGCGCGGCCGAGCTGACGTTCGTGCCGAACTGGATCGAGCACGCCGATCCCGGAGGGGTGAGCTGGACGATGCGATAGTCCTCGGCGGGGCTGAAGTCGGCGTCGAGGCGCCACCCAAGTCCCTCGTAGAAGCTCTTTGCCCGGTCGACATCCGCGACCGGAAGGACCACCGCCTCGAGCTTGAACTCCCCGGCCTTTAGGGGCGGGGCGCCAGCCGCGCTTTCCCCGCTCACCTGGACACTGCTCTCATATCGCCTCCACGTTCCCCTCGGGTGGCCCATACTTTCCTCTCATCCGAGCGGAAGTCAAGGTCGTCTCGAGCATCTCCCGGAGTCCGCAACGCCGAACCATTGAGTAAGTTCAAACCACAGAGGTCAGTATGAGCAACGTCGACGAGGCTCGAACACACAGCGCCTCGGTAGATGCACCCCCGATGGGGACCGCTCAGCCGTAATACGACAGGCAGCGACCGTCGGCGGTGTCGAGCCGCTTGCAGCTGTTGAAGATCGTCATGCTCGATCGGATCTTGCTCGTGTAGACACCGTACGGGCCTGTTCCGGTGTCGTTTTCGAAGGTGAAGTCGAACTTCTTGGTTGTCCGCCGAGCCGACTTGGCCGCGCCCATCTTGGGCCGCAGCGCGAGCTGGAGCTCGGCGACCTCGGCTTTGCTCTGGGGCGCCGAATCCAAGCCCTGCGAGAAGACGGAGCCGGCCCAGGTGTCCGGACCGAGCTGACACATGTTCGGATCACCCGACACCACCAGCCACCGGCGCCTGTACGGCAACTCAGCCTGCACGCCAACCGACCGTCGCGTGAATGTGACACTCATCCCGTCTTCGTATTGGTGGCGGTCACGCACAGAGTTGAGGCAGGCTGGCGCCTTGGCCAGCGACGCTCCCGCCGGCAGCCCGGCGTTCGGCTGAACCGAGATGACGCCGTCCGCCTGGAGCCTCGCGTCCCCGCCGTGGATCGTGCCGAGGCGGTTCACGATTACGCTCGCCTCCCAGTGCAGCCGATAGGCGACGCTCCCGAACGATGTGCACTGAGTGATGTTCACGCACTGGTAGCCGGTGGGGATGTTCGTCTCGCCGTCACCTTCATAGGTGATCACGGTTTCGCCCCTTTCGAGCGGGACCACGTGCAGGCGAGCTCCGGCGGTCACGGGCATCAGGAGGAGGGCGGTCAGACACGCAAGGATGGCGAGCGCACGAGTCAAGGTGTCCGAGTCTCCCAGTGGGTATGGGGCCGTGTCAAGGTCACGAGCCTCGCGGGCGAAAGGGGTCAGCGGCCAACTTCGGCGTCCTCGCCGGGCGGGTCGCCGGCAGGGCCCTATTTGACGGTGATCGTGCCGTACATCCCCGCGGCGCGGTGGCCGGGGGCCTGGCAGAAGAAGGTGTAGGTGCCGGGTTTCAGATTGACTTTCACCGACACGGTGCCCTTGCTCGTGAATGAGCTCGCTCCGACGGCGGTGCCCTTGGCGCTCGCTCCGCCTTCGCCCGTTTCGACGGCGATGTTGTGCGAGACGCCAGACATGTTGGCCATTTCGACCGTCACCGCCCCGGCGGTGGCGGTTGCCTTGCTGGTGACATAGGCAAGCTGGCCGCTTGGGCTCGCCGGGATGGCGAGCTTGCCGCCCGTCTCGACCGCGGGCTTGCCGGCGCCCGGAGCTTCGACAGCGGTGGCCAGCAGGCCCGTGTCCTTGCCGGGCGCCGCCACAGACTGGGCCACATAGGCGGCGATGTCTTTGAGCTTGGCTCCCGTGACCAGGTCTTTGGGCATGGCACCTTCGGGGTTGGGGAGCTGGATCTGGCCTTCGACCGCTCCACGCACCGAGCTGCGCTCGAGGCCTTCCTCGACGCTCGCCCGGAAGGCTTCGTCGAGGTTCGGGCCAACGATGCCTTTGGTGTTGGCCCGGGCGAGCGTGTGACAGGAGCCGCACTTGGCCACGAACTCCTGCTTGCCCACGATCAGGTTGGCGTTGTCGGCGCCCTTGACCGAGCAGCCGGCGGTGCCGAGGGCGAGCACCAGCAGCAGCATGCACGCCCCGGCGCGAGCACCGAGGTGGCGCAGCGGACGATTGGACCGTCGGTCAGGGTCGGCGTTGGCGAAGCTCATAAGCGGGCGGAACACTATCCGAAGGGGCGGGTGCCTCGGCGGCAGCTTCCAGCGGGCCAACGACCCACTCTCACGGCTCGTCCAGACCTTCCAATTCGCCCTGGGCCGCCGCGATCACCCCGTGCGCCACCCGATCCCATGACCAGCGTTCACGGACGGTGGCCACCAAACCCTCCCGGGCCCTCGCCCGAAGCTCGCCCGGCAGCTCCATCCATGCCACCAGACGCTTCGCCAGCGCCTCCACGGCCCCATCGTCCACGACGAAGGAGAGGCAGTCGGCAGCCTGCTTCGGCAGGGCTCGGGCGAGTGCATCGCTCACCTCCGCCAATCCCGAGTGGGCAGCGCTGAGGGGCAGCACGCCGCAGGCGGCAGCCTCCGCCGCGACCATGCCGAATGCCTCCGGGAAGGTGCTCGGCACGACCAGCGCCTGGCAGGCCGGCAGCAGATCGGCCAGCTCCTCGTGCTCGAGGCGCCCGGCAAAGACCACTCGCTCCTTCAGCCCGGCCGCGGCCTCGACGTAGCGCGCGCGGCGCTCGCCCTCCAGGCCGTCGAGGAACGCCAGCAGGTGGCGGAGCGGGTGCGCCTCCAGGGCGGGCTCCTCCAGAGACCTTCCAGCCAGAGCCAACGCTCGTGCATGCTCGATATCCCCGCGGGAGAGCGCATCCAGCAGATCCTCCAGCGCCTCCCGGTAGGCGCCGAATCCCACCACCACCAGCCTGGCCCGCGGCTGACGGGCCAGCACGAGCGGCCAGGCCGCAGCCAGCAGGTCCACCCCCTTGCTCACGATCAGCTTGCCCACATAGGCGACGAGCAGGTCACGCTCGGGCTCCAGGCGCTCGAGTGCGGCTGCCGCGGTCTGTGCGTCCCGGCTGAAGGCGCTCGCCTCGCTGGACTGCGAGGCGTCCTCGATCGAGCGCAGGTGAGCCCTGAGCGTCCCGATCCCAGCCGCAGCCGCGCCCGGGGCGCGCGGCGCGAAGCGCTTGACATCGACACCAGGGGGACCCAGGCGGGTGCGCTTTGGGAGCTCGGGGTTGCCGAGCGCCTCCCACAGGCTCGCGGCCGTGTGATGGGAGCCGACCAGGATCCCCCCGGCCACCGCCAGCCCCTCGCGGGCCACCCCCAGGAAGCGCTCGGGCTGGGGCTTGACCGTGTACTCCAGGGCGCTGCCGTGGATCTTGACCGCGTAGGGCACCTCGCCGCCGAGCGCCCGGGCGAGGATCACGGGACCCATCACGAGATGGTTTGCCAGCGCCACCTGGGGGGCCAGGAGCCGGGTCAGCTCAGCCACCGCGGCAACGTTGGCCCGCAGGTAGCTCTGCACCTCGGCCTCACTGCACTGGGCGAAGGTGCGGGCCTCGATCCCCTCGTAGCGGTCGGCGACATAGACCGGCAACAGGCCTCCGATGTCCGGTCGGTAGACCACGCAGCGCCCGCGCCCAGCCCCCTCGCCCTCCGTGCGATGCACGTCGCGCACCCGCAGAGCACCCGAGTCCCAATCACCCACCGCGTCCACGAACCCGTGCTCCTCTGGGTGGCGGTCCTGGCAGAGCAGGTGCACCTCGTGACCCATGCCGACCAGCGCCTCGGCCAGCCTGGCGTTGTAGACGTTAGACCCTGTACCGCCCAGCAGGTAGCCGTGGAAGATCAGGATGCGCACGCACGGCCAGCCTATCTCCCGCCTCAGGTAAAGTGCCGTCCATGAGCACCAGACAGCGCTATCGCCTGCGCAACCCCACCACCGGCCGCGAGGTCCTGATCGAGGCCGAGCCCGACGAGATCTACCTGGACCGGGAGTCCGATCAGCCGCTGGAGGTCGTCGGCAAGGTCCTGCCGCTCGCCCCCTCCACCTCCAAGCTGCCCTGGGCGGTTGACAACCTGCGCTTCTGCCCCTGGTGCGACCAGCTCGCCCAGAAGGATCTCAACGACTGCCCCACCTGCGGACGGCGCATGGGACCGCTTTGAGAGCGCAGGCAGCGACCGTGGCCTGTGTGGTGGCGCTCGGGTTGGGCGTGAGCGCATGTGGCGGCAGCAGCGTGTCCGACGCCGTGCCCAAGAGCACGCCCGAAATCACGCCCCCGGCTGACACCAGCGCCGAAAAGGCCGCCGTCCAGACGACCTCGACGTCGAGCACGACATCGACCAAAAAAACCACCACCGGTAACGAAGAAGCGGGCTCCGGCGGCGAAAGCTCGAGCGAACCCGGCGAAGAATCGGCGAGCAAAGAAAGCAAAAGCGAAGCCGGCACATCAGGCGGCTCCAAAGCCGAAGAAAAAGCCACCGGCGGCGGCACCGGTGCCGCCGAAAGCGAAAAATCCGCAGCCGGATCAAGCCCCACCGGCGGCGCCAGCGCCCCCTAGTCGCGATCGAGGACGCCGCCTCACTCGACTCCCAGCGCTAGGGCGTCGCTGGCCAAGCGAGGCAAGGACGCAGGGTGCGTGGCGTACGACGTACGCGAGCACCCGAGGACGCCGCCCCTCGCGCCGTGCCAGCGGCGTCCTAGGGGGTCGAGATGACTGTGGCGCTGTAGGTCAAGCGCGCGGTCTGGTAGAGGCAGTAGTACTGAACGGGCGTCCCAATCTGGGTGTCGGTTGTCTGGGCGCTCGTGCTGGTGCACTGCTTCTTGGGCCTGCTGGCCCGCCAGGAGGTGTCGTTGCCGAAACCGAGCGCCAGTGCCGGCGCCCATGAGGGAACGGTCAGGGCGATCACATCGCCCTTCTTGACGGGAATCGTGGTTTCCAGCGGGAACTGGGCGGTCTTGCCGAAGTACGGTTCAAGCTTCACCAGCGGGCTCTGGGCGACGAGTTTGTAAGTGAGGTTCGGTTTGCGTTCCGCCCGCAGCACCGCGATCCCCGCTTCTGAGACCCCGCCCTCGTTGGCGTTGAAGAACTTGATCTGGGTGGCGTTGGGCTTGCCCAGCATGATCGTCCAGGCCACGAGCGTGCCCGATTTGACCGGGCTCAGGGGGTTGCGGACCGCTCCCACCTTGACCTGGAAGCCCGTGGTGCGGCTCACCGCCAGGCAGGGGCTGGCGGGACAGCTGGGCGCGGTCACAGGGGTGGTGGGCGGAATGATGCCCACTTCAGCCAGCGTGGCGGGGGCGGCGGCGGGCAGCACGAGGGCCACCACGAGGGCCCCCAGCACAGCTATGTGGATGTTTATGCGTCTCATCTGTGCCATTCAACACGCCCGCCTGCCAGATGTAGCGGTTTGGTCATTTCGCTACCGCGCGGCCAGTTCCTGCGCAACGGCGGCGATCTCCTTGGGATCGCCCTGCGAAGGCACCCATGGCAGGCGCAAGGGGTCGCCCTCGTAACGCGGGATCACGTGGACATGGAAATGGAAGACCGTCTGCCATGCGGCCGCCCCGCAGGAGTTGATCAGGTTGATCCCGTCGGCGCCCAGGCGCTCCTTGGCGTGCGCCGCCAGACGCCGCGCAGCCACAGCCACAGCCTGCAGATCCTCGCTCTCCACGCTCAGCAGGTCGGCCGTGTGGGCTCGGGGGATCACCAGAGCATGCCCCCGCGTGGCGGGTGCGATGTCCATGAAGGCGATCGTGCGCTCGTCTTCGTCGACGATGCTCGCCGGGATCTCGCCGGCGATGATCTTGCAGAAGATGCAGTCCTGATCGGCCATGCGCCTCAGCCTAGATGTTTTGGGCCAGCGTGCGCGCGTAGGCGAGCGCCTGCTCGCGCGTGTCGAGCTCGCCCGCATAGCGAGCCTCGGCGAGCGCCTCCAGCAGCTCTCCCACACGTGGCCCCGCGGGGATGGCGAGCTCACGCGTCAGCTCATCGCCGCGCAACAGCGGCTGCCCTGGACCGTGCGCCCGCCAGCGCATGGCATGCTCGAGCATGTCGCGAGCGACCGCCAGGTGCGCGTCGATTGCCTCTCGAGCGCGATCTCCGCGCGTCGCCAGCCGATCGGCGACCGACAGCAGCGTCACATCGACCTCCACAGGAGTGCAGGCGCGCAAGTAGGAGAACACAGTCCGTCTGGACAGCGGCTGGGGCTCATGCACCAGGAAGCCCAGGCGGAGATGGTGGCGCACCAGCGCCGCCACATGAGCACGCAAACGCTCGCTGGCTCGCAGGCGTGTGAGCACCGTGCGGGCGAGCTCGGCGCCGCGGACGTCATGCCCGATGAAGGTCACGCGCCCATCGGTGGGACGCACCTCGCGGGTCAGTGGCTTTGCCGCATCGTGGAGCAGCGCACCCCAGCGCAGCGCCTCGCCGCGACTCAGCTCATCGGCAAGGGGCTCGGCCAGGAAGGCGCGGACCTCGGCCACGTTTGAACCGAGCACGCTGTCCCACTCCACCCCCTCGGGCCCTGCGATCGTCGTCAGCTCGATCGTGCGATCGAGGACCTCCAGCGTGTGCCCATGGACGTCGCGGTGGTGGAAGCGATTCTGCTCCACCTCCCGCAGATCCTCCAGCTCGGGCAGAACCACGGCGCTCGCCCCAAGCTCGTGCAGGAGCTCCAGGCCTTCCCTTGCCCTCGGGGCCGCGAGAATCCGGCGCAGCTCAGCGAACACCCGCTCCGCCGACACCCCGCTGAGGGCGCCGGCCTGCAGCCGGGCGCAGCGCACAGCCTCCGCATCGGGAGTGAGCCCGAGCTCGATCGCCACTCGCACCAATCGAAGCACCCGCAGCGGGTCCTCGGCAAAGGCGCCCGGGCCGGCCATGCGCAGGCGCCGCGCCTCGATGTCGGCTAGACCGCCCAGGGGGTCGATCGGCCCTCCCCCGGCAAGCGGCTCGGCGATGGCGTTGACAGTGAAGTCCCGCATTGCCAGGTCCCCCTCCAGGGTTGGCGCCCTCAGCGGCTCCACGTCCAGCTGCCACGAGTGGTCGCGCGCCACCACACGCCACGCGCCGAACTCCTCCGAAAGAGCAAAGCAAGCGGCGCGACCCGCCGCCCGGGAGACCGCCCGCGCCGCCTCGGCGGGATCGCCCTCGACGACCACATCGAGGTCGACCGTCTCGCGGCCAAGCAGGCGATCTCGAAGCGCGCCGCCCACCACCCACGCCCGCCTGCCCGCCAACGCGGCGCGTGCGCTGTCCAGCGCGGCGCTCACAGCGGGAGGCCGTCCGCCGCCACAGCGCCGTCGCGGTGGTAGATCCGCGGCACACGCGGGGTGAGCGCACAGGTGATCTCGTAGTTGATCGTGTCGAGCCGCCTTGCCACCTCCTCGGCGGTGATGCGCTCGCTGCCCTGAATGCCGATCAGGATCGCCCGCTCGCCGCGAAGCTCGGAGACGTGCTCGCCCATGCCGAGGTCGACCGTGATGCTGTCCATGCTCACCGTCCCGACCAGCGGGTGGCGATGGCCGGCGATCAGAACGTCGGCGTTGTTGGACAGGCCGCGGCGCCAGCCATCGCCATATCCGACTGGGAGCACCGCGATGTGCGTGTCCTGCTCGGCCACGAACCGGCGACCATAGCCGGCGCTCTCTCCCCTCTCGCACAGCTTGATCTCGGCCACATAGGAGCTCAGCTCGAGTGCCGGCTCGAGCGCCCGCGCGGCGGGGTCGCGGCCGAAGGGGTCCATGCCGTAGATGGCAATGCCGCAGCGCACCATGTCGAACTGCGCCTCCGGCTCGCGCAGGACCGCCGCGCTGTTGGCGGCGTGGACCAGCAGCTGTGGCTGCTCGCGCTTGACCGAGCGGGCCCAGCTCGTGAACGCCGCTAGCTGTCCGGCAAAGAAACCATGGTCCTTGAGGTCATCGGCGGTGGCGAAGTGGGTCATCACGCCCACCAACTCGATCCCAGGCATCGATCTGGCCATCGCCGCCACGCGCGCCGCCTCGGCCGGGTCTCGCGTTCCCAGGCGCCCCATCCCCGAGTCGAACTTGACGTGGACCCGCCCACCACCGGCTCGCGCGATGAGCTCGAGGTATTCCCCGTCCCAAACCACCACATCGCCATCGGCCGCCAGAGTCTGCTCCAGTTCGGCCTGGCTGAGCGCTCCCATCACCAGCACGCGCACCTCGACCAGACCGGCCTCGCGAAGCTCGCAGAGCTCGTGGGCGCTGGCCACCGCCAGCCAGCTCGCGCCGCCGGCGATCGCGGCTCGTGCGCTCTGCACAGCCCCGTGACCGTAACCGTCGGCCTTGACCACCGCGCACAGCGACGCCTCGGGGCGCAGCTCTGTGCGCAGGCGCGCGCAGTTGCGCTCGATCGCCGCGAGATTCACCCGCGCCTGGACGCGGCCCGCCCCACCATCCGCGCTCCACCCCCGCTCGGCCGTCACGGGCTCAGCCATCGCCAACCACCTCGCCGCCCTCTCCTCGCGAGCGCGCCCAGGGAAGCGCCGAGATCACATCCGATGCGATCACGCTCTCGGCCCCACCCACCGCCGCGGCGGCCAGCCTGCCGGCTTCGGCGTGCAGCCACACCCCTGCCGCGGCCGCCGCGAACGACTCGAGCCCCTGGGCGAGCAGGGCGGCGATCACGCCCGTGAGCACGTCCCCCGTTCCCGCCGTCGCAAGCGCCGGGCTGTTTCCCGGGCTCACCGCCACCAGGCCGTCGGGATCCGCGATCAGCGTGTCGTCGCCCTTCAGAACCACCACCGCACCCGAATGCTCGGCGGCCGCGCGCACGTGCTCGAGGCGGGCGCGCTCGATCTCCGCGCTGTCGCACTCCAGCAGCCTTCCCAGCTCGCCCGCATGTGGCGTGAGCACCGTGGGCGCCGCTCTCGCTCTCAGATCGCTCAGACGCCCCGCGTGAGCGTTCAGGCCATCCGCATCGAGCACCATCGCCACCTTCGCCTCGCGCGCCAGGCGCCGGGCGAACGCCACCGCGTCCTCGCTGCGGCCGAGACCCGGGCCGAGCGCGAGCGCGCCACCGCGGCCACTCGCCTCGAGCACCCGCGCCACCCCCTCTACCGTGAGCGCGCCGTCGTGGTCGGGCAATCCCACACTCATCAGCTCCGGTGTTCCCCCGCTCGCGAGGATCGCCTGCAGCGAGGCGGGCACACAGGCGGTCACATAGCCCGCCCCCGCGCGCATGCTCGCCCGCGCGGCCATCGTCGGCGCTCCAGTCAGGCCCCGCGAGCCGCCCGCCACGAGCACGTGACCCGATACGAACTTCGTACCCGCCGCCTCGCGGCGCGGGAGCAGCCCGAGGACCGCCCCGGTGAGCAGCCCGACACGTGCGTCACCCGGCGCACCTCGCGGGATCCCGATGTCGACTACCTCGACCGCTCCCGCATGGGCCTTGCCCGGGCGGATCCACAGCCCCGGCTTGGCCGCATGGAACGTCACCGTCCTCGCGGCCGTCACCGCGCTGCCCGCCACCATCCCCGTCGAGGCGTCCACCCCGCTGGGGACGTCGACGCTGACCACCCGCCCCCGCGCCCGCTCGATCGCCTCGATCGCCCGCTCCACAGCGCCGCGGGGCTCCCCCTGGAAGCCCGTTCCCAGCAGCGCGTCCACGATCACGGCGGCCTCGGCGATCAGCGCTCGACCCTCCTGCCGCTCATCGACCTCCGTCCAAGCCCCGCCTTCGAGACGCAGCGGTGGCGCTCCGGGCAGCCGCTGCATATTGACCAGGGCGTCGCCGGCGTACTCCTCGGGCGCCGCCGCACAGATCACGCTCACCTGACGTCCCCCCTCGCGCAGCAGGCGCGCCACCACCAGCCCATCGCCACCGTTGTTGCCCTTGCCGCAAACCACGGCCACCGCGCCATCCGGCGCAACGCGCTCGACGGCCCGCACCGTCCCCTCTCCTGCCCGCTCCATCAGCTCCAGGCCCGAGACCCCGCGGGTCTTGATCGCCCAGCGATCCACGCCGCGCATGCTCTCAGCGTCGGGCAGCGGAGTTAGCCAATCAGGCATAGAGCTCACAGCCGGGTTAGACAATCAGGCGCGGCGGTCATCACAAGGCGATGCTAGATGGCCCCACCCCGTACGGCAAGCACAACATTTGTTTGATGTTTCGAACGGTCACACGCTCGCGGATATGCGCGAGAAGCCGAAGGAGCTACTCGACCGTGACCGTCTTTGCCAGGTTGCGCGGCTGGTCGACGTTCAGGCCCCGCCGGCGAGCGATCTCATAGGCGAGCACCTGCAGCGGTATCACCGCAAGCATCGGCTGCAGCATCCAGTCGATTGCCGGCAGCGTGATCACAGCCTCCGCCTGGCGCGCCATCTGCTCGTTGTGCTCAGTGGCGAGGGCGATCACCCGCGCGCCGCGCGCCCTCACCTCCTGCATGTTCGACAGCACCTTCTCGAGCACGGGCGAGTCGGTCGCCACGCACACCACCGGGGTGGAGTCGTCCAACAGGGCGATCGGACCGTGCTTCATCTCGCCCGCCGCATAGGCGTCGGTCGCTATGTAGGAGATCTCCTTGAGCTTCAGCGCACCCTCGAGCGCCACCGGCAGTCCCACATGTCGCCCGATGTAGAGGAAGAACTCGCTCTGCCAGAAGGCCTCGGCAACGGGACGCACCTGCTCGTCCACCGCGGCAAGCACCGCATCGATGCAGTGCGGCAGGCGCTTGACCTCCCCCACCAGCTCCGTCAGGCGCTCGGGTGCGATCGTGTCCCGCAGCTCGGCCAGGCGCAGTGCCAGCAGGTACATGACCGCCACCTGGCAGAGGAACGTCTTGGTGGCCGCCACCCCGATCTCCAGGCCGGCACGGGTGAACAGCACGCCGTCGGAGTCGCGTGTGGCCTGGGAGCCCATCACGTTGGTTATCGCCAGCACCCGAGCGCCGCGCTCGCGGGCCAGGCGCATCGCGGCGAGCGTGTCGGCGGTCTCGCCCGACTGAGTGATGCCGAGCACCAGATCCCCGGGCCCCACCACCGGGTTGCGATAGCGGTACTCCGAGGCGATGTCCATTTCCACCGGCACCCGCGCCCACTCTTCGATGGCATAGCGGCCGATCAGACCCGCGTGGTAAGAGGTGCCGCAGGCGACGATCACGATCCGCCTCACGTCGGTGAGCACCGCCTCGTCGAGGGCGTTCGCCTCCTGCAGGTCCACCCCGTCCCCGCGGGCTGTCCGGTCGGAGATCGCATCGGCCACCGCATCCGCCTGTTCGTGGATCTCCTTGAGCATGAAGGTCTCAAAGCCACCCTTCTCGGCCGTCTCCTCATCCCAGTCCACCGTGTGCTCAGGGCGCTCCACCAAGGTGCCCGCGGCCGTCATGATCGTGACCCCCTCGGGGCGCAGCACAACGAGCTCGCCGTTCTCCACATACTGCACCCGCCTGGTCTCGGCGAGAAAGGCGGGGACAGCCGAGGCGACGAACTGCTCGCCGTCTCCACGCCCCACGATCAGCGGGCACTCCTTGCGCGCTCCCACGAGCAGCTCGGGCTCATCCAGGCTCATCGCCACGAACGCATAGTGGCCCTCGAGCTGGGCGTAGGCGCCGCGCACCGCCTCCACCAGGTCGCCGTTGTAGAGCTCGGCGATCAGATGGGCGATCACCTCGGCATCGGTCTCGGAGGTGAACACGCTCCCCTGGGCCCCCAGCCGGTCCTTGAGCGTCATGTAGTTCTCCACGATGCCGTTCACCACCACGTGGACACGATCGCCCGTGTCGTAGTGCGGATGGGCGTTCTCCTCGCTCACCCGTCCATGGGTCGCCCAGCGCGTGTGCCCGATGCCCGTCGTCGCCGGGCGCTCCGCCAGCGCCACCGCTCCCACGGCCTCCGAGGCCCTGAGATCGAGCTTGGCGCGCAGCGCGCTGAGGTTGCCAACCGCGCGCACCGCCTCGATCCGATCGTCGGCGATAACCGAGATGCCGGCCGAGTCATAACCGCGGTACTCGAGCTTGGACAGGCCCGCCAGCAGCAGATCCTGGACCGGGCGCTTGCCCACGTAGCCGACGATTCCGCACATCGGATCGAAGATACCAGCGGGCCTAGCCGAGCTCTCGCTCGACGAGCGCCACGATGCGCCCGCAGACCTCCTGGGCCTCCTGCTCGGTTGGTGCCTCCACCATCACCCGCACGAGCGGCTCGGTGCCGCTCGGACGCACCAGCACACGCCCGCGCCCCTCCAGCTCGCGGGCCGCGTCGCGGACCGCCGTGTCGACCCCCTCGGCCCGGTCGAGCGCCCCACGATCGCGCACCGGCACGTTGACCAGCCGCTGGGGCAGCTTGCTCATTGCGTCACGGTCGCTGAGCTTCCCGGCGCCCAGCGCCTCCAGCGTGAGCAGCGCGGCCGCGATGCCGTCGCCGGTGCGGTTGAAGCCCATGTCGATGATGTGCCCCGACTGCTCTCCTCCCAGCATCCAGCCGCGCGCCCGCAGCTCCTCCAGCACATAGCGATCCCCCACCTGGGTGGTCGCCACCGAGACCCCCGCCCTCTGCATGGCGGCGTGGAAGCCGTAGTTGGTCATCACCGTCACCGCCACCCCATCGCCCGTCAGGCGCCCGCGCTCGCGCAGATGCAGGGTGGCCAGCGCCATCAGCTCGTCGCCGTCCACCGTCTCGCCGCGGCCGTCGACGGCCAGCACGCGATCCCCGTCGCCGTCGAAGGCGAACCCGATCTCATGACCACCTGAGAGCACCCTTTCGGCCAGTCCCTCGATGTGGGTGGAGCCGCAGCCGGCGTTGATATTGCGCCCGTCGGGCTCATCGGCCATCACCGAGACCTCCGCTCCGAGACGCCTGAAGATCTCGGGCGCAACCTGATAGGTGGCCCCATTGGCACAGTCCAGCGCCACATGCATGCCGCTGAGATCGAGCTCGGAGAAGCGCGTGTGCAGCTCGCGCAGGTAGTCCTCCGGGGCGCCTCGCAGCTCGCGGATGCGACCGATCGCGGGGGGTGTCACACCGGGAAGGGGCGATGCGGCGCGATCGACGCCCGTGGAGCTCTCCCCTCCCGCCAGGAAGCCGCTGCGCTCGAGCTCGTGCTCGATCGCCAGCTCGTCCTCGTCTGAGAGCTTGTAGCCGTCGGCGGCGAAGAACTTGATGCCGTTGTCCTGGTAGGGGTTGTGCGAGGCCGAGAGCACCGCCGCGAGGTCGAAGCCATAGCGGGCGATCAGCAGCGGAGCCGCCGGCGTGGGCAGCACACCGCCGAGCAGGGCGTCCCCCCCGGCCGCGCTCACCCCGGCGGCCAGGGCGGCCTGCAGCATCTCCCCCGACTGGCGCGTGTCGCGCACGATCAGAACCTGCGGGCGCTCGGCCCCCGTGCGGTGGGTTGCCGCCTGTCCCAGCGCGAGCGCGAGCTCGGCCGTCAGGAACCTGCCTGCCACCCCGCGTACGCCATCGGTCCCGAACAGCTTGCGGGCCATGCTCTCCCCCGTGACGATGGGTCTAGCGCTTCGAGAACTGCGGCTTCTTGCGTGCCTTCTTCAGCCCGGCCTTCTTGCGCTCCTTGGCGCGAGAGTCACGGGTGAGAAAGCCCCTGCGCTTGAGCTCGCCACGCAGGTTCGGGTCTGCCTCGAGCAGGGCCCGCGAGACGCCATGACGGAGCGCCCCGGCCTGAGCCGAGATGCCGCCGCCGTGAAGTCTCGCCACGACGTCCATGCGCTCCTCATAGCCCACCGTCTCCAGGGGCTGGCGAATGTTGCGCTGCAGGGTGAGACGCGGGAAGTGCTCCTCCAGCGTGCGTCCGTTGACGAGATAACTGCCCGTTCCGGGCCGCAGCGTCACGCGGGCGATGGCAGTCTTGCGCTTGCCCGTCGCGCGGTAGCGGGCGCCCGAGGCGAGGTCGATCGCAGCCGTTGAGATCGGCTGGGCGAACACCTCCTCCTGGGAGTCCTCGGCAGAGCTCTCGACCTGCTCGGTCTCCTCGTCGAGGGCATAGGGATCGACGTAGCCCTCGCTGCGGCCCAGTGGGTCTGCACCCTCGGGAACGATGTCCACTTCGAGGTGGGCGCCCGGCACAGCCGGTTTCTCGCGCGGAGCGGGCTCCTCTTCGTCCTCCTCCACAGCCTCCTGGACGGCGGCGCGGTCCTGGGCCTCCTGGGCGGCCTCGAGGGCCGCATCCTCGGCTGAGCCGGCGATCTCGATGGCCTCCTCGGTGGGGATCGCATGACCCTCGCCACCCGCATGCGCCTCAGGCACCTCCGGCGCGGTCTGCCCGCCTGACTCCTCGGCCTCCTGGGCTGCCTCGAGGGCCGCGTCCTCGGCTGATCCGGCGATCTCGCTGGCCTCCTGGGACGGTACGGCGTGCTGCGGTGTGTCGGCCTGCTCGGCGCCTGAGGCGTCGGGGCTCTCCTGGTTCTCCTCGTCGGCCATCAGGCCTCGATCTCCAAAGGTTGTGGGTTCTGAGCGACATGCGGGTGCTCGGGCCCGGCGTAGATCTTGAGCTTGGTGATCTGCTTGCGGGCGAGGCGGTTGCGGGGCATCATGCCTTTGACCGCGAGGCGGATGATCTCCTCGGGGCGCCTGTTGAGCATCTCCTCGAAGGTGCGCGAGCGCAGCCCTCCGGGATAGCCCGAATGCCGGTAGTAGCGCTTGTCCTGGCGCTTGTTGCCGCTCACGTGGATCTTCTCCGCGTTGACCACCACGACGAAGTCACCCGTGTCGATGTGCGGCGTGTACTCAGCCTTGCGCTTGCCGCGCAGCACATCCGCGATCTGGGTGGCCAGGCGACCCAGCGTCTTGCCGTTGGCGTCCACGATCACCCAATTGCGCTCGCGATCGGTCGGCTTTGCTACGTAGGTCTTTGTCGAGGGAGCCATAACGTGAAAAAGGCCACGCGAGAGCGCGCGGCGCTGGTCGCATGATAGGCGAAATCGTCAGCCTTCGCCGACACGTGGGTGTGTTGACCGGCGCCAACTGCGGCCCGAGCAGCCGCCACGCGAACGTGTCTCGCGAAAAAACCTTCCCGCAGCAAAGCCGAAGGCCGACGGATCCTCGTTCCTGGCAAGGACGCAGGGAACGTGGTGTGCTTTGCACACGAGTGACCGCGAAGTGCCCCGAACGGGGTAAGGACGCCGCCAGGGGCGGCGAGACTAGGTCTGACTCACTCCCACTCGATCGTGCCGGGAGGCTTGCTGGTGATGTCGAGGACGACCCGGTTGACCTCGCGCAGCTCGTTGATCATGCGCGAGGCGATCGTCTCGAGCAGGTCATAGGGCAGGCGCGCCCAGTCAGCCGTCATCGCGTCGTCGCTCGTAACCGCCCGCACGACGACGACGTATCCGTAGGTGCGCTCATCGCCCTGCACCCCCACCGTGCGCACGTCCGGGAGCACGCAGAAGGACTGCCACAGCTCGCGGTAGAGGCCCGCCTTGCGGATCTCCTCCTGGAGGATGTGGTCGGCCTCCCTGAGGACGTCGAGGCGCTCCTTCGTCGCTTCGCCGCCCACCACCCGAATCGCCAGGCCCGGCCCAGGGAAGGGCTGGCGCCACACCAGGCGCTCGGGCAGCCCCAGCTCGGCGCCCACCGCTCGCACCTCGTCCTTGAACAGGGCTCGCAGGGGCTCCACCAGCTCGAACTGCAGGTCGTCGGGCAGGCCGCCCACGTTGTGGTGAGACTTGATCGTCGCCGCCCCCGTCCCTCCGCCGGACTCGATCACGTCAGAGTAGAGGGTTCCCTGCACGAGGAAACGGGCGTCATCGCCTCCAGAGGCGCTCGCCAGCTTGCCTGCCTCCTCCTCAAACACCCTGATGAACTCCGCCCCGATCGCCTTGCGCTTGGCCTCCGGCTCGGTCACCCCCTTGAGCTTGTCCAGAAAGCGCGTCTCCGCATCCACCGCCACCAGCGGCACCTTGAAGGTGTCGCGGAACGTCTTCACCACCTGCTCGCCCTCGTCCTTGCGCATCAGGCCGTGGTCCACAAACACGCACGTCAGCTGCTCGCCAATTGCCCTGTGCACGAGCAGCGCCGCCACCGAGGAGTCGACCCCGCCCGAGAGGCCGCAGATCACGCTGCCATCGCCCACCTGCTCGCGGATTCGCCGCACCTGTTCCTCCACAATCGAGGCCGCCGACCAGTTGGGCTCGCAGCCGCACACCTCCGTCAAAAAGCGCGTCAGGATCTCCTGGCCGTAGGGGGTGTGTACGACCTCGGGGTGGAACTGGATCCCATAGATGCTGTGCTCGGCGTCCTCCACCGCCGCCACCGGCGATCCGCTCGACGACGCCAGCGCCGTGAACCCCGGCGGAGGCTCATAGACGGTGTCGCGGTGCGACATCCAGCACGTCTGCTCCCTGGGGAGCCCCTTCAGCAGCACTCCGGGGTCGGACACCAACAGGTCGGAGCGGCCGAACTCCCCCACCTCCGCCTGCTCCACCCTTCCGCCCAGCGTGTGCACCAGCAGCTGCATGCCGTAGCAGATGCCCATCACCGGAACTCCCAGCTCCAGCAGCCCGCGGTCCAGCGGCGGGGCGCCCTCGGCGTACACCGAGGCGGGACCCCCCGAGAGGATGATCCCGCGCGGCTTGCGCTCCGCGATCTTCTCCAGCGGGACGTGGTGGGGCAGCAGCTCGCTGAACACCCCGCAGTCGCGCACCCTGCGCGCGATCAGCTGCGAGTACTGACCGCCATAGTCGAGGACCACGATCTCCTGCGTGGTCGCAGGCGTGTCTATCCGCTGCTCCGCCTCCGGCGCCGGGGCCGTCGCAGCGGGATTAATCATTTACTAGCGCGGCAACCTTCCCGTTGGTGGCGCCCATGCCCACGCCCTGGTCGCGCTGCAGCGCCTTGCCCTCTGTCTGCAGCGACGGCGCGATCACCACCTCGGCGCGGTTGAACTCCGCCAAGTCCTTGTGTCCGCAGGTGGCCATCGAGGTCCGCAGGCCGCCGAACAGGTTGAAGGTGCCGTCGTTCTCCCGCGCGGGACCGGTGAGGATCTCCTCCATCGTCCCGTTCTGGGTCGTCGCAACCCTCGCACCCCGGGGAAGCGTCGGATGGAACGTCGCCATACCCCAGTGATAGCCCCGTCCCGGCGCCTCATACGCACGCGCCAGCGGCGAGCCGATCATCACCGCATCCGCTCCGAGAGCGATCGCCTTGGAGACATCGCCACCGTTGCGCATGCCGCCGTCGGCGATCACCTGGGCGTACTCGCCCGTCTCGAGCATGTGCGTCGAGCGCGCGTGAGCGACATCGGCGATCGCCGTCGCCTGCGGCACGCCGATGCCCAGCACTCCACGCGTCGTGCACGCCGCGCCGGGTCCGACGCCAACCAGCACGCCCGCCGCGCCTGTGCGCATGAGGTGCAGACCCGTGTGGTAGGAGGCGCAGCCGCCGACCACCACCGGAACATCGAGCGTGGGGATGAACTCCTTGAGGTTCAGCGGCTCTGAGACAGTCGAGACGTGCTCGCCCGATACCACCGTGCCCTGGATCACCAGCACGTCGAGACCAGCCTCCATCGCGATCTCGTGGTACTGGATCACCCGTTGTGGCGTCAGCGAGGCGGCGACCACCACTTTGTGTTCCTTGATCTCGCGAATCCGCTGGGCGATCAGCTCCGGCTTGACGGGCTCGCGGTAGATCTCCTGCATCTCGCGCGTCGCCAGCTCCTTGGGGAGCTCGGAGATCCGCTCGAGCTGCTCGTCGGCGTCCTCGTAGCGCGTGAAGATGCCCTCCAGGTTGAGCACCGCCAGGCCCCCCAGGCCACCGATGATGGCCGCCGTCTCCGGCGAGACCACCCCGTCCATGGCCGAGGCGAGCATCGGCAGCTCGAACTTGTACGGACCGAGCTTCCACGAGATGTCGATGTCGTCGGGGTCGCGGGTCCGCCGAGAAGGCACAATCGCGATGTCGTCGAATCCATATGCGCGACGGGCTTTCTTGCCGCGTCCGATCTCAATCTCCATGGTTACATCCTCGCAGTCGCCGCGGACGAGAAGACCCCGCGCTCGGCGGGGCCAAAGTGGGTGCGGCACAGTGCCGCGAGAGCCTTGTCTGAGGGGCAGCCAAGTGAGTCTGAGCATAGCAATCGTCACACCCGGCAAAGTGCCCTTGGATATGCTCGATCGGTATGAGCGACGGGATCAACACACGGTATGAGCCGCATGTCATCGAGGCCCGTCGCCAGACGGCCTGGCGCGAGCGCGACGCCTTCAAGACACCGCCCCTCATAGAGGACCAGCCCCACCTCTACATCAAGCCCTCGGCGCCCTTCACCTCGGGCAACGTCCACATCGGACACGTCCGCAGCTACTCGATCGGAGACGCCTACGCCCGCTTCCGCCGCGCCCGCGGCGAGGGGGTGCTGTTCGCCTTCGGCTTCGACGCCTTCGGCCTGCCCGCCGAGCTCGGCGCCATCGCCGGTGGCGAGTCGCCCAGCGACTGGGTCAACCGCTGTGCCACCCACATGACGGGGCAGCTGGAGCGGCTGGGCTTCTCCTTCGACTGGGAGCGCTCCTTCCTCAGCTCCGACGCCATCATGTACCGCTGGTCGCAATGGCTCTTCCTGACACTCCTGGAGGCGGGGCTGATCTACCGCGGCACGGGCACAGTCGACTGGTGCGACACCTGCGAAACGACCCTCGCCACCATCCAGGTCGAGCCCGGCGGCACCTGCTGGCGCTGCCACAACCCAGTGCGCCTGATCGAGCTTCCCCAGTGGTATCTGAAGATCAGCGCCTACGTGCAGGAGAACGACCACCGCCTGGGCGAGCTCGAGGCCGGCGGCATCTGGGACGAGGTCTCCCTGGCCTCCCAGCAGATAGTCCTCGGCCGCCTCGACGGCGTGGAGGTCGAGCTGGACGCCCCAGAGGGAGACACGCTCACCGTCTTCACCCCCCACCCCGACGCGCTTGCCGAGGCGCGCTTCGTGCTCGTCTCGCCACGTCATACCGAGGTCGAGGCGTGGGCGCTCGACGCGGGCGTGATGGAGCAGCTGGAGCAGGTCCGCTCAGGCGGCTGGGAGCGCAGCTCACGCGAGGCCGAGACCGTGCCCGTGATCGACACCCGCCGCATCCTGCTCGCCCCCGACGGCTCCGAGCTGCGCGTGTTCGTCTCTCCCGTGGTCGACTCGCGCTTCGGGCCCACCGCCGTGCTCGGCATGCCGAGCCGCGACCGCACCGACGAGGTGGTCGCCGAGCGGATGGGGATCGAGCTGCCCGACAGGGACGAGGAGGCCGACGCGAGCGCGGAGGAGGAGACCACCCCCCAGGCAGACGCGTCCACGGGATCGCCGGCGTGGCCGGGCGCGCGCGAGGCGGTCCGCTACCGGGCCCACGACTTCACCATCTCCCGTCAGCGCTCGTGGGGCACCCCGATCCCGATCGTCTACTGCGACCGGTGCGGAACCGTACCCGTGCCGCGCGAGCAGCTGCCCGTGCTGCTGCCCCTCGACATCCGCCCCACGGGCACCGGCAACCCGCTGGCCGAGCTCGAGGAGTTCGTCAACACCACCTGCCCGGCCTGCGACGGCCCCGCCCGCCGGGAGACCGACACGCTCGACTGCCACTTCGACGCCCTGTGGCTGTGGGTTCCCGCCTGCGTCCCCCCCGAGTCGCGCGAGGACTCCCTCGAGGAGATCCTCGCCCTGCCCGACCTGCGCCACTGGCTGCCATCAGAGCGACTCGTGGCCGGATCGGACAGCGGCAACTTCGTGTTCGACCAGCGCATCGTCACCAAGGCGCTGCGCGACATCGGTCCGCTGGCCTTCCTCACCGACGGCGAGCCCTTCGCCGGCTGTCTGTTTCACGAGATGGTCATACGCGACGGGCGCAAGATGAGCAAGCATCTGGGCAATGTGGTCGACCCCGACGAGCTGGTGGAGCGCTACGGCGCCGACACCGTGCGCCTGGCGGTCCTCTACGCCGCCCGCCCCCAGCGCTCGCTCAACTGGTCGGACTCGGCCGTGCTGCGCTGCCACCGCTTCCTCGGGCAGGTGTGGGAGCACACCAACCGCCAGCTCGCACGGGAGACGGTCGAGCTCGAGGCCGAGGATGAAGGCGGACAGGTGAGAGACACAACCGAGCACCTCAGGCTGAAACTGTCGCAGTGGTGTGAGAATGCGGTCAAGCGCACCACCGAGGACATGGAGAGCCTGGAGATGCACAGCGCCGTGCGCAACGTCATGCGACTGTTCGACCGGATCAAAGACTTCGAGAAGCGTGTGCTCGCGCGGGACGGCGGCCTCACGCCCACGAACAAGAGCGCGCTGCTGGAGGCGCTGATGGTGCTCGTCCAGATGCTCGGCCCGCTCGCCCCCCACATCGCCGAGGAGCTGTGGATCGCGCTCGGCCAGGACGAGCACGGCGCACAGACGCCTTGGCCCGGCGTATCGTTCGAGGTAGCCGCATGACCACCCAGACCACACAGAGTCCCCCGGGGTCAAGCCAGCGGACGCGCTCATGCGCGACGGGGCTTGCCTGTCATCGCTGCAACAAGCGCTATGAGCTGGCCGACACGGTGTTCGCCTGCCCCGACTGCGGCAAGGGCCTGGACGTCGTCTACGACTACGAGCTGGCCGCCCGCCATTTCCGCGACGTGCCGGGCGAGGAGCGCCCACACAACATCTGGCACTTCGAGGAGCTGCTGCCGATCGTCGACGCATCGGCCCAGGCTCGGGTGGGGCAGTTCTCCGGCTACACCCCCCTGATCCGCGCCGACCGCCTCGGCGCCGAGCTGGGGCTGTCGAACCTCTACCTCAAGGACGACTCCAGCAACCGTCCCAGCCTCTCCTACAAGGACAGGGTCGTCTCCATGTCCGTCGCCCGCCTGCTCGAGCGCGGCAAGGGCGAGATCGGCTGCGTGTCGACCGGCAACGTCGGCACCGCCGTGGCCTCGCTCGCGGCCAAGGCCGGTGTCGACGCCTATGTCTTCTATCCAAACCGCCTCGAGAACACCAAGGCCCGGGTGTGCATGGCGCTGGGCGCCCGCGTCTGCCAGGTGGAGGGCAACTACGACGAAGCCAACCGGCGCTGCCGCGAGCTCGCCGAACAGACGGGCATGGACTTCGCCAACATCACGCTGCGGCCGTTCTATGCGGAGGGAGCCAAGACGGCGGCCTTCGAGATCGTCGAGCAGCTCGACTGGAACGCTCCCGACCACATCATCACGGCCGCCGCCGGCGGCACGCTCTCCTCGCGCCTGCACAAGGGCCTGGTCGAGCTCGACCTGATGGGCCTATCCGAGACCGGACCCACGCGCATCCACATCGCCCAGCCGAGCGGCTGCAACCCGATCGCCTCGGCGATCATCGCCGAGGAAGCGGAGGTGCACCCCGTCACCCCTGAGACGGCAGCCCACTCGCTGGCCATCGGCGCACCCGGCGACGGCTATCTGGTGATCGACGCCGTGCGTAAACGGGGCGGCACGGGCGGCTTCGCCAGCGACCCCGAGATCTTCGCCGGCATCGACCTGCTGGCCGCCACCGAGGGCCTGCTCACCGAGCCGGCCGGCGGCACCACCATCGCCGTGCTTGAGAAACTCGCCGCCAGCGGGCGCTTCGCCCCCGACGACACAGTCGTGGCGATCATCACGGGCAACGGCCTGAAGACCCTTGACGAGCACCCCCAGAAGCCGTGGCCCGACAAGGTGGACTGCGAGCTCGACGCCATGCTGTCAGCCCTCGAGGAGCTCAAGGGCGGCAAGACGCTGATGCAGAGCGCCCGCGAGCAGCTGCACGACTAGATCTGTCGCAGTAGGCCAAGCCCGGCCTGGGACCCCTCCGAGCGTGGGAGTTGCAAGCGAGCATTCGGCGATGCCGAATCCGCTTGGCTTTAAGGGCTCTTTACTGTACTTTTAGCCGGCAATCCGATTGCCTACAGAAGGCAGGGATGCTGACAGCGGTCGCTCTGGAGGGCGACCGGGGGCAACACACAAGGGATCGAGACTATCCAATGAAACCGTTCAATCGGAGAGGGCTTGGCATGCTGGCCGCGGCCCTGTTCCTCATCGCAGTTCCCACCAGCGCGTACGCCAGTGGCGCCAACTTCGTGGCCACCGGCCACGACATGGACTATCACTGCAGCGGCGGCACCACAGAAGAGTGTGAATACCTGAAGATCGTCGTCGACAAGGTTCGCTCGGGCTCGACCCTGCCGATCCTGGCGATCGACCAGGGCACCGAGGTCGAACGCGCCCTGATCAACGCGGGCTACACAGGCACCGGAGAAGTGGTGACCGTGAGCCCGCTTGAAACCACGACCTTCAACTCGACAGCGTTCGTGGACAGCAGCAACCACCCGCTCTACTCGGCGATCATCACCGCCTCGGATTCGACCTGCGGCGGCTGTGACAACACCCCCGAAGGCGAGACCAACATCAACGCTCGGGCCGCCGACTTCGCGACCTATTTCAACCACGGAGGCGGCATCCTGGCACTCGCGGGGGCCGAGAACTACGAAACGTATTACAACTTCGTTCCCCTGTCCGTGGGTGCGACCGCCGTGAGCCCACCCTTCACAGTGACCCCCGAAGGAGAAGCCATCGGCATCAACACCCTGATGGCGAACTGCTGCGCCACGCACAACAGCTTCAGCATCCCAAAGCCTCCGCTGGTCGTCCTCGAGGACGACAGTGCCGAAAAGGCCGAGACGATCGCCGCGTTCAACTCGGTGATCGAAGAAGGCGGGTTCAAAACCGGGAAAACTGAAACCACGCCGACCCCCACCCCGACCCCCGCACCCGCACCCGCACCGGCGCCTGCCGTTGCGGTCCTGCCGTCGAAAACGGTTGTGGCTCCCAAGAAATGCATGAGCGTACGTGCCCTGACACTGCACTGGTCAAGTGCAAAGAGCGGGCCGCTCAGCTCGATTGTCGTGACGTTGAACGGCAAGAGCTACAAGCACCTGTCCGGAAGCGCCCGCCAGTCTGCACATCAGCTTCGCGGGACGCGGCCCCGGAGCTGTGACGGTGAAGATCATTGGCACCGCCACCGCCGGCGGGACGTATGTCTCGACGCGCATATTCCACCCCTGCGCCGCCTCGGCAGGGAACAACAATCCCGTGACGCTGTTCCTGCGGCGCCACTAGAGAATCGGTCCGGTCTCAGGTCGGGAGCCATGCGCCGCATGGCTCCCGACCCAGCCCGCTGGAGGGACCGCACTGTCCAGCCTCGCCCAGGGGGCTAGGCTTAGGCTCATGGACGACGAAGCCTGGGCCTTTGACTCCGATCGCGACCTCGCCTCGCGCCGACGCGAGGAGCGCCGCGCGGTCGAGGAGGCCGGCGGAGGCCAGTCAGAGGGCTTCGAGCTCGCCGAGCAGCAGCTCATCGAACACACCTCCCACGGCGACGAGCACTCGCCCGCACGCATCATGCGCGACGCCGCCGCCGAGAGCGAGCTCGAAGACCGCGTCGACGGCGAGGCCGACGAGGAGCACCACGCGGACTGAGCTCCGCGCCGGGACTCGCCTCACGCCGGGGAGCATCCAGGGATGAGCGCAGCGGCAACGCTCGAGCACGAAGGACCTCGCCACCCCTGGCCGATTGTCGCCGCCTACGCATTGGTGGCCGCGGCCAGCCAAATGCTGTGGCTGACGTTCGCGCCGATCACCACAGCAAGCGCCCATCACTTCCACGTCTCCGAAGCCGCCGTGGGATGGCTGTCGGAGGTCTTCCCCCTGCTCTACGTCCTGCTTGCCATCCCCGCCGGCATGGCACTGGACCGCTGGTTTCGCTCATCACTGATCGCCGGTGGCGCCCTCACCGCGCTCGGCGGCCTCGTTCGCCTGGGCGGCTCGTCCTTCGGGTGGGCACTGGCCGGACAGGTGATCATCGCCGCCGGCCAGCCGCTGGTGCTCAACGCCATCACCAAGCTCGCCACCGAGTACCTGCCCGCCGAGACACGGCCCGACGGGATCGCCTACGGATCGGCGGGTATCTTCGCCGGGATGCTGATCGGCTTCGGCCTCGGCCCCGCCCTCGGGAGCTCCGGGAACCTCCACGGGCTGCTGATCGTCAACGCCGTCTTCGCCGTCGCAGCACTGGCCGTGCTGGCCGTCGCTCTGCGCACCCCTGGCCAGGGAAGCCCCCAGGTGGAGCTGCCGGCAATGGGCGCCCTGCGAGCTGTGTGGAGCGACCGGCTGATTCGCAACCTCGCCGGCGTCTCGTTCCTCGGGTTCGGGGTGTTCGTTGCGCTCACCACCTGGCTGCAGGCCCTGCTCAAGCCGGCGGGGATCTCCTCGGGGACCGCCGGAGGCCTGCTCGGGGGGATGGTCGTCGTCGGGCTGATCGGCTCCGCCGCCCTGCCTGCGGCGGTGGCCCGGCGAGGGTCCACCTACCGCCTGCTCCAGGCCACCGCTCTCGGTGCGTGCGTCGGCTGCGGCCTGCTCGCCGCCATTCACTGGCTGCCCGCCTACGCCCTCGCAGTCGGGGTCATCGGCTTCTTCCTGTTGACGAGCCTGCCTGTCCTGCTCGACCTCACCGAGCGTCAAGCCGGGGCTCACGGCGGCGCGGCCACGGCCCTGATGTGGATGGCCGGACAGGGCGGGGGCATCGTGCTCGCACTGATGGTGCAGACGATCGTCCACCACCCCACCGCCGCCTTCCTGCTGTTGGCGCTTGCCGCGCTCGGGGCCCTGCCGCTGGTGAACGCCGCCTCGCGCATCGCACGGGCGGTGTCGAGCGAGCCGGTGGCCGCCGAGGGCGTCATGATCGCCTACGACATCTAGGGCCCTCCGGCTCTACGATCGATCGATGTCCCCCACGCCCGAGAATCCACTGAGCGGGCGCTGCGCCTGCGGAGCTGTGCGCTTCGAGGTGCGCGCACCCTTTCACTCTGCCCGCTACTGCCATTGCCACAACTGCCAGCGGCGCACCGGCACATCATCAGCCGCCAACGCGCGCGTGCCGGCCGCCGGCTTCGTGGTGCTCGACGGGGCCGAGCGGCTGCGCTCCTGGCAGCCACCGGGCGGCCAGGCGAAGTGGTACTGCGAGGACTGCGGAGGGCACATCTACTCACGCCCCGAGGGGGCAGATCACGTGTTCGTGCGGCTCGGGGTGATCGACGGCGATCCCGGCATCCGCCCCGAATACCGTCAGTGGGTGAGCTCAGCCGTCTCCTGGGAGACGATCCCCGATGACGGCCTGCCGCGCTACGACGGCGCCGCTCCCGCCTGAGCCGAGTCATCGCCGCTCGGAGACGCCGGCTCGGGGGTGGGCGGGCGTCGCACCACCCAGAAAGCGGCGAGCAGCGCACAGAGCCCCAACGCGCCGTCCACCCGCAGGCCGGCGTGCAGGCCGGTGGCGAAGGCGGTGCGGGCGGCGTCGGTGAGCTTGCCGATGGCTGTCTGGCCGGCGAGCCGGCCGCCGGCACTGAAGAAGACGGTCGTCGTCAGCACCACCCCGATCGCGCCGCCGACGAGCTGGAACATGAACAGCAGGCCACCCCCCACGCTCGCGCGCGAAGAGTCGAGCGAGGTAATGGCCAGGTTGGTGAGGGTGGAGTAGAAGAGGCCCACCCCCACCCCCAGCACGATCAGTCCCGGCACCATCGCCACATAGGCGGAGTCGGCCTGCAGCAGGCTCAGCAGCAGCGCGCCCAAGCCGAGGCCGCCGGCGCCGGTCAGCAGCAGGACGCGACCGCCGATCTTGTTGTAGAGCGGCCCCGCGGCGAAGGAGGTTAGGGTGTAGACGATCATCAGCGGCAGGAAGCCCACCCCGGAGCCGAGCGCACTGAAGCCGAGGATCTTCTGCATGAACTGAGGGCCGTAGAGCAGCAGCGCGAACCAGGTCCCCGAGGCGAGCAGCGTGCTCAGACAGGCCGCCGCGAAGATCGGGTTGGCGATCACGTCGCTCGGCACCAGCGCCCGCTCGCCGATTCGCCGCTGGAGGACCACCAGTGTCGCCAGTCCCACGACGCCCACCGTCAGGAAGACGATCGTGCCGGGGTCGCCCCAGCCCCAGCTCGAGCCCTGGTCGAGACCCACAAGCAGGCCCACCAGCCCCACCGAAAGCAGGGCCACGCCCGCATAGTCGAGGCGCTCGCGCGTCGGCGACGGCCGATCGGCGGCGATGAAGCGCCACACGACCAGCGCCGAGCTGAGCGCGATGGGGATGTTGAGGAACAGGATGCAGCGCCAGCTGAGCTCGTCGGTGAGCACACCTCCCACCAGCGGCCCGCAGGCATTGCCGATCCCCGACACCCCCAGCAGCAGGCCGCCCGCGATCCCCACCTTGCTCTGGGGAACGACCGAGAACAGCAGGCCGACCACGGCGGGCCACATCAGCGCCGCCCCCACCGCCATCAGGCCGCGAGCAGCGATCAGCACGATCGCGTCGGGGGCCACCCCGGCAAGGACCGAGAAGGAGGCGAAGATGCCGGCGCCGAGGAAGAACATGCGCCGCCGTCCCAGCAGGTCGCTCAGCCGCCCCCCGGTGACGATGAGCACTCCGAACATCAGCGTGTAGGCGTTGGCCACCCACTGCACAGTGCCCACGTCCGCATGGAAGTCGTGCTCGATCGTGGGCAGCGCCACGGTGAGCGAGGTGATGTCGTTGGCGATGAGGAATACCGCAAGCCCCATCGCCACGAGCGCCATCACGGTACGGCCGTCGAGGCGCTCGGCGGTCGGCTCGCTCACGGGGCTATGAATATCAGGATGCGGTTGGAGAGTACGACTCCGTTGCCTTATCGTCATGCGGCGCTTCGGCAATAGAAAGACCCCGCCGGAGCGGGGCCTTTCCTTAGCGGGTCGGTAAGCCGGATTCTGTCGTTGAGCGGCCATCCATCTGAGCGGCCTACCTGGACCTCGGCGGGCAGCCTGCAAACGGTCCGTTTTGGCCTTGCATCGAGTGGGGTTTGCCCAGCCGCCGCGTCACCGCGGCGCTGGTGCGCTCTTACCGCACCATTTCACCCTTGCCGGCCCGCCGTTCACGTGGGACGGCGGACGTAGGCGGTTTGTTTCTGTGGCACTTTCCCGCGGGTTTCCCCGGGTCGATCCCTCGACCACCCTGCCCTGTGATGTCCGGACTTTCCTCGAAGGCACTCGCCTCCGCGGCCGCCTGACCTGCCTGTTCAACTTAGCGCCTGCAGGACTTGCTGGGAAGGGCCGGGCCGTGGATCGCGAAATCGGGTTGCAGGTCAGACGCGTCTCAGCAAGCCCACCACGCGCCCGAGGACCTTGACCTCTTTGCTGCGAATCGGCTCCATCGTCTCGTTCTCCGGCTGCAGACGGATGTGATCGGGTTCGCGAAAGAAGCGCTTGACCGTCGCCTCCTCGCCGAGCAGGGCCACGACCACATCGCCGTTCGTGGCCGTCTCCTGGGGGTGGACCACCACGTAGTCGTCTTCGAGGATGCCCGCGTCCTTCATCGAGTCTCCCTTGATCCGCAGGAGGTACTCCCCATCCTCGCCCCCCGCAATCTCCGGCACCGACACGTACTCCTCGATGTTCTCCTCCGCCAGCACCGGCTGACCGGCGGCCACGGAGCCGAGCACCGGCAGACCTTCGGCGCGGACGATGCCCCTCACGCTGTCCACCGCACTGCCCACGGCCCGGTCGAGCAGCTCGATCGCCCGCGGCTTGGATGGGTCGCGCCGCAGCAGACCGATCTTCTCAAGGTTGGCCAGATGGGCGTGCACCGTCGAGGAGGACGCAAGACCAACCGCCTTGCCGATGTCGCGCACCGTGGGCGGATAGCCGTACTTGGCCGAATACTTGCGGATGAAGTCAAAGATCTCCTGCTGGCGCTTGGTCAGATCCATGCCTGGATGCCTCCGCTGGTCGGTTGGACGATGCGCTTCAACGAACATGTGTTCGCAATGTAGCGCCGGGCGTGGACGGATGCAAGTTGCGAACTTTTCAGCCCGCCGCCGAGAAGGCTGTACGCGGGCGCCACGACACGGTACGCGGGTATACTCGCCCCCCTGCGCCCGTGGCGGAATTGGTAGACGCGCAAGGTTGAGGGCCTTGTGGACTTCACGGTCCGTGGTGGTTCGAGTCCACTCGGGCGCATGCAGGCCCAATCGCGAGCGGCATCCCGCTGAAGATCAGGAACCGCCGAGGAGCGTGCTGCTCCACGTGTGAGCACTCTCAGCGACGCTGACTGCAAGCACTCGATCGAGCTGCACACCCTCAATGTCGTAACGCCAGCCACCGGCCCACGGCGTGAGCCATTGCGACGCGGCCACGTCTTCCGGCAACAGGCGGTGCTCAGCACAGAGGCGCGTGAGATACCCAAGGTCGTGAGTCCTAGGGATCTCGATCTCGAATATCGCAAGCGCAGCCTTGAGCGACTTCTCGACCGTCTGCTGCGCCAGCAGCCCTACCACGTGGTCCGCCTGGTTCTCATCGTCGGCCAATGCCCTTAGCGCGGACAGATCACCAGCGGCCTTCTCAAGCAGCAGGCGCGCCACCTCCATCTGCTCAGGTGTGGGCAAGCACCCGTCCCTCGCGCAACGCACGATCGACAACCGTGCCACGGACGGCCGCGCGTCGACGCGCAACATCCTCCGCGAACACGATCACATCGATCGGGCTGCGAAGGTCGTCCAACTCCCCACGCAGCCTCACCGACTCCTCAACGTGATTCTCTACGGCAGGCTCGATCACGAGCACGTCATAGTCGGAACCCTCATCAGCCAAACCCGTCGCCCGCGACCCAAACAACACGACCTGCGAGCCAACCGGCACAGCGGCAGCCAGCCGACGCCCGATCTCCGCAATGACCTCGGTCTCAGTCATGCCCAGACCGTAGAGCATACGCCCGACTATCTGAGGCTCCAGCCAGCTAATGGCCCCTCCCGTGAGAACATATTTGAGAACATCCACCCCTCCAGACCCGTCCGATGCGTCGAGAAACCAGCTCAGAATGGACGATCTGGACACCCTGGGACTGATATGCGCGCCCCGTATCTGGTTGAGGGCCTTGTCCTGTGTAAGCGGGGTGGTGGTTCGAGTCCACTCGGGCGCACCATTTGATCGTTGTGCAAACCAAGGCGTCCGTTGAGGACGCCTTGGTCTTTTCTGGTCTCCTGTTCGGCGTGGATGGCGTCTCTGAGCGCGGTTCTCGATCTCTGCGGCCGTCTCTCTCCTCGTTTCCGGGGTTCGCTCAGGCTCTGTAGGGCTTGGATGAGCGGGGTCGGGATGGTGGCGACCACATCGCCGTCGATGATCTGCAGCTGCTCGTATAGGGCCTGGTTGAACATCCGTCGTATGGTCGGTGTGGCGAGCTGGTAGGCGGCTCCGGCGTGGTCAAGGAGACGCAGGGCCTCCTCGAGCGCGGCCGTGATGTCGGCCTCGTCGTGAGCGATGGCCTTGGCCCACTTGGCGAGCTGCGCCCGCTCGTTCTTGATGCGGGCCTGCTCAGCGGCCAGCACGTCGGTGTCTACGAGGTCTTGGTAGCTGAGTTGCAGCAGGCGTTGTTGCTCTTGCTTGAGCGCGTCAAGGCGTCGGTTGGCTCGTTCGGCCTCGCCGCGTGCGAGCTTTAGCTTCTGCTCGACGTAGTGCTGGACTTTGGCGCGGATGCGCTCCTTGGCGTCGGGTTTGAGCCAGACGTGTCGCTGGTGGTAGCGCTCGATGGCTCGTTCGACGTCATCGACGTGGATGTAGGCGGCGTGGCAGCCCACGTCCGAGCGGCGGCGGGCCTGGCAGCCGAAGTAGTCATAGCGTCCGCCGTTGCCTTTGACGCGCATGAACAGCAGGCGGCTGGCGCACTCGCCGCAGTAGATCGAGCCCTTCAGGTAGTGCTCGTACTTCTGTGAGCGGTCGCCGCTGAGCGCGTGGGCCTTCAAGACCTCTTGGACGCGCTCGAACGTCTCCCGGTCGATCAGCGGCGGGTGCTGCCCGTCGGGGTTCTTGACGCCGTTCAGCGTCACCACGCCGATGTAGTAGTCATCGCGGAGCATCCGGTAGACCGCACTGCGGGCCAGCGCCTTCGCTGGCCGTTTGGAAGTCATTGGCGTCCGCAGCCCCGACACGTCAAGAAGATCGGCCAGGGCGCTGATCGAGTACTCGCCGGTGGCGTAGCACTCGAACCCCATCCGCACCAATGGCGAGCGCTCCGGGTCTATTTCCACGCCGCGCACGTCTCGGCCGAGGACTCGGCTGCGGGTGTTGAGGTAGCCGATCGGGGCTTTGCCGAGAGTGCCGCCGGTGGCGTGCTTGCGCTGCAATCCCATCTTGACCTTTTCGCCGTCACCAGCTGAGCGGAACTCGTTGACGGCCGCGAGGACGCCGTGCGTCAACCGGCCGCTCGGGGTCTGATCGACGTTCTCCAGCACCGAAACGAGCCTCGCCCCGGACTGCTCGATCTTCAGCATCAACAGCGCGTCATCCAGGCGGTTGCGGGCCAGCCGCGAGAGGTCATAGACGATCACGTAGGTCGGTTGCAGTTTCGGTAGATCGGCGAGCATTCGCTGCAATGCTGGACGGTGTGTTGTGCGTCCAGTGACGCCGTACTCGACGTACTCCCCGATCAGCTCTGCGCTGAGCGTCCCAGCCCGTCCTTTCGTCGCTTCGCGCTGGCCGGGTATCGAGTAACCCTCCGGGTCGGTGCCCCGGTTGACCTGCCCGGGACTCGACACCCGCAGATAGACAACGGCCGTAGCCTCATCCTGCGGATCTATTTGCATGGCCGTGCTCATGCTCGGCCCTCGCGGTGTCGTCCTCGCGGCGCGAAGGTGGTGTGTGTCAATCCAAGTTCGCTCAGACGGGTACTCATCGCCTCATGCGAGACGTAGTAACGCCGCGCCAGCTCGCGCGTTTGCTGGATGCCCTGACACCAATCCTGCTTCACCCAGGCGCGGGGCATCAGCAGACAGGCCGCGAAGTAGTTACACAGCCGCTCAGTGCGTTCCTCCCGTCCCTTCGGAGCCAGATGCGTATAGAGCTGATCTATGAGCGGGTCATCGAGGACGTGCTTGAACTCATGCGCCAAGCTAAAACGCTGACGCTGGCGCGACTCGTCGGCTTTGAGCACGATCCGCCAGTGATTGGGGGCTCGGACGCTCATGCCCGATGTCGGCCAGCCCTTGCGCCAGTCCACCAATATGCCCGGCAAGCTGGAGATAACAAACTGCGGCACCGGCGGCTCATCAATATGCAATAGCTCAAGCAGTGCGACGGCCTGCCGCTCAGCCACCGAGTGCGCCTCGCTCCAGGTCATAGCCCGGCTCGGCAAGAGTCCCCGCAGCACCGCTATCGCGTCGGTGTCGTCAACGAGCGCGAGCGCCCGGCGCGTCGTCTGAGGGTGAGTCATTGCGACCCTCCGCGAATCCGGCCGATGTAGCGCTCGATGCGGTCGATCTGCTCCGGCGTCAGGTCGTACTTGGCGCGGAAGTAGGTCCGCATCCCCGGCAGGCCGCTGGCGACGCTGTGCCCGATGATGCGCTCGATCTGCTTCGGCTCGATGTCCAGCGCTTCGGCAATCCGCGTCAACCGCTCGTTGGAAGGGTCGAGAAAGCGACCTTGCTCCAACCCCGCCAGCCAGCCCGCCGCTACGGCTAACTGTGCGGCAAGCGCCGTCTGCGCGACGCCTTTTCGCGTCCGGGCCTTGGCGATCAATGCTCCCAGGCGCTGCGCCTGAATCGTCGTCAGACTCATAGTGATATGTCCTTCCCTTTATTACCACCATTGTCTCACGCTTCGCTCACTTAGTGAATAGATTGTTGCTCATACTACGACAGTTAGTCATTCTTTGTTTTGGTGAATCCATCAGCCTTTGCCGAGCCTACCAGCCGACGCTGGCCCTGCATAGAGCCGGTTTCTATGACGCACCTGCGACAAAGTCACTCATAACCTCACCCCCAGCCGAGCCTCAGCCAGCGCTTTGTAATCGGGGTTCAGTTCGATACCGAGCCAGTCCCGCCCGAAGTCCCGAGCGACAGCCCCGACGGTGCCGGTGCCAAAGAACGGATCAAGCACCAGGCCGCGCCGCGTCGGTGCCTGGCAGCCGCACGGCACGAACGGCCGGGGCTCAGCCGCGCCACGTCGGATGACCACTCGCCGAGTCGATCGCCGCCACGGCTGACCGCAAGCGGTGCAAACCTGGGGCGGGCAGGTGGCGAGGATCGGCCGGCGGATCATCTCAGGCGGGAAGGTGGCGAAGTGCGCGCCTCGGTAGGAGGCCGAGCCGAGCGACCACACGTCGCCGGGGTTCTTGCCTAGCGAGTGACCGCTACGACCGGCGCGGGCCATCGCCAGCAGCCCATCCCGGCCACCGGCCAGCTTCCCCAGCGCCGCCTGCGGTGTCCGTGATCCAGACGACGGCGCACACTTGGAGCGCACGGGCTCACGGATCGCGTCGAGGTCGAAGAAGTAGCTGGGCTGCTTGGTCAGGAAGTAGACGAACTCGTGCGAGTTGGTCAGTCGATCGCGCACCGGACTCGGTAGCGGATTGGACTTCGCCCACACGACCTTGTTGCGTAGCAGCCAGCCATCGCTGACGAGCGCTTGTGCGACCCGTTCCGGACCGAGCAGCAGCGACTTGGCGGCTGCCCCGTAGCGCGGGTGGGTGGAGTAGGCGTCGCCGAGATTCAGCCACAACGACCCATGCGCCGCCAGCACACGATGAAGCTCCCGACAAACCGTTCGCAGGTTGGCGACCCACGCCTCAACGTGCGCCTCCTGACCGAGCTGCCCTGCTACCCCGTAGTCCCGCAAGCCGAAATAGGGCGGTGAAGTGACCACGCAATCCACCGAACCGTCCGGCAGTGAGCCCAGCCGTTCCACGGCGTCACCGATAAGCAACCTGTTACGCCGGGTCACGGCGTTACCTCGCCGCTCAGCTCGCGCGCGTCAGCGTCGATGTTCCCGGTCATCGCCGCCAGCGCCTGATCCAACGTCGTGACCGTGAACAGCCCCCAGGCTTCGGCCGGTAGACGCGCGCAGACTTTGACGAGCGCCGTCCGCCGCTCGGCCGTGTTGGTGAGCACCAGCACGCGCGGGAACACTCCGTGCGCGGCCTGCTCCGCGCCACTCTGAAAGTAGTCGAGGTAGGCCCGCAGCTTCCTTGCGATCACCATGCGGCTCTCGCTGCCGAGATCGACCTCGACAAAGAAACTGTCCTCATAGGTACCGAGCCCCAGCCGCACGTACGCATCCGGCTTTAGCACCGTTTGTCCGCCGAAGCCATCGACAGAGCGCCGCCAGCAGTCCGGCTCCGCCTGAAAGCCCAGTAGATCAAGGCTCCCGGCGTTCGCCGCCAGCCGTGTTTGCACGTAGAACTCGCTGACCGCCAAGCGGTGGCGGACGTAGCGTCCTCCCGGCTCCGGGCGAAACCGCCCCCGCGTCAACCCCTGGCCCTGCCAGTAGGCCACCAGCCGCTGCCCGACCGGCCCGAGGTAGTAGACGTAGCCAGCCGACCCGGCCCGCCTGCCGCCGATCCGCCGCTCCAATCGCGCCAGCACCCGCAGCGCCGTCAGCCTTGACAGCATGCGCCGCGTCGTGCGCGACGCACTCAACGCCGACGCATCGCTCTCAGGCAAGGCGAGCAGCGCCGTGAGCTGGGCGTGCGTCGTCAGCCGCAACTTAGCCACCGCCTCGATCACCGTCCGCTCGGACACGCCGAGGTTGCCTGCGAGTGCCACGAGCTCGCCGCCCGTCAGACCGCGCCTCATAGCCCCCCTCCGAAGCCGTGCTCTTGCCGCCGTCTGTTTTGCCTCTCTTTCGCGGGCAGTAGGTAGTTATGGAGAGGAGAGCGCAGCGGGGCCGAAGGCCACGCGAGCGGACAGGCGGACGTACAGGACGCCACCCCCCACGGACCACAGACGACCCGACCGCGCACCACAGCCGCTGAGCCAGCCATGCCGACGGCATAGCCATCGACCCGGCTCCTGGCACTGTCCGACAGACAGTCATTCGCGGGCACCTCCGCCCGATAACGCCCATAACTACAGGTGATTCGCCGGGGATCACTCCACGCGAGCGGACAAGCGACCGGACAACTCATACCGTCCGCCTCCGTCGCCCAACCGGCGCGCTCGTGCTCGCCTGGTGTCGAGCGGCCAGCGCCTCGTCAACCTCGCGGAGACTCGCGCCGAAGCGTTCAGCCGAGAACTCGCGCGGCGACCGCGCGTCGCTCACCGCGCCGCCGAGCGGTGCCGTTCTGAGACTGACCAGCGGTGCCACATCGCCGGGACCGAGCCCGACACGCGCCACGACCTCGAACGCCGCCAAGTCACCCAACTCCTCAGCCTTCACACCCGGCAGATCACCGGCCAGCAGGCGAGCGTCATCGGCGTGCTGGCGGAAGACGATCCGCGTCGCCGCATTCGTCAACGCCGCCTCCCGCACAGCTTTCGGGAGTTGGCTCATCGACTGCGGCGCGAGGGTCACACCGACGCCCAGGCCACGGGCCTGCTCGAGCAGTGCATCGAGCGGCATCGGGAGATCACCGAGCGCTCGCGGCTCATCGACATAGACAAAGAACGGTGTCCGCGCCGCCTCCGGCAGCACTGTTCGCCCCTGTACGGCCTGAAACAGCGAGAACACCGTTAGCGCCCCGATCAGCCGCGCAGCCGGCGCACCGACTCGCGCGGGGGCCAGGCTGACGACGACGATCTGTTTCTCGCGCAGCACTCGCCGGAAATCCAGCTGCGGCTGAACCTGCCCGAGTACCGTCCGCACCACGGGGCGGCTGAGCAGCGTCCCGAGCTTGTTCAGCGGCGCCGCCAACTGATGCGCCCGCTCCCCGGTACTCATGCCCTCGAACACCGCGAACGTCGCCCGCGTCAGCGGATCACCTAGCCGCCCCACGAGCTGGCGACGGTACACCGGATCGCTGAAAACGAAAGGCACATCCGCCAGGGTGCCCACTGGATCGTGAGCCACCGCCACCAGACCGGCCCGCAGGTAGCGCTCGCTAAGCGGCCCCCAGCTATCCCGAAACAAGTCACTCAGCACACCGAGCAGCACGTCAGCCGCCAACTCCGGGTCACCCGCACCGAACGGCTTGAACCCCGGCAACGGCCCAGCCGACGCACAGTCCAACACCACCACGTCCTCACGACGCGCCACTGGCACCCGCGCCAGCACCGCCTCAGCCGTATCGCCCTTGCCGTCGATCAGCAGCAACCCACGACCAGCAGCCATATCCCCAGCCACCAGGTTCGTCAGCAGCGTTGACTTACCAACCCCTGTCGGGCCAGCGATCAGGGTGTGCGACAACGCCCCCACCACCGACTGCGCCACCGGCCGCTCCAACCCCGGCCACGTCGCCACCCCCAACACCCGACCATCACGCGGCAATCTGTTCGATGGCATGAGCAGGGGCGACGTGCCGAGCGTCACACCCGGCAGAGCCGGGGCATCGACTGGCCACGCCAACAACGCCGCCAGCTCAGCGACTGCGTAACGATCACCGAGCATGAAACTCCGTTGTGCCAGCAGGCGCGTCAGTGCCCGACCCGAGCGCGCCGAACTGCTCACCTGTCCATACGGCGTCAGGCGCGTGCGCAGCGCCGAGAGCACCCGCGCCTGCAAGTGCCCCGCCCGCTTCTGACTGCACGTGCTCACGGCGATCAGGCCACGAGCCCGCACTACGCCAGCCTCATTCTTGATTCTCAGCCGCCGCAGCGTCTCCGACGGCAACGCCTGCCCGTGCTGTTCCTGCGCCACCGTCACCGGACGACCCGACCGGATCAGCCAGCGCAACAGCAGCCGCTCCTGCGCACCGAGCGGCTGCATCGCCGCCAACATGCCAGCGTTCGCCTCCGCCACCCCGTCGCTGCGCAGGACTTTCAGCCGACCGCGCAACCGCAGCACCCGCCCATACCGCCATGACACCGACGGCCGCTGCGGGTCAGCCACCAGCCGCAAACCCGGCAACAACGCCCGCAGACCACCACGCAACACGTCAAGCGTCGCCTGATCGGTACTCAAATAATGAGCAATACCGTCGTGACTGGCGTCAACCTCCAGGGCCACCGTCCGATCCATCGGCAATCCAGCTAGACACTCCAACACGGCCACCACAGAATCCGCCGTCACGTCACGGCCGAACTGCAACCGCACCGTCTGCCAACTGCGGCTCCGCCGCTCCCGCCACTCCAAACCAATGAGAGCGGCCGAGAGCAGAACCGCCAGCGTGAGGGCAACAACCGCCAACGCCATCACGCCGCCTCCTGATCGTCTGATGAACCATCACGCTCGGCCTCTGATTCGTCCTGGTCGAGCATGACTTTCGCCAGCATCAGGAAAGCCAGTGCGAGCTTGTCCTCGTCCACTTCCTTCCGCTTGATCCCCTTGACCCTGATATGTCGCGCCATCCTTGTACCCTCAATTACTCTCCACTCACTCAGTGAATACCTACGCCCTACTATCTGCTCACTCAGTGAGTAAGTCAATGAAATATGGTCAATAACACAGCACAGCTACCAGACCACTGCTAATGACGGTTGGTGTAAAACCACACCAACCGCAAAAACGCGACCACAGCACCCAACACCACCAACGGCCCGAGCAATCGCGGGAGCACGGCCGCCAGGATTTGCAGGCTCACAGCACCCACGACAAGCCAGGCCAGCAGGCGCTCCCAGCTGGGCGGCTGATGACCGCCGCTCATATCCACTCGATCAGCTCGTGAGTCTCGTGCATGAATAGCTCCTTCCGGTCGAAGTCCCGTCCTGAAATCACGGGCTTCGCGGGAGCCTGCGCCACCGCCGAGTTATTGAGCAACCTGCAATTCTTGGACGCCATGTCCCGCCCGCAGCTACCGCCTCATCTCCTGCCACGCCAGCCCAAGACCGTGCTCGGCTGGTCAATGCAAAAGCAGCGGCTGATCCACGGTTGGACGGGCAAGCAAGTGGCCCAGGCTTTCGGTTGCAGCCCGAGCCATATCTCCCGCGTGGAGCAAGGCAGCAAGCCCAGCCGGGAGCTAGTCCAGTTCTACGAGGACACCTTCCAGGCAGACGGACTGCTGCTGTCCTTGTTCGAGGTGGCGGAGACTGCCCCCGAGCAGGAACGCCGGCGAGCTGGCGGCAAACGGCCCCGGCTCAGCCGTGCCTCTCGTGGTGATGCCTCAACCTTCCTGGGGGACACCATCCCGCACGGCACGCTGATGGGGCCGGGCCAGGTCTTTGAGCAGACCTGGACAGTCCGAAACAGCGGCACGGTGCCTTGGACTGGGCGACAGCTCGAACGCCAGGGGCCACTGACCGGTCCGGGACTTATTAGCTCGCTGCGCTTGGTGGAGATACCAGACACCGAGCCGGGCAGAGAAGCCACCGTCACGGCACGGCTGAAGGCCCCGACCTACGACTGCTCATCGATCGCCTACTTCAAGATGGTGGATGCCGAGGGACGCCTCTGCTTCCCGGACAGCTACCAACTGGGGCTTGATGTGCTAGTTCGCGTGGAGGGGCAGAGGCCGGACAGCTTGACCGGGAGCGCGCATGATCAGTGAAATGCGGGTCACCACGCCCTCTATTGACAATGAGCTCCAAATCTCGTATCATTTCTTCTATAAGCTTAGTGAGGATCAGGATGAGCGAAGCAGCAACGAACCAAGCAGACGAGCCGTGGCCCGAAGGCGTACCGCGCCCAGGAGAGTTGGGACGGAGCGACGAGGAATGGCCACCCGCGCACGCGGTCGAGCTTACCGAGGCAGAGGCGCACCCCCGCCCAGGCGATCCACTGTACAGCCCGTTCTATACGCCGGCGCAGCTAAAATCGATGAAGGAGGTCGGGTGGCGCGCAATGGCGATGAATGACTACACGATCACCAGGGATAGTCAGGGCAATGAGTTCAAGCGCTACCACCGACCCGGTGCCTTCGAGTAGGTGCGTTGCCGGTCGCTGCCTCCCAGTAGCTCGACCACTTTTGGCGCTTACTCCATGTCGATGTTCGCGGGTCGAGCTCTCGCAATACGATCTGCTTGAGAGTTTCTTCCACCTCGTCGATTCTCTCGCGCCGACCGGTATCGCCGCGGTCAGCGAGGTCCCATAGCCGGGTCGGATTATGCACTCGCCCGTCGCTCGTCCACTTATGGTCGGTCATGTTGCTTAGAACATTGAGCACGCCTACCGGAGTGTGATACCAGGGCTCCTTATATAGCACAAGCGGAAGGCTCCAGCAGTATCGCCACTCACCCCGAATCAGGTCCATCGGGCCACCGTCAGCAATGCCCGTTTCAAAGGTTTCCTGAGTAAAGTAGTCGTCGTCGGGCCGCTCCAGTGAAGTGCGGTGAGCTGTACTGCTATCGAGCCACAGCGAATCCGAGCGTGCCCACAAGACAAGTTCGCGTGTGTGTGGATTGCGGAGCCACACCTCCATCACGAGCTTCTCCTCCAACACCTCTGCATCGTTTTTCAGAAGCTCGGTTTCGAGATACTGCATAGCTTCGGCAAGCGGCTTATCATGCCAGTGTTCTTGAAGGCTTCGTGATCGCGGGCCTGCTGCACCAGTTGCCTCTTGATAGCCAAACTCCTCGGCCCAGTAGTCCCACCAGAGAATTGAGCGGGCGTAGTAACTGATGTAGTTCTCGCCCTGCATGATACGGAGTGCGACCTCATGTAGAAACTGTGGAATGTGATGAGGATGATCCGCGATGATCGGCACGACGCCGAGATGCAGAAAGCGCCTAGCTACTATCTCTCGCTTAACATAATGTTCGATAAGCTCCTCGCCCCCAGACCGCTCAGGCGAGGTAGTCGCTTCGGCCGGCGTCTGGAGAAGCAGCGCGTAACGTCGCTGGCAGTACTTGGTCCTGGCCAGCCACGCCTGTACTGCAGGGTCGTTAAGGGTGTTGCCAACGATGATCACGGTCGAGTCGAGTAGGCGCTTTTCGAGCAGGTCATCTCGCCACCCGGTTGAGCGGGTCGCCATAACATCATCTGGTGCGTGCTGAGCAAAGACTTGGCCCTCACCGATGATAAGCGGGGCCGATGGATGGCTCGTGCTTCCGTTGATGTGCGCGACAGCGACTTGCGCGGGAGTCACGGTATATTCCGGTGAATCCTCAGGCTGAAGCGTTTTAAACTCGTAAGCTGCCAACCCGGGCGGCAGGTAGTTAGGGGTCCTAGCGTGAGCGGCTGCGTCGATGAGCGCAGCGTCGAAGCTCGTGGTCAGGACGGTAACCTTTGCGCTGGCACGTCGCATCGCAAATGCGCACGTGGCAATTGCTCGCGCGAGAAAACGTCCTGGCACATATCCTGCATCCAAGACCTTGCTGATGGCGCTGCGTAGCTGTTGCTCGCGCTCGGCTGGGAGTTCTCCGCGCCCTCCGCCGCGACTCACCACCTCTCGCACCGCTGATCCAAGGTACGCGGCTGGGTATGTAACCACCGAGGCAGCAACAACGCGGTTGATGAGACTCGCCAAAGATTTCGAAGAAATATCACGAGGCGGCAAGCTTACGGCGTCCACCAGCGCATCAAAGAGCATCCGTTCCATGAAACCTGAGCGCATCGGGTCTCCGATGTCGGGGGACGCGCCCGATCCAGCAAGAATGGTGACTGACATCTCTTCGCCCACACAGCTAGCAATGTCGTCCACGTACTGATGAGTGCTTGGTCTAGCGAAGAAACCTTTGTCTAGCTCCGCAAGGCTGGGCTCGTTGTAGTAGTCGTAGGTATCGATCAGTCGAGTCTCGGCAGGGTCGTGTTCCTTCACAGCCCCGACGCCCTCGCGCGCGTCTTGTTCGACCAATACTTTGGCACCTACATGCAGTACGAGTTCTAGGTAGGTGTTGTAGCTCTGCCCGCGTCGGTATTCCCGACGCTTTTTTGTCGGCGCTCGCTCGAAGGAGCGAGGGTCACACGGAATGCATTTCGATGCGGCAGCGATGCGAGCCGTAGGAGATGACGATACAGCCTTCGCTTTGATCAGTTTGCGGGCCTGCTTGTCGAGGTAGCTGTAGTCGTATCCGAGGAAAGCGAGAGTAGCCTGATCGTAGGGCTGTTGGATGAGCGCACAGCATTTCTGAACCGAAGCCCAGAGCTCACTTCCTGTGTGGGTCCCAGTCAGCGCCTCAAGTTGCGAGAGGCCAGCAGGCTCGTCAGAATGACGGAGCATCTCTGCCCCGCAGACGTGGAGCGCTTCCAGTTCGCCCGCTACGAGCCGTAGCAGATCCCCTGGGCGACTTGTCTGGCTGGGTTTCGCCATAAGTTGCGGCAGTTTGCCAGACCGGCCGACGAAACGCGCAGTTGTTCGCCTCGAAGTGCCGCCGTATCAGTTCGCCTGAGCGCGACGGCGACCGGCCGGCCAAGCGTTTTCGATGAGGCGAACTGGCCTGGGGAGACGACTATGAGCGGGATGACGAAGTACACCACAGTCTGCGGACTACAGAAGTTGACTCGCTTCGTGATGGCAACAGGCGCCGTGATCGCGTGCTCGATCACGAGCGGCTGCGGGCCATTCGGGGCGAGCCTGGCTGAACCGATCCAGACGTACTTGCCGCAGATGGAAAAGCTGGCGGGCACATGCTCGGGGCCTACGGAGGCCTATGTCGCGCAGGACTTGAGCGCGACAGGGCTTGGTAGCTCGGCACTCCTGGAAGCGAGGGCGCTTGAGCTAAAGCGCGTAGTTCTGCAGGTTGCGGCATGCGGCGGATATGTGCAGGCGGTCGGATTCTCAGCTAGCTCAGCGGACACGGTGCCATTTGGCGAAAAGTCCTTCCCCGTGAAAGGCTCAGGCGAAGAACAGACTGCCAGACTCATCGCCGCCCATAAGGCGGCCAAGCAATTTCTTGCCGCGGTTCATGCGCAGATGCCACATGTAGCCAAGGCCGTCGGGCCACGCGGTACAGACGTATTGTCGCAACTTCAACTCGCGCGTGAATTCGCCTCGCAGCACCCCGGACATCTTGTCGTGCAGATTGAGACGGACGGGATCAGTTCGACAGGCCCCGTGTACATGGAATACCCGCAGTTCACGAAGGCAGTCGCTGAAGCGGAGGCGAACGATGTGAGCGTTCCGCAGCTTCCTGGCGCCACGGTTCGCTTCGTGGGTATCGGGCACACATCGGCGCCGGGGAGCTTCCAGCTCTCCACTGCGCGCGTAGAAGCGCTTCTGCGCTTTTACGAAATCGTGTGCCACCGGACTGATGCGGCGCAATGCGATGTCGTGATGGACTACGCCGAAGGAGGGGAATCACAATGAGGTTCGGTCGTTGGATAGGAGGCGACGACTCAGGTGAGGAGTGGGATGCCACCACACGCCTTGACCCGGGAGATGAAGAAGCGAAAGCCGTGCCAAGACCAAACACGGTGGGCGAACTCTACGTCGAGAAGGAGTACAAAGAACTCGCCGGAGCCCAGCCAGACGCGTTTGACGCGAACGGCACCGCCGAAGCGATGCCAGCTACTAAGCAGACCGCCGGACTTGGCCATGATGCCTGCGAGGCTACGGGCGCGAGCACTCGAGCCAGCAGCGAGGCTGAGGGCGTCTCGGCACGGAGCAAGCTGGCGCGCAACGTGCTCGGCCCGCACATGCGCCGCGCGGGAAAGACGAGGCTCATCAAGACTCTGATCACTATCGGCCAGCTCGGCGGTGAGGCCGGTGCCGTATACGGGGCTATTACCCATTTTGGCGAGAAGCCGACGTATGCGCTGTTTCAAGGGATCAGCGTCGCAGCTACGGCAGTCGTTCTTGGGTTCGTTGGTCGCGAGTTCAAGCATCTGCAAGCAGCTCGTACCCGCCAGCTGCCCGCAAGCGAGCTAACCGCGGAGCAGAAGGTGTTCTACTCGTTCTTCAACGGGTACAAGGGCGCCGTCCAGATCGTGCTGCTCGTGGGCCTCGCGTGCATGCTCGGAACGCTACTCATCGGAATGGGCATCTCCGAACTCCGAAACGGCACCCAAGGACACGAAGCTGCTGTCGCATGGTTTTGTTTTGCGCTGGCGCTCGGAATCGGCTCGTTCGCCAACTACTACCACGCCGCAGACGAGGTCGCAGACTACCTCGAAAACATCGACAGGGCCAGCGAGAATGCAGAGAACAAGGCTGAGACGGCCAGGCAGGCGCCCGTCATCAAGCAGCACGCCGAAGCCGAAGCCGAACACGACGCGATCGGGCGCCGTAACATCTCGGAAGGCAAGGCGGCCACCAAGAATGTCCTCGCGAAGCTCTGGAACGTGCTCGCTGCCAACCCCCTCGTTGCTGGACACGGCACCGCACCTGAGGAATCGATCGAGAAGGCTGGCACCAACGGTCACGGCAACCAGGACCAGCTCAACATCGAGGATGCTCTCCGATGATCCAGACACGCCCCATCACGACCACACGAAAGCGCCCCCCGATCTGGATGGGCGACTCCCAGCGCCGCTCGACGGTCACTCGCAGCTACGAGCAAGCGATAGCCGTCGGGCGGCCCGGCAAATGCCCCGAGCGCCCCGTCCTCGCTATTACCACACACGACAACTCAATGAGCGTCGTTAGTGGCGCTGGAAACGACCCCGCCGGGCAGCGCTTCCTCGAGGCGTACCTCGCCATCAGCCGCGTCGGTAAACGTTGCCGCTGCGGACGAGACCTCGTCGCCACCCTGCATCAAGACACGCCCAGCAAAGGAGACCTCAGAGCCACCCCTATCACCAAGCCCCATCACCCCAACATACAAAAGAGCCTCTCTGTTCCGCACGGTGACGCCGGTTACAGCATCCTCCTCCCGGCCCTGAGCGCCGCTGAGCAGATCGTCAAAGAACATCCTGGCCATCACCCCGTTCTGATCGTCTTCACGGACTTTCTGCTCTTCGATGACTACACCCAGCCGCTTCTCGACTTCCCAGCCGAAACCCACGTGATCGTCCTCAGAACCACGCCACCTGCGGCTCTCGCCGCCGCCGAGAACATCACCGTCACGGCCATCACCAACGACAGCAAACCGGGCGCAGTCGCCCGAGCCGTGTTTACCGGCCTGGTTGCCACCAGGCCCGACGCCAAACCGCTTCCAGCGGAGAGGCTACTCTAGATGCCCCTGCCACCAGCGGCTGCGCTGAGCAGCCGGGATCGAGACGCCTTCGTCAAGGAAGGCAACTGTGCCCGTGGGCGCAACGCCCGGACGCTGGCCTCGGCATCGACCCCGGAGACCTCGTGCGAGGCCTACAGCCACCAGACGACGGAGATGCATCTTGACCAATCCCCGCCTACGGCGGTCGGCCAGCCCGAAATGCGGTCCGAAGCTCCCCGGATCGGCTCTATGTAGCGCTAACCGACACGGCGGTACATCTACGCTGCTCAGTCATCGTGCCGATTCATGAACTGATCGAGGCCAGCGAAGAAGCCGAGGATCACAACGGCGACCCCAAAATATTCCCAGACTTGCGAAAAGAGCCCAGCCAAGCCGGCCACTACAAAGATAACCACGAGTAGACAGGCTGCGCTAGCCAAACGGATTCTTCGAGTTTTCGCCGCTGACTTAGCTTCCTCATCTCTGAGCTGCGTCTCTTTTTCCTTTAGGCGCTTCTCATGAGCATCTTGCGTCTCCCGCATTTCGCGCTCGTGCCGCTCGGTCAGGCCTTTCGTCGCCTCCTCGGCTTTCGAGCGCTCTTTACGCACAGCTTCGTCCCGGCGGACTTCCGCAATCTCAGCATCCTGCTTGCGCCTCTCCTCGGAAGCTCGCACCAAGAGTGCTGCGTCTTGTTTGGCGCGCTGAGCCTGCCTCTGATCCTCGGCGGCCATGGCGAGGGCCTTCTTTGCTTCCTCTTGAGCTTCTTTCGCGCTGGCGATGATCGCGCTGTCGATCAGGTCGTTTTGCTCGCTTGTGTCCTGCGCCGTCTCGATCTCGGTCATTAGCGCGGAGTTCATGAACAACCGAGCGGCGAGCTCCGGACTGGCATCTTTGTGAAGTGCGGCGCGAGCCGATACCGCTTGCGCAGTTTGCTTCGTGATCGAAGTTCTTGGGTGGAGATATGGCGAGGCAGTAACATCAGCAAGAGTCTGCGCAAAGTCGATAGTCTTAGGCTTGAAGGCCTCAACAAGTTGAAACCACGCGCCGGCACTTACACAAAACTGCAGTCTGCGGTGGTGGGAACCTTCTGACCGCTGCGCCAGCAGATCGTAGCGAGGGAGTGCCCTGTCATGGGTCATAAACCAAAAGCCAGCATTTGCGACGCTGCGATTGCCGTCACCGCGCAGTTTCTGGACGAGGAGGCGATGCTTTACATCGTGCTCCAGTATCTCAATACGCTTCTCCTTGGAGAGGACTCTCTCTAGCAAGGAGACTTCTGAATTGATTCGCTCCTCCCATCGATCGATCTCAATGATGCCGGTGTCCACCAGTTGTATTCCTCGGTCTTTCAAGTGAGTCTCGACTTCTAGGTGGTACGCAACGTAGTCGTGAACATCGAGCCTCGTACTGCGTACCTGCCGCCAGTAGGAGGTCACAAAATCTTCTACGGTCACGGCGTCCGCTGCGACAGCAGCGAACGCTTCAGGCGGAATCGGATAGCGTTCGAGAAACCTCCGAGATCGGTCCAGGGACTCCCGATACTCGTTGATGGTCCAGGGCGTGACAGCACATTCGTATCCAGCGTCCTGTGTGGCCTTCAAAATTGTCTCTGCAGCCTTGATGTAGCGAGGACCCTGCACTCCGAGAAGCCTATAGATGAAGTTGGTATCTAGATAGACTCGCTGGCCCGAAATCAGCTCCTGTACCATCTGCGCGCCGGTTGGGTCAATTGTGAGCGCCGCCACGAAGTAGGCGGCGTTGAGGTTTGCGGCTAGAAACTCTTTTTGTGCTTCCGTAGCTTCTCGCATGAACAACGTGATTGCCCATTCACGCCGCTCACGGTTACTGTCATCACCGAGAGCAGCGAGCATGGGGTTCGACGCGGCGAATAGCTCCTCTGCCGCAGGATCGTCGGGGTAGATGAGCAACGCGGCCTCAGCACCGTGTCGCTGCATCAAGACCTCGAGGAACCTGCGCAGATCGACCTCGAATTGTGTGCACTCCGCGTCAGTAAGCCCAGGCCAGCGGTTTCGCAACACATCGCGCCATTCCATCATGGCGGTCTGCTCGGTTTCGGCACTTTGAGCCGCTTGGGTGGAGAGCCGATCCTTCTCGTCTGAGCTGAGCGACAAGCTCCCGTCGTGTCCGCGGGTCACTCGGTGATCTCGAATCAGATGGCTGAGCGGATCAGCGAGCTCAAAATCGTCGTAGTGCAGCGTCCAAAGGACAGCCATACTCTCGGCGCACGTCGCTATCGAGGGACTGTCACCGCCGACCTCAGCAAGGGTCGCGACGATCAGATCTTCCTTGGCCTCGCGCGCACTCCGACCGCCAGCCTCCAGCAGCCGATATTGACTCAGTCGCCGGACCGCGGTGCGTTCATCAGTGCTCGCAGTCATACAATACCTGGCGTCATCGAGCGCCGCCAGCCTCAAGTACGGCAGACATGGGATGAAACCTCCTGATGCTGGTTGTCAACGTTCGCGTATCTGGGCGAACCGCACGGCGAGGTCAAGCGCCAAGCCCATTACTTGACAGTGCAGCAGACGCGCAGGACGGAATGTTTGACCCCGTCGGACCGGGCTGACTAGACCCGGCCCGACGGGCAGCTTGCGAACACGACACCAGCGTCGGTACCGCTATCGGATCGTGCGGACGGACGACTGAGGATGGGCCTTGAAGCAAGTGTGATGACCAGAGCGTCCGTGGCCGGCGTCCGCGAGGTCTTAGATTCGGCTAGGGCGCGAGCCGATACCCGACGCCCCAGGTAACGCGCACCCAGCCGTCCGCGCCAGCGCAGGCCAGCGCACGCCGCAAACGGGAAGCGTGGGAATCGACGGTGCGGGTCGCGCCGACAGAGCGAAAGCCCCATACGTCGCGCAGTAGCTCGTACTTGGTGTGGACACGGTGGGGCTCATGAGCGAGGTGCGCCAGCAGTAGGTACTCCAAGCGGCGGAGCGCAATGGGCGCCCCAGCATAGGTTGCCGTGCGTGTCGCAGTGTTGATCTCAAGCGCCTCATGGCGGATCACGGCCGGAATGATGCGGTCACGACGCAAAAGCGCCCGCACACGGGCCAACAGCTCGGCATAGATGAACGGATCGCGGATCACGTCATCCGCCCCGGCCTCGAACGCCCGCAGTGTGTCAGTGGCGTTCTCGGCTCTGCTGACCCAGAGGACACGGGCACCGGACCCCGCGAGCTGGCCCTGGCGCAGGGCGCGTAGAGCGTCGAGCCGTGCAACCCGGCTCGACGTGTGAGCAAAGACGATCAGATCGGCCCCGCCGAACATCACGGAATCGCTGACCAGACTCACGTCGAAGCCGTCCAGCGCCAGCTCATCGGCTAGCGCTTGGTTGTCGCCCTTCTGACCGTAGAGGACGACCTTCGGGGGCGCAGCTCGCGGGGTATTCTCCGGCTGCATGGGAAGGAACCGCTCCTTTCCGTGCCATGGCCTCGGGGCAGTTGACGCTGTCGCCGGGGCCAAACTCGATTTTGACGAGCAGGAAAGCTACCGCTGCTGTCAAGGCTCAGATCGTCCCGATCTCTATGTCGGCAGCTCGGCGGGCGGTGCGTGTTGGGAACACGAACTCGCCGAGGCGATGTGCCAGACCGCTGTCGGTGAGCCTACGGACTGTCTCGATCGCCTCGTCTTTGTCGTCCAGCTCGCGGGCGATCTCATCCACGCTCCACGGCCAGGACGGTTCGTTGAACATGAACGAGAGCACGATGCAATCGAGTTGCCGCTCCCGCTCGCATCGATCCTGCGGCGGTGCCTCGTCTGGAATACGCTGGTCTGGCATGGGAGCTAGAACCTCCTGTGTCAAGGCCTCGGGGCAGTTCAAGGCTGCCGCCGGGGCCAATCTAGATTTGTCGAGGGAGCACCGTACCGCTGGCGTCAAGGCCCGACGCGCAGATGCCTCAGAAGTCTCTGCCGGGCTTCCCGACCAAGAGGCTCCATCAAAAGCTCGACAACAGTCTCAAGCTCGGGTAGAGTGTTTGCAGAAGGTCCATCGACCTGCACCAAAATGTTCGGACTCCAACCGTCGCTCGAATCAGAGGCGGCGGCCGTGGCACCCACAAGAGCCAGCTCTGGCTCGCGTGGGTGCCTCTTTTTGTTGCGCTTGGCTTGCTCGATCGCGTCCGTCAAGCTGTCGGCTTCTCGGACGGCGACGGCTCTGCGTAGCTCCTCGCCCAGGATCACGTCCCAAGGCTCGGCCAGCTCGCCGGACACGCTGCCCTCGTCGCTGATGATGAGTCGCTTGAAGAACGCGAGATTGAATTGGCGTCGCATCCGGTCTGTCGCTTCGCGGTAGGCCGCTTGGCAGTCTCCAGCTCGCAGCAAGGCGCGCTCTAGGTTCGTCTCGGCCGTCTTGAAGTCGGCGGCGATGGCAGCCAGTCGCCCTTCGGCGCTTGCAATCGCCGTTGTGAGGCGGTCTTGCTCGCTCTTGAGCAGTTCCAGCGGGATCGCGTCGGCGTAGTGGGCTTGCAGCAGCTTCTCGCGTTCGCCTTGGAACTTGCGCAACCGGCGCTCTTGCACCCCCCGTTCATGGTCGGACTCGCTACGCAGCTTGACCAGCTTCTCCCCCAAGAAGGTGCGAAGCCGATCAACCTCCTCATCAGGGAGCTGCACGGTCCCGTAGTAGTCGATGATGGCGGCCTCGACCCGCTCGATCCGCACGGCCCGCTGCTTGCAGCTCGACGGGTCACGCTGGCGACCGCCGCAAGCGAAGTACGGGTAGGTGCCGCCATTGCCTTTGGCGTGGTTGACGATCAGTCGAGCACCGCACTGACCGCAGTAGATGCTGCCCTTGAGGTAGTGCGGGTGCTCGCGGTCCTTCTCGCCCGTCAGGTACTTGGCGCTCAAGACCTTCTGGACCTCGTTCCAAATCTCAGGCGTGACCAACGGCTCATGCCTGCCCGCATAGATCGCACCCCGATAGCGCACCATCCCCATGTAGTAGGGATTGCGTAGCAGCGTATGCAGGTGCGAGACCCCAAGCGGACGGCCCGCCTTCTGCCGTCCCGGCGCCGTCGTCAAGCCCCGCGCCGTCAACTCAGCCAACAGGCGGCGGATCGTCCACTCTCCCGTGGCATACGTCTCGAACGCCCAGCGCATCAACGGCCCCCGCACCGGGTCAATCTCGATCGTGCGGGCTTCGCGGCCCTCGACCATGCACCGCACGTTCAGGTAGCCAGTCGGTGCCCGGCCCGGCGTGCCGCCATTCTTGGCCTTCTGGACGGTGCCCTTGATGACCTCGTTGGCGAGGTTGCGCGAGTAGAACTCAGCGATCGAGGACATGATGCCGTGGAGCAGCAGGCCCGAAGGCGTCTGATCGATGTTCTCGCTGACACTGACCAGCTCGGCGCCGGCCTGCTTGATCGCCAAGCTGATCGCTACGTCATCAGCCCGGTTGCGGGCGAGGCGATCGACCTTGTGGACGATGACGTACTGGACGGGATGCTCAACGATGAAGGCCAACATGCGCTGTAGCTCGGGCCGGTCGGCCGTCTTAGCCGACTCGCCTCGCTCCACAAACTCCTCGATGACTGCCGCTTGAAGAGTGGCAGCCTTTCGTCTGCACCCCTCCCGCTGGGCCGGAAGCGAGAAGCCCTCAGCCTCTCCCCCCTTCTCGGCCTGCTCCTTGCTCGACACTCGCAAGTAGATGACGGCTGGTGCTCCCTCGGAATTATCCAACAGTGCCGTCATAGACCCCCACTCCTTTGTCCGTTCACCAAGTAATGCGTACTCCATATTGTTGTTAAGTCTACCACAATCTCTAAAAAGGTGAATAGTCGTCCCCTCATAGTGACACTCCCCGCAAGACGTCGAGCGCGCCGGCCGAAGTTGTCACTATAAATAGCCGCTTGGGCCATGCGGTATTTTGGTTAATAACTCGCTGCACCCGCGCCGCTCGCTGCGCATCCGGCACAATCCAGATAACGCGCGGATAGACCCCACCATGCCGCGCCTGCTCAACCCCGGCTTGGTAGTAGTCCACATAAAGCTGACACTTCCGCCCGATCGTCGGCAGGCTCTCCGTGGCCCGGTCCATCTCCACGAACCAGCACAGCTCGTACTCGCCGATGCCGAGCGCGAGAAAGGCATCGGGCCTCAGCAGGCGTCGTCCCCCCATGCCGCCGAACTCCCGCCAGCTTGTCGGCTCCGCCTGACAGTCCAGCAGCTCTACCAGGCCACGCCGGGCCAGCACCTGGACGTCCACAACGAGCTGCGACACAGCCAACGTGTGATCGAAGAACCGCAGCGTCGGCTCATAGAAGCGCGGCCGTGGCCCGTCGATCGTAAGCACTCGCTGCCCAATCGGCCCAAGCGCCAGCACGAACCCAGCGGAACCAGCTCTGACGCCACCGATGCGCCGGGCAAGGCGCAGCAGCAGCCGATCGGCGATCAGCCGCGCCAAAACGCGCTGTCGCGCGCGCGTTGCAGCCTGCTCGCTCTCATGCTCGCTCGCCGGGAAATGGATCGCCTGAATCTGGCGGGCGCTCATCAGGCGCAGCTCGGCCACCTGACGGACGATGGCGAGATCACGCGCGGATAGGCGGTCGCGCAGTTCAGCGACCCCCCTCGCGGACAGGTAGGGACGGATAGGTGCCCTCCCCCTCATTGTGTAGCTCCATCTCTTCCTTTCGTCACCAAAGACAAAGTAAGGAGAGGGGTTACGTGGGCGTAGGACCAACACGCGGCGCGACGGGCACCTATTTGGCAGGAGAAAGACCGCACCCCCGCTGAACTCCGCTGGCCGCTGTTGCAGCAGCCGTGCCGGTCGCGGGCCGAAGCTCCGAGCCCGACGCAGATCGCCGCCCAGCCGCCGCCGAATGAGCAGAAAGACTGAACCAGACAGTGAAAGACTTTCGTCGCCCAACTGCGTCCAGATACCCCGCCACTTCGGGAGTTATGCGGCGGCGTCATCGACGCGATGCGACGAGCGAGGCGACAGCCCCTCATACCAGCACCTCGCTGCCGCGTCGCCGAGGCGACAAGTCATCGGTAGCTGAGGCTCCGAAAATGTCATGGGTCCGTGGTCCCCAATGCGCTGCGTAGAGTGAATGGAAGGTGCCGAGCAATTGGTCGGCGACAAGCTCCGCTGAGCGACCACCGGCCGCCAGTGGATTCAAGCCGACTGGCCGCTGCTCGTCGCTGGGATCGAGCACCACGACATCGGCCAGGCGCTCACTCGGAATACGGGCCAGCACGTCGGCGATCAGGTCGCCCTTGGGCTCCACCACCACGACCCCTCTCCCGGCTGCCATGTCCTGGGAAATGAGGTTGAGCAGCAGCGTGGACTTACCGACGCCTGTCGGTCCCAGGCAATGCAGATGCCGTAGGCCATCGTTTGCCGAGATCGCCACCGGACGCTCCCGGCCGGGAAAGCTGGCCTCCCCGATAACCCGACCCGTGCTCGAGATCGCCTTGGCGGGGGCCAGCAACCGACTCCCTATGACCGCAACAGGCAGCTCCTTGGTAGCGCCGATGGGGAAGGCGGCCACAGTGGCCAACTCGGCAGCGTTGAGGCGTAGCGGCCAGCGCCAGCCGACCGCTGCTCGGCTGACTCGGCTGGGATCACTTGGCTGGACCGACAGGCTGACGCCGGGTGCTTCGACGCTCCTCAGCGCACCAACCAGCTGACGGACCAATTGCCGCTGACGGCTCTTATTGCTCGCCGCGACTGCAATCCGGCCGACAGCTCGCCAGCCCGGCTCGCATTGCTTGAGGCGCAGGGCATTACGCAGCTCGGGATCAACGGGCTGCGACGGACCAAACGGCGCGCGCAGAAACGCCCCGAGCCACGACTCGGTATTGACGGTTTCTAGCCGATTCGGCACCGCCAGTGGTGCGAGGGATCGACCGAGTACCCATTGCAGCGTCAGGTGCTCACCGCGCCGAACATGCGCGAGCGCCGTCAACAGCGCGCGACCAGTTCCGGCCGGATCATCGGTGCGGAGCGTTCGGCGCTGGGAGCTGAGACGTAGCTCGACGGCTCGCAGCGCTGCGACCGCTGGCCGCTCACTGACGTTCTCCACGCCGAGTCCCGCAATGGTGGCCCGCAGTTGCTCAACAACGGTCTCAGCTCGTCCGCTCGGCAGGGCGAGGCGATGCTCCACCCCATCCACCGAGCCGACAATCTCGATAACAACCGGCGTGCCGGCGATCGTCGCCAGCAGCCGACAGAGCTGGACTACCTGCTCGGCATCGACCTCCCGGGGCCAGCTCAGCCGATACCAATTCAGTGCCAGTGACCTCACGCGCTGCTCTCCGAGCTGCCCTTGCGGCGCTGACGTGGCTTGGCCTTCGACTGGCGGTGTTCGGCTTCGGCCTCTGCTTCGGCTCTCGCCGCCTCTAGCTCGATGAGGACTTGGGCGAGGCGCCGCAAGTCAGTCGGTCGCCGCACACCCCGGACCCGGATACGTCGCTCTCCTTGTCTGTACGTTCTACTCATAAATATGTACCTCCTTTCGCTCCACGCCGGGCCGGAAATTGAGCGCACGACAGCACCACCCCTCCCACTGAGAAGGGCCAACCAACAGCGAATGGCTGCGATGCGCGGCGTTCAACCGGAGCCGTGTATCGACTTACTGGCGATAACGGGAACCTTCTAGTTAACGACAGCCCGATGCGATGCGTCAATACACCGTGGGCAATTTCACTACACCGATGCGACGAGCTGCATATGAGGCCCTTCGCTCACCAACGAGACCGCCGAAACTGATAAATAGACCAGCCAGCAAAGCCGAGCACGCCGACGATGGCGACACCAATCAGGACTGGCAAGACAGCCTCAATGAGTCGAGCTGCGACGTACAGCAGCACCGCAATGGCGAAGATCGTCATGGCGAGATTGAGCGCACTGTCTCGCCAGCGAGAAGGCGGGGCACTCACGGCTCGCGCTCCTGTCGGTCAAGGTCACGCAGCTCACCGTCGAGCTGGCGACGTATCTCGGCGGCGTCGCGGCGAGTATCGAGGCGGAACTGAAACACCTCGAATCGACGCCTGATGACATGGAGCGCCACCCGCGCTCGATCACGCTCCGGGGCACGGTCGTTCCAGGCCCACCAGCCGCTCATCACGAGCATGACTAGTCCGGCTCCGCAGAGCACGACCCAGGCGATCACGCCGCACCCCCGAACCGGCGGGTGATACGCCGGTCGTTGGTGGTTGAGAGCCGATGGACAGCCCGGGCAACCAGCTCCGCCTTGGCCGCTGAGCCTCCGGTCCGCGCTAGGCCGTAGTCCAGCAGGTCCAGCTCACCGCTGAGAGCGGTCTCGTTGGCGTCGTGCGCCGCCCAAGAATCCGCTTGATCCATCTGGGCGCGGGCCGCAGCTCCCAAGCCGTACCGATAGACCGCCAGGTGGTTGTTTTCTCTGGCTCGCTTTGCCTTGCGAGCAAGCTGGGTCGAAGGATCGTCGTCGTCATCGAACAGAGCGAGGGCGGTACGAGTCATGCTGGAACTCCTTTCGAGAGTCATTGAGGATGGTTTGATTCGGTGCTGGTGGAAGGGCTCCCTGGACAGCCGTCTGTCTGCCGTGCTGCGCCTCGCGGCGCACCAGCTCGACCAAGCTCAGAACGTCGGGAACCTCTGCGAGCACCGAGACCCGCAGCAGCTCAGCTCGGCGTCGAGCTTCGGCCCGGTCTAGCTCGGAGGCGTGCTCCGCCATCGGGCAGACGCCCCGCCGCTCGGAAAGGAAGCAGCCGGGGCAGGAGGGGCCGGGGCTCATGCTTGCTCGCTCGACTTCGAGGCGCTGGTGCTTGCACCAAGCGCCGGCCAGTCGTATGGTCTCGGGTCGGCCCAGATGAGCGAGTCGATACCCTCGGCTCCCCACCAGACGTCGGGCGTAGGTGCCTCGTCCCGAGCCGGAGGCGTGAGCGTTGTAGTCGTGGGTTCCATTGTGCGGGCTCCTGTGGTCGCGGAGAATGGGTGCGACCACACACCAACACCACAGCGGTGGGCAGATAGAGGGCGAAGAGGGGGCAAAGTTTGAGAACCTCCCAAACCCCTGCAAATCCGACACCTTTGGAACCCTGCTCAAGTCGCGCATCTGAAAAAATGATGCGCTGTGGAGTCGCAACCTCTCCCACCGCTGCCACCGAAGGATCGCCTCGCAGCCGATATCCGAAAGCTCGCAACAAGGGGTGTTGGCTACGACTACCGAGGCGCGGATACGAAGACCCCCGACCTCGAAGCCGTAGCTGAGGAGATCATCATTGATCCTGGTCTTGGCGGGTTCGCCAGATGTGCCGCAGCCGTCAAACTGGCCATTGAACGGCTCGGCGATGGCCCGCTTGCCGAAGCCGTGCAGATAGTCTTTCGCCTGTCGGCTAAGGCCAAGCCACTGACAGAACTGCGGGTACGGCGCGCCGAGGCGGCCGAGAAGCTTGGCCGTGAGATTGATAACGCCACACTCGATCGCTTGTGTGGCAAGCTGGCGGAGGAACTACTAGAGCTTGCCGTCGAGCGACGATCACGTCGTGGTCCGGTCGATCATGGTTCAGCACCGAGCCCTGCCTCCTTGAAGCCGCCACATCGGCGCGCTCGGATCATCGGTGCGGCCCTATCGATACTCCTGCTCGCGGCGATACTCGTTTGGATCGATGGCTCCATGTCCTCCGGCCTGCCGAGCCTCCGACAACTTCAAGCAACTGCCGTGCACCAGCTCACGCTTGCTGATACTCCCGAGCCAGGAGCCATGGGCGCGACCTTGGGCTTTGGCGACTCTGTGGGCGGCCGAGCTACCTATCCGTTCAGCGAGCGCGCCCTTGTGCCTGCTCGCCCGACCCTTGACTCGCTCATCGATGTGCCCCACAAAGAACCTGTGGCTCTGCTGCATCCAAACCCCAAAAGCGGAGAAAACATTGCGCTCGACGAACGACAGTTCGTGACTGTTCTCGCGACCGCGCCCGAGCATGGTGAGCCAGGAATAGGACCACCGCTTTACGCCTGGGGACGTGCTGCCATTGCGAAGCCTGGTGACTACATCACGGTCGGGGTTTGGATAGCCAATGGCGCCCCACCGAATGAAGACGACTGCCGCTCACTCGTCGGGCCGCGCGTGGCTACCAACGTGCGCGTGCGAGTAGCTCTCTGGGAATCCCCCGATTGGCGGCGTCACGTCATCCGTGTGTGGATTGAGGGCGGTCCAGGGACGTATCCCGCATGGGTGACGGACGCGGTGCCTGTCCTCACAACGACCGCCACCGAACTACAGCTCGTCCCGGCGATGAGTCAACAGACCATAGGCAATATTCTTGACCCGGTAAAGTGGGAACGACTGAAAGGTGATTCGATCATGCTCACTGGTGGCCTGCAGCTTGGCAAGCTCGGTGCCTGCGAAGCAAATCGGCGCTATCTATCGTTGATCTTTGCTCAGCATCGACCCGAAGAAGCAGTCAATCAGTAGCCGTGCGGCCGTATCAATCGCTTTGTCAGCGCTTCGAGGTTTATTAGGGCGTGGTGTGACGTCATGGCGGTATCCATACCTTCATATTCACCAACGCCGCGACGCCAGTCCCACCAGCGACAAATGAGTTGATGACCATCGATGGTTTCGCGCTTGCCGAGGCTGATAATCTCCGCTCGTTTGTACCCAAGCTCCTTCATCACGGCAGCCAATGGAGGAGAGGCGTCCTGCGCCGCGTTTTGGGTATAGACGCCAAAGAACCAGCGCCGTTCAGCCCGAGAAAATGGCAAGGTATCGTGGTAGTCGCCCACCGCGTTACGGAGAGAGTCAGCGCCTTCAGGCGGTACGTCAGCCAACCACTCCGCTCCGGGCATTATGCCCTCTAACCACATAGTGTGCCATAGCTCCTCAGCCCACGGCTCTTGCTGCTCGGGGCTTAGCTCATCCCACGCACTGTGAAATGCCTCATCAACCGGGGGCCATGCCCGATCGATTTCGTGGCCGAGGTCTTCTGCGAATCTGGTTAAGGCAGTGGCGGGCGGCTGCTCCATCGATGCGGCTTCTCCTACTTAATATCAACATATATATATTATCACTATTGTGGATAATTTAATGTCACGGCCCGCTATATCGCTTGCCATTGGGCGCGACGCGCGGCGCCTTGAACCTCGCTACGGAATCTCCCACGACCGATAATGCTGGACTATAAGCCGCTCTATCTGCTTCGTGTCCATCCCAATCTCTCGCAGCAGGCAAGCCTGCATCAGAACGTGCAGCCGTCGCGTGGACTCGTAGGTATCAATGCCGACCCTCTCTGGCGAAAAGGATGCTGGCAGGCTCAGATGGACATGGTAATTACGGAGTACCCCGATGAGCGCGCGAGCCGCTTTATCAACCTTGCTAACGGTCTCATCAATGCCGCCTCGAAGCGCCAGCGCATCAACGCCCCACTTATTCTCTCCCTGCCGTTGTGTTCCTCGCCAGTAACCCTCGGCTGCGATATAGAGCGTTAGAAATCTCGGTGGTGAATAATCCAGCCCCTGCTGGATGGTTTCTATATACAGCCCAAGTGACGGTTCGCTCGCTCCCCACACGCTCAGCCATTTAGTCAAGGTCTCAGGAATGTCGCCGACATCCTTGGCCCGAAACAAACAATGCCCATCGTTCAGTCGCCAATCTCTGTCATACGACTTCCGCCCACCCCTGAGCAAGACGATGCGCCTCTTGTTGTCGGGGCAGTAGAACGACTCCCACGCCAGGTCGTCGGGGCGGTCGGTTGCAAACACCACGAAGCCGAGGAGCGAACTGCCATACCGCCGCCAATACTCTTCGATCGTCAGCGGGTCATCAGCCTGCACGCTGAACCTCATCGACGTATCGATGTGCCACTCGGGCGACGCAGGACCACTCCACGACCAATCTGATCCGGGCTGGAGGGTGATCTTCGCTCCTGGTACCTCGGTGGCAATTGCCTCAACTGGCCGCCACTCGACCCTGACCACCGTGCGCTCTTCCTCCATCGACAGGCCATTCTCGGGATACCACTCGTGCAACCCCGTAGGACAGTAATTTGCATATGTCCAGCACTCATCGAGATCAGTGTGCTCGCCGAGAGCCAGGATCAGGCTCGTCAACCGCTCAGTCTGACGAAATGCGGTTGTGCCCCTTACGAATGTATCCATCAGCGTTACCGGCTCATGAGAGTGCAGCCAGCCGTGGACCGTAAAGCCCGTGTCGAAGTCGTTGGGCCAGTCGTGCGAGAGATCGGCGAGCCGCAGTACCGCGCCCGCCTGAGAAGACCAGCTCAAGATGCCTGGCGTCTCAAACTCTGCGCCCACGGGCGCAAACAAGCCAGTCAGGGCCTCGCCCGATTCAAGATCCTTCTGGAGTTGCGATGGACGCACCGCACAAGTGTCGCGGCGGAACCGGACGGCTCAACAGGAGCCCGCGCCCCTACCTACATTCATACTGCGGCACCCCGAAGTAGTAGGCAACCGGCCCACAGTTCGGCGCCAAGCTCACCCCGTACTTGGCGTGAAACAGCGTCGGCTTAATGAAGCCGGTACCGTATGACACACCGAGAAAGATGGCTTCGGTGCTCAACTGCTCATCGCCAACCGGATCTTTACCGTAGACCACCGGAATCGCCTCCTTGACTTCGCCATTGGCTGCCAGCATCGGTATGGCTAGTTCCTTGACAATCGTTGTCGATGGAATGTCATAGCCCAGCGTCACGTCACGGTAGGCCGTCCCCCCATTGACGATCGCCACCGTGCATTCGTAATGCGCTTCGAGCACGACATCGCTCAGTGGGCACGATGGACCCTGTTCGAGATAGACCCCCGGCGGCCGAGCTGGTGCCACCGCAGAGCCGGACCCGCTTGATGCCGGCGGAGCCGATTCCCCCATCCCCGAGAACGCGACAGGATAGGCTCGCGTCAGCACGCGACGACCGCCTGAGCCGTGCCCACCGGGGAGACTGAGCGCGACCGTGATCCGGCTCGGCTTCGAGCTTGGGTAGCGCAGCGTGAAGCGCACCGTCAGCGGGCGATGAGCCCTCAGGTTGACCAAGCGCGTCAGCAGGTAGTGCGCCGCCGGCGCAGTGATCGTCAACCGTGCCTGCCGATGCGTCCATCGTGGAGAGATAGCCACGGTGTAGCGGTAGGCCACCAGTGCCCGGAGGTCGGTTCGTGGCCCGCTGAGGACCACGGTAGCTGCGCTCGCCCCCGATGGCTGCGCATGTGCTGCCTGTGCTCCCTGCACCCCGACAGCCACGCAGGCCACCAGTGCCGTAAGGACAACGTGCCGTCGCCCCCTCATGCTTCGCTCACCGCATACTTCCGGCTAAAAACGGTGTAGCTCCCCTCCGTGATGGTCAGGAGCTGGTAGCTATGCACTTGCCGAGGCTTCGGCAAGTTCCCGGCGATGACGACGTTGGGGAAGTTGCCGTAGACGGCCTGCCGGTTGCAGGCCACCACCGAGATATGCGTGACCTTGCGGTAGTGAATGAACGGCACACTCAAGACACCTGTCAGGTGCATGGCTTTGTTCGCCCCGCTCACGTCAAAGCCAGTGCTGTAGATCATGCGCCCGTCATGGAAGCCCCCACCATGCCCAACGTCGAGCCTCATCCTTGGCGGCGCTGACGGATGAGCCGCACAGCCCGGTTCATGTTCCGGCGGCAAGCTACAGGGCACCGCTCCCACTACTTCAGAGCAGGGCTTGAGCTGTTCGGCCTGCCCGGCTGGCGTCTCCTCGAGGATCAGGCCCACCACCACTGCCAGGACTAGGACGACAACCCGCCGCGTGACTCGGGCTGAGAGTGCTTGCATCGCTGAGGGGCCTCCTTGTCGACTGGATAGACACGGCAATCGTCACCGCTTGTCCCGTAGTAACGGGCCATATGCTACATCACGGGAAACGGCAAGGAGCCCCGGCAGGCGGGTCGTAGCCTGCTTGGATGACGAGTCCAAAGGGCACCACAGAGGCCAGCCGGGCCTTGGCGCTCGGTGCCCTGATACGCAAGCTGCGGCGCGAGCAACGACTGACGCTCAATCAGCTCGCCGAGCGCGTCCCGATGTCGGCCTCCAACCTGTCGCGTATCGAGCTGGGCGCCCAAGGCCCACCGGCTGACGAGATCATCGAGCGCATCGGTCAGGCCCTCGACGCCGACCCTGCTGAGCTCCTGCGCGCCGCTGGCCGCTACGCCACGGGCAAGAGCTTCGAGGAGACCGTCTTGGCTCGCCTCGACGCCATCGGGCGGGACGTGCGCGAGGTCAAGCAGGCCGTCACCGGCAAGCACAAGACCTGATAGCCTGCCTCCCGCGTCCCGGGCTATCTGCCGGGGTCGCGCACATCCAATCAAATAGACAGTGCCCCCGGCGACAGCGCTAACTGCCCCGGGGGCGTGACACAGGAGGTATCAGCTCCCATGCCAAACCAGCGTATTCCAGACGAGGACCTGCCGGACCGTTGCGAGCAGGAGAGACAGATCGATTGCGTAGTGCTCTCCTTCCTGTTCAATGAGCCGTGGCCGTGGAGCGTCGAGGAGATTGCCCGCGAGTACGGCGATACGGACGAGGCTCATCAAGCCGTCCGCAGGCTCACCGCGACCGGCCTCGTGCATCGGCTCGGCGAGTTCGTGATCCCGACGCACGCCGCTCGCCGGGCAGCGGAAATAGAGATCGGCACAGCGTAGCTCGACCAAGCAAAGTGCCCCCGCGCTGCTTGCGACAGCCGGGGGCGTGACACCGAAAGGACGGACCTTCCGATGCCTGATGAATCCAAGCAGGCTGCGCCCGCGAGTGCGTTCCGTGGCGGGTGCGTCAACCCCTCCACTGAAGAACTGGTGTTGCAGCAGGTGCTCGGCCACCAGCGGGGCTATCCGCTCCAACAGCTCCGAGCAGATCTTGATGATCTCCCTCCGGAGTGGATCGAGGAATCCATCGAGAGCCTGGCGCAGGTTGGCCTCGTGATCGTCAAGCGGACCCGGCTCCACATGAGCGCAGCCCTCAAGCGGCTCGATGACCTAGACATGGTGACGATCTAGCCAGAGACTCGACTATTCGCGCGCCGCGTAGTGCATAAGGTCAGCGGTGCGAGGCGTGCGGTAGTCGGGGATGGCTAGCTTATCGAGCAATGAGGGCTACGATGCTTCGATGGCAAATAAGCTGAGTCACACGCAGTTGACGCGCTTTCTTGCCGATCCACGCTGGAGCCGCAGCCCCGTGGAGATGCCGATACCACCGAGCAACCTCGCTGAAGAGACATATGTTCCGCGCCTTACGTGGAAGTCGGGACCACGCGTAAAGGAAGATGGGCAGGCACTCATCGACTCGCTCAAGGACCACTCCGATGTTGCTCTCTTCCTTGATACTAGCTTCGTCTCTCGGGAGATCCAATTTCCTTTGTGGGACGAGCTGCTACGGGAGCCGGGACGGCTCTACATCATCGGGCGCGTCGCTCGCGAGCTTGCTCCCCACTTCGCGTCCGTGCCCGACCACCCGCTCCGGAAGGCCGTTTCAGCGAAAAACCCGGCGATAGTTCCCCACTCGGAGCCCAGCTCAGATGTGGCGTCCTCCGCGATGCTCTACTACCTTAATCTTCTATGCAACCGCCGCACCCTCCGTGACCGCGCGATTGCGCGTCATAAAAGAGAACACAAGGTACCGCCGAATAAGAACGAGCTAGCACGGATCGAAGGTCGGCTTCAGCGCGACTTTGGTGAGCGCGGCCAGTTGCTTTACACGAAGGCGATCAGCCCGATCTTTACCGACGAGGTGCTGGTTTTCCTCGCCGTCGAGCATGCTGTGCGCACCGGCCAGCACACGATAATCCTGACTGGAGATCGAGACGTCGAAGATCAGTTCTTCAAGATGATCGAACTCTTGACCATGCACTACCTCGCGATGCTCGTAGCACGAGAGTACGTACAGGACTGTGGACGCTTCCGCCCGCGAGCATTGCCGGAGGACGTGGCGAAGGCGACGGGCCTGTTTACTTCGGCCACGCTTCTTAGCTTCGACGTTCCCAACCTTCAGTCCTTTCACCCTCGCACACCCTCACGATTTGTTTCCATTGCGACGTATCTCAAAGCCCGCCAGTATGTGTCGCACCTACCATACGGAGCCGAGACAGCGATGGCCGAAGTGCTCGATATCAAGGGCCATACCCGCGGTAGATCGACCGACCTTCTCGGCGACCGCGACATGCATGTCTACTGCCTTCCAGAGATCCGTGGGGAGCAGGGCTACGACGCGATCGTCTCCCACGATGTCGTGGATACGATTCCTGACGCGAACGTCCGGCTAGCGAAGCTGGACTCGCTTTTCGCGATTCAAGCGAGATCAAATATGGCAGTGGTCGTTTCGGCCCCAACGAGTGATCGAGTAGCGTTGAGGCAGCGACGGCGACGGCCATCCCGATGACTCATTTCGCGGGCTCGTCGCGGTAGCGACCTGTCCGGCACCTAAGCGGAAAACGAGTGTGTTGGCGTCCCTTTCCCCCACGTCGGGGCATTCGTCCTGACATCGTTTACGGCGAGCAATCAGCGTCAGCGCCGCAGAATGCCGCTTGTGCGACACGTTGAGTTATTGATTTTCTCAAGCGACTGGACTTATAGTAGGTGAGATGCAGTATCGCTTTACACGAACGCCGCACAATCAGTCGAGAATCATCGAAGGAGTGTCGATTACAAAGGCTGGTCGTATAGGGCTGTCCAAGCATTTCATTACCACTCACGGCATTGGCCGTGGTGTACGGGCCTATATGTACTGGGATGCCGACACGAAGGCGGTTGCGCTAGCGTTCACCCGTAAAGCCGCTGCGACGGCCTATCCCGTTCTCTTCACGCAGCAATACGGAGCCTTTATCACGGCTAGCAGGTTCTTCCGATCGCACCATCTCGACCCTGCTGAATATGCCCGTCGCTATCCGTACTCGGTGGTCAATGGCGATGCTATCGGACAAGCCGAACTTGGTGCCCGTGTGTTTGTCTTAGAGCTGAAATAGACCGACGAGATCATGGCGTCGCCTCCGCACAACGCCGATTGTGCGACATACTTATGAAGTCACTAATGTGCGATCAACCGGACTTTGTAGCTGGCAAGGTACACGCCGCGAGGAATCGCCTGCCGAACTCGGTCTCGATAACGTAGCTCCGATCCGACCCGAGCAACCCTTGCTTCGGCCTGCCCTGCTCTGCCTCGACCATCGCCGGAGACCCAGAGGCGCACAGCCCAGCGGCCTGAAGGACCTCGAATGAGAGAAGCACATCGGCGACGGGCCAGCCGTAGTGCTCGGCGATCTGCACAGATTGCACGCCGGTTACGCCGATGTGTAGGCCAGAAAGTCCGCTAAGCGCCACGTGCACGGCCTGCAACACCTGGGCGTCCATAGGCGAGAGCCGCGCGAGCGTGGCGGGGAACGACGGACTAACCTCTGTGCCGTCTCTACTCGCCGCGTTCGCGAGCAGCGCCGCCCAGAGATCGGCCATCGACTCATCTTCCTCATTGGCCGCGTTCTCAAGTAGGGGCGTAAGGACGGTGAGCTTGACCGATTGCGGGTCGATTCCCGCATCCTGAGCGTACTTGGTCGCCTTGTTGACGATCCGCACCTGATTCTTCCATCGCCTATATCTAACTTTGTCGGCGAGGAGCTCGCCAAGCTCTGCCGCAGGCGACCCTGAAACCTTTACCGCAAAGTCTTGAGCCGCCGGAAGTAGATCATCAGCAACATGCTCAAGGGCCGTCTCAGCGGCAGCGACAGGTAGATGTGGCGGAAGGGGACACACGACCGGCAGGATACTCGGGATATCGGGGGAACTGAATTGCCCGAAAGTCGGCGTTCCCGGAACGCTCCCCTTTAGAGAGACAACCATTCGCAAGCCCCTCACTGGTTCGCTATCTACGACTCCATAAGCGAGCCGACCTGAACACGTTTTGACTTGAAGGTCTTGCCGGTCGAGATGCCGACGCCGGCACGAGTCTTACGGTCGCGTTCGCCGTCCGAGAAGCTGTCTCGCGGTTGGTAAAGGTCGATCGAATCGTGTGCGGGCACTTCGTAGGGTCCGGGTGTCGGCTGGGGTGAGGGCCACGGGAACAGGATACTCTTGCCGCCGTCCCTGATTGGCTCGGCCCACAGACTCGTGACCTTCACCGGATGGTCGCTGTGGTTGATGATCTTAAACAGGACGATAGGCTCGGCCGCGTCCGCCGATGCGCCCGGCGTATGCAGCATCATGGGTGCACGCTCACCGTCACTCGGGAGCCCCACGTGCGCCACTCCCGCACAAGCTGGACGGCGAGCCCCCGGTAGCAACCAGCGCGGCGTAGAGGGCGACTCCAGTAGTTGTCGAGAACGCGAGCATTGGGCCGAGCAAAGCGCTTCGAGTCAGCTTAACCCTTGATCGACACCCACCACATACCAAGGCCCCTGCGGGCCATCGGGGCAACGAAGATGGATCTTGGCACAGGCGGGCTGCTCGCCCGCAAAGTCGCGGTAGCTGACCCTGACGAGCCAATCAGTAGCTTCGCCGATCGGCTCGCCGACCCGATAGTGAGCAACTAGGTCGATGCGCGTCGTCTCGCCGACAGGCACTCGCTGCCTTCGAGCTGTGGGCTGCCCCTTGACCGTTCCAAGTGCCACGCCGCTTATCTCGATGCTCTCGGGATCGACCACAGCGAGTCCTCGGCCCACATTCCGCAAGGGAACGCTGACGTAGGCGCTCCCGCCATCAAGCCCCACAAACACGGCGCGTGGATCAATCTCGATCCCCTCGCGCTGGCCATATTTGAGCAGGATCGTCTTTGGTGCCTCCCCCTGCCGATGTCCGGCGATGTTCGGATTGGGACGGGCGCCCATATCGGGCAGGATTGGCCCGGAGGGCAACACCTCGATCAAAAGCGGGCGATGCTCGGCGTCGATCTGCCGCTGCATCATCGCGACTTGCTGAGCGGCATCTTTGCGAGCTTGGCCCGTTCCCCGGCGAGTTGCCTTGACCAAAGCCACGGTAGCAACGGCGAGACCCAGCGTGATCCCGGCCAAGATCAAGGTCGCCGTAGCCGTCATGTCGGCCAGCGGCATCGGATGAAGCTCGATCCTCACGCAGCGAAGTCTGCGCCCTCGTTCGGACGGCCGGAACTTCTCGGCGACAAACTCTTGACGCACCGTAGGCATCCAGCGCATGATGGATGCGCCTAGCACTGGCCCGGATCACTTGATTTCAGCCCGACATCGAGGACTGCTCGCAGACTTGACGACGGGTTGGAAAGCTGTCCTACCAAGCGCATCGTCGTCAGTGCCTACCCCACCCCCGCTCGCCTCATCGGACGAGCGTCGTCGCGTGCGTCAGGCGCCGGAGAGCAGATCGAGGAAAGCGCGCGGCGAGAACACGGGAATCTCCGCCTCGAGGGCGAGAAGGTCTTTGTCGCCCGACACGAGAGCCGCGCGATGCGTCGATGCGAGAGCGATCAGATAGTCATCGTCCGGATCACGTGAGCGCACCGGGGGATCAGTATCTGGATCGACGACCACACTGGCACCGTAGGCTACCCACCGCACCAGGTCAGCTGCATCTGATTCGCTGATATAAGGCCGCAGCTTTGGATAGGCGAGCGCTCGCTTGAGCTCGCTCAGCAGCGCCTGGGAAGCGATGAGCTCAAACTCGCCCCTGGCGAGCGATCGCAGGACGTCGGCCGGGGCGCCCCGTGGCGAGATCGCACCCGAGATGACCACGTTGGGGTCGAGGACCGCCCGCACCCGTCAGCGGCGACGGCGTCGTGTCTGGTGCTGCGCCTCAACGGCGAGCGCTGTAGCGTCACGCTCAGAGAGGTTATTGCGCTCCCAAAGGCGCTCAAGCAGGTCGAGCCCCAGGTCGCGACGTAGTGACTCCTCGATCACCTGGCTGTCGCCGCGGCCCGTACGAGCCGCCCGCATCTTCACGGCCTTCATGACCGACTCGTCGATTGTGAGCGTCGTGCGAACTTTGGGCATCGTCCATACATTTTAGCATCTAGATGCGACTGCATCAAAATGAGTCGAGACACACTCCTGGCACGATTTCGTCCGATGCGCCCGATGCGTCCACACACCCGCCCAGAACGGACGACCTGGACGCGGGCGGACGTGTATGGCATGTGCGAATGAGGTTGGGGGCCCCCTGGACTTCACGGTCCGTGGTGGTTCGAGGCCACTCGGACGCACCAAAATGTTCGGTCTAAAACCACCAAGCGGGCAGCCAAGCTCAGCGAAGTGCCACCGAGACCTTCCGTCGAAATGCCGCAGGATCGATCGCCGGGTAGCGGAAGAGCTCCGGCTCGATCCCGTCGTAGAGCTCCTGCAGTCTGACTCGCTCTACGAGCCCAGAGTCAGGCATATGCCGGACGTCCTCCAGGTCCTGGCTGAACCCGCGCTCGATCTTGGACAGCGCCTGGGAGTAGAAGTCGAAGTGACGGATATCGACATTGCCCACCCTGAAGACGAACGGGCTCCGATCGCGCCAGCCCGGTAGCTCTGGGATGAAGTCTCGAGGTGAGGTCAGCTCTATGTTCACGCCAAGATCCTCCTTCAAGGAGGGGGTCTCGCGAAGCAGTGAGTCGATGTCCGGCTCGAACCTCATATCGACATCTACGGTGGAACGCCGCCAGCCTTCGAGAACGGCCGTCACGCCTCCCGTCAAATAGATCCTCGTCGGCACGCCAGCCACTCGTCCGAGGCGGCGAGCCAGCTCCCGAGACGAGCCTCGTCAACCGGCGGACGCATGCTCAGCCGCCCGCGCGAAGCTCGCCACACGGGCGACCAGCGCGTTGTAGCGACTGTGAGCCCCCTCATCAGACTCGGTTAGCAGTTCATAGAGACGGTGGGATGGCTGCTCTCCCCCGCCCTTCGGTACGTCGGTTCGTACCCGGGCAGGTCATCTTGAATGTCCAACACGCCCAGATCCTAGGCGATCCGTGATAGAGCGCGTCAGGCTTCGGCGAGCAGTTCTACGCTCTCCGACCACGGCCCACTCACCGCTCCAATAGCAAGCCGCGACCGCGAGGTGCTCAGGTTTGAGCAAGCCATCTCGCAACGCACAATCGACGACCGTTCGATCGAATGCGTTTTCAGCCGGCGTCGTCGACGAGCTGGTGCGCAACGGCATAGCGAGCACGCAGCTCGACGAACTCGCGTTGGCGCACGCGCAGGCCACGAGCTGTGCGCCGAGCGCGCCCGTTGGGAACACACGCATCGTGGGCCGCGGTACTCATCCTGTTCAGATACGAGAGCAAGCGCGGCAGTCGCTTCCAGCCGGTGTCGGGGATCGCGAGGGCATCCGCTTGGGTGTCGCCGAGGAAGGCACGCTGCAGGCCGCCGACAATCGACTCGGCGAGCGGCGCCGGGAGAAAGCGTGTGAGCTCGTCGGCCTGGAATGCGGCGAGCGCGGCGACGAACCCCCGGTCTTCCTCGTCGGGGCCGAGGGCAGTGAGCGCGTATAGCGACTCTATGCCCGCATAGTCCGCGGGGGTGACCGGGAGGAGGTCGTCGGCGACACCGACGAGATGGCCGACATATCTCCACAGGTGGTGGATGTCCTCGATCTCGCGATCGGAGTAGCGGACGCCGATCTGTCGCATCGCGCGCAGCGCGACGGAGCAGAACTCGGCGAGCGTGAAGGCCATGAAGGGCTGGGGTATCGGCAAGCCCCAGGCCGCTGTATCCCAGTCCGAGTGCCTCGAGAGGCGAGCACGGACATGGGCGTGAATCATGCGTACGCGTACGGTGTGCTCGAAGCCTTCCCCACCGCGGAGGAGCCCTCCGGGCGTGGTGATGGCAACCAGCCACGAGCCGACCTCGATCGAACGGACTGCGGCGTCGGCCGCGTAGCGGCCGGTCAATGTCAGTGGCTTACCGGCAACGGTGTTCTGCGCGCCGGCTGGCAACGACGCCGCACCGAGCACGATCCCGTAGGAGCGGTGCTGACGGGCGAGATGCCCACAAGCCCGATCGCAAGCCTCCAAGTCGAGCCACAGTGGCTGCGTGTCGAGCTCTGCGAAGAGATCCACGAGCGGCGCCGGCGGATCCTCCAGCGCGTCGATACCGTGCGCGATCGCACGACGGAGGAGCTTCGCGCCGTCGACTACGACGGCGTCAGCGAGCTGGTCACCGCGCCACATGCCGTCCACCCAGAGCCGACCGAAGTCGCCATGACGCGAGAGCGACACGTCGATGTTGCGCAACGCAGTGGGGGCCGGAGGTACAGTCGTCGCGGCTGCCATGGGAGCACTCTACTCAGCAGCTTGAACCGGCGGAAGACCGCGAGGCTCGGGCTAATCAGGTTCGGTTGTCACGGCGTAACCGAATTAGGTTATGGTCGGCACATGACCGATAATGGCGTAGGAGGTCGTGATCTGCTCATCAAGGCGGCGGCGCAGGAGATGGTGGCGCGGGACGGCGCCCTCGAGGTCGCCGACGTGGTGGAGCGCTCAGGGCGTTCCAGTGGCGCCCTCTACCACCACTTCACATCGAAGGCGGCGCTCGTCGCGGCTGTGGTAGGTGAGTTCTACGACCGTCAGGACGCGGAGGTCGTGTTCGTCGATCCGGCGCCGGGCGCTCACTGGGCCGAGCGGGAGCACCGCCGGACCGAGCTGTTCGTCCGCTTCAACTACAGCGACCCGCTCGCACCCGTGATTCTGACGTCGCTCGCCCGCGAGCCGGCCGTGGCCGTGATCGAGGCAGAGCGGCGCGAACGCGTCGTCGACCAAGCTGCGGCGAACATCCGCTCGGGACAGGTCTCAGGGGAGATCGACCGAGCAGTCGATCCCGGCCTGGCTGCCGCGCTGATCATCGGCGGCATGCGCCACGCGATGGCGCGAGCACTGCTGCGCCGGCGACGGCCGGCGGCGACCCGGGTCGCCGAGGAAATGTGGCGGTTCGTGGCCGGCGGTCTCGCCCTCGGCGAGCGTCGGCCGGCGAAACGCGCTTCATCCGTCCATCGATTGCCGAGGAGGCCCTGATGTCATACGAGACAGTGCTGTACGAGACCTCCGCTGCGGTCGCGACGATCACGCTCAACCGCCCGGAGCGCCTGAACACGATCGTCCCCCCGATGCCCGACGAGGTCGAGGCGGCGGTAAACGAGGCAATCGCCGACGCGGCGGTCAAGGTGATCGTGCTGCGCGGCGCCGGGCGCTCGTTCTGCGCGGGATATCGACTTCTCGGGCGGCTTTCATCAATGGGACGACGCGATCACAACCGACGGCGAGTGGGATCCAGGCAAGGACTTAATGTGGGCGACCGCAGCCGCCGCCGGCGCGACGCCGAAGTTCATGAGCCTGTGGCGCTCGCCCAAGCCGGTGATCGCACAGGTCCACGGATGGTGTGTGGGCGGCGGCAGTGACATGGCTCTGTGCGCCGACCTGGTGATCGCCAGCGAGGACGCGCGCATCGGCACTCCCTACTCGCGGATGTGGGGCGCATACCTGTCCGGCATGTGGCTCTACAGGCTCGGCCTGACTCGTGCGAAGGAGTATTCGCTGACAGGCAAGCCGCTGTCAGGCGTGGAAGCAGCTGAGGTCGGCCTGATCAACCGGGCAGTTCCGTTCGAGCGCCTCGAGGAGGAGGTGGGCCGCCAGGCCGCGCAGCTCGCCTCGATACCGCTGTCGCAACTCGCGGCAATGAAGCTCGTGGTCAACCAGGCCTACGAGAACATGGGTCTCGCATCCACGCAGACGCTTGGTCTGATCCTCGATGGGCTGATGCGCAACACGCCGGATGCCAGGCGCTTCGTCGAGATGGCCGCCAACGAGGGTGTCGGCGCGGTCATCGCCGCACGCGACGGCGCGTTCGGTGACTACAGCCAGGCGCCACCCGACCAGCAGCCGGATCCCAGCCACGTAATAGAAGTCGAGGGGTGAGCCCCGCCCGGTGGTGGCGCTCCTGGTGTTGGCCGGCATCGTCTAGTCAGCATCGACGCGCCAGACGGCGCCGTCTCCTCCCACGCGCGGCATTCGCCCCGTAGCCCTCCCGGAGCCGGCGCGGGGCAGATCGCGGATGTCGCAGGGCCGGTCCGGGTGGCGTGAGGTCCATCGCGGTGCACGCCGCGAGATCGCGCGACGACGATCTGTCCGCGCCCCGCGTGGTATTTGATGGGCATGTCCCCAGCCGAGGAAGCCCAGCTCGACAACCCGGCGTACGCGTCGCTGTGTGGGGCTCATGCACGGTTTGCGCAGGTACGTGGGCGCGTCCGCCGCTATCACGTCGACGTCGCGCCGTTCCTGGCGCTGCCCTCGCCGCCATCGAGACAGGACTGGCAGGACGCGGCGGGTCTCGTTGCACCGGGGGCCTACGCGGCCATCCGCTGCAGCGACTCGGAGCTACCCGACACATGGCAGACCGTCAGGGCGTTCGATCTCGTGCAGATGATCGAAGAGCGGGTCACCGCGACCGGGTGCCCCGAGGCGATCCCACTCGGAGCCTCCGATGTGCCTGAGATGCTCGAGCTCGTCGCTCGGACCGAGCCGGGGCCGTTCTTGACCAGGACCATCGAGCTCGGCGATTACCTGGGGATTCGCTGCGACGGGGAGCTCATTGCCATGGCCGGCGAGCGGTTTCGCCTCGACGGTTGGACCGAGATCAGCGCCGTCTGCACCAGGCCCGACCATCGTGGTCGAGGCCTGGCCTCTCGGCTCATCGGCGCCCTGATGGCCAGCATCCAGCTTCGCTCGCAACGTGCGTTCCTGCACGTCCTCGCCACCAACACCGGAGCGATCGAGCTCTACGAGCAGCTCGGCTTTCGTGTGAGGCAAACCGCGAAGCTCGTGGTGGTCACGCCCAAGCCACTCGAGTAGAGGCAGGCTCGCCATTGGCCCACGGCGATCGCGCCTTCCCGTTCATTTCTATTCGCGAGATCGCCCCGTCAGGGCGCGAGCAGCTCGAGATGCTCTACAACTGCAAGCGCTCCGTCGCTGCGGCCGAGCGCCGTGGCCATCGCGCTCGCGCCGCGCTTGAGCGCGGGATCCTCGAGCGCAGTCTCGATCTCTCGACGGAGCTTCGAGCGGGAGGCTCGCTTGCGAACACTCACGCCTGCTCCGGCGAGGACAACACGCGCCGCGTTGTCAGGCTGGTCGCGGCCGTCTGGTATGCAGAGCAGCGGCACCCCATCAGCAAGGGCGGCATTCACCGTCTGCCAGCCGGCGTGGCTGACAACGAGCGCGGCGTGGGGGAAGACCGTCCGGTGCGGCACATAGTCCACGGCACGGGCGTTCGCGGGGAGACGCAGACGGCTCTGCTCGAGCGCCGGCCCGGCGGTCAGGAGCGCCCTCACCGGCAACTCCCCTAGGGCATCGAGCACGCGCTGTGCCAGCGCCGACTGGTCCATGTAGCTGGTGCTGAAGCTGACGACCACGAGCGGATCTGTGTTCGTCTCAGGCCACGGCGAGCTCCACTCGCGCGGATAGGACTCGAAAGCGGGGCCCACGTAGTGGACATTCGCCGGGAGCATGCCGCGGCTTGAGAAGTCGAGCTCGGAAGCCGTCATCACGCAGATCGCCTGCACCCCGAGCAGCTGGTCTTCCCAGTGATCCATTGGCGCGAGCCCATGGTACGCCCGCGCCCTGTTGAGGGCGGGCAGACCGGTGTCGAGCAGGCCGCCCGCGATGCGGTTGAAGAGACGGTCGCGGGCACCGCCGAGCGGCCCACCGAGAGGCCGCAGGGGGCTGCCGCTGAACAGCGGCGGCACACCGGCCACGGGCAGCGGATAGGGGCAGTGCACCAGCTCCACCGCCGGCAGACCGGCGCGCTCCGCGGCGATCGCGGCACCGGCGAGCATCCAGTCGAACACCATCACATCCGCGGGCCGAGCGGCGAGCAGGTCGGTGCACTCCCGCCCGACGTTGCCCACGAACGCGAACAGGGCGTTTCTGAGCGATCGCATGCCCGCGCCGAACCGGGTCCGCGCCTCCCAATCTCGCAGCGAGTCGGTGTCGCGGCGTGTTATGTCGAAGTCGGGATGAGATTGGCGGAACTCGATGAACTCCGCGCCGGTACCCTCGACCCGCTCGCGTGCGGCGCGGTGCGCAACCACCCGCACCTCGTGACCGCGCTCGACGAGCAGGCGCGTGACCGCGAGCTGCGGCGGTGCGTTGCCGCTGAACGCCATGAGGGTCTGAAAGACGCGCACGCTAAAATTGACTTTACTCCTTATCAAATGAAAATGTCTGAACCCTCTCCGAGCAAGCGCCCCTATCGGATGTCGGCTCGCGCCGATGGGGCCGCCGCGACCCGTGAGCGACTGCTCACGGCGGCATGGCGGCATTTCTCAACGCGCCCATACCTGGATGTCCGGCTGAGCGAGATCGCCTCCGAGGCGCAGGCCACCGTGCAGACGCTGCACACGAACTTCGGCTCCAAGGAGCAGATCTTCACCGCGGTGGCCCAGCGGTGGGGCCTGGAGGAGATGGCACGCCGCAACGAAGCGCCGGTGGGAGATGTGCGGGGAGCGATCAAGATCCTCTTCGACCGCTACGAGGCCAACGGGAACACCGTCCTGCGAATGCTCTCAGAGGAGGAGCGGATACCAGCCGTCGCCAGAATCACCGAGGCCGGCCGTGCCTACCATCGCGAGTGGGTGGCAAGGACGTTCCAGGCGCTTCTTCAGGGCCTGCGGGGCGCCGCACGCAGGCGGCGTCTGGTCGCGATCGTGATCGCAACCGACCTGCTCGTGTGGAAGCTCCTGCGCCACGACATGCAGCTCGACCGCCGCCCAGCTGAAGAGATCGTCATAGAGATGGTCAAATCCGCAGCGCGACCAGACGACTAACCGGTGGCCGTCACCGTCAGTTTGGCGATCGCGTGGCGGTTGGTCAGGCCGCCGGTGCCGCCGCTGAAGCCGATGTAGGCAGAGCTCGGCAGGACCGCTGCCTGGGAGAGGACCTGCGTGCCGTCAACCGCGACCGTGATCGTCGTCGGGGTCGTGGTCACGGTGATGTGGTGGGTCGCTTCCTGCAGCGGTGAGAGCAGCGTGGCCGTTCCCAGCCAGTGCAGCAGGTCGGGCGCTTCCGCCGTCGGCCCGTCGGTGACACCGACGAAGTTGTTCGACGGGTTGACCGCGTTCTGGTACTCGTCGAGCGCCACCGCCAGGCCAGGGATGCCGGAGAAGCCGAGGCCGCCACCGGCAACCCCAAGCGAGGTCGCTTTGGCGCCCTTCGACGGATCGGCGAACACGAGCGCCATGCCGTCGGCCCCCGTGCCCCCGCCAATCGTTGCTTCGTATTCGATCTTCAACGTCCGCGGATCGACGACCTGGGGCCAGAAGGCGCTGCCCGCCGAGTTGGCGGCGGCGGGGGTCAGCTGCAGCGAGCTTCCCGACAGCGTGGCTGTGCCGTTGAATGTCCAGCCGCCGGCCGAGGGGTCGGGCACGAGCGCAGTGGCCGGCTGATAGGTGTTCGTGAACGCGACGGTGTTCGATCCCACCTTCAGCGCGAAGCTGGGCAGGACCGCCTTGCCTTCGCTGACCGTCAGGCTCTGCGGCGCTCCCCCGTCGACCGACGCCGTGACGTTCCACTTGGCTCCCACCGCGACGGCGGGGACGGTCTCCGTGATGGCGCAGCTGGAGCTCGCCACGGCGCCAGAGAGCGTCGGCGAGGCGCTGGCGCCGCCCGCCAGCGCGGCCGTGGTGAAGCTCGAGGGGCAGGTGCCGACGTAGGGGAACGTGGCGCCGGCCTGCGGCGAGCCCGTCGGTGCCTGGACCGCGTTTGTGATCGTGAGCGTCGCCGGCGAAGGCACCCCTTCGCCGCCTGAGGTCACGACGAGATGTGAGATGGCGTGACGGTTGGTCAAGCCACCGGTACCCGCGCTAAAGCCGAGGAAGGCGCTCGGCGGCAGCGTGACCGCCTGCGAGAGAACTGTCGTGCCGTCGACGGCAACGCTCAGCGTGCCGCCCGCCGTCGTGAGCTTGATGTGGTGCGTGGCGCCCTGCAGCGCGGCCGTCAGGTTGGCGGTTGCCAGCCAGTGCAATTCGCTGGTGGAGGCGGCGATCGGTCCGTCGGTTACGCCCGTGAAGTTGTTGGACGGATTGACGCTGTTCTTGTACTCGTCGAGCGCAACCGCCAGGCCCGGTATGCCGGAGAAGCCGAGGCCGCCGCCGGCGACTCCGAGCGAGGTCGCTTTGGCGCCCTTGGACGGATCGGCGATGACGAAGGCGAGGCCGTCAGCGCCCGTACCGCCGGTGATGGACGCGTCGTATTCGACGGTCATGGCGCGCGGGTCGACCACCTGCGGCCAGAAGGCGCTGCCGGCCTGTCCGGTCGTGGCGGGCGTGAGCACCAGTTCGGAGCCCGACAGCGCGCTCGAGCCGTTGAGCTGCCAGCCGCCGGTCGAGGGGTCGGGAACGATCGAGGTCGACGAGGGACCCGTCCAGGTGTTCTTGAACGTGACTGTGTTGGCGCCCGCGGCGAGCGCGAACGTGGGGACCGCCAGCTGCCCGCCTGAGGCCGACAGGGTGACTTCAGGGCCACCGTTGACCGAGGCCGTCGTCTTCCACGTCCCTCCCGCCGCCGCCGGGGCCGTCTCGCTGACCGTGCAGGGGCTGGCCGTCACGGCGCTGGGCAGCGACGGCGTGGCCGAGGCTCCGTTGCCGAGAGCGGCAGTCGTGAACGCCGTCGGGCACGAGCCGTTGAAGATCATCTGGGCCGCTTCCTGCGCCGAGCCCGACGGCGCACTGACCGTGTTGAGGATCTTCAGCGTGGCCGGCTGGGCGCTCGGCGGCGGGTCGCCGGCGACGGACACGTTGGCCACCTGGTGATTGTCGGTCAAACCGCCGCTTCCGCCACTGAAGCCGAGCAGGACCTGCGGGGGCAGCGTGACCGCCTGGGAGATGACCTGGACCCCTTCGACCTTGACCGTGAGGACGCCGTTCAGGACTTCGACGACAACGTGGCGTTTGGCGCGCAGGCTCGGCACAGCGGTACTCGTGGCCAGCCAATGCAGCGCATCAGGTGCGGCGCCTACGGGCCCGTCGGTCAGGCCGACGAAGTTGTTCGAGGGCGCACCGGAGCTCTGGTAGGTCACGAGCGTGACGGCGAGGCCCGGTATGCCCGAGAAGCCCAGGCCGCCGCCCTGGACGCCAAGCGATGTCACTTTCGCCCCTCTGCTGGGGTCGGCCAGGACGAGCGTCTCGCCGTCAGCCCCGGTGCCACCGCCGATCGTGCTGTCGAACGTGACGATCAGGTGGCGGCTTTCGAGTGGCTGGTTGAAGAAGCCTGTTCCCGCGCTGTTGCCGGCCGTGCCGGTCAGCGAGAGCGTGGCCCCGGAGATCGAGGCCGTGCCGTTGGTCGTCCACGAACCCGCGGCGGGCGCGGGCACGGTGCCGGTGCCGCTGAACTGAACCTGGTGCAGGCCGCTGATGTCATCGCCATTGATCTGCCAGCTGCCGCTCAGGTAGCCGGGGGCGGTGGGCGTGAAGGAGACCTTCTCGGTGACCGTTTCGCCGGGCTGGATCGTCGAGCCCTCCTGCAGCAGGGTCGTGGCGGCGAAGGAGCCGCCGATCGGCGGCTTGGACTTGGTGATCGTCACCGCCGTGCCACCGCTGTTGGTGATCGAGAAGGACTTGGTCACCGTCGAGCCGACGGCCACTGGACCGTATTCGTTGGTTTCACTGCTTACCTGCAGGTTGCCGCTCGATCCGGCCGTCCCCGACAGCCCGACCTGGCCGTTGCCGCCCGTCGTTTCCATGCCGATGGCATCGTTGAACGTGCCCGTCTGGGTCGGATCGAAGGCGACCGTCACCGTGACCGAGGCGCCCGGCGCGATCGTTTCACCCGCCGCCGGCACGCCGCTGGCGCTGAAGGGTGCGCCCGGCAGTTTCACTTTGTTGATCGTCAGCGGCGCGGCGCCGATGTTGCGGAAGGTCGCCGAGCCGGTCGCGTGACCACCGACGGCCGTGCCGGCGAACGTCACGAGCGGTGGCGAGGTGGCGAGCTGCGCGCTGGCTGTCTGGCCGATGCCCGATGCGCTGATCTGCACCGTTCTGCCGGCGCTCGTCGTGGCCGTGATGGTGGCGCCCAGGAGGTTGGCTTCGGTCGGGGCGAACGTTACCGGGACGGTGAGCGTCTGTCCGGCGCCAAGTTTCGCCGGCAGCGGCGGCGTGGCCGTGCCGATCTGGAACTGACCGGAGCTGCTGGTGAGGGTGTTCAGAGTGAGTGCTTCGTTGGCCGTCAAGGTGAGCGTCTTCTGGCTCGTGGTGCCGATCGTCGTCGTCGGGAACGACAGGGCCGCGCCGCTTAGCGCCGGCGTCACGGGCGAGCCGAAGCTGATGACTTTGCCTTCGCGGTTGCCGACGTAGATCCGCCCGGCGCCCACCCCCGGCATGCTGTAGTTGCTCGCCGTCCCAATCGACGCTTTGAAGCGCAGGACCGGCTTGCCGCCGACCGGCGCCGTGTTGTAGGCCCGGAGTTCACCGCCGGCGCCGTTGCGGTTGGTCGACCAGATGATCCAAACCAGCGCGCTGCCGGTGGTCGTGCCTTCGGAGGTGATGACCGGCGCACCGCTGCCCCAGCCGAACACGTCTTCCGAGCTTGCGGCGAGCGCCAGCGAAGGCTGGCCGGTGCCGGAGAGCCCGTACTTGTAGACGTCGAGATGGCCACCCCCGGGGGAGCCGCTCGACGTGGGAATGTAGACATAGCCGCCTTCTCCCGGCCAGATCCCAGGTCGCGACCACACGCCGCCCCGCGGCCCCAGGCGCTGGATGACGTTGTCCGACCCCGATGGACCCTGGGCGATGCCACCGAGCGAGTCGCGGTTGAGCAGGTACACGTAGCCGGACTTGCCGTCGGCGACAGCGAGATGAGGAAGTGAGGTCGTGCCGAAGTATTCGTTCGGCAGGCCCGTCACGCCTCCCGAGGCGAAGTCAGCGTCGTTTTCATCGAGGTTCTTGGCGTCGAAGGGGGCGAAGAAGTCGACGGCTTTGAGCGACCCGTCGGACTGCACGCGTACCCGCACCACAGACTCGCCGAGGTTCGCCGGCGGGGAGGTGCCCGCTGCCGGCACCGACGGTGCGCCGCCGTTTCCGGTGCTGAACAGGATCGTGCCCGGTCCGTCGGAGGTCAGGCCGGCGCCCGACTGCCAGATCCCGGCACCTGTTTCGGTCGCATCGTCGGTGTAGCGCGCCGTGATTTTGCCGGCTGTCGAGACGCCGAAGATCCAGCCTTTCCAGTTGCTGTAGTCGCAGTGGCTGCCGAAGGCCGCGTAGACGACACCTTCCATCAGCAGCAGCCCGGGGCGGTTCATCTCGATGGTCGGGTTGAAGGTCTGACTCGGCGCGTTCTGGGCCGAGCCCGCGATTTCAACGGGGAAACCCGGCTGCTCGGCGCCGGTGCTGACGCTGATCGCGTCCATATACCAGCGTGCCGGCCCGCTCGTCCCCGACACATAGGTCTTGTGTGTCATATAGGCGATGTTGGTGGCGGGATCGACGACGGGAGTTGCGACCGTGCCGATCGAGGGCGTGATGTCACCGCAGCCGACGTCAGCCGGATTCCACGGCGTGCCCAGGTTCTTGGTCCATTTGACGGCACCCGAGGCGGGGTCGAGACCGTAGGCTTTGTCGCTCTCTGTCGCCACCAGCAGGGTGCCGTTGGCCAGCAGCGGCTGGGCTGTGATCTGGCCTTCGAGGCTGGTCGACCACAGCTGGCCGAACGTGCCGCCGCTGACCAGCTGAGGCGTCAAGGTCGAGTTGTTGGGATACCAACCCGTGCGCAGGTCATCGCTCGAGTTCGTGATGCCCGAGGCGAGCGCCTGCGCCGAGATCCCGAGCAGTAGACCAGCGCAAACCACCAATACGACAACGACTCGACGCATAACGCCCCCATCCATCCTTGGACCCATTCCAGGGCGCAGAGTACAGCCTCTGCCCGCATACGCAAAATCGGCTTTCGCGAGACGCACGGGTCAGGAGACATTCCCCGCCTGATCGCGCGGCCCGAGCCAATGCACTATCTCCAGGGCCAGCCCCACCTGCAGCCCCCGGCGCTCAAGCGGGACCGGGAGCAGCTCACGGGCCCGGGCCAGACGGTTCAGGACGGTGTTGCGATGGGCAAACAGGGCGCGTGCTGCGCGCGCGGCGCTGAACTCCTCCCGGATGTACACCCGCAGTGTCTCGCGCAGGGCGAGATCGGCACCGGCGAGCCTGCCCAGCGTGCGCGCAACGAACTCCCACGCACCCTCCTCGTCCTGAGCCGAGATCGCGACCAGTTGAACCTCCTCATAGCTCGCGAGCTGGAGATCCAGCGGCATCCGGTACATCAGGCGCTGCGTCGCCAGGGCGTCGAGATGAGCGCGGCGAAAGCCCTCCATCCCCGCTGCGCTCGAGCCGAGCGCGATGCGCACCCCTGGCAGCGACACCAGATGGGCGAGCAATCCATCGAGGCTCGGAGGCTGTCCGCCCGTGTACCAGACCCACAGCGATCGCGTGCTCCCCACCACGGTGAACGGCCGCCCGGCGCCGGCGGCGCGAGCCAGAGCGTCGGCGGCACCCTCGAGCTCGCCCTCGTCGTGCAACTCGACCTCACTCCACACCACCGCCGCGGTGTGGTGGGCGCCCAGCTCATAGCGCAGCCGCTCGCTGGCGCGATGAGCCGTGATGGGGGCGCCCTCGAGGATCAGGTTCACCGTCTCCAAGCGCTCGGCGTGAGTGCCGCTGATGAGCTGCTCGCGCTCACGATCGATCAGCTCCTGGATCCCCGCCACCGTGTCGTCGACGAATGTGAAGATCGAGCGGGCAGTCACATCGAGCAGTTCATGCAGCTCAGCGGGATCTTCGGTGAGCGTGAACGCCTGGGTCATCCATGCGCGCCACGCCACGTTCTGGCCGATCCTGTAGACGTTCAGCGTCGTGTCGTCGAGCCCGCGGCGGACGATGTCACGCGTGAGGTCCAGGATCTGCGGACTCAGATTCGGGGACACCGGTGCACCGGGGCGAGCGAGATTTGCGCTCGCCCAGTGCAAGATGTTGGCGTGATCGCTGGCGATCGTCGCCGCCGTGATCGCGGGATCGGCCGCCAGCCTGGGTGGCGCGGCCGCGAGCACCGCTGCGTCGACTTCCGCGAACAGCGCTTCGGGCTCCTCCATCAGAGCGCTCAGGCCTCTGCGGATCAGCTCCGCGACGCGCTCCGACGGCGGCTCCCATGTTGCCGTGCCGGCCACAGCGCCACAGTACCATTTGATCTAGGCAAACTGCATACTCACTCGCAGAAGATTGTGCTGTATGCCCTAGGCATTTCGAGCTCGATCGGGCATTCTTGAATGCGACCCTCAGAAAGGGAGCCAGGATGATCGCCGACCTCGCCGAGAACACCACACCACTTCCCGAGCACATCGATGTGCTGATCGTCGGCGCCGGCGTGTCCGGTATCGGCTGCGCCTACCACCTGCAGAGCGAGCAGCCCAACAAGCGCTATCTGATCCTCGAGGCGCGCGGCGCGACCGGGGGAACGTGGGATCTCTTCCGCTACCCCGGCATCCGCTCGGACTCCGACCTGCACACCTTCGGGTATGAGTTCAAGCCCTGGGTGAACGAGAAGGCCATCGCCGACGGGCCGGCCATCCTCGACTACATCCGCGAGACCGCCGCCGAGAACGGGATCGACCGGCATATCCGCCTCGGCCACAGGGTCGTGCGGGCATCCTGGTCCAGCGAGCAGGCAAGATGGACGGTCGAGGTGAATCTCTCCGAGACGGGCGAGACGGTGCAGATCAGCTGCGACTGGCTGTTCTGCGCGGGCGGCTACTACCGCTATGACGAGGGCTACACCCCTCACTTCGAGGGCGTTGGGCGCTTCCGCGGCCAGGTGGTCCACCCGCAGCACTGGCCCGAGGATCTTGACTACGACGGCAAGCGCGTGGTGGTCATCGGCAGCGGCGCCACGGCGGTCACGCTGATCCCGGCCATGGCCGAGCGGGCGGCGCACATCACGATGCTCCAGCGCTCCCCCACCTACGTGATCTCGGTGCCCGAGAAGGATCCGATCGCCAACCTCCTGAGGCGGGTGCTGAAGCCGCGAACCGCCTACGCCCTCACGCGCAAGAAGAACATCTGGCTGCAGAAGACCAGCTATGCCCTCAGCCAGAGCCGGCCGAAGCTCGCCCGGCGGCTGTTGCGCGCGGGCGTCAAACGCCAACTGCCCGAGGGCTTCGCCGTCGACACCCACTTCAACCCGCGCTACCAGCCGTGGGATCAGCGTCTGTGCGCGGTTCCCGACGGCGACCTCTTCAAGACGATCAGCACCGGACGGGCCTCGATGCTCACCGACACGATTGAGACCTTCACCGAGCACGGCATCAAGCTCGCCTCCGGCGCGGAGGTCGAGGCCGACATCATCGTCACCGCAACCGGCTTGAACATGCTCGCCTTCGGCGGCATCGAGCTGGTCGTCGACGATCGGCCGGTGGAGCTCCCCCAGACGATGGCCTACAAGGCGATGATGCTCAGCGACGTGCCCAACTTCGCCTTTGCCATCGGCTACACCAACTCCTCGTGGACCCTCAAGGTCGATCTCGTATGCGAGTACTTCGGCCGTCTGCTCGCCTACATGGACGAGCACGGATACGACAGCTGCGTGGCCCACAACGACGATCCCACGATCACCACGCGCCCGCTGATGGACTTCGGCGCCGGCTACGTGCAGCGCTCCGTGCACGAGCTGCCCAGGCAGGGCTCCCGGCTTCCCTGGTCGATGGCCATGAGCTACGCCCAGGATGTGAAGAACCTCCGCCAGGGAGCGATCGAGGATCCGGCGCTGCGCTTCTCCCGCCGGCCCACCGTCAGCGAGGACGCCCCTCGCTCGTCTGTCCTGGCCGCCTGAGACCAAGCCGCCAGGCGAGCATCTGCCCGCGACACGAACGGCCGCGGGCAGATCGCCGCTGACTACAGCGCGCCTTCCACCAGAGTGGTGAACTCCACCTGGCCCGACACGTTGGGGTGATAGCTTTCAGACAGTGGGTTCGACTGCCCGTTGAGCCACTCCGATGAGGAGCAGACCTCGTGTGAGAGGAATGCGCTCGTCGGGTTCACGAAGGTGAATTTGGACGCTTCGGCGCGCCCCTTGATCACGCTGTCGAGAAGTTCTGCCGTTTCGTTCATTTTCTTCTCGTTGCCCGAGGTCAGGAAGTTGACGTTGCACGTCTTGCCTTCCGCCGTGAACAGCTTCGGGTATCCGAGCACGATCACGTGTGCAGTTGTTGCTTTTGCACGGATGTCTTTGTAGGTCGTTTCCAGCAGACCCGGCAGGGTGTTTTTGATGTAGGTGTTCGCTTCGCTGATCGCGCTCCCGCAGGTGAAGTAATAGAGAGCGCAGTTGAGGATCACGTTGCTGAAGCCGGCGTCGTTGCCACCGATCGTGATGGTCACGAGGCTGGTGGAGCTGCTCAGCGTGCCGAGCTGTTTGCTGATCACTTCACCGGTCTTGGCGCCACTGCACGCCTGGAAGCTCAAGGTGTAACCCTTGTTCGCGGCGATCTTCGGTCCGTAGGCATCCGGGCTGCGATCGCATTCGCCCGATTCTTCATAGAACACACGGGTGCCCACCCCTGAAGAGTAGGAGTCTCCGAGAGCTACATACTGCGGTGCCGCCGCGGCGGCAGCCGCCGGCAGGAGCACCCCGACCATGACCGCGGCCATGCCGATGATGCGACTTGATTTCCTCACTGTTCTCCCTCGTTAGTGATGGCACTCGGGGCTCCCCATCCAAGCTTCCTTCTCCCCGGGCGCTTACTTGTCCAACCTAACCCTGAGCTTCTCCGATAGTCAAGCGCGCCAACTGCCGGTTGCTCCTCCCCCGGCCGGTAACGAGAACCCGAGCCAACCCCGCGATATGTCCGACATGGCTCGCTGGGACGGAATCCTCGATGCGAAGCCTTCCCCAGCCGACCCCCGGGTCCACAGCCAAAGGTCTCGACATGGACGGCCCGTCTGTTTCTAGCCTTGCGCCTCATCCCGGCCCCCCCCGCAGGCGCACGCATCGGCGCAGATTCCCATCGTCACGCTCGTGCATCGGGCCGGGTAACATCGCCTCAACGGAGGTGGCGGCGGTGGGGCAAGGCAACAGTGACGACCTGGCAGACGTGCTCGTGATCGAGCGCGGTCTCTGGTGCGACGGACCGCCGCACGAGCTCTTCAAGACACTTCGCAGCAAGTGCCCCGTGCATTGGTCGGCGCGAATCCCGGAGTTTCCCGAGCAGGACGGCTTCTGGTCGATCACCACCGCCGATGACGTCCACGCCGTCAGCCGCGACTGGGAGACGTTCTCCTCCGAACTCGGTGGGATCACGGCCCTGACCGGAGCGCTGCTCCCCCTGGAGCTCGTGCAGGCGATGTTCATCGGGATGGACCCTCCCAAGCACGACCGCCTGAAGGCGCTCTTCCAGCGCGGGTTCACACCCAAGCGGATCGCCGACCACGAGGATGCCATTCGCGCGATCACCATCGATGTACTGGACGGGCTTGCAGGGAGAGACCACTGCGACCTGGTCACAGATGTTGCGCAGCCGGTGGTCTCGCGCGTGATCGGCAGCTTCATGGGCATACCGCCACAGGACGATGCGATCTGGGCCCGCCTGATGAACGCCACGCTCGGAGCCGGCGACCGCGACCTCAACCCCGATGGCCCCGGGTCGGTGATGCAGCGTGAAGTGCCGGAGATCTTCGCCCGCTGCCGCGAGCTCATCGCGGCACGTCGCGAACACCCCACCAACGATCTCACGAGCGTCCTCGTCCATGCCGAGATCGACGGACAGCGCCTGGAGGAGCACGAGATCGTGATGGGGTTCGTGCTGCTGATGGCAGCCGGCAACGACAGCACGAAGGCGACCTACTGCAGCGGCATGCGCGCCATCATGGAAGACCCCGAACAGCGCCGGCTGCTGCTCGAGGATCCCTCGCTCATCGACGGCGCGGTCGAGGAGTCGCTGCGGATGTTTCCCGCCTTCTCACATTTTCGCCGCACCGCCACCAGAGACTGCGAGCTGGGTGGCCAGGCCATCCGGACAGGCGAGAAGATCGTGATGTGGTACGCCTCGTCAAACCGCGACGAGTCCCGTTACGCGGATCCCGATCGCTTCGACGCTCGCCGCAACCCCGAGCATCAGGCATTCGGGGCGGGGGGACGTCACTTCTGTCTAGGCACCGCCCTCGCGCGTCTGGAGCTGCGAATCCTCTTCGCCGAGACGCTCGCGCGCCACCCCGAGATCGAGCTCGCCGGCACGCCCGCCTACGCCGAGTCGCCCTGGATCAATCAGCTGAAGACGCTGCCCGTTCGCCTGTCGCGTCCCTGACGACGGCGCCCTCCAGGCTAGGGCGCGAGCCGCTCCACCACCCAGCCGCCGTGCTCGAGGCGGCGGTAGCGCAGGCGGTCGTGCAGCCGGTCCGCTCGACCCTGCCAGAACTCGACCGTCTCGGGTACCACGCGCAGACCCCCCCAGGCAGCCGGGCGCGGCACCTCGCTGCCGGGAGGAAAGCGCTCCTCCAGCCGTGCCCGCGCCTCCTCGAGAAAGGCGCGGCTCGGGATCACCTCCGATTGGGGGCTCGCGCAGGCGCTCAGACGCGCGCCGTGGGGACGTTCGGCGAAGTACGCATCCGCTTCCCCACCGTCCACCGCCTCGACGCTTCCCACCACCACGACCTGGCGATACATCGCGAACCAGGGGAAGACGAGCGACGCCCACGGATTCGCACCGGCCTCGAGTCCCTTGCGCGATGTGAGGTTCGTGTAGAGCACAAGCCCCCGCCCATCCACGCCCTTCAGCAGGACCGTGCGTGCCGAGGGATGGCCGCGCTCATCCGCGGTGGCGAACACCATCGCGTTGGGCTCCCGCAGTTGTGAGCGCGTGGCCTGATCGAGCCACAGCCTGAACTGCTCGAGCCAGGTGGCCGCCATCTCGCCCTCATCCAGGGCGGCGCTGGCATATTCGCGGCGCATCCTCCCCAGCTCGCTCTCTGATCCTGCTTGCATCCGAGCACCTCCTGGATCAGACCGTAGCCGCTCAGCTCGCTTTACCCGCCGAATCGCTCGCGACCCCATCCTCTTCGATCAGGCAGCGCAACCGCTCGGGCGACTCCACCGGCGGGAGGTCGGGCACCGGGTTGGCTGCGCTCAGACGTGTCAAGACATCCGCGCCCGCCGGAAGACGTCGGCGTGCGAACAGCAGATGCGCCCGTGCGCGCGCGGAGCTCACACCGAGGATGTCCGCCGCCTGGCGCAGCGAGAGCCCCTCCCAGGCGATCAGTCGCAACAGCTCACGATCGCTGCCCCCCAAGGGTGGCGGTGGACCCTCACTCCTGGTCGTGCTCAACACGCGTCCGGCGATGGCGAGCAGCCACGGCAGCGGCTCGAGGGGAACCTCGTTCATGCGCCGCCAGCACACGAGGAACACCTCCACCACGAGGTCATCGGCCGCCGAGGTCTGCGCGCGCCGCAGCACATAGGCCTTGACCGCCGGTGCGTACTTGCCGTAGAGCAGCTCGAAGCGCAGCCTTCGCTCCATGCTCATTCCGCCGGCAGCACGCCCGGGTTGGCGCGTTCATAGGCGATCCTGGCCTCGATCGTTCCCAGCGCGCTCTCGAGCGGTGCGATCCTCGCCCGGCGCAGCGCCTCGCGGCGAGCCGGGGTGAGAGGAGGGCGCCCACCGGCGTGGGGCGCAGAAGGCGGAAAGCTCGGAGACTCGACTTCCGCGATCTGGCGCTTCACGCTGCGCAGCAGCGCCGCCGGTCCGTGCGGCGGCGCCGAGGAGCCGGCCGACCCGAAATAGGGGAGCGCTTCGGTGATGTCCCGTCCGCTGCGCAGGTGAATCGTTGCGCTGATGGCACCGCGGAAGAACTGGCCGTCGTAGACCGCGATGAAGGCGTGCCGGGGTCCACTGGGCACGAGCGTGCGGACGTCGCGGGGAGTTGCCAGGGTGATCGAGGCCACGTCGGCCTGGGCCGCGCCGGCGATGATCGTGCGCCCCGGCAGGGTGCGACGCTCGAGCTGCGGTCGCGTGAGTGATTCGCTGCGATCCCCCGGCAGCTTCACGTTCACCTCGACCGGCGAGATTTCAACCGCGATCTGGCGGGGAGCACCTCCCGGGCGCGTGAAGCAGGTGCCACCGCTGCTGGTCATGTACTGGCCCCTGACCACCGTGCCGCTGCGTTCGTCGATCGAGGACAGGCGACCGTCGATGATCCGCCCGATCGCAGTCGAGCACCCCGGCCCCTCCACGAGTCCCCACGGAGCACCCCCGTCGGGATCCGGGGCACGCGCCTGCGCGACCGTGGCCGGGGCCGGTGGAGGGGCGGCGCTGCCCTGTAGACGCCCTTTGAGGCGGTATGAGACGTGCAGCAGAGCGTCCCAATAGTGCCCGGGGAGCACAGCGAGGAACGCGCCGTTCGGGTCGAGGCCCAGACGGCGTGGGACGCCCGCCCCGAGCAGCGTCGCCTCGGCGGCCCCCGCCGGCAGCAGGCCGCTCACGACCGTTCGCGCCGGTGAGGGCGAGTAGGCGAAGGGTTCGTCGACATAGCCTTCAACCTGGAGCAGGCGGCCAACGCGATCCACAGCCTGGGGCTGGGTGCAGCCGCCGATCCTGACGTCGTAGTCCTTGGTGTCGCTCAGCGGATGGCCCGTGCTGCCGAGACCCGGTTCGACGAGCACACCACCCCGCAGGACCCCCACCTCCAGGCAGATGGAGTCTTCGTGAGATCCGCGACCGCCGGCGCCCTGCCACGTGGGCCGTCCCCGCCAGCTGCGCAGCGCCCACGTCGGACCCGCCGGCGGGATCGGCGGCACGCAGCGTCTGCTGAACGGTTGCAACCAGTGGGGTCTCCAGCGGTGGCGGCAGGGTTGCGCTTTCGGGCAGCGGCTCTCGATAGGCGGGCACCGGCCGTTCGGGGATGGGGCGATTGGTGTAGTAGTTGAGGAGATTGGCCGAGCGGGTGTAGATGAGCGTCTGCCCGGAGCGAAGGCGCGCGGTGAGCGTCAGCGAGCGAGGGTCCACGTGCCCGTCGAGCACGGCTATGAACACGCCCCCGTGCCGATCTATCGGCAACTGCCGCGCGGGGCCGGCACCGGTGAGCGTGAGTGCCGCCACCCGCGGAGCCGCGGCGCCATAGACGAGCGTTCGCGGGGGGTTCTCTCCCCACGGGAAGCTGAGCGTTTCATCGCCCTGGGGCACCGCTCCCGAGAAGTGGGCTTCCGTCTCATCGCCCGCCACGAAGCGGCGAATCGAGACGAACAGGGGACTCCGTCCAAGGCGGCCGCAGACCTCTGGCGTCTCGGAGGACACCACGCGGCTCGGGTCGCTGAGCCCCAGCTCCCGGCTGGCCTGAGCGCAGTTCTCATCCGTGTAGGCGCCCGGCTCCAGCTTGGCCGCACCACTGACTTCCCACGGCGAGCCTCCGGCAGGGTCGGGTACTTCGAAAGCACTCGAGGAGGCGAAGGCGATCGTGTGGACGCCCCCGTCGCTGCTAACCACGACGATCCGCGGACGCACTTCTTCGACGTAGCCCCGGTAGACGGTGATAAAGCTTCCCTCGGGCCCGAGGCGCAGTGAGCGGGAACCTTCCGGGCCGTAGGCGGTGACCGAGCGGGCCCCGTTGCCTGCCACCCCGTTGACCACCGTGCGCGCTTCGCCGGGAGCTGTCCCCACGAACACGCGAGCGCCCGCCAGCACGGGCCCGGCGGGCGAATCGACGCCACAGGAGTCCACCCCGCCGAGCGGCAGCGCGCGGAACACGTGATCGAGGCCCACGATGCCGAACTGGCCGCCGAGCACCTGCCCGACAGCCGAGCAGGTCTCCCCCCCGCGAGTGCGTGAGAGACGGATGTCCCACACCGGAGCCGAGCCGCTGGGGTCCGGCGCATCGAGCCCCGCCAGCCGCACACTGCCCGGCAACGGCACGCCACTGGAGTGCAGGTCCTGGACGTGGGCGGCGGGCAGCGGGGCACCGCTGGAGATCAGGATCGCGGCTGTCGCCGCACCCACCAGCAGCAGGCCGAGCAAGACGGCAAGCACGAGCGTCCGGTGCGCAAGGCGCACACGCCGTGCCCGCGGCTCGCCGATGCGGCGGAACTCCGCGCCCAGCTCATCAAGCACCGAGATGGTCTCCATCACGAGCGTCCCTTCAGCGCCACAGCCGGCTCGAGCGCCTGGCCGAGGGCGCGCAAGCCGCGCGACACGCGCGCACGCGCCGCCATCTCCGATATCCCCAGCTCGCGTGCCACCTCCTGATAGGAACGCTCCTCCACGATCCGTAGCTGAAGCGCACGCTGCTGCTCGGCACTGAGACGCTCCAGCTCGACGCTCAGCGCGGCACGCATCTCGCCGAGCCCGGCACGCTCCTCGATCAGCGCGAGATCGTCCTCATGGGCGATGGGAACCTGGATCCCGAGCCGCTGCAATCCCGTGCGCTCCACGCGGCCCTTGCGCAGATAGCGCGCCAGGACCCTCCTGGCGATCGTGTAGAGCCACGCCTGGCGCTCCTCGCGCGAGTCGCCCCGCAGCCGCCGCCAGCCGATATAGGCCTGGGCGAAGGTCTCGGCAGTCAGATCCAGCGCCACCTCGGGATCGAGCGTGCGACGGGTGAAGAACATCAGCATCGCCTCGCCTTCGGCGCGGTAGAGCTCATCGAAGTCCCCCTCCTCAGCCATCACCTCTCAATGTGCCAGTGGGCGCGGAAATGTGACGCACGCCGCCGGGCCGGCAGCCGGCGTGCTTCAGGCGGCCTGGGGTCGAAGCACCAGAAAGGTGCCGCTCGGCGAGTGGCGCGGATCCCCGCTCGGATACAGCGGCGAGAACACCGCCACGATCATCGGCAGTCCGTTGAACTCGAGCAGCGCACCGGTGCCACCACCGAGCACCTCGTCGAGCGCGCGCTCCCCGATCGGGTCGCGATCCTCGAGCTCTCCCAGCAGCTCGCCGACCCACTTTTCCAGCTGCCCCGCCGAGCTGCATGGCGGACCGGCTATCACGTATGCATCGAGGCGCTCCCGAGCAGCCGCCCTGGTGAACGAGCCGAGCGTCCAGGCGATCGTCTCCAGGTTCGAGCAGGCCCCATCGAACCACACCTGCGACCCCCACAGCCTGGCCCGCGCCGGGTCGAAATCTGCCGATACACGATCGATCAGGCGAAACCGGTCGAGGCAGGCCGCGGTGCTCGGGTCCCTCTCGTGGCGCTCGAACCGTCCCGAGTCGCGGATCGGGATCTCAGCGAGCTTCCTGCTCACCGCGGCGCCCAGGTCCACATCCTGGGCCCGTGCGAGGTGCGCCAGCGTGCGATCGAACTCAGCCACCGCCTGCTCCAGCGAGGGCCACCCCGCGACCGAGCGCGGCGTCTTGGGACCGTCGTAGTGGTTGAGGATCCTCGCGATCAGGCCCGCCGCGGCCACGAGCTCTCCCAGCGGATCGTGCGGGGCCTGCCCCCCGGGGCAGAGCGTGCCGGGCTCGGCCACCTCGCCGAGGAACTGGTCGGCGAGAGCGGCGGTGATGATCCACAGATCGGCCATCTCCCCCGCGAGAGCGTCCGCTGCTCCGGTCGGGGCTGCCAGGCTCTCGGCCAGCTCGCCCAGCTCCTCCAGCAGGCGCGCCACCCCGGCCAGCGGCCGCCAGTATCCGCCCACCCGCATGAGCGCAGCGCGGACTCGCTGCTGTGTCGCTCCGCCCCGTCCCGTATCGGCGGTCAAGCTCACACCAGGCCGCCTGACGCCTCAGCTCACCAGCACGAGGTCCACCCCGGCCCGCTCGAGCACGTCCTGCCCGTCCAGCACCGCATAGCCGGTGCGGAAGTACAGTCGCCCGACGCCGGCCGCGGCGATCAGCTTGGCGCACGGCGGACAGGGAAAGTCCGTGACGTACATCACGGCGCCCTCGGTGGCAGCGCCCTCGCGGGCCGCCTGCGCGATCAGGCGGGCCTCGGCGTGGGTTGCCGTGGAGAGCTCGAGGCTCACTCCTTTGTAGAAGTTGCTGCGCGGGTCGCCCACCGCATACGCGCTCAGCCGATGGGGCTCATGCTCGTTCTCGGCAGATCTGATCGTTCCGTCGGCAAAGCGGATCGCGGCGCCCACCCGCCGCCACCAATCGACGCTGTCCGCCGCCCTCGCCTCGGCAGCGGCAACGAGCTCGGCCAGGATCGGGGCGTCATCCGGCAGCGGCGGACGGCCCCTTGGCTCGAGCAGCTGCGCCGTCCTTGACTTGTCCCATCGCAGGAACACCGTGTCGTAGCGAACCTCGCAGCGGGCGAAGAAGCGCTCGACGATCTGGTAGCTGACGTCCTCCGCGGGCAGTGTGATCGCCGGGGACTCGGACGCCAGCAGACCGGCACCGTGCTCGTCGAGCACCGTCACCTCACTGCAGATGCCCCACCCCCCGATCGCCTCGGCCACCAGAGCGGCATCGAGCGCGCGGATGTCCTTGGCCAGGGGGCGATAGTCGGCGTAGAGGTCCGGGCCCACCACGAACAGTCGCCGGCCCCGGGCATGAGCATCGAGAAACCGCCGGTAGCCCTCGTGGAGCACCGGGATGTATGCGAGGACGATCTCGCTCATGCCCGCTTGAGGATGCTGTCGATCAGGCCCGGCAGGACCTCCGCGAGCTTCGGGCCGAGCCGCTCGCCGAGGTTCATGTACATCTGGCGGATGCGCTCGCTCGTCGTCACCGAGGCCTGACGCTCGACCACCTCGATCTGCCCGCACAGCTCGTCCAGACCCTCGAGATCCTCGGCGCCGTAGGAGTGATCGGCGGTCAGCACGAGCACGTCCGGACGCACCGCCTCGATCAGCGCCCAGCGCCGTTCGCCGTCGTCCTTGAGGTAGATCAGATCCACCGGGCGCTGATAGGCGAGCATCTCCAGGCGCTCGCCCTCGGGCACCATCGGACGGTCCGGTCCCTTGCGCCGCTGGATCTTGGCGTCGCTGTCCACCCCCACCGCCAGCACGTCGCCGAGCTGCTTGGCCCGCGCCAGGTACTTGACGTGCCCAAGGTGGATCAGGTCGAACGACCCCGACGTGAGCACAACGCGGTAGCCGAGGCCCTTGAGGTGCGTGACCGTGCGCGTCATCTCCTCGAGACTCCCGATCAGCCGATTCTCGAAGTTGACCTCTGGACCTAGGATTCCGCTGTTCGCTGCCATCTGCTCCTCGTTGGGTGTCGCGGGCCAGCACGATATCGGCGCCCGCGGTCACGCCTGCCGCCGCCCCGATGGAGAGGCGGGCTCCATCTGGCAGAGTGTTCAGACTGGCTCGGCCAGCCACCCGCAGCGACCCCGGAGACCGATGCCCGACTACCTACCTTACGGCGAGCGCAAGCCCAGCACCGCCTACGCCGATATGCTGCGCACGATCCGCGACGACGGTGTGCGCCTGCACACCAAGCAGGGCGAGGACGCCGTCGCGCTCGCCGGACACTGCATGCGCTTTCCGATGGCCCACGGGGCCGCCGTCATCACCGAGCGCTCGATCGAGAGCTTCGTGGGCAAGGCCATCGGCGAGCTATGCGCCTTCATCAACGGGGCGCGAACACTGGAGGAGCTGGCCGCCTTCGGCTGTGACTGGTGGGGGGCCTGGGCGACGGCCGAGAAGAGCGAGTCGCGTGGCCTCGAAGCCGGGGATCTCGGCCCTGGCTCCTACGGTCACGCGTTCAAGAACTTCACCACGGATCTCGACGGCGAGGACCCCGGCTTCGACCAGCTGCCCCACCTGATCAAGAAGCTCCGCGACCTGCCGCTGGACCGCACAGCGGTGATGAGCCCGTGGATTCCCAATGCCAACCATCGCGAGCTCGGCGTGAAGTCGCGCAACACGATCGCGCCGTGCCACGGCTGGATCCATGCGCTTGTGTTCAACGACAAGCTCCACCTCGTCCACAACCAGCGCTCGGGGGACACGCCGATCGGGGTGCCCTCGAACATGGCGCAGTACACCGCGCTGGGCCTGATGCTCGAGCACCTCACGGGCTATGAGTTCGTGGAGTACGTCCACTGGATCCAATACGCCCACATCTACGCCAACCAGCTCCCGGCGGTCGAGGAGATGCTCGCGCGCGAGCCTCGCGCCCTGCCGACGCTCCAGCTGACCGCGGCCGGACGCCAGATCTCAGACATCCACGACTTCCGCGCCGAGCACTTCGAGCTGTCCGACTACCACCCCCACCCGGCCATCGCCCGCATCCCGGTGGCCACCTAGCGTGATCTCGATCGTCGTCGCCCACGCCGCCAACGGCGTGATCGGCCGGGACGGCGGGCTGCCATGGCGGCTGCCCACCGACATGCGACGCTTCCGCGAGCTCACCACTGGCCACACCGTGGTGATGGGCCGCAGGACGTTCGAGTCGCTGCCGGGCGCCTACCGCCCGCTGCCGGACCGGCGCAACCTGGTTCTCAGCTCGGATGCCGACTACGCGGCGGAGGGGGCCGAGGTGTTCACGGAGCTCGATGCCGCGCTCGCCGCCTGCGCTGGGGAGTGCTTCGTTATCGGGGGAGGTGTCACATATGGCGAGGCGCTCCCGCGCACTCAGCGCGTCTATGCCACCGAGATCGATCTGGCGCTCGACGGAGACGTGTTCTTTCCCCAGCTGGCGGAGAGCGAATGGCGGCTCATGGAGCGCAGCGAGCCGATCAGCGAGAACGCTCACAGCTTCACCTTCTGTGTGTATGAGCGCACCAGCTGAACGGCTCTACAACCTCGATGCGGCGCGCAGCGATGAGCAGCGGCGCTACATGGAGGGCCTGGAAGCGGCCGGCATCTGCATCTTCTGCCCCGAGCACGTCGCTCCTCAGCATCGCGAGCCGATCGAGTTCACCGGTGAGCACTGGTATGTGAAGAAGAACGACTACCCCTACGAGGGCGCTCGTGCCCACTATCTGATCGTCTCCCGTCTGCATGTCGCCTCATTCGACGAGCTGCCCGACGAGGCCGGGGCAGAGCTGTGGGCGATCAAGCGCCGGCTGAAGGCTCAGCTCGAGCCCATTGCCCTCGCGACCGTGGAACGCAGCGGAGACATGCGCTTCAACGGCGGCAGCGTGGCCCATCTGCACGTTCATCTGGTGGCACTCGACACGGCACCCGCCACCACCGTGCGCTTCCGCGTCAGCGCCTGAGCCCCGAGCGTCTCAGGCGCGAAGGTGCGCCGGGTTTGACTTCTTGCGCTCCTTCTGGATTCCAGGGAAGATCAGGTTGAAGTCGCGAAACAGCGCCTTGTAGTTCTCGGGCAGCCGGTAGGCCTTCTTCTGGTACTCATCCGGCAGCGCCTCGAGCTCCTGCACCTCCGACCAGCCGTTCTCGAGGGCGAACGCGTAGTAGGGGTACTCGCGGGGAACGTCGCGGACGATCACAACGGAGATCGGCAGGCCGAGAGATCGAGCGGCGAAGACACGGTGGAGACCGTCGTTGACGATCAGCACGCTGCTGCCGTCCGGCTCGTGGGACTGCTCCACGAAGGGCGGTGTGATTGGGATCGTCTCCTCGGGGTTATCCGAGGTGCGGATGTAGGCGCCGCCGTCGAGGGCGAACAGATCGACCCCATGGTCGTTCAGAGCGTTGCGCAGCGCCAGCAGCTTGCGCACGCGCGGCTTCAGCACGTAGCGCTGGGCCGGCGCGAGGAGGTTCGTGTCGAATGCCGGCGAGAGCTCGATCTCGGCGCTCGCGTAGGGGCGCGCCCCTTCGAATCCCCGCAGCGGCGTCCCGCGCAGGGCATCGAGCAGCTCTCCGCGACCGAATGGCCGCAGCGAGACGATCTCCAGGGGCTCCCCTTCGCCATCCACGCTCACGGGCCCTCCTCACGCGCCGGGGCGGGCCTCGCGGTCGCCCGGTTATCCTCCCCCAGCATCGCCTCCTTGCGGGCCAGCTCGACACCGAGCCAGATCGCGTGCGAGGCGAGGCTCACCGCCATGTCGGCGCTGATCTCGCTCGCGAGCCCGTCGGCTCGGGGTCCTGCGTAGCGCTTGACGAGCACCCCTCCAAAGCGGTGCTCGGCCACGATCGACCCAGCCGCCCTGTCGACGCTCACCACGAAATAGCCGTTGGGATCCTCGCGCAGCGAGTACTTACCCGTCTCCTGATCCCTGTCGTCGTCGCGCTTCCAGCGATCGGCCAGCGCACGAGCACGCTGAAAGGCCGAGTTGCGCGGGTCGACTCCGAGGGAGTGGCTGAACACGGTGATCGGGCCCGTTGCCAGCTCTAGCTGGCCGGCCACATGTCGCTGGATGGCGATCAGGCCATACACGTTCTCCAACCACGCAATCAGGAGGTTGTGTGCGCGATAGCTGGCGGTGAGTGCCAGCACGCCATCGGAGGTGACCCGAAAGGCGAGCGTGACCAGACAGGGAGCGCCCCCCCGCTCCGCGGCCGCCCCCGTCGGCAGATCCGCGGCTGTGTCCCACAGCGCTATGTAGGCGTGGCGCGTGTGGGGGTTGGCCCCCAGCCGCTCGATGACCGTCTGCAGCGTGTCGGTTCCCCCGCCGCCCTGGTCGAAGTGCCCGCGCAGGCGATTGCCATATGTGTATGGGGTGTCCTTGGGCAGCTCCGCTCGGAGCATGCTCTGCTGGTAGTCGCGGAACCTGCTCAACGAGAATCCATGTTCCGCGAGCACAGCGGCGGACTCCTCAGCCGGCTCGGTGATGACCGTCTTGACGTTGAGCAGCTCCAGGCGCGACCCGGAACCGAGCGTGACGGGGCGCCCGAAGCGCAGCACCCGCGCCACGAGCTCCTCCCAGCAGTCAAGCGGCCGGCGGCGCACCACCTGGTGAGCCCCGGGGTCCGATGGCTGGAAGGAGTGCTCCGGATCCAACTCCCCTGCCATCTCCACACGCACCCGCATCCCCGTACCACCCTCGCCGGCGAGGGGGAGCTCGCGCAGGCATTCACTCAGATCGCGCTCGAGGCTCGCGCTGGAGAGCTTGCCCAGATAGCTGAAGCTGAGATCTCTGCGCAGCCGACGCTCGTCGAAGTGGGGACTCGCCGAGAACACCCGATCGGTTCCCGCGATGCGCTTCACCGGCGTGCCGAGCAGCTCCGCGTCTTCGAGACCATCTGACAGGAAGGCTTCGATCTCCCTGCAGGTGGGCAGGCCCAGATCCTCGCCGATGGCCACCAGGTGGCGCACCTGGGGGTTGAACAGCAGGTTGCAGAACATCGCATACATCCCGTCCCCATAGAGATTGGACACGATCGCGATCCGGCTCTGAGCCCCATCGAGTATCTCCGGGGAAATCGAGTCGAGTCTCCGTTTGGCCGATCGCAGCGGCGACCACAGCGTCAGCAGGCCGATATCCCCCGTGGGGTTGACGCGGTGGAGAAGCTCCTCGTAGTAGAGCGCTTCGAAGCGCTCGCCCATCCGTGGGCGCCGGGGTTCCGCAACGGCCTGCTCGGCGGATCGATCCTGCGCCATTGCGGGGAGGATCGCAGACGCGTGCCTCAGCACGGCTCTTCTAAGCTGGCGAGTAGGCGGCTGGCACTCCCGCCTAGCGCCGCCACGGAAGGAGACACCGATGTCTGTCACATCCCCCATCCAGATCGATCCCGAGCGCGTCGAGGAGCTCACACAGAGCGAGCTCGCGAGGCTGAACGCGCGCACCGCAGGGCTCGGCGGCGATGTACGAGCGCGCGCGCGGGTCGCTCAGCGGCGGCGTCGCCTCCTCCTACCAGCTGCGCGACCCGTGGCCGATCTACCTCGTCTCCGGCGAGGGGCCCACGGTGACGCGACGTCGACGGCAACCGCTACTGGGACTTCCACAACGGCTTCGGCTCGATGGTGCAGGGCCACGCCCACCCGGCGATCGTCGAGGCGGTGCGCGAGCGCGTCGCGCTCGGCACGCACTTCGCCGCCGTCACCGAGGACACGATCGTCGTCGCGGAGAACCTCGCCGCAGCGCTTCGGGCTCGCCCGCTGGCGCTTCGTGAACTCCGGCTCGGAGGCGACGATGGACGCGATCCGGATCGCGCGCGGCGCTGACCGGGCGCGAGACGATCATGAAGATCTTCGGCTCCTACCACGGCCACCACGACGGCGGTGATGGTCTCGATCGGGGTCCCCTACGACGAGATCGGCGACCGCGAGAACCTCGCCTCGCTCCCCTACGGCGCGGGCATCCCGAAGGCTGTCGTGCGACCTCACGATCGCCGTTCCGTTCAACGACGCGCGGCGCGATGGAGCGGCGCATCGAGCGCCTCGTCGCGCGAAGGCCGCACGCCGGCCTGCGTGATCATGGAGGCGGCGATGATGAACCTCGGCGTCGTGCTCCCCGAGCCGGGCTATCTCGAGCAGGTCCGCGAGATCACCGCCCGCCACGGCATCGTGCTGATCTTCGACGAGGTCAAGACCGGGCCTGGCGATCGCCGCCGGCGGCGCGACCGAGCGCTTCGGCGTGCAGCCCGACATGGTCACGCTGGCCAAGACGCTCGGCGGCGGGCTGCCCTCCGGCGCGATCGGCGGCAGCGAGCGGGTGATGAGCGTGGTCGAGGACGGCAGCGTCTACCAGGTCGGCACCTACAACGGGAACCCGCTCGCGATGGCCGCCGCGCGCGCGAGCCTCGAGCGCGTGCTCACAGCCGAGGCCTACCGCCACCTCGACGCGCTCAACGACCGCATCGTCGCTGGCTGCGAGGCGGTGATCGAGCGCCACCAGCTGCCCGGCTACGCCGTCGGGATCGGCTCCAAGGGCTGCGTCACCTTCTCGCCCACGCCGATCGTCGACTACGAGACGTTCAAGGCCAGCCAGGACGTCGCGGTCACCGAACTCGCGTGGCTGTGGAACATGAACCGCGGCATCTACATGACGCCCGGGCGCGAGGAGGAGTGGACGCTCTCGGTCACCCACACCGACGAGGCGATCGACGCCTACGTGCAGGCGTTCGACGAGATGGCCGCCGCACTCAGCAGCTAGCCATCCCGTCCGCTCGCCTAGTGCAGTGTCCCTTAAGTAGCTTGCATTTGTAGGCGAGTTTTGGTACGTTGGGGTTGTGGCGCGTGCTGCTGGGGTGATTGAGCTGTCAGAGAGCGAGGAGCACGAGCTCCGGGGGTGGCTTCGGCGGCCGTCTGTTCCGCAGCAGCAGGCGACTCGTGCACGGATCGTGTTGCGTGCCGCGGAGGGCGCCACAAATACTCAGATTGCTGCGGAGACACATGTTTCGCTGCCGACCGTCGGGTTGTGGCGACGGAATTTCTGTGAGCGGCGGCTTGACGGTCTCACGGATGCGCCACGCTCAGGTCGACCGCGGGAGATCGACGACGATGAGATCCAGCGTGTTCTCGCAAAGACGCTCGAGAGCCCGCCGGATGGCAGCACGCACTGGAGTGTGCGTCGTCTGGCCGCGGCGGCCGGTATCGCGCCCTCGACGGTGCACCGGATTTGGCGTGATCACAAGCTCAAACCGCATCAGGTCCGCTCGTTCAAGTTCTCCAAAGACCCTGAGCTTGTGGAGAAGATCGTCGATGTGGTGGGGCTCTATATGGATCCCCCGAAAGGCGCGCTGGTGCTGTGCATTGACGAGAAGACCCAGATCCAGGCGCTCGACCGCACGCAGGCGACGCTGCCGATCAAGCCGGGCAAGGCCGCACGGATGACCCACGACTACAAGCGCAACGGGACCACGAGCCTATACGCGGCGCTTGAGGTGGCGACCGGTGAGGTCACCGGCACGTGCTACCCAAAACACCGCCACCAAGAGTTCCTGGCGTTCCTGAACGCGCTCGTGCGCGCCTACCCCCGAAAGCCACTGCACGTCGTTCTCGACAACTCCTCAACGCACAGCACCCCAGAGGTGACGCGCTGGCTGGAGCGCCACAAACGCGTGCACTTCCACTTCACCCCGACCAGCGCATCGTGGATGAACATGATCGAGATCTGGTTCTCGATCCTCACAAAGCAGCAGGTCCGCCGTGGCGTCTACCACGACGTCCCCGAGCTCATCAACGCGATCGAACACTTCATCGAGGGCTACAACGAGCGCGCCCAACCATTCATCTGGACCAAGACCGCCGAGCAGATACTCACCAAGGCAACCAAACAACAAGACACTTCAGAAACACTGCACTAGGAGCGAGCGGCGGCGAGCACAGCGGCGGCGGGACGGTGTGAGGCGCGGGTCCGCGGGCGGCGCTGAGCCGATGCCACCGGCTGAGCCGAGCTCTCGACAGTGGCGAGGTGAGGCGTGAGCTGTGTGGTGCGGGACATCGCATAGGCGAGTCCGGCGATCAGGGCGATGCCAGCTGTGAGGTTGATGATGATGGCGAGCGAGAGGATCATGGCTTTCTCCTTGAAGTCGATTTCGAGCTGAGATCAGTGTCGTCCGCCACGCTGGGCTGATCCTGTGCCCAAGCTGAGAGCTGTCTGAGAGCCCTCGGCTCAGGGCCCGCGGCGGTCGCATCGATGTTCAGCCTCACGTAGCTGATCTCCGGGTCCTCGCCGAGATGCCCTTCGACCGCCGCGACGAAGTCCTCCCGCAAACCGCCGGGCAGTCGCTCGAGGTGCGCACTCAGCGCGTTGGCGCGCAGCCACTCGCCCAGGTCCTCATAGGGCGCCGGCCGCCTCACGAGCCAGGTGGAGACCTCGACGAAGCCAGCGCCCCGCAGGCGCTCGGCCGTCTGCTCGGGCGCGGCGAAGTTCCACGGCCCAGGCCACCCGGCGAGATATGCGGCGAACGGCGGACGCTCGACCGCCAGCTCGATCGCGCTCTGCAGCTCCGAGCAGTTGCCCTCCCCGCCGCACTGCGCCACCAGCCTGCCACCCGGCCTCAGCACGGTGCGGAGTCGCTCGAACAGGCGGGCGTGGTCCTCGATCCAGTGGAAGGTCGCCGTGGAGAGGATCGCATCGACCCGCAGGCCGCCGAGGTCCAGCTGTGTCAGGTCGCCCAGATGCAGCTCCACCGAGCTCCCGAGCCGCTCCCTGGCGGCCGCGATCATCTCCGGCGAGCCGTCCACGCCGATGACCCGGCCACGGGGCAGCCGGGCATGCAGCGCCTGGGTCACCCGCCCGCTGCCACAGCCCGCGTCGAGCACTGTCTCATCTCCCACGAGGGGCAGCCGGGCGAGGACCTCGCGTCCGATCCGCTCCAGCGGAGCGGAGATACGGTCATAGGTCAGCCCGTCGTGATATGGGGAGGATCGCATACATCTGTACGTTATCACGGACCTCCGTCCGCGAAACCCCTCAGCTCGAGCCCGCGTCTCCGTCGGCGAGCTCGAACCACACACACGTGCCGCGGTCGCGGTCGATCCCCCACTTGGTGGCCTGTGAGTCGACGAGATACAGGCCATATCCACCCTCGATGCGCTCCGGATCTCGCGGCACCGCGGTGAAGCCGCTTCCCTGGTCGGTGACCTCCACCCGGACCCCGTCGGAGCCCACCAGCCGAGCACAGAGATGGATGTCGCTTCTCGCCGGCGCATCGGAGTGGACCACCGCGTTGGACACCAGCTCGGAGACGAGCAGCGCCAGCGTGGAGAGGCTCTCGGGGCTCATCTTGCGCTGCTTGGAGAAGCCCGTCACGGCTGCGCGGGCGAGCGACGGCGCCTGCGGATCGCGCTCCAGCGTGAGGCGAAGGGTTGCGGAATCCTCGAGCTCCTCGGCTCGCGAGGACCCCGTCATGGCGATGGCCAGTTCTCGAACGGCAGGGCGGTGTCTGCGCCGGTCATGCGCAATACGGCGTTGGCCGCCTCGTGCCTGGAAGCAAGCAGCCTGAGCTGCCACTCCTCTCGCTGAGCCCTCTGCCCCAGCTCGATCAGCAGCCGCAACCCGGAGGAGTCCATGAATGTCACGGCACTCAGATCCAGGGTCAGGTTCGTCGGGTTCTCACCCAGCCGGTCATTCACACCTCGCGCAAGCAGCGGGACGGTGGCGAGGTCGAGCTCGCCCTCGACCGCCAACTCATGGGTTGCCCCATCCGTGTGATCCCTAATCTCGAAACTGCTCGGCTCGCTCATCGCTCCCCCCACTCGGTCCTCTGCCCCTGCCTGTTCGCGGGATCTCGTTCGTCTCCTGCGCCCCTCCGGGCGCCTCTCCCGCGGGGCGCCTTCGCAGCGCGATGGCCGCGGTGTCATCGCTCAACGCTCCCGTCTGGAAGTCGCCCAGCCGCTGTGCCAGCCCGGAGATCAGCTCGGCGGCGCTCGCGCCGCTGAGCTCCGCCAGCCGCTCCCGCAGGCGGTCCAATCCGAAGCGCCTGCCTCCCGCCCCCTGCGCATCAGTGATCCCGTCGGTGTAGGCCAGCAGCGTGCTCCCCTCTCCCAGGTGCAGCTCGTGCTCGTACCAGGCCACCTCGGCGAAGGCTCCAAGCAGCGGTCCGTGCTCGCCCAGCTCCTCCACACCGTCGGCGGTGACGAGCAGCGGCAGGGGATGTCCGCCGACAGCCAGCCACGCATGCTCGCCCTCCAGACGCAGGCAGAGGGCGGTGCACACGGACAACGCATCGCGCTTCTTCAGCGTGCTGTCCACGAACGCCAGCAGGCCCGCCGGACTCGAGTCGAACTCCGAGGCCGTGCGCACGGTGTGTCTCACCAGGGCAGTCAGGACGGCCGCATCGATGCCCTTACCGGTGACGTCTCCGATCAGCAGCATCCACGCCTCGCCCACAGGCCAGATGTCGTAGAAGTCGCCACCCACCATGCTGGTCTCGATCGCAGGCGTGTAGATCGCGGCGAGCTCATAGCCGGGTATCTCGGGCAGGCGGTCGGGGAGCAGGCTCTGCTGCAGCGTGCGGGCGATGGCCGAGCGCTGGCTGTAGAGCCTCGAGTTCTCGATCGCCACCGCCGCGCGAGCGGCCATCTGCTCGGCCAGCTCGCGGTCGGCGCTGTCGAGCACGCGGGCCGACTCGGCGCTGACGAGCGTCATCGCACCGAGGACGCGCTCGCCCAGCCGCATGGGGACGATCAGAGCCGAGCGAAAGCCCACGGCGCGCAGCAGCTCGAGGTGGGCATCGTCGACCGCCGACGCCACCAGCATCTCATCGGGGATGTCGGGGTAGAGCACCGCCTCCCCCGTGTGCAGGACGAGGCCCAGGCCCTGCTCGGGATCCAGCCGGTCGGGGACATATCTGCGCAGCGCTTCGGCGAGGCTCAGGCGAGCGGGGTCCACGTGCGCCACGGCAACCGTTCGGCGCTCGCCGTTTTCCTCGTCGAACAGGTCCACCGCACACCAGTCCACGACCTCCGGCACGGCCATCTCGGCGACGTTGCGCAGGGTCTGCTCGTAGTCGAGCGAAGAGGACAGAGCGGCGCTCACCCGCGCCAGGAACTCGCTCTGCAGCTCCGAGCGCTTCTGCTCGGTGACGTCCTCGATGATCGTGATCGTGGCCCCGATCTGCCCGTCCTCGCCCAGTAGTGGAGCGGCCTTGAGCAGATTCCAGCGCTGCACTCCGCTGGCACGGTTGACCGTTCTGATCAACAGCGGATCGGCCTGCTCGCCGCGCAGGATCCGCACCGAGGGGATGTCATCCATCGAGATCTCGCGCCCGTCCTCGCCCCACACGAGGTAATCGCCCATGATCGAGGCCGGTGCCGTCTCACGCAGCTGCTCCCAGGAGGAGAAGCCGAGGTGCTCCACCGCCGCGCTGTTGGCATAGACGAAGCGGTGCTCGCGGTCGCGGATGGTGACCGGATCGCCGAGCGAGCCCACCACCGCGTCGAAGCGCTGCTCGCTGCCGCGCAGGGCTACACGCAGCTCGTTGACGAGACGCTCGTGCTGGTGCTCGGAAGGATCCTGAGCCATCGGGGCATTATTCCCGCTCTCCGAACAGCCCGTGAGCGCTCGCTTGTGCGGCCCGTGTGCAGTACCTTCAACCCCCGTGCAACTCGACGAGCTCGCAGAGGCGGTCTCCCGCGGTGAGGTCGACACCGTGCTGCTCGCCATGACCGACATGCAGGGGCGGCTGCAGGGCAAGCGCCTGACGGCGACGCCACTTCCTGGACGAGGTGGCCGAGCACGGCGCCGAGGGCTGCAACTACCTGCTCGCCGTCGACGTGGACATGAGCACGGTCGAGGGCTATGCGATGTCCTCGTGGGAGCGCGGCTACGGCGACATGCTGCTGGTGGCCCGACCTCGGCACGCTGCGCCCCGTTCCCTGGCAGGAGGGGACGGTGATGTGCCTGGCCGACGTCGCGTGGCTCGACGGAGCCGACGTGGTGGCCTCGCCGCGCCAGATCCTGCGCCGCCAGCTCGCGCGCCTGGCCGAGCGCGGCTGGAGCGCCAACGCCGGCACCGAGCTGGAGTTCATGGTGTTCCGCGACACCTATGAGGAGGCCTGGCACAAGGGCTACCGCGACCTGCGAGCCGGCCAACCTCTACAACGTCGACTACTCGCTGCTCGGCACCGCTCGCGTGGAGCCGCTGATCCGCCGCATCCGCAACAGCATGGGCGCGGCGGGGATGGTGGTGGAGGACTCCAAGGGCGAGTGCAACTTCGGCCAGCACGAGATCAACTTCCGCTACGCCGACGCCCTGCGCACGGCCGACGAGCACTCGATCTACAAGAACGGCGCCAAGGAGATCGCCGCCGAGGAGGGCATGGCGATCACGCTTCATGGCCAAGTTCGACGAGCGCGAGGGCAACTCCTGCCACATCCACTTCTCGCTCGCCGACGCCGACGGCCCGCTGTTCGCGCGCGAGCGAGCAGCTGTTCGACTCGTTCCTGGCCGGCCAGCTGGCGTGCCTGCGCGAGATGACACTGCTGCTGGCGCCCAACATCAACTCCTACAAGCGCTACGCCGCCGGGCTCGTTCGCCCCGACGGCGGTGGCCTGGGGCAACGACAACCGCACCTGCTCGCTGCGGGTCGTCGGCCACGGCCCGTCGCTGCGCTTCGAGAACCGCGCCGGCGGCGCCGACCTGAACCCCTACCTGGCGCTCAGCGCGATCATCGCCGCGGGCCTGCACGGGATCGAAGCGGGGCTGGAGCTCGAGCCCGCCTACGAGGGCAACGCCTATGTCGCAGCCGAGCAAGCCCCGGCTGCCCGAGACGCTGCGCGACGCGCGCGAGCTGTTCGCCACCAGCGACGTCGCCCGGGAGGCCTTCGGCGAGGAGGTGGTCGACCACTACCTCAACGCCGCCGACGTCGAGCTCGCAGGCCTTCCAGTCGGCGGTCACCGACTGGGAGCGGGTCCGCGGGTTCGAGCGGCTGTGAGCGGCGACGAGCGGGAAGCCATGGCGGTCCTTCCTGAGCCTCGATCCGCAGCCGCCGGCATACCCACGCCGCTCGACGCCGTGTTCGCGCCCGTGCGCTCCCACACGGCCTTCGAGGAGACCGTCGAGCGGCTGGGCACGGCGATCAAGCTCGGGCTGCTGCGCGCCGGGCATCGCGCCTGCCCGCCGAGCGCGAGCTGTGCGCCCGGCTGGGGATCGCCCGCTCGACCCTGCGCCAGGCGCTGGCGGCGCTCGGGCAGAGCGGCCACGTGCTTCGCCACCCGCGGCCGGCGGCGGCGGCACCTTCGTCTCCGATCCCCAGCCGCCGGCCGACCCGCCCTCGGCGCGAGATGCTCGCCCAGCTGGCGCGAGATCTGCGACCAGCGCATGGCCGTCGAGGTCGGGGTCGCGGTGCTGGCCGCCGAGCGGGCCGAGCCCGGCGACCTCGACGCCCTCGACGAGGTGGCGGCGGCGCTCGACGAGACGCTCGAGGACTTCGCCGCCTACCGCCAGGCCGACATCCGCCTGCACGTCGGGCTGGCCGAGGCGACCCGCTCGCCGCGGCTGGTCAGGCCGATGACCGAGGCCCAGGGCGCGATGAGCGACCTGATCGCCTACATCGCCCACCCGCCCGAGGTGCTCGCCTCCTCCAACGCCCAGCACCGCCGGCTGCTCGCCGCAGTCCGCGAGCGGCGATGCAATCGCGCGCCGCGCGGGAGATGGCCGAGCACCTGCCAGGGCACCGAGCACATGCTCGCGGGGCTGCTGCCGGGCGGCTGAGCCCGGCTTGGCCACTGGTCCCGAGGCGCACGCGCAATGTTTGGCCCGCGGTGCTCTTGACTTCCATCCGCGATCGCGCGTATTGTCACGATTGAAGGGCGGATGTCCAAACCTTTTCTCCTCGAGGGGGCCAGCAGATGAGCACGGACCGGGACTCTGAGCGCAGACGAGCAGCGCCTTGCCGAGCTGGGCTACAAGCAGGAGCTGAAGCGCGGCTGGAGCGGCTTCTCCAACTTCGCGATCTCGTTCTCGATCATCTCGGTCCTGGCCGGGCTGCTTCACCACCTACGGCCAGGCGTTCAAGAACGGCGGCCCGATCGCGATCTCGATCGGCTGGCCGGTCATCAGCGTGCTGATCCTGATGCGTGGCCTTCTCGATGTCCGAGCTGGCCTCGGCGATGCCCACAGCGGGCGGCATCTACTACTGGGCCTCGAAGCTCGGCGGCGCGCGGCTGGGGCTGGTTCACCGGCTGGTTCAACCTGATCGGCCTGGTCGCCGTGGTCGCCTCGGTCGACTACGTGTGCGCGACCTTCCTGATGAACCTGCTCGGCCTCTACAACGTCCACTTCATCTTCAACTTCGCCAAGGCCGCGGCGGGCACCGACGTCCACTACTCCGCCCACGTGAACTTCGCCCTGTTCGCGCTGATCCTGCTGATCATCCACGGGCTGATCAACGTCTTCTCCAGCCACCTCGTGTCGATCTTCAACGGCGTCTCGGTGTGGTGGCACGTGATCGGCGTGGCGGTGATCGTCGTGATCCTGATCGCCGTCCCCAGCCACCACGCGAGCCTCTCCTACGTGTTCGGCCACCGCGCCAACGCGTCGGGCTTCAGCGACCACATGTACTGGTTCTACGTGCTGCCGCTCGGCTTCCTGCTGACGATGTACACGATCACCGGCTACGACGCCTCGGCCCACGTCTCCGAGGAGACCCACGGCGCCGCCGAGTCGGCGCCCAAGGGCGTCTGGCGCTCGGTCTTCTACTCGGCCGTGATCGGCTGGATCGTGCTGCTGGCGCTCACCTTCGCGATCCAGCAGAGCACATGAAGCCGAAATCCTCAAAGCCGGCTTCCCGGCGCTGGCGATCTTCACGACGCGCGCTCAGCTCGGCCGCGGCCAAGGCCGTGATCCTCATCTCCACCGTCGGCCAGCTGTTCTGCGGCATGGCCTGCGTGACCAGCGCCTCGCGGATGACGTTCGCCTTCTCCCGCGACGGCGCCGTGCCCGGGCCACAACCTGTGGCGGCGCCTGGGCAAGAACCGCACCCCCACCTGGGCGGTGCTGTTCGTGTGCCTGTTCGCGCTGATCGTCACCATCCCGGCCTACTTCCCCAACCACCGGGCACGCCGGTGGCCTTCCTCGCGGTCACCTCGATCTCGGTGATCGGCCTCTACATCGCCTACACGATCCCCGTGTTCCTGCGCTGGCGGATGGGCGACGCGTTCCAGGCCGGGCCCGTGGACGCTCGGCACGAAGTACAAATGGATCAACCCGATCGCCTTCATCTGGGTGGCGCTGTGCGTGATCATCTTCTGCCTGCCGTTCACCCCCGACGGCGTGTTCTTCAAGACCGGCTTCAGCTGGTCGGCCGTCAACTACGCGCCGCTCGTCACGATCGTGGTCATGGTGGCGGTCACGATCTGGTACCTGGTGTCGGCGCAAACGCACGTTCAAGGGCCCGGTGCGCACGATCGACGAACTCGACGCGGACGAGGTCGCTGCCCGACATCGCGCAGTACCCCGTAGGACAGACCGCTTGAGCGAGCACTCTGACGGTCCTCGAGCCCGCCACCGAGGCGGTGCTCGCGGAGATCCCGCGCGCCGGCGTCGAGCGAGGTCGACGCGGCGGTCGCGCGGGCCAACGGCCGCCTTCCCGGCGTGGCGGGCGCTGGCGCCGGCTGACCGGGCGCGGCTGCTGCGCGCGCCTGGCCGACGCGCTCGCGCGCGCACCACGAGGAGCTGGCGGTGCTCGAGGCGCGCAACGCCGGCAAGCCGATCGCCGACGCCCGCGGCGAGATGGGCATGGTGGTGGACACGTTCCGCTACTACGCCGGCGCCCCCGAGCGGCTGCTCGGCGACACGATCCCGGTCGCCGGCGGGCAGGCCTTCACGGTGCGCGAGCCGCTCGGCGTGGTCGGGCTGATCGTGCCCTGGAACTTCCCGCTGACGATCGCCGCCTGGAAGCTCGGCCCGGCGCTGGCCGCCGGCAACACGGTGGTGCTCAAGCCGGCCGAGCTGACCCCGCTGACCGCGCTGCGCTTCGCCGAGCTGGCGCTCGAGGCCGGACTGCCCGAGGGCGTGGTCAACGTCGTCGCCGGGCCCGGGCGCGACCTGCGGGCAGCGGCTGGTGGAGCACCCCGACGTGGCCAAGATCGCCTTCACCGGCTCCACCGAGGTCGGGCGCTCGATCGCCGCCGGCGCCGCCGCGACGATCAAGCGGGTGACGCTGGAGCTCGGCGGCAAGTCGCCCAACATCGTCTTCGCCGACGCCGACCTCGCAGGCGGCGGCCGCGGCGGCGCCCTCGGCGCGGTGTTCGGCAACGCCGGGCAGGACTGCTGCGCGCGCTCGCGGATCCTCGTGCAGGAGCACGGCGCTCGACGAGTTCATGGAGCTGCTCGAGCGCGCAGGTCACGGCGATCCGGGTCGGCGACCCGCTCGACGAGGACACCGCAGATGGGGCCGCTGATCTCGGCCGGCCAGCGCGAGACGGTCGCCTCGTTCCTCGAGGACGGCGCGCCGGTGGCGTTCCGCGGCAGCGCCCCCGAGGGGCCCGGGCTTCTGGTTCGCGCCGACCGTGCTGTGCCCGGTGAGATCCGGCGACCGGGCGGCCCGCGAGGAGATCTTCGGCCCGGTGGCCGTCGTGATCCCGTTCCGCGACGAGGAGGAGGCGATCCGCTTGGCCAACGACACGATCTACGGGCTGTCGGGCTCGATCTGGACGCGCGACGGCGCCCGCGCGCTGCGGGTGGCGCGGGCGCTGGAGGCCGGCGTGCTGTCGATCAACTCCAACACCTCGGTGCGGGTCACCACCCCGTTCGGCGGCTTCAAGCAGTCGGGCTACGGGCGCGAGCTCGGCCCCCACGCGCTGGACGCCTACACCGAGGTCAAGTCGATCTTCTACGCGACGGAGGGATGATGGCTGAAGCGGCAGGCTCGCAGGAAGGTGTGCGTGGTCACCGGCGCCGCCGGCGGCATCGGCGGCGGCGCAGCGTCGAGCTGTTCGCAGCGCGAGGGCGCGAGGGTGGTCGGGCGTCGACCTGCAGAGCCGACTCGGCGGGCGAGCTGGCGCTGCAGGCCGACGTGACCGACGAGGAGCAGGTGCCGAGGCGTCTACGCGCGCGTGCGCGCGGAGCTACGGGCGCATCGACGTGCTGTTCAACAACGCCGGCATCTCCCCCACCGACGACGGCTCGGTGCTCGACACCACGCTGGAGGCCTGGGAGCGGGTGCAGAGCGTCAACCTGCGCAGCGTGTTCCTGTGCTGCAAGCACGGCATCCCCCACCTGCTGGAGAACGACGGGCCGCCCGCGGCTCGGTCATCAACACCGCCTCGTTCGTGGCGGTGATGGGCGCGGCCACCTCGCAGATCTCCTACACGGCCTCCAAGGGCGGCGTGCTGGCGCTCTCGCGCGAGCTCGGGGTCGAGTTCGCCCGGCGCGGGGTGCGCGTCAACGCGCTGTGCCCCGGCCCGGTCGACACGCCGCTGCTCCAAGAGCTGTACGCCAAGGACCCCGAGAAGGCCGCGCGGCGCCTGGTGCACGTGCCGATGGGGCGCTTCGCCCGGGCCGAGGAGATCGCCCAGGCGCGTCCTGTTCCTGGCCAGCGACGAGTCGACTTACGTGAACGCCTCGACCTTCCTGGTCGACGGCGGGCTCAGCGGGGCCTACACCACGCCGCTTGACTGACGGCGCGGTGTAGATCCCCGGCGGCTCAGCGCCGCACGGTAACGCTGAGCGCCTTCGAGCCGAGGCCGGGACGGCCGCTGTCGCCGGCCCACTGCGCCACGAACACAGACGAGGAGCTGATGTGCCAGGTAGTGGTGAAGCTGCCGCCGTTGGCTCCCGCCACGACCACCTGGTGCTGCCATTCACCGCCCGCCAGCGAGCGCCGCGAGACGATGATCTGCTCACCGCCGATCGCCCCCGCGAGCGTGCCGTTGACCGTGATCGTGCCGTGCGTCCTCCGGAGCTTGCGCCTCGTGAAGCTGCGCCTGCGTGTCGAGAGCGACAGGCTCCCGGGGCTGCCCGCGACTTCGCCGCCGGTCGCGGTCGTGAACAGCATGCGGTTCAGCGCCGCGCCCGTCCCCGACGTGCCGTCGATCAACAGCGATGCGTTCAGTGGGCCGCTCATCAGCAGCGCGTCGGGGTGGATCGCACCGGCGGTGATCACCTGCGGGTGCCAGCTCGCCCCGCCGTCGCTCGTGCGCAGCACGTCGGCGTTGGCGTTGTTGTTGGCGAACCTCGTGAGCGTCATGAATCCGTCGAGCGGACCGGAGGACGCGAGCTGGATGCCGTCGCTGCTGCCGGTCCCCGTGAGCTCTCGCCAGCTTCTGCCACTGTTGGCGGTGAGCCACACACGGCCGGCGGTGTCGAGCAGGTATCCGCGCGCGGTGCTTGTGAAGGCCACGCTCTGCACCGAGACCTTGCTCTTGCCCCTCCTGTTGGTCAGCGGCAGCTTGATCGCGCTCCACTTCCCTCCGAGGTTGGTCGAGCGGATCAGGTTGTGAGTACCGGCGCCGAATGCGAACACCGTCGAGCCGACGAGGTCGTAGTCGGAGAGGCTCGCTCCCGCGACCACCTTGCCCGAGCTCGCTTCGAAGCGTCCGCCGTTGACCGCGCGGTGGATGCCCACAGGTCCGATCAGCAGCGTGGCGCGTGTGCCCAGCGCGACCACTGCCCTCGCCGGCGTGCTCGTCCCCGGGCTCAGCGTCAGCCAGCTCGCTCCGCCGTTGTTCGTCTGCTGCAGTCCGCCGTTGACGTCGAGCGCGTAGCCCACCTGTGGGGTGGCGAACGACACATCGGCGAGTTCCGCGGAGGTCTGGGTGGCGAGCACGCGCCACGTCTGGCCCTCGTCGCCGGAGATCGCCAGGTCGCCTTTGCTGCCGGGCGCGAGCACGAGGCCGCCCGGTCCGGAGCGCAGCTTGTTGTATTCGCCACCGATGTCGCCGCTGGAGGGAGAGAACGTCGCTCCCCCGTCGCTCGAGAGCACCGTCGCGCCACTCGCGCCGACCGCCACGATCTGCGTGGGGCTCGCATAGGCGGCGCCGTAGATCAGCGAGCTGGAGGTCGTTTTGACGGTGTCGGTTTCGCCGCCGTCCGTGGTCTTGATCAGCTGGTTGCCCGCGCTGACAGTGAAGATGCATTCGGTGGCGCTCGCGCAGTCGATCGAGTTGAACGAGTTGCCCGCCGCGATCGGCCGCGATTCCCACGTGGTGCCGCCATCCTTGGTGCGCAGCAGCGTGTTCGGACCGATCGCATAGGCGTTGTTGGCGTCCACCCAGTGCAGGGAGCTCACCCTCGCGCCCGCCGGCAGCGTGACTTGCGTCCAGGAGACGCCCCCGTCGGGCGTGGCGTAGGCGCTGCTCGCGCCCGAGCCGGGGTCGCTGACGAACGCTATGCCGCCGCTGGCGCTGGAGAAGTGCAGCGCCACGCCCACCGCGCCCCCGCCACTGCTCGAGGCAGAGGTTCCGGGAATGCCCGTCTTGCGCGCGAACGTCTCACCGCCGTCGGCAGTGGCCTCGACCGCGCCGTCGTGCAACAGCAGCAGCCCGAGCTGGGGAGAGACGAAGCTGAACGCGGCCACCGGTTCGGGACAACCGGATTCGGCCACGTTGAAGATGCGTTTGAACGTCTGCCCGCCGTCGGCCGAGATCCGTGTGATGCATCCGCCTCCGCCGCCCACCACGATGTTGCTCGGCGAGAGCACCTGCACGCTTTCGAGGTCGCCCGCCGCGCCCGTCGTCAACCCGCTCCACGATGCTCCAGCGTTGCCCGTCGACAGGGCAGTTCCACCCTTGCCCACCGCATAGCCCACCCCGCCCGAGAAGGAGATGGCTGACAGCGTCCTGCCCTGCGGTGTGGGGTTCGACCACGACCACCCCGAGTTGCTGACGTTGACAGCCGCGGTGCCGACAGCGGCGAGCACCGCCGCGGCAACTCCGCACAACACGACCAGCACAGCAACTTGGCCTCCGGCACGAGATCGCATGCATCCCCCCTGTTGGATTGGTTTCGAGGACCAGAAGCTGGCCCCGGATGCCAATCAAACCTGCTGCGACGCCGAAAGTTGCGCCTGGTTGGCGAGCGCCGTCAGGCGAAGCCGGTGATCGAGCGCTGAGCGCCCTCGCTCATCTCAGCTCAGCCCCAGCAACCGTGGCAGCTCGGTGAGCGACATCACCACCTCGGCACCCTCCCGCTCCAGCGCCCCGGGGTCGCTGTCGGCGCCGTAACCCAGCACGCGCATACCCGCGCTCACCCCGGCCCGTACGCCCGAGGGAGTGTCCTCGACCACGACACAGTCCGGCGGGGCCGTCCCCAGCGTGGCGGCTGCATGGAGAAAAAGATCGGGGAACGGCTTGCCACGCGGAACCTGCTCGGCCGAGAAAAGGGCCTCCGGGGAGAACAGGGAGGCAAGCCCTGTCAGCTCGAGCGAGAGCCGGGTCTTGGCGAGCTTGCCCTGCGAGGCGACGCACACCCCCACCCCACCGGCTCTGAGCTCCCGGACCGCCTCGGCGGCGCCCTCCACGGGTCTCAGCTCACGCCGAAAGGCGTCCTCGCGAAGGCGCTCGTAGTGGGCGATCCAGCCGTCGGGCAGGGAGCGTCCAAGCCGCGCCTCGGCGTCGCGGGCGACCTCGCTCAGCAGCAGCCCCTGATAGTCGCTGCGCGCCTGCGCGAGCGTCGTGGAGAGGCCCTCGCGCGTCAGCTCATGAGCCAGAACTTGGTTGGAAATGACCTCGCTGTCGACGAGCACTCCGTCGCAGTCGAAGATCACGAGGCTGGGGCGGGTCACCCCCGCATCCTGACCGCTAGGCGGGGAGAACGATCTGCGATCCGCTGCCCCAGGGCGTGGTTCTGCCTGCAATGTACGTGACTGTTTCTCTAATGCCAAGGTTTAGAGATGTCTAGTCAGGCAGATTCGGTCTCATGGAATGAGCGCGAGCAGCCGATTGGGGATCTGTGATGCAGAGTCCAATGCTCGAGTCCGGGGGAAGAATGCGATGCGAGTTCCGATGCCACCGACCGCTCCCGTGACGCATTCCAGTGAGGAGCTGTGCGCTCTCGGCAAGGCGCTGAGAGAGCGCGCCGAGGATGTCCTGAATCTGACGGTCGTGCGCACCGCGGGCTCGGGACGCGAGGTCGACGCGGTGGTGCAGGACAGCTTCGAAAGGATCAGCAGGAGCTCCACGATCGCGGTGGCGCGCTGGATGGAAGGCGAGGGCCTCGAGGTGGCGCGCGAAGCGGGCCGGGAAACCTGGGAGATCTTCGGCGAGCTGGCGGCCCATCGCGCGGCGTCGCTGAACGAGGTGACACGACGGTGCCTGTGCTGGCGCGACTCGATGGCCGAGGCGCTGCGCGAGAGCGCAGCCCTCCTGGACACCCCCTCCGAGGTGCTGGGCGAAGCCATGAACATCCTGCAGCTGAGCCTCGAGTTCAGCCTGGTGCGGATGTGCGAGTGCTTCGAGATCGAGCGTCAGCGAACCGACGAGGAGCTCAAGCGCCGCGAGGAGGAGCTGGCGTTCCTGGCCACCCACGACCCGCTGACGGGTCTGCCCAACAGGACCTTGATCCTCGACCGTGTGACCCAGATGCTCGCACGCTCACGTCGAAACCAGACGCCCGTGGCGGCGCTGTTCATCGACATCGACAACTTCAAGTCGATCAACGACACCCTCGGCCACAGCGTGGGCGACGAACTGCTGCGCGCGGTCTCGGCCCGCCTGGAGGGAGTGGTGCGCGACGTCGACGCCCTCGGGCGCCTCGGTGGCGACGAGTTCGTGGTGATCACAGAGGATCTCTCGCTGGCAGCGGGGGCGGAGCTGATCGCCGAACGACTGCTCGACGCGCTGCAGCATCCCTTCACGCTCGGCGAAGAGGAAACGATGCGCGTGACCGTCACTGCGAGCATTGGCGTGGCGACCGGCGAGGGGACCACGGCAGAGGAGCTGCTGCGCGAGGCAGACATCGCGATGTACAGCGCCAAGTGGGACGGAAAGGCCCGCTACGCGGTGTTCGAGTCGGGTATGCAGGCGGCAATGCAGAGCAGCATGGAGCTCGAGATGGACCTGCGCGAGGCGCTCGAGAACGGCGAGTTCTTCCTCGCCTACCAGCCCACCTTCGATTTGAGCGACATGAGCCCGACGGGCCTGGAGGCGCTCATCCGCTGGCGCCACCCCACGCGCGGCGTGGTTCAGCCGGACGACTTCATCCCGATGCTCGAGGAGACAGGATTGATCACCGAGATCGGCCGCTGGGTGCTCGAGGAGGCCTGCGCCCAGGCCGCCGCCTGGCGCGAGACCGGCTATCCGATCGTGATGGCCGTCAACGTCTCCGGACGCCAGCTGGACACCGACGAGCTGGTGGGCGACATCGCCGGGGCCCTGTCGAGCAGCGGGTTGGAGCCGGCTGCGCTGACCATCGAGATCACCGAGACCACGCTGATGCGCAACATCGAGGACACCGCCCGCCGGCTGGCCGAGATCAAGGAGCTAGGGGTGCGGATCGCGATCGACGACTTCGGCACCGGCTACTCCTCGCTGGCCCATCTCCAGCGCTTCCCCGTCGACGCGCTGAAGATCGACCGCTCGTTCATCTCGGGCCTGACACACAACCAGGAGGGCGAGACGCTCCTGCGGACCCTCGTCCAGCTGGGCAAGGCGCTCTCGATCAAGACCTTCGCCGAGGGCATCGAACAGCAGCGGGAGCTGACCCTGCTGAAGGACGAGCGCTGTGACAGTGGGCAGGGGTTCCTGTTCGCCCGGCCCCTGGACGTGGCCGCTACGGAGGCGTTTCTTCGCAGCTGGTCCCCGGAGGTGCCGGCGGGGCTCAGCGCCGCGACGGCTCCACCGCAGGCGTAGACACCGACATCGGCGCCGTTTGCGCCTGCCAGATCCACGGGTGCTCATCGTTGACGGATCGCGGAATGAGTGACGCGGGCGAGGAGAGTGGTCTCGCCCGCGCCAGGTGCTTCAGTCCCAGCGGCTGATCTCGCCGTTGGGGTAGGGGCTGAAGCCGTGCCCCTCCGCTCCGGACTTGAGGCTCATGAGATAGGAGGCCCAGTTGGTCGAGCAGCCGTTCATGAACTCGCTCTCCCTCTCCCAGCCTTCGTGGCTGAACAGCAGCGTGGTGCCACCGTCTCCCCTGGGCGTCAGCGCGAAGGTGATGTTCGTGTCGATCCAGTCGCCCGGACCCTCAACGCAACGCCAGACGATCGTCTCTGGGCTGCGCTCGACGATCTCGAAAACCGCGGCAGCTCGGGTGCCGTCACTGAAGTAGACGGACAGCTGCCCGCCGATTGTGTCCTCGCCGTCGACCGGGCGGCCGGTCCACCACTGCTCGATCCCTTGGGTGCTCGTCGCGAGCTGTCCGACACGCTCGGGCGGTGCGTCGATCGTCAGGCGGTGCAGGATGTTTGGCATTGCGTCTCCTTTGTGATGAGTGTTGTTTGGCTGGTCAAGTTCGGGCCGCCATCAGCGGGTCGGAGGCGTGGACGGGGGCATCTGCTGTCGGCCGCCGCGGACTGGTGGCGAAAGCGCTCAACGCCGCCAGGACGGCAAAGCCCGCGCATGCCCACATGGCGGGCGTGAAGCCCGCGCTGACGCCGGCGGGGCTGCCGAGATGGCCGTTTGCCGAGAAGACGGAGCTGGCGATGGCGATCGCGAACACCGTGCCAAAGCGCTGTGCCATGAAGTTGATCCCCGACGCCTTGCCCATCTCATCGGGAGCGACCGCGCTCAGGACGGCTGTCGGCACCGTCGGCAGGGCCATCGAGATGCCGATGCCGGCGATCAGCAGCGCGACGTCCAACTCGATCCAGCTCGTTGCGAGCGAGCCGCGTGCAGCCACCCAGATGAAGCCGAGTGCCTGGAGCGTTAGGCCTGACACCATTATCGGCCGGCGTCCGATCCGGTCAGAGAGGGCACCGGCGAGCGGCGAGACGACCATCGGGGTGGCGAAGAACGGCAGCAGGCGCAGCCCGGTCCCGAGCGGGGTGTATCCGCGGGCGAGCTGGAACTCCTCCGTGACGAAGAAGGCGGCTGCGAATGTGGCGCCCGACATCAGATAGCTGGTGAGGTTGCCGATCGCGAACTCACGGCTCGCGAACAGCCGTAGCGGGACCATCGGCTCAGCGGCTCGGCTCTCCCACCACAGAAATGCGGCGAGCAGCAGACAGCCGGCGGTGAGTGTGGCGACGGCCTCGGCACTCGTCCAGCCGACTGTGTTGGCGCGGGTGAGCGCCCAGACGAGCGCAACCACGCCGGCGGTGACGAGTGAGACGCCGAGGAGGTCGAGCCGCTCGGGTGCGCCACGGCTCTCCGGCAGGAGCCGCGAGCCGAGCAGGAGGGCTGCCAGCCCGATTGGGACGTTGATCCAGAAGATCCAGTGCCAGTCGATCGCTTCGGTTATGGCACCGCCTACGATCGGCCCCAACGCGACGGCGAGACCGGCGAGCCCTCCGTAGATGCCGACGATCATCCCCCGCTTCTCGAGCGGGAACGCGGTCGTCAGAATCGTGAGGCTCAGCGGCAGCACCGCCGCCGCACCGAGCCCCTGCACCGTGCGCGCGAGGATCAGATCGGCCATGCTGGGGGCGAGCGCGCATGCCGCCGATGCGAGCGTGAACAATGCCAGGCCGCCGTTGAAGACGAGGCGGCGGCCGAAGCGGTCGCCGAGGGCGGCCGCGGTGATGATGCCGGCCGCGAAGGCGATGCCGTAGGCGGTCACCGTCCATTGCAGCGAGGACACGCCAACGTGCAGGTCGCGCTGCATGCGCGGCAGGGCGGTGATCACGATCACCGAGTCCAGGACGACCATGAAGTACGCGGTAGAGGTCAGCGCCATCACCCAGCGCAGCGCTCGATTGGTTGTTGGTGTGCCCGTCATCTCATGTCCCTTCGTCGTTGCCGGCTCCTCTGCCGGTTCTGCAGCAGTGACGAACGGCTGAGCACCAGACGGACAGGCACCCCAGAAGAAGAACTGGGCCGGCGAATTTGTCCGTCCTCGGCCATGCTGTTCGTCTAGGAGGCACAAACAACTACGGAAAGGGTCCAGAGATGGCAAATTACGTATTCGTATACAGCGGTGGCAAAGGTGTGGCCGCCGATGAGGCCGAGCGCGACGCGCAGTATGCGCAGTGGGGTCAGTGGTTCGGAGAGCTCGGCTCGGCCATCGTCGACGGTGGCGCCGCGACCGGCACCGCGAAGACGGTCGGCCCGGGCGGCTCGGTCAGCGACGGCGGCTCGCGTGGCCTGAGCGGCTACTCGATCGTGTCGGCCGACAGCCTCGATGCGGCGGTCGAGCTCGCCAAGGGCTGTCCGGTCCTCGGAATCGGCGGCGCGGTCGACGTCTACGAAGCGATCTCGATGTAGCAGTCCAAGCTGGGACGATGGCGTCTCAGGTCATGCCGTTCGTCCTAGAAGGCAAACAAACCCACCCACGACGGGAAGGAGACCTCTTGAGATACGCACTCTTGATCTACAGCGACATCGAGGTTCGCGATCGGACACCCGAGGAGGAGCGACGGAGGATCAACACGGCGATAGCCGCCGTTCTGGAGCGGCCGCAGGTGAGCGGCTGGCTGAGACTGCAGGACGCCGAGTCGGCCACGACGCTGCGCCACGAACACGGCAGGACGCTCTTGACCGACGGACCATTTGTGGACAGCAAGGATTTTCTCGGAGGCTTCATCGTCGTCGAGGCGGAGAGCCTCGACGGCGCGCTTGCCGTCGCCGGCGAACTGCAGGAGCTGCGCGGCGCGGGCGCGGGGGCGATCGAGGTTCGACCTGTCCGCGGGGACGAGCTGGTCAGTGCTTGAGCAGGCCTTCCGCGAGCACTGGGGTCGTGTCCTGGCATCGCTCGTCGGCTTTCTCGGCGACATCGAGCGGGCCGAAGAGGCTGCGCAGGACGCGTTCGCCGTCGCGGCTGAGCGTTGGCCCCGGGACGGAGCGCCGGAGAACCCAACCGGCTGGCTGATAGCGACCGCTCGCAACCGCGCGATCGACCGCATCCGGCGCGAGCGGACACTTGCCACGAAGACCCAGCAGCTGGAGCGGGAACTGCGAGACCGATCTGAGGAGACGATGGACGAAACGGCGACGTTCCCCGACGAGAGACTCGAGCTGATCTTCACCTGCTGCCATCCGGCGCTCGCGCTGGACGCGCAGGTAGGACTCACGCTGCGCACGCTCGGCGGCCTGTCGACCGAGGAGATCGCACGGGCCTTCCTGGTCCCGTTCGAGACGATGAGCAAGCGCCTGACGCGCGCCAAGCACAAGATCCGCGACGCCGGCATACCGTTCGCGGTCCCCCCAGACCACCTGCTGCCCGACCGGCTCGACGCCGTGCTCGCGGTGATCTACCTGATCTTCAACGAAGGCTGGGGCGACGGCCGCGTCGACCTCTCAGCAGAGGCGATCCGCCTCGGGGGCGCCCTCGTAAAGCTGATGCCCGATGAAGCCGAAGGCTACGCCCTGCTCGCGCTCATGCTCATCAACCATGCACGCAGTGCCTCCCGGTTCCGCGACGGCGAGCTTGTCCTGCTCGACGAGCAGGACCGCGCGCTCTGGGACCAGCACCAGATCGACGAAGGCCACAAGCTGATCGAGCGCGCGATCGCCCTCCGCGGGAGCGGGCAATACACGATCCAGGCAGCCATCGCCGACCTCCACCTCCAGCAGCCACGCGACTGGGAGGAGATCGCGCTCCTATACGAGAAGCTGGAGCGGATCAGCGGCTCGCCGGTCGTGACGATGAACCGCGCGATCGCCGTCGCCGAGCTCGAGGGACCCGAAGCAGCACTTGCCCTGCTCGACCAGCTCGACCTCGACGGCTACCGCTACTACCACTCGACCCGCGCCGACCTGCTGCGACGCCTCGACCGCGACGACAAGGCATGCGCCGCCTACACACGCGCACTCGCGCTCACCCAGCCGGGGCCAGAGCAGCGGTTTATCGAACGTCGCCTCGCCGAGCTCCGACCAAGAGCTGTTTAAGGGAGTGGTCGCTGAAGGAGGCCCAGCCGCTGGTAGCCTGCGCGGATGCTCCCATGGCGCGCGCACATCGGCCGGGCACTGGCCGGCGCGCTACAGGCTGCTGCCAGGCGGCACGGTGCCCTTGCGGCGCGCGTCCTCGCCGTCGCGGGCTCCGCTCTCGCCGCACCCGGGACCGCGTCGGCCGCGACGCTGCCTCCCGTGCACCTCACCTACTCGGGGAGTTACTCGGTGCACGTGTTCCCGACCGAAGGCGAGCCAGCCAACCAGCTGCGATCACTCTCATGGACCGCGACCGCCAACTCGGGGGGCTCCGACGGGGGGCTGGCGCTCGATTTCGCGTCGGTCACCGGGTCAGCTTCAATCGAAGGCAACGGCAACTGCTACGACTCGACAACAGGGCTCTCGCTTGCGGCGGCGAAGAACCCGGTTCCGGCAGACTGGTTCCTGAACGAGAGCAGCAACTACCCCGCAGCCGGCTGGAAGTACGTCGTGCAGGGCGTACCGAACCTGGTGCCCGTCCTCGAATCGTACGCGGGCAAATGCAGCTCTTATCAGTCGGAAATGCTGCTGCAGCCGAACGAGATGCTGCTCAAACAGGAAACGTTCACGCCTGCCGAACTCGCGGAATACGAAGCGATCCTGCAGCCGCTCGAATTCACACCCGGCAGGCCCGCCACCAGGACCCGAACGTTCTCCTTTGCAGGCATCAGCCACTGCACGTGCCTGCCGGCCCCCACTCACGTCATCGAGACGATGACGCTCACGGTGAGCGCGACCAGCCCGGCCCCGGGGAACGTCTTCAAAACAGAACCCGCCCCGGGCAAAGCAGGCGGGAGCCCGAAAGGCGAACCCCCGGGCCGGAAAAAGAGCAAATCGCTCCTAAAAGCGATCAAGGAACAGGCACAGGAAGACCTCGGCCCGGCACTCGAAGCAGCCTGGAAGGCACAGGGGCTGTTCTTGGCGGCCGGGCTGACCTCGGGCGTCACTTTGTCCAACGTGTTCGACGAACTCGGGCAGAAAGGCGCGCTACTGGAAAGTGGGGGCGCGACGACACGGGTGATCAACGACTACCGGATCATCAACGACCCACCCGATCACCGGTTCCACCAGCTCGCACAGCCGAGCCCGTTCAAACGGACCGCGCTAGGGTCCTGTGCCGCCGCCCCCGCCCCGCAGCGCTCGACATGCACCACACTGCGCACCGCCGAGCTCGCGATGCTCTCGAGCAGCGCGCAGGCCACCGCGATCACAGCGGCCCTGCTCGTCACGGTGAACCGGGAGAGCACCGCCATCCGCGCACACGACTATTCAGCCGCCCAGCGCCAGTACGTCCATTTCCGGAGTCTTCACGGAGCCCTGCGCCGAGCGCTCAAGAGCAAGGGGGTGAGCGGTGCCCGCGTAGAGACCATCCTCACCAGCGTGGGCGTCAGCGGGCTCCTCAGCAGCCCCCAATCTTCCGCGGCGATCAGCGCAGTCGAGGCGAAACTTAGACACGCCCAGGTGCCGGCGGCGCGGCTGAGCATGCTGGCCAAAGGCGCACTCGAAGCCCGCGGAGTAAACGCCCTCGACGCCCTCTCCAGCCAAGACGGCTGAGCGACCGGGCCAATACAGCGCTGACGAGGACCCGGCGCATCCGGTTCCCGCCACACTGCTCCTGCTCGAATCCCAAAATGGGATGTTTCAGGCTGTTCTAGAGGGGTGAGCGACGGGACTCGAACCCGCGGCCGCCTGGACCACAACCGCCCTAGAGGGGTATCGCTGAGCCTAAAACGCCCGTATTCATTGGGTTTCGTGTGGCTGAGTAATCCCCGGTTTCGCTCATTTTGTTCCCCAATTTGTTCCGCGAACGTACGTTTGTTTGTGCTCTGGGGACAAGGTGAGTTCCCCTAGGCAAGCTGGCCCGCCAAGGCCTGTAGTTCCGCCTGGGGGCGAGTATTTGGACTTACGCTGTCAAATTGATATCATTAGTCCAGTATTTCCCCCCAAGGACGAACTACGGGACTAGCAATGGCACAACATGGTATATCCGCCTCGGGCAGGGCCGAGTTGGCGGCCGTCGCCGCTTCGTGTCCCCAGCGGATGTCGCCGACGAGCTCGGGGTCGATGCGCACGTAGCGGCACGCAAGCTGGCCAACTGGGCCGAGAAGGGGTGGCTGCGCAGGAGACCGCCTACCCGACTAAACCAACAACCACCGCCTACACAGATTGAGCCGGACCGGGAGTGACGGAGGCCAGATCACCGGGTTAGTAGGTTCTTTCGGTGATGGTTGTCTGTCTCGTTGGCTTGGTTTTCGCAGCGTAGAGTTCTTCGATCTCGCGTGGTGGCCGGTCGTCTAGGTTTTCGTGGAGGCGGCTGTCGTTGAACCAGCTGATGTACTCGACGATCGCTAGCTCGAGCTGGCTTCGGGTCTGCCAGACGCGGTCGGCGATGAGCTCCGTCTTGAAGCTGTCGACGAAGCTCTCAGCCATCGAATTATCGTAGGCATCGCCGGTGCTGCCAACCGACGCTAGTGCAGTGTCCCTTAAGTAGCTTGCATTTGTAGGCGAGTTTTGGTACGTTGGGGTTGTGGCGCGTGCTGCTGGGGTGATTGAGCTGTCAGAGAGCGAGGAGCACGAGCTCCGGGGGTGGCTTCGGCGGCCGTCTGTTCCGCAGCAGCAGGCGACTCGTGCACGGATCGTGTTGCGTGCCGCGGAGGGCGCCACAAATACTCAGATTGCTGCGGAGACACATGTTTCGCTGCCGACCGTCGGGTTGTGGCGACGGAATTTCTGTGAGCGGCGGCTTGACGGTCTCACGGATGCGCCACGCTCAGGTCGACCGCGGGAGATCGACGACGATGAGATCCAGCGTGTTCTCGCAAAGACGCTCGAGAGCCCGCCGGATGGCAGCACGCACTGGAGTGTGCGTCGTCTGGCCGCGGCGGCCGGTATCGCGCCCTCGACGGTGCACCGGATTTGGCGTGATCACAAGCTCAAACCGCATCAGGTCCGCTCGTTCAAGTTCTCCAAAGACCCTGAGCTTGTGGAGAAGATCGTCGATGTGGTGGGGCTCTATATGGATCCCCCGAAAGGCGCGCTGGTGCTGTGCATTGACGAGAAGACCCAGATCCAGGCGCTCGACCGCACGCAGGCGACGCTGCCGATCAAGCCGGGCAAGGCCGCACGGATGACCCACGACTACAAGCGCAACGGGACCACGAGCCTATACGCGGCGCTTGAGGTGGCGACCGGTGAGGTCACCGGCACGTGCTACCCAAAACACCGCCACCAAGAGTTCCTGGCGTTCCTGAACGCGCTCGTGCGCGCCTACCCCCGAAAGCCACTGCACGTCGTTCTCGACAACTCCTCAACGCACAGCACCCCAGAGGTGACGCGCTGGCTGGAGCGCCACAAACGCGTGCACTTCCACTTCACCCCGACCAGCGCATCGTGGATGAACATGATCGAGATCTGGTTCTCGATCCTCACAAAGCAGCAGGTCCGCCGTGGCGTCTACCACGACGTCCCCGAGCTCATCAACGCGATCGAACACTTCATCGAGGGCTACAACGAGCGCGCCCAACCATTCATCTGGACCAAGACCGCCGAGCAGATACTCACCAAGGCAACCAAACAACAAGACACTTCAGAAACACTGCACTAGGACGTCGTGATCGGCGAGGGTCTGGGTGTAGTCACCGCTGACGTATTGCCCGCTTTCAACTGGTCCTCGCAACGGTTTGTATTTGAGTGAATTGTAGGCGGCGTGTGAGTGAGGGCCGATGCGGCTGTCGTCGTGGAGGTTCGCCCGGAGGGCGAACCGGAGCGGCGATAGCCGCGGGCGCGTCGTTGGGAGCCCCCTTCATGCTGCGGCCGCGAGGTGCTCGTTCAGCACCTCGGCGGGGGTTCGCCACCCGAGGGTCTTGCGGGGTCGGGCGTTGAGTGTCGTGGCGACGGCCGCGAGGTCGTTGGCGCTGTAGCGGGCCAGGTCAGTCCCTCTCGGGAAGTACTAGCGTAGTAGTCCGTTGGTGTTCTCGTTGCCGCCTCGTTGCCACGGGCTCTGCGGGTCACAGAAGTAGACCGGCAAGCCCGTGTCGATTCGCAGCTGCGTGTGTTGGGCCATCTCCGCGGGGTCTGTCCGATGAAGTGTGTGTGGTTGGGGTAACTGATTCGGCTTGTGTGTTGGGCCAGGATCGATGCGTAGCCGTAGGCGTAGCGTCGATTCTGGCCCGGGCGCGGCCGGGAAAGGACCCCCATCATCATGCAGGAGATGACCGAGAAGTCCAGTGGGCGGCGTAGCCGCCGCCAGGAGGCTCAGGGTGGCGCTCAGGCGCCCGCCGAGCTTCAGGACCGTCTGGCTGGCCTGTTGCCGGCGGACGTGCTGCAGGACGCGTTGAAGGGCCTTGAGCCCGGGGAGATCACCGGCGCGGGTGGCCTTTTGACGCAGCTGGCTGGCCGTGTGATCGACGCGGCGCTGGCGGGCGAGCTGAGTGAGCATCTGGGCTACCCGCCCGGACAGGCGCCGCCCGGTGGCGCGGGCAACCATCGCAACGGGTCGACCGGAAAGACGGTCGCGACCGACCTGGGCCCGGTGGCCGTGAATACCCCCCGCGACCGTCACGGCACGTTTGAGCCGAAGCTCGTCGGCAAGCGCCAGACGCGGCTGGCGGGGCTGGACGAGAAGATCCTCTCCCTCTACGCAGGCGGGATGTCGGTGCGGGACATCTCAGAGCACCTGCAGACGCTCTATGGCACGGAGATCGGCCGGGACACGATTAGCCGCGTCACCGACACGGTCCTTCAGGACATCGCGGCGTGGCGCTCACGGCCACTGGAGACGCGGCGGTTTCTAGGCATCGTTGCGAATCCTGACCGGGAGGGATTGCCATGCCGAATAGAGCGTGGAATAGGGCGCCGTTGGACGTCAAGCGTCGCTACTTCGAGCTGATCCGTCAGGGTGCGAGCGGGACGGCCGCCTCGCGGCGGGTGGGTGTCTCGTTCAGCTGCGGGTCGTTGTGGTTCATTGATGCTGGGTCGGTGACCTTCATTGATAAGCCGATCAACAGCCGCTACCTGACCCAGGACGACCGGATCGAGATCGCAGACGGGCTAGCAGCCGGGGAGCCGGTGAAGTCGATCGCCGCCACGATCGGCAAGAGCTACCAAACCGTCTACCGGGAGATCGCCCGCAACGGCAAGCCCGATGGCCCCTACCAGCCTTGGCACGCGCATGCGCAGGCTCATCTGCGGCGCAGGCGCCCGCGACCGCGGCGGGTCAGCATCGATGACCAGTTGCGTGCCGCGATCGCTGGCAAGCTCAGCCTGCACTGGTCGCCAGCGCAGATCAGCAGGTGGTTGCGACGGCGTTGGCCGAAGCGCACGGACTGGCATCTGTGCCACGAGACGATCTACGACGCTGTCTATCGAGGCCTGGTCGTGGCCCCGAGCCAACAGACCCTGCGCACTGGCCGCTGCTACCGACACAAACGTGGCCGGGGAAGGAACCGAGAAGGTGCTCTGAAGCAGTGCACGAACCTCAAATCGATCCACATCCGGCCTGCAGTCGCCGATGCAAGAAGCCAAGTGGGCCACTGGGAGGGCGACCTCTTGGTCGGCGCGTTCCATCGTTCCGCGGTCGCGACGCTCGTGGACCGCAAGACACGCCACACACTGCTCGTCGCGATCCGTGGCGGCTACTCAGCCAAGAACGTCGCGGATGCCCTCCTCGAGGTCTTCAGCGAACTGCCATCCGCGCTACGCCGAACGCTGACCTGGGACCAAGGCAACGAGATGTTTCAACACGAGCGGATCGAGACCCACACTGGGCTGCGGATCTACTTCGCCGACCCCCACTCACCATGGCAACGCCCCACCAACGAGAACACCAACGGCTTGCTACGCCAGTACCTCCCCAAAGGCACCGACTTCCACCAAATCACCAACAAGCGCCTGCGAGAGGTCGCAAGCGAGCTCAACGATCGACCACGAGCATGCCTCCAGGACCGCACACCAACACAATTGATGGCACGATGGAAACCACAACTCACCACAACCTGATTCGCAACCACCACTAGAAACCGCCCGCTCTACCCGATCGTCTACTTCGACGCGCTGATGGTGAAGATGACCGAGGACCGCTCGGTGAAGAGCCGCGCCTGCTATCTCGCGGTCGGTGTCACCCTCGAGGGCGAGCGGGAAATTCTCGGCCTTTGGTGGCAGGACAGCGAGGGCGCAAAGTTCTGGCTCGCGGTGCTGAACGACCTGCACCAGCGCGGAGTCGGCGATGTCCTGATCGCCTGCGTCGACGGCCTGGCCGGGTTTCCCGAGGCGATCGCCGCGGTGTTCCCCCAAGCCTGGGTCCAGACGTGCATAGTCCACATGATCCGGGCGTCAATGCGCTACGTCAGCTACACCGACCGCAAACGCCTGATGCCCGACCTGCGCCGCGTCTACAGTGCCGCCAACGCCGAAGAGGCCGAACACCAGCTGGAGATCTTCGACGAGCAGTGGGGCAAGCGCTACCCGATGGTCGCCCAAGCCTGGCGCGACCGGTGGGAGCACGTAATCCCATTCCTGTCCCTACCGGCCGACCTACGCCGCGTGGTTTACACCACAAACGCGATCGAGGGCCTGAACCGCCAAGTCCGCAAAGCGATCAAGACCCGCGGACACTTCCCCGACGAGCAAGCAGCAACAAAGCTCATCTACCTCGCACTAATGCGAGCCGAAACGAAATGGGTCAAAGTGATGCGCTGGCCCTCAGCACTACGAGCCCTAAAGATCCACTTCGGAGACCGAATCCCCTACTAACCACAACCAACCAACCCCAACCCCACACACAGAAGACCGGACAGCCTCTCTCCGCGCCCTGGTCCCAGGTCAGCGAGCGGCGTAGCTGCTCCGGCAACGTCGTGATTGCCTCCGTGATCGCGTCGCGGACAGCCTCTGCGCCGTGCCCCGATACCGGCGGCCCGTGCTTGGTGCTCGGCTTGCTGCGGTCAACGGGCGGAGGGAGATGCAGAAGCATGGTAAACCGGCTCGATCGCTCGACCAGCGTCCCGATCGCCGAGCGATCGAGGCCGAGGATGAGATCACCCTCCCAGTGCCCAGGGACGGCACGGTCATCGGCCTCGGCGGGCCGCTCGCTGATCATGATCTCCTCGGTCACGAAGACTTCCGAAGGCTCGCTTCGACGCGCCGCCGCTCGCTATACGTCGCCGTGGAGCCTCGCGCCGCCATCCCTTGGACTACGCATGAATCGTAATCACCAGACGTTCTAGCAAAGCGAGTCTCTGGGCAGCCTTCGCGCGACTCACAAGTAGCCATGCCCCCTGCACACGGCGGGCGTATCGCTTACCTTGGCGCAGGGCCTTCCGGTCCGGGCGCCAAATAAATCCCGGGGTGGCCAGCGAGCGGCTTCATCCCGGGAAGTGCTGGCGGCCGCCCACCTAGCCGTCTCGCTAGCCGACAGGAGCCAGACAGCAGGCCTCTCGGGCGGCGGAGCTTCGCAGGTGGCGACCGAGGCGCCGTCCGGGCCGCTTGACCAGATCGTGGCACCGCCGTAGCCGTGCCAGTACGGTCCCCAAGCCCAGGCCAAAAAGTTGCGTCCCGTTTACAACTCCAATCCTGCGCCAAGCGGCCCGACAATTCATCAAAGGCATTTGAAAACGGCCTCACGCTTGCGTGCGCCCATCCACATCACTGTCCCAGTCCACAAACGAACTTCATTCGTCGATTCGGCCGCCAGCCGCCCGACTTCGCGGTCATCTCACCGTGATCACGTAGGTGCTGCGTTCGATTGGAAGGCCACGGTACTGGTTTTCGGCAATCACCGTGTGGCGTCCGGGACTCAGGGGATTCAGAAGAGCGGGAGTAGCCGCCACCGCAGCAGTCCCGCTGGAGCGACCATGCAGGTCGGGCTGATTATGATTTACCGTGAAACGAAACGGACTCGTTACGACAAATACCCCAGCGACCGAAAGTCTAACGCCATCCACGGTAAGTGAGGAGTGCAGTCTATTTGCGCTCCAGAGGCGTGACGCGCATCGCGTGAGTCCACGAACTGGTGCGTAGAACGGTGGCTTCTCGATGGTGGAGCAGTCAATGGCCGGAACACCCACCATCAGGTACCTACTAACAGGTACCTGACAGGTACGCGTGCTTGTCGCCCCAAACCGACCCGGATCATCACCACTGAGGAACCACACCGGACCAGATTGACCAAGGGAAAGGCACGCGTTGGACACAGGTGAGGCCTTCGCGGGGAGCGACTCGCGCCAGCGCCACCACTTCATCTCCCACGTAGAGTAGTCTCGGCCGGCAACCAGTCTATGCGGCGCGACCAAAGTGGATTTTGCCACCGTTGCAACGCTAGATATCGGAACAGATCGAGCGCGTGTGGTACTTGCGCAGGCCGTAAGCGACAACACGGCTGCACCGAGAGACACGACTGCAGCAACGCTGCTCATCGGGAACGACAATCTCGCGAACGGCGAACGATCATGCATGCCGGAATTGTAGTACACAAGCTGGCGAATAGAGGTCACTCTTGCGCACAGAGAGCAGCTTTTGCGCGCGTGCCACTGAGACTCGCCGCTCCCGCACAATTGCTGGTCGCAACATTAGGATCCGAGCCACTGGTATCCGGCTCTCTGCCGTTGCCGGGCTCTTTTGATTCGCTTGGTTCCGGATCGCTGCATTTTTTCCTTGCTCCGGCAAGTTTCCGCAGCGCTTCGCATTCGCCTTCTCGATCATGCGTGCACGATTCTCTGGGGCTTGTGCAGTTTCTGCGGGCCGCCCTTGCTCTGTTTCCTCCTCCTCCTCCAGGCTGGGCCCACTCCGCTACCACGAGGGGGGCGGCGCTGAAATCGTTAGCTAGTGCAGCCGCACTCCATGGAGGGCTGGCGGCGAATTCTTCCTCGGCCTGGATGAGCCAGGCCGTTTTTGACGGAGGCCCTGTTCCGTGGTTTCGTCCGCGGGAGAGGAGAGCCTTCTGGTATGCCGAGAGCGAGGAAGTATCCACTGGAGTTGATCGAGCGCGGCGTTCGGCTCGCGTTGGAGAGCGAGCGCCCGGTCGCGCATGTTGCTGATGACCTGGGGATCGCGCGTGAGACGTTGCGCAAAGCCGTCAGGCAGGCCCAGGCCAATAGCGGCAAGCGGGGCGACCTGTTGACGAGCGAGGAGCGGGAGGAGATCAAGAAGTTGCGCCGCGAGAACTTCGAGCTGCGCAGAGCGAACGAGATACTCAAGTCAGCGAGCGTGTTTTTTGCCAAGGAGCTCGACCCAGACCGAACGAAGTGAGCGCGTATGTGGAGGAGCACAGGGAGCGCTTCGGGGTCGAGCCCATATGCCGGGTCCTGGGCGTGTCGGCGTCCGCTTACTACCAGCGCAAGACGGGCGAGCGCTCACCCCGGCAGCTCGAGGATGAGCGGCTGCTCGAGAAGATCCGTGAGGTGCATGAGGCGAACTACTGCGCCTACGGTTACCGCCGCACCTGGAAGGCGCTCACACGCGCGGGGGAGCAGGCTCCGCGCTGTCAGGTGCAGCGGCTGATGCGAGCCAACGACATCCAGGGCGCTAAGCGCCGCGGCAAGCCGTGGCGGACCACGACCCCGGACCGCGATGCTCGCCGGCGTCCGGACCTCGTGAATCGTGATTTCACCGCGGAGCATCCCAACCAGCTCTGGGTCGCCGACTTCAGCTATCTGCGTTGCTGGGAGGGGCTTGTGTTCTTCAGCTTCGTGATCGATGTCTTCAGCCGCAAGGTCGTCGGCTGGCAGTTCGCGCGGCACATGCGCACCACCCTCGTCCTCGACGCGCTACGGATGGCACTCAGCACCCGCGAGCGCGTGGAGGAGGTCCGGCTCATTCACCATTCCGACAGGGGATCTCAATACGTCAGCGGTGACTACACACAGACCCTCGCCGATCACGACGTCCTTGCCTCGGTCGGCAGCACTGGCGATGCCTACGATAATTCGATGGCTGAGAGCTTCGTCGACAGCTTCAAGACCGAGCTGATCGCGGACCGGGTCTGGCAGACACGCAGCCAGCTCGAGCTCGCGATCGTCGAGTACATCAGCTGGTTCAACGACAGCCGCCTGCACGAAAATCTCGGTGACCGGCCACCACGAGAGATCGAAGAACTCTACGCTGCGAAAACAAAGCCAACGAGACAGACCACAATCACCGAAAGAACCTACTAACCCGGTCTCCGTCACTCCCGGTCCGGCTCAGGATGTCTGCGGGTGGGGGCATGATGGCGCCCGCTTCGATGTAGCCTTTGATTGGGATGGTTGCTTGCTCGGGGGTGGCGGCTTCGTAGTCGTATGACGTGGTGGTTGTCCATTCGCCGGTGGGGTCTGCTTCGTTGATCGGGTTCTCGTTGGTGTAGTTGTAGGGGTTGTTCGTGCTGCCTGGGGAGGGGTCGGTTTGGAGGAAGCGGCCGAGTTGGGGGATGTAGCCGCGGGCGCCCATCGCGATCATGCCGCTCGGGAGTTCGGTGGGGCGCTGGAGTTCGCCGAGCCAGGAGTATTTGGGGGGGTTCGCCACGGTGGGGACACCATATTCGCTTGCTTCGGTTGTGTTTTCGAGTTGGGTTTCTGATTCGGGGGTGTCTTTGGCGGTGCCGATGACGTCGCCGTGGAGGTTTGTGAGCTCGATTTGGATGCTGGAGGTTCCGTTGTTGGTCTGGATCGCCTCGAGTCCGTTGCCGAGGCCTGCGATGTTTCTGCTCCAGTGTCCGTTGAGGGGTTCTTCGCTCCATGCTGGTGATTCGCTTGGTCCGTCGTAGTGCGAGATTACGCTGGAGCTTGTTTTGCCGGTGGAGACGGTTTCGCGGGTGCGTTCTGCGGGGTCGAGCTGGTAGCCGATCGTCTCGCCGTTTTGGGTGACGCTCGCGAGGCGGTTATCGGGGTAGAAGGTGCTCGTCAACGCGTTGCCGCCTGCGAAGGCCGCGGGAAGGGTCTTGGTGTTGGCGAAGGCGTCGTATTCGATGCCTGGTTCGTAGAGGCGCTCGCCGGAGTCATAGGCGCTCGTTGTCGTGGTGCCGCCGGTGGTCGCGCAGCTGCCTCCGGTTCCTGGGGCTCTGGTCGTGAGGCTCGTGCGGTTGCTGTCGAGCTCATAGCCGTAGAGGAGGGTTGTGCAGCCTTGTCCGGCCGGGGTTGTTTTGGATTCCGTGATGCGACCGGTTTCGTCGAAGGCGTATTCCGCGTTGGCGAGGTTTGAGCTTTGGATGAGCGTTTCGCCGTGGATCGAGGGGACGGTGCTCTGTTTGTACCAGGCGCAGTTTGTGGAGCAGTGGCTGGTCTTTACGTATTCGATGCTGGTCTTGGCGCCCACGGGGCTGATCGTGTAGGTGGCGGTCATGCCGTTGGGGTAGCCTTGGCTGGTCATGTTGTATTCAGCGTCGTAGCCTGCGGTGAATGTTCCCGCGGCGGGGTCTGTGAGGGTTGTCGGCAGGCCGGTTGTGGTGGAGTAGCTGTAGGTCTGGCTGCCCTTCGCGTCGGTGAGGGTTTTGGGGCGGTAGTCTTCGTCGTAGGTGGCGGTGGCGGTGTTGCCGTCGGCGTCGGTGTAGCTGACGCCCTGCCCGAGGGTGTTGACTTCTGTTGAGAGTTTCTTGGTGGCGCCTTCGTATTCGCGGGTTTGGGTGGCGATCGCTCCGTTGGTTTCGTTGTAGGTGTCGGTGATCGTCACGGGTTTCCCGGAGCCCACTACGATTGCGGCGGTTTGGGTGCGTCCGGATTTGTCGTAGCCGATGGTTGTGGTGCGGGTGATACCGCCAGCGTTGTCGGTGGTCGTTACCGGCTGGTTCCAGATGTTGTAGGTGTAGCTGGTAGTAGCGAGCGGCGGCAGGCCGTCTTCGGGCTGGGCGGCGGGCTGCTCCTGGCAGGGCAGGCCGGCCCACTCGGCATGGTTTTGGCAGCCGGGGAGGGTCGCTTCGCTGCCTGGGGTGTAGTAGATGGTTTGGGTGTCGTGGGCGGCTGGGTTGCCGAGCATGGTTGGCACCCAGTGATCGACGCGGTTGTTTTTGTTGTCGGCGATGTAGAGGTGGTTGGCTGGTGTGACGGCGAGTCCCCAGGGTCCTTCGAATTGGCCTGGGCCTGTGCCTTTGGTGCCTGCTTCCCAGAGCGCGGTGCCGGTGGGCGAGTATGCCCGGATCTTGTTGTTGCCGGTGTCGGCGATGTAGACGTCGCCGGTGGCGTCCGTGGCGACAGCGTTGGGGACGCTCAGGAGGTTGGATGCGACGGAGCGGACATAGGTGCCGGCTTCTGTGATCTCGTCGGCTCGGTAGTTGTAGTAGTCGGCGATCCAGAGGTTGCCTTCGGGGGTGATCGAGATGCCTCGTGCTTGGTTGAACTGGCCGTTTCCTGAGCCTGGGAGGCCGGCGCGGCATGACGTTTTGCAGGTCTCGAACTGTTTTTGTCCGTCTGCGACTCCGAATCCGTACATTTCGATAAAGACACCGGCTTCGGTGAACTTCTGGATGCGGTCGTTTCCGGTGTCTGAGACGAACACGGTGCCGGCCGAGTTGACCGCGACGCCTCTGGGTTCTTTGAATTCGCCGGCTCCGGTGCCTTCGTGCCCGAAGGTCACCTGGGGTTCGCCTTTGGCGTTGAACTTCTCGACCCGGTTGTTGGCGGTGTCTGCGACCCACGGGTTGCCTTTGCTATCAACAGCGATCTGGGATGGGCTGCTCAGTTGTCCGTAGCCGCTGCCTGTGCCCCCGAACTCGTGGATGAAGCTGCCTGCGGCAGTGAATTCGTCGACCGTGTTGTTGCCCGTGTTCAGTACATACACGTTGCCGGTCGAGCCGATGGCTACCGATCTTGGTTCGCTGAGATGGCCCTGTTCGCCGGTGGCTGGCCCGAACTGCGACAGGTAGGAGAACGGCGGCGTTTTCCCTACGGTCCCGTCTGGTGTTTGGGTTTCTGTGACCTCGCCCGTGGCTTCGGAGTATGTGGTCTGGGTGGTGAGGGTCTGTGTGCCGGTGCTCGTCGAGACGGCGGTGGGGGCATGCAGCTTCCAGCCGAGGTTGCCCTGTCCGTTGTAGGAGTCGGTGATGGTGCGGGCGTCGAGTTCGTTTTCGCCGTGGCCGACGCTTGCGCCTTCGATCGTCTTGGTCACGAGCCGGTAGGGTCGTCCTTCGGCGGGGGCGTTTTCGTCGTAGTAGTAGCGGACGTTCTTGCGGGCTTGTTCTTGTTTGCCTGTCGCTGCGATCTTCACGAGATGTTCAGGGCCAGTGGTGCTGCTGAGCTCGGTACCGCCTTCGGCGTAGCTGTTTTTGGTGTCGAGCTGTTCGGCGCGTTCCTTGATTTTTGTGCCCTGTTCGTTTAGTTCGCCGGCTGCCACCGCGATCGCGCGGTTATCGGCTGTCAGGGCACGGGTGATGTTGTTCTGTTCGTCGTATTCCGTTGTGGAGATGCCACCGCCCGGCAGGGCGGTGTTTACGGCTCGGTCGAGCTTGTCGAGGTAGGTGATGGTCGCGCGTTTGTAGCTCGCGGCGGGCCAGCCCATCGGTTCGTCTGGCGGGAAGATCGCGGTGCCTTTGACCGGACCGGCTTTCTCGCCCCATTTAGCGCAGTTGGCGAGTTCCGGCAAGCCGCTTCCGAGTAGCGGTATCTGGTAGTCGACCGTCCAGATGGATTCGCCGCTCGAGACCGGGGCCGCAGGCGCGGGATTGTTGATGACGTACGGCACGCCCCATTTTTGGATTCGGCTGTTAGCCGTGTCGGCGATATACATGTTGCCGCTGGGGTCCACGGCGATGCTGCGCGGTTCACTCAGTTGGAGTTCGCCGGACCCGGTGCTCCCGTACTGCGCGATGTAGGTTCCGGCGGGGTTGAACCTCTCGATGCGATTATTGCCTGTGTCGGTGACGATGAGATCGCCGCTAACGGGATCGGTCGTGATGCCGACTGGCCCCCAGAACTGGCCTTTGCCGGAGCCGCCTGTCCCGAACTGCCCGAGATAACCCCCGGTGGTTGACGCGATTACGACGCGGTTGTGTTTGCGGTCAGCGACGTAGAGCGCTCCGTTTGAGAACGCGATGCCGGTCGGTTCGGAATACGATTCATTGCCGGCCGCATTGAAGGTCGCGATGAGTGCACCTTCGGGTGAATACTCCTTGACTGCGTTTTCTCCAGCGTCTGCGACCCAGACGTTTTTGGTGCCAGGATCAACCACCACGTCCGTCGGATCATTCAGCCCGCCAGCGAACACTACGTGCTGGCAGGTCACGCCGAAGGAGACGATCGTATTGGTTCCCGGGTCCGCCACGTAGATATTGCTGCCAGCGACTGCTATGGCCGCGGGAGAGACGAGCCCTTCGGTGCATGTCTCATGCGGAGACCCTCCTTCAACTGAGTACCCTGCGATGCAGGCATCACCCGTGTCAGCAACCCAGACTTCCGTGCCCGTGAACGTCACGCCTGCGGGATTTTTCAAGCCCCCGCCTTTGCACCCCACGGCGGGCACTTTGGCGCCGTTGAGGGGCTGCGTGATTGGGATCACAGACGTCGCCGCCGTCGCGGCAGTCACCGTGCCGTCAGCGTTCGTGGCAGCCACCAGGGCGTTGAGCGTGTAGCCGCCGTCTCGGGGCTGGGGGGTGTAGGTCTTGTTGGTTGCACCTTCGATGATCGTGCATTCCCCGCCAGTGGTGGAGCAGCGCTGCCACTGGTAGGCGTAGGCAAGCGGTTCGTTGCTCCATGTCCCCGCGCTGGAGACGCTCATCGTCGTGCCGATCGTCGGCCCACTCGTAGAGAGAGTCGGAGCCACCGTCACAGCGGGCACTGACTTTTCGTCGCGTTCTTTGAGTTTCGCCACCGTGGTCGCCGCCGGGCGTGTTACCGACAGAGCCCGCCCGGTAACGGGATCCCCGACGGTCGCGCCGTAATGGATCAGCCACGGCTGCTGCCCAGCGGGCGTGACGCTCGTGACATGTTCTTCGCTGTCGTAGCCGTAGGTCGTCTTCAATGGGGTGGGTTCAAGGCGGGGATCCCACTCCGCCCGGAGCCGACCCTTGCTGTCGTAGGCATACTGGGCGACGGTAATCGGCGCGGACATTTCGCCTTTGGCGGGATCCCACGCCGTGAGATACACGCGCGTGAGGCGCCCCACGTAGTCGCCCCACTGGCCGGGGCCTTCCCCGCTCGCAGTTTTGCTCGTCGCGTAGTTGAACGTCAGAGCACGACAGCCCTTGACGAGCGTTTTGGTGCAGGCGCCTTTGGACGGTTCGGGTCCGAGGACCTCCGTCGGCTCTGTAATCCCTTCGGCGGTCTTTGTGAAGGAGTAGGTGTCCTTGTTCAAACCGCCCGCGCTGCTCGCCTCGCCGACCGTCGTTGGGACGAACAGGGCGCCCCCTCCAGGCGGCAGGGTGAACTGGGCGTAGTTGCCTTGCGCGTCGGTGAGTTCATAGAACGCTTCGTTTTTCTGCGGCCTGGTGAGCGTCAGGTTCTGATAGCCCGCCGGAGACGTGTAGCTACTACCCTGGCCTGCTGTGAAGATCGCCTGGGCGCCCGTCGCGGTGGTCAGACTCTACGTTGCCGCCTGAAATGGCGGTTAGGCTCTGCCAGTCAGCGGCTGCTTGGTCGGGCAAGCTCAGTGTCCAGCCTGGGCCGAGGGGGCCTTCCGCGCTATGGCTAGGGTTGCGCGAGTCATAGCTGCGGCTGACCGACAGGCTCGCCCCCGACCCGCCGGAGACCGCGACGTCGGTCGCGTTCAGCTTGAAGTCGCCTGAGTTGAGGTTCACAGACCCCGGCCCCAACGGCTCATACGCCGCACCGTTGACCGTTATGGTCAATGTTTTGGTTGATTCGTTGCCTACCCAGTCCTTCGCCGTGACGACGATCGTGTGGGTACCGACCCCGTAGCTCTGGGCGCCCATCGTCCAACTACCCGCGAGCGCATAGCAGCCTTCAGCAGGTGGGCCTTCGGGCTTGGGGCACGTTGAGCTGCTGCTATAGACGAGCCTTCCGTCTATCGTGACTTCCAGCGATCGCGTCCCGGACTGGATGGTTGCTGGGCTGCCTGCTGTCCCGTCGGTAGCCGTGAAGTGCAACAGATAGCTGCCTTCCCCGACGTGGCCGCCGGCTGCTTCGGCGAGGGGACCTGAGAACGCGATAACCGGCCCGGTGTGATCCAAGAACAGCGGGACCGGCGTTTTGTTCGCTTCGACGTTTCCGGCTGCGTCGCTCGCGAGGGGCGTCAGGCTGTATTCGCCGCTCGGTCGTTCAGAGAGCGGGCCCAGGTTCACGGATGCGGATTCCCACGTGCTTGGGCAGCCGTGAAAGCCGTGTACTTCGGTGCAGTTGATTTCTTCGTTGAAGACCGTGCCTTTCCCGTAGGGCGCTTCGATCATGACTTTCTTGATCCCAAGGCCTTCATCTTCCGCGAAGACCTTGTAGCCGCTTGGCGGTGTCTTGAACCATTCCCGGTCATTCCCCGGATGAATTAGTTCCACACGGTTCGGTGCGGTGACATCACGGAAGACGACCTTCGCACTGGCGATGCTTACGTAGTTGGTTTCGCTTTGGGTAGCGAACACTTCGTCCTCAAATACGAACGAATGGCCTTGATCGTTTTCCTCGTCGCAAAGCGGCGGGTTGCCACCGTCATGGCCGCCTGTGCCTCCGGTTTGTGCGCAGAACGCGATGGCGGCGCCGTTGAGTTCTGCGCCTTCATACAGCGGAAGCGGCCCGTTCGCGCCGAGGGTCCCGTTCCAGCTGTAAACGGGGTTTTTCCCGTTGCTTTCCTCGATCGTCCCTATGAGCCGTGACTGGCCCCCATGTTTGTGAATGACCCCAGCTACGTCGACGCGTGTTATCCCCGCAGACCCAGGTTGCCCCACATAGCCAGGGGCTGCCACGCCCCAGGCACCCTTAGGCCCAAATGGCGCGCTCGAGTGAGCTTCTACCTTGAGAAGAGTTGGGGTCGAGCTAAAACTGAAGCACTGAGGCGAGCAGCCTTCTCCCCCTTCGTTGTTCGTCCATTTGGACCAGGATTCCGAGCCGCCAAAGCCATATTCCCCACTAAATGTGGGGTCGACGAGGACGGGGAACCGTACAGGGCCACTGAGGTCGACATGGACGTCTAGAGTCGTGCCTTCGACCACGTAAGACACCGGTACGGAGTGTCCTTCCGCGTCTTGCGCGACCGCCGGCTCCACGAGCATCACTCGCCTGCCTTCCACCACGACTTCCGCGCCTCCCGGCACACTCGAGCTCGTCTGGAGCACGACTCCTGCTGGAAGGTGAAACAGCAGACGCTCATCCACAGGGCTCGCCTGGGAGCGCAACTGCCATGACATCTCAGCACCCGCCGGGCTCGCCTCGCTTATCAGGTCGGTGTCCCGCACGACATTCGCGAAGACCACGCGCTCACCGACGACAGCCGGCGCTTCCGGTTCACTCGCCCCGACGGGCGTGACCTGCAGCCCTTCGGGGAACGTAATCCCACCAGAGGCATGCTTCGAGATGGCGACCGGAACGACAGGGTTTTCGGGAAGCAGCGTTTCGCCTTCGTCCTTCAACGCGAAGGACGTCGGTGCGAGGCCCGTGCCGTCATTTACCCGCAACGGCACCGTGGAGTAAACCACTACGCTGCGTCCGCCGGGGGTCTTCTCGACCGCCGCGAAATTATTGACGTAGCCCGTGATCTTGCCTTCCCCCGCCGCGCCCGGCTGCTGCCATACCGGCTGGGCGATACGAAACGTGCGGGCAGCGAGCGACACCGCTTCGCCCTTACCGAGACCTTCATAAAGGGTTCGTGACGCGGCATCGGCTTCCAGCTGCGCAGCGGTCGCAGGCGCAGCCGATTCGGCGAACCCAGACGCCAGCGACAGCGGCACTTCAGCCGTCGCTGCCGATTCACCCGCTTCTGGTACTGCAGCCCTAGACACGCTTACAAACAGACATACCCACGCAGACCCGATCAGTCCGAACAGAACCAGCCGAGCCGCCATCAGCGCGATACCACCATGAACCCTCTCACGTAGGTTCACTGTGCGGCGCACTCCCAGCAGGACCGTGCGGAGCAGCGCCGAGGCCGAGTATCTACTTGTTGTCCCCACGCCGTCCCCCTAAAGATGTCGTTTTGAGTGCCACGCGCAGCTCGCCGGTCGTGGTCCGATGTCCCGGCAAGCGGTGAATTGAACGCGCCATTCCCTGCCACGAAACGACCGGGTTGGTTAGGGCGATTCACAAACGCACGGTGGAGACTAGAGGCGGTGAGCAGGCTTGTCTATCCTCCTAAAAGGATGATTTTAGGCGCTTGGCTACAAGGTCCCGTGAATAGTCGTCTTGCCAACATGGCGACCCTGAAATTCGGCTCAGACACTGGAGGTTAGAATTGATGTCCGCCGGTTTGTGATCAAAAACCAGCCCAAAATGATGTCACTAATGCTCCTACGGTGGCTCTTGTTGTCTAGTTCCTTTTGCCTTGCGCTGCACCGCGCAGGCTCTTGCCAAGTAGCTCACGCCTGCTCTTGACGCTGAACTTGCGCCTGACGTTTCCAGAGTGAGTCTTGACCGTGGACACGCTGACCCCCAAGGTCTTCGCGATCTCAGCGTCGGTTTCGCCGTTCGCGATGCCGTTGAACACCTCGAGCTCGCGTGCGGTAAGTCGCGACCGTCGCTCGTGATCACGTGGCGCAGGTGTTTGACGATGGACAGCCCGGGAGCCCGCGCATTTCGCGGCGCGATGTACTGCCTCGACAAAATCAGACAGCGAGATGTGCCAAGGGAGTTGGGTTACTTCCACGGCCGCGAGCCACGATCTGAGAAGCGCCGAAGAATCATCGGTTAGAAAAAGGACCGTGGGACGAGTCGGAGCAGCCTGTATCCCGGATATCACCGACTGGTCGGCCGTCTCACCGAGCACCACCACAGCCGGCGAATGGGCGTTGACGACACGCTCTAGGCCACTCCCCCCGACCCTTGTCGCGAGAACACGAAAGCAGGGATCCTCACGCAGAGCTTCGGTCAAGCCGCGCATCACAAGCGGCACGAACGGCCCCACCACGACCGTAATTGGCCGGCCGTGCGGAGGATGCATAGAAGCCTGGTCCTCACGTCGCTTCAGAGACCGGCCGCCCGTCTGTGGAGCATCACTCAAACTGGGCACCCCAACCTATCCACGCATATCGAGAACAAGCCAACGGCCGCGAGCCAAGCAAGGGGAAGCCGACAGCCCGTCCCCCAGAACCAGAAGGAAAGATCAGCATCTCGGGCTGGCTTACGACCTCGCTAGGATCTGCAGTCGTCCCGGTGAACTGGGGGCAACAAAGAAGTGCTCGAACCCACGATGGTGGTAGGGATGGCCTTCCATCACCCCGGGACTGGCTTGGCAGCGCGCACAGCAGATTCCGCCGGCTCAAAAAGCTCGTTGCGAACGTCTTCACCATGTGCTTATCAACTACTGTTATGACTCGTTGTTGCGGTGATGCCACGATCGCAAGGAGCCTCCACAGAATTGACGACACCACCAAGGCCAACGCCCGGCGCTCTTAGGAATCGATACAACGCTCGCTGTAGCACGATGCCGGTGACGCCTACAGGTGGCATCCCAGGGTGCACGACCTGACCGTCGACGCCCTTGGCAGCAAACGACTCCAGCGACGCGATGTCCTCCAGCCAACGCGGCAGAACTGGGATCTGTCGACGAGCCCCGCCGACCTGTGGGCGTCCACTAGCTCCAGGGACTAAACCCTGAAATTGAGCGTCTCCACCAAACCCGACCCTGCTTACCTGGCTTATCCATTCAGCTTGAGCCACGAGAGCACCTGACTGGGATTCGCATCGGGGCGATCGACAGGGTAGATGCACCACTTGATGAGACCGGCACGAGTCACGAGCGTGAGTCGTCGGTAACGTTGTGTCTCGTCAACCTGGAAGGTAGGCAGGTTGAGGGACGATGCGGCCAGTGTGAGATCTGGGTCGCAGAGCATCGTGTGACTGATCTGGTTTGCCTGGATCGTTGCGTGCTGTTCCTCGGTGGTTTGGCTGCTTATGCCTACTGGGCGCACGCCGGCCGCTTGGAGGGTGGTGTGGTGGTCTCGGAATGCTTGATGCTCGTATCGGTCTGCTTCGGCGCCTTCTGGTCCCGTGGATTCGTCTCCCATGCCTGGGTAGAAGTAGTAGGCGATCCACTCGCCGGATATTTCTCTCGGGTAAAACACTTCTCTGTCGAAGCGCCAGAGTGCGACTGCGGGCATGTAGCTGTCTGTGAGTCTGCGTCGGACCCGTTCGGTGTCGGGGCGTGATGGAGCCTCGGGCGTGTCGCTCTGCATGCCAGCGGTCATGCGCCTAGGCTCGGGAGTCCGAAGTGGTTGGTGTGGCGGGCTCGCGTTACTAGCCCTAGTGCGGCGAGCGTCTGCATGTAGCGCAGCGTTGTCGCGTATGTGAGTGGGGCGCATCGAGAGAGGTCGCTGGCATGGATGGGGCTGCCGTCGGAAGGCAGCATCGCGTAAAGGAAGCTCGCTCTGAATAGCGAGTTCTGCTGCCGGCGGTCAGCGCTTTCTAGCGTCTTGCGAACCGTGGCCTCGGTGGTCCTGCTGCCCGCGGGTGGTTCGAGACACGCCAGTAGAATCGAGACTCGAAGCAACGCCGTGGCGAGCCGCTCGTCGCCAAGGGACGCCTTGGCTTTGCGCCCTAGCTCGGCGCGGTCAACGGTGAGAAGGCGCGGGAGCGTGGCTTTAGCGGGGTCTTTTGTAGCGGGAGGTCGTCCAGATGAGCTGCTCATGGGCCGTAATGATGGACCGTTGCTTGCGTCATTTGTAGGCATGATTTGAAGAGTTCTATGTCTTTCCTAGTCAATTAGAGACACGTTGAGATAGAAATGCGTCTTTTCTGCGGGTACGACCTTCGAGTAGGCTGCATCGTTCATGGCGGCGACGCAGCGACAGTCAGCCCGAAAGACGATGAGGTCGTCGGTCAATTGGGCACTATTGGGTCTTGTCATCGAACGGCCGAGCTACGGCCTGGAGCTCGCCCATCGCTTCGAGCGGATCTATGCGGATGTCCTTGAGCTGAGCAGCGGCTCACACGTGTATATGGCTCTCGATGCGCTCGTGGACAGGGGGATGATCGAGGAGGTCCCTGGGAGGGATTTTGGCCGTCAGCCGAGGACCCGCTATCGCGCTACGCAGTGGGGTCGGCAGAGCTTTGAGGATCAACTGGTGAGGGAGGCTGTTGAGCAGGCGCGGCGTCAGGAGCTATGGGTGCGCCAAGTCGCGATACTCGCTCGCGAGCCGAGCGTGGCTTTGCGTGTGCTCGACCGTATTGAAGGGGATCAGCTGAAGCGCGCTGGCGGCGTCGGCGCCCCCGGGAGAGGGCCTTCAGCCGGGGAGCGCGGTGAGCTGCTTGAAGCGTTGGTAGCTGAGCGGGAGCGAGGTGCTATGGCTGGGATGCTTTCGTGGCTGCGGTACGCGCGGGCGCACATCGAGGCTGCGGCTAAGCGATTGACGTGATGAGTCTGCTTGAGCTTGAGCACGTGGGCAAGCGCTACAGCAATGGTGCGTTTCTCGCGCTGGATGATGTCTCGATGCGCCTTGACGCAGGCGAGATGATCACGGTCTGGGGTGAGCGTCGGTCAGGACGCTCGACACTGTTGCGCGTTGCCGCAGGTATCGAACCGCCCGATAGCGGTGTAGTTCGTTTCGGCGGACAGGATCTATCACGCATGCGCGGTGACGCCGTGGGCAGCGGCATCGGCTACTGCCGCACCACGTTTCGGCGCTCCGCAGGCTCGACGGTCCTGGCTCAGCTGGTAGGGAGCCAGATGGCTCGCCGAGTTCCCCGGCCGACAGCGCTGAGTCAAGCATTCCGCGCGCTTGAGCGCGTGGGTGCGGAGCGGTGTGCGCGCCTCGGTGTGCGCGATCTGAAGCGCGATGAAGTTGTACGGGTCGCAATAGCTCGAGCGTTGACCTCCCATCCACGTCTGCTGGTGATTGATGAGCCGACGATCGACGTCGGAGTACTCGAGCGCGACAGCGTCTTGACTCTACTGCGGTCCATCGCTGACGAAGGTGTGGCCGTCTTGACGACCACCGGAGAGGGCGCTGGCATGATGGGCGCCGATCGCGTCCTCTCGCTCAACGACGGGCGCCTGCGCGGCGAGCTTACGCCCGAGCTTGCCCCGGTAGAGGATCTCGCCCGTCGTCGCGAAGCTCACGGCTAGCTCGACGGTCATCTCAGGGGAGGCAGGGGTGAACAGAAGTGCTTGAGCTTGAGGAGGTGGTGCGCTACTACCGTGGCGGGGGCGAGGAGGTCCGGGCCGTCGATGGTGTAAGCCTGTCGATCGCCGAAGGCGAGTTGGTTGCGCTGTATGGGCCGAGCGGTTCAGGAAAGACCACGCTCTTGTTGTTGATTGCAGCCCTTTTGAAACCGGATGGAGGATCGATTCGCTACTCAGGACGCGAGGTCTCCTCGATGTCTGAACGTCAAGCAAGTGAATACCTGCTCCGTGATGTGGGGTTTGTCTTTCAGAGCTGTCGTCTGATGCCCCGCGTGAGCGTGGCGGAGAACGCGGCTCGCAAGCTGATAATCGCTGGCGTAGGTACGCGGGAGGCTAGAGCGCGGGCAGTCCCGTGGCTGGAGCGCGTTGGTCTCGGCGATCGACTCGACCGTACTACGGAGAAGCTCTCAGGCGGCGAGCGCCAGCGGGTAGCCATCGCACGAGCTCTGGCGGGAGAAGCAAGACTTCTGCTCGCCGATGAGCCCACAGGGAACCTGGACAGTGCTCGTAGCCGGGAAGTCATCGAGCTTCTACGTTCAATAGCTCACGAGCGACGTGCATGCGTGGTGCTCGTGACACACGATCAAGAGGCCGCCGCGATCGCTGATCGCTGTTGTGTCCTTCGCGACGGCAAACTCACAGAGACCGCACCAGAAGCGAACCACGATGCGCCTGACGGCACAACTCAGCCGTCGAGCGCTACGGGCTGAAGCTGTTGAGGAGGCTTGCGCCCATCGGTGTCCGCACCCCGCTTGGGATGCGAGCACTCGTCTACTTCTACCGTCGTCGGCTGCGGGTTCACGCCGCCCAGGAGCTACTGGCGGGACTTGGGGTAGCTGTAGCAGTCGCGATGGTCTTCGCGGTGACGGTCGCGAGCGGGAGCATCGCGCGATCAGCCAGCGAAGTAGTTCATGCGGTCATCGGTCCAGCTGATCTGCAGCTGCACGCGCGCGGGACCGACGGAATCGATGAACGGCTAGTGGTAAACGTCGAACGTCTGCCGGGTGTCGAACAGGCAGCACCGCTACTCGAACAGACGGCGACTGTCGTCCGCGACGGTCGGAGCACAACAGTTGATGTGGCCGGCACGAATACGGGCCTTGCGCTGTTGGATGGACTGGCGCACACCCTCCCCCTGGGGGCCCTCTCCCCTGGGGGAATCGGCTTGAGCCAAACGACCGCGAGTGAGCTTGGGCTGGGTGCCTACCGTCCGCGAGCACCGGCGAGCGAAGTCATCTTGAAGCTCCGGGGCCAGGCGGTCGCGATACGCGTCTCTGCGGTATTGGGACACGAAACGGCCGGAGCGCTGGCACAGGCACGGATTGCGGTCATGCCTCTACGGCAGCTCCAACGGCTAGCGGATCTCAAAGGCCGCGTGAGCCGCATCCTTGTCCAGAGCAAGCCAGGACAGCACGCTGCCGTGCAGGCAGAGCTCCGCAAGCTTTCCGGGGGCCGGATCACGGTCGCCGCGGCCGACCAGGATGTCTCGCTGCTACATGAGGCGCTTCGTCCCAGTGGCCAAGCGAGCGCCTTGTTCGCTGGCCTGAGTGCGTTGCTCGGCTTTTTGTTCGCTTTCAACGCGATGCTGTTGACGGTTCCCGAGCGCCGCGAAGCGATCGCCGACATGCGCCTTGACGGCGCGCAGCGCAGAGGGATCATCCAGATGGTCCTCTTCCAGGCGCTGTGCCTCGGAATCGTCGCGTCCCTATTCGGGCTGCTCGGTGGCTACGCGCTCTCGATTGGCGTCTTTCAACAGTCCCCCGACTATCTGACCAAAGCCTTCACGCTCGGGACGAGCACCGTGATCGGTGCTCGACCAGTCTTGGTCGCGTTTGCCGGCGGAATCCTCGCTACGTTCCTAGCCTCAACGGTCCCCCTGAGCGATCTTCGCCGCGGCCGTGCACTGGATTCAGCGTTCGCGGACGCCGAAGAAGCAGCCGACAGGGCGACCGTGGCAACGAGGTCGTTGACCGCAATGACCATCGGGCTGCTCCTCGCGGCAACTGCTCTGTTTGTGCTTCTCCCAAGCGCTGCGATCATCGCGTGCGTACTGCTGGCGCTCGCGACGATGGTAGCGGTACCCCTTGTGTTGAAGGCCGTCCTTGGCGCGGCGGAGGCGCTCGCACTACGACGCGAGAGCCTAACTGTTCTTCCTCTAGCTCTCGCATCGCTGAAGACCACGACGCTGCGCTCGCTGGCACTCGCCGCGACCGGAGCGGTCGCGTTGTTCGGCAGCGTCGCGCTGGGCAGCTCACGCGATGATCTGCTGCGCGGAATCAATGGATACACCACCCACTACGTCGCCGGAGCGAACATATGGCTCGTCAACCCATCTGACAACCAGGCGATCAGCGACTTTACCCCGTCCAGCGCCACCAGCCGTCTCATGAGTGTTACGGGGGTCGCCAGTGTGCACCAGTTCCAGGGCAGCTTCCTCGACTACGGTCCTCGCCGAGTCTGGGTCATCGCATGGCCCACCGGCATCACGCCGTCGCTACTCGAAGACCAGGTGATCCACGGTCACCAGGAAGCCGCGATCGCAGGCATCCGCAGAGGCGAAGCCATCACTGTCTCCGACCAAATCGCCGCTGAACACAACGCGGGAGTCGGACATACCCTGAGACTCCCTACCCCCACGGGCGAGATGAGCTTCAGGGTCGCGGCAACGACCACAAACTTTGGCTGGAGCCCGGGCGCAATCCTGATGAGCAGCAGCGACTACGCTCGTGCTTGGGGGAGCACAGCACCATCCGCCCTCGGTATTGATGTCAAGCCCGGCGCGGATGTCACAGCCGTGCGGGCCGCAATTCAGCGTGCGCTTGGTCCGGGGAGTGGGCTTGAAGTGTTGAGCGCTAAGAGCCGTGAAGCGACGATCGACAGATCAGCAAGCGAAGGTCTCGGGCAACTCGGGGAGATCGCGACATTGCTTGTTATTGCGGCGATCCTTGCGATGGCGGCTGCGCTGGGATCAAGCATCTGGCAGCGGCGAGCCACGCTCGCCGAAATGCGTCTCGAAGGCGCACCACGCCGCCAGCTCCAGCTCGTGTTGCTGACCGAATGTGCACTTCTGCTCGCCGCTGGCTGTCTGACGGGTGCGGTAGCCGGCGTCTACGGCCAGATCGTGATCGACAGCTATCTCAAGCACGTCACCGGATTTCCCGTCGCCAGCGCGGCGAGCGGACAGCGGCCCATCGAGATCTTTGCACTAGTCGTGGCCGCAGTCCTCGTGATCGTCGCGTTCCCCGGATGGCGGGCCTCACGCGTACCCGGGACACTCGCGCTCAACGAGTAGCGCGCCGCTCGCCCGCGATCTCACGTTGCAGGCGACTAGGCTAGACGCAGTGTGTACGCATTCGATGACCGCTGGCTCCTCGCACGAGCCAGCGGGGCCTTGCTGCTCGCAAACCTCCGGTTCTGGCCGACCGTGGCGCCACACGTTCGCCGCCAGCTCAAGAAATGGGAGCAGCTAGCGAGCCAGATCGAAGACCCCGAACTACGCACCCTGGCACTCACGAAGCTCGAAGAGGAGCGATTCAACTCCGAGGTCGCAGCGACCCTCGCGACCATCGCGCCCGCCAGACACCGAAAATCCGCAATCGAGGCGATCGTGGCCTACGAGGTCATGTACGACTACCTCGACGGGCTCACCGAGCAACCAACCAACGACCCCCTCGCAGCTGGACGGGAGGTCTACCGCGTCTTCACCGACGCCGTAACTATCAGCAGAAGCCCCACGAGTCACGACCAACTCATTGGCGGGCGAAGCGACGGCGAATACCTCGCCGCCCTCGCCGCCGCCGTCCATGGGGCCCTCAGCGAGCTTCCCGCGGCCGGAGCAATCTCCCAGATAGCGCGGCGAGCAGCCACGCGCTGCTCGGAGGCCCAGATCCGCGCCCACGCCGTCAAACAGCTCGGAGCGAAACAACTCGAACAGTGGGCAACAGCAGAAGTCAACGAGACCGAGCTCGGATGGCGACAGTTCCTAGCCGGCTCAGCCTCCTCTGTGCTGTCGGTCCACGCATTGATCGCAGCCGCAGCCGATGAGCGCACTACCGCCCTGGAAGCCCGCGAGATCGACGCCGTATACCTATCGATCTGCTCGCTGAGCACCATGCTCGACAGCCTCATCGACTACGAGCGCGACCACCAAGCAGGTCAACCCGGATACCTCCGCTACTACACCGACCATAGCCTTCTCGCCGAGGATCTCACCGACTCAGCACATCGCGCGGTAGCGCATACGGCACCCCTACGCAACAAGGCGCACCACACCATGACGCTCGTCGGTGTCGCTGCCTACTACCTCTCCGCGCCGACCGCTACCACCGACTTTGCGAAGCCCGTGGCCGATCGGATTCGCAGGGAACTCCAGCCCCTCATGACCCCGACCCTAGCTGTCATGCGACTGTGGCGCGCAGCAAAGCACGCCCGCGCGAAGATCCCTCAAAGAGACTACCGGTGGCTCCCCCACTCAGACCTCCGATGAGAGCATGCGCCGCAAACTGGACGGACTCTCTAGGCCCCGTGCGAGCCCGATGGCGTCTGAAGCTGTACATGGCGGGTATGATCTCGTTGAACGATTCGACTCTCACGCGATAGAGCATGTACCTATCTAAGGGGACATCTTGATGGCAGCATTGGGGCTTCAACGGTCATGAGACCAGGTGCGCTGAGACCAGCCGCCGTGATGCTCGCGATCCTTGCTTGGGGACTGCTCACGAACGCGAGTGCATACGCCGCTACAAGCGCAAGCCGTTCAGCGGCCCACATCACACGAGCCCTGAACGCAACCGACACCGCCCACCTCCGCTACATCAAGCACACGGGCGCTCTGCTATTCGAGGAAGGCACAGCACACGGAACGCTCCCCGGCAACATGCGCGCCTACTGCAACGTCGGCGGCAACTTCACGGCCAGCTTCACGATCTACCTAAGCGGCGGGACAATCAAAGGCCACGGCACCGCAACACCCCACGGCCAGGGCATCTACGAAAGCTTCGCCGGCACGCTCACCGTCACCGGCGGCAGTGGACGCTACACCCACGCTCGAGGACACGCAGGCCTCTACGGCACCTTCAACCGCCGCACCTACGCGATGGTCGTCCAGACCACCGGCTCGCTCTCATACTGACTCACGGAGATGAGGCTCTCTCGAGTCGTTCTTCGCGCTCTGACGCTGGTGAGCATCGCAGCCGGCATCTGGCTCCCAAACGCATCCGCCGGGCAATCAGTGCACCTCCACGCCACACTCACACCCGAGCGGCTCGGGCAGAGCACGACCATCGGCTTTAGCTTCTCGATCACAAGCCCACGCGGGCAGCTACCACCCCCCCTCACAGCCGTGAATGTTCAATACCCCGTTGACCTTGCATTCGCTCTCAGCGAACTCGGCCTAGCCCGCTGCTCAGCGACAGCACTCCAACTCGCCGGCGTCCCAGGGTGCCCCGCCGACTCGCTGATGGGCCACGGAACAGCCACCGCAAAGGTCTCATTCGGCCCACTGACCTTGACCGAGACCGCACAAGTCACGATCGCGCGCACGGTAGACCAAGGCAACCACGTCGCGCTACTCATCTACGCCGAAGCCAACACCCCGACATATACAGAACTCGTAATGCCCGCCCTAGTGCTACCCGCCGCTCCCCCATACGGCGGCGGTCTAAGCATGACCGTACCCCTACTGGAAAGCCTCCCAGGAGCACCCGACGTCTCGATCGTCCACTTCCACGCGACCCTAGGCCCCGAAAACCTCCACTACTACGAATACGCCCACGGCAAACGCATCAGATTCCAACCCAAAGGAGTCCCCCTCCCAACAACCTGCCCCCCCGACGGCTTTCAGTTCGCCGCACAGCTCACATTTCTCGGCGGCGCGACCAGCAGCGCACACGCCACGGTGCCATGCCCAAAAACACTCCGCCACTCACGAACGCATTAGACAATGACTACCCCTGGTGATCCTGAGGAGACCCGGGCGACCCTCAGCGCTCGTTGCCGCGCATCTTATGAGACCGACTGCCGCTCATCGAACGTAGGGGCGGGACGCCCAACCCATCGGCGCGGCTCCAGCAAGCGGTGTCTCGAAACCGAGCACCAGCCTGGGCGACATGGTATCCGGCCCGATGGTCTACGGCCGCCCGAGCGGAGAGGCGCTCGGCGGTGGTGGGGCCACCGCGTCAAAGGCCGCGTCATACATGTCGATCGTGACGCAGGGAGCACCCACGCTCCTGAGCATCTCGGCTAGTGCAAAGAGATGTTCAGTGACGCAGTAGCGAGCCTCGGTGCGCGTGTCGAGGGTCATCGCGTGGATCTGGGCGTGGGCTATGACCGGGGCTCGGGGAAATAGCCCTGAGACGAAGTGGGTCACGCGCGTGAGCGCGGGCGCAGCAGCCACAAACTGTGTGTGAGCCAGGCCGTTTTTGACGGAGGCCCTGTTCCGTGGTTTCGTCCGCGGGAGAGGAGAGCCTTCTGGTATGCCGAGAGCGAGGAAGTATCCACTGGAGTTGATCGAGCGCGGCGTTCGGCTCGCGTTGGAGAGCGAGCGCCCGGTCGCGCATGTTGCTGATGACCTGGGGATCGCGCGTGAGACGTTGCGCAAAGCCGTCAGGCAGGCCCAGGCCAATAGCGGCAAGCGGGGCGACCTGTTGACGAGCGAGGAGCGGGAGGAGATCAAGAAGTTGCGCCGCGAGAACTTCGAGCTGCGCAGAGCGAACGAGATACTCAAGTCAGCGAGCGTGTTTTTTGCCAAGGAGCTCGACCCAGACCGAACGAAGTGAGCGCGTATGTGGAGGAGCACAGGGAGCGCTTCGGGGTCGAGCCCATATGCCGGGTCCTGGGCGTGTCGGCGTCCGCTTACTACCAGCGCAAGACGGGCGAGCGCTCACCCCGGCAGCTCGAGGATGAGCGGCTGCTCGAGAAGATCCGTGAGGTGCATGAGGCGAACTACTGCGCCTACGGTTACCGCCGCACCTGGAAGGCGCTCACACGCGCGGGGGAGCAGGCTCCGCGCTGTCAGGTGCAGCGGCTGATGCGAGCCAACGACATCCAGGGCGCTAAGCGCCGCGGCAAGCCGTGGCGGACCACGACCCCGGACCGCGATGCTCGCCGGCGTCCGGACCTCGTGAATCGTGATTTCACCGCGGAGCATCCCAACCAGCTCTGGGTCGCCGACTTCAGCTATCTGCGTTGCTGGGAGGGGCTTGTGTTCTTCAGCTTCGTGATCGATGTCTTCAGCCGCAAGGTCGTCGGCTGGCAGTTCGCGCGGCACATGCGCACCACCCTCGTCCTCGACGCGCTACGGATGGCACTCAGCACCCGCGAGCGCGTGGAGGAGGTCCGGCTCATTCACCATTCCGACAGGGGATCTCAATACGTCAGCGGTGACTACACACAGACCCTCGCCGATCACGACGTCCTTGCCTCGGTCGGCAGCACTGGCGATGCCTACGATAATTCGATGGCTGAGAGCTTCGTCGACAGCTTCAAGACCGAGCTGATCGCGGACCGGGTCTGGCAGACACGCAGCCAGCTCGAGCTCGCGATCGTCGAGTACATCAGCTGGTTCAACGACAGCCGCCTGCACGAAAATCTCGGTGACCGGCCACCACGAGAGATCGAAGAACTCTACGCTGCGAAAACAAAGCCAACGAGACAGACCACAATCACCGAAAGAACCTACTAACCCGGTCTCCGTCACTCCCGGTCCGGCTCAAGCTTCTCCTCGCCGATGCGGCGGATGTGTGGCACGTATCCACCTTTCGCGCATGCAGCGTCGCCGGTGGGGTTGTCATAGCCCTTGTCCAGGCACAGGTGCTCGACGATCTTCTTGGGGTCGGGGCGGGGAACGACGACCGCGTCGATCGTCCGCTCCAGCATCTTGGTGTCGTGCACGTTGGCGCCGTCGATCTCGATAGCGAGCGGCCCGCCGTGCTGCTCGACTTGCACGCTCTTCTTGGTCCCCATCTTGGCTCTATCAGTGGGATTCGGGCCGGTCTTCTCGCCACCGAAGCGGCTCTTGCCCATCACCCCGTCGACGGCCTGCCACTCCCAGTGGACCTCCCCGAGCTCGTCGCACTCCCTGACCAGATACGCCCACATCTCCTCGAGGAAGCCGTCGGCGGAGAACCGTTGAAACCAGCCATGAACAGTCGAGGAAGGCCCGAACCGATCGGGTAGCTGGTTCCACTGGCAGCCCGAGCGCAGCCGGAAGATGATCCCATCCAGAACCCGCCGCAGATCAGCCCTCGGACGGCCGGTCGGCGCTGGCGGATAGAAGCAGGCAAGGATCGGCTCGATCTCCTCCCAGAGATCGTCCGGGAGCTCCCAGATCGTCGGCAACGTGCGAGCAGGGGTAGGCTCAGCGGCAGGCAAGGCACACTCCTTTCGACGGGTGGTGTGCCTTGCCGCTTCAACCCCGGTTTACATAAGCCTGCCGCTCAAGCCAGAGTTTTCGGACGGTTTCTTATGTGGGAGAGGGTGGTTGCGTCAGGGACGAACCGGCGGCTTGTGGGATGCCTGGGGCGTGGACGGGCTATGTGGGCGTTGGCTCGCCTACTGGTGGGGGCCTGTGCCGTGGCGCTGGGGATGGTTTGGTGCGTTGTTCCAGCCGGAGCTGCCACGACCACTGGGTGCCCTATGAGCGTGGAACCGTACACAGCGTCCGCGGGCACGCGTGCGGCATGCGGGCTACGCGCGCTGCAGCGCGTCGCAACGGTCTCGATGCCTTATGGCGGCAAGGAATACCGCTACGTCACTCCGTCCGGGCGCACTATTGCCCTGACTGTGCCGCCCGCATCTTTCGACGCCGCCATGGCTTCGCCGCAGGAGCTGGAAACGTTCGGCGTACCGCCAGAACCCGCACACGACTCCGCGGAATACCCAAAATGGAAGTCGATGATCGAGCAAGGCATCCACTTCGTGGCGGCACCCGCGAGTCTCGTGCAAGCGACACCTTCGTTGAGGGCCGGCAGCCCTCTCGCACCGTCGGGCCTTGCTGCTGCCGCAGCGATAGGGAGCGCCCCGACGGGGAACAGCACGGGGAACTCCAACAACTGGGCTGGCTACTTCAACTGGGGCGGGCACGGGAGCTTCACCCACACCACCGCCTACGTACTTGAGCCTCACAACTACCACAACTCATGCGGTGAAAGCGACGCCTCCTCCACCTGGGGCGGCATCGGCGGGACTCCCTATAACCCAAACCTCGCGCAAGACGGCACCGACCAGGGCACACCTGGGCTGGGCGAAAACGCGGCGTGGTTCGAGGTGCTGCCCGAACCGGAAGAACCGTCGGTGCCACCGATTCACGCGACTCCGGGTTCGTGGTTTGAGGCGGACACGCAATACAAGGGCAAAGGCGAATTCAGTTTCTATCTCTACAACTTCAAGACCCACGAAGCAGCACGCGGAATCGCAGACGGCGGTTTCGAAGGCAACGTGGCGGACTTCATCCTTGAGCGCAAAAGCCCATATAACCTGACCAACGTCGGGACGGTGTCCTTTCAGGGCTTCACCAACGGGAAAGCGTTTGGCCAGGATTCGACCCAGCGAATAGTGATGAGAAATAACCAGACGCACGAAACCAACGCTACGCCCAGCGGGATCTCGAGCAAATATGCGTTTACGGTTAAGTACGAACACTGTCCTGGAGCTGGAGCAGGCGGCTCTGGCCAGGGGCCCGAGGAAGGTCCGCTGCCATCGGTTGCGACGAACGCAGCGACGGGAGTAAGCGAAGGCGCGGCGACCTTGAACGGGACGGTGAATCCAGAAGGATTTGAAACGACATACAGCTTCGAATACGGCACCGAAGCAGGGAACTTCAGCGCATCCACGCCTGAAACGGAAGAGGGCTCAGGCAAAAGCACGGTGCCGGTGAGCAGCGCGATCTCAGGGCTCGCGCCGGGCACGACCTATCACTACCGAATCATCGCCTACAGCCCGACCGGGACCTCGGTCGGAGCGGAACAGACATTCACGACCACGGGCACGCCACCGCCGCCACCGCCAACGGCAACGACCGAAGGTGCGAGCGCAATCACGGCGAGCACCGCAACGTTGAGCGCGAGCGTGAACCCAAACGGGGCCGACACGCACTACTACATCGAATACGGGACGACGCCCGCACTGTTCGAAGCGACCGCGCCAGCACCACCAGGCAGCGACGTGGGCGCCGGCACCACGCCCGTGCATGCCACCGCCGAATTGAGCGGCCTCTCACCATTCACCACCTACTACTACAGGGTGGTAGCGAGTAGCTCAAGCGGAACGACGTATGGTCAGGAAAAGTCCTTCAAGACAAACGCGTGGACGATACAGACGACGGCCAACCCAGGCGGCGAACCCGGCGCAGAATTGACTGATGTGGCGTGCGCGTCAGCGACGTCCTGCATGGCCGTGGGACGGGACTCGTCTGGGTCGGGGACAAGCACGAGCCTGGCAGAGCGCTGGAACGGAACAGCGTGGGAAATCATCGCGACGCCAAACCCGACCGGGGCAAAGGAAAGCATCCTCGAAGGCGTTGCGTGCTCATCCGCGTCGACGTGTATCGCAGTGGGCCGCTATGAACCCAAAAAACTGCCGTCCCGGGCATTCTCAGAGACCTGGAACGGAACGAGCTGGAAACTCGAAACGACACCTGAACCACAAGGCGCGAGCACAAGCTGGCTGAACAGCGTGGCCTGCTCATCCGCGAGCGCATGCACAGCAGTAGGCACCTACGAGACCAGCAAATCTGGGCCCAACCTCGCCATGGCAGAGCGATGGAATGGCAGCTCGTGGACAGTGCAGTCTGTGCCGGTGCCCCCAGGCGCCGCCGAAACTACGCTCGGGAGCGTGTCATGCCCCTCCTCGACCCTATGTATCGCCGTCGGCAGCGAACGTGGCGTAGCGACGCTAGCGGAGAGCTGGAACGGGAAAGCCTGGACGGTGCAAACGACCCCCAACGTCGCAGGCGCGACCACGACGTACCTGACCGGCGTGTCGTGCGCCTCGAGCAGCGAATGCATGGCCGTAGGCTATTCGTGGGCGAACAAAATCCACATGACGCTCGCAGAGCGCTGGACAGGCACTACCTGGACGATCGTGCCGACGCCCAACCCCGAAGGAGCGAACGCGAGCTACCTGTACGGCGTATCATGCGCATCGAGTACCTGCACGGCCGTAGGCGACTACTGGCTAAGCGAATCAGGCCCGATACAACTGGCGGCGCAGCGCTGGAACGGCAGCGCATGGGAACTAGAGCCCCCGCTGGCCCCGGAGGCGGGGGGCTACGGTCTGCTCAACGACGTGTCGTGCTCGGCATCGACCACATGCACGGCCGTCGGCTGGTACGCAACGCCCACAGGACAGGGATACACACTCGCGGAGCGATCGGTCCTCAACAGCGAATGACACGCACCCCGCGGAGATACGACGGCTGCCGGTCTGAGGCTCCCAGCCTCCGAGCTGCTGCTGCGGGCTGAAGCTGTCGAGCGCAGCGCAGGGACTCACGACCCTCGCGAGCATGATCTCATCCGGCTAGCCGGGAGGGCCGCTCGGGTTAGCGGCCCTCCCGGAGCTTAACGCGGCTTTACGGCCCCCGGAAGACGTAGGCCGTGAAGTAGCTGTACCAGGTGGAATGATCGTTCAGGTAGCCAGTACCGCCAAAGCCGATACCCGTCCTGGCGGGATCAGTTCCGACAGGCGGGGCAGCAGCGCAGCAATGAAGGCACCGACGTCTGTTCGATGCGGAGGCCAGGTCAAGCGTTCGTGCGAGCCTCGGGGCGAGGCCCCGATGTTGGACTTGCGAGAATAGTCCGCATGTCCGAGTCCGAGGGTCGCCTTGAACCGCCGAGGGCGTCCGCGAGGGCGCCTGTCTCACCAAAGATGAGTGTAAGCCGGGCCGAACTCCGGCTAACGTGCGAGGCGAAGCAAATGCGAGCGGGCTTTGAGCGCATCAATGCCGCCATCACAGCGCTCGGCAAGCCGCCGAAAGTCGGATAGGCCCCCACCCCTACGAGCAGGCGCGACCCTGTTCCGCCTGATCTTCTGGCCCTCGGAGCAGCGTGAGACGACGAGCGCTAGGCTCTCGACTAGCGCGGTTGGTTACAGCGATCAAGTTGTGACGGGCCGCCTCAACGGCCTCTTCGGCGAGCGCGAGCTCTTGCCACGCCTCCAGCTCCTCCGGGCTCATTATCTCGCGCAGCGACATCAGACGGCGATCAAGTCGAGCTGCTCCAGCCGCATGAGCGCAGCCGACGCTTTGACCGTCCGGCCGTGGACGGTCACTACCCCGGCCTGCTCCAAGCTGGCTACGGCATCGTCGATGGCCTGGCGGTCGTGGGCTCGAAGCGTCCGGTACATGCGCTCTAGCTCGCGCCCGTGGGGCCGGTTTAGGACTTCGATCACCACTAGGTACTGTGCTGATTGCAACGGACTAAGCCCTCTCCTGGCCGAATCGAGCTGATCGAATGATGACTATACGCGGTGGAAGAGTACCCGGTGGAATTAGTCGCGTCAATCGAACAAGCTTGGCCCATGCCGCGTAAGAAGTCCGCCGCCAACGTCGCGCTCGGGATCGCCATCCGTACTGCCCGCAAGGAACGCGGTTACACCCAAGAAGCCTTCGCCGCCGAGGCCGACGTCGATCGCAGCTACTACGGCGCTATTGAGCGCGGCGAGTTCAACCTGACCGTGGACACCATCCTGAAGGTCGCGGCCGGGCTTGACCTCACGGCTGCCGAACTGTTCGCCCGAGCCGGTCTGTAGGCGGCCCCGGCCTCCCGTCAGGTGAGGCCGAGACTCACTCCCTTCGCAGGACTTACACCCCTGGGTGCAGGCCAAAGTGTGAGCGAGAAAAGGCCGAGAAACGGCGGAGTTTTGGCCGACAAATCACCGAGTGATTTAAGGGGTGGGAGTAGGACACGCAGCTTGAGTCACCGAGAGCATTGCACGGCGCTTATGAGACACCTCTAGCAGGAGGGAAGAATCGATGATCAAGCTGCCGATACCCATCAGGCCGGGGCCGTACTTATGCAGTGCGGTGAGCATTTAACACACCTAAGCCGCGCGGGCCAGAATCACTTAAGGGTTCACCCGGTCAATATTCTTTGTGAAGCGCTCACTGGACGTTGCATCAATAACCGACCTCGGATATTGATGCAGACAACACTCTGCCACTGGGCTAAGTGGCAGAGCGCTCTCCGCCTGACGGTGAAGTGGCGGATGGACATCTGTAGCGATAGCTGTCTGCCAGACGTAAGAGTTTGATCCATGAACAAACCAAGCGAGTACAAAGCTGAGATCACCCGCTATCTCGAATGCTTCGGGGCGAACGTCCGTCGCCTTCGATTGGCAAAGACGCCGCGCCTATCCCAGGAACGCCTAGCCGAAATCACCGGCCTGCATCGAACCGAGATCGGAAAAATCGAGCAAGGGAAGGTCGAGCCACACCTCACGACACTGGTCATCCTGGCCCACGGCCTGAGTGTCGGATTGGACGAACTCGTAACCGATCTCTGGATTCCGAAGCATCGCCGCCCACATCCAAGAACGACAGAAGTTGCGTGACCCATGCCCTGTCCTGAAAGGGTGCGGCTACTCCGCGAGTCGGTAGCGACGGGTGCGAGGATCACGCTCAAGAAGTCCTACCGCAAGGAGCGTCGAAACGTAGCGGTGGGCGGTGCTCGAATTGATGTCGAGGCTCCGGGAAATGTCGCTGACCCTCAGGTAGCTGTGGTCACGGGGGAAGAAGGAATAGACCATAAGGCCGAGGACTAGCGACCGCGACATCTTGTGGTCGTCAAGCTGGGGTGCAAATCCTTCGGGGATGACTGCGGCCATCCCCAATGGCCATGGCCCCGCCGAGCTAGAGCCTGACGCCACCCGTATGATCCGGTTGACCTGTGCGGGGTCAAGCTCGATCCGTATCGCCCCCTCTACTACCGGCCCCTTCTTATTGGCCATGGTCGCGATGCGCTAAGCAGATCACCTGATCGATCATAACTCCATAATCGGGACGTCCATGAGATTCCTTGTCCAAGCTTTGTTCAAGGTTTAGTATTTGGACTTGTGCCGGCTTCCCGCTCAGCGTGGATGCGTATCGGCGACCTCAGCAGTCGTACCGGAGTTGCTGCGCATCGGCTTCGGGCTTGGGAACGTCGCTATGGCCTGCTGCAACCACGACGCTCATCGGGCAACTACCGGCTGTATTCGCCGGCCGATGAGGCCCGCGTGCGCCTGATGCAGAGATACCTGGCCGAAGGAGTCCTGGCGGCCCAAGCTGCCGAGCTTACGATCGCGGCGCAGTTCGCTATCACTATCGGAGCGGGCGACATGGTGCCCCTGCCGGATGCCACTGCAACCCAGCAGGAGATAGAAGACGCCCTCACCCGTTTCGATGAGACATCGGCCCAGCGAGCCCTTGAGCGGCTGTTCGCTGCCTTCACGCCGACGACGGTCACTCGCGACGTACTGCTCCCGTATATGCGTTACGTCGGGGAACAGTGGAGAGCGGGACGCCTCCCGATCGCTCAAGAGCACTTCGCTACCAACTTCTTCCAAGGACGCCTGTATGCGCTCGCGCGAGGCTGGGATCGCGGTCTCGGCCCTCGCGCCCTACTGGCGTGCGCGCCCAATGAGCAGCACACCCTCGCGCTCATGGTCTTCGGGATCGCGCTGCACGAGCTTGGCTGGCGCATCACGTATCTCGGCCCCGATACACCGGTCGAGACGCTCACCGAAGTCGCCGAGCTTGTCCATCCCGAGCTAACCGTCGTGGCTGCAGCGATGCGCGAGCGGATACGTCCACACGCCAAGCTCCTCAGGAGCTTCACCGAGCGCTGGACGCTAGCTCTTGCCGGGCCAGGAGTCACCGCGCGGCTCACAAAGCAGACCGGTGCGCTCCACCTGGACGAAGACCCGGTGAGCGCAGCCGCGGCCGTCAGCCTTTAGCCCCAGACCCTCCAGCCGTCCTCAACCTTTGACAGAGATTGTCGGCTCTAGCTACAAGGCTCAACACGCCGCTAGCCTGCTGCTGGAGCGAGCGCAAGTAGCGCTCAGATCTACGGAGCAAACAGGACGATCCATGCACGACTCAATAGACCTTGCCCTTGCTGTTACCCTGCGCCGGCTGCGGCACGAGCGGGGAGCCACCCAAGAAGATGTCGCCTACAACTCCGGGATTACCGTCGCATCACTTTCACGCATCGAACGCGGCTACGCAAACCCCGGATGGACAACGGTCCGACGCATCATCACCAAAGGCCTCAAAGTCAGTCTCTCCGAACTCGCCCAGGCGGTAGAAGATGCTCCTGTGTGAGCAACGAATCCACACCATAACTCCACGTCGCTACACCGTGATACTCGGGCGCCCCGGAAAACGTCGTGAAGGGCACAGCTACTGTCGTGATGCTTGTCCTGACTCTCAACGCCGCTGGCTGATACGCCGAACGCTCCCAAGACGCTAGGCGACTGCCGATTCGCCCGGGCTTCCGGACAGCGCTCTCTGCGCGTCCAAATCCGCCGGGTTCATCCGCGAGCTGCGAGCTAACCGTCTCCGCATCCGAGCGTGCGTCTTGGAACAGCAGCACGTCAAGCAGACCGATCATCTCGAACACCCGCGCGGCACCGCAGCGCTACCCGGGACGCACACTGGGAAATTGTGCGACGCGCCCTGTCAACGAACGAAGCTGCCAGCCTTCGACGCTACTCGCCGCCGATGCCCGCGCGCGGAGGTGAGTTCAAGACGACCGCAGAACTGCTGGCGGCTGGTCAGATTCGAGAACGCCAGATGGTTTTCGAGATAATTTGGGACCAGCTGACGACCGTGGAGCGTGGCTCCCAGTCGTAAAGTTCCCGCTACTTAGGACGATTTTGGCGACGGTAGTCTTGTCAGTTCTCGCGGCGATGCATTCGCTATCTCGGCTCGGAGCACCCTGGCGCTCTCGCCAAGGTTCACTGACAGCGGTCGTACTCCCCCAGTGAAGGCCACGACAACATCCTGCGATAGCACTCGACCCGGACTGCGCGGCGAACACAACCCACTGCCCCCGCTGTCACGGGCTGAGCTGTACCAATCGGGGGCTGCGTTGTACCCATCGCGGGGTTGCCCACTGATATGTATGAAGACCGGCTTCTCCAACGACAGGATAGTCTCGTCCGTGGTTTGAAATGGAGATGATCCCGCGCCGTGCTCCACTGACCCACGGGATTTCGGCTTGCCATCCACAATAGCAGGACGACCTCGCCAGCCCAATCAGGTAAAGCTGGAGCGGATCAGTAACCGAGACCGTCCACGGAAATGTGATCGGTCGTGGACGGTTTGAGACTTGCAGAGTTAGTATGCTTTCTCCGGGTTGACCCAGCCAACCATGCCGATTTGAGTTCGTCCGGAGTATTTTTGGAGGCGAAGAGTCTAGATTCACCACCACTGAGCGTCCTTCAAGTGGGCCACCGCATGGCTCGTCCACGATTGCGCCTTTGGGACGCTTCAAGTGGTGTACTTTGAACGAGATCCCCGTTATCGTGATGACCCGCGCGGACTCTCCTTGAATCGATGCTTCGACTGTCGCTTGACCGGCAGGCGCGGCTCCCGGCTGATCTTCGATCGTGCGCCAGCCGCTAGGGCCTTGCCCGCTGAGCACCTGCTTGACGACTGGTTCCGGTAGAAATGTCGGGAGGCCGCATTCGGATTTCAGCAACGCGGATGAGTATGAAACAAGCGACGTAGACGACCCAACTCCCTCGGTATAGCGGGCACTTGAGTCGGGGATAGCGCAATTCACTGTCCCTTGTACGTAGGCTCCACCACCAATACACACGTTGGCGTTGACGGATCGTCCGCCGCTTATATTGATATTCTGGTCGGGGGATGTGGCGTGACCAGTAGCCAGAAGACCGAAGCCACCAGTAATGACAGCCCCGAGGACCGCTGCGGTGATCGCGCATCCCCCAGTGATCCAAAGCTGGTGTCGGTTAGCGACATCGCGGCGTCTCACGAGCCTAGTATGCCGTATTCATCGACGCACTGGAAGCTGCAGCCTGATGGGTTTGAGAGCCGTCCTACCAAGTGCACCAAACTTGTCGGACTAAAACCCCCGCTCCCGAAAGGGGCGGGGGTTGGTGCGTTCTGAGACCCGTTCCGTTGGCTGAAGGTCTCGTGTACGGCGTCTGCGAAGGCATCGGCTTGGCCGGCAACCACGGCGGGTCGTAGCTCGAGCCCGAGCAGGGTACGAATGGTTCAGCGAGCCCGCCTGGGATGCCATCGTCGTAGTTCTCGAATCGAACCCAGGCGACGTCTGCCTCGGAGTTTCGCGAGTCCGAAGAATGGCTCGAACGGGCGATTCACGCGACTAGCGGCGAGCCATTCAGTTTGGGGATTCTCGACTTTCGTGAGCCGATGGACCCGCCGTCGCGGAAAGTACTGGATGAGCTCGCGTCGGGAGGATCGTCTAGGAAGCTCCGTTATCGCTCTAGCAACGTGCTCATTCTCACGGGTCCGTCCGTCAAGCGCGTGTTCTCGATGCTCGCACGGACACACACTCCGTTGGGGGAGTCAATGGCACGCTCGGTGCTCGTGGGATTTGCTCAATATCCCGATGATGGACGAACCGCAACGGCTTTGCTCCAGATGGCGTTGCGGCGCCGAAAGCCACTCCATGTGGAGGCGCGAGCCCGGACACGGGATCGGTGACTGTAGCAAGCGGCGATCGTGCTCGATGCCTCGCCAACAGGGCGAGGCAGGCCGCCTTGAAAACAGCGGACGGCCGGGGGCTGATCTAGGTGCAGCCAATAGCTCGGGCCGTAGCCTAGAACTCGAGCTGTTCGCTCCCCGCATCTCACCTGACGTCCGCCAACAGAGCTAGTACCTATGCCGCTTCAGTTGAGCCGGGCTCTGCTGCTCTGAGTGACTTTCGGGAGGAATGGACCCCAATTGGACCCCCGTCCAGTCCTCCGTGCCTTCCAGCGATACCAAAACTACTGGGATTTGCAGCCACTTTTGAGGGGTGAGCGACGGGACTCGAACCCGCGGCCGCCTGGACCACAACCAGGAGCTCTACCAACTGAGCTACGCCCACCACGCAACGATGCGTATGGAGTTTAGATGATTGATTCCACGGATATGTGACGTGCTCCGAGGGTGCTGCTTGAGGGAGGGGCGGCGCGTGTGTAGGTATTCCCTTTTGACGGTGTATAGCCATGGCGATACACCGTTGCTCTCGTGTATATGTGCCCCCGCGCCGCCGCAGACCGCCCCGCCCGAGGCTCGTGGTCCAGCCACAACTCACCAACGCCCGCCTCCACCCTTCTCGGCGAGGGCCTGTTCGGCGAGGGCGAGGGTCTGACTGGGCGAGGAGTTGGGCGACTCGGCGGCGGCCTGCTGCCAGGCAGCGAGCAGCTGGGTGGGCTGGGGGCCGAGTAGCGAGGCGAGCTGGACACCGAGGGCGAGTGGATCGGCGAGGGGAGCTGCAGTGGGCGGGGGCGACGGGGCAGCCGGGGGATCGGGCTGGGCTGTGCGCGCCCGCACGGCCTCCTCGATGCGGGCCTCATCCTCGGCCTGGGCGCGCTCCTGGTTGGCCTGTGTGAGGGTGGTGAGGACACGCTCGGTGATGTCCTGGCTGTGGCGCTGAGCGTTTCGCCAGCCGCGGTTCATGGCGATTTCCTGAACCTCCAGGCGGGGGCCTTCGAGGATGGTGATCTCGGCCTCGTGGGGGTTCCATTTGCGTTCGCCGAACTCGAGCCATTCGGCTCGCGACCAGGGCACGGCCACGGCCCTCAGCTCGCCCTCGCTGAGGTTGAAGCGCCAGGCTTTGTGGGGGAACTGGCGCAGCTCGACGTGGAACATGGCATGAAGGCTCGCAGGTGCGGGCTCAGGAGCGCGGCCACCCGGCCGTCTCACGATGCCTCCTCCGCCTCCTCCGCCTCCTCCCCCGCCACTGCGGGGCGCTGCAGGCGAGCACGCATGATCTCGACGGCCTGGGGGTTGGAGTCGATCAGGACGTAGCGGCGGGCGAGCTGGGAGGCCACCGCTCCGAGGGTGCCGCTGCCGGCGAAGAAGTCCAGACACCAGTCTCCGGGGCGGGTGGAGGCCTGGACCATGCGACGGACGATGCCCTCGGGCTTCTGGGTGGGATATCCGGTCTTCTCGCTGCCGCCGGTGGGCACGATGGTGTGCCACCACACGTCGGTGGGGAGCTTGCCGAGGGCGACCTTCTCGGGGGTGACCAGGCCGGGGGCCATGTAGGGCTCGCGGTCCACCTCTTCGGAGTCGAAGTGGTAGGCGGAGGGATCCTTGACGTAGACGAGGATGGTGTCGTGCTTGGCGGGCCAGCGGCGCTTGGTGCGGGCGCCGTAGTCGTAGGCCCAGATGAGCTCGTTGAGGAAGCACTCGCGACCGAAGATGTCGTCGAGCAGGAGCTTGCAGTGGTGGGCCTCGCGGTAGTCGATGTGGAAGTAGAGGGTGCCCTCTTTGGTTAGCAGCCGTCGGGCTTCGCGCAGGCGCGGAGCGAGGAAGGCGAGGTAGTCCTCGTACTCGTCGCTGTAGCTGTGAGTGCCGAGCAGCTCGGTGCTGTAGCGCACGCCCTTGAAGCCCTTGCGAGCACCCTCCCCGCCGCGGATCGCCCTGAGCGTGCGGCGCTCCTGCACCTTGCCTGTGTTGAAGGGCGGGTCGATGTAGATGAGCTGGAAGGACTCCTCGGTAAAGGCGGGCAGCAGCTCGAGGTTGTCTCCCAGCAGAATCTGGTCGGCCACGGGGGCGCGCGGCGAGCTGTCCACGGGTTGGAGGTTAGTTCGCCGCCCGCTGCAGGGGACGGGACGCAACAGCGCCTCGCTCCCGCAGCCGGCCACGCTCACCGGCGGACGTGCAGGGTCGGCCGAGCCGGGCGCATGTGGGTTCTCTAACGCGGCCGGTGCGATTGGCGTGTTTACTGGGACGCCGATGAGCAGCGAGCGACAGCCCCGATCCCATGCCCACCGCCGTCGCCTGGGGGTGGCGCTGGCGATAGTGGCGGCCATGCTGGCGGTGGCGCTGCCCGCCGACGGGGTGGAAGCGGGCCCGGAACCCCCGGCCCCGGCCCTCACACCGGCGCAGGTGTCGGTGGCGATCGACCCGAGCGCGCCCGGTCCGGCGGTGCCACAGGATTTCCTGGGACTCTCCTTCGAGCTCTCGAGCGCCGGGCAGCTGGCCGAATATGGATCCCGGGGGGACTTCGCTGCGCTGCTGCGCTCGCTCGGTCCGGGGATACTGCGGCTCGGGGGCGCCTCGGCCGACACGCGGGTGGCCTGGGTGGACCGTCTCACGCCCCGCCCGCCGTGGGCGAGCGCCGTGCTGGAGTGGGCCGACCTGGAAGGGCTGCGCAGGCTCGCCGTGCGCAGCGGCTGGCGGATCCTGCTCACGATTGGACTGGCTCACTATGACCCGCGCGCGGCCGCGCGCGAGGCGGCGGCGGCCAAGGCAGCGCTGGGGCCGTGGCTGGCGGGGATCGAGGTGGGCAACGAGCCCGACTCCTATGGGCGCCATGCCCTGCGCGCGCGCCGGTGGTCGGCTTCGAGGTATGAGTCCCAGGTGAGCGCCTACCGGCTGGCGATCGCCCGCCTGGCGCCCGGCATACCGGTGGCGGGCCCCGGGGTGTCGGGCTCGCGGGCGTTTCTGCGGTGGGGGCCGGCGGAGGTGCGCAGGCAGCACCCGGCGCTGCTCACCGGCCATCACTACCCCCTGCGCTGCGACTCGGTGCCCGCCCCCACCATCGAAGCGCTGCTCAGCGAGCAGACGCGCGAAGAGGAGGCCCAGTCGCTGAGCCGCTTCCTGGCGGTGTCGCGGGCGAGCGGCACCGCCTTTCGCATGGATGAGACGAACACGGTCTCCTGCGGGGGCAAGGGTGGCATCAGCGACACCTTCGCCTCAGCGCTGTGGGCGGTGGCCTATATGGCGGAAGCGATGGGCAAAGGCGCCTCGGGCATCAACTTCCAGGGCAACCCGGCCAACTGCCTGGGCTACTCGCCGGTATGTGCCCCCACCCCTGCCCGCCTGGCGGCGGGAGCGCTGGGCGCCCAGCCGGAGTGGTATGGGCTGCTGCTGGCCAAGATGCTCGTGGGCGACAGCCCACTGCCGTCGCGGGTCCTCTCCTCGCAGAATCCCAACCTGTCGGTGCATGCGCTGCGCACCCCGGGCGGCGCCCTGCGGTTCGTGATCGTCGATGGCGACCCCAGCGGGGCGACGGTGCACCTGCGGGTGGGTCATGGGTTCAAAGCAGCCTCCCTGGTCGAGCTGCTTGGCCCCTCCCTGGCAGCGAGCTCCGGGGTGACACTCGGTGGGGTGGCGGTGGCGAGCGACGGCTCGTTCGGAGAACCGGCAAGCCGCCCTCTCGCAGTGCGGGAAGGCACGGTGTCGGTGAACGTCCCTGGGGCCAGTGCGGAGGTCGTGATCGTCACACCCACCGGCGTCCGCGGCTAGGCGCCGACGAGCTCCACCCACTGGTGGGTGGAGCCGCAGAGCCGGCGCCACCCTTCGATGGGGACGACCTGCAGCTCGCCGTCGGCGGGGAACTCGGCCTGCGTGAGGGTGATGGAGTCCAGCACGGCCGCCCCCCCGTTGCCCGGGACCAGCGAGCTGCCGCCCCTGCTAATCGACAGGCGATGAGTCCCCGCGCCGAGGTGGAGGGCGACCGGAGGAACGGTGCCGGCTACGAGGGAGTTGCCGCTGAGCTGGCCCGAGATGGTCGCGAGCCGGCGCCCGTCGACGCTCAGGTCGACCTTCGTCATCAGCTGACCCTGGACCCACACATCCCACCGCCCCCCCCGGGGAAGGCTGACGATGGCGGTGAGACGCCCGGGGCTGCTCATGACCAGCCCGTTGCGCTCGTGGCCCCATCTGCGCGGGTGGGCCGCACGGGCGAAATCGACTCTCACGATCGGAGATTCGACGGCGGCGACGAGGTCGGGCAGGGCCCCAAGGGCGCCGGGGTGGCGACCCTGTTCGAAGGCGGTGACGAGGTCGCCGATCCGGCGGCACTGGCCGGCGGTCGATCCGGTGAGCGCCAGGTGGCGGATGGCGGGCGAGCCGCCACTCTGCCTGCGCCACACCTGGTAGTAGGAGCCCTGCCACACCAGCGAGTAGACGGCCGGAGGGCGGATCTCGCCAGGTTCGCGCCGGGTGACGATCAGCGGGTAGGCGGCCAGCGCCTGCGGAGAGGCGCGGTCGAGCCGCACGGGCTCGCCGTAGCCGGAGGCGAGATCGGCCAGGGCGGGGGGCGGGTAGACGAAGTTGGGTCCCCCCACGTCGAGGCGGCGCAGCTCATACATGGAGTATTCGTCGAAGTCGGTGAACAGCGTCGGTCCGTTGCCGGCGAAGCGGGAGTCGAGCGAGGCGAGCTCCCGATAGCGAGCGGTGGGCGCGAGGTTGGTGACGTGGTACTGGAGCGCGTCGGAGACGAGCACTCCCCCCACGAGGGCCAGCGCCAGCAGCGAGGCAGCGAGCGTGGCGAGCGCTCGCGAGGCGACGTTGCGCAAGGCGCCCACTCCCCCCCACGCCAGCAGCACGACAACTGGGGAGGTGAGCATGAGCACCTTGGCGGCAGCCCAGGTGGAGACGCTGACGCTGACCAGCAGCCAGGAGAGGAGCATCAGGGCCATCCAGCCGCCGAGTGCGAGCTCCCGCCGGCGCAGCAGCTGGACAGCGCCCAGCAGCGCCGCCAGGGCGCTCACAGCGATCAGGACATGGGTGGCATCGAGAGCGCCGCCGCGGGGAGCGAGCTTGTAGCTGCCCCCCAGCCACACGCCGAACACCTGGATGGCTCGCAGGGGGCTGTGCAGGTTCCCGGGATTGGAGGTGGAGGCGATGCCCTGGGCCACTTCGACGGAGCCCGCGATATGGATCCAGGTGGGCCAGGCAGCCACGAGCAGAATGGCGGCCCCACCTGCCACCGCCGTGAGCACACTGCGCATCCCGCTCTTGCCGCCGTCGAGAAGCTCCCGAGCGACGATCAGGGCCAGCATGGCCACGCTCACCAACACCCAGGTGCCGAAGGCCACGCCGAGTGCCGAGACACCGCCTGCTAGCAGCAGCGCGAACGCCAGCGCCGAAGCCGGCCGAGGGCGCTTCAGATCGAGCCAGCTCCGGTGCGTCGAGACGAGGGCACCGAGGGCGAGGATCAGCGGCAGGGCGGTTATCTCCTTGATGGAGCCGAACAGCTCGTAGGCGTAGACGAGGGCTCCCAGCACGGCGCTGAGGGCCGCCAACGCTGCCCAGGCGCCGCGCAGTCCCATCCGCCGGGCGAGCATCCAGGCGGGGCCGACGGCGAGAGCGAGCATGAAGGCGTTGAACGGCTGGAAGGCCCAGATCAGCGGCAGGCCCAGGAGGAAGGCGCTTCCCCCGAACATGGTGTCGGCGCCGGAGGGGTAGTTGGACTGGTGGTAGTAGCCGCTGATGAAGCGGCCATAGGAGTTGGCTAGGTCGAGGTGGGCGAAGTGCTGGCCGTGGCTGAGCAGGTAGTCGGCGCCGATCAGGTGAACGGCGGAGTCCGACAGGGCCATGAACGAGGAGAAGGTGCTGCGCCCCGCAATCAGCACGGGAGCGAGTGCGAGCAGGTATGCGAGCACCGAGACGCCCACCGGCCATGCCAACCGGAGCAGGGCGTGCAGGAGCCGGGTGGCACGGGCGCGAGCGAGGGCGAATCCGGCAAGCGCGAGGAGCGCCATCGCGTAGGGCGTGGCGGGCGCCAGGAAGTAGAGGTAGGTGCAGAGCTGCGAGAGGGCGATCAGCCCGGCGGCGCCCACGGGCAGCAGCAGGGGCGCTGCGAGCCGACCCCCGCCGAAGCGATCGACGAGCAGTCCCGTGCCGAGAGACAGCGCCGCGAGCACGCACGGGTAGAGCAGCGCGGTGGCGAAGAACATCATTGCCCCGCGCCGGAGTCGAACCAGCGAGCCCTCGCTCGAGCAGGGCGCCATCGGGGCGGCGGCTCAGATGCTATAGGCCGCGATTTCGCCCACCCTCGAGGTGCTCTTCCCAAACGTCCTTGCGGCGCGCCCGGCGGGACCTGCCGAGGCGCGCCGCAAGTTCGAATCGGGACCATGCCCCCATTTGACGCCCGATGCGATGGGGGCCTCGCATCGAGATGTACGGAAACCGGTCCCGTCCCTGTGGCCTCGTGGCGGGATCTCCCGAGGCCTGAGCGACTGATACCCCAGTTCGGACAGGTCAAACAGATGGGCCGTACCGATGCGCCACAGACGCTGCGGCCCACATCCCCGCAGGGGCATCCGCAACCACATGACGAGACCAGCGGGGGCCTACAATCGCGGAGATGGTCCTCTACACCTGCCCAGCGGGCACCCACGGGGCGAACGCGCCGCTGATCAAGCATCCCTGCGGCGTGGCGGCGCAGGCGCTCGACGGGGCCGGACACACCTATGCGCTGAAAACGGTGGGCGGCTTCAAGAACGTTCCCTTCAGCCGCAGGGGCAAGCGTGGGGAGATAGTGGAGCTGACCGGACAACAGGACGTGCCGGTCCTGATCCTGGACGACGGATCGACGGTCAATGGCAGCGCCGAGATAGTGGCCTGGGCCAAGAGCCATCCGGCCGTTTCCGCCTAGCACCCACCTGGGGCAACCGATGCCATGGGTGGCTGTGGCTGCGGCGTTGCCGATCCGGCGTTTCGGGAATGCCCTCGGCTGGATTCGAACCAGCGACCCTCGGATTAGAAGTTAGAGACCCTTCTCGAATCCCTTAGGCGAAACCCTAGATTTCAAGCCAGTTTGATGTGGCAGATCGAGTTAGCGCAGACTGTTTGGGGAGGAAGTTCGGGAGGAAATCCGTCCGACACAAGCGCTACCGTTTAGAGATGAGTATTGCCCTGAGCGGAGCCGGAAGGAGACAAGGTGCCGTCCACAACCACTGACCCACTCGTCGCGATCAGCGGGCATGTGTGGCTGTACGAGGGCAAACGCCGCAGCACATGGTGTGCCAAGTGGCGCGACCATCAAGGACAGCACGAGCGACGACTCGGCCCCGCGTGGACGGGAAAGGGTCCGCCCCCTGCTGGTTTCCTACGCCGCCGCGACGCCCAGGCTCTACTGGATGCCCTGCTCGTTGATGCACGTCGCGGACAGCTCCATCAGCAGCGCACTGCCAACTCGTTCGGCCATATCGCTGAGGAGTGGTTCGAGCGTGGTCGCTATGAGCGTGACTGGTCTCCCAGCACCCAAAGGGACTATCGCTCCGTGCTGGACGCTCATCTGCTCCCCGAGTTCGGATCCAGGCGCGTCGAGTCGATCACAGCTGAGCAGGTCGAACGTTGGCGCAGTGCGCTATCCCGCGACCAGGAACGCAGCAGGCGGACGGTCAATAAGATCGTCACCCAGCTCGGTAGCGTCCTGGAATACGCAGTTGACCACCATGGCCTGATCGCCAACCCAGTCGCAAAGGTCAAGCGTTTGCGCGAGTCCTATGAGGCCGCGCGCTTTGACTTCTACTCCCCAGAGGAGATCGAGCGACTCGTTAGCGCCGCGACGGCCGGGATACGGCGCAGGCCCGGTCGCCCGGCGGTCAGCGACATCGAGCGAGCACAGCGGACAGCGGAGGACCGCCAGGACGCAGCGATCTACTTGACTGCGGCCCTTAGCGGCCTTCGGCGCGGCGAGCTGCTGGCACTGCGCTGGGAGGACGTTGACTTCGAGCGATCCGCAATACGTGTGTATGAAAGCTACAGCGCCAAACATGCGGGCAAGCCGAAGTCCCGGAAGTCCCGCGTCGTCCCAATGGTCGATCAGGTCGCTAAATCACTACGCGCGCTGAAGGCCCAGCGCAAGCACGCTGCGAAGGTGGATCTGGTGTTCGTGAGCCGTAAGGGCACCCACGTGGACAGCTCGGCTCTACGTCGCCGCTACCGCGCAACCATCGAGGCTGCGAACCTACGGCCGCTGCGCTTCCACGACCTCCGCCACACCTTCGGCTCACTCAGTATCAACGTCGCCAGCATCGTGCAGGTACAGGCATGGATGGGCCACGCCGACATCCAAACGACGATGCGCTACCTCCACCACAAGAGTCGCGCGGCCGACGCAGAGCTGCTTTCAACGGCCTTCGTTTCAACAAACGCAAAAGCCGCGTAATGCTCGCGTCGAACCGAGCTACAACCCGGCGCGTTGGAACAGTTCGGCGGCGGTAGTTCCGAGTCCAGTTGTGATCTTCAGGATGGTGTCTACGGTCAGGTTGAACTCGCCGCGCTCGATGGCGCCGTAGTAGCTGCGATCCGCGGAACATGTCCTAGAGCGACCGTACCTCTGGTTCATAGGCAGACCGGCGTTGCCGGCGGCCGTATGCGCCGCCATCGTCGCACCCTGGTGGTGTCCCTAAGCGATCAGCAAAACCAGAACCGCACTCACCGGAGAGCCCAAGGCTGTGCGCACACTTAGCTTCGACAGTTCGCCTTTCGATGCCGTTTGCTCGGCTTCGACGAGTATCTCTAGTTCGTAATCGTGACGTCGGGGCGCGGGCCGGATTTGGCGCACTTGTTGACGATGCGGCGCTCACGGGGAAGTCCTCGGGGCTGCACCTCAAGCGCCTGCTGCTGCTCAGCTCACGCGGCAGATCTCCCTGGAGCCGCTCACCCGGCAGATCGAAAAGCATCCAAGCTCAGTTCTGAATAATAGCGGACCTGGAGGAAGATTTCACCCTTTCGAATACATCCTAGTGACTAAAGTCACATGGAGCGTCCAGCGGTGGGCGGCGAAGTCGCTTCGCAGATCTGCCGATCCGTTAGGCCCTGGAGCCGCTCCGCTCCCGCCAGCCTCAGAGTCATCGGACTCCTTGGCCTCCTCTAGACTAGCAATCTAAGTCAATTGATTGGAATTGGCGGCCATTGAGAATGGCGCGTGCAAGCTTCCGCTCGCGTCGGGCGCGCCGTTAAGTCGACGGTTGAATTAGACCGAGCGAGATGCGGAAGGTTCTACCCTTATGCCTTGGATGCGGCCAATCGAGATGCCGTGCCGGACTCCTCGCACGATGTAGAAAGCGGTCCGACGAACGGCCGCGTAGCCAGCTGAGCCGAGCCACAGCCGGCTCGCGCTCATCTTGGACATTCGACCTGGGTCTATGCCGTTTGCTCGGCTTCGACGAGCTTTCCTAGTTCGGTCATCGTGACGTTGAGGGCGCTTGCGATTTGGCGGACTGTTGACCATGCGGCGCTTGAGCGGGAGTTCTCGATCCGTCCGAGCGAGCCCATCGAGATTCTCGACATGAACGCGAGCGTTTCGAGGGTGAGTCCGCGTTCTTCACGCAGCCGGCGAAGCACCACGCCGAGGGCAGGGTCGGGAGCGGGACCGCGCGACACAGCAAGAGACTCGCACGCGACACGTGGTCAAGTCCACGCTCTAAGCGATGCGTCACTTACGACTAGTCGCTTTAGGCGCTACGCTAGACGGACCTAAACAAGTGCCCCCGCGCTGCGCAAACAGCCGGGGGCGTGGCTCCGAGAGAACAAAGCTCCCGGCGCGCTAGACACCCTACCGGCGTCGGTCGGGGCGTCTCCCTCGCTAAGACCGTTCCCACGCGGGCCTCCAACGACAAGGAGGAACCGAACCATGAGCACCACCGACGAGCTGCCCCCCGAGCTGGTGCTGGCCGCGATCGAGCGCGCCAAACTCCACCACTCAAAGGATGACCCCTCCGTGTTCGCGGGGATCGTCTTTGAACACCTCAACATCCCTCGACGCGGCAGAAGCGCCCGCCAGCTACGCAGCCGGCTGGAGGACCTCAGAGAGGCCGGGCTCGTCGAGGAGACCCAGCTACGCGGCTATCAAACATGGTCGCTCACCCAAAGCGGCAAAGAGCGCCTCGACGCCGCACGGGGCGACGTCCAGCTTCCCGAGTCTCCTCAGCACCGGAAGTGGCGGCTCGCTCGGGAGGAGAGCGAGCGAGAGATCGCGGGGTTCCGCCGCGACGTTCGGCGCCTGCTCAAAGTCGTGCTGGGGCTCCTCGCGGCCAAGAGCGTCCGCTCTGATGAGTGGTTCGAGATCGCGGACCACCTAGGCCGCGCGTGCTGGACGGTCGCCTCGGCGATCTACTGTCGCGAGGAGTGGCCCGAGCCCACCGACGAGAAGCCCGATCGAGACGAGCACCGCGAGCCCACCGACAGCGCCCTCGATGCCTCACAGCAGGACCGGGTAAGGGTACGCAGGATGGGGAGGCGCGATATCAACCGCTGGAGAACCCGGCCCGACACAGGCCACTAGCCCATCCTCACCGCACCTCTGCGCTAGCGCGGCGACTCGCTGTCGCGACAGCGCAGAAGGTCGCGAGGCCGGCGGGATCACCGCAGCAGCTTCACGGCTCGCTACGGACCCCGTCATTCGGCGTATCTCTAGCGTCCGATGTATGGACGGCACCCGGCTCCTATGCGACCGCTGTGGCGTGCGGATCGGTGTGCATGAGCAACTCTGGTCGTCCCAGCCAGACGGCTCGATCATCGACACGGGCTTCGCCGTCGTCGCGAGCAGCCCACACGCCGAGCATCCCTCCTCACGCTTCTACCACCGCCGATGGATGCCTAAGGCCCAGCAAGTGCTGCCAGCCAGCTCGACTCAGCCTGACAGCACCGCACCGGGGACTGAAAGGGGGGCGCTGCCCGCGAGGGGGCCGCGACAGTCATTGCCCCCCCATCAGGACCAACATCTGTACATGACGAGTCGCCTCATGCCGACCTTCCCTCCGCTCGATCTCTCGCCCTCGTAGCCTCTTGAGCGTCTCGCTCGACTCTCTAGCCGGCCTTCAGCACCGCTCAGCGCCGTCCTGGCCGACTCTGAGCTGCCGACATACCGTCAGCAGCTCAGAAAAGCAAACAGACTAGATGCACGGGACCGTGCGGACCCTCGATCGGGCCAAACTCGTTGGCCGCTTTCGCGTGCTCGGGGTCAGTACCCATAAAGGGCCACTCCTGGCCCTCGTTAACGATCGGAGGTTTCGCGATGAGCAGTCGAATCAAGATCACGCTTCCCGAGCAGGTCGCCGAGGCGCTGGAGGAGCTGGCCGCCACAGAGGGCGAGCCGGTCGCGCGTGTCACCGCGCGGCTGGTCCGCGAGCGTCTTTCGCGGCCCGCCAGCGGCGACCCGCGTGTGCTGTCGTTCGAGAACCCCGCGCGGCCGCCGTGGCTTGAGCCATATGGCGGCGATCGCGAGTGGCGGCTGCGGATGTGGGGCTCGATCGTCGCGCTGCACGGGCGCTATCCCGACGAGCTGCGCGGACTCCAGCAAGGCTGGTGGAACGACACGTCGCAGGTCGAGACGCTGTGCGCCCTGGTCGTGTGGCGCGACTCCCTAGACGACGCTGGCGGCGACCCGCGCGAGGAGCTGGACTTCCAGCTCAACGTCGCCGAGTTCGGCCGCAGGCTCAGCCAGCAGGGCGGCGGCGTCACGAAGGCATGGACACCCGGCGCACCCCCGGCCGAGTGGATCTGAAAACGCGCCTTGGCCCAGCGCAGCGCTCCCCGGCCAGCCCGGCCGGGGAGCACGGTTAGGGCACCTAACCGTCTAGCTTGCTCCGCACGGGCGCGAGCGTTTCCGCGTGCTTGCTGGCGGCCGAGCACCCCTCGCGCCAGGGGTGTCACGCTCTGCCACAGTGCATCTAGTCTGTGTGCCTTTTCGCGGCACGGTAGGGCCGCTCGGCGGCTCGGCGGCTGGGGTGCTGCGGACGCCTTGAACGGCGGCGGCGAGGGGGGTGAGGGCCTTCCGTGGGGCTCAGGCGGCTGCGCGGGCGAGCTGGTGCACGTCTGCCTGTCGCGCGTTTTGCGTGCTCCAGCCGGCGCCGCGAAGCGTCTCGGTGAGCTGCTGGGATAGCTCGCCGACCTCCACCGCGAGTTTGCGTCGCTCCTCGCTGGCGTCCTGGTAGTCGCAGAAGGCGCGGTGGATGCTCCAGTGGGCCTGCTGCAAGGCCGTGAGCATCGCGGTATCGGCGTCGCGCCGGCCGTCGCTGTCGAGCGCGGCGATCGCGCTTGTCCCGCTCGCGGCGATGCCGTCGTAGAGCAGGCCGAGTGCGTCCGGGTGCAACCCCGACCAGAGCTGGTCGTTGGTCCTGCGCAGCCGTTGCTGCGCGTCGTTGAGCCGTGCGACGATCGCGGCATCGCGCGTGAACAGCGCGGAGATCGCGCCGGCCAGCTCGCGGGCACGCGCGGGCACGACACGCTCGCCCATCGAGCACGCGACGCTCTCTGTGAGCGCACCGCAGCGACGGTCGCTCATGAGCTGCCCTGCGGTCGAGGATCGCGGCCGTGGAGATCCTGCTGCTCGTCTTGGGCTTCGGCGTCGAGCGCGTTCTGCAGGGCCTCGGCGGTGTCCTGCCCGCCGCTGCTCTCCCCGCCGGGCGCGAGGTCACTGGCGGGGCGCAGCCGCGCGCCGTGGCGGGTGCTGTGCGGCTGGTTTGACGCGCCGGGGTGCGTGGCGGCGTGGACCGCCTGCAGCGCTTTGAGCGACACTTGGGTGTAGACCTGGGTTGAGGAGATGTCGGTGTGCCCGAGCATCTGCTGGATGAAACGGATGTCCGCACCGCCTTCGAGCATCAGCGTCGCCATCGTGTGACGGAACAGGTGGCAGCTCCCGGGCTTGCCGACCCCGGAGCGCTTGACGTAGCCGCGCACGTGGTCGGTCATCGTCTGCACGCTGAAACGCGCCCCGTCCCACGTCAAGAACAGCGTCCCGTCGTCGGGCTCGACCGCGAACTTCGGGCGCACGTCGGCGAGGTAGCGCTGACACCACGCGCCGGCTCGCTGCCCGAGCGGGATCATGCGGTCCTTCTTGCCCTTGCCCTGGCGGACCATCAGCGTGCCCCGCTCGATATCCAGCCCGAACACCGTCAGGTTGACCAGCTCCGCGCGGCGGATGCCGGTCGCGTAGAGCACCTCAAGCATCGTGCGGTCACGCACCCCGATCGGCCGGGACAGGTCCGGGCAGGCGAGCACCTGCTCGGCCTCCTCGGCGCTCATCACCGCGCGGGGAAGGCGCTGCTCTGTCTTTGGCAGCTCGATCTCACTGGCGGGGTTGTAGAGGATGCGGTTGGAGCGCATCAGCCAACGGAAGAAGATCCGCACCGGCACCAGGCGCCCGTGCTGCGCCCTGAACGACAAAGGCTGCCCGTCAGCCTTGCGGCGGTAGTAGAGCGCGCGCTGATAAGCGTCGATCATCGGCTTCGTCACTTCACTTGGACGACTCACGCCGCGCTCTGAGAGCCAGCCCGCGAGCCACGCCAGCGAGCCGCGATGGCCGTGGATCGTCCCCGGTGCGTAGCCACGCACCGCCAGCCACTCGCAGTATTCGGCCACCAGCAGCGGGAAGCCTTGGGTGTCCTCGGGGTCGCCCGCGATCACTTTCGGCGGGTTGCGTTCGCCACGACGCGGCACCGCTCAGCCACCCACCACGGCGAGCGCCCGACCGGGCACCGACCGCCCCCCGACCGGCCCCCGACCAGGCCCCGACCGATCCTCCCCAGGCCCCGACCGATCTTGTTCGTAGGCGTGCGCGTCGAGCTGCTCGGGGTCGATCAGCCCAGCCAGGCGCGGCGCCCCGTCCTCGGTGCTCTCGCCGTTCCACGCCAGCTCGTAGAGGTAGGCGCCGTGCGGGCCGCGATGACACCACACAAGCTCAAGCGAGGCGAGCCGGGCGAGATGAACCTTCAACTGCGTATCACCCCAGCCCAGCTGCTCGCGCAGCTCCCGGCGCGAGAACCGGACCCGCTCCCGTGCGACGCCGCGCTCCTTCACCAGCGCGGCGACGTGACGCTCGATCAGCCCGAGCAGCCGGCGGGTGCCCGGTGGCAGCTCATCCAGGGAGCGCCCCAGGACCCCGTGCGCGAGGCGGTTCGCGAGCACAATGTCCTCCCTGGTCGCCTCGATGTAGACCAGCTGCTCGCCCTGCACGCTCGCGGTGCGCCTCGGCCGCTGATGCTGGTGCAAGAGCGCGATCGTGCGAATCAGCGTCAGGTACTTCAAGTGATCACGGCGCGTGCGGGTTTGGGCGTCTGAGAACGTGAGATGCCGGGCGTAGGGGTTCACCACCGCCAACGGCTCCAACAGACGCTGCGCGTCCTGGTGAACCTTCAACACCCGCGAGCGCTCCTGCTCAGCCAAAAGGCCCTCCAGTGTCTCGCGCTCGCGCTGGCGCTCGTGGATCGCCCTGGTTTGCTCGCGCTCCTCATCCACGCTCAAGACGACGCAGCGGTTCAGCAGCTCCTCGTCGACGTCGATCGTGGTCGTTGTCAAGAAGATCGCGACCGGGCCGCGCACCGTGTAGGTGTGAGTCACGAGGCGCCCGGTCTGTCCGTCCTTGCCGGTCGAGGCGATCCGCAGCTCACCCTCGGACTGCAACAGCTTGAGCGCGTAGGAGGCGCGTTCGGCGCCCTCCTCCTCAGCGACCGCCAACACCTTGTGCTGCAAATCCGTCTCGCCCATGTAGAACAGGGACTGGCCGGTCATCGCGCTGAACGAGACGCGCTCCTCCTCGGGCACCATCGCCAGGACCGCCTCCTGTAGCGCGGACTTCCCCGCCGCCGACGTGCTCTGAACGATCAGCGCCAATGGCCGGTCGAGCTTGCGTGAGACGGCCGCGAGGTAGCCGATCAGGCAGTTGTTCTGCTCGCCGACCATCCCGACCCGCGCGAAGTCAGCGACGATCCGCGCCACCAGCTCGGGGTCCTCAAGCAGCGCAAGCGCCTCCCTGCGCTCCGTCTCGCTCAGCTCGACCACGGGCTCGGCCGGGGCCTGCGCGCCGCGCACGGCCCGCTCGACGTGTTCCTCGCACGCCAACAGCACACGGCCAAGGTCCCGCGCGATCAGCTCCTCAGCCACCGCCAGCTCCTCACCGGCCGCGCGAGCGAACACACCCCGCGCCCGCGCCGAATACAAGTCCAGGGAATCGACGTGAAAGACCTCACCCCGGCGCGGGCGCTCCCTGGCGACGAGCACGTTCACCCGCAGAACCTCAAAGCTCGTGACCTTCGCCAGCCCCCGCACCCGCCACCGGCGCTCCTCGAGCAGCACCCGCAGCTCGTCGTCGGCGAACTCGATCACCGGCGCCGAGCTCGCCGCCGCAAACACAGCGGCCGAAGCGGCTGGAGCGGCTAGGAAAGGATCACCACCAGGCTCTGTCTCGTCCTCCTCGCCGCCCTCCTCGACGGGCGCGGGCGCCGGGGGATCACCAACGGGCTCTGTCTCATCTTCCCCCTCGCCGCCCAACTGCTCCTCGACAACCACGGGCGCCGGGGGATCACCGACAGGCTCGGGCTCGACCAGCACCACCGCCCGACGCGCTGGGGCCGCGCCAGCGCCCAGCCACACCGCCGAGCGCAACAGCTCCGCGAGCGCACCCGCCGGGTCATCGACACCACACGCGAACGAGTTAGCGTCCTGCCCGGAAGGGAACAGCACCCGGAAGCACTCCACACCCTCGCCACCCAATCGCTCGGCGAGCTTCGCGGCGCCTCGATCGCCCGCCTCGTCCCGATCGAACGCGATCAGCACCCGCGCGACGCCAGCGTCTTTCAACGCGGCGAGCTGCTCATCGGTCAGGCCCTCAGCACCGTAAGCGGCCGTGACATGCCGCACCCCGTTCGCCCAAAACGTCAGCGCGTCGATCAACGACTCACACACCACCAGCTCCCCGCCAGCCGCCCCGAAGCCCTCCGCGTTGAACACGCCACGCCGAGGCCCCGGCAAATACAGATGAAGCGGCGTGCCCGCCCGCAAGTCATCACGAATCTTGCGGCCATAAAGCTGCACCACACGCCCAGCCCGATCGCACACCGGGACGACGAGCGACCCCGACAGATGCTCGTGCCCGGAGCCCCGCAGCACCCCAAGCGCCTGCAGCTTGCCGCGCAGCTCCGCGCCCGCCCGCCGGTTTTTCGCCGGCAGGCGATAGCCAAGCGTCCGGTTCGCAAACCCCAGCCGAAACCGCTCCAACAGCGCACTATCAGCCAACCCACGCCGCTGCAAATAACCCTGCGCCTCCCGGCTCTCCCTCAGCGTCTGCGCGTAGAAGCCCGCCACGCGCTCCAACAGCTCGCCCTCATCAGCACCAACCGCAAGCGGCGACGGCAATTTCGTGACCGTCGAGCGCACCGCCGCGCGCTGGCGGGCAAGCGGCGTCGGTGCCACACCATCACGCAACAGCTCGACGGCGTGCGGGAAGGACACGCTCTCCGCGCGCATCACCCAATCGATCACCGACCCGCCCGCCTGACACGCACCCATGCAATGCCACAAGTTCTTCTCCGGCGAGATCACCAGCGACGGCGTGCGGTCCTCGTGGAACGGGCACTGGCCCACAAGGTCTTTGCCCTGGCGGCGCAGCTCCACGCCCGCCAGCTCCACCAGCCGCTCAAGCGAGACCTCCTCCTTCAGCCGCTCGATGACCTCCTCTGGAATCCGCGCGATGCCTTCCTCAGCCGCACCTTGTCAAGTCGAAATTGTAGAAGCGGTGCGCTAGCATATATGCGTGCGCGGACAAGTGCTCCCCCAAGGCGGCCATATCGTCTCGCGACCAGGACTGGACCTGATCGCGATGGACTTCCCCAAACGCCTAGCCTCCCTGCGCAACGAGCGCGGAATGACCCAAGGCACGCTCGCCAAGCACGTCGGCATCCACGTCTCGCAGCTTCGCCGCTATGAGGCCGGCAGCTCCTCGCCCACCCTCGACGTGCTGCGCAAGCTCGCCATCGCTCTGTCCGTCAGCTCAGATACGCTCGTTTTCGACGCCGAGCGAGACTCGGACGAGGAGCTGCGCCTGCAACTAGAAGCCACCGCACGCCTCACAGACGAGGACAGACAACTCGTCAAGCGATTCATCAACGGCCTCCTCCTCAGCCACGAGGCCAAACGCCTCGCAGCGTAGGAAGGCGCACCCTCGCCGGGTTAGCTCGGCTCCCAGATGATGAACGTCTCGGCGTCGTAGGCAGCCACGATCACCGCCACGAGCGACCCGACCACCGGGCCGGCGAGATCGGAGTCAAGGTCCGCACCGTCCACAAGCCCAAGCTCCTCAGCAGACGCCGACGTGACAAAGGCGTTCGTCGGATAACCACCCGACCCGCGATGCACGACAACGATCGCATCCTCCGGGCCGCCCTCAAGCCCCGCCCAGTGAATGACCTGTTCGCCAACGAAGGCTGTTTTCAGCAGCCCGTCCAAACTCGGTTTTGGGTAGCGCTTCCAATTCGCCTCGTCCTCGACCAGCACACAGGTTGCACCTCGCTCAGCGAGCCCTTCGAGTACCTTGGCGAGAGCCGCCTGCGCGCCGCCCGTTCCGGCGACCCCTCCCCAACGAGGAGTCGCCAGCCGGGCAGGATCAGCCGTTTCGGGCGCAAGCGTGTAGGCGTGGCCCTCGTGCTCCTCAAGGAACTTGAGCACGGCGGATGAAATCACCTCCACCTCGCCCTGGCCGAGCGAGTGACGTAGCCATTCCAGCGCGACCGCCTGGTCTATCTCAGTGGGCATAACCGAGCCGGTCATGGTGCCTTGGGTTCTATCCGCCCGTCCGGGTAGATGCGATATTGCGACCCGTCCGGGGCGGTGTAGTCGTAATGTGGACCCAGCGGCTCAGGATGGTTCAAGTCGGGATACAGTTTCTCTCCCGTCTCAGGGTTCACCCACGAGCCTTCACTGCTGCCCTCCGGCCCATTGCCCTTCCATTCCCAGCCTTCACCTGGTGGCTGGCTCGGGTCGCCGCAGTTCTCTCTTTCGGCTTCCTTTTGCTTGAGAAATGCTTCGCCTTCGTCGTTGCCGGCTTCTTCGCTGCCGGCCCAGGCGTTGAACACTTTGACTCCTAGCCAAGCGTCAACGCCACCCACTGCTGCGGCGCCGCATACCTCGGGTGCCGCGGCGCAGCCACCCGCCACCGGGGCAGGCAGCGGGATCGCCTCAAGCCCGGTCGCATCAGTGAAGTTGAGCGGGTTGTCGTGAGCGTAGCTGTAGGGCGCCCCCGTGATCGCCTCTAGCGGGTCAACGGTCAGGAACTGCGCGGTGCTGGGGTCGTAGGTACGTGCCCGCATGTAAATGAGCCCCGTGTCTGTGCTTGTGTATTGGGCGTCATAGCCCAGCGGCGTCGTCGCTGTCCCTGCGTGCCCGGTTTGATTGCCGTAGCTATCATATGTAAAGCTCGCTTCTGTAGCGCCCGTAGAGCCAGTCAGGAGTCGTGTGGAACCTTGCTGGTCGTGGTGCAGATAGAGGACTGTGCCGGTGCTGTTGTTGATTTGCTCTGTCGGCACGCTTTCTGGTCCGTATATGTAGCTATTGGTTCCGTCGCTGAGGAGCGTTGACAGCAATTCCGTTGGGTTCCAGTCGAGATAGGTAGTCGTGCCAGTGAGCGTTTGGGACGTTCGTAGTCCTTCGCCATTGTACACATAGGAGTCTTCTATCTTGGAGGTTTCGCCTTCTTTTGGACGTTCGACCGACGTGAGGTTTCCCTGCTGGTCGTAGCCGTACGTCGTCGCGGGACCTGACGTCGGGGTCGCTTTGGTGCGCTGCCCGACTTCGTTGTAGGCGTAGGTGACGCCGGCTCCACTTTCAAGCTCGCTGGCGGTGTCGTATTTGTAGGTGTTGGCGCCTATTTTGGTCGGGTTGTTAGCCGAGTCGTATTCATATGCTGTGCTTGCGCCTTTGGTCAGGCGATTGTTCGAGTCGTATTCGAAGCCTGGGTTTTCTTCGCCCGGTAGACCATGGGTGGCGGCGGCGCTGAGCTGGCCGTCGCTGTCGCGGGCGTAAGCGAGTGTCGCAAGCGTTTCGGTACCTTTGACCATCTTTGTTTCGCTCAGCTGGTCGAGGTTGTTGTAGGCGTATTGGTCTTCGTTTTTTGTTTCGCTTGGGAAGATGGTGGCCGTGAGCTTGGAGTCTGGGTTGTAGGTGAATTTGGTTGCGTGTGCCAGCCAGTCGGTGACCTTTTCGAGACGGCCGTCTTTGTCGTACGTGCGTGTGATGGCTTTGCCGTTGGGGTAGGTGATCTTGGTGACCTCGTTTGCGAGGTCGTATTCGTATTTCGTGGTTTCTTTGTGGCCGTTTTCGAATTCGGTGAGTCGGTCGAGTTGGTCGTAGGTGTATTTGGTGGTTCCGCTCGCGTCTTTCATGACGGTGGTCTTGCCGTCTTTGTTGTATTCGTATTCGACCGCGTGGGTTTTGCCATCAGAGTAACTGACTTCTTTGAGACGGTTCCCAGGGTCGTAGGTGTAGCTTGTCGTGCGTTTGGCGGCGTCTTTCGTGGTTTTGAGGTTGCCCACGGCGTCGTATTCGTTGTTAGTCTTGCGTTCTTTTGGGTCGCTGACTTCGGTGGCCTGCTCAAGTGCGTTGCGTACGTATTTGGTGGTGTGTTTGTTGCCGTCGATCTGGCTGGTGATCTGGCCGGCGGAGTCGTAGCCGGTTTCAACGGTGTTGCCTTTGGGTTCTTCGATCTTTGTGCGTTCGTTGTCAGCGTTATATGTGTATTTCGTTTTGTTGCCGTTGGGGTCGGTGACGGCTTCAACGTTGCCGTTCCCGTCGTAGGTGTAGGTGGTGCTCGCTGGTCCGGCGATTGCTTCGGTTGCGTTTGACGTGCTGGATTGGGAGCCGCCGGCATTCGTCGCGGTGACGGCGACTCGGAGTGTCGCGGCCTGGTCGGTTTTCGCAGCGACGTAGGTGGCAGCCGTTGCTCCTGAGATGTTGGTGCATCCGGCACCGAGCTTGTTGCAGTGCTGCCATTGATAGGTGTATGTGGGTCTGGGTAGAGCGGTCCAGCTGCCGGGGTTCGCGGTTAGTGTCTGTCCGACCAGTAGCTCTCCGGAGATTGTGGGTAGCGATGTGTTGGCCGGGATGCCGGGTGGAGTCCACTTTTGGTAGCGGTTGTTTTCGGAGTCGGTGACGTAGAGTTCGTTCGCGGCGTTGAACGCGACGTCATTGGGTGCTTTGAACTGGCCGTTGCCGGAACCCACCGACCCGAACTGCCCAACGGCGACGCCGGCGGGCGTGAACTCATCGACGCGATTGTTGCCCGTATCTCCGACGTAGAGGTTCCCGCCACCGTCCACCCCGATCCCTCCCGGATAGGACAGCTGCCCAAAGCCGCTGCCTTTGCTGCCGACCTGAGCGACGTATTCACCGGTCGTGCTGAACTCCTCAATCCGCCCGTTGTTCAGATCAGAGACATACACATGGCCGCCCGAGACCGCGATCCCGGTGGGATCGCTGAACTCGCCAGCCGACGATCCATTGATCCCGGCGGCACAGCTCGTTGTGCAGACCTGAAGTTTTGCTTCGCCGTTGAGAACCCCGAACCCGAACGCACGCACGAATTCGCCTTTTTCGTTGAACTCCGCGACCCGCTGGTTCTGGGTATCAGCCACCCAAACATTCCCCGACGCATCCACAGCAACCGCATCTGGTTCGTTGAGCTGGCCCGCCCCGGACCCAGTACTCCCGATCACTTTGCCAGCTTCGCCTTTTTCGTTGAGTTCCTGAACACGATTCACGTCCCCATCAGTCACGTAGACGTTGCCGGTGCTCTGGTTGATCGCGATCCCAACAGGTTCCTCGAACTGCCCTTTCCCCGAACCCCATTCACTAGCAGCCCAAACCTGCACCCCCGCAGGCGAAAACTTCTGCACCAGCGGCGTGCCCCAAGAGTTAGTGACCCACACATTCCCATGCGGATCGACCGCCCCACCACCAGGATGCACAAAATCCCCAACACCAAACACCCCAGCAAAGGTCGGTGTGCTGGTTTTCGTCCACTTTTGGTAGCGGTTGTTTTCGGAGTCGGTGACGTAGAGTTCGTTCGCGGCGTTGAACGCGACGTCATTGGGTGCTTTGAACTGGCCGTTGCCGGAACCCACCGACCCGAACTGCCCAACGGCGACGCCGGCGGGCGTGAACTCATCGACGCGATTGTTGCCCGTATCTCCGACGTAGAGGTTCCCGCCACCGTCCACCCCGATCCCTCCCGGATAGGACAGCTGCCCAAAGCCGCTGCCTTTGCTGCCGACCTGAGCGACGTATTCACCGGTCGTGCTGAACTCCTCAATCCGCCCGTTGTTCAGATCAGAGACATACACATGGCCGCCCGAGACCGCGATCCCGGTGGGATCGCTGAACTCGCCAGCCGACGATCCATTGATCCCGGCGGCACAGCTCGTTGTGCAGACCTGAAGTTTTGCTTCGCCGTTGAGAACCCCGAACCCGAACGCACGCACGAATTCGCCTTTTTCGTTGAACTCCGCGACCCGCTGGTTCTGGGTATCAGCCACCCAAACATTCCCCGACGCATCCACAGCAACCGCATCTGGTTCGTTGAGCTGGCCCGCCCCGGACCCAGTACTCCCGATCACTTTGCCAGCTTCGCCTTTTTCGTTGAGTTCCTGAACACGATTCACGTCCCCATCAGTCACGTAGACGTTGCCGGTGCTCTGGTTGATCGCGATCCCAACAGGTTCCTCGAACTGCCCTTTCCCCGAACCCCATTCACTAGCAGCCCAAACCTGCACCCCCGCAGGCGAAAACTTCTGCACCAGCGGCGTGCCCCAAGAGTTAGTGACCCACACATTCCCATGCGGATCGACCGCCCCACCACCAGGATGCACAAAATCCCCAACACCAAACACCCCAGCAAAGACCTCGGCGGACGCCACAACGCCAGTCGCTTCGGAGGTACTGCTGGCCGACCCTACCGAGTTTGTTGTAGTGACGATCACCCTCAGCGTGTCCCCGACGTCGCCTGGTCCAAGGAGATAGATCGCGGTGGTTGCGCCTGTGACGTTCGTACAGCTACCCCCAGTAGCGTTGCAGCGCTGCCACTGGAAGGCGTAGCTGAGTGGTGGCTTGCCTTCCCATGTTCCGGCGCTAGCGGTGAGCGTTTCGGCTTCCTGCGGGGTCCCCGAGATCGCCGCCGGAGCGCGGTTGGATGGTTTGCCGCCTTCTGCCGCGCTCGGGGCGGCGATCGCGACCGGCCTACCTTGGGTATCGCGTTCAACGGTAGTGGTGTATTGGGCGGCTTCCGCACCGGTAGCGTTTCCACGTGGCCTCGTCGTGGCAATCTGCTGCGAGTCGCTGTTATAGGTCCAGGTCGTCTTGTTGCCTTCCGGGTCTGTTTCGGCCGTGCGGTCGCCATAACTGTCGTATCCATAGCTCCACGTGCGTTTCAGCGGGTCGGTCATGCTTTCCACGTCGCCGTGGGAGTCGTATTTGTAGCTCGTGAGTTGTGTCGTAGCCCCGGGAGCAGGACGTTCCACCGTTTCCGCGTTGCCATGGGAGTCCCGTTTGATGGTGGTTTTCTCGCCGCTCGGGGTGGTGCTGGCAATGACGTCGTGTGTTTTGTTGTATTCCCACTTCGTGATGTTGCTGTTCGGGTCCGTCTGTTCGGTGCGGTTGCCTTCGCTGTCGTATGCGTATTTGGTGACGTGTTCATCGCCGTCAGTTCGGCTGGCGAGATAGTGGTTCGTGCCGTATGTGAGTTTTTCGGTGCTGGGGGTTGAGCTGCCGTATCCCTTGGTGATGGACTGCAGTTGGCCTTCGTTGCTGAAGTGCTCGACCGTTACGGCTCCCGTGCCGACATGCGTCACCTTCGTTACAGTTTCTGGAGCGGGCACCGCGACGCCTTTCGAGAGTTCTTCTTCGCTGGCCGGTTCCTGGGTTTCTTCGCTCACTGTTTCGTTTACAACGTTCGGTAGGAGGTATTCGCCTTCGGCTTTGCTTTTGATTTCTTCGTATTCGAAGTGAAGCACGCGGCTCATCGGGTCGGTTTGTGACTTGACTTGGTGTGAGCTGTTGTATTCGTTGGTGGTTTTGCCGCCACGCCCGTCAGTCATTTCGGTCAGCTGGTGCGAGCTGTCGTATTTGAATTTCCATCGCGCACTGGCTTCGCCCGGCTCGGTGACGCTGACGAGGTTTCCGCTTTCGTAGGTGTATTTGACGACGTGTCCCATCGGGTCGGTGGCGCTTTCGACCTGTCCGCCCGATGTGTATTTCAGGGTGAGCTGTCGTCCGTTGCTGTCGGTGATGGCAGTCAGGTGTTCGCCGGTGTGCGTCAGAGTGGTGGTGTTGCCGTTGCGGTCGCTCTCACTGGCAAGCACTCCGCTTTCTTCGAAGTGAAATGTCTGCTGGTTCGGGAGTGTGTAAACGTATTTGCCGCTGCTTTCTCTGACGAGCTTGGCTTGCGCCCAGGCGGGCGCCGTCAGTTCTCCTGTTTCGCCTACATTGCCGTGAAAGATGACTGTGCTTCCGTTTGCTTGTTCGACGGTCGCGGTGTGGGTCGTGCTGTTGATAGTCAGATGGTCTCCGAACGAGGCCGACCAGCCATATCCGAACGCACCGGGGGTGCTTTGCGCCACGGCAGCTTGCGAGTTGTAGGTTCTCGTCAACCTCAGCGGTATGCCACGGTCGGGTATGTTGATGTCTGTCTGAGTCTCGATCTCATTTCCCGTGGAACAGTCGACGGGCTCGCCTTCGCAGATGCGCGTCTGGCTGCCCTCGCCGGGATTGTTCGGGCCAAGCAGTTCGCCGTGGGTCGCCCCAGGCCGGCGATGATGGCTCAAAGAACTGCCAGAGCGCTCTGTAATAACTACCCCCCCTACGACCAACTGCACCGCCGAGCTTAGTTTACACCACACTTTTGTGGCCAATTCGCAGCCAGAGGGCAGCGGGCGTTCAACGTATGGAGATGGGCCGACCCGCATGGCAGACCCGTCAGGCGAGCAGTACTGGAACGAGTCTTTTTCGTATTCCGCGCTAGAGGGAAATTCGAGCGTGGAAGGCGGGGACACGCTGTTTTCGACGCTATTCCACTGGTAAGTGTTGCTGCCGGTACCGCCGCGTTTTTGACAGATGCCGCTTACCTCAGCGATAATGATATGGCCTGTATTGCCGCCGGTGAAGCTCACACCGGTGAACGTGATCTTCGTGCCGATCCAACCATGTTTTTCGGCCCATTCGTTATACGAATACTGATTTGCACCTTCTGAGACTCCTTCTTGGTACCAGCCTTCCCTCGCCTCGACCAGCCCCGGCGATGGGCTAGCGAATCCGTGGGGTTCGCCTTCGAACTCGCCTCCCCAGTCGGTGCCTTCAAAATGCCATTCACCGCAGCAGTGTTCTTCAGTGATACTCGGATCGACAAGCAGCGGATACGCAACGTCAAGCTTGCGATGCGCTACGGCCAAGACCAGCTCGTCTGCGACGACGCGCATCTGCACGGGCACGCTCTGGCCCTGCGCGTCGCGGGCAGTCGGGGCAAGCACTCTCACCACACTTACCCCATCCGTGATGACCGCACCATCATCAGATTCGCGCAGTACAGCACCCTTCGGCAATACAACGCGATATCTGATTCTCTGCGGGCTCAAGCGAGAGCGCAGAATCGTTGAGAGCTCAACACCCCCACTCGTCGGAGTGACAGACATATCCTCATCGCGCCCAACTTCGGGATAAAAGACGCTACTCGCGCCGAAGAGCTGCCCCTGGACACTGCCTCCTTGGGGAACAAACCCAATCGATGACCCCAGCGTGACGCCGCCGGGCAGCCGCTGAGAGATCGCGACACGATGCAGAGGATTGACAGGCGAAAACCCAGCGCCACTCGAACGAAGCGCCAGACTAACCGGCGCGCCTCCAATACGCAGCGGCAATGTGGAGTCCTCGCGCTCAACCAGCCCGTCTCGCGTTCGCACAAACGCCACGCGATCACCTTCATAGCGGACGACATGGCCTGCGGCCGCCACGATCGCTGCTGGATTCGCACTCAAAGCACCCAACGTCGTGCCGTAGGTCTGCTCAACCGCTCCCCGTGCCTGCTGCACCGAGAGGCCGTGAAACTCTTTCCGAGACGCGACCCTCGCCGCCCGCGCTCTCGGACTCTCAAGCCAGCGCCTGCGAGCCGCCGCCCGCCGCTTTGCCCGAGTCAGCGCCGCCCGCGAGAAATGAGGTGACCCACTCCTCCCATACGCCGAACGAGTACCCGCCGGCTCGTGCCGCGCTCCCGATCCGGACGTATGGGCGCCAGCAACACCCCCGAGTGCCACACAGACCACCGCCACCCCCACACAAGCCAGCAGCCGTCGCGGCGAAACGGTTGCACTCAGACGAGCCCGCACCCTACGTATTCCCCGACCGCACCGGCTCGTCATATTGCTAACGCCTCCTTCGAGTTTGTCGTCGTTCTACCGACGCGCACGACAAGAGAGCGCCCCCGGCGAGCGGCAGCCTAAAGCACCGCGAATAGTTCTGTCAAGTAGCCGAGTTTGATTTATAAGACTTTGCGTAGGGATCAATGATTGCGGTGGGTTGTAGGACCCATCTGCATGAGACGTAAGTGCATGGGACGCTGACGCTCTGGACACGCACGGTCGTAGTCGATGTCGTGCGTTGCATGGCCCAGCCGCTATCCGACGCCACCCGTGTCCTCGGCGAACGCATTCGTGCGCACCGCGAAAGCCTAGGGCTCAGCCAGGAGTCCCTCGCTTACGAGTGCGATGTCCACTGGACGTTCCTCGGTCAGGTCGAGCGCGGCAGACGCAACATAAGCCTTCACAATCTCCTCAAGATTGCATACGGACTGGACGTAGACCCCGGCGACCTCGTTGAAGGACTCCAGCCGCCAGACGATTGAGCCTCTCACCTAGACCGGGGCATGCCGTGTGCCCGGACGCCGGCCAGCGCTAAACGGAGGCGCGTAGCTCCTCGCGTCCCGAGCGGCAAAGGGCGGCCCAATCGCAGTGGGTGATGCCCGGAGCGTGGGGAAATAGCTCGACCGGGATAGGTTCGCGGCCCTGGGGTAGCGCGAGCGCTCGTCCAGGTCGCATGGCTCTGAGGTCCGACGTTTGGATTGCGCGCTCGCGTTGTTGGGTGTAGGCGTGGCTGTCGCCCCCGGTGTAGGTCCGTCCGTTGCGCTCGACCTGTTGGGAGGTTGAGATATTCTCGCTGACCTGGGGGCGCCATACGAGTTGCTCGCCGCATGCGTCTGAGACGAGCTGCGCGGTATAGGGGTCAGCGACCCCGGCGAGGACTAGCCGCAGCGTCGGGGTGGACCACATCGTCGCGGTCTCGTGCTCTCCCCAGCGGGCGCGCGCCTGGCTCATGTCCTGCACGCCGAGGACGGGCACGATGCCTTGCTGTATGCCCTCGCTCAGAAGGCGCGGCAACGAGCGGATCGGAGCGATATTCGCTACCTCATCCAGCGCAAGCAGCAGCGGACGCTCAAGACGCCCCGAGGGAGAAGCGAGCGCGATGTCGATCGCGTCCGCGCACAACCCATCGAGCAACGCCGCGATCAGCGGTGCTAGCTCTTGCTGGATACGCGATGGGGAGATGACATACAGCGTCCCGTTCCGGGCGATCAGCTCCCCCAAATCGATCTGGGGTGTAGCGGTCGGGTCGGTGGAAGCTCTGATCGCCGCCCGGGAGGCCCACGCGAGCGCTACCTGCGCGGTCCCAAGCACCGAGGTCCGGTAGTCCCCCACGGCTTGCGCGGCGACACCGGATAGCTCCTCAAGCGCGATCACCGCCCCAGCGTTGCGGAGGATCTCAGAGGGCTTTGAGAACTCCGAGCGCCCAAGCCACCCGCGCGCCTGCTCCATCCCGCCGCCCGAGAGCGCAGCGGAGTGAAACAAAGGTGCCAAGAGCGCCCTGGCGGCGACCGCGAAGTGCTCGCCGTGGCGGACACTCTCATCCGAGGAGGCTGGGGAGAGCATCGCGGCGGCTACCTCAACCGCGCCGTCCCAGCTCCCACACCGCGACAGCGGCGAGAACCCCACGCTCAGCTCCTGCTGGCCGAGCGACCCCGTCGGGTCATACACCGCGACCGGACCCACCCGCCCCCGATGCGCCGCCGTCCCCAGGATGTCGCCCTTGGTCGATGTCACGAGCGCCGGGCCATCCCACCACGCGAGGGTCGGCGCGATCACCTTCCGCGTCTTCCCCGACCGGGGCGGCCCAACGACGATCGCCGCGCAGTCAGGCGGGCTACGCAGGACACCCCCCGCTGTTTGCCCGGCCCACACATGCCGGCCCAACACCGCACCGGCGTCCAGCGCGAGCCACGCATCATCAGCGTCCCCTACCTCGATGGGAACGCCGGTCTCGCGCTCTGAGTATTCGGCGTTGTAGCTCTGCAGGATCCAGAGCGCCCCGAACCCACACGCGGCGAAAGTGGCGGCCAGAACGAGGAACGTCATCGCCAGTACGGGGGTCGAGGATGACGCGGCCCACCCACTCCCGGCGGACGGAGCGGATCACCGGGTCGAGGATGACGCGGCCCCGACATCAGCGGCGGGCGTAGCGGCTCAGGGCCACCGGGCGGCGTCGGAGGCACCCGCCCGCCGCGCCTGACGGGCCTTGGGAACAGCACCATCGCCACGGCGAGCAGCAAGAACGCGACGATCCCCAAAGCGACCGGAGACGCCGCGAGGACCGCGTGCAGCGGGTAGCTCGCGCCGCCGCCCCTAGCAGCGCTCAGGAACCCGCCATGCGCGGCCTTCCACGCACGCGCGGCCGGGCCAGCCCAAACCCCCCAGAGCGCCCACAACGACACCAGCAGCAGCGCCCCGAGCTTCAACCGCTTCGGCCAACCGAGTTGCTCGATCTCGACCGGCCGCAACAGCCGATCCGCGAACACCGAAACCAGCGACCACACGATCACGGGCGCGAACGCAGGCGCCGACCACCAGCCGAGCGCAAGCCCCACCGCCCCGAACGTCCAGCGGAGCAACAACACCAGCAGCACAATCACCACACCGGCCAGGAGCATCGCCTTCTGCTGAGCGTCCTGGTCAGCTTCCTTATCCGCCCGCGAACGACCCGCCAACAGCGAATCCGTCCAGCCAGGCGGACGATCCAACCCACGCCGAGACCCACCACCCCTGCCCTTCCACGGATCGCTACTACTCATCACGCCCACCTCCCTCACGCCTCGGCGGCTCAAGAGCCGCCAACAGAGCTGCCTGGGTACCCCGCCGAAACACCGCACTTCCCGCGCGCGATCCGCGCGTCTGCGCGCGCACGGAGCCCGTCCCCGGCGGCCTCTCGAACTGATCCGCCAGCCACTCTTCAAGCATCACCCGGCTAAACCGCAAATGCCGCCCAACCCGAAAACACGGCAGACGACCCATCCGCGCGGCATCCCGCACCCACGAAACCCGCACCTTCAACAACACCGCCGCTTCCTCGCAATCCAACAACGGCACATCCAGCGAAACCTCGTCATCCACAGCCACAACAGACTCCTTTCGCTCAAACGCTCCAACCGACTGTCGACCACCGCTACCAATGCCCCCCTACAAATCTCGGGGCAAACCAATCCCTTCTCCTGTTACTGACCACAACTCGCCCAAACCGGACAACGAATTTGCCGTCAAGCAGAAAGCCAGGCCACGACCGGTCCCCGCAACCAACCTCGCCAACGCCAAAGCGCGTCCGGGCGCATAGAAGAAGCCCCACCCCCGCGTCCGCTAGACGACAACACCCCCCCAGCCGCCCCGGACCCCTCTCCCAGAGACGCCCGGAGCACCCACAGCCAGCATCGAGGAGCACGGAGCGCGCCCGACTGCATCCCGACCACACAGCAGCTCAACAGCAGCCGCGACCCTCAACCCACGTCAGCCATCGCGGCGCAGAGGCCGCAGCTACCCCACCGGAGGCGTCGGGCTACGCCCTCCTGGTGCCACGTTCACCCGGAGTGGCTTGTCGATTGGCAGCTTTGGCGATGATCGCTCGAACGCCTGCTCTCAGCCTTCCTCGGGAGGAAATCCCGGGAGGACGCAAACTATGGTAAAGCACTAAGTCAAGGCAAAGCCATGCTTTGCAGGCGTTTCGGGGATGCCCTCGGCTGGATTCGAACCAGCGACCCTCGGATTAGAAGTCCGATGCTCTATCCAGCTGAGCTACGAGGGCTAAACGGCGCTGCCCCACACAGTGTGCCCGCAACGAGCGAGCTCTGCCTGGATGTTTCCATCCTGGCACTCGGCCAGGACCGATTGGGGCTCCGGTCGGCCCACCGCGGCGACGGCCGAGCAATACTTAGGCACGATTGAACAGAAACGTGTAAAAGTTGCGCCTATGAGCCCAGTGGAGAGCGACGAGGAGGATCTGACCCGCAAGCAGCGCCGTGAGCAGGCGCGGGAGGAACGCAGGGCGCTGGAGGAAGCCGAGGCGGCAACCATCGCGCGGCGCAAGCGGCTGACCCAGCTGGGTGTGGTCGCTGCGGCCGTTGTGGTGGTGATCGTGATCATCCTCGTGGCCACAGGCGGGGGCAGCAAATCCAAACCGCCTGTGGTGGGAAGCAAAACGGCCAACCAGCAGGCCCAGACGGTCTCTGCGCTCGTCAGCGGGATACCGCAGAGCGGCAACGTGCTGGGCTCCCCCACGGCGCCGGTGACGCTCCAGTACTTCGGTGATCTGGAGTGCCCGATCTGCAAGGAGTTCACCCTTGGGGCGCTGCCGGCGGTGATCCAGAAGTGGGTGCACACGGGCAAGCTGAAGATCGAATACCGCTCGCTGGAGACGGCGACGCGCGAACCAGAAACATTCAGGACACAGCAGATCGCCGCCCTGGCAGCGGGCAAGCAGAACAAGATGTGGAACTTCATCGAGCTCTTCTACCACGAGCAGGGAGAAGAGGACACGGGCTATGTCACCGAAAAATACATCCAGGGCCTGGCCCAGCAGGTACCGGGCCTGAACCTCGCAACCTGGACCACCGCTCGCAGCGAAAGCGCGCTCGCCAACCAGGTTGCAAGCGACGCCCAGGCGGCCAACAACGCCGGCTTCACCGGCACCCCGTCCTTCCTCCTGGGCAAGACGGGTGGTTCCATGACCAAGTTCGAACCCGGCTCGCTGACCGACGGAACGGCGTTCGACGGACAAATCGAAAAACTCCTGAAGGCATAGGCGGATGAGTTCCCGCACCCTGAGGATCACGCTGCTCGTCCTCTCGGTGATCGGGTTGGCCATCGCCAGCTACCTCACCTACGTCCACTACGCCGGCATCAAGCCGGCGTGCACGGCGGGAGAAAGCTGCACGAAGGTGCAGACCTCGATCTACTCCAAGCTCGCGGGCGTGCCGGTTGCCCTGATCGGGCTGCTCGGCTACATCGGGATCGTGGGCTCGCTGCTGGTTCCCCAGGGCGAGACGAGCCGGCTGGCGACGATGGCCTTCACGGTGGTTGGGTTCGGCTTCAGCGGCTACCTCACCTACCGCGAGCTGTTCTCCATCCACGCCATCTGCGAGTGGTGCGCCTCGAGCGCGGGAATCATGACTGTGTTGATGTGCCTGTCGGTGTGGCGCTTCCTGCGCGGAGACGAGCACCCGCTGGGGGCCGGGCCCGCGCTCGCGGGACAGGGCTCAGGGCATGAACCGGGCGCTCCGCTCGGCACCGCCTCCTGAGCCTCGAAGCCTAGTAAATACGTCCATCTGCCGAGGGTTGACCCGAGCACCGGCAGATGGCTGCCGACGGAGTTCTCAGGAATGGGCTTTCAGGCAACGAGCACTGCTCCGCATGCGAGCATCGACACCGCGCTGGGTGGACAGGCGCGCATAGCTCGCCTGTTCGAGATGACCAGCGACCTGCTGGCGACCATCTCCCTCGACGGGCGCTTCACCCTCCTCAATCCGGCCTGGGAGCAGTTGCTCGGCTGGACTCGCGAGGAGCTGCTGTCGAGGCCCATGCAGGAGTTCATGCATCCCGACGACGTCGAGCCGACGCTTGCCGCCATGAGCGCAGCGGCGGGTCAGAGGGCTCAGCTGGAGAACTTCACCAACCGTTATCGCCACCGCGACGGCTCGTGGCGCTGGCTGATGTGGAGCGCACACCGCGATGGGGAGACCTGGTATGCGGCGGTGAAGGATGTGACCGACCGCCTGTGGCTCGAGCGCCAGGCGCTCCACGACCCCCTCACCAAGCTCCCCAACCGCCTGCTCCTGATGGACCGAGCCTGCCAGGCGCTGGCGCGCTTGCATCGCAGCAACGGCGTGGTGGCGATGCTGTTCATCGACCTCGACAAGTTCAAGGCGGTCAACGACAACCTCGGCCACGGGGTGGGCGATCGCCTGCTGGTGGGCATCTCTGAGCGCCTGGCGGCGCTGATGCGCGACAGCGACACGGTGGCAAGGCTGGGAGGCGATGAGTTCGTGATCCTGGCCGAGGACATCGAGAGCGACGGCGAGGCGATGGCGCTGGCGGGAAGGGTCCTCGAAGCGCTGCAGCGGCCATTCCCCGTGGGCAAGAGCGAAGTGGCAATGCTGGGGAGCGTTGGGGTGTCGGTCTCCCACAGCCCCGACACCGACCCCGAGGCGATGCTCCGGGAGGCCGACCTGGCGATGTATCGAGCCAAGGCCGCGGGCGGCCAGCGTCTGGAGCTGTTCGACGACAGCCTGCGGCGCGAGGTCTCCACCAACGTGCAGATCGAGGGACGCCTGCGTGAGGCGCTGCCCAAGCACGAGCTGCTGCTGGCCTACCAGCCGATCCTGTCGCTCGCCGGGGGGCAGGCGGTGGGTTGCGAGGCGCTCGTGCGCTGGCGCCCCCAGGGCGGCGACGGGGTGAGCAGTGGCGACATGCTCCCCGCGATGTTCCTCCCACCGGCCGAGGAAAGCGAGCTGATCGTGCAGATCGGCAACTGGGTGCTGCACTCGGCCTGCGCCCAGGCGGAGATCTGGCGACGCAACGGGATCGCGATTCCCGTGTCGGTGAACATATCGGCGCGCGAGCTGACCGAGATGGACCTGGCGGAGCGGGTGCGGGAGGAGCTCGCCTACTGCCGCCTGCCCGGACGGGCGCTGTGCCTGGAGGTGAGTGAGGAGGCGGTGCAGCGCGACCCCGAGCGGGCACGGGCGGCTTTGAAGGACGTAAAGCGCCTGGGCGTCTCCATCGCCCTGGACAAATTCGGCTCGGGCCAGTCCTCGCTCGCGCTGCCCAGCAACCTCCCGCTGGACATGGTCAAGCTGGATCGCAGCCTCACAGCCAGCTTCGATCGCGACAAGGAGAGCCGGGCGATGTTCGCGGCGATGATCGCGCTTGCCAAGGAGGCGGGGCTGACGGCGGTGGCGGTGGGCATCGAGACCAACCGCCAGCTGGCGCTCGCTCGTGCGCTGGACTGCTCGGTGGGCCAGGGCTTTCTGCTGCACGGACCGGCCTCGCCGCAGGAGGTTCGTCTCAGGGAGCGGGTCGGGTCGGTAACGTCCGCACCATGGCGTCCCCTCGTGCGACTGGGTGGCAGCGAGCGCCGCTGAGCGGAGATCCCGCCGGCGAGCGCCAGAAGGACGCTGCGGCCAAAGCGGCGGCCGAGCTGGTCGAGGATGGGATGCGGCTGGGCCTGGGCACCGGTTCGACGGTGGCTCATCTGCTGCCGGCGATTGCCGCCCGGGGGTGTAGCGGCCTGCGCTGTGTGGCCACCTCCCCCGCCACGGCCAGGGCGGCGAGCGAGCTCGGCCTGTCGGTCGAGGAGCTCGACGATGTGGGCGAGCTGGACCTGGCGATCGACGGTGCCGATCAGATCGACGAGCGAGGGTGGCTGATCAAGGGGGGCGGCGGAGCTCACACCCGCGAGAAGATCGTGGCGGCGGCGGCGCAGCGCTTCGTGGTGATCGCCTCGGCCGAGAAGGCCGTTCGGGAGCTCGCCTCACCGGTCCCGCTGGAGCTGCTCCGCTTCGGTGTGAGCCGCACGCTGCTCGCCGTGACTCCGGCGGCGCTGCGCGATGTGCCGGAGAGCCCGGATGGAGGGCTGATCGCCGACTACCTCGGCCCGCTCGAGGATCCTCGAGAGCTCGCGGCGATGCTCAGCGCCACACCGGGAGTGGTCGATCACGGGCTGTTCGCCCCCGAGCTGGTGAGCACCATCCTGATCGCCTCCGACAGCGGCGTGGAGGTCCGGGAGATAGCCAGGCGGGAACGCTAGGCGCCCGCGCTGGGCTGCAGGGGTCGCAGCTCCTCGCTGTAGGACTTGGTGTGCCGTGCCAGGACACCGTCCTCGCCGATCACGTAGGCGCCCATCCGCATCAGGGGCGGTGAGTAGACGTGGATGGTCACAGCTGGATCACTGCCGGCGTGACGGACACGGTGGATGTCCACAGGGGAGAAGTGAAAGCTCGATCCCGCCTGGAAGACGCGATTGGCCGGTGGCCCGTCGATCGTGAGGCGCTCCTCGCGGACGGCTCCACTGACAACGGCCACCCCGCCGGCGGAGATGTCGTGGTCGTGGAAGCCGGTGTCGTGATCGTCCATCCAGCAGATCAGCCAGGCCGTCAGGTGATCGTCGCTCAACAGCTCCTCATAGACCCGCTGAGTGGCATCGTGCTTGACACGCTCGATCCACAGCTCGGGCCGGTCGACCAGCTCGGAGACGAAGCTCTCGAGCTCGGGACCGGAGAGGTCGCGTCCGCGCGGACGGGGAACGCCGGCGAGGGATGGCCTGCTGGGATCCGCTCCAGCAGCTATGCGCGACGAGGCATCGATTTGAGTCGGGGTGGCGCTCATCGGATTCCCGCCAGACGCGTGGCACCGAGGGCTCGGCGGGTGCTGTCGAGGATGGTGTCCCAGTCGAGCAGCCCCGGCATGCCCATCTCGCCGGGCTCGACGACGGGCCTGTCGGAGCCGTACAGCAGCTGGCCGGCCCCCACGGCCTGGGCCATGGCCTCCACGCCTCGCTGGCCGTAGGAGGAGGTGTCGTAGAAGACGAGCGGATCGGGGACGCTGGACGCTGGCCCGCCACGCGAGCAGAGCCGCTCGCAGTGCAGGGGCGCGAGACCGGCAAGCATGGTGAAGATCACCCGCAGCCGAGGATGAGCCGGGCGCCCGGCAGCGAGGAAGGCGAGCCAGGCCGCATGCATGCCGGCGACATAGCTGGTGAGGGCGGGCCACCACAGCGGCTCGCCCAGCGAAAGCTCGGCCGGGGGGCGATCGACGCCGGGACGCAGGCCGGGGCCGGGATGGATGAGCAGGGGCGCCCCGTGGAGCTCCAGCCGGGCGAGCAGGGGACGCAGGGCAGCGAGGGCGTCGACCCCGGCGAGCGCACCGGCGGGGAGGGCCAGACCGACGCAGCCCCGCTCGAGGGCCCGATCGATGTCATCGGGCTGGGCGCGCTCGAGGGCGATTGCGGCCCACACACCGAATGGCTCCTCCAGGGCGAGTGCGCCCTCGTGGTAGGCATCGATCAGGGGGACGGCGTCGGCTCGCGAGAGCCCCTCGATGCCGAGGGGGCTCGAGAGGCACACGAGCGCCCGGTCGAGGCCGTCGAGCTCGACGAGCATCGAGCGGTTGGCGGGAGCCTCGCCGGCGAGGTCGATCACATAAGGTCGCTCCCCGGCCAGATACAGGACGGTCAGCCCGCTCTCGCGACGCACGAAGGGAAACTCGTGACGGGCGGCCAGAGCCTCGACGAGGGGCTCGGTCCAGAGATGTTGGTGGACGTCGATCTTCATGACATTGTCGATCTGTTTTATGGAGATTAGCACAGGCCCCCGCCGTTTTGGGCTCGCGGGGCGCGATTGGCACAACCGAGCCAAAGGCGGCTGGTGCCAATCGATCCGTCCGCTCCGTGCCGCAGGATGCCGGACTCTTTGACGCGCTCCCCCTCGACATCGCTACGCGCATGGCAAATCCGTGCGCTCGACCTTCTCGGCGACTGGCAGGGGGGCCCATTCCTGATCTCGGCGGCGCCGGGTGCGGGCAAGACACGCCCCGCGCTGGAGCTCGCCAGGGAGCTGCTGTCGAGTGGGGTGGTGAGGCGGGTGGCGGTGCTCTGCCCCACCACGCCCCTCACGCGCCAATGGGCATCGGCGGCGGCGCTCCTGGGGGTGCAGCTGCAGCCGGATGCGCCCGGACCGAACCCGCCCCGGGACTTCGACGGCGTGGCGGTGACCTATGCGCGCGTGGCAAGCGATCCCGGTGGATGGGCGGCCGGCGTCTCCCCCGACACGCTGGTGGTGGTCGACGAGGCCCACCACCTCGGCGAGGACCTCGCGTGGGGGATGAGCTTCCAGCGGGCATTTTCCGCTGCGCCCCGCTGGCTGCTGCTCTCGGGCACCCCCTTTCGCTCTGACGCCACCCCGATCCCGGGAGTGCGCTACGACGGCGACGGCCTGGTGGTGCCGGATATTTCCTACACATACGCCGAGGCGGTTGCGGACGGGATCTGCCGGCCGGTTGCGTTCGTGACGTTCGACGGGACCCTGTCGTGGCGCAGCGGCGAGGACGTGATCGAGTCTTCCTTCGAGACGGTTCTCACCACACGTGAGGCCAGCCGCCGCTATCGCACGGCGATCTCCACGGAGCTCCCCGACGGCCTGCCGCGAATCCTGCGCGAAGCTGATGCCAAGCTGCGGGCGCTGCGCGCCGAGGGCCACCCCGACGCGGGCGCGCTGGCAGTGGCGGCCGACGCCGGCCATGCGCGCAAAATCGCGAAGCTCCTGGGCGAGGCGACGGGCCGGGCGCCGGTGGTGGTGCTCCACACCGAGGCCAAGGCAGCGCGCAAGCTCGCCGACTTCCGCAGCTCGCGCGAGCCGTGGATAGTGGCGGTGAACATGGTGTCGGAGGGTGTGGACATACCCCGGCTGCGGGTGGGGGTGTATGCGACGGCGGCGAAGACGCCGCTGATCTTCCGCCAGATCGTGGGACGGTTCGTGCGCACGACACCCGGGCGAGCAGCGGAGCCCAGCTGGGTGTACCTACCGGCCGAGCAGACCCTGCGCAGGCACGCCTCGGAGGTGGAAACGGAGCTGCGCCATGCGCTGCATCGCGAGGAGCCCCAGGAGGGCTGGGAGGAGCCGCCCGAACGGCGTGCAAGCGAGCCCTCCCCCACGGCGGAGTTCGTGCCGCTGAGCGCCGAGTTCGCCCCCCAGATGACCCTGTTCGGCGCTCCCCAGCAGGCCCAGGCGAGCTCGCCTGCCGCGACAGCGCCTGCGGGGGCGATCGAGCCGGTGGCGATCGCGTCATTCGAGCGTCGTGAGGATCTGCGCAAGGAGCGCAGCCGCCTGGTGGCGGAACTACACCGCCGCGATGGCCGCGGTCACCGTGAGATCAATGCCTGGCTCAACCGCTCAGTGGGAGTGGAGCGGGTGGAGCAGGCCAGCATCCAGCAGCTCAGGCGTTCGATCGAGGCGCTGGTGGCAGAGCTGACGCGAAACAGCAGGCGCACGGCGACGGGGTAGCGCCGGGCTCCCGGTTGGCAGGGCCTGTTGCTCGGTATCGCCTCCTCAGCGCTCGGCCTCGCCGGCTGGGGCGAAACCTTCGACAGCTCGGGCGAGCTCCACGATGGTGAGACCGAGAGCCCTGGCGATTCGCCTGACGGTGGGCCACCCCGGGCTGGTGAGCCCGCGTTCGATCCGAGAGAGCGCCGAGGCGGTGATGCCCGCATCGAAGGCAAGCTGTTCCTGGGTGATCCTTCGCTGCTCGCGGAGCTCTTTCAAAAGCACAGCGAACTCGGGGTCCGGCTCCTCACGCACTGAGCAAACATGCCGTAGTCCTAGGGTCAGAGTCCAGGGCGTCAACGCCTAGGCTCAAAAGCCATGTATGCTGTCCGTCAGCACGAATCATCCCCACAGATGGTGCAGTGCAACGGGCGTGGGAACGCTCATCGCGTGCGTCCCCACGTCCCACTCGCTGGGGGTCCTTGGGATTCAACTCCCGAGGACCCTTCAGCGGAGTTCAGGTTGAAACCAGCTGCTCCGGTCAGCGCACACATGGAAGTCGGCGGATCGGTCTGAGCGGCGTGCGACAGTAGCCGTGGATGGAGCTGGCTCGAGTAACGCTCAGCGGCGCCCTGTCGGGCGACTACGTGGTCGAGGATCGTCGCCCTGACGGTCGGGTCGTCTTGCGCCCCGACTTGAGCATCACGTCGATGCTCTCCCGCCACGGCGAGCGCGACCTGACGCCGGGGGAGTTCAGGCAGCAGTTCAAAGAGCTGCCCACAGACGGCGAGGGCTGAAGCGCTCGGCCGGGTCACTGGCCGGCGCCTGTCAGCGGGTGGTGAGAAATCGCTGGGTCAGCTCGACGCCAAGGGCGCGGCTCGTTGGATCTGCCGCCGACTCCATCTCGGCTGGGCCCGTCAGCTCGTTTGGCGTTACGACGAGCCCCAGCCGCTCGGCGCCGCGGCGTAGGCGCAGATCAAGCGTGACTACCCGCGTATCGAGTAGCCGCGCCAGAGCGAGATACTCGGCGTCGTAGGTTTTTGCCCATCCGAGCGCTACCGCGATGCTCAACGCGGTAGTCGTCAGATCGGCGTGTCGACGCTCGCTCACATCGAGCTTGCCGGCTAGAAAGCGCTCGAGCGCACTCTCTGCGAGATCACGGGAGATTTCGCCACGAAAGGCCATCTCGTTGATGACCAACGGCACCTCACTCCACAGCAGGCACGGCGCCACGAGCTCCTGATCGCCGAGCAGACTTCCGGCTTGCTCTCCTAGCCTGTCCAGCGCAAGCTCGACCACCAAGGCTGCATCGACGACGAGCACCTCTTCAGTGCATCGCGCGTGAGCGACGGACAGCGGCTGCTACGTCGGGCATCGGCTCCCCCGTCAACGTCGTGCCCCATCCGTCCGGCAACGCTGCGAGCGCACCTTCCTCATCGGTCTCACCTGGCGGCCGGGAGCCAACCAGCGCTTGATGCTCAGCGTCAAGCAGTCGCAAGGCGTCCTCGGCTTCCCGGTCGCTCAGCGTATCTACGAGCCGATGCAGTCGCTCCTTCGTCGTCATACGCACATTGTATTGCGCGCGGCGCGGCGTCAACACGGCTCGCGGTCCCGCCAGAGCGTGGTGTTGCGTCGCCCGCTGCGCCGGGGGCGCAGACGTGCACGCTCGGCGTCGGAGAGTGGCTCATCACCGGGGTCGCTGCCGTCGTCGATGTCCGCCTGCTCGTCGAGAGGCTCCGCCCACTCGTGGAGGCAATAGCTGGCCGAGCCGAGACGCCAGACCGCACACCGCAGCCGGGCCGGGCACTCAGCTCGGACCATGCGTCCGACGACCCGGCCGTGCGGGCGTCTAGCAGCAGCACAGTCTCGTCGAGACCAACGCGCACGACCTCGCGCATGCGCTCGATCTCCAGCGCGGCAAGAGCGCGGGCCTCCCGCCCCTGACGATGCTGTGGCGACTCGGGCAGCGCAGGTACATCGCCCGCGCGGTCAGCGCGTCGCAGGCGCTGGCGCCCGTCGGACGTGAACGCCCACACCGGAATCCCATGACGGCGCGAGGGCTCCAGCCTGCCCATCGCTTCCAAGGCGGCAAGGCGTGATCGGACATGGCGAGCGGCGGCCGATCGCCGTCCGATGCTCAGGTGTTCGGTGATCGCCCATATCGGAACGCCGGCGACATCCTTGCCGCGATGGCGCTCAGCCCGGTCGATCGCGGCCAGGATCAGCACGTCGGGTATCGCTTTGGGGTGCTTCGGTGCAGTTCTCGTCATCGGTTCCTCCTGTGGTCGGAGGCGCCGGGAGACAGCTTGGCGAGGGAGGCTGGCGAACCCGTGTCGGGATACGCTGCCTATGCGCCGGGAGCTCAACCTCTCGGAGCCACGCCCCCGGCCGTTGACGCGGCGCGGGGCACTTGTATTTCGCCAGAGCATAACCGCTCACGCACATGGGCTCAAGCGCATGGACGTAAGCGCTCGCCCATGCGACGCTCCCGCCCATGCCCCCACGCCTCCCAACCGACCCCGCACTCGGCCGAGCAATTCGACAGCTACGTGAAAAACGCGGACTGACCCAAGAAGAACTCGCCACCCACGCCGGCATGACCTTCGGCACCGTCAGCCGCCTGGAGTCGGCAAAGAGCGCGCCAGCGTGGGCAACTGTCCGAGCTCTCCTCGCGACTCTCGACCTGTCGCTCAGCGATCTCGCTCGGGCAGTCGAGGCCCAAGAACGCGCGAAGTAGCCGCGCCCCACTGGCGAGCCGGTTATCGGGTCACTGGGACGCCTTCTGCAAACTTCGGACTGGCCCTGAAGCGTGAACTGCTGAGCGAGTTGCTGCCCGCCATCGCGTCGATGGGACCTGAGGACTTCTCGCGCGCCTCCACCACTGGCACAAGCCGACAGGCGCGCGAGTCAATCGGGTCGCCAGTCGCGATCCATCCCCCCAGACGGCAAACAAGGGGACTCTCCACATACCCCATAGAAGCGGATCGATTCGAGCGGATTCCAGCGGATCGATGCGGATCGCGTGCCCACGCCGGCATTACCCCGCATGCGGCTCTAGAAAGCGGAAAGCCTCGTTTCCGGGGCATTCTCCTAAGCGGGGGACCGAGGAGTCGAACCTCGCGTTGCGGTTTTGGAGACCGGCGCGGGAGGGCATTTTGGCCAATAGAGACGGGGTTTCAGGGACTCTAGGGATAGCTGTAGGGATCGAAGCAGTTGCAGAACCTACTCGTCCACCAGGCTTGCGTAAAGCTGGCTGTCAGCGACGTCCTCCGATGAGCCCAAACTCGTGATGTGCTGCCTGACTTCCGCGTCAGCAGCCGTGTTTGCTGCCAGCGCTCGCGCTGTTGTGAGCAGTAGGAGGCGCTGATCGAGTTCGCCGGTGGCGGACGCGTCGAGCACCGCCCGGGCAAAGCCGGCACGCTCGCCGGGCTCCCCCTCCGGAACGGCAGACATCGTCTCGCAGATCGGAGCGACGAGGCCAGGGCGCCGCTCGAGGATCTCCGTGAGGTGCACTTGTAGACGCTCGACTATCTCGCGAGGTAGCTCTGTACTGTGCTTACAGAGGAACCGCAGCAGATGGAGCTCCTGAAAGCTGTCGGCTGGTGTTGCGTTCACCCGTTCCGCCGCGGCGATGATGATCTCGACAAGATCAAGGCTCGACTTCGGGCGCCCAGCGATCTCCTGCGCAAGTGCAATCGCGACCAGCGAGCTGTCGGGATCAGAATCCAGGATCTGCTCCCGAAGTCGGCTCGCCACCAACAGGCGCTGCGGCTCATCCGCGAAAGCGACGAGCTCCCAAGCGACTGCGAGCGCGTGGTTGCGTACGCCCGGCCCAAGGTAGCCCAAACGCTCAAGTGTCGAGGCGAGCAGCTCACCGCCCCGCTCGTTGAAAGACCCTGGGCTCGCCAGCAGGAGCTCCTGGAGCCTGGCAAACTCGTCGCGAGAGAGCGCGCTGTCTGCAGACTCGGTCATAGCGGCATCGGTCTGCTCGGCCGTGCCAAATTGCTCAAGCAACCGGGCACAGCGCAGCGTAAGCGGGTGACCAGCCAACATCAGCTCACGCAACGTCTCGAAAGCGGGAGCCTTATACACCGGCGGTAGAGCGTCAGGGTTCTCTTCGATCCATCCGACTGTCGCTTCAGGGTTCGCGAACAGGTGGCCTATCGCCTGCCGGGCGAACTCAGGCGCTTCCCCCGGGAGCGCGCCAGATTCAAGACTCGCCCCTAGAATGGCCAGAAAGGGTCCACACACCGGGGTCCTGATCTCAGGCAGCGCGGCAAGGAGTGCCTGCGACTGGCTGGTCACTCGCTCGGGTGCAACCGGAGCGATCGCCTTGAGCGCCTGGATGTAGAGCTCGGTGTCCTCAATGAAGCTGGGCTGCGAGACCTCGCCCACGAGTGCCGTCGAGATGTAGTCCGCGATCCGCTCAGCGGCCTGTTTGTCTCGATGCTGCCGGATGCCTGCGAGCACGATGCGCATGCTGCTCCCAAACTGGCCGGGCGTTGATCCCTGGGGCTGCTCGCCCAGGAACTGCTGAAGGTGGTGATGCATCGTCTGCTCATTCACGAGCGAGTCATCGAAGCCGGCGAAGATCGCGACGACATCCGGGCGCTGAGGCAGCGTTGACTGACTGCAAGCGAGGCGGACGTGCTCGCGAGCGTCTGGGCTCAGCTCATCACCCAGCGCGGTGAGCGCGACCGCTATTGCGAGCTGCTCGCTCTCTCCGGTGTCGCCACTGGGAAGGCGGTCTGCGACGAGCGTCTGGAGCTCCCGATAGGAAGTCGGTTGAAGGTCTCGGCCGGCCGCAAGCAGGAGCTTCGGGTCCAGCCGCGCCAGTTCGTGCTTAATCCGTGGATCAGACACTGCGTTGTAAAGCACGTCGGAGCGGATTTGTGGGTTGATCGTCGGCTGACTCACAACTAGATCGACTACCTGCAGTGCTCCCTGAATGTAGCTCTCGTTTAGCTCACGGGACAGGACGGAGGGCAACTCGGCTTCAAGGCCGCGCCGCTGCTCCTCTGTCACTTGTGCAAGGATCGCCATCGCACCCTCGCGTTCGCCCGCGGCAATCGATTCGGTGAATTCGGCGACACCGGGGAGACGTACTTCGGTCTCGCTCTGCTTCAGGCGCAGGAACGGTCGGGGGTTTTCGATCGAGACGCCATCGCTTGCACGCAGGAACGCGGCCAAGGCCAACCAGCCATCGGCGCCGCCGTCTATGTCCCGTGGCTGCTCAGGGGCCGGACCAGCAACGCCGGGGCCGAGATGTCCGACGCCGCGCGCCGCGAGCTCCCACTGCTGCAGACACCTGGGCTGTGCAAACAGTGCCTTGAAGTAAGCAGGCCATTCCTCCTCGATCAGCGCAAGCTTTGCGACCTCAAGCGGGCGGTCGCTGATTGGGGGACGGATCATCGCGCTATGCCCTGGGGCCTCGGTCTCCCGCGCGACGAGTAGCTGCAGGCGGATTTCCAGGTTGTTGGCGAACTGCTTGACCCGCCTTGGGTTGCGACCAAGCGCTGCGGCGACCATCTCGACCAGCTTCTTACGCTCCCGCTCGTCAAGCTTCGCGGCGCGTACGAGCTCCGCGAGCTGGGAAGCGACGTAACTGCGCATCTCGGTATCAAGCGATGCTCGGATTGGCAGGGTGGCGGAGAAGAACTTGCGCAAGTACTCATCGACATACCTACCGGCCTCCGCTGGCGGCTGACCTGCCCCCTCAAGCTCCTTGCTCAGCAAGTGGCGCCGCAGCGCGTCGATGTCGGCGGCGATCAGAAAAACAGCTGGCTTGGGAGCCTGGCCATGCGCTCGGAGCGGTGGCAACCAGCGACGTGCGCTGTCGGGCTCAATCGCCGGCTCCAGATAGGTCTTAATCGTGCTGAGAATCTCAACGGCACGATCCGGGCTACATCGATCGAGGTTGTCGATCGCGATCACGACACGCTCGGATCGCACGCATGCCATCAGCTCCTCGAACTTGGCGGCGAAGCGGTCGGGCTCCTCGAGGCGCTGCGTCCCGAGCACGCGCTGGGTGACCTGGAAGGGCTCGCGTACGAGCGTAAGAAGTCCACTCGCCAGGAAGACGAGCGCCCCGACCCCAGCGTCAGTGAGTGGTTGATGCCCAGTGAACAACGCGGCACCCTGACGGTCACGCAGGAACAGGTACACAGTCGCCGCGAGGAGAAAGGCTCCGATGAGACTACGCAGAAACCGTGGCCAGCTGAACTCGATGCCCTCTTGCGTCTCCTGTACGGTGACCTCGAGTTCCTCCAGATCCTTCTCAGGATCAAACCCTTTCAGCTGCCTGCTCTCGTGGAGCTGGCGTGCGACGTCCCGGAGCAACTGGCGGCGCAGGGCGTCTCCCTCGTATCGCCAGGCGTCGTAGTAGGCGAAACCGATGCGGTCGGGGAGACGTCTGCGGACCTCGCCAATGATCGTCGACTTCCCGACACCCCAAGGGCCGAACACTCCGACCGTGAACGGCGTTGGGGCAGCGATCAACGTCTCTGCGACCGCCTCGGCATAATCGCGATGACCAAATGCGTCGCTGCTCTCGTCGAGCAGCTCCGGGGAGTCCGCGAGAAAGGCTGTCCTGCGCTCGTCGGTGCTCACAAAAGCATCATCAGGCTTGGTTCAGACGCCCGGACGTAATGTCACCCAGGAGCCAGTTAGGATCACTCTGGCGATGATCGCCCTGTGCGGGGGTACCCAATTTCGCCACGGGATGCCTCGACAAGCACTCTATGGCTGGGCTACAAGCTCATCGCGGCGTCAGCGGCATTGACAAGCCATCGATCGAACTGTTCGCGTGCCAGTTCCACCTCACCCGGCAGCGCGTGCGTGTACCGCTGTTGTGTGATCTGCGCCGCGCCCAACTGTCGCGCCGGCGCCGCATGCCCCCTCAGCTGCGAGACGAGCACTGGACGAACCCGGGCCGCGTCGAGCCACGAAGCGCAGGTGTGGCGACACTCGTGGGCTGTGATCCTTTCGCCAACCTTCTCGCCTGTTGCCTCGCCGCGCTCGTCCTTCGGTTCCCAGGTGTCGTCGACACGCTTTTGTAGACCCTCGAAGGACAACATGCCGCTGTTTCGTCCTCCTGGCTTGCGTCCAGGGCAGAGCAGCGCTGTGGGTGCCGGTCGGCCGCGGCGCATCAGCTCGCGCCGCAACCGAACGGCGAGCGGTTTGACAATGGGCACAGCTCGCTGGGCGGCACGCGACTTGCGCCCGCGCTCGTCGGCGCCGAGGTAGATGACACCGAGGTCGAGATCTACGTCCTCGACGCGTGCGTGACGGATCTCGGCTCGGCGCGCGGTCGCGTAGACGGCGAGCGCGTAAGGAAGAGCGTCGGCGGGGTCAAGCGCGTCGAGCAAGGTCTGCATCTCAGTCACGGTGGCCACGCGATCCCGTGGGGTTGCGTTCATAGCCGGGAGGCGAACCCGCGACGCGGGATCGTGGTCGACCAGTTCACGGTCTTGCGCCCATCCATAAAGGCTGCGGATCGCGTTGACGACGGTGCGCACGCGGCTACCGGACTTCTCTGGCGTCATCGAGTCGACGAGTCTCTGGACGTCGCTGCGGCGGACATCCGCGAGGCGCTTTCCGCCGAGAGCAGGTCGCACGTAGCGGTCGAGTGCTCCTTGTAGATCACGAATCGCCGATGGCTTGTACTGGCGCCCGTGCTTGTTCAGGGCGCGGCCTGCGTCGATTGCGGCGAGGTACGCCTCGATCGCAGTAGCGACGCGCATCGAGTTCGATGAGGGCACCATGCCGGCGCGGAGCGTTGCTTGGAGGTCGGTGCGAGCGTTACGCGCTTCAGCGATCGAGCGCACCATCTTCGTCTTGCGGTGCTTGCTGTGAGTTCGGTCCCACACGCGCCCCCAGTAGGAGGGCGAGCAATTGCATTTTCCGTCGCGTTCAACTGCGCAATCAATTCGGTGGCGCGCGTATACGCCTTGGTATCGGGTCTTGGTGTCCTTCGGCATGTTGGTCAAGCTACACGTCGCCCCGTACGGATCGCGTGTGCCTCAAGCCAGTGCTCCAAAGCGTTCCGGGGGTAAAGCCGAAGCGACCCCGAGTAGACGACGGGGAGGTCCGGCTTGACGTGTCGGGCGAAGTGATCCACGGATATGCCGAGCGCCTCGGCGGCCTCTTGCTGGTTGAACGCGAGACGCGGCACGCTGCGCTGGATGCGTTGCTTGCTCATCAGCGTGTCCGCTCCTGCGCGGGTGGTGGCTGGACGAGGCGGTGGATTGTGCGGACGATGCCGGGTAGGCGTGGCCGGTAGCGGTCTGGTCCGAAGCGCTCGATGCCAGGCCCCCAATCGTGGTCGCTTGGCTCGGGGTGTGCGAGTGATGGTGCTTGGCCGCGGCTTCGTCCCATGTCTCGTGCGAGGCGTTTGATGCGGTCGCTGTCGTGTCCGTGTTCGCCGAGGTCTTGGCGGTTGACGTACCAGTCGGTGCCCTTGCGGGCGCGGGATGCCTCGACGTAGGCTGGCTCCTTGCTGGTCTGCCAGCCGCCCGTCACGACGAGCGTGCGGGTCACTGTTGCGCCTTGCGCGCGGTGGATGTGGCTGGCGTAGGCGAGTCGTAGGCGCGCGAGGTCATCGCCGGCGAGTGTTCGCCACTGTTGGGTGGCGTCGAACTGGATCAGCACCTCACCCTTCTCGTTGACGTCTATGACGTGACCGCGCGCGCCGTTCTCGATCCGTTCGGTGCCGGGCTGGTGGTGCTGATCGATCATCGCTACCCGGTCGCCGGCGCGTATGCCGTAGTGGACGCCGGGGATGGGGGCTTCGATGTCGCCGAGTTCGCGGCGCTCGGCGCGGCATTGCTGTGCGCGAGCGTTGAGCCGGTTGATCTCCACGTTGGATGCGTCGGAGATCAGCGCGACCTCCTCGATCGGGAGATCCTTGGTCAGCATCGCCCAGCCTTCTACGGCGTGCTCGACTGCCTCGTCGCGGGTATCGGCCATATGCAGTCGGCCTTGACGGAGGTAATGAGCCATCGCCCGATCCGTGCGCCCCGCTCGTAGATCCGCCCACGCTTTCTGCTCGGCCGGATCGAGAGTGCGCCGCACGTTCGACAGCTCCGCGCTCGGCGCGATGTCCGCGAGCCGGTCGAACATGCCGCCTGCGCCGATCGATGGGAGCTGAGCGCCGTCACCGACCGCCACCAGCTTCGCGCCGGTGCTCTCTACCGCGTGGGTGAGCCGGTCGAGGCGGCTTGTGTCGGCCATCCCAGCCTCATCGAAATAGATCGTGGTGCGCGCATCGAGGACCATCCGGCCGTGCTCAGCTCTCGCCACGAGCGCGTCGAGCGTGAGCGTCCGGCCAGCGAGTGCGGGGCTGTCCTGTCCAAGGCGCTGCGCGGTCGACCCGGACACGGCGATGCCGTAGGTGTGGTGGCCGGTGAGTTGCTCCGCTCTTGCCGCGGCGTCGATGACTACGCCCTTGCCTGTGCCCGCTGGGCCGATGAGGACCGCGGCTCGCTCTGGGCCGGTGATCGTCCGCAGCGCGTGGGTTTGCTCATCGCTGAGTCGTGAGCCGATGCGCTCCGCGAGATGATCCCCCGCAGCCGTTCGTGCCTGCTCGCCCACGTCCCTGCTGGCGGGCTGGGCGAGCTGTGTGACCCTGCGCTCGATCGCTTCCTCTTTGGCGCGTACAGCGAGGGTCGTCATCCTCCCGCCTTCCAGCGGCAGCACTCGTCGCTCAGCGATCATGCCCTGCGCCGTGGCAAGCGCGTCGGCTGGGGAGAGTTCGCCAGCGGACTGCTCAAGCAGCACCGCGCGTAGCTCACTGGGCTCGAAGGTCGCCGCGTGCTCCGTCAAACGCGCCTCGACGCGATCCTCGAGCACACCCTCGCGCCGCGAACGGCCATCTTGCTGCCAGTCTTGTCGCTCACCCGGGAGGCCTTGGTGTGTGGCCTTTTCGTCCCACACCCGTTGTAGGTCCGTGCGGGTGATGGGGTGCTTGGCCTTGCGGTTCTCGAGCTTCAACCTGCGCAGCTCCCCGCGCTCGGGTGCCCGGCCCCACTTCGCCCGGAAACGCTCAGCCGCCGCCGCAACCTCACGACTACGAGCCGAGAACGCATCAATCAAGCGCTGCGGCACACCCGCTATCTCGAAATACCTGCCCTCCTTCCCAGTCCCAGCGCTGATCTCATAGCCACGCTGGGACAGCTCGTGCGCGAGCGCGGAGCGGTAGAACGCACCAGCCTCACGAGCCGAACGGAAGATCGGCCGCGACGCAACAGCCACGATCTGACCGTCGTCCCTGACCGCGCTCGTGATGACCACATGGCTGTGTAGCTGCGGATCGGGGGCATCGCCATCCATGACGCCGCGTGCGGTGGTGTGCAGATACTCAGCGGCTATCAGCTCCGCTGCGGGCTCCTCTACCACCGTGCCGCCGTAGCGACGCCGGATGGTCGGGACGGTCTCGGTCATGTGCTCGATCGCTTGCTCGACGGCGCTGCGGTGCGCCTGCTCGATCACGCTGCGCTCGTGCTCGTCGCCGAGTGCCCACGTCACCGATACCGACTTAGGGGCGCTGAACGTCACATCGATCCCGCCACCCCGGCTGCCGTCCGCGCCGGCACGCCGCAACCAGCCGCCATCCCTCGGATGCCGCCCCTCCATCAACGCGATGAAATCCGGACCATCGATCACGCTGCCATCGATCCCAAGCTGCGCGAGCGTGTCCGTCGAAACGAGCCATCGACCGGGTGCCTGCGCGGTCTCGCCGCCTGGCGTGAGGTAGTAGTCGCCGCGCTCGGGCGCGACGGTCTTGCCCTCCAGATACCGGGCATACCCGCCGCCTTTCGCGGCACCAATGCTAGAAGCGGTCACCACTACTGTTAATGACCGTGAGGCCGACCAAACGGCCAACGAGTTTCGAGGGTGTGGCTCTGCACTCCCCTTATGACCCCAACTGCGGTAGACCGGCCAGCGACTTTACGGCAGACGACACGGGCTGGCGACAAGGAGGCGAAGCCGACGCCTCCGACGCAGCTAACCGCGGCCACCCGGCCGCAACACCCCCGACGCCAGCGTTACAGCTTCTGCCTCGCGCGCCAACATCAGCGACAGGCGCAGCCCTTATCGCTATCTGAGGCTCAGACCCTCAGTCACGATCAGGGTCTCTCTCGCTCGCGTGACATAGAAATCGCACAGTGTTTGCACACCTGTGCATATGGTCTGTTTTTGCTGTTGTGCTGTGCGGCGGCGGCTATGTAGCTTGGGAGGCGCTGCAGCGCGGTCGCGTTGGATCGGTCCTGCGGGCTTGCGAGACTATGAAGTCATGGAGCCAGCTCACGTGACGCTGACGGGGGATCTGTCGGGCGACTATGTGGTCGAGGATCGTCGGCCCGACGGTCGTGTGCTCTTGCGTCCTGACCTGAGCGTCAAGGCGATGCTTGCCCGCCACGGCGAGCGCGAGCTGACCCCGGAGGAGTTCGATGCGCACTTCGGGGAGCTGCCAACCGACGGCGAGGGCTGAGGGTGGCCGACACCCCGGCCGAGCCGGCGATGCCAGTCGTCTTTGACGAGCACGCGATCGCTGAGGATCTCTCCCACCATCCACCCGTCGCGCGCACTCGACCTGTTTCGACGCGAGATCGAGCGCGACGGCGGTCTTCCTGTGTCTCGTCTGAAGCGCTGCGAAGCGGAAGGCCGAGACGGCACTCGTCTTGCCGGCTGCGTGAAGACCTACGTGCCGTGGCCGACGGGACGCTTCGGGCTGGTGTTGGTCCCTGTCGCACATCCGAGTCGTGCGCTTGCTCTGCGAGCTATTGCCTTTGGTGTTCGTCATCCCGAGGCTCGCAAAATGAGCGTGTATAAGGTCGCAGCCAACGGCGCAACGCTCAGAGCGCCTGAACGACCTTGCAGCAGCTAAGGTGGGCTGTCTCCGGGTGCTCCCGACAGTTGGGGGTTCGATAGGTCTTTGAGGTTTGGACGGGTTCCCCGATCGGGGAACCCGTCCGTGCCTCGGCTCAGGCTGCCTCCTTCACCGCCAAGTGAAGAGAGAGGTTGAGCCTGATGAGCAAGGATGACGTGCTGTTCGGCTACCGCCAGCAGCTTTTCGCGGAGGCAGCGAGGACGAGTGTCTCGGCGGCGTGCCGGACGTTCGGGGTGCACCGCTCCACCTATTACGCCTGGAAGCGCCAGGTCGACCGGCACGGCCTTGAGATGCTCAGGCCCCGGGAGCGTCGGCGTCCGCAGATGCCTAACTCGCTGCCGAAGATGATCGAGGAGCGCATCGTGTCGTTCTCGATCGCTCACCCCGGTCTCGGGCCGAGGCGTGTCGCCTCGGAGCTGGCCAGGGAGAAGTGGGGCGGGATCATCGTTTCGCCGAACGGTGTGTGGAAGGTTCTCTGCCGCCACGGCCTGAACACCCGCGCGAAGAGGCTGGGGCTGATCGCGGGCTACGCAGCACCCTATGAGCCACCCAGAACCCCAGAGCCAGAGCGACACATCGACGTCGATCATCCTGGCGAGCTGGTCGGGATCGACTGCTTCTACGTCGGCAGACTGAAGGGCACCGAGGGCGCGATCTGGCAGCTCACCGCGATCGATATCGCCTCCTCCTACGCGTGGGCGGAGCTCGTGGTCTGCAAGCAAGGAAACCCCACCGCGCTACAGACCAGCAAGCTCGCACAACGCGTCGCCAGAGAGCTCAAGGAGGCCGGCTGGCAGCTGGAGCGGATGCTCTCAGACAACGGCAACGAGTTCCGCGGCAGCGACTTCACCAGCACCCTCGAGAAGCTGGGAGCGCGTCACAGCCGCATCCATGCCGGCAGACCACAAACCAACGGACATGTCGAGGCGCTGCACAAGACGATCCTCGACGAGTGCTGGCGACCAGCGTTCGCCCGCTACCTCTATCCCCGCTACACCGGACTGAAACGCGAGCTGGACACCTACCTGCGCTACTACAACACCGACCGCGTCCACCACGGCCGACTCACACAAGGACGCATCCCCCAAGACATCGTCTACGGTGCCCGAAAGATGGAGGCCAGATGAGCGCACCTGTCGGCACATCCCGGAGGCTGCCCAAGCTAAGGCGCGAGCCTGTAGCCCACGCCCCAGATGGAGCGGACCCATGCCTCGGCGCCAGCACGCGCGAGCGAACGCCGCAATCGGCAGGCGTGCGAGTCCACTGTGCGCGTGGTACCGGTCGTGTACCCCCAAACGTCTCGGAGAAGCTCAGCCTTGGTGTAGACGCGGCTGGGCTCGCGAGCGAGATGAATCAGGAGCGCATACTCGCGGGCTCGTAGCTGCACAGGAGTCGACCTGAAGGTCACGATCCGCGGAGCGACGTCGATCGTGAGTGCGTCATGGGTCAAGACGGCAGGAGCCGGCAGATCTCGACGCAGCAGCGCTCGGACCCGTGCCAGCAGCTCGGCGTAGAGGAATGGGCAGCGGATCACGTCGTCCGCTCCGGCCTCGAACGCGCGCACTGTGTCGGTCACGTCGCCGCTGGTGTTCATCCACAGGGCGCGGGCTCCGGAGCCCGCGAGCTCGCCCTGGCGCAAGGCTCGTAGAGCGCCGAGCCCCGCGCCTCTCTTCGGCGTGCGACCGAACACGATCAGGTCGACCACGCCGAGCATCGCGGGGTCGCTGACCAGTCGCACGTCGTAGCCGTCTAGCGCCAGCTCATCGGCCAGCGCTTCGTTTTCGCTCTCCTGGCCGTAGATGCCTACGACCGGGGGCGCAGCTCGCGGGATATCCTCCGGCTGCATGGGAAGGTCCACCCTTTCCTTGCCACGCCCCCGGCTGTTGACGCAGCGCGGGGGCACTCTTTGATCTATGTACGGGACTTATCGCCCGTGGCCTTCAATACAGCAGTTCGGAAAGCTACCAGCATCCCCGGACTATCTCCAGCACACGTCGCATTCGGCAACGCGATCCGAGCCATTCGCAAAGAACAGGGCATCTCCCAAGAAGCCTTTGCGCTGAAGTGCGGCCTCGACCGCTCCTACTACGGAGCCGTCGAGCGCGGCGAGCGCAACGTCTCGCTCACGAACATAGTCAGGATCGCCGAAGGACTCGACGCGTCTTTGGCGATCATCTTCAGCCGCGCTGAAGCTGCCGCCTGATTTCGGCGGCAGTGGCATAGCGATAGCGAGATCGGCGGACTCCTGAGAGCGAATGACGAATCATCTGTGAGCGGCAAGCTGAATGGACGCGACCAACCTACGCCTTGTTTGCTAAAAGGATGTTATTTTCTAGGCGAGCGAATATGGCTAGATCAACGAACAACGAGATTCAGCTGGCGCTTGATCGCGCGCTAGACGGACTCGCGGTCGTCGAGGCTGTTGAGACCGAGGACGACGTGGCGCGAGTGCTGATCCGCGGCCGCACGCGTAGCTACCGCCTGCGCGCGCTTTGGGCTGGCGCCGGGTGGCCGGCGGACGTCGATCAAGCGATCCGGCATCTCGGCGAAGACTGGCCCCCGGACCTTGTCGTGGTGGCACGGAACCTTTCTGCCGGCTCGCGGGAGATGCTTGAGCGCAGGGACGCAAGCTGGGTCGACGCTAGCGGTGACGCGCACATCGTCGCACGCGATCTGTTGGTCATGCGCGAGGCTAAGCAGCAACCCGGGGCTGCCCGACGAGTCTTCTCTTGGTCGCCGTCTGCCGTTTCGATTGCTGAGGCGCTCCTGAACCGCGACTCGCCGTACGGCGTCCGGGCGACCGAGCTGGCGGTGCTCACGGGCTGGTCGACACCGCAGATCTCGCAGGTGCTTGGCGCATTCGATGTCGAGGGCTGGACGACAAAGTGGGGGCCGCGACGAGGCCCTGGCGCGACTCGCGAGGTCACCGACGGCGCGAGGATGCTGGACGCCTGGGCCGAGGAGGTGTCAGCCGTCAAGCGCGAGCGTCGCTTCGCTGAGCGCATCTTCAACGACCCGATGCAGTTCCTTGTGGAGGAGCTGGCTCCGGCTCTGGACAACCATGGCATCGATTGGGCGGTTACCGGCTGGGCGGCGGCCGAGCAGCTCGCGCCGTTCGCGACGGCGGTCCCAGCCTTGCAGGTCTATGTCGAGGAGCGAACCTTCCGGGGGCCGTTGAGCCTGGCGATGCATGACATCCCGGTTCGTGAGGTGGAGTCCGGCGGGCGCATCGAGTTTCGTAGCGCCGATTCGCATCTGCTGAAGCTCGCGGCGCGGCGCAATGGCATTCCTCTAGCGACTGCGCCTCGCGTCTTCGCGGACCTTCAGGCGCTCGGTGGACGTGGCGAGGATGCAGCCATGCATCTGCGCGAGGAGATCATCCTCAACAACCTGCGGCCCCGCCAGAGCAGAACCACCTCTGCGGATATGAGTGCCTGGGATAGGCGCTGCCGTAACCGACTGAAGAAGCGCATCGCCGACGAGCTTGGCGACGTCGAGACCGTATATGACGGCGGGTCTTGGTCGGTCTCCTACTGGATCCCCGAGGTGACTCTGCCGTTTGGGGAGCTGCGGGACGCCTTGGTGGCGGTCGAGGGTCGCGAGACCGGGTGGCCCCCGTGGTGGGTGCCAACGCGAGAGGGCATCCAGCCCGAGATCCGACACAGTGCGATCGAGTGCTGGTTCCGCGACGATGCGGCGTGCAACAATGGGCACGCGGACTTCTGGCGTGCGGAGCCCGAACTCAAGTTGTTCCTGCTGCGCGGCTACCAGGAGGACGGCATCACAGGGGCCCCCGGCTCGGTGCTTGACCCGGTGCTCCCGGTCTGGCGCATGGCCGAGTCGTTGCTGCACTCTGCCCGGATGGCCCGGTACGTGGACGCCGGTGCCATCCAGTTCTTCGCGCGGTGGGATGGCCTCGAGGGTCGAGAGCTGAGAGCCATCACGAGTGACCGGTGGGATTTCGGGCCTGGGCACGTCGCGCACGACGACAGCATCGCGACGTTCGTGACCACGAGCCCCGAGGAGATCGCCCAGAATCTCCCGAGCGTGGTGCGTGCGCTGGTCTCATCGCTCTTTGAGGTCTTCGGGCTATTTGACCCGCCGGGATCGCTGTACGCGACGGAGATCGCCACCATGCTCAAGCGAAGCCAGGGGCAGACAGGTGGCTGATCCGATGATCGATGACGACCGTTCGCCGGCGGCGAGAGCACGCGCGGAGCGAGCACTGTGCATGCTCGCGGCACACATCGCAGACGACGACGTCCCCCTGATCGTTCTTGGCGGATTGATGCCGGAGATCCTCACCGAGGGCCGGGAGATCGGCCCGTCGCACCTCGGCACAAGCGATGTGGACATGCTGCTCGTGGCCCATCTCGAACAAACCGACGGCTTGGCACGCATCGAGGCCGCGCTCGAAGTCGCTGACTTCAGCACACAGGGGGGCGAGAACGGTTGGCGGTGGCGTGGCATCGTCGATGGCTTCGCGGTTAAGCTCGAGTTTCTCTGCGAGCTTGACACCGAGCCTGAAGGCATCGTCGCGATTCCCGGCTGTCGAGTTCTGCGCGCCAACAACCTTCGCGGGACCGGCTACGTCGCGGCGGACTGGTCAGTGCGGGAGCTGGCCGCCGATCTCGCCGGCCTGGGGCCGACGACCGTGCGAGTTCGGTTCGCCGGTCTCCAGGGCTATCTGTTGACGAAGTGCGTCGCTGCCCGTTACCGCGGCAAGGACAAGGACTTCTACGACCTCGTGTTCGTGCTCATTCACAACCGTGCCGGCGGCCCCAGCGCTGCGGCACGGCAACTGCTCGACGGCAAGCTGTCCGACAGGCTGCCGGCCTTGCGCTCCACACTGCTGGAGGTGCGCGAACGCTTCTATTCGGTCACCAGTCCGGGCCCCAAGGGTTTCGCGGCCGAATCGGCGCGCGCCGATCCATCGTCCCTGCAGGACGAGAACCGCGCGCTGGCCGTAGCCGCCGTGAACGAGTTCATAGGAGATCTGCTGGCAGGCGAATAGCCACGTGCCCTGGAGACGCGGTCTTCCAAGGGGCACGGGTCTGCCAACGTGGGCGGTCACCCTCGATTCGGGAGACCTGGGCAGAGGAGGCAAGGAAGCCTCACCGCATCTCCTGACGCCACTTGCAGCCTTGGATGAGGTGATCGCGACGGCTCGCTCCGTGGCTGGGCGCCGAGCTCTCTAGGGATCGTTCTGGGGATCGAAGCCTCAGAATCGGAGCGGATTCCAGCGGATCGATGCGGATCGCCGCCCGCACCGGCATCACCCCGCAATCGGCTCTAGAAAGCGGAAAGACCCCGATTTCCGGGGCCTTTCCTGAGCGGGGGACCGAGGAGTCGAACCTCGCGTTGCGGTTTTGGAGACCACCGTGTTACCGATACACCAGTCCCCCCGGACCGGGGAGGCATTGTAGGGGCTGGGGTGCTGCCCAGCCGCCTAGATCTCGGCGAGGGCGCTAAAGGCGGGGGGCGGCCATGCCGAAAGCATCCATAGCCGAAAAGGCTTTGTACTGATGCGCACATTCCGGAACATCTTTCGACCCAGGGGGCCCAAGTCGACGGCGTCGATGACCTTCGAGTGCGGTCGCGGACGGATGTGGCTGGACGAGCGAGGCGAGAGACTCCGAACGCGCCTCACCTCTGAGCGGGGGGACACCCTGATCGAGGTGCTCATCAGCGCAGTGCTCGTCGCGCTGATCGTCGTCGGCACCCTCACAGGGCTCGACAGCACCAACCGTGCCACAGCCCTGCAGCGCGCCCGCTCCCAGGCATCTGCCTTGGCGGAGCAGAACGAGGAACAGCTGCGCAGCGAGCCCGTCGCACAGCTCTCCGAACTGAGCAAAACACATGAAGCGCGGCTGAGGGAAGTGACCGAAAACGGGACCCTCTACGACATCACCTCCACCGCGCAATACATCTCCGACAAAACAGCCACCGCCAGCTGCAACTCCACCACACCGAGCGCCGACTACATCCAGACCACCACCAAAGTCACCTGGCCCGCGATGGGCATATCCAAGCCCGTCGTCGAGACCAGCATCGTCAGCCCGCCCGCCGACTCCGCCTTGATCGCCCAGGTCCTAGGTGCTTCCGGCGAACCGGTGCCGGGCATGAACGTGACCTCCACCGGTCCATCCTCGGTCAGCGCCACCACGTCGAGCAACGGCTGCGCGATCCTCGCCGTGCTGCCGGGCCAGTACACGCTCAACGTGAACCGCGCCTCCTACGTCGACCAGAATGGCTACGAAAACTCCAACGAAGACTCCTTCTACAACAGCAGCTTCTACGTAGTGGCCGAGAATACCGCCAAGAAGCAGTTCGAGTTCGCCCCCGCCGGCGAAATGGCCATCAGCTTCGAAAACCCCGTCAGCAAACTGAAAGTCTCCGGCGAAACTTTCCTCGCGGGAAACACTGGCATGAGCTCGCCCGCCTACAAAGTCTTCGGCGAAGTGGGCAAATCGGCGACCACAGTCCTGTCGGGCAAAAAGCTCTTCCCCTTCGTGGGCGCCTACTCGGTCTACGCCGGCTCCTGCCCCGCCGATGCGCCCTCTGTCTACGGGCAAACCAACCCCGCACTGAAAGTTCCCGCCATCTCACCGACCGCGGAAGCGACCGTCCCCCTGCCTCCCGTGAGCGGCATCATCGTGAATAAGGGAACTGCCCTCAAACCAGGCCTCGCGCTTGAAGGCGCCGAAGGCACGCTCGTCGACACCGGCTGCAAAGCCGAAGGCATCACCGTCAAACGCTCCTTCAAAACGAGCGCCATAGGTACGCTCGGATACCCCGGCCTCCCCTACGGCAACTACGAACTGTGCGTCACCGCCACTATCGAAGGCAAACCCCGCAAGTTGACCAAGCCGGTCGAAATCCATAGCCCGAGCGGAGCCGAAGCCAAAACGCTCTATCTCGGCGAAGGCGAAGAAAAACTGGGGTGCCCATGACCCCGCCCCGCGGCCCATCCGTCGAAGGCGAAGCGGGATACACGCTCATCGAGCTGATCGTGTCGATGGCGATCGGGATGATCGTCGTCCTCAGCGCCTTCACCTTCCTGCAGTTCACCACCGATGATGTGGCCCGGACCACCGACCGCGTGCACGTCACCCAGAATGGCCGCGCCGGGCTTGAAAAGCTGATGCTTCAGCTCCATTCGGCCTGCGTCTCGCCTTCCGTGACCCCCATCCAACCGGGAAGCAGCCCGGAAGTGCTCAAGTTCATCAGCGAAGCGGGGGAAAAATCGGCGCTCACGAGCGTCCACCTCTACGAAGTCATCTACTCGGAACCCGCACACACACTCACGGAGAAGCTGTACCCGAGCACGTCTTTCATCAACCGCAGCCAGGAATACCTGTTCTCCAAAACGCCTGAAAGGAGCTTCCGCCTGCTCAGCGGAGTGCGCCCGACCGAAGAAGTCAACAAAGTGAAAGTTCCCCGACCGATCTTCCAGTATTTCCGCTACTACCAGAAATCCGAAGTCGAACCGAAATACGGGAACCTGAACGAAACACCCATCAAAGGAACACTTGAAACTGAAGCGCAGGCTGAAACTGTCTCGAAGGTGACGGTGAGCTTCACCGTTGCCCCCGAAGGAACCGAAAGCGCGACCTTTGGACGCGACCGGCCAGTGGCGCTCGAAGACTCGGCGCTGTTCCGCCTCGCCTCCCCCTCGGAAGCGTCCGGCAACCCAAATCTCCCATGCACCCCCCAGACATGATCCGGCTCATCCGCTCCAAATATCCTCGCCTCACCGCCCTGCGCGGCCAGGAGGGCTTCTCGATGATAATCGTCATCGGGGTCATGTTCGTGACCTCGATGCTGCTGGTCGCCGCCTTCACAGCATCCGATGGCGAGATCCACCTCACCGCCACAACGACCTCGCAGAAGAAGGCCTACTACGCCGCCGAGGCTGGAGTCGAGGACTACGAGTACCACCTCACCCAGGATGGCAACTACCTCAGCTACTGCACCTCGCCCACCCCGGCCAACTCGGCGCTGAACCAGTACTACAAAGAAAACAGCGAAATACCGCTGAAAGCATCCGAATTGAAAACAGCCGAAGTGCCGGAAGTGGAAGGCAAGCCCAGCGAAGAGAAGTACGCCATCCAGCTGATGCCGGCCGAAAGTGCGCCGGAAAAAGACAAAAAGTGCGATCCGAGCAACCTTGTCGCGTCGATGGTCGAAGAGAAGGAAAACGCGGCCACAGGTACGTTCCGTATCGCCGTCACAGGCTTTTCGGGCAAAGAAGAGCGGACGCTCATCGCGACGTTCCGGAACGCCAACTTCGTGAGCTTCGTGTGGTACACGAAGTACGAAACCTTCGACACGGTGATGTACGGCACGCCCGTGCGCACCGCCTGCGAAGCCTTCTACGGCAAACGCCCAGCCGAACCGTTCTGCGCGAACAACTTCTTCGTGGAAACAGAATCGGTCAACGGCCCGATGCACACCGAAGATCACGTCGGCATCTGCGGCAGGCCCGTGTTCGGCCGCACCCCCAGTGATCGCATCGAATTCGGGCAGTCCAAGACCGAAACCACCGAAACCGGCGGATACTCGAGCGAGGGACTCAGCTGCGGGGGGGCCAACCCCGTGTTCAAGGGCACCCACATTCCGCCATCGGAAGTCAAGGAACTCGAACCACCGCCAGGCGATGAAGAACTGCTTCACGTCGTCGAACCGGCGTACCTGTTCGAAGGCAAGACCGAAATCGTGCTCGAAGGCAACGCGCTGAAGATCACGAACAAGGGAGAAACGAAATCGAACGTAGCCTTCCCGTCCAACGGCGTGATCTATGTGGAGAGCGGCAAAGAAGGCGGCTGCTCGTCGTTCACCCCCTACGGTCCAACCCCTGCATACACAGCCGACAGCGGGTGCGGCAACGCCTATGTCCGGGGCGAATACACGAGCTCGCTGACCGTCGCAGCGCAGAACGACGTGGTGATCAACGGCAGCATCAACACCCCACACGAAGGCTCGGGGGCGCCAACGAGCAACGCCATGCTGGGACTGGTTGCCAACAACTTCGTCCGCGTCTACCACCCCGTGATCGAAAAGTACGTGAGGTCGGGTGCGAGCTGCGAAACGCACACCTACCGCGGTCTCAGCGGCGGCAGCCACTCGATCACCGACGAAGTCGTGCCGAGCTCGTCGCCGGTGGAATGCTATTACCTCGACAAGGCCGTGGTCATCGGCGGAGAACCCGTCGATGCCTGCGACGCGCCGAACAACACAGCCCTGGATCTGAAGAACCCCACGATCTACGCCGCCATCCTCGCCCTCAAACATGCCTTCCTGGTCGACAACTACAACTGCGGCACCGCCACCCTCGAACACCTGAACGTGTACGGCGCCATTGCCGGCCTGTTCAGCAGTGGGCTCACAGGCGTCTTCGAAGGCGCCTCGACGCTGATCCACGGCTACCCCTACAACGCCAACTACGACAACCGCCTGCAGGTGGAGGAGCCGCCTCACTTCCTCAACCCGATTCAGGCCGCCTGGTACATCCAGCGCCAGACGCTGGCTGAAAAAAACGCCAGCGGTTAGCAGCGACCTGGGAGACCGACGCTGTCGCTGCGCGTCGTATGGGGCAAGATGCGGGCGAAGGGACTCGAACCCCCAAGGGCTTTCGCCCACCGGCTCCTAAGGCCGGCGTGTCTACCAATTCCACCACGCCCGCGCGGTGCCCTCGGAGCCTACCTGCCCAGGACGGCCCACTCCAGGGCGCCGGCGACCCTCACGCCCGTGCACAGGGGCCGCACGAGCTTGTATGGTCACATCTGTGATGTCCTCGGTTCCGCAGGGACAGCCTGACGTGATCGTCACGCACCCCAATCGCGACAAGTCGGTCGTGCAGGCCACCCGCGCCACCGTGATCCTGCTGCTGCTCGCCTCCGCCGCCCTGGTGGCGATCGTGACCATCGGCGGCTGGAGCGTGCTGGAGGGAGCCATTCCCGTGCAGATCGGCTACATCCTCGTGTACCTCACCCTGGCCTTCTTCGCCGGCCGCTGGAACCGAGGCGTGCTGCCCGTCGCGGCCGCACTCGCTGTGCTGCTGGCGATCTTCGCTCTCGTGGCCGGACCAGCGTGGTTCGACCGCGACAAATCGGGCTTTGCCCAGCCCGCTCTCTCGGCTGGCCTGCTCGGTCTGCTCACGCTGCTGATAGTGCCCGTGCAGATGCTGCTCGTGGCCTTTGCCATGCGGGGCTTCAACCAGGGCTGGAACGTCGAGCTCGAGCGCCGCGAGCCGGCCTCACGGGGCGAGGTCTATCGCGACGCTCCCCCACACCCCGCCTGATTTGCCCTATATCCTCGTTCGGCGACCATCTTGCGGCGGTGGCGGAACGGTAGACGCGGGGGCCTCAAAAGCCCCTGTCCGAAAGGGCGTGTGGGTTCGACTCCCACCCGCCGCACCAATTTGAGCGCCTCGGTGCCCACGCCCGAGGCCACTCCTCAGGGCTCGCTGACCAGCTCGAGCAGCTGCTCGGCCAGCCCCGGGCGCGCCACGAGGACCCCCCACGGCAGGTGCTCGTGGACGGGGAGCTCGAGCACCTGAAGGCCGGCCCGTTCACACACCAGCGCCCCGGCCGCGATGTCCCACGGCTTGACTGAGCGCTCGAAGTAGGCGTCGTAGCGGCCGGCCGCCGTCCAGGTGAGATCGAGGGCGGCGCTGCCGAAGCGGCGGATGTCTCGTACTCGGGGCGCCAGGCGCGCGAGCACCTTCGCCTGGGCTCCGCGCACCACGGCGTCGTAGGCCAGGCCCGTGGCCACCATCGCCGAGGCGAGCTCTGACTCGGCATCCTGCCCCTCGTCCCCCCCTCGCCTTGCGGCCGGCCCCACGGCTGCCGCGTGTCGCAGCTCGAGCGGCTCGCCCTCGCCATGCAGCTGGGCGAGCCCGTCCGTGGTGGCCGTGAACAGCTCGTCGCGGTTGGGGTCATACACCGCCCCCGCCACCGCTCCAGCTTCGTCTCGCACAGCCACGCTCACACACCACTGGGGGATGCCGAACAGGAAGTTGACCGTGCCGTCGAGTGGATCCACCACCCAACGCAGGCCGCTCGATCCCTCGTGGCTTCCCCCCTCCTCGCCCACGAAGCCATCGTCGGGGCGCCTGGCGGCGAGCAGCTCGCGAATGGCCCGCTCGGAGGCGAGATCGGCTTCGCTGACCAGGTCTGTGGGGGTGCTCTTGGCGCTGACGGTGCGCTCGCTGCCGTGGTGAACCCGCTCGATCAGCAGCGCCCCCGCCATCCGGGCGGCGTCCACCGCCACCTCCAGCAGCGCCTGCTGGGAGTCGCTCACGCGAACTCTGGCGGACGCTGCTGCGCCCAGGGACGCTCCACCTCGAGCTGGGCAGCCAGCGACAGCAGCGTGCCCTCCTCGCCGGGGCGCCCCACCAGCTGCACCGCCCGCGGCAGCCCATCCGCCGCGAAGCCCGCCGGGACCGACGCCGCCGGCTGGCCCGTGACGTTCCAGATGCCGTTGTAGGGCACCCAGCCGGCAACCGTGTTGAGCGTCCACAGCGCCCCCCGGCCCTGCAGCTGGCCGATCCGCGGCGGCGGCGAGGCGGTGGCGGGCGTGAGCAGCACATCGTGGTCCTCGAGCACAGCGTTCAGCCTGCTCGCAAGCGCACCCTCGCCCGCCAGGGCGCGCTCGAGCAGGGCGCGCGGGATCAGCCCTCCCAGGCGCGCAATCCCCCGGGTGCGTCGTTCCAGGCGCTCGGGGTGCGCCAGAGCGGCGGCATCGTCGTGGGCGCCCCGCAGGTAGCGCACGAGCACCGCTGGGATCGAGTCGGAGCCGTAGTCGGGATCGCGCTCGCTCACCTCGTGTCCGAGCGAGCGCAGCAGCTCCACCGTCTCGCGCAACGCGCTGTCGGCCTCACGGTCGAGCTTGGAGATCACACCGAGGGGCACCCTGGTGGAGTAGGCGATGCGCAGCCGCCCGGGGGCGGTGGAGGCGGATTGCACAAAGGGGACGGCGGGCGCCGGAGCACGGTCGTGATCGGACTCGATCGCGCCCGCTGCCACGTCGTAGAACAGTGCCGAGTCGAGCACGCTCCGCGTCAGCACCCCGTTGACCGACAGCCCGTGCCACCCGCGCGGGCGCGGCGCCATCGAGACACGGCCGCGCTGGGGCTTCAGCCCGAACAGGCCACACCAGGCAGCGGGAATGCGGATCGAGCCCGCCCCGTCGGAGCCCAGCGCTGCGCCCACCAGACCCGCCGCCACCGCCGCGGCGCTGCCTCCGCTCGAGCCGCCGGGGGCGCGCTGGAGGTTCCACGGGTTGCGCGTCGCTCCATAGCTCGCCGTCTCGGTGAAGGGCCACAGGGTCAGCTCGGGGACGGTGGTCTTGCCGATGATCACCGCGCCCGCCTCCCGCAGGCGGCGGACCACCTCGGCGTCGGCCTGGGCCGGCTCGCCGTAGGCGTTGGTGCCATAGGTGGTCACCTCACCCGCCACGTCGATGTCGTCCTTCACAGCGATGGGCACGCCCAACAGCGCCCGTGCGCCACCGGCGCCGCGACGCGCGTCGGCCTGCCCCGCTTCCAGACGGGCCCGTTCGGCGAACACCACCCGGAAGGCGTTCAGCCGCGAGTCATAGCGGGCAATTCGCTGCAGATACAGCTCCACCAGCTCCACCGAGGAGATCTCGCCCGCGGCGATCAGCTCGGCCTGGCGGGCGATTCCGGCATAGGCGATCTCGGCGGCGTCCATCTCGTCCAATCTATTGAACGGGCAGGCCCTCCGCCCCGAGCCCTCTTATGATGGATGCCAGTTGGGGGAACGTTCCCGCGGACTGCTTCACAAAGGGGGAGAGCACATGTCTTATCCAGTGACCTTCGAGGCCGACTACGTCGAGCGGCGCAGCCGGCTCAGCACCTTCTTTCGCCTGATCCTCGCCATCCCGCTGTTCCTGTGGGCCTACCTGTACGGGATCGCCGGCTTCCTCGCGATCGTGGTGGCCTGGTTCGCGATCGTCATCACCGGCCGCTACCCGCAGGGCCTGTATGACTTCGTCGCCGGCTTCAACCGCTTCCAGACGCGGACCCTGGCCTATGTGGCGCTGCTCAGCGACACCTATCCCCCGTTCGGCGGCTCCGACGAGGAGTCCTACACCGTGCGCATGCACTTCGCCGGTCCCCTCGATCACTACAGCCGCGCCAAGACCTTCTTTCGGGCCATCCTCGCCATCCCCATCCTGATCCTCCGCTACGCGATGAACATCCTGCTGGAGATCGGGGCGGCGGGCGCCTGGTTCGTGATCCTGTTCACCGGCAAGATGCCCCGTGGCCTGTTCGACCTGATGGTGCTGGCCAACTCCTACACGGCCCGCTCCGATGCCTACCTGTATCTGCTGACCGAGACCTATCCCCCCTTCCAGGACGAGCAGACCCGCCTGGCCGGCACAGCCGAGGCGATTTGAGAGCTGGCGTCCTGAGGACTAGACGGGCGTCACGGCGTTGTGCTTGGCGGGCCACTCACGCTGCTTGGAGGCGGCGTGGGCGAAGCGCCGGATGAGCTCTCCGCGCAGGTCCTCGGGCTCGATCACAGCGTCGATGACCAGCTCTGAGGCGAGGTGCAGGATGTCGATGTCGGCCGAGTACTCCTCGCGCAGCTCGGCCACCTTGGCGGCACGCTCGTCCTCGTCCTCGATCGCCTGGATCTGGTTGTAGTAGACGGCGTTGATGGCCGCCTGGGGGCCCATCACGGCGATCGAGGCGCTGGGCAGGGCGATGCAGCAGTCGGGGTCGAAGGCGGGGCCGGCCATGGCGTAGAGCCCCGCCCCGTATGCCTTTCGGACGATGACCGAGATCTTGGGCACGGTCGCCTCGCTCACAGCGCTGATCATCTTGGCGCCGTGGCGGATGATGCCGTCGCGCTCCACCTGGGTGCCGATCATGAAGCCGGGCACATCGGCGAGGAACAGCAGGGGCACGTTGAAGGCGTTGCAGCTCCAGATGAAGCGGGCTGCCTTGTCGGCTGAGTCGCCGAACAGCACCCCACCCTTGTGCTTGGGCTGGTTGGCCACGATCCCGATGGCGCTCCCCTCCAGGCGAGCGAAGCCCACCACCAGCTCCTTGGCCCAGCGGGGATGGATCTCCATGAAGGTGCCCTCGTCGGCGAGGGCGGCGATCAGCGTCTTGATGTCGAACGGCTTGTTCTCGTCGGCGGGGATCAGCTCGGCGATCGATTGGTCGTCTGTTGGAGCCAGTGCCGTTGCCGGCTCTGCGGTGGGCGGGGCCAGCTGCCAGTTGGTGGGCAGGTAGGAGAGGTAGCGCCGGGCCGTCTCGATGCCCTCCTCGTCGCTCTTGACCAGTTGGTGGGCGCAGCCCGATACGCCTGTGTGCATCCGCGCGCCGCCCATCTCCTCCAGGCTCACCTTCTCGCCGATCACCATCTCGGCCATGCGGGGCGAGCCGAGGTACATGGAGGCGTTGCCATCGCGCATGATCACGATGTCACAGAAGGCGGGGATGTAGGCGCCGCCGGCGGCGCTCGGGCCGAACAGGACGCACACCTGGGGAACGACCCCCGAGAGCTTGACCTGGTTGTGGAAGATCCTGCCCGCCCCCCGCCGGCCGGGGAACATCTGCACCTGCTCGGTGATGCGGGCACCGGCAGAGTCGACCAGATAGACCATCGGGATCTGCAGATCGAGGGCCCGTTCCTGGATGCGGAGGATCTTCTCCACCGTCTTGGGCCCCCATGAGCCCGCCTTGACGGTGGGGTCGTTGGCCATCAGGGCGATGGGGCGCCCGTCGATCTCCCCCACCCCCGTCACCACCCCGTCGGCCCCAAGTCCCTCGGCCTGCCAGTTCGCCAGCAGGGCCTCCTCGGCGAAGGAGCCCCGATCGAGGAGCAGCGCCACCCGCTCGCGCACCGCCAGCTTGCCCTGCTCGCGGGCCTTCTCGTGATGGCGCTCGGGGCCGCCCGCCAGCCCGCGGTCGATGGCCTCGCGAAGGTCGCTCACCGCCGGAGCTCCCGCCTGTTGCCGCGGTGGCGCTCGCGCGCCAGCTGCCTCGAGCGGCGTGCGTTCAGGTGGGCTTCCACCGACTCCAGGTCGGGTGCGGGGCCCAGCAGGCGCCAGGCGTTTCGCACCAGCGGCAGGACCGTCACGAGGATCACCCATCCCGGCCAGAATTCACCGGCGCCGCCGGCCAGCCACACGCCTGTGAGCAGGATCCAGAGCCCGACTGCACCGCCGGCCTCCTGCACGAGGCGCCGCCGCAGCTTGGTCTTGCGCTCGGCGAGCACCGCACTGAGAGCCATCGGGCTGAGGGGCAGGTCGACCTTCACCGCATCGAGCTCACCTCGGGTGGTGGCCGCATAGACCCGCTCCAGGCGCTGCTCGAACTCCTCCGAGGTGAGCCTTCCGGCGAGCATGTGCTCACGCAGCTCTTGCGCGAGCTGCTCGCGGTCGGCGTCGGCGACACGCAGGCTGGACGGGTCGCTCACGCTTGGAAGGCTAGTGGATCGAGTGACGGCAACCGCTTCTTGGGCGGGCCGGTGAACGTCCCGCTCGGTCGCGGCCGGGGGGTGGATCATTCCCAAAAAGTTGGTGTATAGCAATGGTCAATACTGGCAAATACTATTGCCATACACCAGTTAAAAAGAAGAACATCACCTCGAACCGCGCCGCCCAAAAAAGGTCGGACCTCAGATGCCGGGGTTCTGCACGGGTGCATCGCCGCTGGAGTAGTCGTAGAAGCCCATCCCCGACTTGCGCCCGAACCATCCCGCGGAAAGCATCTTGCGCAGCACGGGCGGCCGTGCGAAGCGACGCTCGCGGAACTCGTCGAAGAGCACATCGCAAATCGAGCCCAGCGTGTCCAACCCCACGAAGTCGGCCAGAGTCAGGGGGCCCATGGGGTGCCCGGCGCCGGCCTTCATCGCCTCGTCGATCTCGCTCACCGACCCAACCCCCTCTTCGTAGGCGCGGATGGCGTCGAGCATGTAGGGGACGAGCAGGCGGTTGACGATGAAGCCGGCCTTGTCCTTGGTGGGGATGGCGAGCTTGTGCTCAGAGCGGGCGAACTCCAGGGCGCTCTCAAAAGCCTCATCCGAGGTGGTGACGCAGCGGACGACCTCGACGAGCTTCATCACCTGGGCGGGGTTGAAGTAGTGCAGGCCCACGAACCGCTGCGGGCGCCCCGTGGCGGCCGCCTGGTCGATTACGGCGAGGGATGAGGTGTTGGTGGCGAAGATGGCCTCGTCCTTGACGATCTCGTCGACCTCACGCCACATCTCGAGCTTCAAGGGCAGGCTCTCGGTGATCGCCTCTATCACCAGGTCGCAGTCGGCCAGGTCGCGGTAGTGGACTGTGCCCTGCAGACGAGCGCGGACCTCACCGGCCTCGGTGTCGTCCATCTTGCCCTTCTCCACCGCCCGCGCCAGCTGCTTCTCGATCTTGCCCATGCCCTTCTGCAGGGTCGCCTCGTCGACCTCCCGCAGCACCACCTGATAGCCCGCCTGGGCGGCCACATGGGCGATGCCGTGGCCCATGAGCCCCGCACCGAGCACTCCCACCTTCTCGATCTTCTGCGCCATCTCACTCCCTCGGTCGGTCTTTCGTGGGAGGCAATCGCGCGCATCCCCCGCATGACGGTAAGCGTCCCCGGCCGCCCCGCCGGCTGAACGAGCCCAGAGCCTATTAGGTCGGGAACGTCGGAAGGTTCGGCGCCCGGCGGAGTCTGCCTGAGAACAAGCCATCGACAGCTGGAGGGCCAACCATGTCCAAGTCTCTACGCCCGCTGGCAGCGCTCGCCACGCTGCTCGCCTGGGCGGCTGTGGCGCCTGCAGGCGCCACAGCATTCGAACATCCGTTCATCGGCGCCCTGAAGACGGTCACGCCGATCGGCAGCACTGTGCCGGCGAACGGCGACCAGAACCCATACGGAATCATCAACGTCTCCAGAAGCACCGGCTCGCTCGTTGCGGGGGACATCCTCATCAGCAACTTCAACAACGCCGGCAGCCCGCCCACGGGCAACCTCCAGGGGACGGGCACCACGATCGTGCAGATGAGCCCCGGCGGCCACCTCTCGCTGTTCGCCCAGATCAACCCGGCGAGCCTCCCCGGCCCATGCCCGGGCGGGGTGGGACTGACGACCGCCCTGGCGATCCTCCCGGGGGGCTATGTGGTGGTGGGCAGCCTGCCCACGGCCGACGGCTCGGCGGCCACAGCACAGGCGGGCTGTCTGATCGTGCTCGACAGCAGCGGCCACCCCGTGGAGACGATCTCGGGGCCTCCCATTGATGGGCCGTGGGACATGACCGCCGTGAGCGAGGGGGCGAGCAGCACCCTGTTCGTCAGCAACGTGCTCAACGGCACCGTGGCCTCGGGGGAAACGCCCATCGACGAAGGCACCGTCGTGCGCATCCGCCTGCACACCCGCGAGAACCGCCCGCCGCGGGTGACCTCGATGGCGGTGGTGGCGAGCGGATTTCCCGAGCGCACCGACCCGGCGGCCCTGGTGGTAGGTCCCACCGGTCTCGCCCTCGGTGACGAAGGGACGCTGTATGTGGCCGACACCCAGGGCAACCGCATAGCGGCCGTGCCCGGGGCCCTCACCCGTCAGGCGCCGCTCGGTGGGGGCGGGGAAACGGTGGCCGTGGGCGGCTACCTGAACAACCCCCTCGGCATGACCCTCGCCCCGAACGGCGATCTGCTCACAGCCAACGCCAACGACGGCAACCTCGTGGAGAGCACCCCGACGGGGGCCGAGTACCAGCCGCTCGACACCGGCGCCGGCGCCGGCGGGCTGTTCGGGCTGGTCCTGTCGCCCAACTCCAAGGGTGTGTATCTGGTGGACGACGCCAACAACACCCTCGAGCTGCTCCATTGAGCAGGGCGAGCAAGCCACTCTAGGCCGCCTGAGCCGTTACACGGGAGGGCTGGATGCGGTTATCCGCACCAGCCCTCCCCGGGGCGGGTACCCTGCGACGGGTGGGCTCCGAGGACAGCTTCGATCTCGCGGCGGCCGGCCTCCGTGGTGGAGGCGCGGAACTGGCGAGCGCGCTGGAGGTGCTGGCGGCGAAGCTCGAGCAGGCACTCCCCGGACGGGCACGGGTGGAGCGCCGCGGCGGCGGCCTGCTCGGACGGGGCCACAAGCGGGTGCGCGAGCTGACGGTGGAGCTCGGCCCAAACCGCTACCAGCTGGAAGTCGACGGCGAGCGAGTGGAGGGCTATCGCGAGAAGCAGGTGGGCGGCATCTCGATCAAGCGCGAGCCCCTGGACCCGAGCGAGTGGCTGGCCGCCCTCACCGCCGACCTGCGCGCCGAGGCCGAGCGCAGCGAGCGGGCCAGGGCGGCGCTCGACAGGCTGCTGCTGTGAGCCCTCGCGAACCCAGCGAGCCCGACGCCCCCCAGCAGGCCGAGCTCGAGGAGTCGCTGCGCCGGGTCGAGGCCGGCGGCATCCCCCTCTCGGCCGAGCGCCGCCTGCGGGAGCTGCGGGGGACGCCCGGCAGGGCCGGCGGGGCGGCGGGCGCGGCGGCCGGCGGCTCGTCGTTCACCTCCGATCTGTCGGTCAGCGCCTTTGCCCTCTCCCATCAGCTGGGGCTGAGGGTGCTCTCCCAGGTGATGGGCAGCTCCATCTACCAGGTCGGCTATCAGGGCCTGGGCTATCAGGGCGGCTGGCCGGCGATGATGGGTGGCAGCGTGCTGATGGAGATGGAGACCCTCTCCGAGGCCTGGAACGAGGTGCGCAGAAGGGCGCTGAACCGCCTGGAGCTGGAGGCCAGGCACGCGGGCGCCGATGCGGTGATCGGCGTGCAGCTGAGCACCGGCGCCCACGACTGGGCGGCCGAAGCGATCGAGTACATGGTGGTGGGCACGGCCGTGCGGCGCGAGGGCGCCCAGCCGAGCGAGCAGCCGGTGATGACAGAGCTGTCGGTGAGCGACTACGCCAACCTCGCCCGGGCGGGCATCGAGCCACTGGGCATCGTGGCATGGACTTCCGTGTTCTTCGCCGCCTATGAAAACAACTGGATCACCGAACCCAGCCGCCTCAGCCCCGTTCAGAACTACGAGCTGAGGGAGTTCACCGAAGGGGTGTACAGCGCCCGCGAGCAGACCATGGAACAGCTCGGCCTCCAGGCCTCCGAGCTTGGCGCCTCGGGCATCGTGGGGGTGCGCATCGGCCACACCGTGAGACGCCAGGAGATGGGCGCCGGCAGCCGCCAGCGGGGCGGCGTGATCATCACCTTCGACGCCATCGGCACCGCCGTGCGCGAAACGGCGGGAGCCGGCGTCCAGGCACCGCAGACAACAGTCGACCTATCGATCTAGAGGAGTCCCGAGCATGAGCGAGCCGAGCTATGACCCCACCAGCCTGGAGGGCGTTCCCGAGGCGGGGCGCGCCCGCCTGGAGCAGAACCGCAAGGGGCTGTTCACCTCAGATTTGTCGGTGAACGAGTTCCTGCTCGTCAAGCAGGCCGGCTTCGAGCCGCTGGGGCTGGTGGTGGGCAGCTCGATTTACCACATCGGAATCCAGATGGCCGGGTGGAAGAAAAGCCAGGAGATGACGGTGCTCTCCGAGGCCATGTACGGGGCGCGCCAGCTGGCAATGACGCGCATGGAGGAGGAGGCCGACCAGCTCGGGGCCGACGGCGTGGTGGGCGTGCGCCTGGACATCGGACGCTACGAGTGGGGCCAGGACATGGCCGAGTTCATCGCCATCGGCACCGCTGTCAAGCACCGCGACGGGGTGCTCCACCGCGCCTCCAACGGCAGGCCCTTCACCAGCGATCTCTCCGGCCAGGACTTCTGGACGCTGCTGCGCACGGGCCACCGTCCCGTGGGGATGGTGATGGGCAGCTGCGTCTACCACGTGGCCCACCGCGGCATGCTGCAGTCGATGGCCCAGACGGGTCGCAACGTGGAGCTCTCCAACTTCACCCAGGCCCTCTACGACGCCCGCGAGCTGGCGATGGAGCGGATGCAGAGCGAGGCCCAGGAGATCAACGCCGAGGGCATCGTGGGAGTGCAGCTGCAGGAGAAGAGCCACGGCTGGGGCTCGCACACCATCGAGTTCTTCGCCATCGGAACCGCCATCGTTCCCCGCGAGGGTAACAACGAGGAGATCGAGCCCCCCACCCCCGTGCTCGACCTCAGCTGAGGGCGGGCAGCAGCTCCAGCGCCTCCACATGCCGGGGGCGCATCACCGAGAAGTGGCGGTGGTCGAGCGTGGCGAGCTTTGGCTCGCGCAGCCGCTCGGCCACCGCGAGCACGGCGGCGTCGACGAAGCCCACGCGCAGGTCGGCGTAGGTGTTGAGCAGCTCGCCCACTCGCCGATAGTCGCTCGCCAGCAGATCCTCTACCTCGTACGCGCCGCGCTCTATGTCGTGCAGCAGCGCTCTGACAGCGTGGCGGTCGCGCTGGCGCGAGGCGAAGTGGTCGAACTCAACCAGCACCGGCGCCGGGAGGATCCGGGCTCCTCTGACGTCAGCGAGCAGGCTCGAACACGACGAATGATCGGTATCGTCGCGATCGAAGGTGGCCCACAGCGGACCTGTGTCGAGGATCAGCGAAATGGCTCGGCCTCAAAGACGTCTTCGCTGGCCAGCCGCGACAGATCGCTACGGCCAGAGGAGATGATCCCGATGCAGGTGAGCGGCGGCGGGATCGGCTCCTCCTCGGTCTCCGAAGAGCGCAGCTCGTGCTCCAGCGCCTCGCGCACGATCTGGGCGAGGGACACACCGCGTTCGCGGGCTCGGCGCTTGGCTCGCTCGATGAGCTCGATGTCAGCCTGGATCATCACCCTCTGCATCATCGGTGCAATCATGCTAGCAGTCACCTCCTTCCCTACGCTGTTGTGACCAACTGGCCCCGCACGAGGCTCATCCGACCGGACGATGCCCCACGGGACGCTCACCAGACAGGAGGGTGGCGCGATGAGCACAGTCTTCACCGAGGACCGCGGGCCAGTGAGGCACGTGGTCCTCAACAGGCCCGAGAAGCGCAACGCCATGAACCAGGAGCTGCTGCTGGAGCTCGGCCAGACGCTGCGCGAGGCGGCGGCCGACGTGGACGTTCACTGCGTGGTGCTGCGCGGCGAGGGACCCGTGTTCTCCGCCGGGGTGGACCTCGGCGAGTTGGCAGCCTCAGCCGGCACCCCCGGCCTGCTGCGCCCCTTCCGCAAGGTGTTCCTCGACTGCGCAAACATCTGTGAAGAGATGGCCAAGCCCGTCATCTGCCAGATCCACCGCACCTGCGTGGGGGGCGCGCTGGAGGTGGCACTCGGCTGCGACCTGCGCGTCGCCTCAAGCGACGCCCAGCTGGGGCTGCCGGAGGTCAAATTCGGCATCATCCCCGACGTCGGCGGCTCCACCAGGCTGCCCGCCGTGGTGGGCCTCGGGCGGGCCAAGGAGCTGATCATGACCGCCCGCATGATCGACGCCGCCGAGGCCGAGCGAATCGGCCTGGTCAACCGCGTGGTGGAGCCCGACGAGCTCGAGGACGCAACCCAGCAGCTGGTGGACGAGCTGCTCGCCAACTCCCACATCGCGGTGGGCCGCGCCAAGCGCGTGATCGACGCCTCGGCCCGCCCCGCTCTCGCCCAGACGCTCGAGATGGAGGTGTCTGTCCAGGAGTTCTGCGTGGCGGCCGCCCGCGAGGCCGGGAGGGAAGCTGCCGAGGCGCAGGCCGCGGGGGTCGCGGGCTAAGCGGGATCCCCCCAGCTGCGCGGCGAAGCTGGATGATTGATCCACGGCTGGGAGGAGACTCCAGCGGGCGGCCTGCGGCGGAGTCGCATATACACCAGAGCAACGGTGTATCGCCATGGCTATACACCTAGCGGGTGCCGCCGCCCGCCTCCCACTCCACGGGTCCGGCCACCAGCGTGTGGCTGCCCAGGGGCCGACCGAGGATCTCCTGGGCGCGGCGGGCGCAGGCGAGCAGCGCCTGCAGGTCGACGCCCGTGTCGATGCCCATCTCGTGGAGCATCGAGATGAGGTCCTCGCTGGCGATGTTCCCGGTGGCGCCGGCCGGCACGGGGCAGCCGCCGAGCTCGCCGAAGCTCGACTCGAAGCTCTCCACCCCAGCCTCCAGCGCACCCAGCACGTTGGCGAGGCCCTGGCCGCGGGTGTTGTGGAAGTGGGCCGTCAGCTCGACCTCATCCCCAAGCTGCTCGCGGGCCGCGAGGAAGAACTCGCGGACCTGGCGAGGGTTGGCCATGCCGGTGGTGTCGCCGAAGCCGATCTCCTGGGCGCCGGCGTCGCGCAGGCGAGCGGCTATGTCGAGCACCCGATCGGGCGCCACATGGCCCTCGTAGGGGCAGCCGAAGGAGGTCGAGATGACCCCCTCGCAGCGCAGGCCGGCGGCTCGCGCGCGGGGAAGCACCGCCTCCAACCCGGCCAGCGACTCGGCGATCGAGCGGTTGACGTTCTTGCGGTTGTGGGTCTCGGAGGCCGACAGGAAGACGTTGACCTCGTCGAAGGCGGGACGCTCCGCGGGGTGGCTCTCGCGCAGCTGCAGGGCGGCGTCGAGGCCGCGCTCGTTGGGGATCAGCACCGAGATGCTCACCTCCCTAGGGATGTTCACCCGGGAGAGCACCTCGGCGGCGTCGGCAAGCTGGGGGATGACGTCAGCGCGCACGAAGCTCGTGACCTCAAGCCGTCGCAGGCCCGTGCGGGCGAGCGCGTCGATCAGCTCTACCTTGCGCTCGGTGGGGATCACCTCGGGCTCGTTCTGAAAGCCGTCGCGGGGACCTACCTCTCTGATGCTCACCCTGCTCGGGAGCTCAGCCTCGAGGGCGCTCATGGTGTCCGCTTTCGAACCGGTGTCATAGCCCTGGAGCCTATACTCGGCCGCCGTGACCTCCTCGACGCCAGATCCGGTTGCAGTGATCGGCGCCTCGGGCGCTCTCGGCTTCGGGCTCGCCATTCGTCTGGCAAGGGCGGGCGTGCCGATCGCGATCGGCTCGCGCGACGCCGCCCGCGCCGAGGAGACAGCCGCAAGGGCCCGAGAGCTGGCGCCCGAGGGCTCCTTCTCGGCCCACGACAATGCGGGCGCTGCAAATGCGGCCACCACCATCGTCCTGAGCGTGCCCTTCCGCAACCAGTCGGAGACCCTCACCAACCTCAAGGGTGCGCTCACCTCGGGCCAGCTGTTGATCGACGCCACCGTCCCCCTGGCGGCCGCGGTCAGTGGCAAGGCCACCCGGATGCTGGGCGTGTGGCAGGGCTCGGCGGCCCAGCAAACCCTGGAGATGGTGCCCGACGGGGTAAGGGTGGTCTCGGCGCTGCACACCGTCAGCGCCGCATCCCTGGCCGACCTCGAGCATCCCCTGGCCGAGGACGTGCTGCTGTGCGGGGACTCCCGCGCCGACAAGCGCGAGGCGGCCGCCCTGATCGGTCGCATCGAGGGACTGCGCCCGGTCGACTGTGGGCGGCTGGAGATGTCGCGCACCACCGAGGCCCTCACGGCGCTGCTGATCTCGGTCAACTCCCGCTACAAGGCTCACGCAGGCATCCACCTCACGGGCCTTCCTGAACGGCTTTGGGAATGAGCGACACCGACCCCGACGTCGTCATCCTCTCGGGCGGCACTGGCGGGGCGAAGCTCGCGCGGGGGATGGCCGACACGGTCGGCGCCGAGCGGCTGGCTGTGATCGCCAACACGGGCGACGACATCGAGATCTACGGAGCTCATGTCTCGCCCGATCCCGATCTCGTGTCCTTCTGGCTGGCCGACTTGATCGATGAGCGCGGCTGGGGGCTGCGCGACGACACCTTCAAGGTGATGGATGGCCTGCGCGAGCTTGGCCGGGAGGTGTGGTTCAACCTCGGCGATCGCGATCTGGCGTGGTGCATGGAGCGGGCGCGAATGCTCGCCGAGGGGCTCTCGCCGACGGCCGCCATCGCCCAGCTCAACGAGGCCATCGGGGTCCGCACACGGGTGCTGCCGATGAGCGACGAGCCGGTTCGCACGTGGGTGCGCACGGGCGGCGCGGGGTGGTGCGGATTTCAGGAGTTCATGATCCGCGAGCGGGGTGCCGGCCTGATCGAGGGGCTGGAGTACCGCGGCGCCGAGCAGGCCGGCCCTGGCAAGGCGGCACTGGCGGCGATCGCAGCGGCCAGGGTGATCCTGATCGGCCCCTCCAACCCGCTCGCCTCGATCGGCCCGATCCTCGCCGTGCCGGGCCTGCGCGAGGCGCTGATCGCGGCCGAGGCCCCCGTTGTGGCGGTCAGCCCGATCGTCGACGGCGAGGTGCTCAAGGGGCCCACCGCCGCCTTCATGGCCTTTGCCGCCCTGGAAGTGAGCGCCGACGGTGTGGCCGACTTCTACGGCGACCTGCTCGACGGCATGGTGGCCGACGAAAACGTGGCCGAGCTGGCAACGCTGCAGACGGACACCAGGATGGACGATGCCGAGGGACGAGCGCGCCTGGCCGCGGAGACGCTGTCGTTCGCCGAAGCCCTGAGCGGGTAGCGTGCGCACCGCGGCGATCCTGCCCGTGAAGAGCTTTGCCCGAGCCAAGCAGCGACTGGGCGAGAGCGTGGAGGACTCCCTGCGGTTGAGCCTGGCGGGCGCCATGGTGGCCGATGTGCTGGCGGCGCTCTCTCAGACCGATGCGATCGAGCTCACCGTGGTGGTGACCCGCGAGGAGGCCGTGGCCCAAGCGGCGCGAGCACAGGGAGCCATGGTGGTCGAGGATCATGCCGAGAGTGGACAGTCGGCAGCCGTGACCCTCGGGGTGCAGCGCGCCCTGGCAGAGGGCATCGAGCGGGTGCTCTGCATCCCGGGCGACTGCCCCGCCCTCGATCCCGCCGAGCTCGATTCGCTGCTCGCCTCTCCTCCAGGCCACGCCGGCGCGGCTGAGGTCGTGATCGTTCCCGACCGCCACGGCCGCGGGACCAACGGGCTGCTGCTGAGCCCGCCGGATGCGATCGCGCCGAGCTTCGGCCCCGACAGCTGCGAGCGCCACATCGCCCTTGCCCGAGCGGCGGAGGTGGCATGTCGGTTGGAGCGCCCACCCTCGCTGCTGCTCGACATCGACACAGGCGCCGACCTCGCCGCTCTGCGCGAGCGCCTCGGGGGCGCGGGGACCCGTGCTTCGAGCACCCGCACAGCCCTGAGGGAGTCGGTAGGCGAGCAGGCTATGTGCAGGTCGGGCGGCTGAGCGCAGGCGGCATGGAATCTCTCGGCGCCACTGGCCTGGGTCCGCTGCCGGAGGTGCTCGCGGGCGAAGACATCGCGACGCTGATCGCCGAAACCCCCGTCGGCGCCAGGCTCGGCGATGGTCAGGTGATCGCGGTGGCGCAGAAGATCGTGTCCAAGGCCGAGGGGGCGGTCGTTGCCCTGTCCGACGTCACCCCAGGAGAGAGGGCGCGCGAGCTGGCGGCCGAGCAGGATAAGGACCCGCGGGCGGTGCAGGTCGTGCTCGACGAGTCGCCCGAGATACTGCGGGCCGAACGGGGTGTGCTGATCTGCCGCACCCGCCACGGCTTCGTGTGTGCGAATGCGGGAGTGGACGCCTCCAATGCGGCCGATCCCGACACCCTGATCCTGCTGCCCCGGGACCCCGACCACTCGGCCCGGCACATCCGTGCTCGACTGCGCGAGCTGACGGGGGCGGCGCCGGCCATCCTGATCACCGACAGCTTCGGCCGCGCCTGGCGTCATGGCCAGGTGGACGTGGCGATCGGGATCGCCGGGATGCAGCCGCTCGATGACTGGCGGGGGCGTACCGACGCGAGCGGGTTGGAGCTGAGGGCAACCTGGCTGGCCGTTGCCGACGCGGCGGCTGCCTGCGCGGATCTGGCGCGGGCCAAGGACACCCGCGAACCGGTGATCGTGCTCGACGGTCTCGAGCGCTACGTCACCGCCGAGGACGGTCCGGGCGTGGCGGCGCTGCTGCGCCCGCTCGAGGAGGACATGTTCCGCTAAGGGCGTGGTCCCGGCGCCCGGCTCGGTTCCGCTAGGACGAGGTCTCGTCGCCCGGCTCTGACTGGGCCTCGAGGAGCAGCCGCGACCAGAAGCGGATGAACTCACGCTCGTGGCCGATGCCGCACTGCAGGGCCAGCAGCTGGCCGGGGGGAGCGTCGGGGATGGCCTTGCGGAGATCCTCCCACTGCTTCAGACGCCGCCTGTGCGAGGCCAGCTGGACCTTCGCGAGCGTGGCCGCGTCGCCGCCGAAGAACAGCTTCAGGGTGCTGATGTCGCGCAGTTCGTAGAGCTCCTCGGTGGGCTCGTCACGCCAGGCGTGCAGCAGCTCCAGGCCCCGGGCGGTCAGCCGGTAGGTGCGCCGGCGCCTGCCCGTCTGCTCCTGGCTCTCATCGAGCAGGCCCTCGGAGGCGAGGCGGGCGCACTCGGTGTAGAGCTGGGTGTGGGGCACCGACCAGAAGCTGTTGGTGCTCAGCTGGGCCAGCTGCTTGAGATCGTAGGGAGTGGCGGGCTGGGCCTGCTCGAGCAGTCCGAGCACGATGTAGGAGGTCTCGGTGAGACGCGGCCTTGACATGCCCGGCAGACTAGCGTACGGTACGTATGGTCCGAGTCGAACCATTCAGGAGGAATCGTAATGTCAGCCCCCGCTGCAACCGCCCCCTCGACCCTGCCGGCGCTCGGCTTCTCCACCCTGAAACAGGAGACCGTGCTCGACGACCTGCCCGTCAGCGGCGATCTGCCGGCCTGGCTGGGCGGCTCGCTCCTGCGCACCGGCCCGGCGAAGTTCGAGGTCGGCGAGCAGCGCATGCGCCACTGGTTCGACGGTCTGGCGATGCTGCACCGCTTCACCATCCACGACGGCCGGGTGTCATATGGCAACCGCTTTCTCGAAAGTCGCTCCTACAGGGCGGCGAGAGAGCGGGGAGAGATGGTCTATGGCGAGTTCGCCACCGACCCCTGCCGGTCCCTCTTCAAGCGGGTGCAGACCCTGTTCTCGGCGGGGAGCGTACTGCCCGACAACGCCAACGTGAACGTGGCGAAGCTGGGCGAGCGCTTCATCGCGATGACCGAGACCCCGCTGCCGGTGCAGTTCGACCCGGACACCCTGAAGGCGGCCGGGGTGCGGCCCTACAAGGCGCCGGGACAGCTCACCACGGCCCATCCCCACCTCGATCGGGCAAGCGGCGGGATGATCAACTACGCAGCCAAGCTGGGGCCACGCAGCAGCTACCGCTTCTTCGCTGTGGGGCCCGATGAGACCGAGCCGCGGGTGACGGCCTCGCTGCCGGTGAAGGAGCCCGCCTACATGCACTCCTTCGGCCTCAGCGAGCGCTGGATGGTGCTCGCCGAGTTCCCCCTGGTGGTCAACCCTCTCGCCCTGGCCCTGTCGGGGCGCCCCTACATCGAGAACTACAGCTGGAAGCCCGAGCGGGGCACCCGCTTCACGCTGATCGACCGTGCCGACGGCGCCGTCGTCGCCGGGTTCGAGAGCGAGGCGTGCTTCGCCTTCCACCACGTCAACGCATATGACGATGGCAGCGAGGTGGTGGTGGACCTGTGCGCCTTCCCCGATGCGGGGATCGTGGAGGACCTCTACCTCGATCGCATCCGCGACGGCAAGCCGATCGCCTCGGCCGAGCTGACCCGCTTTCGCCTGCGCCTCGCCGACCGCTCGGTCAGCCGCGAGCGCCTCAGCGACCAGGACATCGAGCTGCCCCGGATCAACTACGGCCGCTGCAACGAGCGCCCCCACCGCTACGTGTGGGGCACCGGCGACGGACCGGGTGGATGGCTGGAGAAGATCGTGAAGATCGACACCACCGACGGATCGGCCCTGTCGTGGTCGGCACCCGGCTGCTACCCGGGAGAGCCGGTGTTCGTGGCACGACCCAACGCCGAGCACGAGGACGACGGGGTGCTGCTGTCGGTGGTGCTCGACGCCGTGAGCGAAACCTCGTTCCTGCTCGTGCTCGACGCGGCCGGACTGGGCGAGCTGGCACGGGCGCAGGTGCCCCACCACATCCCCTTCGGCTTTCACGGCCAGTTCGCGCGCAGCTGAGGCGCGCGGCGGAGGTCAGGCCGCGACGACGGCCACCTCGCCGGCGCCGACCGGATAGGGGCGGCGAATCTCGTAGAGGGTGGTGCGCTCGGCCGCCGGGCGCCCGGCCTCGTGGGCGGCCGCGACGAGCTGATCGGGGTCGAGCTTGGTGCCGTGATAGCTGCCGGCGAGACGGCTGATGGACTCCTCCATGAGGGTGCCGCCGAGATCGTTAACACCCCAGCGCAGCGCCTCGGTGGCGGCATCGAGCCCCATCTTCACCCAGCTGGCCTGCAGGCTCGGGATGGTGCGCCCGAGGGCGAGGCGGAAGACGGCTGTGTGCTTGAGGTTCTCCTCCCGGGAGATCTCCTCCACGCCGTGGGTGCGTCCCAGGAGGGTCTGGAAGGGGATGAAGGAGAGGGGCACGAACTCGGTGATGCCGCCCGTGCGTTCCTGAAGCTCGCGGATCACACGCATGTGCTCGGCCAGCTCCCAGGGCTCCTCGATGTGGCCGAACATGACCGTCGAGGTCGAGCGCAGGCCGGCGCGATGGGAGGCTTCGATGATCTCAACCCAACGGGCCACGGGGAGCTTGTTGGGCGAGATGCGCTCGCGGACCCCGTCGTGGAGCACCTCGGCGGCCGTGCCGGGGGTGGAGCCGAGACCGGCCTCGCGCAGCCGGGCGAAGACCTCGCGGGGCGGAAGAGCGGAGATGTCGCACATGTGGGCGATCTCCATCGGGCTGTATGCGTGCAGATGGATGTCCACGCCCACCCCCGCGGCGGTCTGCCTGGCGAATCGCAGCCAGCCGAGGTAGTCCTCCAGGGACCAGTCGGGGTGGATGCCCGACTGGATGCACAGCTCGGTGGCCCCGTAGTCGATCGCCGCATGGACCCGCGCTGCGAACTCCTCGCGGTCGTGCTCGTAGGCGTCGGGTGAGCGCTTGCCCTGGCCGAAGCCACAGAAGGCGCAGCCGACCACGCAGACGTTGGAGACGTTGATGTTGCGGTTGACCACGAAGGTGACCGTCTCCCCCGCCAGCTCCGAGCGCAGCTCATCGGCGGCCTGGCGCATGTCCTCGATCGCCTCGGGACGGGTCTCGGCGAACATGGCGGTGAGCTCCTCGGCGCTGAGCGCGCGCCCCTCACGGCCCTTGAGGATGGCGCCCGCCACCAGGTCGGGGCGGATGGGGGCGGGCGGCTCGGTGCGTCCCGATCCACGGCGAGGGATGAAGGACCAGTACTTGACCTTGATGGTGTCCATCACCGCCGGCTCGATCCACGCGGGATCGATGTAGGAGGGGTAGACGCACAGGCGCTCCGTCAGGGCCACCCCATCCGCCTGGAGCTGCTTGCGCACCTGGTGTGGCGAGGGGAAGGGATGCTCGGGAGAGATGTGATCGCCGTTGGCGCTGAGGCCCCCGAGGTCGGTGGCCCCGGCGGCCACCAGCTCCCCCCACCAATCGGCCAGGTTGGGGGGGATCTGGATGCCGATGTCTGGCATCAGGCGGCGGGTCTCTGCGATCAGGCGCTTCATGTCCTCGATACCCACCGGACAGGCCCAATCGGGCAGAGGCAGGTCGGGTCGGTGATCGGCCACCCCCGTGCGCCAGTACTCGCGGGCGGCCTCATCGGCGATCCGGGCGGGCTCCTGGCCGTAGTAGCGCTGGTGGGGGACGAAGTTCTGGAGGATCACCTCCTGGATGTGGCCGTGCTCGGCGTGCAGCGCCGCGATGGCTTCGAGCGATTCGAAGCGCTCCTGCTCGCTCTCCCCGATCCCCACGAGGATCCCGCTGGTGAAGGGGATCCGCAGCTCTCCCGCCGCCCTGATGGTCTCCAACCTGCGTGCCGGATGCTTGGTTGGCGATCCCGCGTGGACGGTCTCCATCAGCCGCTCTGAGATCGACTCCAGCATCAGCCCCTGGGAGGCGGTGACCTCGCGCAGGCGGGCGAGATCCCCGCGAGGGAGGACGCCGAGGTTGGTGTGCGGGAGCAGGCCCCGCTCGAGCGCCCGCTCGCACACCCAGACGACGTAGGCGGTGAAGTCCTCGTGGCCGTGCTCGGCCAGTTTGGCGGCCACAGCGGGGTTGACCTCGGGTTTCTCGCCGGTGAGCACGAGCAGCTCCTTGACCTGGCGCTTGGCGGCCCCGTCGAGGATCTCGATGACCTCCTCGGGTGAGTACAGGTGCGCCTGGTGGGTGGCGAAGGAGCAGTACTTGCAGTAGCACTGGCACGTCCGCGACAGAGACAGGGTCAGATTGCGCGAGAAGGTGACCCGGCGACGCATGGGCATGAGTCTATGACGGCCCAGCCAAAGGCAGCGGTGCATGCACCTATCAGCCGGCTGGCGCATGGGCCAGCCGGCACAACAGTGCCCGATCGGTTCTTCTCAGCTCGCCGGCTGAGCCACCGGCGGCGCGCCGCCCTCAACGCCGGCTCCCTGCTCGGCCGGTTGGCCGGGATGCTCGGGCACCTTGCCGCCCGAGCCCTCCAGCCCGATCCCCGCGGCGATCTTCGCGCCGAGGTCGGAATCGACCTGCTTCCAGTGGCCGACAGCCCGCTCCTGGATGTCGCGTTCGACGTCCGTTCCGAGGTGCCCCACGATGTTTTCCACGAGGTGCTCGCGGTCGGTCTGGGAGAGGACCTCGCGGTACATCGTGCCCGCCTGGCCGTAGTCGTCGTCCTCGCTGTGCAGCGTCGCCGCCGTGCGCACGATGTCGCCGTCAGCCTGCCAGGAGACGTCGGTTGCGTTATCCGGCTGTGCCTGCGGGCCGCCGTAGCTGTTGGGCGCATACACCGGCTGGCCAAGCGGAGCGGGCTGGTAGCGCATCGCCCCGTCCTTGTTGTAGGAGTGCACCTCGCTCTTTGGCCTGTTGATCGGCAGCTGCAGGTAGTTGGGGCCGATCCTGTAGCGGTGCGTGTCGGGATAGCTGAACAGCCTCCCGAGCAGCATCCGATCAGGGCTCGCGCCGATGCCCGGCACCAGGTTCGCCGGCTCGAAGGAAGCCTGCTCGACCTCTGCAAAGTAGTTCTCGGGGTTGCGGTCGAGCACGAGGCGACCGATCGTGATCGGCTCGTAGTCGCTGTGCGGCCACACCTTGGTCAGGTCGAACGGGTTGAAGCGGTAGTCCTTGGCGTCGTCGAAGGGCATGATCTGCATCTCCAGGCGCCATTCGGGAGCGTCGCCCCTGGCGATCGACTCGAACAGGTCACGGAGGTGGAAGTCGGGGTCCTGGGCCGCCATCTGCTTGGCCTCGTCGTCGGTGAAGTTCTCGATCCCCTGCACCGTCTTGAAGTGGTACTTGACCCAGAAGCGCTCGCCGCCGGCGTTGACCCACATGAACGTGTGGCTGCCGTAGCCGTTCATGTGCCGCCACGTCTTCGGCGTGCCGCGGTCTGACATCAGGAACTCGACCTGATGGATCGACTCGGGCGAGAGCGACCAGAAGTCCCACTGCGCGTTGTTCGAGCGCGTGTTCGTGTCGGGCATGCGCTTCTGCGAGTGGATGAAGTCCTGGAACTTCGAGGGGTCCTTGACGAAGAAGATCGGCGTGTTGTTGCCCACCAGGTCGTAGTTGCCGTCCTCGGTGTAGAACTTCAGCGCGAAGCCCCGGGGGTCGCGCACGGTGTCGGCCGAGCCGAGCTCGCCGGCGACGGTGGAGAAGCGCAGGAAGGTGTCGGTCTTCTTGCCCACCCCCGAGAGGAACTTGGCGCTCGTCCACTGCGTCACGTCCTCGGTCACTTCGAAGAAGCCGTGCGCCGCTCCGCCCTTGGCGTGGACCACGCGCTCGGGCACGCGCTCGCGGTTGAACTGGGCCATCTTCTGGATCAGGTAGTGGTCCTGCAGCAGGATCGGGCCGTCGGGGCCGACCGTCAGGGAGTGCTCGTCGCTGGCCGCCGGTACGCCGGCGTCGGTGGTGGTGCGGGGCGGGGTGTCACTCATGTGGATCCTCCATCGTGGTTTTAAGTTGGGCGAGGGCAGCGCAGCGGCAGCTCGGGCAGGCGCCCAGAAGGTCACCTCGGCCTCCTCGATCGCGAAGCCGTGAGCGGCCGAGGGCTCCAGACAGGGGCTACCCCGATCGCGCACGCAGTCCACATCCGCGATCGCTGCGCAGCTGGGATAGACAATGTGGTGGTGGGTGTGTCCCCCACACCGCCCTCGTGGAGGCAGGGCATGGCAGGGCACGGCCGGGGTCTATATGTTCCCCAGCCGGTGGTGTATAGCTATAGTTATACACCGAGATGCGGGGTGAATAGCCCGCGCCGCCTCTCCCATCCGCGCCGCCCCTTGACGTCAGCGCGACGCATATGTGTTATGCGATTCGCATGCTAACATCAGATATGCATGTCAGCGATGATCCAGATTCGCAATGTTCCGGATGAGCTCCATCGGGAGTTGAAGGTGCGGGCCGCACGCACGGGTATGACGCTCTCGGACTATCTGCTGGCCGAGCTGCGCACCCTGGCGGTGCGCCCCACGATGCAGGAGTGGCTCGCCCAGAGCGAGTCCTGGAAGCCGGTGGAGGTCGAGGAGTCGCCCGCCGAAGCGCTCGCCTCCGAGCGTGAGCGCACGCCTGCGTGATCGTCGCCGATGCAAGCTCGATCGTGGAGCTGCTGCTCGCACTCCCCCGGGCCGAGGCGATCCGCGACGCTCTAGCCGATCACAACGAGCTGCATGTTCCGGAGAACTTCCACGTGGAGATCCTGTCGGCCCTGCGCCGTTACTCGATTCGCGGTGAGCTGAGCGAACTGCGCGCGGCCGAAGCGCTGAAGGCGCTCGGAGAGCTGCGCACGCTCACCTACCCCGCCATCGAGCTGGCTGACGACATCTGGGCTTTGCGTGCCGTCCTGACGGCAAACGATGCCGCCTACCTCGCTCTCGCTCAGCGCCTGGATGTCGGGCTGCTCACCCTCGATGGCGGCCTTGCCAAGGCAGCGGCCACCGACGGGCGGCTCGTGGCGCTCGCCGGCTGAGCGTTGCCGGCGCTCGAAGCGGTTGCCCTGTAGATGCTGTTCCGGTGGGCGCATGCGCCCACCGGCCGGGCGGTGCATGCACCGCCCGCAAGAAGCCGCACATGTGCGGCTTCTGCCAGGGCCGCATGCGGCCCTGGCCCACCTGAGATCGACGTGCTCGGCTGACCCTCAGTACCCTCGTTGCTGCCCGCCGGCGCCATCCTCCCGGCCGTCCCCACGGCCTGCGGATCAGAGCAGGCCACGCGACGAACAACCGACCAGCTTGACCAGAAAGGGACAGAGCACACATGAGTGACAGTGTCAGCGAGAGCGAGAACCCGGCGATCCCGAGCCCCACCTCCGAGGTGCCCCACCCCCGGACCAACCACGACTGGTGGCCCAACCAGCTCGACCTCAGCGTGCTGCACCGACACTCACCTCTCTCCGACCCCATGGGCGAGGGCTTCGACTACGCCAAGGAGTTCGCCACCCTCGACCTCGACGCTCTGAAGGCCGACCTGATCGAGCTGATGAGCAGCTCGCAGGAGTGGTGGCCCGCCGACTACGGCCACTACGGGCCCCTCTTCATCCGCATGAGCTGGCACGCCGCCGGCACCTACCGCATCGCCGACGGACGCGGCGGCGGCGGCAGCGGCGCCCAGCGCTTCGCCCCCCTCAACAGCTGGCCCGACAACGCCAGCCTCGACAAGGCCCGCCGCCTACTCTGGCCCATCAAGCAGAAGTACGGCCGCAAGATCTCCTGGGCCGACCTGCTCGTCTTCACCGGCAACGTGGCCATGGAGTCGATGGGCTTTCAGACCTTCGGCTTCGGCTTCGGGCGAGCGGACATCTGGGAGCCCGAGGAGATCTTCTGGGGCAGCGAGGACACCTGGCTGGGAGACGAGCGCTACAGCGGAGACCGCCAGCTATCCGGACCCCTCGGCGCCGTGCAGATGGGCCTCATCTACGTCAACCCCGAGGGCCCCGGAGGCAACCCCGACCCCCTGGCCGCCGCCAGGGACATCCGTGAGACCTTCGCCCGCATGGCCATGAACGACGAGGAGACCGTCGCCCTGATCGTCGGCGGGCACACCTTCGGCAAGACCCACGGCGCCGTCGACCCCAGCGACATCGGCCCCGAGCCAGAGGGGGCCCCACTCGAGGAGCAGGGTTTGGGATGGAAGAACCCCGTGGGCACCGGCAACGGCGCCTACGCCCTCACCAGCGGCCTCGAGGGCGCCTGGACGAAGCAGCCCACCAGGTGGGACAACGGCTTCCTCGAGAACCTCTTTGAGTTCGATTGGGAGCTCACCAAGAGCCCCGCCGGAGCGCAGCAGTGGACCCCCAAGAACCCAGAGGCCCAGGGCACGGTACCCGACGCCCACGACCCATCCAAGCGCCACGCCCCCATGATGCTCACCACCGATCTCGCCCTGAAGCTCGATCCGACCTACGGACCGATCTCGAGACGCTTCTACGAGAACCCCGACCAGCTCGCCCAGGCCTTCGCCAAGGCCTGGTACAAGCTGCTCCACCGCGACATGGGGCCCATCTCCCGCTACCTCGGCCCCTGGATCCCCGAGGTGCAGCTGTGGCAGGACCCAGTCCCCGCCGTCGAGGGCGATCTCGTCGGCGAGGGGGACATCGCATCGCTGAAGGAGAAGATCCTCGCCTCCGGCCTCTCCATCTCCAGGCTCGTCGCCACCGCCTGGGGGGCAGCCGCATCCTTCCGCGGCACCGACAAGCGCGGTGGCGCCAACGGCGGGCGCATCCGCCTCGCTCCCCAGAAGGACTGGGAGTGCAACGAACCGGCCGAGCTCGCCCGCGCCCTGGCCACCCTCGGGCAGATCCAGCAGGACTTCAACGGATCGCAGTCCGGCGGCAAGCGGGTCTCCCTGGCCGACCTCATCGTCCTCGGCGGATGCGCCGCTGTCGAGCAGGCCGCCAAGAACGCCGGGCACGAGGTCTCCGTCCCCTTTGCCCCCGGGCGCGCCGACGCCTCCCAGGAGCAGACCGACGTCGACTCCTTCGCCGTGCTCGAGCCTTCAGTCGACGGCTTCCGCAACTACATCCCTTCGGGAGAGACTCTCCCCCTGGAGCACGGCCTCCTCGAGCGGGCCTACATGCTGCGGCTCACCGCTCCCGAGATGACCGTCCTCATCGGTGGCCTGCGTGCCCTCGGCGCCAACTACGCCGGCTCCAAGCACGGCGTCTTCACCGACCGGTCCGAGGCCCTCACCAACGACTTCTTCACCAACCTGCTCGACATGAGCACCGAGTGGAAGCCCTCTGGCTCCGGCGAGAACCTCTATGAGGGACGGGATCGCCGAACGGGCGAGCTGAAGTGGACCGCCACCTCCGTCGACCTCGTCTTCGGCTCCAACTCAGAGCTGCGCGCCCTCGCCGAGGTCCACGCCTGCGAGGACGCCGAGGAGAAGTTCGTTCACGACTTCATCGCCGCCTGGAACAAGGTCATGAACCTCGACCGCTTCGACCTCTCCTGACCGGGGGCAGCGCCGGCGGCGTCTACCTCGCCCGCCACGGCGAGACCGCCTACAACCACGAGGGCCGCTTCCAGGGTCAGCAGCACATACCCCTGAACGACACCGGACGCGCCCAGGCCGCCGAGCTCGCCGAGCGGGCCGCCGCCTATGACTTCCAGTTGCTCTGGTGCAGTCCCCTGCTCCGCGCCCGCGAAACCGCCGACATCGTGGCCCGTCGGATCGGCCTGGAGCCGCGCGAGGATCCCCGGCTGATGGAGACCGACGCCGGCGACTGGACCGATCGGTTCTTCCTCGACGTCCGCGCCAAAGCACCGGAGCTGTTCGACGCCTTCGCCGCCGCCCAGCCCGGCTTCGCCTTCCCCGGAGGGGAGTCCTTCGTCGAGCAGGAGCTGCGCGTGGGGGCTGCCCTCGAGGAGATCGAACGCCATCAGCTGCCGGCCTTGGTCGTCTGCCACGGCATGGTCATCCGCGCCGCCTTCATGGTGCGCGGCGCGACCAGCTTCGAGCGGCTGCCCAATGCCGCCCTCGTGCCGCTGGACCCGGCTCCTGCCCGCCCAAACCGAGCGGATCTCGGCGGCGGCGGTGGCGGTCAGAGCCCGCTCGCCAGCTGAGCTACGCCGCGCGGATCACATCGCCCCTTGAGATGGGTCGGCCGTCGGGGTGCGTGTTCTCCTTTGTGTTGGTGTATAGCCATGGCGATACACCTCTTGAAAGTAGATAAGCCCCGCCGGTCGCTGCGTCTCCATCGCGCTCATGCTGCGCCCTTTGCCAGCACCGGGGCAGATAGCTTGGCCCGCACCGGTGGCCCGATTGCCGCGAGGGCGAGACCGGCCATCAGCCCGCCCGCCACCGTGATCAGCCACGCACTGTGAAAGTCCGCCGCCGTCCTCGTCGCGGTTCCCAGCACCGCCACGAGCACCGCCACGCCCAGCGCAGCACCGATCTGGCGGCCCATTGTGAGCACAGCCGCACCCGTGGCGAATCGCTCCGGCGCAAGCGATGAGGCGCCCGCGCCGGTGAGCGTGGGGATCACGAGTCCCACCCCCGCCCCGCTGATGATCGCGCCGGGAAGGTACTCGGAGAGATAGGCCGGCCTGTCTCCCGTCTGGGTGATGTACCACACCGATCCCGCCGCAAACACCGCCGCCCCGACAACCCCGGGGAGTCGGTAGCCAAAGCGCGCTCCCAGCCGCGCCGAGGGCACGCTGAAGGCGGTTGCCATGGCCGGCCCCGGGAACAGCATCAACCCCGCCGTGAGCACCGGCTCGTGCCACACCGACGTGAGGAACAGCACCCCCGAGAGCAGCATCGCGCCGAAGCCGCCGAAGAACAGCACCGAGGCGCCCACCGCCAGGCCGAAGCTGCGCACCCGCAGCATCGCCGGCTCCACTATCGGAGCCACATGGCGTTCGGAGCGCCACCAGATCGCTGGCAGGAAGACGGCGGTCGCAGCCAGCAGGGCGAGGATTCGCGCCGAGCTCCAGCCCCATTCCTGGCCCTTCACGATCGCCACCACCAGCGCGCCGATCGCCACAATCAGGGCGCCCGCCCCGAGCACATCGGGGCGCCCCGCTCCGAGCTCCCGCCGCTCGGCCAGCGTGCGGACGCCGGCAATCAGGCCGATCAGGCCGATGGGGACGTTGACGAGGAACACCCACCGCCAGTCCGCCTGCACGAGCAGGCCCCCAAGCGGCGGTCCAGCGGCGGCGGCGATGCCGCCCGTGGCCGCCCACACGCCGATCGCCACATGGCGCTTCTCAGCCTCGAACTCCGGCAGCATCAGCCCGAGCGAGGTGGGCAGCATCAGCGCCCCGCCCCCCGCCTGCACGATGCGCGCAGCGATCAAGAAGCCGACCGAGGGAGCCGCCGCACAGGCTGCGCTGGCGAGGACGAACACCCCCAGCCCGAGCAGGAAGGCGCGCTTGCGCCCGAAGGCATCGGCCCACCGGCCCGCCGGGACGAGCAAGGCGGCGAACACGATCGCGTAACCGCTGAGGATCCACGACAGCGAGCCGAGCGAGGCACCGCCGAAGTGCCTGCCGATCGCGGGGAAGGCGATGTTGACGATGAACAGGTCGAGGCTCGACATGAACACCCCGACACACACGATGAGTGAGACCCGCCATTTCCGTTGCATGATGAAACCGACCGTATCACAAGCGAGTTGCACCATGCAACGTGACCGGCTATATTGATTGGTGTCATGCTCGGAAACCAGTACACAGGCCAGGTTTGCTCGATCGCCGGGGCACTCGACGTCGTCGGTGAGCGCTGGTCGCTGCTGATCGTTCGCAACGTGCTCCTCGGCCTTCGCCGCTTCGACGAGATCCAGGAGAACCTCGGCATCGCCCGCAATGTGCTGCAAACGCGACTGCGCAGGCTCGAGCAGGAGGGCGTGCTCGAACGCCGCCTCTACCAGGAGCGCCCCGAGCGCTACGAATACCGCCTCACCGAGAAGGGGCTCGACCTGTGGCCGACGATCGTCGCGCTGATGAAGTGGGGAGATCGCTACGCCGCCCAGCCGACCGGTCCGCCCGTGCTGCTCGAGCACCGCGGCTGCGGTGGGGCGGTAGACGAGCACCGCATGTGTGAGCGCTGCGGCGCGCGAGTGGCGGTCAGGCAGGTCCGCGCCCTGCCCGGCCCGGGGGCGCGCCACGACCACCCGCTGCTGCGGCGCCACCCCGAGCTCCAGCCGACGAGCGCCGCTGAAGCCTGAATCAGGCCAGCTGCGAGACGAGCCCCGCGCCTTCGCGAGCCATGCGCGAGCGGGGCACGATCAGCCCGAAGCCCGCCTGCTCGGCCCGCTCCCGAGCGGCGAGGTCCACATGCGAATAGAAGGCCAGCGTCCGCATCTCCCCCAGCTCCCCCGTCCCGCCGAGCGATTCCACGATCCCAGCCCCATCGAGTCGATCGTCGGTCAGGTCGGCCACCAGCACCTCGGCCCGTGGCGCCTGGAGATCTGAGATTCGCGAACGCAGCCGCTCGCCGTCGGCGATCAGCTCCACCTCGTTGCCGGCGGCGAGCAGATCTCCCTGTATCCGCGAGCCGAACAGCAGATCGGCGCTCAGGACGAGCACCAGCGCCACTACTGCGCCCGCAGGCGGCGAAACTCCTCGCGAGCGGACTGGGGACGTCCCCACATCTGGGTGACCTCCACACGGCCGCTGCGAACCTCGCGCACCACGATCTCAGCCTCGATGGCGGCGTCGTCGAGCAGCGTCAGGGCGCCGTGAACCGTCGGTGCCGCGGCCGCATGACCAAAGCTGTGAGCCACCAGCAGCCGCCAGTGCCAATCGTGATGAGAGTAGGGCCGGGCGTTGCAGGTCGCGAGATAGAGAGCGGCCTCCACGTAGCGCGACTCGTCCGCTATCCGCATGTCGAGCTCCAGGTCGGTCCAGTCCCCCGGCAGCGAGTCGACAATTCGCTGGAACGTGTCGGCGAGGCCCATTGGCAGGAAGCCTAGCGCGGCTATTCTCGAAGACATGGCAAGCACCGACATCGACAGGCTGAGCGTCGACTACGACACCCTGCTCCACGGTTGCGGTCTGCTCGACCGCTCCGAGCGGGGCAAGCTCGCCCTGACGGGCTCCGGCGCCGTGGAGTTCCTCAACGGCCAGGTCACCAACGAGCTGCTGACGCTGCACCCCGGCGAGGGTTGTTACGCGGCCTTCCTCACCCACAAGGGCAAGATGCTAGGCGACATGCGCATCCTGGCCGTGGGCACGCCGGGAGCCGAGACGCCCACCGAGCTGCTGCTCGACACCGAGCGCGCCACCCTGCAGGCGCTGTTCGACATGATCCGCCGCTTCAAGGTCGGCTATGAAGTGGATCTGCACAAGCGCACCCTCGAGTCGGGGATGCTGTCGCTGATCGGACCGGGGGCCGCACGAACCGTCGGCGTGGAGGATCTCCCCGAGGTCGAGCACGCCCATCGCGAGCTGCAGATCGAGGGCATCGCCGCGCGAGCCGTTCGCACGGATGTGGGTGCCGATCTGCTCTGCGCGGCAAGCGACACCGAGCGCCTCGCCGCGCTCATGCACGAGCGCGGCGCCCAGCCGGTCGGCGAGGACACTGTCGAGTGCCTGCGCATCGAGCACGGCCGGCCCCGCTACGGATTCGAGCTCGACGACACCGTGATCCCCCAGGAGGCGGGACTGAACGAGCGCGCGGTGAACTTCACCAAGGGCTGCTACGTGGGCCAGGAGACCGTCGCCCGCCTCTTCTACAGGGGCAAGCCCAACCGCCACCTGCGGGGGCTGCGCCTGTCCGCGCCCGTGTCCCCAGGCGAGCAGCTCCAGCTCGGAGAGCGCCGGGTGGGAAGCGTCGCCAGCAGCACCGTCTCCCCCCGTCTCGGACCGATCGCCCTGGCGCTCGTGCGTCGCGAGGCCGAGCCCGGCAGCGTGCTCACGGTGGGCGCCGGCGGGATCGGCGCCGAGGTCGTCGAGCTGCCCTTTACCCGTTAGCCCAACCTCGCGGACGACCAGAGTCGGCGCGCCCTATTCGGCTTACTGGAAACACCGCTTGCGAGGGCCTAGAGGGCGAGATAGGACTCCTCCAGATACGGCCACCGGCCGTCCCGAGCAAGGAGGTCCCGATGATCGCTCGACTTCTCATGGCACCGCCGCGGAGGTCAAGACACGCAATGTCCACGGCCGCCGGGCTGCTCGCCCTCACCGTTGCCCTGACGGCGGCCTCCCCGGCTATGGCCGGAAAACCGACGGGCGAATACGAAGTCTTCAACGACTGCCCGCTGAAAACGCTCGGGGTGACCGAGTGCGTCTACTCCCAGACCACGGGCGGCGAACTGGTCGTCGGCAAAATGAGCATTCCGATCAAAAAAACGATCATTTTCCAGGGTGGGCAGGTCGTCACCGAAAAAGAAGAAGTCTTCGTCGAACCGACCGAAGGAACCACACTGTCCAAAACGGCCGAGGAAGTGCCCGGGGGCTTTGAATCCAAACCCCTCACCGCCACTCTCGAACTCGTGGGATCGGTGACCCTGAGCCGCAAAAACCTCGCCGCCAGCGAAGGCGTGGCGCTGAAACTGCCGACCAGGCTGCACCTGAAAAATGAATTCCTCGGCGAATCCTGCTTCGTCGGCTCGAGCGCCAAACCGATCACCCTCAACCTGACCACCGGTGCCACCTCTCCCCCGCCTCCGAACAAATCGATCAAAGGCACGGCCGGGACGTTCGAATCCAAAGAAGGGGGCAACCTGCTCGTCTACAAAGGCGACTCGCTGGTGGACAACGCCTTCGCCGACTCCGCCGGGGCAGCAGGCTGTGGGGGCATCAACGAATCCATCATCGATCCCATCCTCAACACCAAGTTCGGTTTCCCCTCGGCCGCCGGTCACAACTCGGCGGTCATGAGCGGCACATCCAAGTTCGCCAGCGCACAGGCCGTTCGCGAAAGCGAATAGCCCATCGAAACCCGGGGGGCTCCACCTGCGAGCGCCCCCGGGCGTCCCCTCCGATCGCGGCACGAGCTGCGTGAATCCCCTCAACGCGCCCCCTGGATAGGATTGGGTGCCGTTCCCCTGATCCCGACAGACGAGGTTCCAGAGCACGTGGCAATCGATCTTCAACAAGTTTCTGCCGTCGACGCCGAGCCGGGCGAGCTGCCCAAGACAATGGCCGCCTGGGTCATCCGCGAGGAGCGCTTCGGCGAACCGAAGGACGCCTTCCAGGTCGAGGAGATCGAGGTGCCCGAGCCGGGCGCCTTCGAGGTGATCGTCCGCGTGATGGCGGCGGGCGTCAACTACAACAACGTCTGGGCCGCCCTGGGCAAGCCCGTATCGGTGATGCGCTACGGCGACCACCCCGAGTTCGGCCACCACATCGGCGGCTCGGACGCCTCGGGCGTGGTCTGGAAGGTCGGCGCGGGCGTCACACGCTGGAAGGTCGGCGACGAGGTCGTCGTGCACTGCAACATGGCCTCCTATGAGGATCCCGAGGTCCATGGCCTCGACCCGATGGCCGCGCCCTCGCAGAAGATCTGGGGCTATGAGACCACCTGGGGCTCCTTCGCCCAGTTCACCAAGGTCCAGGCCCAGCAGCTGCTTCCCAAGCCCCAGGCGCTGACCTGGGAGGAGGCGGCCTCCTACGGGTTGGTCTACTTCACCGCCTACCGCATGCTCATCACTCGCTGCAAGCTGCAGCCCGGCGCCAACGTCCTGATCTGGGGCGCCGCCGGTGGGCTCGGCGTGTTCGCCACCCAGCTCTGCGCCGCCGCCGGCGCCAACTGCGTCGGCGTGGTCTCCTCGGCTGAGAAGGGCGAGCTCGTCAAGCGCCTCGGCGCCGTCGACTACATCGACCGGGCCGAGTTCGCCGGGATGATGCGCAAGGGCGGCGAGAGCGAGGAGGAGGAGGCAGCGCGCTTCAAGGTCTCGCGCGCCTTCGCCAAGCGCGTCAAGGAGGTCCTCGGCGACGCTCCCGACATCGTCTTCGAGCACGTCGGCAAAGCGACCTTCCCGACGTCAGTGTTCACAGCCAAGACGTTCGGGAAAATCGTCATCTGCGCAGGCACCACCGGCATCGATCTCGACTTCAACGTCGCCTACCTGTGGATGCGCCAGAAGGAGATCCTCGGCTCGCATTTCGCCAACGCCTATGAGTGCACCAAGGCCAACGAGCTGATCGAGAGCGGTCAGATCCGGCCGGTGCTGTGGCGCACCCTCGGCTTCGAGGGCGTTGCCGAAGCCCACCAGCTGATGCTTGAAAACAAGCACCTCGGCAAGATCTCGATACTCGTGGGAGCCGACTCCGAGGGCCAGGGCAAGACAGCCGAGGGACCGGGAGCGATCCACGCGGAGGTGGGCGCCTGATGGCCGGCACGGTGATCGTCCCCTGGTATGCCACGGGCTTTCGCGCTGACGCCTTCGAGCAGGACCTCAGCGAGATCGCCGCAGTGGCGCTGCGCTACGGCGCGAGCTCCTACGACGTCTACCGTGCCCGCGACGACCGCTACAAGTTCCAGCAGCTGGCCGCCTTCGAGGAGTACCTCGACTGGGAACGCTACTGGGAGAGCCCCGAGATGACCTACTTCCGCGCCAGCCACTCCAGCTGGTACCAGGTCCCCGTGCTCTACGGCTGGTGGGACCACGCCGCCCACGGTGCCGTTGCGAGCGAGCCCGTGCATAGCGGCAACGGGCACGGCAACGGTGTCACCGCCCCCGGCGAGAGCGCCTAGCTCGATGGCCTCCCCGGCGGAGTTCAACGCCCAGGTCATCGAGGAGTTCCACGCCAACGCAGGCCACGTGGGCGGCATGTTCGAGGGTATGCCCCTGCTGCTCCTGCACCACACCGGCGCGAAATCTGGCAAGAGCCGCATCAACCCGCTCGTCTATCAACAGGACGGCAACCGCTACGTGATCTTCGCCTCCAAGGCGGGAGCGCCGACCAACCCCGACTGGTACCACAACCTCAAGGCCCACCCCAACGTCAAGATCGAGGTCGGCAGCGACACGATCGACGCCCTCGCAGCGAGGCCAGCGGCGAGGAGCGCGATCGCCTTTTCCGCGCTCAGGTCGAGCGCGCCCCCCAGTTCGCCGAATATGAGCAGAAGACCGACCGCGTGATCCCCGTCATCATCCTCACGCCGACGGGCTAGCGGCCGAGCACGCCGCTCCGCGCCGTGCCCACGGCCCTCTCAGCCTTGCTCCAGAGGGGCCATCGTGAGCCCCGCGGACTTCAGCTGCTCCCAGTAGTGCTCGGCTGTCTCCTGGTGTCCGCTATAGACAACCGCCCTTCCAGAACTGTGGATGACGTTGGCGATCTCCATCCCCCGCTTCAGCGTCACGCCGGGTATGAAACGGGCGAGCGTGCGGGCCACATGGTCGAAGGTGTTGTGGTCGTCGTTGCATACGATCACCCGCCAGGCGCCGCCCAGACCACCGCCGGGGCCTTTGGTGCGAGGGATCTCAAGCGTTTGATCCATTGGCGGCAGGATAAAGCTCCCGGCGCGACCGTACAATGACGAGCATGAGCGGCGATCACACCCCGCGCCTCCCCGAGCGCGATCGACCCTGGATGATGCGCACCTACGCCGGCCACTCCACGGCCAAGGCGTCGAACGAGCTCTACAGACGCAACCTCCAGAAGGGCCAGACCGGCCTCTCGGTGGCCTTCGACCTCCCCACCCAGACAGGCTATGACCCCGACGATGAGCTCGCCCGAGGCGAGGTTGGGAAGGTCGGCGTGCCCGTCTCCCATCGCGGCGACATGGAAGCGCTGATGGATGGCATTCCGCTCGGCGAGATGAACACCTCGATGACCATCAACGCCACCGCCGCCTGGCTGCTGGCCCTCTACATCGTGGCCGCCGAGGAGCAGGGCGCAAGTCAACAGCAGCTCCAGGGCACCACCCAGAACGACATCATCAAGGAGTTCCTCGCCCGCGGCACCTACGCCTTCCCGCCCGCTCCCTCGATGCGCCTGATCGCCGACATGATCGCCTACACGGTCGAGCATGTGCCGAAGTGGAATCCCATCAACATCTGCTCCTACCACCTGCAGGAGGCCGGCGCCACGCCGGTGCAGGAGATCGCCTATGCGATGAGCAACGCCATCGCCGTGCTCGACGCGGCACGTGAGCGCGTGGATGAGGAGCGCATGGAACAGGTCTTCGGGCGCATCTCGTTCTTCGTCAACGCCGGCGTGCGCTTCATCGAGGAGCACGCCAAGCTGCGCGTGATGTCGATCCTGTGGGAGGAGCTCGGGCGCGAGCGCTACGGGGTCAGCGATCCCCGCCACCTGCGCTTCCGCTACGGGGTGCAGGTCAACTCGCTGGGGCTCACCGAGGCGCAGCCCGAGAACAACGTCCAGCGGATCGTGCTGGAGGCGCTCGCGGTCACGCTCGGGCGCAATGCCCGTGCGCGGGCGATCCAGCTGCCGGCGTGGAACGAGGCGCTCGGCCTCCCCCGCCCCTGGGACCAGCAGTGGTCGCTGCGCATCCAGCAGGTCCTGGCCTACGAAACCGACATCCTCGAGTATCCCGACATCTTCGAGGGCTCGAAGGTGATGGACGGGCTCGTGGAGGAGCTGCTCGAGGGCGCCCGGGCGGAGATGGCCGTCGTGGCCGAGCACGGGGGAGCCGTGGAAGCGGTCTCCTACATGAAGGGCGCGCTTGTCGACTCCCACCGCGAGCGCATCCGTCGGATCGAGGCGGGCGAGCAGATCGTGGTGGGCCAGAACAAGTTCGTCGAGTCAGAGGAGTCGCCCCTGACGGCCGACGCAGAGGGCGGCATCCTGGTCGTCGACCCGGCGCTCGAAGCCGAGCAGATCGAGGCCCTGCAGCACTGGCGCTCCGAGCGCGATCAGGCAGCCGTCGATGCGGCCCTCCAGAGTCTCGCCACCGTCGCCGGCGACGAGAGCGCGGCCGAGAACCTGATGACCGCCACCATCGCGGCCGCTCGGGCGGGGGCCACCACGGGCGAGTGGTCGCGCACCCTGCGCGAGGTGTTCGGCAGCTACCGCGCACCCACGGGAGTGGGCGAGGCGAGCGCGGCCGCCGGGCCGTCCATCGACTCCGAGCTCGGCGAGCTGCGCGCGGAGGTCTCACGCCTACAGGAGAAGCTCGGTCGCCGGCCCAAGATCCTCGTCGGCAAGCCCGGCCTGGACGGGCACTCCAACGGCGCCGAGCAGATCGCCGTGCGGGCTCGCGACTCGGGCATGGACGTCGTCTACGAAGGCATCCGCCTCACCCCCTCACAGATCGCCGCCTCCGCACTGCAGGAGGGCGTGCACGTGATCGGCCTGTCGATCCTCTCGGGCTCGCACCGAGACCTCATTCCCGCCGTCATGGATGCCCTCCACGATGCCGGCGTCGAGGCCCCCGTGGTGGTCGGCGGCATCATTCCCGAGCAGGACGTGGCCGGACTGGAACAGGCCGGGGTGGCCGCCGTATACACCCCCAAGGACTTCGACATCACCCGCATCATGCGCGACATCGTGGCGCTCGTGGGAGCCGGCGCCGATCGCTCCCTCCTCGCCGCCGGCGGAACCTCCGCCAACGGCTCCGCGTGAGCGGGACACCGCTGGCCGGTTCGGGGATGGGAGCGCAGCGAGGGTCTCTCGGTTCGGCGGGCGGGGTCGGGGCCGCCATCGGGGCGCGACTGCGTGAGCGGGACCTGACCGCCGCGCCGGCTGCTCTGAACCTGCTGGAGAGCACAGCCCCCAAGGACCGCACGCAGGCAGCGGCGCTGCTCGCCGAGGTGTCTCCGGACGCCCTCGGAGGGGAGGCGCCGGCCCACGTGATCGGCGTCACCGGGCCCCCCGGGGCGGGGAAGTCGACGCTGCTCTCAGCGCTGCTTCACATCTGGCGAGCCGACGAGCGCACGGTGGCGATGCTCGCCGTCGACCCCAGCTCGCGGCGCTCGGGGGGCTCGCTGCTGGGAGACCGCGCACGCATCGACTTCGACCCCGCTGACAGCGGCGTGCTGATCCGCTCCACCGCCGCCGGAGAACGCCTCGGGGGGGTCGCCTGGGCGACACGGGCGGCCGCTCATGCCCTCGCCGCCGCCTTCGATGTGGTGGTGATCGAGACCGTCGGAGTGGGACAGGCCGAGACTGAGATCGCCGACGTGGCCGACACGGTCGCGGTCGTCGTCCAGCCGGGCAGCGGCGACGTGCTCCAGTTCCTGAAGTCCGGGATCATGGAGATCCCCGACGTGCTGGTCGTCACCAAGTCCGACCTCGGCCAGATCGCCACCGCCACCAGACGCGACCTGAGCGCGGCCCTGCGCTCGCTCGGCTCGCGTTCCACCACGGTGATCGGCGTCTCCTCGCTGCCGCCACCAACCGGCATCGAGGAGCTGGTGGCAGCGCTCGCCGAGCACCACGCCGCCCTCGACGTGAACGCGCGGCGCCTGCACGCGCGTCGGGCGAGCGCGCTCAGGGAGTTTGCGCTGGAGCACGGCGAACGGGCTCTGCGTAAGCTCGGTGGGCGCTCGGCGGCCGAAGCTCTGCTGGAGCTCCAGGAGCCGGGGCTCGAGGTTCCCGCGCTCGTGTCCGCCCTTGAACGACAGATGGGATGATCGGGTGAGCGTGCTTGTGGACCTGTTGATCATGGTGGGAGCCTTCGTGCTCGCGAGCGCCGTTGCCGGCGGGCTCGGCGCACCCAACCTCGGAACGGCGCTCTCCTTCGGCCAGATGGCCTTCGCGGTTGCCGCAGTGTTCGTGCTGCTCAAGCGCTGAGGTCCTGGGTCTCATATGCTCCGCCGGATGGCCACCGGCTGCTTCATCTCCACCGGGCGCTCCCTGGAGGAGGCCGTCGAGCGGGTCAAGCTCGCCGAGTCGCTCGGGTACGAGTCGGTGTACGTAACCCACATCGCCGGACGTGAGTCCCTCACAGTGCTCACCGCCTATGCGCTGGCCACGAGCACCATCCGCGTGGGGACGGGCGTGGTGCCGATCTACACCCGCACACCCGCCACGATGGCGCAGACGGCAGCCACCATCGACGAGCTCTCCGGCGGGCGCCTGACGCTGGGGCTGGGGATCTCGCACCGCCCTGTCGTGGAGGGCTGGCACGGGCAGAGCATCGATCGCCCGGTGGCCGAGATGCGCGAGTATGCCTCCATCGTGCGCGCGATCCTCCGCGGTGAGGATCCGCCACAGGGCGAGAAGTGGCAGACGGGCTTTCGCCTCTTCGGCCTGGCCCCCCGCCCGGCGCTCCCGATCTACATCGCGGCCCTCTCCCCAGCGATGCTGCGCCTGGCGGGCGAGGTCGCCGATGGCGTGCTGCTGTGGCTGTGCAACCCGAGCTACATCCGCGATGTGGTCATCCCCGAGGTGACCGTCGGCCGTGAGCGGGCGGGAAAGACACTGGAGGGCTTCGACGTGGTCCCGGCCGTCCCCGCCGCCGTGACCGACGAGCGCCAGAGCGCCTACCAGGCGATGCGCAAAGACCTGCTGCCCTACTTCGGCCTGCCCTTCTACCGCGCCATGATCGAGCGCACCGGCTACGGGGCCGAGATCGCCGCCTACGACAGCGCGGGCGGGGATCTGGAGGCTATGCAGAGCGCCATCTCCGATGCGTTCCTCGATGAGCTCACCGCCGTCGGCGACGAGGCCCAGGTCAGGGCGGGCATCGAGCGCTACCGCGCCGCGGGCGCCAGCTCGCCGTGCGTGGGGCCGATCCCCAAGACGGACTTCGCGACCACGCTGCGCGCCGGCGTGTAACGCTGCGGCCTCCCGGCAGACTGTAGGTCCAGAACATGTTGGTTCTCCTCAGCTTCGCCCTGCTCGCCGGAGCGGGCACGGCGCTCTCGCCGTGCGTGCTGCCCGTGCTCCCAGCCCTGCTCTCAGCGGGGGGCGTCGGCGGGCGACGGCGGCCGGTAGGGATCGTAATCGGCCTGTCGCTCACCTTCACCGTCACCATCGTGGGGGTCGCCAAGGTGGTCGACGGAGTGGGACTGGGCAGCGATCCACTGCGCGTCGTCGCCATCGTGGTGCTGCTCGTGTTCGGCCTGGTGCTGCTGGCGCCAAGCGTGGCCGAGCGTCTGGAGGCGCCGCTGTCGCGCCTGGCGCGGTTCGGTCCCCGCTCCAGCGGCGACGGGTTCGCCTCGGGGCTGTTGGTGGGCGGCGCGCTCGGGTTCGTCTACACCCCCTGCGCGAGCCCCATCCTGGCGGCCGTGATCTCCGTCAGCGCCGCATCGGGCCGGACCGTCGCCGTCGCGCTCGCCTACGCGGCGGGCTCGGCGATCGTGCTGCTCGCGCTCACCCTCGGCGGCAGACGCCTGTTCGACCGCGTGCGCAAAGCCGGGCGCGGACCTCTACTCCAGCGCGCCCTCGGGACGATCATGATCCTCACCGCCGTGGCGATCCTCACCAACCAGGACATCAAATTCGACCAGTTCGTCGCCAAGCACATCCCCAACGTCAACCTCACGGCGGCGCTGGAGTGCTCGAAGACGGTGACGGGCCGGCTCAGCCAGCTCACTGGACATCACGCCAAGTTCACCCCAGCCAACGGCTCGGACCCCTGCAGCGGCTCCGCCACGACCGTGCACGTCGCCGCTCGCGGTGCCAGCCAGGCAAGCCTCATCTCTGTGGCGAACAGCCTGGAAAAGCTCGGACCGGCGCCTGAATTCAGGGAAACGGAGCAGTGGTTCAATACGCCCGGCGACCGCCCGCTCAGCCTGAGCGGATTGCGCGGCCGCGTGGTGCTGATCGACTTCTGGACCTACACCTGCATCAACTGCATTCGCACCCTCCCCTACCTGAAGGCGTGGGATGGCGCCTACCGCAAGGACGGGCTGACGATCGTGGGCGTGGAGACCCCCGAGTTCGCCTTCGAGCACGACGCCGGCAACGTCGCCAACGCGATCGAACAGTTCGGCCTTCGCTACCCCGTCGTCCAGGACAACAACATGGGCACCTGGAACGCCTACGCCAACCAGTACTGGCCGGCCGACTACCTGATCGACGCCCAGGGCCAGGTCCGCTACACGGCCTTTGGCGAGGGTGACTACGACAAGACCGAAACCGCCATCCGCGCGCTGCTGGCCGAAGCGGGAGCGCCAGTGGGCGGCAAGGGCCACCCCACCGGCGTGATCGTGCCCTCCCAGGAAGCCACCCCCGAGACGTATCTGGGGACAGCCAGGGCGCAGGGCTGGATCAACGGGCCCAAGAGCGGCTCCCACGACTACGGTCCGCCTCCCACGGGTCAGCTCGCTGTCAACGACTTTGCCTTCAGCGGCAAGTGGAGCATCTCCGAACAGCCTGCCCTCGCCGAATCGAGCGCCAATCCAGCCGGCATCGATGTGGAGTTCCAGGCCAAGAACGTGTATCTGGTGCTGAGCTCCCAAGGCGAACGCCCGCTGCCCGTGCAGGTGCTCCTCGACGGCCACCCCATCTCTGCCCGCGACGCCGGCTCAGACGTCCGCGGCTCGACCGTGACGGTGCGCCGCCAGCGCCTCTACTCGCTCGTCTCGCTGGCTCGGGGCGAACGCCACCGGCTGTCCCTGCGCTTCGCCCCCGGCGTGAGCGGCTACGCCTTCACCTTCGGGTAGCCCGAACCCGCAAGCTACCTCTTCTTCTTGTGAGGGCGATGCAGCCGGGGTGCCTGGCGCCATACCGTCCCGGCGAAGGTGCTCTGCTGGAAGGGCACTCCGTTGAGCGCAGCGGCGATGCTCAGGTAGTTGCGCCCGACGGCCAGCTTGCTCACGGGCACGAGCAGGCTTCCGTTCGCACCGAGCCCCCCCGCGATCCCGACGCCTGCTTCATGGGGCTGCGTGCGCCGCACGATGCTCAGCCGCACACCACCTGCCAGCCCGCTCGAGCTCCACTGTAGACGCAGCCGAGAGCGCCCGTTCAGCGCATGGCGCCTGGAGCTACGTGGCGTTATTGCCGCCGTGCCGATCAGGTGCAGCGGCCTGACCGTCTGCGCCGTGACCCGCAGAGCGCCCTGTGTTCCCGGTGTTGCGAGTATCCGCCAGACGCCTCCCCGCGGATGGGGAACCGCGATAGTCGTCAGGCCGAACTGCGACTCACTCGTAAAGAGGGCGCCTCGGGTGGAATGCGCTGAGGAGTACACACGTCCGCCAGGTGCGCGCAAGCGCAGCACGGGTGCGCTGGGCGTGGCGCCTTTCACCTCGAGCACCAGCAGGCTGCGCCCCGCTGGCACCCTTACGCGGGCTATTTGTCCCGCGGCGGCCACGCCGGGAACTGTCACCAGCTTTTGCGGTTCGGCTCCCACCAGCGTCGGGGGATCGAAGCTCTCCAGCTGCTTCCAGGTCTCTGTGAAGGCCAGCGACTGACAGAACCAGTGGTACGGGGCGCAGAGCTCTCCACTACCACCAATGCCCTTATCGGAGAGGATCACCTGGCCACTGCCGGAGAGGGAAAAGGCCGAGATCGAGCCGTTCTCGCTAACCGTGAAGTGCTTGGCCGAGAAGCCCGCTCCCCCGCCCGCTTTCAGCGTGACGCCGGGGAGTTTGCCTTCCTCGGACACTGTGCCCTCGGCGGAGAATGGATTGATGCTCAGCATCAGATGGAGATGGCCGTTGATCGGACTGTGGTCTCTGAGAGCGAAGCTCACCGCGCCGTCGAACGTGATCGAGCCCCCAAAGCTCAGGGTCACTGCTACCTTGTCCAGATAGAATGGCTCGACTGGAGCATCGGGTACTCCCCAAAAGCCTTCGGTGCTGGCGTTGATCTTCAATGGTCCGTGCACGAGCCCGCTAAAGCCACCGCCGAACCCGCTGAAGAAGAAGCCGGAGTCACCCAGCGGCACATTCTGGCCGCCTATGTTCACTTGTAGCGAGTCAAGGCTCCCACCGATCACGCTCCCTTCCGCGTGCAGTGAGCCGACGGGCACCGCAATCCCGCCCGACGCCGCCCACGTATCGCTCGCCTTCTGGTAGCTGAGGCTCAGACCTTCGAACTTCCAGCCCTTCCCAAAGTCCACCGCACCGAAGTTGGCCGATCCGCCAACCGGTTCCACGAGGTGAGGCGAACCGGTGTAGAAGCCGAGGCCGAGTGAGCCGGAGGGCTTGAGGCTCCCGAGCATCGGCAGTGAGATCGAGCCGTCCCCGATCAGTCCACCGCCGTTGGCGCTGTCTAGGTACATCGTCACGCTTCCAGAGATGGGAAGCGATAGAGGCAGACCACCGGCGTGCATGCCCGCCAGCGGACCGAGGCTCGCGCCAGTTAGCGAAACCTGCGCAAGCCCGCTCTTACCCGACACGGGATCGGTGCTGCCGTTTGCGTCGATCGAGAGGGCAGCCGTGCCGAGAGAGGCTGATCCGCCGCTGCGCAACAGCGAGATGGCCGCCGGAGAGGTCATCGATATCTGCTTTGTCGTCGTGTCAATTTCAAGCGAGCCGGCAACCGCCACTCCGCCGTCGAGCACCACGTTGCCGCTTGCGCTGACGTTCGAGCCGTTGGTGTTGAGCTGTTCAGCGCAGATCGTGACCACCCCGACCCGGATCGAGCGGTAGCCGCAGTGACCGCCACTGCCGACAACCGGAATGGAGTGCGGCAGGTTGTCGGGATCCCACTGCTGGGCTAGCTCGTCGTACCAGATCTTGTTGAGCCAATCGTTGCCCGATGGGAACGTGGTGTTGAGGTAATCGGTGTCGAAGCCGTTGTAGAGGATCAGTCCACCGTCGCTCGCGTAGGCGTCGATCGAGCCTTCCTCGTTTAGGCTGTTGCTGCCTTTGATGTCCACCGACCAGCGTGGGTCGTTGGTGAGCAGGAAGTTGGCATCCCCCACAGCGTCGCTGTTGCCGGGAAGTTCAGAGACGTCGACGTAGTAGGGCGAGGACGGATCGGCGCTGACGATCGAGTTGTTCTCGACGATTTCCGCCACCCCATCGAGATTGCCGCAGTTCTGGCACGACTGACCGGTACCGGCCGGCACAGGCAGCCAGGAGTAATCGTTGCCCACCGTGCCGTCGGCGTCGTGGATGATGAGCTTGCCGCCTCGAGTGACGAAGGCTGACAGCGCCTGCTTCTCCGATTCGGTCAGCGACGAGGTGAATACCTCATTGAGCACCACTGTGTCGTAGTTGGCAAGCGTGCCCGCTTCGACGGATTCGAGCGACAGGTCGCTGAAGCTGAACTGTTCGAAAGAGTCGCCGCTTGACCCGATGACTTCGCCGCTCGTCTGGAGCGTCCCAGCTTCGTATCCTTCAGCTCCGGGGACCAGTGCGATTCTGTCGCTTCGCTGGAGCGTGGCAGCGGCTGGCGTAGCCATGCAGGCGCCTGCACACATGATGGTTGCAAGCGCAGCAAGCGCATGTGCCCAGTATGCATGACCCCGCACAAGTCTCAGCACGGTCCATCCCCCAGTCCCGCATTGTCCAACTTACCGAATAATTCGAGCTGGGGAGACTAGCAAAGTCGCACGGCAATAATCCAGTCGAGGGTGCCCCTGCCAGCGCTGGCAGGGGACAGACCCCTCACCACCGGTGTCGCCTATTTTTTCTTGTGGTGCCCGGAAACGCAGGTGTGGAAGGTGCGCGAGTCCTCGTAGCTCTGCCCGGTGGAGGAGAGCGTGACCAGCGAGACCTTGAACGTTCCCTTCGGCAGGCCGCGCAGATCGACGAACGTGTGTCGATGGCTCAGAGACCCAGAGGAGGCCAGTTTGCCGTTGATCAGCACCTGCACGTGGACGAGCTTGACGTGGCGGGGCGCACGGGGATGGATGATGAAGTGCCGCTTGCTGACACAGAGCTTGGTCGACGGCAGACCCAGGTTGTGAGATTTGTGAGCCACCACCATGGTCTCGCTGCCACAGGCGCTGACGGAGGCCTGGTTGTTGATGTCGCCTGAGTAGCTCGCCTGCCAGTAGTAGGTGCCGGGAGCCAGCGTCGCCTCCGGTGTGGATGGGCCGCCGGCGGCGTTGGTCACCGTGGCAGTGCCCGCCTGGGTCACCAGCGATGTGCAGGCCGCGTCTTTGTAGACCGCATAGCTGACCGTCCCCGAGGAGCTTGCCGCGGCGACGCCCGCGACCGTCGAGGTGTCGATCACAGGGGTGCCCTGTGCCACCGTCACCGCCGGCCCCGTCTGCCCGCCGCCCGACAGGCTCGTCGTGAGCGTGGTCGGGCTGCCGACCGTTATCGACTTGCCCGTCGGTGGCGACTCCAGAGCGAAGTAGGCCGAGGCGCCCGGCGCGAGCGCGGGCGAGAAGTTGACCACACCGCTGTTGCCTGTGGGCGAGATGCTGGAGAACCAGGTGCCTGGTCCCTCGTACCCCGTTACCGCGTCACCGTTTGAACCAAAGCCGTTGATCCCACCGGTGAACGTCACCCCGGTGGGCTCACCGGACGGTGGCTGGAAGCCGCATGCTTCCGTTTCCGGCGGGCAGGCACTGCCGGGATGTTCGGTCGCCGCGCCCGAGCTGTTCTTCGTCAACACCACGCAGCCTGGCGCCACAGGTGCGGTTCCGGGACTGCACAGGCCGTCGTTCTCAAAGCCAAAGAGGCCATTTTCGGCCGACAGCGGGATCGCCGAGACGGCCTTTGAGGAGCTGTTCTGAATGCCGATGAGGGCATCGTCTTCACCGTCGTAGGGGCTCTGCCCGGGGTCCTGGGCGACCTGGACGCCGCTGTTGGTGACCGTGATCAGGAACTGGCAGTTCGTGTCGTGGTCCACCGGCGGACACTGCGTGAAGGCCTGTGCGGCCGACGGTGCGAGCGACGCAACAACAACTGCCACCACAGAACCAACCAGCACCACAACTCGCTGCATGTGACCCCCCGAAGGTGTCGAGGCTCCAACCCGTGGGTGCCGAGCGGAGCAAGCTTTATAAAAGAAACCTCAATGTACAGAGCTTCCCGGCCGAAGCCAATGCACCCACCATGACGTCTGGCCCCGCTGCGAGTCCTGGGTGGAGGTCCCGTGCGCCTACAATGCGCTCATGGAGGGCTCGATGGCCGAGACGAGCGCACGCAGCTGGTTGCGCTGTTACCGATGCTGGTCGCAGGATCTGGAGGTCCAGGTCCACTACGAGGGCATCCACAAGATCGACCCCGACACCGGTGAGCGCGCTGAAGTGGTCGACGAGCTCCAAGAGGCGGTGGTCCAGTGCCTGGACTGCATGCACGACCAGCCCCATCTCGGCTTCAGCAACGGGCGCGTCGAGCCGATCGAGGACCGCTGGGAACGGATGATCGCCGGCACCCCCTGGGTGGCCTCCTGCACTGTGACCGTGGATTCCGAAGATGTCGAGAGCTGCTCCGGCCCCGAGGCCGGCGACGCACTCTCCTACGCCGCCTTCGGCGACCACGGCGTGCGTGAGTTCTTCACCCACGTGCGTTTCCACAAGCACGAAGACGACGCCCGCATCATCGTGCACCTGCTCGTCGAGCTCTACGCCCGCTCGCTGGAGGAGGCCACCGACGTGCTGGAGTCCTCCGCCCGCGGCTCGCTCACCATCACCTCGCTCGCCGAGGAGTCACGCCCGCCGGCTGCCGCCGGCGAGACCCACGGCCACGACTAGAAGGCCGCTGGCACTGCGCCGGGCGGCGTCCTCGATCGCTAGGAGAGGCGCTGCTCCAGCGCCTTCAGCTGGGCGTGCAGCTCGTCCGGGAGGTTGTCGAACTTGGCGAAGTGCTCGTGGAACTGCGGGAGCTGGGCCTTCCATTCCTCGGTCTCCACCCGCAGCAGCTTGGCCATGTCCTCTTCGGAAACGTCGAGCCCGCGAGTGTCGATGCCCTCGGGACCCACCGGCGGGATCACCCCGATCGGGGTCTCCGTGCCCGCGCCGTGGCCCGCGCAGCGGGCGAACACCCAGGAGAGCACTCGCGAGTTCTCGCCGTAGCCCGGCCACAGGAAGCGGCCGTTCTCGTCCTTGCGGAACCAGTTGACGTAGAAGATCTTCGGCAGCACCGCGCCCTCGCGCCTACCGATCTCGAGCCAGTGAGCGAAGTAATCAGCCATGTTGTAGCCACAGAACGGAAGCATCGCGAACGGGTCGAAGCGCAGCTCGCCCACCGTGCCCGCCGCCGCCGCCGTCTTCTCCGAGCTCATCACCGAGCCGAGGAACACGCCGTGCTCCCAGTCGAGTGCCTCTGTCACCAGCGGCACCACCGTGGAGCGCCGACCGCCGAACAGCATCGCGTCGATCGGCACGCCCGCCGGGTCCTCCCACTCGGCCGCTATCGCCGGGTCCTGGGAGGCCGGCGTGGTGAAGCGCGCGTTGGGGTGGGCCGAGGGAGTGTCGGAGTCCGGTGTCCAGTCGTTCCCATGCCAGTCGGTCAGGTGGGCGGGCGGCTCCTCGGTGAGTCCCTCCCACCAGATGTCGCCGTCGTCGGTCTTGGCGCAGTTGGTGAAGATCGAGTTGCTCTCGATCGTACGGATGGCGTTGGGGTTAGTTTCCTCCCCCGTCCCCGGTGCCACGCCGAAGAAGCCCGCCTCGGGGTTGATCGCATACAGACGCCCGTCCTCGCCGAACTTCATCCAGGCGATGTCGTCGCCGATCGTCTCCACCGTCCAGCCCTCCAGGGTGGGTATCAGCATCGCCAGGTTGGTCTTGCCGCAGGCGCTCGGGAAGGCTCCCGTTATGTACTTCACCTCGCCCTCCGGCGAGGTCAGCTTGAGGATCAGCATGTGCTCGGCCATCCAGCCCTCGTCGCGCGCCATCACCGAGGCGATGCGCAGCGCGAAGCACTTCTTGCCCAGTAGGGCGTTGCCGCCGTAGCCGGAGCCGTAGGACCAGATCTCGCGCGTGTCGGGGAAGTGCACGATGTACTTGTTCTCCGCATTGCACGGCCACGGCACGTCCTCCGCGCCGTCCGTGAGCGGCATGCCCACCGAGTGCAGGCAGGGAACGAAGTCGCCGTCGCCGAGCGCATCGAGCGCCCCCTGGCCCATGCGGGTCATGATCCGCATGCTCACAGCCACATAGGTGGAGTCCGTCAGCTGCACGCCCACATGACTCTTGTCCGAGCCGAGCGGGCCCATCGAGAACGGCACCACGTACATCGTGCGGCCCCGCATCGAGCCGGCGAAGAGCTCCGTGAGCCCCTCTCGCATCTCCGCCGGGTCGCGCCAGTTGTTCGTGGGACCGGCCTCCTCCTGGGTGGCCGAGCAGATGAACGTCCGGTCCTCCACCCGAGCCACATCGCCGGGATCGGACAGCGCCAGGTAGGAGTTGGGCCGCTTGGCGTCGGAGAGCCGCTCGAAGGTGCCCGCGTCGACGAGATCCTGGCAGAGCCGGTCGTACTCCTCGGCCGAGCCGTCGCACCAATAGACGCTGTCGGGTTCGGTGAGCGTCTCAACCTCCTTGACCCAGGCCAGCAAACGCTCGTTCTTGGTGGGGGCGGGAAGGGTTGTGCTCATCGGTTCAGGCGGCTCCTCGGTTGGCGGGCAAAGATCGCCACCCTGGGCGATCTCCGATCGGTGCTGCTGCCAGGGCCATCCTTGGCTCCGGGAAACAGAAAAACGCCCTCCACGGGCGGTCGGGAAAGCGTACCGTACGGCTCTCCAATCGTCATTTTCCCTGGGGTGTCTCTTACTCGACGTTGCCCTCGGCCGAGCTACCACCGGGGTTCTTACGCGGCACGAGCACCAAGCGCTTGAACTCCGCCACCAGCACTCCGTCCTGATTGAGCACCCGCGTGTGCACCTTGACCGTACCCCGGTCGGGCTTGGACTTCGACTCCTTCTTCTCCAGCACCTCCGACTCGCAGAAGAGGGTGTCGCCGTGGAAGACGGGGGCAGGATGCTTGAGCTCTTCGGTCGCCAGGTTGGCGATCGCCTTGCCGCTGACATCGCTCACCGACATCCCCAGCGCCAGCGAGTACACGAGCGGGCCCACCACCACGTTGCGTCCCTGCTGGGATTTGGCCGCATACACATCGTTGAGGTGCAGTGGGTGGTGATTCATCGTGATCAGGCAGAACAGATGGTCATCTGACTCGGTCACGGTCTTCGCGGGCCAGTGCTTGTAGACGGCGCCAACCTCGAACTCCTCCAGGTAGCGGCCGTAGGGGTGGGCGCCACTCGCCTCGCGGGCGGCCTGCTCGGTCTCGACGGAATCGGTCTCGCTCATGGGTCTGGAGGGTCTCCTATGGCAGGGGTGATCGGATTGGTGGCTCAGCCCAGGCAGGCCGGGCCGCTCTGACATCGAGTCCGTGCCGGGGCGGACGCTCCAGCCGCGGCACGCGCACAGCCAACTCTAGTGGGAGCCCGCCGACGCTCGCCTTGCGGCTGCGGGCAGCACGGCCGGACAGACCCGCGACGCCACCAGCGGGCAGGCATAGCCCGGAGGCGGACTGCACGGAGTGCAGCTTGGCGGAGGACCCGGCGCGGGAGGGGTGGGCGCGGGGGCCGGAGGCTGGACCGGCGTGGCGCAGATCGCATTCGGCGGGCAGCACAGAGCCCTCACCGAAGAGCATTCGCCGCCGGAGGGATGGCCGAGCGCCTGTGCGAAGGCCGCTTCGCTGGGCAGAGCGCAGGCCACGTCATACGCCTGGGCGACCGCGGCGGCCGGGCCGTAACCGGCGAGCGCCGCACCCTGTGAGCGAAGCGTCCGAAGCGCTGAGCCCTGCAGCGTGGGAGCACCGTGCAGCGGCAGGTCGCAGAGCGCCGGGGTGAGTCCCACCACCCGCTGTGTGAACGGGTTCGCGAGGCTCAACGGCCGTGGCGCGCCAAGCGACCGCAGGGTCTGTACGCGCAGCGCAATGCGGGCCGGGTCGAGCAGCGGCGTGGGCCGGTTGACAATCAGCACGAACACCCGGGGAGTACTCGAGGGGCGATAGCTCGGCGTCGCCACCGCGAAGTAATCACCGCCGATGGGCATGCCCAGGGTGAGCGCCAGAGTGCGCCGGGAGATCGACTGACGCCCCCGAGTCCCGTGGAACTCGATCTCCACGAGCGCGAGATCGCTCGGTGCCGGTGAGAGGCTCACTCCCACCGTGCGCCACGCATGCGGTGGGGAGCCCTTCGCAGCGCCGGCGAGAGCAGCGGGCGCAGTGCCGACGGCGAGCAGCCCGAGCGAGACGAGGATGATCAGCGAAGCCATTCGCAGGCGCATCATCGATACTTCCTAGCAGCAATCCGGCACACAGCTGTCCCCATCTGACCCCCAGGAGAGCCCTTGCGCAACCCCCGCGACTTCCTCAAGCCCCTCGCCATCGACGCCCCCGAGCCCGTGCGCGAAATCCCCTTCAAGCCCTCCCGGATGATTCATTTCCTGGACTTCTCCAACGAGAAGATGGTCGCCAAGGTGCCCGACATCGCGCCCACCGTGGACATCCTGCTCGGCAACCTCGAGGACGCCGTGCCCGTCGATCGCAAGCTCGCCGCGCGGGCCGGGCTGATCAAGGTCGGTCGCGAGATGGACCTGGGCGACACTGCTCTGTGGACCCGCGTCAACGAGCTCGCCTCCCCCTGGATCCTCGATGACCTGACCGAACTCGTGACCGAGATCGGCCACAAGCTCGAGGTGATCATGGTCCCCAAGGTCGAGGGCCCCTGGGACATTCACTACGTGGACCGACTGCTCGCTCAGCTCGAGGCCAAGGCCGGGCTCGACCGTCCGATCCTGATCCACGCGCTGCTGGAGACCGCCCAGGGCGTGGCCAACCTGGAGGAGATCGCCTGTGCGAGCCCCCGCATCCAGGGCATGAGCTTCGGGCCCGCCGACCTGGCGGCCTCCCGGCGCATGAAGACCACCCGCGTCGGCGGCGGGCACCCCGGCTACCGCACGATCGCCGATCCAGACCCCGAGAACCCCGAGGCGCCTCGTCCCAGCTACCAGCAGGACCCTTGGCACTACTCGATCGCGCGCATGGTCGACGCCTGCACCTCGGTGGGCGCCCTGCCCTTCTACGGCCCCTACGGCGACATCAAGGACGTGGAGGGCTGCGAGACACAGTTCCGGGCCGCCTTCCTGCTCGGCTGCGTCGGCGCCTGGTCGCTGCATCCCGTCCAGATCGGGATTGCCAAGAAGGTCTTCTCGCCCGAACCCGCCGAGGTCGAGTTCGCCAAAAAGGTCATCGCCGCCATCCCCGACGGGCGCGGGGTGCACATGATCGACGGCAAGATGCAGGACGACGCCACCTGGAAGCAGTGCAAGGTGATGGTCAACCTCGCTGAAATGCTCGCCAAGAAGGACCCCGAGCTGGCCGAGGCCTACGGGTTCTGAGCTACCGACGGTACGCATCGCATATTGCTATACTTAATGCATGGCACAGGTAGTTGCACGCGTTGACGACGCACTGGCCGCAGAGTTGGACGAGCTCGTCACGGACGGAGTCGTCAGCAATAGGTCGGAGGCGGTGCGACTAGGCCTGGAGCGTCTCGTTGACGAACATCGGCGCCGCCGGATCGGCGCCGAGATCGTCGAGGGGTACCGCCGCATGCCTCAGACGGAGGAGGAGCTCGCCGGCCTCGATGAGGCCACACGCGCCCTCATCGCCGAGGAGCCCTGGTGAGCACCCCCCGGCAGGGGGAGATTTGGTGGGCGGAGGCAGAGCACGAACGCCGTCCCGTGCTGATCGTGACGCGCTCCGAAGCCGTACCCGTTCTGACGGGAATCGTGGTCGCACCGATAACACGCACCGTGCGCCGCATCTCCACCGAGATCGCGCTTGGACCCGACGAGGGTCTTAACGTCGATTGCGTCGCGTCCTTCGACAACCTGCAGCGCGTCCGACGCTCGACACTCACGGAGCGGGCCGGCGAGCTTGGCGTGCGCGCGTCCGAGCTGTGCGGCGCGCTGCGCGCGCTCGCGGACTGTTGAGGAGCTCCGCGAAGAGACCAGGTGTCGGCGGCCCCGCGTGCGGACCCGTTCTCCGTATAGGCTTCCGCGCCGCATGAGATTCTTCGAGTACGAGGCCCGCGAGGTCGTAAAGCGCGCCGGCATCCCCGTCACCGACTACGGCTTCACCACCGACCCCGCCGAGGCGCGCAAGATCGCCCAGCGGATCGGCGGTCCCACCGTGATCAAGTCCCAGGTCCTCACCGGCGGGCGCATGAAGGCGGGTGGGGTCAAGTTCGCCGACACCCCCGAGGAGGCCGAGGGCCACGCCCGCGACATCCTCGCCCTGGAGATCAACGGCCACAAGCCCCGCGGCGTGCTCGTCGACCCCAAGGCCGAGGTCGCGAAGGAGTACTACGCGGGCGTCGTCTGGGATGGAACCGCCAAGCGGCCGCTGATGCTCTTCAGCGACATGGGCGGCATCGACATCGAGCAGGTCGCCGAGGAGCACCCCGACCACGTCGGCCGCGGGCACTTCTCCACGATCGAGCCGTTCTCCGACTTTCAGGCCAAGCAGGTCATCGCCGCGGCCGGTGTCACCGGCCGGGCGCTGCAGCGCGCCACCCCGGTCCTCGCCCGCCTGGCCCAGCTGTTCCTCGACAACGACATGACGCTCGCCGAGATCAACCCGCTGGCCGAGCTGAAGGACGGCTCGTTCGTCGCACTCGACGCACACATGGAGATGGAGAACGAGGGCATGCCGCGCCAGAAGGGCTTGCTGGGGGCGCTGGGCATCGGCGCCGAGGAGGGCACCCGCGAGGACCACACCCCAACCTCCTTCGAAGAGGCCGTCAAGGCCATCGACGCCGCCGATCACCGTGGGGTGATCCAGGGCAAGGACACCGGCTTCAGCGGCAACATCGGTCTGGTCATCGGAGCCGGGGGCGGCTCGCTGACGCTGACCGACGCCGTGCGCCAGCAGGGCGGCAAGCCCGCCAACTACTCCGAGATCGGCGGCAACCCCTCGGTCGCCAAGGCCTGTGGCCTGGCCAAGCAGGTCCTCCAGAAAGACGGCGTCGAGAAGATCGCAGTGATGATGTCCATCGTCTCCAACACACGCGTGGACATCGTTGCCCGCGGCGTCATCAAGGCCTGCCTGGAGCTCGGCAAGGACCCCGGCGAGACGATCGCCATCTTCCGCATTCCGGGCGCCTGGGAGGAGGAGGGCTTCAAGATCCTCGACTCCTACGGGATCGAGTACTGCGACCGCTCGGTGTCCCTGTGGGAGGCCGCCGGCCGCGCGGTAGCCAAGATCCAAGGAGCCAGCTCCTAGTCATGTCGATCCTCATCAACCAGGACACCACCTTCATCATCCAGGGCATCACCGGGCGCGAGGCCGTCAACCTCACCCGCGAGTGCCTCGACTACGGCTCGAAGATCGTCGGCGGCGTGACCCCCGGGCGCAAGGGCCGCGAGGTCCACGGCGTTCCCGTCTTCGACACCGTCGAGCAGGTCGTCGAGCACAACGGTGGTGTCGTGCCCGACGGCTCAGTCGTCACCGTTCCCCCGGCGGGCACCCGAGACGCCGTCTTCGAGGCGCTGCATGGGGGCATCAGGACGATCGTGATCGTCACCGAGCGCATCCCGCGCCGTGACGTCGCGATGATGGTGGAGCTCGCCGACGCCAAGGGCGCCCGGATCATCGGTCCCAACTGCCTGGGCGTGATCGTCCCGGGCGTCGCCAAGATGGGCGGCATCGGTGGCCCAGCACGCAACGCCGCAGTCGCCTACCAGCCCGGCGCGGTCGGTGTGATGAGCCGCTCCGGCGGCATGACCACGGAGATCTCCTCCACGCTGACCGCGGCCGGACTCGGGGTCTCCACAGCGGTCTCCATCGGCGGCGACGCCATCATCGGCTCGACCTACGCCGAGCTGATGCCCTACTTCGAGGCCGACGAGCAGACCGAGGCGATCGTGATCTACACCGAGCCCGGGGGCCGCATGGAGGCCCAGCTGGCCCAATGGGTCTCCGAGCACAACTCGCGCCTGCCGATCATCGCCTTCATGGCCGGCAAGTTCATGGACGACGAGGAGATGCAGGGGATGTCCTTCGGGCACGCCGGCACGATCGTCGAGGGCAAGGAGGACAGCGCCACGGAGAAGATCGCGCGGCTCGAAGCGGCCGGCATCCCCGTCGTGCAGCGGATCGACGAGATCCCCGACCTCGTCAAGGCGAAGCTCGCAGAGAGGAGCCGAGCGTGAGGAAGGATGGGATCTTCATCGCCGTCGAGGTCGACGATGAGTCGGCGGCCGACACCGAGCTGGCACGCAAGCTCACCGAGGCCTGTCCCGTGGACATCTACGCCCAGGGAGCCGATGGGAGCCTCGAGATCGTCGAGAAGAACCTCGACGAGTGCGTGCTCTGCCGCCTGTGCCTCGATGCCTCTCCGGCCGGAGCCGTGAAGATCATCAAGCTCTACGACGGGGGCGCCGTCCTCGCCTGAGCCCCTCGCGGGCGCAACAGCGCGGGGATGGAGTATCACGATTCCACCAGCGTGCGCCATGGTCATACACTCTCGCTGAGGACCAACACGGACCCCGACGGCCGCGATATGGTCACTGCAGAGCCATGAACGAAAACTTCTCCCTGATCGTGATGTGCCTGTTCCTGCTCGGCTCGCTGGGCTTCCTGGCACAGCAGCTCACCTCCTACCACTGAGCCGTCCGTGCCCCCAGTCGGGCGAGGCCTCGCGGCTCAGGCGGGACGGTGGGACTTGCGCGTGCGTTCGCGCTCCTGCTGGCGCTCCACCACGTTGACGATCAGCCGGATGAACTGCTCGGGGCCAGACGCCTTGGCCTGGCCGTAGGAAAAAGCCTCCACCCAGTCGGGTACCTTGGCTTCGCGGGCCATCACGTTGAAGAACTCGCGCCGCATGTCCACCCGCACCCGCGCATCCGCGGCCGGGCCCTTCGTCACCTTCAGGCCCGGCATCTCCAGACGGAAGTGCTGGACGTCACCCCGGCCCTTCAGCTCCACGCCCACCACCAGCTTGATTGGCTCCAGTGCAGGCACTTCGGCCACGAAACGACGGGTTGCAAGCTCGATCAGAGCCTTGGCGTCATCGGCCATATAGCTGGTTCTCTCCTTCGTTGGACCATGCTTGGTCCCTGGGGTGTCTGGTCAGATCTTATGACGCTGGAGCAGCTTGCGGCCGATCACCATGCGCTGAATCTCCGAAGTACCCTCGCCGATCAGCAGCAGCGGCGCGTCGCGATACAGACGCTCGATCTCATACTCCTTCGAGTATCCATAGCCGCCGTGTATACGGAATGATTCTTCCACGCAGAAACGCCCCGCCTCCGAGGCGAACAGCTTGGCCATCCCCGCCTCCAGGTCGGATCGCTCCCCCGCGTCCTTCAAGCGGGCGGCCCGCAAGGTGAGAAGGCGCGCGGCGTCCACCTGCGTGGCCATGTCGGCGAGCTTGAACTGGATCGCCTGGTGCTCGGCGATCGGCTTGCCGAAGGTCTTGCGCTCCTGCGAGTAGCGCAGCCCGAGCTCAAGGGCCCGCTGGGCGATGCCCACTCCACGGGCAGCCACGTTGACCCGGCCCACCTCCAGCGCATCCATCATCTGCGGGAAGCCCTTGTTCAGGCCCTCCTGCTCGCCACCGAGGATGTTCTCGGCGGGACAGCGGTAGCCGTCGAACACCAGCTCCGTGGACTCCACGCCCTTGTAGCCCATCTTGCGCAGCTGCGGGGGAACCGTCAGCCCGGCATAGGCGCCCGTGTTCTCCCCCACCCCGCCCTCCTTCTCGGCGATGAAGCAGGTCATGCCCTTGTAGGCCTTCTCCGCGTCCGGGTCGGTCTTCACGAGCACGAACACCAGGTCCGAGCGCAGCCCGTTGGTCACCCACATCTTCTGCCCGTTGATCTCATACCCGCCGTCGTCGGTCTTCTTGGCCGAGGTTTTGATCGCCTGCACGTCTGAGCCCAGCTCGGGCTCCGAGAGCGAGAAGGCGGCACGGATCTCTCCCGTGGCCATCCGCGGCAGGTAGTTCTGCTTCTGCTCCTCGTTGCCGAACTTCATCAGCAGGTAGGAGCCGATGAAGTGGGTGTTGATGACCCCCGAGATCGAGATCCAGCCGCGCGAGAGCTCCTCCACGATCATCGCGTACGTCGTGAGGTCCAGGCCCATCCCCCCGTACTCCTCGGGGATCGTCACCCCGAACAGACCCAGCTCCTTCATCTGCTCCACGATCGGCGTCGGGAACTCGTCCTCGTGGTCGTAGTGCTCGGCGTTGGGCAGGATCTGCTCGTCGACGAACTGGTGAACCATCTCGGTGATGGCCTTCTGCTCATCGGTCTTCTCGGTGTACGGGGACGCAGCTACGGCCATCTGATCAAGGCTCCAAGGTCGGATTGAGCGGACTTAGGGAGAATAGCTGCGTGAACTTCGCCCGTGACGTGCTCGGCGGCGCCCCCGCCGGGAATCCTGCCCTCGTGGAGCTCTCCCGCGAGGGGTCCAGGCGCGAGTGGAGCTTCGGCGAGGTCTCCGAGCGCTCCGCCCGACTGGCCGGCGCCCTGCAACAGCACGGCGTCGGCAGGGGCACCGTCGTGATGACGCTGATCGGCAACCGCCCCGAGTGGGTGCTGAGCATGCTCGCCTGCTTTCGCATCGGCGCCGTGGTGCTGCCCTGCACCGAGCAGCTGCGGGCCAAGGACCTGCGCCTGCGCATCGACGTGGCCGACCCCGCCCTGATCGTGGCCGACGAGCGCAACCGGGCCGAACTGGAGGCCAGCGGCACCGGCGTGCCGGTGCTGTACGTGCCCGACGAGTCGCTCTTCGCCGCCGAGCCCGCCGCCGCGGTGGAGCTGAGCGAGCAGGACCCCTGCCTGATCACCTTCACCAGTGGAACCGCCGGCGAGCCCAAGGCAGTGGTTCACGCCCAGCGCTACCTCGACGGCCAGCGCATCCAGGCATCCAGCTGGCTGGGCGCCCGACCGGGCGACCTCGTCTGGTGCACCGCCGCCAGCGGCTGGTCGAAGTCGGCGCGTAACGTCTTCATCGCCCCCTGGCTGGCCGGGGCCGCCGCGCTGCTGCACGACGCCCGCTTCGACCCCGCCGAGCGACTGGAGCTGCTGGAGCGCGAGCGCGTGGACGTGCTCTGCATGGCCCCCACCGAGTACCGCGTGATCGCCAAGCGCGCCACCCTTGGACCCCTCCCCCACCTCCGCGGCGCCGTGGCCGCCGGCGAGGCGCTGAACCCTGAGGTGCTGCGCGTGTGGAAGGACGCCACCGGCCTGGAGATCCACGACGGCTACGGCCAGACCGAGACCGGGCAGCTCACCGGGGCGCCTCACGACATCCCCGCCCGGCCCGGCTCCATGGGTAGGGCGCTCCCCGGGATGGGGCTAACCGTCCTCGACGGCGAGCTCACCGTCGATCCCACCAGCGTCCCCACGTTCTTCCTCGGCTATCTCCACGAGCACGTCCACCGCGAGCAGGACGGCGGCTGGGGGATCGAGGATCGCCGCCTCGGCGGCCCGTGGCGAACCGGCGACCGCGTCAGCCAGGACGAGGAGGGCTGGCTGTACTTCGAGGGGCGCGACGACGATGTGATCGTCTCGGCCGGCTATCGGATCGGGCCCTTCGAGGTCGAGTCCGCCCTCGTCTCCCACCCGGCCGTGGCCGAAGCGGCCGCCGTGTCCGCACCCGATGAGGAGCGCGGGGCGGTGGTGCGCGCCGTGGTGGTGCTGCGCGAGGGCTCCGCCCAACCTTCGCCGGAGCTCATCCGCGAGCTCCAGGAGCACGTCAAGGGCCAGACCGCCCCCTACAAGTACCCCCGCATCGTCGACTTCGCCGAGGAGCTGCCCAAGACCCCCTCGGGCAAGATCAAGCGGGCCCAGCTGCGCGGCGCCCGACCCTGACCGTGTCGCTCACCACAGCGGCCCGGACAGGCCTGAGCGGCGCCTGACCCGCCCGCGTTCTGACTTCGCCGCGGGCGGGTCTCAGTGCGCCGATCAGGCCGCCTGGGTCACCGCCTGGGGGGCGCCGAAGCCCTCGGCCACGCGCTCCTCCTCGTCCTCCACCGTCTGCTTCACCGATGCGGTGGGCGGGCGCAGGGTCGCGAAGGCGGCAACGATGCCCACCGCCACGCACACGGCAGCCACGATGTAGGCGAGGTGATAGCCGCCCGTCAGGGCCTCGACCAGCGGGTGCCCGCTCGCGCTCAGCGCTTTCGTGTGATCGGTGGCAACGGTGCCGAGGCTCGCCAGCCCGATCGCGCCGAACAGCTGCACCGAGACGTTGATGATGCCCGATGCCAATCCCGCGTCACGTGCGGGAGCGTCGGCCATCCCCATCGTCAGCAGCGGCAGGAACGAGGCTCCCGCTCCCAGGCCGATCAGCATGAACGCGAAGAACAGCCCCGGGAAGTAGCTCGCGTGCACGCCCTGGGAGGCGAGCAGCAGCAGGCCCACCGCGATTCCGGCGAGACCGCCCGTCAGCGTCCTCAGCGGCCCGAAGCGTTCGGCCACCCGCGCCGACAAACCGCTCGACATCACGCCGATCGAGGCCGTCAGCGGTAGGAACGCCAGGCCCGTGTCGATCGCGTTGTAACCGAGCACCCGCTCGAGGTAGAGCGAGCCGAGGAAGAAGGACGAGAACATCCCCGTCACCAGCAGACCCCGCACGAGGCTCGAGCCCATCAGCATGCGCAGCCGCAGGATCCGCAGCGGCATGATCGGGTTGGCCAGCCGGGACTCCAGCGCCAGGAAGGCCCCGAGCAGGAGCAGCGATGCGCCGCCCGTGCCGAGCGTGCGCGCCGAGAGCAGCCCATATTCACTCGACTTCACGATCGCGAAGGCACCGAGCATCGTGGCGAGCGTTATCAACGCCGAGCCGGCCACGTCCACTCCGCCGGCCAGTCCGATGCCCTCGTTCTCCTCTATCAGCGCCCGGCCCAGCAGCAGGGCGCTGATCCCGATCGGAACGTTCACGAAGAAGATCCAGTGCCAGTCAAGCGACTGGGTCAGCGCGCCGCCCGCGAGCAGGCCGATCGAGCCGCCGCCGGCTGAGACGAAGGCGTAGAAGCCCATCGCCTTGGCCCGCTCCGCCGCACCGGTGAACTCCGTCACGATGATCGCCAGGATCACACTGGAGGCAACCGCGCCGCCAACTCCCTGCAACAGGCGGGCGCCGATCAAAAGCGCCTGGCTCGACGCCACCCCGCACAGCACCGAGGCGACGGTGAACATCACCAGGCCCACCAGGAACACTTTCTTGCGGCCCACCAGGTCGCCGAGCCTGCCGGCGAGCAGCAGGAAGCCGCCGAAGGTGATCAGGTAGCCGTTCATCACCCATGTGAGGTTGCTCTGGTTGAAGTGCAGGTCGTGCTGAATCGAGGGCAGCGCCACGTTGACGATGGTGGCGTCCAGGACCATCATCAGCTGGCCCAGGCAGAGCACCCCCAGGGCGAGCCACCGTCGGCGATCGCGCTTGCGCTCGGCCGACTCGTCGCTGCTTGTAGTTGTCCGGTCTGTGGGGCGGGGGATGGTGACGCTCATGTGACTCCTAACGGGTTGCGAAGGAGACAACATAGCAGGGATCATCCCTGTTTCAAGGATAATCTTTGATCACATGATGGTCGCTACTCAGTGGTATAATCCAACGGCTATGAGCGATGAGAGATGTGGTTGCCCACCAGGATCGATGGTCCTCCTCACGCGCCTCGCCAAGCAGGTCTACCGGCGCAGCACCGAGGAGTTGCTCGGCATGCACATGCGCCTCGTGATGGCGCTCAGCTACCTGCGCGACCACGACGGCGCCCCCCAGCAGGAGCTCGCCGACGCGCTGTGCATGGACGCCAACAACGTCGTGCTGCTGCTAAACGAGCTCGAGGATCTGGAGTACATCGCCCGCCGCCGCGACCCCTCCGACCGCCGCCGCCACCTCGTCGACATCACCCCCAAGGGACGCCTGGACCTCGCCCGCGCCGAGCGCGCCCAGGAGAATGCGATCGAGGACGACGTGCTCAAGGGCCTCGACGCAGAGGAGCGGGCGACCCTCTGGCGGCTGCTCACCCGCGCCCTCTACGGCGCCGAGCCAGACACAGAGCTCAGCTACAGCGCCACGACAGCGTCGATCTCCACATAGGCGCCCTTCGGCAGCTGGGCCACGCCCACCGTGACCCGTGCCGGCGGCTGCTCGCCGAAGAACGACCCATACACCTCGTTGACCGCCGCGAACTCGCCCAGATCGGTCATGTAGATCGTCAGGCGCACCGCCCGCTCGAGCGTTGTTCCGCCCGCCGCACAGACAGCCTGCAGGTTCTCCAAGCACCGACGCGCCTGCTCGGCCGCCGTCTCACCGGCCAGCTCCCCGGTGCTCGGGTCGAGCGGGATCTGCCCTGAGCAGAACAGCAGGCCCCCGCTGCGCACAGCGTGACTGTAGGGGCCGATCGCCGCCGGCGCTCCCTCTGCCTCGACGATCTCGCGGTCAGCGCTCATCGACTGGACCCTATCGCGGGGACTGCACACTCGCCGACGAGGATCGGTAGATTCCGAGTATGCGACTTCGCGGGAGAGGGACCCTCGTCGTGCTGCTCGCTGTGGGCGCATCGCTCTGCTCATTCACCGGGTCCGCCCTGGGCCAGATCCCCTTCGCCCCCTGCGGCGAAAGCAACGAACTCGCCTGCGGCCATCTGAGCGTCCCGCTCGACCCGAGCGGCGCCATTCCCGGAACGCTGACGCTCGCCCTGCGCAGGCACCGCGCCTCGGTCGGCGAAGCCCACAGCGCCATCATCGCCCTCGCCGGCGGCCCCGGGCAGCCGGCGCTCCCCTTCGCCGGAGAGTTCGCCGAAATCCTCGGTCCGATCGCCGCCACCCGCGATCTGATCGTCTTCGACCAGCGCGGCATCGGCCTCTCCCATCCCTTGGCCTGCCACGCCTTCGAACGGCCCGACCTGTATGCCTCCTTCGCCCAGACCATCGAAGCCTGCGGCTCTGAGCTGGGAGCGGCGCGCACGCTCTACACCACCGCCAACACCGTCGCCGACATCGAGGCCATTCGACAGGCGGGTGGCTATGAAAAGCTCGTCCTCTACGGCACCAGCTACGGCACCAAGGTCGCCGAGGCATATGCGCAGGCATATCCCCAGCGCGTCGAAGGGCTCGTGCTCGACTCGGTGGTCACCCCCAACGGCCCCGACCCGCTCGAGCGACCGACATTCGCCGCCGTGCCGAGGATCCTGCGCCAGATGTGCGCCGCGGGGGCGTGCTCGCACATCACCACCAACCCCGTCGCCGACGTGGCCCGCGTCGTCGCGCGGTCCGACCGAGCGCCGCTTCGCGGTCGGGTGATCGCTCCGGACGGCAAGGCCCACGAGGTGCCTGTCAACGCCCAGGAGCTCATCGGGATCCTGCTCGCCGGCGACTTCTCCCGGCCCCTGCGCGCCGAATTCCTCACCGCCGTCGCCGCCGGCGCCCGCGGCGACACCGCCCCCCTGGCCAGGATGCTCGCGACGGCCGGCAGCGGCGAACGCGAACGCGAAGACTTCGATGTCCCGCTGTACTTCGCCACCACCTGCGAAGAGCAGGACTTCCCCTGGAATCGCACCGCCAACCCCGCCGCGCGACTGGCGCAGGCGGCTGCCGCAGCCAAGGCGCTGCCGGCGAGCGCCTTCGCCCCCTTCACCACGGCCGATGCCCTCGAAGCCGGCGACCTGCGGGCCTGCGCCCACTGGCCCTACACAACGCCCGCCCCCGGGCTCGACGAGGCTCCGTTCCCGAACGTCCCGACGCTGATCCTCAGCGGAGCCGAGGATCTGCGCACACCCACCTCGGGCGCCCGCGAACTCGCATCCCAGATCCCCGGGGCGCAACTCGTGGTGGTGCCATACACAGGGCACGCCGTCCTGGTGAACGAGCCCACACCCTGCGCCCGGGAAGCGATGATCGCCCTGCTCTCGAGCGCCGCCGTCAAGCAGTGCCGCGCGGGGGCGCCGCCGCCGAGCCTGCTGCCGCCCCCACTGCCTCCCGTCAAGGTCGCCCTCGTGACCCCCGAACACGGCTACCAGGGCCTGCCGGGACGGACCCTTCACGCGATCAGGCTCACATTGGCCGACCTCGGCCGCGAGATCTCGCTGCAGGCGAGCTCGATCGAAAGCCTCTCCTCCACCTCCTCGCTTCGCAGCGGGGGACTGCGCGCCGGCTGGGCGGAGGCGAGCGCCTCCGGCCTGAGCCTGCACGGGTACTCCTATGTGCCCGGTCTCACCATCTCCGGCACCATCAAAGCCGAAACCGCCGATCTCCACGTGGGTGGCACCTCCGATGCCCGCGGGACGCTGCGGCTCGGGGCGAACAGGGCGCTCGTCGGCACCCTGGGCGGGCGCCATGTCTCGCTGGCGGCGAATCCCGGCGCAACGGCAGCTATTGTCGCAAGCAATGCGCAGGAGAGCTTCCACGCCCGTTCTGGCAGCGCTGCTGCCGGCGCTGGCGCTGATTCTGAGCTGGCCAAGCTCCTCGGCGGCATCCAGCCTTAGCTTCGGCCCCTGCACGACCAGCAGGCTCGTTCTCCTGCTCCTCTCTGACCGTGCCGCTGGAGCGTCTGCCGGCGCCCTCCGGAGCGATCTCGCTGAGCGTGGAGCGCAAGCTGGCGGGACCTGGACCCAGCCGCGATGCCGTCGTGGGTCTCGCCGGAGGCCCCGGGCAGGCGGCCCTGCCCCTCGCCGAAGCCATCGGCCACGCGATCGCTCCCGCGCTCTCCACCCGCGACCTGCTCGTATTCGACCAGCGCGGCACCGGCACCTCCGATCCACTCAGCTGCCCAGCCTTCGAACGGTCGGGGTCGGGCAGCGCAAGCCAGGTCCTCGCCCAGTGCGCCCAGCAGCTCGGACCGGCCCGCGGCGGCTTCACCACGCAGGAATCGGTGCAGGACATCGAGGCGCTGCGCAAAGCGGGAGGCTATGAAAAGCTCGTCCTCTACGGCACCTCCTACGGCACCAAGGTCGCGCTGGAGTACGCCGAAAGCTACCCCCAGTACGTCGAAGCGCTGGTGCTCGACTCGGTTGTGCCCGCCGAAGGCTGGGAACCGCTGCACATCGCGAGCTTCCAAGCCATCCCCGGGGTGTTGAGCGAGCTGTGCGAAAACCGTGCCTGCGCCGGAGTCACCACCAACCCGGTCGCCGACATCGCCCAGCTGGTCACCAAGATGCAGAAGCGAGCGCTCAGCGGCTCCGTATACGACGGAGCCGGGCACCGCCACCCGTTCTCACTCGACGCGCTCGGGCTGATGTCCATCCTGGAGGCCGGCGACCTCAACCCCGCCCTGCGCGCGCTGGCGCCCGCGGCCGTTCACTCGGCTCTGCGGGGCGACCCCGACCCGCTCCTGCGCCTGCGCGTGCTCTCCGATGGGCTGAGCCCGAGCCTCCCCAACGAAAGCCCCACCCCCACCGTCTCCAGCGAAAACGACGAAGCGCTGTTCGTGACGACACTCTGCGAGGAGAGTCCCTTCCCGTGGTCGCGGACGGCCGGCGCCCCGACTCGGCTGGCCGAAGCAACCGCCTTCCTGCAAGCCCAGCCCGCGTCGGCCTTCTACCCCTTCAGCTCGAGAATCGCCCTCCAGGACAGCCTCCTGCCGGCGTGCTCGGCCTGGCCCGACGCCTCCCCCACCCCGCCCGCCACCTCCCCGCTGCCGAACGTGCCCACGCTGATCCTCTCCGGTGAGCAGGACCTGAGGACACCCACCGCCAACGCCCGCCGCGTCGCTTCGCTGATCCCCGACGCACAGCTCCTCACGGTTCCCTTCACCGGGCACTCCGTCATCGGCAGCGACCTCGACGAATGCGCCGCCAAAGCGGTGAGCGCCTTCTTCGCCCCCGCCCCCGTCCAGCCGTGCCCACCGGCCACGAACAAATTCGCCCCCACCCCGCTCACCCCCACCAGGCTCGCCTACATCCACCCCCCCTCGCATCTCACCGGCAGGCCCGGCAAGACACTGGTGGCGGCCCTCGACGCGCTCGTGGACCTCAACCGCCAGGTCATCGGCGCGACGCTGCAGATCAACTCCGAACTTCCCAGCGGAGCGAGCTTCGGCGGGCTGCGCGGCGGCTATGCCCGCCTGACCCCCACGCGGGCCATCCTCCACGACTTCTCCTTCGTGCCCGGGGTGGAGCTGAGCGGCAGCTTCCCCGTGCGCAACGGAGCGCTGCAGCTGAGCACCGTCCACGTCTTCGGCGCCGAAGCCTCGGCGGGAACGGTGCGCATCGGCTCGCCCTCCAAGCTCGTCACTGGGACGCTCGGGGGCAGGAGCTTCGACGTGAGCCTCGCCAAAGTCAAAGTCTCTAGCGTCGGCGAGGGCGAATGGCCGTCCGGGGCCGGCCTGCGGGCGCTGCTGGGCCCCCGCAGCCGGTGAGCAACGCACTGGCGCGGGAGACCTCGCCCTACCTGCTCCAGCACGCCGAGAACCCCGTCGACTGGCTGCCCTGGGGACCCGACGCGTTCGCGCGGGCGCAGGCGCAGGAGAAGCCTGTGCTCGTGTCGATCGGCTACTCCTCCTGCCACTGGTGTCACGTGATGGAGCACGAGTCCTTCGAGGACCGGCGCACGGCCGAGCTGATGAACGAGAGCTTCGTCTGCGTGAAGGTCGACCGCGAGGAGCGACCCGACGTCGACGCCCTCTACATGGAGGCCGTCCAGAGCATGACCGGCCACGGCGGCTGGCCGCTGAACGTATTCCTCACCCCCGAGCAGCTCCCCTTCTACGGCGGCACCTACTACCCGCCCGAGCCCCGTCACGGCATGCCCGCCTGGACGCAGGTGCTCCAGGCCATCGCCGAGGCATGGGACACCCAGCGCGAGGAGATCGCCGCCGGGGGCGAGCGCCTGCGCGAGCGGCTCGCCGGCGGCGCTACCCTGTCCCCCTCCTCAGAGCCCCTGCGCGAAGACGAGCTCGAGCAGGCCGTGTCCAGGCTGCATGAGAGCTTCGACGCCCGCAACGGCGGCTTCGGCGGCGCGCCCAAGTTCCCCCAGGCGTCGGTCATCGAGCTGCTGCTGATCCGTGGAGAGCGGACGATGGCGCTGGAGAGCCTGCGCGCGATGAGCCGCGGAGGGATCCACGACGTGCTCGGAGGAGGCTTCTCGCGCTACAGCGTCGATGCCACCTGGACCGTCCCACATTTCGAGAAGATGCTCTACGACAACGCCCTGCTCGCCCGCGCCTACCTGCACGGCTGGCAGGCATCGGGTGATCCCGAGCTGCGCGCCGTCTGCATCGACGTCCTCGAGTGGGCACTGCGCGAGATGCGCGGCCCCGAGGGCGCCTTCTACAGCGCCCTCGACGCCGACTCCGAGGGCGTCGAGGGACGCTTCTACGTGTGGAGCCTCGCCCAGCTGCAGGAGATCCTGGGCGAGGACGCAGATGCCGCCATCGCCTGGCTCGGCGTCACGCCCGAGGGCAACTTCGTGGATCCACACCATCCCGAGCCGGGGCTCAACGTTCTCGAGGATCGCGGCCCCCGCCCCGAGCCCGCTGTCCGCGAGCGCATCCGCGCCACGCTGCTGGCGGCGCGAGCCGCCCGAGTGCGCCCAGGACTCGACGACAAGCGCTTGACGAGCTGGAACGCCCTGATGATCTGCGCCCTCGCCGACGCCGGCGCGGCATTGCCCGAGCCACGCTACCTCGACGCCGCTCGCGAGTGCGCCGAGTTCCTGCTCACCGAGATGCGCGATCCCAGCGGCCGTCTGCTGCGCAGCTTCAACGCCGGTGAAGCCAAGATCGGGGCCTACCTGGAGGACCACGCCTACCTGCTCGAGGCCCTGATCGTGCTGTTCGAAACCACCTGCGAAGAGCGCTGGTATGAGCAGGCCGTCGAGCTGGCCGACGAGCTCATCGCCCGCTTCGGCGATCCCGAGCGCGGAGGCTTCTACTCCACCGCCGCCGACGGCGAAGCCCTGATCGCGCGGCGCAAGGACCTCGAGGACTCCCCCATCCCCTCCGGCGCCTCCAGCGCCGCCCTCGGCCTGCTTCGCCTGGCTCAGCTCAGCGGCTCACAGGAGTACGAGCGCCAGGCCCTGTCGGTCATCCGCCTGCTCCACGAGATCGCCGCCCGCCACCCCGCCGCCTTCGCCCATCTGCTGCAGGCGCTTCATTGGCACTTCGCTCCCGCTCGCCCAATCGCATGCGCCGTGCCCGGTGACGCCCCGAGAACGCCGCCTACAGGATCGAGAGGTAGCGGTCGAGCTCCCACTGGGTCACCTGCACCCGGTAGTCGTCCCACTCCTGGCGCTTGATCTCCACATAGCGGTTGAACATGTGCTCGCCGAGGGTGCGCAGCACGAGCTCCGACTCGGCCGTGATCTCGATCGCCTCGCCCAGGCTCTCCGGCAGCTGCTCCACGCCCAGGCGCCTGCGCTCCTCGCCGGAGAGGTGGTAGAGGTTCTTCTCCATCGGCTCCGGCAGCTCATAGCCCTTCTCGATGCCCTCCAGGCCCGCCTGCAGCAGCGCCGCGAAGGTCAGGTAGGGGTTGCACGCCGGGTCGGGGCAGCGCAGCTCCATGCGCGTCGCCTGCTCGCGGCCTGGGTGATACATCGGCACCCTCACCAGCGCCGAGCGGTTGCGCCGCGACCACGCCACATACGTCGGTGCCTCGAATCCGGGGACCAGGCGCTTGTAGGAGTTGACCCACTGGGCGAAGATCGAGCAGATCTCCCTCGCGTGCTTGAGCTGGCCCGCGATGAACGCCTTGCCCACATCGGAGAGGAAGTACTGGTCGTCTGGGTCGTAGAAGGCGTTCTTGCCGTTCGCGAACAGCGACTGATGGGTGTGCATCCCCGAGCCGTTCTCCCCGAACAGCGGCTTCGGCATGAACGTCGCATGCCAGCCGTACTTCATCGCGTACTCCTTCACCGTGATCCTGTACGTCATGCAGTCATCCGCCATCTTCAGCGCGTCCGCATAGCGCATGTCGATCTCGTGCTGCGAGGGTCCCACCTCGTGGTGGGTGTACTCCACATGGATACCCAGCTGCTCCATCGCCAGCACCGTCTCCCGGCGCACATCCGAGCCCGCGTCGAGCGTCGTCAGGTCGAAGTAGCCGCCCTCGTCGAGCACCTCCGTGGAGCGCGAGTCTTTGAACAGGAAGTACTCCAGCTCCGGACCCACGTTGAAGGTGTCGAAGCCCATCGCCTCCGCCCGCTGGATTGCCCGCCGCAGCACATGGCGCGGATCGCCCTCATAGGGCGTGCGCTCGGGGGTGATCACGTCGCAGAACATCCGCCCCACCCCCTGCTCCTCCGGGCGCCACGGCAGCACCCTGAATGTGCTCGGGTCGGGCATCGCGATCATGTCCGACTCCTCGATCGCGTTGAAGCCCGTGATCGAGGAGCCGTCGAAGCCCATCCCCGCCTCGAACGCATCGTCGAGCTCGGCAGCGTTGATCGAGAACGACTTCAGCTGTCCCAGGATGTCCGTGAACCAGAAGCGGATGAAGCGGATCTCGCGCTCCGCCACAAGCGCCTTCACATCCTCCGCCGTCTTCGGTTGATCCGACATCCAGGCTGACCTTAACCTATGACCCGTCCAGGCCGGTATCGACGGATGGCCAAAGCGGGCGTGTCAGTGGCCGGCTACGGCCGCCACGAAGTTAGCTACCTCTTGCGCTTCCTTGCCCTGGTAGAGCAGGGCCGGCATCTGGCCGAGGCCGCGCGCCCTTCCTTCGGCGATGGCGCTCAGCACCAGCGCCTTGCGCCCCGCCGGTGTGGCGATGTCCACGCCCACCCGCACGTCGAGGTTGGGGCCGATCCGCCCCACCGACTTGGTGGCCGCGAGCGTGTGGCACACAGCACAGGCGTGGGAGAAGAGTTCGCGGCCCTTCTGCTCCCCGGCCGTCAGCTTGACCCCGCCCACCGCCACGCTCGCCTTGTGATCGCCGTTCTGGGCCAGCACCAGCGCCGGAATGGCCAGACCGAAGGCGAACAGCACCACGATGCCGAGCGTGATCAGCCGCTGGCCAGTTCGCGACTCGGTGTGCAGCGACTCGCGGGCGCCGCGCGGGCCACCGCGCATCGCCACGAAGAACACCCCGAGGCCGATCAGGATCAATAGGAGCAGGACGACGATGAACATGCGGGCGGGAAGATATCGGGTGCGGGCACCGAACGGTCGATCGACCGGCATCTCCACCCGCCGGACGCCCGTGTGATGAGAGCTCTCTCAGCTTTAGGAGCCCCAAAGCCTCAGCGCTACCCTGGATGTGTAGGCAACCACAAGGAAGGCCCGCCGTGAACCTGCTTCGCCGTCTCCCCCTCTCCCGGCTACTGCTCCTCTGCGGCCTGGTGGTCGTGATCGGGGATATCCGCCACAGCACTGGCACTCGCCGTCAGCTCAGGGCCTACTCCTCCCGCCAAGCCTCTCGCCCAGGCCGTCCATGACGCAATCGGAGCTCCCCCCGTCGAAGGCGTCAGCGCCAGCGTCAAGCTCACCAACCACCTGCTCGAAGGCGCCAGCCTCGCAAGTGGCTCCGCCCAGGGCGGCGGCCTCGCCTCCAGCCCACTCATCACAGGGGCCTCGGGCAGGCTGTGGATCGCCAAGGACGGGCGCGCCCGCCTCGAACTCCAGGCCGAAAAAGGCGACACCCAGGTGATCTACGACGGCCACACCATCACCGTCTACGACGCCTCCTCGAACACCGTCTATCGCTACACGCCCCCGGCCTCGTCGGACTCGTCGGGCTCCGCCACCAAGACCCAGACAGCGGGCCAGCACGAAACGCCGAGCGTGGCGAAGATCGAAGAAGTGATCGCCCGCCTCTCAAAGCACGCCGACCTGTCGGGCGCTAACCCCACCGACGTGGCCGGCCAGCCGGCATACACCGTGCACATCTCCCCCAAGGAAGGCGGCAGCCTCCTCGCCGGCGGAGAGCTCTCCTTCGACGCCAACAACGGTGCGCCCCTGCGCGCCGCCATCTACTCCACCGCCAGCTCATCCCCCGTGATCGAACTGGCGGCCACCGAAATCTCGTTCGGGCCGGTCTCAGACTCGGTGTTCCAGTTCACCCCGCCCCCAGGGGCAAAGATCGAAGAAGTCACCTCTCCCTCCTCCGGCACCCACACTCAGAGCGGCCAGGCCGGTGGCACAGAAAAGCCCAAGCTCACCGCCCACGGCCAGGGGCTGTCGACCATCGGAGTGCTCGAAAGCAAAACCCAATCCGGCTCCAAGACAGCCGAACCGCTCGAAGGGCTGCCCAAGGTCGACATCAACGGAGCCAGCGCCAGCGAGCTGCGCACCGAGCTCGGCACCCTGCTCACCTTCGAGCGCTCGGGCGTCCGCTACCTGCTCGCCGGATCTGTCTCGCCGAGCTCGATCGAGGCACTTGCCCGAGGGCTCTAGCGTGGCCGTCGAGACCGGCGAGGCGCCGCCGGTCAAGGCGCGAGGGCTGGTCAAGCGCTACGACGAGGTGCTCGCGGTCGACCACATCGACCTCAACGTCCGTGCCGGCGACGTCTACGGCTTCCTCGGGCCCAACGGGGCCGGCAAGACCACCACCCTGCGCATGGCTCTCGGGCTGATCACCCCCACCGAGGGCACAGTCGAGCTGTTCGGGCGCGACCCCATGCGTCACGGCGCACGCGCCCTGGAGGGAGTGGCCGGCTTCGTGGAGGCACCCCGCTTCTATCCCTACATGAGCGCCCGCAAGAACCTCGAGCTGCTCGCCGCCCTCGACGGCGACGGAGCGGCCGGACGGATCCCCGAGGTCCTGGAGATCGTCGAGCTCGCGCCCCGCGCCGCCCATCGGGTGGGCGGCTACTCCCACGGCATGCGCCAGCGGCTGGGCATCGCCGCCGCCCTGCTGCGCCGCCCGCGCCTGCTGATCCTCGACGAGCCCGCCACCGGCCTGGACCCGGCGGGGATGCGCGACATGCGCCTGCTGATCCGCCGCCTCGCCGGCGAGGGGATCACCGTGCTGCTCTCAAGCCACCAGCTGCCCGAGGTCCAGGAACTGTGCGATCGCGTCGCCATCGTCGACTCCGGCCGCGTCGTCTATGAGGGAGCGCTCGCCGATCTGCGCCGCCAGGGCGGAGCCGGCTACAGGCTGCGCACCACCGACGACGTCCAAGCGCTCGCGATCGTGCGCTCCCAGGCGGGGATCGAGCACGCCATCACCGATGCCAATGGCGGACTGGGCTTCCAGGCTCAGGAGTCCGATGTCGGCCCGCTGACCATCGCCCTGGCCGGCGCCGGCATTGGGATCCTCGCCCTCACACCAGAGCTCGCCACTCTGGAGGACCTGTTCTTCAGGCTCACCGAGAGCGGACACGACGCCGGCGGGCACGACGGCGGGGCAGCGGGAGCGGCCGGACAGGATGCCCCAGACGCGGCTGGGCCCGCGCCGGCCAGCGCCGCGCCCGCCCCGGCGCACAGGACGGTGGAGATCGGATGAGCGCCGTCGCGGAAGCCCCGGCAGCCGGTGGGGTGGAAACGCGCTCGCGACGCCCCTCCACGCTGACCGTATGGCGCTGGGAGCTGCGCAAGCTCGTCTCCCAGAAGCGCACCTACCTGGGACTGTTCCTCGCCACCATCCTGCCCGTGATCTTCGTCGTGGTGCAGAACATCCACCAGGACCACGGCCGCGGCCAGGACAACATCTTCGCCTCGCAGATCACCCAGTCGGGCCTCGCCACCCCCGTGCTGATGCTGCTGTTCCTGTCCGTCTTCATGCTGCCCCTGATCGCGGCGCTCGTCGCCGGGGACATCGTGGCCAACGAGGACGGCAACGGAACGCTCAAGACGATCCTCACGCGCTCGGTCGACCGCGGCCAGGTGTTCGCCGCCAAGGCGCTCACCGCCATGACCTACGCCGTGATCGCCGTGTTCCTCTCCGCCGCCGTCGCCACCGTCGCGGGCGTGGCCTCATGGGGCTTCAAGAGCATCAGGACCTTCTCGGGAACCGTCGTACCGGCGCCGAAGGGCCTGCTGCTGGTCTTCGCCGCCAACCTCTGCTACCTGATCCCCCTGTTCGCCGTCGTTTGTTTCGGGGTCCTGCTGTCCACCACCACCCGTAACAGCGCCGCCGCCGTGGTGGGCACGATTGGGTTCATCATCCTGGTGCTGATCGTGGGACAGATCCCCGGTCTGGAAGGCCTGCACCCCTATCTGCTCAACGAACAGTTCGAGAACTGGCACGGCCTGCTGCGCACCCCAACCGACTGGGCGCCCATCATCCACTCCGCCTGGGTCTGCGCCCTATACGCCGTCCCGTCGCTGATCGCCGGCTATCTGGTCTTCCTGCGCCGCGACGTCACCGGCGGCTGAGCGCTCTCGCTCAGGTGGCCGCCAGCTCGACGACCGACAGCTCGACATCGCCCATCAGGCGTCTCGCCTCGCGCGGGTCGATCAGCCCGGCGCCAAACCTTGCCGTGGACTCGGCCCCGCAGGCCACGCCGAAGCGCAGACACTGATCGGGGGTGCGCCCTTCGTAGCGTGCCGCCAGATAGCCCGCGAGGAACGCATCGCCCGAGCCGCGCTTGGCGATCGGCTCGCGCTGGTCCACCCGCGCGCGCTTGAGGCGTCGCTGTCCATCCACGAACACCTGGGCGAAGCACCCGTCGGGGAGCGTCATGATCGCTTCCTTGGGACCCAGCGCCACGATCTCGCCCACCGCCAGCGAGCGCTCGTCCTCGCCCGCAAACTCGTGCCCCACCAGCTCCTCGGCCTCCAGCACGTTGGGCGAGACCACGTCGGGTTCGGCCCGCACCGCCTGACGCAGCGGCTCACCGTCTGTGTCCACCACCGTGATCACATCGAGGCGCTCCAGATCCCTCACCAGCGAGGCATAGATGTCGGGCTCCACCCCACGCGGCAGCGAGCCCGCGAACACCACGATCGCCGCTCCCCGGGCCAGGTAGAGCAGCTTGTCGCGGAACAGCTCCACCTCGCGGGCAGACACAGCCGGCCCGCGTTCGTTGATCTCCGTCTGCTCGCCCGTGGTGGGGTCGAGCACCGAGGTGTTCGTCCGCGACTCCTCGCGGATGCGCACGAAGTCATTGAGGATCGACTCCTCGGTGAGCTGCTCCACGATGTGCGTGCCCGTGGCGCCGCCCGCGAATCCCGTGGCGATGACCGGCTGCCCGAGAGCCTTCAGGGTGCGCGCGATGTTCACTCCCTTGCCGCCAGCCATGGTGCGCTGATCGACAGTCCGGTGACGCCGCCCCAGTCTGAAGTTCGGAACGGCCAGCGACTTGTCGATCGCCGCGTTGAGCGTGACCGTGATGATCATCGTTGCTCCATACCCACCTTCTGAGGCGCCTGAACGGCTAACCACGCACCGGCGCACACCACACACAGGCTAGCGGACGAAGCACCGTCGCCGCTCGCCTCTGCCAGGTATCGGAATACGGCCCCGGGTGCCGGGCTTGCTCGTGGCTAGCCCGCGCCAACTGCCTGCTCGGAGAGCGTCCAGGCCGCCTCGCGGAGACGTTGGGCCTCCGCTCGCGCGGCCGCCGGCGGATCTCCGCCGCTCGCACGGTGGGCGCCGGCGATGCTGCGCGATGCGCTGATCAGCCCGCCCGCCCGCCCAGGCTCGAAGGCCGGGACGAGATCCTCCACACGGCCACCTTGGGCGCCGATGCCGGGGAGGAGAAAGAAGGCGTGGGGCATCAGCTCGCGCGCCCGCCTGAGATGACCCGGCGTAGTGGCGCCCATCACCGCCCCCACATCGCTCAGCCCCGCCGCTCCCACGCTCGGGGCGCCAAGCTCCTGCACCATCGCCGCAATCCGCTCCCATACGGTCGCCGTCGAGCCCGAGACCTCGAGGTCCTCGAAGTCGGCCGCCCCCGGGTTCGAGGTGCGCACCAGCACCAGCACGCCCGAGCCGCCCTCGCGAGCGGCGCGCACGAACGGCTCCACCGCATCGACACCCATCAGGGGATTGACCGTGACCATGTCCGCTCCCAGCCCCTCGAGGTGACCGAAGGGGGTGTCGATCCCGCCGAACAGCGCGCTCGCATACGCCTGGGCCGTCACGTCGATGTCTCCACGCTTGCCATCGGCTATCACCAGCAGCCCGGCGCTGTGGGCATGCTCCACCACCTTCCCCAGCACTATCCGCCCCGCGTCGCCGAGCACCTCGAAGCGCGCCAGCTGCGGCTTGACCGCCACGCAGGCATCGGCTGTGGCGTCCATCAGCGCGCGACAGTGCTCGAGCACCGCCCGAGCCGCCACCTCGCGCGGTCCGAGCCCAAGATCGCTCTCACCGCTCGCGGGCCACAGGTCTCCAGGATCCGGGTCGAGGCCGAGTACGAGCTGGGATTCCCGCTCCCCTACCCGAGCCGCCAGCGCGTCGCCGAAGGACCGCCCCGTTCTCAGCGGCTCTTCACCGCGCTCTTCAGCCCGCTTCCCGCCGTGAACCGGGGCACACGCGAAGCGGCTATCTGGATGCGCTCGCCGGTCCGCGGATTCACGCCGGCACGGGCGCCACGCTCGCTCACGTGGAACTTCCCAAATCCGGAGACCGTCACCTCGCTGCCGCGGCGCAGCGCATCCTCCACCGTGGCGAGCACCGCGTCCACCGCCCGTGCGGCATCCTGCTTGGTCAGCTCAGCGCGATCTGCAACCTGATCGACCAGCTCGGACTTCGTCACTTCGCCCTCCTCGTTTCGAGAAACCGTTGCATCGAAGCTAACATCGCGTGCGGACGGGCGCATACGCCACAATGCGCCCATGGCCATCGAACGTATCGCCTGGATCGTAACGGTGCTCGTGGCGCTCGTCACGGCCGTGCTGCTGCTCATCTCGGGCTACACCGGCTATGCCGGCCTCGGGGTCGCAGTGGCGGCCTCGGCCGCCATCAACCTGCTCTGAGCCGCTCGCACAGCGCCCGGGCCGCCCGTCCCCGATGGCTGATCGCGTCCTTCTGCTCGTCTGAGAGCTCCGCCATCGTCAGGCCCGGAGGCCCGTCGTCCGGCAGGAACGCCGGGTCATAGCCAAATCCACCATCGCCTCGGGGATGACTCGCCAGACGGCCTCCGCAGCGACCCTCGAACACCTCCTCCACATCACTGGAGGGATCGACATAGGCGATCACACACACATACTCAAGCGCACTGCCCGCCGGCGCCTCGCGGAGCAGCTTGGCGAGGTTCTGCTCGTCGCTTGCTAGCTCGCCGTCATAGCGCGCCGAGCGCACCCCCGGGGCACCGCCCAAAGCGGCCGCCGCAATGCCCGAGTCGTCGGCGATGCTCACCCTTCCCGTGGCCCCGGCGGCCGCCCGGGCCTTGCCGAGCGCGTTCTCGGCGAACGTCTCCCCGTCCTCCGGCGGCATCCGCACAGACTCGGGCAGCACCTCGATCTCCCAACCTCCCGGCGCCCGGGCGCCGAGCAGGCGCTCGAACTCGCGCCGCTTGTGCTCGTTGTGCGTGGCCAGCAGCAGCCTCAAGGCCCAGTGCTCGCCGCCCCGCCGATGGCCTGCTCCTGGATCGCCCGCAGCCGCTCGATACCGGCGCCGGCGAGCGCCAGGAGCTCGTCCAGGTGCGCTCGCGAGAGCGGCGTGCGCTCGGCCGTCGCCTGCACCTCCACCAGCCCGCCCTCGCCCGTCATCACCACGTTTGCGTCGACCTCGGCCGTCGAGTCCTCGGGGTAGTCGAGATCGAGCATCGCCACACCCTCGATCATGCCGCAGGACACCGCCGCCACCGACCCGCTGAGGGGCGAGCGCTCCAGGCGCCCGGAGGCTTGGAGCTTCTGGCAGGCAAGCGCCAGCGCCACGTATGCCCCGGTGATCGAGGCACAGCGCGTTCCCCCGTCGGCCTGCAGCACGTCGCAGTCGAGATAGATCGTGCGCTCACCCAGCGCCGCGAAGTCGACCACGCCCCGCAGCGAGCGCCCGATCAGGCGCTGGATCTCCACCGTCCTGCCGTCCTGGCGGCCCCGGGTGGCGTCGCGCTGCTTGCGATCGCCCGTGGAGGCCGGCAGCATCCCGTACTCGGCCGTCACCCAGCCACGGCCCTTGCCCGCCATCCAGCGCGGAACGCTCTCCTGCGCCGAGGCGGTGCAGATGACCCGCGTCTCCCCCACCGAGATCAGCGCCGAGCCGGTGGCTGTGCGCATGAATCCCGGCTCGATCGTGGTGGGACGCAGCTCGTCGTTTGCGCGGCCGTGGCCGCGGGTGGGCTGAGGGCTCATGCGAGCCATCATTCCAGAGCGCTACGGTCGGTGGGTGTTGCGCGCCCTGGTGGTCTCCAACATGCTCCCCGACGCCAACCATCCCGAGCGCGGGCGGTTCGTCCGCGACCAGGTTGACGCCCTGCGCGAGCTCGAGGGGCTGGAGGTCGAGCTGTACGAGTTCCCCCCCGGCGCACGCTCGCTCGCGCGCGCCGCGGTCGATCTGCGCCGCCGCTACGGCGGCCCCACCACCTTCAGCCGTCGTCCCGCCCGAGCGCCGCTGGACGTCGTGCACGCGCACTTCGGACTGACCGCCTGGCCCACCTTCGGCGTCACAGCGCGCATCCACGCCCTGACCGTGCACGGAACCGACCTGCGCCATCCCCGCACCCGGCTGGCCACCGCCGCGGTGCTTCCCACGCTCGACCTGCTCGCCGCGGTGTCCGACGCGTTGGTGGGTGAGCTTCCCGGCCGTGGGGCCCGCCGCCGCGCCAAGGTGCTCCCCTGCGGGGTCGATATGGAGCGCTTCCGAGTACTGCCTCGGGCGCAGGCGCGGACGGAGCTGGGGCTCGACCCCGACCGCGCCTATCTGCTGCTCGCCGCCGACCCCACGCGCCCGGAGAAGCACCACGATCGCGCGCTCGCCCTCGCCCGGGAGGCCGGCGTCGAGCTGCTGACGCTAGGCGGCGTCGATCCCGAGCGCGTGCCCTTGTGGGTGAACAGCGCCAACGCTGTGGTGGTGCCCTCCGAGCGTGAGGGCTTCGGGCTGGCCGTGCTGGAGGCGCTCGCCTGCGAGGTCCCCGTGCTGGCCACACCCGTCGGGATCCATCCCGAGGCTCTCGAGGGGGTCGCGGGAACGCTGTGCGAGCCGTTCGACCTGACCCGCTGGCGTGCCGCCCTCGAGCCTCACCTGCACGCTTGCGATCCCCGAGTGCAGGGACGCGCGAGCGCCACGCGCTTCTCCGCCCAGGCGATGGCCGAGCGCGTGCGCACCGCCTGGCTGCAGACGCTGGAGCGATCCAGGTAGGGGTCTGGGTAGCATGGATCGGGCGTGAATCAGATATCTGGCACGACTCCAACCGATGCCCCGAGCCAGGCCACCGAGGACGGCCACGCCGGGGACGCCAGCGTTCCCAGCGAGTCAGCCGGGTTCGGCTCTCGCGGGCGCGCCCGGCGCAGAGCCCGGTTCCTGCGTAAGGCCCGCGAGCTCGCGTACCGCGATCTCGGTGGCCTGGTGTTCAACCTGCATCGTTTCGGCCAGCGCAACGACGCCCTCGTCCTCGCCAAGCTCACCACCCTCGGACACATCGACGGGGAGCTGCGCGCCATCGAGGCGGCCCTGCAGGAGCGCGAACCGGTAACGGTGCTGCGCGAGGCCGGCATCACGGCCTGCCCCCGCTGCGCGGCCATCCACTCGAGCGAAGACCGCTTCTGCCCCAACTGCGGACTCCCGATGAGCCGCCACGTCGACCTCCCCGTAGCGGGCGCCGCGGCCGCACCGGGCCCGCCGCCCGTCGCAGGCCCACCGCCCGCCGTCGCAGGCCCCCCGCCGTCGAGCGCGGCCGACGCGAGCGCTCACGCCCAGGCTCCCGCGCAGGGGGCGCCCGTCGCGCAGGGGGCGCCCGTCGCGGCCCCGGTCCCCACGCCCAGCCCATCCCCGCAGCCCGCCGTGGAGACCCCAGCGCCGGCCGCCGACACACCGGCGCCCGCCGAGGAGCCACCGCCGGCCGCCGACGCCCACCCACCTGTCGCCGCCCGCCGGCCGAGCGCGGAGGAAGCCACTGAGATCATCCGACCGGACGGCCCAGACTCGTGAGCGCACCGACCGCCGTTCCGGCGGGAGCACCCGGCGGGGGCCACCCGCCCGCCGCTGCACCGAGCCTTGCCGTGAACGAGGCATGCCCGCTGTGCGGCGCTCCCCTGCACCCGGAGCAGGAGTGGTGCCTGAACTGTGGCGCAGCCGCGCGCACCCGCCTTGCCGCATCACCGAGCTGGCGGGCGCCGCTCGTGACCGCCGCGGTCGTGGCGGTGCTCTCCCTGGGCGTGCTCGCCGCCGCGCTCGTCAAGCTCGCCGGCGGACCGGGCCGGCAGACGCCCCCGATCACCAGGACAGTCACCACCGCGGCCAGCGCACCAGCCGCCACCACGACGAGCGCCATCACCACTCCCACGACGACCGCCGCCACAACGCCAACCGTCTCAACCCAGACAACGCCGGGGGCCGCTGTCACGCCGGGTGCCACCACCACCGTCCCGGGCACCACCACAACCGCGCCCAAACGCCGCGCCAGCATCATCGAACAGCTGCGGAAACGCACCGGCATCTCCACCGAACGCCTGCGCAAACTCGGGCTGCTGCCGGCCAAGAAATAGGAACCCTCCCGCCCAGCGGAGCAGTAGGGAGCCGCCGGATCGAGGCCGGAGGGCCACGCCAGATACGGTTCCCGCGATGCCCGTCAGCTCCGCGTCGAGGACCCACGTGGCCGACATCGCAGTTGTGGGGGCGGGAGCGGCGGGACTCTACGCCGCGCTGAGCGCAGCGCGCGAGCGCGCCAAGGTGGTGCTGATCTCCGCCACTCCCCTCGCCCAGACCGCGAGCTACTGGGCGCAGGGCGGCCTGGCGGCGGCCCTCGCCGAAGACGACAGCTTCGAGCTGCACCTCCGCGACACCGAAGTCGCCGGTCGCGAGCTCGTCAGACGCTCGGCCGCCGAAGTTCTCGTAAGGGAGGCACCCGACCGTGTCCGCGACCTGCAGGCGCTCGGGGTTCGCTTCGATGCCGACCGCTTCGGGCAGCTGGCGCTCGGCCTGGAGGGCGGGCACTCGGTCAGGCGGGTGGTTCACGCGGGTGGCAGCGCCACAGGGAGACGGGTGGTGCGCCAGCTCTCGGCGCTCGCCGCCGAGGAGCCGCGCATCACGGTGCTCGAGGGAGCGAGAGCGCAGGCTCTGTGGCGCTCGGAGGGACGCTGCCGGGGCCTGATCTGCGACGACGGCCGCGTGGTGAACGCGCGCGCCGTGATCATCGCCACCGGCGGCGCGGCCGCGATGTGGGCACGGACCACCAACCCGCCCGGCTCGCAGGGAATCGGGATCGGGCTGGCCCATGCCGTCGGGGCCGAGCTCGCCGACCTGGAGCTGCTGCAGTTTCACCCGACCGCGGTCATCGGCGTGCCCGGGCGGGAGGGCTTCCTCGTGACCGAGGCCATCCGCGGTGAGGGTGCCACGCTGCACGACGCCGCGGGCGAGCGCTTCGTCGAGGAGCTGGCGCCCCGCGACGAGGTCTCCCGGAAGATCCAGGCTCGACTCGAGGAGACCGGTGCTAGCTCGGTCGGGCTCGACATGCGCGCAATCGATCCGGCGCACTTCCCCAACGTGATAGCCGCGCTGCGCGACGCGGGGCTGGACCCGGCAACGGAGCTGATACCGGTGGCACCCGCGGCTCACTACATGATGGGCGGGATCGTCACCGACCTGCAGGCACGTTCGAGCGTCCCTGGCCTGTATGCGGTCGGGGAGGCGTCGTGCACGGGCCTGCACGGCGCCAACCGGCTCGCCTCCAACTCGCTCAGCGAGTGCTTCGTGTTCGCCCGCAGGGCTGTGGCCGACGCGCTCTCGCATCACGGCGAGAACCTCTCGCCGCCGAGCGCGAGCGAGATCGAAGCCCTCGCCGAGCTCCCCGCCCCGCCGCGAGCCGACGGGGCCACCCGCGAGGCGCTGTGGCAGGACGCCGGCATCGTGCGCTCGCAGGAGGGGCTGAGCCGGCTGCTCGACTCGCCGCACCCGCTGGCGCGCCTGATCGCCCGCTGCGCCCTGGCCCGCAACGAGAGCCGCGGAGCGCACCTGCGCGCCGAGTACCCCGAGCGCGATCCCAAGCTCGACCACCGCCACGTGGTCGTGGGAGAGGCCGAGTCGATCTCCTGGCAGAGCTGGAGCTGAGCGCGGAAGCGTGGTGCCGCAGCGCCGGGCCGCCTGAGCACCCGATCGCAGTCCTCGGGTTTTGTAAGAAATCGGCCCGCCGATCTTTATCTCGATCTTTATCTCGGTCTTTTCTGAGCGTGGTTGTGTTGAGGGTGGTGCAAGGTCTATGGGGTTGTCGGAGTCTCTGAGGACGGCGGGTGTGCTCCCAAACCACAGATCCAGCAATAGAGGGTGAGGAGCAATCCATGTATCAATTCAGTCGGGCGATCTATCGGGAGCTCGCTCCCGAGATCCTGGAGCCGGCGCGGGGAGCACCGGCGACCAGCAACCACACCGCGGTTCTGCGGGCCTGCGAGGAAGTGATCACTCGGCTGGCCACCGACCGCCACCACTTCGCACATCCGGCACGGACGCTGTTCTGCGACATCCGCAGCTACTTCCCGATGTGGGCTCAGGGCCACGTGCACAAGGTCGTCACGAGCTACATGAACTACGCACAGCAGTTCCTGCTGGAACATCCCCACGAGGGCTACACGGCGGTCAGCGGCGCGCCACCGCAGTGCCGCGCCACAACCCGCAAGGGCTCTGCCTGCCAGCGAACGCCGCTGCCCCACAACGGCTACTGCCCCTCCCACCAGCACCTCGCCGACACCGAGGACCGCGAGCTCGTGGCAGCCTGACCCGTCGTCCGCGCATCGGCAGAGCTCCCGGCAACCTGCCGTAGGCTGGGCCAATGCTCCTCGGCGTCGATGTCGGCGGCACCTTCACCGACGCCGTCCTCGTCGGCGAGGACGGCGCGCTGCACACCGCCAAGGTCCCCTCCACACCGGCCGAGGAGTCCGTCGGCGTGCTCGCCGCGGTTGCGCTCGTGCTCGCCCGTGCCGGCGCCGGGCCACACCAGGTAGCGCGTTTTGCCCACGGCATGACCGTTGCCACCAACGCTCTGCTCGAGGGACGCACGGCGCGCACCGCCCTGATCGCCACGGACGGCTTCACCGACGTACTGGAGCTCGCCCGCCAGGCTCGCCCGCACCTGTACCGGCTGTGCGTCGCCGGACCGGCGCCGCTCGTCCCCGCGGAGCTGCGCTTCGGCGCACTCGAGCGCATGGGACCCGACGGCCCGCTGCGGCCTCTCGAGCAGGACGCCGCGCGAGCGCTCGTCGAGGAGCTCGGCCAGAGTCGCCCGGAAGCGGTCGCGGTCTCGCTGCTGCACTCCTACGCCGACCCCGCTCACGAGCGCCTCCTGGGTGCGCTCCTAGCCGAGCTGCTCCCCGAGCTGCACGTTTCGCTCTCATGCGATCTCGTCGGCACGTTTCGCGAGTACGAGCGCACCGCCACCACCGTGCTCGACGCCGCCCTCTCCCCGCTCCTCTCCCACTACCTCGAGCGCCTCACGCGCGAAGCCGGCGACAGCGGCCTGCCCGAGCCGCAGGTGATGCAGTCCTCGGGCGGCCTGACCGACGCCGAGCGGGCAGGAGCGCACGCGGCGCTCACCGTCCTCTCCGGCCCCGCCGGCGGCGTCGGCGGGGCGCTGCTGCTGGCCGGCCTGGCGCGGGAGCCCCGGGTGCTCTGCTTCGACATGGGCGGCACCTCCTGCGACGTGTGCCTGATCGACGACGCCCAGGTTTCCGAGACGGCCGAGCGGGTGATCGCGGGCCGTCCGCTCTCGCTGCCGGCATTGGACATCCACACCGTGGGCGCCGGCGGCGGGTCGATCGCGTGGCGCGATCCGGGCGGTGCCATGCGGGTCGGCCCCGCCTCGGCGGGAGCCGTCCCCGGGCCGGCCTGCTACGGGCGGGGAGGAGTCGAGCCGACAGTCACCGACGCCAACCTGGTTCTCGGCCGGCTGCTGGAGGGCTCGCCCCTGGCGGGCGGCCTGGAGTTGGATCGGGAGGCGGCGCTGCGGGCGATCTCGGGGCTGGCGCTGCGGCTGGAGCTCGACCCGATGGAGTGCGCGGAAGGCATCGTGCGGGTCGCCGAGGCGGAGATGCTCGCCGCCCTGCGCCTGATGACGCTCGAGCGAGGGATCGATCCGCGTCGCTTCGCGCTGATGCCATTCGGCGGCGCCGGACCGCTGCACGCGGCAGCGCTGGCCGGCGAGCTGGGCATCTCACGGGTGCTCTGTCCCCGCACCTCGGGCGTGCTGTGCGCGCTGGGGCTGGCCGCCGCCCCACCCCGCCGGGACCTCGCCCGAACGGTGATGCTCAGCGGTGCATCGCTGTCGGACGAGCGCCTCGGCGACGAGCGCTCAGCCCTGCTCGGCGAGGTCACGACCGCTCTGCCGGGCGCCCCTTCGCGGATCAGGGTGCGCCACGAGCTGCGCTATCGCGGCCAGTCCTTCGAGCTGCCCGTCGACGAGGAGCCCGACCCTGACGGGTCCGGCGGGCTGAGCCCCGACGAGCTGAGCGCCGCCTTCGGGGCCGCCCACGAGCAGCGCTACGGCTACCGCGATGAGAGCGCCGAGGTGGAGCTGGTGAACATCCGCGCCACGGTCTGGGGGCAGCAGCCGACGCTCGCCCCGCGCGCCTTCTCGCTGCCCTCCTCGAGCGCCGTGGGCGAGGTGGTGTTCGCGGGCAAGCCGCGGGCGAGCACGATCATCCGCGGAGAGCCCGCGCCCGGGAGCACCATCGAGGGCCCGGCGCTGTGCGCGCTGCCCGACGCCACCCTGCTCGTGCCCCCCGGCTGGGCCGGAAACGTGGACGATCACGGAACGATCCACCTCGATCACGCGGGGAGCCGCTGAAGCGATGCTCGACCCGATCGAGCTGCAGTTGCTCACCGGCACGCTGCGGGCCGCCTGCGAAGAGATGGGCGCCGTGCTGATCCGCTCAGCGCACTCGTCCAACATCAAGGAGCGCCGTGATGCCTCCACAGCGCTGTTCGATGCGGACGGGCAGATGGTGATGCAGGCCGAGCACATTCCCGTGCACCTCGGTGCCATGCCCGCGGCCGTGGCGGCGGTGCTCGGAGAGGATCACTCGGCCGGGGTCCCCTGGATCCTCAACGACCCCTTCGCCGGTGGCACCCACCTCCCCGACATCACCGTGATCACCCCTGTCCTCACCGGCACACGCGAGCTCGTGGGCTTCGCTGCAAGTCGCGCCCACCATGCTGACGTGGGCGCCAGGCTGCCCGGATCGATGCCCGCCGACAGCCACAGCCTCGAGGAGGAGGGCGTGGTGATCTCACCCCAGCCGCTCGACGCAGACACGATCGAGGGGCTGGTCGCGCAGATGCGCCAGCCCGCCGAGCGCCGCGCCGACCTGCGCGCCCAGCTTGGCGCCAACCGCGCGGGGGCGCAACGGTTGGCGGAGCTGGCCGAGCGCCTCGGCACGAGCGGCCTGCGCGAGGCCACCGACGCGGTCCTCGATTACTCTGAGCGGCGCACCCGGGCGTGCCTGGCGGCGCTTGCCGACGGCGAGCGCCACGCCGAGGATGTGCTCGAGGCCCAGGAGGGCGATCTGCGCCTGCGTCTGCGCGCGCAGGTGGACGGCGAGCGCCTGGTGCTCGACTTCGACGGGAGCGCCCCCCAGCACGAGGGGAACCTCAACTGCCCGCTGGCTGTCACCCGCTCGGCCTGCCTGTTCGCCGTGCGGGTGCTGACCGACCCCGACATCCCGCCCACGGCCGGGGCCTACCGCCCGATCGAGGTGCGTGCGCCGCTGGGCAGCATCCTCAACGCCCGCCCCGGCGCGGCCGTCGCGGCGGGCAACGTCGAGAGCTCCTCGCGCGTGGCCGACCTCGTGCTCACGGCTTTCGGGCTCGCCCAGGGCCAGGGCACGATGAACAACCTCACCCTTGGCAACCCGAGCTTCTCCTACTACGAGACGTTGGGTGGCGGCCAGGGCGCATGCGCCGACGGCGACGGCCCCTGCGGTGTGCACGTGGCGATGAGCAACACTCTCAACACCCCCATCGAGGCGCTGGAGCGTGAATTCCCCTTGCGAGTGCTGGAGTACTCCCTGCGCCGGGGATCGGGCGGCAAGGGGCGCCACCGTGGCGGAGATGGCGTTGTGCGCGAGCTGCAGGCGCTCGCGGAGATGACCTTCTCGCTGATCGCCGAGCGCCGCCGCCATCGGCCCCGAGGAGCGGCGGGCGGGGAAGACGGGGCGGCCGGACTCGATCTGATCGACGGGCGACCGGTGGCGGGCAAGCTCACAGGGACCCTGCGGCCCGGACAGCGGCTGCGCATCGAAACTCCGGGTGGGGGAGGATTCGGGGATGGGACAGAACGAAGGAGCTGAACGCGTCGGGTTTCTCGGGCTGGGGATCATGGGCTCGCGCATGGCCGCCAACGTCCATGCGGCCGGCTTTCCCCTCACGGTCTGGACCCATACGCCCGGCAAGGCCGAGCGGTGGGCCTCCGATCACGGCGCCGCGGCGGCCGCGACGCCGGCCGCGGTTGCCGAGGGCAGCGACATCGTGGTCAGCATGGTCGTCGACGGCGAGCAGGTCGCCTCGGTGCTGCTCGGCGAGGGGGGCGTGATCGAGGCCGCTCGGCCGGGACTCCTGTGCGTGGACATGTCCACCATCGCCCCACCCGACACCCGGCGGATCGGCGCGGCTCTGCGCGAGCGCGAGGTGAGCATGCTCGACGCGCCCGTCACCGGCTCCTCTCCTCGTGCCGAGGCGGGCACCCTCACGATCATGGCCGGCGGCGAGGTGTCCGACTTCAACCGCGCCGAGCCACTGCTCCAGAGCATGGGCGAGCTGATCCGCCACGTGGGCGAGCTCGGGCAGGGCGAGACGCTGAAGCTGATCAACAACGCCCTCGGCGCCGCCAACGCGGCGGCTGTGGCGGAGGCGCTGCTGCTGGCCCAGGTCAGCGGGATCGACCTCGACGCGTTCGTGGAGATCGTCTCCGGTGGCTCCGGTGCCTCCGCCCAGCTGGCGCTGAAGTCGGGGGCGATGCGCGAACACGACTACACCACCCTGTTCAAGACCGCCCACATGCTCAAGGACGTGCGCCTGTGCCTGGAGGAGGCCCAGGCTCAGGGAGTGCCATTTGCGTCCGCCGCGCATGCGCGCGACCTGCTCACCGCCACGATGGGGCGAGGCCATGGCGAGGACGACTATGCGGCGATGATCGAGGCCGCCGAGGGGCTTGCCGGGCGGCGTCTGTAGCGCGAGAGCCGAAGCCCCTCCCGTTGTCTCCGACGCGGCCGCTGAGAGCTCCTGAACTTGACGCTCTGTGCGTTTGTCAAAGCACAATCCCTCAAAAAAACCGCCTATTTGCAGGCGATTTGGGATTTCCTCCCAGGTTTCGTATCTTTAAGGGGTCGGCAGCGTCCCCAATCAAGGCGACGTTGGCTGAGTAGCCAAGGAAGCGCCCTCGTCGTTCCGTCTGTCTTCTTTCATGCCAATTGCTTTCAAAGAATGGGCTGTCACCGTCCGCGCGCTAGCGGAAGGCGAGCAGCTCCTAACTCTCCGCAAGGGTCTCCTGCCACAAGGAGAGAAGCCATTCAGGCTCGCCCACGAGCGCTTCTTTCTGTACCCCACCTTCGATCACCAGCCCGGCGACCTGGTGCGTGAGTCCCACCAGCCAGAGCTGCGCCGCGCGCTGGAGGAGGGCGTGTGGAGCGACGGCGAGCCGCCCCTGCACTCGTTCGTCTCGGGTGCCCCCCTGCAACAGCCCGACCGCGTGCGCATCCGTGCGTGGGCCGAAGTCACCGATCAATTCACGATCGTCGACCCTCGCTGCGTCGACGCGCTCTCCCCCTTCTACGTGTGGACCCCCGACTACGCCGAAAAGCGCCTCGGATGGCGTGGGCGCCAGCCGCTGCACGTGCTGCTGCTGCGCACGTACCGCATCCCCCGCCCCGTCACCGTGAAGGTCAAGGACGAGTACACCGGGCCCAACGCCTGGGTTGAGCTCCAGCGCGATCTCCCCTTCGAGGGCACGCCGGTGCTCTCCGACGCCGAGTTCGAGCGCGCCTCGGAAGAGATCCGCTCGATTACCTCCGAAGCCGGCCAGCCCGTCCTCGTCTGAGCGGCGTTGCCAGGCGGCGCGAGGCTGTGTCCTCGGCCGCTCGGGTACCGAAGCTGAGCTTGAGGGAGGGCGCGTGCGTGTAGGTATTCCCTTTTGGGTGGTGTATATCCATGGCGATACACCGTTGCTCTCGTATATATAGCGACCCTGCCCGTCGCGGACCGCCTTCACTCGAGGCGCCCGGCTGTGTGGATCATCCAGGCCGGTTCCAGGTCAACGCTTCGCGGGCAGCCTGCGCCCCGGACTCCGGGACCAGCACGTCATAGCCGCCGATCATCGGCGAGTAGCCGCCGATGGCGCCCTGCAGCATGCTGGGGATCCCCTCCTCCAGCAGCAGCCCCGCCAGGAACTCGCCCTCCAGGCGATCCTTGGCACGGGCGATCTTGACGGGCTTTCCATCGGCGTACTCGGGCTTGATCTTGCGTGCCCTGCTCCTGAGCTCACCCTCGGGCGGCTGCTCACCGTCGCGCTGCACGAGCGGCATCTCGCACTCCCGGCAGAAGCGCTCGGCGGCGGCGTGCGCGCGGGCGCACCGCGGGCAGACGAGCGGCTGCTCGTCCATCAGCGAACCTCGAGGGGAACCTCCCGCACCTCTCCCCCCTCGATCAGGTAGCAGCGGACCTCCGGCTCCTCGCCGGCCAGGCCCACGATCACCCACTCCAGACCCGGCCAGTTGGCGGCGAAGTTGATGTCCGTCTGCGACGGGTAGGGCGCGGTGTGGGTGTGGGAGTGGTAGATCGCCCCCAGCTCCCAGCCCTCGCCCTCGAACTCGCGTTCGGTGCGCAGCACCTCCAGGCCGTCGATCTCGAAGCGCTTGCGACTCGCGTAGATGTTCTCCGCGCGGTGGACGCGCATGGCGCGCACCGGCTCTCCGTCCTCGGCGGCGCCATAGGCGATCATCCCGCAGCACTCCGCGTCGTACTCATCGCGGGCGTGGCCGATGATGTCCTGGAGCAACGGCGCAGCGAGGATCATCTCCGCCCGGCTCTCAGGCGGGCACTCGCCATCACCACCAGACGGTCGACTCGAGGTTCTCGACCTCCTCGACCGGCAGGGTGTAGATGCCGCTCGACAGGTACTTCCAGCCGTCGTCGGCCACGACGAACACGACGTTGCCCTCATCCAGCTCGCCCGCTATGCGCACGGCGATGCTCGCGATGGCTCCGCTGGAGACGCCCGCGAAGACGCCCTCCTCGTCGAGCAGACGCCGCGTCCACACGATCGCATCCTGGTTGGTCACGAAGATCTTGCGGTCGAGCAGCGAGATGTCGATGATCGGGGGGATGAAGCCATCATCGAGCGAGCGCAGGCCCTGAACCGGCTCGCCCTGCATCGGCTCGGCGGCCACGATCTTCACGGCGTCGCCGAGCGTCTCCTTCAGGCGCCGCCCGTTGCCCATCAGCGTGCCCCCCGTGCCCAGGCCAGCCACGAACGCGGTGACCTCGTCGAGCTCTTCGAGGATCTCCAGGGCCGTGCCGTTGTAGTGGGCGTTGGGATTGGCCGGGTTGCCGTACTGGTAGGGCATGTACACCGATGAGTCCTCGGCAGCCATCTCCAGAGCCATCGCAACCGCCCCGTTGGAGCCCTGGTTGCCGGGGGAGTAGACGATCTCCGCGCCGTACATCTGCAGCAGCTGGGTGCGCTCGGGGGTGACGTTCTCGGGCATCACCACCTTCAGCCGGTAGCCCTTGCGTTTGCAGATCAGCGCCAGCGAGATGCCCGTGTTGCCAGATGTCGGTTCGAGGATCGTCTGCCCCGGGGTGATCGCCCCTTTCTCCTCGGCGTCCTCGATCAGCGCCCGTGCGACCCTGTCCTTGACCGAGCCAGTGGGGTTGTGGGACTCCAGCTTCGCCCAGATGCGCACCCCGGGCTTCGGTGAGAGGTTCGGCAGCTCGACGAGCGGTGTGTTGCCGATCGACTGCACGATGTCGCCGTAGCGACCTCCACAGGGCCGGTTTCTGAGCCGCTCCGCCGCCATTACTTCACGGAATATAGCGAGGTGCGTGAGCGGCTTGGCGCTAAGCGCGAAGAGCAGAGAACGCGAGTAGGATTCCCCACCCAGATGGCGCGCATGGCCGCATACTCCGGACCATCGCGAAAGGCGCGGCCATATTGCCGGCTCGGCATGTTCGGATGCTGTCTCTCTCTGACGGCACTCGGGGCGCCGCCCCGTGACGTGCTTGCGGGGCTCTGACCGCTGACTGGCTACACAGCCAGTCAGCCACTAAGATTCACTTCTGGCGTTTCCAAATCGAGCTCGAGGGGGCTTGCCAAGCCATGTCCGCAAAGCAGCAGGGTTTCGACTACGACTGGCTTGTCATCGGCTCCGGCTTCGGTGGCAGCGTCTCGGCTCTGCGCCTCGCCGAGAAGGGCTACTCGGTGGGCGTGCTGGAGTGCGGCCGGCGCTTTGCCGATCATGAGTTCGCCAGCTCCACCGCCGACCTGAAGCGCTACTTCTGGAACCCCCGCCTGGGGATGAAGGGCATCTTCCGCCTGACCACCTTCAAAGACGTCTCTGTCGTCTCCGGCTGTGGCGTGGGCGGCGGCAGCCTCGGCTACGCCTGCACCCTCTACGTGCCCCCGGCGAAATTCTTCGAAGACCGTCAGTGGGCCGGCATGCAGGACTGGGAGTCCGCGCTCGTCCCCCACTACGCCGAGGCCCAGCGGATGCTCGGCGTGGTGCAGAACCCCCACGAGGACCCGGCCGACCAGCTGCTGCGCGAGCTCGGCGAGGAGCTGGGGGTGGGCGACTCCTACAAACACACCCCCGTGGGCATCTATTTCGGCGAGCAGGGCAAGACGGTGCCCGACCCCTTCTTCGGTGGCGAGGGACCAGATCGCACCGGCTGCCACCTGTGCGGGCGCTGCATGGTGGGCTGCGTCCACGGCGCCAAGAACACGCTGGTCAAGAACTACCTGTACTTCGCCGAGAAGCGCGGGGCGCAGGTGATGCCCGAACGCACCGTCGTCGACATACGCCCGCTCGGCGCGGCCGATGGGAGCGAGGGTTATGAGGTCGAAAGCGTCCGCTCTGGTGCGTGGCTGAAGAAGGAACGTCGCGTCCAGCGTGCCCGCGGCGTGGTCGTGGCGGCCGGTCCGCTGGGGACCAACAAGCTGCTGCAGCGCTGCCGGCTGGAGGGCTCCCTGCCACGGCTCTCCTCACGCCTGGGCGAGCTGGTGCGCACCAACTCCGAGTCGATCCTCACGGTTACCGTGCCCGAGGACTACCACGACGATCTGATCAAGCGGGTGGCGATCACCTCGTCGATCTACCCCGACCCCAACACCCACATCGAGACGGTCACCTATGGGGACGACGGTGACTCGATGCGGATGCTCTACACGCTGCTCACCGGCGACGGCACCCGCGTGACGCGGCCGCTGAAGCTGCTCACCCAGATCCTACGCCACCCCAAACGCCTGGCTGAAGTGCTGTTTGCCAAGCACTGGTCACGGCGCACGATCATCATCCTGGTGATGCAGACGCTCGACAACGCGATCGCGCTGCGGCCGCGCAAAGGGCCGTTCGGCTCATTCTGGCTGCAGACCGAACAGGACCCCGAGCGCCCCAACCCCACTTTCATCCCGATCGCCAACCAGACGGCCGAATGGTTCGCCAAGCGCACCGGCGGCATCGCTCAGAGCTCCTTCACCGAGGCGATGTTCAACATCCCCTCCACCGCCCACATCCTCGGGGGGGCGGTGATCGCCCCCGACCCCAGCCAGGGAGTCGTGGACGCCGATCAGCAGGCGTTTGGCTACGAGAACCTGCTCGTCTGCGATGGCTCGGCGATCCCGGCCAACGTGGGCGTGAACCCATCCCTGACGATCACGGCGCTGGCCGAGCACGCGATGAGCCAGATCCCCTCGGCTGCAACGGCGGATGTGACTGCCGAGCCTGCGCAGAGCCCCGCGGCGGCGTAGCGGCGCCGCTCCCCGGGGCACCCCCGCGCAGCTGCGCGAGGGGACCGCAGTCGTCCTTCAGCTCGTCGCGAATCTTGAGCGTCAGGGCACTCAGCGCCGGAGCGTCGTCCTGCGTGGGATCGACGAGACCGAGCTCGAGGGAGAACGCCGCTTGGGATGCCTTGACGAAGCCGAACGTGCCGATCGAACCGGCGAGCATGTGCGCGGCAATCTGCGCCTGACATCTGAGACAGGTCTCGAGACGGTCGTCGGCGAGTGCCGCGACGGCCACTTCGATCAGATCGACCCGTTCTCTCACCAGGTGGCTCTGGCCAGCCCATACGACGTTCAGGGCGTCGTGCATCCACGACACCTCCTGCTGGGAGTAAGCGTCCGGGTGGGCTTGGCTGCTTTCGGATCGCATCACTCTGATCATCGACCATCAGCACCTTCCGCCTCCCGGATGCATCCCGCATGATGGATGCGGGCAACTACTGGCGAACACGCGGGCGATGCAGTCGATGAGGAGCGTGATGACCCAGCGTGCGCGACTCCGCGGGATGGCCGTCCTGCTCTCAGCGTTCATGGCGCTCTATCTCAGCTGGCAGCTGCTGCGGTGGATCCCCGGGAGCCGGCAGAACGTGGGCGATCTCCTGCTGCCGCCGCTCGACGCGGTCGCCGTGCTCGCGAGCTGGTCGGCGTCGCGCCGCTGCGCGAGATCGCCCCGCCTGCGCGTCTTCTGGAGACTGCTGGCGTTCGCGCTGGCCGCGGAGCTGATCGGAGACGTCGTCGAGGCCGTCTACGACGTGGGGCTGCATCAGGAAGCCTACCCGTCGTGGGCCGATCCGGCCTATCTCGCCTTCTACCCGCTGCTGCTGCTGGCGCTGTGGCGCGTGCCGGTCGCTCCCATCTCGCGCTCGAAGCTGCTGAGGATGACCCTCGACGGCGCCACGATCGTCCTCGGAGGCGGGGCCATCGTGTGGTACTTCGTGCTCGGGCCCACTGCCCTCGCGGGCGGACAGAGTCCCCTGGCGATGGGGGTCTCCCTGGCCTTCCCGGTCGGCGACCTGTTCCTCATGGCGGGCATCGCAGCAGTCCTGCTGCGACAGAGCGCAGCCACCCTGCGGGTGCCGCTCCGGCTGATCACAGCGGCAGTTGTCACGGGCATCGTGGCCGACGTCCTCTATGGGTATGGCCAGCTCCACGGCACCTACAGGCCGGGCGACGTGGTCGACCTCCTCTACGTGATCGAGTTCGCGCTGTTCGCGCTGGCGGCCACCACCCAGCGAGATGCGCCACATGGTGCTTCTGACACCGAGATCGGCGGCATCGCCCAGTCACGCTCGCGGGCGAGCTGGCTTCCGTATCTGAGCGTCACGATCGGCCTCGGCACGTTGATCGCCGTGGAGATGAGCGGGAGCCCGTTCTTCCCGGACGTGAGCCTTGCACTGATCGTGACCGCGCTCGCGGTGCTCGTTGGGATTCGCCAGTACGTAGCGCAACGCGAACTTGTCAGTACCCAGGCGGCGCTGCGCCGCAGCGAGCGCGTCAAGGACGAGTTCCTGGCGATCACCGGGCATGAGCTGCGCACGCCCCTGACCTCGATACGCGGCTCGCTCGGGCTGCTCGATGGCGGCATCGTGGGAGAGCTGCCCGAGCAGGCAGCCGAGCTCGTCCGCGTGGCTGTCGTCAACGCCGACAGGCTGGTGCGACTGATCGACGACATCCTCGACATCGAGCGAATTGCCGCCGGGCATCTCACGCTCGACCCAGAGACGGTGAGCGCCGGCGAGCTTGTTCGCCAGTCGATGCAGGTCGTTCGCTCGGCCGCCGACGCCGCCTGGGTACGTTTGAGATGCGACGCAGCACCGATCTCGGTCCTGGCCGACGCCGAACGGATCATCCAGGTACTCGTCAACCTGCTCGGCAACGCGGTGAAGTTCTCGACGCGAGGCGGCCAGGTGCGCGTCACCGTCGGCCAGGCCGGCGCAGACGCCGTATTCTCGGTTTCAGACAGCGGCCGAGGCATCCCCGCAGACCAGCTCGAGAGCGTCTTCGATCGTTTCCGCCAGGTCAATGCGACAGATTCGCGCGAGAAGGGCGGCACCGGCCTGGGGCTGCCGATTGCCCGCTCGATCGTGGAACAACATGGCGGACGCATATGGGCTGAGCGCAACGATGGCGGCGGCAGCACCCTGCGCTTCACGCTCCCCTTGGCGGCCGTCGCGGATCGGGCAGCGGCGAGCGGCGCGGCCCTCGAGCACCTGACAGGCGTCGGATGACCCGGCTGCTACTGCTCGTGGAGGATGCGCCCGACATCAGCGCGATCGCTCGTCTCAGCCTCGAGCGCATCGGCGGTTGGAGCGTGGTGGCCGTCACCTCGGGCCAGGCAGCTCTCGATGCGGTGGATGCCAGCCAGGAGCCGTTCGAGGCGATCCTGCTCGACGTGATGATGCCCGGCCTCGACGGCCCCGCCACGCTCCTTCGCTTGCGCGAGCGGCCCGCGGGCAGAGACGTGCCGGTGGCCTTCCTGACGGCCAAGGCTCCGACCGACCGCAAGCGCTTGAGCGCGCTCGGCGGGGTGGGTGTGATCGCCAAGCCGTTCGACCCTCTCTCCCTCTCCGCTCAGCTCGATGCTCTGCTGGCGAGGAGCGCTCCCGAGCAGCCGATGCCGATGCCAGGTGACCGGTAGCCCATGGGCCGCGAAGCTGCGCTCACCACCTCCGCTCGCTCGAGCGCCCCGCGAAGCTGCTCCAGGGTGAAAGGCTTCAGCAGGGCCGCGCTGAAGGAGATCCCGACATCCGGCGCCGCGGCCACGCTCACGCAGAGAATCGGCAGCTCCGGCAGGACCACGCTCAACGCCTTGGCAGTGGCGAGGCCGCTCTGCGCCGCCGGCTCGACTATGAAGGCTGCGAGCCGGGCCAGCTCCTGGGTGCTGCTACCGGGCATGAGCGTCGGCTCATGCCCCAGGCGGGAGACCATCCTCTCCAGCAGCCGACAGACTTCTGCGTGCGGCTCGCTGATCAGTATTTGCGCCATTGTCTCGATCATCCTCCCCGCAGGTCTGAATTGGGACGCCTTGGAGGTATGAGGCGCCGATGAGCACGCCGAGCATCCTGGTGATCGACGACGACCCCGTGAGCCGGGCGCTGGTGCGCAGCGTGCTCGAACGCACCGGCAGGATCCGCGAGGCGGGCGACGGCCGCGCCGGGCTGCGCGAGCTCTATGCATCTCAGCCCGATCTGGTCGTGCTCGACGTCGAGATGCCCGGCCTCGACGGCTGGACCACGCTGGAGCGCATCCGCGAGGTCTCCGAGGTGCCGGTGCTGATGCTGACAGCGCGCCGCGGCGAACTGGAGCGCGTTAGAGGCCTGCAGGGGGGAGCCGACGACTACGTGGCCAAGCCGTTTGGACCCCAGGAGCTTGCGGCCCGCGTGCACGCGCTGCTGCGACGCGCGGGCACCCTCGCGAACAGAGCGCAGACCTACGCCGACGCGGCGCTGAGCATCGACTTCGCTCAGCGCGAGGTCCGCTACCGCGACCTGCCGATCCGCCTGACACCGCTCGAGTTCAGGCTGCTGGCGAGCTTCGTCGCGCATCCAAATCAGGTGCTCAGCCGCGATCAGTTGCTGGAGCTCGTGTGGCACGACCCCCATGGCGTCTCACCCGACCAGGTGAAGCTCTATGTCGGATACCTGCGGCACAAGCTCGACCCGCTCGCGCCGGCGAGCACTCCGATCCAGACGGTGCGCGGCTTCGGCTACCGATATCGCACCCCGAAGGCGAGCGGCCCCGTGTCGGGAGCCTGATCAGGCGCACGATTTGTTGAGCGTTTTGACCGACGTGTATGCGTTCGCTGTGCTCCAGGAGCGAAAGACGGAGCTAACGCGGTAGTAGTAGGTGGTCGAGTAGGCCAGCGGACCGGCGTCGATGTAGCTGGATTTGCCGATCGCCACACTGGCCACCGCGGTGTAGGGGCCGGCTGCCACAGTCGCGCGTTCGACCTCGTAGGAGGTCGCGTAGGTCGAGCTGGTCGCGGACCAGCCGACTTCGACTTCGGAGACTTTGCCCGTGCGACAGAGGTACTGACTCGCGCTCGCTTTGCCCGGCGCTGCCAGGGTGGAGGTGGCGATCGTGCTCGGGCCGCCGACCACGGCGCTCTTGAACAGGGCCAGGGCCGGGCCGGCGAACACGAGTAGCAGCGCAAGGGCTACGGAGCCGGCTGCAAGCGTTCGCATGCAGCGTCCATGGAGGCCGTCGGTCATGAAGCCTGCGCCTCTGAAGCCAGCTGACGCCTCCGGCGCCCGGTCGGGAGCCGGAGGCCCCATATGTCCGCAAGGAACAAGAGGGCGAGCAGCGCGGGCGCGAGCAGGACTGCGATCTTGTGGAGGCCTGAGCTGCGAAGAGCGTTGATGAGGTAGCCGAGACGGGGGATGACCGCGACCTGGCGCCAAGCGGTCGAACCTTCGAGCGTGGCCGTCCAGGGGTCGTTTGCGTTGTTGGCGTCGCCGCGGGTCTGGATGGTGGGGTTGGCCCCGCCTTTGAGGATGCGCACGATGCGGTGCGTCTCGACCTGGTGGATGCCGACCGGCACCCGGTAGGAGATGACCTGCCCGACCCGCACCGAGCTCAGTGGCTCGGGCACCGCGAGCACCATGTCGCCGGGCGAGAAGGTGGGCCGCATGCTTCCCGACAGGACTGTGACCGGCCTGTAGAGGCCGAGCATCGGCAGCACGCCGATCACGGCGAAGAGCAGCAGGGCGAATGCCAGCAGTGCCCGCTGCCCCCACCGTGCGGCGGTGCGGACGACGCCTCGCGTCGTCCGCACCGGCCTGCCATGACCTTCCCGCAGGGGATGCTCTGCGGGGATTCTGAGTGTGGTCATGGCCGCCTACCTACTTGTTCGTGGCGACGCGCTGCGTGCCGGTGAAGTTGTAGGAGATCGTCGAGGTGAGGCCCTGCATGGTGTTGGGAGCTGCCGTCGGCAGGGTCAGGGTGACCCGCAGATGGTCGGTTGCCCCAGTGGTAAGCGAGGCCAGGCCCGTGAGCGGCAGGCTGGCTCCGATTACCGCGCGGGAGGCCAGCACCGTGGTCGTGGTGCCACTGCAGGTGTAGGTGTAGGCGGGCGCCGTGCCTGCCTCGGTCCACGCCACCGAGCACTTGTCGATGACCATCTGCAGCCCGTTGGTCGCTTCGGTATCGAGCAGCGACGAGGGTGATGCGGTGGTTGTGAGGAGGATCGCGGAGAGGGTGTCTCCGCCTGCGCCACTGCTGTTGGTCAGGTCCGCGGCGCGCTGGATCGTGTCGCCGGGAACCACGTTGGAGGCACCCACTGAGAGGCGGTTCGTCGCCCCTGTCGCGCCGAGGTTGATCGAGACCGTCCCCGATGAGATGGTGTGGCTTGCCGAGGTGGAGCTCGTGAACGTGGCAAACGTGCCCAGTCCGGCGAGCGCCGCCGTGACGCCGACGACCGCGAGAGTCGCCAGCGGCTTCTTCATTGTGCTTTTCATTTTGTTTTCGCCTTTCGTCGTTGAGGTGATGACGAAAGGGTCAAGCGCGCCGGTCTGAGACCGGCAGCGGTCGGGTATGAAAAGGGTCTGAACAGCTGCGCGACCGCAGACGCGGGGTCGCGCAGCTCAGCCGCGGAAGGTTCTCAGCGAGCGCCGCCGGCCATCGCCGGCAGGATGACGAGCGTGTCGCTCTCCCCCACCGCCGTGTCCAGCCCGTCGAGAACGCGGACGTCCTCGTCGTTGAGATACACGTTGACGTAGCGGTTGAGCTCGCCCTCGGAGGAGAACAGCTGGTCCTGTGTGGCGGGGTGGGTGGCGGCGAGATCGCGCAACACCTCGCCGACGTTGTCGCCGCTTGCGCTCAGCAGCTTCTCGCCGCCGACGGAGGCGCGCAGGACCGGTGGGATCTTGATCGTTGCCATGAGTTTCGCCAGCCTACCCGGCCGCGGCGCAGAACGCCTCGTAATCGGGGAACACGCCGAGCTCCTCGTCGGTGATCTCCTCGGGATCGCGCGAGCAGATGGGACACTCGGGGTCGCGGTGGACTTTGACCTCGGTGAGGGTTGCTCCCAGCGCGTCGTAGAGCAGCAGGCGCCCGATGGCGGGCTCACCGATGCCGAGGATCAGCTTGACGACCTCGGTGGCCTGCAGCAGCCCCATCGTGCCGGGGAGCACGCCGAGGACGCCGTTGGCGCCGCAGGAAGGCGCGAGCTCGGCCGGCGGCGGCTCGCGGAACAGGCAGCGGTAGCAGGGGCCCTCGTAGGGCTTGAAGACGGACAGCTGTCCGTCGAAGCCGAGGATCGAGGCGGAGACCACTGGGATCTGCAGGCGCACGGTGGCATCGTTGAGCAGGTAACGGGTGGGGAAGTTGTCAACGCCATCCACGATCACGTCGTACCCCTCGATGATCTCCATGATGTTGGAGGCGTCGATGCGGGTCTGGTACTTGACCACGTTGACGTCGGGGTTCAAAGCGTGGATGGACTCCTCGGCGGAGTCGACCTTGGGGATGCCCACCCTTTGGGTGGAGTGGATCACCTGGCGCTGGAGGTTTGACAGGTCGACGACATCGTCGTCGACGATCCCCAGGGTCCCAACGCCGGCGGCGGCGAGGTACAGGGCTGTGGGCGAGCCGAGCCCACCGGCGCCGAGCAGCAGCACCTTGGCGTCGAGCAGCTTCTGCTGACCGTCGGTGCCGATCTCGGGTATGAGCAGGTGGCGCGAGTAGCGCTCGCGCTGCTCGGCGCTCAGCGAGCGTGGCACCTCTACCTCATAGCCACGGTCCTTCCACAGCGTGATACCGCCGGTCATCGAGCGCACGTGCTCGTAGCCGAGCTCCTCCTTCAGGGTCCGCGCGGCATAGGCGGAACGGTTGCCGGAGGCGCAGTACAGGATCACCTGGGTGGAGCGATCGGGTACGACACCCTCTATCCGACTCTCGAGGTAGCCGCGGGGAACGTGCTTGGCGCGGGGCAGGTGCCCGGCGGCGAACTCCTCGGTCTCGCGCACGTCCACGATCGCCACGCCCTCGTGCATCAGCTCCTGGACCTCTGACGGGTCGACCTCTTCGATCTGGCTCTTGACCTGGCGGAGAAGCTCCGCTCCTGACGGGCTCATTTGAAACTCCTAAACCACACTCGGGTTTTATGGACTTCACAAAGTATAGCCCGAAATGAGACTCCTCCAAGTGCGGCGGAAAGAGGCTGGCGGCATCCCAGATAGACGAGTGATCTGAATGATCCGCAGCTGCGTATAAGCTTCCGGCGGGACCCATACCTTCGGACCGGAGGCTCGGTGGGGATCGAAGCACGAGAAGAGCGGATAGTGGCCACTTTCGTGGAGCTGTCCGCCACGATGATCGACGACTTCGACATCGTCGACTTCCTGCACCGATTGGTGGAGGGGGCGGTGGAGCTGCTGGATCGCACCGATGGCGGCGTGCTGCTCGCGGACCCGAAGGGCAGGCTGCACGTGATGACCTCCTCGAGCGAGCGGGCGGAGGAGCTGGAGCTGCTGCAGGCCCGCGAGCAGGCGGGACCGTGCTTCGACTGCTATGGCAGCACCGAGCAGGTGTTCAGCGAGGATCTCGCACGGGACCTGGAGCGCTGGCCCAGCTTCGGGCAGGCCGCCCTCGCCGCGGGTATCCGCTCGGCTCACGCCATTCCGATGCGCGTGCGCGGCAGACCCGTGGGAGCCTTGAGCCTGTTCCATGACGAGACCGAGCGGCTGGACACCTATCAGGCGGCGCTGGGGCAGGGAATGGCCGATGTGGCGGCGGTGGCGCTGATGCAGGAGCGAGCGATCCGCGAGACCCGCGCCGTGGCCACCCAGCTTCAGCGCGCCCTTGACAGCCGTGTGTCGATCGAGCAGGCCAAGGGGGTGCTGGCCGAGCGCGCCCACATCAGCGTCGAGGACGCCTTTGCGATCATCCGCGCCTACGCAAGGGCGCACAACCAGCGGCTGGCTGACGTGGCGCGCGAGGTGGTCGAGCGCCATCTGGACACCCGCGAGCTGCTTGCGCTCCGCCCTCGAGGAGATCGATGACCGGAGGGTGACGCCTCCGCTAATGGAGACCTTCCGGGTTTCCACCAGTTGGACTCTTTTCAGCTTGTGGTGCTATAGTAGGGACGTCGCTCCAGACCTCGGCGACGTTCTGTGCAGCGAGAACTCCTACGTCTGGAGACAGAATGTGGCTGCAGGTCCCTGCGTTCCCCCCGGCGGGCGATACGGCGCGTCGGCCCCGGTGCACCAAGAAGCCCGACGGCCTCGATCTCTCCTCTGGCTTGCGACGAAATGGATGCCGTGAGCCGGTCTCCGGCCGAGAAGCCGACTCCAGGTTGGTCTTGAGGTGGGGGCGAGGTACCTCACGCCGACCGGGTGGTCGAGCGAGACCCGGATCGGGCATGTGACTGGGGGCAGGCCACGAGCGCTGTGAGCAGCCAGCCGGAAGATGAGGCCCCGCCTGCAGGTCTGCGGGGCCTGCACGAGCATGGCCGGCCCGATGGAGCGAGCAGTTACGGACGGGACGAGGCGGTCGCCCTCGCGTGCGGCCATACGGCTGCTGTGAGAGCGCGTATCGCACGTCATCGCGACCAGCTGGCCGCCGCCCGAGATATTGCAAGCGAGGCCCGCGACGCCTTCGCTGCGGCGCTCGACACCGAGATGGAGCGGCTGGAACTCGAGGGCACACAGCCCGGCGACCTCGCTGCGCGCTCGCGCGCGCAAGCCGCGACTCAGCGTAAGGCGGGCGCGGAGGATGGTGCCCACGCGGCAAGCGATCGCGAGCACGCTGCACTTGACCGCCTGGCCAACGCCAGAGAAATCGCCAACGCCGAAACGGACGAGGTGACGGGAGCGCTGCGGCGGCGGGTGGGGTTGGCGGCGCTGCAGAGGGAGCTCAAGCGCGTCAACGACGAGCAGGGTCATGCGGCCGGCGACCGCCTGCTGCGAATGGTGGTGTGGTGCGTGACCGACGAGTTCCGCTCCTACGACCTCATACTGCGTTTTGGAGGCGACGAGTTCGTGTGCTCGATCACGGGCGACGGCCTGGCGAACATCGACACCCGCTTCGGGCGCATCTCAGACCGCCTGGGCGACGCCTTCCCGGGGGCATCGATCAGCACGGGAATCGGCGAGCGTCGCGGCGAGGACACAGTGAGCGCCCTGATCGATCGTGCCGATGGGGCCATGATCGACGGCCGTCCGAGGCGTCGACGCCGAGTGAGATGAGGATCCGGTGGAGCGCACAGGCACGGTGATGAGTGTGGCGGCGAACATGCTCAGGGATCTCGACCTGGAGTCTTTGCTGGACGGGGTGCTGGCTGGTGCGCGGGAGCTCACGGGAGCCCGCTACGCCGCGCTCGGGGTGCTCGGGCGGGCCGACGATGGCACCCCGCCAGGCGAGCTCGCGCGCTTCATCACCGCCGGGCTGGACGAGGCGGCATGCGCAAGGATCGGTGCTCTGCCACGCGGTCTGGGAGTGCTAGGGGAGCTGATCCGCGATCCGAGGCCCCTGCGCCTCGACAACGTGGGCTCGCATCCGAGCTCCTACGGTTTTCCCGACCGCCACCCGCCGATGCGCAGCTTCCTGGGCGTGCCGCTGCTCGTGGGCGGTGAGCCATACGGCAACCTCTACCTGACCGAGAAGGGGAACGGCGAGCCCTTCAGCCCGGCCGACGAGACGGCGGCGATCATGCTCGCGCAGCTGGCGGGGATCGCGATCGAGAACGCCCGCATGTACGGGGTGGTGAAGGATCGCCGCGAAGAGCTCGAGCGAACGGTGGCGGCGCTCGAGGTCACCACCCAGATCTCACGCGCGGTGGGAGGGCAGATCGATCTGCCGGCGATCCTCGATCTCGTCGCCAAGCGCGGTCGCGCGGTGGTCGACGCGCGCGTGCTGCTGATCGAGCTGCGGGACGAGGAGGAGCTCGTGGTTGCGAGCGGGGCCGGCGAGCTGCCGGAGGAGCTGATCGGCAGGCGGGTGGCGCTGACGGGGACGGTCGCCGAGCAGGCGCTGCGCACACAGAGCACGCAGAGGTTGAGCGATGAGTTGAATCGAGCGCGCTTCCAGGAGCACGGTTTGGGTGGACTGGGAGTGCAGGCCCGGGACGGTCTGGTGGTTCCGCTGATCTTCCGTGAGGTCACCTACGGGGTGCTGCTCGCGGTCGACCGACTCAACGACGGGCCGGAGTTCGGAGCCGAGGACGCACGCCTGCTGGAGGCGTTCGCGGCTAGCGCCGCGACGGCTGTGGCCACGGCGCGGACGGTGGCGTGCAAGGTGCAGCGACTCGCCGCGGTGGTGGAATCTTCGAGCGACGCGATCATCACGACCGACCGAGAGGGGCTGGTGACGAGCTGGAACAACGGAGCTGAGCTCCTCTACGGATATAGCGCCGAGGAGATGATCGGCGGCGAGGGCCGCGAGCTCGTACCAGAGGACCGCGGCCGCGAGCACGCGATCCTCGAGCAGGTCCTGGCGGGAGGGGTGCTCAAGCGCTACGAGTCCGTGCGGGTTCGCAAGGACAGCTCGCCGGTGGAGGTCTCGCTCAGCGTCTCGGCTATCCGCGATCCGGACGGCCGTGTGGTGGGGGCCGCATCGATAGGCCGGGATCTCACCGATCAGAAGCAGATCGAGCATGTGCTGGCGCAGACCCGGCGCCTTGAGAGCCTCGGCCAGCTCGCGGGCGGCGTGGCCCACGACATGAACAACCTGCTCGGCGTGATCCTCAACTCCGCGGACTTCGCCCTGGACACGCTGGACGAGGGGCCGGGCAGCGAGGACGTTCACGAGCTCCACGCCGCGGCGCTGCGCGCGACGGCACTGGTGCGCCAGCTGCTGCAGTTCGCCCGCCTGGATGCGACCACGATCGAAGAGCTGGATGTGGGCGCGGTTGTGACGGATCTGGAGAGCATGCTCGCGCGGACGCTCGGCGAGCAGATCGCCCTGGGGATCGAGCTGGCGGATGAGCGCTGGCCACTCGAGGCGGATCGATCCCAGCTCGAACAGGTCGTGTTGAACCTGACGGTCAACGCCCGCGACGCCATGCCCGAGGGCGGCAGGCTGACGATCGGGGTGGCCAACGTCGTCCTCGACGAGGCCGCCATGCGCTCCCAGCCGCTGCCGATGGAGCCAGGGGACTACGTGTGCGTGTCGGTCCGCGACACGGGCACGGGCATGGGCCCGGAGGTGATCTCCCGGGCGTTCGAGCCGTTCTACACCACCAAGCCCCCGGGCTCTGGCACAGGGCTGGGGCTCGCCACGGTGTATGGGATCCTGACCAAGGCCGGGGGTCACATTCGCGTTGACTCCGAGCCGGCGAAGGGGACGCTGATCGAGGCGTTCTGGCCGGTGGGAGGCCGCGCCGGCGGCGAGGCCGCCCTCAGGGTGGTGCAGGCCGATCACAGCGTCAGCCTGCCGGTACCAGGGGCGACGGTGCTGCTGGTGGAGGACGAGGGTGCTCTGCGCGCGATCGCCGTTCGGCTGCTCAGCTCGGCGGGCTACACGGTGCTCGCGGCGGCCCTCCCCCACCAGGCGATCGAGCTCGGCGAAGGCAAGGATCGCATCGACCTGCTGCTCACCGATCTGGTGATGCCGGAGATGTCGGGGAGCAAGCTGGCGGCGCGCATTCGCTCGCTGCGTCCCGGCCTGCCGGTGGTGTACATGTCGGGATATGTGGCCGGCGCCGATGACCTGCCGGAGACCGCGCACTTCATCGCCAAGCCGTTCGGCCGCGACGAACTGCTGAGCATCGTGGGGGCGGCGATTCCGGGGCCGGGCGCCGCGGAAGCCCAGAGCGCCTGAAGCTCACCTACCCTGAGCGGTCATGGGAGCTCGAGCGAGGAGCGCGCTGGCGGCGTTGGTGGCCGTAGCGCTTGTTGTGGCGACGATCGTGGCGATCACCTCGGGGGGGAACTCGAAGGGGGCCGGCTCGGCCTCCTCGCAGACGTTCACCACGGCGACGAGCAGTGGCTTCGACGGCGCCGCTCTGCCACCGGGACGGCGGGCGAGCGACTTCTCGCTCACCGACCAGAGCGGCGGGCGGATCTCGCTCGGCGAGCTGCGCGGCCAGGTGAGGGTGCTGGCGTTCCTGTACTCGAGCTGTGGGGCCCCCTGCTTCCTGATCGCCCAGCAGATCCGTGGGGCACTGGATGAACTGGGGCGGGCGGTGCCGGTGCTGATCGTGAGCGCGGACCCCCGGGCGGATGACCCGGTGAGCGTGCGGCGCTTTCTCGCCCAGGTGTCCCTGACGGGGCGGGTGCGCTACCTGACGGGTTCGCTGTCTCAGCTGAAGAGAATCTGGCGGGCCTACAAAGTGGTGCCGGCGAGCGCCGGACCGACGGCCTTCGCCCGCTATGCCTCGGTGCTGCTGATCGACCACAGGGGCGATGAGCGGGTGCTGTTCCAAACCGAACAGCTGACGCCGGAATCGCTGGCGCACGACATCGGGAAGCTGGATGGAGAACCCACCCACCCTGATACCCTAGCTGCCAGGTAGGTATTCCGAGATGATGTTCTCAACCAAGGCCGAGTACGGCATACGCGTGATGGTCGAGCTCGCTCGACGCAGTGGCGATGATCCGATCCCGCTGGCGGAGATCGCTGCGCACGATGGCCTGCCGCTGGCCTATCTCGAGCACCTGGTGGCACGCCTGCGCAAGGCGGGCCTGGTGGACTCGCGGAGGGGATCGCGCGGCGGCTACATGCTCGCCCGCCCCGCAATGGAGATCACGATGGCCGAGGTGGTTGAGGCGCTGGAGGGCTCGATCGCCCCGATCGAGTGCATCTCGGAGGCATCGGACGGCTCGATTGTGTGCTCCAAGGAGTCGAGTCCCGATCATGTGTGCCCCACCAAGCTGCTGTGGACGAGGGTGCGCTTCTCGATTGTGAACACCCTGCGCGAGACCACCCTCGCCGACCTGCTGGCGCCGACGATGCCTATCGGCCCCTCTCTTCCCACTCTGCAAATCGAACCACTCACAACGACCGGAGCCTGACCACCAGACATGGCTGACCTAGAGATCAAAGACCTGCATGTGCGCACCGAGGACCGCGAGATACTCCGCGGCGTCGACCTCGAGATCAACCGGGGCGAGATCCACGCCCTGATGGGCCCCAACGGCTCGGGCAAGTCGACGCTGGCGAACACCCTGCTGGGACACCCCTCCTACGAGATCACGGCGGGGACGATCACGTTCAAGGGCGAGGACATCACCGAGCAGGAACCACACGAGCGGGCGAAGGCTGGGCTGTTCCTGGCCTTCCAGTACCCGGTGTCGATCCCGGGGGTGTCGGTGGCGAACTTCCTGCGCATGGCAATCAACGCCAAGCGCGATGAGCCGATCCAGGTGAAGGAGTTCCGCAACCAGCTCCAGCATGCGATCGAGCTGCTCGATGTGGACAGGGCGTTCACCTCGCGCCACCTCAACGACGGCTTCTCGGGCGGGGAGAAGAAGCGGGCGGAGATCCTGCAGATGGCGATGCTGGCCCCCGACATAGCGATCCTCGACGAGACGGACTCAGGCCTGGACATCGACGCGCTGCGGACGGTGGCGGAGGGCGTGCAGAAGCTGCACGACGAGCAGGGTCTGGGCGCGCTGATCATCACCCACTACCAGCGCATCCTGCACTATGTGAAGCCCGAGTTCGTGCACATCCTGATGGATGGCCGGATCGTGCTGGAGGGCGGTGTGGAGCTGGTGGAACGCCTGGAGCGGGAGGGCTATGACGAGATCCGCCAGGAGGTCGGGGCAGGATCGGCCGCCGCGGTCCCAGCCGGTGACAGCGGTGTCTGATCCAGGCGCGACGGACATCCCCGCTGTGAACGGCAACGGCGCGGCGCCGAACCAGCCCAAGGCGGGGCGCCACCGCGAGGCGAGCCTCTACCACGCGCTGGCGGGAGCGGGAGCGGGCGATGGTCGCACGCTGGCCGAGCTGCGCGAGGCGGCATTGGCGGCGTATGAGAGCTCCGAGCTGCCTGTATGGCGGCGGTCGGGCTTCTGGACGACGACGCTCCAGAGCCTCGAGCTCGACTCGCTCGACGCCCAGGCCAAGGGCAACGGTGTCCCCGATGTGGTGAAGCGCACGCTCCCCGACGGCCCCCGGGCGGGACGGATAGTGCAGAGCGGGAGCGAGACGGTGCACCTGGAGCTCGACCCGACGCTGGCCGAGCGCGGAGTGATCCTCTGCTCGCTGGAGGATGCCTTCCGCGATCACGCCGAGCTGGTGGGTCACTGGTACTCCAAGCGGCTGACGATCGACCGCCACAAGCTCGAGGCGGCGAACGCGGCCTTCTGGAGCGGAGGGGCGTTCCTGCATGTGCCGGCGGGAGTGGTGGTGGAGGAGCCGTTCGAGATCGTCTACGCGATCGACGGCCCGGGCATCGCTCAATACGGCCGCACGCTGGTACTGGGCGGGCCGACGAGCGACTTCCGTGTGCACGAGTACGACCTGGCTGAGGACTTCGATACCCAGGAGGGCACACCCGAAGGGCGCACGGCAGGGGGCCAGTCGCTGCATGCGAATGCGTTCGAGCTCTACCTCCAAGACGGGGCTCGCTGCCGCCTCGCGCAGCTCCAAGACTGGGGCAGCGGCGAGGTGTATGACGTGTCGACGCGCTTCGTTGGTGTGGGCCGCGACGCCTACTGCCACTGGCTGCCGGCGCTGCTGGGCGGCCACCTGGTGCGCCAGCACCTCGAGCTGGCGGTGTCTGAGGCGGGCGGCGACATGGCCTTCCGCGGCCTGCTGTTCACGGAGGAGAAGGAGCACCTGGATGTGTTCGCGGTGGACCTGCACGAGACGGGACCGTCGGGCGGGGATGTGCACTGGCGGGGCACGGCGACTGGTGAGAGCAGGGCGAGCTTCGAGGGCCTGATCCAGATCGACCCGGGGGCGCAGCAGACGCACACCTACCTGCAGTTCCACTCGATGATGCTCTCGCCGAAGGCGCGGATCGACGCGATCCCCTCGGTGCTGGTGTCGGCGGATGACGTGTCGGCCTCCCACGGGGGCACGGTGGGCGAGCTGGATGAGAATGCGATCTACTACATGCAGACGCGCGGCCTGGACCGCCCGTCGGCGGTGAGGGTGATCGTGGAGGGCTTCTTCGAGCCGCTGGTGGCGGAGCTCCAGAACGAGCCCCTGGAAGAGATCGTGCGCTCGAAGGTGGCTCGCAAGCTGGCGGCGGCGCGCGAGGACATCGAGACGTATGCAGTCAGTCGCTGAGAGGGATGTTTTGATGGGCGCCCTGCGGGCGGGCGTGCGTTCTGAGTTCCCGATCTTCGCCCGCGAGTTCGACGGGCGGCCACTGATCTACCTGGACTCGGGGGCCACCTCCCAGAAGCCGCAGGTGGTGATAGACGCGCAGGCCGAGCACCTGGCCCGGCACAACGCCAACGTGCACCGCGGGGTGTATGCGCTCGCCCAGGAGGCGGATGCGGCCTACGACGACGCGCGGCGGCGGGTGGCGGCCTTCGTGGGCTCCAACCCGCGGAGCACGATCTTCACGAAGAACGCGACGGAGGCGATCAACCTGGTGGCCTACTCGTGGGGCAGGGCGAATGTGGGCGAGGGCGAGGCGGTGCTGATCACCCAGATGGAGCACCACGCCAACATCGTGCCCTGGCAGGTGCTCTGCCGCGAGCGGGGGGCCGAGCTGCGCTACCTGGAGGTGGACGAGCGGGGCGAGCTGTCGATGGAGGCGCTGGAGGCGGAGCTGGCGCGGGGCGATGTGAGGCTGGTGGCGTTCGCCCACGTGTCCAATGTGCTCGGCACGATCAACCCGGTGGCGGAGATGACGGCGCGGATCCGCGCGGCGGGGGCGGTGTCGCTGGTGGACGGGGCGCAGGCGGTGCCCCAGCTGCCGGTCGATCTGGAGACGCTGGGGGCGGACTTCTATGCGTGGACGGGCCACAAGGCGCTCGGGCCAACTGGCGTGGGCGTGCTGCACGGACGGGTTGAGCTTTTGGAGGCGATGGAGCCGTTCCTGACGGGCGGGGACATGATCGCCTCGGTGGACTTCCAGACGGCGAGCTGGAACGAGCTGCCATACAAGTTCGAGGCCGGTACCCCCCCGATTGCGGAGGCTGTGGGATTGGCGGCGGCGGTGGACTTCCTGTCGGGGCTGGGGATGGAGCGGGTGCGCGCCCACGAGCAGGCGCTGACGGAGTACCTGCTCGAGCGCCTGGGCGAGATCCCCGGCGTGCGCGTGGTGGGCCCGCCCGAGGCTGGGAACCGCGGAGCGCTCGCGTCGTTCACGATCGAGGGGATGCACCCCCATGACATCGCGGAGCTGGTCGACCGCGGCGGGGTGTGCATCCGCGCGGGCCATCACTGCGCGCAGCCGTTGATGCGCTGCCTCGGGGTGGGAGCGACGGCACGGGCATCGCTTGGCGTGTACAACGAGGTGGCGGATGTGGACGCGCTGGTGAGCGCGCTGCTGGCGGGACGCGAGGTCTTCGGCCTCAGTGCCGGCTCGTCGTGATCGATGAGGTACACACCACTCCACAAATGAACCGGTGTATCGCAGCGGCGATACACCAAACAAAAAGTAGATAAGGCCCCACCCCCCACCCCATGGACGACCTCTACCGCGACTACATCCTCGAGCACTACAAGCGCCCGCAGAACTTCGGCGAGCTCGACCCCCACGACCTCGAGGCGCTGGAGCACAACCCGCTGTGCGGGGACGAGCTGGGGGTGCAGATCAAGGTGAGCGACGGGCGGATCGAGGACCTGCGCTTCCAGGGTCACGGCTGCGCGATCTCCCAGGCGGCGGCGTCGATCGCCTCGGAGGAGTTCAAAGGCATGACCCTCGAGCAGGTCGGCAAGCTCGATGCGGACTGGATGATCGAGCTGCTCGGCATCCCGGTGTCGGCCACGAGGCGCAAGTGCGCCCTGCTCAACCTCAAGGTGGTGCGGGGAGCGGTGACGGGCGACAACGCCTGGCCTGCCTGAAACCGAGACCGACCGCCAGCCGGCCCGCTCGAAAGCGGGCCGGTGACAATCCCACGCGCGAGCGACGGGCTGCCTGCGCCCATCGCCCGCAGTCAATCACTTCTTAACTAGATGCCCTGCCCGTAGTTGCTGCAGCTCGCTTTGAACGAGCCGTTGGGGGTGGAGCTGAGCTGGTTGAGCACGTTCTGCAGCGAGGGTGAGTCGTCGAACATGCCGATGTGAGCGACGGGATCGCTCGGGCACTGGCTCTGGATGGTGATGTTGGTGACGCCCGACGCGTTGAGGAAGGCGTTGGTGTAGGGCGTTACGACCTCATCGTGCTGGGTCTCGATGACCACGTAGCGCACGCCTGCGACAACCGGTTCGCCGGAGCCGAAGAGCTTTTTGATGAAGGCAGAGCCCTCCTCCTGTTCGGGCAGCGAGGGAGCGCCCAGGAATTCGAGCAGTCCAGTGGTGAATTCGCTGGCGAAGGGGAACACTTCGAGCAGCTTCGTCACGCCGCTGAGGGTCGTTCCGTGGTTGCTCGGGGCAAGCCCGATGAGCTCGTTGACCTTGGATGCCCCACCGAGGAACTTGAGGTAGTAGTTGGGCATCATGCCGCCTTGAGAGTGACCGACGAGGTCGACCTTGGAGGCTTTGGTTTTCGAGAGCACGGTGTTGACGAACGAGCTCAGTTCAGAGGCGGAGCCTTCGATGTGGCCGAGCCCGTCGATGCGACCGGGTGTGATGAAGGGGATGAGGGGGAACGAGGCGACGGTTTCGCCGTAGTTGAAGGCGTAGACGCAATAGCCTTCGTTGGCGAGCAGCGGCGCCAGAGTCACCCAGTTGGATCCCTCGTCGGCGAGGGTGGCGTGGACGAGCACCACGGGATAAGGATGGGCGGTGCTCGGTTTGCAGTTGTTGTTGGCGCCTTGCACCGATGTGGGCGCCCAGGTCTCGTTCCAGATTGCGTCGCCCAGCGCGCTGGCGCCGTAGGGAACGGTGTAGTTGGCGCTCGCCGTGGCGGGCGCGACGGTCACGATCGCAGCGGCAGCCACGGCAGCGACCAATGTGGCCCTGATCTTCAGCATTTGAATCCCCCTGATGTGATTGCGTTTCGGTTGGCGCGAGCGCTCCAACACCCGGGCGCGCTCGCACCCATTTCCCCTGCTCCCCAACCCGGCCACCATATGGGGAATGAGAAGGACGCGTCAACGGAACGGGGCAGCGATGGACACAACAAGCGGCGCCGCTCGCGGTACCGGTCAGGCTGACAGCGGGAAGGACGATCAGGAGCGTTGGGCAGGAGCGTTGGGCATGTGCCGCTGAGACGTTTCTGTGTCAGGTGCCATCTACTCCATTTGAGTACCTCACACCTCGGATCTAACCCATTTGAGGTACGGGGACAGCTATGTTTCCGACTCATCCATAAGTCCAAGTGATCCTGACTGATTGAGCGCGAGACACCACGGGTACGAGAAAGGACTATGCCCTCGATTGCGCGTTCGCGCGCGTCCTCGTCTTACCAATCGTCGCCGGCGCTTCCGAGCTCACGCCGTAGGCTCCTCGTCGACGTGGCCACGGGCCTGCTGGCCGTGGGGTGGTTCGCCGGCGCGTTCGCGCTGCGCCAACAGCTTTCGGACTACGTGGACGCTGACGAAATCGCACCCGTGGCACTGCTCGCCCTGCGCTTCGGTCGCCGTGGAGGCTTGGTGGGTGCGTTCGTGGCGATCCTGCTCACCGCCGCCTGGGAGCTCAGCCATCACGACCCGGACCTCACCGCGCTGGGATACGCGAGCCGAGGCGGGATGTTCATCCTGCTAGGACTCTTCCTCGGGACCTTCATGGACCAGCGGCGCAAGCTCGAAGCCGAGCTCCTGCGCTATTTCGACGCCTCGCTCGATCTGCTCGCGACGGCCGACTCGACGGGGTATTTCATACGTGTCAACCCCGCATGGGAGGCGGTGCTCGGCTACACGCGCGAGGACATGTGCTCGCGGCCCTTCTCGGAGCTGATCCATCCCGAGGATCGCGCGGCCACGCAGGCCGAGTCCGCGCAGCTTGCCAGCCGATCGCGCGACACTGTCAAATTCCGAAACCGCTACCTGGCGGCGGATGGGAGATACCGCTGGCTGGAGTGGAACGCGCACGCGTCGGGCGACGGCTTGATCCACGCGGCGGCACGCGATATCAGCACTCAGGTGCAAGCCGAAGAGCAGCTCGCCAACAGCGCGACGCTGCTCGAAGCGATGGTCTCCGAGCGCACGCAAGAGCTCGAGGAGGCTCGCGCGGAGACCCTGCAGCGACTGGCCCGTGCGGGCGAGTACCGCGACTATGAGACCTTCCAGCACACCGAGCGCGTGGGAGCGACCTCCGCGGAGATCGCCGCACAGCTGGACCTCGACCCCGAGCAGGTCGAGCTCATCCGCGAGGCCGCCCCCCTGCACGACATCGGCAAGCTCGCCATATCGGACGCGATCCTGCTCAAGCCCGGGCCTCTGACGCCGGAGGAGCGCGAGATCATGCAGGAGCACACCGAGGCCGGCAGGCGACTGCTGTCGGGCAGCAACTCTCCGGTGCTGCAGATGGCGGCGACGATCGCCGCCACCCACCACGAGCGCTGGGACGGGGCCGGATATCCGTCGAGTCTCTCAGCCGAGGCGATCCCCCTGGTGGGCCGGATTGTGGCGGTGGCCGACGTCTTCGACGCACTCACCCACGATCGGCCGTACAAGAAGGCGTGGCCGGCCGAGCAGGCGCTGGCCAAGATCAGGCACATGTCCGGCGAGCACTTCGATCCCCGGGTGGTGGACGCGTTCCTCCAGACTCCAACCGCGCTCGCCGCGGAGCCCTCCCATCGGCACCGGGCGGTAGCCGCGATACAATTCCTACCTCAGAGCACAGGATTCTGAAAGCGACCGCAGCAAGGGAGTCTCATGGCCACGATGGACCGCACGAAGATCGCCAAGCCCAGCCCAATAGTCGAGGACGAGCAGGGCCAGCTGCGCGCGCGCCAGGGCATCTCGCGTGAGGTGGTGAGCGAGCTGTCGAAGATCAAGGGCGAGCCCGACTGGATGGCCGAGAAACGGATCAAGTCGCTGGAGATCTTCGAACGCAAGCCTGTCCCGACCTGGGGCCCGGACCTCAGCGGCCTGAACCTGGACGACCTCGTGCTCTACTCCCCCCCCACGGCCGGGCGCTTCAACAGCTGGGATGAAGTGCCGGCGGACATGAAGCAGACCTATGAGGACCTGGGCATCCCCCAGGCCGAGCGCGAGCACCTCGCGGGCGTGGTCGGCGTGTGGCGCCAGGAGCCGGTGTACGAGGGCCTGAAGGAGGAGTACGCCAAGCAGGGGATCCTGTTCTGCTCGATGGACACAGCGATCACGGAGTACCCCGAGCTGGTGCAGAAATACTTCATGAACAAATGCGTGCCGCCGCAGGACAACAAGTTCTCGGCGCTGCATGGCGCGGTGTGGTCGGGTGGAGCCTTCTGCTACATCCCCAAGGGCGTCAAGTGCGACCTGCCGCTGCAGTCCTACTTCCGCATGGAGGGCGCCGGCGAGGGCACCTTCGAGCACACGCTGATCGTGGCGGACGAGGGCTCCGAGGTCAACTACATCGAGGGCTGCACGGCGCAGACCTACAGCGTCAACTCGATGCACTCGGCGGTCGTGGAGATCTTCGTCCACGAGGGCGCCAAGGCCCGCTACACGACGGTGCAGAACTGGTCGAAGGACGTGTACAACCTCAACACCAAGCGCGCTGTGGTCGACGCTAACGGCACAGTGGAGTGGGTCGGCGGGTCGATGGGCGCGAAGTACGTGATGCTCTACCCCGGCTCCTACCTGATGGGCGAGGGAGCACGAGCCGATCACCTCAATGTGGGCGTGGCGGGCAAAGGCGTCCACAAGGACACGGGCGCCAAGGTGGTGCACCTGGCTCCCAACACCACCTCGAACATCCTCGCCAAGTCGATCTCCAAGGACGGCGGGATCATGGGCTACCGCGGCCTGGTCAAGATGGGCCACAACTCCGCGGGCTCCAAAGCGCGGGTGCAGTGCGATGGGCTGATGATGGACGGGGAATCGAAATCGGACACCTGGCCCGACATCCAGATCCAGAACCCGCACGTGACGGTGGCCCACGAGGCGACGGTGGGGCGCATCTCCGACGACCAGCTCTTCTACATGGGCTCGCGCGGCTTCACCGAGGACGAGGCGGCCGCGATGATCGTCAACGGCTTCATCGAGCCCGTCACCAAGGAGCTGCCGATGGAGTACGCGGTGGAGCTCAACCGCCTCATACAGCTGGAGATGGTCGGCTCCATCGGCTGACCTGAGGCCGATGGCCGGCGGCTGGCTGCGTCCTCGGTCGCTCGCGTACGCAGTACGCCACGCTTCCTGCGTCCTTGCCAGCCTTGACCCTCGACCCCAGGTCGGGCTTGTTCTCTGACGATGAGGGCGCCTGTCGACACGATCGCCGCACCGCTGTTCCCCAGGGCGCTGCCCTGGGTGAACGTGGCGGGCAGCAGCGGTCAGGCGAGCATCATCCAGCGAGGCAAGCCGATGCTGGTCGAATTCTGGGACTTCTGCCGCCCCAACTCGCTGCGCACCCTCCCCTATGTCAGGGCTTGGCACGAGCGCTACGGATCGCTCGGGCTGCGGGTGATCGGGGTGCACTGCCCCGGCTTCGACCCCTCCCGAGACGAGCAGGCGGTGAGGGATGCGGTGGCACGTCTGGGGATCGACTACCCGGTGCTGATCGACAGCGAGCTGGAGGTGTGGCAGGACTACGGCAACGAGGGCTGGCCGGCGCGCTACCTGTTCGACGGGCGGGCGCGGCTGTTCGACTACCACCACGGCGAGGGCGGCTACAGGGAGACGGAGCTTGCGATCCAGGAGCTACTGGGGATCGAGCGCCCGCCTCTTGGCCCCATGCGCCCCGAAGACGCGCCCGATGCCATGCTGCTCGCTCAGACGGCCGATCAGCCGGGAGCCTATTCTGGGCCCTACGAGGCAGGGGCGGTTTGGGCGGTGCTCGACGGGGCGGGAACGGTCACCGTCAATGGCGGCAGCGAATCCGGTGGCGTGGGGCTCGAGATCACCCATCCGGGTGCATATCTGCTGGTTGAGCACCCTCGCCACACCCTCGGCTTGCTGAACCTGGAGCTCGGCGAGGGCGTGCGCTGCCTGGCGACATGCTTCACGCCGGGGCTCGCCTGACGCTCGGCTTCAGCTCGGCGACGCTGCGATCCTGCAGCAGCCGCTTGACCACGGGCGGACCGCTGTCCTCGACGAGCACGCATCCGCCGGGCCAGTATGGGCTCTCGCCGGGGCTCGAGGTGAGGAAGACCGAGGCGTAGGTCCAGCTGCCGGTGTTGATGAGACGCGTACCCCCCCGGCCGATCCACTCGCGCTCGTCATCGCCTGGGAGGGGGCCCGTGCGATGGGTGTGCCCGAAGACGACATAGGCGTCGCCGAGTCCGAGGCGGGCGGCCACCTCGCCCATCGCCCGCAGGCCGGCGCGGCGCAGCTCGTCGCTGGACACATCGGCCTTCAGCGGCCCGATGCCGGCGCGGTTGAGCGCCGCCACGGCGAGCGGGAATCCCGCTACCAGAGCGCGTGTGCGAAGCGTGCGGGCAACCCGAGCCGGACTGAAGGTCCGAGCCCCCCCTGCGCTCGTATCGCCTCTGAGCGTGCGCCAGGCGCTGACGGTGGCCAGTCCGTTGAGGGCGTCGCCCGTATGCGCATCACGGGCCACGGCATCCCTCCAGGCGAACACCGGAGCACCCATCGCCTCATAGTCGCCCACGCAGTCGAAGGTGTCGGCCGGACGCCTGAGCACGCGGCTCATCAGCCCCACGCTCAGCCGCTCGAGGGTGGGAATGGTCAGGTGACAGTCCAGGTAGTGCCCGTGGGTGACATAGACGTCGGGCCGCACCCACAGGCCCGGGTAGGCCACTTTCACGGATGCCGGCGCCGCCCATGCGGCGATCTCACCCATGGTGGCGGAGACCGCGGCGGGCTCGAGCAGCTGCTCGGGACCCAGAGGCGCGGGCTCGTCCCGCTGTCCGCGGTCGGCGAGCCAGGGTTCGATCAGGGCATGGTCGTGGTTGCCGGCGGTGAGGATGAGCTCGCGCTCCCCGAGCGCTCGCCCGAGGTCCTCGAAGAATGGGCGGGCGGCGCTCATGGCATCGCGCACGGGACCGTGGCGCAGCTCGAGCACGTCGCCGAGCAGGATCACACGGTCGACATCGGCGACCTGCTCCAAGAGCGACGCACGCAGCTCGGGGCGGCGCAGGAGGTCCGAGCCGGACAGCCCACCGAGGTGCAGGTCGGAGAGGATCAGGGTGCGCATGGCTCAGGTGCGGGCTAGGCCCCACGCCGGCGGTCTCTCAGCGCCGGCCCCCACAGGGGCCCAGCCCGCAAGGGTCAGGAGACCCCGCCTGCTGCGGGGGCTACCTCGCGGATCTGCTTGGGCAGCATGAAACGGACGTCCTCGCGCACCACTTCGAACTCGGACACATCGGCGACTCCGCGCGCCCGGAAGAGCTCGACGAGCTCGGCAACGAGGTTCTCGGGTGCGCTGGCACCGGAGGAGATACCCACGACCCGCGCGCCCTCGAGCCACTGCTCCTGCACCTCACCGGCGTTGTCGATCAGGTGGGCAGGGGTGCCGCAGTCGCGCGCCACCTCCACCAGACGCACCGAGTTGGAGGAGTTGCGCGAGCCGATCACCAGCATCAGGTCACAGCTGCTCGCCATCTGCTTGACGGCGGCCTGGCGGTTGGTGGTGGCGTAGCAGATGTCGTCGGTGCGCGGCCCCCGGATGGCGGGAAAGCGCTCGCGCAGGCGCTTGAGGATGGCGCTGGTTTCGTCGACGGCAAGCGTTGTCTGGGTGACATAGGCGACCCGCTGGGGGTCCTCCACCTCGAGCAGGTCCACATCGGCCTCGTTCTGCACGAGCACGATCTGCTCGGGTGCCTCGCCCATGGTGCCTTCGACCTCCTCGTGCCCGTCGTGGCCGACGAGCACGATGGTGTAGCCCTCCTCGGCGAAGCGAACGGCCTCGCGATGTACCTTGGTGACCAGCGGGCAGGTGGCGTCGATGGTGCGCAGCCCGCGCTCGAGGGCCCCGGCGCGAACGCTGGGGGCGATGCCGTGGGCGGAGAACACGCACACAGCACCCTCGGGCACCTCGGTCTGCTCATCCACGAAGATGGCGCCCTGCTCACGCAGGCGGTCCACCACGTGCTTGTTGTGGACGATCTCCTTGCGCACATACACGGGAGCGCCATGGAGCAACAGAGCGCGTTCGACTGTCTGCACGGCGCGATCGACGCCCGCGCAATAGCCGCGGGGGGCTGCCAGCAGCAGCTTCTCAACGGTGTTGGTCATGGGTTTCATTGTAGGGGGCGTCCAGGTACGCTAAGCGCTGATGCCACAGCGCCACCTCGATCGCCTGACACCTGTAGACGCCTCCTTCCTGCACCAGGAGGGGCCGGTCTCGCACATGCACATCGGCGGGCTGACCCTGATCGAAGGTCCACCCCCCACGATGGACGAGTTCCTGGAACAGATCCGCAGGCGACTGCACGTGGTGCCCCGCTATCGCCACAAGCTCGCCTACACGGCCCTGGACAGCGGCCGTCCGGTCTGGATCGACGACCCGAGCTTCAACCTCGAGTACCACGTCCGCCACACGGCGCTGCCTGCGCCGGGAAGCTGGGATCAGCTGGAGGACCTCACCGCCCGGATCTTCTCCCAGCAGCTCGACCGCTCCAAGCCCCTGTGGGAGATGTGGCTGATCGAGGGCCTGGAGGACGACCGCTTCGCGCTCATCACCAAGACCCACCACTCGCTCATCGACGGGATCGCCGGCGTCGATCTGGCGACGGTGCTGTTCGACCTCTCACCCGACCCGCCGCCACTGCCCACATCGGGGCGCCCCTGGCAGCCCCATACCGAACCGGGTACCGCTCACCTGCTGGCGGCGGGACTGACCGGTGCGCTGCGAACGGGAATCGCGCTGGCCGAGGGCGCGATGGACGCTCTGGCTCATCCCGAGCGGGCCCTCACCAGAGCCCGCGAAGCAGCCGAGGGCGTCGGCGAGATCATCTGGGCCGGCCTGAACCCGGCGCCGGAAACCCCTCTAAACGTGCCCATCGGCCCGCACAGGCGCTTCGTGGCGGTCACCAGCGAGCTGGCCGACCTGAAGACGGTCAAGAACGCCTTTGGCGGCACCGTCAACGACGTGGTGCTGGCCGTGGTGGCGGGGGCGTTGCGCTCCTTTCTGATCTCCCGTGGGCGCCGCACCGAGGGGGTGGAGATGAGGGCGCTGGTTCCGGTGTCGGTGCGCACCGAGGCCGACGAGGGGGGCGGCAACCGCATCGTGGTGATGCGCGGGCCGCTGCCCGTCTACATCTCGGACCCCCTCAACCGGCTGCGCTTCGTCTCCAGCGCGATGGACGGGCTGAAGGAGTCCAAGCAGGCGCTCGGGGCCGAGGTGATATCCGGCGCGCAGAACTTCGCGCCTCCCACGATTCTCGCGCAGGCGTCGCGGCTGAACTTCTCCACTCGCCTGTTCAACCTGATCGTCACCAACGTCCCCGGCCCGCAGTTCCCCCTGTATGTGCTTGGGCGCGAGATGCTCCAGGCGATCCCGGTGGCCTTCCTGCCGGAGAACCATGCGCTGGCGATTGCGATCATGTCCTACAACGGCCAGATGAACTTCGGTCTGCTGGGCGACTTCGACGCCCTGCCCGACATCGGCTCGATCGGCGAGAACATCGCCGCGGAACTGGCCAACCTCGTGGCCCTCGCGCGCGAGAGCGCTCCAGCCGCCGTCTGAGCTGTTCAGCCTCGGCTCAGTAGCCGAGTGCGAACTTGGCGTCCTCGCTCATCAGCTCGGGCGACCAGGCGGGGGTGAACACCATCTCGGACTCCACCGTCTTCACAGCGTCGAGTTCACCGACGAACTCTTCGATCTGTTCGTTGACCTGCGGCCCGATCGGACACCCGGGCGTGGTCAGCGTGAAGGTGACCTTCACGTGCCCATCGGAGATCTTCACCCCGTAGATCAGCCCCAGCTCCACGAAGTCGAGCCCCAGCTCGGGGTCGATCACGTTCGACAGGGCATCCATCACGTCTTCCTCGGTGAGCTCTGCGGCAATCTCGGACATATCGTGAGTCTAGCCGCGCAGCTCGCCCTCGCCCGAGCTCCCCGCCCCTCGCCAGCCGGCGAGGACAGCGAAGTGCAGGTGCTTGAAGAAGCAGTCGCAGTTTTCCAGACCGGCCGCATCCATCCACTGCAGCTGGGTGGCGACGTCGCTCGAGCGATCCATCTCCATCCGCCGTTCGGCGTCGGCGATCTCATCCTCGCTCGCGGCCTGCGCCCGACATGCCTCGCGCCACGTCGCACGGTAGACGCCGTCCGACCACGCCGTTGACCCGCTGACGTGCTCGGCATTGACGAAGACGCCGCCGGGACGCAGCACATCGTGGATGCGACCGAAGAGATCGCGCTTATCGGGATGCTCGAGATGATGGATGGCAAGCGCGGAGACCACCGCGTCGAATGGCCCCGCGGGCAGCTCGTCGCGCAGATCGCGGGTCAGCATCGTGGTCGACTCGGCCGGGAGGCGATCTCTCGCCTGGCTCAGCATCTCCTCCGCCCCGTCGAGCAGCACCAGCTCCACATCGGGATAGCGGCCGAGGACCGCCTCGCTCATCAGCCCCGTCCCCGCTCCCAGATCGAGCACCCGTCTCATCCGGCCCTCCCGCAGCCCGAGCATGTCGACGGCCGTACCGTAGAACAGCTCGAACGAGGGCACCAGGCGACGACGCTGAGCGTCGTAGTCGGCGGCATGCGCCGCAAAGACGCTGACAGAGTCGCTCATAACGCGTACGTTATCACGTACGGGAGTACGTGAATAGGACTTATGCACTAGGGCGTCATAAGTCAAGCGAGGCAAGGACGCAGACTGCGTGAACTCGAAAGGGTGTAAAGAGGTGTCCGCACAAACCGTCTAGAAGTCCGTAGGGCAAGCGATCCAAGGACGCAGGGAGCGTGGCGTGCTGTGCACGCGAGCGACCGAGGACGCCGGAGCTCGCAGCCATAGGGGCTTCTAGTTGTCGCAGCCTAGGCGGTCCCACATATACAGCTGAATGCACTCGTTGGCCAGCTCGATCGCCCGCTCGCTGGAGAGACGCGGGAGCACCGTGTCGAGCGCCTGGTCCTCGGCCACCCCTGCCTGAAATGCTTCCTCGCCGCGGAAGCCCGCCGCGATCTTCAGCGCCTCCCTGCGGTTCTCTCCAAGGCTTGGGAACACTCCGACGAGGAACTCGGTGTTGGGGATCGGCTGGCCCACCTCCAGGGAGGCGTGCCAGGCGGCGAGCAGATGCAGGTCCTCCTCATCGAGGTCGGCGATGGCCTTGGCATAGTGGACAGAGAGTTCCTGGTCGGGGATGTCGTCCACCCACGCACGCACCACCTCGCCGACGAGCTGGCGGCGTGCCTCACGACCGACCGACTCGGCGATGACGCGGATCGCGTCCTGGGGCTCGATAAAACAGAGGGGCATCACAACTCCCGCTGGGTTGGGACAGCTGACAGCAGAGACTGTAGGCGTCCGTGTGGACGGCATTTCTCCCCGCCCTCAACGAGCTCCTCGGCGCCGAGCCCAGCCGCCTGCGCGGCGCTCGCTCAGAGGCCCAGAGCGTCGCCCGCGCGCTCATAGGCACGGTCGTCGCGGGTGTCCTCGGGGAACCCCACGGTGGCTCTCTGCGGGGCCGCCCAGTTGGCCAGTGCGAGGTCGAGCGCCTCCACGGGAACATCCACAGCCTGGGCGAGTGCCGCCGCTCGACGGTCCAGAAGCAGCTCGTCGCCGATGCCGAACACACGCTTGGCGGCCACGGTGGTGGCGTCGTCGGAGGCCGAGCCACGTCCACCGCCGAGATGCAGCGAGTCGGGGCGCAGCTCATAGCAGCCCAGCCGTGCGAGCGTGACCAGCAGTTCGTAGCGACCCACGCGCCCGAAGCCCGGCAGCGCGAGGCGCTCGAACAGCCGCTCGAAGCGCCGCTCGGGACTCCAGCCGGGATCGCCGGTGAGCGCCGACGCCTGCTTGGCGTCCCCGGTGCGCTGCACCCATTGGGCGTAGGCGAGGAGTGTCTGAGCCCCCCGTGCCGGGTCGTGGGAGGTGCGCGGACCGAGCGGTATCCCCTCGAGGGTCGCCAGCCGCGCCTGCGCGAGATCGGGCGCCTGGGCGAGAGCCAGCTCGATCCCGGCGAACGGCTCCTCGCCCTGGAGCGGTCCGAGGTAGGCGATCAGCAGGCAGGTCCAGCTCGCGCGCTCGAGATCCTCGCCCACGAGTGAGCGAGCGCTCCCATACAGCCCCGGGGGATCGGCTGCGAGGGCCAACAGCCGTCCGCTGGAGAAGGAGATCTCCTCGACCAGCTTCAGCGCATCGGCGGAGGCGCGTACCCCTGGCACGAGGCTCGAGCGATAGCCGTCGTCCTCGGCCCGTCCCTCCCTGCGCACCCGCAACCCGGTGGCGCGCCGGTGCCCGGTGGGCTCCCCGCGCGTGCGTTTGCCCTTGGGGCTCGCGGCACGTGAGGCCGAGCCCCCCGGCGAGGCGCCGGGCAGTGTCTTGCTGCAGATCGGGCAGCGCTCTAGGAAGCGGCCGTGGCGACAGAAGGTCGGCATGAGGGCGGTGGGAGATATCCGTTGGCCCGCGCTCGCGCCGCACCGGCGGCCCGCTCCTTGGCCAGGGCGTGGAGGTAGTCGTCGAAGTCGACCTGGATGGTGTGGCGCTTGGAGGCCACATAGCGCTCACGCATCGCTGCCTGGTCGGCGGCAATGTCGGCGCGCAGCTCAGCCTGCGAGGGCAGCATGTAGTCGCCCTGCAGGTGGTCGCCCACCCAGGCGCCCTGCGCCTCGGCCAGCGGCATGATGGCACCGAGCGGCTGCAACAGCCCGATGAAGAACACGTTGGGGATGTCGGGGTGAAATACGCGGCGGAAGAGCTCGATGTGGTTTTCGGGCGCCGAGATGAGCTGCTCGTCGAAGAAGGGGAAGGTGATCTTGTAGCCGGTGCAGTAGACCACCACGTCCGCCTCTACGCTCGTCCCGTCGACGAAGCGCACCTGTGAGCCGGCGAAGGAGTCGATGTTCGGCTTGGGGGCGATCGTGCCGTGCTGGAGGCGGTCGAGGATCCTGCCGGAGATGGTCGGGTGGGCCTGGCCGAAGCGGTGGTTGGGCTTGGGCAGGCCGTGACGCTCGGGCGGCCCCGCGTAGCTGCGTATCAGCTGCTGGATGAAGCGCTGGCGGATCTTGAAAGGAACCCGAGGATCGTTGCGCAGCTGATCGACGGGTTTGCCGAATACGTACTTGGGCACGATCCACACGCCCTGCCGGGCCGCGAGATATGTCCGCTCAGCGACGTATGAGCTCTCGACGGCGATGTCCATGGCCGAGTTGCCCATCCCCAGCACGATCACCCGCTTGCCGGCGAAGATCGAGTTATCGATGTAGGAGTGCGCGTGCAGCTGCTCGCCCGTGAAGGTATCGGCGCCGGGGAACGCCGGTTCGGGCCAGCGCGGGTTCCAGTGGTGGCCGTTGGCCACCACCAGCGCGTCGTAGCTGCGGCGCTCGCCGGTGTCCAGCTCGATCGTCCAGCTGCCGTCGGCCTCGCGGGTGGCGTGCTCCACGCCCGTCTCGAAGACGATCCGCTCGCGGAAGCCGAAGTGATCCACGTATTCCTCGAAGTAGGCCGCGATCTGGGTGTGGTGGGGAAAGTCGGGATAGGACTCGGGCATGGGGAAGTCCGAGTACTCCATGCGCGGGCGCGAGGTGTTGATGAAGAGGTCCCGGTAGGCCGCCGACATCCCGTTCTTGTTCTCGAACACCCAGTTGCCGCCGATGCGATCGGACTTCTCGAAGCAGTCGAAGTCGATGCCGCGCTCATAGAGCGCCTTGGCGGCAGCGATGCCGGAGGAGCCTGCGCCGATCAGGCAGACCCGCGGCCGCGTTCCTGGGGCGGGATCGATGTGGCTGCTCTCTGCGACGGTCTCCATCTGGGCAAGACTAGAAGAAACATCCCCCGCGAGCGCCGAGGGAGACTGGACGCCGGTGGGGGCGCCGGCTAGAAATGCGTGCTGTGGATGTCGCGCTGTTGTTCGCGGCCGGCTACGTCGTAATATCGGTTGTGGGCTTGATCCTCGGCCGGCGATGGATTGCCGAGCTAGGCCCTTTCAAGGCGTCTGAGCCGATCGCGCGCCTCGAGCGCGGTGCCGAGGCGCTTGAGAAAGACCTCACCGATGCGTTGGAGACCGTGGAAGATCTCGAACGCCAGCTTGTAGACAACGGCGTGGCACTTTCTCAATCCCAATCGATATTGAGTTCCTGCTGGCCCAGATCGATACGATAGAAGGCAAGAACGAGGGGAAATAGTGCCACCAGAGGACAGACAGCGACTCCAGGATGATCAGCTAAAGCTCAAGCGTACGCTTGCTAGCAACCAGGCTGCTGTGGATCGTGCGCGATCGAAGTCGGGCAAATACAGTCGCACGCTGACGAGTTCCGGCGCAGAAGTTCGTAGCGCCCGGAGCGACCTTCGCAGAGCTGGCTACCTGAAGAAATAGCCTCACTCTGGCGCTAGGACAGGGTCCAAGCCCAAGCGCTCAAGCAGACCTCGGGGACGTGACCAGCGAAGGGGCCGGGGTGGTTGGACGTGACGTGGTGCATACGCATCGCCCCCGGTCGGCCCTCCCCTATCCCGCGCCGATGCCGGGGCCCACGTGCTGGGGCGGTCCCTCGGGACCACTGTCGGCGTCGGCGTGCCCGGCGAGGCCCTCGTCGGCCGCACGGCCTCCCTGGCTCCCGTCGGCGGCGCGGCGGCCGGCGAGATAGCGGTCCACCATGCGCGCGCACTGGCGCCCCTCGTTGATGGCCCAGACGATCAGTGACTGCCCACGGCGGGCATCACCCGCCGCGAAGACTCCCTCGACGGAGGTCGTGTAGGGCTTCACGGCCTTGACGTTCCCACGGGGATCCTTCTCGACGCCGATCTGATCGAGCAGCTCCTGCTCGGGGTGCAGGAAGCCCATCGCGAGCAGCACCAGCTGCGCGGGGAGCTCACGGTCGGTGCCCGGTATCGGCGCGAACGGGGGCTGGGGCTGGGCGTGGGCGATGTGCAGAGCGGCCACCCGGCCACCACCGTCGTCGGCGAAGCTCGTGGTCGTGACCGAGTAGTCCTGCTCGCCGAGGCCCAGGTTCTTGGCCTCCTCCATGGCGTAGCTCAGCCGATACTTCAGCGGCCACTCCGGCCATGGGGTGCGCTCGTCGGGACGGTGCACGGGCGGCTCGGAGAGGAGCTCGAGCTGCACCACCGAGCGGGCGCCCTCACGCAGTGAGTTGCCGACGCAGTCGGCGCCGGTGTCGCCGCCGCCGATGACCACAACGTCCTTGTCCTTGGCGGTGATCACTTTCTCCACCCCTGGCTGGGCGGTGGTGGGCTCGGGTCCAAGCTCGCGCGCCACCCAGCGGTTTCGCTGGTAGAGGTACTCCATCGCGAAGTGCACCCCGTCGAGCTCGCGACCGGGCACTTCGAGGTCGCGGGGAACCCGCGATCCGGTGGACAGCACGACCGCGTCGAAGCGCTCGCGCAGCTCCTCGACGGTGACGTCGCGGCCGACGTCGACCCCGCAGCGCACCTCGACGCCCTCGGCGATCAGCTGCTCGGCCCGCCTCTGCACGAGCGTCTTCTCGATCTTGAAGTCGGGCACCCCGAAGCGCACCAGGCCTCCGATCGCCTCGTCGCGCTCGAACAGCGTCACGTTGTGCCCGGCGCGGCGCAGCTGCTGGGCCGCCGCCATCCCGGCCGGCCCGGAGCCCACCACGGCGACCGACTGGCCGGTCTCGCGGCGCGGGTGCGGCGGCTGGGGCACGACCCAGCCCTCGTCCCAGGCGCGGTTGACGATCGCGTTCTCGACCTGTTTGATGGTGACCGCTTCGCCCTCGCGGATCTCCAGCACGCATGCCGCCTCGCAGGGCGCGGGACACAGGCGGCCGGTGAACTCGGGGAAGTTGTTGGTGGCGTGCAGCTGGGCGATGGCGTCCTGGAATCGGTCGCGGTAGACCAGGTCGTTCCAGTCGGGGATGAGGTTGCCCAGCGGGCACCCGTTGTGGCAGAAGGGCACTCCGCAGTCCATGCAGCGGGCGCCCTGCTCGCGCAGCTCCTCGACGGGGCGCTGCAGCTGGAACTCGCGGTAGTCGTGGATCCGCTCGGCCGGGTCCCGCTGCGGGATGCCGTGACGCTCGATCTGCAGGAAGCCCCCGAGCTTGCCCATCAGGCGCCCGCCTCGCCCACGGGGTCGAGCGGCCGCGGCGTGGAGGGTCCCCCGGAGCCCGCCGCGAGCGCCTCTTCCTCGGCACGCTCGCGCAGCACCCGCTTGTAGTCGTGGGGCATCACCTTCACGAACGCTCCACGTCCCAGCAGTTCCTCCCACTCGGCCAGCACCCTTGCCGCCACGGGCGAGTCGGTGCGCTGGCGGTGCTCCTCGATCATCGCCCGCAGCTCGATGGCGTCGGCGGGGGAGATCTCGTCGAAGCCGACGAGGCCCATGTTGCAGCGCTTGGCGAAGGCGCCCTCCTCGTCGAGCACGTAGGCAACTCCGCCGCTCATGCCGGCCGCGAAGTTGCGTCCGGTGGGGCCGAGCACCACCACGCGCCCTCCGGTCATGTACTCGCAGCCGTGGTCGCCCACGCCCTCCACGACCGTCCAGGCACCCGAGTTGCGCACCGCGAAGCGCTCGCCGGCGAGGCCGCGGAAGAAGGCCCGCCCGGCGGTGGCGCCGTAGAGCACCGTGTTGCCGACGATCACGTTCTGCTCGGCCGTGAAGTGCTCGCCCATGCCCTCGCGGGGGCGGATCGCGAAGACGCCGCCCGAGAGCCCCTTGCCGGCGTAGTCGTTGGCGTCGCCGCGGAGCGTGAAGGTGACCCCAGGGGCCAGCCAGCCTCCAAAGCTCTGGCCGGCGGAGCCTTCGAAGTCGACCACGATCGAGTCCTCGTCGAGCCCTCCGGCGCCGCAGCGCTGGGCGATGGTGCTGGAGAGGATGCCTCCAACACAACGGTTGCGGTTGCGGATCTCCATCGCGATGGAGACCGGCTCGCGACGTTCGAGCGCCAGCTGGGAGCGCTCGACCAGCTGCCAGTCCAGGGCGTCCTCGAGGACCTCAGGAGGGGCTTCGACGCGGCGGCGCGGGGTGTCCTCGGGCAGCTCGATGTGGGTGAGCAGATGGGTGAGGTCCACCCCCCGGGCCTTCCAGTGGTCGATCGCCTCGGCGGCACCGAGCAGGTCGACCCTGCCGGTGGCCTCGTCGAGCGTACGCAGCCCGATGGAGGCGAGGATCTCGCGCACCTCCTCGGCCACGAAGAAGAAGAAGTTGACCACGTGCTCGGGGGTCCCTTTGAAGCGCTTGCGCAGCTCGGGGTCCTGGGTGGCGATGCCCACCGGGCAGGTGTTCAGGTGGCAGGCCCGCATCATGATGCAGCCGGTGGCGATCAGGGGAGCGGTGGAGAAGCCCATCTCGTCGGCGCCGAGCATCGCCGCGATGACCACGTCGCGCCCCGTCTTCAGCTGCCCGTCGGTCTGCACGATGATGCGCGAGCGCAGGTCGTTGAGCAGCAGCGTCTGCTGGGTCTCGGCCAGCCCGATCTCCCAGGGCACGCCGGCCGCCTGGATCGAGGACAGCGGCGAGGCGCCGGTGCCGCCGTCGTGTCCGGCGATCAGCACCCGGTCGGCGTTGGCCTTGGACACGCCCGCGGCAACCGTGCCGACCCCGACCTCAGAGACGAGCTTCACCGACACCTGCGCGCTGGGGTTGGCGCAGCGCAGGTCGTAGATCAGCTGCTTGAGGTCCTCGATCGAGTAGATGTCGTGGTGGGGCGGCGGGGAAATCAGCCCCACCCCCGGCGTGGTGTGGCGGATCGAGCCGATGTAGTCGTCGACCTTGTGGCCGGGGAGCTGGCCGCCCTCACCGGGCTTCGCGCCCTGGGCCATCTTGATCTGCAGCTCGTCGGCGTTGACGAGGTAGTGGATGGTCACCCCGAAGCGCCCCGAGGCGACCTGCTTGATGGCCGAGCGGCGGCGGTCGCCGTTGGCGTCGGGCAGGAAGCGCGAGGGGTCCTCCCCGCCCTCGCCCGTGTTGGAGCGTCCGCCGAGGCGGTTCATGGCGATGGCGAGCGTCTCGTGCGCCTCACGGGAGATCGACCCGAGGCTCATCGCTCCGGTGCAGAAGCGCTTGACGATCTCGCTCGCCGGCTCGACCTCCTCCAGCGGGATCGCGGCGGCGCCGGCGCTCGATATCCGCAGCAGGCCGCGCAGGGTGGCTTTGCGGGAGGCGTCCTCGTTGATGGCACGCGCGTACTCGCGGTACTTCTCGAACGCCGGGCTCTCGCGCACGACCTCGTGTGCGTGGGCGTCGCCCTTCAGCGCGGCCGCAACGTCGCCGTTGGCGGCGCGCACTGCGTGCTGGACGAGAGCGATGGTCTCGGGGTTCCACATGTGGTGCTCGCCGTCACGGCGCCAGGCATAGACGCCTCCCACGGGCAGCAGCGAATCGAGGCCCCGCCCGACCGCCGGATAAGCGCGGGCGTGGCGCTCGAGCGCCTCGGTCGCCAGCACCTCCTGGCCGATCCCGCCTACGCGCGAGGCGGTGCCCGTGAAGTGGGTGTCGATCAGCTCGCGGTCGAGACCGACCGCCTCGAAGATCTGCGCGCCGCGGTAGGACTGGATGGTGGAGATGCCCATCTTGGAGATCGTCTTGAGCAGTCCTTTGCCGATCGCTTTGACCACGTTCTGGGCGGCCTGCTCGGGGCTGATGCGCTCCTCGGAGCCGTCGGCGCCCGTGCGCACGATGCGCCCTTCGAAGACCATCTCGTCGAGCGACTCGAGCAGCAGGTAGGGGTTGATGGCGCTCACGCCGTAGCCGATCAGGGTGGCGAAGTGGTGGACCTCACGGGGCTCGCCCGACTCGAGGATGATGCCGGCGCGCAGGCGGGTTCCCTGCAGGACGAGGTGATGGTGCACGGCGGCCACCGCCAGCAGCGAGGGGATCGGCGCTTTGCGCGGGCCCAGCAGCCGGTCGGAGAGGATGATGATGTTGATCCCCTCGGCGATCGCCTCGCGCGCCTTGCGGCAGATGCGCTCGATCGCCGCGTCCATCCCGGCGGGGCCCTCGGCGACCGGCCAGGTGATGTCAATGGTGCGCGCCGCATACACGTCGTGATCGACGTGGCGCAGGGTCTCCAGCTCGCGGTTGAGCAGGATCGGCTGTTCGAGCAGCAGCTTGTGGGCGTGCTCGGGCGTCTCGTCGAACAGGTTGCGCTCGTTGCCCAGGCTCGTGGCCAGGCTCATCACGATTTCCTCGCGGATGGGGTCGATCGGGGGGTTGGTGACCTGGGCGAAGAGCTGCTTGAAGTAGGAGAACAGCGGGGGTGCCTGGTCGGAGAGCACGGCCAGGGAGATGTCGTTGCCCATCGAGCCGGTGGGCTCGGCCGCGTCGAGGGCCATCGGCGCGAGCAGCACCCGCAGGTCCTCCTGGGAGTAGCCGAAGGCGCGCTGGCGCAGGCGCATGGGCTGGTCTGAGAGGGTCACTTCGCTGGAGGGCGGCAGGTCGCCGAAGGGGACGGCGTTGCGGGCGAACCACTCGCCGTAGGGGTGGCGGGTGGCGACCTCGCGCTTGACCTCCTCGTCCTCCACGATGCGGCCCTGCTCGAGGTCGACGAGGAACAGCTTCCCGGGCTGCAGGCGTCCGAGCCGGCGCACCTGCTCGGGCGGGATGTCGAGCAGGCCGATCTCCGAGCCGAGCACCACGTGCCCGTCGGTGGTCTCCACCCAGCGCCCCGGGCGCAGGCCGTTGCGGTCGAGGGTGGCGCCGACGACGCGGCCGTCGGTGAAGGCAACCGAGGCGGGGCCGTCCCAGGGCTCCATCAGGCAGGAGTGGAAGGCATAGAAGCCCTTCAGGTAGTCGGGGAGGTCGTCGCGGTCGCGGTATGCCTCGGGGATCATCATCATCGCCGCGTGGGGCAGGGAGCGCCCGCCCAGCATCAGCAACTCGAGGACGTTGTCGAAGGTGGCCGAGTCGGAGTTCCCGGGGCTGACCACGGGCAGGATCCGCTCGAGGTCATCGCCGAACAGCTCGCTGGAGAGCTCGCTCTCGCGGGCGCGCATCCAGTTGACGTTGCCCATCACCGTGTTGATCTCGCCGTTGTGGCAGATCACCCGGTAGGGGTGTGCCAGCTCCCAGCTGGGGAAGGTGTTGGTGGAGAAGCGCGAGTGCACGAGCGCGAGGGCGCTCTTGGTGCGCTCGTCGCGGAGGTCCTCGTAGAAGGCGGCGAGCTGGAAGCTGATCAGCATGCCCTTGTAGTTGATCGTCCGGGAGGAGCTGGAGGACACATACAGGCCGGGGTCCTCGGCCTTCAGCTCGCAGGAGCGGCGGATCACGTAGAGCTTGCGCTCGAAGGCGTCCTGGTCGCTCTCCTCGGCCGGGCCCGCGCCGACGAACAGCTGACGGATGACCGGACGGCAGGCGGCGGCGACCTCGCCGGTCTCCTTCACGTCGATCGGCACGTCGCGCCACCCCAGCAGGCGCTGCCCGAGCTCGCCCACCGTCCTCTCCAGCAGCTCCTGGACCCGTCCGCGGGCCTCGGCGTCGGTGGGCAGGAAGCACATCAGCACGCCATAGGCGCCTAGGGGCGGCAGCTCGAAGTCGACGACGGCGCGCAGCAGCTCGTCGGGCATCTGCATGAGGATCCCGGCACCGTCGCCGGTGCGGGGGTCGGCGCCGCTGGCTCCGCGGTGCTCGAGGTTCTCCAGGGCGGTGATCGCCCGTGAGACCACCTCGTGAGTGGGCTTGTTGTCCAGCCGGGCGACCATTCCGACGCCGCAGGCATCGTGCTCGAAGCGAGGGTCGTAGAGACCGACGGCCTTTGGCGGCTGCATGATGTGCGGATTCATGGAAGTGCTCCCTTGGGGCGGTGCTTCCCGGCAGCGTGTGGATACACCCGTTCGAGGGCGTGCCACCGTCGCGCAGGCAGGCGGGCACCTGAGGCGGAGCCAGAAAGCGTAGCAGCGAAAAGGCGGTGAAAACCCCTCGCTCGGCAAACTCTTCAGAGCCCGATCGGGGGCGGGAAATGGACGCTCAGGAGCCCTCCAGGGGCTCCTCCCGCCCCGCCGGCTCCTCGCGCAGCGTCTCCTCCTCTCCCCAGGAGCACAGGCTTGCCCGTCCCGGACAGGTCAGGCACAGCCCTCGATGGGGGCGTCTCGCGACGGCGAACCCCCGCTCCCGCGCGGCTGCGAGGCGCATCGACAGGTGCCGCTGGAGGCTCTCGCGCTCGTCGGCTCCGTAGATGGCGGAGATCGGCTCGTGGGGTCGCTCGAGGAACCAGTGGACGATCTCGACGCTGGAGGCGCCCTCGCGCAGCACGGCCAGCGCGTAGAGCAGCCGCTGAGCGCCGTACTCGCGCTCCACCCAGGCGCTCAGGTCGTCCCGGGGATCCACGCGGTCGCTCTTGTAGTCGAGCACCAGGAAGCGACCGCCGGGCTCGCGTGCCAGCACGTCGATGACACCCGTGACCAGCGGCTCGCGCGGACCGAGCGAGAAGGCGAAGGGGTGCTCGGGGCGGACGTCCTCGGCGCGGGCCAGTCGCAAGGCCGGCCCTGCGCCGTAGGCCACGCCCAGCAGCTCGGCGATCTGCGCGCTCTCGCCCAGCTGTAGAGATATGCCGAGCTCGCGCGCCACGACGGCCACCTGCTCGGCTGAGGGCGGCACCGGTCGAGCGAAGTCCAGCGACTCCAGCAGCTTGTGGATGAGGATGCCGCGGGCACGCGCCTGGACGCCGTGATGGACGCCGAGCGAGCGTGCGGCGGTGCGATCCTCGCCCAGTCCGAGAACGCGTTCGAGGTAGTAGCGGTAGCCACAGCGCTCGAGCTCCGAGAGCGAGGTGTAGCTGAGGCTCGAGATGTGCTTCGGCGCGCCCCCCGACAGCTCCCGGCCCGGTACACCGGATCGCGTCGCGACAACCGTCTCGGCAGGGAGGCCCTTGGCCGATTGCGCGGCCGGCCGCATCGGCGGGGAGCCGGCGAGCGAGTCCCGCCGCAGCACCGTCTCGAGGGTGGCCCGCGTGTTCAGTCGCAGACGGACGGTGGCCGCGCCGCCGGGGCCGATCGGGAGGTCCCGCCATGGCTCCCCGGGCGACTGCGCGAGGGTGGGAAGCTCGGCCGAGATGGCCGGCCCCAGCCAGGAGATTGCGGTCCCTCCGGGGCGGGCCTCGGGCCAGCGGGCGAAGTCCACCGCTCCGCTCAAGAGCAGCCGCTCGCGGGCGCGGGTCATGGCCACGTACAGGATGCGGTCCTCCTCTTCGGCTTCAGCTGCCCTGCGCTCGGCGGCGAGCTGCTCGTAGTCGAGCGCCGGGGTGGCCTTTCCCCCGTCGAGTCGCACCAGCTGCAGCCCGATGCGGGCGCCATCGACGAGCAGGTCGGCCAGGCGCGTGTTCTGGGCGCGTCCAAGGTCGGCCACGCACACCACTGCGAACTCCAGGCCCTTGGCGGCGTGGATGCTCATCAGGCGAACGGTGTCGGGCTCGACCCCCTCCACGGGAGCGTCTGACTCGGCGGCGCCGGCTGCGCTCATCAGATGGGCCACGTGGTCGAGGAAGGCGCGCAGGTCGCGTCCCTCGCCGGCCTCGAAGCGGCGTGCCAGGCGCAGGAGCTTGTGGACGTTGGCCAGGCGTCGCTGCCCCCCTTCGAGCCCGGCGGTGTGCCCGCCGTAGTCGCTGTGCTCGATCGCCCGCTCGATGAGCTCGGAGATCGTGCGCCTGGAGGCCCGCTCGCGCTCGGAGGCGAACCACGCGCAGAAGCCCGCGATGGCGTCGCGGTCGGCGGGTGAGAGCTCGCCGGACAGCCGCTCGTGTTGCGCGACGCGCTGGGCCGTCTCCCAGGCTCCGCTACCACCGGCACGGGCCGCGAGCGCGAGCAGCGCCAGACCGTCGCGCGAGACGCCCACCAGTGGCGAGGCCAGGGTCGAGTAGAGGGCGAGCTCGTCCAGCGGGTTGGCAAGCGTGCGCAGATAGGCGAGCAGGTCGCCCACCTGCTGGTGCTCCCAGAAGGCTCCCACGGCGGCGAGCGTGCGCAGGCCACGCATCTGCAGAGCCCGCTCGTAGACGTCCAGGTCGCCCAGGGCGCGCAGCAGGACCACCACCTCGCCGGCCTTGACCTCACCGCTGTGCACCAGCTCGGCCACACGCTGGGCCAGCATGCGTGCCTCGGCCTGACGCCAGCGGGGCGCGGAGGGCAGGCCGCTCCCCACCTCCCGGGCCAGCTGCTCGTCCTCATCCCAGCCGCCACGGTCGGTGAGCAGCAGCTCGGTGAGGGGCTCCTCGTTCGCGGGGTGCCCCTCGCGGGCGGCCATAAGCGGCTCGAACTCGGCGAAGCGCTCAGCGAAGACGGCGTTGACCACCTCCAGCAGGGGTGGGCGGCTCCTGAAGTTGCGGGTCAGGGCGAGGCTCGATCCATGCGCGTCCAGCTCGCCACGGCGGCCACGGAAAAGGCTCACGTCGGCGTGGCGGAAGCCGTAGATCGACTGGAGCTCGTCGCCCACGGTGAAGAGGTTGTGGCGATCGAGCGCCTGGAGGATCGCCAGCTGGCGGGGATTGGTGTCCTGGAACTCGTCCACCATCAGCAGCTCGAAGCGCTCGGCCCAGGCCGTGCGCACGCTCGCATGCTCGTCCAGCAGGGCGCCGGCGCGGAGCTCGAGATCGTCGAAGTCCACCGCCGCGCGGTCACGCTTGAGCCGCTCGTAGGCGAGCCCGAAGGCGAGGAGCAGCTCGTCGAGCAACCGGCAGGCAGCCGCAGCCTCGGCATCCTGGGGCTCCTGGGGGGCGGGAGCAATGGGTGGGAGCCGGGGCAGGCGCTGTCCGCGGCTTCGCAGCTGGGCGTGGATGGTGATGATGGTCGTGCGTACCCGATCCACCCCATAGGCAGCCAGCAGGTCGATGCCCTCCTCGGGACGTTCCCGCTCGAGGAACTGGCGCAGGGCGGCGCTGAAGGCGCGTTCGCGCAGGCGTCCGGCCATGCCCTCCTCGAGGATCGCGAAGTCGGGGTCCAGGGCGGCGAGCAGCGGGTGGGTGCGCAGCAGGCGCGCGCAGAAGCCGTGGAAGGTGCCCACGAACGCCGCCTCGGTGTCGCGCGCCGCCTCGCGTTCGCCGAGCTCGAGAAAGCGCGCCCGCACACGCTCGCGCAGCTCGCCGGCCGCCCGGTCGGTGAAGGTGATGGCGAGGATCTTCCCGGGCGCCAGGCCGTCCTCGCGCACGGCCCTGACGAAGCGCTCGACGAGCACCGAGGTCTTCCCGCTCCCGGCGCCCGCGGAGAGCAGCAGCGGCTCCGAGCGGCGTGCCACCGCATGCTCCTGCTCCTCGGTGAAGGATCGGCTGTTGCTCACGTCCCCCTCGTCCCGGATCGCCGGCTCGGACAGGCTCTCGGCCGGCGCCCCGCCGACCCTCACGTCTCGCACCGGCAGATCGTCGGATACATGCATCCGCCGTTGTAGGCACAGCTCTGCGGGCGGGCTTCCAGGGCGCCTTCGCCGGCCTCTGCCGCCGCCCGGCGCGCCGCCGAGAGCGCCTCGCCGAGCACCTCGCGTACCTCGTCGTGCTCGCGCACGTCGCCCCGTACGCATTCGAGCTCCACCCAGCTGTCGCCATCGAGCAGGCCGCGGGCCCGCAGGTCCGGGCCGGAGAGCGGCTGGTAGAAGCCTCCGGCGGCCGACACGCCCAGGAGGTCCTCCACGACACGCATGTACAGGGCCACCTGCAGGTTGCCCTCGGCGATCCACTTGGCCACGGGCGGGGCGACACGGGCCTTGTAGTCGTAGACCACCGCCTCGCCCTGCTCGCTGACGTCGACACGATCGATCCTGCCTCGCATCCGCACCCCGCCCCCCAGCTCGAACGCCGGCAGGTTGCTTGCCGGCCCGCGTTGATCCTCGGCGGTGAATCCGAAGCCTAGCTCCAGGGCGCTCGGCTCGAGCGGGCTGTCGGCCTCGGCGGCATGGTCGAGGTAGCGCTCGAGATCGGAGCGCAGACGGCGCAGGGCGCCGGGCCGGCGCTCGGGTGCCACCGACAGGGGAAACTCGGCCGCGTTCTCCACGAGCGCCCGCTCGAGCAGATCGCGAGCGAGGGCGAGCTTGCCCGGGCGCACCCGCGCCGAGCCGGTCTCGCGCCTGAGCCCCTCCAGCACGTCCTTGAGCACGGCGTGCGCCAGCCCTCCCCGCGCGAGGGGCTCGGCGTCGGGGTCGAGCGATCCCGGGCGGAGCAGGCGCTCGACGAACCAGCGCACGGGACAGCCGATCCATGTCTCGAAGGCCGAGGCCGACCACACGTGCCCCCGCAGCTCTTCGAGCACCCGGGGATGACCCAGCGTCGGGTACGCGGCCACGGCGGTGATCTGCTGCGCCTGGTCTGGGGCCCAACCCACGGCGCCCAGCGCTCGACGCCCGCGCCGCTCGGCGAGGCTCTCGTCGAACAGGTCGCATACGTCCTCGACGAACAGCGAGCGAGCGGTGGGCTCGCCGTCGTCGTCGCTGACGTGCCAGCTGAGGAAGAGCAGCTCCTCCGGGCGCGATACTGCCGCGTAGAGGAGGTAGCGCTCGGCGGCGAGCGCGTCTTCGTGCTCTCCGAGACGCAGACCGGATGCCTCGGCCAGCCCTCTGCGCTCCTCCTCGGCCAGGAGCGGCTGAGGGCGAGCGCGTGCCGGGAAGATGCCCTCCTGCAGGGCGCACACGAACAGCGCCCGGACGCGCCGGGCGCGCAGCGCGAGTGGGTCGAGCACCGCCACCGCCCCCGGTGTGGGGCGCTCACCGCTGAGGAACTCGACCCCTGCGAGCGTGTCGGCGAGATCGTCCGTGTGCGAGGGCGCGAGCTCCGAGGAGAGGCGAACCAGCTCGCGCAGCTCCCCGAGCGCCCGCTGGGCGGCCGCGAACGCGCTCGCCTCGTCCACGTCCTCAGCCTCGAGCACACTGGCGCTGCGACGCCGGGGGGCTGAGAACAGCCGCACCAGCTCGCGGCCGATGCGGTCCAACAGGGCTGAAGGCCCGCGTGCGGCAGCCTCTCGGACCTCGTCGATTGTCTGCAGCGTCCAGTTGCGCTCCTCCCAAAGTCCTCGGGCCAGCGTCGCAGTGGTGGCCCCGCCGCGCCGAGCGGCGAGCTCGAGCCGGTCCGCCAGCTCGGGACGCTCCAGCAGGCCGGGCGCCCGCAACCAGGACAGGAGATCGCTCAGCTCGCCCCCGGGCGGGTCCGCTGCACAACGCAACAGCCCGATCAGCGCGCCCCCCACGGATGTGTCGGCAAAGCGCCTGCGCCGCTGCAGCGCATAGGGGATGTGGGCGGCCTGAAAGACCTCTTCGAGCAGATCGGCGGCGGCGGGCGAGGCGCGGAGCACAACCGCTATCTCCTCGGGCGCCATGCCGTCGTTCAGGAGCCCCTCGATCTCGCGCGCCACGAGCTCGAGCTCGGCACGCTCTCCCCCGCCCTCCAGGAGGTGCACGGCACCGGCGGGATCCACGCGAGACACCTCGCCTTCGAACAGCGATCGCTCGAGATGGCCGAGGGCATGGCGTGAGGAGGGCGTGTAGTAGTCGGCGCGGGCGGGCAGCCGACGATGCTCGTCGGCGAGTGGCTCCAGTGCCGCGAACGTCGCGGCGCGCCCGGCGAAGGCCATGCGCCCGGGCTCGTAGGTAAGCGACACTGTCACCCGCGCCCCCACCACCCGGGCGAGCGTCTCGATGGCGTCGAGCTGCAGACGGGTGAGGTCGTCGAAGCCGTAGAACAGGACGGGCGTCGCGCCCCAGAGTGAGGGCCGGCGGCGCAGGGCGTCCAGGGCGCCCACCGCACGCTGCTCCCCGTCGAGGCGGCCCATCGCGGTGAGCGCCGCCTGGTAGCGCTCGAACAGCTGACCCAGGCGCACGCGGGAGGACCCGGCGCCCTCCTGGGCTGCCCACTGCACCAGCGCCCGCTCGAGGACGGCGGGGGTCACCCGCCGCACGCGCAGCTCGGCGAAGAGCGTCTCCAGCGCTCCCACGATCCCCGAGGCTGCGCCGGGCGCCACGCCGGTGTCGAGGGCCAGGGCGGCGAGCAGGCGCTGTCGTGCGAGCTTGCCGATGACCGGCTCGCGCAATCGTGCACGCTGGACCATCTCCTCGATCAGGCCCTCGAAGCGCTCCACCCACGCGCCGATGGCAGCGCCATCGCCGGCCAGCTCGCGCAGGTAGTGCTCGGCGTCGGCCCGCGTGGGCACCACCAGCAGGGGCTCCTCGCCGCGGGCGAGATGGCCACGCAGGGCATTCATCACCACCTGGGCCTTGCCCGCGTTGGCGGGGCCTGTGAGCAGGGTCAAGGGCATCCCGTCCATCCTGGCGCACTGACCCGACGGGAGCGAGAAGCTTGATCGCTCTTAGCTAAGCGGCGCTGCGCTGCCCGGCGACCGCTGCCACACCCGCCGCCGGCGCCTCGGCCTCGGCGTCGCCCTCCGCCTCGGGCGGTTTGGCGCCCTCCTTGGCCCACAGCTCGTCGAACTCCACGCGCCATTTGCCCTCGTCTGTCTGCTGGAGGGCGAGATGTGCTCTGAAGCTGCGGCCGCTGCGGCCACGGAAGCCGGTCACCGCCTGGGCGGTGTAGCCGGTCTTGATCAGCTCCTTGGCAATGGCGATCGGCAGGGTCTTGCCGGCTTTGGCCTTCCAGATCACGAAGCCACACCCTGGATCGTCGCGCGCCCAGCATGAGTAGCCCTTGCGGTTCTCGACGATCTCGTGCCCGCACACGGGACACGGGCCCAGCCGGGCTCGCGGGATGCGCACGTCTTTGAGCGTCTCATCCAGCTGCTTGACGGTCTCCTCGGCGAAGCCTGCGATGTCGCTCATGAAGCCCTTGCGCGAGTCCTCGCCGCGCTCGATCTTGCCGAGCCGCTGCTCCCAGTTGCCCGTGAGGCCCGGGGAGGTGAGGGCGTGCTCGTTGAGCAGCCGGATCACGTTCAGCCCCTTCTCGGTGGCCACCAGCGCGCGTCCGTCGCGCTCGACGTAGCCAACGGTGATCAGCCGCTCGATGATGGCCGCACGGGTGGCGGGAGTGCCGATCCCCGAGTCCTTCATCGCCTCGCGCAGCTCGTCGTCGTCGACGAGCTTGCCGGCCGTCTCCATGGCGCCGAGCAGCGATGCGTCGCTGTAGCGGCGGGGGGGTTTGGTTTCCTTGCGGGCGCTCTCCACCTTGCGCGTCTTGACCTCCTCCTCGGCGATCAGACGCGGCAGCTGCTGCTCGGCGGCCTCGTCCTCCTCGCCACGGGCCTCGCTTTCGGCGGCCTTGTCGTCGGCGGACACCTCGTCGTAGACGCCGCGCCAGCCGGGGACAAGCAGGAGCTTGCCGCGGGTGCGGAAGATGTGGGACGCCCCCTCGGCCGCGACGGTCGTCTCGACGCGCGTGTTCTCGAACACCGCCTCGGGGTGGAAGACGGCCAGGAAGCGGCGCACGGCCATGTCGTAGACGCGCCTGTCGTCAGAGCCCATTTTCTCGAGGTTGTGCTCGGAGCGGGTGGGGATGATGGCGTGGTGGTCGGTGACCTTCTCGTCGTTGACCACACGCCCGAGCGGCAGCACGTCCAGGCCGATCACATACTCGGCGCCCTTGGAGTACTCGTTGTGCTTGCCAACGAGCTCGGCGATCGGCTTGATCTCCTCGACCATGTCGGTGGTGAGGTAGCGCGAGTTGGTCCTTGGATAGGTGAGCGCCTTGTGCTCCTCGTAGAGCCGCTGGGCCGCCGCAAGCGTCCTGCGGGCGGAGAAGCCGTAGCGGTTATTGGCCTCACGCTGCAGGGTGGTGAGGTCGTAGAGCATCGGCGCTTTCTCGCGCTGCTCTTTCTTCTCCAGCTTGGTGATGGTCCCCGTGCGACCCTCGCAGGCGGAGACGATCGCCTGGGCCTCCTCCTCGGTGCCGATCCGCGGCCCCTTCGTCGTGCCGGGACTCCCGGCGGGGGCCTGGAAGTGGCCGAGGTAGACGCGCTCGGCGCCGCCGGCCTCGCCGTCGAGGGGCGCACCGGCGAAGGTGGCATCGACGAGCCAGTAGGGCTCGGGCTTGAACGCCTTGATCTCCTCCTCGCGGCGAGCCACGATCGCGAGCGTCGGGGTCTGCACCCGCCCGAGTGAGACAGCGCCGTCGAAGGAGCTGCGCAGCCGGATGGTGGCTGCGCGGGTGGCATTCATGCCGACGATCCAGTCGGCCTCCGAGCGCGAGCGCGCCGCTTCCTCCAGGCGCGCGTACTCCTCCGCCGGTTTGAGCGAGGCCAGCGCGCTCTTCATGGCGGCGCTCGTCATCGAGTTCAGCCACAGCCGTTTGACGGGCTTTTTGCCCTTGGCCTTCTCGAACAGGTAGGCGAAGATCAGCTCGCCCTCGCGTCCGGCGTCGCAGGCGTTGACCACCTCCTCGACGTCCTCGCGTCCCAGCTGTTTGGTCACCACCGACATCTGCTTGCGTGAGCGCTCGTCGCGGACCTCGAGCTTGAAGCGGTCGGGCACGATCGGCAGGTCGGCCATGCGCCAGCTCTTGTATTTGGCGTCGTAGGCTTCGGGTTCGGCGAGCTGCACGAGGTGCCCCACCGCCCAGGTGACCACGTGGTCGGGCCCCTCGAGGAATCCCTCCTGCTTCTTGAAGGGACCGGGCAGCACGCGCGCGAGATCCTGCCCCACGGAGGGCTTCTCGGCGACCAGGAGCGTCTTTGACATGGCGGTCAGCGTAGCGGTCGGCGCTAGCCCCCGATGGGAGCTCGCGGATTGGCGCCCCAGAAGATCTGGCTTCCGAGCATGCCGATCAGGTTCACGAGCACGATGTTCAGCACCATCGACTTGGCCGTGGCGGTGCCCACTCCCACGGGTCCACCGCTGGCTTTGTAGCCGTAGTAGCAGCCGACGAGCACCACAGCTGTCGCCATGAACATCCCCTTGGTGAGACTGAACAGCACGTCGCCCGGGTTCTGGAACTGCCAGAACAGCAGCAGGTATCCGCCGGAGGTCGTATAGCCCACCTGATCGACCACGGCGACGTAGGACGCCAGGAAGGCCACCCCGATGGCCGATATATACATGAAGGGGAGCACGAGCCAGGCGGCGAGCAGGCGGGTGGCACACAGAAAGGTGACCGAGTCGATACCCATCACCTCGAGGGCGTCGATCTCCTCGTTGATGCGCATCGCGCCGATCTCGGCCACGATTCCCGTGCCAACCTTGGCGGCCATCATGTAGCCGAAGGCATAGGGGACGGCCTCTCGCAGGTCGCACCATGCTGCGAAGATGCCCGCGACCGAGGATGCGCCTTGCGAGGCAGCAAAGTAAGCGCCCGAGATGCCGCAGGTGCCGAGGCCGACGAAGAAGACAAGGCCCCAGATGACCGCTGTTGAGGAGACGATCAGCACGCCGGCCTGGCGCAGCGCCTCGCCGAAGTAGCGCATCACGCGCAACCCGTACACCTCGCCCGCCACACGACCCATGAACCCGCCGATATCTCCGACGGAGGAGAGCCATTCACGTGGCAGGGCAAGCAGCTGGCCCCTCACTTGATCACCATGATCTGAGGATGTGTGGCGAGCAGCAGCGCCATGAAGACGTAGTTGAAGGCGGTGACGCCGAGCAGCGACGTCACCACCGCCTGATTCACGGCCCTGCCCACGCCCTCGGCGCCGCCGGAGGCGGTCATGCCCTTGTAACAGCAGACGATCGCGATGATTCCCCCGAACATCATCGTCTTCAGCGTCGAGCCCCAGAGGTCGATGACGGTGGCGTTGGCGAACAGCGTGTCCCAGAACGGCCCCAACGGCTGACCGCTGAACATCTCGGCGAGGATGCCGCCGAAGAGACCGAACAAGATTGCGTACACGTTGAACAGCGATGTGACGATCACGAGTGCGAGAAAGCGGGGGACCACGAGGTTCTTGACGGGCTCGACCCCCAGAACCTGGAGCGCGTCGAGCTCCTCGCGAATCTTGCGCGCACCCAGATCAGCAGTGATCGCCGTGCCCGCCACACCGGCCAGGACGATCGATGTGATGAGGGGAGCGATTTCGCGAATCGCGGCAAGCACGAAGAAGCCGCCCAAACGATCCAGATTGCCCAGCAGCGTCAGGATGTTCGCCGCCTGCAGGCCCGCCGCGCCGTAGTTGATGGCCACCGTGGAGACCAGCAGGGGCAGCCAGCAGAGACGCAGAGCGAACAGAACCTGGGAGACAAACTCCCCGCCGAACGGATACGGCGGGAACACCGAAGCTCGGATCGTTTTGCCGGTGAGGAGCATCATGTCCCCCACTTCCTCCAGCAGGCTTCTGGTGGGCAGGAAGGCGCGTTCGGCTGCCCGCTGAGCGCTTCCGGGATCGGGGGATGTCGATGCCCGGGCGCTGCTTGCGGGTGGCACGGTGCCGGCCATGCCTCGCTCCTCCCTGCCCATTCTCATAGTGTACTAGTTGACCAGCACACTGTAAATCTTCTGCGCCGAGCGCTACCTTGAATGTATGAGCGGCCATCCTGCTGACAAGCCCTCCACCGACGCGCCGCCTGACTTCGAGAGGCTGGTGGTGGACCGCGAGGCAGAGGTTCCCATCGGTGTCCAGCTCGCATGGGCGCTGCGCTCGCGAATTGGAGAGGGACAGCTCACGCCCGGTCAGAGGCTTCCCGGGCTGCGCGACCTGGCCGATGCCAGCGGGGTCAACGTGAACACCGCTCGTGCCGTCTACCAACGCCTTGAGCAGGAGGGCCTGATCGAAAGCCAGCAGGGCAGCGGCACCTTCGTCACCGCCGCGCCGCGGCAATCCTCTTCCGCCGGGAGCATCGCGGCGGGCGCCGCCAGGGAGGCGTTCGAGACGGGCGTCGATCCACGTGAGGTCGCGGCCGCGCTGTACGTGGCGGCCGAGCGTCCCGAGGTCCCCGGCGACGAGGCCGCCGAGCAGCGCCGCGTGCTGCGCGCCCAGATAGCGGCGCTGGAGCGGACGCTGGCGGAGATGGAGGCGGCCTATCCCGGACTCACGCCCGTCCCCCAAGGTCGCAGCGCCGGTATCGGGCCCTCGCTGCTCAGCGCGGGGGAGCTCGAGCAGGTGCGCGCTGGGCTGGTGAGGCGTCTGGCGGCCATCCAGACCGCGATCGACGTTCACCTGGGGCACGCCGTGGCGCAGGACGAGAGCGCTCCACAGCAGGACCCGGCGAAGCTCGCCACGAACGAGCCCCGCAAGCGCCCGGCGCGGACACCGCGAAGCACCGCTCGCCCGGCGCCGGCCGGCACCTGAGTCAGCCGCCGCCCCACTCCCCGGCGCCGGTCCGAACCTGAGTCAGCCGTCGGTGCATTGCCCGGTGCCAACCTGGACCCCCGCACGAGCGCGGGTGTCCGCTTCGCGCAGCACCTTTGCAACGGTGGCGTTGGCCACTCCATAGCCGCCGCGTGGGCGCCCGCCCACGGTGGCGGCGAAGACGGTGGTGAGCACATGCCCGGAAGCGCCGACCATCGCGCCACCCGAGTTGCCCGGACGCACCAGCCCGCGCAGGGGGGTCAGCACCCGCGACACGGGACCCTGGCCGTAGGCGTTCTGGGTGATGACCGCCTGCGTGCGCCCGATTCGCCCGGGCTGCACGTCGAAGGGCCCGTTCTCCGGGTAGCCGAGAATTGCGCCACCCGTGCCCGAGGAGGGTTCGGCGGCCAGGCTGAGAGAGGGGAGGCTCAGGCCGGGAACGAGCAGGATGGCCACGTCGTCGGTGGGATCGAAGGCGATCGGCCGGGCGGCCAGCCCCGGCGTGCGGCCTTCGATCTCCACCGTCGTGTCCTGCTCCCCGGCGACCACGTGGGCGTTGGTCACCACGACGTCCGGCTCGGCCACCCAGCCTGAGCCCTCGATCGCCAGCCCGCAGGCGGTGCCGTCGACGCGCACCACGCTGCGCGAGGCAGTCCTTACGGCAGGAGTCCGCGCGATGGCCCGCTCGGGCGCGGCGACGTCCGGTGAGGGGCCCGTGATCGAGGGCAGCGGATCCAGGCGGGCCAAGGCGTTCAGCACAGACCCAGAGGGAGGCAGCACCTCGTTGAGCCGGCGCAGGATCGCCGAGCGCTGGATGTCGGCGCGCAGCTGTTCCTGGCCCGGCGTCTGCCCCGCCACGGCGGCCATGATCCACACGATCCCCAGGGCCAGGGCGACGCCCAGGGCAGCGCCGAGCAACCCGTCGAGCAGGCCCATGCCCGGGACGATCAGGGTGCGCCGCAGGCGGAAGCCGAGTCCCTCCAGGCCGCTCGCCAGGATCGCCCCTCCGAGCAGCGCACCGACGAGGCCGAAGGCGGGGGCGTAGGGCGAGGAGGAACCCTGGGGCAGCAGAAGAGGACCCAGGCGCGTTCCGAGGAATGCACCTAGGGCGAACCCGCCGAACGAGAGCACCCCCACGATGAACCCCTGCCGAAACCCGAAAATGGCAAGGATGGCCGCGAACGCAAGAATGATCCAGTCCAGTTGTGTCACCCGCCATGTTGTACAAGCTCAGTGACTGAGATTCCCAACCAGCGACTACGCCGAGCGCGCCCTGTCGTGGCGCTCGCCGCGGTGACCTTCGCGGTGGGTGCGATCGTGGGCGCGCAACATGGAGCATCGGCGGCCTCCACCCTCACAGGGCGGTTTGTGAGCGCGTGGACCCGAGGCGACTACCTCACGATGTACGGGGACATCGACCCCGCCTCCCAGCGCCAGAGATCGGCCAGCGAGTTCGCCGACGTATACCGCCAGGCCCTGCGCACGGCCACGGCGACCGGGCTGAGAGTGGCGGGGAAGGCTCATGCCTCGGGCCATGAGGTGACCGTCCCGGTGCGAGTGTCCACGCGCCTGTTCGGGACGCTCTCGCTCGACTTCACGATCAAGACCATCGAAGCCGGCGAAGCCGGCCTGCGCGTGCAGTGGTCGCGCTCGCTTGCATTTCCCGGATTGCGCAGAGGCGAGCAGCTCAGCCGCCGCACGAGCCTCCCCCGCCGGGCGACCCTGCTGGCACGCGACGGCAGCGTCCTGGCGGAAAGCCCCTCGGGAACAGCCCCGACAGAAGGGACTCGCAGCTCACCTCTCGGCGAAGCGGCGCGAGCGGTGATCGGCACGGTCGGGCCCGTGCCCGCCTCGCGTGCCGGCGAATTGGAAGGACAGGGCGTTCCCGCCACGGCGATCGTCGGGCTCAGTGGCCTGGAGCGTGCGCTGGACGCGCGGTTGCGCGGGCGCCCCGGCGGCGAGCTGCTGGCGGGGCAGCGCCTGCTCGCCTATGTCCCCCCACGCCCAGCAGCGCCCGTGCGCACGACGGTCTCCCCATCGCTGCAGCAGGCGGCGGTCAACGCGCTCGGGGGGCAGCTGGGAGGCATAGTCGCGATGCAGCCTTCGACGGGACAGATCCTGGCGGTGGCGGGGATCGGCCTGGAAGGGCTGCAGCCTCCCGGATCGACCTTCAAGATGGTCACGCTCACGGGCGTGCTGGAGGCGCACATCGCAAATCCCCACACGGTCTTCCCCTACGCGACATCGGCCACGCTCGACGGGGTGAAGCTGAGCAACGCCAACGGCGAGGAATGCGGCGGCAGCCTCGAACTGGCATTCGCGGTGTCGTGCAACTCGGTGTTCACGCCCCTGGGGGTCAAGCTCGGCTCCAAGCGCCTCGTCTCGATGGCGGAAAAGTTCGGCTTCAACCAGGAATCGGGCGTTCCCGGCGCCGCCGAGAGCACGCTGCCCGCGGCCGGGGAGATCCAGGGCGAACTCGACATCGGCTCGACCGCCATCGGCCAGGGCCAGGTGCTGGCCACGCCCCTGCAGATGGCGGTGGTGGCCGCCACCGTCGCCGACGGTGGAAGACGACCGTCTCCGTCGTTCTCCCCCACCTCCGCCTCCGGCGCCTCCACGCAGGTCATGAGCGCATCGGTGGCACGCACCGTGCGTCACCTGATGATCGGCGTGGTCAAAGAGGGGACCGGCACCTCAGCGGCCATTCCCGGAGTGACGGTGGCCGGGAAGACGGGCACGGCGGAACTGAAGAGCGCCTGCAAGCCACCGGCGGAATCCACCTCGGGCGAAGAAGCCAAGGAAGCGAGCAAGGAAGCCTGCCATGGCGGCGAAAGCGAAGCCAAGAACACAGACGCCTGGTTCGCGGCCTTCGCCCCCGCCCTGAACCCGCGCATCGTGGTCTGCGTCCTGCTGGTGGAAGACGGCGCTGGCGGCACCACGGCGGCGCCGGTGGCGCGAGCGGTGATCGAAGCGGGGCTGCGCGGCTAGAGCGCGAGGCCCGAGGAGGCTAGACGTCGAGCTCGGCCGAGGCGGTTTCGGCTGAGTTGCCCGGATCGACGATCTTCAGCTCCAGCGGCCGGTTGTCGAGCGAGACGACCTGGATCTTGTAGAGCAGCAGAGCGCCCTGGGTTGGTCCGAGGTCGCCCGTCGTGTCGGGAATCGGCAGCTGGCCTTTGGCGGGCACGATCCCGGGACGGTAGGCGTAGGGGTTGATCTTGCTCGGCACCACAGGGATGTAGGAGTTGCCCTGAGTGTCGGCGATCGTCAGTTCGCTTGCCGAAGGAAGTGGCTGGGAGGTGTCGTTGTAGACCTGAACGAACACGGCGAACCACTCCTGACCGGGAGCCAGCTTGCGTTCGGCTTCACCCAGGCCCTGCAGGTAGGCGGCATCCTCGGAGTTGGTGGGGTTGAGCTCCCGAGAGAGCTGAACCTCGTATTTCAAGGGTCCGACGTCGAGATAGGGGGCGTTCTGGCCCGACTCGCCCGCATAGGTGCCGGTGGTGACCTTGCTGTGGGAATCGCCACACGCGCCCAGCAGCAACACGGCGAGCAGGGCGGCCACGACGGGGGGGATCTTGCGCAGGCGGCGGGACATGCGACGCGGCAGTCTATCCGCCGGCGACCGTGACACGCCGCCCGCGCGTCTCGATGTCGCTCGCCTGGTCGCTCTCCTGCTCCATGATGTCGCGCAACCGCCGCATCGCGCGCCTGTTGTTGCGCCGCAGCCACCCCTTGGCCCCAAGTCCCTCCATGAGGCGGTCCGAGATGGTCACGGGGACGGTCTCGATCGTGAAGCGAACCCGCGTGGCGCCCGCTTCGGCCGGTGCGAGCTCGTACACGCCGAGTGTGCGGATGCGGTTGTTCTTGCCCGTGCGGCCCACCTCCACGATGCGGTGGGGCCGCTCGACCTCCGAGAAGGTGACGTCGGCCCAGCTGAAGCGGTTGCGGGGCGCCTTGACGCGAAAGCGCGCCCCCGCCCCACGGCCGACCGAGTCGATCCTCGTGAGATGCCAGTCCACCAGGTAGTGATCGGTGAACTCGGGATGGTTGGCGATGTCCTGGAGATAGTCGAACACGCGCTCGCGAGGAGCGGAGACGACGATCGAGGCGGTCACGGGATCCACGGCGAGGGCAAGTCTATTAGCCCGCCGTCCGGCGAGGCCTGCGCCGGCGTCGGCTATGCGGCGCGAGCGGTCAGGCGCACGGTGTGGCCATGCTCGCAGTGGCGAACGATCTCGCTCGCCACCGGCACCTCGCGGCGGCGGGGGCGGCAGAGCTCGCAGACGACGTGGTTGGAGCGCCCGTCGTAGAGATGGACGTGCTCCCCCGTAAGCGGGGTGCGCCCACAGTCCGCGCAGCGGTTGCGATCGGCCTCGAGCGCTCCGAGGCCGCGGCGCAGGAGCACGCGCTCGAGCTGCTCCACGTGTGTGACGGGCGAAGACACGGTAGATCGGTCTTCGCCATCTGCAGACGCGCTCCTGCCTGGCCATCCTGAGGCTGGACTCCGGTTTGCCGCGCGAGCGCAGCGGGTAATTACGGATGACCTGGGCGGGCCTTGGCCTGTACAGATTCCATTATGCGGAACCAGAGCCGCATTGACACCCTTGTTATGATCGTCACGAGTTCCCCCGCCAAGAGGACGCCCTTGGCAGCAGCAGCGAGAAAGAGGGAGGAGCACCACATGAACTCCGTCACTTCGATGAACTCCGTCGCTTCCAGCACCTTCGTCGGCACCGGGTCTTTCCGCTGCCAGGATTGCGGGTACACCCTTACCCTCTCTTCCTCCGATGAGCTCACCGCGTGCCCCAGTTGCGGCAGCACCGATTTCGCGCGCGCCTCACTGTTCGCCACCGAGCGCCTCGCGCCGGGGCCGGGGGCGGAGATGCCCGACGCGACCCTGGTGGAGCCCGTCGCCTCAGACCACGATTCGCGCGTGGCCCGAGCCAGGGCCCAGATCGAACAGCCCGGGGAGTACCTCTGCTACGAGGACGGCAGCGAGCTTCGCACCGTGGCGGTCACACGCGAGTGGACACGCATCGGGCGCAGCCTGGCCGCCGACGTGCGCTTCGACGACCCCACCGTATCTCGGCGCCACGCGCTGATCGTGCGCCAGCCCGACGGAGTTCGCCTGCTCGACGACCGTAGCCTCAACGGCGTGTTCGTCAACGGGGCGCGGGTCGACGGGCAGGCGCTGGCGGACGGCGACGAGATCATCGTGGGCCGCTACCGGTTGAGCTTCCTGAGCGTCCACCCAGGCTCAGATGGCCGCGCACCGAGCCCGGAGGGCTCCAGCGCCTGAGAATCACCGGGTTGGACGCCACCAACGCGCTCCCGGGGCGTTCGGTGCGTAGTATCGCGCCCATGGCTCAAACGATCGCCGTGCTCTCCCAGAAGGGGGGTACAGGGAAGACAACCACCGTTCGTACGCTCACCGACGTCCTGCGACGCTGCGAGGTTCGCACGCTCGCCGTCGATCTCGACCCCCAGGGCAACCTCTCCGACTACTTCGACCTGCCCACCGACGTACAGCCGACGGTCGCCGAGGTGCTCTCGGGCAAGGCCAAGGCGAAGGAGGCGATCCACGAGGACATCATCCCCGCCAACCTGAGCCTGGCCGAGGCGGAGCTCATGTTGGGGGGCAAGATGGGGCGCGAGCTGACGCTCAAGCGGGCGCTGAAGGGGGCGGCGGATGACTACGACGTGATCCTGATCGACTGCCCCCCGTCGCTGGGGCTGCTCACGATCAACGCGCTGGTGGCCGCTGACCACGCCCTGATCACCGCCGAGGCGCAGTACTTCGCGCTGCAGGGCGTTGAGCAGGCGATGGAGGTGGTGGAGCTGGCCCGTGACAGCCTCAATCCCGAGCTGTCGCTGCTGGGCGTGCTGCTCAACCTGGCCGACATGCGCACGGTGCATTCGCGTGAGGCGCTGGTCTCGCTGCAGGAGCGCTTCGGCGACACGGTCCTGGGCACCGCCATCCGCGCATCGATCGCCTACGCCGAGTCGGCCGAGCGGGCCCGCTCGATCCTCGATCATCGTCCTGACCTGGGCGCCGACTACATCGCGGTGGCCGACGAACTGATGAGTCGCCTGCCCGGCCTCGGCGCGGCCCGCAAACGCCTCGGGCGGCTCGCTCAGAGCTCCCCCACGTAGGCTCCCTGCGGGTCGAAGGACACCCGCACCAGCTCGGCCCAATCCCCGAGCCTGCCGCTCAGCGACTCCGCCACGGCGCCGGTCTGCTCGTAGAAGCACCACACCAGCACCGTCGGCCCGGCGCCGGAGATGGTCGCGCCGAGCGCCCCCAGGGCACGCGCCTCGCCAGCCAGCTCAAAGGAGCGGGGAAACAGATGGGCACGGCGCTCCTGGTGCAGCCGGTCCTGCAGCCCGCGCCCCAGCACATCCCAGTCGCCCCTGGCCAGACCGAGCGTGAGCAGGGCCGCGTGGGCGACGTTGAACACGGCGTCCTCCATCGGCACCTCGGCGGGCAGCGCAGCGCGGGCGGCGCGGGTGCGCACCGCCTCGGTGGGCACCACGGCCAGCGCCTCCAGTCCGGTGGGGGGATCCAGCCGCGTGGCCTGCCCGTCGGCGCAGATCACGAACCCGCCGTACAGCGCCGCGGCGACGTTGTCGGGATGCCCCTCGAGCGAGCAGGCGTGAGCGAACAGATCCTCGTCGAGCTCGAACAGGTGGTCGGCGGCCATCAGCCCCGCGACGATTGCCGCCGCGCTGGATCCAAGCCCCCCTGAGAGCGGTATCTCCGAGCGGATCCTGAAGGTGAAGCCGTCGGCCGGGCGCAGATGCTCGAAGGCCCGCACGCAGAGGTTCTCGCGGCCGCGCGACACGGGCAGGTCGGTCTCGACGGCGAACCGACCCGTCTCCTCCACTTCCAGCTCCAGTCGCAGCGAGAGAGCGGCCGCCATCGAGTCGAACCCCGGCCCCAGGTTGGCCGAGGAGGCGGGCACGCGCACGACCCTCCTACGGATCACCCAGCACCGCTTCCTCGAGCGGCTCCCGCTCGGCCACGCACTGGATGACCTTGCCGTCGTTGTTGGCGATCGCCGTCTCAGGGTCCTTCAGGCCCCGGCCTGTCAGAACGCAGACCACCTGCTCGGCGCCATCCGAGCCGTACTTGAGCAGGCCGGCCACGGATGCCGCGGAGGCCGGCTCGCAGAACATCCCTTCCTTGGAGGCGAGCAGCCGGTAGGCGGTAAGGATCTCGGCGTCGCTCACCACGCGGATCGCTCCCCGCGAGTCGGTGGCGGCCGCCATCGCGTCCTCCCAGCGCACCGGATTTCCGATCCTGATCGCGCTGGCAACGGTTTCCGGATGCTCGATCACCCTCCCCTCGACGAGCGGGGCGGCGCCCTCGGCCTGGAAGCCGAGCATCTTCGGCGACGAGCCCATCTCGCGGAAGCCGCGCCAGTAGGAGGTGATGTTGCCGGCGTTGCCCACCGGTATGCAGAGCGCTTCAAGGCCGCCTTCGAGGCCCTCGTGGATCTCGAAGGCGGCGGTCTTCTGGCCTTCGATCCGATACTCGTTCACCGAGTTGACGAGCACGATGGGATGGGTGGCGGTGAGCTCGCGCACGAGCGTGAGGGCCTGGTCAAAGTTGCCCTTCAGGGAAATCACACGGGCGCCGTGGACGAGCGTCTGGGCCATCTTGCCCTGGGCGATCTTGCCCTCGGGAACGATCACAGCGCAGGTGATCCCGGCCCGCGCCGCATAGGCGGCGGCGCTCGCTGCCGTGTTCCCGGTGGAGGCGCAGATGACCGCCTTGGCGCCGTCGCGCACGGCGGCCGACACCGCGCAGGTCATGCCGCGGTCCTTGAACGATCCCGTGGGGTTGGCGCCCTCGAGCTTCAGGCGCACCGTGGCGCCAACCATCTCCGAGAGCACCGGTGCGCGCAGCAGCGGTGTGGAGCCCTCCTGCAGGCTCACCAGGGGATCCCCGGGCTCGAACGGGAGCCGCTCGCGATAGCGCTCGATCAGCGGGACGTGGGCTCCCGTGGGGGGAATCGCTTCGACCTTGGGGATCTTGATGCTCGCCTCGTTCATCCGAACTCCTCTTCGATCACGCGGATCGTCCGCGGGGTGGAGCGTACGAAGTCGAACTCGCCGACCAGCTCCACGGCGCTGCGCATGCTCGACTCCAGCACAGGGTGGGTGACCATCACCAGGCGGGCTCGCTCGCCCAGCCCACGCTGGACGACAGACTTGATCGACACGTCGTGATCCCCCAGCACCCTGGTGACGGACGCCAGCACGCCGGGGTGGTCGGCCACATCGAGGTGCAGGTAGAAGGCGCTTTCGACGTCCTCCACGATCGGCAGCGGCAGCGGCGGCGCCGGCGGGCGAGCCCCTCCCGTCATCACGCTCACGACGTCACCCAGGACCGCGCTCGCCGTCTGGCGTCCGCCGGCCCCGGGGCCCGACAGGGTGATCTCGGTGATCGTCTCGGACTCCACCGTCACGGCATTGAACGACCCCGACACGCCAGCCAGCGGATGGCCGGAGTACAGGAAGGTCGGATGCACCCTCACCGACAGCCCTCCCGGCCGGCGCTCGGCGGTGCCGATCAGCTTCAGGCCGAGGCCCAGCTCGCGCGCGTACTCGAGGTCGTCGCTGTGGAGATGCTCGATGCCCTCGTAGAGAACCTCGTCGAGGTGCACGGGCGTGCCAAAGGCGAGGCGGGCGAGGATCGCCATCTTGGCGGCTGCGTCGCTGCCGCTCACGTCATCGCTGGGGTCGGCCTCGGCGTAACCCTTGCTCTGGGCCTCGGCCAGCGCCTCGGCGTAGCTCGAACCCCCGGCCATCTCGCTGAGGATGAAGTTGGTGGTGCCGTTGACGATGCCGTGGATGCGCTCGATCGGAGTGGCCGACAGCGACTCCTCGAGCACGCGCACGACGGGAACGGTACCCGCCACGGCCGCCTCGAAACGCAGCCTCACGTCGTGCTCGCGCGCGGTTTCGTAGAGCTCCTCCCCATGCTGGGAGAGCAGCTGCTTGTTGGCGGTGACGACATGCTTGCCCGCGCGCATGGCGGCGAGCAGGTACTCGCGTGCCGGCTCGATCCCCCCCATCACCTCGACGATGAGATCGGCCTCGGCGACTATCTCCTCGAAGCTTCCCTCACTGCGGGTGAGTATGCCGCTGACGATCGGCCTGCGACCGTTGAAGCGCTCGATCTCATCCGCCCTCTCGGTGAGCAGCTCGGCGAATGCCGAGCCGACGGTGCCGTGGCCGAGCAGTCCGATGTTGAACGGGTGCGGAGCCTGACGATCGCCGGGCACGGTGGGTGCCACCTGCTCAGCGGACATCGCGGGCTGTCAGATCCTCGAAGCGCTCGCGCCTGACCACCACGCGCGCGTCGCCGTCCTTGCAGAAGACGACCGGCGGGCGGGGAACACCGTTGTAGTTGCTGGCCATCGCGTACCCATAGGCGCCGGTGGCGGGCGTCACGATCACGTCCCCCGGCCGGGGATCGTCGAGCGTGGCCTCGCGCACGATCACATCGCCTGACTCGCAGTGCTTGCCGGCGAGCACGCAGCTAGTGGAGCCGGCGAAGCGATCGGCCACATGCGCTTCGTAGGGGGCGCCGTAGAGCATGGGGCGCAGGTTGTCGGACATGCCCCCGTCCACGGCGACCCAGCGCGAGACGTTCTGCTTGACGCTCTCGACCGTGTAGAGGGTGACGGCGGCGTTCGCGCACAGCGAGCGGCCGGGCTCGATCAGCAGCCTGCGCTCGGCCATGCCGTTGGCGTGGGCCGCATCGACCACGGCGCCCACGTACTCCTCGATCGAGGGTGGGGCGGGCTGCGCCGCGGTGTACTGCACGCCCAGCCCCCCGCCGAGGTCCCACGTGGGGAACTCGCCGAGCCTGGAGAGCTCGGCGGCCTCGCGGCGGAAGGGCTCCACGCTCAACAGCTGCGAGCCGATGTGGGCGTGCAGCCCCAGCAGCGACAGGCCCTCGACACCGCGCACGCGGGCAATCGCCTCGGGGGCGTCGGCCATGGCGAAGCCGAACTTGGAGTCGGCCTGGCCGGTGGAGATCTTCTCGTGGGTCTCTCCCCGCACGTCGGGGGTGACCCGCACGAGCACCGGCTGGGGAGCGCCGTCGGCCGGGACGCCGTCGCCCAGGATGAGCCTCAGGCGCTCGATCTCGTCGAAGTTGTCGATCACGATCAAACCCACCCGATGGCGCAGCGCCATCCGCAGCTCGGCCTCGGACTTGGCGTTGCCGTGCATCACGATCCGCTCCGGCGCGAAGCCGGCCCCCAGCGCCAGGTGCAGCTCGCCGCCGGAGGCAACATCGCACCACAGGCCCTCCTGCGCGAACAGCTCGAGCACAGCGGTGCAGGGAAACGCCTTGGAGGCGAACACCACATGGAAGTCCTCGTGTCCCGCGGCTCGGCCGGCCTGCACGAAGGCGCGGGCCCGGGCCCGCAGGTCCTCCTCGGCGACGACGTAGGCGGGCGTTCCGAACTCGCGCGCCAGCTCGATCGTGTCGCAGCCGCCAACCTCCAGGCGCCCGCGCTCGTTCAGACGGCTGGCGAGGGGAAACGCTGGGGAGAGTCTCGTGTCGGTGGCCATGGCTCGATGATTATCGCTTGCCGGCCGAGGTCCTCGTCGGATGACCCGCTCAGGCCATCGTGGGACGCAGAGCGGCGGTGCCGCCGCGGCGCACCATCCAGGCCAGCCACAGCAGGCCGATGACGAGCAGCCCGAGGCTCTCCAGCTGAGGCGCCGTCAGACCGGCCAGGACCTCCTTGTTGCGGCGGATGAACTCCACCAGGAACCGCTCCAGGCCGCTGCCCACGAGGTACAGCGCGAACACCACCCCCGGGCGCACTCGGTCGCGCAGCTTCCACAGCGCGTAGGCCAGCAGGCACATGGTGACGGTCTCATAGATCGGCGTCGGTTGCACCCTCACCCCGGGCGGCGTGGGGAGGGTTCCGTGCGGATAGCCCATCGCCCAAGGCAGGCTGGAGCGGATGCCGTAGTCGCCGTCGCCGGAGACCTGGCAGCCGATCCGCCCGATCGCATAGCCGAGCGCGAGGGCGGTAGCGCACATGTCGAAGGCCACCAGCTCGAGCATGTGCCGCCAGCGCATCCATGCGATCACGCCGATCGCCCCGCCGATCGCGCCGCCGTACCAGACGAGTCCCGAGCCGGAGAAGATGCTCCCGATCAGGTCGTGCTTGACCTGGCTGTAGTTCTGGATGAGGTAGTAGCCGCGAGCGCCGATCACGCCGCCGAGCAGCGCCGCGAAGACGATCTCATAGGCCCAGTCGACCGGCTTGTCGAGCTCGCGCAGGCGCCGCGCCACGAGCGCCCCGCAGGCGAGGAAGCCCAGGGCGAACATCACCCCGAAGGTCTTGATCGAGATGCCGAGCAGGTCGATTTCGGGCTTCATGGCGTTCGCGTGGGGAGCATGAGATCGATTCGAGACTTTAGGGCACCGGTATCTCTGTCTGCGACAATCATCCGCATGGCAAAGGGGCGCACGAACTTCGGCAAGGACACCGGCCTGCAGGCACGGATGCTGCTGACGATGTTCCTGCTCGGCCTGCTCTACGTGGTCTTCGTCGGCGTCCTGTTCGCGGTCGGCGCAGGCGCGGGCATCATCGTGGTCGTGGCGGTCGTGCTGCTGCTGGTGCAGCTGTTCGCCTCGGACAAGATCGCGATGGCCACGCTGGGCGTCAAGGAGGTCAGCTCCGCGCGAGGAGCCCGAGCTGCACGGGATCATCGAGCGGCTGTGCGTGCAGGCCGACCTGCCCAAGCCGCGCGTGTGCGTGATGGAGACCTCGATGCCCAACGCCTTCGCGATGGGCCGCTCGAAGAAGTCGACGACCGTGTGCGCCACCCGCGGCATCCTCGACCTGCTCTCCCCCGCCGAGCTCGAAGGCGTGATGGCGCACGAGCTCACCCACGTGATCAACCGCGACGTGATGGTGATGACGCTGGCGAGCTTCTTCGCCACGCTGGCCTCGCTGATCATCCAGTTCGCGTTCTTCTTCGGCGGCGGCTTCGGGGCGGCTAGGCAGCGAGGAGGAGGAGGACGTCATGATCGTGATCATCGCCGTCTCGGTGGCCGTCTACGCGATCTCCTTCCTGCTGCTGCGCGCGCTCTCGCGCTACCGCGAGTTCGCCGCCGACCGCGGCTCGGCGGTGCTGACCGGTCGCCCCAGCGCGCTGGCCTCGGCGCTGCTGAAGATCAGCGGCACGATGGAGCGGGTGCCCACGCCAGGACCTGCGCGCGGCCGAAGGCATGAGCGCCTTCTTCATCATCCCGGCGCGGACCAAGAAGTCGCTGATGAACATCTTCGCCGACCACCCGCCGCTCGAGCAGCGCCTGGCGGCGCTCGAGCGGCTGGAGTCCCAGCTCCAGGGCGCCGCCTGAGCCGTGGGCCTGCGCGACATCCTCACCGGCCGCCACAGGTCAAGGGTCCCGCGCCCGACCGCCTGTTCGCGATCACGACGGCCTACATCACGCTCGCAGTCCGAGCACCAGATCGAGCCCGCGGGCACCGCCGCGATCGTCTTTCAGGCGCTCGCCACCAGCGAGTTCGAAGCGACGCTGCGGGAAATGGAAGAGGTCGTCACCGCCACCGGCGGCGAGAGCGGCACGAAGGTCTCCACCCAGGACGACAGCTACGGCTACCGCTGGATGGTGCTGCGCAACCCCGCCGGCGCGCCGAGCGTGGAAGACCTCGCGGTGGGCATCAACGCCGTCTCCGGCTCGATCGAGACGGCCGGCCACGGCGAGCGGCTGCTGTGCGCCGTGTTCGCCTTCACCGACGCCACGTGGGCAGGCCGTCTACTTCATCTACAACTACAAGCGCGGCTACTGGTACCCGTTCGTGCCCGCCAGCGGACCCAGCAGGAGCGCTCGACCGAGCGCGAGCTGCAGCTCAAGGCCCAGATGGCCTCCGAACTGCCGATCGAGCCGGAACTCGAGCGCTGGTTCCCCCTCTGGGGCATCCCGATCTGATCACCCTCTTCCCCGGGCGGGGCTGTCGGGTGACATTCATTCACCTGAACTTCTGTATCACCATTGCTATACAGAGTTTCAGCGGAGAAGATCACCTCCCCAGTCCCTGGCTGGCTATCCCGGCTATCCCGGGTCGCCCACGCGCGTTCGCGTGCTCGCCGTCGCTCGCTCTAGTCGGGGATCAGGCCCTCGCCGGTGAACTCGCGCCGGCCTCCTCGAAGGAGAGATCGGCCGGCGGGCAGGATCACGTCGGAGCCCTCGAGCTCGTCGTCTGCGACGACCTCGCCGCTGGTGCGCACGAAGTCGAGCAGCGTTCCGAAGGCCTCTTTGAAGCCGGCCTCGCTGGCCGCCCTCGACGGCCGCGACGACCGCGTTCTCCGAGCTCGTTCAGGCGCTCTGCGTCCGTCGTCGGGGAGCCGGTACTGGCTCCTCGCCGGAGATGCGGACGATCATGCCTGGCCGCTCTCGCTCGGTGCGCTGCCGCTCTCGCTCGGCTCGCCCGGAGAGATCTGCGGCGCCGCCGCCGGGGCTCCGCCCTGGCCCAGTTCGCCCTTCATCTTGGCCAGCTCGTCGTCGACGGCGGGCTGGCTGGAGAGCTGCTTGAGCTGGCGGTCGATGTCGTCTTCGCCTCCACCGAGCTGGGTGATGTCGTCGAAGGTGCCGGCCGCTTCGAGCTCGGAGACGGCGTCGGCGCGCGCTCTCATGTTTTCGGTCTTGTCGACCGCGCGCTGCATCGCGAGCCCGACATCGGCCATCTGCTCGCCGACGCCGGTGGCGGCCTCGGAGATCCGCACCTGGGCCTCGGCGGCCGAGTACTGCGCCTTGATGACCTCCTTCTTGGTGCGGAAGGCTTCGATCTTGGCGCGCAGTTTCTGCTCGGAGTCGGTGAGCTTCTGCTGCTGGTCTTCGAGTTCGGTGACCTGAGTGTCGAGGCCCTGCAGCTCGGTCTGGGCGACGTTCTTGCGTTCGAGGGCCGTTCGCGCGAGATCCTCCTTGCCGGCGGCGAGCGCCTGGCGGGCCTGGGTGTCGAGCTTGACCACGCTCTGCTGCAGCGAGCTCTCCTGCATCTGCAGGCGCTTCTTGGCGGTCACCACGTCGGCGATGCCCTTCTTGACGTTCTGCAGCTGTTCGACCTGCTTCTGGTAGCTGTAGTCCAGGGTCTCGGCCGGGTCTTCAGCGCGGTCCAGCAGCTTGGAGACCTTGGCCTTCACGACGGTGGACATGCGCCCGGTCAGGCCGGCCATCTGATCCTCCTATTGCGTTTCCACTCGAGGGCGGCCGATCTGCGATCGGCCCACGACCTCAAGCGTAGCCGACCCGAGCGGCTCAGAAGCCCAGCGGGTGGCGAACGACGAAGCCCGTGTTGGCGGGGCGCAGCGGGACGCCAGCGCGGGCCCTGCTGGTTGGTGGGGTCATCGGCGGCGCTCGTGTCGAGCCGCAGGCCCGCCACCGTCATGTAGGCGTGTCCGGGGTTGGAGAAGATCGTGACCCAGCGTCCGGCGCCGTGCGAGCCCCACACTTCGAATTCGGAGGAGTCCTCGGGGGTGCTCAGCAGGTTGGCGCCATGCAGGGCGAAGGAGACCGTGCCCGAGCAGTCATAGCCGGGCGAGATGAAGGATGCGTGGCCGCCGCCGTAGATGTAGGGCAGCCCGATGAGCTGGTTGCCGGCCCAGATGATCTGCTGGATGGATTCGGGCGCCGACATCGGCGCCGCGGCCAGGCCGCGACGTAGCGGGCCCGGGTGCCGGGCACGAGCAGGTCGGGCTTGGTGTCGGCGGTGACCCCGACGGGGCTGCCGCCGGTGGCGGGTGCAACCGCGCCGGCGGGCGCCGCGGGCTGGTAGGGCACCACTTCGCCTGTGGCCGTCTTCTCGTACACGGGGCCCGTGTAGGTCAGGCTGGCGGAGCGTGAGGTGACCGGCGCGAGGTGCAGGGCCGGTTTGGTGGGCGCCGGGGTGACGGCCGGGGCTGGGGTGGTGCTGCCGGCCGCTGCTCCGCCGGTGCTCGCGGCCAGGGCGCTTGGCGCTCCGGTGACCACGGCAATCAAGCTGCAGACAATCGCGCTGAGGGTACGTACCCGCAAAACAAAAACCTCTTTCGTCGGCCTGCGGGGTTAGCTGACGGGCTAGCGCTGAAAGAGCCTGCGCTTCCCGCGGTCCTACCGCGGGATTCGCCCCAACAACTTGGGTCCCCCGTTCCCTGACAACTGGTCAAGGACTCGGCGTTCGCGTTGGCACGCTAGCAAAGTGCACAGACGCTTGCACTGGTTGACAGCCTTTTCCCGAGTTCTCCCCGCAAATGCCGCGAATCGCTAGTGTCCCCGCCCATGCGCGCCGCCCGCCTCGCATCGCTGCTCGCCGTGGTCGTGATAGCCGGGCTGCTAGCCGGGTGCGGAAAGGGAGCGACCGGCTCGCCGTCCGCCGGTGGCGGGCCGGCCCGCAAGGTGGTGCCCGTGACGAGAGAGGGGGCGGTGAGCGTGGTGACACGCAACACCACCCGCCTCGGTGGGGTCGATGTGGCCACCGACGCGGCCGCGGTGGCCCGCGTCGTCTACCCCGGCCTGAACGTCACCACGCGCCCTCAGCTCGTCGTGCTGGTCGACAAGCGCGACTGGGCCGCGGCGCTCGCCGCCTCACAGCTCGCCGGAGCGCCCCTCAACGCCCCGATCCTCTACAGCGAAGGCAACGTGCTGCCGGCCGTCAGCAGGGAAGCCCTCGAAGCGCTCGAGCCGGCGGGGGCATCGGCCCTGGGTGGCACCCAGGTGCTGGAGGTGGGCACCACGGCGGCGGTGCCGAAGGGCTATTCAACGCGCTCGCTGCCGGCCGCCGAGGGCTCGGTGACGGCTGCCGCCCTGCAGCAGCTGGCGGCCACGGCCGCCGGGAGGGCCCCTCATCAGGTGATCGTGGTCCCCGCGGCGGCGCCCCACGCTCTGCAGATGCCCGCCGCGGGCCTGTCCGCGGAGAGCGCGGCGCCGATCCTCTTCATCACCGCCGGGCGCGTGCCCGCTCCGACGGTCACGGCCCTCGCCGCGTTGCACCGACCGTCGATCTACGTGATCGACCCCGCCGCGTTGAGTCGCACGACCAGGGATGAGCTGGGCCGCCTCGGCAAGGTGATCGACATCGTCGGTTCCTCGGGCTCGGAAGCGACCAGCCCGAGCGATAACGCGATCGCTGTGGCGCGCTTCACCGACGGGCAGTTCGGCTGGGGAATCAAAGAACCGGGCCATGGCCTGGTGTTCGCCAACGCCGCAAGACCGCTCGACGCGCCGGCCGCGGCGCTGCTGTCGGCGACCGGTGACTACGGGCCCCTGCTGCTGCTCGAAGGACCCGGTCAGATCCCGGCCGGACTGGCAACCTACCTTGGCGACATCGAGCCTGCCTATGCCAACAGCTACGTCTACAGGCCGGCGGTGGGCGCCTACAATCACGGCTGGCTGATCGGCAACGAGCAGGCGATCTCCGGGGTCGTCCAGGCCGAAATAGACTCGGTGCTCGAGATCGTCCCCCGCAAGGGCACATCCGAAGAAGCGTCATCGCAGAGCGAATAGATCGAGAGAGAAAGTGAGCCAGGCAGAGGATCCCCAACGGCTGAGCAACGAGGTCACGCTCGAGGATGTGCGCCAGCTGATGGGCGCCTCCACGCCGCACTTCGCCCTGCAGCTGCGCAACCGCATCGCCAAGCTGATCGCCGGCCTTCCCGCCGATCATCCCGCCCGTGTCGAAGGTGAGCGCGAGATCGCCAGGCTGCAGCAGCTCGGCTTCAGCGGCGAGACGCGGGGCGAGGGTGCGGCAGAGGGCGAGCGGCCGTTGCCTTCGCTGAGCCTCACCGCCGCCCAGCGAGCGAGTTGAGCGTCCTCGAACGCAGTGGAGCCGAGTCGCTCTAACCGCCGCTGAAGGTGCGCTCCCGGCGGGCGTCGAGGAAACGCAGGCGCAGCATTTTGAAGAGGAATGTGACCAGCGCGGCGTCGATGAGCAGCAGCGGGACGTTGATCCAGCGCGGCACCTTCGTGATGGCCGCCAGCGCCAGGATCACGATCGAGTGGAAGGCGATGGTGGGAAGCAGCGCCAGGATCAGCGTGTGCGAGCGGTAGCCGCTGCGGTGCTCGCGCAGCGTCACCTCGATGGTGCCGAGGGCCACCGCCACCAGTCCCGCGATCAGGGTAGGGCCGCCGCTGGAGAAGCCCCCCGACTTGGCGCGGCTGAAGCCGATGATCGTGCCGATGGCGCCCACCAGGATCAGGAGCTCAGACAGCGGCAGCGGGTGCCACGGCGCCTGGGGGCGCTCGCCCACCGACATCGGCGCTCTGTAGCCACTGGGCTCGTGCCTTACGGGTCGGCTGGCCCTCCGGGGCTCCTGCGCGCTCGGCGAAGCGGCCCGCCGCTTGCGCGAGCGACCACGCCGCCCCGTGTTGCGCTTGGCCACGGCGCTAGCTTAGAACCCGCCCGGCCTTGGAGCACACGCCAAGATCGACGTCGAGTGCAACACCTATCCTCTGGCTCGTGTCCTCGCTCTCCTCACCCGCCCGGCCAGAGGGCTCGGGCATCCCGGACAGCGCCCTAGCGGGACCCTTTCCCGTCGGCGAGTACGCGGCTGCCCTGCGCACCAAGCTGCGCTCGTTCGCTCGCGTGCAGCTGATGGGCGAGCTCGTCAACCTCAGACCCTCGCGCGCCCGCGTCTACTTCGAGCTGCGCGACGCCTCGGGAGCGGTGCCCTGCAGCGCATGGGTGAAGGACTGGGAGGCGATGACCGCTCGCAGCGGAGGCGCTCCCGCCGACGGGATGCAGGTGGTGGTGGCCGGGGGCTGCGACTACTACCCGGGAAGTGCCACCTCCTCGCCCGGCTTCTCCTTCTCGGTGGTGGACATGCGCGTGGCGGGCGAGGGGGACCTGCTGGCCCGCATCGAGCGGCTGCGCCGCCAGCTCGACGCCGAGGGGCTGCTGGCCCCCCAGAAGGCCCTCTCCATGCCTCTCCTCCCCCGCACCATCGGCGTCATCACGGGCGAGGGGGGCAAGGCCCGCGACGACGTCCAGGCGGCGCTCGCGCGGCGGGGCTGGGCGGGGCGGCTGGTGTGGGCCTTCACACCCGTCCAGGATCGCCATGCGGCCCCGGCGATCGTTCGCGCCCTGGGCGACCTGTCGGCGGTGGCGCAGGTGGAGGTCGTGATCGTGGCGCGGGGGGGCGGCTCGCTGGCGGACCTGCTCTGCTTCTGCGACGAGACCCTCTGCCGGACGGTGGCATTGCTGGGCGTTCCGGTGATCGCGTCTGTGGGGCACCACACCGACCGGACCCTGCTCGACGATGTGGCGGCGGTCAGCTGCTCGACTCCCACCCACGCCGCCGAGGCGGCCGTGGGCATCGACTGTCGCCGGGCGCGCGCCGAGCAGCTCGCCGCCGCGGCCAGGCTGCGCGAGCACGGACGGCGGGCTGTCCTCTCCCGCGCCCGTCAGCTGGCGATGCTCTCGCGGGCCCCCGCCGCTCACCTGGAGCGCCAGCGCGGACGACTGCACCAGCAGCTGCGCGAGGTTCGGGCGGGCGCCCGCCGGCGGGTGGAGTCAGAGCGGGGGCTGACAGAACGCAGAGCGGTGGTGCTCGCCCGCAAGAGCAGCTCCTCCCTGCACGACTGCCGTGAGCGCCGCCCACGCGAGCTGGAGCGCCTCGCCCTGGCGCTGGCGGGACACGACCCCCAGCGGACGCTTGAGCGCGGCTATGCCCTCGTCCAGTCCCCGCGGGGCGAGGCCGTCGCCACCGCCGCCGACGCCCGGCGGGCGGGCGAGCTGCGGCTGCGCTTCGCCGACGGAATCCTCCCGGCGAGGATCGAGGAGCGATGAGCCAGCTCCCCGAGGAGGGCACGCCGGCGCCGCGGCTCACCTATGAGGCGGCCTCGGCAAGAGTCGAAGAGATCATCCGCCGCCTGGACTCGGGCGAGGCGAGCCTCGAGGAGACGCTGCAGCTGGTGGGCGAGGGCAAGAGCCTGATCGAACTGTGCGCCGGCGAGCTCACGGCCGTTGGCGACGCGCTCGAGGAGCTGCGCCTGGATGAGCTCGTGGCGCGCCTGGAACGCGAGGCATCCGCTTGAGCACCTGGGAGAAGCTCGCCGCGCTGCCGGTGGAGATCGAGAGCTACTGGCTCGAGCCGCTCGAAGAGACCGTCTCGAGCGACTTCGAGCGCAAGAGCACGGTCATCCACCTGCGCGGCGCCGGCGCCGAGGGGGAGGGCGAGGATGTGACCTATGACGCGGTCGATCACGAGATCCTCCAGGCGGCGGGCCCCACGCTGGCCCTGGCTGGGAGCTTCACCCTCGGGGCCTTCTGCGAGCAGCTGGCGGAGCAGGAGCTGTTTCCCGAGCCGCCCCAGCGCGAGGTCTCGGCCCGCTACCGCACCTGGGCGTACGAGTCGGCCGCACTCGACCTCGCCCTGCGTCAGGCTCACACCACGTTGCACGAGGCGCTCGGGCGAGCTCCTGAGCCGGTCCGCTTCGTGGTCTCGCTGCGCCTCGGCGAGCCTCCCTCGACGGAGGGGCTGCTGAGGCGGCTGGAGGCCTACCCGTGGATGCGCTTCAAGCTCGACCCCACCAGCTCCTGGGATGAGTCGCTCATCGCCCAGCTCGTGGCCACGGGGGCGGTGGACTCGGTGGACTTCAAGGGCTACTACGTGGGATCGATCGTCGACCAGCCCGCCGATCCCGTGCTCTACCGCCGGGTGGCCGAGGCCTTTCCCGAAGCATGGATCGAGGACCCCGCCCTGACGAGCGAGACCGACGCGGTGCTGGCGCCCCACCGCGAACGCTTCTCCTGGGATGCCCCGATCCACTCCATCGCCGACATCCAGGCGCTGCCCTACCCCCCGCGGATGGTCAACATCAAGCCCTCGCGCCTGGGCGGGCTGCGCAACCTGCTCGATGCCTATGACTACTGCCAGGAGAACTCGATCGGCAACTACGGCGGAGGGCAGTTCGAGCTCGGAGTGGGCCGCGGCCAGAACCAGTACCTGGCCTCTCTGTTCCACGCCGACGCCCCCAACGACGTGGCGCCCACGGGCTTCAACCTTCCCTCGCCGCCCCCCGGCCTGCCGGCCAGCCCGCTCTCACCAGCCCCATCGCCGGTGGGCTTCCGCTGGGGCTGAGGGACGCCTTCAGCGCAACTTCTCTGGCGCGCCTACGTTTGCCAAAGCAGAGCCGGTAACGTCGGATTCCGCTGATCGGGCCGGAAAACAGCCCTCGACGACCGTTGGGCGTGGGGGCAAAAGGGGTTTCGTGATCTTGGCGAGCGCAGCCGCCCACAGGCGCATCATCCATCTCGCAGCAGTGTCCATCTCGCTCTTGGCGTTGGCTCTCGGCGGCGCAGGCGCCTGCCTCGCGGCCAGTGCGGGGGGCACCGGAGCTCCCGGCTCGAGCGCTCCGGCGGCGCCAAGAAGCACGACGGTCGTCTCCTCGCTGCACGTCAGCACTGTGCGCATCACCCGCGTGAGCTGCACACCCACCGCCAGGTGCAGCGCCAACCCCCACCAGGTGTCCATCCACGGAACCCTGCTGCTGCAGGGGCCGGGCCTGACAAGCGGGATGGTGGTTGCCTTCCCCAAATCGCCCGGAGCACGAGTCAGCCGGGTCTCGCCCGCGGCGCACCTGCACCAGGGCAGCGCCGGGCTGATCGTGACGGTGCCCGCCAACGCCCACTCGGGCCACATCATGGTTCTCCTCAGCCACAACCGCTACACGAGCTCCTACGGACCGATCTACATCTACAAGCACTCCCTGCACCCGCCCATAACCGCCGCGCCGGTGACGGCCCCGGCGGCGGTCGGCGCAGTCAGCGGGAGCGCCTTCGACGGGCAGGGAATGTGGATCTGGTACGTGAGCAAATCCAGCGGCGGCAGCGTCGCCTCGATCGTCGCCCAGGCCCACGCGGCGGGGGTGAGCACGGTGTTCGTCAAGAGCTCCGACGGGTCGAGCAACTACTGGACCCAGTTCTCACCCCAGCTGGTGGCCGAACTGCATGCCAATGGCCTGAAGGTGTGCGGCTGGCAGTACGTCTACGGCACCAACCCCGGCGGCGAGGCGGCGCTCGGGGCCGAGGCCGCCACCAACGGCGCCGACTGCCTGGTGATCGACGCCGAGGCCGAGTACGAAGGCCACTACTCGGCCGCCCAGACCTATATCAAGGACCTGCGGGCCAAGATCGGGCCCAACTACCCCCTGGCGCTGGCCTCCTTCCCCTACGTCTCCTACCACTCCTCGTTTCCCTACTCGGTGTTCCTCGGCCCCGAAGGGGCCCAGTACAACGCGCCGCAGATGTATTGGCACGACATCGGCGTCTCGGTGGACACGGTCTACGCCAACACCTACATCGCCAACCGCATCTACGGGCGCCCCATCTTCCCCCTGGGCCAGACCTACGGAGGAGCGTCGGGCACCGAAATACTGCGCTTCCGCGAGGAGGCCATCGACTACGGGGCCACGGGCTGGTCGTTCTGGGACTGGCAGGAAACCTCCTCCAGCGGCTGGAGCGCCCTGGCGGCGCCACTGAGCCCGCTCACCACCGTGGTGCCCAACACCTCCTACCCCGAACTCAGCAGGGGCAGCAAGGGCGATCAGGTGCTGTGGATGCAGGAGCACCTCGCCACGGCCGAGGCAACACAGGAAACCACCGGCACCTTCGGCTCCCAGACAACTACCAATCTGGAGGCCTTCCAGAGCGCCCATTCCATCCCGGCAAGCGGAGTGACCGACGCCGCCACCTGGACCGCCCTGCTGGCCCTGCCCGCCGTGGCGGTGGACTGGACCGGTGGCGGGCCGAGCGGCTGAGCATCGCCCGCGCCGGTTCGAGGCTTTTGCCGGGTTAGGGATTCTGCTGGGCGGCGGCTCGAACGGTCTGATCGAGCAGCAGGGCGATCGTCATCGGCCCCACCCCGCCGGGCACTGGCGTGATCATGGCCGCCCGTCCAAGCGCCTCCTCGAAGGCGACGTCGCCGACGTTGCCCTCGTTGTAACCCGCGTCGAGGACCACGACGCCGGGCTTCAGCCACTCGCCTCGGACGAACTCGGGTTTGCCCACAGCGGCGATCACGATGTCGCCGCTGCCCACGATGGAGGGCAGCTCGGTGGTGCGCGAGTGGCAATAGGTGACGGTGGCATCGCGTGCGAGCAGGAGCATCCCGATGGGCTTGCCCAGGATGGGACTCCTTCCAATGACGACGGCATGCTTGCCCCCGGGATCGACGTTGTAGGCGTCGAGCAGCCGCATGATGCCGCCGGGCGTGCACGACACGAACCCCGGCTCGGCGAAGGCCATGGCGGCGAAGGAGTGCATGGTGACCCCGTCGACGTCCTTCGCCGGAGCGATCGCCTCGAAGGCGGCGCGCTCGTCGATGTGCTCGGGCACGGGATGCTGGAGCAGGATGCCGTGAACACCGGGATCGGATGAGAGCGCGGCGATCACCTCGACCAGCTCGGCGGTGGTGGTCTGCGCCGGAAGCGGCGTGTGACGCGATTCGATGCCCGCCCGCTCGCATCGGTTGCGCTTCATCCTGACGTAGGTGACCGATGCGGGATCCTCGCCCACCAGCACCGTGGCCAGACATGGCCTGGCGCCGGTCCTTTGCGCGAAGGCAGAAGCCTGCTCGGCGCTGCGATCGACGATCTCACGCGCCAGCTGGGTGCCCTCCATCAGCGTGGTGGTGGGCACGTCTGCTGGTTTGGTGCCGGGCGTGGTCATGGGGGAGTCGGACCATAACGCCCTGGGTCATCCACGCCGCGCGGGGCCGAGCGGCACGGGGTGCCATAAGCAGGAACTGCCCCGATCAGCGCCGAAGCGTAAGCGGGAGGCGCTCGCCAATGGCAACTATCCCAACGCCGCCTTGAAACGGGGTGCGACGTTCACGGCCTAGACACAGAGGAGCTCGTGCAGCTGGCTTGGGACGCCCTGCCCTCGTCGCACCGTCGACTCCTGACGCACGTCGGCGCATCTCGGTGGGAGATAGTGGGCCAGGGACTGGGCCACGCGGCGAACGAGCGCCTCACTTCGGCCGGTGAGACGGCGTCGAGCAGGAAGCAAACGGAGGCAGGTAACGAGGCTCTCGGGATGTGGGTGCCCGATCTCCGCCTGGTGCTGATCAATAAGGCGCATCCGGCCCTCCTCAACGCCGATGCCACGACCCGAGAAGCGTTGACAACCTGGGTCGCGTGGCACGAGTGGGGACACGCGCTCAGCGTCACGAATATCTCGTCACATGATTCCGGCGAGGGTGCGAGACTTCTGACGCTCGCCCCGGACGGCATACGGGAGCGCATCCGACGCGGAAACTATCCTCGTCGAGAGTACATCCATGAGCTGATCGCCGAAACCTACGCGCTGCTCATGCGCGAACGTATCGAGGGGAGGCCAGGACAGCCACCATGGCTACCAAACGAGATCTACCAGCTGATATCGAGGATCGGGACGTAGCTCAGGGTACGAGGGGCTTCGCATTGGGGCCAGGCGAAACCGCCGAGCAGTTTCTCGCTGTGCGCGAGGAATTGGTGCGGCGCACCGGCGTTGAGCCCCGCTGGCCCGGCGCGGCCGAGATCAGACGCAAAATAGAGGCTGGCGAGCTGGGTACTTAGCAGGGTGTAGCGGAGCGCTCCATTGGAGCCACTCCGCGACCCCGCACAGGCCGGCCCGAAGGCGGGCCCCATCAAAAACAGACGATCAGACCCGCTGGATCAGCGTGCCCGTGCCGAGCCCGCCGCCGCAGCACATGGTGACGAGACCGATCTCCTTGTCGGAGCGCTCGAGCTCGTGCAGCAGGGTGGTGATCAGTCGCGCACCGGTGGAGCCGAGCGGGTGCCCGAGCGCCATTGCGCCGCCGTTGACGTTCACACGGTCCATGTCCGGGCTCAGCTCGCGCCGCCAGGCCGCCACCACGGGGGCGAAGGCCTCGTTGATCTCGAACAGGTCGATGTCGTCGATCTTCATGCTGTTGCGGTCGAGGATCTTGCGCGTGGCCGGGATCGGACCCTCGAGCATTTTCACCGGGTCACAGCCCACCGTCGTCTGATCCACGATCCGTGCCCGCGGGGTCAGGCCGAGCGCCTTGGCCTTCTCAGCGCTCATCAGCAGCACCGCCGCCGCCCCATCTGAGATCTGCGAGGCGTTGCCCGCCGTGATCTTGCCATCGGGCTTGAACGCCGGCTTCAGCTGCGAGAGCGCCTCCAGGCTGGTTTCGGGGCGGATCCCCTGGTCGGTCACATAGGTTTCGCCATCGACCGACATCGGCACGATCTCGCGCTCGAAGCGACCCTCCTCGGTGGCCTGGTGGGCCAGACGGTGAGAGCGCACCGCCAGCTCGTCGAGCTCTGAGCGGGAGATCTCCCACTGGTCGGCAATCATCTCCGCCCCAAGGCCCTGGCCAATGATGTTGTGCTTGGCCATCAGCTCCGGGGTGAAGGCATAGCCGAAGTCCTCCTGCGTCTTCATGCCCGCCGCAAAGGGCAGGTGGCCCATGTGCTCAACGCCCGAGCCGATCATCGCGTCGTGCACCCCAGCGGCGATCAATGCCGCCGAGAAGTTCACAGCCTGCTGGGCCGAGCCGCACTGGCGGTCCACCGTCGTGCCCGGCGTCTCGATCGGCAACCCCGCCTGCAGCCAGGCGTTGCGGGCGATGTTGAAGCCCTGCTCGCCGAACTGCTGCACGCAGCCGGCAATCACATCCTCCACCTCCGAAGCGTCCACCCCCGAGCGCTCTATCACCTCGGTGTACACCTTGGCCAGCAGCGTGTTGGGGTGGGTGTCCTTGTAGTAGCCCTTCTCCTTGTGCCCCCGCCCGATCGGCGTGCGCACAGCCTCCACAATCACTACTTCGCGACCCTCTGGTTGCCTCATCTCAGCACTCCTCTACGGTGAGTTGCCCGGCGGAATATGGGAGGGACCAGTCTGCCCGCCCCGTCCGCTCCTGGCGACCGAGGCGCTTCTGAGAACATGCCCGGACCCTGTATCCGTACTCTACCGCGTCTCATCGATTGACTGGTCAGTCAGCCAGCTACGCATAAGCCCACCCATCAGTCCCCAAACGAGCAAAGGAACACAGTGAGCAAACGTCTTGCCGTCGCCGGCAGCGGCGCCATCGCCTGCGGTCTGGCCGCAACGGCCGCCCACCACGGCCCGGTGCTGCTGCTCGCCCGCTCTGAGAGCTCAGCCCACCGCGCCCGCGCCGCCGTGGAGAAGACACTCAGCCGCCTCGGCGCCGAAGTCGACCCCGACCACGTCGAAATCGTGACCGACCCCGCCGCTCTCGCCGAGGCCACCTTCGTGGTGGAGGCAGTCATCGAGGACCACAACGTCAAGGCCCAGCTGCTGGGCGAGCTGAACGCCATCCTCGAGCCCGACGCCATCCTCGCCAGCACCACCTCCTCGCTGTCCGTCGAGGCCCTCGCCGCAGCCAGCGGGCGCCCCGAGCGCTTCCTCGGCCTGCATGTCTTCAATCCCGTCACCAAGATGAAGCTCGTCGAGCTCATCTTCCCCACCACCGCCAGCGAGGAGACCCGCGCCAGGGCCCTCGCTCTGTGTGAGAAATTCGAGAAGACCCCCGTCGTGGTCCCCGACGTGCCCGGCTTCGTCGTCAACCGCCTGCTCTTCCCCTACCTCTTCAACGCCGTCCGCCTGCTCGAAGAGACCGGCATGGACCCCACCGACATCGACACCTGCATGAAGCTCGGCGCCGGACACCCCATGGGGCCCCTCGCACTGCTCGACCTGGTGGGCCTCGATGTCTCCAAGGCCATCGGCGAGACCATCGGCGAGACCATCCCCCCGCGGATGGAAGAGCTGATCGCCGAGGGCGCCCTCGGCCGCAAGAGCGGGCGCGGGCTGCACACCTACTGAGGCCCGAAGGCCACTCGTGGCTGCGGCTGGGAGTCGCGGGTCGCGGGCAGCCCCGCTCGAGGCGAACATTTAAGAAGTCTGAGCTGACTTTTAGCTGCGGTTCATCAAGCTGGCGATACTTGTTCATGCGACGTCAAAGTCGCATCGCACACCCGCCTCCTCCCAGTGCACACGATCCGGTCCGCTCCCCCCGCGGGCCGGACGTGTTTAACGGACCGCTCAGGCCTCCGAGCCGCGTGCCTCGCGGGGCACCTGGCGCCGTTCGCGGATGCGCACCGCCTCGATGCGGTTGTCTCGCACCGACTCCACCCTGATCGAGAAGCCGTCCGCATTGACCGTGTCCCCCCTTCTGGGCAAGCGTCCCAGCTCGGCGAACACGAAGCCTCCGATCGAGTTGTAGGCATCGGTGTCCACCGGCAGGTCGAGGCCGTAGTCGGCCAGGTCGGTCACCGCCACATGCCCCCTTACGAACCAATCGCCATTTGCAAGCTTGCGTATCTCACCAGTGCTCGGATCGGTCTCATCGGCGATCTCCCCCACCACCTCCTCGATGATGTCCTCCACCGTCACCACACCCACAACCCGTCCATACTCATCCACCACCACCGCCATCGAGGTGCGCTGGCGCTGCAGGTCCGCCAGGAGATCGTCCAGGGGCTTGGTCTCGGGCACGATCAGCGCGTCGTGAACGATCGATTCGATCCGCGACTCGGCTCCGTCCTGCATCAGCTGGCGCACCAGCTCCGAGACGTGCACCAGGCCGCGCACCCGGTCGCGGTCTTCCTCTTCGGTCACCAGCAGTCGCGTATGGCCGCTCGACACACACAGCCGCAGCGCCGTCTCCACGTTCTGGGAGGCATCGATCGTCACCACCGCCGGAATCGGCGTCATCACCTGGCGGGCCTCCTGTTCGTGGAGGTGGAACACCCCCGTCAGCATCCCCGCCTCGCCCGGGTCGATGTGGCCGCCCTCGTGCGACTCGGCAATCAGCCGCTTGAGCTCATCGGAGGAGCCGCCGCTGCGCTCCAGGCTCATGTCCACCCCAAGCAGGCGCAGGATCCTGTCCGATACCGCCGTCAGCGCAACGATGATCGGATGGAACAGCGCGCTGAAGGCCCTCAGCGGCCGCGCCACACGGCGGGCCACAGCCTCTGCGCGGTCGATGGCATAGAACTTCGGCACCATCTCCCCCGCCACCAGCTGCGCCGAGGCGATGATCAAGAAGGCGACCACCACCGCAATCGCCACCGCCACCCCGTGGCCGAGCGTGTTGCCGAGCGCCCCCTTGAGGATGTCCGCCAGCGCAGGCTCGCCCAGCGCTCCAATGCCGATCGAGGTCATCGTCACCCCGATCTGCACAGCCGAGATGTACTCGTTGACGTTGCCCAGCTGCTCCAACGCCAGCGTGGCACCCTTGGCGCCTTCGTCGCGCATCACTTCCAGGCGCGCCCTGCGCGAGCGCACCAGGGCATACTCGGCGATCACGAAGAACGCGTTGATGGCGATCAGCAGCGCCGCCAGGATGAGCTTCAGGCCGTTCACGCCCTACCGGCGATCCCCAGCGCACCACGGCCGCTCAGCTCGTTGCAACTCAGACCGGTGCGGCCATGGCGTAGGCGGCCGGTTCGAGCCACGCTACTTCGGGGAGGATCTTCGTCGTCTGTCATCGCGCTGTGGGCCACCCAAAACCTAGCAAGGGCGATGGTCAGACCATGGATCGAAGCTGCCCAGATCAGGCGAGGCTATCGATCTGGGCGGCCAGGGCGAAGTCCGCATCGGTGAGACCCCCAGCCGAGTGCGTGGAGAGCGTCAGGCGCACCTTGTTCCAACCATGCACCAGGATGTCGGGGTGATGGTTGGCCCGCTCGGCCAGCTCGGCCACGCCGTTGACCAGCGAGATCGCCTTGGCGAAGTCCTCGAGCTCGTATTCGCGCACGATCGAATTCCCCTCGCCATGTCTCCAGTGCTCGACCCCCGCCAGGCGCCGCTCGATCTCCTCGTCGCTGAGCGTGCTCATCACCTGCGAGGGTAGCTCGAACGTCCTCGGCGTACAGTTTGGGGGTGCGCATCGTCAGCCTCGTACCCCACGCCACCGAGCTGTTGTTCGCCCTCGGCGCCGGTCCCGAGGTGGTGGCCGTCACCCACGAGTGCGATTACCCGCTCGAGGCTCTCGCCCTCCCCCGGGTCACCCGCGATGTGCTCCCCGGCGGTCTCACCGCCGCCGAGATCGACCGGGCCGTCCGTGAGCGCACGCTGGAGGGGCAGGCCATCTACGAGCTCGACCGCCACGCCCTCGCCGAGCTCGAGCCCGACCTGATCGTCACCCAGGCCCTGTGTCCCGTGTGCGCCGTCTCCTACGAGGAGGTCGAGGAGATCGCCCGCACCCTGCCCTCCAAGCCGCGGGTCATCGCACTCGACCCCAAGACCCTTGGCGAGACCCTCGGCGACGTGCGCACCCTGGCCCAGGCCACCAAACGACGCGAACAGGGCGTGGCGCTGGTGGCCCGGACCGCCGGACGCCTCGACCGGGTGCGCCTCGCCGTGCGCGGAGCCCCCCGCCCCCGTGTCGCCGCCATCGAGTGGCTCGACCCCGTGTTCGTGGCCGGCCACTGGACCCCCCAGCTGATCGAGCTCGCCGGCGGCACCGATGTCCTCGGGCTGCCCGGCGAACCCTCCGACACCGTCGCCTGGGAGGCCGTCGCCGCCGCTCGGCCGGACATCGTGGTGGTGATGCCCTGCGGCTACGACGCCCCGCGTGCACACGCCGAGGCCATGCTCCACGCTCGCGAGCTGGGCACCCTCGGCGCCGAGCAGATCGTCGCCGTCAACGCCTCCGCCTACTTCTCCCGCCCCGGTCCCCGGCTGGTGGACGGCTTGGAGCTGCTCGCCCACATCCTCCATCCCCATCTCGTTCCCCAGGTGCCCGCCGGCGCCCAGGCGCTGGCCGTTGCCGCCGTGCCCAGCGCCACATAACGCTGCCGCGCCCAGGGCGAGATGACCTCCGGCGGCGTCGCCGCCGCCTCCTGGCTAGGCGATGCCCGTGCCCGTGGCGCCGGCCGCAGCTATCGCAGCGGCGACCGCCGCCGCGCTGAGCGCCAGGCACGCGACGAATCCGAGCACCGGCACTTTGCGCTGGTCTGCCGTCCTGAATGCGAGGCCCGCCAGGAAGCCACCGATCAGTCCCCCGATGTGAGCCCCAACAGAGATGTTGGCGAAGGTGAAGCTGAAGATCAGGTTGATGATGATCAGGCCCCCGATGCCCGACTCCATCACGCTCACCCGCCGCGCCCTCAGCTCCACCACCGCCGCCCCCATCAGCCCGAACACCGCACCCGAGGCTCCCAGGCTCGGCGACGCGGTGGCGAACAGCGCCCCGAACGAGCCCGCCAGCAGGGCCGTGAAGTAGATGGCCGCAAACCTGGCCGAGCCGATCGCCCGCTCGAGCATCATCCCCAGCAGGTACAGCAGGTACATGTTGAAGCCGATGTGCACGAAGTTCTCATGCAGGAAGCCGCTGGTGACGAGCCGCCAGTACTGATGGCCTTCCCCTATCGACGGGCGAAAGAGAACGCCTTCTTCGATCACCTTGCCGTAGATGTTCGTCCCCGTCAGCGAGAACTGACCCTGCTCGGTGAGGAACGCCACCACGTTGATCGCTATCAGCGCATAGGTCACCCGCGGGATCGTCGCCATCTCGCGCAGCCGCACCACTTTGGTGCGCTGCTGGGCACACTCCGGGCAGCGCATCCCCACCGGCGTCGTCGTCATGCAGTCGGGGCAGATCGGCCGCCCGCAGTTCGAACAGGAAACCCCCGTCTCGCGTGAGGGGTGGCGGTAGCAGGTTGCCATGTCGCCGGAAGAGCCTATCTCGCAGGGCGGCCGCGGCCGCCATGGCGCCGGCGGAGGCGGTCCTCGTCGGTGTCTATGTATCCCCCTTTGGTTGGTGTATAGCCATGGCTATACACCACTCTTAAGGAGTAACAACGTGTGCATGTTCAGGGTGCGCTCTCGCCAAACCCTCAGCGCTCGCCGAACAGCCTGCGTGTCTCGCGCCCGAGATCGCGCAGGGCCCGCTCGGCACCATCACGCACACCATCGGCCGCATCGCGCATCCCGTCCCGCATCCCATCGGCCGCATCGCGCACGCCGCCCAGATCGGGAGCCCGGCCGGCGGTCCGCCGACGGGCGCGCAGCAGCACCAGTGCAGCCCCGGCCGCACCGCCGGCAACCACCGCGGCAGCGGGGCGAACCCAGTTGCGGGGGTCGCGCATGGCCGACAGCTCCCATGCCTCCAGCTCATCTGCAGCCATCGCCGTGATGCTCGTAAGGGTGTCCTCCAGCCGCTCAGCCAGGTCGGCGGGCGGCTCGACAGGGGTGAGCGCTTCGCGCAGCAGGCCCTCGAAGCTCTGGGCAGCCTCACTCATCGGGTCCCCTCCCCCGGCCGCCCTCGATCGACGCGGCGGGTGCGCTGCCATTGGCAGAGGAGACGGTGGCGCTCTCGCCGCCCCGATCTCCCACCAGCTCCTCCAGCTGCTTGATGGCGCGATGGATCAGCACCTTGGTGGCACCGTCGGAGCGACCCATGGCCCGCGCGATCTCCCTGTTGTCCATACCCAGGGCAAAGCGCATGATCAGCGCCTCGCGGCGATCGTCGGGGAGCATGCGCACCCCATCGAGCACCCGGCTCAGCTCGTCGCGCCCCTCCACCAGCTGCTCGGTCGTGTGCAGAGCAGCCAGCGGCGTCGACTCGTCGATCGGCGAGGCCGGCTTGCGTGAGCGGTCCCGATACAGGTTGGCTGCCAGGTTGTGGGCGATACGAATCAGCCACGGGCGCAGCGGACGCCCATGCGATTCGCGCTGGGCCCGCTCGAAGTGACGGTAGGCCTGCAGGAAGGTCTGCTCGGTCAGGTCCTCGGCGTCGTGGTGATCGCCGACGCGGTAGTAGGCATAGCTGTAGACATCGCGCAGATGCGCCCGGTACAGGTCTGAGAACTCCGCATCGAGCTGCGCCTTGGACTTCGGGGAGACTTGCTCGGCCACTCATTGCACCCTATCCACCCCTCAGCCGTTGGCCCTCAGGCGGCGTGCGATATCTCGTGCCGCTCGCGATCCCGAGCCGGATCCTCACGCGGGGCCTTGACACCGCCAAGCCAGTCCCACTGCAGGCGCACACACGCCCAGATGCGCTCGGTGACGCCCGTGGCGAGTGACGGGGAGGAGCGTTTGACGGTGGGAAAGAGCAACGGGCGGCCCGCTCGTATGCGCACCTTGCGGGGGCGGATCCGCCAGCCTCTGCGCACGTCCTCGGTGCCGATCACAGCTATCGGAGCCACCGGTGCGCCCGTTTCGAGTGCCAGGCGCCCCACTCCGCGACGGGGGTCGCCGAGCGGCCCTGGGCGCACGCGGGTCCCCTCGGGGAACACCACCACGCAGTCCCCGCGTTCGAGGATTGCCCGGGCGGTGTCCATCGCACCGCGATCGCCCGCTCCACGGTCGACGGGGAAGGCGCCGAGCGCGTTCAGTACCCATGCCTGCCAGCGCTTTTCGAACAGCTCTCGCTTGGCCATGTAGTAGACGGGACGGCGCACCATGGTGCCGATCACGAAGGGGTCCAGAAAGCTGCGGTGGTTGGATGCGAGCAGCAGAGGTCCCGTGCGGGGGAGGTGCTCGCGCCCAATCCGCTCCATGCGGAAGTAGACCAGGAAGAACGGCACCAGCAGCGCCCGCAGGATCCAGTAGATGACCGGGTTGACACCCTTCCTCAGCGAGCGCTCGCGGAAGCCGCTCAGCTTAACCTCTGCCTCCGCGGCCCCCGGCTCGCTCGGGAAGTCCTCGCGCCTGCGGTCGAGTCGGGCATGGTGAAGCTCCATGCCTTCCATACACCGGCCACGAGCTCGCCGTTACAGTTCTCTCGACGCTTACGAGCGCTTTCGGACCGTGGCTGACGCATGGGGTCAGTGCGTGGGTTCAGGCGGGTGCCGCCCGCGCTACTAGCCCGATAATCGCGGGCTCGGCATTTTCCTGGCTGCCACCCATCTCTTTGCAAGGTATCCCTTCGTATCCGCTTCAATGCCCATGCCCAGGGCAGCACCTGCCGACGCAGATGCGCACACCGCCTTCCCAGTAGGTGCAGATGCAGCACGGCCCCGGTCCCTTGTCCCGGATCGGATCATGACCCTCGGGGATCTTGAAGCGCACGTGAGTTTTTACCTCCAGCGCGAGCCAGCCATCCGAGTCAAGAGCGTCAGGGCCCTTCTCGGAGTAGATGCGTGTCGCACGCTCCACGAGGTGCTCATGGAGCGCCTTACCCCACTCCTCAGCAGTCTCGACGACGATCAAGTTGCGCTCTGCTTCCATTCTCTCTCCTCCTCACGTTCCGCGTTGGTCTAACGTTCCGCGTTGGTCTAAGTCTGTGCGATCTACAAAGGATGACTATCCCGCCTGGGCGTTCGAGACTCTGCCAGCCCTGGCGTGGCACGTGTCCAGGTCGCTCGCTCTGAGTGCGGCGTCCGCGTGGATGCAGGCGTCTCGGACGTAGACCATCTTGCTCATGCTCGGGACGACTTGGGGCCAGTCCTGAGTGTCCGCCCGTTGGCGCCCGCTTGGCTGGCATGCGGAAGTCTTTACGGCGCTCACGCGCCAGAGTGCTACACCATAGTGCTACCATTTGCTCATGGCTTCTCGTCATCCTCGACTGGGTGTCGAACGCGACCCGGAGGTGGAGCGTGCGCTCGCCCTCACCGAGCCGCTCCTCGACCCCGCCGAGACCCGCTCCGCGGCGGCGCAGATCCGCGCCCTCACACTGAGAGGTGCCCGAGCGGTGCTCGCCAGCGCCGGCACTGATTCGCAGCTGCAAGCCCGACTCGCTGAGCACTACGGCGCGAGACCCGGCCGTGGAAGTCTGCTGGAACTGGACCCGCCGCCGGGCGAGCCAGACCCCACGGGTGCAGCACCGGCGTCTGACACGCTGCAGTGGGTCCGCGGCGAGTGAGCGCCGCCTACGTCGACGCCTCCGCGCTCGTGAAGCTTTTCAAGGCCGAGCGCGAGACAGAAGCCTTCCGCGCAGCACTCGCCGACTGGCCCGTGCAGGTCGCCAGCGAGCTGATCCGCGTCGAGGCCGTCTGCACAGCAAAACGCCTCGGCGGCGAAGACGTCCTGCAGCGCGCCAAGGCAACGCTCGAGCGCATCACCCTGATTCCCATATCCCCCGAGATCATCGAACTCGCAACCGACGCCCACACCCCACCGCTACGCGCGATGGACGCAATCCACCTCGCCACCGCGCTGACCATGCGCGAGGACCTCGGGACGATGTTCGTCTACGACAGCGACCTACACGCCGCAGCACAAGCCCACCACCTCAACCCGATCGCGCCACAATGAGATGGACCGCGACAGCACCGAAATCCCGCCAAGCAGGACGACGGCAGGCGTTGCGGCGTTAGGATACGCACGCCACGCCGACGTAGCTCAGCTGGCAGAGCACCGGTTTTGTAAACCGGGGGTCGCCGGTTCGATCCCGGCCGTCGGCTCTGATTCTTGCCGTAACCTTGTAGCAGCTCAACAGATGGCCGCACAGGAGGTCAGGGGTTCGAGACCCCTCTCCGGCTTGGCCGTGCCTTCTCAGGCGTGCTTGGCTTCGATGCCCAGCGCTCGCCGCAGAGACTCCCGCACGAACAGCCGATAGGCGAGATCGCTCACCGCCAGCGCCGCGATCACCCGCCGAAGCACTCGTCTCATATTGGCTCTCGACTCCCCCATGGCTTCCCGTCCTTCCTTGAACGTTGGCGCGCCCCTTGATGGCTCCCCTAAGTCATCTGCGCCCATGAAACGCTAGGGATTGGAGCCCTCGCAGTCAACGCCCGCACGGCATCCGTCAGGCTGTCTATGTCGCAGTGCCCCCGCCGGCCCCCTTTAAGGTCGGAGACGCTCGTGCCGTTCTGGCTGCCCCACGTTCGTCCAGTGCGCTTGGCCACCGTCGCCCGAGCTCATACGCTGGCCCTATAGAGGCGGCAGAAGCGCTCGCCTCGGTCACAAGACGGGGTACCTCGAAGTGCGCGTAGGCAGACCAACACCGGCCGGGATGATCGCGATCCTGGCTCTCTTCCTGGCCGTGGGAGGTAGCGCTGTGGCTGCCCAGCGCTACCTGATCACCAGCACCCGGCAGATCAAGCCCAGCGTGCTGAGGAGCCTCCACGGGGCGAGGGGTGCGATAGGCCCTCAGGGTCCTAGTGGCCCCGCCGGCGGGGCGGGTCCGGCGGGAGCACAGGGACCTCGCGGGGAAGCCGGACCGAGCAATCTCAGCTCGCTCACGATCACCCGCGCCGCCGACGTCAAAGTGCCACCAGGGGATGAAGGAACGTCGGTGGCCACTTGCCCGCCGGGCACCCGTGTGGTGAGCGGCGGCGAGTACACGGGCTTCGCCATCCGCAATGGAAGCGAAATGAGCGCCGACCATCAGAGCTGGATAGTGCTCGTCGACAATCTCTCGGGCGTCCCCACCAACCTCGAAGCGATCGCCTACTGCGCCGGCGCCGGGGAGGCTGTGGCCGCGAGCACTCCCGCCGCTGCCCGTGCACGCGCCGTCAGGCAGGTCCAGGCGCTCGCCGCGCGGCTGCGAAGCGAACGTCAGGCCCAACAGGCCACCCAGGCTCAGCCGCAGGCCGCCCAGGGCTGACGCACCCGTCAGTCACAGCAGCTGGAGAGCGGCTCCCTTAGTCTGCGCCGATGAGCACCGGCCGGCCCCGCGCCGCGTTGGAGTCCGCCAAACCGTGACCCTCCTCCAGTTCCTGGCGGCGCTGGCGCGCCTAACCGGCATCGTCGTGCCCGCCGTTGTGGCCGCCCACATCGTGCGCCGTCGCTTCCTCACCGTGGCGGGTGCGCTGGGAGTGCTCGCCGAGGCTGTCCTTGCCTCGAGCGTCCTGCTGGTCGTCGCCGAGGGATTGGGCCTGGCCAAGGAGCTGCGCCCCGCGACGCTGATCCCGACTCTCGTGCTTCTTGCCCTGGTTCTCTGGCGAGTCATCGGAGCCGATCGAGCCGGCGGAGCGAGCGACGGACCAACCCAACCGACAGCATCGCCGCCCGCGGAGAGCCGCCCCAGCGCAGCAACACCGGCTGCCGCCGTCGCGGTGGCCGTGGTGGCCGCTCAGTGGTGCGTCCAGAGCGCCAACGCGCTGGGCGCGGGCATGTTCAACTTCGACACCCTCTGGTACCACATGCCCTTTGCCGTCCACATGGCGCAGACGGGCGCTGTGACAGGTGTCCAGTTCACCCAGGCCGATCCCTTCGTCGCCTACTACCCGGCCAACTCCGAGCTCTTCCATGCGCTCGGGATAGTGGCGCTGCACAACGACTTCCTCTCGCCGCTGCTCAACCTGCTGTGGCTGGCAGTGGCCTTGCTCGCCTCGTGGTGCCTGGGCCGGCCGTGGCGGGTCGAGCGCCAGACGCTCATCGTTGGCTGTCTGGTGAGCGCCCTGCCCGTGTTGAGCGGCACTCAGCCGGGTGAGGCCTTCAACGACATCACCGGCCTGGCGATGCTCCTGGCGGGGACGGCAATTGCGCTCAACGCGAGCGGTGAGCGTGCGATGCTGGCGCTCGCCGGTCTCGCGCTCGGGGTGGCCGTTGGGACGAAGTTCACCTTCATCGTTCCCGCATTCGCGCTCATCGCGGGCATCGCCCTCAGCGCACGGCGGGGCTCGCGCCGGTGGGCCCTCGCCGAGCTCGCCGTGGCGCTGGGGCTGACAGCCGGCTGGTGGTACCTGCGCAACCTGATCGCCATGGGCAACCCCTTGGGGCAGCGGCTGCACATTGGGCCGGTGACGCTGGCTGGACCGCTCTCGCCGCTGGAGAGCGCCTCGCAGCAGACGGTCATCTCTGAGCTCGGCCATCTCTCACTGTGGGGCTCGCGTTTCGCTCCCGGTCTCAGTCACGCCCTCGGCCCGCTCTGGCCCCTGGTGCTGGCGCTCTACCTCGCCGCCGTGGTTGCGGGGATCGTGATGAGCGCCGGCTCTTTGGTGCGGGTGCTCGCGGCGACGGCCGCCGTGACAGGCATCTCCTATCTCTTCCTCCCCACCGGCGCAACGGCCATCGAGCAGGGCACCACCGAGTTCCAGGTGAACCTGCGCTACGTCACACCAGCTCTGGCGCTCGGGATCATGCTGGTGCCGATCGTCCTGCGCCTGCGTCGCCCGCGGCTGCTCGTGCCCCTCGGATATGCGCTGCTCGCCCTCCTGGCGGCCACCCAGCTCGAGCGTGCGCTGTGGCCAACCCAACCGGCACGCCACCTCGTCTTCCTCCTGCCCGCCGGCGCTGTCGTGGCGGGCGTCCTCCACTGGCGCCGGTTTCCTCGCCAACCCCGCTCGACGCTCGCCATCGCCACAGCTGGACTCCTGATCGCCCTGGTGGCCGGCGGGTTCGCCGCCCAGCGCCACTACTTCAACCGCCGCTACCTCGTCGGGGACACCACCGATGCGGGGCTCGGGAGCCTGTACCGCTGGGCTCAGCGAGTTGCCCATTCACGCATCGCCCTCTATGGCACGGTCCAGCAGTACCCCCTCTACGGTGCCCGCGACACCAACAGGGTGGACTACCTCGGCACACACACCGCCGACGGTGGATTTGCGCCGATCACCTCTTGCGTGAGATGGCGCAGCGCGGTCAACGCCGGGGCATACCGCTATCTGGTCCTCACGCCCGCCCCTACGCCCACTGTGCCTGTGTCCTGGACGCAGGGAGACCCCTCCGCGCGCCTCGTGCTGAGCCCCGGCCCCACTGAGTACGTGTTCGAACTCACCGGGAAGCTGAAGGCGAGCGGGTGCCCCCCTGCCTAGGAGCCTTCAGCCCGCGTACATCGTCTCGATGGCGTCCTTGTACTTCTCGGCGATCGGCTTGCGCTTGAGCTTCATCGTCGGTGTCAGCTCCTCGCCACCAGGCAGCCAATCGCCCCTTACGAGGATGAACTTCTTTATCTGTTCCACCCGCGCCAGCTTGGCGTTGGCCACGTCGACCCCCTTCTGCACCTCGGCACGCACCCGCTCATCGTCCGCCAGCGACTCCAGTGCCGTGTCGTCGATCCCCTCCTTGGACGCCCAGGCCGGCGCGAAGTCGGCGTCGAGAACGATCAGAGCGGTGTTGTAGGGGCGCATGTCGCCAATGCAGCAGGCCTGCCCGATCAGCGGTGAGGAGGTCTTGACGGCAGCCTCGATGTTGGCGGGGGACATGTTCTTGCCGCCCGCGCTGATGATCAGCTCCTTCTTGCGATCCACGATCGTGAGGTAGCCGTCCTCGTCGAAGGTGCCGATATCGCCGGTCCGCAGCCAGCCGTCCTCGGTGAACGACTCGCTGGTCTTCTCCGGCAGGTTGCGATAGCCGAGCATCACCACTTCGGATTTCACCAGCACCTCGCCATCTGTGTCCAGCTTGATCTGCACCCCCGGCGCCGGCGGACCCACCGTGCCGATCTTGATCTTCCCGGGTGGATTCACGCTGCCCGCGCCGCAGGTCTCACTCATACCCCACAGCTCGGCCAGGGGCAGTCCGATGGCGTGGAAGAACTCCAGCACCTCCACCGGCGTGGGGGCGGCGCCGACGTTGATCGCCTCCACCTGGTCGAGCCCGAGCATCGTCCGCACCCCGGCGAATATCTCAGCGTCGGCCTTCGCCACCTCCTCGGCCAGCTCATAGGGAACGGGCTCGCCTGCCTGCTCCAGGCGCACCTTGCGCACGCTCGCCGCCAGCGCCGCCTGCATCGCCTTGCCCTGCTCCTCGGGCTGGCCGGCGATCATGGTCTCCAGGCCCGCCTTCAGCTTCTCCCAGATGCGGGGCACGGCGAAGAACCAGCTGGGTTTCACTTCTGGCAGATAGGAGAGCACCTGGCGGGGGTCATCGCAGCAGGTGATCTGCAGGCCGTAGACGATGGGCAGGTAGTGGTGAGCGTTTCGCTCGGCCACATGGGCGCTCGGCAGCCACGAGATCACGCGGCCGTCGCGAGGGAACTGGATCAGTACGTCGAGGCCCTCCACGGCGGCGAGCAGGTTGCGGTGAATCAACTGCACGCCCTTCGGCGGTCCGGTGGTGCCCGAGGTGTAGATGAGCGTCAGCACATCGCCGGGCTGGATCTGCGCCACCGACGCCTCCACGTCGAAGTCGGGGTTCGACCCCTCGACCTCCTCCAGCGCGAGGACCCCCTCGGGAGGGTCGCCGTCCACGACGATCACATGCTCCAGCGCCGGCAGGTCCTTGCGGGCCTCGAGCACCGAGGGCAGGTACTGCTGCTCGCAGATCAGCACCCTCGCGCCAGCGTCCTCGACGAGATACTGGATCTGCTCGGGGGTGTATGTGTTGTAGATCGAGAATGGCGCCGCGCCGAGCATCATCCCCGCCAGGTCGCAGAGGTGGAACTCGGGACGGTTGGAGAGCATCAGGGCGAGCGTGTCACCACGCTTCAAGCCGAGCTTGGCCAGGCCTCCGGCCAGTGCGTCCACCCGCTCGCGGAGATCCCCCCAGGTGATGGTGAACTCATCGCCCTTGGTCCTGATCGCGACCTCGTCCTCGCGATCGGCCGCCGTGATGCGGAAGGCTTCGGCGAGGGTGCGAGCGTGCGCTGCGGAGCCCTCCTCAGGCGTCGTCGCCTCGCCAACTGCCGCGTCCATAACCAGCTCCTCCCGCTTACGATTCACCCCACTCCCGGCCCTGCACGGACCGCCGGGGCCCAAGCGCGATCATAGCCCTTCTGTAGCGGGCTAGGCTCAATCAGTGTCAACTATGCACACAGGCGAATTGGGGTTCTGGTGGCGCTCTCTCGGCGGTGAGCCAACCCCGCGGGCGCCGCTCGCCGGCGACGAGGAAGCCGACGTGGCGATCGTGGGGGCCGGCTTCACAGGACTTTGGAGCGCCTACTACCTCAAGCGGGCGCAACCGGCCCTGCGGATAGTGGTGCTCGAGCGCGAGGTAGCGGGCTTCGGCGCATCGGGGCGTAACGGCGGCTGGGTCTCGGGCTTCTTCTCGGGCCGCCCCGCTGTATACGAGCGAAGGGGGGGACCGGGAGGCTATGCGGCGCTGCAAAGGGCGATGTTGGAGACGGTCGACGAGGTGGGCCGAGTGATCGACGAGCGGCAGATCGATGCGGACTTCGTCAAGGGCGGACACATCGCGATCGCCCTGAACCGGGCCCAGGCGTTGCGCCAACGAGAGGAGGTCGAACACGCCCGCGAGCATGGACTCGAGGAGGAGGACCTGCGTGAGCTATCGGACGGGGAGCTCGACGAACGGATCCGGATCGCGGGAGCCCACAGCGCCAGCTTCTCACCCCACGTCGCACGGGTGCATCCGGCGAAGCTGCTCCGCGGCCTGGCCGGCGCGGTGGAGGCGCTCGGGGTGAGCATCTACGAGCGAACGGCCGTGAGCGAGATCGCCCCCCACCGGGCGCTCACGCCACGGGGAACGCTCACAGCGCGCTGGGTGGTGCGGGCCACCGAGGGCTACACCGCCGACCTGCGCGGCTGCAAACGCGCGCTCGTCCCGATGAACAGCTCGATGATCGTCACCGAGCCCCTCGGCGAGGGGGTGTGGGAGGAGATCGGCTGGTCCGGCCGAGAGGTGCTCGGGGACAGCGCCCACGCATACGTCTACCTGCAGCGCACCGAGGATGGACGCATCGCCATCGGCGGCCGCGGCGTGCCCTACCGCTTCGCCTCGCGCACCGATGGACGTGGGGAGACCGCCGGGGCGACCGTCAGGAGCCTGCGACACAAGCTCCACGCCATGTTTCCAGCGACCGCGGGCGTGGGAATCGATCATGCCTGGTCGGGGGTGCTGGGGGTTCCCCGTGACTGGTGCATGTCCGTCAACGCCGACCCGAGCACGGGGCTGGCCTGGGCGGGAGGCTATGTGGGCGAGGGGGTGGCCGCGGCGAATCTCGCCGGACGGACCCTTCGCGACCTCGTGCTCGGCGAGCGCAGCGCATTGACGCTCCTGCCCTGGGTGGGACACCGGCCCGCCCGCTGGGAGCCCGAGCCACTGCGCTGGGCCGCGATCCACTCGGTCTATGCCCTCTACCGCCGCGCCGATCGCTACGAGCGAGCGAGCGGGCATCCCTCACGTCTCGGGCGCCTCGTGGACGCCGTGTCGGGCCGCGCCTGACCCTCGGCCCGGCCGCGCCGATACCTCGCCTGACCTCGACCCCTTAGCCCCGCAGGCAGCAGCCTGACGGCTCCTTGGCAAGCGGCGTGCTGGCGCGTCCCTTGAGCAGCGATGCCGCCTCCAGGCTGCGTCCGCGCAGCCACAGGCGAGAGCGCGCACAAACACCGCTACTCGCCCAGCATCGCCTTCGGCGTTCGCATTGCACGACCTACTGCTACGCACGAGTCCGTATGTTGGATCACTGTCTGGCAGACAAATATCTGGGACGCGGGTGCCCCGCCATCAGGTCCCCGCGGGCGGGGCGCACCCACGTCCCCTCCCGTTCAGCCTGCGGGGACGATGGAGGTTGTGGCCGACCATTCGCACTTGGCCGAAGCCGCCGCTTCGGGCGCCGGGATGTAGCTGATGGAGAGAATCGTGGTGTAGGACACCACCGAGCTGCGTGCCTGGATCACCAGCTGCTGCGGTTCATTGCTCAGCGCCACCTGTCGGATCCCCCCGCCCGCGATCGAGTAGGCGTGCAGTCCGGAGAACGTGCCGTTGGTGGTCGTGTCGTTCACCCACGCGGTGAGCGGCGCGCTGGAGATGTCCTCGAGTTCAACCACAGCGTTGTTGTGGATGGTGGGATGTTCGTGCCCGCACACCACGACCACCCGCGCTTCGTTGAGCTGGAAGACGTCTTCGCCGTTGCTGGCCCCCGAGGCGCCGCTTTCGACGCTGCCGGCGCTGGTGATCGTTCTGCCCACCCCCTGCTCGAGACCCGCTCCGGAGGGGTTGGTGATGCCTTCGGCCGATTCCGCGCTCGGCACCTCTCCCAGCGTCGAGGAGTCGATCTCAGCCCCGGTGAGCGAGTGTGGAGCGACCTTGGCGCCGGTCACGGCACCGTTGGCGAGCTGTTCGCCTCCAACTGCGCCGGCAGCGATCGAGGGATTCGGGTAGCTGCCCGTCAGCGAGCCGCCGGCTGCGCCAGTGGCCGGACCCGCAGACCCCTGGAGCCCCTGAGGGCCCTGGAGACCCTGAGGGCCGGGCGCTCCGGCTGGCAGCTGGCCCGCTTTGAAGTCCGTCGCCAGCAGGGAGCCGGCCTTGATCTTGCGAGCGCTCACCGCCCCGTCGTGAAGCTTTGCTTCGGTAACCGCGCCCGGCGCCAACTGCGTCGTGCCGACACTTGCCCGTGGCAGCCTCAGGGCGGCATACGCTCCCCCTGAGAGGGCAACGAACAGGGCCAGAAGCGAGATCACCATCGAGGGCGATGGCCGTCGGGCCAGAATGCGGTGCATGGAAACCTCCCGGTCGAGTTACCCCTGTCCGGGGCTGATGGGCCGGGATGTATATCAACCAGTCAGGCTGTCAAGCCTTGTTGCCGCGTGCGGCGGGAGGGTACATCTCGGGCAGCTGCATCCCAGGACTTGATCTCAGGTACCTGCCAGCAGCCGCTCGGCCTCGAGGTCTCCTCGCAACCGCAATCCCAGAGCGGGAAATGCAAGCGTCGAGAGAACGGCCGCTCCGACAAGAGCGGCCGCGGTCGAAGGCCGCATGTGCCCGGTGCCCGTGGCCAGTGTGGTGATGGCGAGCACGAGCGGAAGCTGGGTGGAGCTCATCAGCGCCAGGGCAACCCGATCTCGCAGATCGAGATCGTGGCGGTAGAGCAGCAGAGCGGGGGCGCCCCGCACGATCAGGAACAGCCCGAAGAAGGCGATCATCTTGGCCACCGCTCCCAGGGAGGCGAACAGGTCGTTGACGTCGAGCTGCATGCCGCTGGCGACGAAGAAGAAGGGCACGAACACCCCAAAGGCAACGGCCGAGAGCTTGGAGTCGAAGCTGGGCATCTCGTGCCGGCGCAGGACCTGACGGGTGATCACGCCAGCGGCGAACCCACCCAGCAGCAGGTCGAGGCCCAGTTCGAATGCGAGCAGGGCCAGGGCGAAGACGAGCACGATGATCCACCTCACGGCCAGCTGGGAGCTGCTCTCCAAAGTGCGCTCCAACAGCGGCATGGTCCGCTCGGAGGAGCGCACGGCGAGCACCGCCACGCCGACGGCCAGTCCGATGAAGGCAACCAGGATGAGGGCGTTGTGCACGGTGCTCTCACTGGAGAGGATCAGCGTCAACAGGAGGATCGGCCCGAACTCGCCGACGGCCCCCGCCGCCAGCAGGAAGGAGCCGAAGCGGGTGCGCAGGTCGCCGGTGTCGGAGAGCACGGGGATCAGCGTGCCGATGGCGGTGGTGGCCAGTGCAGAGCCCGTGTAGAGCAGTGAGAGCACGATTCCGGCCGCGGCGAGGATTCCGCCGATGGCGTAGGCCAACGCGAGCGACATCGCCCACCCGGCGAGGGCGAGCTTCAGAGGGCGACCGGCGATGCGCCGGACATCGATCTCATAGCCCGCGAAGAAGAACAGCAGGCCGAGGCCGAGGTCGGAGAAGAAGCCCACCAGCTCGGTCACATGCAACCCGAGCACCCACGGCCCCAGCACGATCCCGAGCAGCAGCTCGAGTACGACCACCGGCACGATCAGACCTCGCCCCGCGGCCACCGCCGCGACGGTGCCCGCCAGCGCCGACACGGCGACGATCGCCAGGAAGGTGCCGGGTGCGAGGTTGACAGCGGCGGCGAGCATGCTCAGGGCCATCTCGGCATGGGTTCGCCGGGCACGAGCGGAAGGCTCTCACACGCCGACAGACCACGCACCGCGCGAGGGGCCGACCGCATCGATCATGCCCCCAGCGGGTTAGGGGAAGCGAATGTGCTCGCTGCACGGCGAGCGCTCATAGACAGAGACGTTCCCCAACAGACCATCCTTACTCTCAAAGGAGAGGCATACATGCGTTCAACCAAGCTGCCGGCTCTCGCTGCCACGGCCGCGATACTGGCACTGGCTCCGGCGGGAGCATCCGCCGCGGGCGGCCATCACCGCGCTGCGGGCGTGGTGGGCCACTGCCGCCTGACCCTGCTCGTCGGCCACAACCAGGTAGCCGAAGGGGAAACCGTCACGCTCGGCGGCCAGCTCAGCTGCCACGGCGCCCCCCCGGCGACCCCCCAGACGGTGACGGTGTACGGCCGCACCGCCACGAGCAGCTATCAGGCGCTCGGCACCGCAACCACCGAAGGCGGCGCCTACACCTTCCAGACGGCGAAAATCGAGCAGGACACCGTCTTCTACGCGAGCACCCCCGAAGCGCGCAGCGTCCAGCGAGCCGTGCGCGTCGAACCGATCGTGATGCTCGAAGGGCCGGACGAAAAAGTCCCCCTGATCACGGGCAAGACGGGCGCGGTGATCTTCAAGGGGACGGTCAACCCCAAGGACGCGGGCGCCCGTGTGGTGCTCCAACGCGAGAACGCTCTCACGAAGGAAGAATGGCATGTGATCCAGGTCGGCGGCCCCGTGAGCGAAAAAGGCGAATTCGCCATCACCCACCGCTTCGTGGTTCCCGGCGACGCCAACATCCGCGTGGTGGTGCAGGGCAACCGCAGGGTCTTCGTACGCGGCATCTCCAACGAACGCAACTACAACATCTCCCAGAAGGAGAACCAGAACCTGACCATCAACACGTCAGGCGACCCCATCTCCTTCGGCCAGTCGGTGACGCTCACGGGCACCGTCTACACCACGCCCGGGAAAGCGGCACCTGAAGGGCAGGCCGTAACGCTGCTGGCCCGCGGCCGGGGAGCGAGCTACGCCCCGGTTGCAACGGGCACTACCAACTCCAAAGGCGAATACTCGTTCCCGCAGACGCCTGCGGTGAGCACCTTCTACCGGGTGACCAGCGCCGGCAAAGGCTCGTCTGTTCTGTTCGAGGGCGTGAAATACGTGCTCACGGCAACTCCGCCGAGCTCAGCGGTCAAATCCGGGGAAGAAGTCACCTTCACCGGGACTGTCACCCCGATCGTGTCGGGACACCTGGTCTACCTGGAGCGCGAAAACGCCTCGGGCGGAGGCTTCCATGTCGTCGAACTGGGGAAAGTCGGAGCCGATGGGAAGTACTCGATCAGCGACCGCATCTTCGGGTCGGGGAGCGAGCGTTTCCGCATCAAGGTTCCCGGCGACCTCCTCAACCAGTCGGCGTCGAGCGCACCCGTCGCACTCGAAGTGACGCCCTCACCGGCCCAGGCGTTCAGGCCGGCCCCCGCGAGCAAACCGCTTCAGGAAGGTCAGATCTAGTTCGAGGGGACGCCTCCAAGCGCTCTGTGGCCGTCCCGGCGGGGGCGGCCACAGACGCGCACGGACTGCCCGGCGTGAGCTAGGCAGCCACAGCGCGCGACTGCAGATGGGCGCCCACCTTGCGCTTGACCCGCTGCAGCGCGTTGTCCACGGTCTTGGTGTCGCACGTCAGACGCTCACCGACCTGCTCGTAGGAGTAGCCGTCGAGATACAGCGACAGCACCCTGCTCTCAAGCTCCGAGAGAGCCGTCGAGAGGCAGCCAACCAGCGAGCGGAGCTCCTCTGATGAGATCACCTGGTTGACGGGATCGTGCACGGTGGGACCGGGCAGCATCTGGTCCAGGGTGGGTACGTCGTCGCCGCTTCCAGCGGGTGTGGAGGAGAACGACACGTACTGGTTGAGGGGCGTGTGCTTGTTGCGAGTTGCGGTCTTCACGGCAGTGATGATCTGTCGTGTGATGCAGAGCTCGGCGAAGTTGCGAAAGCTCGACTCGCGATCGTTGCGGAAGTCGCGAATCGCCTTGTAGAGCCCTACGAGCCCCTCTTGGATGAGGTCGTCGGCGTCGCCGCCGGCGAGGAAGTACGAAGACACCTTGAGCCGTACGAAGCCGTGATAGCGCCGAACGAGCCGGTCATAGGCGTTGCGATCACCCTGCTTGGCCAAGGCGATGAGGAATTCATCCTCGACCTTGGGTTCAGAGTTAGGGTTATGGGAGAATCGGGCCACGAGCAGATCCTTTCTTCGGTGCCGCCTCCTGGCAGGCCCCAAATTGCTCAGTGGCGCACTCCTCCCCTGGCGCCAAAGCTATTCAATTCCCAAGGTTTCTCAACCTTAGGTTCAGCGTTATGTCGGCGCCAGCCTCGCACAGTTATGAACCGTTGTCAAGGACGCCCGCCCCTGTTTTGCAAGATCTCATACAAGAGGGCTGAGGCGGCGGCGCTGACACCCAGCGACTCGATGCGCCCCAGCAGGGGCAGGCAGATGAGCTCATCGCAGGCACCGGCCACCCGCGGGCGCAGCCCGCTGCCCTCGCTGCCCAGCACGAGAACCACGCCCGAGCCGCGATAGTCGGGGCTGTCGTAGGGCAGCACCCGACGCTCGCCCGAGGCCTCGGCGGCGCTCGCGCCGTAGCGCCAGCACCCCGCCCGGCTGGCCTCGTCGAGGAAGTCGGCCAGGTTGCGAACACGCGCCACCGGAAGGTGCTCCACGGCCCCCGCCGATGCCTTGCAGACCGCGGGGGTTACCTCGGCGGCGCGGCGCTCCGGTATCACCACGCCGCTGGCTCCCACGCACTCGGCCGTCCTGCAGATGGAGCCGAGGTTCTGGGGATCCTGGATCTGGTCGAGCGCCACCAGCAGCGGCGCCGGCAACGCCAGCAGCTCATCGGCGCTCGCGTAGCGGTAGGGGCCGGCATCGACGCATATGCCCTGGTGGCCGCTGGAGTCACAGCGCTCCTCGATTTGGGCCGCCTCCATCGTCCTCACCTCGAGGCCCTCCAGCCAGGGCTCGCGAGCAGCACCCGCTGTGGCCCATATGTCTTTCAGGGCACCCGCCCTGCGGCCGCGCAACGCCTCCCTGACGGGGTTGCGCCCGTAGACGATCACAGCGGAAGCAGCTCGAATCCGCCCGCCGCGTCGCGGACCTCCCAGCCGTGCCCCGCGATCTCCTCGCGGAGGCGATCGGCGGCGGCAAAGTCCCTGCCGCTGCGAGCCTGCTCTCGCTGCTCGGCCAGCCTGCGCACCGCTTCCGGCGCCTGCGCGACCGGCTCGAGGAGCTGATCGAGACCGAGTACTGCGAGCATCTCCCGCAGGTGCGAGTCGCCGGGCTCCTCATGCAGCGGGCCAGTCGCCTCGCGGATCCACTCGTTCACCACGGCGAGCGCCTCGGCGGTGTTGAAGTCGCGGGCAAGCGCATCGAAGAACCTGTCGCGCAAAGGCTCAAGGCCCGAGGGCGAAGCCCCCGAGGAGAGCCGCCGACCCGCCTCGCGAATGCGGTTGACGTTGGCCTTGGCCTGCTCGAGTGCCGCCTCGGAGAATGCGAGCGGCTGGCGATAGTGGCCGGATACGAGGTACATCACCACCGTCTGCGGCCCATTGGCGGCGAGCACGTCGTGCAGGAGGGCGATGTTGCCCACCGACTTGGCCATCTTCTCACCGGTGAACTGGATCATCCCGTTGTGCATCCACAGGTTGGCCAGCTCGCTGCCGCGGGCGGCACGGGTCTGGGCGGCCTCGTTCTCGTGGTGGGGGAAGACGAGATCTGAGCCCCCCCCGTGGATGTCGAAGCCCACCCCGAGAAGCTCCTCGGCCATGGCCGAGCACTCGATGTGCCAGCCGGGGCGCCCCTCGCCCCAGGGTGCCGGCCAGGAGGTGTCCTCGTCTGCCTTGCGCGCCTTCCAGAGGGCGAAGTCGAGCGGGTCCTCCTTGCGGGCTGTGCCCTCGACCCCCTCCCCCTGGTCCATGTTCTCCAGCCGCCGGTGGGAGAGGCTGCCGTATCCGCCGTCGGAGCGCACGCGAAAGTAGACATCACCATCGACCGCATAGGCGTGATCGCGGTCGATCAGCGTCTGGATGTAGCTCACGATCGGTCCGATCGTCTCCGAGGCGAGCGGCTCGTGGTCGGGACGACCCAGCTCGAGCCCGTCGGTGTCTGCCTTGTACAGCGCCGTCATCTGCGCAGCCAGCTCGGCGCTCGGCTGCCCCTGGGCCCGAGCTGCGTCGTAGATCTTGTCGTTGACGTCGGTGACGTTGATCACGAGGTCGACCTCATGGCCCTCGTGCTCGAGGAAGCGCTTCAGCAGGCTGAAGACCACGAAGGGCCGTGCGTTGCCAATATGTATGCGGCTGTACACCGTGGGGCCGCACGCATAGATCCCCACCTTCCCCGGATCGCGCGGCCGCAGCGGCATCAGCTCGCCGCTCAGGGTGTCGTGCAGGACGATCTCGCGCATCGCCGGGCAACCCTAGCGGTCGAGACAAGACCTCACGCAGAGTTGTGCTCGACGGGATCGCGGAGGGGACTTAACACCTTTCAACTGGTGTATAACCATTGCTATACACTAATGAAAGGGGGATATCCACACCTCCCCTGTGCCACGATGGCCAAAGCCCTCGCAACAACGACAACACAATGCGCGAGCGCCCCTCCGCAGGGCGACCGACGAGCTGGCTCTCATCAGCCGATAGCTAAGTCTCCAGCCCAGCCACAGCCAGGGCGGCGACGCCCTCGCCGCGGCCGATGAAGCCCATGCGCTCGCCGGTGCTGGCCTTGACGTTGACGCGAGCCACATCGAGCCCGAGGACGATGGCCAGCCGCTCGCGGATGGCGAGACGGTGGGGGGAGAGCTTGGGGGCCTCCATGATGACGGTGCAGTCAACGTTCACGAGCCGAAGTCCCGCGGACCGGACCATCGCGACGACCTCCTCCAGAAGGGCGATGGAATCGGCGTCGCGCCAGCGCTCGTCGGTGTCGGGGAAGTGCTCGCCGATGTCTCCCAGCCCGGCTGCGCCGAGCAGGGCATCGATCACGGCGTGGGTGAGCACGTCGGAGTCGGAGTGCCCGTCCAGGCCACGCTCGTAGGGAATCTCGACCCCCCCGATCACGAGGCGGCGCCCCTCGGCGAGACGGTGGGAGTCATAGCCGATGCCCACCAGCGTCATGGTCAGCGAGCCTCGCTCGTCTCGCCGGCGCCGATCGGCTCCAGGCGCCGGACCCGTCCCTCGAACACGCTGAGCTCCCGAACGCCCACATCGGCCAGCAGCTCCAGGGCGCGCTCGTAGTCGCCACCGATGTCCTCGGGCCTGTGGGCGTCGCTCGAAAGCGCCACGGGGACGCTCCCTTCGACGCACATCTCGAGGAAGGCACGGGCGGGGTAGATCTCGCCGGCGGGCTTCCTGAGCCCGGCGGTTGACACCTCGACGGCTACGCCCGCTTCGGCGATGGCTTCGACAGCCGGCTCGTAGTAGCGGCGCAGGTCGCCTTCGGGGACGCGCCGGGCGCCGTCGGTGGGGTGGTTGGGCCCCCAATACTTCACGAGGTCGGGGTGGGCGACGATGTCGAACAGCCCGCAGCGGGCGGTCTGGGCGATGGCCTGGAAGTAGCGGCGCCAGATGTCCTCGGCGCTGTGGGGGCGATTGGGATCGGAGTCCCACACGCTCCAGTCGTCCATGTCGACGGCGCCGTCACGAAGGAAGTGAACGGAGCCCACCACATAATCGAAGTTGCGGGCCTCCAGCAGGTTGGCCATGCGGTCCTCGCCACCGGGAATGAAGTCGGCCTCGATCCCGAGGCGCAGGTCGGTCTGCTCGAGCACGAAGGAGCAGTACTCGTCGATGTCGTCGCGGGCAAAGCGCTGCCACAGGGGGTGCTGCCAGACCTCGAGCGCCTGGCGGAAGCGGTAGACGTGCTCGGAGACGCCAAGCTCGGCGATGCCGCGTTCGGCGGCCGCCTCGCGGTAGCGCTCGGCGTTGGCCGGGGTGAAGAACCTCTCGGGGGTGGCCTCGAGGGCGTCGGGGCGCAGGTGAAGGTGGTAGTCGGTGAGCATCGGGGATGCGATTCAAGCAGGATTCGCGCTCAGCGCTCGTTGCGTTCCTGCAGCAGCAGCTCGGCCACGCGGAGATCGAGAGGGGTGGTGACCTTGAGGTTGGCGTGGATGGCGGGGACGACGATCACCCTGCCTCCGCTGCGCTCGACCAGCCAGGCGTCGTCGGTGGCCTGGGCGAGCTCGTCCTCGTGAACCGCAAGTGCGCGCTCCAGAGCTGCATGGCGGAACACCTGCGGCGTCTGCACCGCCCACAGCCGGCTGCGGTCGAGTGTCTCGCTGACGGCCCCCGCGTCATCGACCCGCTTGACGGTGTCGGTCACGGGCGCCGCGGCGATGGCGGCGTCGGCCTGCTCGTCGCGCTCGAGGGCGGCGATGACCGACGCTGCCAGCTCGGCGCTCAGCAGCGGGCGGGCGGCGTCGTGGACGAGCACGAGATCTCCATCCCCGGCGCCGGCCGCGGCGAGGGCTCTGCGCACGGAGTCCGAGCGCACCGATCCTCCCTCGACGGCTACCACGCCGGCGGGGGCGGGCGTGCCGGCGGGCAGGGCGACCACGATCCGCCGCAGGCCCTCCAGCGCCCGCAGGGCGTCGATGCTCCACTGCACCAGCGGCACTCCCGCCAGCTCCACCAGGGCCTTGGGCTTACCGGCTCCCAGGCGCTCGCCGCTGCCGGCGGCCACGATCAGGGCGACGATCATCGCGATTGGGGCGAGTGGGGCTGTCGCGCACGCGGCAATTGAAACCGCGAGGGTGCTGCCGCGTGCGCGAGAGCCTGGTTACTTGGCGGCGCCGGCCAGCGCCATCTGAGAGTTGGCCGAATCGGCGAGCAGCTCGTCGAGGTAGCTCTCGGCCTCCTCCTCGTCCTTGTCGAGCGCATACATCAGCTCCGAGGCGAGGATCTTCTTGGTGCGGGTGTACATCTGCTTCTCGCCGGTGGACAGCCCCTTCTCGCTCTCGCGAAGGGAGAGGTTGCGCACGACCTCGGCCAGCTCGTAGATGTCGCCCGTCTTGATCTTGTCGCGGTTGTGCTTGAACCGGCGGTTCCAGTTCTTGGGCATCTCCGAGACCTCGTCGCGCAGCACGTCGAGGACCTTCTTGACTGTTTCCTCGTCGATGACCCTGCGCAGCCCCGCAAGGGCGGCGTTCTCGGTGGGAACCCGAACCGTCATGTCGTTGTGGAGGATCTTGATGGTGAGATACTCGCGGCGTTCGCCGAGGATCTCCATCTCCTCCTTCTTGAGCACCTTCCCCGCGCCATGATGGGGATAGACGACGTGGTCGCCCAGCTCGAACTCGATGTACTCGACCTCGCGGGTGACCTCGAGGTCCTCTGTCAGCGTGTCTTCTTCAGTTGCTTGTGCGGGAATGGGTGTTTCCTCCTTCGTTGCGACCGACCCGGTGGGCGGCCCTTGATTCAAGTCTGTAGGTAGCGGTCCACGAGGTTGAGCTCCTGCAGCCTGCGCAGGCCCTCGCGGATGTCCTTGGCGCGGATCTCGCCCACGCCCTCCACTCCCTCGAGCTCCGCATCGCTGGCTGCGAGCAGCTCGTCGAGACCGCCGAACTCGGCGACGATGTGCGACACGACAAGCTTGGGCAGGCGGGGGATGCGCCCGAGGACGCGAAAGCCGCGGGGAGAGACGGGGTAGTCGAGGGTGTTCAGCTTGCGGTCGTAGCCGAGCAGCTCGGCCAGGCGGCCGAAGTCGAGGAGATCCTGGTGGGCGAGTCGCCCGATCTCCTCCAGTGCAGCCGCGAAGGCCTCGTCGGAGTAGCTCGACAGGTAGTCGCGCACGAGCGCCGACTTCTCGGCTGCGGCGCCCACCATGGTCTCCTCCAGCTGCATCTCGATCAGCCGTCCCTCGCTTCCCAGCTCGACGATGTAGCGCTCGATCTCCACCGCCATGCGGGTGACGAGCTCGGAGCGCTGCATCACGGTGAGCACATCGTGCAGGGTGGTGCCCCCCTCGAACTCCAGGGCGGTGAGGCGGGTGGAGACCTGGTCGAGGCGGGTGCGGAACTTGTCCAGGGTGGCGAGGGCCTGGTTGGCCTTGGCCAGCACGACGGGGATGTCCTCGAGGATGTACTTGACACCGTCCACATACACCGACACCACCTCGCGGCGCTGGGAGATGGCGATGACCAGGGCATCCGTCTGCTTGGAGACGCGCTCGGCAGTCCTGTGCCTGGTGCCCGTCTCGTGCGAGAGGATGGTGGGGTCGGGCATCAGCTGGACGTTGGCCATGGTGATCTTGGTGGCGTTCGCATTGAGGATGATGGCGCCGTCCATCTTTGCGATTTGGTAGAGGAACGCCGGGGTGTAGTCGATGTCCAGCTTGATCCCGCCGGAGTTGAGGAAGCTGAGGTCCTCGGGCTCGCCGATGACAATCAGGCCACCCGTACGAGCATGCAGGATGCTCTCGATACCCTCACGCAGAGCGGTGCCCGGGGCGATCATCTCCAACGCCCTCATGAGACCGGGATCCGGGCGTACTTCGTTGTCTACATCTTCGCCGGATCGTGGTGCCACAATCCCCAATTCTAGGGCATTTATCGATCCATTAGCCTCTCCTCGACGCCTGGAGACCTGCTATATAGCGTCCGGATCCTCGCCGTCGTCGCCGGGGGCGAGAAAATGGGCGTGCTCGGGTGAGTGAATCTCGGGCGCCGGGCGCAAAATGCGAGGCCCTGAGACCGCCTCGCCCTGGCCCACGAGAGCAACCGGCGACGCTGTGGCGCGATCGGCACCGGGTCTCGCCCTCGGGCGCCGAGCGGGTTGCTCCGAGCCGTCCAGCGCCGCTGCAAGAGCCTGGCGCAGGGTGGAGACCTCGCACGCCGCCCCGCCGCTGTCGGGGGGCGCGATCACCCCGTGCAGGCCGTGCTTGGCGGCCTCTTCCAGGCGGCGCTCGGGATGCCCGACCCAGCGCAGCTCTCCCGTCAACCCCAGCTCGCCGAAGCACCCTCTCGGGGTGCCGCGAAGGGGGATCCCCCGGCTGGCGCTGGCCACCGCCAATGCGACAGCCAGGTCGCAGCCCGGCTCATCGACACGCACGCCTCCCACGACGTTGACGAACACATCCGATCCGCCCGTGCGGACCTTGCCATGACGGGAAAGGATCGCCAGCACCAGGGCGAGTCGGTTGCGGTCGAGACCGGAGACCACCCTGCGGGGCTGTTCGAGCTCGGAGGGCGCCACCAGCGCCTGGACCTCCACCAGCAGTGGCCTTGAGCCCTCCATTGCTGCCAGCACAACGCTCCCGGGGGCGCGGGTGGCCTCCGCCACGAAGCGGGCCGAGGCGTCAAGCACCTCCACCAGGCCGCCCTGGCGCATCTCGAAGAGCCCCGCCTCGTTGGTCGAGCCGAAGCGGTTCTTCAACGCGCGAAGCTCGCGGTAGGGGCGCTCGCGCTCGCCTTCGAACTGGAGCACGCAGTCCACCAGGTGCTCGAGCACCCGCGGCCCGGCCAGCGCCCCGTCCTTGGTGACATGCCCCACGAGGATCACAGCCACCCCCTGAGCCTTGGCCAGCTGCATGATCCGTGCTGCCACCTCGCGCACCTGCCCCACCGAGCCCGGGGCTCCGGAGAGCTCGGCCGCGCCGAGGGTCTGCACAGAGTCGATCACGCAGGCGTCGGGCGCCTGGGCGGCGAGCGTGTCGAGCACCACGTCGAGATCGGTCTCGGCGAGGATGGGCACCTCCAGGGCGGGGTTGGGGCCGGATCCGAACCTCGAATCGGCCCCATCGGCCGAGCCGAGGTTGAGCCGCTCGGCCCGCAGGCGCACCTGCTCGGCGGACTCCTCCCCGCTGACGTAGAGGGTGCTGTGACCGGCCTTCTGCAGATGGCCGAGCACCATGTTGGTGAGGGTGGACTTGCCGATCCCGGGGGAGCCTCCGAGCAGCACGAGCGAACCGGGCACGAGGCCCCCGCCCAGCACCCTGTCGAGCTCGCCGATGCCGGTCGACATGCGCTTGATGGCGCTCGCGCCAACCTCGCGCAGAGGCACGGGTAGGGCCCCCGGACCGCCGCTCCCACCGCCCGCACTTGCCCCACGCGCGCCGCCACCAATCTTGCGGGCACCCTTGGCGCGGGCCGGTGTGACGCTCTCCTCCACCAGCGTGTTCCAGGCCTCGCAGCCGGGGCACTGGCCATGCCACTTGGCCGACTGCTGGCCGCACTCAGAGCAGACGTAGACGGTGGTTCTCGCCATCAAGCCAGACTACGTATCGGCGAGGACGCCCCCCTACGAAGGCAATCGGTCGTCCCGGCCGATGACGGTGCTGCGGCGCTCAAACAGCAGCACGTCGCGCCAGCGGCCGTCGGGCATCTGCCCGATGCGCTCGCGGACGCCCACGAGGCGAAAGCCGCAGCTGCGGTGCAGAGCCACGCTGGCCTCGTTCTCGGTGAAGATGCCAGCCTCGAGGGTCCAGAAGCCGGCGCTCTCGGCGCTCTGGGCGAGCCCCTCGAGCAGGGCTCGGCCGATGCCACGGCGGGTGTGCTGGGGTGCCACATAGATGCTCACAGCGCCCACCCCGCGATACTGGGCGCGGGGGGAGACGGGGGTGAGGGCCGCCCAGCCGAGCGCCTGGCCGTCGCTGTCGCGGGCGAGCACGGCGGGGTAGCCGGCGCGTTTGCCCGACCACTCCTCCCAAGAGGGTGCGACTGCCTCGAAGGTTGCGTTGCCGCCGGCGATGCCCGCTTCGAAGATCCGTGCAGCGTCGGGCCAGTCGGCCGCCGTGAGGGGAGCCAGGAGTGGTTGGGCCAGGTCCACGCGCCCCGCGCTCAGCGTCTGCCTACTGCTCGTCGGGCACGCCGATGTCGGGCTCCTCGGCCTGGGGAGCCACATCGACATCGCCCTCGGCGAGCTCCTCGCCGGCCGACCCTTCGGCGCCGACGCCGACGGGGGTCTTCTGCTTCTTGGGATTGACGATCGACAGCTTGACCTCGCCCTCGGTGTCCGCATCGGGATCCACCACCACGGTTGCTCCGGGCTCCAGCTGCTCGCGCAGCACGAAGTCGGCGAGGGGGTCCTCGATGTAGCGCTGGATCGCCCGGCGCAGGGGACGGGCCCCCATGGCGGGATCCCAGCCCTTGTCCACCAGCAGGTCCTTAGCCGACTCGGTCAGCTCGAGCTGAAGCTCGCGCTCGGCCATCGACTCGCGGATCCGCAGGAGCAGCAGCTCGACGATCTGCTTGATCTCCTCCTTCTGCAGCTTGTGGAAGACGATCACGTCGTCGATGCGGTTGAGGAACTCGGGACGGAACACTTTCTTCAGCTCGCCCATGATCCGGTTCTTCATGTCGTCGTAGGTGATCCCCGTCTCGTCGTCGGACACTGCGAAGCCGAGCGGCGTGTTGCGGGCGATCTCGGCGGCGCCGATGTTGGAGGTCATGATCACGATGGCGTGGCGGAAGTCCACTGTGCGTCCCTGGGCGTCGGTCAGCCGGCCGTCCTCGAGAATCTGCAGGAGAATGTTGAAGACGTCGGGGTGCGCCTTCTCGATCTCGTCGAGCAGCAGCACCGAGTAGGGCTTGCGCCGGATGGCCTCGGTCAGCTGACCGCCCTCGTCGTAACCGATGTAGCCGGGAGGCGAGCCCACCAGGCGGGAGACGGCGTGCTTCTCCATGTACTCGGACATGTCGATCCTGATCAGGGCCTCGTCGTCGCCGAAGAGGAACTCGGCGAGGGTGCGGGCCAGCTCGGTCTTGCCCACGCCCGAGGGGCCGAGGAAGATGAACGAGCCAGTGGGCCGCTTGGGGTCCTTCAGGCCGGCGCGTGAGCGGCGGATGGCCTTGGAGATGACCTCGATTGCGGGGTGCTGTCCGATGACGCGCTTGTGGAGTTCGTCCTCCATCCGCATCAGCTTCTGGGTCTCGGCCTCGGTGAGCTTGAAGACGGGGATGCCGGTCCACATGGAGACGATGTCGGCGATCTCCTCCTCGCCGATGGAGGGCCGCTCGCCGGACTCGCCCGATTCCCACGCCTGCTCGAGCTCGCGCTTCTTGTTGGTGAGCTTGCGCTCCTTGTCGCGCAGAGCGGCCGCCTTCTCGAACTCCTGGGCCTCGATCGCCGCCTCCTTCTCGCGGCGGGTGGTCTCCACCTCGGCCTCCAGCTCGCGGTTGGCGGGCGGGGAGGTCATCGACTTGATGCGCATCCGCGAGGCGGCCTCGTCGATCAGGTCGATGGCCTTGTCGGGCAGGAAGCGGTCGGAGATGTAGCGGCTGGCCAGTTCGCCGGCGGCGCGCAGCGCCTCGTCAGTGATCTGCACCTTGTGGTGCTGCTCGTAGCGGTCGCGCAGGCCGCGGAGGATTTCCACCGTCTGGTCGATGGTGGGCTCGTCGACGGTGATCTTCTGGAAGCGCCTCTCCAGGGCGGAGTCGCGCTCGAGGTACTTGCGGTACTCGTCCAGGGTGGTGGCGCCGATCGTCTGCAGCTCGCCACGGGCGAGGGCGGGCTTGAGGATGGAGGCGGCGTCGATGGCACCCTCGGCGGCGCCCGCACCCACGAGGTTGTGGAGCTCGTCGATGAACAGGATGATGTCGCCGCGCTGGGTGATCTCCTTCATCACCTTCTTCAGCCTCTCCTCGAACTCGCCGCGGTACTTCGAGCCGGCCACCAGGGCAGCCAGGTCGAGGGTGTAGATCTGCTTGTTCTTCAGCAGCTCGGGCACCTCGGAGCTGGTGATGCGCTGGGCCAGGCCCTCCACCACGGCGGTCTTGCCCACGCCGGGCTCGCCAACGAGGACGGGGTTGTTCTTGGTGCGACGGGAGAGGATCTGCATGATCCGCTCGATCTCCGTCTCGCGTCCCACGCAGGGGTCGAGCTTGCCCTCGGCCGCCAGCTTGGTGAGGTTGCGCCCGAACTGGTCGAGCAGCTTGGAGGACTTCTTGCCCTCGCCCGGAGCCGAGCCGGCACCGGCGCCGGCACCGCTGGACTGGCCCTGGCGGCGTCCACCGGGACCTGAGAGCATGCGGATGACCTCGTTGCGGATCTTCTCCGAGTCGGCGTCGAAGTCGAGCAGGATGCGGGCGGCCACCCCCTCGTTCTCGCGGACCAGGCCGAGCAGGATGTGCTCGGTGCCGATGTAGTTGTGGCCGAGGCTCAGAGCCTCGCGCAGGGCGAGCTCGAGCACCTTCTTGGCGCGCGGGGTGAAGGGAATCTGCCCGGAGGTGACCTCCTCGCCGGAGCCGACGATCCGCACCACCTGGGCGCGCACCCGCTCGACGGTGATGTCCAAGCTCTCCAGCACGCGGGCAGCCAGGCCCTCCTCCTCGCGGAGCAGGCCGAGCAGGATGTGCTCGGTGCCGATGTAGTTGTGCTTGAGCGTTCGCGCCTCCTCCTGCGCGAGTACGACCACCTGCCTGGCCCGTTCGGTGAATCGCTCGAACATTTGTGATTCCTTCCTACCTGGGACGGTGCCTCAACGCTTGGTGGTCCGGATGGCGCCTCTGGAGTCAGTCTACCAATCGACCCCCCTGCCCTATCAGGGTCATCGGCAGTGGGATGGTCGGTCTTGACCGTCGCGCCCAATGGTGTGCCTGGCGGCGGATGCGCCGCCTGAAGTGGACGCTGTGCTCCTCGGCGCATGCGCCGAGGAGGGGACCTGCGCATGCGCAGGTCCCAAGCAGGGCCGCATGCGGCCCTGCCGGCCTTGGCGCATGCGCCAAGGCCAACCGCCGCCCCCGCGTTCCCTGCCTCAGATCGTCAGCGGCGGAAGAGGCGAATGAGCTCAGTCGCGCATCGCGGGGAACAGCACCACCTCGCGGATGGAGTCGGCTCCGGTGAGCAGCATGACCAGCCGGTCGATGCCCAGGCCCACCCCGCCGGTGGGCGGCATGCCCTGCTCGAGCGCCTGCACGAACAGCTCGTCGTAGGGCTGGGACTCCTCATCGCCCTGCTCCGCCAGGCGCTTCTGGGCCTCGAAGCGCTCGCGCTGGACATCGGGGTCGATCAGCTCGCTGAAGGCGTTGGCTATCTCCATCCCCCCAGCGAAGGCCTCCCAGCGCTCCACCAGGCCGGGCTCTGTGCGGTGCTTGCGGGCGAAGGGCGAGAGCTCCACGGGGTAGTCGACGACGAAGGTGGGCTGCAGCAGCTTGGGCTCCACGAACTTGGACAGCAGGTCATCGGCCATCTGCGCCCAGCTCGCACCCTCGGTGCGGATCTCAAGGCCCCGCTCGGCGATGGCCGCCGACAGCGCGCCCTCCTCCCGCAGGGCGGACACGTCGATGCCCGTCTCCTCGGCGATGGCAGCCACGAAGGCCACCCTCCGCCAGGGGCCCTCGAAGTTGAGCTCCCCTGCGTATCCAATCGCCTCCGCCGCTCTGCCCACGAGCGTTTCCAGCCTGGCCGCCGCATCGTTGTAGTCGGCATAGGCCTCGTAGAACTCCACCATCGTGAACTCGGGGTTGTGCTTCGAGGAGACCCCCTCGTTGCGGAAGTCCTTGCCCAGCTCATACACCCGCTCCAGGCCCCCCACAATCAGCCGCTTGAGGTACAGCTCGGTGGCTATCCGCAGGTAGAGGGTGCGGTCGAGCTCGTTGTGGTGGGTGGTGAAGGGTCGCGCCAGCGCACCACCGTAGAGGGGCTGCAGCACCGGCGTCTCCACCTCCAGGAAGCCCTCATTGTCGAGGTAGGAGCGCACCGCCCCGATGATCCTGGCGCGGTCGGCGAACAGCCTGCGGGCCTGCTCGCTGGCCATCAGGTCGAGCTCCCTGCGTCTGTAGCGGGTCTGCACGTCGCTGAGACCCGCCCTGGTGTCCGGCGGCGGGCGCAGCGCCTTTGCAAGCACCTCGAACGCTTCCACCCGCAATGAGATCTCGCCCCTGCGACTGCGCAGCGCCGCTCCGTCCACCCCTATGAGGTCGCCCACGTCGAGAGATACGAGCTGGGTGAAGCGCTCCTCCCCCAGCACGTCAACCCGTGCGTGGAGCTGGAGCTTGCCCGTGCGGTCCACCAGATCGAGGAACGCCATCCTGCCGGCCTCCCGCCTGGCGACGATCCTGCCCGCCACCCTGTGGTGCTCGTCTGTTTCCTGCCCGCTCTCCAAATGGGCGTAGTCGGCGAGCACCCCCTCGATCGGCTCGGTGTCTCTGAAGGCGTATGGAAACGCCCCCCCATCGCTCTCGGCGATGCGCTCAGCCTTGGCGCGACGCTCGGCTATCAGCTCCTGGAGGCCGTGCCGGGAGGACTCGCCGGCGGCAGAGGGCTCCTCGGATCCGCTCATCGCGGGCGAGCCTACTCGAGGCCGACGTCGATCTTGGTGATCTTGAGCTTGCGGGCGGGGCCGCGCGGCACCTTCACAGCCACCGTCTCGTTGCGCTTGTGGCCGAGCAGGGCACGCCCCACAGGGGACTCGTTGGAGAGCTTGTACTCATCCGGCTTGGCCTCAGCCGAGCCCACGATCGTGTATTTGACCGACTTGCCCGTCTTTTCGTCCTTCACATGGACCACCGAGCCCACCTGCACCACATCGGTGGAGAGGTCCTTGGCCTGGATGACCGTCGCCATGCGGAGCTTCTCCGCGAGCTGGGCGATCCGGCTCTCCACCATCGCCTGCTCGTTCTTGGCATCGTCGTACTCGGAGTTCTCGGAGATGTCCCCGAACTCCCTCGCCTCCTTGATGCGCTGGGCCACCTCTCTGCGCTTCTCCGTAGAGAGCAGCTCGAGCTCATCCTTGAGCTTCTTCAGACCTTCAGGGGTGAGGATGACGTCCTTCGGCATGTGACCCTCGATTGCGGGTTGGTGGTCCGGCCGTTCGACACACAAAACCCCGCTGTTAGCGGGGATGTCGCCGACCGAAGGCTGCAGCGAGCGCAGCAGTATAGCGTGGCCCTAGCCCGGCACGGCGCGAGCTCATACGGAGGCCCCTGCCGCCTCCCACTCGCGGCCCAGGAGCCGGCGGGCGTCGGCGAGCGTGGCCGCCCGTTGCAGCGCCTCCTGCAGCTCCTTGCAGGCCCTCGTCTCGAGCCCCAGCCTGACCACATACCAGGGGTAGAACTTGCGCAGATAGCGTCCCGCCCGCACCTCTCCGAGATGCTCCACCGCGCAGTCGATCGTCCACTCGAGCTCCTCCAGCACCTCCTCCCTCGTGGGATTCCCCTCGCGACCGGTGAGCAGCTCGGCGAACAGCCACGGGTTGCCCAGCGCCCCCCGGGCCAGCATCACCGCTGCCGCGCCCGTGCTCGCGAACGCCTCGCGCACGCTCTCGGCGTCGCTGAGCCCGCCCGTGAGGATCACCGGTGCGGGCAGCGTGCTCACGAGTCGCTGCGCAAGCTCGTAGTCGGGCGTGCCCTTGTGATGCACCGCCGCCGAGCGGGGATGAAAGGCGATCGCCGCCACCCCCGCCTCCTCCACCAGGCGGTGGGCCAGCACGAACCCGCTCTCATCGCCCACCCGCAGGCCCGACCGGAGCTTCACCGTCACCGGGATCTCGCCTGTGCTCGAGCCCTCGTGGGCTCCCTCCACCGTTGCCCTCGCCACCGCCACCGCCCGGTCGGGGTCGCCGAGCAGCGCCGCTCCCGCTCCCGTCTTCTGCACCTTCGGCACCGGGCAGCCCATGTTGATGTCGATCGCATCCACTCCCAGCGCCGCCACATGGGCCGCTGCCGAGCGCATCCTCTCGGGGTCTTCGCCGAACAGCTGGATCGACACCGGCCCATAGCTCTGCTCCCGCGGGTCGATCCTGAGCATCTCCTTGCACGTCTTCTCGTTGCCGTAGTGGATCGCATGCGAGGACACCATCTCCGACACCGCCATCCCCGCCCCATAGCGCTTTGCCTGCAGGCGCACGAACCAGTTGCCGATCCCCGCCAGCGGAGCGAGCAGCACACGGTTGGGCACCCTCAACGGACCCAGCGTCCAGGGATCGGTGAGCGAGCTCGTCATGGGGATGAGGACATTATGTCTCGTTTGCTTTGGTGTATAACGATTGTTATACAGAGAGTTTTTGGACTATATGCACCACCACCGAGGCCCCGACCGCAGCGACGGCGAGGCCAGTTGTGTCTTTCAGCTGCTGCTGTTGCTGCTGCTGTTGCGCTCGTGCAATAGGCGCAAACCGGTGAGGGTCAGGAGATCGTCGACCTCCTCGATCTCCTCGGTGTAGGGAACAACCAACCGTGCCAGTCCGCCGGTGGCGATCACGTCGGTGCGCTCGCCAAGCTCGTCGTAGAGGCGACGGAGGATCGCGTCGATGGCGCCGGCGTAGCCGTAGACCACGCCCGAGCGGATGGCGTCGATGGTGTTCTTGCCGATCACGCTGCGGGGCGGGGCGAGATCGACCTTGGGCAGTCGGGCCCCGCGCTCGGAGAGTGCTTCGAGTGAGATCTCGATGCCGGTCATGAGCGAGCCGCCCACGTACTCGCCGTCGCGGGAGACGACGTCGAAGGTGGTGGCGGTGCCGAAGTCGACGCATACCACGGGACCGCCGAAGCGCTCGTGGATGGCCACCGCGTTGACCAGCCTGTCGGCCCCGATCTCGCGGGGGTTGTCGTAGCGGATGGCCATCCCCGTCTTGGTGCCTGGGCCCACCACCATCATCTCGTGGCCGAGATAGCGTCGTGCCATTGCCGCCCACTCGGGCTCCAGCTGCGGAACGGTGGAGGAGACGATCGAGGCTTTGACGTCATCGAAGCCGTAGCCGCGGAGCTCCAGCAGGTTGCGCAGGGCGGCGCCGAGCTCATCGGCGGTCGACTGGCGGACGGTGGCAAAGCGCCAGTGCTCGAGCAGCTCCTCTCCCCGGTAGGCACCGAAGTGGGTCTGGGTGTTGCCAACGTCCACAGCGAGCAGCATCGGCGACCATTATGCTCGGCGCCGCGATGGCGGCGAGTCCACCCAGGCTATATGTGCTCCCCGGCTCACACCCCTGTGCGGCTGTGGAAGCAGCTCTGCGGCTGAAGGGGCTCGAGTTCAAGCGGGTGGATCTGCTGCCCATGGTCCAGATCCTGGTCGGCCCGCTGCTCTACGGCGGCCCAACGGTGCCGGGCCTGCGCCTGCAGGGCGAGCGGCTGGTGGGCTCACGGGCGATCATGCGCCGCCTCGACGCCCTGGTAAGCGACCCGCCGCTCTTGCCCCCGCCCGGCGATCCCGCCTATGCACGGGTACTCGAGGCCGAGCGCTGGGGCGATGAGGTGCTGCAGAGCGTCCCCCGGAGGATCATCGACGCGGCCTTCCTGCGCTGTCCCTCAGCGATGGAGAGCTATGTCGGAGACGCCAAGCTGCCGCTGCCGAGGGCGCTGCTGCGTCCCGCCCTGCCGCTCACGGCAAGGCTGATGGCGATCAAGAACGAGGCCCGCGACGAGATCGCGCGAGCGGATCTGGCGGCCCTCGCGCGCCAGCTCTCCCGCGTGGAGAGCTGGATCGCCGAGGGCCTGATCGGCGGCGAGCAGGTCAACGCTGCCGATCTGCAGATCGGCAGCACCATCCGCCTGCTGATGAGCATCGGCGACGTGCGCCCCCTGATCGAGGGCCGCCCCGCCGCCACCCTCACACGCTGGTTCCCGCCGATGGTGGGCGAGGTGCCCCCGGGCGTGCTGCCGGGCGAGTGGCTGCCGGCCGTCGTGGCGTAGAGAGATCGGCCGCGTCCGGCCCTCTGGCCCTCCCGCAGATCGACCTCGCCGGCTCAGGCCCTTTTCAGCGATGCAACACCAGCCGGCGCAGCACCGTCACGGCGGCCCCATGTGGCGGCGTCACGACGATCCGCACCGTCAGGGGGAGGCGCCCACGGCGCTCGAGGGCAATCCTCGCCCGCCTGTCAAGAGACACCGAGAAGGGCGTCGCTCCGGCTGACAGGGAGGCGCGCAGGAACCTTCCAACTCCCACCTCGACGAGCCGCTGAGCGCTCGCCAGGACAGCCCTGCCGGCCAGCAGATCGACCTCGAGCCGGCCGTGGGCGCCGGCCTGGGAAACCGCCACCGAGCCCCGCACGCCGCTGCCGTGGGGGGCGGCCTTGAGCCTGATCGCGTGGCTGGCGCCACCCACGAGCGGCGAGCCCTCCTGGCCGCTTGACCCGAGAGCGGGCGCTGGAGCGGTTTCACCGGTCGGTGGCGGAGACGTTGTGGGGGGTTCGCCGGGAGCCGCAGGCGGGGTGGTGCTGGTGACGGTCGTGCTCCCATCGGCGTTGACCGTCACCCTGCCCGTCATGGCCGGACCGTGGACGGTGCAGTAGAAGGTGTAGACGCCTGGTGCCGGGAAGGTGCAGGTACCGCTCCAGTTGGTTGCCGAGGCGGTCGGGGTGCTCCCCACCGGCACGCCGCTGCAACTCGGTATCGCGGGGCCCCCCACCCATTCCACACCATGTTTGACTTCGGTTGGGTTGGTGATGTTCACGGTGCCCCCCACGCCGATGGTGGTGGCGGGGGGCGACCAGTGGTGTTCGCCATAGATGCCCACGCCGACGTTCACCGCTTCGACGGTGGGTGATGTTTCCAATCCGAAGGCCACGGGCAGGGCAAGCGCCGCCCCGCCCACCAGCGCCACCACGATCAGCAAGAGCCTTCTGTGCAGTCTCACGGCCCACCGTCCTCCCTCGTTGGCTACCAACCGGTCGAGCGCGAACGCGGCGAGGCGTCCGTTCACCGTCCAACAGCACAGACGCCGACGCTTGGAGATCCTTCCCGGCGCTACAGTCGCCTCGCGGAGAACACGAGCCAACGGCGCTCGGCTGCTCCGCAGACGCCATGCGCAAACTGGAGCCCCAGTCGCTGAGCAAGCACGTGGACCGCCTCTACCGCGCCGCGTGGGCCCTGTGCGGCTCGCGCGAGGACGCGGAGGATCTCGTCCAGGAGACGTTCGCCCGGGTGCTCTCCCGTCCCCGGGTGATCCATGGCGACGACGAGGTCTACTACCTGATGAGGGTGCTGCGCAACACCTTCCTCACGAGCCTACGCACCGCCTCCAGGCGCCCTGTGACGGTGGCCACGCTGGAGGACGTGGTGACGGTGGATCCCAATCGCATGGGCCGACCCGAGGGGGCCCTGGAGGTGCAGGAGCTCTACGCCACCATCGCCGAGCTGCCCGAGGACTTCCGCCTGGCGCTGGTGGCGGTGGATGTGCTCGGCCTCTCCTATCGTGAGGCAGCGCGAGCGCTGCGGGTACGGGAGTCGACGCTCACAACCCGCCTGTTCCGCGCCCGCAAGCAGGTGGCGGGGCGCTTGACGCTCGAGCCCTCGCAGCCGATCGAGTCGAGGAAGCGGGAAGAGAAGAAGACCGACGGAGTCCTAGGGAGTAGAGGTAACCGATGAGCCCCCACCGTCCCGAGAACGAAGCCGAGGCGATCGAGCTGATTCGCTCGATCGATGTGCGTGCGCCCGAGGAGCTTCACAGGCGGACCCAGACGCTGATCGAGAAGCACGCACAGCGCCCCCTCCCGCCCCGGGCAGCGAACGTGCGCGGCCGCCTGCGTCTCGGCGCGGCGCTCGGCGTGACCTGCGCCGCGGTGCTCGCACTGGCGCTGATCCTCTCCTCGGGAGGCGGATCCCAGAAGCTCAGCGTCAGGACCACCGCCGCGCTGACCTCGCTCGGGGCCACCATGGCCGCCCCGAGCGAGAGTCCCGGCCGGCGGGGTCAGCTGACGGCGGCTGTCGATGGAGTCGCCTTCCCCTACTGGGAAGAGCGCTTCGGCTGGCGCTCCAGCGGAGCGCGAAAGGACACAGTGGGCGGGCGCACGGTCAGCACGGTCTTCTACAGCGCTGGCGGCGGCCGGCGGATCGGCTATTCGATCGTTGCGGGCACCCCCGTACCGCGGCTCACCGGCGGTGAGGTTCACTGGCGCGGTGGCACCCCCTATCGGCTGCTGAGCGAGAACGGCAGCCGAGTGGTCGCGTGGGTGCGCGACGGGCACCTGTGCGTCGTGGGCGGCCACGGGATCAGCGACGCCACCCTGCTGCGCCTGGCCAGCTGGGAGGAACCCGGCTCGAGCGCCTGAAGGACGGCCGGGAAGATCTCAGGCCCAGCGGCGTCTTTGGGTGTGAGCCACAAGAGCCACCGGAGAAGCGTCGAGCCAGCGGCTCTGGTCAACCACCACATGCGGAGGAGCCCCAATGAAGCGAACCAACCTCACCCTGGCCGCTTTCCTGGCATGCGCCGCGAGCGCGGCAACGGTCGCAAGCGCCCAGCAGACGGGGCCGGCGGCCCATCCCAGTCGCGCCGCCTCGGTGTCGCTGCGGCACACGAGCCTCGGCACGATCCTGGTGGCCGGCTCGGGACGCACGGTGTATGAGTTCACCAGGGACCACACCAACACCAACTCCTGCGCCCCCATCGGCGGCTGCTCGGAAGCGTGGCCCCCGCTGCGGGTCAACGCCAAGCCAACGGCCGGGGCGGGCGTAAGGGCCTCGCTGCTGTCCACGATCAGGCTGGCGGGCGGGGTCAGGCAGGTCACCTACGCCGGCCATCCCCTGTATCTCTACAGCGGCGACAGCGGCCCCGGTGAAACCTCCTATGTGGGCGCCAGGGCGTTTGGAGGCAACTGGTATGCGGTCAGCCCCACCGGACACATGGTGAGGTGAGCACCCCGGTTCGGCAGCTCTGAAGCTTGCACGGCGCCACGGCGCGGGTGCTCATGTGCTGGGCCGCTGCAGGGGCGGAGCGGCCCAGCGCACACCCTCATCGAGGGGGAGCGCCGCCAGGGCGTCCGCGAGGGAGCTTCCGTCGGGGGTGCGGAGATCGAAGTCGAGCTCCAGCGCGGGGATCAGGACAAAGCGACGGCTGAGCAGCTGCTCGTGAGGCAGGGTCATGCGCTCGTGGCGCAGCTCGTGGGAGCCGAGCAGCAGGATGTCGATGTCGATCGCCCGTGGGCCGTGGCGGGGAGCCTCGAGCTCGCGGCCGAGCTCGCGCTCGAGGCGCTTGACCAGATCGAGCAGCTCGAGGGGTTGCAGGGCGCTGCGAACCCGTACGCATGCGTTGAGGAAGCTCGGCTGGTCGAGCACCTCCCCCACGGGGTCCGTGTCATAGACCGAGGAGCAGTCCAGCACCTCCACGCCCGCCCGGGCGAGCGCGTTCACAGCCGCCTGCAGATGCTCGCGTCGCTCGCCCACATTCGAGCCGAGCCCGAGCAGGCCGAGGTTCTGTGCCGTGTCGCTCATCGCCTCGATGCCATCGCAGCGCTCAGGAGCGTGTGGTCTGCAGGCCGGCCTGGGCGACCTTCTCGCCCATGATCTGGGCGAAGGGGATCAGCCCGGAGAGGGGGCGCACCATGACGGTGAAGTCAGCGATCAGCCCCTGCTCGTCGATGCGCAGCAGGTCGATCCCCTCCAGCTCCTTGCCCGCGACGCTCGCTCGGAAGATGAGCGCATGGGTTCCCTCGCCCTGCAGCTCGTCGGTGTAGCGGAAGTTCTCGAAGGTCTCGGCCACGAGCGTCAGCAGCCCCATGACGGTCTCCCGTCCGACGAAGGGGTGGAAGGTGACGGGGCTGTGAAAGACGATGCCGGGGGCCAGTAGGTCGCTGACGGCGTTGATGTCCTGGCGCTCGACGGCGGCACGAAAGTTGGCTGCGGCGCTCACTCGGCTTCCCTCCAGACCTCGATCGACACCTCGTCCACGCTCAGCGCGATCGGCGGCTCGGGCTTGGCCGCCTTGACCCACACGCCCTCCAGATCGTAGTCGGCGAGCAGCCTGTCGGCGATGGTGCTGCAGAGTCGCTCGAGCGTCTTGTGGGAGCGCTGCTGGGCGATCAGAGCCACCAGCTGGCAGACCTCGGCGTAGTCCACCGTGTCCTCGATCGAGTCGGTGACTGTGGCGTCGGTCTCGCCGATGTCCAGTCTCAGGTCCAGCACCAGCCGCTGTCCCACCTCGCGCTCGGCCTCGGTGACACCGTGGTGGGTGTAGAGCGAGAGGCCGCTGATCTCGACGGTGACCGACTCGGCTGCGCCCTCTCGCTCGTCGTCGAGATCGCGGCCGTCGTCATCGTCGTCTAGCTCGTCCGCGTCGTCCCCGCGCTCCTCGCCGTCCATCGCTCGCCCAACGTAGCAGCCGCCACCGCCAGCGCGTCGCGAAGCGGTGCGACGTCGTGGACCCTGAACACGCTGGCGCCGCGCTCGAGCGCGAGGACGTTGGTGGCGATCGTCCCCGCCAGCCGCTCCCCCGCCTGTGGCGGCTCGCCCTCGCCGTGCTCGTCAGCCACGATCCGACCGAGGAAGCTCTTGCGCGAGGTACCCACCACCAGGGGTCGACCGAGCGTGGCGAGCTCCTCCAGGCGACGGAGCAGGGTGAGGTTGTGAGCGGCGGTCTTGCCAAAGCCGATGCCGGGATCGAGCATGATCCGCTGCTCGTCCACCCCGGCCGCCACGGCGAAGCTCAGGCGCTCCTCGAGAAACGCCTTCACCTCATCCACCACATCTAGGTAGTGCGGTTCGCGCTGCATGGTGCGGGGCTCTCCGAGCATGTGCATGAGGCAGCATCGGGCGCCGCTGTCGGCGAGCACCTCGACCATCGCCGGGTCGGCCCGCAGGGCGGTGACGTCGTTGACGATCGACGCGCCCGCCGCTATCGCCGCACGGGCCACAGCCGCCTTGGAGGTGTCTATGGAGACCTCCGGCGGCTGGCTCTGCGCACCGGTGGGGGCCCAGTCGATTGCCGCAATGCCCTCCAGCACGGGCAGCACGCGGCGCAGCTCCTCCTCCATCGACACCGGCTCTGCCCCCGGTCGCGTCGACTCCCCGCCGATGTCGAGGATGTCCGCACCCTCACCCACCAGCTTCCTGGCATGAGAGACAGCGGCCTCGGCGTCGAGGAAGGCACCCCCGTCGGAGAACGAGTCGGGTGTGACGTTCACGATTCCCATCAGGCGGTATGAGGGGGTCATTTTGTCCGGATCCATTCAAACGGACACCGTATAGCGATGGCTATACACCAAGCATCACGAGCAACACCACAGCTCTCTCCAAAGGCCACCATCAAGGTGCTAACCGCCCGAATACCACCGGTCGGCGCCAGACGAGGCGCAGCGCGATGGCGAGACGAGGCGATGGCGAGGCGGCGATGGCGGCCGCGCTCAGGCGGCGCCTCAGACCGGCTCGGGGCGCTCTTTGTCCGTTGCTCTGAGCTCGGCTGCCCCGCCGGCGAGCCCGGGGCGGGGAAGCGTGCGTGGTGCTTCGCGCTCGGGGCGATCCACCGCGGTTGGGGGAGCAGGGAGCTCGGGCTTGGTCTCCTCCTCGATGCCGAAAACCTCCTCTTCGCTCTTGCCGGCGAGCAGAGCGAGGAACTCCTCCTTCTCGATCGTCTCGCGCTTGACGAGGATCTCGGACATGTTGGCGAGGTCGTGCTGGTGTTCGGTGAGGATGCTCGTGGCGCGCTTGTGCGCGGACTCGATGATGCGCCGAACCTCGTCGTCGATCTCGCGGGCGATCTCGTCGGAGTAGTCGGGCTCGGTGGAGAACTCCCGTCCGAGGAAGGGCTGGCCGTGATCGTGGCCAAACACGCGGGGACCAAGCTTCTGGCTCATCCCGAAGCGCATCACCATCTGCTTGGCCGTGGCGGTGATCTTCTCGATGTCGTTGGAGGCGCCGGTTGTGATCTCGCCGAAGACGATCTCCTCCGCCGCCCGGCCGCCCAGGGTCATCGCCATCGTGTCCTCGAGCTCGGCCCGGGTTGTGAGGAAGCGATCCTCCTGGGGCATCGAGATCGTGTAGCCAAGCGCCTGCCCACGGGAGATCACAGAGATCTTGTGGACGGGGTCGGAGTGCTCCAGGAAGTGACCCACGAGGGCGTGGCCCATCTCGTGATAGGCGGTGATCAGCCGCTCTTTCTCACTCATCACGCGGGTCTTCTTCTCGGGACCCGCGATCACACGCATGATCCCCTCCTCGAGCTCCACCTGGCCGATCTCGCGCTTGCCGGTGCGGGCGGACAGCAGGGCGGCCTCGTTGATCAGGTTGGAGAGGTCGGCCCCAGTGAAGCCCGGGGTCTGCCCGGCGAGGGCGTCGATGTCGATCACCTTGGCCAGCGGCTTGCCGCGGGTGTGCACCTCGAGGATCTTCGCCCGGCCCTTGCGGTCGGGCCGGTCGACGGCGATCTGGCGGTCGAAGCGTCCGGGCCGCAGCAGAGCCGGGTCGAGGATGTCGGGCCGGTTGGTGGCCGCGATCATGATGATGTTGTCCTTGGCCTCGAAGCCGTCCATCTCGACCAGCAGCTGGTTGAGGGTCTGCTCGCGCTCGTCGTGCCCACCGCCCATGCCCGCGCCGCGGTGGCGCCCGACGGCGTCGATCTCGTCCATGAAGATGATGCAGGGACTGTTCTGCTTGGCCTGCTCGAACAGGTCACGCACGCGCGAGGCGCCCACGCCGACGAACATCTCCACGAAGTCCGAGCCGGAGATCGAGAAGAACGGCACGCCCGCCTCGCCTGCGACGGCGCGGGCGAGCAGCGTCTTGCCTGTGCCAGGAGGCCCGTAGAGCAGGACGCCCGTGGGGATCCTCGCCCCGAGCGCCTGGAACTTCTTGGGGTTCTCCAGGAATTCCTTGATCTCGTGGAGCTCCTCAACGGCCTCGTCGACCCCGGCGACATCGCGGAAGGTGATCTTGGGTGAGTCGGCCGACATGCGCTTGGCGCGTGACTTGCCGAACGACATCACTTTGGAGCCCCCGCCCTGGACCTGGTTCATCAGGAAGATCCAGAAGCCGAAGAACAGGAGGATCGGAAGGATGTAGGTGAGCAGACCCAGCAGGGCACTGCTCTTTTCCGATTCGATGTTGAACTTCGTGCCCGATTTGACTTCCGCGGTCTTGAGTTCCTTGAGCAGTTCAGGAGCGGCCTGTTCGGAGTAGCCCGTTTCGTAGCTTTCTTTGTCTTTCAGCTTGACTTCGAGCGATTTGCCTTTGTTCTTGAGAACCACCGATTCGACTTCGCCACCCGGGAGCTCTTTCGAGATCAGCGTCTGGTAGCTGTGGGGATGGTGGTTGCTGGGCCCGGGGTTGACCAGTTTGACCGCGAGGAATGCCAACACCACGACGATGAGGATCGGGAATGCGGCGCTCTTGAAGAAACGGCTCATGGCGAGATCCGGGGGGTCCTGACACCGTGTGAAATCGTGGTCACCGGTCGCCTAGCGTACCATGAAAGGCCCGTCTTTCCCGCCGTTGGGACCGCCGGCAGACGGGCGGAGCAGGGCTCGATTCAGCTCACCAGCGCGGCCACGAAGGGCAGGTTGCGGTAACGCTCGGCGTAGTCGAGGCCGTAGCCCACGACGAACCGGTTGGCGATCTCGAAGCCCACATAACGGGTGGGCAGGTCCACCTTGCGGCGCTCGGGCTTGGTCAGCAGGGCGCACACCTCCAGCGAGCTTGGGTTTCGCGATCCGAGGTTCCGCATGAGGTACTGAAGGGTCAACCCCGAGTCCACTATGTCCTCGACGATCAGCACGTCGCGACCTTCGATCGAGGCGTCGAGATCCTTGAGTATCCGAACCACTCCCGAGGAGTCGGTGGCCGAGCCATATGAGGCCACGGCCATGAAGTCGACCTCGACAGGGATGTCGATGAAGCGCATCAGGTCGCTCAGGAAGAACACGGCCCCCTTGAGCACGCCGACCAGAAGCAGCGACCGCCCGGCATAGTCGCGGGAGATCTGCTCGCCCAGCTCGGCCACGCGCCGCTGAAGCTCCTCTGCGGTCACGAGCACCTCGCCCAGGCCTGGCTCGCTGGAGACGCGCGCGGGTGTGGCCACGCCAGGGAGTCTAGTCCTCGGGCGGCGGCAAGGCGGGCGAGCGGGGAGGGAGCCGGACCATCTCCAGCACTCCGTCGACGATCACCGCCCCCGCCTGGCCGCCCACATGCAGCTCGGCTCGCCCGCCCCGGCGTCCGAGCGCGAGCAGCTCCTCGACGCGCCCCCCCGCCTGTGGGACGTAGGTGCCGGCGGCCATCTCGGCCAGGCGCACCACCACCAGACGGGCAAGCGCAGCGGGCATATCTCGCAGCCGCGCCACCGCGATGCGCCTGGAGGCGCCCAGCTCGCGGGCCACCAGCTCGTCGAGCAGCTCTGTCTCCTCGCGCAGCAGGAAGGCTGTCCTCAGCACGTTGGCCTCGGCCGCGGGATGGACGGCACGCAGCTCCGGCAACAGACCATGACGCACCCGGGCGCGGGCATAGCGCTCGTCCTCGTTGCTCTCGTCTTCACGCCACTCCAGCCCCCTGGCCTGACAGTAGGCGGCGGTCTGCTCACGGCTCACACCGAGTAGAGGCCGGATCAGCCGGCCCTCGGCGGCCACCATTCCCAGCAGCGCCCTACGGCCCGGGGAGGCCGCAAGCCTGTAGAGGATGGTCTCGACCTGGTCGCTGGCCGTATGGCCGGTGGCGATCAGCCCGTCGCGCCGCTCGGCCACACGCCCGGCAGCCGCGTAGCGGATGTCGCGCGCCCAGGCCTGCACATTTCCCGCCGGCTCCTCACCCTCGCCCTGACGCTCGGCCCGCACCACCTCGAGCTCGATGCCGAGCTGGGCGCACAGCCCCACGCAGTGAGCCTCATCCGCATCGGCCGCCTCACGCAGCCCGTAGTTGACGTGCAGGGCGCTGACCGACGCGGGGCCGAGCAGCGCCACAGCCACGTCGAGCAGGCAGGTCGAATCGCGTCCACCCGAGAGCATGGCGAGGACAGGACGATCCCTGGCGAACAGTCCCCCGTCCCGGATCAGCTCGCGAAGCTCCTCAACCACCACCCCCCTATCGTGGCACCGTGGCCACCGTGAACAGCTCGGTCGCCTCCGGAAAGCCCTTCAGTCGCACCTCGCCAATCCGCTTGAAGGCGATCCCGTCGACGCCCGCGGCCATCTCCACCACCGGCCGCGTCACCAGCACCTCGCCGCCGCCGGCTCGCGCCACCACGCGTGCGGCCCTGTTGACCTCACGTCCGTAGTAGTCGCCGTCGCGGTAGAGCACCTCGCCGTAGTGGACGCCGATCCGCGGGGGCGGCTCCCCGGCGGCCGTCCCCGCCTGCAGCTCGCAGGCCCAGCTGCTGAGGGCGGCGGGATCGGAGCCGATCACCATCACCTCGTCGCCAAGCGTCTTGATCACCCGCGCGTCGGCCGGCAGCGTCCTGGCCACGGCCTCGGCGAACCGCTCCACCGCGCCCACCGCCGCCTCATCGCCGAGCTCAACAGTGAGACGCGCGTAGCCGGCGAGATCGGCGAAGGCAATCGCCACCCGCACCCGCCCCTCCTGCGGAGCGTCGCCCTGGAGGTCGGCCTCCATGTGGCCGATCATGTCCTGCTCGACGAAGTGGGCCAGCAGCCGCCCATGCAGGTAGTTCATGAATGGCGCGGCAAAGGGGAACACCTCCCGGGCCAGGCCCTCCATCTCCTCGGCGATCTCCACGCTGGGTACACCGGCGCGCATCAACGGCTCGTGCACGTAGAGGTGGATGAGCCGCACCTCCGCGTCGGCGATCTGGGCGATCACCTGCCCGTATACGCGCATCAGCTGCAGGAAGGCCGCCGGGGGAAAGCCCGCATCGAGGATGGTAGCTGCATAGCCGAGCATCTCCAGGTCTTCGTCGGAGAGCCGGTCGAGGGTCAGCCCCATGGTGGCGTAGATGCGTTTGACCAGCTCGGGCTCAAGCCCCGTGGCCTTCACGGCCTGTTTCAAGGAGTACTTGGGCTCGGCACGGCTCAGCAGGTTCTCAATGGGGCCCACGGCGAGCTGGCCGTTGTCGCTCGCGCGCTTGATCTCCTCGAGCGTATGTCCGCGGGCGCGCAGCCGCGCCACCACGCGCACGTAGGCGAGCGCCGAGGGGGTCCAGTGGCCGTCGAAGCCGGGGACCAGCCCGCGCGCCAGCCACCGTTTGACGGTAGCGGGGGAGACGCCGGCGCGCGCGGCCACCTGTGCGAGGGTGAGCTCGCCGGACTCGGCCACGGGATCTTCGCCGGGCTCGGCCACTCAGACGGTCGAGGCGAGGGGCATTCCCATAGCTGGGAGTCTAAAGTCGCGGCCGATGTCGCAGCTCGCCCACCTGCATCTGCGCCCCACGGCGCCGCTGAGCGAGCGGGTGCTGCTGCCGGGGGATCCCGGTCGTGCGCTAGCCCTCGCCCAGGGCCTGCTGGTGGAGCCGCGGATGTTCAACCACCACCGGGGACTGTGGGGATACACGGGCACAGCGCCCGACGGCGAGCCGCTGACGATCCAAGCCACGGGCATGGGCGGCCCCTCGGCGGCGATCGTGTTGGAGGAGCTGATCGAGCTGGGGGCCCGTAGAGCCATACGAGTGGGCACCTGTGGCGCCATCTCGCCGGAGCTGGCACTGGGCGATCTGGTGATCGCAAGCGAGTCGATCTGCGCCGACGGGACCTCCAGGGCGCTTGGGGCGGGCGAGCGGGCGCCGGCCGACCGGGCCCTGACCGAGGCGCTGCTCAGCCACGCCCCGCCGGCGCACGAGGGCGCCATCGTGAGCGTGGATCTCTTCTATGAGACCGGCCCCCTGGGCGGCGGGCACAACGCTCTGGCCGTCGAGATGGAGGCAGCCACCCTGTTCGCCCTGGGCGCAGTGAAGGGCGCCCAGGTGGCCTGCGGGCTGGTGGTGTCGGACACCTTCGACGCCAGCGGGGGGCGCGAGCGCATCGAGGACCACACCCTGCTGGCCGCTGCCGAACGGCTGGCAAGCGCCGCTATCGCCGCGCTGTCCGACTGAGCAGGCTAGGAGTCGGCGCCAGCCGTGCCTGCGCCTTTGCCCGCCGCTTTGGCTTTGCCGGCAGTTTTGGCTTTCCCGGCAGTTTTGGCTTTCCCGGCAGTTTTGGCTCTGGCCGCCGTTTTGGCTTTTGCTTTGGCTTTGGCTTTGGCTTTGGGTTTCGCCTTGCTTGCGGCCGAAGGCCTCGATCCCGCCGTGGCCGGCGTGCTCGCCGGTGCGGTGCTGGTGACCTTCTCGAGCTTGCCCACGAGCGTGCGCAGCTGCTCCTCGATGGCCGTCAGACGAGCCTCGACGCTGCTGGGAAGCAGCGCCCGGTCGAGACGATCGACTCCATCCTCGATTCCCTCCAGCCGATGAGAGACAGAGCGCAGACGCCGGGTGAGGCGTTCGATGTCGGCGGCCGAGGGGATGTTGAGCGCACCGAGCGCAACCTCCTGAGCCGCGGATGCCTTCTCGCGAGCATCGAAGGCGCGGCCGATGGCCCCCGTGAGGAGGGGGTTTTCCAGCAGGTCGGAGAGCGCCCGGCCGAGACGCTCCTCGGTGTTGGAGCCAAGGCGGTCGCGCAGGCTCTTGGCGACATTGCTCGCGTCGGACATCCTCTGCTCCTGGATCGTCGGTCGGTGGCGGGCCACTCGGCGGCCCGAGATGATGGCGGCTAAGCGTAAGGATACGGTGCAGGGATGCCCCAGCGACTGTTCATCTTCATCCAGATGGAGTTCCCCTGGGCGCTGGGGCCCGCCGACGGGCGCTACCTGCTGCGACTGCCAGCCGATGGCGAGCCCGAGCGGGTGGTGGTGATAGGCACGTTGGCGGCGGCACGGTCGGTGGACGCCCGGCGCGACGCCGGTGGCGGGCGACCGTCGATCTTCGGGCGGCGCAGCCCCCGCGACCGCGATGTGGCCGAGACGCCTGAGCCCACCCCCGTGACCACCACGCGGGTGACGGTGATCGACCCCATCTCGCTGTCAGCCGAGCAGCAGGCACGGGCATGGCTGGAGGACTTCGACCGCGAGCGCGACGTGCTGGCGGCGGTGGGGGTGGTCAATCGCGTTTTGCACGCCCATCGCATCGCCTCAGCCGACCCCTATGTCCACGAGGTCTCGCCTACGCAGGCGCTCGTCATCAGGGCGGGCTGGGGCGAGGGCGAGCAGGTTGCGGGGGGCCGTTGGCTGCATGCTCGTGAGCTTCCCTGGCATTCCCACGGCCGCAGGGGCAGGCCGCGACGCGACCGCACCGCCGTGCTGCGTCCCCAGGAGCGCTTGGCGGCGCTGCTGGGGGGACGGGGAGAGATGCTCGTGTGCGAGGAGCTGACCCTGCGTGCCCGGCTGGACCTCGATCAGGACCGCCTGGCCCATGCTGCTGTGGAGCTCGACGATGCTCTCACCTGTGCCGTGCGCGAGCTGCGCGCGGAGGGCCGCCAGGACCTGGCCATTCGCATAGCCGAGCTAGACGAGCTCCACACAGGCGTGGCCGAGCAGGCACACCGGGCGCGAACTGACATCGCCACCAGGGAGCCCGGTGAGAAGATGCTCGAGCTGGACGATGCGACGTTGTCGCATGCGCTGGGACGGCTCGAGGCGGCTCTGCGGGCGCGCACGGCGCTCGGCCTGTAGCGCGGGCTAGAGTTCGAGTCGGCATGGACCCCACCACCACAGCAGTGGGCACCTGGAGCGGCGGCCGCTTCATGCACTTCGGCGAGCCGCTGGAGGAGGAGCGCCTGACCGCGCTGCTGCGACCCGGAGGGGGGATCGACACGGTGATCACGGCCGACGTGTACGGCAGCGGCGAGGCCGATCTGGCGCTCGGGCGAGCGCTGGAGGGTGTGCAGCGCGACAGCTACTGCCTGGTGGGCGCCATCGGGCACGACTTCTACACAGGCGAGCGCGAAGGGGCGAAGGGCTTTCCCCGCTTCACCGACCCCGCCCTGCGCGGGCCTGAGGGCTACAGCGACTACCTGCGCATGGCCACCGAGCGCAGCCTGGAGCGCTGCGGGGTGGATCGCTTCGACCTGCTGCTGCTGCACAACCCCGACCGCACGGGCTACTCCAGCCCGGTGGTTTGGGAGGGGATGCAGGCTCTGCGCGAAGCTGGGCTCACCCGCCTGCTGGGCGTGGCTCCGGGCCCGGCGAACGGGTTCACACTGGATTTGATCGACTGCCTGGAGCGCTTCTCCTCGGTGATCGACTGGGCGATGATCATCCTCAACCCGCTCGAGCCGTGGCCCGGCGAGCTGGTGCTCGATGCAGCGGTGGCCAACGAGGTGAAGCTGATTGCACGGGTGGTGGACTACGGGGGGATCTTCCACGACGACGTGCTGCCGGGCCACCAGTTCGCCCCCTACGACCACCGCAAGTTCCGCCCCGAGGGCTGGGTGGAGCAGGGACGAGAGAAGCTCGAGGCGATGCGCCCCTACGCCGAGCACCACGGCCTGAGCATGCTCCAGCTGGCCTGCGCCTGGGATCTGGCACAGCCGGCGGTGCGCTGTGTGGCCCCCACCCTGATCCAGGAGAGCGGCGCCGGGGCGCGGCCGGTGGAGGAGAAGCGGGCGGATCTGGCCGCCGTGGACCCGGCGGCGCGGTTGAGCGGGGAGGAGCTCGAGGAGATCAGGGCGATTGGCGATAACAGCGGGTGCATGGCGCTGAAGGGCGCCAGCCTCGAACACGAGGGTGAGCCCCGACCCGACCGCTGGGGCGTGGACGAGGAGCTCTCAGCGGTTGCCGGACGCTGGGGCATCGACCCCCAGCGCGACCTGCTCGTCCACATGCCCGCCTGAGCGATCGGTGGGAGTGGCCGGGAGGGCGAGGGCGCGTGCCAGTGCGCTGAGCTCCTCGACCACGTCACCGTCGAGGCGGACGCTCGCGATGTCATCGAGCGGAGTGGGACCCTGGGTGAGGATGGCCACCGCTCCGCCCGCCTGGCGGGTGAGCAGAGGCAGCCCCGCAACGGGGTGGACTTCCAGGGAGGAGCCGATGCACAGCAGCACCTCGGCTCCTTCGCAGAGCTCGCGGGCACGGTCGAGCGCGCTCGCGGGAAGCATCTCCCCGAACAGCACCACGTTGGGCTTCAAGGGGCCCATGCAGGAATCGCAGCGAGGCACGCCGTCGTCCTCTGTGGCCAGGCGGGAGCGGACCTCATCCACATCCACCCGTCCTCCGCATTGTGGGCAGGAGCAGGTGGCGATGGAGCCGTGGACCTCCACCAGCTCACGGGTGCCTGCCCGGCGGTGGAGCATGTCGATGTTCTGGGTGATCACCCCATCGAGCAGGCCTGCCGCCTCGAGAGCCACGAGCACCCGGTGGGCGCCGTTGGGCCGCTTGTCGCCGAGGGTTGCAAAGCGCTCGCCATAGAAGCGCCAGAAGCGAGCGGGATCGCCGCGGAAGGCGTCGATGTGGGCCACCTTCATCGGATCGACCTTCTCCCACAGCCCGGTGCGGGGGGTGCGGAAGTCGGGGATGCCAGAGGGCACCGAGATCCCCGCCCCCGTGAGAGCGACCACCGATTTGGCGCCCCCGATGAGCTCAGCCAGCCTCGCGCGCCGACGGTTGAGTCCGTCGTCGAGGCCGGCCGAGAAAGCCAGGGGCGGGACCGGAGGGTGGGTGAGTTCCCCTTTTGGTTGGTGTATCGCCATTGCTATACACCAACCAAAAGGAGAGATATCCCTCGCGGCGCGCTCGTGCTGGTCGGCGCGTTCAGCGTCCGCTGAAGTTGGGGGCGCGTTTGCCGAGGAAGGCGGAGATGCCCTCCTTGGCGTCCTCGCTTGAGAACACCGAGGCGAAGCCCTGCTTCTCGTCCTCCACGCCCTCGTCGAGGTCGCCGGCGCCGGAGATGGCCTTGATCTTGGCCACCGCCAGGGGCGCCTGCGAGGCGAGCTTGCGGGCCCACATCAACGCCGTGTCGAGCAGCTCGTGGTCCTCCACTGTGCGGTTCACCAATCCCAGCTCGAAGGCTTCGTCGGCCAGGATGGGGTCGCCCACGAGGTTCATCTCCAGGGCCTTGTTGGTGCCGACCAGGCGGGGCAGGCGCTGGGTGCCACCGAAGCCGGGGATGATCCCCAGCTTGACCTCCGGCTGGCCGAAGATGGCCGAGCGGGCGGCAATGCGCACGTCGCAGGCCATGGCGAGCTCGCAGCCCCCGCCGAAGGCCAGCCCGTTGACGGCGGCAATGGTCACCACGCCGTCCTCGCCCAGCTCTTTGAAGAGGGCGTGAGCGCCGTTGATGAGCTCGGCGCCGGAGGCCTCGTCCATGGTGGTGAAGGCCTTGATGTCGGCTCCCGCGCAGTAGAGGAAGGGATTGGAGGAGGCGATCACCAGGGCCCGTACACCGGAGCCCTTGACCTTGCTCCACACCTTCTCCAGGTCCTGAACCACCTGGGGGGAGATGGAGTTCATCTGGCCGTTGGCCAGCCAGGCGATGGCCACCCCGTCGGAGCGGGTCTCGAGCTTGACCACCTCGGCGGGCTGCTCTGAGTCGGGCTGGGGATAGGCGTAGAAGCCCTGGCCGCTCTTCTGCCCGAGGCGGCCCTGGGCGACGAGGCGGCGCAGGATGGTGGGCGGGGTGAAGCGCTCGCCGTGGCGCTCCTGCGCTGACTCCATGCGCTCGAGGATCGTGTCGAGGCCCTCGCTGTCGGCCTTCATGAAGGGCGGGAGCAGGCCTCGGCGGGGGTCCAGGCCGGCGCCGGCCATCATCCCGAAGTCGATGTCGCGGTGGGTGGCCACGCCCTCCTCGAGCACGAGGCAGGCCTCGAGGAAGGTCTTCAGGGAGAGCATCTCCACGAGCTCGGCGATGTCGGGGTCCTTATCGCCCTCGATGTTGGGCTCACCGGCGGTGTTGTAGAAGCCGTCGCCGCCCGTCTTGGCGCCGAGCTTACCGTTGGCCACGAGCTTCTGCATGCCCTTGGGGACGTAGAAGCGTTCCTCGCCATAGGACTCGACGAGGTGCTCGGCCACATGCAGGACGGTGTCGAGGCCGAGGAGGTTGACGAGGTAGTAGGGGCCGACGGGCACCACACCGGCGGCGCCCACCCCCTCGTCGATCTTCTTGATCGAGAGGCCCTGGGTCTCCTGCTCGCGCCACACCTCGGCGATCCCCGAGTTGAGGATGCGGTTGACCACGAAGCCGGGCACCTCGGCGCAGGTGATGGGCTGCTTGCGAATGGCCTGGGCGAAGGTGACGGCGGCGGTGACGGTCTCGGCGGATGTCTCCTCGCCCTCGACGATCTCGATCAGGGGCATGATTGAGGCGGGGTAGAAGTAGTGGAAGCCCACCACCTTCTCCGGACGCAGGGTGGCTTCGCCGATCTCGGTGATGGACAGGGAGGAGGTGTTGGAGGCGAGAATGGCGTGGCCGGGGGTCGCGGCGTCGAGCTCGGCGAAGACGGACTGCTTGATCTCCATCCGCTCGGGCACCGCCTCGACGACGAAGTCCACGTCGCCGAAGGCCTCGTAGGAGGTGGTGCCGTGGATACGTCCCAGCACCTCGGCGATCTGGGCCTCACCCTGCTCGGCGGTGAGCTTGCCCCGCTCCACCAGCTTGCCCACCTGGCCACTGGTGACATTGCGGGCCTCGTCGAGCCCCGCCTGGACGAGATCCTGGTTGATGTCCTTGAGCACAACCGCAATGCCCGATGCGGCGATCGTCTGGGCGATCTGACCACCCATGGTCCCTGCACCCACTACTGCGGCCTTGAACACGAACATGCTGGTGGTCTCCTCTGGTTCGGCGGTGACGGTTTCGACTGGCGCTGTGCGCGCTGCCCGGACTGCCCAGCGGGCGCATGGCTCCCGAATGCCTCCCGGCAGAACATACGCTCTCCATCCTGCTTTTCGGGGAGTGCATGCACTCCCCGTGGAGGGGCCGCATGCGGCCCCTCCGGCCCTGCCGCATGCGGCAGGGCCCAACTACTACTACCGACTACCGGATCATGCTGGGACTGCGGTGGGCTCCTCCACGCGGCGGGGAAGCAGCGTTTCGCGAGCGATTACCAGGCGCTGGATCTGCGAGGTGCCCTCGTAGAGCTGCATGATCTTGGCGTCGCGGAACAGCTTCTCCACGGGGTAGTCCTTGATGAAGCCATAGCCGCCATACACCTGGACCGCTTCGGTGGCCGTCTTCATGGCGGTGTCCGCCGCGAAGCGCTTGGCGTGAGAGGAGATCAGCGTGTTGCGTTCGCCGTTGTCGAGCATCACAGCCGACTTCCACGTCAGCAGCCTGGCCGCCTCGATCTCGGTGGCCATGTCGGCGATGATGAACTGGATCGCCTGGTGCATCGCTATGGGCACCCCGAACTGGACCCTTTCGCGGGAGTAGTCGGTGGCGAACTCGAAGGCCGCCCTGGCGATGCCCGTGGCCATGGCCGCCACACCCGGACGGGTGCGGTCGAGGGTCATCATGGCCAGCTTGAAGCCCTGGTTCTCCTCGCCCAGCAGGTTCTCCGCCGGCACCTCAACGTCATTGAAGGAGATGGTGGCCGTGTTGGAGGCCCGCTGTCCGAGCTTGTCCTCCTTCTTGTCCACCACCACTCCCCAGTCGCGCTCCACCACAAAGGCCGAGATGCCACGGTGGCCGGCGTCTTTGTCGGTCTTGGCGTAGACCGTGTAGTAGTCGGCGTAGCCGCCGTTGGTGATGAAGCACTTGGAGCCGTTGATGACGTACTTGTCACCCTTCTTCACCGCCGTCGTGCGCATCCCCGACACGTCCGAACCGGCGTCGGGCTCGGTCAGGCAGAAGGAGGCCAGCTTGGGCGATTCGGTGAGCATGCCCAGGTACTTCTTCTTGGTCTCCTCTGAGCCCCCCAGCATGATCGGGGCGGTGGCCAGGCCGTTGCAGCCCAGCGAGGTCTGGATGCCCGAGCAACCCCACGAGAGCTCCTCCTCGATCAGGCAGCCGTCGAGATAGCCCGCCCCTGCGCCGCCGTACTCCTCGGAGATGTGGGAGTTCATCAGGCCCACATCCCATGCCTTCTCGATGATGTCCTGCGGCCACGTGCCCTCCTTGTCGTACTCCCAGGCAACGGGGCGAATCTCCTTGACAGCGAAGTCATGCGCCATCTCGCGCAGGTTCTTCTGCTCGTCGGTGAGCGTGAAATCGACCATTCCTCAGATCTCCTTAGCGGGCTGGCGCCTGCACCCCTGACGGCTGGCGCGTGAATGTAGATTGACTGGTCAGTCAATCTCCGTGAGGGAGGGTAGCGGAGAGCGGCCCGATGAGCAACAATCGCGGGGGTGCCCGGCCCATTCGCCACCGCTGCCCTGGACCTCGCCGACAACGGCCTCAGCCTGGTGGTGTTCGGCGCTGTGGCCTTCGCCCTCATCATCTCCCTCCTGCTCCTCCTCACCCGCGACAGCGGCAACGTCTACGACGAGATCGGCCGCGGGGGCCTCACCCACGGAGGCGCGAGCCATGGCGAGATGACTGCGCCCCCGCCCCACTCCTCCGCCTCCCGAGCAGAGCAGGAGGCGGAAGTGCGCCAGATGCTCCAGGCCCGCTCCGATCGCCAGGTGCGCCGGGGGGAGCCCGCCCTCGACGTGGAGGCCGAGGTGAGCCGGCTGCTCGCACCGGCCGGCAGCGGCTCCGGCCATGACGCGGGCCTCGTAGATGAGGTCCGCCAGCTGGTGGTGGCCCGCAACGAGCGCCGCCGGCGCCAGGGCCAGGAGCCCCTCGACGTCGAGGCAGAGGTGCAGCGCACCCTGCAGGAGCTCGACCCCTAGAGACAAGCCCGTCACCCCCACTGTGGCCCCGTGGGGTATAAAGCCGCCGTGACCAACGCACGCCGCTTCACCCTCGACGAGCTCACCATTCGGCCGGGGACCTACTTCAACCCCCTCACCGAGATCATGATCGTGGTCGACGACTCGCCCGAGGTCGATCACGAGATCTTCGGGCTGGACGAGTTCGACTCCGACGAGTGGGTGCTCGTCTCCGACGAGGTGCCCGTCGACGAGCACAAACGCGACGAGATGGTGGAGCGCTTCCAGCTCACCTACCAGTCCGCCGGCGATCCCCTGGCCGAGGACGACGTGGACGTCGACGACGACGAGGACCCCCCCACCCTGCTCGGCGACGAGGACGACGAGGAAGAGCTGGACGAGGTCGAGGAGCTGTAGCCCGACACGGCCATCGCCGGCCGCCCACCTTCCGCCGGCGCAACTGCGGGGGGGGTGATGTGTTCCGGTGGGCGTGGCCCCACCCCGCAGGCACCCGGCTGCAACGCTCCCTGCAGCCACAGCGGGCACTGCCCCTAGCATCGCCGGCGTGCGCGCCAAGCTCCTCGCCGCGCTCGTCCTCGGCCTGATCGCCGTCGGTGGGCCCACAGCCGCATCCGCCCTCGCCGCCCCCCCGAGCACCACCCTGGCCCCTGTCCGCCCGCACCTCCACCCGCGGGCCCGCCTCGCCGCCAGGCGCGGCCCCACCGTCACCGCCGCCCTCTCCGCCCTGCTGCGCGGCGGCGCCATCCCCCAGACCTCCTACAGCCGCTACTACGCCGCCTATGTGGCCGCCAAACACTCCCTCGGCAGGCTCAGCGGCACCCGCGCCACGGAGCTGGGGGCGGTGCTCGCCAACGTGCAGGCCATGGCCGCCGCCGGTGAGTTCACCCCCACCCGCCTGCCCGCCCTGTTCCTCACCCTCGAACGCAATCGCCAGTGGTGGACCACCGAACCGCTGCTCTCCGACGGCGTGCGGGTGACCTTCCCTGGCAGCAAGCTCATCTGGGAGTACTACGCCGGGCAGGGCATCGAGATCCAGTGGCTTGCCACCTTCGGCGAGGGCAACGGCTTCTACCTCTCAGGACACGAAAACTCCAACCTGCGCCAGCTCGTGAGCGAAGTCATCCCCCTCGCCACCGCCCGCGCCGGCGGCATCGCCTGGGAGTACCTCTTCAACTTCGACGGCGGCGTTCCCCCCTGGACCAGCGGCCTCTCACAGGGAACCGGCCTGGAGGTCCTCGCCCGCGCCTGGCAGCGCTTCAAAGAGCCCGCCGACCTCACCGCCGCCCAGCAGGCCGTGGGAGTGTTCGAGACCGCCCCCCCACAGGGCGTGATGGTCAAGACCCCCACCGGCGCCCGTTACGCCGAGTACACCTACGCCCCCAGCGACCGCATCCTCAACGGCTTCATCCAGTCCCTCGTGGGCCTCTACGAATACGCCGCCATCACCAAGGACCCCCTCGGGCTGAAACTCTTCGAAGCCGGCGACGCCACCGCCCGCGCCGAAGTTCCATTCTTCAACACCGGCGGCTGGTCCCTCTACGACCAGTTCGGCGAATCCAACCTCAACTACCACGAACTGCTCGCCGAATTCCTCCAGCACCTGTGTGAACGCACCCGCAAAGGACTCCCCTACACGCCCGCCCCGAGTCCTCCGCCACCTTCCACCACACCCACCGGCACAGGCAGCACACCCTCCACCGGCCCCGCCCCTCCGCCCACCACCGGCGGCACGGGTGGCACGGGCCCCACCGCCACCGCAGCTGCTGTCCCCGCCTCCGGGCAGCCAAGCCCGGCGATTGCCGCCGATCAGATCTACTGCACCACCGCGCAGAGCTTCACCGTCGACCTGAAGACCCCACCCGCCATCGCCCTGCTGTCAAAGACCCTGCATGGCGGCACCCGCGCGGGGGTCCAGATCTCGCTGTCGAAGATCTCCACCGTCGAAATGAAGATCAAGCAGGGATCCAACGTTGTGTGGACCAACCGTGCGACCCTCGAACACGGCAAGCCGAGGCTGCTGTGGGTGACACCCGCCAAGGGCGGCACCTTCACCGTCACCCTCACCGCCACCGATCTCGCCGGGAACTTCTCCTCCGCCACCGGCACCCTCCTCGTCACCCACCACTAGATGGGATGGAGCGGCCGGGGCACCGCTACCTAGACTAGGCGCGTGAGCTGCCCGCCCCCCATCCTCGGCCGAGGATTCCGCCGATGACCCGGCTGGCTCACGCCTGGCGTGCCCTGGAGCGCGAGCAACGACTCGCCGCAATGACCGCCCTGGGGCTGTTCGTCTCCATGTTCCTGCCTTGGTACAGCAAGGCCGACACCTTCGTCGAACACGGCTCCGCCCGGGCCACTCAGACGAGCCTCAGTGCCTTTCAGGCCTTCTCCTTCGTCGAGGCCGCCGTCCTGCTCGTGAGCGCTGGGGTCCTCTTCCTGCTGTTCGCCCGCGCCGAGGAACGCGACTTCCAGCTTCCCGGCGGCGACGGCCTGATCGTGATGGTGGCCGGCGCCTGGGTGGCCCTGCTCATCTTCTATCGCCTGCTCGACAAGCCCGGCCTGCAGGCCAGCCAGCGCATCACCGCCACCGTTGGCGTCGAGTGGGGCATCTTCATCGCCCTCCTTCTTGCCCTGGGACTGCTCTACGCCGGCCGGCTGATGCGCGCCGAGGAGCGTCCCGAGCCGCCCTTGGTGCGCCGGCGGCCCAGCCACCCCTCGGGTTCGCCCGATCCCCAACGCCCGCGGTCGAGATCAGCCGCTTCCAGGTCCGACGTGCGGAGGTCCGCCGCCCCCACCTCGGAGACGTCGTCGGAGGCCCCCCTGTCGGAGGCGCCAACGTCGGAGGCCCCACGGTCGGTCAGGCCCATCCCCGCAAGGGCGCCCCTCTCATCGAAGCCGGCCGCGCCGGAGCGCGACCGGAAGCCGGAGCCCGAGCGGGAGGGGACGCCGCCGATGCCCGACACGGAGCCCAAGCTGAGGACGTTCGACGACGAGACTGAGGCTCTGCCCCGAGGTGGCCCACACAGATCCTCCACCGGACGCCCCCGTTACCCGCCTGGCCCCTCCGAGCAGCAGATGTCCTTCGAGGAACCCCCCGCTTCGACGGAGGGCGAGCGGTGAGCTCCGCCCCGCATCAGCCCGCGTGCGCGCTGATCTGACAGATGAGCACCATGTCTAAAGGCTTTCGACGCTCGGCCGATCGATACTCGTTCCAATCACCAGAACGAGTTTGCTTTTCTACATATATCTGTAACAAACCGAAAAAATGCCATGTTCAGGCTCACTCCTCTCCTGGTGATCGCAATCGCCTGCTTGCTCGGGGCGGCAACACTGCTCGCCTTCGGCAAATTGGACGCTTCGACCAAACGGGGCCACCATGGAGGGCTTCTGCTGGCTGCGAATGCGCCACCGCCTGCGTCCATTCCACCTGTGACCAATACGCCGGTGCCCTCCAAAGCGCGAGCGGTCCGCAAGCGTGGAGAAGCGTCTCGAGTTGGACTGCCAGGCCCCCCCGGATCGCAAGGGCCAACAGGATCTCGGGGCCCAGAAGGCAAGCGGGGTCCAACTGGCGCTCCGGGCCCTACAGGAGGCCCTCCGGGCGAACCAGGCCCTGAGGGCCCAAGAGGTCCTCAGGGCGCTACTGGTCCTCGCGCCGCCGCAAGCCCCAAGGGCGTCGCGGGCGCCAACGGAAAGGAAGGATCGCGGGGGACAGCCGGACCGGTGGGCCCGCAAGGGGCGCCCGGTGGATATGGAGCAACCGGCCCACAGGCCATTAAGGGTGAAGCAGGAGCCGCCGGTCTCGAAGGCAAGGTAGGCGCGCCGGGTATAAGAGGCGAAATAGGCGCCACCGGGCCACAGGGCGCTACCGGCGCAGAAGGCAAACAGGGCGTCAAGGGCGAACCAGGGTCCCAAGGACCCCAGGGAGCTCAAGGCATCACCGGGGCCACGGGGCCAGAAGGCGCTCACGGCGAAACCGGAGCCACCGGCGCCGGGGGACCACAGGGCGAAACAGGGGCTACCGGCCCCGAAGGCAAACAGGGCGCACAAGGCGTAAAGGGAGAAGCCGGCGCGGCTGGCCCCGAAGGCGCACAAGGCCCTCAGGGCGCAACAGGGCCACAAGGAGAAGCAGGCGCGACCGGAGCAACCGGCGCCACGGGACCACAAGGCGAAACCGGCGCGACCGGAGCACAAGGCGAAACCGGGGCGACTGGACCCGAAGGCAAACAAGGAGCACAAGGCGTAAGAGGCGAAACCGGGGCCACGGGCCCTGAAGGCAAACAAGGCATCACGGGCGAAACAGGCGCTACCGGCCTCGAAGGCAAACAGGGCGCACAAGGCGTAAAGGGAGAAGCCGGCGTGGCTGGCCCCGAAGGCGCACAAGGCCCTCAGGGCGCAACAGGGCCACAAGGAGAAGCAGGCGCGACCGGAGCCACCGGCGCCACGGGACCACAAGGCGAAACCGGCGCGACCGGATCCGAAGGCAAAGCAGGCGTAAAGGGCGAAACAGGACCCCAGGGCGAAACAGGCGCGACCGGCCCCGAAGGCAAAACGGGCGCACAAGGCGTAAAAGGCGAAACCGGGGCGGCGGGCCTCGAAGGCAAACAAGGCATCAAAGGCGAAACGGGTGCAATAGGCAAAGAAGGCGCCAATGGCGAAAAAGGGGCGACCGGCGCGACCGGCGCGACCGGCGCAACAGGTGCGACAGGTAAAGAAGGGGCAAAAGGGGCAGCCGGTGAAAAAGGGGCGACCGGGGCAACAGGTGCGACGGGCGCAACAGGTGCGACAGGTAAAGAAGGGGCAAAAGGGGCAGCCGGTGAAAAAGGAGCCGCAGGCGCCACGGGACCGGAAGGAAAAGAAGGAAAAGAAGGAAAAATTGGCGCTGAATCGGTCATCACGGCGGATCTTGCGAAAGAAGCAGTCACTGCAGTGAAGCTGGGAGCGGAAGCAGTGGAATCAACAAAGATCAAAAAAGAAGCCGTGACAGTCACAAAGCTTGCGCCACCAGGCGCCAAGCCCGGCAAACCGGCGGAAGGAGCGATTCTGGTCGGTGGCGCGTCCCCGGTTCGGGAGGTGTCGGCGGCCATCGTGGGCAACGGCGTGAAGAAAGAATGGGTGATCGAAGACAACCTCGAAACCCGGCTTGTCCAGGTCACAGTGCAGACGAGCGAAGCGGAAGAACCCGCCGAAGTGGAACCTGGGACGAACTACAAGGTCAAGGCGATCAGCGGGAAATCGGTCGAAGTCGTGTTCACGACGGCACCCGCAGCCAAAGCGCTTCTCTACATAACGGTCGTGGGATGAGCCATCTCAATAAGAGCGGGGGCCACACAGGACTGAAAGGACCGGCCAGGGTCCTCGTAGCGGCGATCCTTTCAGCGACGCTCCTCTGCGCGTGTGGTAAGTCGACCATGGCAGATCTGAGCGCTCGACGGATCGAGCTGGCGGTCACGGCGGCGATCGCGCAGCAGCGTGGCCTGCGGACAACGGTCACGTGTCCATCCAAGATCCCGCGGATAGCTGGTTATGCGTTCAGGTGCAGCGCACAACTGGACGCCGGCGCCTACCCCGTTGTGGTGACCGAGACCGACGGTGACGGCCATGTGCGCTACGAAAACCCCGATCCACTGAGCACGTTGAGCGTGGCGAAGGTCCAGCAGGCGATCTGGATGTCCATCTTCCGCCAGAGGCGCCTGCGGTCAACCGTGACCTGCCCGGCTGAGGTGCTCCAGCAAGCAGGCGTCACCTTCACGTGCATGGCAGTGATCAGCGGCAAGGGATACCGGTATCCCTTCGCCGTCAGCGAGGTCGACAGCAGGGGCCACGTCCATTACGTCGGTCGCTGAGTCGACGGGCGCCGATATCATTGGGCTGACGATGCCCGCCACGCCGCCCCCGGGGCCAGCCTCAGTCGAAGATGTGGCCGCGGGCCTACGCTCCGTCGGATACCTTCCCGGCGAGTCCACTGCCCTGGTCTCCTTCCTGGCGACCAAGCTCGGCAAGCCGGTGCTGGTGGAGGGACCGGCGGGCGTGGGCAAGACCGAGCTGGCCAAGGCGCTCGCCAAGCATCTCGGCCGCGAGCTGGTGCGCCTGCAGTGCTACGAGGGCCTGGACGAGGCCAAGGCGCTGTATGAGTGGAACTACCGCAAGCAGCTGCTGCGCATCCAGGCCGAGGCCACCGACACCGGCTGGGACGCGGTGCAGGAGGACATCTTCGGTGAGGAGTTCCTGCTCGCCCGTCCGCTGATGACGGCGATCGCCTCCGAGAAGCCGGTGGTGCTGCTGATCGACGAGATCGACAAGACAGACCAGGAGTTCGAGGCGATGCTCCTGGAGGTGCTCTCCGACTTCCAGATCTCGATCCCCGAGCTGGGGCTGGTGCAGGCGCGCACCCATCCTGTGGTGCTGCTCACCTCCAACAACTCGCGCGAGCTCACCGAGGCGCTCAAGCGCCGCTGCCTGTACCTGTGGCTCGACTATCCCGAGCTCGAGCACGAGCTTGAGATCGTGCGCCTGCACGCTCCCGATCTCTCCGAGACGGTGGCCCGCCGCCTGGTCGAGGTGATCGGCATGGTGCGGGCGCTGGACCTGAAGAAGCCCCCCTCGATCGCCGAGTCGATCGACTGGGCCCGCGCCCTGCTGCTGCTGGGGGTGCAGGAGATCGACGAGGACGTGTTCCTGGAGACGATGTCGGTGATCGTCAAGCACAGAACAGACATGGACGTGGTGGCTGACCGGGTGGGGCTGAAGCTGCGTTCCCCCGCCGATGTCGCCTGACGCCGGCGGGAGCCCCCGCGGCGAGCGCGAGCAGGCCGCGGGCGAGCACCTCGAGGGCCTGCCGGCGCGCATCCTGGAGCTGGGCGAGGAGCTGCGCCGCGAAGGCGTGGCGGTGGGCACCTCGGAGATGCTTGACGCCTTCGAGGTGCTGCGCGAGATCAGCTGGACATCGCAGGAGGACTTCCGTGAGGCGCTTGCCGCGACGCTCGCCAAGAGCCAGGAGGATCGCCGGGTGTTCGAGCTGGTGTTCGACCGCTTCTTCTTCCGTTCCGTCGAGTTGGCGGCCGCGCGGGAGGGGGTGCAGGAGGGCGAGCTGGCGAACCTCGACGAGCTCTCCGAGCAGGAGCTGGATTCCCTGCGAGCCCAGATCGCCGCAGCCCTGCGCGAGGGGTCGGAGGGCGCCATGCGCGACCTCGCCCGGATGGCCATCGCCGCCTTCGCCCGCCGCCAGGAGGGCTCGGGCGTGATCGGCGTGGACGTCCAGCGGATCCGCCGAGCACTTGGCCTGCGGGCCGAGCCACAGCCCGAGCTTCCGCCCGAGGACCCCCGTCACGACGGCCTCCCCCGCGATGCGCTGCGCCGCTTCGAGGCGCTGCTGCGCCGCGAGCTCGAGCGCTCCCAGATCGAGCGCACGGGCAACCTGCCGCCCTCGCGACCACTGGGCGAGCTCGATCGCGCCCTGCCCTCCGGCCCCTTGGCCGACCTTGCTGCAGTGCACCGGGTGGTGGCTCAGCTGCGACGCCGGCTGGCCACCCAGGGGATGCAGAACCGCGGCCACCGCCGCCACGCCCACGTGGACGTCAGGCGCACCATGCGCGCCTCCCTGCAGACGGGCGGCGTGCCCGTGGTGCTCAAGTACCGGCCCCGCCGGCCCAAACGCCCTGAGATCTACGTGCTGTGCGACGTGTCCACGAGCGTCACCTCGGCTTCTGTGTTCTTCCTGTCGGTGCTTCACGCCCTGCATGACACCTTCCGCAAGATGCGCTCCTTCGTGTTCATCGAGCGCATCTCCGAGGTGACCGACATCTTCGAGCACGAGCGCAACTTCAAAACGGTCAGCGAACGCATCTCCGGCGACGCGGGCGTGGCGGACATCTCGGGCTACACCGACTACGGGCGCGTGTGGTCGGAGTTCCTGGTGCAGGTGGAGGACGATCTGCACCCGCGCGCCACCGTGATCGTGCTGGGGGATGCCCGCACCAACGGGCGTGACCCCCGGGCGGACATCTTCGCCCAGATCGCCGCCCGCGCCGGGCGCACCTTCTGGCTGAACCCCGAGCCCCGGCTCTACTGGAACTACGGCGACTCGGTGATCGCCGCCTATGAGGAGTTCTGCACCGCCTTCGAGTGCTGGACCACGGCCCAGCTCGAGGATTTCGTGCGGGCGTTGACCCGCCCGGTGACAGCCGCCGCGCGCTAGCATCGGCGCCAGAGCAGACAGACACCAGGGGGGCTGGCGGGAAGGCCGGCTGAGATGGCGTTCGGGAAGCGATTCCCCCGGCGCCGACCCTTCGAACCTGTGGGGTAATGCCCGCGAAGGGAGCGAAGTGCCAAGCCAACTGCAGTCCTGCGCCCAGCGATTCCCCTTCGGGGAGCCGGGCGCGCCCGAGATCGTCCTGCAGGGCGTGAGTCTGGCCTACCGCACTCCCCGCGGCACACCCGTTCAGGCGCTCATGGACATGCAGCTGCAGGCCGCCTCCGGCGAGCTGGTGGCGGTCGTCGGCCCGAGCGGGTGCGGCAAGAGCACCCTGCTGGAGCTGCTCTGCCGGCTGCGCACACCGGACAGCGGCTCGATCGTGTGCCCCCCCGCCGTGCTGATGCCCCAACGCGACCTGCTCTTGCCCTGGCTGAGCGCCCTCGACAACGCGGCCCTGGCGCTGCGCATAGCGGGGCTGAAGCGCCCCGAGGCGCGCGCCCGCGCCGAGGCGCTGTTCGCCGAGCTGGGACTTGAGGGCTTCCAGACGGCACACCCCCATGAGCTCTCCGGAGGCATGCGCCAGCGAGTGGCCTTCCTGCGCACCCTGCTCGCCGGCAAGCCCGTGCTGTGCCTGGACGAGCCCTTCGGCGCCCTCGATGCCATTACCCGTGGGGAGATGCAGGAGTGGCTCGCCGCGAGCCTCGCCCGCGAGCCACGCACGGTGGTGCTCGTCACCCACGACGTCGAGGAGGCGATCCTGCTGGCCGACCGGGTGCTCGTGCTCTGCGCCCGCCCCGGCCGGGTGATCGCCGAGCTGGAGGTTGGACTCGAGCGCCCCCGCAGGCGCACCGACCTCGCTGTGGGCGAGCTGCGAGAGCGGGCGCTGCACATCCTGTCGAGGAGCGCCCGAGCATGAGACGAGATGCGCTCAGGGCACTTCCAACGCTCCTGCTGGGTGGCGCCCTGCTGGGCGCGTGGGAGCTGTATGTGGATCTGGCGGGTGTCGAAGCAGACCTCCTGCCCGCTCCGCATGCGGTGGCAAGCGCCCTCTGGAACAACGGAGCGCTGCTGTGGCGGAACTTTGCTGTCACGGCCGAGGAGGTGGTGCTTGGCCTCGGCCTCGCGCTCGCCGTCGGCCTGGCGCTGGCGATAGCCATCCACCTCTCCCCCATGCTGCGCCGCGCTGCCTACCCCCTGGCAGTCGGCTCGCAGGCCGTGCCGATCCCCGTCATCGGCGTGCTGCTCGTCTTCTGGTGGGGCTTCGGGCTGTTCCCCAAGCTGGTGGTGATCGCTCTGATCTGCTTCTTTCCCGTCGTCGTGGCCACCGTCGACGGGCTCGCCGCCGTCGACCCCGAGCAGCCGAAGCTGCTGCGCACGCTGGACGCCTCGCGCTGGCAGGCATTTCGCTTCGCAGAGCTTCCCGCAGCGCTGCCGGCAGCTCTCAGCGGCGCCCGCATCGCGCTCGCCATCGGTGTGATCGGCGCCTTCATCGCCGAGACCACCACCCCGAGCACAGGCTCCTACCCAGGGCTGGGACGGGAGATCATCACCGACGTGAACTTCCAGACCCCCCGTGCCTATGCCGGGACGGTCATGCTCGTCGCCTTTGCAATCGCCTGCTTCTATGCGCTGGCCGTGGCCGAGCGCAGGCTGGCCCCCTGGAGCATCCGAACCCGAGGAGAGACCCGTTGAGAACGCTGCTGCCAAACCGCTTCAAGAGCCTCCTGCTCGCAGGCGTCTGCCTCGCCTGCGCGATCGCCGCCTCCGGCTGCGGCACCAAGCAGGACGCCGTCTCGGCACCCGGCGTGAAGCCCTTCACCCTGATGCTCGACTGGTTCCCCATGGCCGACCATGCAGCCATCTACTCGGCGATCGCCCACGGCGACTTCAGCGCGGTGGGACTCGACGTGAAACCCGAGGCTCCCGCCGAAACGGCCGAACCGCTCAAGCTGCTGGCGGCGGGGAAGGTGGACATGGCCATCTCCTATGAGCCCGAGCTGCTGCTGGCGCGCGACCAGGGGCTGAAGCTGGTGTCGGTGGGGGCGTTGGTGCAGCGTCCTCTGACCTCGATCATCGCGCTGCCGGGCAAGCACATCTCGAGCGTGGCCCAGCTCGCGGGCAAGCGGGTGGGCACAGCGGGCATCGCCTACCAGGCGGCCGAGCTGCGCACGGCGCTCGAACATGCGAGGGTCAACCCGGCCGGCGTGAGCGAAACCAACGTCGGCTTCAACCTCGTGCCGGCGATGCTCTCGGGCAAGGTCGATGCGACCCTGGGCGGCTTCTGGAACTACGAGGCCATCCAGCTGCGCCTGGCACACAAGCACCCGACGGTGATCCCCGTCGACCAGGCGGGTGTGCCCACCTATGACGAGCTGGTGCTGGTGGTGCGCGAGGACGAGGCCCGCCACGAGGGTCAGGACCTGCGGGCCTTCCTGCAGGCGCTGACGCGCGGCGAGCGCGAGGTGCGCGCCGATCCCGCCGCCGCCTCGGCGACCGTGGTCAAGGCCAACCCCACGCTGGAAGCGAAGCTCCAGCTCGAATCGATCGAGCAGACCCTCCCAGCCGCCCAGCCGGCGAGCCAGAGCGATCCCTACGGGTGGCAGGACCCGGCGGCGTGGGCCGCCTTCGGCAGTTGGATGCTCAGCCACAAGCTGCTCACCCACGACCCCGGTGCCGGACTGCCCCCTTTCACCAACGAGTTCCTCCCGGGGCAAGGAATCTGACCCTAGCCCTTTTAGGGATGGTTCGTATAGACTGACTTTAGACTTCCGGATCGATGCAGCGCAGGCGAGACCGGTTGACACCGTTTGGAGGCGATCTAGACGAAGCGGCTACGGGAGCTCATCTCCCACACAGCACTGCTGGAGCTTATTCCGGACGCGTTCGTCGGAGTCCAGGCTAACGGCGAGATCGTCCTCGCCAACGCCCAGACGGAGACCCTGTTCGGCTATTCACGTGAGGAGCTGATCGGCCAGCCGGTCGAGCTACTACTGCCCGAGCGCTTCGCGGCTGTTCATCATGAGCACCGCGCCGACTACTTCGCCGCTCCACGAGCGCGCCCGATGGGTCTTGGACTCGAGCTCGCCGGCCGACGCAGCGACGGCAGCGAGTTCCCGGCGGAGATCAGCCTCGCGAGCATCGCTCTCGACGACGGGGAGACGCTCGCCACAGCCGCCATCCGCGACATCAGCGATCGGGTGGCCGTGACACGCGCGAAGGAGCACCTGGAGGCGGAAGCCGAGCGGGAGCGCCTCACCAATCAGCTCAATCACTCGAGGCGTCTGGAGAGCCTCGGCGAACTGGCCGGCGGCATAGCGCACGACTTCAACAACCTGCTCGCCGTGATCATCAACTACGCCGACTTCGTCACGGAAGACCTCCAGCCCGAGCAGCCGCCCCAGAGCCAAGAGCAGTGCGCGGCGATGCGTGCTGACGTCGGGCAGATCAGCCTGGCGGCGCAACGCGCCGCGCATCTCACCCACCAGCTGCTCGCCTTCGCCCGCCGCGAGGTGGTCCAGCCGGAGGTGATCGACGTCAACTCGGTGGTGGTCGATGTCGAGCAGCTACTGAGGCGCACACTCGGTGAGCACATCGAGTTGCGCAGCGAGCTCGCCGAGAACCTGCGCTCGGTGCTCGTAGACCCCGGCCAGCTCGAGCAGATCCTGGTCAACCTCGCGGTCAACGCGCGCGACGCGATGCCCGAGGGAGGGACGTTGACGATCGACACAGCCAACGTCGATCTGGACGAGCAGTACGTCAAACCGCGAGTGGGCCTCACGCCTGGGCCCTATGTCCGGCTGCGCGTGAGCGACAGCGGCAAGGGCATGCCCCCGGAGGTCGTTGAGCGAGCGTTCGATCCGTTCTTCACCACGAAGGCCGCCGGCCAGGGTACGGGGCTCGGGCTGGCGACGGTCTACGGGATCGTCCAGCAGGCTGGCGGACGGGGGCAGATCTACTCGGAGTTGGGTGTGGGTACCACCTTCAGCGCCCTGCTCCCCGCCACCGACACACCGTGCCCTGAGCCCGTGCGGACACGGGATCGCAGCGGGCTCACAGGCGACGCCACGATTCTGCTCGTCGAGGACGAGGATGCCATGCGCGAGGTCGCGGAGCGAATCCTCAGGGGCGCTGGATATCGCGTGATCGCGGCCACCGACGGCGTCGAAGCCCTCACCATGGCGGCGACCGAGGAGGCGTCGATTGACCTGCTTCTGACTGACGTGATCATGCCCCACATGCACGGTCCCCAGCTCGCGGAGGAGATCCATCGTGTGCGGAAGGAGCTGAAGGTGATCTACATGTCCGGATTCGCCCAGCCGATCCTCGACACGGGCGGCTATCTGGAGGCTGGAGTGATACTCGTCGAGAAGCCCTTCGCGGCGTCCGAGCTGTTGGAGAAGGTGGCAGAGATGCTAGGGCGTGAATGAGCCGGCAGGGAGCGGGACCAGGGTGACGGAGCTGCTGGTGGTCGACGACGACGAGCAGTTGAGACGCTGGTCGGAGAGGGTTTTGCACGAGGGCGGCTATACATGCGATGGCGTCGCCGGGGCCGTCGACGCCCGTGTGTATCTGCAGCGAGGCTCCTACTCCCTCGCTCTGCTGGATGTCAACATGCCCGGCGAATCCGGCATGAACCTGCTGTCCCACATCCGCGCCGCCCATCCTTCCACAGCAGTGATGATGGTGACCGGCGAGGACGACTATCACCTGGCGTTGACGGCCATCGAGCACGGCGCCTACGGCTACATGGTCAAGCCCGTGAGGTCGGGGGAGCTGCTCATCAACGTGGCCAACGCCCTCTATCGCCGGCGCCGCGAGCAGGAGAGCGAGCGTCTGATGCAGAGTCTGAAGTCGACGGTCGAAGACCGCAGCAGCCGGCTGGCGGAAGCTTTCCAGGAGCTGCAGCTGTCCAAGGGTGAGGTATGGGCCTCGCAGGCCGAGACCATCCTACGCCTGGCTCGCCTGGTTGAGTTCCGTGACGAGGAGACGGGTCACCATTTGCGGCGGATGAGCTCCTACTGCGAGATCCTCGCCCGGCAGCTCGGCTTGGGCGAGCAGGAGTGCGAGCAGTTGCGCCTTGCCAGCCAGCTGCACGACGTGGGCAAGGTGGCGATCCCGGACGCGATCCTCCGCAAGCCGGGAAAGCTCGACCCAAAGGAGCGCGAGGTCATCGAGACGCACGCCGAGATCGGCTACGAGATGCTAGCCGGCTCTCCATCGGGGGTGGTGCAGCTCGGGGCGCTGATCGCGCGCACTCACCACGAGTGGTGGGACGGCAGTGGCTACCCGCACGGACTCAGTGGGAGCGAGATTCCTCGTGAGGGAAGGATCGCGGCGGTGGCCGACGTGTTCGACGCGCTCACCTCCGATCGCGTCTACCGTCCGGCCTTCCCCGTGAGCCTGGCCCTCGAGACCATGCACAGCGAACGCGCCACCCACTTCGATCCGGAGATACTCGACGTGTTCATGGGTTCACTGCAAGAGGTCGAAGCGGTTCGGCACGCCTACCAGGACTGAGACGAAGCACGCACTCTCCGGCTGCGCGCGTTGAACCGGTAACTTCACAGCCATGGCGCGCATCGGGCTGTTGACAGGAGGCGGTGACTGCCCAGGGCTGAACGCCGTCATACGCGCTGTCGTACGCAGCGGCCTGGCGGGCGGTGAGCACTCGTTCGTGGGCTTTCGCCACGGTTGGGCCGGCGTGCTCGAGAACCACGCCGATGAGCTCACCCTTCAGAGCACCGCCGGCATCCTCCCCCGCGGCGGGACCATCCTGGGCACGTCGCGTACCAACCCCTACGCCGATGGGCAGGACGGGACAGCGGCGGTGCGGCGCACGTTGGAGGAAAGTGAGGTCGATGCCCTGATCCCAATCGGGGGCGAGGACACACTCGGGGTGGCGCTGCGCCTGCACCAGGAGGGCGTGCCGATAGTGGGCGTGCCGAAGACGATCGACAACGACCTCGGCGGCACCGATGTGACCTTCGGCTTCCAGACGGCCGTGCAGATCGTCACCGACGCCATCGATCGCCTCCACACCACTGCCGAGTCCCACAACCGGGTGATGGTGGTCGAGGTTATGGGCAGGCATGCGGGCTGGATCGCCACCCACGCCGGGATCGCCGGCGGAGCCGACGCGATCCTGGTGCCCGAGCGTCCCTTCGACATCGAAGAGGTGGTGGCCCACCTGCGCCGTCGCCACGAGCGCGGCCGCAGCTTCTCGATCGTGGTGGTGTCCGAGGGCGCGACACCGCGGGAGGGCACGCTGCAGGTCCGTCCCGAAACGGCCACCGACGCCTTCGGGCACGCGCGACTCGGCGGCATCGGGGTGACGCTCGAGGGCGAGATCGAGCAGCGCACGGGCTATGAGACGCGCGTCACCATCCTCGGACATGTGCAGCGCGGGGGCACGCCCGTGGCCTATGACCGCGTCCTTGCCACCCGCTTCGGGGTGGCCGCCATGGACGCAGTGGCCGGTGGCCGGTTCGGGACGATGGTCGGTCTGCACGCCACCGAGATCGTCGAGGTGACGCTCGAGGATGCCCTGCGGGAGCCCAAGCTGCTCGACCCCTCGCTGTATGCCACAGCCGAGCTGTTCTTCGGCTGAGCCACCCGTCCCTCAGAGCGGCCAGTAGCGCGAGAGCTGAGCAACTGCCCGGGCGGTGATGGGATCGGGCTCGCCCGTAGGCGGCGTCGGCTCCTGCGAGTCCACCTCCCCGGCGAGAGCGGGCAGCGTGGCACACACGCACTCGGCTAGCACGCGCCGGTTGTAGCCCCCCTCGAGAACCACCCCAAGTGGCGCTCCGAGCGAGCGGGCAAGCGAGCGCACGCGTGCGGCCAGCCTCACGAAGGAGTCCGTCTGCAGGCAGCATTCGGCCAGCGGATCCTCGATATGAGCGTCGAAGCCCGCCGACACCAGAACCAGCTCGGGCTCGAAGGCCACAGCGGCGGGCAGCACCACACGGTCGATCAGCGACAGCCACAGCGGCTCGGCCGAGCCGGGGGGCACAGGCAGGTTGATCGTGTAGCCCTCCCCCTCTCCCGTGCCAACGTCCTCCAGCGGGCCTGTGCCCGGGAACAGGGCCGACTGGTGCAGGCTCGCAAACAGCACATCGGAGCGCCGGTGGAATATCTCGGCCGTGCCGTTGCCATGGTGGACGTCCCAGTCGAGCACGAACACCCGCCGCAGCCCCAGCTCGGCGATGGCGAGCCCGGCCGCCACGGCGATGTTGTTGAACAGGCAGAAGCCCATCGCCCGCTCGCGCTCGGCGTGATGCCCGGAGGGGCGCACACCACAGAAGCCCACCTCTGCCTCCCCCGCGATCAGCGCCTCGGTCATCGCGCATGCGCCCCCTGCAGCATGCAGGGCCGCCCGGTAGGAGGACTCGCCGACGAACGTGTCGGGGTCGATCGCCCCCCCGCCGGAAGCACACAGGTCGCGGATCGCGCGAACGTGGCGGGGAGAGTGCACGAGCTCCAGCCGGGACTCCTCGGCTGGCGGTGCCTCGCGGCGCTCCCACCCGAGCCAGTCGCGCTCCCCAAGCGCCTGCTCGAGCGCCACCAGACGCTCGGGCGTGTCGGGGTGCCCGGGCGAGTGTACCCGCGGGTCGTGCTCGAGGCAGGCCGGGTGGCTGAAGTACAGCCCGCTCATCTGGCTCGGGATGGTTCGTGGTTCACTGCCTCACTATGTCGCAATCGGCCCAGCTCATGCGAGCGATGCTCTTCGAGCGTGTCGGACAGCCGCTGCGCCCCACCCAACGGGAGATCCCCCAACCCGCACCAGGCCAGCTCCTGCTGCGGGTGGCGGCCTGCGGCGTGTGCCGAACCGATCTGCACCTGCTCGACGGCGAGGTCGAGATCGCCGAGGCGCCGCGCATCCTCGGACATCAGATCGTCGGCGCGGTGGTGGACGGCGAGGGCATGCAAGCGGGGCAGCGGGTCGGCGTTCCGTGGCTGGGCTGGACCTGCGGGGAGTGCCACTACTGCCGCTCCGGCCGCGAGAACCTGTGCCCCAACGCGCGCTTCACCGGGCGCGACATCGACGGTGGCATGGCCGAGTACACCGTCGCCGACGCCCGCTACTGCTTTCCCCTTCCCGCGGAGTATCCAAGCGATCAGGCCGCCCCGCTGCTGTGCGCCGGCCTGATCGGATATCGGGCATTGCGCATGTGCGGCGATGCCCGCACTCTCGGCCTGTACGGGTTCGGCGCCGCCGCTCACATCCTCATCCAGGTCGCTCGCAGTCAGGGTCGCGAGGTGCTCGCGTTCACTCGCGCCGGCGACGAGGCGACCCAGAGCTTCGCACTGGAGCTGGGGGCGGTATGGGCGGGCGCCTCCGAGGAACGCCCGCCCCGGGAGCTTGACGCCGCGATCATCTTCGCGCCGATCGGCCCACTCGTGCCGCTTGCGCTGCGCGCCCTCGCCCCGGGGGGGACGGTGGTGTGCGGAGGCATCCACATGAGCGACATCCCGTCGTTCCCATACAGCAGCCTGTGGGAGGAGCGGGCTGTGCGCTCGGTGGCCAACCTCACCCGCTCCGACGCCACCGAGATGCTCGAGCTGGCACCGACTGTGCCCGTGCGCACCAAGGTGAGCACCTATAGCCTTGAGGATGCAAACCTGGCACTTGACGATCTACGTAACGGTCGTTTCACCGGCGCGGCCGTGATCGTCCCGTAGCCGGGCAGATGAGGCCCCTCGCGCCGGGCGAATGGCTCACAGGATGTCGGAATCGTTCGGCAGTCGGTATCCGCTTGATGTATTGTCCACCCAGCCAAACTCGGTGAGACGGGAAGCTATGGCAAGCGTCAGTTCAGAGAAGACGAGGTGGATGCGGGGTCCCTCGACTCCGCTGAGGGGCGCCCTGCTGGGCCTCCTGCTCGAGCGACCGGGTCACGGCGGCGATCTGGCGAACCGCCTCGCGGTGCGCCTCGGCGAGACCTGGAGAGTGGACACCAACGATGTCTACCGACTGCTCGAGCAGCTCGAGAAAACCGGCCTGGCGGCCTCTCGCGACGAGCCCAAGCGCGGCAACCATCGACGCACCCATCTCGTCTATCACCCCACCGAGGAGACCTCGGAGGCGCTGACCCTGTGGATGGAGACCCTGCTTCCCCGCGAGCCGGTGCGCCTAGGACTCCAGGCCAAGCTGTCCGTTGCCCGTCAGCAGGACGCCCCCCGCCTGCTGATCGCGCTCAGGGCCTACGAGCGCGAGTGCCTGGTGCTCGCGCAGCTTGTGGCACCGAACGAGGGCGAAGCACGCTCATGGGCCGCGCTGTGCATGGACTGCACCCGCGACGCCGTGTACGCGCAGCTGCAGACCGAGGTCGACTGGGCCACGCGCACACGACGACGCATCAACGAATTCCTGGAACTCAACACCTAGCGTCAGCGCCGCGATGACGCCGCTGCTCTCCTTCCTGAACGTCAGCAAGCGCTTTCCCGATGGGGGGCGCGAGGTTCTCGTGCTCGACAGGGCTTCACTGGAGATCGAGGCGGGCACCTCGGTCGGCGTCTATGGGGCGCGCCGCTCCGGGAAGTCGACGCTTCTGAGGCTCGCCGCCGGCATCACGGCGCCCGACTCGGGCACAGTCAGCTTCGATGGGGCCGACATGACACGCATGTCGGCCGGCGAGCGCGGCCGCCTGCTGCGCGGAGCGATCGCCTACATGTCGGCCGACGATTGGCGAGCCAATCCCGGGGAGAGCGTGGTCGACCATGTGGCCACCGCCCTCGGCAGCGAGGGCCTGACGATGCGCGAAGCCAGACACCGGGCGCTGCGCGTGCTCGACCAGGTGGGGGTGAGCGCGTCAGGCGCCCAGGAGGTGGCTACCTCGCTCTCGCTGACAGAGCGCACCAGGGTGATGCTCGCACGGGCCCTGGCCCGCGAGCCGCGGCTGCTGGTGCTAGACGAACCTGCGCAGATGCCCAACCTGGGCGATCGCGACAAGTTCTATGCGCTGTTGCGCTCCACCACCCGCGAGCGCGGAATGGCGCTGCTGGTCGCCTCGGAGGAGATGGCCGCCCTCCAGGGACTGGGCGTGTTGATGTCGATATCCGACGGCGAGCTCTGCTCGACGGGCGAGCTGGGCACGGTCGTGCAGCTGCCGGGACGACGGCGAGCCGGGGCGGAGCGCTCCAGTCGGTGAGCACGCTCGAGCTGCGCGATGTGACCAAGCACTACTCCAGCGGAGTCGAGACCGTGAGGGCGGTCGACGGCATATCGTTGAAGGTCTCCGGCGGAGAATTCGTGGCTCTGTACGGACCGAGCGGATCGGGCAAGACCACCCTGTTGCTGCTCGCCGCCGGGCTGGCCACACCCGACAGCGGCGCCATCCTCTTCGACGGGCGGGACATCGGCGCTCTGAGCGAACGCGAAGGCTCGCTTTACCGACGCTGTGACGTGGGCTTCGTCTTTCAGTCCTTTCATCTGATGCCCCACACCTCGGCCCTGGACAACGCCACGATCAAGCTGACCGGGGGTGGATACACCCTCCGCGAGGCCCGTTCCAAGGCGCTGCCCTGGCTCGAGCGGGTCGGGCTGGCCGAGCGCGCCGAGCACACCCCTGAACGACTGTCGATGGGCGAGCGCCAGCGGGTGGCGATCGCGCGGGCACTCGTCAACGAGCCGCGGCTGCTGCTGGCCGATGAGCCGACGGGGAACCTGGACTCCAAGCGCAGCCGCGAGATACTGGCACTGATGCGCGACATCTGCCACGAGCGAGGCATCCCGGGACTGCTCGTGACACACGACCCCGGAGCCGCGCAGTTCGTCGATCGTGTCTACACGCTGCGCGACGGACATCTGGCCGATGGGATCGATCCAGAGTTCGCGGCAAGCTCCTCGTGAGAGCTCTGGTGAACCCCCGCATCGCGGGGGTGCGCTTGAGCATGCTGGTTCATCTCTACCGCGTGCGGCTGCGCTCGCATGCCGTTCAGGAGCTGCTTGCCGGTAGCGGGATCGCGGTGGGCGTGGCGCTCGTGCTGGGCGTGCTGGTGGCGAACACCAGTCTCACCGGCTCGGCCGGAGAACTGATCCATCGCGTGGTGGGCTCCGCCCGACTGCAGCTGTCGGCGCGCTCCTCGGAAGGGCTCGACCAGAGCCTGCTGCCGAGGAGCAGGCGCCTCCCCGGGGTTCGCGTGGCGGCGGCCGTGCTGCGAGAGAACGTCGCCGTGGTGGGCCCACGAGGCCGCGACGCCGTGCAGATCCTCGGCGTGACGCCCGCGGTCGTCACCCTCGGAGGCCTCGGCAACCGCGACTTTGGCCCTGGTGGCTTCACCTTTGCGGGGGGACTGATCCTGCCGGCAAGCGTGGCGGCGGCCACGGGCGCCGAACCGGGCACCGAGGTGACTGTCCTCGCCCGGGGCGTGGCACGCACGGTCAAGGTGGGTGCGGTGCTGAGCAGCTCGATGTTCGGCGCGCTGGCCTCGAGCCCTGTCGCCCTGGCACAGCTGCGTGTGGCCCAGCGACTCACGGGCCTCCCGCAAAGGGCCTCGGAGATCCTCGTGGAACCCAGGCGTGGTGACGATCGCCTGGTGGCCGCTGAGCTGCGCACCCTGGCCGCGGGGCGACTCGACGTAGCTCCCGCCGACAACGAGCTGCGACTGCTCGATCAGGCCGCCAAGCCAAACGATCAGTCGACCTCCCTGTTCGCCGCCATCAGCGTGATGGTCGGCTTCCTGCTCGCGCTGAACGCGATGCTGCTGACCGTTCCCGAGCGTCGGCGCTTTGTCGCCGACCTGCGCATGCAGGGCTATGACTGGCGCCAGATCCTGGTCCTCCTCGGCTTTCAGGCCCTCGCCCTCGGGGTGCTCGCCTCAGCCGTGGGGGTGGCCCTCGGCGTGCTCATCTCGCACGCCTTCCTGCACCGGATCCCGGCCTACCTGATCACCGCCTTCCCCATCGGTACTCAGGAGATCCTGCACATCGGCACGATCCTCGTCGCGCTCGGCTGTGGCGTGCTCGCCACGGTACTGGCCTCGCTCTCGCCCGTGCTCGATCTGCGTCCGGGTCGCGCGAGCGATGAGATATTCCGGGATCGCTCGGGCGGAAGCGAGGTGCTCGGCCCCCGCACGGGGACTCGGCTGGCGTTGGCAAGCGGTCTGTCGCTGCTGGCGATCACGGCCTTCGTGCTCCTCGCGCCGACCCTGACGATCGTCGGCGGCGTGGCGCTCGCCCTGACCACGCTGTGCGCCATTCCCATCCTCTTCGCCGGGGTGGCCCGCTGCCTGCGCTGGCTTGGGGAGCGGCTGCACAGCAGCGCATTGATCATCGTGGTCTCCGAGCTGCGTGCGGTGACCACCCGCTCGGTCGCGCTGGCAGGAGTGGCCGCGCTCGCCGTCTACGGGAGCGTGGCCATCGGTGGTGCCCGCTCGGATCTCACCCGCGGGCTCGACCGCAACTTCACCGAATACCTCCACACCGCCGATCTGTGGGTGACGACCGGGGGCAACGACCTGACGACAAATGCATTCGAACCAGTCGGCGTCACAGCCGCGATCGCCGGTGCGCCAGGGGTCGGCTCGGTGCACGTCTATCAGGGCGGCTTCCTCGACGTGGGTCCCCGCCGCCTGTGGATCATCGCCCGCTCCCCCCTAGACTCGGGATCGATTCCCGCCAGCCAACTGCTCCACGGATCGCTGACAGCGGCGTCCAGCCGGCTGCGCCAGGGCGGCTGGGCCACCGTCTCGGAGGGATTCGCCGATGAACGCCACCTCGAGGTGGGCGCGAGCTTCACCCTTCCCACGCCCGGGGGACAGGCCCACTTCGCGGTGGCCGCCGTCACGACCAACCTCGGCTGGTCACCAGGTGCAGTGATAATGAGCTCTCGCGACTACCAGACCTACTGGAAGACCGCCGCGCCGACCGCGCTCGAGGTCGATCTGAAGCCCGGCGTCTCCCCCCGGGCAGGCAGGCGCGCCGTACTGCTCGCCATCGGCAACCGGCCCGGCCTGGGAGTGCAGAGCTTCCAGGAACGGCGAAGCCAGTATGCGGCCGACTCGCGCCAGGGGCTGCGCGCCCTCAGCGAGATCGCAACGCTGCTGCTCATCGCTGCCGCCCTGGCTGTGGCCTCTGCCCTGAGCGCCGCGATCTGGCAGCGCCGAGCGCGGCTCGCGTCGCTGAAGATCCAGGGCTACGGCACCGGACAGCTGTGGCGGGCACTGCTGCTCGAGAGCACCATCGTGCTCAGCGCCGGCTGCGCGATCGGAGCAGCTGTGGGCATCTACGGCCATGCCCTCGCCAGCCGCTGGTTGCGCCTGAGCACGGGATTCCCCGCACCGTTCGCCGTGGGCGCAGGCGAAGTGCTGCTCACCCTCGCGATTCTTGCAACCATCGCGATAGTCGTGATCGCCCTTCCGGGATTCGCGGCTGCGCGGGCCCCGGCGCGGACGAGCCTTCAGGAATGACTATGTATTGGTTCTCTACTAGACAAAACTGTTCTAGTGGCTCCCCCCAGCCGAAGTCGACTCGCGCTGGGACAAGCCTTCACCGGTGCCGCTGCCCGATATTGGCTGGGCATCTTTCCCCAGGTTGGGCGCGAGCTGCGCCACTGGCGCGAGTGCGCCCTGCGGATCCCCGATCCGGTTCTGCGCCAGCTCGCGCTGGTCACCCAGGGCAGTGAGCGGGGCAATCTCGAAGGAGCAGCCGCATTCGCCGTACTGGCACCGCGAGCGCAGCGTGTCCAGGTGGTGCGCGCAGCGGTGGCCTTTCAAGCAACCTACGACTACATCGACACCCTCGCCGAGCAGCCGAGCCACGACCCTGTGGCCAACGGACACCAGCTGCACCTTGCTCTGCTGACGGCGCTCGAGCCCGGAACCGAGCACGAGGACTACTACAAGCACAACTCCTGCTCGCATGACAACGGCTACATCAGGAACCTGGTGGACACGTGCCGCAACGCGTTCTGCGCCCTACCCTCCTATTCCTCAGTGGCCGAGAGCGCGCTGCGGGCGACCCGCCGGATGGTCGCCTACCAGAGCCTGAACCATGGCAGCGAGTCCCATCGCGCGCTCGCCCTGTGGGCATGCAGCGAAACGCCCGCGGGGACCGAGCTGCGCTGGTGGGAGACGGCCGCCGGGGCCGCATCCTCGTTGAGCGTCTTTGCGCTCATCGCGGCCGCCGGGCGACCGTTCCTCGGCGCCGGCGAGACGATCGCGCTGGAGCGTGCCTACTTCCCCTGGATCGGGGCGCTACACGTGCTGCTCGACAGCCTGATCGACCACGCGGCCGACATCGAGGCTGGGCACCACAGCCTCATGGAGCACTACACCTCGGTCGAGGAGGCCGCCGCCCGACTCGGCTCGATCGCGGCCCGGGCACTGCACGCGACGGAGATGCTCTCCGACGGCATCCAGCACGCGATGATCCTCGCTGCCATGACGAGCTTCTACCTGTCCGCCCCGAGCGCCTCCACCCCCAACTGGCAGCCGGTGACCAACAGGGTGCTCGAGGCGGTGGGAACCCTGGCGGCGCCCACCATGATCGTGCTGCGGGCGCGGCGGGCGGCCGGGGGCCTGCTGGGCGTGATGTCCGAGTAGCGAGGATGGACATTGGTATGGGCTCCATGCAGCTGCACTAGAAACTCAAGTATTGGAGTTTCCACTTGTCTCGAAGGCACATGCAGTACATGATCCGCGGCGCGTGGATCGAACGTCGGTAGGAGCAACGTGCCCGCGTCATGCATCCCGCTTTCGTCTCGCCAGTGAGCGGGCCGGGCGCCACCGGCGCCCGGTTCGCGATTGCCTCCAGATCGGATCGCGATGACCGACAGTGGAATCACGATAGAGCTGACGAGTGCCCAGATCGATCGCGTACTTCGGCGCGCCGCCGACGTCGAAGGACCCGCCGGCCTGCTGCGCAAGCTCACCGATGGAGCCGGCGCCTCCAGGTTCAAGGCGCTCGCCGAGAGCCCTCGGCTGTCGCGCTCGCTGCTGCTGGGACTGCTGGTGCTCGCAACCTTTCCGGTCGATGGGAGCGCCCTGGCGGTCACCGACATCGCCGCTCGACTCGAGATGACACCGAGCACGACCCATCGCTATCTCACCACGCTGCTCGCCGTGGGCCTGCTCGATCAGGATCCGCGCACCCGCCGCTACCACCTGCCGCGAGCGGGCTAGGCACCGCCGCGGGGATTCACCGCGCCCGGACCGCCTCGGCCGGCGCACGGGGCGAGTCATGTCCGTCCGCCCTCCGAGCTCGCTCGCTGTGATCACGGACGGGGCCGGCAGGCGTGAAGCCCGGCAGCTCCAGCTCGAGCCGGGCGCCGCCCTCGGGCGATTCGCCGGCGCTGGCGGCGCCCCCGTGAGCATCGGCGATCGCACGTACGATGGCCAGGCCGAGGCCCGTGCCGCCGGAAGCGCGATCACGCGCGGAGTCGGTGCGATGGAAGCGGTGAAACACGCGCTCCCGCTGATCGACGGGAATCCCCGGCCCATCGTCTTCGACCAGGAAGCGGAGCCGTTCTCGCGCCCCCGTCTCGACCCTCATCCGCACCAGTCCCCGATCGGCGGCCGTATGCTCGATCGCGTTGCCCACAAGGTTGCGCAGGGCCTGGGCGAGCCGGTCGGGATCGGCTCGCAGGGTGCCGTCGGGTATCGCCCCGAGCTCGAACCGGCGTTTCGCCAGCAGGCTCATGCCATCCCACAGCTCCCCTACGAAGGGGGCCAGATCGATCCACTCGACCCGGAGGAACTCGGTCTGCTCGGTCTTGGCCAAGAGCAGCAGGTCGTCGACCAGCCGGCTGATCCTGGCGATCTCGGCCTGGACGAGCCGCTCCACCCGACGCACCTCCTCGCCCGAGGGCTCGCTCTGCGAAGCGAGCACTTCGAGCTGGCCCCGAATAACCGTCAGCGGCGTGCGCAGCTCATGCGAGGCATCGGCCACGAAGGCCCGCTGCCCGGCAAACGCTTCGGTGAGCCGATCGAGCATGTGATCGAAGGCGTCGCCCAGGATCTTGAGCTCGTCTCCCTCACCGCCCTGCTGGCGTATTCGCGGGTGCAGGTCTCCGGCGTCCACTCGTGCGGCCACTGCGGCCATCCTGCGCAGCGGCCGCGAGAGCCTCGCCCCGAGGAAGTAGGAGGCCAACAGGGCACAGGCAAGCGCCAGGGAGCCGGCGAGGATGAAAGCGCGGGCAACCCCCCGCTGAGCGTGGGTCACGGCGGCGAGGGGCTCGCCCACTCCGATCGTGACGCTCAGCCCCCCACGAACGCTCACCACGCGCTTGAGCAGACGCAAATCGCCGACGTCGGGCAACCCCACCGTCGTGTAGCCGGCGGGCGCTGAGAGCAGGCGTCCCGCCAGTTGATTCTCGTTCACCTGCTCGCTCGGGGTCTCGCCGTTGTCGGGCGTTGAGGTCGAGAACAGCTCGGGTCGATTGGTGGCTGTGGGCTGGCTCGCGACGAGCGCGAACAGCAGCGTCGAGCTTGCGCTGAACGGCTGGTCGCGTATGTATCGTGCGGCCGCCGCAGAGAGGGCCTTGGGGGTGTGAGCGTTGGCGAGCTCGAGGTTGTGCGCCAGCTCGCGCGCATCGCCGGCGGTCTCCTGATCGATCTGCCGGCGCAGCTGGGTGCCGGTGCCTCGGTAGACGGCCACGAACACGATTGCCGTGCACACGAGCGCAAGCAGGGTGAACCACCCCGCCAGACGCCAGCGCAGTCCCCTGGGGAGCAGCCGTCGCAGGCGCCCCACCATTGCGATCAGCCCGCGTTGCCGAGCCGATATCCCACCGCACGCACCGTGAAGATGGGGGCCGGCTCACCCGGGCGACCCAGCTTGCGACGCAGGTAGCCGACATACACATCGACCACGTTCGTCGCCGGGTCGTGCTCATAGCCCCAAACAGAGCTGAGTATCTGCTCGCGCGAGACCACCTGGCCGTGGTGGCGCAGGAGGTAGACGAGCAGCTCGAACTCGGTTGTCGAAAGGGCCACCGATCGCCCCGCCCGCTGCACCTTGCGTGTCAGGAGGTCGACCTCTATGTCGTCAGCCCGCAGGGAGCTCGACGAGGCGTGCGCCACCACGCGCAGCTGCGCCCGAACACGCGCCACCAGCTCGGCCAGTGAGAACGGCTTCACCAGGTAATCGACCGCTCCCGCTTCGAGGCCTTCCACTCGATCCTCGATCTCACCGCGGGCGGTGAGGACGATGACCGGCAGGCTCGGCATCGCGCGCCGCACCGACGCAAGTATCTCCAGGCCGCTGCGACCCGGAAGCATCAGGTCGAGCACAATCGCGTCGAAGCTGCCGTTCAGCGCGAGCCGCTCGCCCGTATCGCCGTCGAGCGCCGCCTCGACCGCAAAGCCCTGGGCCTCCAGGCCGCGACGCACGAAATCGACGATCCCCGGCTCGTCCTCGATCAGCAGCACAGTTGCGCCGGGGCGCTCGAGCGTCGCGGCACTGTCCACCGGTGCCGTCTCAGAAGCGCCGTCCATAACTCACAGGATATGCGTCGACGCGCGAAACCCCTTTCCTGCTGGGATTTCCGATGAGCTTTCTCATCTAGTGGTTACCGGATCCTTAGTCAAGATGGACACACTCATCCCATGGCAATCGAGCAACGAACCACGTCCTCGCAGACCTCCTCCTATTCGTCGAGGACCCGTGGCGGACGCCTGACGGGCGGCGGAACTACCGGCAACGAGCGCCTGACCGCGGCAACCGGCGCCATCCTGCTGGTGCTGCTGGCGATCATAGGAGTGACGATCCTGCGCCTGCGACCGCTGCTGTCGGTGCACCTGTTCGTCGGAATGCTGCTGATTCCACCGGTATTGCTGAAGATGAGCAGCACGGGCTATCGGTTCATCCGTTACTACACAGCCAATCCCCACTATCGGGTCAAGGGGCCGCCCGCCGCGCCGCTGCGCATAATCGCGCCGATGGTGATCGCCTCCTCGGTCGCCGTGCTCGGCACCGGCGTGGTGCTGCTTTTCATTGGACCATCGGGACGGGACACCTGGCTGCCCCTTCACAAGGTGAGCTTCTTCGTCTGGCTGGCCTTCACCGGGCTGCACGTGTTGGGTCACCTGGCCGAGATGCCAAACCTCCTACGCGCCGACTACAGCCGCTCGTCCACCTTGACCGCCGACGTCACCGGTCGCTCCGGGCGGATGCTGGCGCTGGCGGCAGCGCTGGTCGCCGGGGTGGTGCTCGCCATTCTCGTGATTCCGGAGTTCAGCGCCTGGCTGAACAGCTCAAGCATCTTTCACCACGACGGCTGATCGGCAATGCGCAATCACACAACCCACACACGCGACGCGGCGCTACGCGACCTGCACCGCATCAATCGCTGGATGATCGCCGGCAGCGTGCTGCTGACGGGTGTTCTCTCCGACGTGGCGGCCCACGCCTTTCCCGGAAAGACAGTCAAGGCCAAGACGAGCGCAAAGGCCAGCTCGACCACACACACCAAACACCCCAGCTCCACCTCCACCGGTGTTCTGAAGCCACCCAGCCAGCCCCCGAAGACCTCGACCGAAGCCACCCCCTCCCACGAAGCGTCTTCGGAACCGGCGCCGAGCAACGAATCGGCCCCGTCTCAGGAATCAGCTCCCGCCCAGGAACCCACTCCGGCGCACGAATCGGCCCCCGCCCAGGAATCCGCACCCACCCAGGAATCTGCCCCAGCTCCAGAATCAGCTCCCGCCCAGGAATCGGCCCCCGCCCAGGAATCAGCCCCCCCGGTGGTTTCGGGAGGCTCCTAGATGCTCGCCGCCCAATCGACATCCGAGGAGGTTCTCGGCGCGACATGGGAGGCCCTCGGCACGAGTGTGGTGCTCCGTGTGACCAGCCCCCACGCGCTCGCACAGGCGCGCAGAGCGGTCGAGTCCGAGCTGGCGGCGATCGACCGTGCCTGCAGTCGCTTCCGTTCGGACTCCGAGCTCTCGCGCCTCAACGCCCGCGCCGGGCGCCCCACGACAGCGACCCCGCTGCTGATGGAGGCCCTGACGCTCGCATTGAGTGCCGCCGAGATGACCGATGGAGACGTCGATCCCACTCTGGGGCGTGCGCTGGAGCTGGCGGGCTATGACCGCGACTGGAGCCTGCTCGATCCCCCCGCCGGCGGGCCCGAGTATCCGATGCACCTCACCGCCCGGGTGCTCAGCGACTGGCGTGCGGTCCTCTGCGATCGCCAGAGCTCGACGGTCCGCCTGCCCCGCGGCATGATGCTCGACCTTGGCGCCACCGCCAAAGCATGGGCGGCCGACCGAGCGGCCCACGCGGCGGCGGCAGCCGGCAAATGCGGCGCGCTGGTGGGTGTGGGCGGCGACATCGCCACCTCCGGTACCGCTCCGGGCACCGGCTGGAAGATCAGGGTCACCGACGACCATCGCAGCGATTCCTCGGCGCCGGGGCAAACCGTCTCGATCAGCTCGGGGGGCATCGCGACCTCCAGCACAGCGGTGCGGCGCTGGAGTCACGCGGGCCGCACCATGCACCACATCATCGATCCCCGCACAGGATCTCCCGTGCGTGAAACCTGGCGAACGGTGAGCGTCGCCGCCGCCAGCTGCACCGACGCCAACATCGCCACCACGGCCGCGCTCGTGAGGGCCGACACCGCACCCGGCTGGCTCGCCGAGCTCGAGCTCCCCGCCCGGCTGGTGGCACAGGATGGGAGCGTGACCGCAGTGGGGGGCTGGCCGGCATGAGCTCGATGCTTGCGGCGTCGGGGCCAAGCCTCTACTGGTATCTGACTCGCTCCACGGGAGCGATGGCGATGCTGCTGCTGAGCATCGCAATGGCCCTCGGGGTGATCGACGTGCAGCGCTGGAGCACGCCGCGCTGGCCGCGGTTCGTGGTCGACTCGATGCATCGCAACGTGTCGTTGCTGGCGATGGCCTTTCTCGTGGCGCACATCCTCACGTCGGTGCTCGACAGCTTCGCCCCGATCGGGCTGTTCGACGCTGTCATCCCCTTCATCGGCTCCTATCGTCCCTTCTGGCTCGGGCTGGGCGCGGTGGCCTTCGACCTGATCCTGGCTGTGATCGCCACGAGCCTGCTGCGCGCAAGGATGGGCTTTGCGACGTGGCGGGCGGTTCACTGGCTCACCTACGCGAGCTGGCCGATCGCGCTGCTGCACGGGTTTGGCACGGGCAGCGACGTGAAAACCAGCTGGCTTGCACTGCTCAGCATCCTCTGCGCACTGCTCGTCGCGGGGGCGGTGCTCACACGAGTCATCACCGGCTGGCCCGAGAACCTGCAGGGTTCGCGGCGCGGCCCTGGGTGGCGCCGGGGCGTTCTCGCTGTTCCTGCTGCTGTGGCTGCCACAGGGCCCCCTCGGCTCGGAATGGGCGCGCCGCTCGGGAACGCCAACCTCGCTTCTGCCACACCACGGCACGACCTCCAGCGGGAGCAAACGATGAGCAGCCCAACCACCGCCATGACCGAGATCCGCCTCCCTGACTCCCACACGCAGAGCGCGCCGCCGGCGGCGCTGCCGCGTCTGCTTGCAGGCATTCACCCCCAGGGCGCGATGACGCTGGAGGAGCACCTCGCGCTCCACGGACCGCTACCCCTCGCGCAGGGCGGACGGCGGCGGCAGATGCGCGAGCGTGCGGCGATCCTGATCGAGGAGATCGAGCGCTCGGGTCTGCTCGGCCGCGGCGGCGCGGCCTTTCCCACCGCGACGAAGATGCGCGCCGTAGCCGGAGCGCGGGGCAGGGCGATCGTGGTGGCCAACGGAGCCGAGGGGGAGCCCACCAGCCTGAAGGACCGCACGCTGCTCGAGACCCTCCCCCACCTGGTGATCGACGGCGCCGTCATCGCGGCCCAGGCGGTCGGCGCCGACGAGGTGATCATCTGCGCCTGCGAGACGGCCGGCGCGGGCGTGGAGTGCGTGGAGCGTCGCGATCGCCGAACGCACCGCTGCGGCTCCGTTGGCCGAGGGGCTGCCCAAGGTTCAGCTGGCAACCGTGCCCAGCCACTACGTCGCCGGCCAGGAGTCGGCGTTGGTCAACTATCTCAACGGCGGCGCGGCCAAGCCCACATTCACTCCCCCAATGCCCTTCGAACAGGGCGTCAGGCGTCGCCCCACGCTCGTGGACAACATCGAGACGCTCGCCCACGTAGCGCAGATCACCCGCCACGGTGCGCCCTGGTTTCGCGAGCTCGGCACCCCCACCCAGCCGGGCTCGACCCTCGTCACGCTGTCCGGCCCAGTGGCCCACCCGGGCGTTTACGAGATCGAGCACGGCTCCTCGCTGGCCTCGCTGATCGAGGCCAGCGGCGGCACGACCGCGCGCGTGCGCGCCGCCCTGCTCGGCGGCTATGCGGGCTCGTGGATCGGGGGCGAGCGGCTGCGCGGCGTGGCCCTCTCCAAGGAACACCTCGCCCCCCATGGGGCGACTCTCGGCGCGGGCATCGTCCTGCTGCTCTCCGAGGAGGCATGCCCGGTTGCCGAAACGGCGCGGGTCGCGCGCTGGATGGCCGGCCAGAGCGCACGCCAGTGCGGGCCATGCCTCCACGGGCTGGACACCCTGGCGAGCACAGTCGAGGAAATCACGGGCGGCATCGCTCATCCCAAGGCCCTCCAGCGTCTCGGTCAACTCGCCTCGCTCACCGCCCGTCGCGGCGCCTGCGCCCACCCCGATGGAGCGGTCAACCTGATTCTCAGCGCTGTCGAGGTGTTCGAGTCCGAGTTCGCCGATCACGCCCGCCACGGTCCCTGCGACGGCTGCTCGCGTCCCGCCGAGCTGCCGCTCCCACAGCGGCCGGTGGACGAGCAGAGCCGGCGGGGTACGGGACGCCGATGAGTCACAGCGTGCGAGTCAACCCGATTGCCTGCGAGGCGCACGGTATGTGCGCCGAGCTGCTGCCCGAGCGCATCACGCTCGACGAGTGGGGCTACCCGCTGCTCGACGACACGCCGCTTCATGGCTCTCAGGTGGAGCACGCCATCCGGGCGGCACGTGCCTGTCCGACGTTCGCGCTGCTCGTGCACCGTGATCGCAGCACCCAGGGTGGGCGCGTGCGCTCCTCGGCCCGCTGAGAGTCCGGCTGACCCAAGCGGACGGGGTCGCTCCGCTCAGGCGGCGAGCATGTGGGCGGCGGCCAGACCCGCCCACTCACCGTAGGGGGCGAAGAACTCGCGCACCTGCCCCTCCTGTGCACGGGCATATGGGTCACCGCCGGCGAGCATCCGTCCGACGAGCTTGAGCAGCCCCACATCGCCGGCGGGTAGCTGGTCGTGGCGGCCCTGGCCGTGGAGGGCGAGCATCTCGACGGTCCACGACCCGATGCCCGGGATGGCGCGCAGGCGTCGCCACCCCTGCTCGTGGTCGGGGCCGTGCAGATCGACGCGACCCGCTCGCCACCTCGCGGGCGGCGCGTACGAGGGTCACGGCGCGGCCACCGGCCAGGTCGAACGACTGCAGCAGTGCCGGTGCGGTGCCGGCCAGCACCGAAGCCGTCGGGAGGTCGCGCAGGCCGCTGTGCCCGCCGCCCGCCGCCCACCGCCGCCCCAAGCTCGCCACCATGCGCCGCTCGATCGCGGCCGCACGCTCATACTCGATCAGTTGCTCGCAGATCGCCCAGGCGAGCGCCTCGAACGGCTCCGGTCTGCGCCCCACCCGCAACCATGGGAACCGTCGCAGCGAGCGACCGATCAGTGGATCTCCGGCGAACCGCCTGCAGGAAGGGCCGAACGTCCTCGTCGACGCCCAGCGCGAAGCGCATCCGCTGGATCCCGTAGGCGGCGGCAGCGCTCGTGCGAGAGCGTGCGCCGAACAGCACCCGGTCGGGGGCGGGCTGAGCGATCCTCACCAGGACGGGCTCCTCGCCGTGATGCAGCAGACGCTCAAGCACGCTCCCGCGTCGACGCAGCATGCCGTCCATGCCCGTCCGGCGGGGCAGGCGAAATGGACCCGGCGGCGCCACCTCCTGGCGCAGCTCGACCAGGTCGCTCAGCGCCGTCTCAGCGATCTGCCGACCGAGCAGATGCAGGTCGACGAGCAGTGAGCGACTGCCCACGATCTGCAGCAGCTCCCCGGTGCGTCCATCGCCGCGCGAGCCGCCACCCCGGGTCAAGCCGCGCTTGGCTCGGGAGCCCTTGGCAAGGGCACGCCGGTGGCGGCGGTGCACGAGGCCCACAACGGCTGCACCTGCCACGAACCCACTCGCCGCGACCGCGGCGGCCTGGACGGCCGGGAGGACCATGACCGCCGAGCGCTGCTCGGCTGGTAGAGGATCTGACAGCGGCTTTGGTGTCAGGATCCGGGGAGGGCCATTGAGCACCGGAACGCCGTCGAGGATCTCGCCGTCATCTGAGACCGCGCCCTGAGACTCGGGGTCCCTGTCCTCCCGGAAGGCGTCGGGCTCACTCACCAGGCGAAGTGTAGAGGGAGCGTCAGACCGCTGCTAAAGCTCGCGCTCGTAAACGCGATAGCGCTTGACCACGACGCCGCCCATCGCTTCCATCCCACGGTTCATGGCGGTGTTGGTCTCGAGGATCCAGCCCATCTCGCCACCCTTCTGGGGGCGGGCTTCGGCCGCATCGAAGTGCTCCTGGTAGAGCTTGGCTGCGACGCCGGTGTGCTGATACTCGGGCTTGACCCCCAGGAAGCCCACGCGCACGCGATCCATGATCTTGCCCTTGCGCAGGAAGTACCACCAGCCAAAGGGGAAGAACCTGCCCTTCATCTTCACGAGCGCCTGATTGATGTCGGGGACGGTGATCGCCATGCCGACCACCTCGCCGGTGTCTTCACGCTCGGCGATCATGAACCAGTGCTTGTCGAAGACGAGCTGGAGCTCCTGCGCGTAGGCGTCGAGGTCCTTCTTGGAGTAGGGCACGAAGTCCCAGTTGTCAGACCAGGCCGAGTTGTAGACCTCGGCGAAGGCGTCCATGTCTTTGCGCAGCTGCCAGCGGCGCATCGGGCGCACACGGATGCCGTGCTCCGATTGCACCTTCTCGGCGAGCTCCCAGATGACAGGCAGCACCCTGTCGCGCTCGGTGACCTCGAGTTTCCACATCAGCAGGTCCATCGCCTTCGTCATGCCCGCCTGCTCGATGCGCTGCTGGTAGTAGGGCGGATGCCAGGGCTGCTTGATCATCGGTTTGAGGTCGAAGCCCTCGATCAGGATGCCGCTCTCTTCGTTCATCGAGAAGTCGGCCGGACCGACCATCCGCTCGACACCGCGCCCCCGCAACCACGAGGCGGCGGCTGAGAGCAGCGCGTCGAGCACCTCCTGGTCGTCCTCGAACTCGAGGAACCCGAACCAGCCCCAGTTCTTCTTCTGGTAGTCGTTGAAGGCGTGGTTGACCTGGGCGGTGATGCGCCCCACCACGCGGCCGTCGCGGCGGGCGAGGAAGTACTCGGCCTCGCCGTGACTGAAGAAGGCGTTCAGCCGCCTGTTCAGGAAGACCCAGCGCTCGAGCTTCGGCAGAGGCACCCACAGGGGGTGGTTAGCATGAAGGCGAAACGGGAGGCCGATGAACTCTTTCAGATCTCGCCGGCCCGAGACCGATCTAATTTCGACTGCCACAGCGGGGGCCACACTACATGCAGACTTCGACAGACGTCTTCGCCAAGGTCCGTGATCACGACCGCTCGGCGGTCCTCGCCGCGGCCCGCGAGGCGGACGTGCTGCCCTACTTCCACGTCCTCAGCTCCCCGGCGATGCCGGTGGTCGAGATGGAGGGCGCGCAGCGCATCATGCTCGGCTCCAACAACTACCTGGGCCTGACCGGAGACGAGCGCGTGATGCAGGGCGCAGAGGATGCGCTGCACCGCTTCGGCACGGGTCTGACGGGCTCGCGGCTGCTCAACGGGACGATCCCCCTGCACCTCGAGCTGGAGCGGGAGATCGCCGAGTGGATGGACACCGAGGACGCGATCGTGTTCAGCACCGGACACCAGGCCAACCTGGGGACGCTGGGCACGCTGCTCAGCCCCGGCGACACCGTGATCGTGGACTCCGGGGATCACGCCTCGATCCTCGACGGCTGCCTGCTCTCGCGCGCCAAGCTGCGTCCCTTTCGCCACAACCGGCTGGACAAGCTGGAGAAGATGCTCCAGCGGGCACAGGATGACGGCGGTGGCGTGCTGGTGGTCGTCGACGGCGTGTTCTCGATGGAGGGCGACATCGCTCCGCTGGATCAGATCTGCGAGCTGTGCGAGCGCTACGGCGCCCGCCTGATGGTCGACGAGGCCCACGGCGCCGGAGTGCTCGGCGCCCGTGGCGCCGGGCACGGCTGAACTGCTTGGGGTCCCCGGGAGAGTCGACCTGCGCATGGGCACGTTCTCCAAGTCGCTGGCCTCGTGTGGCGGGTTCGTGGCGGGCTCTCACGAGGTGATCGAGTATCTGCGGATCTACTCCCGCGCCTTCCTGTTCACCGCCTCGGCGGTGCCCGCGGCGGTAGGGGCAGCGCTGGCTGCGCTGCGAGTGGTCCGCTCCGAGGACGGACCGCCGCTGCTGGCTCGCGTGCTGGAGAACGCCCAGCATCTCCGCGACGGCCTGCACGCGCGAGGCTTCGCTGTGGTGTCCCCGCAGAGCCTGCCCGCGGAGGCCGCCGTTCAGACGCACGCCCCGGGGGTGCGGGATGGCGTGGCCGGCGAGCACACGATCGTCACGCCGATCGTGCCGGTGCTGGTGGGCGATGACTGGAAGGCGGCGCTACTCTGGCGGGCGCTCTACGACGCCGGCGTGTTCGTCAACACCGCGCTGCACCCCGCAGTGCCGCCGGGGGGCGCGCTCCTGCGCACGAGCGTGATGGCCACCCACGACACGGCCACGCTCGATCGCGCCCTCGACACCTTCGAGCGGGTCAAGCGCGAGTTCGAGGCCGAGCACGGTCCGCTGCCAGGACCTGAGCCGGCCTGACTTAGATGTGCGCCCGGGCACCGGCGCGCTCGTCTTGTCCACTTCTTCACAAGTCAACCCTGCGACGAAAAAGGTCGCTTCTAGCGGGCGAAGCACCTCGACGGTGTTGACCGAGCACCCCGTCCTGACGTAGCTTCCAAGTGCGCTCTGCATGACCGTCCGGGGTCCGCCCCACGTAGCCGTTCGTAGAGAAGTGATGTGCCGGGACCACCGTGACCCTCTCGCGGATAGGCCCCGCTCGGCCATGGCGGGTGCGAACTTGTAAAAAATCGAGCAAGCATGTTGTTCGCCGCGCGAGCCCCGCGGCGGCAACGGGGAGAGTGCCCAAAATGAACGCGACAGCGACGATGGCCCCTGCCGGCCCTCAGTACATGCGCGCCCTCGAGCGCGCCAACAAGGTTCGCCTGGCCCGCGCGGATCTCAAGCGACGCGTGGCCACCGGCGAGATCCATGTTGGCGAGGTGATCCTCGAATGCCCCTGGGAGGCACAGAGCATGGCGGTGGCTGACCTCTTGATGAGTCAGCGCCGCTGGGGACAGACCCGCTGCCGCAAGTTCCTCGCTCAGATCCCGATGTCCGAGAAGAAGACGGTCGGCTCCATGACCGAGCGTCAGCGCCGCACGTTGGCGACGATGCTCGGTCGAGCCGATGAGGATCGGGGCCGCGCCTGGGGCGCGACCCCCTGGGTAACGGACACCCTGACGACAGCTTGACCTGCCACCAGCCGGCAAGCATGCCGATCAGGCCAAGCCGCGGGCGGACCTCCCACACCCCGCACCCGCCCTGGCCGAGATCGTTGACCGGGAGCCGTACGAACTTGTAGCGGCCGGGTTCGAGCTTCATCCGCTCCAGCTGCTCGCGCGCACGACGCTCATGCTCGGCGCGCGCGACAGCGGCGGCGCGGAGTTCCTGCGCACGGCCCGCGAGGCGATCGCGCACCCGCTCGAGCTCACCGAGGTCCAGCAGACGGGGACCGCGATCCGACACCTCGATGTTCGCCTCGCATACGGCGGGGATGTAGGGGAAGGTGCCTGCCACGATGCCCGAAAGCTCGCGCTCGAGCCTCGTGATCTGTTCCTTCAGCGTTCCCCTGGCAGCGCGCTCGGAAACGGCAGCGCGGGCCTGCTCGCCGACCAGGACCGAATGCGCAGCGAGATCCTGGTCTCGATCGAACATCCACGAGACTTCGACGGCCCCTCGATCGACTAGCTGCTGCTCGTCCTGCTGCACATCCGCCTCCTCCCGGCAGACCTGAGAGGAGAAGTCTACCAGCGCCCGCGGTGCCCGCGACGGGGAGATGAGGACATCTCAAGGGTGCTCGAGGGCGCTGCGGCAGGACCACAGCGCCTCTTCGACATAGAGCGTCGGCACGCCCGCCACCTGGACGGCGAACAGGGTCACCTCGCTCGCGCTCGGGCCTGGCTCGAACCCGTCGGCGGGCTCGTCGAAGAGGACGGCCAGCGCCCGGGTGCTGTCGGCGACGACGAGGCGGCCGGCTGGAAGCGCGCTCGCACCGGCCACGTCGCCAAGCGACTCGCCGTCACGGCTGGCGCGGATCCCGAGCTTGCCATCCACGGAGCCGCGGTCCAGCGCCCAAACCGGTACCGCGGTGTCGATGAGGGCGATCAGCAGGACATCATCGAGCAGCCCCCCCGAGGGGAATCCCCCGCGCAGCATGCGTTCAAGCACGGCCGCCTCGATCGGCGTGCGCACGACGTCGGGGTCGAGACCGATGTGGCGAAAGAACACTCGGTAGGCCGCCGGAACCGGCTCACGGCGTATGCCAACGGCGCGAGGACCACGGAAGCCGTTGGAAAGCTCGCGCAGGCGCTCCATCACGTCGGGTGGCGAGGCGCCGGTGAGGGGCCCCCGGCGCTCCACCCGAGCCTCTGTCGCGAGCAGGCGCAGCGCGGGGAGCTCCGCCTCGACCTCGGGGGAGCGCCACCCGATGACGGGCGCCATCGCGGCGTCCGTCACTACGCCCCCCGCCATCCCCGAGCACGTGAGGCCACCACCAGCTCGCTCACACGCGCCCGCAACGTGGCCAGCGGAACACTTCGCAGCAGTGCCTTGCTCTGTATGACCCCACCGGGATAGGCGAAGCTCACCTGGGGACAGCTGGCCACCTTGTAGAGGGCCGCCAGCGCACCGTCGTTGTCGATGCCAACCGGCAGGGTCAGCCCCTTGGCGCGCACCAGGCGGCGAAGCGAAGCGCGGTCGCCCTTGATCGACACGGCGGCGAAGCGCACACCCGGGAACGAGCCCGAAAGCGCCTGCATGTCGCCGAGCACCGCCGGGCAGGAGCCTCCGTCGACGAACAGCGCAAGGACCACCGGGCCCTGTTCGTAGAGCTGGCAGATGTTGAGGATCCGCGCGCCGCGCACCCGGCAGGCCGGAACACGGCCGGCCGAGCCCTGGTTGACCTCGGTGGCCACGTTGGCTTCTCCGACTAGATCCCCCGTGGCCAGGGGCACCGCAAACGGCGCCATGCGCTGCCCTGGCGGGATGCCGGTGGCCCCGTTGGGCTTGGTGAGAGCGGTGTTGAGCGTGATCAGCACGAGGGCAAGCAGACCGAGCAGGCCCACGTAGCGCCCATAGTGGGTACTCGAGGACATCGGAGGGCGAGACTCCCCTCGACCGGCGGGCTGCTCGGCGGCCCGCTCAGCAGCGGCAGAGCCACCGCCGCGGCCCGACGGCTCAGGCGGCGTCATGGCCCGATCCGGACATCGGCGAGGCTCGCTCTTGCCGACGCCCTCGCACGGTTGCGGAGCGAACGCCCCCAAGCACCCGTGACGCGAGATCGCGGCTCCCCCCGCGGGAGCGCAGAGGCTCGGTGTCACCACTGGCGGCCCCGGCGATCATCACGGCTGCGGGCAGCGCCACGAGCACCCCGAGCAGCGACACCGTCAGGTCGATCAGGGTGACCAGGCCGAAGTCGCGAAGCATCCGGATGTCCGACAGCGCGAGCACGCCGAAGCCGGCGATGGCGGTGACACCCGAGGCGGCCACGGCGGCGCCGGTGCGTCGGTAGCTGCGTCGCAACGCCTCGACGATGTCGTGGCCCGCCGCCATCTCCTGGCGATGGCGCTCGGACAGCAGCACGCTGAACTCGGTGGAGATCGCTATCACCAGCGCCCCCAGCGTGACCGACATCGGGTTGAGTGGGACCCGCACGACGAACAGGATCAGCGCCGACCAGCCCGTCGCCAGGACGATCGGCGCCAGCGGCACCAGCACCCGCCGGCGATCGCCGCGGAAGGCGAGTGCCAGCACCAGCGCAACCGCGATCAGGCCCACGAGCAAGGTCTCCAGCCGACGCCACGGATCGGCCACCTGAGAGCCGGAGCGTGCGGCCAGCACGGGGAGCCCGACGAGATGCGCGCTCACCCCCGCCGGGGGATGCAGATCGGCGCTCATGCGATCGAGCAGCCGCTGCTCGGCGGTGAGGCTCATCAGGCGGATCCCAAATGCCAGGGTGGCCACCCGCCTGTCGGGGGTGATGACATCTTGAGAGAAGTAGGGAGGGATCACGCTGAGCAGGCCGTTCACCTGCTGCTGGGTGAGCTTCGTCTTGGAGGCGGCCCCTTCGTGGAACAGATCCGGCAGTGAGAAGGCGGGGCACAGGCGGGCACGCCCGCACCCGCTCGCCGTGCTGTAGCCGAAGCGCTTCAGAACGGCGCCCTGGTAGTTGCTCATCCATTCGATGGTTGCCGGCTTGGCAAGGTTGGACCCGGAGACCATCAGGTCGATTTCACCGCCCACCCCGGTGGTGCGCTCGAGCGTGCTCAGGGCCTGCAGCGAGCTCAGGCTGGAAGGCACGAGCTTCGTGATGTCGGTCTCCACCTTCGTCTGGGTATCCAGACCCCATCCGAGCGCCGCCAGCGCCAGGCCGATGCCGAGCACTCGTCCCGGATGGCGCACCGCTCCCACCAGGGCGATCCGCGTGAGCAGGCGAGTGAGCGGGTTGTCGGTGAGCAGCTCGCGGGCGCCCCGCCAGGCTGAGCCCAGAGCACCCGGCACGCGTGCATTCAGGCCGCTCGCCGCCGCGTGGCGGGGGGCGAGGGTGAGCGCCGCCGCGCCCACCGTCACCGCGCACAGGAGCGCGATCGATCACCCCGACGACCAGCAGCACTCCGAAGCCTCGCACCATCGGCACCGGTGAGAGCGCCAGCACGAGCATCGCGGCGGCGCTCGCCGCACCGGCGGTGGCGATCGTGGGCGCACCGGCCGCGGCCGCGCGTACTACGCCCACCCTCCGCTCGCCGTCGCGCGAGAGGTCCTGCTCGAGGGTCTCCCCCACACGCGACTGGAACTGGATCGAGTAGTCGACGGCCAGACCCACCAGCACGGGCAGCACGGCGACCGAGGCCATCGTCAGCGAGGCGCCAACCAGAGAGAGCGCGCCGAAGGTGATGGCGGCAGCCAGCAGGGCGAGCGCGAGCGGAAGCAGGCGTGGGCGTCCGAGGAAGATCAGGCCGAGCGTCGCCGCCATGACCAGCAGCACAGCGATGAGAAGCAGCTCGATCGAGTGGGTTATCGAGCTGGTGAGTTCGGCCACGATTACCGGCTCGCCCGTCAAAAGGTAGGACTCGCCGTGCTGCAGATGCCACTGCGGCATCGCTATCGCCTGCCGTATATCGGCGATCGTGGCTGTCCTCTGCGCTTCGGAGAGACCGGACCTCATCCGCACCGATATCAGTGCCGCTTGCCTGCTGGGGAACAGATAGGCGAAGCGCTGCTTGGGGGTACCCGCCGGCTTGCTCGAGTCGAACACGAGATCCGAGACGAATTTGCCGTCGGCGATGCTCGGCCGTTCGGTGAGGCCGTATTTGAGCGCCAGCGTCACGAGGCTCTCCTGAAAGCGCCCGATCGTGACCTTGCTCGCCTCGCGTCCCAGTTCCCGCGCCTGCGTCGCCGTGCGCCCTCTCGCCAGGGCTGCCCGGGTGACAGCCGTTTCCGCTTGCTTGGCCTGGGCTTCCGCCTGGTGGGTCTGCATGGTCAGCTGTTCGTCGATCTGTTCGGCCGACTCGCTGATGAAAGTGCCCGGGCCGAAGACCACCTTCACCGTCTTTGCCCGCGCCAGGGCGGCGCATGGCCCGTGGGGCCCGCCCTCAGCTGCCAGAGCGGCGGTGGGGACGTTGCCCGACAGGCACCCCTCGAGTCCCACCAGCCGCTCGATGTCGGAGCTCAGCACGAGCTGCTGGAGACTGCCCCGCACGAGCACCGCGATCGGCTCTTCGCCGAAGCTGCGATAGAAGCTCTGGGTGGCCCGGTATTCGGGATTGGAGCTCGACACGAACGTGCTCGTTGCGGCGGTGGGCCGCAGCCGCAGCGCGAGGCCCGCACCAGCGAGCCCGAGCACCACCGCGACCGCGATCACGAGCCGTGCCCTGCGGGCCGCTCCGCCTGCCAGCCCGGCGAAGAATCCAGAGGCGCTCACAGGGAAAGGCTAACCGCGCGGCGAGGAGACCGAGTCACCCGGCGAGCCGGCTTCACTCCATGCCGAGCGGTCCGGCTGATTCGCCGGAGAGGAACTGGCGCACGAAGGGGTTCTCCGACGCGAACAGCTCCTGGGCGGGACCCGATTCGACGATTCGTCCCTTCCACAGCACCGAGATGTGCTCGGCCACGCGGCGGGCGCTCATGATGTCGTGGGTAATCACCACATAGCAGCCGCCATTCTCAGCGTGGACTTCCTTGATGAGCTCGCACAGCAGCGCCGTGCGAACGGGGTCCAGGCCCGAGTCGGGCTCGTCGAACAGAACGATGTCCGGTTCGAGCACGAGCGCCCGCGCAAAGCCGGCGCGCTTGCGCATCCCGCCTGATAGCTCGTTGGGCATCTTCTCGTTGGCGTTGCCAAGGCCGACCTCGCCCAGGCGGCTGTTGACGATCTCCGCTATCTCCTCCTCGCCCTTCTCGGTGTGCTGGCGCAGGGGGAAGGCCACGTTGTCGTACAGGTTCATCGAGCCGAACAGCGCGCCGTCCTGGAAGAGCACGCCGAATTTCTTGCGCATCTCGAACAGCTCTGCGTCGGGCAGGCTGGGTACCGAGCGCCCGTGCACGATCACGTCGCCCTCGTCCGGGTAGAGAAGTCCGACGATGTGCTTGATGCACACCGACTTGCCCGTCCCGGAAGGCCCGAGGATCATCGAGATCTGGTCCTCGGGGATCGACATGTTCAGCCCGCGCAGGACATGGTTGCGACCGAAGGACTTGTGCACGTCCACGAACTCGATCGCATCCGGGGACGAGGACGGGCGAACGACCCCGGTGTGGTACTGGAACTCGTCCGCTTCCTGCTCCTGCTGGCGGCGGCGAGATGCCCCCAGGCGCTCGAAGGTCACCCCGGCGAGATCCTGCTTGCGCTGCTCTGCCTCAGACTCGGGCTCTCCCTCAGACTCGGCTGGAGCGAAGTCGGCCTCTCCGCCTGGCTCGGCGGGCGCGGGGTGGGACTCGATCTGCTCGTGGGACTCCCGCGGCGGCTCCTTCTCGCCCTCGGTGTCGTGTGGTTGCTCGGTCATCGCCTTACCCCCCGATCGGGGCCCGGGGATTCGCGCCCCAGAATATTTGGGTGCCGAGCATCCCGATGATGTGCACGAGCACGAGGTTCAGGACCATCGACTTGGCCGTGGCGGTGCCCACGCCCACCGGTCCCCCCGAGGCGTTGTAGCCGTAGTAACAGCCCACCAGCACGATCGCGGTGGCCATGAACATGGCCTTGATCAGGCTGTAGAGGAAGTCGGGTGGATTCTGGAACTGCCAGAAGATCAGGAAGTAGCCGCCCGAGGAGACCGCCCCGACCTGCTGGACGACTGCGATGTAGGAGGCGAGGAAGCCGGCGCCAATCGCCGCCAGGTACATGAAGGGGAGCACCAGCCAGGCGGCCAGCAGACGTGTGGCACAGAGGAAGGTCACGGAGTTGATGCCCATGACCTCGAGCGCATCGATCTCGTCCGAGATGCGCATGGCGCCGAGCTCGGCCACGATCCCGGTGCCGACCTTGGCGGCCATCATGTAGCCGAAGGCGTAGGGCACCAGCTCGCGCAGGTCGCACCAAGCGGTGAACACGCCCGCATAGGCGGGCGCTCCCTGGGCCTCGGTGAAGTAGGCACCCTCGATGCCGCACTCCAGCCCGATGATGAACACCAGCGCCCAGATGATCAGGGTCGAGGAGATGATCAGGATCCCCGACTGGCGCAGCGCCTCGCCGAAGAAGCGAAACACCCGCAGGCCATAGACGTCACCGACGACCTGGCCGGTGAACCTGCCGATTTCGCCCGTGGCCGCAAGCCATTCGCGCGGCGCTGCCAAAAGCTCGTTCACTTGATCACCAGGATCTGCGGATGCGTGGCGAGCAGGGTCTGTGTGAACACGTAGTCGAAGGAGAAGATCGCCAGGAAGGCGATGACCACAGCCTGGTTGACCGCCCTGCCGACGCCCTCGGCTCCGCCTGAGGCGGTCATGCCCTTGTAGCAGCACACGATCGCGATGATCGCTCCGAAGATCGTCGTCTTCAGCACCGAGCCCCAGAGATCGGTGGTGGAGGCGTTGGCGAACAGCGTCGCCCAGAACGGCCCCAGCGGCTGGCCGTTGACGAGCTCGGCGATGATGCCGCCGAAGATCCCGAACAGCAGGGCGTAGATGTCGAACAGCCCCGTCACGACCATCAGCGCGAGAAAGCGGGGGACGACCAGATTCTTGACGGGATCCACGCCCAGCACCTGCAGGGCGTCCAGCTCCTCACGAATCTTGCGGGCGCCGAGGTCGGCGGTGATCGCCGTGCCGGCCACCCCGGCGAGCACGATCGCCGTCACGTTCGGCCCGATCTCACGCACCGAGGCGAGGATGAAGAATCCCCCCAGCCGGTCCAGCGCACCGAAGATGGTGAGGAAGTTCGCCGCCTGCAGGCCGGGCGCGCCGTAGCAGATGGCCACAGTGGAGACGAGCAGCGGGAACCAGCACAGGCGCAGCGCGAACAGGAACTGCGAGACGAACTCGCCCCCGTAGGGATAGGGCGGGCGCAGGGCCGAGGATATGGTCCTCCCGGTGAGGATCATCATGTCCCCCACTTCCTCGAGCAGGTTCCTCGTCGGGAAGTACACCCGCTCGGCTGCGCTGCGAACCATCTCTACCAACCCCTCCTCGGGTAACGGTCGACCTTGCTGAACTCTACGACATGCACCTCCGGCGGGCCACCGTCACCCATGAGCGCCCGCGCAACCCGCGCGCCGGGCGCATGTCCCGCTGGTATCGTGGCGCGATCGTGAGGGGAGGGCCCAGAGTCTTCGGTGTGAGTCGGCGCCTTGCGCATGGCGAGCTCTCCCAAGCGCGGAAAGTGCTCGCCCTGGCCGTTTCGGGGGCTGCGCTGCTGCTCGCGAGCGGGTGCGGAGGGGGCAGCCGGCAGGACGTCGGCGAAGCCAAGGGGACGTTCGAAATGAAGCTCCTGCACGCAAGCTTCCCCGCCGCGCAGGCGGTTGCTCGCCCGGCGACGATGGCGCTGCAGGTGCGCAACACCGGCTCGCACACGGTGCCAAACGTGGCCGTGACGGTCGACTCGTTCAACTACACCTCGACCACGTCCGAACTGTCCGCCAACAGGCGGCCCGTGTGGGCGATCGAACAGGGCCCCGGGGCGATCGCCAAGGCCCCCGCGGAAACGCAGGAAGTGAGCACGCCCGGAGGCGCCCAGACGGCGTATGTGAACACCTGGGCGCTGGGCCCGCTGGCGGCCGGCGCCACGGCCACCTTCACCTGGAAGGTGGTTCCGGTCAAGCCGGGGACCCACACCGTCCGCTTCGCTGTCGCGGCGGGCCTGTCGGGAAGGGCCAAAGCCGTCCTCGCCTCCGGGGGCACGGTCCACGGCCAGTTCACCGTCGACGTCGCCGGGGCGCCCCCCATCAAGCACGTGAACCCGAGCACCGGGCGCATCGAAACGGGCGCCTACCCCACAGCTCCGTAGCGCTTCGGCGACGTCATTAGCGGACCGTCGGCTCAGCCGTGGGCGGCGAGTCGGAGCACCGGCGCCGCTTTGGCCGGATGTCGAAAGAAATAACTGCCGATTTCGCCATTCGGTGATCCCCTTCGAACTGCTGGGCACTACGATTGCGTTCCGCCCTACCCCTCGTCGGAGCCGGCGCAGGGAGGGCATCCAATTTCTCCAGGAGGAATCGACTCAGCCCATGCCCAGGACCCGCCAGCAGAACGTCACCGCCGCGCAGTGGACCGTCAACGGAGCCGCCCTCGGCTCGCCTGACCTGACTCTCCAGAACAACCAGGTCTTCGGAGCCAACGTCTTCTCTCCTGCAGTCCAGCGCCATCGCCTGCCCAAGCATGTCTACAAGGCGCTGCAGCGCACCCTGGCCCGGGGCGAGGCGCTGGACACCTCGCTCGCCGACCAGGTGGCCCAGGCGATGAAGGAGTGGGCGATGGAGAAAGGCGCCACCCACTACACCCACTGGTTCCAGCCCCTCACGGGATCCACTGCGGAGAAGCACGACTCCTTCTACGGCCCCGCCGGCGACGGCACGGCGATCGCCGACTTCTCGGGCAAGGAGCTGATCCAGGGCGAGCCCGACGCCTCCTCGTTTCCCACCGGCGGCATTCGTGCGACGTTCGAGGCCCGCGGCTACACCGCGTGGGACCCTACCTCGCCGGCTTTCATCCTGGAGAACCCCAACGGCGCGCTCCTGTGTATCCCCACGGCCTTCACGTCCTGGACGGGCGAGGCCCTCGACCACAAGATCCCTCTGCTGCGCTCGATGGACGCCCTCTCCACCGCCGCGATTCGCGCCCTCGAGCTGCTCGGCGTGGATGACGCCGCCCGCGTATTCACCACCACGGGCTGCGAGCAGGAGTACTTCCTGATCGACGAGCAGTACTACTTCGAGCGGCCCGACCTGCTGACGACCGGACGCACGCTGTTCGGCGCCAAGCCGCCCAAGGGCCACGAGCTCGACGATCACTACTTCGGCTCCATCCCCGAGCGGATCCTCGCCTACATGCTCGACGTGGAGCTCGAGCTGGCCAAGCTCGGCGTGCCGATCAAGACGCGCCACAACGAGGTCGCCCCCAACCAGTTCGAGGTGGCGCCGATCTTCGAGAACTCGAACGTCGGCTCCGACCACCAGATGATCACCATGCAGATCCTGCAGAACACGGCCCGCCGTTACGGGTTGATCTGCCTGCTGCACGAGAAGCCCTTCGCCGGTGTCAACGGCTCGGGCAAGCACAACAACTGGTCGATGGGCACCAACACCGGGCTGAACCTGCTGGAGCCCGGCGACACTCCTGCGGAGAACCTGCAGTTCCTGTTCTTCTGCGCCGCCGTCATCCAGGCGGTGAACAAGCATCAGGCCCTGCTGCGCGCCTCGATCGCGAGCGCCGGCCAGGACCACAGGCTGGGAGCCAACGAGGCACCTCCGGCGATCATCTCTATCTTCCTGGGCGCCGAGCTCGAGAAGGTCTTCTCGGCGATCGAGGCCGGCAAAGTGCAGGCCTCCAAGCCCGGGTCCTTCCTCGGTCTGGGCACGCCGGTGCTGCCGCCGCTGCCGCTGCACGGAGGCGACCGCAACCGCACCAGCCCGTTCGCCTTCACCGGCAACAAGTTCGAGTTCAGGGCACTCGGCTCGAACTCCTCGCCAGCGTTCCCCAACACGGTGCTAAACACGATCGTGGCCGAAGCGGTCGACGAGCTCGCCGACAAGCTCAAAACGGCCCTCAAAGGCTCCAACACCCTCGAGAAAGCCGTCACCAGCGTCGTCAAGGACGTGTGGGCGGCCAACAAGCAGGTCGTCTTCGACGGCGACGGCTACTCGGACGCGTGGCACAAGGAGGCCGAGAAGCGCGGCCTGGCCAACCTCAAAACCACCCCTGACGCGCTGCCGTGGATCGTCGAGAAATCGACCGTGGCAACGTTCAAGAAATACAAGGTGCTCTCCAAGCGCGAGCTCGAGTCACGCTACGAGGTGTTCACCGAGCAGTACGTCATGAACATCAACATCGAGGCCGAGACCGCCGCTTCGATCGGGCGCACGATGGTGCTCCCGGCGGCCATCAGATACCTCAACGAACTCCGCCTGACCGGCCTGGAGGACCTCGTGGGCGAGGTCGAGCCGCTGATCAAAGAGCTCCATTTCGCCCAGCTCAAGCTCGAGGACGCCAACCTCGACGAGAACCACCCCGACAGCTCCGCCATGAAGGAGGCGCTGTACATGCGCGACACGGTCATCCCCGCCATGGAAGACGTGCGCGATGTGGCCGACCGTCTCGAGAAGCTCGTCGCCGACGACCTCTGGCCGCTGCCGAAGTACTCGGAGATGCTCTTCATCAAGTGATTCTTTTGCGCCGAGGACGCTGCGCGGTGCGGCGTCCTCGGTCGTTCGCGTACGCACGCGAGGGGCAAGCACCACGCCGGGAGTGGTAACTCACTTTCAACTTGGTGTATCGCAGCGGCGATACACCAAACAAAAGGACAAACACCGCGCACACCCAAGCCAACTGAGCCAGATGGCTAGCATGACTTGATGGCCCGCGACTACCTGAAAGCCATATCAGAGCATGTCGTCGTCTACGACGGCGGGATGGGCGCCACGCTCGAGCAATTCGAGCTGACGAGCGAGGACTACGGGGGGCTGCCGGGCAAGTGCCACGAGGCGCTCGTGCTCAACCGCCCGGACGTGATCGAGGGGGTGCACACCTCGATGCTCGAAGCGGGCGCGGAAGTGCTCGAGACGGACACCTTCCAGGCATCGCGGATCAAGCTCGAGGAGTGGGGGCTGGCCGACTACACGGTCGAGATCAACACCAAGGCGGCCGAAATCGCGCGCAAGGCGGCCGGCGAGAGCCGCTTCGTGGCCGGCTCGATCGGCCCGACGGGCTATTTGCCGGCATCGGAGGAGCCATCGCTCGGGCAGATCCGCTTCGGCGAGCTGGTGGAGGTCTTCACCGAGCAGGCCGCGGGCCTGATAGACGGCGGCGCGGACCTGCTGATCGTCGAGACCGCTCAGGACATCCTGGAGGTCAAGGCCGCCATCTTCGGCGCACGCGCAGCCTTCAAGAGCACGGGGCGCACGCTCCCCATCCACACCTCCGTGTCGCTGCTGCCCAACGGCGGCAAGATGCTGCTGGGCACCGACATCTCGGCCGTGCTCACGACGCTGGAGGCGTTGAAGGTGGACGTGATCGGGCTGAACTGCTCGACGGGTCCCGAGGACATGCGCGACGCCATCCGCTTCCTCGGCGAGTTCTGCCCAGTCCCCGTTGCCTGCATCCCCAACGCGGGCCTGCCGCTGCAGGGACCCGACGGGGAGACGATCTTCCCCGAGAAGCCCGAGCCGCTGGCCGAGGCGCTGAAGGAGTTCGTGGAGCGCTACGGCGTGGGCGTGGTGGGCGGCTGCTGCGGCACCACCCCCGCCCACATCGCGGCCATCGTCGAGCGGGTGGCCAATCGCCCGGTGGGGCCCCGCCCCGCTCCCCGCCCGCCGCTTGTCTCCTCGATGATCGCGGCGACGCCGCTCGTGCAGGAGCCGCGGCCCACTATGGTGGGCGAGCGCGTCAACTCCCAGGGCTCGCGCAAGGCCAAGGAGCTGCTGCTCGCCGACGACTACGACGGTCTGTTGCAGATCGCCGAGGACCAGGTGGCGGGCGGTGCCCACGTGCTCGACCTGTGCGTGGCCCTCACCGAGCGCAGCGATGAGGACGAACAGATGCGCCTGGTGGCCAAGAAGGTCTCGCTCACCCAGCCGGCGCCCATCCAGATCGACTCCACCGAGCCGGAGGTCATCGAACGCGCGCTCGAGCAGATCCCGGGTCGCGCGATCGTCAACTCGGTCAACCTCGAGGCCGGTCGCGACAAGCTCGACCGCGTAGTGCCCGTGGCACTTGCCCATGGCGCTGCTCTGATCGCATTGACGATCGACGAGGTGGGGATGGCAAAGACTGCCGAGCGCAAGGTGGAGATCGCCAAGCGCATCCGCGACCTCTGCTGCGAGGAGCACGGCCTGGACCCCGAGCTCTTGATCTTCGACTGCCTCACCTTCACCCTGACCACGGGCGACGAGGAGTGGCGCCCTTCGGCGGTGGAGACGATCGCCGGCATCAAAGCGATCAAGGAGCAGATCCCGTCGGTGAAGACCTCGCTGGGGGTCTCCAACGTCTCCTTCGGCGTCTCCCCGGGAGCGCGGGCGGTGCTCAACTCGGTGTTCCTGCACCACTGCGTGGGCGCGGGGCTGGACCTGGCGATGGTCAACCCCAACCACATCACTCCCTACTCCGAGATCTCAGACGTCGAGCGCGAGCTGGCCGACGACCTCGTGTTCAACCGCCGCGAGGACGCCCTCGAGCTCTTCATCGCCCACTTCGAGGCCAAAGGCGAGGAGGAGACGCAGAGCGCGGCCGACCCCACCGAGGGGATGGAGCCGGAGGAGGCGCTGCACTTCCACATCCTGCGCCGTCGCAAGGAGGGCGTGGAGGGCTGGATCGATCGCAGCGTCGAGAAGATCGGCGCGGTGCCCACCCTCAACGAGGTGCTGCTGCCGGCGATGAAAGAGGTCGGGGACAAGTTCGGGGCGGGCGAACTGATCCTTCCCTTCGTGCTCCAGTCGGCCGAGGTGATGAAGAAGGCGGTGGCCCAGCTGGAGAAATACCTCGACAAGATCGAGGGCTACACCAAGGGCACCGTCGTGCTGGCGACTGTGTTCGGCGACGTGCACGACATCGGCAAGTCGCTGGTCAACACGATCCTCACCAACAACGGCTACACGGTGGTGGATCTCGGCAAGCAGGTCCCCATCCAGACGATCCTCGATGCGGCCGTGGAGCACGAGGCGACGGCCATCGGCCTGAGCGCGCTGCTCGTCTCGACCTCCAAGCAGATGCCCGCCTGCATCCAGGAGCTGCACTCGAAGAAGCTCGACTACCCCGTGCTGATCGGCGGAGCGGCCATCAACCGCGCGTTCTCCTATCGCGCCCTCTATCCCGGCGGCAAGGAGTCCGAGGAGGTCTACGAGCCGGGAGTCTTCTACTGCAAGGACGCCTTCGAGGGCCTCGCCGTGATGGACCAGCTGATCGACTCCGAGGCCCACGAGGCGCTCGTGGAGAAGCTCCGCAGCGGCGCCACAGCATTCCGCGAAAAGGGCGAGGCACCTGTCGAGGAGGTCAACCTCGCCGACGACTCGGTACGCTCGCCCGCGCGCACCGATGCACCCGTGCCGACGCCACCGTTCTGGGGCGTGCAGGAGATCGAGGTCGATCTGGACGAGGTCTACCGCCACCTCGACACCCATGTGCTGTTCAAGCTGCACTGGGGCGGCCGCGGCGTCAAAGGCGAGGCCTGGAAGACGCTGCTGCGCGATGACTTCCGCCCGCGCCTGGAGCGCATGTGGCAGAAGCAGACCTATCTTCACCCCCGCGCGCTGCTCGGCTTCTTCCCCTGCTACTCGCTGGGCAACGACATCATCGTGCTCGATCCCGAGGACCGCAGCACCGAGCTGACCCGCTTCGTCTGCCCCCGCCAGCCCAAGGGCGACCGCATCTGCCTCGCCGACTTCTTCCGCCCCGCCATCGACGGCCAGCCGCCGGAGGAGCTCGACGTGATCGCGGTACAGGCGGTGACGGTGGGCTCAGAGGTGACCGAGCTGATGGCCAAGCTCGAGGCCGAAGGCGAGTTCGCCGAGCAGCTGTTCGTCCACGGCCTCGGCGTGCAGACGGCCGAGGGCCTGGCCGAGTGGCTCCATGCCCGCGCCCGGGAGATGCTCTCCATCGGCGCCAAGCAGGGCCGACGCTACTCGTGGGGCTACCCGGCGGTGCCCGAGCAGTCCGAGCACCTCAAGGTGGAGGAGCTCCTGCGCCTCGAGCAAATCGGCATGACCATCACCGACGGCTACGCCCCCGAGCCGGAGCAGTCAACGCTCGCGCTGGTGGCCCACCATCCGCAGGCGATCTACTTCGGCACCCGTCAGGGAAGGCTGCTGGCGAACGGCTCCCCCGACGATGTGATCATGGGTTCGAGCCGCGATCCTTCGCTGTTCGGCGATCTCGACGACGACGATCCTCCCGAGGGCGCCGTGGAAGCCGAGGATGAGCCCGCGATGGCCGGCGAGGGCGCTGCGTAGCGCAGCCTCGCCAGCTCGACGCGAACCAGCGTGGTGTCGAGCAGCCCGAGCCGTGAGGCATCGGGACGTCCATGGCCTGCACCGCGGGCGATCACAAACCGCCTCTCCGGCGAGACTCTCTGCTGCAAGCTCTCCACGGCCCGCCCATCGACCGCGGCCGGCCACGCCTGAAGCCCTGCAAGAAGGCCGCCCGGCGGGTGGCGAGGCTGACAGCGACTAGTTGTCTTCGCGAGGCGGCGGGCGGAACAGGATCCGCTTGACCTCGATCGCCGTGCCCCCACCGAGGCGCAGCGCCGTCTGAAAGCCCTCGTTGCCGAGCTCGCCAGCGTCGAGCGCCCGGCGAAGCTCGTTCAGCGGCGCGAGAGCCTCCTCGTCGACCCGCTCGCGGGCGATCTCCAGGAGGATCAGATGACGGGGCCGCTTGAGCGCCGCTGCCATCCGCACGAACGGCTCACGCTCGGCCGGCTCGAGGCCGGCAGCCGCCAGCACAACCGTCTCACGGCTCTCGAGGCGCTTGGACACGGCCGCCAGCAGGAGCTCCTCGGCGCGCGCCTGGATCTCACCCTCTGCCACTCGTCCGGCCAGCAGGGCGCGGACCTTGTCCAGCGACAGCAGCGAGGCGCGATCCTCGATCAGGCGGTCGAGGAAGGCGTCGCGCTCCTGCACCGATGCGGAGGCGACCACCAGCAGACTGCCAGGGGAGTAACGCAGGCGATCGGCCGGCGAGAGCACACGGCAGTGGACGGTGAGGTCGGCCGGCCGCGGAGGGGCGCCGTCGCGACGGGGACGATCGGAGGACCAGCCCGTCCGCTCGTCCTCTGAGATCTTGACGCTGCGCGCCGGAGGTCTGCTTGACATACCCCCATCATGCCCGAACCAGCGCCCGCACCCCCTCACCCCTCCACGGCGGGCATCTCGGGCGGCCCTCCGCAGGTCTCGATCAAGGCGAGCTTGGCGGCGCGGTCGAGGCGCTTGATGCGCACCTCCTCGCGCATGGCGGCCCCCCGGTCGGCCATCGGCAGCGCGAGGGCGAGCTCCAGCGGCCGGCGACTGGCCGTGTAGCGGCTCGCCTTGCCCGCCTGGTGGCGGATGAGCCGGCGCTGCACGTCAGTGCTCCAGCCCGTGTAGAGCGAGCCGTCGGCGCAACGCAGCATGTATACCCAGGCATCGGCCATGATCGCTCGATACGCCGCCGGGACCTGGATGCCTTCCCGCCTAGGGCTTGGCCGTGGCCGTCACGGTGGAGGCCCCGCCCGGCAGCGGCCCCAGCTTGACGGGGGCGGCATGCATGGTTCGCAGGCGCACCTCCCTCCAGGACAGCCCCTCGTTGACGAGGGCCGGCAGCCCCATGATCACCGCTGTGGTGAGCTCCACCACCTGCAGCACGATCCCGTAGGCGATGGCGTCGGGGGTGGAGACGTGGTAGGCGCCGACGAGCACAGCGGCACAGGCGGCTTGGAAGACGCCAACGTTGGCCGGTGTGGCTGGCACCACAGCGGTGGCGTTGACCGCGAACAGCACCGCCGCCGCCCCCGCCACACCGACCCTGGCGTCCAAACCGAACGCCATCAGCAACAGCCAGCAGCTCATCCACTGAAGCCCCCACGCTCCCAGCTGCACGACCGTTGCAATGGCGGCTTGGCGGGGGCTGCGAAAGAGGCGAAGTCCGTCTCTGACACGAGCGAGCGAGCGGCGCAACGCGACCATCAGGGCGTGCAGCCGGACCGACCGGCTCCCCTGCGAGCGCTCGGCGGGGCTGGGCACGAGGAACGGCGCCACAAGCACCCCGAGCAGAGCCACCAGCGGCGCCAGCGATGCGATCAGAAGCGCGCGGTGGTGACCGTCGAAGGGATCGAAGCTCGAGAACATGGCTGCCCCGAGCAGCGACAGGGCGAGCAGGTTCAGGAGGGTCTGGGAGACCATCGTGCCGAGCACCACAGGCAGCGTCTCTCGCGCCCTGCCGAGGCGCCGGGCCACGATCAGCGCTCGCGAGGGCTCACCGAGGCGGGCTGGCAGGGTGGCCGACATCAGCACGCCGATGAAGGTGCCCTGCATGGCGTCGCGGCGTTTGGCGCGCCGCCAGGTGGGGGCGGCAGAGAGGATGGCGTGCCATGCGATCGCCCGGGCGAACATCGAGGCGCACATCAGACCCAACCCCGCCGCCACGAGGCCGGGCTTGGATGCCAGCAGGCTGGTCGCCACCCGGCCGACGCCGATGCTCCTCAGGGCCAGCAACGCGAGCAATAGACCGCCCAGGCAGGACAGCAGCAGCGCTCCCCTTCGCAGCGCCCGCGGCGCGCGCCGGCCCTGCGGGCTCGCCTCCTTGCGCCCTCCTCCCGGCAGCCTGGGCAACCGCTCGGCGGGGATGCGGGGGCGCAGGTCGGCCGGCACGAGGCCGTAGCGGACAGCGGCGGCGCCCGTGCGGGTGGCCGGCCGCCCGACAGCCAGGGCCTGCTCGTAGCTGTCGAGCACCTCGGCGGCCACGCACGGCCAGGCGAAGCGCTCGGCGCGCTCCCGGGCCGCGGCTGCCATCCGCTCGCGCAACTGTGGGTCAAGCGCCATCTGCCGGAGCGCCTCGGCGAGGCTGAGAGCATCCCCGGCCGGCACGAGCAGCCCGTCCACACCCGCGCGGACCACGTCCCGGTAGCCGGGGATGTCCGAGGCGATCACCGGCGCCGAGGCGGCGAAGGCCTCGGTCAGGACCATGCCGAAGCTCTCCCCGTACAACGAGGGCGCGCACACCACATCGGCGGTGGCGAGCTGCTCGAGCTTGCGCCCCTCTGTGACCTTGCCAAGCGCCTCCACCCCACGGCCGTCGAGCATCATGTGCGCGACCTCCTCGCGGCTTGCGCCAACGAGGGTGAGGGTGGCGGGAATCTGGTCGCGCAGCGCCTCGAAGGCCCGCAGCAGCACAGGCAGCCCCTTGCGTTCGACGGCCTGGCCCACGAACAGGATCCGCAGGGGGCGCGTTCGGTCGGCGGGCTGGGGCAAGCGTGCCGCCTGCAACTGCACCCCATTGGGGACGATGCGGTAGCGCCCGCCGTAGAAGCGCCGGGCCGTCCAGGCGGCCGCCTCGGAGACGGCAATGCGCACGTGCAGCCGGTTGATGCGCCGGCGCCCACCGAGGGGGACGGCGGCGAAGCCGTTGGTGAGAACGTTCTCGGAGTAGGTGTGGAAGGTGCCCACCAGCGGCAGATCGCCGGCCGAGCACAGCGCATCCCAGCCGACCAGCGGAACGATCGGCTCGTGGATGTGCACGACGTCGTAGCCCCCCGTCCGCAGCTCCCGGCGCAGCGCGAAGACCGTGTGCGGGGCCAGCGCCATGTTGGACACGGCCCCGTTGGCCGGGATGCCGACGGTGCGACCGAGCGAGACGAAGTCCTCACCCACAACGCGCGACTGGGGGCGCGCGCCACGGTGCAGCCTGCGCGAGAGCTCGTCGTCGGGGTCGAAGGGGGCGAGGATGCGCGCCTCGTGCCCCGCGGCCGACAGCTCCGCCGCGAGCGCCTCGATATGACGGGTGACCCCACCCGGGTAGGTCCACGAATACGGCGACAGGAGCGCGATCCGCACGGCCTCATACTGTATCCCTCCACGGCGCGGGAGACCACGGCCGTGATGACGGCAAGCAGGCCGGGCGGTGCGATAATCGTCGTGTGAGCACCCGTCGCTTCGTCAAGTACACCTTTCTGAAGCTCGAGCCCGAGTGGCGCCGCCTCGACGGGGAGCGCCGCGAACAGGACAAGCGCGAGTTCGCGGCCGCCTGCGAGGACTTCGCCGACGGACACCTGCTGCAGAGCTTCTCGCTGGTGGGAACGCGGGGCGATGCCGAGCTGCTGCTCGTCTCAGAGGCCGAGAACCTGGACCGCATCCACGAGTTCCATGTTGTTCTCAGCCAGAGCGGATTGATGAAGTGGGCGCAGATCCCCTACTCGTTCCTGGGGATGCGCAAGAGCTCGGAGTACTCCGATGACGAGCGCAACGTGGTGCGCGGCTTCCGCGGCCGCTACGTGTTCGTCTACCCCTTCGTCAAGTCGCGTGAGTGGTATGCGCTGCCCGCAGAGGAGCGCTGGCGAATCATGCAGGGGCACATCCAGGTGGGCCGGGAATACCCGGGCGTGGACAACCACACCACCTACTCCTTCGGCTTGGACGATCAGGAGTTCGTTGTGGCCTTCGACACCGACGACGTGGGCACGTTCCTCGACCTCGTCCAGCGCCTGCGCACCACCGAGGCCTCCCGCTTCACCATTCGCGACACGCCCAGCTTCACGTGTCTGGCGATGTCGCTGGAGCGCGCGCTGAACGCGCTCGACGGCGAGCCTGTGGCGCTCGAGTCCGCGCTCCCGGCCGCCTGAGGCCCCTGGGTGGCCAAACGCGCGAGCAAGCCGACGGGCGCCAAGAAGCCGGGTGGCATCGCGCCCGCGAAGAAGACGGCAACGAAGCCGCACCGCCGGCGAAGGACGTCCATCCCCAAGGCGATCGCTGAGCTGAGCGCAGCCGATCCTGTCCTGGGGCGGCTGATCGAGGCGGTCGGCCCGCTCGGCAAGGCGCGCGACGGGCGCCCAGACCGCGAAGACCACTACGGAGCGCTGGTGCGCTCGATCACCGGCCAGCAGCTCTCCGTGCTGGCCGCTCGCGCCATCTATGGCCGTCTCACGGCCCGCTTCGGCGATCGCCCTCCAACGCCGCAGGAGATCCTGGCCGACGACCCCGAAGAGCTCCGCGCGGCCGCCGGGCTGTCGCGGGCGAAGGTCGGTTACCTGCGCTCCCTAGCCGAGCACGTGCTCTCGGGCGAGCTCGAGCTCGAGCACCTCGATGAGCTGGGTGACGAGCAGGTGATCGCTGAGCTCGTGGCCGTCAAGGGGCTCGGGTTGTGGACGGCGCAGATGTTCTTGATGTTCCACCTCGAGCGCCCCGACGTGCTGCCCGTGGGCGACCTCGGGATCAGGCGGGCGATCGAACGGGCCTATGGTCTCGCCGAGCTGCCCAAGCCGGCCGCGATGGAGGAGATCGCGCTGCCCTGGCGTCCGCACCGCACGCTCGCCTGTCGCTATTTGTGGCGCTCGCTGCAAAACGAGCCGGGGTAGCACACCCGCCGAGAGTCCTCCCCGACGGCGGGGGCTCTCGCCAGCAGCCACCCGCCGTCCACAGCCTCGTCCACTTGTTACTTCGTCTTGACCTCGAGCGGTTCCTGGTTGGCGGGGCTTTCATGAGATTCGCCAAGCCCGGAATCGGTTTCCTCGGTCGTGGTCAGCCCTGTCTGCGCGGTCGTTTTGGTGGTGCCCGACACGGTGGTGGTGCTGAGCACATCCTTGGCCTGCCCTTCGAAGGCTTCGGGCATCTGCAGACCGCCCTTGGCCTTGTACTTGATCACCGAGTGGAGGCTCATCTTGTTGAGATCGGTGCCGAAGAAGCCATGGGAGAGCCGGCCGATGACCGAGCCTTCAACGGTCTGCGCGCTGGGCACTTCCGGGAGCACTCCGCACTCGTATGTGAACAGTGGGCCTGAGTGCTTGAGATCCCAGCCCACGCTGGGCATCGAGCCGGCTTGGATCAGGCCGAGTTCACCTTCGAGCGCCTGTACTCCTTCGATTTCACCTTCTTTGGCCGGGTTGGTCTGGCAGACCTGATGGGCTCCGTTGGCGGCTGTGGTTTCGCAACCGCCGAAGGACACGCTCACCTGCTCCGTTTTCGGCCCTGTGTATTCGCCTTTGAAGACCATCTCCCCGCAGCTCACCTTGGCTCCGGCCGTGGTTTCGAGCACCGGTTCGGGTTCGGTGGCGATCCCGTAGAACTTGTTGTTCGCACCCGGCCCCGGGAGGAATTCGTACTGGCCGGTTCCCGTTCGGCTGGGCGCCGTGCAGCCCTTGTTCCTGTAGGCGCCGTGGTAGACGACCTTCTTGCCTTCCTGAACGCCTTGCACTTTGGTGCACCGGCCCAGTTCTGGAAGCGCCGCCGACGCACTCCCAGCCGCGAGGGCGGCAATCGCCAACGCGCCGCTCACAGCCACACTTGCCACAAACCTCATCAGCCTCATCCAGCCATCCCCTCGCGTCTCGTTCTCGACGACCCACGGCCACTGTCCATGGTCGTCCCAAAAACGCCCCCCGGTTCGGCTTCTACTTCTTCTTGGATCCCTTCTTGGTCTTCTTCAACGGCCCGTACTGCTTGCGGGCCTTCTTTTCGCAGGCCATCCGCTTGGACTTCTTCTTCAGCTTCCTGCATGCCTTCAAAGCTTTCGAGAGCCTCTGTGCCCGCGTGACCTTGTAGGAGGCCACACCCTTGCAGCCGCTGGCCACGATCGGTGTGCTCTGCTTGAAGAACGCTCCGTTCTGGGCGGTCACTTCGGTGGGCATCACGAGGTTGGCGCCGCACAGGCTGTAGTGCTTGCTTTCCGCCACATAGGCCGCCAGCGCCGAATGGGGGCCGGTGGGCAGGAACGTTTCGAAGGTGCTGAAGGGCGCGTCGGGAGCCGCTTCGAAGCGTGAGTAGGTGATGCCTTTTTTGATGTCCGTTTTGCCGTCGAGGATCAGGGTGATGCCTTCTCCCTGGAGCACGATCTCGACATCGGGGAACGCCGCGCCGCCGTGGGAGACGAGGTATGCGGGTCCGCTCAGCGGACTCTTGAGCACGGGCGTGTGGATGATGGCGTAGCCGATGTTCGAGCCTTCGTCGCAGGCGGCGGGGTTGGCGTTGAAGACCGCCGCCACGCATGCTTTTTGGATCGTGCTGAGCCTGGACGGCAGCGCCTGGGGCAGCGTCAGGTCGACTTTGGCGATGTTGGCCTGCCCGAGACCGGTCGATTCGATCTTGACGTTCAGGCTGGCCCCGTTGGGTTTGCTGGCCTGACCGCCGGTGGTGGCCGTGAGCTTGGGTGCGAACGGCAGGCTCGCGCAGTTGGTCGCCTCATACGGGTAGGAGAGCGACGCGGCCGCACCCCGTCCGCCGGTGAGGCTCCCCGTGATCGCGGTGGGGGCGCAGTTGGTGGGGTTGAACTGGAAGCCTTCGCGGTCGACGGTGACGTTGATCTGTTTGAGCTGAACTGGCACTCCACGCACGAACGTGGGGAAGGGATCGCTGGTGATCGTGACGGCAGCCGTCGTGGGGTCGACGTTGATGGTCGAGCGAACGGTGACGTCGCCGAGATTGAACGGGCCTGCGACGGCGGGGGTGACGACCGACAGGCCGAAGGGAGCGCCCTTGTAGGGGCCGGTCAGGTAGACCCGCCCACCGAGGGTGAACGGTTCGCCGCCAAGCCCCGAGCTGGCCGTTGAATGCCCGATCAGGCTTTCCGGACCGCATTCGTTGTTTGCGATGAGCGGTTCTTGGCAGGGCGTGACCGACGAGAGCATCGCGGCCATGCCCGCGGGAAGGTGGGCGGTGAGGGCCTGCAAGCTCTGGTCGGCGTCGTTGTGGGCGATGGTGAGCGAGAAGTGCGTGTATGCGCCACCCTGGGTGTTGCTGGAGCCGACCAGGATGGATGGCGTGAACGAGCCCGGGTCGGGGCAGGCCGAGCCGCCGGGGCCGGAGTTGATGGCGAACGCCGATGAGGCCGAAGCCGATTCCCTTTCGGTGGACGGCGCGAAGGATGCCTGTGTGGTGTAGCTGCCGCACAGCGGCGGGTTGGACTGCGCGGCACGGCCCCCGCCGAAGAACTTGAGCGTCAGCTGCGAGAACGGGACGGGCGGCGTATCGGAGAAGTGGGAGGTGAGCCGGCCGGTGCTTGGATCGAGGTGGACGTCGCCCGCGAGCTTGACCCGCACGCCCGATTCGGGATCGTAGGCGGCGATGTACAGGACGAGCCTTTCTTCGAGCAGGTTGTTGTCCTGTCTGGCCAGATACACGCTGCCAAGGAGTTCCTTCTTCAAAAGCGGCGTCTTGATCGCCACGGTGCCGATCTTGGTCGACTTCGGGCATCCCGCTTCGCCGGGTTCGAAGTGGTCGTTTTCGAGCTGGCTCGATTCCGCGAAGCCGGGAACGAGGCCGATGCTCGAGCTCGAGCAGGATTCCAGCCCGGTGGCCGCACCAGGGCTTGCCAGCTCCCCTTCGGGAAGGGTGAGGGTGGTGTTTTTCACGTCGGCGTCAGCCGGCCCTTTTTCGCTCAGCGTCCCGTCCTGGGGGACGCTGACCTTCACCGTGAGGCCGCTCGGTTCGCTCGCCGAGTGCGTTTCCGGTTCGACTTCGATGGCCGGGGCGAACCCAAGCAGCTCGCAGCCCCCCTGCCTGGCCGGAAGTTCATAGCTCGTCTTGGCACCTTCGAGACGGCCCACCGTGCGCGCTTCGCCGGCGGCCCACGAGTCACCGGTGACCGTGGTGACGGGGTTGGCCGCGCACGAGGCCGGCAGCGAGAGGAAGGCTTTGGGTTCGCTCGGATGGAAGGCTTTGTCGCAGGGACGAGCCGGTTCGGCCGTTTCCACCCAGTAGCCCTTGCCGATGCATTCCCACCCGCGTGCTTCGTTGTGGCGAGGGTCTCCCGGTACTCCCCAGAAGGTGACCTGTGACTGCAGCAGCGCGGCGGCCTGCGTCGAGTTCCTGGCGCTCACTTCGACCGCATAGTCGCTGCCGGTGCGCACGGCGGTGTTGAGCACGACGGGGACTTTGTCGATCTCGATCCCGAAGGCAGCCGGTTCGCCCTCGGCGGGCACCAGATTGAAGACCGGCACCGTCTCGGTGTCGATGCCCTGGAAGGTCACAGGTTCGTTGAGCTTGATCCGGGCCACGCCCACCGCGGTGTCGGGCGGACACTGGTTGACGTCACCCGATTCGACGGTGGCGAACTGCAGAGCGGTGCACTCGGGAACGACGGTGACGTTCCCGAGGAACCCGGGCGGCAGTACGAAGTGCAGGTCGCGCAGGAGCGCAGGGGCGGTTTCTTCCTCGTGGCCGGCTTTGTTGGCTTCCACCGTCTGATTGAGATTGAGCGTCGTGGTCAACTGGAAGGGGTGGTCCCCGGCCTGCGTGTCGAGCTTGCCTTCTTCGTTTTCGGGCTTGAGCTCGTACTTCTGCAGCCCGAAGGGCGTCGCTCCGCTGCCGACTTCCACGGTTTCGCTCAGCGGTGCGCTGAACGCTTCGGTTTCCCCACCTTCGATCTTGACTTCGTTGGGCAGCTTCGACCCGGCCGGCGCGTTGACTTTCACCGGGATCACCATTTCAAGGCCTTCATAGGCGTAGATCGGGTGCTTGACGAAGCAGGAGACGGTCTGGCCGGTGGCTTCGCATTTCAGTTCCGTGAAGCTGCCCGTGTTTCCTCGCCCGGAGACCGAGCGGCCGCTTACGGGCGAGTGGGGAAGGCGTGCATAACCGCGGACCTTGCTCGCGATCACTTCAAGGCCCGTGGGAACGATGTCGGTGATCTTGACCTGATGCGCTTCGCTGGCGAGGATTTCTTCGTAGCCGAGGTTGCTGGCCGAGGCGTCGACCTGGCCTTCCCCGCCGCTTGGCAGAACGCTGGGCGCCGCACCCGAGTCCAGGTGCCACCAGGCCCCGGCGGCGAGCGCCGAGGACGCCCCGCCGAGCGCTGCGACGGCGAAGCCGGCGATGAGCGCGCCGAGCAGAAGGATGCGCCTTGCGCCCATCACCGGCGCGCCTTCTTGGCGGTCTTCTTGACGGGGCCGTAGCTCTTGCGGGCGGAGCGTTCGCACGCTGTCCGCTTGTGCTTCTGCTTGAGCTTCCGGCAGGCCTTGAGCGCCTTGGCGAGCTTCTGGGCACGGGTCAGCTTGGGCGCCGGCTTGGTCTGCTTGGTCGGGAGCACCGCGGATTTCGGCGTCAGGTTGCCGGTGCCGGTGATGAGCGAGCTGGGTGGCGGCACAAAGACTGGGACCGATGCCGAGCCCGGCCTGCATTCGCTGCTCGATTCACAGGGAGCGGCGGGCGGAGGAGGAGGCGTGACGCAGCGCGAGCCTTCGGCGCACACGCGCGCGTCGTAGATGTCGAAGTTGGTGTCCTTGTCGGCGGGGGCGAGCTGGGCCGAGGTGAGGAAGAAGACATCGTTGCCGCTCAGGCTCGCATCGAGGAAGGCCGATTCCTGGGCCGAGGTGCCGGAGGAGATCAACGAGACGCATCCGCTTTCGGACGTGCAGCTTCCTTCTCCGCTCGGCTCGTACTGATACACGTCCTCCTTGCCGTTTTCGTCGGCCGGCGCGAGAGCATCCGCACTGTTGAAGAACAGGCGACCTTTGTCGGAGAGGTAGCGCGACTGGTAGAGCGCCTGCTGGCCTTCGGAGTGGGTCCAGCCGGGGATGCTTCCAGCCAGCCAGTGGTTTTCCCACTGTTCTGAGCGATCGACCACGAGCCCCAGGCCTTCACCGCTCTGTTCCTGGTCGAAGACCGCGTTGGGGCGGGCCCCGCTGGGGTTGCACGAGGCGCAGGTGAGGTGCCCCGTTTCGTTGTTGTAGAGGTAGACCTCCTCTGCCCGGGCGCCGTTGGCCTGCGGGTTGGTGGTGCGGTTGTCATAGCCGGTCAGCGGACGCTGGGACATGAAGGACAGGTAGTGGCCTTCGGGGGACACGCGTGAGCTCACTTCGCCGAGGTCGTCGCGGCCGGTCCTGCCCCAGTCAGGGAGATCGAGGTTGGAGAGCCTCGCGACGAAAGTCGGGGCTTTCCAGGTCTGCGTGTGCGAGTTGTACTGCTCGGAGTACAGGTTGCAGGTCGCTCCCGGCACCTCGAGCTGTTCCTGTTCTCCACAGCTTCCCGGCGTGGCCGTTTCACCCTGCTGGTTGGCAGTGGAGCTGAGAACGCCGTTGGCGACGAAGTAGACGATCGAGCCGTCTTCGCTTGCGCCGAGGGCGAGCCCGCGGACGTTGGCCGTTTCGCCGGACGCCCCGACGGTCAGGTCGGTGAGTGTGTGCAGGCGGGTGTCATAGACGTAGAGGTCGGGCTCTCCGGCCTGGTCCAACGATTTGGAGGTGGTGGTGAGACGCTGTTCGTCGGTGAAGAAGATCTTCGTGCCGTCAGTGCTCGCCATCTGGAAGATCGGGGCTTCGGACGTTCCGAGTTCTGCCCCGACTTGGGGCACGTCGACCTGGGTCGTTTCCCCGGCCGCCATGTCGCGCGAGTAGAGGTGCAGGGGAAAGCTGTTGACGCCTTCTTTGGTGCTCCACACGATGTGCGAGCCATCTTTGGAGATCGCGTTTCGGTAGTCGCGGAACCAGTCGCCGAGCCCCGCGTTGGGCGCCGGCGTCGTTCCACCGGGCAGCACGTTGATGAGGCTCAGCTGTTCGCTCGGCGGCAATGCTGCACCCCCTTTGTCCCGTTCGCTGAACTCGTAGAGGTTGCTGCCCGTGGCAGCTGGTTGGGTGGTGAGCGGCACTTCGGAGGTGATCGCCACGTGACCGAGGTCGGGGGTGGAGGCCAGGAAGCGGACACCGGTGTTCGAGACCCCGTTCTGCCCACCGAAGTGCGTCCCGGCGGTATCGCTGGAGGCCGTGACGAGCGGGGCGTAGCAGCTCGACGGCGGCGGCAGACAGGCTTCGTTGTGTCGTATGTAAAGCGTTTTTTCGGTTGCTTCGATCGAGAGTTTCGGTTCGGCGCGAGGGAAGCGGCCAAACGGCTGCAGCAGTGCCAGCTTGAGGTCGGGCGAGAAGTACTCGTATTCCTGCTCCTTGCCCGGCGCGACGCCGGGAGCCCGTTCGGGGTTTTCGATGGCGATCTCGTTCGATGACCATTCCGGCTTGCCTTCGCCGCCCGCCACCCGTCTGGCCAGGTTCTGGGTGAAGGCGGGACTGCGGTTGCCTTCCGGCCCGGCTTCGGAGGGCCCTGTCGTTATGTAGGTGATCGCCCCGCCGTCTTCGGATGCCTCGATCACGCCCCCATCCCGCGAGAGGGATTCGATGCCGACACCGTTTTTGGCCGGCGGCGAGACCATCTCCCAGGCACGGCTGTCGGCCAGCGCCAAGGGCGGTGTGGTGAAGGTCTGTTCAGCGCTCGTCACCACTTCCGCACCATGGGCCGCGAGGACACGGTAGTGGTAGGTCGCTCCGGGCACGAGCCCGCTGAGCGTGACGCTGCGCCTCTGGTCTTCGAAGCTGGCCGCGGCTTCGCCGGCGACCGTTATCGGCGCGGCGGCAATAGAGGTGCAGCCTCCTTCGGCGCAGCCAGTCGTGCCGTACTCGAAGGTGACGGTGGTTTCGCCGCCAACGGGGTTGATCTTGGCGGCGAGTTCGGCCGCACCGGCAGTGATTTTGGTGGCGGAGAGTCCGTCGACGCTCGCCGGGCCTGCGCCTTCGGGCGCGAACACCTGGACATCGCCGGCCACCGCGTCGGCAACGTAGATGAGCCCTGAGCCGGAGTTCAGGCCGATGCCGCTGCCGCGCGTGAGCTGTCCTTCCCCGAAGCGTTGGATGGGCGTGCCGGAGGAGGTGTAGGCGGCGATCGAAGATCCGTGGTCCACGTAGACGTCGTTGTTGGCGAGATCGGTGGCGATCGCGGTGGTGGTTTCGCCGAACAGCCCTTCAATGAACGCTTCGCCGAGTTCCACCGGCCGTTCGCCGCTTTCAGCGGTCGTGATTTTGGCCGGGAAGCAGGGCAGGGCAGCTTCACAGGGTTCTTCGCCGTGTTCGCCCTTGCCTTCTTCGGAGAACTGGGTTTCTTCGTAGGCGACACTTTCTTCACGCAGAAAGGCCTGGAGGGGTTCGAAGTTCAGGTACAGGCTGTCGTTCGAGTCCACCGCGAAACCCGGACGCATTTCGACGTTGTCTTCAGGCGCATAGGGTTCTTCGGTCAGGCGTTTGTTTTTTTCCGCGTCGCTGAAGCTCGTCACGGCGCCTTCGCCCCGCCAGGCCACCCACACGCTGCCTTCGGTGTCCACAGACACCCCATCCACCCGCCCGTATGCTTCGGTTTCGGCTTTCTTGGTGAGGTGACCGATGTATTCCCCGTTTGGTCCGAACTTGTAGACGTAGGACTTTTCCGGAACCAGGCTCGCCACCACGTAAACGTCGCCGGCCGACAGATCGGCGGCGCTCGTCGAGTTGTCCACAGCGATGCCTTCGGGGGAGATGAGCTGTCCGGCCCCGAGATGGAACTTTTCCTTGCCCGCGCCTGTGCCAGGCAGACCGGCTTTACAGCCTTCGCCCTGCTTGCAGACCTCGTATTCCTTGGCGCCCGTCTTCACGCCGAAGCCCCAGGCGGCGAGGAATTTGCCTTTGGAGTCGAACTGCTCGACGCGATTGTTCCCCCGGTCGACCACATAGACGTCGCCGGCCGCCGGACCGACTTCGCTGGCGGCCACGCCGGCGGGGTTGCTGAGCTGGCCTTCTCCCGACCCGCTGGCACCGAAGGAAAAGCTCGGTACATGACCCCGTTGAACCAGGGCCAGCGCCGGCGTGCAGAGCAGCAACCCGAGGACGAGTGCGGCAAGCACCGCGACCGTCAAGCTACCCCCACCCCGGACACAGCCAAGGCGCGTCTTATCAATGACGCTACTGAACACTACCAATTCTCTCCTCATCCCTTTCGTTGGAGTCTATTGGGCGGTTGCCTGTTGTCAAGGGGCAACCGCGCGCATCGACCTGAATGTCGGGAGGGGGCGGCCGAGGGCGCTTTGGCTCCAATAGTCGGGGCGTTTGTTAACGATGTGTGGGGCCCGCCTAGGGGCCCCACACACCTTCCGTCAGAAGTTGAGCTCGGCCTTCGAGCTCAACCGAGAGATCGCTGGTTACGCTTTGATCTCGAGTGATTCACCCTTGTTGACGGTCGTGGTCTGCTCGCCTGATTCGAAGGGACCCGAGCCGTTGATGGTCGACTCGAGGACCTGAGTCGGTCCGCCTTCGAAGTTCTTCACCGACTGGAAGCCTTCGCCATTGACGGTGAAGGTGTCGGTGCTTTCCTTGCTGAATGTGTTGATGCCACCGGTGATTTCGCCGATGACCGATCCGGTCGTGACAATTTCCAGACCTTCACAGTTGAATTCAGCGGACGGTTTGCCGCCTTCGCCCGTCAGGTCGACTCCAACTTTGGGTCCAGTTTTGGAGATGTACCCAAGCGCACCTTCAAGCGGGTTGGTCTTGATTTCGCCCTTCTTCGCGCCAGGTGAGCTGCAGTTTTTACCGAGGCTCGTGCACTTGCCGAAGATGACCTTTACTTTTTCCTGACCGGTGAAGCTGGCGCTGATGAAGCCTTCGTCCTTGCTGGTGGCGCATTTCACTTCGCCACCGACAGCGGGAGTGTGCAGGGTGGCGGCGCCGCCCTTACCCTTGAAGGCCTTGTTTTTGCCACGGCCGGGAACCAGCGCGTAGCCGCCTTTGCCGCCTTCTTTACCACAGCCCTTTTCGTATTTGCCGCCGGTCATTTTGGCACATTCGTAGTACGTCGGAGTTGCCGATGCGCTCGATGCGGCCACGATGGCCAGCGAGAACACGGCAACGAGGCATAGCCCCATGATCCTCATGCGTTTCATCTACTGCTCCTTTTCCCTCTAGGGTTAGATCGACCGACCCCGCGATAAATCCCCTCTTCAGGACAGAGATGCCCCGAAGCCAGTCAAAGCCGCCGGCCTTTCCCCAACCAGCGGTGCCTTACTCTCGACCCTGGCAGAAAACAGCAACTGCGTCAAGGTCAAGCCCAAACGACGTCGAGACGCTCCGGCGCCGAACCCCTCGTGGGAACACGGACATGTCCGGATGCCTGGGCGATCCTCTCCCCTTGCGACGCTTGACATCATGTCGCGGCGACGGTACCACAGGGTCTGACCTCTAGTCAACCCCGACGGGTGCAGGGATTTCGTGTTCTCCCGGCTGGCTGTCCAACCAGTTTTCCCGCTGGTGACCAGCGTGGATCGGATAGGAGGGCGGTGGTCAGGCGCTGCGGGCGACGGCGACCGTGCGGTCGGCCTCGGCGACGATCTTCCAGCCGGGCGTGCCCACTCCGCGAAAGAGGTGGTCGACCACGGCGGAGGGTCCGGGAAGACCCCGTCCTCCAGCCTCCCCCAGGCGGGCATCGTGGAACACCACCCGTCCCCCCGGAGCGAGGAACCACTGCCACGAGCTCCAGTCCAGCAGGCAACCGGCCTCGGAGTGATCGCCGTCGATGAACAGGAGGTCGATCTCCTCGCCTGCCCAGCCGGCTGCCACCTGGTGTGACATGGCCACGTGCCAGCGCACGGCGGGCGCTGCGCCCCCGCGAGCCCGAAGCGCTCGGGCGACCGCTCGGCGGGTGGCCCACTCGGTTGCACCCCAGCCGTTGGGCAGCGCATCGGGGTGTGCGCCGAAGGGATCCACCAGATGCAGCTCCGCGCCGGGGGCGAGCGTCCTGCAGAGCTCAACGGCGGACGCTCCCTCATATACACCAATCTCGACCACCCGGCGAGCGCCCTGGGCGGCTTGCAGCAGCACACGGGCGTCGTCGGCCGAGTGCATGGTGCGTGGCGGTATCAGGCCAAGACCGACCGCCAGGGCGCGCAGGCGCACGTCATCGCGCAGTGCAACGGGGGTGAGGCTGCGCAGCGACTGAGGCAGGAGGGCCATCGACTCAGCCTACGTACGTGCAGGCGCTTGCGCCCGGTGGCCCCTTGCCGACCGCACGCAGCCTGGAGAAGGCCAGCCACAGGCTGTAGGTCGGATAGGCGTGGGTGAGATTGGCGCTGAGGAGTCCCACGGGGAAGCCTGGATCCTCTCGGAAGGTGTACTGGAAGACGGCCCCCACTCGCGGATCGTCATACCAGCCGCGCAGCTGGTGCGCCAGCGCTTGGCAGCCTGCGATCTCCCCCTCGCGTCCTGGCGGTCGTGGGCGACCGGGGTGCGGTGCGCCGGCGCCCGCCTCGGTCACCCAGATGGTGGCTTGACGAGCGCATTGATGGTCGTCGAGGGCGGCCTCCAGCGCCCCCACGGGATCCGCGGCCGCCGCTTCGGGACCGTAGCGGGCATAGGCGTGGATCGACCAGACATCGCCCAGGCACAGTACGTCGGGGGCCAGGCCGTCGATGAACCGCGCGACGCTGGTTGTGTGGGGGGAGTCGACTTCCAAGTCGTTGAGCTCACCGAGAACGAGGTGGTGGGTTACCCCGTCTGCACGCAGCTCGGCTGCCATCGCCCGCGCCAGCTGGCCGTAGACGGCCGGTGAGAGGGCCTGCGCGTTCGTCGTGCAGATCGAGCGCTGAGGAGAGATGAAACGGGGGTCGTTGGGCTCGTTCCAGGGACTCCACCATTCGAGCGCCACCCCCTCGGAGGCGGCTAGCTTCAAGAGCGAGCGAACCAGCAGGCGATAGTCGCTCAGCGCATCCGCGCGCAGCGGCCGGGCGAAGGAGGTGGCCCCGGCGAGCTCACATCCAGACGGACCTCGCGCCGCCCATGGGGGCGCGCCGAACACATCGATCACGATGTGGAAGTCTCCGCTCGCGAGGCGCTGCTGAGAGGCGATGGCGGCGAGCTCGCCGCGGACGCCGGCGTAGGGGCCGCAGGGCCCGATACCGCGTGCACAGCCATCCACGAGAGCTTCCAGTTGAGCCGGCGCCACCCGGCTTGGTTGCAGGGCGGCCCAGTCGATCAGCAGCCTCAGGTAGGTGGGATGCAGCGCTGTGAGCTCGCGGTCGGCTTCTTCGAAGACGCGTGGTGCGCCGTGCTCTGCGCCCGGTGCCCACAGCAGATCGGCGTTGTCCTCGGTCAGGCCGAACGCCGGTCCGGGCGGCGGTGTCACCGCCAGTGAACGGTGAGCCGACCTACCAGCGGGTGCGCTCGGGTGCTGCGAGCCACATCCAGCCGCGCATGCCAGCAAAGCTGCTGCCAGCGCTACCAGAGCCGCCCTCGACCCTGCGCCCCTTCCCGGGACGCCCAGGCTCCCGGGGCTCAGACTGCGGAGACCTGCTCCTCCTCGGCCACGCGGAACGAGGAGCCGCAGCCGCAGGCGGCGACCACGTTGGGGTTGTTGACCTTGAAGCCCGCTCCCTGCAGGCTCTCCTCGTAGTCGATGGTGGAGCCGCGCACGAACTGCAGGCTCTCTCCATCCACGAGCAGCTGCAGGCCGTGGCTCTCGAACACCACATCGCTGTCGCGACGCTCGTCGAAGGCCAACTGGTATTGAAAGCCCGAGCACCCACCGCCACGAACGCCCACACGCAGGCCGGCCACGCTCGTGTCCGCCTGCTGGGAGGCGAGAAACTCGTGCACCTTCTCTGCGCCCTTGTCGGTGATCTCGATCATCGTTCTGCTCCTCTGGACGGCTCCAAGACTTTCCAAAGTATAGCGCCCGCCGTATGGCTCCCGCAAAGGACCATCGATCCTCTACGCTAGTACGCAGGTGCCCTCTCCAGAGGACATAAAGCAGCGTATCGAGGCCGCTATCCCGAGCGCGCACGCGGTCGTCGAGGACTACACCGGCGGCGGCGATCACTTCAGCGCGACGGTCACCGCAGCCGCCTTCGAAGGACTCACCCGCATCCAGCAGCATCGCCTCGTATACGACATCTTCGGAGCCGAGATCGGCGGCGCGATCCACGCCCTTGCGCTGAAGACCCAGACGCCCACGAAGATTCAGACCCACTGAAACCAGGAGCCTGCCATGTCCGCCAGCCAGTTCGAGCCGATACCGATGATCGACAGCGAGCCACCCGCCGCCCCCGCGCCGAGCGGCGAGGCCAACCCAATCCGCGACGCGATCACCGAGGCGATCGGCGAGCACAAGGTGATCCTGTTCATGAAGGGCACTCCCGAGGCTCCCGCCTGCGGCTTCTCGGCTCGCACGGTGGCCATGCTCCAGTCGCTCGACACCCCGTTTGCCGCGGTGGACGTCCTGCCCGACCCGCGGATCCGCCAGGAGCTCTCGGCGCTGTCTGACTGGCCCACCATCCCCCAGCTGTTCGTCGACGGCGAGCTCGTGGGGGGCTGCGACATCGTGACCGAGATGTACGAGTCGGGAGAGCTCGCACAGGCATTGCTGTAGCGTCTCGCGCCGCATGACTCCCGTCGCGGTCGCCACCGACAGCACCCACTATCTCCCCCGCTCGCTCGCAGATGAGCTCGGCATCCACCAGGTCAGCCTGTACGTGGGCTGGCAGGGTCGCCCCGAACGCGAGCTGGAGATGGACGGCTTCGACGCCTTCTACGAGCGCCTGGGTAGAGACCCGGAACTACCGATCACCTCCCAGCCTTCGATCGGCGACTTCCTGACGGCGTGGGAGCCCCTGTTGGAGCAGGGCAAGGATGTCGTCTCGGTGCATCTTGCAGGGGGCATCTCCGGGACCTACGAGGCGGCTCGCCAGGCCCATGGGCTTCTGTCAGAGCGCGGCCTGGGCGAGCGCGTGGAGGTGATCGACGGCGAAACCGCCTGCGGCGGCACGGGTCTGCTGCTGCTGGCAGCCGCCGCGGCGGCGCGTGCAGGAGGCGACAAGGAGGCGGTGGCCGCGCGCGTGCGCGACGCCCGCGCGGCGCTGCGCATCTGGTTCTGCCTGGACACGCTCGAGTTCCTCAGGCGTGGAGGCCGCGTGGGCAAGGCTCAGGCTTGGCTTGGAGGCACGCTGAAGATCAAGCCGATCCTCTCCCTGGAGTACGAGATCGTGCCCGTCGAGCGTGTGCGAACGGCGGGCCGGGCCTTCGAGCGGATGGTGGCCTACGCCCAGGAGCTGCACGACGCGGGCGCCGACGGCTGGGTGGTGCAGCACATCCAGGCCGGCGATCAGGCGCAGCGCTTGATCGACCGCTGCCGCGAGATCTTCGACTCAGAGCCCGTTTTCACCTCCGAGGTGGGACCGGTGATCGGCACCTACACCGGGCCGGGCCTGATCGGAGTCGGCGCGCTCCCCCGCTCGCTGCTTGGCTGATCAGTCGCGGCGACGGCGGCGGCGCAGCATGCGCACGCCGAGCAGCAGGCCCACGGCGGCCACGCCGGCGATGATCTCGCCCTGGTGGCGCTCGACATGCGCGCGCCAGTCTGTCGCGCGAGTGACCTCGCCACGCAGGCGCTCCACCGAGATCGCCAGCTCCTGGCGGTTGCTCTCGATCGAGCTGCGGATCTCCGCTGGAGAGCGCCCGGCCATCAGCTCTCACCTCCGGGTGCCGCGGCCGGGTGGGGCGCCGCGGTCGGGCGCGTCGACTCCCCACCCGCCGGCGCGCTGACGGCGTCGCGGATCTTGCGTGCCTCCTCGATCGCCATCGTCGGCACCGGCGGTGAGCCACGTTTGACCACTCTGGCGGCGATCAGCCCGGCGAGAACGCCGAGGAACACGAGGATCACGGCCATCGCGAAGAACCCCCAGAAGTACGTGTAGTTGTTGCCCGGTAGGTAGAAGTAGAGCAACCAGGCGCACCCGACGAGGGCGAAGATGAGCGCCATCAGGAAGAACACCCCGGCCGCCACGCCGACGACGGCGCCCTTGACGAGCTTGGTCGTCTTTTCCGTTATCTCCGCCTTGGCCAGCTCGATCTCCTCGCGGATGAGCAGGGTGGCGCGCTCGGAGACTTCGGTGATGGCCGTGGCGATGTTCTGCGGCGCGCCCTCGCGCTTCTCGCCGGGGGGCGGTGCGGTGGAGCTCACTCGGGCGGCTCCTCGTCGAAGAGCTGCTTCCACAACACCGCCGCCGCACGGGTGGCAGCCAGGCTCGCAAGGGCGCTCGCCGCTGCGAGCAACCCCGACCACATCAGTCGCTTGACCATCTCGTTCTGCATCATTGCGGCAGTCTATTCCCCGGGGGGGTCACGATTATGCGCCGCGCGGCCCACGGAGTGGAATCTGGATGCGAGGCGCTCCTCATCGGCTGACACTCGCCTGCTTGGCCGCACCCGTCTCGAGACCGCCGCAGACCGTCTCCACGACCAGCCACTTGGCCCGCTCGAAGTGCTCCTCGCCCTGCGGCAGCAGCTCGAAGATCCAACCGGTGAGCAGCTGCTCGATCGCGCCATAGAAGGCCATGGCGGCGAATCGCGCTTCGATCTCCGGCTTGAACACCCCTTCCTCCTGAGCCGTGGTGATCATCCCGCCGATCAGGTCATAGGCCTCGCGAATGGTCGCTATGTGGGTGTTGCCGAACGAGTTGGCCGCGCGGGTGACCTCGACGATGATCACCTTCATCAGGTCGGGGTCGTGCTGATAGCTGTCCACGATGAAGGAGGCGATCGCCCTGAGCTTGTCGCGCACGGGGATGGGCTGTGCGTCGACCTCGCGGATCAGGCCGAGCATCACGTTCCAGCGCTCCAGGAACAGCGTGTCGAGCACCTCGTCCTTGGATCCGAAGTAGTGATAGACCAGCCCATAGGCCACACCGGCCTCGTCGGCGATGTCCGACACCCTGCAGGCGTGGAAGCCCTGGCGGGCGAAGACGCGCACGGCCGCGTCGAGGATCAGGCGCCGCTTGTCCGATGCGGACTTGGCGCGCGCGCCGCCCGAGGATCGGCCGGTGGGCCGCTGGGCACTCACGGTGAGACCTCTTGCGCTTCCGGCCATCGGTAGGCGGACGCCCGGCGGTTGGCCAGCGAAGGGAGGCGGGTGCGGATGTCGCGTTGGCGCTCGAGGTTCAGATCGGCCACGATGTGGCCCTCGCCGTCGGATGCCTGCGCCAGGACGATTCCCCAGGGGTCGACGATCATCGAGCGCCCGCCAGAGTGCTGACCGGCGGGATGCTCGCCGACCTGGTTGGCGGCCACCACAAACGCCTGGTTCTCGATGGCTCGAGCGCGCAGCAGCGTCTCCCAGTGCTCGAGCGTCGTCCGCAGGGTGAAGGCGGCGGGCACGACGACGATGCGCGCGCCGAGCACGGCGAGGATCCGGTATAGCTCGGGAAACCGCAGGTCGTAGCAGACGGACAGTCCCAGCTCGACACCCGCGGCCGTCCGGGACAGGACGATCTCCTCTCCGGGCTGCTCGAGCTCGGACTCGCGGTACACCTGCCCGCCCACCTCCACGTCGAACATATGGATCTTGCGGTAGACCGCCCGGATCTCCCCCGTGGAATCCAGATGCACCGAGGTGTTGGACAGCTTCTCCTGCCCGGGAACCCGCTCGAGGATGGAGCCGGCCACGAGCTCCACACCGAGCTCCCGCGCCAGCCCGCGTGCCCAGGCGAGCGAGGGTCCGCCGTCGAGCGGCTCGGCGGCGGCGCGCATGTCCTGCTCTGAGCCCATTGCGGTCCACTTCTCAGGGAGTACGATCAAGCTGGCGCCGTCTGCGGCGGCAGCCCGGGTGAGACGGTCGGCCGCGGCGAGGTTGGCGGAGCGGTCGGCGGTGGAGTTGATCTGGACTGCAGCGACCCTCAAAGCGCATCTCCTCCAGTGGGCATCACGCCCACCCCCCAGTGGCCGAAAACGGCAAATAGATTGACTGGTCAGTCAACAATGCAAGAAGCATAACGCCGGCAGGGTCGCGGTGGCGCCGGGAACAATTGAGAGTCGTGGCTCGTACTGACTCAGTCAGACGGGCTTGAGGCAGCAGCGACGTCAGGACTTGAAGAGGCGTCGTGCTCTGCAGACATAGGCGCCACATAAGGCTTCGATGCATCATCGCCGAGCCCGGCTGCACGCCCAATGGCGTCGAATAGCTGCTCGCTGCTCACGGGACGTTCCACTTGCCACCTAGCAGCCGCTTCATCGTCGACTCGCGCAACGACAACACGTAGAAAATCGAGGTCTTCTCGCACACTTTTCAAGTTGAGCCTCAGACCCTCCACGCTAGCTGTCTCATCGACGAGCGATGCGAGATCCTCCGCCGCAAAGATCCGGCCGTGAGCGATTAGGTTCCGGAGCGAGGAGAGTCTCGCGATTCTATCGAGTTCGTCAGAGACTTCGAAGAGCGGGAGGGCAGTAGCAGCGCGGAAGTCGTGATTTAGGCGCCCTACATTGCCGTACGCAAGTAGCGTCGCGTATTCCAGCCCGACATCGCTCGGAACCCTTATTTTCGACAGTTCATCGGCATGGAAGGAGTCGCGCGCATTCCGCGAACTCGTGAAGCTGAGAAGTTCGTGCAATGACTCTGACCGACGATGCGCAAGAACCACAAGAACGAGCTCAGCGAGATAAGCGACAAAGCTATCGACCGAACGGACCAGTGTTAGCTGGAGCGCAAAGCGCGCGTGATCCGCCAGCCGCCCCTCTGTCCGACCAGCACGGCCAGCACCATCTTCTGCGACCCGCAATCGGAGATCCACGAAGAACTCCAAGAAGCTCGAGGCCTCCCAGTCGGCGGCGAAAAACCGCGCACAAGATCGAGACATGTTCGCAGGAACAGAGACCGACCTTCCAGCGTGAGGCATACGAATACACTAGCGAGCCATGACAGCAGGGGCATCTCGTGGAAGATCCTGTGCGCTCTTTTCGTTGGCATCAGGTCTCGAGATTGCGACAGGGCAAGCGATGCTAGAGGCGGTCGGACGAGCGAAGCTGGCGTCAATCGTCTTTGACGAGGTGGTCATCGAGTCGGGGCTTCACGTGGTGGAGATGTCCGCTATAGAGGGCCCTCTGATCCATCGCAGATCCGCCGAGCGTCTCTCGCTCGATCTGCTGGAGCATTCGCGAACCGTCGAACGTGGTACCAAGGCTGGACTTGCCGTTCGAAGAATCGAGGATGGTGCCGAGCTGTATGTCGGGACTAATCTCCCTCGCCTCGAGGATGCCTTCTACCTAGAGCGCGACGTCACTTTCAGGTACGTCAGTGAGTATCACTCAGGTCTGCTTGATGACCTAGCCAAGATCGGAGCAGACTGGGTAAAAGTCGTGGAGCTCAAGAGACGTGCCGATGGCGGTGCTGACGTCAAGGAATGCTTACTCCAAGCCCTGGCACCCGCAGGCGCAACAGCAGAGCCGTTTGCCGTCATTCAACTCGATCCGGCCGAGGTCGAGCGCCTAGGCGAAGAACTTCTAGCTCACGCCGAGAGCACTGAGATACAGGCTGCGACGGAGTCGACTGCGGTTGCTCCGCATGAGTCGATGCTGGCGGAAGACCTTCGTGAGGCAATCCTAGTCGGCGACGACCTAGAGGCGGTCCCGGCATTGAGTACAGCTTTTTCTCAGGTGGCATCTGAGCGTGGCCTGTCGTTGCAACTCCCCGGCGAGATTAGCCTCGGGTTCTTGGTTCCCAATTTCTCCTGCCTACCGTGGGAGGCAATCGCGCAGTTCCGCGACCACCCTGGAGCAGTCGATGCTCGCGGTCGACTGCGGGAGTTCGAAAGCGCTGCGGCGGTGCGTGGCGACCCCAGCACTATTGAGACCGTGCGAACTGCCGGTCGAGAAGTGACAAGCGCTCTCTTGGCCGTCGCCAAAGACCTCTCCCCCAAATTGCCAGAGGAGGCCCGCGGCCCAATCATTGCAAGCACCGTTAGCCTGATCCCCGTCGTGGGGCAGTACACTTCCTTGGCGGTCTCAATGGGAGATCTAATCTCGGCTCTGCGACGCCATCAGCAGTTCGAAGGCTCCTGGGTCGCAGCCATCCTAGAACTCCGCGACGCAGCAATTGACACGCTCGTCGACTGGTAGGCGTCCGGCGGGTGACACGCCTATCTGCATCCTGGTGTGCACCGCCTATCGGGTTCGAGCGTCGTTATCAGGGCTCTAGGCCACTGAAGAAGTGGCGCTACGTGGCGATCTTCTGCGAGGAGCTGATGGCCTGTGCGGCGCATGTGCAGATCGGTCCGGCGAGGCAGTCCTTCTGGGCGCTTCACCTGCGCGGCGAGCGAGAGCTGCGAGAGCGCACCCGACTGCTGCCACGTCGCGGCGAGGTCGAGCTGCTCCCCGGGCGGTTGGCCGGTGGGCAAGGCTCGCTGCGCATACGCGACCGCGGCGTGCTGCTCGATCTCGAGCTGGAGGAAGACGCGGGCATCGAAGCCCTCTGCCCCAACGGACGCCTGCAGGTTTGGACGCGCAAGCAGGCCGGGATCCCCGCCCGCGGCAGCATCGCGATAGACGGTGCCCCCGCTCGACCGATTGAGGCCAGGGCTGTGATCGACGACACGAGCGGCTACCACGCGCGAGTGACCGAGTGGCGGTGGAGCGCGGGAGTCGGCGAGTCGCCCGGCGGCGAGGCCCTGGCGTGGAACCTGGTGAGCGGCGTGAACGATCCGCCGACGGGCAGCGAGCGAGCGGTGTGGTTGCAGGGACGCCCGGCGGAGGCCCCGCCTGTGAGCTTCGCCGAGGACCTCTCGAGCGTCCGCTGCGAGGACGGCAGCGTGCTGCGCTTCAGCTCCGAGGCCGAGCGCAGCCGCCACGAGAACCTCCTGCTGGTCTCGAGCGACTACAGAGCGCCCTTCGGGACCTTCTCCGGGGCGCTGCCCGGCGGAGTCGCGCTGGCGCACGGCTTGGGCGTGATGGAGCACCACCGCGCCCGCTGGTAGCCGGCGGGCGCGAGGCTCACTTCCCCTCCGCTCGTCCCCGGTGCCGACGCAGCTCGGACAGGAGGAGCTTCGAGTGCATGGCGCCGATCAGCTCGCGCAGCGGCTCGGTGCCGGCGGCCACGATCTCCATCGCCCGCTCGACATCCACCTCACCCGCCAGGCGGCCGAGCAGCGCGCGCACCTCCTCCTCCACCAGGGGCTCGAGCGCCTCGCGGTAGCGCAGGGTGTCATAGACGGTGAAGCCGAGAGCCTCGTCATAGCCTCCGGCGCGGAAGCCGGCGATGGCCTCGATGATCTTCACATCGTCCTTGTCATAGCCCCGCTGGTTGGGCGTGAGCACACCGATCTCAGCGAGGCGCTCGAGCACGTTGCGAGGCATGCCATAGCGCTCCTGGACGACCTTGCGCGAGAGGCGAGTGCGATCCTCTGCGCTGGTTAGAGCACGCTCGAGGATCCGGTCCTCCAGCTCGATCAGCGCGCGAAGGCGCTCGGGATCATCCTCCAACGCACCCTTGATCACCCGCAGCGGCATGAAGCGCTCCTCCTGCAGCCGCTTGATCAGCACGATGCGCTCCACGTACTCGGGCGGGTAGTAGGCCATGTTGCGACTCGTCCTGACCACGTCCTCGCCTGCGCCGAGCAGCCCCTCGCGCAAGTAGTAGCGGATCGTCCCCGGGCTCACCCCCGAGCGCTCCGCCAGCTCGCTCATCTTCAGCAGCGTCCGCTCGGCCGCCTCGGCCTCGATCACAGCAGGGGCGCTCTTCACGCTCGCGCCCACAGCCGCCCCGCCCGCCGGCTCATGCCCGCAGGGTGGTGTCCTGGCGGGACTCGGCAGGCCCCGCGACGGCGCCGCTGGCGAGCAGTGCGGACACCTCGGCCTCGGAGTAGCCGGCGTCGAGCAGCACCGCTTCGGTGTGCTCGCCCAGCGCCGGGCCGGGCAGCCGCCCGTGCTCGCCGGGTGTTCGAGTGAGCTTGACGGGCACGCCAAGCTGGCGAACCGCCGTGGCAGCGCCGGGCTGGTCGATCTCGACGACCATATCGCGGGCGCGCACCAGCTCGGAGTCGAGCGCCTCGTCGAGCTCGAGCACCGGCTCCAGGCAGCAGTCGTGCTTGGCGGCGAAGCTCTCCCATTCGGCCCGGGTGCGCTGGCGGAAGATCTCCTGGACCTGCCCGTGGGCGGCCGAGCCCGGGCGCTCGAACTGCGCCGCGATCAGCTCCTCGCGCCCAACCCCGCGACACCAGGCCTGCCAGAACTTGGGCTCCAGCGCGCCCAGGCTCACCCAGCCGTCGGCGCATTCATAGGGGCGATAGCAGATCAAAGAGCCCGCGAGTGGCAGCTCGCCACGGCGGGGTACGGCGCCGTCGGCGAAGTAGGCCCCGGCGACCATGGCCAGCCACGAGAGCGCCCCGTCGGCCATCGAGACATCCACCATCTGGCCCTCGCCGGAGCCTGGGTTCTCGCCTGAGCCGTCGCGCTCGCGCAGGGCGGCGAGGATGCCGAAGGCCGCCATCAGGGCGCCGCCGCCGAGGTCGGCGATCTGGCCGGCGGCCTGTACCGGCTCCCCACCGTGCTCGCCGGTGAGGCCGAGCAGGCCGATCAGCCCGAGGTAGTTCATGTCGTGCCCGGAGGCATCGCGCTTGGGGCCATCCTGGCCATAGCCGCTGATGGCACAGTAGACGATGCCGGGGTTCACCTCGCGCATGCGCTCGTAGCCGACGCCGAGGCGGTCGAGCACGCCCGGCCTGAAGGACTCGAGCACCACGTCGTATTGGCCGACAAGACGCAGCAGCGCCTCGCGTCCACCGTCGCTCTTGAGGTCGAGGCGAATCGAGCGCTTGTTGCGGTTGAGCGACAGGAAGAGGGCCGAGCGAGCGCTGTCGTGGGCGCCCTCGTAGTAGGGGGGCGACCAGCGGATGTAGTCGCCCATGCCGGTGTCCTCCACCTTCAGCACGTCGGCGCCGAAGTCGGCCAGCAGCAGCGAGCAGAAGCCCCCCGGCAGCAGACGGGAGAGGTCGAGGACGCGGATTCCCTCCAGCGGCAGGGTCACCTGCCCGCCCCCCGGGATTGGAGACGCCCCGCCAGGGTCATGCCGGCGTCCCGGCGGCCTGGGAGATGCCGAGCATCGCGCGGGCCTCCTGCACGGTCGCCGGGCGGCGGCCCATGTCCTCGGTCATCTGCCTGGCCTTGGCGATCAGCTCCCCGTTGGACTTGGCCATCTCGCCGTTTGGCAGGTAGAGGTTGTCCTCCAGGCCCACCCTGATCGAGCCCCCGAGCGTGAGCGCGGCTGCGACGAGCATCCACTGGTCGCGGGATATGCCGATGACGCCCCAGTGGGAACCGTCGGGGATGTTCTCGACCATCGCCGCCAGGTTGCGGGCGGTCGGCGGGATGCCGCCGACGACACCCATGACGCAGTCGACATGCAGGGGCGTTTTCAGCACGCCCATGTCGATCAGGGGGGCGAGGCTGCCCACGTGACCGATGTCGAAGCACTCGTGCTCGGGTTTGATGTTCAGCTCGTTCATCGCCTCGAGCAGCTGGATGATCTCCTCGAAGGGGTTCTGGAAGACCATGGCGAAGACGAACTCCTTGCGTGACCTGGAGTACTTGGCGTAGTTCATCGAGCCCATGTTCAGGGCGGCCACTTCGGGGCGGCAGGCGCGCAGGTATTCGATGCGCTTCTCCACAGGGACGCCGATCGTGCCGGTGGAGAAGTTGATGATGGCCGCGTCGCCCACCTCTGAGCGGATGGCGTCGCTGATCGCCTGGAAGTCCTCGATCTCATAGCTGGGCGTGCCGTCGGGTTTGCGGGCGTGGATGTGGATGTGCACGCCGCCCTCGTCGACGATCCGCCGCGCCTCGGCGGCGTACTCAGCGGGCGTGTAGGGGATGGCGGGACACTGCTGGCGGTTGGCGATGGCGCCGGAGATGGAGCAGGTGATGACAACGGGATGATCGAGAGAGCTCATCGGTGCTCCTCCTCCTTGTTGTTACTCGACGAGAGGTGTATAGCCACGGTTAGACGGTGAACGAAAAGAGTCATACAAACCTCCCGCCCCTTTGCGGGAAGGAGTCATACAAAACCCCCCCACCCCCTCGCACGCAAGGTCATACCGGCACCACCCCCTGGCGCTTCCAGGGCCGCTCGATCTTCTTGCCGGCCGACATCTCCAGGGCGCGGCAGATGGTCTCGCGGGTCTCGCGGGGGTCGATGACATCGTCGATGACATCGTTGCCGGCAGCGACATAGACGTCGAAGATCTTGCGGAAGCCCTCGACCAGCTCGGCCTTCTTGGCGGCGGGATCCTCGGCGGCGTCGACCTGTTTGCGAAAGGCGATCTCGACCACGCCCTCGGCGCCCATGACGCTGATCTCGGCGCTGGGCCAGGCGACGATGAGATCGGGCTCGTAGGCGCGGCCGTTCATGACGTAGTAGCCGGCCCCGTAGGCCTTGCGGGTGATGACGGTGATCTTCGGCACGGTGGCATTGGCCACGGCGTAGAGCATCTTGGCGCCGTGGCGGATGATGCCTTCGGCCTCGACCTTGGTGCCGACCATGAACCCGGGGACGTCCTGGATGAAGATCAGCGGGATGGCGAAGGCGTTACAGAGGTTGACGAAGCGGGCAGCCTTGTCGGCGGAGTCGTTGTCGAGGATGCCGCCGAGCTGCTTGGGCTGGTTGGCGACGATCCCCACGGGGCGTCCGCCGAAGCGGGCGAAGCAGGTGATGATGGTCTTGGCCCACTGGCCCTTCATGTCGAAGTACTCGCCATCGTCGACGATGCGGCGAATCACCTCATACATGTCGTAGGGCTTGCGGTTGGACTCGGGCAGCACGTCGAGCAGCTCCTCCTCGCGCCGGTCGATGGGGTCGCTCGCGGCGAGGATGGGCGGCTTCTCTTCGCAGTTCTGGGGCATGAAGGAGAGGTACTGCTTGATGCGCTCGATGCACTCCTCGTCGTCGGCGACCTCCATGTCGCCCACTCCCGACTTGCGGCAGTGAACGCGCGAGCCCCCGAGTTCCTCCTGGGTGACGTCCTCGCCCACGGCAGCTCGCACGAGGTGAGGGCCGGCGAGGGCCATGGAGCCGCGGCCCTTGACCATGGGCACGAAGTCGGCCAGACCGGGGATGTAGGCGGTGCCGGCAGCGCAGGGTCCCATCAGGGCGGCGACCTGGGGGATGACGCCGCTCATGACGACCTCCTCGCGGAAGAGGTGGCCCGAGCCGGCGAACATGGCGCCGGCGGCCTCCTGGACGCGGGCGCCGGCGGAGTCGAGCAGCCACACGAAGGGCATGCGCTTGGTCAGGGCCAGCTCGCGCAGGCGGGTGACCTTGATCTCACCGGTCATGCCCATGGAGCCGGCCATGACGGTGAAGTCGTAGGCGCAGACGGCGGTCAACCGCCCTTCGACCTTGCCATAGCCGGTGATAACGCCGTCGGCGGGGGCGTCCACGCCATCCATGGCTCGCTGAGAGAAGTGGGGCTTACCGTGGATGCCCAGCTCGACGAAGGTGCCCTCGTCGATCAGCAGGGCGATGCGCTCGCGGGCGGTGAGCTTCTCGCGGGCGTGCTGGGCGGCGATCTTCTCCTCGCCGCCGCCCAGCTTGATGCGGGCGCGGCGCTCGGCGAGGTCCTCGACGAGGGGGCGCAGCAGCGAGGATGGATGGGTGGACGGGCGCTCCGTGCCGGCCTCGGAGGTCGTGGTGGTCTCGGGGGTGCTCATCGGTGTCAGCGTCCCTTCCATTGGGGGTCGCGCTTCTCGAAGAAGGCGGTGACGCCCTCGACGATGTCATCGGTGGACTGGGCAAGGGTGAGCTGCGCACGCAGGTAGTCGAGGGCGTCGTCGAGGGGCATGTCCATCTGGCGGCGCATGGCCTCCTTGCCGAGACGCATGATCACGGGCGACTTGCCGGCGAGCTTGGCGGCCCAGTCGGCGACGAGCACGTCGAGCTCCTGGTCGGGCACGACACGGTTGACGATCCCGGCGGCGAGCGCGCTCTGCGCATCGCAGCGCTCGCCGAGCAGGAGCAGCTCGTTGGCCTTCTTGCGGGGGACGTTGCGGTAGATGAGCGCCATGATCATGAAGGGGAAGGCACCGATGTTGATCTCGGGGGTGGCGAAGCTCGCGCTCTCGGAGGCGACGATCAGATCGCAGCAGAGGGCGATCCCCAGCGCACCGGCAAGCACGTGCCCCCGCGCCTTGCAGACGGTGGGCTTGCCGAGCTCGCCGATGAGCTTGAACAGCGAGACGAAGCGTTCGGTGCCGAAGTGCTTGTGCACCAACGCCTCATCTGCGGCGAAACCCCCCAGGTTGGCGCCCGAGGAGAAGGTGCGCTCGTGCGAGGAGGCGAGTACCACGCAGCGCACTCGCTGATCGGCCCGAGCGGCCTCGAAGGACTCGTACAGACCGCCGAGCAGCTCGATGGAGAGGGCGTTGCGGGTGTCGGGATCGTTGAGCGTGATGGTGGCCACGCCACCCTCGTCAACCCCGTAGAGAACCTTGTCGGTGGGCACGGGGCGCATCCTAACCGGATGCAGGCCGCGTTGGAAGTGCGCAGTTCTACTGTTTACTTTTCGGGAGTGGGTTTCCCGGCTTTGACGCTGCCGCTCACTTCGACGCTCTGCGGATGTTCCCTCACCTGCGATGCCGCGATGGTCTCCCGTGCGGGCGGCGCCTTGACGGCCACGGGCTCGTTGATGGCGAATATTTCAACGGTGCTCGTGTAGTTGAGGTCCCGCGATTTGATGACCGCGACGACCCGAATCGGGAGCCCGGATGGGGTGAGGAAGACCTGAAGAGTCTCGATTGGCCAGTCCTGTTTGAAGTTGGCGAGATCTTCGACCGTGATGCCCTTGAGCTGCAGGCGGGGTTCGACGGTCAGGGTGAACTCGCTCGTCTGCTGACCACGCACCGAGACTTGGCCGCCCACGCCCACCTGACCGACCGCGGCGCCCAGCAGGTTGATGAGACGGGCAAAGGGCCCGCTTCCGCCGGCTTTTACTTCAAAGGGAGATCCGCCGTAGAAGGGGAGGATGCTCGCGGCGGGCGACTCGGAAGAGCGGGAGCGAACCCAGGGCCGATGGCGGCGAGAGTCCTTAGCGGGCTTCTCATATTGGTAGACGGCGGAGCCGATGGCGATCAGCGTGGGCCTGCGCAGGGGGCCGAGGAAGACCTCGCCCTCGGCTGGCGAGACGCCGGCTTCGCCCAGCGCTGCCACATCGATGGAGGTGCGGATGAGGCGTTCGGGGCGGCCGCTGCTTACGCGATTGGGCGAGCCGAGGACGAAGCCCCGGGTGACCTCGGAGAAGCGCTCGCTGTTGACCCGCAGCTGTGCCATCGCGTTCTCGAGGATCGCCAGCTGTGGCGGGATAGCGGCGGGGGGCGGAAGCGGCGAGGCGGCGGCGCCGCTGGAGACGGCCGCCCCGGCGCCCGCTGCGAGCAGCATCGTGGCCAGGGCCATCGCAGCCGTGCTGTGCCTGCTCTTGCGGGGGCCGACGATGATCACAAGCGAAGGCTACTCACAGGAGCGATCCCCTGCCCAAAGTAGCTAGCTCTACTGTTTACTTTTGATCGGAGCTGCGATAGCTTCGCGGAGACCCCGGAGACAGAACAAGGAGACCCGCCCGATGGCCGCCACCGTCGAGAGCGTGCGCAAGCCCGACTACCAGGCAGCACGCAAGCACTTCCTCTTCACCGACGAGCATGAACAGCTGCGGGAGTCGATCCGCAACTTCACCACCAAAGAGCTCGCCCCCCACGCCGAGGAGTGGGAGGAGACGACGTTCCCCGACTCGGTGTTCAGACGGATGGGCGAGTTGGGCTTCCTCGGGCTGGACAAGCCCGAGTCCTACGGCGGGCAGGGCGGCGACTACTACACGGCGCTGGTGCTGGCGGAGGAGATCACCAACGCCAACTCGGGCGGTCTGGCGATGGGAGTGGCGGTGCACACCGACATGGCGATGCCCCCCATCCTGGCGTTCGGCTCGGAGGAGCAGAAGCAGGAGTGGGTGGTGCCGGCGATCAAGGGCGAGAAGATCCTCTGCCTGGGCATCACCGAGCCGGATGCGGGCTCGGACGTGTCAGGGATAAAGACGCGGGCGGTGAAGGACGGAGACGACTACGTCATCAACGGCTCCAAGACCTACATCACCAACGGCCACCGGGCCGATGTGATCGTGCTGGTGACCAAGACCGACCCCGATGCGGGCTATGACGGCTTCACCCTGTTCCTCGTGCCGATGGACGCCCCTGGGGTGATCCGGGAGAAGAAGCTGGAGAAGCTCGGGATGCACGCCTCGGACACGGCCCTGCTGGCGTTCCAGGACGTGCGGGTGCCCGAGACGGCGGTGCTCGGCCAGGTGGGCAAGGGCTTCTACCACATCATGTGGGAGCTCCAGGGAGAGCGTTTGATCGGGGCGGCGGGGATGGTTGCGGGGGCACAGAAGTGCTTTGAAAAGACCCTGCAGTACGCCCACGAGCGCAAGGCCTTCGGCCGGGAAATCGGCAAGTTCCAGGTGATCCGCCACAAGTTCGCCGAGATGGCCACCAAAATCGAGTCGGCCCGCCAGATGACCTACATAACGGCCTGGCGCTTCAACAACGGGGAGTACCCCGTGAGGGAGATCTCGATGGCAAAGCTCCACGCCTCGCGGGTTCTCTGCGAAGTGGCCGACGAATGCATCCAGATCCACGGCGGCGCGGGCTACATGAAGGAGTACGGCATCGAGCGGGTGTGGCGCGACGCACGCCTGAACCGCATCGGGGCGGGCACCGACGAGATCATGCTCGACGTGATCGGACGCTCCTACGGGCTGTAGAGCACATGCTCGATCGTGAGATGGGGCCACGCCGCGTGCGGCGTGGCCGGAAGGGCCGCATGCGGCCCTTCCTCGGGCTCGTACATGTACGAGCCCGCCGGTCGGTGCATGCACCGACCGGAAAACCCTCCCGGACATGAAGTTCACTCTCCAGCCCGTGGAGGAGAGCTTCTTCGCCTCGGCGCCTGTGCGCTACTGCGACACGTTCGCCATCGCGCGCCCCGCCGAGGAGGTGTGGCGCGAGCTGGTCTCAGAGAAGCCGCTTGACTGGTGTCGCGCGGTCTCTGTTCGCTGGACCTCTGAGCGCCCGTTCGGCGTGGGGACGACCCGGCAGGGGAAGGTGCTGGGGGGCACGATGAAGGTGCAGGAGCGCTTCTTCGTGTGGGAGGAGGGCCACAGGCACGCCTTCTATGTCACCGAGGCCAACGCCCCCACCTTCAAGCGCGCAGCCGAGGACTATGTGGTGGAGCCCGACGGGCCCGATCGTTGCCGGTTCACCTGGACGGTCGCTCTCGGGCCCTCGCCCCTGGGCAGGCTCGGCGGCCCCTTGAACAGCCTCGTCTTCAAGAGCCTGTTCGTGGACACCCGGCGTCATTTCAATGCGGGCTGAGCGACACCATGAGTCTGTCCACGCCACACATGGCTCAGATCTCCAGGTAGGAGACGTCGGCCCCCATCGCCTCATAGGCCTCCCGCGCGCGGCGATCGGCGCTGAGCAGCGTCGCGCCGTACTCGCGCGCGGTCGCGGCGATCAGCGCGTCGTAGAGCGCGCCGCCACGCAAGCCGGCATCGACCGCGCGGCGAAGGCAAGCGCGTTGACCGTCGGCGTCGAGCGCGAGCCACGAATCCGGGAAGTCATCATCAATCGCATCGCGCACCGCGACCGGAGTCATCCGAAGTCCTTCGGGCATCCGACTGAGCACGGACGTCGTCTCGAACGCGACGTGGGAGATGAGCCGTGGCGAGCGGCCTGCCAGCGCAGCGAAGCACCGCTCATGCCCGTCGTAGGAGGCCGCGAGCGCTGGAATCAGCACGCTGGAGTCGGGCGCGATCAACGGCGCGAGCGTTCGATCGCTTCGTTCACCATCTTGGTCGTCATCGGGGGCACGGGCTCGTCGGGAACGATCACCGTGAAGCCATCGCGATCCTCCAGATGCACTTTGATGTACGGCACGGTCAACTCGAGCCTCCCGTCCACAGCGGTCAGCTCAAGCTCGGTCGGGCCCTTGATCCCGAGCTCCACTCGCATCGCCTTCGGTATCACGATCCGCCCCACACCATCGATGGCAATTCGCATACCATCAGATTACCAATGAGCTCGAGCATCTCACCACCCTTTTCCGACGAGCACGAGGAGCTCAGGACATCAGCTCGCGGATTCATCGAACGCGAGCTCTCGCCCCACGCCCAGCAGTGGGAGGAGGAGCGCTGGTTCCCCAATGAGGTCTTCGGAAAGCTGGCCGCCCAGGGCCTGCTGGGGCTGAAGTACCCCGAGTCCTATGGCGGCCAGGGCGGGGACTACCTGCACGAGGCCGTGCTCGTCGAGGAGCTCGCCCGCACGGGATCGGGCGGCACCGCAGCGGGCATCGGCGCCCACATCAACATCGCAACTCCCCCCATCTTCAAGTTCGGCACCGAGGATCAGAAGCAGCGCTACCTCGTACCGGCAATCGCCGGCGAGAAGATCGGCGCCCTGGCCATCACCGAGCCGGGGGCCGGCTCCGACGTGGCCGCCCTCTCCTCCCGCGCCGAGCGGGTAGACGGCGGCTGGGTGGTGAACGGGGAGAAGACCTACATCACCAACGGGGTGCGCGCCCACTTCATGGTCACCGCAGTCAAGACCACTCCCGAGGGGGGCCACAGCGGCATCTCTTTCCTGATAGTCGAGCGCGGCGAGGGAGTGTCCTCGTCGAAGCTCGAGAAGCTCGGCTGGCACGCCTCCGACACCGCCACGATCTCCTTCCAGGACGTGTTCGTCGGAGAGGAGAACCTGCTCGGCGAGCTCCACGGGGGCTTCAAGCTGATCATGGCCAACTTCCAATGGGAGCGTCTCGCCATGGCCCTCGGCGCAGTGGGCGCCATGCAGATCGCCTGGGAGCGCACCGCCCAGTTCGCCAAGGACCGCCAGGCCTTCGGGCGCCCCCTCTCCGGCCACCAGGCCATCCGCCACAAGCTCGCCGACATGGCCACCTCCATCTACACCTGCCGCTGCGCCACCTACGACGCTCTGCGCCGCTTCGTGGCCGGCGAGGAGCCCCTGAAGGAGGTCACCATGGCCAAGCTCCTCACCCAGCGTGCCTCCTTCGAGCTGATGGACCAGTGCCTGCAGATCCACGGAGGGGCGGGCTACATGAAGGAGTACTGGGTCGAGCGCGCCGCCCGCGACGCCCGTCTCGGTCCCATCGGCGGTGGCTCTGATGAGATCATGCGGGAGATCCTCGGGCGGGTGCTCGGGCTGTAGCTCCAGCAAGTCCGAGCACCTCAGGTCAAGGCGTCCAGCCGTCACCGGATTCGCTAAGGCAATGCTGACCACGCTCCGATATGGGGCCTATGGCCCCCCTGCGTCCAGGACGCCTCGCCGTGCTCATCGCTCTCCTCCTAAGCACCTGTACGGGCGCCGCCCCCGCGCTCGGCGCCCGTCTTCATGCCCACCGCACCGCCCGCTGCTCCAAGGCCGGCCGGGTCCGCGGCAGAGTGGGCAGCTTCCGGGCCGGGCACTCACCCACACGCTCCAAGCGCGGACACGCCGGCTGCGCCCGCAAGCCCTCTCACCGGGGGAGCGCTCGCCATAAGGCCGCACCTCACAGTGCGCCCACCCACAAGCTTCCCCTCTCTTCCGCCGCCGACAGCGGTGTCTGTGCCAACGCCGGACTCAAGCCCAGCCCCCAGGACCTCGAACGCATCCGCGCAGCCACCATCTGCCTGATCAACCGTGAACGCGCCTCCCACGGCGACGGCCCCCTCCAGAACAACGCCAAGCTCGAATCCGCCGCTCAGGGACACACAGAGAGCATGGCCTGGGGCAACTACTTCGAACACCTAGGCCCCGGCGGGCAGACGCCGCTCGACCGAATGCGGGCTTCGGGCTACATCTACAGCTCCAGCATCGGCTTCGCAGTGGGTGAGAACATCGCCTGGGGCACCGGCTCTCTGGGTACCCCCCGCGCCATCGTCGCCGCCTGGATGTCCGATCCCGGCCACCGCGCCAACATCCTCGACTCCCACTTCCGCGACACCGCCATCGGCATCTCCCCCCACGTGCCCAGCTCGCTCGGCCACGGCCAGGCCGGCGGCATCTACACGCAGGACTTCGGCGTCATCACCGGCGCCTGAAGCGTCGCTCCCTTGGGCCTGCACTGACTCCTCCTCCAGCTTGGTGACGCGCTCGGATAACCTCCGGGCCCCTCACAACCACAAGGAGAATCAACAGCTATGGGAGTACTCGACGGCAAGTCGGCCATCGTCACCGGCTCAGCACGCGGCATCGGACGCGCCACCGCGGAGCTGCTCGTCGCGCAGGGCGCCCAGGTCCTGATCAACGATCTCGACGGCGACATCGCAGAGCAGGCCGCAGGTGAGATCGACGGCGAGACCGCCGTCTTCGCCGGCGACCTCACCAAGCCCGGCATGTGCGACCAGCTCGTGCAGAAGGCCGTCGACTCGTTCGGCAAGATCGACATCATCGTCAACAACGCCGGCTACACCCTCGACGCGCCCGTCCACAAGATGACCGACGAGCACTTCCAGGCGATGATCGACATCCACACCGTGGTGCCCTTCCGCGTCATCCGCGCCGCCGCCCCCCACCTGCGCGAGCCCGCCAAGAAGGAGCGCGAGGAAGGCAAGGAGGTGTTCCGCAAGATCGTCAACGTCTCCTCCACCTCCGGCACCTTCGGAAACGCCGGCCAGGCCAACTACTCCGCCGGCAAGGCCGCCGTGGTGGGCCTCACCAAAACGGTGGCCAAGGAGTGGGGCCAGTTCAAAGTCAACGTCAACGCCGTTGCCTTCGGCTTCATCGACACCCGCCTCACCCAGGCCAAGGTCGACGAGAACACCATGGAGGTCGACGGCGAGAAGATCCAGCTGGGCATCCCCGAGCAGATGCGCCAGATGGCCTCCATGCTGATCCCCCTCGGGCGCCCCGCCAGCCCCGAGGAGGCAGCAGGCGGCGTCTTCTTCCTGTGCACGCCCTGGTCCAACTACGTCCATGGACAGACCCTCCACATCACCGGCGGCCTGTTCGGCGGCATGAGCGGCTGAGCGGCCACCATCTGTCACACGCTCCACGCCCCGGGACGCGCGTCTCATCGCGCGTCCGGGGCGGGGGCGAGCGAGCGAGTCCCCACCTGCGGCCTGGCACGCTGACTCGGCTGCACTCGCTCTTTCCAAAAAAGTTCTGTATAGCAATGGTGCTACAGAACTTCTTTCGAGAGTAACTACACCTAAGGCGAGTGCTGAAGCTTCGAAGACGACGACACCGCCGCCGCAGCCCTCGGACCACGAAGATCCAGCAGGCAACCGGAGAAGTAGGCGCCCGCCGATGAGCCAAGGAAGGCGACGAGCGCCGCTATCTCTCCCCCCGTGGTGCTCGCCCCCGGCGCAATGGCAACGGGCGAGATCCCATAGCGGGCCCACTCGATCGAGAGCGTGCGGGCGAGGTTCTCCAGGCCCGCACGGGCCGCATCGCCGTGCTCGCCGACCTGCGAGCCGTCTGTCACAGCGGGCGGCGCCACGAAGACGATCCGCCCTCCCCGCTCCCGGCCTATGAAGGCCCGCGAGGCCACAGCGCGTGTGATGTCCCAGGTGGCGGCCAGGCAGCCCACCAGCGCCCCGCGCGATCCCGCCAGCGCTGCGAGGGCGGCAAACATGGCCGCTGAGTCGACCACCAGCAGCTCGACCCCTCTCAGCTCCGCGAACGCCCGGTCGACCACGGCCTCGAGCTCCGCCTCCCCGAGCGCCACGCCATCCTCCCTCAGCGGCGAGCAGGCGAGCACCCCCGCTCCCAGCGCCGCACAGTCGCGCTGCACCGCAGTGCCGACCGCCGTGGCCTCGGACAATCCGCCCTCCACCCTGGCGTCCATCTCGGGCGCACCGGCGACCACCACGCCCACCCCCTCCAGGAGGCCCGCTCGAAGCAGCGAGTTTGCTTCCGTGGTCGACATGGGGCTCGCGGCACCCTAGCTGGTGGACAGTGAGCGGCCCTAACCGGCGTTCATCGGATCGATGCTCGTGGGACCGGGGTCGGTCGGACCGACAACAGGTCCCGCCGAGCCAGTGAGCTTGCGCAGATCGAAATAGAGCACCGACGCCGCCAGCGCCGTGATCGGAGCGGTGAGCACTCCGATGATCACCCGGACCACGATTCCCACCCCCGTCCCCGCCGATTCGGCCCCGGCGTCGATCGCCGCCGAGACGATCGCAACGACCACGTAGAGCACCACGATAACGCCGAACACCTGCCACCCATTGCCCCGGACGAGCTCGCGGCTGCGGCCCAGCGCGCCAAGTCCCTGCGGCCGCTCGAGCACCACCACGGGCGCCGCCACCGACCAGATCGTGATCAGGATCAGCCCGGGCACGATGATCAGGAAGAAACCGATCACGATGCCGAAGCCGGCCACCAGCCCCACCAGGATCAGCTGGCCGAGCACAGGCGTGGCGGCGCGCAGCAGCTGACCGGGGCTCGAGTCCCGACGGCCGTCCTGGACATCGGCCACGAGCTCCACCACCATGCCCGTGAAGAGCGTGCCCGCCACGAGGCTGATCACCAGCGCAAGCAGCACTCCGATCAGCGAGCCCGACGAGGCCAGCAGCGCCGAGATGATGCCCGTTACCACGAACACGGCCGCCGCCGCAGGCATCAGCACCGATGCCTGGTCGACATAGATGTTGAACACCCGGCTGATCACTCCGCCGACGTCAAGTCGTTGCTGCATCGTCTCCCCCTTGGACCGCCGTCATTGCGGGCAACAGTAGGCCACCGCCCCGACGGCCCCGCTCCCGATCAGGCGACCGCCGCTCCCTTGGGCGTGCCGCGCTCGGCTCGCCGCTGCTCGCGCACACGCCGCAGGACGCCCTTGCGACCGTGCTGTTCGAGGCCGGCGTACAGACTGCGGATCTCCACCAGGATCTGGTCGGCAACCGCCTGCTGCTGCTCGCGGGTGGGGTTCTCGATCGGCTCCCAGCGGATGGCATCGCCGTACTGAACGGTGACCTTGGGGAACTGCAGACGCTTCCAGTTGCGAACCCTCGAGGAGCCGTAGATCGCGATGGGAACCACCGGGGCTCCGGTTTCGAGGGCCAGGCGGCCGATCCCGCGCTTGGCCTGCTCGGCCACTTTGCCCGTACGCGAGCGCCCGCCCTCGCAGTACATGGTGATCGCTCCCTCCCTGGCGAGAACGGTCCTGGCCGTCGTGAACGTCTCCTCGTCGCGAGCTCCGCGGCGCACGGGGAAGACGCCGCCATGGGTGTAGATGAACTGCATGGGGCCTTTGAAGAGCTGCGACTTGGCCATGAAGCGGACCTTGCGCCTGATGTAGCAGCCCATCAGGAAGTGATCCATGAACGAGAAGTGGTTGGGAGCCAGGATCACAGCGCCCCGACCGGGAACCTTCTCCACGGAGATCGCTCGGGTACGCAGCAGCGTGTAGGCATACAGCGAGGTGATCACACGGGTGAGCTCGTATGCCCAGTCGGGTTCGCGCGTGCGCGCCCGCTCGTGAAAGCGGTCGAAGTGCTCCTTCGGCCGCGGATCGGAGTAGACCTGCTCGCGCATGGGTGCAAGCTCGCTCATCTAGAGCGCACTACCTTCTTCGCGCCAAAACGTTACGCACACCGCTCTCCCCGGCTCATCGCCGATGCAGCCTACCGGCGGGACTACCTGCGCGCGATGTACACCCGTACGAAGTCCGCGAGCTGTGCGGCTCGATGGATGAAGCCCGTGAGCGTGCGCCCGCTGGCGCGATGGGTGAGGTCGAGCTCCACCTCCTTCAGGCGGTGGCCCCCACGGACGGCGTCGATCGTCATCCCGAGCTCCATGCCATAGCCATGGGCGAGCGGCAACACGTCGCGCAGGGCCGCCATGGTGAGGGCCCGCTGCCCGGAGATCGGCGCCCTCACATCCAGCCCGCAGCGCCTGCGTACCGTCCAGCGGGCGAAGGCAAGCGCCACGCCGAAGCCGCCGCCCTCACGGCGGGCGAAGGCGGCGACGGCGAGGTCGGCCTGCCCGGCAAGAACCACGGCGGCCAGCGCGCCCAGCTCCCGAGCCGACTCCCCGAGATCCCCGTCGCACAGCACGAACACCGCTGACGCATCGCGCTCGCCCGCGGACTCGAGCGCCTTGCCGGCGGCCGCTGTCATGGCCGCCCCCTTGCCGAGAACCCGCTCGCCGCGCACCACCCGCGCGCCGGCCCCAGCCGCGATGTCTGCGGTCCCATCGCTGGAGCCGTCGTCGGCCACCCACACCGCAGACCCGGGAAAGGCAAGCGCCAGAGCAGCCAGGGTGGCGCCTATCCGGTCGGCCTCGTTGCGGGCGGCAACCACCACGAAGGCCCGTCCGGGCGAAGATCGGTCGGCAGCGCTATCTATTGTCCCAATCCAGTGGTGGCGATCGGCGGATGGAGGTAGTGATGACGGATGTAGAGGCTCATATAACGGGCACGGTATGGAAAATCGAGTGCGCCGTCGGCGACACGATCGCGGAGGGCGACACGGTGGCCATCCTCGAGTCGATGAAGATGGAGATGCCTGTGGAGGCCGAAGACGCGGGAACGGTCACCGAGATCCGCTGCGAGGAGGGCCAGGCGGTCAACGAGGGCGACACCCTCGTGGTGCTCGACTGATCGGCCCGGCCTTTGGGCCGTCCCGGCAGCCATCGCGCTCGCGGGCGCTCGGCTAGCCTGTCGGCCCGGTGTCTTCCAGCGCCCCCCCACGCGAGCTGGCCGACGGCAAGCTCCTGATCGACGAGCCGGCCGACGGCGTGGTTCGGCTCACGATCTCCAACCCGGTCAAGCGCAACGCGCTCGACCACCCCATCCTCGACGCCATCAGCGAGACGCTGGCGGAGCTCTCGGCGCCCCACTCGCCCACTCGCTGCATCGTGGTGACGGGCGCCCACGGGATGTTCTCCGCCGGCTATGACATCGGCGAGATCCCCGCCGATGAGTTCGAGGAGCGGGCCGAGAAGCTCGTGGCCCATCCCTTCACCGAAGCGATCGACGCGCTCGAGGCGTTCCCCTACCCCACCGTGGCCATGCTCCCCGGCCACACCATCGGCGGTGGCCTCGAGCTGGCTCTCGCCTGCGACCTGCGTGTCTGCCTCGAGGGCATCAAGCTGGGCATGCCTCCGGCCAAGCTCGGACTGGTCTACTCGCACACGGGACTGCGCCGCTTCATCGACGCGATCGGCGTGCCCCGCGCACGCGAGCTGTTCCTGCTGGGCAAATACATCGACGCGCCCACCGCCTTGAGCTGGGGGCTGGTGAACAGGCTGGCCCCCGCCGAGACGCTGGAGGTGCTCACGCTGGAGATCGCCGGCGAGCTCGCCGGCAACGCGCCGCTGGCCCAGAAAGGCAACAAGCGGGTGATCGCCGCCCTGCTGCAAGGAGAGAGCGAGCTGGAGCCTGCGGTGGAGGCGGAGCTGATCGAGCTGCGCCAGGCGTCGTTCGCCTCCCAGGACATGCGCGAGGGCATGCGCGCCTTCGCCGAGAAGCGCCCCCCTCGCTGGCAGGGTCGGTAGCGATCCAGAGACGGTCTAGTGACCTGAGTTGTTGATTCGTTGGCAGTAGTTGGCGAGGTTGTCGAGGATCTCGTCGGCGGTCTTGTGCCAGACGTAGGGTTTGGGTTCTTCGTTCCAGGTGGCTATCCAGGTACGGATTGACGCGACGAGGTCTCTGACTGAGCGGTGGGTGCTGCGCTTGATCCATTTCGTGGTGAGCTCCGCGAACCAGCGCTCGACGAGGTTCAGCCACGAGCTATAGGTCGGCGTGAAATGCACATGGAAGCGAGGATGGCGCACGAGCCAGCGCTGGATCGATGGGGTCTTGTGTGTCGAGGAGTTATCGAGCACGACGTGCACGTCCAGATGCTCTGGGACGGCATGGTCGATGACGTTCAAGAACCGGCGGAACTCCTCAGCGCGATGGCGCGGGGTCATGTCCGCGATCACCTGACCCGAGGCGACGTCGAGCGCGGCGTAGAGGTTTGTGGTGCCGTTGCGGACGTAGTCGTGGGTCGCTCGTTCGGGCACGCCAGGCATCAGCGGCAGCACCGGGGCGGTGCGGTCCAGCGCCTGGATCTGGGACTTCTCATCAACACACAGCACGACCGCAGCGTCCGGCGGGTTCAGGTAAAGCCCCACGATGTCGCGGACCTTCTCAATGAACAAGGGGTCGGGGGAGAGCTTGAAGCTCTCACTCTGATGTGGCTTCAGGCCAAAGGCCCGCCAGATGCGGCTGACCGCGGTCTGGCTCATCCCGGTCGCCTGCGCCATCGAGCGCGTTGACCAGTGCGTCGCGTCCCTGGGATGCTCCTCGAGTGTCTTGACTATCACTCGCTCGACGTCTTCGTCGCGGATCGAACGCGGTTTCCCCGGACGCGGCTCATCGTGCAGCCCATCCAGGCCTCGCCGCGCGAACCGTCCCCGCCACTTACCGACCGTCGTATTAGTGCAGCCCAGAGCGGCAGCGATGTCCTTGCTCTGCTGCCCCTCAGCCGCCGCCAACACGATCCGGCAACGCAACGCCAACGCCTGCGAGCACTTCGGACGCCGCGCCCACCGCTCCAGCACCTCGCGCTCCTCGCCACTGAGAACGATCTCCACACGCTGAGCCATAGCCGCCTCCAATCGTCGTGGTTAACGACAAATTTCGCGGCAACCCCACCGGCACCTACGAACTAACGACTCAGGTCACTAGCCGTCCGCCCCACCTCATAAGTTGTGGCCCATGGCGCCGCTGATCACTCGAGAGGAAGCACTCGAGCTAGGTGAGATCGAGGACCACGGGCAGATCGAAGCGCTGATCCAGCGCGCCTGGGAAGCCCGCGTGGAGCGCTTCTCGGACTCGACCGACATGTGCTCGCTGGTAAACGCCAAGTCGGGTGGCTGCGCGGAGGACTGCGGCTTCTGTGCGCAGTCGCGCTTCGCCGACGCCGAGACTCCGATGCACGCGATGATGGAGCCCGAGCAGATCCTCGAGCACGCCCGGGCAGCCGAAGCGGCCGGCGCGCATCGCTTCTGCATGGTCACCCAGGGTCAGGGGCTCTCCAAGCGCGACTTCCAGAGGTACCTGGACGGTGTGCGTCTGGTGTCCGAGCACACCAACCTCAAGCGCTGCGCCTCGGTGGGGCACATCTCGGCCGATCGTGCCCGGGCGCTGCGCGAGGCGGGCATCCAGCGCGTTCACCACAACGTGGAGACCGCCGAGAGCTACTACGACGAGGTAACCAGCACGGTGCGCTACGAGGGCCGTCTGCGCACCATCGATGCCGTCCGCGAGGCCGGCCTGGAGACGTGCGTGGGGGGAATACTCAACCTCGGCGAGACCCGCGCCCAGCGGGTGGAGATGGCGTTCGAGCTCGCCGCCATCGACCCAACGAGCGTGCCCATCAACATGCTCAACCCGCGCCCGGGCACCAAGTTCGGCGACCGCGAGTACATGGACCCGTGGGAGGCGGTGAAGTGGATCGCCATCTTCCGCCTGATCCTGCCCGAGGCCCTCTTCCGCCTCTGCGGAGGCCGCGTGGAGAACCTCGGCGAGCTTCAGCGCCTCGCCGTGAAGGCGGGCATCAACGGGGTGATGATGGGCAACTTCCTGACCACCCTCGGCAACGAGCCCGAGACCGATCGCGAGATGTTCGAGGAGCTCGGCCTGAACGTGGCTCGCCAGCCGGACAACGCGGCCAACCCGCGGCCGGACAACCGCTCGGGCTGGCTCGAGGGCGACACTCCCGATCTGATCGAGGAGCTGCTCGAGGCGGAAGCCGCACCGAGCACGGTGAACCTCGGAGTGCGGCTGTGGGACCCCTCGACCCAGCTCCGCTATCAGGCCAAACGCTCGGTGCCGCCCCGCCCCGATGGCGCGCCCAACCGCGTACCGGTCAGCTAGCCGGGCACGTCGATGAGCGAGATACAAGCGCGCCTGGAGGAACTGGAGCGGCTTGGTCTGTCTCGCCGACTGCGCCTGATCAGCGGGCCGCAGGGACCGACGGTACTGCTCGAAGGCAAGCCGGTTCTGCTCCTGTGCTCGAACAACTACCTCGGCCTGGCCGATCACCCCAAGGTGCGCGAGGCGGCAGCCGACGCAGCGATGCGCTGGGGCGTGGGCGCGGGCGCGTCGCGGCTGGTTTCAGGCACGATGACGATCCACGGACGGCTGGAGGAGCGTCTGGCGGAGTTCAAGGGCAGCGAGGCATGCGTGCTGTTCGGTTCGGGCTACCTGGCCAACCTCGGAGTGCTGGGCGCGCTGGCGGGCAGCGGCGACACGATCTTCTCCGACGAGCTCAACCACGCTTCGATCGTGGATGGCTGCAGGCTCTCCCGGGCCGAGGTGGTCGTGTATCGCCACCGCGACGTGGAGCACCTCGAGTGGAGCCTGCGCCGCCACGGCAGCGGACGCGACGCAGGGCGGCGGCTGATAGTGACCGACTCGGTGTTCTCAATGGATGGCGACGTGGCTCCGCTGGCTCAGCTGGCGGAGGTGGCGGGCGCATGGAACGCGCGTCTGGTGGTCGACGAGGCGCACGCCCTGGGTAGCCTGGGGCCCGACGGTCGCGGCGCAGTGGCCGAGGCCGGCCTGGAGGGCGAGGTCGATGTGGTGATCGGGACCCTCGGCAAGGCGCTCGGCTCCTACGGCGCCTATGCGTGCGCGAGCGCCGAGATGGTGCGCTACCTGATCAACTCGGCGCGCTCCCTGATCTTCTCCACGGCCCCCCCGCCTCCGGCGGTGGCGGGAGCGCTGGCGGCGCTGCACCTCCTGAGGGAGCGTCCCCACCGTGTTCAGCGGCTGCGCTCCAACGCCCGGGTGCTGCGCAGGGCGCTGGCCGCGGAGGGCTTCCCTGCGGGGGACAGCGAGATGCACATCGTGCCGCTGATCCTCGGGGAGGAGCGAACGGCAATGCGGCTCTGCCAGGGCGCGATCGAGCGTGGCGTGTTCGCCCAGGCCATCCGTCCCCCGACAGTCCCCGATGGAACCTCGCGGCTGCGCCTGACGGTGATGGCATCCCACACCGCCTCCGAGTTGAGGATGGCGGCCGAGACGCTCGGCGATCTCGCCCGGGCATCGGGGCTGGACATGTCACGCACCGGACCGGTCCATTCTGAGCGAGTGAGCGCCCCCGAGCCGCTACCCATGGAGACGACCGTGTTGTCGGCCTCACCCGTCGCGACCGGCTCGCCCGCCCCGTTCGATCTCGAGCGCGAGCTCGCCTCGGGCGCTCGCGCCGCCTAGCGGGCCGTCCGCTCTCACATCCCCATGCGTGGCCTGTTCGTCACCGGCACCGACACGGGAGTGGGTAAGACGGTCGTGAGCGCCTGCCTGCTGGCGGCTATGCGTGCAGCGGGAGAGCCTGTGCGGGCCTACAAGCCGGTGGTCACCGGGCTGGACGATGCGGACTCCACCGACGACCCCGGCGCCTGGCCGGCCGACCATGTGCTGCTGGGAGCAGCGGCGGGGATGGAGCCGGAGGAGGTGTCGCCGCTGCGCTTCGGTCCCGCTGTCTCACCCCACCTGGCGGCCGAGCTCGCCGGACGGAGGATCGACCCCGGCGAGCTGGTGGCCGCGGCCCGCCAGCGGGCGGAGGGGGCGACGCTCGTGGTGGAGGGCGTTGGCGGCCTGCTCGTGCCCCTGTCCCCCACCTACACAGTGCTCGACCTCGCCGCTGAGCTCGGCCTGCCGCTGGTGATCGCAGCGCGTCCCGGGCTGGGCACAATCAACCACACGCTGCTCACCCTGCGAGCGGCCAGGGATCGCGGACTCGAGGTGCGGGCGGTGGTGCTCACGCCGTGGGCAGCCGAGCCCGACGCGATGGAGCGCTCCAACCGCGAGACGATCGAGCGGCTCGGCGCAGTGGAGACCCAAACTCTCGCCCTTGTACCCGAGCCGAAGTCGGCGGCCTTGGCGCAGGCCGGGCAGACGCTGCGGTGGCAGCGCTGGCTGCGCCCAGATGGCTGCGACGGCGATCACATCCTCGGCCTCTAAGCGAAGCCGAAGGGCAGCCGAGCGGTCCACATACGCCGCAGGCAAAGCGGTGTATAGCTATGGCTATACAGAAGTTAATCCTAAGCAGTAACCGACAGCGCCGCGCCCCGCATCGCCTCGGTCACCTGAACGAGATCCCCCTCGTCGATCACATAAGGGGGCATGGCGTAGATGAGGTCGCGGAAGGGACGCAGCCACACACCTTGCTCGACGGCTGCGGCGGTGGCAAGGGCCATGTCGACAGGCTCCTCCAGCTCGATCACTCCGATGGCGCCCAGCACGCGCACGTCGGCCACGCCGGGCAGCTCTCGCAGGGGTTCCAGCCCTGCTCGCAACCCCCCCTCGATTGCAGCCACCCGCCCCCGCCAGCTCCCGTCGGCGAGCAGATCGAGGGAGGCAAGCGCCACCGCACAGGCCAGCGGGTTGGCCATGAAGGTGGGTCCGTGCATCAGCCCCCCGCCGTCGCCTGAGGAAACCGCCTCGGCTACCTCGGGGGTGCAGAGGGTCGCCGCAAGGGTCATGTAGCCGCCTGTGAGGGCCTTGCCCACGCACATCACGTCGGGGGCCGCCCCGGCGTGCTCGCTGGCGAACATCGCGCCGGTGCGCCCGAAGCCGGTGGCGATCTCATCGAGCACCAAGAGCATGTCGTGCTCATCGCACACCGCTCTGAGATGGGCGATGCACTCAGGCGAGTGAAAGCGCATGCCCCCGGCACCCTGCACCACGGGCTCGACGATGACCGCGGCCAGCTGACCGGCGTGGGCCTCGGCTAATTCGCTCACCTGGGCCGCCCACTCGCTGTCGAGCCCAGCCTCGAAGCCGTCGGGGGGGCGCTCGGCGAAGACGTGCTGGGGCAGCACGCCGGCGAACAGGCTGTGCATGCCGCTCACGGGGTCGCACACCGCCATCGCACCGGCGGTGTCGCCGTGGTAGCCCCCGCGGACGGTGAGCAGCTTGGTGCGCTCCATCCGCCCGCGGGCATGCTGGAACTGCAGGCAGATCTTGATGGCCACCTCCACCGACACCGATCCCGAGTCGGCGAAGAACACCCGCTCCAGGCCGGAGGGCGTGAGCTCGATCAGCCGCTCGGCCAGCAGGATGGCGGGTTCGTGGGTCAGCCCACCGAACATCACGTGCGCCATGTGCCCGAGCTGTCCCCTCACCGCATCGTCGAGCGCCGGGTGGCGGTAGCCGTGGATGGCGCACCACCACGAGGCCATCCCATCGATCAGCTCGCGCCCGTCGGCGAGCTTCAGGCGCACCCCCTCGGCCGCCACCACCGCCAGTGAGGGCATGGCTGAGGGCAGTGCCCCGTAGGGATGCCACACGCGCTCGGCGTCGAGCGCGAGCAGTTGCTCCCAGTCGGCCGTCTCAGTCCTCGTAGAGGGTGAAGTCCCGCTTACGGGCACCGCACACGGGACAGAACCAGGTGTCGGGGATCCCCTCGAATGGGGTTCCCGCCGGGATGCCGCCGTCGGGGTCGCCCTCGTCGGGGTCATAGATGTAGCCGCAGGACTCGCAGATCCAGCGCTGAACGGTCTCCGTGGGGGCGCTCATGCGGAAGTGGTCTCGTGGGTATCGCTCATGCGGCAAAGACTACCGACAGGTAGGGTCAGCCGATGCGCGCACTTGGGGAGAGCGAGCGTCCGGGGCCCGGAGAGGAGCTCAACCCCGGAGCGCCTGTGCGCCCGCGCCAGGCGGCCACCGTGATCCTGCTGCGCGGAGGGGCTGAGAGGCTCGAGGTGCTGCTTGTCCGGCGCACCCCCGAGGCGCGGTTCATGGGCGGCGTATGGGTCTTTCCAGGAGGCGCTGTGGACGCCGAGGAGGGCGACGGCGACGAGGCCCACCGGGCGGCAGCCGTGCGCGAGCTGAGCGAGGAGGCGGCGGTGGTGCTCGACGATCCCGCCGCCCTGGTGAAGTTCTCCCGCTGGATCACACCGGCCGAGGTGAAGATCCGCTTCGACACCCATTTCTTCCTCGCCCCCCTCCCCGACGGGCAGCAGCCGAGAGTGGACGGCGAGGAGTGCGTGGACCTCGGCTGGTTCACCCCCGAGGCCGCCCTCCAGGCCCACCGCTCGGGTGAGATCGTGCTGGTCTTCCCCACCATCAAGCACCTCGAACAGCTGAGCGAGTTCTCCTCCGTAGTTGAGCTGCTCGACCACGCCCATGGCCGCGATGTTCTGCCGATCCAACCGCGGGTGGTGATGGAGGGCGAGGTCGCCCGCATCCTCCTGCCGGGCGAGCCTGGCTACTGACCGCTCAGCTCTGCTGGGCCTCGATCACGTGGGTGACTGCGTTGATCAGGGCCAGATGGGTGAACGCCTGGGGGTAGTTGCCCAGATGCCTGCCCGAGGATGCCTCGAGCTCCTCGGCGTAGAGCTCCAGGGAGGAGGAGTAGGAGAGCAGCCGCTCGCACAGGTGCTCGGCCTCGCGATGTTCGCCGATCTCCGACAGGGCCGATACGAGCCAGAAGGAGCAGATCAGGAAGGTCCCCTCCTCGCCGTGCAGCCCGTCGTCGGTGGAGTCGGTGCGGTAGCGCAGCACGAGGCCGCCCTCGGTGAGCTCCTCGCGAATGGCCATCACGGTTGCCCGCACACGCTCGTCTTCGGGGGGAAGGAAGCGCACGAGGGGAACCAGCAGGTTCGATGCGTCGAGGGCGTCTGTTTCGTAGTGCTGGCGAAACACGCCACGCTTGTCCACTCCGCGGTCGAGGATGTCGGCGCGGATCTCGTCGGCCAGGGCCTGCCATTCTTCGGCATGGTCGAGATGCCCGCGGCGTTCTGCCAGGCGGGCGCCGCGGTCCATCGCCACCCAGCACATCAGCTTGGAGGAGACGTAGTGGCGAGGCTCGCCGCGCGCCTCCCAGATGCCCTGGTCGGGTTCCTTCCACGCCTTGGCCGCACAGTGGACCTGGTCGATCAGCACGGGCCACAGCCGCTCGGGGATGTGGTCGCGCTTCTTGGAGTGCAGGTAGACAGAGTCGAGCACCGCCCCGAAGACGTCGTTCTGGCGCTGGTTGTAGGCGCCGTTGCCGATCCGCACGGGCCGCGCGTTCTCATAGCCCTTGAGATGGTCGAGCGTCGACTCCTCGAGGTCCTTGTCGCCCTTGATGCCATACATGATCTGCAGCGAGCCGTCCTCGTTTCGCTCCATGTCGGCCAGGTACTGGACGAAGTCGTCCGCCTCCCAGTTCAGGCCGAGGGCATGCAGCGCCCACAGGGTGAAGGAGGCGTCGCGCATCCAGCAGAAGCGGTAGTCCCAGTTGCGCTCGCCCCCCGGCGTCTCGGGCAGGGAGGTGGTGGGGGCGGCCACCAGAGCGCCGGTGGGCATGAAGGTGAGCCCCTTCAGCACCAGCGCCGAGCGCTGCAGGTGAAAGCGCCAGGGATGGTCTGGGTAGGTGCCTTCGGCCAGCCAGCTGCGCCAGAAGTGGCTGGTGCGCTCCATGTGCACTTCGGCCTGCTCGACCGTGTGGGGCCCACCGTGATCCTCGGTCCAGGAGAGCGCGCAGAAGCGCTTCTCTCCCTCCTTCATCGTGTGGCGGCCGTGGGCGCGGTTGCCCTCGATGCCCATGCGCACGTCGCTGAACAGCCTGAAGGCGGTGACGTCGTCGGTGGCGTCCATCATGCACACCCCCTCCTCGCCCGACTGCACCACGCTCCACTGGGCCGGGGTGGCGCCGTAGTCGAGCATCGGCTCGCACACGATCTCCACCTGCACCTCGCCCTGGATGCACTCGATCATCCTTACCACCAGATGGTCGGCGTCGTAGTCGGTGGGGGGACGGGTGTGGCTCGATCCGTGCTTGTTGTCGTGCCAGGGTCCAATGGTGAGCGCGTCGATGACCCGCAGCCAGCCCTGGGGAGTCATCCAGGTGGTCTCGATCACGTTGGTGCCGGGGATGTAGCGGCGCCCGGCTGGAACGTAGATGCCGTAGGGGCCCACCCGCCAGCTCCCGGCGCCGCGGTCGAGCAGCGCACCGAACACCGAGGGGGAGTCGAAATGGGGCAGGCACATCCACTCGATCGAGCCATCGGAGGCCACCAGCGCTCCGGTGTGGCAGTCGGACAGGAAGCCGTAGTCGGCGATGGGGGGAAAGGGCGAGTCGAGCGAGGTGGCCCGCGAGCCGGCGGCGGCCGGAGCGGAGCCGCCGGCGTCGACCTCGGATCCGGGAGTGGGATGCAGAACGCTCACCACTCGGTCCGCTCGAACCTGGGACGCTCCACACCGGTGGGCAGGATCTGCTCTTCCTCGAGCTTGTCGAGATGGGCGGCGAGGGTGGCTGTGGCGAGCGGACGCAGCGGCTCGGGCACATCCGACCAGACGGCGCCCAGCAGTTCAGAGACGGTGCGAGCGCCTTCTCCCAGCGCCACGATCAGGTGGTTTTCGCGATCGATGCGATGGCCGACATACTCTTCGAGCTTGGTGTGGGCGTCCCACACCGGCGGTCCATGGCCGGGGCAGAGCACGTTGAAGTCTTCCCGCAGGCGCAGGCGGGTGAGCGCCAGCAGGTAGCCGGACATGGCGCCCCTGTAGGGGCTGATGAAGACGCTGCCCTCGCCCAGCACGGCGTCCCCTGTGAAGCAGGCGCCGTCGGCAATCAGGGCGAAGTGGTCGGCCGCATGGCCGGGGGTGGCGACGGCCTCGAAGGGGCCGAAGCGAACTTCTTCGGAGAGCTGCACATCAACGGCTCCTCGACCGCCCGCCACCGGTGCCGAGTAGCGCTCCCGCAGGGAGTCCACCGCTTCGGAGTGATCGTGGTGATCGTGGGTGAGCGCCAGGCCTCCGAGTCCGCCGCGGGCGTCGATGGCGGCGAACAGGCGGATGAGATGCTCCTCGATCAGGGGACCGGGGTCGACCACCCAGGCCGGCCGGCGGCCCACAACCCAGGTGTTGGTGCCCGAGAGGGTCACCGGCCCCGGGTTGGGGGCGCGCAGGCGCAGGATGTCGTAGTGGGTGAGCAGGTCGGCCTCGGATCCAGCCTCCGAGGTACTGCCGGTTACGCCGTCCTCCGCATCGGGATTGGGCGGATGCGACATGCTCATGCTCGCGACGTTAGCTGACAAGGCGGCGCATATGACTGCTGATGTCTCTACCTAGGGCGGCTGGAAGCCCGACCCCGGCGCGAGCCGGCGCCCCGCGATGTGGAGCTCGAGCGCTCTGTGCCGCCTTTGGGGGAGCCGGATCGCCCGTTGGAGGAGCGGGGACGGTTGGGAGCACCCGCGCCGGCGCCTGCGCGTCGGCGAGGGGGACGCCCACCCTGGGGCTGGGGACGGCTGGCGCTCATCCCGGCGAGCTGAAGCTCGCGGTCGAGGCCGAGCTCGCCCACCATGCCGGCAAGTTCGCGTGCCTGGTCATGGGCGACCAGGGTCACACCCGTGCCGCTGGCTCCCGCCCGGGCTGTGCGCCCGATGCGGTGGACATAGTCCTCGCGGGTGGCGGGGATGTCGTAGTTGATCACGTGGGTGATGCCCGCCACGTCGATGCCCCGTGCCGCCACATCGGTGGCAACCAGGGTGTCGACCACGCCGGCCTCGAAGTTGGCAAGGGCACGCTCACGCTGGCCCTGGGACTTGTCGCCATGCATGGCAACCGCCTGGACGCTGCTCGAGGCGAGCTTCTTGACCAGCCTGTCGGCGCCGCGCTTGGTGCGAACGAACACCAGTGTCAGTCCCCGCTCGGGCTCGGTCAGCTCTGCCACCAGCTTGGCCACCTTGCCCTCGTGGCTGACCATCTCGAAGCGGTGGGCCACATCGGCCTTCTGGGTCACCGGGTGGGAGTGCTCGTGGCGACGGGGGTTGGTGGTGTAGGCCTTGGCGATTCGCCCCACCTCACCCTCCAGGGTGGCCGAGAAGAGCAGCGTCTGGCGCTGGGCCGCGGTCATCTTCACGATCCTGTCGACCACAGGCTTGAAGCCCATGTCGAGCATCCTGTCGGCCTCGTCGAGAATCAGGATGCGCACCTTGGCAAGCGTTATGTCGCGGCGCTCGATCAGGTCGAGCAGCCTGCCCGGGGTGGCCACGAGGATGTGGGCACGCCCCGCGAGGCGTGCCTGCTTGACGATGCCCGCACCGCCGTAGACGGCCGCGATCGACAGCGCCCGAGCGTGGGCGATGGGCCGCAGCTCGTCGACTATCTGCAGAGCAAGCTCCCGGGTGGGCGCGAGGATCAGCGCCGAGGGGCGTGAGTCGGAGTCTTTGAGGCGCTCCACCAGTGGCACTCCGAAGGCGAGCGTCTTGCCCGATCCCGTCGGTGACTGGGCGAGCACGTCGTGACCGGCGAGCACATCGGGGATGACCATGTTCTGAACTGCGAAAGGCGTCTCGATCCCGCACTTGGCGAGCTCGTTCACGACAACCTCGGACACGCCGAGGTCGGCGAAAGATTCATGCTGCATGTTGTTGATGCTCCTTCTGGCGACCTCATGGCCACCGCTGCGGATGGAGATTCAACTGACCCCATCCGCGCACTGTGAGCGCCAACAAAGACAAAGAACCTCACGGACGACTTCGCCGCCCGTGGGCTGACCGTAGCAGGCTTTCCGCTGCAAACCGAGTGTTCTCGTGCACCTCGCCAGCTGGGTTTGGTTGGGTCCAGGTCGCATGCGACCTGGCCGGGGCCGCACATGTGCGGCCCCACCTGACGGTGCATGCACCGTCAGGCCGGTCAGTGCATGCACTGACCGGTCAACACTCTCTACTGGATGTTGGCCATCACGTGCTTGACCACCGTGTAGTCCTCCACCCCATACATGCTCAGGTCCTTGCCGTAGCCGGACTCCTTGAAGCCGCCGTGGGGCATCTCAGAGACCAGGGGGATGTGGTCGTTGATCCACACGCAGCCGAAGCGCAGCGCCTTGGAGACGCGCAGGGCACGGCCCACATCGCGCGTCCACACCGATGAGGCGAGGCCGTAGCGGGTGGCGTTGGCCCAGGCGATCGCCTGCTCCTCGTCGCTGAAGCGCTGCACCGTGATCACGGGGCCGAAGATCTCGCGCTGGATCATCTCGTCGTCCTGCTCCAGGCCGGCCACGACCGTCGGCTCGATGTAGAAACCGGGGCGGTCGGGCTGGGTGCCTCCGGTCACGATCTCCGCCCGGTCGGGACGACGCTCGAGGAAGCCCTCCACCCGCTCGCGCTGGCGTGCCGAGTTGACCGGGCCGAGGGTGGTCTCGGCGGCGAGGGTGTCGCCGATCACAAGGCCCCTGGCCTGCTCGGCGAGCCCCGCCACCACCTCGTCATAGACCTTGGGGGCGGCGAGCACCCTCGTGGCGGCGGTGCAGTCCTGCCCGGCGTTGTAGTAGCCCGTGCCGGCAATCGTTTCCAGGGCGCTCTCCATGCTGACGTCGTCGAACACGATCACCGGAGCCTTGCCCCCCAGCTCGAGGTGCACCCGCTTGAGCGTGTCTGCCGCCGTGCGGGCGAAGTGCTTGCCCGTCTCAACCGAGCCCGTCAGGGCGATCATGTCCACCTCGGGGTGGTTTATCAGCGCCTCACCCGTCGGACGGCCGGGACCGGTGACGATGTTCAGCACCCCCTTCGGGAGCACATCGGCGGCCAGTTCGGCCAGCCTCACCGTCGTCATCGGGGTGGTCTCGGCGGGCTTGAGCACAACCGTGTTGCCGGCCGCTATCGCCGGGCCGAATTTCCAGATGGCCATCATCAGCGGGTAGTTCCACGGCGTCACCTGCCCGATCACCCCCACCGCCTCACGGCGGGTGAAGGAGGTGTAGCCCTCCATGTACTCCCCCGCCGCCCTGCCCTCCAGGCAGCGTGCCGCTCCCGCGAAGAAGCGCAGGTTGTCGGCCATCACGGGGATCTCGTCACTGGTGACCGCCTCGATTGGCTTGCCCGCGTTGAGCGCCTCCATCCGGGCGATCTCCGCTGCGTTCTCCTCGATCACGTCGGCCAGCGCCAGCAGCGCCTGGGAGCGCTGCGCCGGGGTGGTGTTCGACCAGCTCTCGAAGGCCCTCCTGGCTGCCCGCACCGCGCGGTCCACATCCTCGGCGCTCGAGATCGGCGCCTGCGCCAGCACCTCGCTCGTGGCGGGGTTCAGTACAGGTTCTGTCTCCCCTCCTCCGGAGGGCGCACGCTCGCCGTCGATGAAGTTGCTGAGGGTCTCCACTGTGCTCGCCATCTGGGTCTCCGCTCCTCTGGGGTGGCCGGCTGACTGACTTACAAGTTCTTCTTTTTGTTTGGTGTATCGCGATGGTTATACGGTCTGGAGCGCCTCCGCCACGGCCGGGTGGGTGATCTGCCCCGCCTGCACATTCAGGCCGGCACGCAGGCCCTCGTTGGCGGCCAGGGCGCCGTCGACGCCGCGCTCGGCCAGCTCGATCACATAGGGAAGGGTTGCGTTGGTGAGGGCATAGGTGGAGGTGATGGGCACGGCCCCAGGCATGTTGGTGACGCAGTAGTGGGTGATGCCGTCCACCTCGTAGGTGGGGTCGGAGTGGGTGGTGGGGCGCGAGGTCTCAAAGCAGCCACCCTGGTCGATCGAGACATCCACCAGCACCGCATGCGGCTTCATCAGCTTCAGCTGCTCGCGGGTGATCACCCGCGGGGCGCGGCCTCCGGGCAGCAGCACAGCGCCGATCACCAGGTCGGCCTGGGGGAGCATCTCCTCGATGGCCAGCGTGGAGGAGTAGACGGTCGAGGCGCGCCCGGCGAAGGCAACTTCGAGGTCGCGCAGCCGGTCGATGGAGCGGTCGAAGGTGAATACGTCGGCCTGCATCCCGATGGCGATGAAGGCGGCGTTCATCCCCACCACCCCGCCGCCGATCACGAGCACGGTGGCCGCCGCCACGCCGGGGACGCCCCCGAGCAGGATCCCCCGCCCGCCGAGCGGCTTCTCGAGCATGAAGGCGCCCGCCTGGGTGGCGATCTTGCCCGCCACCTCGCTCATCGGGGCCAGCAGCGGCAGGCGCCCCTCGGGGTCCACCACCGTCTCATAGGCGATGCAGCGCGCCCCCGATGCCATCAGGCCCTGGGCGAGGTCGGGCTCGGCGGCCAGGTGCAGATACGTGAAGAGGGTCTGCCCGTCACGCAGCAGCTCGACCTCCCGGGCCTGGGGCTCCTTCACCTTCAGCACCAGCTCGGCCTCGGCGAACACCGTCTCGGCGTCAGCCACGATGTGTGCGCCCTGGGCGGTGAACTGCTCGTCGCTCATCGCGCTGCCCTCGCCACCGCCCGCCTGGATCAGCACCTCGTGCCCGCGCGAGGTCAGCTCGCGCACCCCGGCCGGCGTTATCGCGATGCGGTACTCGTCCGTCTTGATCTCGGTGGGCACGCCGATTTTCATTTCCGCCATCCTGGGTTCGTAGGGATCATCGTGCCAACTCTCTTCCTCGTAGGGCCAACCAGAACTCGATGCGGTCACGGGCGCTGGAGAAGTCGCGCCCCGTCAACTGCTCGATGCGACGGATTCGATAACGCAGCGTATGGCGGTGACAGAACAGCGCCGCCGCCGCCTTCTCCCAGTGGCCGTTGTGCTCGATGAAGACGTCCAGCGAGCGCACCAGCTCGTCTCCGTAGTCGCCCTCCCCCTGTTCGATCGGCCCGAGCACGCTGCGGCAGTAGGAGAGCAGCGCCTCGTCGTCCTGGAGGGAGAGCAGCAGCTGGAAGGCGCCGAGGTCCTCATAGGAGGCCACCTCGGGCGCGTCGCCGTTGCGCAGGCGCACAGCCTCCAGCGAGCAGCGCGCCTCGTGGAAGCTCATCCGCAGCGAGTGGGTGGCGGCTGCCCGGCTGCTCGCCGCCTGCACCTCACCGAAGCGTGCGCTCAGCTCACCGCGGACCTTGCGAGCAAGCTCCACCGGCGCGATCCCCGTGGGGTCCACCACCGCGCACAGCAGCCCCGCGCGAATGGCCACCAGGCCGCTGACCTGCTCGGAGGCGAGCACTCGCTCCACCGTCGCCGCCGCCACGCCGGGGTCGCGTGTTCTGAAGGCCAGCACCGCCACCTGCTCGCCGATCCCGAAGGGACGCAACCGCGCCTGTAGGTCCTCGGGATAGAGATGGCCCGAGAGCGCCTCGGCGAGCACGTCGCCCACCATGTTGCGCTGGAGCATCTCGTAGCGTTCGTCCAGCAACTGGGCGAAGGCCCGCTCGGTGATCGCTATGAAGGGCAGCTCATAGGGAACCTCGAACAGCGGGAAGGCATGCTTGCGCGCGGCGGCCAGCAGGGCGGCGGGGATGCGCCGATGGGCGAAACCGGTGCCGAAGCCGAGCCCGGCGATCTCATGGTCCACGAGGCGGGCGATGAACTCTCGCTGGACCTTGGGCCCCTGCAGCTGCAGACCCGTTGTAAGCAGCAGCTCGCCCCCTTTCAGCCAGGGGGTGGGGTCGGCGAGCTCCGTGCTGTGTACGAAGCGCACATGGGTCTGTGCGGATTGCTGACCCGAGACGAGCTTCAAGCCGAGCTCGCCGATCAGGCTCTCGACAGTGAGCTCCATCTCTCCATCCGCTCCGAGGCCTCGCTCAGCACCGGGCGCAGGATCGCCTCGATTTCCTGGAACTGCTCCTCGCCGGCGATCAGCGGTGGCGAGAGCTGGATGATCGGATCGCCCCGGTCGTCGGTGCGGCAGATCAGCCCCCTGCGGAACAGCTCACCGGAGAGGAAGCCCCTCAGGAGCTCCTCGGATTCGTGCGAGTTGAAGGTCTCCTTGGTGTCCTTGTCCTTGACCAGCTCGATCGCGTGGAAGTAGCCCGCGCCGCGGACGTCGCCCACGATCGGCAGGTCGCGCAGGCTGTCGAGCACTTCGCGAAAGCGGGGCTCGTTCTCGCGCACATGTCCGCAGAGATCCTCGCGCTCCATCACGTCGATGTTGGCCAGGCCCACCGCGCAGGCCACCGGGTGCCCGCCGAAGGTGAAGCCATGGTTGAAGATCGCCTTGCCGTGGAGGAACGGCTCGGCCACGTGATCGGCCGTGATCACGGCCCCCAGCGGCGCGTAGGCTGAGCTGAGGCCCTTGGCGGTGGTGATCATGTCGGGGGCGTAGCCATAGCGTTCACAGCCGAACCAGTGGCCCAGGCGACCCCACGAGCAGATCACCTCGTCGGAGATCAGCAGCACGCCGTGGCGGTCGCAGATCTCGCGCACCCGCTGGAAGTAGCCGTCCTGGGGCACGAAGCACCCGCCGCCGTTCTGCACCGGCTCGAGGATCACCGCGGCGACCGTCTCGGGCCCCGCGAATTCGATCGCCTCCTCGATCTGGTCGGCCGCCCACAGGTTGTCGCGATCTTCGGCCCAACGGTAGGAGTTGGTGTTGGCCACATGGATTCCGCCCGGGGTGAGCGGCTCGAAGGGCTGGCGCAACGGGGTCAGGCCGGTGGCGGTGAGCGCGCCCATGGTGACGCCGTGGTAGGCGAGCTTGCGGGAGATCAGCTTGTGCCGGGTGGGCTCACCGTTGGCGGCGTGGTAGGCCTTGGCCAGCTTCCACGCCGACTCCACCGACTCCGAGCCTCCCGAGGTGAAGAACACGCGGTTGAGGTTCCCCGGAGCCAGGCCCGCGATGCGCGTCGCCAGCTCGATCGAGCGAGGGTGGGCATAGCTCCAGTTGGTGTAGAAGGCCAACTCCCTGGTCTGTGCCGCCGCCGCATCCCCGAGCTCACCGCGGCCGTGGCCGATGTTGACGCAGTAGAGAGCCGACAGGCCGTCCAGGTAGCGATTGCCGTGCTCGTCGTAGACGTAGCAGCCATCGCCTCGCACGATCACCGGGATCTCAGCCTCGGCGTAAGAGCCCATGCGCGTGAAGTGCATCCACAGGTGCCGCTTGGCTTGCTCTTGGAGATCACCGCTCATGAAAAACACGCTTTCTCTGATAGCCAACTAGACAGTGCGGACAACGATATCCGCTGGGTATGTGCAGAGCAAGGCCCTACTTGTTCAAGAACCCTTATACCCGTTGTACCAACTGTATAGTCGCGGCTCGGGGTTTTGGGACACTTGAACCTTGCGCCACGAGGGTGCCGCGCCGTACCTTTCCAGAGCATTAGCATGCCGTAACTTCTGCCACGACCCTATTGGGAGGATCGAGAGAATGGCCACCGAGTCCACCGCAGCTTCCGGTTCGTCGGGCGTGATGGACAAGGGCCTGAAAAAGGGCGCCATCGGCTATCTCTCCAACATCGTCATCGGCGTCGCCTCGACTGCGCCCGCCTACTCGCTGGCGGTCACACTGGGCTTCATCGTCGCGGTCAAGGGCGTCGGCGTCCACGCGCCCGCGGTCCTGCTCGTCTCCTTCATCCCGATGCTGCTGGTGGCCGCCGCCTACAAATACCTGAACCGTGCCGACCCGGACGCGGGCACCAGCTTCGCCTGGACCACACGTGCACTCGGACCCGGGATGGGCTGGCTCAACGGCTGGGCGATCTTCCTCGCGGACGTGATCGTGATGGCGTCGCTGTCGGATATCGCCGCGATCTACACCTTCAAGCTCTTCGGGTTCACCGAACTGGGCAACTCCAAAGCCGCGATCATCATCGCCGCGATCATCTGGATCGCGATCATGACCTGGATCTGCTATCGCGGCATCGAGCTCTCCGCGCGCCTGCAGCAGTTCCTGCTCGGCGCCGAGGTGCTGATCCTAACAGTGTTCGCAGTGGTGGCCTTCATCAAGGTCTTCGGCGGGCATCCCCACGCCATCGGCAGCATCGTGAACGAAGAAAGCGGAAAGAGCGAACTGGTCCATTACAGCTCGCTCAAACCGGCGCTCGATTGGTTCAACCCGTTTGCGATGAAGTTCCACGACCTCGTGGTGGCGGTCCTGCTCGGGGTCTTCATCTATTGGGGCTGGGACTCCGGCGTAGCGGTCAATGAGGAGTCCGAGAACCCGGCCGAGGGCCCCGGCAGGGCGGCGGTGATCTCGACCGTCCTGCTGGTGGTCATCTACCTGATCGTCTCTGCTGGCTCGCAGTCCTTCTACGGCACCGGCTTCCTGGAAAACAACAGCGAAGACGTGCTCAGTGCACTCGGCAAACCGGTGCTGGGAGGCATCCTCTACAAGCTCCTGATCATCGCCGTGCTCACATCGGCCTCCGCCTCGACCCAGACCACGATCCTCCCCACGGCGCGCACCACCCTTTCGATGGCGCACTGGAAAGCCGTCACTGCCCTGCTCTCGCGGGTACACCACCGCTATCTGACACCAACCGTCTCGACGCTCGGATTCGGCGTGCTCTCCGTCGCTGTGACCGTGCCGCTGCTGCTGCTCTCCAGCAGCGTGCTCGAAGACGCCGTCGTCTCGATCGGCTTTCCGATCTGCTTCTACTACGGGTTCACCGGCCTCGCCTGTACGGTCTACTACCGCCACGAGCTGCTCAAGAGCGCCCGTAACTTCATGCTGCTGGGTCTCGCTCCACTGCTGGGCGCATTGATGCTCTTCGGAGTCGGCATCTATGCCGCCATCTACTACGGCCACAAGGCCCACGTCAGCTCGGCGCCGATCGCGGGCATCACCCTGCCATTGTGGCTCGGTGTCGGCGGGATGGTCCTCGGGGGGATCCTGATGCTCGTCTCGCGCCCCTTCTTCCGCGAGTTCTTCTCGCGCAAGCTCGAAACCGCGCCGCCGGGCATCCTCGAGCGCCCCCCCGCTCCGGTCGCTCCCGTGCCGGTGGACTTCTGAGCGTCGCTCAGAGTCGCCATGGACCCCGCCGCCGAGCAGCGGTCAGCTTGCGCAGCGTGATGCGGCGAGGTCACCGCCGGCCGGAAGAGGGAGAACTAGAGAGCCGCGTAATGCCCGGGATTTCGTCGAACCCGCCGTCGAAGCTCAGGATCTCCGCGATCTGATTGCGCCGCATGACTGCCACGTGGAGCGCATCACGCGCCGATATGCCCTCATACGCGTGGACGATGTCCTTTGCCGCGAACACGTCTGACTCCTCGATCGCGAACACATCGTCAACGATCCGCCGCAGGACCTCAAATCCAGGCTCGATCTTGTCGCGACGATCAGTCGAGAGATAGCGGTGGAGTATCTCCTGAAAGACCTCGCTGCTGGTGGTCAATCGCCGGCGTTCACCGGCTAGCCGCTCGACCAGGTACTGGGCATCGACCTTATGTGGATGGTCGCCACCGATGAGGTACATCGGGACGTTCGCGTCGACGAAGATCACGCGTCGTCTGCGCCGGACATTCCCGCCTCGATCTCGGCCAAACGTCCCGCCTCGGTCTCAGCCAGCATCGTCTCGACGTCAACTTCGCGCCCACCCGTTTCGTAGCTGACTGCCTTGCGAATGGCTGCCAACTTGGCCTCGACGTTGCCGCTTGAAGCTTCGCGCTCGGCGGCCCTGAGCGCCTGGCGAGCCCACTCGGACATGCTCAGGCCGGCTGCGTCGGCGGTACGCGTGTAGCGGTCCAGGTCGTCATCGTCGACCACAACCTGGAGCCTCCTACTCATATAGGTAGTGTAGCGTACTACCGTCGTGAGTAGCCTAGGAGAGCGGCACCTCCATCTGCCCATGGGCCGAGCCCATCTCCTTCAGCAGCTCGAGGAACGGGGCGGGCGGGAAGGCCTCGGGGCCGAGCACACCGGCGCCCTTCCAGTCGCCGCGATCGAGCAGCTCGAGAGCGACCACGGGGTTGATGGCGGTCTGCCAGACGACCGCCTGACTGCCGTACTCGCGCATCGTCATCTCGTTGTCCACCAGGTGGTAGAGGTAGGTGGAGCGCGGCTGCCCGTCCCTGCCGGTGCCCTGCACCCAGGTGCCAGCGCAGGTGCGTCCGCTCATGCGCTCACCGAGGGTGGCCGGGTCGGGGAGCGCGGCCGCCACCACATCGCGGGGGGCCACCGGCACGCCCCGTACCGATACCGGATCGGTGGAGTCCAGCCCAAGTTTGTGAAGGGTTGAGAGCACATCGATGAACTCCTGGCCGAGCCCGTACTTGAAGGTGACCCGCTCGCACTGCACCCAACGCGGGATCAGCACGACCTCCTCGTGCTCCACGTTGACGCATTCGACCGGGCCGATGCCCTCGGGGAACTCGAAGATCTCGGGCTCCGAGAAGGGCGCGGTGGTGTAGAAGCCACGCTCGCGCTCCCAGATCAGCGGGGGGTTCAGGCACTCCTCGATGGTGGTCCAGATCGAGAAGGTGGGAGCGAAGTCATAGCCCTCCACCACCAGGTCGGCGCCGTCGCGGACCCCAACTTCCTGGATGCTCGAGAACAGCTCGTCGGCGGCATAGCGGGCGAAGATGTCCGAGAGGCCCGGCTCCACCCCAATCCCCACGAGTGCCAGCAACCCCGCCCGCTCCCACTCCTCGTGCTGGGCCAGTTGCAGGTCCCCGAGCATCTCTCCGGGGAGCTCGTGGGGACGCTCGGGATGCGGATGAGAGAGGGTCATGGCCATGTCCAGGTAGGTGACCTTGGCGTCGAAGGACGCCCCGAAGATCGGCTCGTTGAAGCGCGGGTCGCACGCGTTCAGCACCGCATCGGGTCGCACCCTGGCGATCAGCTCGACGAGGTCCTGTCGGCTCGAGGCATCGACCCGCTCGGCGCTGAACCTGTCTGGCTCGCCGAGACGATCGGCGGCCGCCTGGGCGCGCGGGAGTGCCACGTCGGCGAGCACCACCTGCTCGAAAACCGCTCGCCGCTGAGCGATCGCGGCGAATGCCGCGCCCACTCCTCCCGATCCGACCACCAGAACCTTCACGGGAGGGAGTGTGACGTATAGCGCGACCTCGGAACGGCACAACGGCCCCACGCCCGTACGCCGCAATGTCGCAGGCGCCTCCCGTATGCTGCGCCGATCCGCGCGGCTCCGAACACCAGCAGACCATGAGCACCGGTCTCCCAAGTCCGCCACGCAGCTCATCCGGATCGCCCGCGGCCGCGGGCGCCGACGGCGTGGCACCCGCAGCCCAGGTGGGGGGCACGGGCGGACACTCGCCGCCCCCTCGCCTCTGGGCCGCCTCGCCCACCTTCACCCGACGGGAGATCGGCCTGGTGGTGCTCTGCGGCGTGTTGCTGGCCGTGCTCACGAGCTGGCCGCTGGTGCTCCACCTCCCCAGCCGCATCGCCCCCGACCTCGGCGATCCCATCCGCACAGCCTGGGAGATCGCCTGGGTGGGCCACGCCATGCTCCACGACCCGCTGCACCTGTTCAACGCCAACACCTTCTACCCCCACCCCCTCAGCCTGGCCTTCTCGGACTCGCTGCTCGGCTACGGCCCGGCCGCCTTCTTCGGCTCGGGCACCGTGGCCGCCCTCGTCCGCTACAACCTGCTCTTCCTGTTCGCCTGGTCGCTGTGCTTCGTGGGTGCCTACCTGCTCGCCCGCGAGCTCGGTCTCGGCAGGCTCGGCGGGGCCGCCGCAGGGATCGCCTTCGCGTACGCCCCCTACAGGGTGACCGAGGCGGGCCACCTGCATGTGATCTCCTCCGGCGGGCTCCCGCTCGCCCTGTTCCTGCTCCTGCGGGGCTACCGGCACTCCTCGCGTCGGCTCGTCCTCGCCGGCTGGCTCGTCTCGGCCTGGCAGGTCAGCCTGGGCTTCACCCTCGGCCTGCAGTACTGCTACCTGCTCGCCGTCCTCGGCCTGCTCGTGCTGCTCTACTGGTGGCGCGGGCGCCTGAGACCTGGAGATGCCTGGGACTCCGCCGCGGAGACCAGCAGTCAGGCGAGCAAGACCTCGCGCGGGCCGCTGATCCCGAGAAGCCTGCTGATCGTGACCGTCATCGGCGCGGCCGTGCTCGGCGCCGTCGCCATCTACCAGGCCAACCCCTATCTGCAGGTGGCCAACGACTATCCCACCGCCAAGCGCACGCTCAAGGAAGTCAAAAACTACTCATCCGGTCCCGCCGCCCTGCTCTCCGCATCGAGTGAGAACCGCGTGTGGGGAGGGGCCACCTCGGGGATGCGCGCCAAAGTGCACTCCCAGAACGAGGACGTCTTCTTCCCCGGCGGCCTGATCCTCCTGCTGGCCCTGGTCGGGCTCCTCGGCGTGGGCGGATCCGTGTATACGCGCAACCTCCGCCTCGGCCTGGCGGCGGGGGTGCTGACCTGCTCGATCCTCGCCATGGGCCTGGGACTGACGGGCTACGGCTACCCCTATCGCCTGCTCTACAACTACGCCCCCGGCTGGGACGGAGTGCGCGTTCCGGGACGGGTATTCACGCTGGGCACGCTCTTCTACGCCCTGCTGGCGGGCGCCGGCGCACAGCTGCTCGTCTCCAGGATCGGCCCCTGGGGCAAGCGCCATGCGATCAGCGCGCTGCCCGCCCTGCTGGGCGGGGTGCTGCTCGTGGGACTCCTCGGCGAAGGCGCCGGGCATCTCGCTCATCCCGTGGTGCCACAGCCCGCCAAGGCCGAGGTGGGACTGCCCGGCCCGCTGCTCGACCTGCCCACCGACGGGGCCGCCGATCGCGTGTGGCAGTACTTCTCCACCAACGGCTTCTACAAGATCCCCATCGGCAACAGCACCTTCGACATCCCCGGCGTGGACGACCTGCGCGGGGGCATGAGCGGCTTCCCCGACCAGGCCAGCATCGAGAAGCTCCGCTACTACGGCATTCGCACCGTCGTGCTGCACCTGACCATGCCAAAGCTGCCGGGAATCCACGGCTATGCGCTGGCCGAGCCGCCCAACACTGCAGCAGCCGCCGCCAAACCGATCGCCGGTCTCGGCGTGACGCGCCGACGGGTGGGCTCGCTCGTGATCTACGAGATCGGGCCCGGGCCGAAGGCGCTGCACGGACACGACTGATGGACGCCCCCGCCACCGGGCAGCCGCGCCCCGCACCGGACCTCGATGCAACGCCGGGCGGGCGCCGCCCCGGGGCTCGGCGTCCACTGATCACCAAGCGCCGCAGCGTCCTTGCGATCGTGCTCGTAGGGGTGGCCTACGCGACCATCATCCAGAGCTTCTCCTGGAATCAGACCTCGCACTACGACCTGATCCGCTCGCTCAACAACGACGGCACCACGATCGACGCCAACCAGCAGAACACCGGCGACAAGGTCTTCTACCGGGGCCACTGGTACTCGGCCCGCGCCCCTGGTCTGGCGCTGTTCGCGCTGCCCTTCTACGACACCCTCACATTCGTCGGCGCCGACAAGCTGGCCCAGGAATCCCAGGCCCAGCGAAACGACGACGAGATGATCTACTTCGTCGGGCTGTGGGCCAACGTGCTGCCGGGGCTGTTGCTCCTACTGCTCGTCTGGCGGGTCTCCGAGCGCTTCGAGCCCGGCTACGGCGTGGCCGGCGCGGTGGTGCTCGGGCTCGGCACCCTCGTGCTGCCGCTCTCCACCCTGCTCTTCTCCCACGTGTTCAGCGCCTTCCTCGGCTTCGCCGCCTTCGCCCTGATGCTCCGCGAGCGCGATGGGCCGCCCAGCGCGATGCTGCTGGGCCTTGCGGGCCTGACGATGGGCTATGCGGTCGCATCGGAGTACCCCCTGTTCTTCGTGGCCATCGTGCTCGGCCTGTTCCTGCTCTCCCGCCGCGACGCTCTGAACCCCACCGACATGATCCGCCGGGCAGGCGCCTACATCCTCGGCGGCCTCGTCGGCATCGTCCCGCTGCTGCTCTACAACCACTATGCCTTCCACTCCTGGACCCATCTGGCCTACTCCGACGTTCCGCGCCAGCAGAAAGGGTTCTTTGGGATCGGCGCGCCCAGCATGAAAGTGCTCGCCACGCTGCTGTTCGACTCGCGCGGTCTGCTCACCATCTCTCCCATCCTGATCATGGGGGCGATCGGGACGGCGATGCTCTACCGCCGCGGCAGGAAAGCCGAGGCGCTCACGATCGGCGGCATCTGCCTCTGCTACGTCGGCTACAACTCCGGCTACTACCTGCCTTTCGGCGGCGGCTTCATGGGGCCCCGGTTCATGACCACCATGCTTCCCTTCCTGGCCTGCCCCCTGGGGCTGGCGATCAAGCGCTTCCCGGGGCCGACGATCGCGCTCGCCGCGGTGTCGATCGCCACCACCGCGATCGCCACCATCACCCATCCCCTTGTCGGCTATGAGAACGAGGTGGTCATATGGGAGCACCTCCTCAGCAACGGCGAATTCCAGCCGACGATCGCCACGGCCTTTGGCCTCGGAGGGCTGGGCCATGGCGAATACGGCAGCACCTGGGCTGGGATCTGGCCTTTCTTCCTGGCGGCCGGCGCCGCCGTAGCGCTGGCCGTATGGGCCACCCCCCGTCTGGGGCTGTCAGCTCGCCAACTGGGCGCGGGCATCCTGGCGCTCGTGGCGTGGGGGCTGTTCGCCGCGCTGGCGCCCACCCTGCTCGGAATCGATCACGCCGGCCTGTTGAGCATCGTCGGTGCTGGCGACAAGACCGCCCTGAACCTCACCCTGCACCACGGCAGCCGTTATCCCCTGCGCTCGCTGGCTCCGCTCGCCGCCGTGGTCGGCCTGCTGGCACTGCTCGCGATGGCCCTGCTGCGCAACCGGCCCAACACGCCACGCCCGCCGCGGCAGAGCGGCGCCGGCGCCGGCCCGCAAATGCCGGCGGCCGGCCAGTTCTAGTGTCCTGATGCATTAATTGGTTGGCGTCTGGGTAGGCAGTATGTATGCCTATTCCTGTTGCTGTTTCGATTGAGTTGTCGGAGGAGGAGCGTGCCCAGCTGGTGTCGTGGGCGCGTCGTCATACGAGTGCTCAGGCTTTGGCGCAGCGCTCGCGGATTGTGCTGCTGGCTGCCGAGGGGCTGAAGAACACGGAGATCGCTGGGCGCCTCGGGGTGCATCGCGCGAGCGTAAGGAAGTGGCGTTCGCGCTTTTCAGAGAATCGCCTCGATGGGCTGCTTGATGAGCCCCGGCCGGGAAAACCACGGACGATCACCGACGAGCAGGTCGAGGAGGTGATCGTCAAGACGCTTGAGAGCACGCCCAAGAACGCCACGCACTGGTCGACGCGGTCGATGGCCCGGGAGGTCGGGCTTACCCAGTCAGCAGTTCTGCGAATCTGGCATGCGTTCGGCCTGCAGCCGCACCGAACGGAGACCTGGAAGCTCTCCAAGGACCCGCAGTTCGTGGCGAAGGTCCGAGATGTCGTCGGGCTCTATCTGAACCCGCCGGAGCGGGCTGTCGTGCTGTGTGTCGATGAGAAGTCCCAGATCCAGGCGCTCGACCGGACAACGCCGATCCTGCCGATGCTCCCGGGCACACCCGAGCGCGCGACGCACGACTACAAGCGCGCAGGTACCTCGAGCCTCTATGCCGCGCTGGACATCACGACCGGCCAGGTGATCGGCTCACTGCACGCACGCCACCGCGCGATCGAGTTCAAGAAATTCCTCCAGACCCTCGACAAAGAGGTCCCCGCCGAGCTCGACGTTCACGTGATCCTCGACAACAGCTCGACGCACAAGACCCCCGCTATCCACCGTTGGCTGGCTTCCCACCCGAGATTCGTTTTGCACTTCACCCCGACCAGCAGCAGCTGGCTGAACCTCGTCGAGCGCTGGTTCTCAGAGCTCACCAGCAAAAAGCTCCGCCGCGGCGCACACCGCTCAGTGCACCAACTCAACACCGACATCCGCGCCTGGATCGCCGACTGGAACGAAAACCCCCGCCCCTACGTCTGGACCAAGACCGCCGACCACATCCTCGACTCAATCGCACGCTACTGCAACCGAATCAACGCATCAGGACACTAGTTGCTGGCCACCTTGGCGTTGCATCTCGCCGCATGCAGTGCGCGGCAAACGACCAGGTAGCCCGCCCGGGGCTGTTCGCGGGAGTTGGTGAGACCGGCGTCGAAACGCGTGCTGCTGTTGCCGCCCGTCCAGTCGTAGATGTAGAGGCGCTTGACCTGGGGTTGAGACTTGGCGACCGCGAACATGTACTTGAGCACCTTCGCCGCCCGCGTCAGGCCGGAGCCGTGGCGATTGGGGTAGGCACCCCCGAACTGCACCAGCCCGCCGGTCTCGGTGAGCCAGACCTGGCCGCCCAACGCGTGCACGAGGTCGCGCGTGCGCCAGCTTTCCAGGCGGTTGATGTCTGAGTAGTTGTGCAGCCCCCAGATCTTTGGCATCACCGTGCGCAGCTGACCAACCTCGCGCTTGAATTCCGAGATGTATTCGAGCGTGGGCGAGATGTTGGCGGCGTCGAGCACATCCAGGCCGATCGCCGTGCAGCCTTTGCAGACGCGGATCAGGGCCTGGTAGAAGCGGGCGGTGGTCGATGCCGAGGGGCTGGTCAGCGTGCGATAGATGTTGCCGCGGTTGGCCTCGTCCCACGCCTGGTACTGCCGGACGTGCGGGAACAGCTTCACGAATTTCTGGATGTCGTGTTGATAGCTGGCAACGCTGGGAAGCTTCAGCGGGGTGTACTCGGAGTGGTAGAAGGCCACCAGCACCTGCTCGTGCTGGATTTCGGCAGCCTGGATGAAGGCAATCGCTTTGTTCAGCGACGCCACGTGAGCGACCGCGTCGTAGGGAGCGATGTAGCGGACGATCCTCGTGTGCAGCTGGAGATAGAGGGGGTCGCGGAACATCCGGGGCGTCTCGTTGCCGACGCCCGTCATGAAGGCGCTGGCCTCGTGGGCCGATGGCTTGGCGGCGCGGCCGATGGCACTGGGCGCCGCGAGCGTGCCGAGGAGGACCGCCGCGGAGGCGGCCAGGCCAAGCAGCAGGCGAAGAGGAGATCTTTGGGGGGATGGGTTCATGGGCTTGTGTCTGGAACAGTCCTCGGATGCTGAGGTTGCGGGATGGTAGTGAGATTCCACGGCGCTCACGCCACCTGGGGGCGTTTTGGAGGCGCTGATCGATCAGCGAGCGCCGCTGCTACACCTTCTCGGGGTCCATCGCGAGTCCTTTCGAAGAATCTCCTATTTCCTCGCCCCCATGGCGCTGGCGCTGGGCAGGATCGGTGACGATGCGGATGTCCACGCCAGGCAGGCCACGCAGCAGGGCGCTCAGCGGCGAACGGTCGGAGAAGCGCCCCAGCCCGCGGCGCTGCTCGGGCACTCCCAGCAGCAGATAGGTGGTTCCCAGCGCCTTGGCGACCCTGGTCGTGACCGTTGCCACGTCCTCGCCCTCCTCGATACGCAGGCGCGCTCCCAGCATCGACACCAGGCGCCGCAGCGCCTCCAGACGCTTGCGGTCCTCCGGGCTCGGCGCACGCCCGGGTGGACGCACCACGAGCACGTCGAGCTCGCCGTCCAGCCGCTGCGCCGAACGCCAGGCGCGCCGCACGATCCGCTCGGAGTCCTCGGCAAGCGTGACGAGCGCCAGCAGCCGCTCGGCGATCGCCTGGGGACGCTCCTGCGCGGCTGCCGGCAGTCCCTCCTCATCGCGGCGCACGAGCTGGCGCGGCTCACGCACGAGGCGCTTGACCTCCACCTCCTCGGCGACCTGGCGCAGGGCGGTCTCCCGCAGCGCCTCCAGGTTCTCGATCTTGAAGAAGTTGCTGAGAGCAGCCTGCACCCGCTCGGGGGCGTACACCTTGCCGGCCCGCAGACGGCCGATCAGCGTCTCGGGGGTCACGTCGACGAGCACCACCTCGTCGGCCCACATCAGCACTTCGTCGGGGATCGTCTCGCGCACCTGGGCGCCTGTCAGCCGCGTCACCTGGTCGTTGAGGCTCTCCAGGTGCTGCACGTTGACCGTCGAGAAGACATCGATTCCGGCCTCGATCACGTCGCGAACGTCCTCGTAGCGCTTCTCGTGCTCCACCCCCGGAGCGTTGGTGTGCGCAAGCTCATCGATCAGGCACAGCTCCGGGCGGCGGGCGAGCACCGCCGGCAGGTCCATCTCCTCCAGCGGCGTGCCGCGGTAAAGCATGTGCCGGCGCGGAATCAGCTCCAGCCCCTCGGCCTGGGCCACCGTCTCGGCTCGCCCATGGGGCTCGAGGTAGCCGATCGCCACATCCCGGCCGCTCTCGGCTTCGCTGCGGCCCTCGTGCAGCATGCGGTAGGTCTTCCCCACACCCGGGGCCATGCCGATGAAGACCTTCAGCTTTCCTCGCTCGCTGGACATGGGCGATCTTGTGGGACGCTAGCGGAGTGACCTCCTTCCAGACCGGCGCCGCCGTATTGGGCGGCCTCTTGATCATCGGCTCGCTGCTGTCGGGCCTGGCCCGGCGCAGCATGCTGTCGCTGACCGCCGTGTTCGTGGTCGCCGGGTTCGTACTCGGCCACGGCGCCACCGGCGTGCTGTCCTTCAAGGCGAGCTCGGGGATGGTCGCCGACCTGGCAGCGGTGGCGCTGATCGTGATCCTCTTTCGCGACGGGCTGGAGGTCGACGGCGAGATGCTCCAGCGCGAGTGGCATCTGCCGCTGCGCAAGCTGGTGATCGCGATGCCGATAACGGCGCTCGTGGTCGCGGCGCTGGCGCATTGGCTGGTCGGCCTCGACTGGACCGAGTCCCTGCTGCTGGGAGCGCTGCTTGCTCCGACCGACCCCGTGCTCTCCTCGGGGGTGGTGACCGACCCGCGCGTCCCGCGCGTCATCCGCCACTCGCTGAACCTCGAGTCGGGTCTCAACGACGGTCTCGCCCTGCCCGCGGTGCTCGCCTTCGCGGCCGCACTGGAAACGGGAAACGGACACTTCGTGTGGTGGCACTTCGTCGTGCAGGATGTGGGTCTCGGGTTCGCTTTCGGCCTGGTCTGTGGCCTGATCGGCTCAGTTCTGATGCCACGGGACGGCGGAGCGAGCCCACACCGTCGGATCCCCGGGCATCAGCGGGCCCTCTATGGCATCGGGCTCGCCCTTGCCACCTACGGCGTGACCGTCCTCCCTCCCCATGGCAACGGCTTCATCGCGGTGTTCGTGGCGGCGATCGTGGTCGGCATCCGCCGGCCCGATCTGCGCGAGCAGTTCGCCGAGCGGGCGGTGGAGGTGGTCGAGATAGTCAAGCTCGCCATCTTCGCCGTGTTCGGCTCGCTGCTGACCGTCCACGGCCTGTTCACCGACGGGTGGGCCGCTGTCGGCGTCGTCGCGGGCACCTTCCTGCTGGCCCGGCCGGCCGCCGTCTGGCTCGCGCTCGCCGGGACCGGGATGGGTAATGCAACCAAGGCGTTCATGGCTTGGTTCGGGCCCAAGGGAGTGGCGACGATGACCTTCTCGCTGCTCATCCTCAGCCGTGATGTCGCAGCTGGACAGCGCATCTTCAACATCGCCGCTCTTGCCGTCTTCGTCTCGATCCTCGCGCACGGCCTGACGGACACCCTCGGGACGAACTGGATCGCGAGCAGGGAGACGCCAAAGCGAGCTGACCCCCCCACTGGGGTCCTGGCGCTCGAGGACAGATAGCGCAGATGCGGGCGGCCTGCCGTCGCGCCTGAGGGCGCCCCCACGGTCACCGTGCCTTCACAAGATCGTTATGCGGACACGGGCAATCGTGACGAGGGCTTGACGGGTGGATGAGAACAATCCAGGTACCAATCCACCAGGAGGCGACCGAGATGTCCGCTCTCACCCCCCACCTCGTCCAATCGCGCGATGGCCTCACCCGCCGGCGCCCGCCCCGCGGAGTCCGGATACGCGTGTTTCTGCACCGGGGCCGCCTCGACCGCCTGCTCGCCGAGGGAGTCGATCCCACGTGCACTCCTGAGCTGTCCTCGCGGGCACGCCAGATAACCCGAGCGTCATATCGCCGCACGCTGGCCGACAGCCTCGATGAGCTCCTGTCCGTCGCCGAAGGCCGGGGTCCGCGCGTGAGCGCGGCGCCGCCACTCGCCAGCCGGGACATACGCGCCTGCCGTGCGGCTCTGCTGGAGCTATCAGGCGCCCTGCGCGACAGCTCAAACGTGCTGCCAGCGGGCGTTGCCCTCATCCAGCGACTGCTCACCGACGGCACGGGACCGCTGTATCTAGAGTCTCACCACGACGCCCTCTGGCAGGCCCTCCGATCGGCCAGCGCCGCGCTCCACGCTCATCCCTGAGGGTCGGCGACGCCCGCGTCGCACACCTGCCCGTCCGCTGCATCGCGAAGCGCTGCTGCCTCCAGGACGGCCTCGTAGCAAAGAAGCACATCGGCGCGGTCTGCCTGCTCGTGGATCGACTCCTCGCTTGCCCGGGCGATCATCTCGGCCTGCTCCACGAGCACCTCGCGCTGCTCGACGGAGGTGGTGTAGGCCATGACCTTCCTCAGCGTCTCCAGCTGACGGATCATCACCGCCGGCATGGCGCGGCTGGCCTGGCGGATCTTGTCGTGGGCGCGCTCGACCAGGCGGCGGAAGTCCGCCGTGCGGGCGATCACGCGAACGCGGCCGGTCGCGTCGCGGTGTACCACCTGGGGCCGCCAGCGCTCGGAGATCTTGCACAGGGCATCGCCCAGCCAGTCGATGCAGGCCAGGGCTGTGAACGTGTCGTTGACAGCGGGTGAGAGCGCCCTGATCGCTATCTCGACGAGCTGGTCCACCGCGAAGGAGAGATCCTGCGTCAAGGTCCTGTGAGGACCCGTCGCGTGCGCCCCGCCCAGCGTGCGCGCGACGTCGGGAGCGGCCGCCGCGGGCCATACCTCGGCGAGAGGCTCCTCCTCGATCACGAAGTGCCCCGGCCTGTGCAGCAAGCGGATCACGGCGCCACGGCTCGCGGCCACATCGAGCAGGGTGTCGATGCGCACGAACTGCAGGTACCCACTGCGCGGTGCCCGGACCGTGCCGCTGTCCTCTTGCAGACGCACCGTCACCTCCGCCAGCGACGGCCCAGCCTTCACACCCTCGACTCTGGTCCCATCCGCATCGATCGCCCGCGCCAGGTCACCGGCGATGCCGGCGATCACCTGCGGCAGCTGTATCGACTTTGCGATGTGGTCGATGAACACCACCAGCACCAGGACGTCGAGCACGACGAGCGCCATCGTGACGGTGATCGACAGATGCGGAACGAACTCACCGTGACCCGCGGGCGCAATCGAGATGAGCGCGAGGATCGCGAACACGAAGGTGGCCACGAAGCTTCCAAGCGTCGCCTGGGTGATCCAGTCGCGGATGAAGTTGCGCAGCATGCGCGGCCCGAACTGGGTGGAGGCAAGGGTGAGCGTCACGATCGTGATCGAGAAGACGAGCGTCACAACGGTGATTACCGCAGCCGCTGTCGCGGTGAGGATCTGACGAGCCGCGTCCGCGCTGCCGCTGATGACGAAGGAGGGCAGGTGCAGCGAGCCCGAGTAGGCAGCGCGGTCGAGGAGGTAGGTGCCGGCGAACAGGACCACGGCGAGCGCGATCTCCACCGTCGGCACGAGCCACAGGTTCGTGCGCAGAGCCTCGCGACGCCAGGCAGACGGGACGGGAGTCAGCAGGCCCATCAGCCGATGACCCGGCTGCTGTGGCAGCCTGGACCTGCGGGCAGGATCAGGGGGTTGGTGGGAAGCATTGGATCGGGCAGCACAAAGACGCTGCCGACCAGGCTTCCCGGCTCACCACCACAGACGATACCGCTACTCGCAAAAGCGATAGCCAAGTCCGGGCTCCGTCTTGATGTAGAGCCAGACCTTTCCCTGGCCGCCCTCGATCTTGTGACGGAGGTTGGCGACATGAGCTCGCAGCAGGGGTGCATCGCTTCTATGGGCCGAGCCCCAGACCTCGCTCAACAGCGCCTGGGTGCTCATCAGCCGGCCACGATTGCGCGCGAGCGTGGCCAGCAGCTTGAACTCGGTCGGGGTCAGCTGCACCTCCCGCCCCTCGACGAGCACGCGGTGCGCGGCAAGCTCGATCTCGAGTCCTTTGACGCGCAGCGTCGCCTGCTCTTCGGGGTCGGGAATCCGCCGAAAGACCGCCTCCAGGCGTGCGATCAGCTCGCGTGCCGAGAACGGCTTGGTCATGTAGTCATCAGCGCCGGCCCGCAGGGCGAGGACCTTCTCCTCCTCCTGATCGACGGCGGAGAGCACGATGATCGGCATCCTGCTCCAGGAGCGCAGCTCTTCGCACAGAGCGATGCCGCTGCCGTCGGGGAGGACCAGATCGACGATGGCGGCCTCCGGCGGTTCGCGAGCGGCCGTCTCGAGCGCCTCGGCGAGCGTGGCCGCCGCGCTCACCCCATAGCCCCCGTCTCGCAGGATCGCCCGCAGAGCCCGCAGGATCTGTGGCTCGTCGTCGCAAACGAGTATTCGCAGCGGACGCACGGCTTGGGCCTCGAGCTATCCCCCGAGCAGGTTGTGGACGATCAGGTCGATCAGCTTGATGCCGATGAACGGGGCGATGATGCCGCCGAGACCGTAGATCCAGAGGTTGCGTCGCAGCAGCGCACTGGCCCCGATCGGGCGGTAGCGAACGCCCCTGAGCGCGAGCGGGATCAGCATCGGGATCACGATCGCGTTGAAGATGATCGCCGAGACGATCGCAGAGCGCGGCGTGCCGAGGCCCATGACGTTCAGCACGTGCAACGGGCCCTTTCCGCCGGGGGAGACAGCGTAGGTGGAGATGAAGACTGCCGGGAGGATCGCGAAGTACTTGGCGACGTCGTTGGCGATCGAGAACGTCGTGAGCGCGCCGCGGGTGATCAGCAGCTGCTTGCCCACCTCGACGATCTCGATCAGCTTCGTCGGGTTGGAGTCGAGGTCGACCATGTTGCCCGCCTCGCGCGCCGCCTGGGTGCCGGTGTTCATCGCCACGCCCACGTCGGCCTGGGCCAGGGCCGGTGCATCGTTCGTGCCGTCTCCGGTCATCGCAACGAGCCGTCCCTCCTGCTGCTGCTCGCGGATCAGCGCCAGCTTGCGCTCGGGGGTCGCTTCGGCGAGGAAGTCGTCCACGCCCGACTCCTCGGCGATCTTGGCCGCTGTCAAGCGATTGTCGCCGGTGACCATCACCGTCTTGATGCCCATCGCCCGCAGCTGGTCGAAGCGGACCTTCATGCCCTCCTTGATCGTGTCCTTGAGGTAGACGACGCCCAGCACCTGGCTGTCGCGGGAGACAGCCAGCGGAGTGCCGCCCTCGTTGCCGATGCGGTCGAGCGCGGCCTGGAGCTCGGGCGGGGGCGAGCCGCCTTCGCGCTGGACGAGCTCGATGATCGAGTCGCCGGCGCCCTTGCGCAGCTGCTGACCGTCGATGTTCACGCCACTCATGCGGGTCTGCGCGGTGAACGGCACGAACTCGGCGTGCAGCGTGGTCATGTCGTGCTCGCGGATGCCGTACTGCTTGGCCAGCACCACGATCGAGCGGCCCTCGGGCGTCTCGTCCGCCAGCGAGGCCAACTGGGCTATCTCGGCCAGCTCGGCCTCGGGGACACCGGGCATCGGGATGAACTCGGAGGCCAGCCGGTTGCCGATCGTGATCGTGCCCGTCTTGTCGAGCAGCAGCACGTCGACGTCGCCTGAAGCCTCCACAGCGCGGCCGGACAGCGCCAGCACGTTGCGACGCACCAGCCGGTCCATCCCGGCGATGCCGATCGCTGAGAGCAGCGCCCCGATCGTCGTTGGGATCAGCGCCACGAGCAGCGCTATCAGGGTCGTCTCGGAGATCGACGTGCCCGAGAACAGCCCGAACGGGCGCAGCGTCACCACCACGATCATGAAGATCAGCGTGAGCGCCGCGAGCAGGATGTTCAGAGCGATCTCGTTCGGCGTCTTGCGCCGCTCCGCGCCCTCGACGAGCGCGATCATGCGATCCAGGAAGGATTGGCCGGGCTCCTGGGTGATTTCCACGACGATCTCATCCGATGTCACCCGCGTACCGCCCGTCACGGCGCTGCGATCGCCGCCCGACTCGCGGATCACGGGCGCCGACTCGCCGGTGATGGCGGACTCGTCCACCGTCGCTATGCCCTCGATCACCGTCCCGTCGCCGGGGATCAGCTCACCGGCAGGCACCACCACGACATCGCCGCGCGTCAGCTCCGCCGCAGCCCTGGTGGAGCCGTCGCGCAGCTTCGCCACCGTCTCCTTGCGCATCGAGCGCAGCGTGTCCGCCTGCGCGCGGCCGCGACCCTCGGCGAAGGCCTCGGCCATGTTCGCGAACACCACCGTCAACCACAGCCAGATCGCGATCAGGAACGTGTACCAGGCCGGCTCGTTGCCGCCGCCCAGCGGCTTTCCGCCGAATGCCTGGATCAACCACGTCACGGTGGTGATGACCGAGCTGATCTCCACCACGAACATGACGGGGTTGCGGATCTGCACACGCGGGTCGAGCTTCTTGACGCTGTCGATCAGGGCGCGTACGACGATGTCGCGCTGGAACAGCGAGATCGCCTGACGCTCGTGAGTAGGGGGAATCTGTGGGGACATCAGTGCGTTCCTCCGGTAAGGCGATCCAGTGCGAGGTTCAGCTCGAGTACGTTCACTCCCGGCTCACCCGAGAAGCCGAGACCACGCGAGTCGGTGTACTTCGAGATCAATCCGTTGACGACGCTCAGCGAGAGCCCGCGCTTGGCCGCGATGCGGTGAGCCTGGATCCACGCGTTCGCCTGCGATATTTCAGGGTCCAGGTTGGAGCCCGAGGTGTTCACCGCGTCGACCGGGATCGTGGCCACCGTCAGGCCGGGGTCGTAGGGCTTGTTGAGTTCGAGATAGGTCTTGATGTTTTCTTCGTCGGCTTCCCTGGTGGCCTTGTCGTTGGGCCCACGGTTGGAGAACGTGCTGGCCGCGGCGTTGTTGGCCCCGCCTTCGGTTGCCGATGGACGCGACTGGAAGTAGCGCGGGTCCGGTTCGCTCACCACCACACCTTTTTCTTCGACCACCTTGCCGTTCTTCACCTTCGGGTCGGCAAACGACTGTCCGATGATCTTCGAGCCCACCAGCTTGCCGTTCAGGTGAATCTGCTGCCCGTTGGCATTGCCGGGGAAGGCGACCTGGCCCACGCCTGTCATCAGCAGCGGGTAGGCGATTCCCAGCAGGAGCGTGAACACGATCACGCCGATGACTGAAGTGAGGATGTCGCGGCGCATGTCAGTAGAGGTGTCCGGTCAGGCCCTGCACGATCGGGCCGAGCAGCAGGGCGGGGAAGAAGGTGAGAGCGCCCACGAGCACGATCACGCCGATCAGCAGCACGGCAAAGGTGGGGTTGTCGGTGCGCATCGTGCCCAGGCCCGCAGGAGTCACTCGCTTGCCCGCCAGGGCACCGGCGACGGCGAGCGCGAACAGGATCGGCGCGTAGCGCGCGAACAACATGTCGAAGCCCCCGAGCAGGTCGGCGAAGGTGACGCCGTGGGCCCCGAGGTTCCCGGCGTTGGGCTGGATGTAGCCCGTGTAGCCCGCAAATGCCGAGCCGTTGTTGTTTGCCTGCGAGAGATAGGCGTAGAAGGTCTCCGAGAAGCCCTGCGGCCCCTTGCCCAGCGTGGATATCGATTCACGCCCGGCGTGACTCGCGGTGGCAAGAGCCGTGCAGAACAGGGCAGCGAGAGGAGTGATGAGGATTCCAAGGCCCGCGAGCTTGATCTCCCTTGCCTCGAGCTTCTTGCCCAGCCACTCCGGCGTGCGCCCCACCATCAGGCCGCCGATGAACACCGCGAGCAGCACATACAGGAGAATCGAGTACAGGCCCGTGCCCACCCCGCCGAAGATCACCTCGCTGGCCGACAGGTTGGCAAACGGCACAGCTCCACCGATTCCCGTGAAGGACTCCAGGGCGCTGTTGACCGCCCCGCACGAGGTGACGGTGGTGACGACGTCGAACAGGGCCGACCCGGCGATGCCGAAGCGCTGCTCCTTGCCTTCCATGTTGCCGCCGCTAGAGCCCGAGATCACATGCGTGTGCAGGCCGGCAGCGTGCTGGGCGGGCGAGCCGTGCGCCTCGGCGATGTAGGCCACAGCGGCCGCCCCGAGGAACATGAACATCATGACCCCGTAGATCGCGTAGCCCTGACGACGGTTTCCCGTCATCCGCCCGTACATGAACACGAGCGACGCCGGGATGATCAGCACCAGCAGCATCTCGAAGAAGTTGGTGAACGCCGTGGGGTTCTCGAACGGGTGTGCGGAGTTGACGTTGAAGAAGCCACCGCCGTTGGTCCCCAGCATCTTGATCGCCTCCTGCGAGGCCACGGGACCCATCGCAATCGTCTGCGTCAGACCGGTGATCGTGTGCGCGGTGAGGTAGTTGGAGAGGTTCTGCAGGACGCCCTGGGACATCAGCACGATCGCCGCGATGACCGACAGCGGGGTGAGGACATAGAGAACCGTGCGCACCAGGTCCTGCCAGAAGTTGCCGAGGCTCTTTCCGCCGCGTCCCACGATGCCGCGCACCAGAGCCACCGCCACGACGATGCCCACGCCGGCCGACAGCCAGTTCTGGACGGTCAGCCCAGCCATCTGGCTGAAGTAGCTCATCGTGGTCTCACCGCTGTAGTACTGCCAGTTGGTGTTCGTCATGAACGACGAGACGGTGTTGAACGTCACGTTCCAGCTGCCCGAGTGAAAGCCCGTCGGGTTCAACCCCGTGAAGTCCCACAGCGTCTGAGTGCGCAGGATCAGATAGAGGAACAGCCAGCCGGCGAGAGAGAAGATCAGCAGGCTCTTCGCGTATGACTTCCAGTCCTGCTCGCGCTTCGTGTCGACCCTCAGGATCGTGTACAGGAAGCGCTCGGGACCGGCGAAGATCGGCGACAGGAACACCCGCTCGCCCGTGTACACGCTCGCCATATAGCGACCCAGAGGCATCGCCACCAGCGTCAGGATGACAGCGAAGAGCACAATCGTGAGCCAGCCCAGGAACGTCATGACTAGAGGTTCTCCCCGCGGATCAGGGCGTAGAAGAGATAGGCGATCACGAGCACCGCGACCACCAGGCCGAAGAAGTCGGCCGCGCTCATGTGAGCGACGAACGCACCGAGTGCCAGATTCAGGCTCATACCCGGTCGATCCCCTCGATCAGGATCAGGAGAATCGCGAACATCGCGATCCCGATGACTATGGCGACAACATCCATGGGGATGACTATTGCCGACCTTGTGTCACGGTCTCATGACGATCACGCCAAGTGACATAACGATTGTGTGTCGGTCGCCGTCAGCCGGAGAAGCGGTACCCGACGCCCGGGTCGGTGACGATGTAGCGGGGGGAGCCCGCGCCAGCCGGCTCGATCTTCGCCCGCAGACGCGCGATGTGGGTGCGCAGGGGCTGGATGTCATCGACGTACTCCGGGCCCCACACCTCGCTCAACAGCGCCCGATGTGTCATCAGCCGCCCGCGGTTGCGGACCAGCACCCGCAGCAGGTCGAACTCGATCGGCGTCAGGTGCACGGACGCGCCATCGCGACGCACCGTCCGCGCCGCCAGATCGACCTCCAGGCCATCCACCGCGAGCGCCGGCTCCTCCCCGGAGCGTCCGGCCCGGCGCAGGGCGGCCTGCAGACGCGCCACCAGCTCGCGCGCACCGAATGGCTTGGTGATGTAGTCGTCGGCTCCCGCTTCCAGGGCCCTGACCTTCTGCTCCTCCTCACCCACCGCCGACAGCACGAGGATCGGCATCTCGCTCCACTCGCGCAGACGACGCGTCAGCTCGATCCCATCGCCGTCGGGGAGCACCAGATCGACGATCGCTGCCTGCGGCGGGCGAACCGCGGCCTGGTCGAGCGCCTCGGCGACGGTTTCCGCCGGAACGACCTCGAATCCGGCATCGCGCAGCACGACACGCAGAGCGCGCAGGATCTGGCCCTCGTCGTCGACCACGAGCACCCGCGGCCCCTTGGCCGGCGCCGCTCCCGCCTGGGCGCTCACTCGAGCGGCTCGCGGGCGCCGGCGGTCCCCACCGGTCGCTGAGAGCCATCCACGACGGCCTCGCCGATCTGGGAGCCCTCCTGCTCGGGATCGCCCCTCAAGGGGAACTCGAACACGAACGTCGCGCCCTGGCCTGGCAGCGACTCGACGTGCAGCGAGCCGTCGTTGGCCTCGGCAAAGCCGCGGGCGATGGCCAGACCGAGTCCCGAGCCACGATGTTCCCCACCGGGAGTCCCGGCACGATAGAAGGGCTCGAATACGCGCTCCAGCTGGGCCGGAGGAATCCCGGGTCCGCGGTCCACGATGCGTACGATCACGCGGTCGCCGCTCAGCCCGGAGGCGGCCGCCGACGCGGCGCCCTCCTCCTCTCCGGCGGCTCGCGGACGAGCGCCCGCGAGGCTGCGCACCGCCCGTGCCCGCACCGACACCGCATGCCCACCCGAGTGGCGTCGCGCGTTCTCCAGCACGTTCACGAAAGCCCGCTCCATCTGCACCGGATCAACGCTCAACAGCGGGATGTCGTAGTCGAGCGAGAGCGCGAACTCCTCGGGGCCCGCCGCCAGTTCGGACAGGGCTGCCCGGATCAGCTCTTCCACCGATGTCCAGCTTCGGTGCGGCTCGGCCGCGCCCGCTTCCAGGCGCGAAAGGTCGAGCAGGTTGTCCACCAGGCGGGAGAGTCGCCTTGACTCCTCCCTGATGACGCTCGCCATCTCCTCTCGCTCGCCGAGCGAGAGCGACGGAGAGCCCACCGCCTCACCGGCTGCCGAGATTGCGGTCAGGGGCGAGCGCAGGTCGTGGGAGACGGCTCGCAGAAGGGCGGTCTTGATCGTGTCGGCCCGGCGCAGGGCCGCCGTCTCCACCACCCCTCCCAGCAGACCCTCGCGCTCCAGTGCCGCGCTCAGCAGCGCCTCCAGGGCCGGCACCACCCGCTCCTGCAACCGGCGCAGGCTGACCTCGGAGGTGCTTGATCCCACCAGCAGCGTCCCCAGCCGGCTGGTGCCGTCACGCAGCGGAAAGGCGATGCTGCGTTCGTCGCCTTCGACCGCGTCCATCGCGATCGCCGCTGAGCTGAGTTCGAGCGTCTGGGCGAGCCTTGCGGCGGCCGTGGGCAGCGCCTCGGCGAGGCTGTTACCGCGCAGCAGCAGGCGGGCCATCTCGGCCGCCAGGTCCGCCTCCTGGCGGCGCTCATCCGCGTCACGGGTACGTGCCCGCGTCACCTCAGCAACGGAGCTTGCCAGGGCTGCCACCACCAGGAACGCCGCCAGCGCCACCCAGTTGCTGGAGTCCTGGAGTGTGAACCGGCCGACCGGCGGGAGGTGGAAGAAGTTGAATGCGCCGGCGCTGAGCACCGCCGTCGCAACGCCCAGCCATGCGCCCCACGAGATCGACACCACGAGCACGGCGGGGAGGTAGACGACGCTCAACGACACCACCGGCGCCACGTGCTTGAGCGGGTAGACGATCAGCGTCGAGCACGCGACCATCGCGACGGCCACAATCGCGCCGGTGCGACGCGAGGGCGGATTGGGCGCCAGCAGGATGCCGAACGGAGTGGACATCGACACCAGCCTAATGGCGAGCGGGCCGGGTGTTGCTCCCGCCCCGCTCGCCGCGCCCTACGCGGTCCGGTGCGCCCTGTGCGGCGAGGCTCGGATCGGCCGGCGGGGCCTCGCCTGATCTGTCCACCGTCCCCGGCCCATGGTGCTCGGTCCCGCGCAGCTCCCGAGTGACCCTTCGGTGACCAGGCTGTGACCATCGAGTGATCAGCCCAGGTCATGCGTCTGGGGCCGGCCCCAGCGTTCAAGTCATTCGCCGCCCGAGCCGAAGAGTCGCCAGGAGTTGCACCTACGCATGACGATCCTTCCGCGCCACCAAGGAGCACTAGCCGCGACCGCGCTCGCCACCACAGTCATGATGCTGTGCGCTCTCGCCGCCTCAGCCGTCGCGGCCTCGCCCCTGCCGCGCTCCGATTACGCCGTCCGAGCCGCCTGCCCGGCGCCGAGCCCGGGGCGCGCCACCTGCCTCGCCCTGCAGCTCGTCCCTGAAACGGCCGAAGCGCAGGCCCACACCCACCCGCTGGCGGTGGGATCGCAGTCCGTGCAGCCGGCCTCCACGCCGGCCGAAAACGGTGCCTACGGGCTCACGCCCGGCGATCTCCACACCGCCTACCAGCTGCCCACCACCGCCTCGGGTGAACAGACGATCGCCCTCGTCGACTCCTACAACGACCTCACGGCCGCAACCGATCTCGAAACCTACGACACCCAACTTGGCCTGCCCGCTTGCACCGTCGGAAGCGGATGCTTCAAGAAGGTCAACCAGAAAGGCGAAACCGAAGCGTCGAAACTGCCGTTCCCCAAATCGAGCGCCGAACTCAAAGCCTTCGAAGCGGGCACCGCGGGCCAACGCGAAGAAGCCAGGGAAGCAATCGGATGGGGCGCCGAGATCTCGCTCGACATCGAGACCGCGCACGCCATCTGCCAGAGCTGCAAGATCGTGCTCGTCGAGGCCAACTCGCCCGAATTCGTCGACATGGAAGCAGCCGAGGCGGCCGCCGAGACGCTCAAAGCGAACGAGATCTCGAACTCCTGGGGAGGGCCCGAGCTGGGCCAGACTCCGGCCACGGAGGAAAAAAGCGCCTTCGACCATCCGGGCACGGTGATCACCGCCTCGGCCGGTGACGACGGCTACCTGGAATGGGCGGCCGAAAACCCCTCCAAAGAAGCGGGCTTCCCTGCCTCCTCTCCCCACGTGGTCGCCGTCGGCGGCACCCGTCTGAATCTCAAAGAAACCACTCACGCCTGGGTGAGCGAGTCGGTGTGGAACGACGGCGGGAAGAGCAACGGCGAAACGGTGGGCTTCGGCGCTGGCGGCGGCGGGTGCAGCAATGTGTTCACCGCCCCCTCCTGGCAGAGCAGCGTCGCGGACTGGTCGCAGGTCGGCTGCGGCACAAGCCGCGCCGTGGCCGACATCGCCGCCGATGCGGATCCCTACACCGGCGTGGCGGTCTACGACACGAGCAAGGAATGCGAATCGTTGTCCCCCGAAAAAACCGTAGTCCACTGGTGCACCTACGGCGGCACGAGCCTCGCCTCTCCCATCATCGCCTCCGCCTACGCCCTCGCCGGGGGCGCCCACGGCGCCGCGTACCCCGCCAAGACGCTCTACGAAAACGCCTCCGCGCACATTTCCTCGCTGCACGACGTCATCTCAGGCTCCAACGGCGAATGCTCGAAGCCCTTCGATGAAGCAGCCGGCTCCTCCGGCTGCACCGTCGTGGAACAGGGCTCCGACTGCTCCGAGAAAGCGATCTGCGTATCGCGCTCCGGGTACGACGGCCCGACTGGTGTCGGCACGCCGCACGGAATCGCCGCCTTCCAGGCGCCGACGAGCGAAACCACCAAAGAAAAAGAAGAACACGAAGCGGAAGTAGAACACCAGGAAGAAATCAAGCACAACGAAGAACTCGAACGCAGCGAAAACGTAGAACGAGAAGAAGCCGAACGCAAAGCTCTGGAAGAACAAGAAGAAAAAGAAAGCGGCAACGTTTACATCCCGCCACTGCCCGGAACGCCGCACCCCACTGTCTTTCCCCCGGTCGTTGCCCCGCCCCCTACCGTGACCACAGCCACCGCCGCCGCTACGTCCGCAGCCACCGCGGGCTCGACTCAGCTCTCGGCGCTCGCGCTCACGCTGAAGGCGCTCGTCGCCCTGAACGCCAGCCACCCGCGAATCTCCCAGGTGAGCTTCGCCTTCACCCTCAGCGCCCCCGCGCAGGTGCGGGTCACCCTCGCCAAGCGCGTGCGACACCATCGCCACACGCACTGGCAGACCACGCGAAACTCGCTCACGCTCACCGCGACGAGCGGCCGTATCAGCGGCCACTTCTCGGGACATGCGGTCCTCGCACCCGGGATCTACCGCCTGACGGCCGCGCCGGCGCATGCCCTCGCGCGGTCGATCCTCTTCCATATCGGCTAGACACGGCGCGTGCTAAGGGCGCTGGGATTTGCTCGTGCGTACCGCTGCACGCAGACCCGCGGTACCCATCAAGGCCCGGCCCCTCTTCGTCAGGAGCCACGCATTCGGGGCCCCGCGGGTTCGCGCCTCACCGGCCTTCTCGATGAGCTCCCGCGCCTCCAGCCGAGCGAGCAGCTTGGAGACCTGGCCCTGGTCGACGATGCCGGCCCGTTCGCCCACCTCCCGGTTGCTCGCGCCGGGGTAGTCCTCGATGGCGCTGAGCACACGGGCGGTACGGTAGGTGAGCCGCACGCCGCCCCGCTCGCCGGCCACCAGCTGCGACAGGTCAGCCTCCATCTCATCTCGGCTGCGCACCCGCGGCGCCGGTCGCACCAGCTCACGACGCGCGGCACTCGCACCGAGGTAGGGCAGCACGATGATGCTCATGAGCGAGCCGAACAGGTCCATCAGGGCCGGTTCCGGCTCGGACAGCAGCCTGTTTGCCAGCACCGCCAGAACTGCGCCCACCACTCCCTCCGCCACCACCTCGGGAGGCATGCTCGCACCCGGCGGCCCCTCGGCGCGCCCCCGGTCCACGACCGTCGCCAGCGTGGCGAGGATCTCCATGCGCCGTCGAAGCACCCGGGCTCCCCCGGCCGTCGAGTGCACGACCAGCAGCCGCCCCAGCGCCGGCTCGGCGTCGAGGAAGTAGATGAAGCGGGCCAGCGCGGCCTTGACGGCGTCGATCCAGTGCAGCTCCGCCCCGTACCCAGCCGTCATCTCCGCACTCGCTCGCTGCACGCCCAGCTCAAACGCCGCCAATACGCAGGCTTCACGATCCTCGAACTCCTGCTCCAGCGCCACCGTGCTCACCTGCGCCCGCTCGGCCACCGTCGTCATCGTCACGGCGTCGAGACCAGCGCCGCGCTCGGCCACGAGCCCAGCCACGACCTCCAGGATCCTCGTCCGCTGTGCTTCCTCCATTGCCGCAATCCCCACACATCCGACACTTGACAGTGATTGCGGAGACTATCTTCTTACTGTCTATTTAAACGAGCCACGCCCCGGCAGGGTCCGCGGCTATCGCCGCCCAGCCGGGGGCAGCTCCGGTGGAGCGCCGAAAGCGCCCAGGACGGACGGAAGCTCGACGCTCCCGTCCTCCCGCTGGCCGTTCTCCAACAGCGCCACGATCGTACGTCCCACCGCCACGGCGGTGCCATTGAGCGTGTGCAGCGTCGCGGTGCGCCTGTCGCGGCGAAGGCGGATGTTGAGTCGTCGCGCCTGGTAGTCGGTGGTGTTAGAGCAGGAGGTGAGCTCGCGGTAGCGACCCTGGCTGGGGAGCCACGCCTCGCAGTCGTACTTCTTCGCCGCTGAGTTGCCCAGGTCGTTCACAGCGATGTTCACCACCCGGTAGGGGAGCTCGAGCGCCTGCAGTATCTCCTCCTCGATCGCCAGGATTCGCCCATGCTCCTCGGTGGACTCCTCGGGTGAGACGAAGCTGAACATCTCGACCTTGTCGAACTGGTGCACGCGGAAGATGCCGCGGGTGTCCTTGCCCGCGGCACCTGCCTCGCGCCTGAAGCAGGGCGAGAAGCCCGCATAGCGGACCGGCAGTCGCTCGGACTCGATGATCTCGCCGTCGTGCAGCGACGCCAGCGCCACCTCCGAGGTCCCCACCAGGAACAGCTCGTCAGCGGGAAGGCTGTAGATCTGCTGCTCGGTATCGGGCAGGAAGCCCGTTCCGTACAGCGCACGCTCGCGCACCAGCACCGGCGGTATGACCGGCTCGAAGCCGTGGGCGCTAACCGTCTCGAGCGCCCACCGCACGAGCGCCAGCTCGAGCATCACGAGATCGCCTTTCAGGTAGGCAAAGCGCGACCCCGACAGGTTGGCTCCGCGGTCCATGTCGATCAGGCCGCCCGCCAGCTCTAGGTGGTCGCGCGCCTCGAACCCCAGCTCGGGCGGCGTGCCCACCTCCCGCACCAGCTCATCCTCGGGGCCGGGTGCGGCCGTTGGGTCGGGAAGGTTCGGCAGCGGCGCCAGCGCCTGCTGCAGTCCGAACTCGACGGTGCTCAGCTCCTGCTCGAGCTCCTTCGCCCGTGCCGCCACCGAACGCATCGCCTCGATCTCGCGTCCCCGCTGCTCGGGATCGGCCGTCTGCCTTATGCGGGCGTTGGCCTCGTTCTGCTCGGCCCGCAGCCCCTCCAGCTCCGGCAGCAGGGTGCGCCGGCGCTCCATCCAGCTCGATGACGCCATCGAGACCCGCCACCGCGCCCTCGCCGCGCCTGCCCAGTGCCACACGTACGCCATCGGGGTCATCGCGGATGCGCTTGAGGTCGAGCATGCCTCCACACCCCGCGGGCTGCCTATTTGGTGGAGAGCGTGATGTTCGTGGCAGGCACCTTCTGTGCCTGCTTGCCCGAGAATGACGCCAGGAACTGCGCCACTTCCTTCGCATCCTGCCCGACGACGATGTTCTCCGGCATGATCGCCCCGGAGAAGCCCCCGTTGCGAATCGCGTAGAGCACCTGTTCCACGTTCTCCTTGCGGATGTTGAAGTTGGGCCCGTTGGTCTTCACACGGTTGGAGATGCTCGTGGCCGAGCCCTCCGCGCCTACTGTCGCCAGCGTGTGGCAGCCCGAGCAGTGATCGCGAAACAGGACCGCCCCGCGGTAGTACGGGCTGGTCTTTGCGATCTGGACCCCCTGCGAGCCGCAGGCGCCAAGGACGGCGGCGCAGGCGAACAGGACGATCGTCGTGACGGCGACCTTCATGCGCCGGGAATATATAGGGCCCATCCCAGTCTGAGCGTGCGGGCCTGGAAAGACGGCCATCCGGCCACGCTCAGAACCCGTGGGCGGTGCCCGCAGCGCGCAGCGCGAGGAAGACCACCACGAGCGCCGAGAGGGCCATCACGCCCAGCTCCCGGCGCAGCACACCGGCCACGAGCGCCTGCTGCTCTGCCTCGGGCAGCGTACCCACCTCCTGGGCGCTGTCGAGGCCGTGCTGGTCGAGGATCGTCTGGGCCGAGGTCACCCGCAGCTGCTCGGCCACGAAGGCCACGGCCAGCGGCAGCAGCGCATACAGGTAGAAGAGCCCTTCCCGGGGGTGCTTGCCGGCCGCCGCCAGCGAGCCCACCGCGATCGCGAGCGTCAGCGCCGAGCCCTGCCCCACCCGCAGCAGCACCCAGAAGAACCGGGCCGGCGTGCGACCACTGCCGTCGGTGCGGGGGTCGCCCCGGTACCAGATCCAGGCGCCCAGCAGGCCGGCGATCCCGTTGAGCGTCGCCACCGCCAGCGCCCCCGCCACCACGGCTTGCGTCATAGGGTCGATATCGAGCCGATTGCCACTATGTAACACCTTGCCACAAGCAGTGATATAACAGCGCGAGGTGCTCCGAAGCTATCTCCCGGCGATCGTATTCCTCGTTCTCGGTGGCGCCGTTGGCGGGGCCTTCGCCGTACTCAACTCGGTCATCGGGCCGCGGCGTGCAACCCCCCACAAGCAGGACCCCTACGAGTGCGGGCTGCCCTCCGAGGTCAAGCGTGGGATGCGCTTCGGGATCAGCTTCTACCTGATCGCGATGCTGTTCATCCTGTTCGACATCGAGGTCGTCTTCCTGTATCCCATCGCGGTCGAGCTGCGCGCCTACGGCAGCTATGCGCTGGCCGAGACGATCGTCTTCATCGTGCTGCTGTTCGTCGCCTTCGCCTACGTCTGGCGCAGGGGGGCACTCGATTGGAGATGAAACGCGAAGTGCTCGGTTCGCCGGCGGGCACCCAACCCGCGGCGGTGGACGCGGACACGCTGCGCGTGCGCTCGCTAAACGCACACCAGCTGCTGCGCGGGGGCGAGCTCGAAGGCGCCAACAAGCCGGCTCACCTCGAGGGCGAGGAGCTCGAGCGCTACGTCCACGAGCGCATCGTGTTCACGACCCTCGACTCCGCCGTCTCCTGGGCGCGGTCGAACTCCTTCTTCCCCCTCGCCTTCGGTCTGGCATGTTGCGCGATGGAGCAGTTCCAGACCGCCGGCCCCCGCATGGACATCGCCCGATTCGGCTACGAGGCCTTCCGCGCCTCTCCGCGCCAGGCCGATCTGATCATCCTCGCGGGACGGGTCTCGATCAAGATGGCGCCCGTGATCCGTCGCCTCTACGACCAGATGCTCGAGCCGAAGTGGGCGATCTCGATGGGCGCATGCTGCTCCTCGATGGGCGTCTTCAACAACTACGCCCTGGTCCCGGCCGACAAGTTCATGCCGATCGACGTCCACGTGCCGGGCTGCCCCCCGCGCCCGGAGGCGCTGATGCACGGCGTGCTGAAGCTGCGTGAGCTGGTCCAGAACGACCCCGAGGCCGGCTGGCGGGAGCGCTACGGCGCGGCAGGCACCGAGGAGCGCCCCTAGTGCCCGATGCGACGGGCTTGGAGCTGCTCGCCCAGGAGCTGGGCGACGCGGCGCTGGAGACCGTGCACCTCCACGGACAGGCCACGATCGTGATCGATCCGGCGCACGTGCGTGAGGCGCTCCAGACGTTGAAGGGACGCGGCTATGGGTTCATGGCAAGCGTGCACGGCGTCGACCACTACCCGGAGGAGCCTCGCCTGGGGGTCGTCTACGAGCTGCTGGACATGAGCCGGGTCGACCGGGTGGCGGTCAAGGCACGCCTACCCCTCGACGCCCCCGAGATCGATTCCGTCACCCCGGAATGGCCGACGGCCGACCACCAGGAGCGCGAGGTCTATGACATGTTCGGCGTCATCTTCCGCGGGCACCCCGACCTGCGCCGGATCCTGATGCCGGAGGACTACGAGGGCCACCCCCAGCGCCGCGACTTCCCGATCGGCGGCGAACCGGTGATCTTCACGCGCGACGAGCGCAAATGGCTGGAGGCCCGCGAGTGAGCTCGACCGGCACCCCGCAGATCTCCGAGTACCGCAGGCGCGAGCAGAGCATCACGCTCTCCCCCCTGGAGCAGAGCGGCGAGGACACGCACGACGAGCTGCTGACGCTCAACTTCGGCCCTCACCACCCCGCCACCCACGGGGTGCTGCGACTGCTCGTCACGCTGCAGGGCGAGGTCGTCCGCGACATCAAACCGGTCGTCGGCTACGTCCACACCGGCATCGAGAAGACCGCCGAGGACAAGGCCTACTGGAAGGTCATCCCCGTCGTGGAGCGGATGGACTACCTGTCCTACTACTTCAACGCAATGGCCTACTGCGGCGCCGTGGAGGTGCTCACCGAGGTCGAGGTGCCCAAGCGCGCCCAGTACCTGCGGGTCATCCACCTCGAGCTCAACCGCATCGCCTCCCATCTGATCTGGCTCGGCACGAGCGTTCTCGATCTCGGCGCCACCTCGATCTTCCTCTACTGCCTGCGCGAGCGGGAGCTGATCCTCGACCTGTTCGAGATGTCCTCCGGCGCCCGCATGCACACCCGCTACTTCCAGGTGGGTGGCGTGATCGAGGACATCCCGGCCGGCTTCGAGGCGAAGCTGCGCGAGTTCCTGGCGATCATGCCCAAGCGGGCCGACGAGTACGGCGCGATCCTCAACTCCAACGAGATCGTCCTGCAGCGCCTGCGCGGCGTCTGCCCGCTCGATGCCAAGACCCTGCTGAGCCTCGGCGTCACCGGCCCACTGCTGCGAGCGGCGGGCAACCCCTGGGATCTGCGCAAGGCCGACCCCTACTGCTCCTACGAGGACTTCGACTTCAAGATCCCGGTGGGCACCGTCGGCGACAACTACGACCGCTACGCCGTCCGCCTGGCCGAGATCTACGAGTCGGTCAAGATCATCGAGCAGGCACTCGACGGGCTGCCAGAGGGGCCCCACATCACCCCCGACCGCAAGATCGCCCTGCCCCCCCGTCACGAGCTGGCGACCTCGATGGAGGCCCTGATCCACCACTTCAAGCTCGTCACCGAGGGCTTCCGCGTGCCCCCCGGGGAGGCCTACTTCCCAATCGAGTCACCACGGGGCGAGCTCGGCTGTTTCGTGCGTGCCGACGGCTCCTCCAAGCCCGCTCGCGTACACATGCGCGACCCCTCGTTCGTCAACCTCCAGGCCCTCAGGCACATGGCCGAGGGCGCCTACATCGCCGACATGATCGCCACCCTGGCGATGCTCGATCCGATCCTCGGCGGCATCGACCGATGACCATGCCGAGCTACAACCCCGGCTCGACCGGGCTGCGCTGGGACCGGGCGGTCGACCTGGAGAAGGAGCCCGCCGAGGTCCCCGACCCCGAGACCACCGACGTGCCCGAGGCGCTGCGCGAGGAGATCGAGGCGCACATGGCCAACTACCCCGACCGCCGCTCCGCCGCACTGCCGGCGCTCGCCGCCGCCCAGCGCGTGCATGGCTGGTGCTCGCCCGAGGCGATCGAGCAGGTGGCCTGCGTGATGCGCGTCACCCCCGCCTACCTGGAGTCGGTGGCGAGCTTCTACGACATGCTCGAGACCAGCCCCGTGGGGCGCCACAGCGTTTATGTGTGCACCAACATCTCCTGCTCGCTGTGCGGCGCCGACGAGCTGTACGAGGCAGTGCGCGCAGCCGCCACCGACGGCATCGACGGAGAACCGATCAACGTCCGCTCCTTCGAGTGCCTCGGCGCCTGCGACATCGCGCCGATGGCCTCCGTCGACGGCGTCTACGTGGGGCCGCTGAGCACCGCCGACGTGCCCCAGCTGCTCGACGATCTGCGCGCCGGGCGCCCGGTGCTGCCCGAGAAGCAGCTCGTACGCCGGCTCGTGGCCGACCCCCACGCCAACACCCGCGAGTTTCCCGCCCATCCAGCCGAGCACGCCGCCGCCGCGGGTGCCGCAAACCCAGACATCGATCCCGCCCGGGCTAGCCTCGGGCCCTCGATGGACGAAGACCGTCCCGGCCCCACCGCCGCCCACGAAGAGGGAGTCGACTGAGCATGGCCGCCCCCGCAGCCTCGCCATCCCCCATCCTCCTGTTCAAGGACATCGACGAGCCCGGCCTGTGCACGCTCGAGGTCTATGAACGACGCGGCGGCTACGGGTCGCTGCGCAAGGCCCTGGCGACGGCGCCCGAGGAGGTCCTCGACCAGCTGAAAGCCTCCGGCCTGCGCGGACGCGGCGGAGCCGGGTTCGCGATGGGCACGAAGGTCTCCTTCCTGCCCAAGGGCTCGATGGACAAGTACCTCGTCTGCAACGCCGACGAGTCCGAGCCTGGCACCTTCAAGGATCGCGAACTGATGCAGAAGACCCCGCACACGCTGATCGAGGGGATCGTCATCGCCTCCTTCGCCGCCGGTGCCAACCGCTCGTTCATCTACATCCGCGGCGAGTACGCCGAGCAGGCCGACGCGCTCGACGCCGCCCTGCACGAAGCACGTGAGGCCGGCTACGTGGGGGAGAACATCCTCGGCTCCGGGCACTCCCTGTCGCTGGTCGTGCACCGCGGCGCCGGCGCCTATATCTGCGGCGAGGAGACCGGCCTGCTCGACTCGCTGGAAGGCAAGCGCGGCAACCCTCGCCTGAAGCCGCCCTTCCCCGCCAACCAGGGCCTCTACCAGGGTCCCACCCTGATCAACAACGTCGAGACCCTCTCCACCGTGCCCGCCATCATCGACATGGGTGGCGAGGAGTACGCCAAGCTCGGCGTGGAGACCTCGACCGGCACCAAGCTCGTGTCCGTCTCCGGTCACGTGCAGCGCCCCGGCAACTACGAGATCGAGCTGGGCATCCCCTCGCGCGAGATCATCTACGGCCTCGCCGGCGGCCCCGCCGAAGGGCGCGAGGTCAAGTGCTGGTTCCCCGGCGGATCCTCCTCCCCGGTGCTCACCAAAGACGACCTCGACATCCCCTACGACTTCAACTCGCTCGCCGCCGCCAAGTCGATGCTCGGCTCGGGCGCCATCATCGTCGTGGACGACTCCACCCCGATCCTCGACGTGGCCCTGAAGGTGGCCAAGTTCTACCGCCACGAGTCCTGCGGCAAGTGCACCCCCTGCCGCGAGGGCACCAACTGGACGGTGAAGATGCTCGAGCGGATCGCCTCCGGAGAGGCCACACCGATGGATCTCGAGATCATGGCCTCGGTGCAGGAGCACATCATCGGCAACTGCCTGTGCGTGCTCGGCGATGCCATGGCCATGCCCATCGGCTCGATGATCGCCAAGTTCCGCGACGAGTTCGAACAGCACATCGAAGCCGCCCGAATGAGCCGTGGGCTGAACGGCGCGGCCGCCTCCGATTCGGCCCTCGCCGCCCAGGGAGCGTTCGACGAAGCTCCCGAGACCCAGCTCGCCCACAAAGGCGAGGGCGACCAGGCACCCGGCGCACACGAGGGCGCGCCCGGCACCCAGCGGGGGGGCGCATAGCTCGTGCCGCGCCCGCAACCGAAGACGATCAACTTCACCATCGACGGCCGCGAGGTCTCAGCGCCTGAGGGCACCATGCTCGTCGACGCCGCCAAGCACGGCGACGTCGAGATCCCCGTCTTCTGCTACGAGCCCAAGCTCGGCCAGCCCGTTGGCGCCTGCCGCATGTGCCTGGTGGAGATCGAAGGCATCCCCAAGCTGCAGACCGGCTGCTCCACACCCGTCAGGGATGGGATGGTCGTCTACACCCAGACCGACCGCGTGAAGACCGCCCAGCAGTCGGTGGTGGAGTTCCTGCTCATCAACCACCCCCTCGACTGCCCTGTCTGCGACAAGGGCGGGGAGTGCCCCCTGCAGGACATCACCTTCGGCTGGGGTGGCGGCATCTCGCGCTTCATCGAGCCCAAGCGCCACTTCGTAAAGCCGCTCGAGCTCTCACCGCTGATCGCCATCGACCGCGAGCGCTGCATCCTCTGCTACCGCTGCGTGCGCTTCTCTCAGGAGGTCGCCGAGGACTACCAGCTGGTGCTGCTCGAGCGCGGCGCCCACTCCTACGTCTCCACCTTCGACGGGCACCCCTACGTGGCCCCCTTCAGCGGCAACATCGTCGAGCTGTGCCCCGTCGGCGCGCTCACCTCCCGCCCCTACCGCTTCCGGGCGAGGCCCTGGGACATCGAGGGCGCGGGCTCCGTCTGCACCCTCTGTCCCGCCCAGTGCAACGTCACCATCACCGTCCGCGACGAGCGCGCCCTGCGGGTGCTCGACCGCCAGAACGACGAGGTCGACGACGGGTGGCTGTGCGACAAGGGCCGCTTCGCCTACCAGTCCTTCCACTCCGACGAGCGCATCACCGAGCCGCTCATCCGCGACGGCGGCCAGCTGCGCCCCGTCACCTGGGAGCGAGCCCTGGCCGAGGCCACCGCCGGTCTCAGCCGTGCCGGCGCCGCCACCGGCGCCGTCGTCGGCGGACAGGCCACCAACGAGGAGGGCTACCTGCTCTCCCGCCTGATGCGCGAGGGACTCGGATCGCCCCACCTCGACTCCCGCCGCTCGGGCACCCTCTCACTCGAGGCCCACCGCGCCCTCGGCGCCCCGGCCCTGCAGGCGCGCACCTCCGACCTCGAGTTCGCCCACGCCGTGCTCGTGCTCGACACCGAGCCCGTCAACGACTCCCCCATCCTCGACCTGCGCCTGCGCAAGGGCATCCGCCGCCGCGGCCTGAAGCTCGCCGTGGCCTCCGCCGTGCCCAGCTCGCTCGACGCGAGCGCCGCCCTGTCCATTCGCTTCAAGCCCGGCGCCGGCGCCGCATTCGCCGCAGCCCTCGCCGCCGCCCTCGGCACGGGCGAGGAGCTCGACCGCCTCGCCGGCGAGGCCGGTGTCGAGCCCCAGACCGTCCGCGAGCTGGCAGAGCTGCTGCGCGGCGGCGAGCGCGTCCCCCCGGCCGAGAACGCCGGCGACGGCGATACGCCCGCCCGCGAGGTGGTCGTGCTGTGGGGCGAGCGCCTCACAGCCGCCCCCAACGCCGAGGCCGGAGCGGCCGCCCTGCTGAACATCGCCGGCGCGCTCGAGCTCTCCGGCACCGCCGGCGCCGGCCTGCTCGAAGTGCCAGCCGCCACCAACGGCCGCGGCCTGCGCGAGGCCGGGGTGCTGCCGGGCGCCGGCCCGGGACTCTCCCAGCTCGGCTCGGCGGCCGGTGAGGGCGGCGACGGCGAGGTGCCCAGCGCGATTGCATCCCAAAACGCTCGCAACGCTCACGCCATCGCCGAGGGGCTGGCGGCCGGCGAGCTGAACGCCGTCTATCTGCTGCGCTGCGACCCGCTGCGCGACCTGCCCGACCATGCGCTGTGGGAGCGAGCCCTCGCCGCCGCCGGCACCGTGGTGGCGCATGCCTCCTTCCTCACCGAGGGCATCCGCGAGCACGCGAACGTGGTCTTCCCCGCCGAGGCCTACCCCGAGAAGGAAGGCACCATCGTGCACCCCGACGGGCGCCTGCAGCGGCTGCGCCCCGCCATCGCCCGTCCCGGCTCCGTCCGCGCCGAATGGCAGGTCATCTCCGAGCTCGCCCTGCGTCTCGGTCTCGACCTCGACATCCTCAGCGGCGCCATGGCCTCCAGGCGGCTGTTCGAGGCCGTTCCCTTCTACGCCGGGCTCACCCTCGAGGAGATCGGCGGCCGCGGCGTTCGCTGGCAGGAGCGCGACGCCGCCTCGGCCTTCCCCGCCGCCACGGCCGCGGATCTCACGCCCGTCCCCGGGGTGGTCGCAGCGCCCGAGGAGGCGGCCGAGCTGGCCGGCTACCGCTCCGTGTGGGACGCCCCCGAGGTGGAGAACTCGCCGGCGCTGGAGTTCCTGTTCCACCCCGCAGACGGTGTATCGCCGCTGTCATACACCGGTGGGAAGGGAACATGATCCCCGCCCTCGCCGGCCACATGATCACCGCCTTCGCCGGCCACCTCACCCAGCTTGCGGTCGTCGGCTACTTCGAGCCCTGGTGGATCCAGATCATCAAGGCGATCCTGATCTTCGCCGTGGGTCTGCAGCTCGTGCCCGTCGTCCTGCTCGCCGAGCGCAAGCTGCTCGGGCGCTTCCAGAGCCGCTACGGACCCAACCGCGTCGGTCCCTACGGCGCCCTGCAGCCACTCGCCGACATCCTCAAGCTGCTGACCAAGGAGCAGTCCCGGCCAACCACCTCCGTCGGCCTCCTGTTCGCCATCGCACCCCTCATCTCGATCCTCACCGCGGTGGCGGCCTTCGCGATCATCCCCTTCGGCGACACCCAGGACATCTTCGGGACGAAAGTGGGGCTCTACGGGATCGACGTCTCGATCGGCCCCCTCTACGTCTTCGCGCTCGGAGGCATCGCCTTCTACGGGATCATGCTCGGCGGCTGGTCCTCGGGCTCGAAGTACTCCTTCCTCGGAGCCATGCGCGGTGCCGCCCAGCTGATCTCCTACGAGGTCTCCCAGGGCATGGCCCTCGTCGGCGTGATCATCAGCGCCCAGACCCTCTCCCTCACCGGCATCGTCCACGCGCAGGGCGGCATGTGGTACTTCATCCCCCAGTTCTTCGGCTTCCTGGTCTTCCTCGTCGCCGGCTTCGCCGAGACCAACCGTGCGCCCTTCGACCTCACCGAGGCCGACGCCGAGCTCGTCGGCGGCTACAACACCGAGTACGGCGGGGGAGGCTTCGCCTCCTACTACTTCGCCGAGTACCTCAACGTCCTCGTCGTCTCCGGGATCGTCACCACCATCTTCCTCGGCGGCTGGCTGATGCCCTTTGGCATCCATCCCCCGGGCTGGGTCGATCCGATCGTCGTCCTCTTCAAGATGTCCATCATCACCTTCCTCTTCATCTGGATTCGTGCCACCCTCCCCCGCCTGCGCTACGACCAGCTGATGAGCTTCGGCTGGAAGGTGCTGCTGCCCCTGGCAACCCTCAACACCCTCGTGACGGCCATCGTGGTCGTCGCCGTCCACTGATGAGCGACACACCTCCCACCAGCGAGCCGACATCCGGCGCCGCAACCGCCCTCGAGCTCGAGGCCTGGAATCCAGGCGAGGACGTCATCGAGGTCGTGCGCGCCCCCGAGCCGGGGTCCGGACGCGCCACCTGGCGGACATTCCGCGAGACTGCCCGCGGCCTGCTGACGACCTTCGGGCGCTTCACCGAGACCCCCGTCACCGTCGAGTACCCGGAGGAGAAGACCCCCGTCTACCCGCGCTTCCGCGGCCGTCACAAGCTGCACCGCTTCGAGGACACCGGCCTCGAGAAGTGCGTCGGCTGCTCGCTGTGCGCCGCCGCCTGCCCCGCCGACTGCATCCGCGTTGTCGCCGCCGAGAACACCCCCGAGAACCGCGTCTCCGCCGGCGAGCGCTACGCCGCCGTCTATGAGATCAACCTGTCCCGCTGCATCTTCTGCGGCTACTGCGAGCTCGCCTGTCCCTTCGACGCCATCACCATGGGCCACGACTACGAGCTCTCCGACTACGACCGCACGGACTTGATCTTCACCAAGGAGATGCTCCTCGCCGAGCCGCTCGAGCGCACACCCCTGAGGAACGAGGGCGAGTGAGCTCAATCCTCTTCTTCCTCGCCGCCATCGGCGTGATCTCCGGCGCGGTCGGCGTGGTCGTGCTGCGCAACCCCTTCTACAGCGTCCTCGCCCTGGTCAGCCATCTGGTCTCGCTCGCCGTCCTCTTCCTGCTGCTGCGTGCCGAGTTCGTGGCCGCCGTGCAGGTCGTCGTCTACGCCGGCGCCGTGATGGTGCTCTACGTGTTCGTCGTCGCCTATGTCGGCGGCGAGTCCGACTCCATCGGCGAGCGCCTGCGCCGCGGAGCCGCCGGCTCGGGCCTGCGCCTCGGAGGGGTCATCCTCGGCGGCGCTGTTGCCGTCGAGCTGCTGATCGCGCTGCTGGGAACGGGACTGGAGGCCACCGCCGGCTACGGCGCCGGCTACAGCCCCGGTCCTCAGGCATACGGCACGCCCGCCTACATCGGCAAGCTGCTGCTCACCCGCTTCCTGCTGGCCTTCGAGGTCGCCTCCTTCCTGCTGCTGATCGCCGCTGTCGGCGGCGTCGTGCTCGCCCGCCGCCGCGGCGGCCTGGACGAGGACGAGCGTGATCTGCTCACCCCCCTCGAGCTGCTGCGCCCCCGTGGGACGGGAACCATGGCCGAGGGCGTCGGCACGCGGAGGGGCAACTCGTGAGCATCGCCTGGTACCTGGCCGTGTCGGCCATCGTCTTCTCGCTCGGCGCCATCGGCGTCATGACCCGCCGCAACCCCCTCGTGGTGCTGCTCTGCCTCGAGCTGATGCTCAACGGAGCGAACCTCGCCCTGATCGCCTTCTCGCGCATGTGGGGCAACGGCGACGGGCAGATCCTCGCCATCGTGGTCATGACCGTGGCCGCCTGCGAGGTCTGCATCGGCCTCGGCATGATCGTCGCCATCTACCGCCGCCACCTGCCGATAGACGTTGACGAGCTCAGGGAGCTGCAGGGCTAGTGAGCGCCACCACCTACGGCTGGCTCGTGCTGCTCTTCCCCCTGGTGAGCATGCTCGTCATCGCCCTCGGCTTCCGATCCCTCGGCGGGGGCACCTCGAAGGCCGCCGGCTGGATCGCCACGGGTGCCATCTTCCTCTCCTTCCTGGCAGCGCTCGGCGCGCTGATCGAGATCCAGGGGCTAGCCCCCGAGCATCGCCAGGTGGTCTCCTCGCTGTGGAACTACGCCTCCACCGCCGGCATCGACGCCCAGATGTCGATCCTCGTGGATCCCCTGTCGGTGTTCATGATCCTCGTCGTCACCGGCATCTCCACCCTGATCCACCTCTACTCCATCTCCTACATGGAGGGTGACCGCGGCTTCGCCCGCTACTTCGCCTACCTCAACTTCTTCGTCTTCTCCATGCTGCTGCTCGTGCTGGCCGGCAACTTCCTGCTGCTGATCGCCGGCTGGGCCTTTGTGGGCGCCGCCTCCTACCTGCTGATCTCCTTCTGGTACCGGCGCACGACCGCCACCAGCGCCGGCATCAAGGCCTTCGTCATCAACGTCGTCGGCGACGTGGGTCTCGTGCTGGGCACCTACTTCATCTTCAAGCACACCCACACGCTCGACTTCCTGAAGACCTTCCACGCCACCGAAGGGGGCGCCTTCGGCCACGGCAGCGACCAGGGAGACCTGGTGGCCGGCTGCTGCCTGCTGCTCGTCGGCGCCTTCGCCAAGTCGGCTCAGATCCCCCTGCACACCTGGCTCCCCGACGCCATGGAGGGACCCACCCCCGTCAGCTCGCTGATCCACGCCGCCACCATGGTCACCGCCGGCGTCTATCTGATCGCGCGCATGCATCCTCTGTTCGAGCTCGCACCCGCCGCCCAGGACGTCGGCGCGGTCGTCGGGGCCGCCACCCTGCTCATCGCCGGGACGATCGGGCTGGCCCAAACCGACATCAAGCGCGTCATCGCCTACTCCACCATGTCCCAGATCGGCTACATGATCATGGGCGTCTCGGTGGGCGCCTATGCGGCCGGGCTGTTCCACCTGATGACCCACGCCTTCTTCAAGGCCCTGCTGTTCATGGCCGCCGGATCGATCATCGGCGCCATGGGCGGCGAGCAGTCGCTGAACAAGATGGGCGGCTTCCGCAAGGCGCTGCCCTTCACCTACATCTGCTTCATCGTCGGCGGCCTCGCCCTCTCGGGGGTGCCGCCCTTCTCGGGCTTCTTCTCCAAGGACGACATCCTGCTCGTCACCGCCGAGCGCGGCGGCTGGCACTGGGCGCTGTATGTCGCCGGCTACGTGGGCGCGTTCCTCACCGCCATCTACACCTTCCGCATGATCTTCCGCGCCTTCCACGGCGAGCCCGTCGCCGAGGCACGCGAGCTGGAAGCCGGTCATCTGCACCATGCCGAGGTGCCGCGCAACCCGGCCAACGGCGAAGAGGAGGACACCGACGTGGGCTTCCCCGGACCCGTCCACGCCATCGCCGAGCGAGCGCTGCCGATGCGCGTTGCCATGGGCATGCTCGCCGTGGGCGCCGTGGGCGCCGGGCTGATCCAGATCCCCAAGGTGGACTTCGTCGTCGACGACTTCCTGCGCCCCTCCTTCGCGGGCTCGGCGCTGTATGAACCGCACACCAAGAACGGACTGCTCATCTTCGGCCTCGGCCTCGGCACGGTGCTCGCGCTGCTGGGCATCGCCCTCGCGCACCGGCTGTGGGTCACAGGTGGCCAGGAACTGCGCTCGAGCACCGCGATCCGCCAGCGCTTCCGGCCGCTGTATGAGCTGTTCGTCAACAAGTGGTACTTCGACGAGCTGATCGACACGATCGTCGTGAAACCGGTCGCCGCCGTGGGACTCTTCGCCCGCGACACCTTCGAGCGGCTGTTCGTCGATGAGACCCTCGTCGGCGGCACCACCGGGATCGTGCGCGCCGGCTCCGCGGCTGTGAGGGCCGCCCAGAGCGGGTTCGTGCGCTACTACGCCGCCCTGCTCGTCCTCGGCGTGGCCGGTGTCGGCTTCTACTTCCTCCTCCAGGTCTGACCACAGCGACCATGCCCCCCCTCTCCATCCTTCTCTGGCTTCCCGGCGCATGCGGGCTCCTCGGCGCCCTCGCCTCCACCCTGATGGGGGCGCGGAGCGAGGTCCCGGAGAGATCCGGCGAGTCCTCGCGACGCGGATCGTGGAGCGTGCCCGGGATCGCGGCGCTCACCGGCTCGGTGCTCGCCCTGGCGCTGGCCATCGGCTACATCGTCGACTACAAGTCCGGCGGCGCCGCTCTCCAGCACGTCACCGACGAGGTCTGGATCTCCACCCTCGGCATCCACTACAAGCTCGCCGTCACCGGCCTGAACGTCTTCCTCATCGGCCTCACCACGCTGCTGTTCGCCGTGGCGACCCTGGCGGCGAACCTGCGTGAGTGGGAGCGGCCACGTCTCTTCTACTTCCACTTCATGCTCGCCGAGTCGGCCGTCCTCGGCGCCTTCCTCGCCCAGGACCTGGCGCTGTTCGTGTCGTTCTTCGACCTGATGCTGATCCCCTTCTACTTCCTCATCGGCGGCTGGGGCCGGGAACCCGGCCGGATCAAAGCCACGATCAAGCTCGTCATCTACACCCTCGTTGGCTCGCTGCTGATGCTCGCCGCGGCGATCGCCACCGGCGTGCTCGCCTCCCAGCAGGGCGGCGGGCACATCACCTTCGTGCTCACCGCACTGCACGCGCTCCCCCTCAGCAGCGGATCGCAGGAGTGGATCTTCCTGTTCTTCGCCGCCGCCTTCCTCGTCAAGATGCCCGCCTTCCCCCTGCACGGCTGGATGCCCGACGGCTACCGCGCGATGCCCATCGAGGTGCTGATGGTGTTCTCGGGGGTGCTCTCCAAGGTCGGCGCCTACGGCTTCCTGGCGATCGTCCTGCCGCTCTTTCCCCAGGCCGCCGCGCACTTCCAGACGCTGATGCTGCTGCTCGCCCTCGCCTCCATCATCTATGGCTCGCTGCAGGCCTTCAGCCAGACCGACGCCCGCCTGATCGCCGGATACTCCTCGGTGGCCCAGCTCGGCTTCATCACCCTCGGCATCTTCTCCCTGAACTCCCAGGGCGCCCAGGGCGCCCTGCTGCAGATGGTCAACCATGGCCTGGTGGTGGCGCCCCTGCTGTTCATCGTGGGCCTGCTCTCCAAGCGCGCCGGCGGCTCGGAGGACGTACGCGACATGGGCGGTCTCGCCTTCCGCGCGCCGGTGCTCGCCTCCCTCTTCCTGGTGGTGGCGCTCGCCACCCTCGCCATCCCCGGCTCCTCGAACTTCGTCGGCGAGTTCCTGATCCTGCTCGGCGTCTTCAAAGCCAAGCTCGTGATCGCCATCATCGCCTTCTCCGGCGTGGTCATGGCCAGCGTGTACGCCCTGCGGCTGTTCATCCGGGCGATGCACAACCGGGTCGGCCCATCGGCGGACTCGCGTGAGATCAGCTTCCGCGACGGCATCGTGCTCGCTCCGGTGATCGCCGTGATCGTGTTCCTCGCGCTCTACCCGCAGTTCGCCCTGCACCGCAGCGAACGCTCGGTCAAGCAGTCGGTTGCCTCGGCACAGCTGCTCAGCGCTCCATACCTCGGCCTGGCGAGCGTCCGAACGGAGCACTGCCTGCCCGACACGAGCTTGGAGGAAGCGGGCTCACCCTGTGTGGCCGCGCCGAGCGGGACACCATGATGCTGAACCTCCTCGCCACAGCCCACCTCAAAGGCCCCCACGTCGACTTCGCGGGGCTCTCGCCGCTGATCGCCCTGCTCGGCGGTTCGGTGCTCGTGCTGCTGGTTGGGCTGCTCGGCTCGCGCTGGATCCGCGCCCAGCTCGTACCCGCGCTCAGCCTCGCCGCCCTCGCTGCGGCGCTCGGCCTGACCATCTGGCAGTGGAACGCCCAGAAGTCGATCGTCTCGGGGGCGCTGCGGATCGACGACCTCGCGCTGATGCTCAACCTCGTGCTGATCGCCGGCGGCGCCTGCACGGTGCTGCTGGCGTGGCGCTCGCTGGCCGCACGCGAAGCGGCCCACGGCGAGTTTCATGCGCTGCTGCTCAGCTCGATCGCGGGCATGTCGCTGCTGGCCGCCGCCCAGAACACGGTGGCCCTGTTCGTGGGGCTGGAGCTTCTCTCGATCCCCCTGTATGTGCTCTGCGCAACCGAGCTCAAACGCGAGCACTCGCTGGAGTCGGGTCTGAAGTACCTGATCGTGGGCTCCGTGGGATCGGCCACCCTGCTCTACGGCCTGGCGATGATCTACGGCGCCACCGGCACCACCGACTTCTCCGGCATCGCCCAGGCGCTCTCGAGCGGGAACCTCGCCACCGACCCGCTCACCCTCACCGGCGTGGCGCTGTGCGTGGCGGGACTCTGCTTCAAGGCATCGGTGGCGCCCTTCCACCAGTGGACGCCCGACGTCTACGAGGGCGCGCCCACCCCCGTGACGGCCTTCATGGCGGTGTCCACCAAGGTGGCGGCCCTCGGTGTGTTCCTGCGCTTCTTCGACGTCGCCCTGATCTCCACCCAGCAGAGCTGGGGGCCGGCCGTGGCGGTGCTCGCCGCCGCGACCATCGTGGTCGGCAACGTCGGCGCCCTGGGCCAGTCTTCGCTGAAGCGGATGCTCGCCTACTCCTCTGTTGCCCAGGCCGGCTACATGCTCGCCGGGGTGGTCGTCGCCACCCAGCTCGGGGTCAAGGCCACCGTGTTCTACCTCGCTGTGTACCTGTTCATGAACATGGCCGCCTTCTCCGTGATCGTGGCGCGCGAGCGCGAAACGGGTCTCGGCGACTCGATCCAGTCGCTCGCCGGCCTTGGACGCGAGCGACCGCTGCTGGCATGGCCGATGACGATCTCGATGCTCGCCCTCGCCGGGATTCCCGCGACGGCCGGATTCATGGGGAAGTTCTACCTGATCGACGCAGCCGTCTCCGGGGGCTACACCTGGCTCGGGGTGGCGATCGTGATCGGATCGATGATCTCCCTCGGCTACTACCTGCCGGTGATCGCCGCCATGTGGATGCGCGAAGCCCCCGCCGCCGAGTCGCCCGTGGAGGCCGGGACCCTGCTGAGCCCGAGCTCCGGTGGACGCCCCGTGCTCGCCGGCGGCTCCTCAGAGCTCGACGCCGACGGGCCCGCACCCGAGGCCGGCGGACTCCAGGGCGAGGTGCTGTTCGTGGCGGTACTCGCCGGAGCGGCCACCGTCTTCTTCGGCGTGATTCCCCAGCCGCTGTTCAACCTCGTGCACGGGGTGGGCAGCGGGCTGGGTCTGTTCTGATCACATCGTCGAATTGATTCACTGGAACTGCTCTTGTATGATCGCCAGGGCTTTGGGAGAACGCCCAACTCTGATGTCGGGGGGCACCGGCGGGCATGGCCTCGAGCAGCAAATCAGGGAGGTCTCACTCTAAGCCTGGGTCGCGCAAGCGCCCGGGCAAGACCACCCGCTCCCAGACAGGGACAAGACGCACGCTCGGCAGCCTGCTCCGCACCACGAGGAGCCGCGTCATGGCGCTGATCGCCACGCTGGGCACGCTCGCCGGCATCGTCGGCGTGATCGTTGGGCTGCTGCCCAAGTCACCCGAAGCGCTGGCAGCGAGCTTCAGCGACGTGAGTGCCTACCCCGAAGTGAGCCTCGAAGAGTTCGACGCGCGCTCCGAAGCGAGAAATGTCGTCGAATCGGTCCCCTCGAGCGCAGCGACCGGCGCGATCGTCTACCGGATGGCCTCCTACACAGCCACCTCGAGCACCCCCGAAGGTGCCACCACGCACACTGAAAGCGCACCGAGAGCGTCCACCCAGCCCCAGCCGCCCCCAGCGACCACCTCCACCACCTCTGCACCCGCTACCAAGGGGAATGGACCGCGTGCCGCTCACGGGCAGCCTTCCGGCAAGGGCAAGCAGACCAGGGCGCCGAGCACCACGACCACCCCCAACACCGGCGCGCCCACCTCCGGCTCCTCGACCGAAGGCTCCGCGACCGAAGGCTCCTCGCAGTCCCAGCCCGACGAACAGCCCCCCACCCCTCACAAGGTCAACGGCGCGCTCGTGACCGAAGGCAACGGCGCGCCGGAAACAAAGGTGGCGGCGGCCGCGGGGGCACTGGCGAGCATCGAGGCGGCCAAGGCGGCCACCCCGCCGGGCAACGAAGAAGAAGTCGGCGCCGCGCCCCCGGAAGGAGGCTCAGAAGAAACCACCCCGGAGCCAAAAGGCGCAGTGCATGGAGATAGGGCGCGCGTGGCGCTGCCGAGCAGATGCGGCGCGCACTGCGGAGGTGTGACCCAGGAGATCGAAAAGGCGCTCACCTACAGCCCCAACCCGGTGAAGGCCGCGGAAGCCGTTGAGGAGCTGTTCAAGAACTCACGTGGACAGCTGGTCGACCACGTTCTGCATCCGGTGGGCGCGATGGTCAGCTACACCGTCGAGCTCGACGGCTTCGCCGGCAAACGTGCGACGCTCGAGTGGTCGCTGTTCTCCGCGGCCAGCGGCAAGCCGCTACCGAGACCCTGGTGGCGAGACGTGGTGGTGGCGCGGGTGCAGCCGACCGTGAACCACGAGACATTCTCGAGCAGCTTCTGGGTCCCGGTGCCACCCACGCGAGGCAATTACGTCGTGCACATGGTGGTGCTGGACAGCCACGGCGTCCCCCACGCCACCAGCGACTCCACGCCCACCTTTCACTGAGAGTCCATCCCACGCACTGCCCGATGGAGTCCCGGCGCTTGGCGCTGGGTGAGGAAACGATCGCGCTACGCGGATAATGCGTACTCGCGGGACCTCCGCGCTGCGTTGACACGAGTGTCTATGAAAGGCTTCCGCACTCAAGCAGTCGTCCAGCTAGATCAGAGTCGCCAGGGAGGCACCAGGCATGGAAGCCCGCAGAGCTGCACCGCAATTTGGAAAGCACGTTGCGCTCTTCGGGATGCTGCTGGCTCTGGCGCTCCTCGTCTCGCCCGCCGTGGCCAGCGCCGTGTCGGTCACCGACGCGGGCGAAGGCTTCCCGATGTCGATGAACTCCTCCGACCACATCCTCGTGGCGCGGCTGACCTTCGAAGAAGAAGAACCGGGCAAGCCTGAAGAAAACATCGAGGGACCGTGGTCAATCTGGGCGTCGGGGAGATCAACGGCGCTCGCTCCCCTGAACGGGGGACCGGAAACACACGGGGGCACGCTCGGAGAAGTCTTCCACGAACTCTTCCTCTACCGCATCAACGCCGCTGGGCGCGTGGGCGGCTCGAGCACGACCAGCTACTTCGACTCCGAAGGCAAGGAACGCTCCGTCTTTCGCCCTGTCTGGTTCTCGCCCACAGGCGAAGGCCACGAAGTGCCCCTCTTCCAGGAAACCGTCGTCAACGAAAAAGGCGAATCGAAACCGGCCGGCGGCCTCGGCACGGGCATCGACGACGCCGGCGACGTCGTGGGCCTCGGCACCATCCAGGTGGAAGGGAACCTGCGCAGCCGCGGCTTCCTCTCCGCCGGAGGCACAGCGCATCCGAGCGCCGTGGGCGAAGGCGACGGGCCGTGGAGCGAAGTCTACGGCGTCAACGGTCCCGGAACGATGTATGGGGCGGTCAAGGAACTAAACGTTGAAGGGGAACCGGTCAACCCCAAATACGTGCTCTGGTCGAGTCCCGGCGCGGCCGCCACCCCCCTTGACTTCGACGAACCCTTCAGCGGCTTCCCGCTCGCCAACGACGGCAGCATGCTCGGCCGGCGCGGGGGCAAGCTCTATCTGCGCGCGCCGGGAGGCAAAGAAACCGAAGTCTCCGGCCTGCTCAAGCCCTTCGCGGTCAACTCCTCGCACGTTGTGGTGGGCTCCGAGCTCGTCTCCGGCGCCGAACACGCGGCAACCTGGCAGGGGGGCACGGTGACCGACCTGAACACCCTGCTGGCGAAAGGGTCCGGCTGGCTGCTCCAGCGCGCCACCGCGATCAACGACAACGGCGACATCGCCGGCTTGGGTACCCACGAAGGCAAAACACGGATGTTCCTGTTCCAGCCCGAAGTCTCCGTGACAGCCTCGGTCAGCGGCGAACCGAGCGTGGCGCTCCCCGCCGAAGGCACCACCACCGAGACCTTCACCGTGACCCTCTCCGAAGCCAGCGCAAAGGCGGTGACGGTGGACTACGAAACCCAAGACGGGACCGCCAAGGTGGCCAACGAGGACTACACCGAAGCATCGGGGACCCTGACCTTCCCACCGGGCGTGACCAGCGAGTCAATCGAAGTGCAGATCGATCACGGCGACGGCAAGGACGAAGCCGCCACCGAGAGCTACCACGTGCGCCTGCAGGGAACCCCCACAGCAGCTGTGGCGCCGGGGGCGGCCACAGCCACAGGGACGGTGGGCCTACCGGGAATCGCGGGCAAGCTCGTCACCGGTCCCGCCTCGGGCGCGGCCACGCCGCTGGCGCCCGCGCCCGGCATCTCCGTGCAGATCGTCGGCAAATCGAGCTCGGGCGCCGCGGTCTCCCAGACCGTCACCAGCGACTCGGCCGGCGCCTACACCGCCTCGGTCGACCCCGGCACCTACACGGTCACCGCCAGCGGGCTGCCGGCCGGTCAGCCGAGCGGCTTCACGTGGTCGCCCTCGGCCAAGTGCCCCGGCAAACGCAAGGAAGCAGCCTGCGAAGGGGTGGGCGTGAAAGCGGCCAACGGCGAAGTGGTGCAGTCGACAGTCGACTTCGGCTACGGCCAGCGCGACCCGCAGGCGGAAAACATCGAAGTCCTACAGGCCGTGCAGCTGAAAGGCTGGGACAAGAGCGCCGGGGAAATCGGTATACCCGGCGTGGGCAAGGTCAACGCCGAGGAATACTCGGGAGTGGGACTGGCGTCCAACTCGGCGACGATCGCCCGCGTCTACACATCCAACAACGGGCCCGGCTCGGCCCAGGCGGTGAGCGTGCAGCTGAGCGGCTACGAAGTCGGCTCGGGCGGCCTCGTTGCGCTCCCCGGGAGCCCACTCTCCTCCCTCGACGGCCCGCTCGACGCGCTGCCCGCGCCGGCCGCCGAAGGCGAGCGCACCGACGCGGGTGCCACCTTCAACTTCCAGCTTCCCGCCAGCTGGACGCACGGCAAGATCGTGCTGGTGGCGAATGTCGACCCCGAACAGCAGTTTCCCGAATGCGCGGGCTGTCGCGCCAACGATCATCTTGCCCTGAGCAACATCGCCTTCACCGATGTCCCGGCGCTGAAATTCACGCCGATGAGCCTCGATTGGACCGAAGGCAAAGTGACGCGCATGCCCCTGGATCCGACGGCGAGCATCACCCACACATGGCCCTACTGGCCGCTGCCCACGGGTGGGCTCAGCGCCACGGGCGCGCCGATTCATGTCGACCTGACGGCGGCCCTGGCGGGCGTGGCGAAACTGCTCCAGGCGCAGCCCGAATATGCCGGCAAACCGCTCGGCTACAACACCAAGAGCCTCGTCGGCTGCCTCTCCTGGGACGTCATGGTCAAACTGAACGAAGGCTGCGTCAACCTGATCGAGGGCAAAATCTTCGCGGCCGAGAAGGGGGCCCTGGGCACCACTACGCCGAGCAACCCCGTCGTCGGCGTTTACGACGACACGGGTCTCAGGTATGGCGTGCTCGGCGCCGCCAACAACATCCCCGGGAAGTTCTCCTACGTGCCCCAGAGCGCGGGCCAGTCGGCGGTGGTGGTGCACGAGATGCTCCATCAGCTCGGCTTCAAGCACTCCGGCTGCACCTCGCCCTCAGACGAAGAGCCCTGGCCCGCCAACTCCCAGGGGCAGGCATCCCTGATCGGGTTCGGAGAGGACCGCAGCCTCAGCTCGGTTGGCGGCATCGGCCCGATCCTCTCGACCACCGGCCCGGCACGGGAACAGGGAACGCACGACATCATGTCCTACTGCTTCCCCGACTGGCCCTCCTCCTTCAACTGGGATCGACTGCTTTCACTGCTCTCGAGTGGCGCCACACCCAAACCATTCGCCTCCTATCCCGCCTACAGCTCGCTTACGGCCACAACCGCCTCGGCCGGGCAGGCGAGCAGGGGCTCCCTGGTGACGGTGGAGGCGGTCGAGGTGAACGGCAAGCCGGTGATCGCCGACGTGGTGCCGGGCGCGATCGCCGAAGCAGGCGATGTTGCGACCCCCTTCACCGCCGAGGCGCTGAACGCCCGCGGCAAGGTGATCGCACGCGTACCCATCAGAGCGACCGACACCCACTCCGATGCCACCGGCCCGAAGTCCTCGGCGCCGGTTGACCAGGTGAGCATGCAGGTCGAGCTGCCGGCCGGCGCGTCGAGCCTGGCGATCGTGCAGGGCAAGCGGGTACTCAGCAGGGCCGGCGCTCCGAGGGGCAGGCTGCGGCTGAGGGTGACCCAGCCCTCCCACGCTCTCTGCCGGCGCAAGGGTGCTCTGGTGCTCGCCTACAGGGTCTCCCCCCGCGCCGGCCTGTATTCGCATGTTGTCGTGATGGCACTCTTGGGACACAGCTGGAAGACGATCGAGATCGGCGCCCAGTCAACGCGAATCGTGCTCCCGGCCGGCTCGCGACCGCGCGGCGCGCGCAAGCTGCGGGTTCGATACGACGATGGCTTCAGAGCGGTCAGCCGAACGCTGAAGCTCTCGTCCGCCTGCCGGGCCGGCTAGATCTAGTCACATTTGGTGTTAGGCTCGCGCGCATGCTCAGGGGATGGCGGTGCATCTTGATCGCTTTCGCGTCACTGATGATCGGCGTCGGCGCAGCATCCGCACTGACGACGGCCACGGTCAGGCGCTGCGGCTACGCTGCCAAAGGCTTCTACGGCAAGGACGCGATCTATCCGTGGCACATGTCATGCGCGCGGGCCGGGGCAATTCTTGCCGGCGCCGTCAACCCACACGCCAGGCACATCAACCTGACCGCGGACGGGGCCGCCACCGGCGATGCCGGGCCGGTACTCATTGATGGTCGCTGGTGGGTGTGCGGCGGGCGTATGGGGTTCTACTTCTGCGGCTATCCCTACCGCCCGGCCCACGTCTCAGGGACCGGCGGCGGAACCACTTGGAAGGGTCCCTTCAGAGAAGAGTCCGACTACCATGCATGCACGGCCGGGGGCACCTGCGGTCCCCGAGATGTTGTCTATCTGCCGCACTGACCGACGTCGCTAGCGGCCTCCCAGCACGGGCGTGCTCGCGCACGTCATGGCTGGTTCACGACCGTCGCGCCCGGATGAGTGCTCGTGACGGCGAGCAGGGCGTCGTTGGTGGGGGTCGCGGGGAGGTACTCGTACGCCGAGAACACGACCTTGGCGCCGCCGTTCGACGCGTAGTCGATCTCGAGTGGCCGGTAGTCGCTCCGGGCGACGTACGCGGTGCCGTTCAGCAACGCGTCACCGGCCAGGTTCAGGGTGAGCTCGTACGCCGGAATCCCGTGGTAGGTGGTCGGTGTCGCGGTGGCCTGGCCGGAGTCGACCATCCGCTTCAGTTCGTTGGCGAGGTCGACCCCGTGTGAGACCTCGCGCTGGTGGATCGCCGGCGGGAGCGGCGAAACCGTGATCGTGTTCGTCGACGGGTCGTAGATCTCGTTCTCGGTAGCCGAGAGGCTGACCTCTTGCCCGTCCTTGATCACGCGGTAGACGCCCGTCGCGTCGCCTGTCCCGCCGGTCTGCGCCCAGAGCTCGAACGGCATCGAGGAACCATCGGGGAGCGTGACGGTCGCCGACTCGTGCCGGATCGTGCCTGCTGGGGCGGTCAGCTCGGCACGGACGTGGCGGATGATCGCGGCGTTCGCCAGGCCTGGCCCGGAGGCACCGCCGGCGCTCAGGAGCACGGTCGCGGTGGTGGCGGCCGCCGCTGTGGCCGGCACGCTCAGCGCCAGCGCCCGGCGCTTCAAGCGACCGGGGCGGGTGCCGCGGGCGAGATCGCGCTCGATCGCGGCGTGGAGTTGGCTGCGGTAGGTGACGAGGATGTCGGGGATATCGGTTCTCACTGGTTCCTCCGGATGTCGGGGCTGTCGGTTCTCACTGGTTTCCTCCGATTGCGACGTTCAGACGGCGTAGTGCGCGTGAGACCCGCAGGCGCGCGGCGACCTGGGTGCAGCTCAGCTCCGCCGCTATCTCGCTGTAGGGCCGTCCCTCGACGACGCGCAGGTCGAGCACCTGGCGGTCGGCCTCGGGCAGGTCGGCGATCGCCGTCAGCGCGGCCTCGGGCAGCGACAGCCGCTCCTCCACGAGCTCGTAGCCCGCATCGCTCGCGAGCTCGCGCGGCAGCCCGAGCCGTGCCCTCGCCCGGTCCTCGATCCGCTGTCTGCGCAGCGAGTCGCGCAGCAGGTTTTGCGCGATCCCCAGCAGCCACGGAAACGCGGAGCCCTCGGCACAGTCCCTGAACGAGCCGCGGGCGAGCCAGGCGCGGGCGAACGTCTCGGCGGTGAGATCGGCGGCGTGGTCGCCGACCCTCGACCGGGCCCAGTTGAAGATCGCCGCGGCATGCCGGTCGTAGACCACCGCAAACGCGTCGGCGCGGCCTGCGCCGATCAGCTCTGCATCCGGTGCGTTGGCGTAATTGGGTCCCACTGCTGATAAATCGCACTCGCGGGCCAAAGTGTGTCAACGGATTGAGCGACCAGCGGGGGTAGCCGCGGCGGATCGCGATGTGGGTCACTTGGCAAAGCGTCGCATACGAGGCGCCGCGCTTGACTACGTAGCGCACAGGCGCTTGGCTAGGCTTCGGCGCGTGGAGCTGCAGCGGCGCATTGCGGAGGGGACAGGTGAGTTCTTGCTCTTCGCGCTGACGCCACCGCGCCTGAGGACCGAACCACAGGATGCCCGTCAGATCGCCGCGAAGACGCTCGAGCGCCTGCGCCCCTTGGGCATCGACGGCCTCGTGCTCTACGACATCGATGACGAGAGCGACCGCAATCCCGAGGAACGCCCCTTCCCGTTCCTGCCCACGATGGACCCCGCCGACTACCTCGCTCGCGATCTCGTCGGATTGGAGGTACCCGCAATCGTGTACCGCGCTGTCAGCAAGTACCCAGAGCAACAGCTTCGGTCGTGGCTCAGCGAACAGGCCCCAACCCAGGCGCTGTCGGTGTTCGTCGGTGCGTCGTCCCGTGAAAAGCCGGTCGCGACCTCTCTGCCGCGAGCCTACGAACTACGGAGTGAGGTGCGCCCGGATCTACTGCTCGGAGGTGTGGCGATCCCAGAGCGCCACGCGCGGGGGGGCACGGAGCACCTCCGTCTGCTTGCCAAGCAGGCTGCAGGTTGCTCCTTCTTTGTCACCCAGATCGTCTATGACGTCAACGCCGCGAAGGACCTGGTCTCCGACTATCACTACGAGTGCGCCGCTCGTGGCCTCGAGCCGGCGCCGATCGTATTTACGTTCTCGGTCTGCGGGTCGGTGAAGACACTGGAGTTCGTTCAGTGGCTCGGTGTCGATGTGCCACGCTGGATCGAGAACGAGCTGCGCCACGCGGAGGACACCCTGGAAGCGTCCTACGACCAAGCCGTCGCTACGGCCGTCGAGCTGATCGCATTCTGCCGGCGCGTCGGCGTCCCATTCGGGATCAGCGTCGAGAGCGTCTCGATCCGCCAAGTCGAGATCGACGCCTCCGTCCGCCTCGCTACCCGGCTACAGGCAGAGCTCCGTCGCTAATCCGCACCACCCGCAGGTGTGCGAGCGATCGTGACCAGCGCCGCGAATCGACAAGCCACTTCAGAAACGCCGCTCCAGGAGCTACAGCCGCCCCGAGGCGTGGGCGGCGGCTTCGGCTTCCTCGAGCTGGCGCTCCACCAGATCCAGCCCGGCCTCCCAGAAGCCGGGGTCGGCCAGGTCGATACCCACGATCGCACCCAGCTCCTCGGGACTGCGCGAGCCGCCGGCGGCGAGCAGCTCGAGGTAGCGGGGGACGAGCTCCGGGCCCGTCTGCTCGTAGCACTGGTAGACCGACAGCGCCAGCAGCTGACCGTAGGCATAGGCGTAGACGTAGCCGGGGCTGCCAATGAAATGCGGGATGTATGACCACCAGCTGCGATAGCCCTCGGTCAGTTCCACCGAGTCGCCGAGCATCTCGCCCTGGCTCTCGGCCCACAGCTCGCCGAGGCGCTCCACCGACAGCTCACCCTCCCCTCGCCGAGCGGTGTGAACGAGGTTCTCGAAGCTGTTCATGGCGACCTGGCGAAAGACGGTGGCGATCGTGTCCTCGAGATTCTCCGCCAGCAGCGCCAGGCGCGAGGCCGGCGAGCTGTCCTCCTCCAGCAGCCGCGAGAAGACGATCGTCTCGCCGAACACCGAGGCGGTCTCGGCCAGGGTGAGGGGCGTGTGCTGGTGGAAGATCCCCTGACGGGCAGCCAGGGCGAAGTGCACGCCATGGCCGAGCTCGTGGGCGAGCGTGAGCACGTCGCGCCGGCGCGAGGTGTAGTTGAGCAGCACGTAGGGGTACACGTCGGGCACCGCCCCTGCGCAGAAGGCCCCACCGCGCTTGGCCGGGCGCACCGGCGCGTCGATCCTGCGCTCGTCGAAGAATCGCTTGGCCAGGGCGCCGAGCTCGGGAGAGAAGGAGGAGTAGCAGTCGAGCACCACCTCACGAGCCTGGGCGTAGGGGTAGCTGACCTCGTCCTCGGTGACCGCGGCCATGCGGTCGTAGTCGGCCAGCCGCTCCACTCCGAGCAGCCCGGCCTTCAGCCGGTACCAGCGGCGCGCGATCTCATAGCGCCCGCGCACGGCCTCGACCAGCGCCTGCACCGACTCGTCGCTCGCCTCGTTGGCGAGGTTGCGCGCCGCCAGCCAGTTGGGGTAGCGGCGCAGGCGATCGTCGGTGGCCTTGTCGGCGAGCAGCGTGTTGAACAGGAAGGCGCGAGTGCGCAGGCCCGGCGCGAGCGCGCTCGTGACGGCCTCGGCGGTGCTGCGGCGCACCTCCCGGTCGGCGTGGGAGAGGCGACTGAGGGCCACGTCGAGCGCCACCGGCTCCCCCTCGCTCCCGTCGAGGCTCACCTCGATCGCCGAGGTCAGCTCCTCGAACAGCCGGGTCCAGGCGCCGGCGCCCGTGAGCGACTTCTCGGCGAGGATCTTCTCCTCGGGCTCGGAGAGCAGGTGCTCGCGGTAGCGGCGAACGTTGCGCAGGTGGTGGCGGCAGAAGTCCAGGCCCTCGTCGGCCAGCAGCTCCTCGGCGCGCTCCTCCGAGAGGGCGGCCCACTCGAGCTCGAAGAACAGCAGCGTGGTCTGGATCGCCGTCTCCCGCTCCTGCACACGCTGCAACAGGGCGCCCGTGGCGGGGTCGGCGGTGTCGGTGGAGAAGCTCAGGGCGGCGTAGTAGCCGGCACGTCCGACCAGCTCGTGGATCACGCCAAGCTCGCTCATCGCCTCTCGCAGACCCTCGCCGTCGAGCTCGCCGACCTTGCCGGCGTGACGCTCGGCGAACGCCTTGGAACGCTCCAGCGCCTCGCTCAGCCGCGGCTCGACACCCTCGCGGCCCTCGCCGTCGACCAGCGGCTCGAGGTCCCAGGCGGCTGCCTGCAGCTCGGGGTCCTGCGGCTCGGATACGGCGGGCTGGGCCATGGCCGGGAGCTTAGCTACCCGCACGGCTCCTGCGGAAAGCTCAGGCGCGCGCCGCTACTCGGCGGCGAGTGCGTTGAGCACGTTCAGGCGAGCGGCACGGCGGGCGGGCAGCTGGGCGGCGAGCAGCCCGGCGAGCGCCGCCACGACCAGCAGCACCGCGAGCGTGCCAAAGGGGATCGCCTGCACGTAGCCGGAGCCCGAGAGGGTGAGCGTCGTCACGAGGATCGCCCCCACCACGCCCACCACGAGGCCGAAGACGCCGCCGATCAGGGCCGTGATGATCGACTCGTAGCGGATCATCTGGCGGATCTGGCGACGCGAGGTGCCGATTGCGCGCAGCATCCCCAGCTCGCGGGTGCGCTCGTAGATGGAGAGGATCAGCGTGTTGACGATCCCGAACAGCGACACGATCACCGACAGCGCCAGCAGCACGTAGATCAGCGCCAGCAGCGTGTTGATCTGGTTGGCCTGGTCCTGCTTGAACTGGGCCGCCGTGCGCGAGCGAGCCTGCGGGAAATCGCCGGCGAGCAGACGGTTGACGGCCGGCTGGACCTGGGCGTCGGTGGCGCCCGGACGATAGGTGACGAAGTTCAAAGCGTCGTCGCGCTGACCGAACTGCGTCCGTGCGAGCGCCAGCGAGATGGTGAATTCACCCAGCAGGCGGGCCTGGTCTGAGGCGATCCCGGCCACCGTCAGCGTCACTCGCCTGTTGGTTGCCGTCTGCAGGGTCACCGTCTGGCCCACCTTGAGGTGGTGCGCCTTGGCGTTCGCTTCGGTGACGATCGTGGCGCTGTTGCCGAGGCCCAGCAGCGAGGAGTTCGAGCCGTGCTTCCATTCGACCCTGTAGGTGCGCACGAACGAGCTCGGTTCCACGGCGGTGACCGTCGAGTTGCTGGAGCTGCCCACCCTGCGTCCCACCGTGAAAGCGATCGGCGTCACGCTCGCCACCCCGGGAACGTGGCGCAGCGCGGGCGCGACCAACGCGGGAATGCCCTGTTCGGATGCCGACTGTGAGTTCTCGACGATCAGGTTCCCAGCAAACGAGCGACTGACCGCCTGGTCGATCGTCGCCTTGGTGCCGTCGGCCAGCACCGCCACGAAGGCAACGAGCGCGATGCCGACCGTCAGCGCGGCGGCCGTGATCAGCGTTCGCCCGGGCTGGCGAATCGAGTTTTCCCGGGCCAGGCGACCGGTGATGCCGCGCCAGACGACGAGCACCCCGATCGCCCGGGCGAGAGCGGGAACCAGGCGAGCACGACCCGGGAGCCCTCCGCGAGCGAGTCGGATCAGGAGGAACGTCACGTAGCCTGAGAGCGCCACGAACAGGATCGGGACCACCCCCGCGCCGATCAGCGCGCCCAGGCCGACGGCGATCACCACCGCGATCCCCACGCGAATCAGGACTCCCGCCCCGGTCAACCGCCGGCGCGGAATCTCGAGCCCCTCTCGCATCGCCGCCAGCGGCGGCACGCGGGTTGCCCTCAGCGCCGGTGCCAGCCCGGCGAGGAGGGTGACGAGCGTACCCACTAGCAGGGAGACGACGATCGTCCGGGTCTCCAGCACCGTGCCCGAGTCGGGCAGGTCGGCGCCGAAGCTCTTGAACAGCTGATCGAGAGCTGGCGCGAGCGCGATGCCGCCGAGCAGCCCGAGCACCGCGCCACCCACTCCGAGCAGCAGCCCTTCGATCACCACCACGCGCATGATCTGCGCCCGCGAGCTGCCGAGCGTGCGCAGCAGGCCGAACTCCCGCGTGCGCTGGGCAACGGTGATGGAGAAGGTGTTGAAGATGATGAAGGCGCCAACCACGAGCGATACATAGGCGAACACCAGCAGGAAGGTGCGTAGGAAGCTGAGGTTGCTTTCGAGGTTGGAGGTGTCCTTCTTGGCCTGCTGGCGGCCCGTGCGCGCCACCACCGTGCTCGGCAGGACCGCACGCAGACGCGAGCGCAGCTCCTCGGGAGAGACGCCCGGCGCGGCCGCCACGTCGATCTGGTCGAATTGCCCGCTCTCACCCACCACCCGCTGGGCCTCGGGCAGCGTCAGGACAGCGGCGCTCGCGCCTCCGAAGGACTGGCCCCCGCCAAACTTCAGGATCCCCACGATCGTGTAGCGACTGGACACCGCCGAGCCCGCGACGAGCAACTGCCCGCCGAGCTTCAGATTGGTCTTTTCGGCTGTTGCCTGGTCGATCGCCACTTCAGCGGGACCGCTCGGGAAGCGTCCCTGCACGGGCTTGAACGACTCGAAGCGCGCGGGCTCCGCGGAGGCGACGAAGTTGGGGGCGCCGCCGGTGGTGAGCCGCTTGCCGTGCACGTCGAGGAGAGTTGCCGTCGAGAAAATCGTGCCGGCGGCCTGCTGCACCCCCGAGGTGGCGCGCACCCGGGCGAGCAGCGCCTCGGTGATCGGGGATGTCTGCGAGCGCACGCTGTTGCCGAGGGTTTCGGTGGGGCTGATGACGACCGAGTTGCCGCTGTTGGCCGTCTGGAAGATGCCGGCGAAGGACTGGTTGATCGTGTCGGTGAGCACGTAGGTGCCGGCCATCAGGGCGACCCCCAGCGCGATCGCGATGCCCGTCAGCAGCACACGGAGCTTGCGCTGCAACAGGCCCCTGAGCACGAGGCTGAGCATCAGCCCACGGACTTCATGAGGTCGAGCGCCTGCTCGGCCGTCCCGGCGTCGCCGTCGTGGACCATCCGCCCGTCGGCCAGCACCAGCAGCCGGTCGGCGAAGGAGGCGGCGTGCGCGTCGTGGGTGACCATCACCACCGTCTGCCCGAAATCGTCCACGGCGTGGCGCAGCAGCCCGAGTACGTCGTTGGATGCTTTGGAGTCGAGGTTGCCCGATGGCTCGTCGGCGAAGACCACCGAGGGCTTGGAGATCAGTGCCCGGGCGACGGCCACGCGCTGCTGCTGGCCCCCCGACAGCTCGGCGGGGCGATGGGAGAGTCGGTCGCGAATGCCGACAGTGTCGATGAGCCGGTCGAACCACTCCCGGTCGGGCTTGCGTCCAGCGATCGAGAGCGGCAGCAGGATGTTCTCCTCGGCGCTCAACACCGGCAGCAGGTTGAAAGTCTGGAAGATGAAGCCGATGCGATCGCGACGCAGCTGGGTCAGCTCGCGATCGCTCAGGTCAGTCAACTGCACCCCGGCGATCGCCACCGTGCCCGAGGTCGGCCGGTCGAGCCCGGCGAGGATGTGCATGAGCGTCGACTTGCCGGACCCCGACGGTCCCATGATCGCCGCGAAGCGCCCGGCGGGGAAGCTGACGGTGACTCCCGCCAGCGCATCCACGGCGGCCTCTCCCTCGCCATAGCGGCGACGCAGGTCTTGGGCCTCGACGATCTGCCCGGATGCAGCTTCAGCTGGGGTTGATGCCATCTTCCTGTTGAGTCTATGGGGAGTCCCGGGCGATATGTGGAACGTTTCGTGCGCGAGCTCTTCCCACGCACCCGGCCCACGTGCGCCCCCACCGGCCGGATCGAGGCTGCCCCCGACCCGGCCTGTGGACCTGTCAGCGCGATGAACTCCAGTTAGGGCCTGGGGCCACCGCCTCCCGGCTCGCCACCGCCATGCCATGGCCACCCGTGCTCCTGGGGAGGCCAGGGCAACAGGTAGGCGCGGTAGCTGTTCACCCCGGCCGGGAACTCGGCGTTGAAGATGAGCTGCCCGGCACGGTTGAACTCCGAGAAGTACGGCAACGCACCCCAGCCGACGAAGAGGTCGCCGTCCTGGGTGCTCTGGGCGTTGCCCTGCGATGGTGCCACGAGGCCCTCTGGCTGGTTGATCGAGTACAGGAGCGTGGCGACGTGGCTCCATGGGTTCAGCCGCACGAGAACCGCTCGGCTGGAGGAGAGCAGCGGGGTGCCGGAGGACTCGTTGTCGAAGAACGTGTAGAGACCGTTCCCGAGCGCCTCCGGATCGTGCTGCCAGGCGAAGATCTCATTCGCGCTGTCGAGCACCTGCCCGGGGGCGGCTTGGACTTTGAAGCTCGAGTCCTTGCCGCCGAGCTGCCAGAGGATGCTGCCGTTGAAGCGGTTGACCTTGTAGGTCGTCCAGGTGTCGCGAGCGTCGATCAGCAGGTTGCCGTCGGTGTCGAGGTGCACGGCGTTGATGTGGAACCAGTCCCACGGCGTGCTCGGCGAGGCCGGCAGCGGCTGCTCGCTCTGGCTGAAGGGCACGTGATCCTGGCTGTTCCACTGGAACAGCACGTGGCCGGTGGCGATGTCGATCTCCTGGACCACACCATCGATGACGGTCTGGTTGGCCGCTCCCCCGATCGAGGTGAGGTTGGCCGTGGCGGTGGTGTAGGAGAGGATCAGCGCCGTGTTCTGAGGGGTGATGAGGAACTCGTGTCCGTCGGCGCTGAGACCGTTTCCGGCGTTGACGGTGGCGATCTGCTGGTAGTGGTCGTTGTAGATGTAGCCGGTGCCACTGGCGAGGCCGCCGAGGCCAGTGCCCTGCCACCACGTGAGGACAGGCTGGCCCTCGTAGGTCTGGGTGCGGAAGTCACTTGCCTCCTGTCCCGCCGGGACCGCCTTGAACCACACCACGTTCCCGTGGCTGTCGAGGATCTCGGGGCCGTTGGCGTAGGTGCTCGCATCGCCAAAGGGCGAGATGAAGATGTCACCACGGCCGAGATAACCGTGTGAGGTGAGGATCGAGACGGGCGGCGGCGAGGGATCGGCCTGAGCGGCGGCGAGCCCCGAGGTGCCCGCCAGGGCCGCAAGGGCGCCCGCGACGCCGATGGCGATCAGCGTGAGCACCCGCCTGAGCGGGGTGAGCTCGGTAGTTGGAAGGGAACTTCGGGACATGGTCTGCTGCCTCCTTGGTTGGTGGGACCCAAGAAATAGCATAATGTCGATCTTATTTATGAGAAATGATGTGAAGCCGGGGAGACACCCCGCCTCGGGCGCCTCCCCGATCCAGCTTTGACATCGTGCTCTGTGCCGCGTGGCCCGAGCCTGGGGCCAGCCGCACGGAGGCGGCTCAGGCGTCCATGGTGCGCGTGCGCCAGGCGCCGAGAGCGAGGAACACGAGGAGCCAGACGAGCATCACGACCAGGGCGAACGCACCTGACATGGCGACGTTTCCCCCGCGGTCTGTCACGCCGGCGGGGAGGTAGTGGACGACAGCCTGGCTCAGCACCAGCTTGCGCGAGCTCCCCAGCGAGCTGATGTTGGCAAGGATCGGGCTGGCCACCAGCTGCCAGCCGATCAGAACGGTTAGCGCCCCCGGACGCGAGGCGGTAAGGGAGGCCAGGCCCACCGCGATGGCGCAGATGACGCCCGAGGACAGTGCGGTGAAGGCAGCGCCGTCGATCAGCGTCGAGGCGTTCGGGGTGGGGCTACCCGAGGCGAAGGCGTAGATGCCGATCACCATCAGCGCATATGCCACCCCCACGACAAGCCACGTCAGTGCCAGCGCAGCGGGAACGCGCGACGCGAACAGAGCCAGCCGCGAGCGACCCGTCACGACGAGGTCGCGGAACACACCCGAGGTGGCATCGCCGGCCCCGGCGTCGGTACCGATCAGGATCGCCGCCAGCGGCCCGAAGACCAGTGCGATGATCCGCATGCCGTCCTTGAAGCCCTGGGCGCCTCCGGCCGGCGCATGTTGCAGCGGGCTGGAGGAGTGCTGAGCGGCCGCGACGATGAAGAAGATGATCAGCGGCGCGAGCGCCAACACGGCCGCCCAGATCACGGTGCCGCGCTTCTTGCGCAGCTTGAGGAAGTCGGCCGCTGTCATCTGCGCGGCGATGGTGGCATTCATGCTGAGACCTCCTGCGAGTCGGGGTGGGCATCGAGTCGGGAGGTGATCTCCAGGAAGCGAGCCTCGAGGCTCTGGCGCACGGGCTCCAGGCGCATCACGCCGACCCCGGCCGCCACGAGCATCGCGTTCAGCTGCGCCGCCGTCTGGGGTCCACCAGAGAGCGCCACCCGAAGGCCCTCGTCGGAGCGATGCGAATCGAGCACCAGCTCGCTGCCTGCGAGCGTTCTCAGCGCCCGCTCGGCATCATCGACCCCGAGGATCAGCTCGTGTCGCGTTTCGCCACCGCTGGCAAGGTCCGCCATCGCGCCTTGCGTGACGACCTTCCCCCGATCGACTATCGCCGCCGCGTCGCAGGTCTTTTCGACCTCGTCGAGCAGGTGCGAGGAGATGAACACGGTGCGTCCCTCCTGCTCGACCATCGCCCGGATCATCTCGCGGAACTCCTGGATGCCCCCCGGATCGAGCCCGTTGGTGGGCTCGTCGAGGATCAGCAGAAGCGGATCTGAGAGGAGGCAGCGAGCGACACCGAGGCGCTGGCGCATGCCCATCGAGTACTTCTTGACCTTCTCCGACGCTCGATCGGACAGGCCGACACGGGCAAGCGCGGGATCGATCCGCTCACGTGTCTCGGGCCCGCGGGCGGCCGCGACGACCCGCAGGTTCTCCCGGCCGCTGAGGTGCATGTGAAAGCGAGGCTCCTCGACGATCGCGCCGACCCGCTCCAGCGCCTGGGCGCGCTCGAGCGGAACCGGATGGCCGAGGACGTGCATCGTTCCGGCGCTGGCATGGGTGAGGCCGAGCAGCGTGCGGATCATGGTGGTCTTGCCGGCGCCATTGGGGCCGAGGAAGCCGAATGCAGACCCCCTCGGGACCCGCAGGTCGACGCCGTCGATGGCGGCTCGCTCACCGAAGCGCTTGGTCAGGCCGCTGGTCTCGATCGCGAGATCGCCGCTTGCGCCGCGAGCCTCTTGAACTGTTGATGACATGGAGCTCCTGTCTCTCTCGAACGGCATTGCGGTTCTCTCACCGACTGTGACGACCCGGCGTCCATCGCGCCATAGGGAATGACCCCTACGTCACCCGCCCGCGAGCACCCCCATGACCAGCACCCTCTACTACGTTGCACGATATATCATCATGCGATCTAGAGGCTTTGCCGTCTAGCTGCCGTCGAAGCTGACCAGCCGGCGCTGCACCGCCCAGCGGCTCAGCTCGTGGCGGCTGGAGAGCTGCAGCTTGCGCAGCACGGAGGAGACGTGGGCCTCCACCGTCTTGGTCGAGATTCCCAGCCGCAGGGCTATCTCCTTGTACATGTAGCCACGGGCGATGTGGCGCAGCACCTCGCGCTCGCGCGGCGTGAGCTGGTCGAGCTCGGGATGGGGCGCGTCGGATGCACTGGGCTCGGGAGCGTCCTTGGCAAAGGCGTCGAGCACGAACCCGGCCAGGCGCGGAGAGAAGACGACGTCTCCCCCGGCCACACGGCAGACCGCGTCCGCCAGCTCGGCCCCGGAGATCGACTTCGTCACATACCCACGGGCTCCCGCCCGGATCACACCGATCACGTCCTCGGCCGCATCGGAGACCGACAGAGCCAGGAAGCGGATCTGCGGCAGCTCCGTGCGCACCTGCCCGATCACCTCCGCGCCGCCGCCGTCGGGCATGTGGACATCGATCAGCACCACATCGGGCTGCTCGCGACGGATCAGCTGCACCGCACTGGCGACGCTGTCGGCGTCACCGACAACCTCGACGCCGTCGCCGAGCTCGGCGCGCACACCGGCCCGAAACAGGTGGTGGTCGTCGACAATCACCACTCGGGGAGGGGCACTCACGGCTGCCTGCACTCCATGATCAGCTCAACCTCGGTGCCCTCGCCGGGCACGCTGTGAACTGCGGCCCGCCCATGATGGCGCTCCATCCTCGCGATGATCGAGTCCCGAACTCCGCGCCGATCGGGGGGGATCGCCTCGGTGTCGAAGCCCACCCCGCGGTCGCGGACGTATACCTCCACCCGCTCGGGATCCACCTCGACATACAGGTCCACTCGCTCCGCGCCGGCGAACTTGGCGGCGTTGGTCATCGCCTCCCGCGCGGCCTGCACCATCGCCTCCAGCTCGCCGTCGATCGGACGATCGCCCACGGTGACCACCTCGATCGGCACCCGGTGGAGCTCCTCGACCTCGGCGGCGGCGCGCTCGAGGGCCACGGCGACGCTCTCGTCCCCGCATGCGACGGGGCGCGCCTGCAGCCAGTGCCTGAGCTCGCGCTCCTGACGACGCGCGAGCCCGGCCACCTCGCGCGGGTCGCCGGCCCGCTTCTGGATCAGGGCAAGTGTCTGCAGGACGGAGTCATGCAGGTGAGCCGCCACCTCGGCACGCTCCTGCTCGCGGATGCGGGCGGCGCGCTCGAAGGTCAGGCTGCGCCCGAGGCGCACCACCCACGGACCCAGCAGCAGCCCTAGCATGGTGCCCACGATCGCCACCGCCCCCAGCGCCTTGCCCAGGTTCTGCAGGACCCCCGTGGCGTGCAGCAGAGCGGCCGCGGCGAAGGCCACGAGCAGCGCGCCGATGATCAGCCGGGGTATGTCCACATCCCCCAGCCGGCGGGGAAACTCACGCAGGGAGAGCGTGGCCGGCCTGCTCGCGCCGCGGCCGACCGCGCGAGCGGGGCGCCATACGAGCGCCATCCCGCAGGTTCCAAGGGCGAGCGGCCAGATGAAGGCGTCGCCGATCAGAAGGCCGGCCCGGCGCAGCCCGTAGAGGACGGCGGCCGCCACGAGCACCATCAGCACCGCCTCGCGCCAAGCACCCTTGCGACGCGGAACGCCCTCGGCCTCGCTCGCTACGGGAATCAGCGCCCAGGCGAGCGCATACAACACGATCCCAACTCCTCCGGCCGTCATCACCACAGCCATCACCAGACGCACCACCTGCACGTCGAGCTGGAAGTGCTCGGCGATGCCCGCACCCACACCGCCCAGCAGCCCCCGGTTGGGATAGCGATGCAGACGGTGGCGCTCCACCTCGCCAGCCTCCTCGGGAGGCCTCACGCCGGCCGCCCGGGCCTGCCCCGAGGGCGGCTGGGCGGCGGCGCTTGAATGAGCCCAAGCCATCGACAGATCATGGCAGCGCAGCCACTGCGCGCCTATAGGGAATGCCCCCTAGCCAGGATCGAGCGACGCGCTCACTCCTCCTGCGCGCGGGCCTCCTTGACCTGATCCTCGAGCTGCTGCATCACAGCGGGGTCGCGCAGGGTGGTGACGTCACCCAGCGCGCGTCCCTCGGCGATGTCGCGCAGGAGGCGGCGCATGATCTTGCCCGAGCGTGTCTTGGGGAGATCCTCAGTCCAGATGATGCGCTTGGGGCGAGCAAACTTGCCGATCCGCCCCGAGACCGTCTCACGGATGCCCTCGACGGTCCCGTCATCCCCCTCGATGTCGCCCTGGAGGGTGACGAAGGCGACGATCGCCTGCCCGCTGTCCTCGTCGTGCTGACCGATCACCGCGGCCTCGGCCACCTCGGCGTGGGCGACGATGGCCGACTCGACCTCGGCGGTGGAGAGACGGTGCCCGGAGACGTTCACCACGTCGTCGATTCGCCCGATCACCCAGAAGTAGCCGTCACGGTCCCGGCGAGAGGCGTCGCCCACGAGATATGTCTCGCGTCCGAAGCGCTGGAAGTAGGTCTCGATGAAGCGCTCCTCCTCCTTGTAGAGGGTGCGCAGCATCGACGGCCAGGGATGCGTGAGCACGAGCAGGCCCTGGCCCTCCTGGACCGGCTCGCCGGTGGACTCGTCGAGGACTTCGGCGAACACTCCCGGGAACGGCTGGGTGGCCGAGCCGGGCTTCGTGGCCGTGATCCCCGGCAGTGGCGTGATCATGATGGCGCCGGTCTCTGTCTGCCACCAGGTGTCCACGATCGGGCAGCGTTCGCCGCCGATCACCTTGTGGTACCAGAGCCACGCCTTCGGGTTGATCGGCTCGCCGACCGAGCCGAGCAGCCGCAGGCTGCTCAGGTCGTGCTTGTTCGGCCACTGCGCTCCCCACTTGATGCAGGCGCGGATGGCGGTGGGAGCGCAGTAGAGGATGGTGACGCCGTAGCGCTCGACGATCTCCCACCAGATGTCCTTGTTGGGGTAGTCGGGGGCGCCCTCCCACATGACGGAGGTGGCCCCGTTGCAGAGGGGGCCGTAGACGATGTAGGAATGCCCCGTGACCCAGCCGACGTCGGCTGCGCACCAGTAGACATCCGACTCGGCCTTGAGATCGAACACATAGCGGTGGGTGGCCGAGACTCCGGTGAGATAGCCACCGGTGGTGTGCAGGATCCCCTTGGGCTTGGCGGTTGAGCCGGAGGTGTAGAGGATGTAGAGCGGGTGCTCGGAGTCCAGCGGCTCGGCGGGGCAGTCAGCATCGGCGGCGGCGAGGATGTCCTCGTAGTACACGTCGCGCCCCTCCCGCATCTCACAGGGGGTGCCCTTGCTCCTGACCACGACGATCTTCTCCAGGGTCTGCAGATCTCCCATGACCTCGTCGACGCGGTCCTTGACGGGAGCCGTCTTGCCCTTGCGCGCGGCGCCGTCGACTGTGATCAGCACCTTGGCCTCGGAGAACTCCATGCGCTCGCGAACGGCCTCGGCGGAGAAGCCGCCGAAGACGACGTTGTGGGGCGCGCCGATGCGGGCGCAGGCGAGCATCGCGACTGCCACCTCGGGGATCATCGGCAGGTAGATGCCGACGACGTCCCCCTGCTGCACGCCCAGCGCCTTCAGCGCACTGGCGAAACGTTCCACCTCGGCCAGCAGCTGGGCGTAGGTGATGTCGCGCTCCTCTCCCTCCTCCCCGCGCCAGTGAAAGGCGACGCGCTCGCCCTGCCCCGCGATGACGTGGCGGTCGAGGCAGTTGTAGGAGACGTTGAGAGTGCCCCCGGTGAACCACTTGTAGAAGGGAGGGTCGTCGTCGTCGAGCACCCGATTCCACTTCTGAAACCACTCGAGCTCCTGCGCCTGAGCGGCCCACCAACCCTCGGGATCGCTCGCCGCCTGCTCGTAGACGGCGGGATCGCTCAGGAGCGCCTGCTCGCGGAAGTCGGCAGGCGGCTCGAAGCGCTCTACATCGAGCAGGCCCGCGAGCTCCGCGTCGAGCTCACCGCCACTCATTGTGTTGGCTTCGCTCATCGCCCTCACCCTACCTTCTGGCGAGCGGGAAGACGGGCAGCACGGTGCGCCCGAACGTGGAGTTGGTGACCGCGGCAAACGACGCATACCAAGCGGCCGCCGCGGTGGCGAGACCGACGAAGCCACCCCATTCGGTGACGGACGCGTGGGCGCCCGAGGCACCGATCGCGAGCAGGATGAAGGTGGCGCTCAGCAGCGCGAACACGAGCAGCACCGCACCGCTGACGCGCAGGGCGGCCACCGTCATGTAGAGCGTGAAGATCGCCCATGCCCACAGGTACACCCCGACGGCGTGCCCGGCGTTGCCGCCGATCTGCTTGGCGTAGAAGACGTTGAGCGCCCAGAAGGAGATCCAGAACGCCCCGAACGAGCAGAAGGCGACGGCCCCGAAGGTGTTGCCGGTGCGGAACTCCCACAGGCCGGCGACGAGCTGCACGATCCCCCCATAGGCGAGCGCCAGGCCGAGCACGACCGGTGTGCCCTTGGCGTCGACGAGGTTCGAGTTGAACATCGAGAGCACGAAGGTGGTCATCGCGAAGGCCGCCAGGCCGAGGGGCCCCGGGTCCGCCGGTCTCCACCCAACGCCCGTGCCCTCGGGCCGAGTGGGATCTTCGCGACGCGCTCCCTCCACTGTCGCTGCCGCCATTGGAATCTCCTCCTCCCCGCCCCACACGGGGCGACCGTTCACCCTTGTTGATCCCTCTGCGAGAGATTCCGGAGCGCAAAGCGTGCAGGCCCTGGGAATCTCACAATTAACCTTCCCGGTACGGGCAGGGTCTAATCGTCGGTTCGCGAGAGGTGGGGAGCTCAGTCGCGAGCGGAGCGCTTGCGACGCTTGCGCGAGGAGCCGACGGCGGGGCGTGCCGGTGCGGGGGCCACATCGGCGCCTGCCGTGGCCGCCGCCGGCGCGCCACCGCGCGGACGCGCCGAGGAGGGCCAGGGACGGGCCTCGCCCGCGGCCCACGCCGGTGGCTCGGCGTTGGGCCAGCGCCCGACGTAGAGGATGCCGATCATCACCATCCAGAAGGCCGGCACGACCTGCAGCTCGGCGCCGCCGATGGGCAGCACGATGAGCAGTGCTGTGAACATCCCCAGGATGCTCATCCAGCGGGGAATCAGGCCCACACGCAAAGCGTTGATCATCGTCCCGATCATGCCGGCGGCGAGCGCCAGCCCGGAGAGCAGCCCCAGGTAGGCGGCGATCTGGTTGGCCGTTCCCTTCGTCAGGGCCTGATCGACGGCGTGAGCGGTGAAATCGTGGCCAACGGCGAAGTTGTGGGTGGCGATTGCGCTGACCACCTGGTGGGCGAGGCTGACGAGGGCCACGGCGATACCGCCGTAGAGAACGAGTGGGTAGGCGGCCGTCCACGTCTCGGGGCGCCTGAAGCGAGTCGCTCCGAGCAGCAACAGGAGGATCAGCGTTAGGGCGCCGATGGAGACCGCCGCGAGCACGCTGCCGGTGAGCAGGGAGAAGGCGTGGTGGCTGATGAATTTGACCTCCGGCGCCCGCGGGCTGACGGCCGGTTCGGCTTCACCGCGCAGCGCCGGAGCGAGACCCTGCAGCAGACCCGACGGTGGGCGCGCCTTTGAGCGTGCCTTCGATGATGATGGCGCTCAGCAGGTACAGCACGCCGCCCGGCGAAGGCGGGGACCGCGAGGCGGCCGCGGCGCTCTGACTCGTGGGCTACCTGCTGGCGGATCTCATCTGCGGAGGGCATGAGCAGGGCAGTCTATGATGCGAGCATGGAGAGCGGCGGACTCGGAGACCTGTTCGGAGATCCAGAGGAGCTGCAGCGCCGCCTGGCGGAGTTCGCGGAACAGATGCAGGGCAACCAGCGCCTGGCGTGGGCCGACAACGCGATCAAGCTCGCCGTCGACATGACGGTGGCGGCCGTAAACCGTGTCAACGTGCAGGGCAACGCCGAGGCGCAGGCCGAGCAGATCCGCACGGTGATAGCACGGGTGTTCCCCGAGGCGGTGGCGCTCGTGCGCGAGGCTCGCGAGGGCCTTCAGTAGCTCAGTAGCGTGCCCGCGCCCCGCGTGGGCGCGGGCATTGCGGGGGTCGTCTTCATGGGAGCGATGCGAGTCGCGCGGGTCGTCCTCGGCCAGCTCCACGCCTGCGCGCTCGGCCTCCCGCTCGGCCTCCCGCGATGCCCGGCCCGCGGTGATGACCTCCTTGAAGGAGCGGAAGCGGAAGATGAACACGATCGCGGCGAGCCCTGTGAGCGCGGTGAAGGCGGCGATCGCGATCTGCTGGCCGACCGAGTAGGCGGCGACGACGGCTGTCGGAGCCGTTGGTGGCGAACACCTTGACGAGCAGCGCCTGCTGCACGCCGGCGCCGCCAGGGGTGAACGGAACCGCCCCGGCGACCTGGTTGACGGCGAATACCAGCAGCACGTTCTTGACCGAGCCGCCGACGCGGAAGGCGTCGAGCAGGAACCAGAAGGCGGTGAACCGGCAGAGCCACGCCACCACCTGCAGGGCAGCCACCTCGCGCAGGTAGCGGCGCCGATCGCTGAGGATCGTCACGCCCTGGCGCACCCGCGACCAGAAGGCGCGGACGCGCACCGACAGCAGCGCGAAGGCCACCAGCCCTAGCACGGCGAGCACGGTGATCAAGAACAGCGTCAGGCGGAAGTGCTCGGCGAGATAGGAGATGTCGAACGAGCTCAGTTTCGAGAAGTCGGGCGGCTTGGGAAAGACTCCCTGGGTGAAGGCGAAGATCAGGACGAGCACTCCCACGCAGGCGTCGAAGACCGACTCCACGAAGAAGGCGGCGGCCACCGTTGGGTAGCGAGAGCCGGGTATGGAGGAGCGCGTGAGGAACAGCTTGATCACATCGCCACCCCGCGCCGGGACGACGTTGTTGAAGCCCACGGCGGCGAAGTAGGCGCCCCACACACGCCGCCACTGGAAGCTGACGGCCGGGTAGGCGGCGCGCAGGCTGTGGAAGAAGGCCCGCGAGCGGATGGTCAGGTTGAGGCCGAAGAAGACCAGCCCGAGCAGCAGCGCCGGCCAGTGCACGGCTGCCAGGTCGGTGAAGAACTGCCCGACGGCGTCGAAGAACGAGCTGATGCTCTGGCCGAGCGAGGTCGAAGCGGGGAGGGCGGGCACAGCCTCAAGCGTACGGAGATGCAGCGGTGCCCCAGTGGAGATCGGAGCGCTGGGGTCAACCGCCGCCCACCAGCAGCGCGCCCAGCAGCGCGAGCGGCGCGAGCAGGAGCCCCTGGCGGGAGTAGTCGGCCGCCGACGGCTCGGCGCCGCTGGCGCGGGCGGCTCGCCACCAGAGCAGAACCGCCAGCGAGCCCGTGACGGCCAGGTTGGGGCCCACGTTCAGCCCAAGCAGCAGTGCGCTCGTGTGCAGGTGCGTACCCGAGGACAGGAGCACCGCGGCCGGCAGGTTGTTGACGAGCACGCTCGCCAGCGCAGCCACCACGGCTGTTACGGCGGGGCCGGCCGAGTGCATGAGATCGGCCGGGAAGGCACTGGCCCGAGCGACGGTGCCGAGCGCCACCGACAGACCGAACAGGCTCACCAGGACAGGCAGACCGAGCCAGGAGAGCGTCTCGCGCAACACCAAGCGGCCCTGACCCACGCGGACAGCCAACAGGAACAGCCCGATGCCGAGCACAGGCAGCGCGGCGCTGCGCAGGATCACGATCAAAGCGGCCGCCCCCAGGGCACCCCAGAAGCCCAGGCCGGTGCGTAGCGGCACGACGCCCTTGCCCTCGCGGTCCGGCTTCCAGCCCGCGAGCAGGCCACGACGATGGATGAGCACGAGCCCCGCCGCCGTGATCAGTGGGGCTGCCACCGCCATGGCGAGCATGCGCGTGAAGAACGCTCCACCGGAGACATGCTCGCCGGAGAGCACGAGCAGGTTGGTGAGGTTCGAGCCGGGGAGAAACAGGGAGGAGGCGTTGGCCATGAACACGCTGCCATAGAGAAACGGCGTGATGTCGAGACCACGCCGCCGAGCCGCCTTGATCAGCACGGGAGTGAGAAAGACGACCGAGGTGTCGAGGTTGAGAAGCGCCGTCACCACCGCGACGAGCGCGAAGCATGCGAGCAACAGGACCACGGGCCCGCCACCCAGCGCCACCAACCGCGATGCGGCCGCGTCGAACAGGCCTTCCCGTCCGGCGATCAGCCCGATCAGCAGCAGGCCGGCCACCAGCACGAAGGGCGGCCACGCCTGCGCGAGCGCCATCCGGGCGTGAGCGGAGTCGAGCAGCAGGGCGAGCGGAATGAGAAGAGCGCCCGCGAACCGACCGTTCATCGGCATAGACGCTACCCACTACTTGGGGCGTCGGGCGCGCACAGGAGTCCACACCGGCGCCTCGACAGGCGAGTATGCGCTAGAACGAGCCCATGGCACGACGCGCAAGCGCGGCAAAGGGCCTCACGGTGGCGGTGACGGGCCCGACGGGCGAGATCGGCCAGGCTGTGGTGGCCGCGCTCGAGCGCTCGCGCGAGGTGGAGCGCATCCTCGGCATGGCGCGCCGACCATTCGACCCCGCGGCAAAGGGCTGGAAGAAGGTCACCTACCTACGTGGCGACGTGCTCAACAGCAGGCGGGTGGCTTCACTGGTGGAGGAAGCCGACGTGGTCGTGCACCTCGCCTTCATGATCATGGGCGGCGCCAGGGAGAGCCGGCGCGTGAACCTGAACGGGTCGCGCAACGTCTTCGAAGCAACGGTGGCGGCGGGCGTCAAACGCCTCGTCTACGCCTCCTCGGTGGCTGCCTACGGCTTTCACGGCGAGAACCCCCAGCCGCTAACCGAGGAGGTTCCCGCGCGGGGGACCTCCTCCCACTACTACTCGGCCCAGAAGGCCGAGGTGGAGGAGATGCTCGCGGACACGCTGCACGGCAGCCGCACCGCGGCCTACGTGTTCAGACCGTGCATCGTGGCCGGCCCCCAGGCGCCGCTGCTGATCGACAGCCTGCCCTACACCCAGATATCCGAGCGCCTGCCGGGACCGGTGCTCAGCCTGCTCGACGGCGTGCCGATCCTCAAGCCAGTGCTGCCCGACCCCGGCGTTCCCTTCCAGCTGGTCCACCACGACGATGTGGCCACGGCGATGCGAGCGGGCGTGCTCGGTCGCGGCAAGCCCGGCGTCTACAACCTCGCGGGGCCGGGAGAGCTGACGGTCAAGCTGCTCGCCGAGGAGCTCGGCTGGTACTCGATCCCGGTGCCCGAGCTGGCGCTCGACGCGGTGGCCGAGACGATCGGGCGCCTCGGCTTCCTTCCGGCCCAGGCGCAGTGGATCGCGGCCTTCCGCGAGCCGGTGATCATGAGCACGAGCAAGGCCCGGCGCGAGCTTCGCTGGCGTCCGGCGCACGACGCCCTGCACACGTTGCGCGAGACGATCACCGCCACCCGGCTGGAGCGACTGATCCGCTAGACGGGGCCCGTTCGAGCCTCGGCGCTCGACCCGTGAAGCGAGACCGGTCCGGGCTCCGTAGGCTACCGGCGCGTGAGCCTCGAGAATCCGAAGGACGACGCGGCGGCGCGGGGAGGCGTGGCGATCGTCACCGACAGCACTCCCTATCTCCCGCCCGCGCTGATCGAGCGCTGGGACCTGCGACAGGTGAGCCTCTATGTGGGTTGGGAGGGGAACCTGCGACCCGAGCCCGAGTACGCCGACCTCGACGCCTTCTACGCTCGCCTGCACGCCTCTCCACAGCTGCCCACGACCTCGCAGCCGTCGGTGGGCGACTTCCTTGCCGTCTATCAGCCCCTGGTGAGCGCGGGGCGAGATGTGGCCTCGGTGCACATCGCGGCCGGGCTGTCGGGAACGTGTGAGAGCGCACGCGAAGCGGCCAGCCTGCTCGAGCAGGAGGGGCATCCAGGGAGGGTGGCGGTCATCGACAGCCAGACGGGCGCGGGAGGACTCGGCTGCCTGGTGCTCCTGGCTGCCGACGTCGCCGAGCGGGGCGGCTCGCTCGAGGGGGTAGTGAAGGCCGTTGCCGAGGGGCGTGAGACGCTGGACATCTGGTTCTGCCTGGACACCCTCGAGTTCCTGCGGCGCGGCGGGCGGATTGGAGCGGCGCAGGCACTGTTGGGCACCGCGCTGAAGGTCAAGCCGATCCTCACCTTCGGCACCGAGATCGCGCCCGTGGGTCGCGTGCGCACGCACCGACGGGCCCTCGAGCGCATGGTCGCCTACCTGCACGAGCTGCATGAGCGCGGAGCGAGCGATTGGGTCATCCAGCACGCTCAGTCGCCGGCGGACGCCGAGCAGCTGGTGGCGCAGGGGACGGCGCTGTTCGGAAAGGGGCCGCTGTTCTGCTCAGAGGTGGGACCGGTGCTCGGCGCCCATCTCGGGTCGGGGATGCTGGTGGGCGGGATGACTCGACCCGACCCCGCGTTGAGCTGAGCGCCCGCGAACGACGCCAGGCCAGGGCCTACAGCGGGCTGAGCATGACCGCCGACTCGGTGCGAATGGTGGCCCAGCCCTCGGCCCGCAGGCCCTGCGCGAACTCGTCGAGCTTGTGTCTGGAGCCGGTGACAGTGAAGGCCACCTGAGTGCTCAACAGGTGGGGATGCTCGACGATCTTGCACTCCAGGCCCAGCTTGTCGGCCCAGGCGCTCATCGTCTGCTCGAATTCGGAGCGAATGGGCTTGGCCGAGGTGGCGACCAGGGTGCGCGTCTGCACAACATCGGCTTCGCGGTCGGCATCGTCCTGGCGCTGTTGCTCCCGCGGGTCGGGCGGCGGATCGAGCTGGCGCCAGCGATCGAGCTCCTCGTCCCAGTGGCTCACCCGTAGGGCCGCCGGCACGATGCCATCGAGCGAAAGCTTCGACTCGATCAGCCGGCGTGCGCCGTCGAGCGCGGCTCTGGTTAGGGCATAGGCGAAGAGCAGCCGTCCGTCATGTGTGATGACGACCTCGTGCGGCGCCGCCTTCTCGATCTCATCGACGAGGTCTGTCTCCCCGCGCAGATGCTCGACGAGCCCTTGCAGCAGCCCATGGCTCTCTGCGGGGGGAAGCTCCACCACCAGGCGCCAGTCCTGATCGCCGGAGTCGGTGGGGCGCTCGCTCGCCATCGTTCGCTACTTGCCGGTGGTGCGGTGCGAGGCGCCGCGAGCGTGGCCGCTGAGTCCGCGGCCCGAAGCGATGCCACCGCCGCCGGCGCCGCGTTTCGGCGCCGGGGTTCGGCGCACGAGCAGCTGCAACGCTCGGTCGTCGGGACCGGCCTCGGTGCGCTCAACCAAGATCTTGGGGTTCACGGTGCGAAACACGGGCCCTCTGCGGGCGTCCATGACGGCCACCTGGACCTTGGATCGACTGAGGGTGTCGAACACGATCCCGTCGAGTGGAGGGCCCTCGCCAGTGACCGTGACGAGCTCACCGGCGGTTGCGGAGTCCATCGACCCAGCCTAGCGGGCGCCCGTGGACGGCGAGTGGACCTCGCTGCTCACGGGCGCCTCACGGCTTCATTCGATCAGCAGGCTCACGCCGGTTGGCGTGTAATGCGGAACGTAGTGCAGCGCTCCGCCTTTGATCGCGTTGCCCGTCACGCCGGCGAATTCCCCCGTCCGTGAGGCGCCGTTCAGGACTGCGAACGATTCGCCGGCTTTCCCGGTGAACTTGAGCTGCTTGAGCGACAGCTTGCCAGCCAGAGCGACCGCTCCGGAAGCTGCCAGCCGGCTGAAGTTCGACGAGCCGGCGATCGTGAGCTTCAGCGTCGACTTGGCTCCCTGCGAGTAGCTGCCTGTGACTTTCAATGCCTGGCTGGGGTCATTGGCGATCGAGAGGGTCTTTTCGTTGACCAGGCTGCCTTCGATCGTCCGCAGGCCCCCGTGAGGGAAGAGGACGTTGATCGTGCTCTTGTTTTCAAGCGTGGCGCCGCCCAGCCTGAGCGTGACGTTGTTGGGACACGTTTCGGCGTTGGTGAGGTTGATGGTGCCGCTGTTGACGAAGGCGGCAGCGGCGGTCTCTTCGGCATGCTCGGAGCAGTCGCTCTGGATCGAGAGCGTCTGGCCTTTGTTGATCGCTCCACTGAGGGTGCCGGCGCCGCGCTGGGCGATCTTGCTCGCCCCCTTGTCGGTGTAGTGCAGGGCGACACGGTCGAGGATCACGGGTTCGCTGGTCTTGGCCGTGGTGGTCTTGCCGAGTCCCTGGTTGAAGGTGCCTTCGACCTGCACCAGAGCGCCGGTGCCCGTGACGGCGATCATGCCGCCGGTTTCATTGGAGACGGTCGATTTGCCGCTCACCGAGAGCGCGGCCCCCGTCGGGATGTTGATCGTCCCTTCGTTGGTGAGCGTCTTTTCGCTGCCGTTGAAGGAGGTGTTGCTGTCGATCGCGAGCGTACCCCTGTTCGTGAGGGAGCCCTGCAGCGAGCGGATCGCTCCGTTGCCGAGTTCGGTGGTGATGGTACCCGTGTTGGTCAGCGTCCCCGCGGAGACCACCAGCGTGGCGTTGTTCGAGCTGGTTTCCACTTTTGTCAGCGTGATCGAGCCGGCGTTGTTGAAGCCCGCCGCGGCGCTCACCCTGGCGTGCTCGCCGTTGGTGCTCTCGATCAACAGCTTCTGGCCGGCCGAGATGTTGCCGGCCAGAGTGCTGCCTTCGCCGTGCTGGGCGATCACGCTCGCACCGGAGCCCGTGTAGGTGAGGGATCCGTCCCTGATGATGACCGGCTTGGCGCCACTCGTCGTACCGGCGCCCTCGGTGAAGGCCGAGCCGGGTTCGAGATCGACCGCGGCGCCTTCGCCGGCGGCGATGCTCCCGCCGGTGCCGTTGACGAAGGCGGCACCGTTGGAGAGGACCAACTGCTCTGCGCTTGCGAGTTTGATCGCACCATCATTCGTCAACAGCGCGCTCGTGCTGCTGAAGGACGTCGTCTGGTTGATGGCGAGGGTTCCCGTGTTGGTGAGATTGCCGAGGATCGCACGCGGACCGTTGTCGGTCGGTTCGGTGGTGATCGTGCCGCTGTTGGTGAGCGTGCCCGAGGAGATCGCCAGATACGCATGATTGCTGGAGGTTTCCGAGCTGGTCAGCGTGATCGAACCGGCGTTGGTGAAGCCCGCAGCGGCAGTCACCGTGGCATGCTCGCCATTGATGCTCTCGATCACCAGCGACTGTCCCGCCGAGATGCTGCCGGCGAGCGTGCTGCCATCACCGTGCTGGACGATCGAGCTCGCACCCGAACCGGTGTACTTCACCGCCCCATCCCGCACAACCACCGGCTTCGTACCACTCGTGGTACCGGCGCCCTCGACAAAGGAACTGCCAGGTTCGACCTGGACCACGCCGCTGCCCGACGCCACGATTTTACCGCCCGCGCCATTCGTCACAGACGCTTCATTGGACACATTCAACTGTGTGCCGGCAGCCACATCGAGCGCACCTTCATTCGTCAACACCGCTTTGGACCCATTGAAAGATGTCGTCTGGTTGATGGCGAGGGTTCCCGTGTTGGTGAGATTGCCGAGGATCGCACGCGGACCGTTGTCGGTCGGTTCGGTGGTGATCGTGCCGCTGTTGGTGAGCGTGCCCGAGGAGATCGCCAGATACGCATGATTGCTGGAGGTTTCCGAGCTGGTCAGCGTGATCGAACCGGCGTTGGTGAAGCCCGCAGCGGCAGTCACCGTGGCATGCTCGCCATTGATGCTCTCGATCACCAGCGACTGTCCCGCCGAGATGCTGCCGGCGAGCGTGCTGCCATCACCGTGCTGGACGATCGAGCTCGCACCCGAACCGGTGTACTTCACCGCCCCATCCCGCACAACCACCGGCTTCGTACCACTCGTGGTACCGGCGCCCTCGACAAAGGAACTGCCAGGTTCGACCTGGACCACGCCGCTGCCCGACGCCACGATTTTACCGCCCGCGCCATTCGTCACAGACGCTTCATTGGACACATTCAACTGTGTGCCGGCAGCCACATCGAGCGCACCTTCATTCGTCAACACCGCTTTGGACCCATTGAAAGATGTCGTCTGGTTGATGGCGAGGGTTCCCGTGTTGGTGAGATTGCCCTGCAGGTTGCGCTGGCCTCCGTGGGCGACTTCCGCGGTGATCGTGCCTGCGTTGTTCACGGACCCGACGACCGTGACGTTGTTGCCACTGGTTTCGGCGTTGGTGAGGGTGATGGCCCCATGCACGCCGTTGACGATGCCGGCGGTGGTGGTGAGAACGGCGTGCGTGCCGTTCGTGCTCGCCACGACGAGCGTCTGGGTGTTTGCGCTGCCACCGAGCGTGATCGACTTCACGGTGACGGTGCTCGTCTGGTTCATTTCAACCGTGTAGGAGCTGGCGGATTCGGTGATGCAGACTTCGTCGGTCGAGGTTGGAACCGCTTTGCTGCTCCAGTTGGCCGCGACGAACCAGCTTCCGCTGCCTTTGGCCACCCATGAGTCGGTACACCCGCTGGCACGGGCGGCAGAGGGCCCCCAGGTCGCCAGCAGAACAGCGCCAGCAAGCAACAGCACGATCGTGCGGGCGCGAGCGGCAACGCTCGGCGCAGCGGTCAACCCAGGCATGTGGAACCCCCGTAGTCTTGTGAATCCATCGTCTCCGGCACGCGCTCAGCGCATGTGCCCCTCCGCGGATGACCGCGGTGCGTGTGGCCACATTACATAACCGTGATGCACGCCTTTGAGTGCACTGGCACTTGACTACGCCTTATGTACGTAGTGTCAAGTGAAAGTCAGGACGGCGGGCGCTGAGGGCCCCAGCTGGCGTGACCGTTCCCGGTGATCGCTATGTGCGGTCCGAGGAGCACGCTCTGAGAGGTGGTGCCCTGATAGACGGCCTTGACGCGGGCCAGCACCTCCCGCAGGCCGCTCAGCTGTCCCTGACGCCCGTAGCCGTGCAAGTCGGCGGTCAGCCCCTGGGCGCGAAGCCCTGCCTGAGCAGCGAGATAGAGCGCACGTGGCATGTGGAAGCCCTGGGTCACCACGATCGCGGAGCGGACACCGAAGACCTTGCTGGCGCGAACCATGCTGGCCCATGTGTCGAACCCGGCGTAGTCGGTGAAGATGTCGCGTCCGGGGACGCCGGCGGCCTGCATGGCGCGCCGCATGGTGTCGGGCTCATCGTAAGACCACGTGTGGTGGTCGCCGGAGACGAGGATGCGCTGTACCTTGCCGGCGCGCCACAGCTGCACGGCACGTTGGACACGGTCGGCCAGCATCTGGCTCATGTGTCCGTCGGGTTCGACATAGGCGCCCAGGACGAGAGCCACTTCGGCACCGGAGAGATGGCTCAAATCGGCGGTGGAGTCCCCCTGCTCTGACAGCAGTATGTAGGCGTTGGCGCCGCCGATCAGGAGAGTCGTAAGGAGGGCGAGCAACGCGGAGAGCCCGAGCAGTCTCCTCACCCAGCGACGGGTGGGTATTGGGCGCAGCATGCTGGAAAGGCTACCGAGTGCGAGCGGGCGCGGGAAAGCTAGGCAACCGGCGGGCTCGCCTCGGCGAGAGCGGCGAGCACCTGCTCATCGTGCTCGGCGGGCTTGATCTTGCGCAGCACCCGAGCCACCCGGCCATCGGAGTCGATGACGAAGGTGGTTCGCTCGTTACCCATGTATTTGCGCCCGTACATCGACTTCTCCACCCACACGCCGTAGGACTCAGCCACCCCGTGATCCTCGTCGGCGAGCAGGGGGAAGTTGAGGTCGTACTTCTCGTGGAATTTCTTGACCTTGCCCACCGGATCCGGGGAGACCCCGAGAACCGGCGCGCCCACGGCTGCATAGTCGGCCTCGTGATCGCGCACCCCGCACGCCTGGGTGGTGCAGCCGGGCGTGTCGGCCTTGGGGTAGAAGTAGACGACGACCGGTTGGCCGTGGAAGTCGGAGAGCTTGACCGCCCGGCCGTCTTGGTCGGGAAGCTCGAAGTCGGGTGCCTTGTCTCCGGGTTCGATCACGGGCAGATGCTAGCGAGGGCAGCCCCGCGTCGAAACCGCGAGAGCGCGGAGACGGGAGAAGGAGGTTGATCGCAGCCGCGGCGCGATCTTCCGCGCGAGCGCGTGCGCCGCAAGCGACGCAAGCCTCGGGCCTTCTGGGCCGTCGGTGAAGACCACCACGGTGGTTCGACCGTCGTATATCTCGATGCGGTTGGACAGCCCGTGTTCGAGCGAGGCGGTCGGAAGCCGGTGGCTCCCGATCAAGCGGTAGGAGGTCCGCGGCTTCAGATCGCCTGGCGGCCCATACGGGGCGTAGTTGCGGTCGCACTCAGGCCAGCTCTGGACCTCCAGAGGAGGACCGCAGCCACCCTCTGCACCTTCCGGCGTACAGGTCCCGTAGATCGAGGTCGAGGTCCACGCGAGGTCCCTCGGGCCCGGCCCGACGAGATGACCAGAGGGCACGAAGCAATTGTGCGACACCGTCGTGAGAGCGAGGCCGGCAAAGTGTGCCCCGAGGTCGTAGGCCGTAAAGGTCGGCAATCGGCGAGCTTTCAAACAGGGTACCTCTCCAGCAGCAGTCGAGGCGAGGCTGCCATGGGCGAGCGGTGCGACCGACAAGGTGACGCCGCAGATGACAGCCAGGACGCCCGCGCGCCTCCGAGGCGTCACTGCTCTAAACACCCGTCGTGTCGGCCTTGGGGTAGAAGTAGACAACGACGGGCTGGCCGCGGAAGTCAGAGAGCTTGATCGCCGGCCCCAGGGCGCGTCCTTTGGGCTATGGCTCCTCATAGAAGCAATCTACCTCCGTCAAAGGACCCGCGAGCATCCCAGCACCCCTACCGCAGCAGCCGCGAGAGCCTGCGGTCCTTGAGAACCCGGCCCTCGGTCTGGCATGTGGGGCAGTAGACGATCACGTAGTCCTCGAAGTGGACCGCTTTGAGGACGGTGCCACAGCGAGGGCAGGGCTCCCCCTCGTGGCGGTGGATCTTCAGTGGGAGGGGCAGCTTGTCGGGGATGGGCAGGCTGACGGCCTCCTCGTAGTGGGCGATGGCGCCACCCAATGTCTCGATCACGGCGTCGCGCAGGCGCTCAGCCTCATCATCGTCCAGGTCGACACCCCGCTTGTAGGGGGAGAGCTTTGCCAGCCACAGGATCTCATCGACCCAGGAGCGCCCGATGCCGGCGATGGTGCGCTGGTCGCGCAGGAGGGTGTGCAGGGGGCGGGGGGCGCTCAACAGCTCTTTCAGCTGGGACGGGGCCCCTGGGTCGGGCCATGCCTCGGGGCCGAGGGTGGCAAGCGCTTCGTCCTGATCTAGCTCCGAGGTGGGCAGGAGCTTGACCCAGGCCGCCTGCTTGGAGCCGAACTCGCGCAGGCGCAGCTCGCGAGCGCCCTCCACGCGGACGAGCAGTCGCGAGGTGCGGTCTCGCGGCCCGGCGTGCTTGTCATAGAGCTGCAACCTGCCCGCCGACATCAGGTGGATGAGCAGCGCGAGGCCGCCGTCGGTCTCGACGATCAGGTGCTTGCCGCGCCGGCGCACCGCCGCAACCCGTTGGCCGGCGAGCGAGGAGAGCGGCGGCTCGAATGTCTTCAGGGCGTTGATGCCCGGGGCGAGCACAGATTCGATCTGCACTCCCTCCAGCTCCGCGGCGAGCAGGCGCGCGGTGATCTCGACCTCAGGCAGCTCCGGCATCGCCTCATCGTAGGGCGATGCCGGAGCGCAAACCTGCCCGCCGGCAGGGAGCTAATGCGCTTCTATTGGAGGCCCTTCGTATTTCACGCCGGTGGGGCTGACCCAGCGCACCCGCCAGTACTGACCGCGGGTGGAGGAGCTGAGCGCCCAATAGCCGCTGCCATTGGTTGTGAGCGTCTTCAGAGTGCGGTACGTCTTCGACCCCTTGGCCCGCACGAGGACGGTCACCTTGGTGGCACCTGTCGCCGGGCGCACGAGGCCCCACAGCGAGTAGCCGCCGCCGTGCTTGGAGACGGTGAGGGGGAGCGGCCAGCCGAAGTAGAGCGGCTTGCGCGCCCCGCTGACGTACTCCAGACCGGTCTGGAAGCCGACGCTGCCCCCATGCACGCTGGATCCGGGCGCTCCGCCAAGCGGATCGTCTTTGAGCAGGTACTGCGAGAAGGCTGCCACCCGTGAGTTCGACCAGGCGATGTGCTCGGCCATTGCGTCGTATTCGGCCTGCCTGGCAGGCGAGACGCCGAGCTGCCTGTTCGGCTTGCTCTGGACCCCGAACTCGGTCAGGTAGATGGGGACGCCACCGGGTACGGCGTGGGCGCGAGCCGCCAGGTTGAGGGCGTTTGACAGGCGCGAGATCGCACCGATCATCACGTCGTCCTTTTCCGGTGGGACGTAGCTGGGGGCGACGGCGATGGTGTAGGCGTGGTGGGCGTAGCCCGTCATCTGCAGCTCCCCGCAGGAGCCGGCTTTCCTGTAGTGCGCGTTCAGGCAGAGTGCTTCGCGGAAGAACTCCAGTGGCGCGACGTCATGGAGCAGGGCTTTGGATTTTTCCCTGCGCAGTAGGCCCTTGACGCTGTCGTAGCCCGTCGGCGCGGTCTCGCCGAAGAGCACCCGTGGGCGTGCGAGGCCACCGGCCTGCAGGCCTTCGTAGCCGGCCTGGTAGAGCCCGCGGTAGATGCGCGGCGAGGCCGGCGTGCCCTTGGATGTCCACTGCGGCAGCAGGAAGGCTGGGTGGTTGGGCTCGTTCCAGATCGAGAAGAGCGAGACCTCGGAGCCGAAGTGGCGGCCCACAGCGGTCATGAACTGCTTGAAGTCTTCCTGGTCGGGGCGCGTGACGTAGGGCGCTTTCTTGTTCGATGTGGCCCACCGCGGCACGGGCGAGGTGATGGTGAGCAGCACCGGCCAATGCAGCCGGTTGGCTTCGGCGATCAGCGCGTCGTATTCGCCCCAAGCGTAGAGGCCGGGATTGGTGGCGTCGAAGCTCGGCTTGGTGGCGCTGTTGGCGCCGGGCGCGACATCCGCCCAGTTGAGCTCGATGCGCAGCGCTTTGACGCCGAGCGCCTGCAGCTGCGCGATCACGCGGGGGCGCGAGCCGGCTTCGAGGAGGTCCTGGGAGCCCTCGAAGAAGGTGGTCTGGCTGTGGGAGGCGAGAGCCTGGCCCGTCCCAGCGGCCCCGATCAGGAGGGCGCTGAAGGACAGTGTGAGGAGAAGCTTGCGGATTCTTGGCATGGTCGCTTGAGACACCTCAGCGCAGAGAAGGTTGCGGTCTTTGTACGGTTCGGTGCTGTGAGCGCCCCGATCGCACCGGACGACATCGTCCAGACCCCGGCGGACGGGGAGGCTAACAGCCGTCCCCCCTACTCGTGATCGAGCCCCTGCGGGCCTTCCTCGACGAGCATGGCATCGGGGAGGGCGAGATTCGCGCCACGCCGATCGGCGAGGGCCACTCCAACATCACCTATCTGATCGAGCGAGACGGCGCCGAGGTGGTGCTGCGCCGGCCTCCCCGGCCGCCGCTGCCGCCCAGCGCCCACGACGTGCTGCGCGAGGCCCGCCTGCTGCGGGCGCTGGCATCGACGGCGGCGCGGGTTCCGGGGGTGCTGGCCGTGTGCGAGGACCCCGAGACCATCGGCTCGCCCTTCTACGTGATGGAGCTGGTTCCCGGCGAGGTGATCGTCTCCAGCGTGCCGGCGGCTCTCGACACGCCGACCGAGCGCCGCCGCATCGGCGAGCAGCTGATCGATGCCCTGGTGGAGATCCACGGCGTCGACTGGCGTGCTGCCGGCCTGGAGGGATTTGGCAAGCCGACCGGCTACCTGGAGCGCCAGCTGCGGCGCTTCGGAGGCCTGTGGGAGCTCAACAAGACCCGTGAGATCCCCGCCGTGGAGAGCGTGGGGCGGTGGCTGGGCGAGAACCTGCCGAGCTCGCCCGAGGCCACCATCGTGCACGGCGACTTCCGGCTGGGCAACACGCTGTTCGCCTCCGAGGCGCCGGCGCGGCTGGAGGCTGTGCTCGACTGGGAGATGGCCACCATCGGCGACCCCCTGGCGGACATCGGCTACCTGTGCATGATGTGGAGCGAGGCGGGCGATCCCACAGATGGGCTGCGCGAGCATCTCGGCAAGGTCACCCGCTCCGAGGGCTTCCCCACACGGGCCGAGCTGATCGCCCGCTACGAGGAGCGCTCTGGGCGCTCGATGAGCAACGTGCGCTGGTACACCACGCTGGCGCTGTGGAAGAGCGTGGTGTTCATGGAGGGCAACTACAAGCGGGCCATCGCCGGCACGGTCGACGATCCCTACCTCAAGCAGTTCGGCGACGGCGTGCTCGAGCTGGCCGGCCAGGCGGAGGCGGTGGCACATGGGTCCTGAGCCGGATGATGTGGAGAGCGGAGAGGCACACCGCCGCGGCCTGCTGATCGACTGGGGTGGTGTGCTCACCACCAACCTGTTCGCCTCCTTCCACGCCTACTGCCTGACGGCGGGCATCGATCCCCAGACCCTGGCTGGGCGCTTCCGGCGCGATCCCGAGGCCCGCGAGCTGCTGATAGCGCTCGAGACGGGGGCGCTGGACGAGCCCGGCTTCGAGGTCAAGTTCGCGGCGCTCCTGGAGGTGGAGCCCGACGGCCTGGTGGACGGGCTGTTCGCCGGCGTGGAGCCCGACGGGGCGATGGTGGAGGCGGTAAGGCGAGCGCACGCGGCGGGTATCCGCACGGCGCTGGTGTCGAACTCCTGGGGAGTCCACCGCTACCCCCACGACATGTTCTCCGAGCTCTTCGACGGAGTGGTGATCTCGGGCGAGGAGGGGATCCGCAAGCCGGCTCTGAAGATGTACGAGCTGGGCGCCGAACGGGCCGGCCTGCCGGCCGGGCAGTGCGTGTTCGTGGACGACCTGCCCTTCAACCTCACCCCGGCCGAGGAGCTGGGCATGGCGACCGTCCACCACACTTCCGCCGAGACCACGATCCCCGAGCTCGAACGGCTGCTCGGGGTATCCCTCACCGCGTCTACTGTCTAACCATCGTTATACACCACAGCTAAAGCAACAACACCAGCCACCGGCCGACCCACGACTCGCGGCTCGCGCCTCGCGGGCGGCCGAGCGAGCGAGCGACCGAGCGAGGCGCCTCTCAGTCGCGCTTGCCGCGGCCGTACATGAACTTGAACAGCCCGGCCAGCAGGCGGGAGGTGCGGGACTTGTAGGGGTACATGAAGAGTTCCTTCTTCATGGCCAGCCGAGTCACGACGATGGCCTGCTGGGAGCAGTACTTGCGGATGCCGCCGGCGCCGTGGCGGGAGCCGAGCCCGGATGCCTTGGCGCCGCCCATGGGCAGCTCCAGAACGGTGTAGTTGATCATGGCGTCGTTGACGTTGGCGGCGCCCGTCTCCAGACGCCGGGCGACGGCCTCACCGCGAGCGGCGTCCTTGGAGAAGACCGATGCGCCGAGGCCGTAGGGGGAGTCGTTGGCCAGCCGCACGGCCTCGTCGGCGTCTGCGACCTTCATGATGGGCAGGGTGGGACCGAAGGTCTCCTCGGTCATGCACTTCATGGTGTGGTCCACATCGACGAGCACGGTGGGCTCGTAGAAGCGTCCGGCGCCGGGAACCTGCTGGCCGCCGGTGAGCACGCGGGCGCCCTTCTGCAGGGCATCGGCGACGTGGTCCTTGATGGTGTCGAGCTGGGGTGGGAAGGTGATGGCACCCACCTCCACCGATCCGAAGCCTTCGGGCTTGCCGACGCGGAGGGCACCGACTTTCTCGTTGACTTTGGCGACGAACTCGTCGTAGACGGGCTCCTCGACGTAGACACGCTCGATCGAGATGCAGGTCTGGCCGGCGTTCTGCATGGAGTAGTAGGTGGCGAAGTTGGCCGCCCGCTCCAGGTCGGCGTCGGCGAGCACGATCATGGGGTCCTTGCCGCCGAGCTCCAGGGAGGCGGGGATCAGGCGCTGAGCGGCTGCCTCGGCGACCTTCCTGCCGGTCTTGGTGGAGCCGGTGAACATGATCATGTCGACATGCTCGATCAGGGCCGCGCCGGTGGCGCCGCGGCCGGTGGCGATCTGCAGGACGTTCTCGGGCAGACCGCACTCGCGCAGGCCGTCGGCGAGCAGCATCGAGGTCAGGGGGGTGATCTCGGAGGGCTTGAGGATGACGCTGTTGCCGGCCATCAGGGCGGGGATGCAGTCGCCGAAGGAGTTGGTGAGAGGGTAGTTCCACGGCCCGATCACGCCGATCAGCCCGAGGGGGCGGTAGCGGAGGATGAGCTTCTTGCCCTTGACGAGCACCTGGCTGGACTTGACGGACTCGTCGGCGAGGTAGTTGGGTCCCTCCTTGGCCCAGAAGCCGAAGGCGTTGCCGGCGTAGCCGATCTCGGCCAGCTGGGCGTCCTCGTAGGTCTTGCCGGTCTCTGAGACGATCGTCTCGACGACGCGTTCGGCGTTGTCCATCAGCCACTTCTGGGCGCGTAGAAGCACCCGGGCGCGACCGTCGAAGCCGTAGGCCTCCCACTCGGGCTGGGCGGCCCTGGCGCGGGCAGCCATCTCGGCGACCGCCTCGGGGCCGAGATCGGGGACGGTGGTGACGGTCTCCCCGGTGGCGGGGTTCTCAACCGGGATCTCCCCACTCGTCGCCGTGCTCCTGGCGGGCGCCTGGAGGATCTCTTCCTCTACGTGTTGCTCGACACTGGCCATCTCACTCTCCCCTGCTAGCTCACTCGTGACATAAGAGACTACTCCGGTCGAGCGCAATCCCTGGCTGTCGGGCCAACTTCTGTGTCGATGTCGGCAACGTCCAGCTGATGTCGTTCCTGCCGGCGCATGCGCCGGCAGGCCGGGTGGTGCATGCACCACCCGGGGGAGCCGCACATGTGCGGCTCCCTTTAGAGAGGAGGTACTGGACGCTCGCTACTCCGAGAGCTCGATGGTGGCGATGCCGATGGGCTCCTGCGGCTGGTCGCGCCCGTCGGTGGGCACCGCCTCGAGCTTGTCCACCACGTCCATCCCCTCGGTGACCTGCCCGAAGACGGTGTGCTTGCCATCGAGCCAGGAGGCGGCCTCGGTGGTGACGATGAAGAACTGCGAGCCGTTGGTGTTGGGCCCGGCGTTGGCCATGGCGAGCGCCCCGCGGACGATCTTGTGAGGGTTGATCTCGTCCTCGAAGGTGTAGCCGGGGCCACCCGTTCCCGTGCCCTGGGGGCAGCCGCCCTGGATCATGAAGTCTTTGATCACCCGGTGGAAGGTGAGCCCGTCGTAGAAGCCCTCGGAGGCGAGCTTGCGGAAGTTCTCGACGGTCTTGGGGGCATCCTCGTCGAACAGCTCGAAGACGATGGGCCCTTCGGTGGTTTGCATCGTGGCTGTGGTAGGCATCGGGCTACTTTACAGGGCCGGCGTCGAAACCCCCTCCCCGATCAGGGCCGTTGAAAGACCGAATGCGTGCCGACGCGACGCCAGATGATGTGCCTCGCCGGGCTGAATCTCCTCGCCGTACTCGAAGGTCGCGCGCCCGTCGGGCGCCCAGCTCATCTCCCATACGCCAGGGTGTCCCTGCACTCGCTTGACACGCAACCGTGGATGGAAGCCCTGACCGCCGCCCGCGAGGCCGGCGATGAACTGAGCTACCGCTTTGCGGAAAGCACGCTGCTGCTGTGGGGTGAGCCGATCCCAATCACGCCAGAACGACGCGAGGACGTCACGCGTCGGCATCCAACGGCTTCGTGCGCGCGTCCAATGCCGTCAAGAAATCCTCGTCGCTCTGGTAACGCGAGACGCGGCCCGCCGTGCGGTCGTCGTCTGCCTCGCGCTCCTTCGCCTGCCACTCGCGCGTCCAGTACCACGCCTGCTCGGGATCAATACGCCCAGCGCTGATCTCCCCAAGCATGATCGCGGCAACATCAACCGCACCCTCTGGCAATCGGTCCACCAACTCATGCAACTCGGCCTTGGTCATGCCGTGATTGTCGCACGCCTGCGGACGTTTACAGGCGGTGCAAGCGCACCAATCAGCCTGTGGCTATAGGGACATCTTGACAACGATGTGCATCGTGGCTGTGGACATGCTGGCCTTCCTCATTCTGGTCGCAGTGGGAGGGGCACGATAGCGCCACCTTGAACTTCGTATCGCGACGTAATACGATGCAATACAGATGCCTGCCATACCGATTAGCATCCGCCTTCCCGAACAGACGGTTGGCCGACTCGCAGAGCGCGCTGACCGCTCGAACATGCCCTCGCGCACGCTTGCACAGCGCTACGTCGAGGAGGGCCTGCGAATGGACGAACATCCCCTGATCGGCTTTGGGGACGGTCCCTCGGGTCGTCGCGCGCGGCTGGTCGGCGGGCCGGACGTGTGGGAGGTGATCGCCGTCGCACGCGACCACAACGGCGATCTCGCCGAGACGGCGGCCTATCTGGAGCTCCCCCTGGGTCTGGTTCAGGCCGCCGCCTCCTACTACGGCGCAAATCCGCATGAGATCGACGAGCGCATCGAGCACAATCGCCGCGAGGCGCACGACGCCCACAGGTCGTTCCTCGCGGCCCGAGATGCCCTCGGCGGGTGAGGCTGCTGCTCGACGAGATGCTGTCTCCCGCAATTGCACGGGAGCTGCGGACGCGAGGTCACGATGTCCAGGCGATCGGGGAGCATCCCGAGTGGCGCTCCTTGGATGATCGTCGTGTCGTCGAGCTCGCCCGCGCCGAGCATCGAGTCGTGGTCACCGACAACCTCATCGATATGAGGCCCTTGCATTACGCGGCGATCACACCCGGCGGCCCGGGCGATCACGGCATGATCTTCATCCCCGGCGGGCACCGCCGTACCCGCGACGACACCGGCAGGATCGTGGCTGCCCTGGAGCAGAAGCTTGCAGCCCACCCCGGAGACGACGACCTGGCAAACGGCGAGGACTGGCTATAGGCCTATGGAGCGGAGCAAGCCCGAGCCGGTTCAGGGCGATGAGCTCCTCGTCGCGGAGCTATTGCATGCTCGCCCGGCGCCCTTTCGAGTCGGGTAGTGCAGCCGTAGCGATCCCCTCGCTCGCGGCCACACTCAGCAGGGGTCCGTCAGAGCTCGCGATTCGTCCATCCGCCGGAGCGCTCGCCACCATAACGGCGTCGGCGAGCGAGATTGGGCAGCGGGAGCGATGATAGTAAGCGGCACGAATCTCCCCCGCGCGCCAAGCTTGTGACGATTGGAGCGGGAGCAGCGTCAGGCTCTCAGCCAGAAGCCCTTCGATCACCGGTCGTGTTCGCTCGATCTCGAGGTCATATCTCCGCTTCAGCCGGTCTATCGCCTCGGCGAGATTGAGGGTGGTCATCGCCGCCCCGCGCTTCAGCATCTCCTGCACCTCGTTCGCCGCCGGCTCAGCCCCAAGCAGCGCAATGAGCGCAGAGGCGTCGATCAGCGTCCTGGCTGGGGACTCAGCCCGTTCAATGGCCATCGCGCCCTTCGACATCCAGTTCCTCTTCGCGATCCAAGCGCTTGGCCTCCTCCGAGCCGAGCGTGCCTATCTGGAGCGCGAAAGCCCCAACCGCGGCGGCCACTGGATCGTCTGGAACCGGGCGCAGAACAACATGGTCACCGAGATCTTCGGCGAGGACAGTTCGCGTGCCCCATCGCTTGCGCACAGCAGCCGGAACCGAAACCTGACCTCCGCTGGATATCACAAGACGCTTCCCCATGGCCATTAGAAAATACCATGAGAGAGCCTGGGAAAAGCAGACCGGCGAAGCGAGGTGTCTAGGAACTCCCCACCCGCTGCAGCGAGAGCTCTCGGCCCTTGACCTCATGCCCGTCGAGTGCCTCGATCACGCGCTCGGCCTCACCCTCGGGAACCGACAGGAAGGAGAAGCGCTCGAGCACCTTCACCTCGCGCACCGCCTCGCCGTCGAGACCGGTGGAGGAGGTCACGGCGGACACGATGTCGGCCACCCTCAGACCGGCCGCGCGACCGCCGCCGAGCACCAGCTTGACGTAGGACTCCTGCTCGTCCTGGCGGGAAATGCGGGGCTTGGAGTGCCTTCGCGGACGCTCGCGAACAGGCGTGGGCGCCGCCTCGGCTCCCTTGCTCCACTGCGCCACCGAGGTGCCGATGTGGCGTTCGATCGCCTCCAGCTCGCGCTTCTGGCGGTCCTCCACGAAGGTGATGGCACGACCCGAGCGCCCAACTCGTCCCGTGCGCCCGATGCGGTGAACGTAGGTGTCGGGCGAGGTGGGAACGTCGTAGTTGATCACGTGGGTGACCGTGGATATGTCCAGTCCGCGGGCGGCCACGTCAGTGGCCACGAGGATCGGCACCCGTCCGCCCTTGAAGGCCAGCATCACGCCGTCGCGCGAGCCCTGGGACATGTCGCCGTGCAGCGCCCTCGCGTTCATCCCGCGATCGCGCAGGATCTTGAACAGCTGCTCGCAGCGCACCTTGGTGCGCACGAACACGATCGCCTGCTCCGGCGCCTCGGCGCTGAGCACTTCGACCAGCTTGTCGGCCTTGGCCTTCGTCTCCACGGGCAGCTGGAACTGCGCCACCGTGTCGATGGTGAGCGTCTCGGCCTCCACCTTGATGATCTCGGGGTCGTACATGTAGCGGTCGGCCAGTTTGCGGATCGGCGGCGGCATGGTGGCCGAGAACAGCGCCGTCTGGCGACTCGAGGGGGTCAGCGAGAGGATCTTCTCCACATCCTCGAGGAAGCCCAGGTCGAGCATCTCGTCGGCCTCGTCGAGCACCAGGAATCGGCAGTCGTGGAGCACCAGCGAGTGGCGCGAGATCAGATCGAGCACTCGCCCCACCGTCCCCACCACCACATGGCCGCCGGCGCGCAGCTGAGCCTGCTGGGTGCGGATGGGCGCCCCGCCGAAGACGGCCACCACATCGATCCCCGAATGGGCGCCATAGGTGCGAAGGGCCTGGGTGACCTGGATGCAGAGCTCGCGGGTGGGCGTCAGCACGAGCGCCTGCACCGAGGACTCCTCAGCGTCGATGTACTCCATGATCGGCAGCCCGAAGGCGGCCGTCTTGCCGGTACCCGTCTGGGCCTGGCCGATCACGTCGCCGCCTGCCAGCAGCGAGGGGATGGCCTGCTCCTGGATCGGGCTCGGCGACTCGTAGCCCACGTCGCTCAGCGCCTGGAGAGTAGACCCGGAGAGTCCGAGTTCAGCGAATGACTTTGCCATGACCGTAGAGATGAGAGCTTAGGCGGACGGGTCGAGCAGGAGCTTGCCGGTCGTCCGTCGCTCGCGCAGATCGATCTGCGCCTGGGCGGCCTGCTCGAGTGGATAGGTGTGCCCCACAACCGCCTTCAGCTCGCCGGCGGCGGCGCGGGCGAACAGGTCGGCGAGCGCCTCGGCGAACATGCCCGAGCGCCCGAGGCAGTGGAAGAGATAGAAGCCCACCACGGCACGCGAGTGGCGCAGGAGCGAACCCGTGGGCACCTCGTTGGGTTCGTTGGTAGCGATCCCGTAGGCCACGATCCGCCCGAACGGCGCGAGCGCCTTGTAGGAGGCGTCGAACACCGCTCCGCCGGACATCTCGAAGACGACATCCACGGGCTTGCCGCCGTTGGCCTCGATCAACCGCTCGGTGAGGCCCTCCGCGGCGGGGTCCACGGCCACGTCCGCTCCAAGCTCCAGGGCGAGCTTTCGCTTCTCCTCGCTGGAGGCGGTGGCGATCACGCGGCCGGCCCCGAGCGCATGCCCGAGCTGCACGGCGATCGATCCCACGCCGCCGGCGGCGGCGTGGACGACGACGCTCTCGCCCGCCGCCACCTTCGCCGAGGTGCGGTAGAGATGCCAGGCGGTGGTCCCCTGCACGATCATGGCCAGCGCCGTGCCATCGTCGAGCGAGTCCGGCAGTCCGAACACACGATCCTCGGGTGCCACGGCGTACTCGGCATAGCCGCCCTGGCCCACCAGCGCCACCACCCGCTCACCGGTGTCCTCGCGCACGCCCGCCACCTCGCCGCCCGGCACCAGCGGCAGCGTCGCCTTCTGCACGTAGGAGTTAGTGCGGGTGTGAGTGTCGGCGAAGTTGAGCCCCGCGCGAGTGACCCTGATGAGCACCTCGCCCTCGCCCGGCACTGGGGTGGGGAGCTCGGCGAGCTTGAGGACCTCTGGTCCACCGAACTCGGTCATCTGGATGGCGCGCATTCAGACCGAGGCTATCGGAGTGCCGTCCACGCCCACCCTCCGACCTCCCGCGCCAACCGGGCCAGGGGGAGAACATGGCGCGGGCAGGGTGCTCTAAGGTGCGCGCCCATGCCAATCACCGTTGTCGGATCAATCGCCTATGACACCGTCAAGACGCCCTTCGGCGAGCGCGAGCGGATGCTCGGCGGCGCGGCCGTTCATTTCGCGCTGGCGGCGTCCTTCTTCGACGACGTGCGCGTGGTGGGGCCGGTGGGAGATGACTTTGGCGAGGAGCAGCTGGCGGTGATGACCCGCCGCGGGGTCGACGTCTCGGATGTGGAGCGAGTGGCGGGGGGAAAGACCTTCTTCTGGGCGGGCGAGTACGGCTGGGACCTGAACTCCCGCGAGACTCTCGACACCCAGCTGGGGGTCTTCGAGGGATTTACCCCCAAGCTCTCCGAGCAGTCTCGCTCGAGCGAGGTGCTGTTCCTGGCGAACATCCAACCCGAGCTGCAGCGCGACGTCCGCGCCCAGCTGCCCGACGCCCGCTTCGTTGCGCTGGACTCGATGAACCTGTGGATCGACATCGCCCGCGATGCCCTCGTGGCGGCCATCGGCAGCGTCGACTGCGTGATCCTCAACGACGCCGAGCTGCGCCAGCTGACGGGCAAGCCGAATCTGGTGAGCGCCGCCCGCGAGGTGCTCTCCTGGGGGTCGCCGGGCGAGGGACGTGGGCCGAGCGTGATCGTGGCCAAGCAGGGCGAGTACGGAGCCGCCCTCGTCACCCGTGAGGGGTTCTTCGCGCTGCCCGCCTACCCGCTGGAGACGGTCATCGACCCCACCGGCGCCGGCGACACCTTCGCGGGCGGCCTCGTCGGCTACATCGCCGCGCACCCGAACGAGGAGATATCGGAGGAGCTACTGCGACGGGCGATGGCCCACGCCACGGTGCTGGCCTCGTTCAACGTCGAGGAGTTCGGGACCGAGCGCATACAACGCCTGACGGGCGAGGAGGTCGTGGGGCGCATCTCCGAGCTGCGCGCCATGACGCAGTTCAGCGGCGCCACGCTGAAGCTCCGAGACTGATCGGGCGCCTGCGCATAGCATCTCCCTCCCGAGCCGTCATCAGGGGCTTGTACGGATGGGCGACCGGGTATACGATCGGTGCGAGTGACTACCTGGACCTTCATCTGGCTCATGTTCTTGTTGAAGATCCCGATCGTCGGGCTGTTCATGATCGTGCGCTGGGCGGTGCGCGAACCTCCCGAGGTCGCACTCGACGAGGACGGTGGGATCGGGCCTCGGCCTGCGCCGCGTCACCCCCACCACCCACGCTCGCGCCTGCCGCGCTCGCCTCGGCGGGGCCCACACGGCGAGCCCTCGCCGCTCGCACCATCGCGCGTGCGCACCGCGACGGCGCACCAGCGGCTGCCTCGCAACTGAGTGGCCCCCGCCGCTCGCACCCGGGCCGCGCCCCTCGTTTGCGCATAATCGTCGGTAGCGCACACACGACACAGCGGATAGGAGATTGCAGATGAGCCCCGACCGATCCACGATCGAGCAGCAGCAGCAGCAGAAGCCGGGCGGGGAGATCAGCGCAGCCGCGGGCGAGAACGGCGCCTCGGCGCCACAGACCCTGACCGTGACCGACAACCGCACGGGGGCCACCTACGAGCTGCCGATCACCGACGGCACCGTACGTGCAACCGACCTGCGCCAGATCAAGGTCGATCCAGATGAATTCGGGATGATGTCCTACGACCCCGCGTTCATGAACACCGCGGCCTGTCGCAGCTCGATCACCTATATCGACGGCGACGCCGGCATCCTGCAGCACCGGGGCTACCCCATCGAGCAGCTGTGCGAGCACTCGAGCTATCTCGAGGTCGCATACCTGCTCATCAACGGCCGCCTGCCCACCCAGGAGGAGCTGACCGGCTGGGTGGACGAGATCACGATCCACACCTTTGTCCACGAGAACGTCAAGGACTTCATGCAGGGCTTCCGCTACGACGCCAACCCGATGGGCATGCTCGTGGCCTCCGTCGGCGCTCTCTCCACCTTCTACCCCGACGCCAACAAGATCCACGAGGAGCGCGTCAGGGCGATGCAGATCATCCGTCTGCTGGCCAAGATGCCGACCCTGGCCGCCTTCGCCTTCCGCCACAACATGGGCCAGCCCTATGTCTACCCGGACAACGAGCTCGACTACGCGGGCAACTTCCTGGGGATGATGTACAAGATGACCGAGCTCAAATATGAGCCCGATCCACGTTTGGCCCGCGCCCTGGATGTTCTCTTCATCCTCCATGCCGACCACGAACAGAACGCCTCGACGAGCGCCGTTCGTGCCGTCGGCTCGACCCAGGTGGACCCCTACTCGGCTGTGGCGGCTGGAGTCGCCGCGCTGTACGGCCCGCTGCACGGCGGCGCCAACGAGCAGGCGCTGCGGATGCTCAAACGGATCGAGAAGGTCGAGAACATCCCCGACTTCCTCGAGGGCGTGAAGGCGGGCAACGAGCGGCTGATGGGCTTCGGGCACCGTGTCTACAAGAACTACGACCCACGCGCCCGCATCATCCGCAAATACCTCGACGACGTGTTCGAGGTTCGCGGCAAGAGCCCCCTGCTCGATGTGGCCGCCGAGCTCGAGAAGCGTGCCCTGGACGACGACTACTTCACCTCACGCAAGCTCTACCCCAACGTGGACTTCTACTCGGGGCTGATCTACGAGGCCCTCGGCCTGCCCGTGGCGATGTTCCCCGTGATGTTCGCCATCGGGCGCACGAGCGGCTGGATCGCGCAGTGGAAGGAGATGGTCGAGGACTCCGAGCAGAAGATCGCCCGCCCACGCCAGATCTACACGGGCGCTCGCGACCTCGACTACGTGCCGATCGAGCAGCGCGGGTAGCGCCGCGAGCCCGGCAACGGCTCAGGGCAGCGACGTTCTCAGCGCTCGAGCTGGTCGAGATCGTCCTCGAAGGCGGTCGACTCGACGTCGGCCGGACGCGAGGGGCGCCCACCGGGCGAGGAGTAGCGTCCCGTCCTCGCCACGAAGCTCATCATGCGCCCAGCGTAGTGGAGCGAGAGCCAGCGGCGGGTGAGGTTTCGGGTGGGCCTGAAGAGCAACAGCGCACCGACAGCGTCCGTGACGAATCCCGGCAGCACGAGCAGAGCGGCTCCGAGGAAGCCGAGGGCTCCGTCGATCGCCGCGCGGGCGGGCTCGCGCCGCTGCGATACCGCCAGCGAGAGGCGCTCAACGGCCGAGCGTCCCTGGCTGCGCAGCAGGCGCGCCCCCAGCACCGACGTGCCCACCAGCGCCACCAGCGCCCAGAGCCAGCCGATCGCGCGCCCGACCTCGATGAACACAAGCACCTCGACAACGGGCACTCCGATGAGGACAAGGATGAACATGTCCAGGTCAGCCTACGCACCCGGGCTCGCCCGCCCCTCGCCCTAGGATTCCAGCGATGGAGGAGGAGCACGAGCCCGAGCCGATCGGCCCGAAGGCAAAAGACGCGGCGGCCGCCCGCATGGAGGCGAACCTCGAATCCGAGGAGGCCACCCAGGAGCTGCTCGACGACATCCATGCCGATGCGGCGGCGCACGCCGGGGTCTCGGGTGTCACGGCCTTTGGCGAGGTCGGCCCTCCGTTCGACCGCCGGGCTCCGTTCCTGATCGGCCTGATGGGGGCGCTTGGCGTGGCGTGTGCCTTCGCGGTGGCGTGGGCGGTGGTTGTCACAGGCCAGGTGCTCGTGCTGCTGGGGCTGGCGTTCTTCATCGCGCTCGGGCTGGATCCCGCAGTGGTCTGGCTCTACCGCCGGGGACTTCCACGCTGGGCTGCCGTGGCGGTGGTGCTCATCACCGCGCTCGCCCTGTTCGGTGGGTTCTTCGCGCTCGCCATCCCCGTCGTCTCCACCCAGGCGAGCAAGCTCGCCGAAGAAATCCCCCATTACCTACATACGCTCAGCAACCGTCACACGGCGCTGGGCAAGCTCAACGCGAAATACCATTTCGTGAGCGGCCTGCAGAGCCTGCTGCACGGCAGCGGCTCGTTCAACAGCGCCCTCGGCCTCGGCGAAGCGCTCCTGGGCTTCCTCAGCTCGATCCTGCTGGTGGCCGTGATCTCGATCTACCTGCTGGCCGACCTGCCGCGTGTGCGGCGCGGGATCTACCTGCTGGCGCCCAGGAGCCGGCGGTCGAGGATGGTGCTGCTCACCGACGAGATCCTCGATCGGGTGGGGGGCTATGTGCTCGGGAACCTGTTCACATCGTTCGTGTTCGGGTTGGGCACGTCGGTGTGGGCGGTCATCTTCGGGATTCCCTATGCGCTGCTGCTCGGCCTGCTCGTGGGGCTGCTGGCCCTGGTGCCGATCGTGGGCTCGACGATCGGGGGCATCATCGTGTCGCTGGTGGCGCTCACCGTCTCGCCCGCTGTGGCGATCGCGACGGCGCTCTTCTACCTGGCCTACTCGCTCGTGATCGAATACATCCTCACTCCACGGGTGATGGCGCGGACGGTAGCGGTGCCCGGACTGGTCACGGTGTTGGCAACCATCATCGGAGGTGCCCTGCTCGGCATCGTGGGCGCGCTCGTCGCGATACCGGTGGCAGCCTCGATGCAGCTGCTGCACGAAGAGATCACCGCGCCGCGTCTCGAAGAGAGCTGACCCGGGCGCTACCTCACAGCACCAGCGTCGCGCCATGGCGGCTCAGCCACTCGCGGTCCTCGCGATAGTCCGGCCAGTGGCGCTCCAGCAGCGCCCAGAAGCGTGGCGAGTGGTCGAGGAGCTCCAGGTGGCAGACCTCGTGCCAGACCACATATTCGAGCACCCGCTCAGGCGCCAGCAGCAGCCGCCAGTTGAAGCTCATCCGTCCGCTCGCCGAGCAGGATGCCCAGCGAGTGCGCTGGGCGCGGATGTCCAGTCCCGTGTAGGTGCTCCCGGCGATGGCTGTGGCCCGGTCCAGGCGGGGCGCGATCTCGCTGCGGGCCGAGCGCCTGAAGAAGCGCTCGAGCGCCGGGCGGGCATCTCCGGCGGGCACGAGCAGGCGCTGACCGTCGCGGTGCACGCGAGCGCGACCAGGCTCGGGGACGAGCTCCAGCGAGTTGCCGAGGTAGGGCACCGTGCCGGCCCTGGCCGCGATGCTGGCGAGCACTTCGCGAGCCTCATCCAGACGCCGCTCGATCCACGGGCGCAACTCGCTCACGGCGACCGCGGCGGCGCGCTCGGGAGCGCGCGCGGGGAGCACCACTTCCACACCGCTGTGCGCGTGCACGTTGACCCGTACACGCCGGGCGCGTGCCGAACGGCGAACGGTGTAGGGGATATCAGTCGACGACTGGCTAGGCATTGCCAGGGAGGCTACGCAATGAGCCGGGCGTTTCCCGAGGGCAAGCTGCGAATGCTCTCGCCGGGCTCACCGCCGCGCCCGCGAGCCCATACGCTTGACGACATGCCCGCGCGCGAGGATGCAGACCCGGCCCGCGCCCAGACCTTCGACGAGGAGCTGCTCCTGTGGCTCGGCGACGAGCCGGCGGCCGTGCAGGGCGCCGACGTCGAGCGCGTCCGTGAGATCGCGGCCGAGCTCGCGCACGGCTTCGATGCTCTCGCCCGCGTGAAGCGGGCGGTGACAGTGTTCGGATCGGCCCGCACCGAGCGCGATCATCCGCACTACGCGCTCGCCCGAGCGGTGGGAGCGGAGCTCGGCGGAGCGGGCTATGCGGTCATCACGGGAGGTGGCTCGGGCCTGATGGAGGCGGCCAACCGAGGCGCCCGCGAGGCCGGCGCACTGTCGATCGGATGCAACATCGAGCTCCCTCACGAGCAGCGGCTGAATCCCTATGTGGACATCGGCCTGCGCTTCCGTCACTTCTTCGCGCGCAAGGTCATGTTCGTCCGCTATGCCTGCGCGTTTGTGATCTGCCCCGGAGGCTACGGCACACTCGACGAGCTCTTCGAAGCGCTCACCCTGATCCAGACCGAGACCATCCACCACTTCCCGGTGATTCTGCTCGGGGAGGGCGAGTGGGATGGGCTGCTCGACTGGCTGCGAGCCCGCGCGCTGGCCGACGGGCGGATCGAGCAGGGCGACCTCGACGTCATGCGCCTTGCCAAACACCCGGGCGAGGTTCGCGCAATCGTCGACGCCGTGCAGGCTCGTCAGCGCCTAAGCCAGGCTTCCCCATGAGCCTCTGAGACCGCGGTCATAATGCCGCAGAGGATGCCCAGGTCAAAGGTGAGACTCCCCCGCCAGCTGCGCGAGCCCTACCAGGTCTATCTCAACGGTGTCCCCCAGCAGCTCGGAGTCGACTACAGCGTGCGCGAAGGCTCGCTCGTGTTCGAGCGCGAGCTGCGCAAGGACAAGATCAGCGGGTGGCGCTGGCTGCTGGGAGCCTGGGGCGTCGGCACCTACCGGCAGAACGACTCGGTGGACATCCGCTACGAGGCCGCCGACGGCTCGCCGCGGGTGGCCGAGGGGCTGGAGATCGAGCCGGGGTAAACGGCCTTCTCCCAGGGCTTGGCGAGCTTCAGCGCGCTCACGATGGCGCGGGTTGCGGGCGAGCGGTTGAGGGTGTAGAAGTGGATTCCCGGCGCCCCGGCGGCGAGCAGCTCGGCGCACTGCAGGGTGGCGTAGGCCACCCCGAAGTCGAGCACCGCCTCGGGGTCATCGCCGCGAGCATGCAGCTCGCGATGCAGCGCCTGGGGGATCGCCGAACCGCACATGGCGGCCATCCGCTCGACCTGGCCGACCCGCGTGATGGGCATGATGCCGGGGATGATCGGCACCTCGATCCCGGCTCGGCGCGCCCGCTCGACGAAGCGGAAGTAGAAGGAGTTCTCGAAGAACAGCTGGGTGATCAGGAAGTCCACGCCCGCGGCCACCTTCTCGGCGAGGTGGTCCAGGTCGTCCTCGGGGCTCGTGGCGTGGATGTGGGTCTCGGGAAAGCAGGCGGCGCCGATCGCGAAGGGGTAGTCGGCGGAGATCAGCTCCACGAGCTCGCGCGAGTACTCGAGGCCCCCCTCGGTCTTCTGCCACGACTCCTCGCCCGCGGGCGGGTCGCCGCGCAGCGCCAGCACGTTGTCGATGCCGGCGTCGCGCATCTCCCGCAGAGTGGCGCGCAGCTCATCGGCGGTGGCCCCCACACAGGTGAAATGGGCCATCGCCTCCAGGCCGTACTCCTCGCGTATGCGCTTGACGATCTCGATCGTCTTCTCCCTGCGTGGAGCCGCCGGCACCGTAGGTCACCGAGACGAACGAGGGCTCGAGCGTCCTCAGCTCCGCGAGCGCCGAGTAGAGGTTGTCCTCGCCGGCGTCGGTTTTCGGGGGAAAGAACTCGAATGAGAATGTGGGCCCGTCGGCCGCGAGGATCTGGTCGATGCGCATCGTCAGATTATGCAGTCCAGCGCTCGGGCTCGCCGGGGATGCGTGCGATCTTGCCCATCACATCGAGGTGAGTGAGGTAGCTGAGCGTCTGGGAGAGCAGCCAATGGGCGTTCTGGCCCGACAGCGCCCCGGCGAAGACGTCGGAGACGACCTCGAAGGCCGTCAGCTCACGGCCGTCGAGCGCCTTCTCGACGGCGGCCAGCTGTTCGTCGACGAGCTTGCGGTTGCCCTGGATGTGGGCGTGGACGTCGGTGAAGGTGCGTCCGTGTCCCGCCAGACACAGTCGTGCGCCGAGCCGCTCCACGACGTCGAGCGAGCCCAGGAATTCGCCCACGGGGTCCGGCGAGTAGCCGAAGTCGAAGTACAGCGAGATGCGTCCCAGCAGGTGGTCGCCCGAGATCAGCACACGGCGCTCAGGCTGAAACAGGCAGACGTGCGATGGTGCGTGTCCGGGCGTCTCATAGGCGATCCACTCACCCAGGTCGCTCGCAACGGAGACACCCGCGAGCAGATCGCGATCGGGTTCGATCGGACCGGCGATGCCCGTCGCCTGCGAGCCTCGCTCGGCGGCGTAGCGGCGCAGCGGCTCCTCCGGCACCCCGCTCTGGCGTGCCACCTCCAGGCGCCGCGCGAAGACCGCGTCTGGGTCCTCGACCATGCGCGTGAGGTGCTCGTGGTTGGGGTGCATCCACACCTCGCAGCCGGCTCGCGCTGCGATCGTGGGTGCCTCTCCGCAGTGGTCGGAGTGTGCGTGCGTGCACACCACCAGGCTCGCGTCCTCGAGACGCAGGTTGCACATGGCGAGCGCCCGCTCCAGGTGGGAGAGGGAGTCTGGACCGTGCATGCCGGTGTCGAACAGCACGAACCCATCGCCCGCCGCCACCGCCCAGGCGTTGCAGTGGGGAACCCCCGGCCAGGGCAGCGGAAGGCGCAGCCTGAACACCCCCGGCAGGACTCGCTCGCCGCGTCCGAGCTCGCGCCTGCTGATCACATCGGCCACGCCGCGGAGACTAGACTAAGGGCGTCAAACGGCGTAAAAGGGGAGGCGAGATGGCCGACGGGGAGAGCGCGAGCGAGACGAGCACCAGGGTTCAGGAGGTGGCCGCCAGCATGCAGCAGCTCGCCGGCGAGCGCAAGCGCATCTCGGGAAGCAAGGCCGAGGCGATGGCACGCCGCTACTTCGCCGCCATCGACGCCCGCGACCTCGACAGCGCCGTGGCGATGTGGGCGCCGGGCGGACGGGAGAACGTGCGCGGACGCGTGGACGTGCTCGCGCCCGACGGCGTGCGGGAGTTCCTCGGCGAGCTGATCGGCGCCGTCCCCGACCTGAGCATGCAGGTCATCTCCACCACCGCCGAGCAGGAGCGCTGCGGCGTGCAGTGGCGCCTGACGGGAACCTTCGCCGGACCGGGCCACGTCGGTGGGGTGGCGCCCACCGGCAGCCCGATCGAGCTGGAGGGCTTCGACCTCCTGACGGTCCGCGACGGGCTCATCCAGAGCAACGACGCGTTCACCGACAGCATGACCTTCGCCCGTCAGATCGGGATGCTGCCCCCGCAGGACTCCGCTGCCGAAGCACGGATGGCGAGCGCGTTCAACGCCAAGACCCGGCTCAGCGCCGGCATGATGGGCGGCCCCGCCGAGCTGGTGGCGGAGGGCGTGTGGGTGGTGCAGGGCCAGCCGGGGCGCTGCAACGTCTATCTGATCGAGGACGAGGGTGGGGTGACGCTGTTCGATGCGGGAGCGCGCACAATGACCCGCGCGGTGGCGAGCGCCGGGGCGAGGCTCGGTGGCATTCGCCGGGTCGTGCTCGGGCACGGACACACCGACCATCGCGGGGTGGCGCCCGCGCTCGGGGTACCGGTTCTGTGTCATCCAGCCGAGGTGCAGGACGCCGAAGGCAGCGGCGGCTTTCGCTACTGGCCCGAGGGCCTGAAAGGTCTGCCGACACCGCTGCGCCAGGCGCACAGGCTGCTGCACCGCTACGCCTGGGACGGGGGGCCGGTGAAGATAGCGGACACCGTCTCGGAGGACGATGAGGTGGCCGGCTTCCGGGTGGTGCACCTGCCGGGCCATGCGCCCGGGCTGATCGCGCTATGGCGCGAGTCCGACCGCCTGGCGCTCAGCACGGACTGCTTCTACACGGTCGACATGTGGGGTCGCGACTGTCCGCCACACCTCCCGCAGGCGCTCTACAACTTCGACACGGATGAGGCTCGGGCGAGCATGCGCAAGCTCGCAGCTCTCGAGCCGGCGGCCGCGTGGCCGGGGCACGCCAAGCCCGTGACCGGCGATGTCCGCGCCCAGCTCGAACGGCCCGCCGACGCAAGCTGAGAGAGTGGCTCGCCGCGCACAACGCCCCGAGAAGCTCAAGGCGCCTGACAGCGACTACACCGACTCTCAGGGGAACGTGCTGAGCCTGCGTGGCTCGTTCACGCTGGGGGCACGTCGGGAGTACGCCGAGGCGCTCGCGGGGACGGGTGGACGTCCCTCGGCCACCCAGGAGGACGCCTGGCAGCGGGCGCTCGAGCTGCTGTTCGAGCGCCTGGCGGTGCGCTGGGTGATCGCAGGGGTGGCGATCGTGCGCCAGCGCGAGCTGCTCGGGCGACTGCGCATGGCCACGCCCGCCGAGCGTGCGTGGGTGCGGGAGGCTCTGCGCGAGCACTGCGCCGAGAACTTCCCCGACGTGAAAGCTCCCTGAGAGCCAGCGCTACTCGCCGAGCAGCTCCAGGCGCGGCCCGTGAGAGCTCTCAGCAGAGACGAACCTGGCGGTTGCCGGGCTGAGCACGAACTCGCGCATCTCGCCGCCCTCGAGGCGAACCTCCAGGCGGCGCCCCTCCTCGCGGATCGCGAGCACGGTGCCCAGCTCGAAGCCGCCCCCGAAATGAGCGATGCGCGCCTTGGCCCCCACACGGGGCAACGGTCGGGAGGGGCCAAGCACGCCTCGATGCTAGTGACAGCTCCGTGACGCACTCCGGGCGCAGCGCCGCTACCGTCAGACCATGCGCCGCACCAAGATCGTCGCCACCATCGGTCCCGCCTCGCGCGAGCCGGAGACACTCGTCCGCCTGATCGAGGCCGGGATGGACGTGGCCCGTCTGAACTATTCGCACGGAACGCTCGAGGAGCACGCCGAGACGGTCAGTCGCGTGCGCGAGGCCGCGGGACGCGCAGGGCGTCCGGTGGCAATCCTCCAGGACCTGCCGGGTCCGAAGCTGCGGATCGGACCGCTGCGCGAGGACGTGGTCGAGCTGACACCGGGCGAGCGGTTGCGGTTCACGTGCGGAGACGAGGAGATGGAGGGCGACGCCCACCACATGAGCATCTCCTGGTCGGGACTGCCCGACGCAGTCGAGCCCGGCTCGATTCTCTATCTCGCAGACGGCTCGGTGCGGCTGCGCGTGGTGGAGACCAATGTGGAGGGCTGCGAGGTCGAGGCGGAGATCGAGGTCGGAGGAGCGGTGGCATCGCGCCAGGGCCTGAACATCCCCGGCCCAGTGGCCTCGCTGCCGGCGGTTCCCGAGGAGGACCTCCACCTGCTGCGCCACGGCGAGTCGATCGGCGTGGACATGGTGGCGCTGTCGTTCGTACAGAAGCCCGAGGACGTCGAATTCGTCCGCGACCACACCCGCCTGCCGCTGATTGCCAAGATGGAGAAGCCCCAGGCTGTGGAACGCGCCGCCGAGATCGTCAAAGCTGCCGACTGCGTGATGGTGGCCCGCGGCGACCTCGGCATCGAGCTGCCGATCGAGCGTGTGCCGCTGGTCCAAAAGCAGCTGCTCGAGCTGGCCGGCTGGATGGCCAGGCCGTCGATCACCGCCACCCAGATGCTCGACTCGATGGTCAGCTCCTCGCGCCCAACCCGAGCGGAGGTGGCCGATGTGGCCAACGCGATCCTCGACGGCACCGACGCGGTGATGCTCTCGCAGGAGACGGCCGTTGGGGCCTACCCTGTGGCCGCCGTGGAAATGATGGCCGCCGTCGCGGTGCAGGCCGAGTCGATCGCCCCCTATGAGCGCTGGAACCACTCGCGTGTGCGGCGCACCGAATCGGACCCCGCCCACACGATCGCCCATAACCTCTGTGACGCCGCCCGGGAGCTGCTGCTGGATGCGCTGGTAATCCCCACCCTCTCGGGGCGCTCGGCGCGGCTGGTCTCAGCCCACCGCCCCACGGTGCCCATCTACGCCCTCTCCCCCGGCCGCGAGACGGTCAGGCGCTGCAGCCTGATGTGGGGCGTTCAGGGCGCCTCGATGCCCCGTCACGAGACCACCGAGGCGCTGATCGCCGATGCGGCCCGCCGCGTGGTGGAGCTCGGCTGGTGCAAGCCCGGCGATCGTGTTGGCATAACCGCCGGGCTGCCCTCGGGACGTCCGGGGACGACCAGTCTGTTCCAGATTCAGGTCGTCTAGGCGCTGCGCGCCGAGCTGCGTTTGGCCGGCGCTTTCGCTTTGGTGGCGCGACGGCCGCCGGACGGTTTCGCCGCTTTCGCTTTGGTCGAGCTGCGACGTGCGACGGTGGCTTTTGCGGCTTTTGCCGGTTTTGCAGCTTTGGCGGCTTTTGCCGGTTTTGCCGCTTTGGTGGCTTTGGCCGCTTTGGTGGCCGGTGCTTTCGCTTTGCGCGATTTGGTCGCGGCCGGCGCTTTCGCTTTACGTGAGGCGGGCGCGGCTTTGGTCCGCGAGGGTTTGCGCTGAGCGGGTGGGATCTCGGCTTTGACCACCGCCTTGATCAGCCGGGGGATCTCCTTCTCCAGGTAGCTGAGCATGCGCTCCTCCTCGCGACGGATGGAGCGGGCCAGACGGTGGGTGTCGCGGTCGCCGAGGGCCTGGGCGAGCGCCTCGATCCCGGTGTAGGTTGCGATCTCCTCTGCCTCGCTCGCGTACTCGGTCTTGGCGTTCTTCAGCTGCTTCTCGTCCTCACCGGTTCCACGCAGCGCATGCAGCGGGCCCTGGGCGAGCGCGACCGCTTTCTGGGCGCCTCCGACCACGGCCTGGGCCGCCTCGGCGATCGGCTGGGGGCCGGGCGCTGAGACGGTCTCGGCCACACCGCCCAGCTGTTTGATGCGCTGTTTGATGTCGCGGGCGTGACGTTTGGTCTCGCTGAGGTGCTCTTTTAGCCGCTTCTTGTAGGGAGCGTGCACCGTCATCGCGATGTGCGCCTGCAGCGCGGTCTCGAGGCGCTTCTCCAGGCCATAGGCCTCGTTCAGATACTGGACCAGCTTTGCGTCGCCGGCGGATAGGTCAGCCATGTTTTGTCTTTCCCCTTTTGGATGCGGGCTCGCCGACCGCGGTAGGGCCTAGGAACAGCACCAACACCGGGAGCCTCCGTTTCGGTGAGTTTACGGGTGCGGCCCACTTGCTACCCGCAGACAGCGTTCGGCAATCTTGAACCGGGGCGCTCAGCCCGCGGCGCCGACGCCGCTGCGTCCGTAGAACTCAGCCTCCTGGCGGCCGAGCTCGGTGACGGGCTCATCGCCGTACATCCACTCGCGAGCGATCCTGTGCCAGTTGGCACGGGCGCGAAGCTGGGATAGCACGGCGAGCGTCAGCATCTCCATGCGCCGGCCGAAGAGATGCTCTGGACGCATGTCCTGGTGGCGCATCTCGCGGAAGTAGGCCGAGCGCGGGTCGGAGCTTTCGATCATCACCTGGGTGGCTATCTCGGGGGTCAGCTCGACGGGCTCGTCGGCGGTTGTGTACCACCAGATGGCGTCGCGGATATAGGCGAGAAGATGATTGGGGTCGACTCGCTCGGGATCGGGCAGGAAGCCGGAGTCGGCGAGCAGTCGGTGAAGCGCGGGGGCGTCCGCCTCGGCCACGGCCCGCTGGCACGCCAGCTCGAGCTCGACGGGCTCTGAGTCCATCCGCTTGAACAGGCCGAAGTCGAGGAACGCCACGCGACCGTCGTCGAGCAGCATGAAGTTGCCCGGATGTGGGTCGCCCGAGAACTGCCGGTGGCGATACAGGCAACCGAGGAAGAAGCGAAAGACGATCTCGCCGATCCGATCGCGCTCGGCCTGTGAGCGAAGCTTCAGCTCCTCGAAGCCCACGCCGGAGACGAACTCGCTGACGAGCACCCGCTCACGCGAGAGCGAGCCGATTACCTCGGGCACAACGATGAACGGGTGACCGGCGAAGATGCGGGCGAGGGAGCGCTGGTTCTGGGCCTCGAGCTCGTAGTCGAGCTCCTCGACGATGCGCTCTCTGATCTCTTCAGTGATTGCCTTGACATCCATCCCGGGGGTCATCCGCTTGAGCAGGCGCATGATCATGTCCAGGTTCTGCATGTCCGCCCGCACAGCACTGGCAACGCCGGGGTATTGCACCTTGACCGCCACCTCGCGTCCGTCGAGGAGGGTGGCGCGGTAGACCTGACCGATCGACGCCGCGGCGATCGGCTCCTCCTCGAAGGAGGCGAACACCTCGGAGATCGGCTCTTCGAGATCGTCCTCGATCACCCGCTTCATCTGCTTGAAGGAGACCGTGGGGGCGGCGTCGCGGAGCTTTGCGAGCTCGCGCTGGAACTCCTCACGGTGCTCCTCGGGCACGAGACCCATGTCGAGGAAGGACATCACCTGGCCGAGCTTCATGGCGGCGCCCTTCATCGTTCCCAGCACGGCCACGATCTGCTTGGCCGTCTCCAGCTGGCGCCGAGCCAGCGCTTCCTCGGATGCCTCCTCGCCGCGTGTGACGTTCGCGGCGCGGGTGCCGAACTGCTTTACGGCCTCGCTCGCCGCGAGCGTGGCGACGGTAGCTGTGCGACGTACGCGCGAGGTGGGGATCTTCTCGTTCTCACGCGCCATGGCATGCATGCTAGAGCGAGCGGTCGATCAGGCCGTCCGCTCGACGCGAGAGCCCGGGACGATGTCGTCGGTGCCGTCCTCCCAACGGACCCAGGCCTTGGTACCACCGTCGTAGTCGGCGCCCAGCAGAACCAGGGTGGCGGGCTGGTCGAGCGCAGTGCAGCGCTCGGAGCCCTCGGGATCGAGTCCCCGCCAGACACGGATGAAGGCGTTCTCCTCCCACTCACGGGCGACCGTGGTGGCGTCGGCGTGGCCGGGGTAGATGACGGTGTCGGGCGCCAGCTCCATCAGCGTCCCCATGATCGAGTCGCGCAGGTCGGTGTAGGTGGTGTGACCGGGCGCTTTCACGCCCCCCACGGAGTTCTTGAAGAGGGTGTCGCCGGTGAACACGGCCGCCCCTGCGCCGGCGAAGCCGCCGGGGGCCGCGCTGGGACGAGCGCGCCCCGTGCCGCCGGCGGCCCGCGTGACCGGCGCCGGGGAATCGCCCTGCACGCCAACCAGGAAGGAGAGCATCCCGGCGGTGTGCCCCGGGGTGTGCAGGGGACGCACCTCGAGCTTGCCGAAGCGCAGCGCGTCTCCCGCCTCGATCGCGCCCATGTCCTGGGCGGGATCGCCATCGGCGTCCGGGGCGCCCGCTTGGAGCAACTCGCGCTCGCGGGAGCTGATCAGCACCTCCAGGCGCGGCCAGCGCTTGCGCAGCTTGGGGACCTCGCTGACGTGATCGAAGTGATGGTGTGTGAGCAGGACGTGCGTGGGGGTCAGCCCGAGGCGGTCGGCCGCCTCGATCAACGGCTCCACAGGGCCACCGGCGTCGACGAAGAACGCCGGTCCACCCTCGCCGTCGGCGACGAGATATGTGTTGGACACGAACTGCGGGTGGGTCGAGTGCTCCACGATCATTGGCGCCATCCTTGCACGAAACTCTCAGCCGGCGTTGGGGAGCAGGGACTCGGCGCCGGAGGCGCTCTCGGGCCAGACCAGGCTGCTTAGAGCCTCCAGATAGCTCTCCTTGCCCACATCGCGGCGCCACTCGAGCACGGGCACAGTGGCCGCGCAGTCGGCGACTCGAGCACGCGCCTGCTCGAGCGTTGGAGCGGTGGTGGCGAGCGCGACGGCACGCGAAGTGCCCACCGTGCGATAGGCGCTCTCGCCGATCTGGACGGCGGAGGAGAAGAACACATGGCAGCCGGCCTCCTCGATCCGCCGGCGATCCAGGGCGAACTCATAGGTGTGCCCCGGTCGCAGCGCGTAGTCGGGTGAGACGAGGTAGAGGACGAGCGATGCCTCATCGCGCAACGGCACGCCCTCGCTGCTGAGAGCGCCCGCGGCGATCTGCTCCATGACCTCGGGCCAGCTGCCCTTGAACAAGCTCATGATGTTCATGCACTCCGGATCACCGAAGCGAGCGTTGAACTCGATCACCTTCACACCATCCGCGGTGGCGAAGAAACCGCTGTTCATCACACCGGTGAAGTGGCGTCCTTGCTCAGCCAGCCGGGCGATGACCCGCTCGATGATCGAGCAGGCGGTCTCGTAGTGCTGCGAGGTCATGAAGGGAAGCGTGGAGGAGGGCATCGAGAGCGAGCCCATCCCCCCGGTTCCGGGCCCCTCGTCGCCGTCGTAGCGGTAGGGGAAGTCATAGGTGGAAGGAGGGAAGACGACGGTCCTGCCATCGCTGATCGCCTGGATGGTGAACTCGGCGCCGAGGATCTTCTCCTCGATGTGGACCCCCTCCCCCGCCTTGCCGGCATCGAGCAGCTCGACGGCGTAGTCGCGCGCCTCGGCATGACTTGCCAGATGGGGTCCCATCACCTTCACACCCTTGCCCCCCGTCAGTCCCGGAGGCTTCACAGCCACCGGGATCTCGCCAAAGGAGTCGATCGCCGCTTTCACCTCCCGGCGATCGCGTGCGACGCGCAACAGCGGGGAGGCCTCGGGCGCGACATCCCCCAGCAGGGCGCGGGCGAAGGTCTTGTTCCACTCGATCTCCGCACCGGCGCTGGTGGGGCCCACGGCGCGTGTGCCCTGGGCGAGCAGCGCATCGACGACTCCCGCCTGGAGCGGTTCGTCGGCGCTGACCATCGCTATGTCGATGTCACAGGCGCGGGCGAAGGCGGCCACTGCGGCTGGGTCGCAGACGTCGCCGACCTGGTGGCTGCCGCCGGAGGCCACCGCATAGCCGACGATGGAGGGGTTCTCGTGGCCGACGAAGGCGTGCAACTCGCTGTGCTCCGCCATGCGGCATGCCAGGGCGCTCTCACGCCCTCCGTGACCGACTATCAGTGTGCGCACGGCGCCAGTCTAGACTCCAGCCATGGCTCTCATCCACACCTGCTACCGCATCACCGACATCGACCGCTCGGTGGCCTTCTACGAAGCTCTCGGCTTCCACGAGGTGGGGCGCATCCCGATTCGCGAGGAGGCCATCAACGTCTTCATGAACCAGCCCGGCGACGGCGACATGCCGCGCCTTGAGCTGACCCATAACTTCGGCGTGGACTCATATGAGATCGGCACCGTTGCCAAACTGGACCTATACAGCTAAGCCCGTGGCGCACCTATAGCTCGCCGGAGCCCCCGCCCAACGCCGTCGCCGCGAACTCTCCAGGCGTGATGATCGGGATGCATTGAAAGGTGCCAAGGTCGAGCAAATCCGCGTCGCCGGAAACTATGTAGTCGGCGGCGCCCTCGATCGCCGCCTCCAGAACACGGTTGTCGTCGTCGTCGCTGACGACGGTAAGCACGCGGTTGGGCACGACCACAATGCCACTGGCCGTAACGAGGTCCGTGAGCTGCGCGCCACCTTGGATCACCTTGGCAAGCTTCGGATACTCCAGCACACGGCGCAGCTCTGCCAGCAGCGGCGCGCTGGTCACGAGCACGAGCCGACCGGCGCCTACAGCATCAAGGATCGTGGCGGGCGCCCCACGCCAGCCAAGACCGGACACGATGACGTTGGTGTCGAGGACGACCCTCGGCGTCACTCAGTAGCCCGTGCTGCCGTGATCGCCTCATCCACAATCGACACGTCGAGGCCCGCGTCGGCGACGCTCTGGCGAACATCAGCCAGACGCGCCCGCAGTTCCTCCTGAGCCGTCCGGCGCCTAATCTCGGTCAGCCGATCGTACTCGGCCGGACTCACGAGAACCGCCACGGCCTGCCCTCGCCGCGTGAGGACGACGGCCTCATCATCGGCCGCGACCTCCTCCGCGAGCTGGCCGAGCTTACTGCGCGCCTTGTCCACTCCGATCGTTCGCTCCACGCCATACTCCTATCGGTTTGCCGTACCGTCAACCTTACGGTATGCCGTACGCTTCGTCAAGGTATCGCCACGCCGACGAGGCGAACGCCAGCGTGGCGACGACCCTTACGTGGTGTCCAATCCGGATGCCTCAGACGCTATCCGCGGCCGCCGCGTGGCTAGTACCACGCCGTCGCAATACTCACGGTGACCGAGCCCGTGTCCTGCGCTCCTTTGTAGTAAATCGTCCACAGCTTGTGGCCGCGATCCGGCAAGCCAAACGTGACGCCGTTGCGGCAGCGGAACGTCAAAGGCAGTCCCGCCACAGGCGGTTCGAGGCCTGTCGCAAGTAGGCAACGGTCCCCGTTTGTCAGATTCACGGCCCAGGGCGGCCACAACGAAACGTCGTTCTTTCGCTTCGCCGAGGGCTTTCTCCTGTTCGGCTGCTGCAATTCGTGCAGCATCAGAAGACGCACGCTCGCCCCCGACCAGGGTGCTTCCACGCATTCCACCACCGGATGTTCGCCTCGTTCGCCGTCATACCCGGCGACGAAGCACGTGCGGATGTAGCGCACTTCGGTCGCCTCCACTGGCTTCGCCGACGGGTCGATCTGCTTCCGTAGACCCCACCTGCTCATAGATGCTGATGAGCTCGGTCGTAGTCGTTCTCGGTCACAAGTCAACTCTAAGGAATGGGCCGTGACTTCGCCAACACCCCGATCGTCGCCGAGCTCGGGCTCTAGCATCGGGACGATGCCGCAGACAGCACCTCCCATCGAAGGCCGGTTCGTGGACTGGATGGAGCGCCTCGCCGACGGCAAGGAGACGTTGCCGAACTGCGACGGCGAGAAGCACCACTACGTCCCCCAGTTCCTGCTCAGGCGCTTCCGGGGCGGCGGCAAGCTCTACGAGCTCGACAAGGAGACCGGCGAGATCAAAGAGACGACCACTAAAGAGGCCGCTTGGCACAAGGACCTCTACAAGGTCGTCAGCACGACCGGCGAACACGACGGTCTGATCGAGGCCTTCTTCGCGCTCTCGGAGAACTTCGCAAAGGAAGCCATCGAATGCCTCGTCCGCGACGGTGCCGCTCTGAACGGCCGCGACCGAGGCGACCTCGCCTTCCTCGCCGCGATCCAAGAGCAGCGCGCGCCGGGCTACCTCGACGAGTTCAAGGTCTCGATCAGGCAAACGGGGATCACGCAGACGGCCGTCACGCTCGCGAACATCAAAGGGAAAAAACGCCAGCAGGCCTTGGAGGCTTACGAGTCCATCGTCACCGGCAAGGTCTTGGTCGAGCCGCACGACCAAGAGGTCCTGCGGCTCGCGATCGAGTCCCTTTCCGTCACCTCGCAGGTCGTGAACGCGCTGCCGTGGACGATCTTGAAAGCGAAGCCGGGGAGCCTGTTCGTCTGCTCCGATCGGCCGCTGACCATGCGCGACCCGATGCCCGCATATCCGTTCTCGTCACCGGCGTGGGAATCGTCTCCGATGGTGTGGTCCACCCTGCCCCTCGGTCGAGACCTATGCCTGCGCATCGGCCCGAACGAGTCACAGCGCACGAGCCTCAAGGAGGTGCGGAACCTCGTGGACGTGATCAACCTCCGCACCTACGGCTGGGCGACCCGCTACGTCTACGGTCCGTCGCCCGAGATCCTTGAAGCTCTGCACTCACGCGCCGAGGAGGCACCGAAGCCGATGCGGAAACGGCTGGTCATGACCGAGGACTTCGACAAGGCAGACCCGGCCGTCGTAGAGAGGAACATCGCGCGGGGTTGGCCGCCCTTCATCGAAATGGCCGACGAGCAGGGCAACGTGAAAAAGCTCTCCTACGAGGTGATCGACACCGACGACGATGCCCGCCGGTCGATGTCTCCTCGCACGCCTGCCCCATTGGCCGCCGACTGACCCGCAAGCGCGCTCTGACCACGGAACGCGCCCGCGTGACCGCTCGCATGGGCGACGGAAGAGAGCGTCCTAAAAGAGCTCTTTGAACGCTGCCGCCTGAGTCAGGTCGGGCGGCACTCCGTGCTCGCGTTTGAACCACTTGCGCCCGTCGGGAGTAAGAAGCTGTCTCATAACCTCCGTAGGCTGTCGGGGCGGTGGCGCGGACGTGGCTTCGGATCAAGGTGGACTTGCTCGGCGGTGGCGGGGTTGTGTGTGCCCCGTCGCCGGGACGGGTCTTTCTGGTCGGTCCGTCGCATTCGTTTGAGCAGTTCGCGGAGGCGATCGATGCGGCGTTCGCGCGGTGGGATCTCTCGCACTTGCATAATTTTGAGATGGGTGATGGTCGGCTGATCGGCTATCCGGATGACTCGTTCGCGCCCGAAATGATCTGGCTCGACCATGCCAAGCTGAAGGTCGCCAAAGAGGTCGAGCCGGGTGAGGAGTTCGAGTACGTCTTCGATCTCGGTGATAACTGGCAGCACCGTTGCACCGTCGAGATGGAGAAGGCCGACCCGCTCGAGGAGTACGGGATCGTGCCCGAGGGGCCGGTGGTGATCTGGGGCTGGGGCTCGATCCCTGACCAGTACGGGCGCCGCAGCTTCAACGACGACGGAGAAGACGAGGATTGATCAGGGGCCTGTCAGTTTGCGCTGGCAGACCACGGCGCAGCCGAGCAGCATGAACGCCATGTGCAGGCTGGGGTCACGCTCGTAGCGGATCCTCAGCCGGCGCAAGTTGTGCAGCCAGGCGAAGGTGCGCTCCACGACCCAGCGTTCTTTGCCGAGGCCCGAGCCGTGCTCGGTGTTGCGCCTGGCGATCACTGGCTTCACACCGCGTTTCCAGAGCTCGCGGCGGTACTTGTCATGGTCATAGCCCCGGTCAGCGAGCACCCGCTCGGCACGCTGACGCGGACGGCCAGGCTTGCCGGTCACGGGACCGACCCCGTCGATAAGTGGCAGGAGCTGTGTCACGTCGTTGCGGTTCCCGCCGGTCAAGGTGATCGCGAGCGGGATCCCCCCGGAGTCGGTGATCAGGTGATGCTTGGAGCCCATGCGGGCACGGTCAACCGGCGAAGGGCCGGTGTGGAGCCCCCCAAAAGCGCACGAACATGGCTGCCATCAACAACAGCGGTGGACCAGTCGATCCTTCCAGCTGAATTCAGCCGCCGCAGAAGCTCCCGGTGCAGGCGCTCCCACACCCCGGCGGCCTGCCAGGCCGCGAGCCTTCGGTGTGCGGTCGCCGGCGAGCAGCCCATCTCCGACGGCAGATGCCGCCACGCGATCCCCGTGAACAACACGAACACGATCGCGTTGAAGCACACACGATCATCCACACGCGGACGCCCGCCTCGTGGATCCGGCAGACACTCCGGAAGCAACGGCTCCACCGCCTCCCAAAGCTCGTCCCGCACCCGCCAAACCGAGCCCGCCACAGAGCACCTCCCTCGCCGGGGTTATGTCACCCAGAAAGATTCGCCCTCCAACAAACAAGCCCTCCCCAAGAGGTATTGAGACAGCTTCTAAGTCCTTGTAGACACTCCTGAAGGGCACTCATCACCTCGACGGCTTCCTCTATCTCGGGCCACTCGGTGTTGAGGTAGACCGATCCATCTTCTCGATCGACCAGATGTCCGGCGTCCACCTCCTCTTGAATCGCGTCTCGCTCCCAACGATCCGAGGGCCCCGGCATTCCGTTGCCCCGACCGCGCATGCGATAGGGGATGACATCGCGGAGCGTCGAGTTCATCCGACCGATTGCCGAACTTGCCTCCTCAAGAAGCTGTTCGACCTGCTCGACCTCGTCCTCGGGGAGGTCGAGCGCCTCGATCTCCTCGGAGGTCTTGGCGGCCTTCAACTCCTCGTAGCGTCGTCGCTCCTTCTCAAGCTCCATCTGCGCGACTGCCAATTGCTCGGCTACAGCTTCGGTCGTCTCGTTTGCTTCGTCCAGCTTCTCCGCCGGGACCTTTGAGGGCCCGCGGAGGGCGGCGACGTGGGCATCGAGCGTCGCTAGGAACACTCGCGCAGCCTTGTTGCATGCGGCGGCGTTGTAGTCCTTCCCGAAACTCGCAGCGACCCGCTGAAGGAGTTCTGCGAGCGCGTCGCTTTCTTCGATTCGCTCGACCTGGATCCCTGTGAGGGTCGCTTTCAGCTCGGCCCGACTCACCGATGGAACGCACAGCGGAAAGAAGTCCTTGTCGGCCAAGGCCCAGACGGCGCCGAGCTCCGCCAAACAGAACTCCGACTCTAGATAGGCGGGAGTGATGACGGCTACGACGAAGCCCGCGTCCTGCATCTTGTCGCGGATGAACTCGACAAAGTTGCTCCCCGCCGGGATGCCGGTGCCCTTCTCGGAGGAGTAGAAGATCTCAGTCGGCCCCAGCCCGATTCCGGATTGGAGCATCGTCTTTAGGCTGTCGATGAGCGGCTCGTCGTCAGACGCGTGGCTGAGGAACACGATGGACATCGAGCCGAAGGCTAGCCGCCCGCGCGTCACTGTCTCAAGACTCGCCATAGACTGCGGCCATGCCCCTGATCCACACCTGCTACCGCATCACCGACATCGACCGCTCGGTGGCCTTCTACAACGCGCTGGGCTTCGAGGAGATCGGGCGCATCCCGATCAAAGACGAGGCGGTCAACGTGTTCATGAACCAGCCCGGAGACGGCGACATGCCCCGCCTGGAGCTCACCTACAACTTCGGCGTCGACTCATATGAGATCGGCACCGGCTACGGGCACATCGCGATCACAGCGGGGGACCTCGACGCGACGCTCGCCAAGCTGGCAGAGCAGGGCATCGAGCCCGAGAAGCCGCCCTACTCGGTCCGCGAGGGCGGTTCGCGGCTTTGCTTTGTCAGGGATCCTGACGGGTATCGGATCGAGCTGATCGAGACAGGCTGAATCCGCTGCTGATCAGCCCGTTTCGTGTTCGTCCAGCATCGGCTAGCGGGCGTAGATAGCCGGACGGTAGCGCGGCTCAGGGACCTGCTTGCCAGCCTCCCTCGCAGCAGCCAGCCACGCCTGCTTGGCTCGCTCCACCTCGACCAAGGCCTCCTCCGCCGTTGAGCCGAGCGCCGAACACGCCTCGAGGTCAGGAATGTCAGCCACATAAGCGTAGTCGTCGTCGCTGTAGAACACGTTGATGTGGTAGTCGCTCATGGCCTGTCCTTGATCCTAAGATCGTAGCGCTCGAATTGAACTAATCGAGCAGCCCTAGCGCGTACGCCGCGCCCGGTTGTAGGGCTGTACGCGAGACCTGAAGTTCGAGTACGGTCGGGATTCCACGTGCTCAACTAAGGGGGAGCAATGAGTGAGCAGAACGTCGAGTTCGTCAAGGCTGTCTATGGCGCGTTCGCCCGAGGCGACATTCCCACCGTGCTCGGAGCATTCGCTGATGACGTTGAATGGTTCGAGGCTGAGGGCATGCCATACGGGGGCCTGTATCGCAGCGGCGAGGCGGTGCTGCAGAATGTCTTTGGCCCGATCGCAGCCGACGTGGAGGGCTTCGCGGTCACGCCCGAGGAGTACGTTGGATCGGGCGCAACTGTCGTGGCGATTGTCCGCTACACGGGCACCGGCAAGGCAACCGGCAAGGCCCTGGACGAGCCGGCGGTCCATGTGTGGGAGATCCGCGACGGCAAGCTGGCCCGCTTCCGGCAGTTCATCGACACGGTCAAGTTCGCGGAGGTCGTCCCGGCGGGCTGAGTGGCAAATCGCCGGCGCGACCGAATTGTGCTACACTGTGACGCACATGGCCAGGTCAACTACCCACTCCCCCACCGGCACGGTCGGCGTCCGTGAGCTTCGCCAGAACCTGAGCAAGTACCTAGAGCGTGTCAAGGAGGGCGAGACGCTCACCGTCACCGAGCGAGGGCACGAGGTCGCGCGACTTGTACCTTCGCATTCCAAAGTCGATCCCTATTACCTAGAACTGGCGGAGAAGTACGGTGCGACGATCCCCACGAAGAGCCTGGTCGAGGTCATCGACAGCCTCCCGCCGAGGCGTAGCCATCCCGCGGGCACCACAGATGAGTTCCTCGACGAGAGTCGTCGCGAGCGATTCTGAAGCAGCTGGTGCGCAGCCTGTATCTCGACACGAGCGTCCTTGGGCGCGTTCTTCTCGACGAGCCCGACACGCCGGCGATCAGGCGCGAGCTGGGCCATTTCGAGCGACATGTCTCGAGCGGCCTGCTGAGCGTGGAGCTCCACCGCCTCGGACTGCGCAAGGGCTTGCTCGCGTCCGTCTCCGAGCTCCTGTCGGGGCAGGTCCTCATCCCCGTGGACGAGGGGATACTCGCAGTTGCGAAGACCATCACTCCGCCTACGGTCGCGACGCTCGACGCCATCCATCTGGCTACCGCAGTCAGTCTGTCCACAGCGGGCAAACTGGACGCGCTCATGACCTACGACAGGCAGCTCGCCTCCGGCGCCCGCGAGCACGGCCTCGAAGTCCTCGCGCCGAGCTGATCCCGCCACGGCGCTTGAGCTAAGACAGCACCCGCCCCCGGAACTTGCGCAGGCCAAGCGTGAGGAAGGTGGCGCAGAAGCCGATCAGCACGGGGTAGACGATGTAGAGATGCATGTGCGAGGCGTGGGTGAGACCGGCGCGCATGCCCTCGGTGACGTAGATGAGGGGGTTGACGAGGACCAGGATCTGCAGCCAGTGCACGCCGTGGAACTCGACCGGAGCGAGCTTGGTCCACTGGTAGTAGGTGCCGCCTAGGAAGGTGAGGGGCAGCACCACGAAGCCGAACATCAGGCCGAGGTTGCGCGCCTCGAACACCGTGCCGAGGAACAGCCCGAGCGAGGTCATGGTGACGCAGGCGAGGGGGATCAGAGTGATGACAACCGCCCAGTGCACCGACAGGTGGGCTTCGACGCCTTTGGCGTGGACGATGGCGGCAATGGGGAAGACGATCAGCGCCGCGATCAGCCCCTGGGTGGCGCCAGAGAGGACCTTGGCGACGGCCACCAGCCAGATCGGGCAGGGGGCCTGCACACGGTCCTCGATCTCGCGGGTGAAGCCGAACTCGGTGGACAGCACCATCGCCACCGCCTGGATCCCCTGGAACATGATCGAGATCCCGACCACACCCGCGACGAGCACGGTGGCAAACTGCGACTCGGCCGCCCTCGCCGCCGCACCGCCGCCCGTGCCCCCTCCGCCGATGCCCTGTCCGATGGTGGGGAACACGTAGAGGAAGACGAACACCAGCAGGAAGGGCTGGACGAGGGTGCGGACCACGAACTCGAGGAAGTTCTTGCGCAGCACCACCAGATCGCGCAGCACGAGCGCGAGCAGCGCAGAGCGGCTGGCGGCGAAGGTCGATCGGGTGGGCACGATCGCGATCGTGGGCTCCACGGGAGGGGCTGGGGCGGCGGTGGCCATCAGTCGCGCAGCTCCTTGCCGGTGAGGCTGATGAACACGTTCTCCAGGCTGGGCTCCGCCACGGACAGGTCGGCGAGCTCGAAGCCCGCGTTCTCGGCCGCGTTGACCACCCGCGGCACCAGACGCTTGGCTTCTTTCACATGCAACTCCACGCCACCATCGACCGTGCGGGTGTTGGTCACCTCTGAGATCTCGCCGGCCAGGCGGTCGGAGAGGATCTGCATGTCGCCCTCCGCCCTCACCGTCACGATCGTGTCGGCGCCCACCGAGCGCTTGAGCGCAGCGGGGGTGTCGAGGGCGAGGATCTTGCCGTGATCCATGATCGCCAGCCGGTCGCAGAGCTCGTCGGCCTCCTCCATGTAGTGGGTGGTGAGCAGGATGGTCTGACCCTCGCGGTTGAGCTCGCCAAGGATCTCCCACAGGGCGAGGCGGCTCTGGGGATCGAGGCCGGCGGTGGGCTCGTCGAGGAACAGCACCGCGGGACGGTGGAAGATCGCCCGCGCCATCATCAGCCGCTGGGCCATCCCCCCGGAGAGGGCGAACACCGAAGCCTTGGCCCATTTGGAGAGGTGCAGCTTCTCCAGCAGCTCGTCGGACTTGCGCCGCGAGTCGGCCGCCGAGATCCCGAACAGGCGCCCGTGGAAGTACAGGTTCTCCCACACCGTCAGCTGGCGGTCGAGGGTGTTCTGCTGGGAGACGATCCCGATCAGCTGCTTGGCGAGGGCGGGCTGGGCGACAACGTCTATGGCACCCACGTAGGCCGAGCCGGAGGTGGGGAGCACGCGCGTGGTGAGCATCCCGGCGGTGGTGGTCTTGCCCGCCCCGTTGGGTCCGAGCAGGCCAAAGATCTCGCCCCCGTGCACGCTCAGGTCGAGCCCGTCGACGGCGGCGAAGTCGCTGCCCTCGTAGACCTTCTTGAGGGCGACCGTGCGGATCACCTCCTCGGAAGCGGCCATCGCCCCAATCTACACGGGGCCTCGCTACCCTTCGTCTGAGTCATGGCGGACACCGGCAAGATCGCCAAGAACCTCGAGCGCTTCGCGCAGGCGGTGGCGTCTCACGATCGTGAGAACCCCACCCACACCGCGCATGGGATCGGGCTGGCGCACTTCGACATGGAGCGCCTCGGCTTCGACGAGGGCGAGGAGATCCTGCCCGGGATCACCATCCATGCCGACAGCGGCGTGACGGGCAACTTCCGCGTGCTGTGCGATGGCGAGCACGACGAGGAGCTGAGCGAGGCCGAGGAGCAGGCGGTGGAGGCGATCGCCACGCATTCGGTTCCCGCGATCGCGCCGGGCCACTCTCCATTCGAAGCGCAGTAGCCGCCCTTTTCTTGGACGCCAGGCCAAGGCCGGCGCCGATCCGGAGGCGCAGACTGACCTGCAGTGCATACCGAGCTGAGCGGCTCGCCCAGCACGCCGGAGGAGTGCCGCGGCTGGGTGGGCCATGTGATCGTCTGCGGGCTCAACCCCGTTGGCCTGCGCACGGTCGAGCAGTTGCATCTCGCGGGCGCGCGGGTGGTGGTGCTCGACGATGAGCAAGACGAGCGGCTCGTCCGCGTGGTCCGCGGATGGGGCATCCCCCACCTGCCGCGCAGCGCCCATCTGAGCGATCCGTTGTTCGCTGCCGGCATCCTCGGAGCCCGGGCGGTTGTGTGCGCAGAGCTGAGCGACCTGCGCACATTGGAGACGGTGCTGCTGATCCGCGACCTGCGCCCTGACGTGCGAGTGGTGGCGGATCTGGACAACCCAGCGGTGGCACACGCGGTCGAGGAGGTGCTCAGCTCGGTGGGCGTGCTCGACGTGGCGGCCCTGTTCGCCCCGGCCGTGGTCGAAGCCTGCATCGGGCGCCGTGCCCGCGAGATCCTGCTCGGCGACACGCGCTTCGTCGCCGCGGAGGTGATCGCGCCGAGCGACGCCACCCTGCGCGAGCTCTACGGCAACCTCGCGCCGATCGGCGTGGTCACCGAGGCAGCCGACGAGCTGATCGCCTGCCCGGGTCGCGATCAGGCGGTTTGCACGGGCGACCGCGTGACGGTGCTGGGAACGCGCGAGGAGCTCGACGCGGCTGGACTCGCTGCGCGCTCCGACAAAGGCACGGTCGGCATGCGCGTGAGAGCGCGGGCCTCCCTCACACGGCTGACGAGAAGCATCCTCGAGACGGCCGACAGGCCGCTGCGCGTCGCGCTCGCCCTGGGCCTCGTCCTGCTCCTCGTCTCCTCGCTGGTGCTGCACCTCGCCTATCACCCCGAAGGCGGCCACACTGGCCTCGGCCTGCTCAACGCGGTGTACTTCACCGTCGAGACGGTGGCCACGGTGGGCTACGGCGACTACAACTTCTCCCGTCAGCCCGTCGGCATGGAGATCTTCGGCATCGCCCTGATCATCGCCGGCACGACCCTGGTGACGACGCTCTTCGCGCTGCTCACCAACGCGCTCGTCTCGCGGCGGATAGCGCAGTCGCTTGGACGCGGACGGATACCCGGCATGCGCGGTCACGTGGTGGTTGTGGGCCTTGGGGCCGTCGGCATGCAGGTGCTGGAGGGGCTGCTGGCCGAGGGCCAGGAGGTGGTGGTGGTGGAGCGAACCGAGACAAATCAGTACCTCTCCCAGGCGCGTGACCTCGGAGTGCCGGTGGTGGTCGGCGACGCCACCATTGCGGGGACGCTCGCGGCTGTGAACCTGTCGAGTGCGGCGGCCGTGGCGATCCTCACCTCGGACGATCTCACCAACATCGAGACCGGGCTGGCGGTGCGCGACAGGCTGGGCGCACGCTGGACTGAGGTGCCGGTGGTGCTGCGGGTGTTCGACCGCCAGCTCGGGCACCGTCTGGAGTCGAGCTTCGGCTTCCGCCACGTGTGGTCGACCTCGGCGATCGCAGCGCCGTGGTTCGTCGGCGCAGCGCTCGGCCTGGAGGTGCTGTTCACCTTCTACGTCGGCAACAACCCCTTTCTGCTCGCCCGCCTGCGGGTGAGCCCCGGCGGGGGCCTGGATGGCATGGCGATGCTCGCGCTCCCGGGGAAGGTTCGGGTGGCGGCGATCCGGCGTGCGGCGGGCCCGAGCGGACTCGAGCATCCACCGCGGCGCGACACCACGCTGACGCGCTACGACGACGCCTACCTGGTGGGTCCCTATGCGGAGCTGCTGGAGGTCCTGCGCCACGATCGCGAGGGCGCGGTCTAGAGATGATCTAGATGCGTGCGGCGATCATCCCCATGAGCCGAGCGACGGTGGGGCACTCGATCGAGTGGCGAGCGGCCGCGCGCAGCACCGAGCCGGGAATGGCGTCGAGCTCCGGTTCGCGGCCGGCGGCGATGTCGCGCTGCATGGAGGTACCGAAGCTGTCAGGGATCTTCTGAACCTCGGCGATCGTGCGGGCGACGTCGATGTCGGCCGCCCCCTCGGCGTGAGCCACCGCCGCGGCCTCGACGATGGCGCCCTCCAGGTCGGCGAGCGCCTGAGGCGTGGAGCGGATCTCCCCGAGCAGCATGTCGTAGGCGCTGGTGGTGCAGGCGAGGGCGTTGAGACGGACGAGCTTCGACCACATGACCTCGGCCTCGGAGGCGAACACGCGGGCCGGCACCCCCGCGTCGCTCAGCGTCGTGGCGAGCTGCGCCATTGCGCCGGCCGCCCCGGGCTCGGCGCTGGCCATGGCGACGAGCAGGAAAGGGCTCGAGTGCACCACCACGCCGGGCTCGGGCCTGTCGGCCTCGACCCTGATGGCGCCGGCGAGCACCGAGGCGGGTGCGAAGCGCCGGCGCAGCAGGGCGATGTGGTCGAGCCCGTTGAGCAGGGGCAGCACGAGCGGCGGCTCGATATGGATGCGCTCGCACGCAGCCTGCAGGCCGGCCGCCTTGGTGGCCACGATCAGCACGTCCACGGGCTCCTCGAGCCGGTCGACGGCGCGAGGGTGGGTGCGGAGCTCGCCGAATTTGACGCTGTCGACATGCAGCCCACGCTCGTTGATCGCGGCGGCGGTGGAGTCACGGGCGACGATCACCACCTCGTTGCCGGCCTGCTGCAGGGCGCCGGCCAGCAGCCCCCCCACCCCTCCCGGTCCGAGGATGGCGATCCTCATGACAGGGGGTCCACGAGCACACCGGGGTTCATGACGGCCGCCGGGTCGACGGCGGCCTTGGCGCCGCGCAGGGCCATGGCGAAGAGCTCGGGGCGCTGTCGGTCATACCACGGCCGATGATCGCGCCCGACGGCGTGGTGATGGGTGATGGTGCCACCGAGCTCGATGATGGCATCGGAGACCGCGCGCTTGATGGCGCCCCACTGCTCCACCTCCTGTCCGCGCCGGGCGGGGGCGAGCACGGTGAAGTAGGGAGCGGGCCCGTCGGGGTAGATGTGGGTGAAGCGACAGAACACCCGGCCGCCCTCGCCACACACCTCGCGGACGCTCTGCTCGGCCGCCGCTTTGAGACCGGCGTGGAAGGCGTCGAAGCGCTCCCAGGTGATGGCCGTCTCGAAGGTCTCGGCGAGCACCCCCACGGCGACGAGCATGTCGCGCAGATAGGGAGCGCCGAGGAAGGCGTCGCGCCACGCGCTCACCCCGCCCCCACCGCTCTCTGCGCCTCCGCCCGCCACTCGGCCGCCGTCCTCCGCGACCCCGCCGTGCTCGGCGCATATCTCGAGCGTCCGCGCCATCGCCTCCTCGACGGGATGCTCGTGGGACTCGAAGCCGAGCACCAGCAGCGCGTGTGAGCCGTCGCCGGCAAGCGTGAGGGCGGCCTCGCCGGGATCGAGCAGGCGGCAGTTGGCGGGATGCAAACCCGATTGGGAGATGGCGCGCACACATTGAGCCCCGGCGCTGAAGCGATCGAAGCGCACGCCCCTGGAGCTGCGATGGGTGGGGCGCGGCTGGACGCGCATCCACGCCTCGGTGATGACCCCGAGGATCCCCTCGGAGCCGGCGAGCATGCGGTCGGGGCTCACGCCGGCGCCCGATCCGGGCAGCCGCCGCGACTCCCAGGCGCCGGCGGGGGTGATGGCGCGCACGGACTCGACCATGTCCTCGATGTGGGTCCAGACGGTGGCGAAGTGCCCGGCGGCGCGGGTGGCGATCCAGCCGCCGAGGGTGGAGTACTCGAAGGACTGGGGAAAGTGGCGCAGGGTGAGACCGTGCTCGGCGAGCTGGGACTCGAGCGAGGGGCCGAGGGCACCCCCCTGGATGCGGGCGCTGCGCGAGACACGATCGACCTCGAGCACACGGTCGAAGGCACCCATGTCGACCGAGATGGCGCCGTTGTAGAGAGGGCCGACGTCGGGGCTCACACCCCCGACGACCGAGGTGCCGCCGCCGAAGGGGATGGCTGCCACCCGCTGGGCGGAGCACCACTCGAGCACACGCTCCAGATCGCTCTCCACGAGTGGATGGACGACGAAGTCGGGGACATGGGCGAACTGCCCGCGGAAGCCGTGCACCACATCCACGTAGGACTTGCCGAGAGCGTGGGAGGCGCGGGAGTGGACATCGCCGCGGCTGATCTGCGCCAGGGAGGCCGGCGGGACGATGCGCGGCTCGGGGAGCGCGAGCGACTCGAGCGCGACGGGATCCTCGACCCCTTCGATAGGCATGCCGAGATGGGCCGTCAGCTCGGCGGCCGAGGCTCGAACCTGAGCGGGCGTGGGCTGCTGGTCCTCATAGCCCCACCCCCAATGCTTACGACGCCGGGTGCTCACTGCGGGCGAGTCTATGCGCACCGCCGTCGCACCGGCCCGCCCGGAACACGGCACATACCGGTGCAATCAATCATCTAGCCTTCGGTCGATGTCAGCCCAAGCAGAGACCGCAACCCCAGCGCCCGAGATCCTGGCGCGCGGCCCGTGGGCCTTCGAGCAGATCCGCACGCACTGGCGTGAGGACCACTTCGAGCCCTCGCCCGCGCAGACCGAGGCGGCCGATGCGGCGATCAGAGGACTCCAGGATCGCGGGTCGCCCAGCCACGACGGCGTGGCGGCGCGCCTGGTGGACTTCAGCCAGGACGAGCGGGGGATAGCGTTCGAGCTGCAGCCACTTCGCTGGGCACTGCGGCTGGTGAACGAGGATGCCTCTCAGAGCGTGGCGGCGCTGTGCGTGACGCGCTCGGCCGACGGCCGCTGGCTGGCAGGACGACGCGCCGCATGGGTGGCCTCCTGGGCGGGACGGTGGGCGCTGGGGGCCGGTGGGGCGGTCGACCTCGGGGAGAGTCCCGCCGAGACGCTGGTGCGAGAGCTGCAGGAGGAGTGGGCGGTCTCGCCCGAGCGCGTGCGGGGCGAGGCGCTGTTGAGGCTTCCCCACAAGCTGATCATGTTCGTCGGCCAGGCGTGGCTGGCCGAGGGTGCGGAGGAGACGGTGGTGCCCGATCACGAGCACGATGCGTTCGCGTGGTGGCCGGCCGACATCAACGAATGGCCACCTGAGGCCGGCGAGGCGCTTCCGCGCATGGCCGGCTGGCTTTCCAGTTGAGCCAACCGGCCGCGTCGCGCCCACGACAGCCCAGCGACCGGCTGAGGCCAGACGCGGGGCCGCTGACGTTCACCCGGCTGAAGTGGACCTCGTTCACCCATTCCTGTGTCTATCTGGCGCTCCTCGTAAGCGCCTTCGCGGCGGGCAAGCCCGAGCCCCTCACGTTCGGGCTGGGACTGGCCCATGGGCTGCTGTGGATCTTCATGTCGCTGGCCTGCATCACGGCGGCGCGACTGCGCGTGGTATCGCTGCGATTGGCGGTGGCGGTGGCGGTGCTGGGAGGCATTGGCCCGTTCTTCGGCAGCTATGAGTTCGTCCGCGAGGGGCGTATGCGGGAGCCTCTGGGCGACACCGCCTGGACGGACGGGGAGCCCACCGATCGGAATTCCCGCTCGGAGATGTGAAGAAGCTCACTGCCGGCGCTGAGGTCCGCCGAGCTCCCGCGCTAGAGTGAGGAATCGATGGCAGCGAGCACCACTGCTCAGCAGACAATCGATGTTGTAACCCCGGCAGCGGGCGAGTCCGTCACAGAGGGAACGATCCTCGAATGGCATGTGAAGGTCGGCGACTCGATCGCGCTCAACGCCACGATCGTTGAGATATCGACCGACAAGGTCGACGTCGAGATCTCCTCTCCCGCGAGCGGCACGGTGACGGAGATCCTCGTGGAGGAGGGCGAGACGGTGACGGTGGGACAGGTCATCGCGCGCATCGCGGTGGGCGAGGCGACGCCGGCACCAGCGAACGGGGCTGGCAACGGCTCGCAGGCCGCTGAGGGCAACACGGAGGCGAGCACGGGCGAGGACGGTGCGGGCGCAGCTGCGGACGGCGCGCCCACCCAACAGGCCCCGGCCACCGACGGGGCTCAGCAGATCGTCGATGTGGTGACACCGGCGGCGGGCGAGTCGGTGACGGAGGGCACGATCCTCGAATGGCACGCCAAGGTGGGCGATTCGATCAAGGCCAATGCCACGATCGTTGAGATCTCCACCGACAAGGTCGACGTGGAGCTGCCCGCTCCGGCCAGTGGAACGGTGACGGAGCTGCTGGTGGCGGAGGGCGACACGGTCACGGTGGGCCAGGTCATTGCGCGCATTGCGGTGGGTGCAGGCGCTGGGTCCTCGCAGCCCTCGGAGGGCGCGGGCAACGGCGCGACCTCGACGACCTCCGCATCGGCCCCAGCGACCCCCGCGGAGGGGGTGCCGGAGGGCACTAAGGTCTCCCCGGTGGCGGCCCGCGCGGCGGCGGCCGAGGGAGTGAACCTTGCCCAGGTGCATGGCAGCGGGCCGGCGGGACGGATAACGAAGTCCGACGTCCTCTCGGCGGCGGCGGGGAGCACGGCGACGAGCAACGGCGGCGGCTCCAACGGGGCGGCGACGGCAGGCGGGGAGGCGACGGCCAAGCCGATGCGGGGGGGCGCGGCGGCGCTGGCGCGCTACATGGAGGAGTCACGCTCGATCCCCACGGCCACCAGCTTCAGAACGCTCACGGTGACCGTCCTCGATGCGAGGCGCAAGGAGCTGAAGGGTGGCGAGCGCAAGGTCTCCTTCACCCACCTGATCGCCTATGCGATTGCACGGGCGGGGCAGGAGATGGAAGTGATGGCCAACCACTATGCCGAGGTGGAGGGCAAGCCGGTGCGGATGATCGACGGCCAGGTCAACCTCGGGCTGGCGGTGGATGTGGAGAAGAAGGACGACCGATCGGGGATCGTCCAGCGCACGCTGATGGTGCCGGTGATCCGCAATGCGGGCAGGCTTTCCTTCGACGGCTTCCTCGACGCCTATGACGCGCTGGTGGAGAAGGCGCGCACGAACACGCTCACGGCGGATGACCTGGTTGGAGCGAACATCACGCTCACCAACCCGGGCGGCCTGGGCACGATCGCCTCGGTGCCGCGCCTGATGACGGGCCAGGGCACGATCGTGGCGACGGGCTCGATCGGCTACCCGGTGGGCCTGGGCAACATCGGGGAGATGATCGGGGCGGAGAAGGTGATGAGCATGACCTCCACCTACGACCACCGGATCATCCAGGGGGCGGAGTCGGGGCGCTTCCTGGCACGGATCGAGGATTACCTGCAGGGCGAGGAGGGCTTCTACGAGGATGTGTTCACGGCGCTGGGGATGGAGCTCGGTCCCCCGCCCCCTCTCCCGGCTCCGGCGGCGGCGGCGCGGATGGCGGCCGAGTCGGCGAGCGCTACGGAGCGAACGGCCACTGGCACGCCGGTGGGCGAGGAAATGCTGCAGGCGGTGCAGGCGGCGAGCACGTTCGTCAGCCGGGTGCGTAGCCATGGCCACCTGGCGGCGCGTCTTGACCCGCTCGGCTCAGAGCCCGAGGGCGACCCGGGGCTGGACCCGGAGGCGCTGGGCCTGACACCGGAGATCCAGGCCAAGCTGCCGGCGAAGATCTTCCAGATGTATGTGCCGGGGGCGACGCTGGCGGACGCGCTCCCCCACCTGCGGGAGACCTACTGCGGGACGATTGCCTACGAGGTGGAGCACATCGCCTCGCACCGTCAGCGGGTGTGGCTTCGCGAGCACATCGAGGCGGGCGCGTTCCGCCAGCCGCTGACGAGCGACGAGCGCCGCCGTCTGCTGAGGCGCCTTGTGAAGGTGGATGCGCTTGAGCGCTTCATGCACAAGGCCTACCTCGGCCAGCACCAGTTCTCGATCGAGGGCCTGGACATGACGGTGCCGATGCTCGACGAGCTGATCCAGCTCTCGGCGGCGCATGGCGGTCAGGAGGTCGTGATCGGGATGGCCCACCGCGGGCGGCTGAACGTGCTGGCGCACAACCTCGGCCGCCCCTACGACACGATCTTCGCCGAGTTCGAGGGGGCCTCGACGCTCGAGGCGGTGACCACGATCCCGCAGGGCGGTACGGGCGATGTTAAGTACCACCACGGAAGCCAGGGCACCTATGGGCTCGAGGACGGCGGCTCGATCCGGGTGAACCTGGAGTCGAACCCGAGCCACCTGGAGTATGTGTCGCCGGTGGTGGAGGGAGCGACACGGGCGGCCCAGACCTCGCGCAAGGGCCCCCACGCTCACCAGGACACCAATGCGGCGGTGCCGATCGTGATCCATGGCGATGCGGCCTTCCCGGCTCAGGGTGTGGTGTCGGAGACGCTGAACCTGCAGGCGCTCGACGGCTACAAGGTGGGTGGGACGGTGCACCTGATCATGAACAACCAGGTGGGCTTCACCACCGATCCCGACGATGCGCGCTCGACGCGCTGGGCGTCGGACCTGGCGAAGGGCTTCGATGTGCCGATCATCCATGTGAACGCAGACGACGTGCCGGCCTGCGTCAGCGCGGTGCGCCTGGCGTTCGCCTTCCGCCAGGAGTTTGGGCACGATGTGCTGATCGACCTGATCGGCTACCGCCGCTTCGGCCACAACGAGTCGGACGAGCCCGCCTACACCCAGCCGGAGATGTACGCGAAGATCAAGGCGAAGAAGCGGGTGACGGAACTGTGGTCGGACCGGTTGGTGGCCGAGGGTGTGGTCTCGCCGGAGGAGGTGGATCGTCAGGCTCAGGAGGTGTGGGACAACCTCACGCTGCTGCACCAGCGGCTGAAGTCGAAGATTGCGGCAGCGGCGGAGCACGGGGGCGAGCAGAGCACGGGCGAGTACCAGCTCGACCGCTCGCCGAGCCCCGACGTGGAGACGGCGGTGCCGGAGGCGCGGCTGCGAGAGCTGGGCGAGCAGCTGCTGCAGGTGCCAGATGGCTTCACGGTGCATCCGAAGATGGTCAAACAGCTCGACCGCCGCCGTGAGGCGCTGGCGGAGTCGGAGGCCGCGACGCCGACGATCGACTGGGCCCATGGAGAGGCACTGGCGTTTGCGTCGCTGCTGACGGAGGGAACGCCGTTGAGGCTGACGGGCCAGGACACAGAGCGGGGCACGTTCAGCCAGCGCCACATGGTGCTCCACGACGCCAAGACGGGTCAGACGGTGTGCCCGATCCAGAGCCTCCCGGACGCGCTGGCGCCGCTGGAGCTGCACAACAGCCCGCTGTCGGAGCTGGCGTGCATGGGCTTCGAGTACGGCTACAGCCAGGAGGCGCCGGAGACGCTGGTGCTGTGGGAGGCCCAGTTCGGCGACTTCGTGAACTCGGCGCAGGTGATCGTCGACCAGTTCATCACCTCTGGGCTGGCTAAGTGGGGCCAGACCTCACGGCTCACGCTGCTGCTGCCCCACGGCTATGAGGGCTCGGGCCCGGAGCATTCCTCGGCGCGCCTGGAGCGCTTCCTGCGGGCGGCGGCCGAGGGCAACATCCGGGTGGCGAGCCCAACGACGCCGGCTCAGTACTTCCACCTGCTGCGCCGTCAGGCGCGGATAGCCAAGCAGCGGCCGTTGATCGTGATGACCCCCAAGTCGCTGCTGCGCCTGCCCCAGGCGGCGAGTGCGCTCAAGGACATGGCGGAGGGCACCCAGTTCCAGCCGGTGCTGGCGGAGCCGGGAGTGCAGGACGCACAGGTGACGCGGCTGGTGCTGTGCACGGGCAAGATCTACTACGACCTGGCGGGGCACTCCGAACGCGCCTCCCACACAGGGCTGGCGGTGGCGAGGGTGGAGCTTCTGTACCCCTTCCCCGAACGCCAGATCCTGGAGCTGATGGCCCGCTACCCGAACCTGCGGGAGGTGCTGTGGGTGCAGGAGGAGCCGCGCAACATGGGCGCCCGTGCCCACATGTTCCCGCGGCTGATGCAGATCATGCCCCAGGAGATGCACTTCGGCTACGTGGGGCGCCCCGAGCGGGCGAGCCCGGGCGAGGGCTACCCGGCGGCGCACATCGACGAACAGAACCGGATCGTGACGACGGCAATCGACCTGCGCCAGCCGATCTCCCAGTACCCGCGCAAGACACCGGGTGAGCGCTGATGGCAGCGCTGTGGCGTCGGTTCAGGCTCGTGATGGCGCAACGCAAGCGCCGTCGTCGCGGCCTGTAGAGGCGTTCTCGGGAGACACGTTCGTCAGCTGACCCGGACGGCGTGTGTGGCGCCGGTCAAGACAGCGTGGGTCGCGGCGGGAGCTCTATCTGCCTTTCCACACGGGCGGGCGCTTTTCCTTGAAGGCGGAGGAGCCCTCCTTGGCATCCTCGGAGACGAAAACGGGTCCGGTGATGGCCGCCTGCTTCTCCCACATCTCGGCAGAGGACCAGTTGAACTGCTCCTGCAGGACCTGCTTGCTGGCGATCAGGGCGAGGGGTGCGTTCTTGGCGATGGCACCGGCCAGCTCGAGAGCGCCCTCGACGGCACCACCGGCCTCGGTGAGGCGGCTGACGAGGCCGAGCTCGTGAAAGCGCTCGGCGGGCAGGGGATCACCGGTGAGAGCGAGCTCCATGACCACGTGGTAGGGCATGCGCCTCGGCATCCGCAGCAGGGCGCCGCCGGCGGCCACGAGCGAGCGCTTGGCCTCGGGGATGCCCATGCGGGCCCCCTTGGCGGCGACGATCAGATCGCAGGCGAGGGCGATCTCCATGCCACCGGCGAGGGCGAAACCCTCGATGGCGGCGATCAGGGGCTTACGGGAGGCGCGCTGGGTGATGCCGGCAAATCCCCGGTCGCCGAACCAGGCGGACTCGCCGCGGACGAAGGCGCCGAGGTCCATGCCCGCGGAGAAGAAGCCGCCGGTGCCGGTCAGCACGCCGACGGACAGGCCCTCGTCGCGGTCTAGCTCATCGAGGGCGCCGGCGAGACCCTCGGCGAGGGCGGCATTGACGGCGTTGCGCACCTCGGGGCGATTGAGGGTGATCAGCAGGACGCTGCCACGGCGCTCGGTCAATACTGCCTGCTCGTCGGTGCCCTGCTCGTCACTCATTTGCGACTCCTCGCTGCTCGGGAACCGAAGCAGCCTAGCGATCGGAGATCCCATCGATCTTCGATCGGCGAGGACGCCGCCTGGCGCCGTGCCAGCGGGCCGCTGGGTCAGGCGGCGAACAGGCGCAGGTCAGGCTGGCGCTCGCCGCGCAGAATCTCGGGATCGACCTCGACGCAGCCGATCCCGCGGGAGATGGCGAGCACGCGGGCCTGGGGCTTGATCACCTGGGCGGCCAGCACCCCGCGGCAGGAGCCGAGGGCGGGGTCCAGGCGGATGCGCTCGAGATAGCGGGTGAGCTGCTCGACGGCGTCGATGGTGGCGATCCGCTTGATCTCCACGGCGATCCACTCGTCCTCGCCGTCCTTGCACATGAGATCGACGGGCCCGATGTCGGTGGGCCACTCGCGCTTGACGAGCCTGAAGCCCTCCCCGCACCACTCGGGGGCGCCGGCGAGCAGCTCCTGGAGTTCTCGCTCGACTCCCTCCTTCTCCAGGGTGAGCAGTGTGTCGAGCTCGTGCTCGACATCGGAAAGAACCTCGGAGATGGCGATGTCGAGCTGCTCCTCCTGGCGCTGCTTGCGCACGAGGAGGCGCTCCAAGCGCCCGCTGTCATCGACGTGCTCCTCGACGACGGTGGGCGGGATCATCCAGTTGAGGGGCTTGACGTTGGGTCCGCCGCCGTCGGCCCACACCATGAAGGTGCCGTCGGCCTTGATCATCAGCAGGCGCACAGCCTCGGGCAGCACTGTGCTCAGGCGACCGGCGTAGGAGACCTCGCAACGGGCCACGATCAGGCGCATGGCGCGACGGTATCGGCTAGGTCGGATCTACCGGCGTCGAAGCCGACTGAGGCTCCTCCACGGCGGTCGAGTCGACTGTGACAGGCGTGTGATCGGCCGGGAGTGGGGACTCGACGGGCTGAGGCACGGGAGTGTGCGTGACGGGTGGCTCGGCGACTGGCGCCTGGGCGACGGGGGTGTGCGACCCGGGCGCCGGGACGACGGCGGTGGTGGGCGCGGCGGCGTCCGGGTTGCTGACGGCCTCGCGGAACTCTCGGATCCCGTGTCCGAGCGCCCGGGCGAGCTCGGGCAGGCGTTTGGGGCCGAGGACGAGCAGGGCGATGATGCCGATGAAGATCAGGTGAACTGGGTTCTCGATGCCCATCGCCTCTCAGGCTAGCGCGAGCCCTGCCCGGGTGGGATACCCACGCCGGGTCTCCCACCGCAAAAGGCGGGGGGCCGGCGAAGGAGACGGCCGGAGCGACCCCTACGCTCTCGGCTCGTGGCGCAGGAACCGACAGTCGGCCAGGGCCGCCGTCCATACCCGCCGCCGGGCGTTGTTGAGTCGGTCTGGCCGGCACAGCTGGTCGTGGTGGTGGCCATCGGCCTGCAGCTGACGCTCCCCCCGCGGCTGACGGTGGGGCCGAACTGGCTGCTGCCGGCGCTGGAGGGTGCGCTGGGGATCGGGCTGGGCATGGCCACGCCCCGTGAGCTGGAGCAGGATCACCCGCTGCGTCGCCGCCTGGCGGTGGGCCTCGTGGCACTGGTGAGCGCGGCCAACATCTTCTCGCTGGTGGAGCTGACGCATTACCTGCTGCACCACAACGTCACCGAAGGCCACCGCCTGATCGTGGCGGGGGTGCTGATCTGGCTGACCAACTTCCTGATCTTCGCGCTGTGGTACTGGGAGGTGGACCGGGGCGGCCCGGGCCGCAGAGCGGCGGGAGAGGATGGGCCTCCCGACTTCCTCTTCCCCCAGATGGCAGACGACAGGATCGAGCCGATCGACTGGCGTCCCAAATTCATCGACTACCTCTACGTCTCGCTCACCAATGCGGCCGCCTTCTCGCCCACCGACACGATGCCCCTGACCCCCATGGCGAAGTGCATCATGGGCGTGCAGTCGATCGTCTCGCTGGTGACGATCGGGCTGATCGTCTCGCGCGCCATCAACATCCTCTAACGCGCGTGCTGACGGTCTTCGGTGCAGTGGCGGTGACCTTCATGATGCTGATGTACGCGGCCGAGCGCCGACACCGCGGCTATGTGCTGGCATTCGCCTGTGGGTGCGCGCTGTCGAGCGCCTACGGATTCCTGGCGGGCACCTGGCCGTTCGGCGTGGTGGAGGCGGTCTGGGCGGTGATAGCGGTGCGGCGCTTTCGAAGCCCACCGCGACGGGGCGGGGAGAGGGCGGTGGAGTCGTGATGTAGAAACGACTGTGTATCGCCGTTGCGATACACCAGTTAAGAGGTGGAACACCAAACACACGGCGGACGGGTCATCCTCATCAGTCCCGACGAGACGAGACACCGCCCTCTTCAACCGGCGACGCTGGGCTCCAGGGCGAGCGCCTGCTCGATCAGCTCGATCACCTCTCCCCCGGCTCCGAGCTTCATCGCCTGGCGCAGCGCCGCGAGGGCGCCCTCGCGGTCCATCAGCCGCAGCCGCAGGCGGCCGAGGCGCTCCCAGGCGCCTGCGTCGGTGGGGCCGCGCTTGGCGGCCCGCTCGGCGGCCTCCTCGGCCAGGTCGAAGGCGCCCATGTCTTCATAGATCCGCGCGGCGAAGCGGTGGGCGGCGGGACGACGACCGTCGACACGGGCCCAGTCGCGAACGGCGCGGGCGGCCTCGTCGAGCTTGCCGGCCTGCCACCAGGCGAGGGTCATCAGCCGCAGCACGGCCACGTTGCGGGGCTCGGCGTCGCGCGCGTAGATGAGGCGCTGGGCGGCGAGCAGGTACTCGCCTTCGGCCATCGCCCGCTGGGCGGCGATGAGGAAGCGTTCGACACGCTCCTCGGCGGGATCGGGCTTGGAGAAGTCGACGAACTTCATGCTCCCGGCGGGGACGGTGCGGATGCCATGGCTGAATTTGACGCGGGCCCACTGCTGCACCTCGGCCCCGTCATCGGTGTCCGCTGAGAAGTAGATCCCGGCGACCGTCCCCACCCCCCACTCGGGATAGGAGATGCAGCGGGCGTAGCGGTGCACCACCGAGTGGTCGGGCACCCTGCTGCCGAAGGGATCGTGCTTGGCGCGCTCCTGGGCGTGCTCGCGAGCTTTCTGCTCGGCTTCGTAGGCCCGGCGGCCGGCCTCCTCGCGTTCGCGGCGAGCTGCGGCGGCGCTGACTTTGACGGCGTTGCGCGAGACCTCGCCGCCACGCGAGCCCTCAGCCAGTCGCTCGAGCTGGTCGGCGGCCTCGTTGATGGCCTTGAGATGGCGCTCGTGCTCGTACTGGCGTCCCTGGGGCGCCACGTCGGGATGCCAGCGCTTGGCCATCCTGCGCCGGGCCAGCTGCACGTCGCGCTTGTTGAACGGAGCCTCGAGCTCCAGCAGGAGCAGATGCTGCTCGATGTCCAGGACGCTTGACGGCATGACCCGACAACGTTAGCGGGGGAGGGCCGATTTCTCTCCCCCTCTATCCTGCGTGCCAATGTCCTCTCAATACATCTTCACGATGCACCGCCTGTCCAAGATCCACCCCCCGGACAAGACGGTGCTCGACAACGTCACGCTTGCCTTCTACCCCGGAGCCAAGATCGGCGTGCTCGGCTACAACGGAGCGGGCAAGTCGACGCTGCTGCGGATCATGGCGGGCGTCGATCAGGAGTACCGCGGCGAGGCGGCGCTCGCGCCGGGGGCCACGGTGGGGATGCTCGAGCAGGAGCCCCATCTCGACGAGAGCAAGGACGTGAAGGGCAACGTGGAGGACGGGGTGGCCGAGACAAAGGCGCTGCTCGATCGCTTCAACGAGCTGGCGGCCAACTACTCTGAGGAGACGGCTGAGGAGTTCGGCCGCATCCAGGCCAAGATCGAAGCGGCCGACGCCTGGAACCTCGACACCCAGCTCGAATACGCGATGGACGCCCTGCGCCTGCCGCCGCCCGACGCCGCGGTGAGCAACCTCTCGGGGGGAGAGCGCCGCCGGGTGGCGCTCTGTCGCCTGCTGCTGCGCGCACCCGACCTGCTGCTGCTGGACGAGCCCACGAACCACCTCGACGCCGAGTCAGTGGCGTGGCTGGAGCAGCACCTGTCCGAGTACAAGGGGGCGATCGTTGCGGTGACCCACGATCGCTACTTTCTCGACAACGTGGCCGGCTGGATCCTGGAGCTCGACCGCGGCAAGGGGATCCCCTACCAGGGCAACTACTCCAGCTGGCTGGAGCAGAAGCAGGCTCGCTTGGCCCAGGAAGAGCGCTCGGAAAAGGGCCGCGAGCGCACGATTGCGGCGGAGCTTGAATGGGTGAGGACGAACCCCAAGGGCAAACGCACCAAGTCCAAGGCGCGCCTTGCTCGCTACGAGGAGATGATCGCCGAGGAGCGAAACGTCAAGCTCGACGAGGTTCAGATCCACATCCCCCCGGGGCCGCGCCTTGGAGGGAAGGTGCTGACGGCGACCAACCTGTCCAAGGGCTTCGAGGACCGGCTGCTGATCGAGGACCTCTCCTTCGACCTGCCACGGTCGGGCATCGTGGGCGTGATCGGCGCCAACGGCGCGGGTAAGACGACCCTGTTTCGGATGATCACCGGCCAGGAGTCGCCCGACAGCGGCAAGCTCGAGCTGGGCGAGACCGTCCAGCTGGCCTATGTGGATCAGTCGCGCGACTCGCTGAACCCGGAGAAGACGGTATGGGAGGAGATCTCCGAAGGCTACGAGCACATCAAGGTGGGTGAGCGGGAGGTCAACTCGCGCCAGTACACGGCTGGTTTCAACTTCAAGGGCTCCTCCCAGCAGGCGAAGATCGGCAAGCTCTCAGGCGGTGAGCGCAACCGCGTGCACCTGGCCAAGCTGTTGCGCAGCGGCGGCAACCTGCTGCTGCTAGACGAGCCCACCAACGACCTCGACGTGGACACCCTGCGGGCGTTGGAGAACGCCCTCCTGGCATTCCCGGGCTGCGCGATCGTGATCTCCCACGACCGCTGGTTCCTGGACCGGGTGGCCACCCACGTGCTGGCCTTCGAGGGCGACTCGCAGGTGACGTGGTTCGAGGGCAACTTCGAGGCCTACGAGGAGCACCGCCGGGCCGTGCTCGGGGCAGCTGCCGACCGCCCGCATCGGATCACCTACAAGCGGCTCGTGCGTGGCTGAAGCAGGCGCGCCGGAGCTCGGCGAGTTCGACCGCGACACGGCCGTCAGCCTGCAGGAGTCCCGTGCCACCGAGAGCGTCTTTGCGGCTGCGGTGGCGTCAGGCTGGCGTGCCGGACGCGGACCCCACGGAGGCTATCTGGCAGCGATGTTGCTGCGGGCCCTCACGGAGACGGTCGACGAGTCGCAGCGGGCCCCGCGCTCGCTGACGATCCACTACCTGCGTGCGCCGGAGGACGGGCCGGTGCGCATCCACACCACGATTGAGCGAGCCGGGCGTTCGCTCAGCACTCTCTCCGCTCGGATGGAGCAGGAGGGAAGGCTCGTGGCGCTCGCGCTGAGCGCCTTCTCTGTCCCCTGGAGCGGGCCGGAGATCTCGGAAATCGAGATGCCCAAGGTTGCGGGCCCGGATCCAAGCCGCGAGCCGGGCTCGCTCATCAAGCACGGCGCTCCCCCCTTCACCCGCCACATCGTCCTGCAGCCCCGCCTCGGCGGCAGGCCCTTCGCCGACTCCGAGCAGCCGATGGAACTCGGCGGCTGGCTCGGGCTTGCCGATCCCCGCCCGCTCGACGCGCTCGCACTGGCCTTCTTCAGCGACGCGTTGATCCCCGCTCCCTTCATGCGCACCAGCTCACCCAACCCGGCGCCGACGATCGACCTCACCGTGCACTTCCGCGCGGCGCTGCCACGGGTGACGAACCCCGACCCGAACGAGCTCTGCCTGATCCGAATCCGCGGCGGGGTGATTCGCGAAGGCTTCTTCGAGGAGGACGGGGTGATCTGGGCGGCCGACGGAACCGTGCTCGCACAGTCGCGCCAGCTTGCCCTGCTGCTCCCCGTGAAGAGCCACTAGTTTCTCCGCAGGCGGAAGCCCGCGCCGGCGCTCGCACTCCCGAGGCCAGCACGGGCAAGCCCGAACTCCCCCTCATCTTCATTCGGGGCGAAATGCCGTTACGTGCCCCGTGGTGTCGGCAGTCACGCAGAGGTTCGTCGATGCACATGAAACGCTCGTGAGGCTGTCGCTCAGTGCATAGGCTTTACTCCAGCTCGTGCCGCTGTTTGCGGACTCGAACAGATTGCCGACGTTGTCGACCGCGACGCAGCTCGCGCTCGAGCATGTGACGGCCGTCAACGCGTTGGTGCCGTCGAGATGGTTCTTGGTGACTTTCGCTGCCCCGCTGCTTTCCACGTTGAGGTTCAGCACATAGCCCGCACCGTCCACCGCGACACACGAGGTCGTGGAGGTACAGGCCACACCGGTGAGGGCAGTGGTGCCGTCGACGTTCGTTTCCTTCCATGTCGAGGACTCGATTTGGGAGATCGTCGTTGCGATGTGCGCTTTCCCTTGGCTGTCGACGATCGCGCAGATCCCCGTGGACAGGCACCCTACGGCCTTCATCGCGGCCGTACCTTGCTGCTCGAGCGTCCAGGACGTCGATGCCGGGCTCGTTGCGAACCTGTAATACCCTTCGCCGTCCTGCCCGGTTACGCAAAGGCTTGCCGACACGCAGGAGATCGCGTCGACTCCATAGACCGGATTGTAATCTTCGGTGAAGCTCCCGCCCAGCGATGTCGCTGAATAGAGCTTCCCTCCGGCGGTTTCTTTACCGTCCGCAATCAGGCATAGGCCCGTCGAGGGGCATACGATTGCCTGGCTTGGGCTCGCGCCGCTCGGCCCCGTCCACGCTTTCCACGTCGATTCGCCGGTGGCACTGACGTTCGTCGCGTACAGGGCCTTACCCGTGCTGTCGGTCACGACGCAGTCCGTCGTGGATGCGATGCAGGAGATGGCCCGGATGCTGTTGGGGCTGTCGATCGTCTGGGTGAAATGCCCGCGCGCCACCACTGGACTCGTCGCCGCGGAGCTCGCCGGTGTGCTCCCACCGCTGTTTTTCGCGGTCACCGTGATGCGCAGCGCATGCCCTGCATTCGCTTCGGTCGGTAGGTATGTGGAGCTGGTCGCACCCGAGATGCTCGCGCATTCGCCGCCACTCAGGTTACAGAGTTCCCACTGGTAGCTGTAGCCCGTGATTTCCCGCGTCCAGGTTCCCGTCGTCGATGACTCCGTGACGCCCACTTCGGGGCTCGACGGCGAGACGGCGGGGAGCGTTGTGTTCACCGGTGCCGGAGGCGGTGTGATCGCGGGCGAGATCGTGGTGTAGACGGATTCGCTGCCGATGCTGTTCGTCGCAGAGACCTTTACGCGAAGTGTATGCCCAAGGTTCGCTTCGCTCGGTGTGTAGCTCGTGCTCGTCGCACCCGAGATGCTCGCGCATTCACCCCCGCTCGCATTGCAAAGTTCCCACTGGTAGGAGTAGCTCGTCGGTTCATGCGCCCAGCTGCCGGCAGACACAGACTCGGCGGTCCCCTGTTCAGGGGCACTGGGCGTCATCGCAGGGAGTTTCGTGTTTGCGGGCAACGGGGAGTCCTCCAGTCGCAGTTCTGGCCCGAAGACTTCATGCGACGGACCCCCTGCCCCGTCTTGCACCATGCAGCCGAGCGCGGACCAACACGACACCTGATTCTCACGCGTCCCTTTATTGCCGGTTTGGAACGCCGGCAGATGTGCCGGGTACCATGCGCCGCCTGCATGTTGCGGGGACTGTTGATCTACCAGGACTTCTTCGAGACCGGTGCTCGTCTTTACGTAGTCCCCGGCCAACACGCACGTTTCGCGCGCAACGCAGCTGATGGCAGTCGGCTGCACACTGAATTCGTTTGCGCCGGCCGGTAGCGGCAGTTCTTTCTCGGTGAAAACGCCACCCGCCGAACGCATCACTATGCCGCCACTTTCATGCCCAAGGAGCCAACTCGTCGAGCGAGTACCAACGATCAAGCATTCCGCCGGCAAGCAGGAGATTCCGAGCCAGTTCTGAACTTTCGCTTCCACCGTTTCGCTTACGCTCCAACTCTGGCCGTTCCAGGTGTCGATGAACCGCAGGGCTCCCGCTTCAGGGTTCGTCCACCCGACCCCCTCACACAGAGTCGCGCTCCCGCACGACAGCGCCGAGACTTCCGATCCCGATCCACCGGGCGGCACCGGCACGGATACCGGCGACCACTGGCCCCCGTTCCAGACGTACGCTTCCTGCGCGCGTCCCGGGAAGGGGTTGAATATGGCCTGGCAAAAACTGGCCGATGTGCACGAGATCGGACCAAGGCTGAACGCGCCGTCTATCAGCGGGGTCCGAGACAGCTGCGATTGGAAGCTCCACTGTGTGCCGTTCCACAACCACGTCGCCGGATATTCCACCTGTTCGTATGTTTTTTCGCGTACCAGGACAAGTTCCATCTCGCGTCCGTACCCGATGCATCCATTCGCAGCCCAGCAGGACACGTGGTGCATCCAGCTGGCGGCAAACCCCGGCGGTACGGCGACCGTCTCCGAATGCCAGCTCGCACCATTCCAGAAGTACGTTTCGCCTTCCGAGCTTCCTCCCGCCATCATGCAGGTTCGCGGGCTCGCCGCTGGACACGACAAACTACCTCCGTAGAATCCAGGCCCCGCTACCCATCCGGGTGTTGTGAAGGCCTTGTCGAGGCCGAATTCGAGTCCGCCCGCACTTTCAGCCCTGATCCGGTAGTGATATTCGTGGAGCGGATGCAGACTTGGGGTGGGGAGCGTTTCGTGGAGGGGTATGTTGCTGCTGCCGGTGCCGATGTTTTCGGTCGTTTTGCTGCTGTAGTTTTCGGTTTCGCCCCATTCGAAGAAGAATTTCGTGGGGAGCTGTTTGGGGTTGATCGTGCCGTTCAGCGTCGCCGTGGTTTCTTCGACGTTGCTGGCTGGTTCGGTCAGCGCGTAGGGCGGTTCGGCCTTGAGCGTCGTGAATGTGCCGTCGTAGCCATAGGTGATGCCGGTCGAGTTTTCCGCGGCTATCCGATAGTGGTAGGTGGTTTCCGTGCCAAGTTTCGCGATCGTCGCGGTGACGGCTGAGTTTTCTAGGCTCGGGTTCAGGGTTTCCACGGGCGTCCTGTTGCCGTAGGAGTTGGTGAGTCCCCATTCGAAATAGTATTTCGTCGTCAGGCTCTCCGGATTCACGACCGCCGTGAGCGTGCCTTCCGTCGGATTGACCGCTGTTGCCGGCTGGGAGACCACGTAGACGGATGGCGGGCTGAGGTCGGTGTGCTTGCACCCGAGAAGATGATCGTCATAGAGGTTCTGGGCCCATGCCCCGGTCGGCAGTTCGAGATCGAGTTCCTTCGCACATGGTTTGGCGATGCTCCCGTAGTCGATCTCGTGTCCGGCCTTTGTTTTCCACGCGTTCATGTGGGGGTCTGTCACGGCGTCCGCGTAGACGGCAGACGCGAAACGGGATGTCTCGTGCACCGCGTTTTCTGACCCGTCGCTTTCCAGGCAGCCCTTTTCGGTGAATGGTTTGTCGCCCTCGTAGGGTACGAACGTAAAGGCGTACCCGACGTTATCGAGGTTGTGGTAGGCGCAGAAGCCTTCTCCGGCTGGCTCGAAGCCCGCTTCGTAGGTGGAGCCGGGAGCCGCTACGACCATGAACTGCGCGTTTTCGAGATTTTCTGTGGATTCGTTTTTCGCTCGATACTTTTCGGCCTCGGTTCTGACCGCACGCGTACCAACGCCCGTGGGAGCCGCAACCGACGTGTCGCTTATGAAGGTCACGGTCACTTTGGGACTCACATGGCTATGAGTGTCGAAGTACTGGGTGAGGATCCCCTGGTAGCTGGAGTTTTCCGTCCCTTTGGTTTCGAGGCCCTTGAAGAGGGTTTCGAGTTTTGCTTGGGTTTCTTTCCCGCTTGTGAGGTTCGTGAAGTTCGAGCCCCAGAAGATGACGTACACCTTCGGAGTGTGCTCGACTCCTTTGCCTTCGGCTTCCTTGTGGTATTCCAGCTCTTCTCCCGAGACTTCGCTCGTCCCTTGGATAAATGCATGCCGAGCAGCGACCTTGCCGGCACGAGCCGGTGGTGCCGGCACGAACTGGACGGGTTCCGTCGCCGACCAGGCAGGCGGATCGACGAGCCCTTTCGAGACCACGCCCCCCGCGGCGGCCGGCGACACCTCGACTACCAACACAGCCAGCATCACAAAAGCCGTCAGCAATGCGGCAGGCAGCAACCCCCGTCCGTCAGGGCGATTGTCAGCCGGCGCACTCGGTATCGAGCGATCCATGCGAGAGACCTCCGGTCGGGTGGTTGGCGTTATCGAGCGCACAAAGCGCGTCTTCCGGCTGCCGTGCGGTTCTACCATTGCCTGCCTTCGCTCGATGCTTCGGGCGTCAAGATGCTGGGTGGAGCGCCGACAGCGAGGTGTGCAGCCGCTGGTTGTTCGGTGAGTTCACTCGCCACTGGCGGCGGCTGTACGGCCGTCAAGGGCGCAAAATCAGGGCGGCCACCCGCCGGCGCCGTGGCCTCTGTGGCGCTTGGGCTCGCGGTCGCGATCACATCACCGTACAGGTTCGCGATCTCCAGAGACCGTGCCTTGCGGTTGTTCCGAGGAACCGCCATGTCCGCCACCGGCACACCAGCGACCCTCACCCATGCGACACCCTAGCCCCCCGATCCAGCTGAGTCGATGCATTCAGCGAATCGGTGCAGCATACGCTAAGGCTTTCTCGTGGTCAAGCTATGAAGCCAAATTGTGCCAATCAGACAGTTCAGACAATTGATTGTCGTTGTCAAGGCTGAGTAGCTGTATGCGTGTTCAACATGACGACGGGGCAGGCTCGCGGTAAGAATCCGTCGCGTGTTGCTGCGCCCAGTTGGATTTCTCTCAACCAGCCCGCTCCACACCGACTGGAGCACTTCCACATGCAGATCATCGTGAGTCGGCCGTCAGCGACCCATGACCACGTTCACAACCGACCTGGGCAGGACGCCTAACGCGTGAAGGATGTGTCGCGCTGCAGGCGCAGGGCCGCAGCGGCGATCAGGCGCGCGCAGGCGAGCACGTCTTCGATCTGAACGAGCTCGACGGGCGAGTGCATGTAGCGAATGGGTATCGACACCAGGCCCGTGGGCACGCCGCCGCGACTGATGTGGACGGCGTCGGCGTCGGTCCCGGTGGCGCGGCCGGTGGCCTCAACGGTGAATGGGATCCTCTCGGCCTCTCCGGCGTCGTGGAGCAGCTCGAAGACGCCGTTGTTGAGAGTGGAGCCACGGCTGATCACCGGGCCGGAGCCGAGCTCGTGCTTGCCGGCCTCCTTGACGTCGATCCCGGGAGCGTCGGTGGCATGGGTGACGTCGATCACGATCGCCGCATCGGGCTCGAGCGCGAAGGCACTCGTGCGCGAGCCCCCGAAGGTTGTCTCCTCCTGGGCGGCCGCCACCGCCGCTATCTCCCACTGCGCGCCACCCGCCTCGGCCACCAGCCGTGCCGCCTCCAGGGCGACGAACGAGCCCAGGCGGTTGTCGAGAGCGCGCGAGGCGAGCCTGCCATTGGGCAGCTCGAGCGGCTCGCAGTCGATCACGGCCACGTCGCCGATGCGCACCAGCTCGCGGGCCTCCTCGCCGTTGCCTGCACCCAGGTCGATGTGCAGCTCGCGAATGGCGGGGACCTTCTTGCGCTCCTCGTCGCGCAGCAGGTGGATGGGCTTCTTGCCCACCACTCCCCGCACGGGTCCCGCCTTGGTGTCGAGCACCACCCGCTGGCCCACCAGGATCTGCGGGTCCCAGCCGCCCACCTCGCGGAACCAGAGGTAGCCGTCGTCGTCGATGTGGGTGACGATCAGCCCGATCTCGTCGATGTGGCCCATCACCAGCAGCCGCCGGGGCTGGCTGTCGTAGCCGTGCTTGGGGGCAACCAGGGCCAGCGGCGTGCCCACGAGGTCGGTGCTGACCTGGGCGAAGGCGCCCGCCGCATCGCGCCACACCCCGGCGGGCGCGGTCTCATAGCCCGACGGTCCCCGCGCTCGCAGCAGCTCGAGCAGAACCGGTGGCACGGCCTCGCGCGAGGCGCCCCGCCGGCCTTTTTTGGGGCTCGCTTTTCTCCTGGGCTGGGTCATCGTGCGAGGAGCGCCCGCAGGACGTATTGAAGGATGCCGCCGTGGCGGAAATACTCGGCCTCGCGCGGGGTGTCGATCCGCACGCGAGCTTCGAACTCGACCGCCTCGCCGCCCTCGCGCAGGGCCCGCACCCGCACCTCACGGGGAGGACTGCCGCCGTCGGCCATCGCGGCGGCGAGACCGGTGATCGTGAAGGCCTCCTCGCCGCTGCACCCGAGCGAGGAGGCGCTCTCGCCATCGGGGAACTGCAGGGGCAGGACGCCCATTCCCACCAGGTTGGAGCGGTGGATGCGCTCAAAGCTCTGCGCGATCACGGCCTTGACCCCGAGCAGCTTCGTGCCCTTCGCCGCCCAGTCACGCGAGGAGCCCGACCCGTACTCGCGCCCGGCGAGCACGACCAGGTCGGTGCCCCGCTCGATGTAACGCATGGCGGCGTCGTAGATCGAGGTCTGCTCGCCCTGGCCGGCACCGCCTCCCAGGTAGCGGGTGAAGCCGCCTTCGGGAAGCTTCTCCCCTCCGCCGATCAGGTTGCGCAGGCGGATGTTGGCGAAGGTGCCGCGCATCATCACCTCGTGGTTGCCCCGGCGCGAGCCGTAGGAGTTGAAGTCGCGGGGCTCCACCCCCTGCTCCTGCAGGTACAGGCCCGCCGGGCCGTCGCGCTTGATCGAGCCGGCGGGAGAGATGTGGTCGGTCGTCACGCTGTCGCCCAGCAGGGCCAGCACTCGCGCATCGGCGATGTCGCTCACCTCCCCGGGCTGGGCGGGCATGCCCTGGAAGTAGGGGGGCAGGCGCACGTAGGTCGAGCTCTCATCCCAGGCGAAGCGCTCCCCCTCGGGAACCTGCAGCCCGTTCCAGCGCTCGTCGCCCTCGAACACCTCGCCGTAGCTGCGACGGAACATGTCGGCACGCACGGCCTCGCCGATCGTCTGGGCGACCTCGTGCTCAGAGGGCCAGATGTCCTTGAGGTAAACGTCCTCCCCCTGCTCGTCCTGCCCGAGCGGCTCGCTCACGATGTCGATGTCCATCGTTCCCGTCAGGGCATAGGCCACGCACAATGGCGGTGAGGCGAGGTAGTTCATCTTCACGTCGGGGTTGATCCGCCCCTCGAAGTTGCGGTTGCCCGAGAGCACCGACACAACCGCCAGATCGGCCTCGTTGACGGCCGCCGAGACCTCCTCGGGTAGGGGCCCGGAGTTGCCGATGCAGGTTGTGCAGCCGTAGCCCACGAGGTTGAAGCCGAGCCGCTCCAGCGGCTCGGTCAAGCCGGCGCGGTCGAGGTACTCGGTGACCACCTTCGAGCCGGGAGCGAGCGAGGTCTTGACCCAGGGCTTGGAGCGCAGACCACGGGCGAGCGCATTGCGGGCGAGGATCCCCGCCCCGATCATCACCGAGGGATTGGAGGTGTTGGTGCAGCTGGTGATGGCGGCGATCACCACGTGCCCGTGGTCGAGCTCGAAGCCCTCCCCGTCCATCGTCACCGATGTGGATGCGTGCGGGGAGGCGAGCGTTGCCTGCCCACCACCGGAGGACACGGGGGTGGGCTGCGGCTGGGCGTGGCCGGGGGTGCCGTTGGAGGGGGGGTCGGACGCTGGGTATGACTCGGCCACGGCCTCGTCCTGGGAGTCGCGCTGCTCGCCGTCGCTGGGCACGTAGTCGCGCAGGGCGACCCTGAATGAGCTCTGGGCGTCGCTGAGAGAGACCCTGTCCTGGGGGCGCTTGGGTCCCGCGAGGCTCGGCTCGACGGTGGAGAGGTCGAGCTCGATGGTGTCCGAGAAGGTGGGCTGCTCGGAGTGCTCGTCGTGCCACAGGCCCTGCTCCTTGGCATATGCCTCGACCAGCGCTATCTGCTCGCGAGGGCGGCCGGAGAGCTCGAGGTAGGCGAGGGTCTCCCCGTCGATCGGGAAGATGGCGCAGGTGGAGCCGAACTCGGGCGACATGTTGCCGATGGTGGCGCGGTCGGCGATTGGCAGGGCGGCGACGCCCGCGCCGTAGAACTCCACGAACATCCCCACCACCCCGCGGGCGCGGAGCATCTGGGTGACGGTGAGCACGAGGTCGGTGGCGGTGGTGCCCTCGGGCAGCTCTCCATGCAGCTGGACGCCGAGCACCTGGGGAATGAGCATCGACATGGGCTGTCCGAGCATGGCCGCCTCGGCCTCGATCCCACCGACCCCCCAGCCGAGGACCCCCAGGCCGTTGACCATCGTGGTGTGCGAGTCGGTGCCCACGAGCGTGTCGGGGTAGGCCTGGCCGGTCTTCTCGTTGGGGAAGACCACCCGCGCCAGGTACTCGAGGTTGACCTGGTGGACGATCCCCGTGTCGGGCGGCACCACGGCGAAGTCGTCGAAGGCTCCCTGGCCCCACCGCAGGAAGGCGTAGCGCTCCTGGTTGCGCTCGAACTCGCGCTCGGCGTTGAAGCCGAAGGCGGCGCGCGTGCCGAAGGCATCGACCTGGACCGAGTGGTCGATGACCAGCTCGGCCGGAGCCAGCGGGTTGATCGCCGCGGGGTCGCCCCCCATGTCGGCCATCGCGTCGCGCATGGCCGCAAGGTCGACCACGGCGGGCACCCCCGTGAAGTCCTGCATCAGCACGCGGGCGGGGCTGAAGGCGATCTCCTTGCTGGGCTGCGCCTTGGCGTCCCAGCCGGCCAGCGCCTCGATGTCGGCCGCCTCGACGGAGCCATTGCCCTCGGTGCGCAGCAGGTTCTCGAGCAGCACCTTCAGCGAGAAGGGCAGTCGGGCCACGTCGAAGCGCTGCTGGAGGGCGTCGAGACGGAAGATCTCGTGGCGGCGCCCATCGACCTCGAGCGTGTCCTTGGCGCCAAAGCTGTTCTCCGACATGTGCATCTCCCGGGCGATCCGCGGTCTACAGGGACTGGGGCGCAGTCTCGCAGAGTCGCCACCGAGATCCGGCGCGGGCGCGGCGGGCGGGATCGGCTCAGCGAACCGGCTCGGCCGCCTGCGTCACGCGCCCCTTGCCCTGGCGCTTGGAGCGCAGCAACGCTTCGTCGCAGGCTTCGAGCAGATCGTCGGTGCTCATCGGCGACTGCCACTGGGCCACGCCGATCGAGGCTGAGACCCCATGCGCCACGCCCTCCGAGGCGGGCAGCCGGCGCAACCGCTCGAGCGCGCGTGTGGCGGCCGCGGCGGCGCTCTCGAGTTCGGCGTTGGGGAGGATCACCACGAACTCGTCGCCGCCATAGCGAGCAACGCGATCGAAGGCGCGGAACTCCCCCACGAGGCCATGAACCACGCCGCGCAGCATCGCGTCGCCGGCCTGGTGTCCGTGCTGGTCGTTGACCAGCTTGAAGTCGTCAAGGTCGATCAGCATGCACGAGAGCGGACCGCCGGTGCGCATCGCCCGTCCGATCTCCTCATCCAGGCGCCGGCGCATGGCCCGGTGGTTCATGCAGCCGGTGACCGCGTCGGTGCCGGCCTCCGCCCGCGCTCGCACCAGCGCGAGTGCCGTGCCTGCCTGCTCCACCAGCGCAGTGGCCAGCTCCACAGCCGAGGGTGCGAACACCGCCGAGACGCGTCGCACGAGCATCACCACAGCCTCCACCTCGCCCCGCTCGGCCAGGGGGAGCAGCAGCGCGCAGCTCACCTCGCCGGTGGCCGCCAGGCGGGGCACGCTGGCGGCGAACTCCTCTGTGTCGGTCGCCAGAAAGCTGCGCCTGGTTCCCGCAACCCAGCTCACCCCGGGCGGACGCTCCGATCGCGGCACGAGATAGCTCACCCTGCCTTCACCGGCGAACAGGTAGACGGCCACCAGCTCGTCCTCCCCAGCCGTGGCCGAGAGATGGTGGATGTGCACCTCCTCCCCACCGGGCACAGACAGCAGCTCACGAGCCAGCGCGCGGTAGATGACCTCCGGCTCGGTGGCCTCGTCTGCCAGGGCCGTCAGGCGACGGATGCCGGCCAACAGGCGATCCACGCCCACATAAACCGTCGAGGTATCCGTACCTGACACGACATCCATGCCTTCAATCTAAGGCATGGGCACGTCATATGCGACAGCGGGGAACACGCGGGACGCCCCGATGCAGCCGGGAGGCCACCATTTGGGCGCGGCGAGCGCTCGACGTTCGGCAGGCTCGGGCGATCGTGGGGGACGGCGCAAAGTCCGCCCCCCACGCACCGAGAGTTGGCTCAGCGGAAGGTGACCGTGACGTTCGCCACCGAGATGCCCAGCTTGCGGTTGTTGGGCAGGAAGCCCACCCGCAGGCGCACCTGGAACGGGCGGCTACGGCCACGCCTGAGCGGCACCTTCAGGGTGGTTGCACGGGTGCCCGAGCCGAGGTGGCGATACACCGTGGCCAGGCCGCTGCCGCTGCCGCTGATGCGGCCCGCGGCGGGAGTGGCCACCGTCAGGTAGGCCGTGTTCCCGATCACCTTGTGCCCGACGATCTGCACGCCGCAGCCCACCGGTGAGACCTTGGTGTTCTGTTTGATCGTGGCCCCGCTCTGGGAGACGATCGTGGTGGGCATGATCAGCGGCACGGCACACACGTTGCCGAAGGCGGCGAGCGCCGAGTTTTCACGCAATGGCAGGTTCACCGTGATGCTCGACACCGGCACGTCGGGCGCGGAGGCGAACGTCGTGGTGGTGATGCTGTTTTTGATGTTGGTGTTCCCAACCAGGATCACCCGCACGCCGTTGGCCTGCAGCACGAGGTCGAGGTCGGGGAATGCCGCACCGGCGTGGGAGACCAGATAGGCCGGCCCCATGAGTTTGCCCGGCAGAACCGGCGTGTTCGCACGCGCGCTTCCCACTTCGGAGTCTTTCGGACACGCGAAGGGGTTGGCTTCGAACGTCGCCTGCGGGCACGCTTTCTGCAGCGTGGCCAGGCGCGAGGGCAGCTGCGGGGGCAGCTGGACGGTCACCGACTTGATGTTCGCCTCGCCCGCCGGCTGGCTGATGGTCGTTTCGAGGCTCGCCCCGAACTTTTTCGACGTTTTCGCGCTCGTGGTTGCCTTGAACTTCGGTTTGAACGCGAGCGCCGTGCAGTTGGCAGCCTGGAAGGGCGTCGAGAGGACGCCGGTGGTGGTGCCTTCCGAGCCCGTGATCACCGATTCGGTGCTCTCTGCCTGGCAGTTCGTCGGGTTGGTCAGGAAGCCCGGCCGGTTGATGGTCACGCTGGCCTGTTTCAAGCGGGTGGGCACACCGCCATAGACGATCGACGGCAGATAGCCGGCCACGCTGATGCGACCGGTGGTCTGGTTGACGTAGATCCCCAGCCGTGTGACGGCCTTGCCGAGGTTGAACGGCCCGGCGATCACGGGGACGACGATCTCCAGCCCGTAGGGCGCGGCGCCGTACTGGCCCGTGAGATAGGCCGTACCCGAGAGTGCGTACGGTTTCGATCCGGACCCCGCGAGGACGTTCGCCGTGCCGATCGCGCTGGCGGGTTCACACCCGCCGACGCTGGCCTGCGGTTCGCCGCACAGCGTCACCTTGGGGATCGCTCCCACGAGGCCCGCCGGCAGCGCGGTGTTGACGTAGGAGAGGTACTGCTGGCCGTCGGTCCGTTCGAGGTTGACCGTGAACGAGGTGGCCGCTCCACCATTGCCCGCCGGGCCGCTCGGAGCGGTGCCCTGAGCGGGGGTGAACGTGGCGGGCGAGGCGCACGCGCCTCCGGCGTCGTTGCTGTCAACGCTCACGCTCGCGGCTGGTTCCTTGGCCGCCGTGCCCGTGAACGGGGTGAGGACGGTTCTCGCCGTTGCCGTGCCGCACTTGAGCGGGTTGGCGATCGGAGCGAGCGCGTCGTTGCGGAATTTGATCGTCAGCTTGGAGAAGGGCTGTTCGGGGTTTTCCGTGAACGTGGCCTTCACTTGGCCGGTGGCGGGATTCGGTTCCACGAGGCCTTTGACCCGCACGGCTATGCCGTAACGAGCGGACTCGGCGTCGATCCAGACCGTGTAGGGCGGTGCTGTGATCGGGGCGGTCCCTCCCAGGTACACCGATCCCGTCAGCGAGCCCGGCGGCAGACCCGGCACTTCAAGCGCCACTTCACCGAGTTTGGAGCCCGGAGGGCAGGCCACACCGAGTTCCCTCTTGTGGAACCTGATCTGGGATTCGGTGCAGGTTTCAAGACTGTTGGCAGCCGACGGGTTGAGCGTCATGCCTTCGGGAAGGGTGAAGCTCGCCGTCTTCAGCTGCGAGGAGTCGATCGCTTCCGGTTCGGTCGGGTGAGGCAGGCTCAGTTCGGCGGTGAGGCCGTCCGGCTGGTCCTGCTGGGTGTTCCCAGCCGCAATTTTGAAGCCCGGGTTGAAGGGGACCGGTTCGAACGGCGCGGCGCCGTTGCAGCCTTCGGTGCCCAGCGGTGCTTCGTAGGCCGCGGGACCCGTTCCGCCTTCGTAGGAGGTCACCTTCAGGCTGGTCGTGGTCTGCGGCCCGGGCCCGGCACAGTGGCTCGGGTTGCTCAGGAAGCTGCCTTTGCCGGTGTCGCCCGCTTCGCCGTTGAAGATCAGACGAGACTCGATCAGCCCCGGCGTGACGTTTTCGATCGTGAAGAGGTCGTGGTAGTCGCTCGCCCATTCGACGCTTCCTTTGATGAAGGTGTGCGAGTACAGCGCCACGCCGAGGAGCGGTTCGAGGTTGAGGGCGACGCCGAAGTACGAGGACAGGCCTTCCGGCTGCACGAGGTTGTAGACCGTGCCTTTGAATTCGTAGTTTTTGTAGACGCCTTTGGCGACTTCGACCACCACGTGGACGATGTTTTCCCCGATTTCGCTCCCAGGGCATTTCGGCGCCGTGAAGGCCTTCACGCCAGGAGCCGGTTCCAGTTCGGTGCCTTCGAATTCGGCGGCCGAACACTTCGTCACGGCCTCCGGGTTCGTCGAGACGCCCGGCGCAACATCGACGCGGATGGTCGAGACGTTGCCTTCGGGCGCTTCGGCCACGAAGGGGCTCGTCTGGATGACTTTGTGGTTGATCGTGAAGTCGGTGATCCCCGCGGGAGGCGGCCCCGCGGCCTGGGTGTAGCCCTTCGCGATCACGTTCCCCGGTTCGCAGCTCGCTTCCTTGCAGTTCGCCGCAAAGAACTTTTCCACGCCGAACGCGGCCTGCGCGGCGGCGGGCGCCGATACGGCGACCATGACGCCCACCAGCAGGGCAAACAGCGAAAACCGGACGTGCGACCTCATGCCAACCTCCCTATAGAAACGAGCACCATCCACCCATCTACCCCAGTGGACTCCCTCGAGCACCAAAAGTTGCGGGACTTCGAAATTCCTTATTACACGGACAAAACGAATGTCCTCCAACATTCAAATGTCCAGCCTCGGTCTAGCACGATGGCGGTCCTCGTAGGTTGACCCTGGACACTCATTGGCTGTCCATAAAGTCCAGCGCGGGTCCGAAGCCGACCCGCAGCAGCGCGCCGCCGCCGGGGGCGTTCGCCGCCTCGGCGAAGCCGCCGCAGGACTCGGCCGCCTGGCGCACGATCGCCAGGCCCAGGCCCGAGCCCGAGAGCTTGCGGGCGTCCTGGGCGCGGTAGAAGCGGTCGAACACGAACGGCAGATCCTCGGCCTTGAAGCCCGGGCCGTGGTCGCGCACGATGAGCACGCCGTCCCTCAGCGACGACCTCCACCGTGCCGCCCTCGGGGCTCCACTTGCGCGCGTTGTCCACCAGGTTCGACACCGCCCGGCCGATCCGGTCGGCCTGGCCGCTCACGATCGTCGGCTCCGCGCTCCAGCTCGAAGCTGCAGGCCGCTGCGCCGCCTGGCGCGCTCGCACCGCCGCCCGCCGCCACCTCGTCCAGGCGCACCTCGTCGGCCTGCTCCGCGGGGCCGGCGCCGCGGGCGAGCTCGACCACGTCGCCGACCAGCGCCGTCAGCTCGTCGAGCTCCTCCACGATGTCCCTGCGCAGGCCCTCGCTGCTCCTGCGCGGGCAGCCGCTCGGCCTCGCCGAGGATCTGGATGTTGGCGCGCAGCGAGGAGATCGGCGTGCGCAGCTCGTGGCTCGCGTCGGCGATCAGGTGGCGCTGCGCCTCCACCGAGCGCTCGAGCGCGTCGAGCGTGCCGTTGAAGCTCTCCGCCAGCCGCGCCAGCTCGTCGCGGCCCTTGACCTCCAGACGCTGCGACAGGTCGAGGCTGCCCGTGAGCGTCTCCGTGCGCCGCGTGAAGCGCGCGATCGGCGCCAGCGCTGTGCGCGCCACCAGCGCGCCCAGCAGCGCCGCCAGCACGATCCCGCCGCGCGCCGATCAGCGCGAGGATCAGCAGCAGCCGGCTCAGCTCGTGTTCGACCTCGGTCAGCGGCCGCGCGATCAGCACCGCGCCGGCCGCCCCCGTGCCCAGCGTGAGCACCCGCAGGCTGCGTCCCCTTCACGCGTCCTGTCGATCAGGCTGCTCGCCGCTGCCACGCGCCGCGATCGCCCTGTCCTGCGCGGTGATCGCGATCTTGCGTGGGCGAGCTTCCCTGGCCTCCCGGCACCGAGACGGCGCCCTGGGGAGAGATGAACTGCACGTAGCCCGAGGCCGCACCGAACGGCGCCGGCTGCACGTGGCCCGGGAAGCCGCCCGGGCCACCGTGGTCGCCCTCCGTCCCCGGGCCGCCGGCACCGGCGGGTAGCCCCCCGCTCGCCGCCTCCACCCGGAACCGCCCGCTCCATCGGTGCCCGGCTGCGGCGATGGGGCCACCGGAAAGGCATGCGCCCGCGAGCGCAGCGCGCTGTCGATTTCGCCGCGCAGATCCGAGCGCACGGCGACATACAGGCCGATCGCCGCCGCCAGCACAGCCAGCGCCACCGACAGGCTGGCCACCGCCGCGATGCGCGAGCGCAGGCTCATCGCGCCCACGAGGAGCGGTCGGGACTCGATCTGCGGCTCACGGCTCCCGCAGCGAGTAGCCGACGCCGCGCACCGTGTGGATCAGCTCGCGCGCGCCCGCCTCCTCGAGCTTGCGTCGCAGGTAGCCCACGTACACGCGCAGCGCGTTGGAGGCGGGGCCGAAGTCATAGCCCCACACGCGGTCGTAGATCAGGCTGTGCGAGAGCACCTGGCGCGGGTTGAGCATCAGCAGCTCGAGCAGCTGATACTCCGTGCGCGTGAGCTCCACGAAGCGCTCGCCCACCTGCGCCCCGTGGCGCGCGGGGTCAAGCCGCACGCTCCGCGAACGACAGCGCCTCCGTGTCCGCCTCGGGGTTGGCGCGGCGCAGCAGCGCGCGCAGGCGCGCCTTCAGCTCGCCCACGTCGAACGGCTTGACCATGTAGTCATCGGCGCCCACATCCAGTCCGTCGATGCGGTCGGCCACCGCATCGCGCGCGGTGAGCATCAGGATCGGCACGCGGCTTGCCCATCCGGCGCACGCGGCGGCACACCTCCAGGCCGTCGATCCCGGGCAGCCCGACGTCGAGCACGACCGCGTCGGGGACCGACTGCACGATCCGCTCGAGCGCCTGCTCGCCGTCCTCGGCCAGCTGCACTTCGTAGCCGCCCAGCGCCAGCGCTCGGCGCAGCGCTTCGCGCACGGCGCGGTCATCGTCGACCACCAGGACCCTCACGGCAACGATTCTCGCGCTCTAGGCGCGCGCAAGCTCCGCCGCGCGGCCGCGGCAGTCATACAGCGTGGTGGAACGTCGAGCCCGCGGTGCTCGTCAGCGTCACCTTCCTGCAGGCCGCCGTCACCGCAGTCATCGCCGTTTTCGAGCCCGTGCGTGTGTCGCCCGGCAGGCGGCCGCCGCCGAAGCCGCCCGCCTGGGCGCTCGCTTCACCGACCACCCAGCGGATCTTCCCAGCGCTGACCTCCTGGGCCAGCCAAGACACGCTCACGTCGCTCTCGCGGCCGGAGAAGCCGCCGATGCCAGCCACATCGGCGTCGCTGGAGATGATCGCCGAGGCGGCGCTCGACTGGCTCGACACCGCAATCGTCCCGCCACCGTGCTTGGCCACGTAGGCGAGCGCTCCCTTCAGGTCATCTGCGCCCCCGAAGCCCCCGGCCCCGCCCGGACCGCCGGCCGCGAAACCGCCAAAGCCGGCGCCGCTCGGCGGACCCGATGGCCGTTCGCCGGGAGGAGCTCCGTATGGTGGCGCCCGGCCCCACGACCGCCGGCGAGCCCGCTGCCGTAGGTCCACCTGAGCCTGTGGAAGCGCCGGGACCCGCTCCGCCTGGGCCGAACAGCTGCTGGGCAGCGCCACCGCCTGACCCTGCGCCCAGGCGGCGGGAGAGACCGCCGAAGCCGCCGCCGGGGCCGCCGCCCATCGTCTCCGCCGATGCGGGACCGCCCGCGGGGAAGGTGCCGCTGGTGGCATGGCCCAGCGTGTCGAACGCCCACACCGACGGCGCGATCAGCAGCGCCGCCAGCGCCCCGCCGATGGCTGCCAGGCGCACCACCCGGGCGCTGAAGGCAATCAGGGCGAGCGCCGCCAGCACACCCACCACGATCAGCACCGCCGGCAGCCAGTTCAGCTGGCCGGGGTAGTCGGCCCGGGCGACCAGCTCGCCCGCCACGCCCGCCGCCACAGCCAGCGGCGCGAGGATTCGCGCGCCGCAGCCCGCCGCTCGAGCAGCTGGGCGGCGCCCGCGCCCACCAGCGCCGCCGCGAACGGCGCCAGCAGGGAGACGTAATAGGGGTGGAAGATGCCGCTGGCCGCGCTGAACAGGACCGCCGCCGTGAGGAAGGCGCCGCCGACCACGATCAGCCAGCCGCTGCGCTCATCCGCGCGGCGCAGGCGGCTGGCGAGCGAGTATCGCCCAGCGCCGCCCACGAGGGCGAAGCCGAGCAGCCAGCCCGCCTGTCCGCCGAGGGCCGAGTTGAGCAGCCGCAGCGGACCGGTGGAGCCGCCGAACATGCTGCCGCCGCCACCTCCCGGCCCGCCCGTCTGGCCGTCCACGCGGCCGAGGCCGTTGTATTCGAAGATCAGCGAGAACACGCTGTTGTCGCTCGTGCCCGACACCCACGGACGGTCCGCCGCCGGGGTCAGCTGCGACGAGCGCCGGCCACGCCCCGCCCACCAGCACCATCGCCGCGCCGCCCGCCAGCAGCTGGCGCAGCGCGTGCAGGCGGCCGCGGCCGGCCGGCGAGATCCACAGCCAGGCCGCCGCGATTCCCGGCACCACCGTCAGGGCCACTCCCATCTTCGTCTCGAATCCCAGCCCAACCAACACGCCCGCCGCCACCAGCCAGCGAGTGCGGCCGTCCTCGAGCGCTCGCACCGTGCACCACAGGGCGGCCACACAGCAGAGCACCAGCAGCGCATCGGGGTTGTTGTGGCGCGAGACCGCCACCGTGATCGGCGTCAGCGCCAGCGCCAGTCCCGCCACGAACCCGCCCAGCCGGCCGAAGCGGCGGCGCACGAGGTCATACAGCAGCGCCACGCTCGCCACGCCCATCAGCGCCTGGGGCACGAGGATGCTCAGCGAGTGGTAGCCGAACACTCTCACCGACAGCGCCTGCACCCACAGCGCCAGCGGCGGCTTGTCGACCGTCATCACCCCGCTGGGGTCAAGCGAGGCGAACAGGAAGTTGTGCCAGCTCGAGCTCATCGAGCGGACCGCCGCGCTGTAGTAGTCGTTGGCCCAGCCGTTGCGCAGAGCGCCCACAGGTTCAGCACGCCCGCCAGCGCCAGCAGCCCGATCAGCTCCGGCTTGGGCGCCCTTGCCGTCAGCGCCCGCGCTCGCGAGCGCCACTCCCATGCAACACCCGCATGTGCCTTGACCGGCGCCGCCGACGCCTGAGGGGCCGCCGCCGAGTGTGTCTCCCATGAGTAGCTCATGGGAAGAGAATCAGCGACGCGTGTAGGACCAGCGTGTGAGAAAGCTCAATGTTTCCTAAGCGGCCTCAGTCGATCAGGCGTCTGCCGAGCTGGGAGATCGCCAGGCGCCACATCAGCAGGGCGAAGGCGATCAGCACCGCCGCATGGCCCAGGTCGGCGGTGCCGAGGTTGCCCAGCGAGGCGTCGCGAACGAGCTGCACGCAGTGGTACAGAGGGTTGACCTGCGCCACCTGGCGCAGGCCGTCGGGCAGCGTGGAGATCGGGAAGAAGGTGCCCGCCACGAGGAACATCGGCGTGAGCACCGCACTGGTTATGTAGTTGAAGTTGTCGATCGTCTTGGCAACCGCCGCCACCGTCACGCCAAAGCCCACGAAGCCGAAGCCCGTCACGAACCCGATCAGCGGCACCAGCAGCATCCCCGCTTCCGGTTCCAGCCCGAACGCGAACCCCACCAGCAGCGGCGCCAGCCCGTACACGCCCGCCCGCAGCGAGATCCACAGCATCTCCGCTGTGATCAGCTCCTCAACATCCACCGGCGCCGCCAGCATCGCGTCGTAGGTGCGCTGGAACTGCCAGCGGATGAACGTGTTGAACATGCCCGGGAACGCCGACGAGAACAGGATCGCCGTCGCCACCACGCCCGTGGCCACATACTCCACGTACTTCACATGGCCCACCGTTTTCACCAGCGAGCCGAAGCCCAGCCCGAACGCCAGCAGGTAGATCGTCGGCTGCACGATCGAGGAGAAAGTGGTCGCCTTCCAGTAGCGCCCGAAGATCGCCACATCGCGGCTCATCACGCCCGCCAGCGCCGCCGGTTCCAGGCGGCCGACACGGCGGGTGCCCTCCGTGGGAGGTGTCCCTGCTCCCCCGGTCTGTGACTGCGCGCTCACTCGATCTCCTCGTCCCGTCAGCGCCACGAACGCATCCTCCAGGTTCGCCGGGCGGCGCACGCCCTCGGGCGCCAGGCCGTCCAGCGTCCTCCGCCCGCAGGATCGCCACCGCCGGGCCGCTGCGCCGGCTCGACCAGCCGTTCTCGGCCGCCAGCGCGCCCACCTCCGCAAGGCGCTCCGGCGGCCCATAGACCTCGAGCACCTGCTCGCCCGCATGCGCCCTCACCAGCTCCGCCGGCGTGCCCTGGGCGATGATCCGCCCGCTCGACATCACCGCCACCGTGTCCGCCAGGCGCTCGGCCTCCTCGATGTAGTGCGTGCTCATCAGCACCGTCACGCCCCTCGCCCGCAGGCCGTCGATCAGCGTCCACAGCTCCTGGCGCACCTGCGGGTCGAGGCCAACCGTCGGCTCGTCCAGCAGCACCAGCCGCGGCTCGTGGATCAGGCCGCGCGCCACCAGCAGCCTGCGGCGCATCCCGCCCGAGAGCTCCCTCACGATCGTGTCCGCCCGCGGTTGCAGGTTGGCGATCTCCAGCGCTCTGTTCACCGCTTCCGGGCGCTCCTGGCGCGGGACCCGGTACAGACGCGCGAACACCGTCAGGATCTGGCGGCACGTCAGCTCCACGTCGAGGTTGTCCAGCTGGGGCACCACCCCCATCTCCAGGCGCGACTGCTTCGATTCACGCGGCAGCTCGTAGCCGAGCACCGAGATCTGACCCTTCGTCAGCCAGCGCCTGCGCCGTCAGCATCCGCATCGTCGTCGACTTGCCCGCGCCGTTGGGGCCCGAGCAGGCCGAAGCACACACCCGGTTGAACCGTCAGGTCGAGCCCGTCGACCGCCGTGATCTCGCCATAGCGCTTGACCGCCCCGTGGATCGCGATCGCCGCCTCCGTGCTCATCGTCCCCATTGACTCGTCTCGTGGGTCATTGGTCGACACTCTAGGGGCGGCCGTGGGGGACATATATCTCTTTGAACTTGCTGTATCACCATCGCTATACAGCAGTTTGGACGAGACATATGGGCGTCTGTCGATTGCCGATACGTTGAATCTCGGACTGCGGTCCATATCGCCGGCGCTCGCCCCAGGGCAATCTTGCAGTCGTTGTCCGCTCTATACAACTCGAGGGAAGTGAGCGATGCCATCCCGACCTCCCCAGATCGTTGCCCTCGGAGGCGGTGGCTTCTCGATGGAGCGGGACGGCACCCTGCTGGACGACTACGTGCTCTCGCTCGCTGGACGCTGCCACGACCGAGGGTGTGCTTCCTGCCGACAGCATCGGGAGACGCCGACCACTACGTGGTGCGCTTCTACCGCCGCTTCTCGCCTGGCTGCGAGGCGAGCCACGTGTCGCTGTTCCGCCGCGACCAGGGCACCGGCGGTGTCGAGGACGACCTCGCCACCCACCTGCTCTCCCAGGACCTGATCTACGTCGGCGGGGGCAACGTGCTCTCCATGCTCGGCGCCTGGCGCGCTCACGGCCTCGATGCCATCCTGCGCAAAGCCTGGCGGCGAGGCATCGTCCTGTGCGGACCATCGGCCGGATCGCTGTGCTGGTTCGACCAGGCCCTCAGCGCCTTCCACGGCGCGCCCCGGCCGGTTCGCGGCCTCGGCCTGCTGCCCTACTCCAACTGCGTCCACTACGACGCCGAGCCCGCCCGGCGGGCCGAGTACCACCGCGCCGTCGCCGACGGCATGTGCGGCGGCTTCGCCGCCGACGACGGCGTGGCCCTGCACTTCCAGGGCACCAGCCTGGAGCGAGTAGTGAGCTCGCGCCCCGACGGCAGCGCCTACAGCGTGGAGCTCGACGGCAGACGGGTTCGCGAGCGACGCCTCGATGTCACATATCTCGGCGCGGCGGGCGGACGCCCCAAGCGCCCTAAGCTGGCACTCGGCTCGGGCGCCGCCGCCGCGTGGCCGCCGTGCGGCCGCTGGCTGTATGAGCCCCCGCAGCGTCGTTCCGTTGCCGGAGCGTCAGATCTTCGCCATGGGGGGCGGCGGCTTCACGATGGAGCCCAACAACCCCCTGCTCGACGACTACGTGCTCTCGCTCGCCCGCCCCACCGAGCCACGCATCCTGTTCCTGCCCACCGCCTCCGGCGACACCACCGCCCAGATCAACGCCTTCAAGGCGCGCTTCGCCCACCGCACCTGCGTGCACGAGCACATCTCCCTGTTTCGCATGCGCGAGACCAATCGTCCTCTCAAGGAGATCGTGATGGAGCAGGACATCGTCTACGTGGGCGGCGGCTCGATGCGCAACCTGCTCGCCATCTGGCAGCGCCCACCATCTCGACGAGCTGCTCGTCGAGGCCTGGCAGTCGGGCATCGTGCTCGCCGGCCTGAGCGCCGGCGCGATGTGCTGGTTCCAGGCCGGCGTCACCCGCTCCAGCGGGCCGCCCGAAGTGCTCGCCGGGCTTGGCCTGCTCGACGGCTCGCTCACAGTCCACGCCGACGGCGAGCCCGAGCGCCTGCCCGTGTGGCTGTCGGCCGTTCGCAGCGGCGAGCTGCCCGGGGGCTGGGCGCTCGACGACGGCGTTGGGCTGCTGTTTCGCGGCAAGCGCCTCGAGCGCACCGTCAGCTCACGCCCCGGCGCCGGCGCCCAGCGGGTGGATGCCATCGCCGGCGAGCTCGTCCGCCACCGCCTGGAGCCCGAACTGCTGCTCGGCGACGGGCCCTCCAAGGCGCTCGGCGGCCTCGACGAGGCCGTCGAGGAGCTGCGCCGCGTGCACCGCCTGCGGCGGGGCATGGGCCGCGGGCGCAGCTGATCACTGCGAGTGCTAGAAGTCTGAAGATGTCAACCACCGTCCCCGGCGCCTCCGGCGCCGATCTGCGAGAGCGCCGCGAGACGGTGGTGCGCGAGCACATGGAGTCGGAGAACCACCACGACTTCGACACCACCATCGCAACCTTCGCCCACCCCCGCTACGAGATCATCCCCACCGGGGACGTCTACGACGGCGAGCAGGAGGTGCGCCGCTACTTCGCCGAGACCCGCACCGCCTTCCCCGATCAGCGCAACGAGCTGATCGTCCTGTACCACGCCGAGGATGCCGTGATCGTCGAGTTCGACCTGCTTGGCACCCACCTCGGCCCGCTGCGCTCGCTGCCGCCCACGGGTCGGGCCTTCCGCACGCGGGTGTGCGCCTTCTTCATCTTCGAGGGCGAGCGCATCGTCTGCGAGCGCGTGTACTTCGACCAGCTCAGCATCCTGCGCCAGCTCGGCATCGCCCGCGACCCCAGCTCACTCGCCGGCCGCGCCGCCATGCTCCTCAACCACCCGTTGACCATCGGCCGGGCACTGCTCAAGGATCGCCGCTCCCGTGCCGAACGGGCAACTTCCTGAACCTTTTTACCGGCTGGTTACCCCAGCTTGAGGCGCGCCCGTCACAGTCGCGGTGTCCTCTCCCTCCAAGGAGGCCAACATGCACCGAGACGAACCCCTCACCATCAAGCAGACCCACACCGGCTATTGGACCGTCCAGCGAGGCGGGATCCAGCTCGCAGGCTCCATGACCCGCAAAGGAGCAGAAGCCGAGCGCGAGCTGCTGCGCCGCCTCAGCGCGAGACGGGTCAGGCGAACTGCCAGGCCCCCACGCCCACTCACCCGCTCCACCTAGACCAAGCGCTGAGCGATCGCCTCCCTGGCGAGCGTGAAGGCGCGCCCGTCGGCCAACAGACGTGAGCAGGCGTTCGCGCCGAGGCCGAGCGAGTAGATCTCGAAGGCCAGGCCAGCCGGATCCTCGATGCCGCCAGCCTTCGCCTGGGCCTCGAGCTCGCCCATCCACGCTCCCACGCCGGCCCGCACCGCGTCCCGCACAGGGCCCGGGCGATCGTCGAACTCCGCTGCCGCCGCCGCCCAGAAGCAGCCACCGGCGAAGATGCCGCGCTCCAGACAGTTCATGTAGCTCTCGCAATAGGCCTCCAGGCGGGGCCGCCCCTCGTCCTGTTGCTGGGCCGGAGCCACCACCTCGCCAAAGAACCGCTTGGCCGCCGCATCGACCACCGCCAGCTGCAGCTCCTCCTTGGAGCCGAAGTGAGCGAACAGCCCACTCTTGCTCATCTCCAGCTCGCCAGCCAGCCGTCCGATGGTCAAGCCGCCCAAACCCTCAACCGAGGCCACATCCACCGCCCGCTCGAGGATCGCCTGCCGGGTGCTCGCAGCCTTTGTCTCCATACGATCAACTCTATCGCACGAACGTTCGTGCTATTTTGCCTGGCCCGGTTGTCCCCACCACCACAGGAGGCAAGATGTCGGACTTCACAATCAAGCCCATCGACAGCATGGAGGGAGCTGTGTTCGGCTCCTTCAAGCGCGCCCGCGCCGAGCTCGGCGTGGAGTCGTTTGGGATGCAGGTCATCGACCTGCCCCCCAACGCCCATCAGTACCCCGAGCACAACCACTCGGAGAGCGGCCAGGAGGAGGTCTTCGTCGTGATGCGGGGATCCGGCGAGATGGAGATCGACGGGGAGCGCCACCCCATGGATCCCGACACCATCATCCGCGTGGGGCCAGAGCCCAAGCGCAAGATCTGGCCGGGTGAGCAGGGCATGCGCGTGCTCGCGCTGGGCGGCTGCCCCGGCAAGCTCTATGAGGCGCCCCCAGTCACCATGCTCGGCGGACCGGAGCCGGGGCTGCCGGAAGTGCCGGCCGCCTGAGAGCCACCCACGCCGGGGACCTCCAGCCGCTCTAGCATCGGAGCATGGAGCGCACGGAGATCGCCCCGGGTCTGGTGCGCTGGAGCGCACCGCACCCGGGGTGGAACCCCGGCGCCACACCGGGCAGCTCCGGCGATTGGGAGCAGATGGTCGGCTCGGTCCTCTACGAGATGCCCAACCGGGTGGTGCTGATCGACCCGCTGCTCCCCGGCGCCGAGCGCGAGTCGTTTCTGCAGTGGCTCGACCGGCGGGTGGGCTCGCGCCCGGTGAGCATCCTCACCACGATCAAGTGGCACCGCCGCGACCGCCAGGAACTGGCCGAGCGCTATCGAGCAAACAGCGATACCCCTTGGAACATGGTTCCCCCGGGGGTCGATCCGCGACCCCTCCGCGGCGCGCGGGAGACCCTCTACTGGCTGCCCGGGGTGGCCGCTCTCGTCGCCGGCGACTCTCTGATCGGCTCTAAGGACGGCTTGCGTGTCTGCCCGGACAGCTGGCTCGAGGACGCCCAGGTCGACCGCGGGGGACTCGCCAGGCTGCTGCGCTCTTCATTGGAGCTACCCATCGAGCGAGTGCTCATTTCCCATGGCGAGCCTGTTCTACGCGGGGGGCGCGTCGCCCTCGCCCACGCCCTCGCCGAGGTCGAGCCGTCCTGAGCGGGCAGGAGCGCCGAGCGCGAGGAGCATGAGCTCCACCCAGGCATCGACCAGCGTCTCGTCCTCCACCTGCGCCGGTATGCCGAGCACGTCACGCAGAAGCCGAGAGGAGAACAGCGACCCGAGCCCGAACGAGGCGATCGCCGATGCCTCCGCGGGAGCCATCGTGCGCTCGGAGCGTTCGCTGATCCAGGTGGCAAAGCCAGTGAAAGTGGAGCTCACGAGCTCCTCCACCGCGGCGCTCAGCAGCTGCGGCCTGCTGCGAACATCGGAGGCGAGAATACGAAGCAGCTCGGACTCGCTGTCGAGCTCGGCGAGCACGTAGCGAGCCGTCAGGGTCAGTTCGGCCTTCAGGTCTCCCAGCGATCCGAGCACGTTCCGGATCTCGCGTAGAGCACCGAGTCGCGCCAGCTGACGCTCTATGCCGGCGGCGAGCACCGCTTCCTTGCTCGCGAAATGGTGGTAGATGCCGCCGGCCCCCGGTGTGAGCCCGGCCGCGGCCTCGATCTTGGTGATGCTCGTAGCGGCATAGCCCTGCTCACTGAACAGGCGCATCGCCTCGTCGACGATGCGCTCGCGGGTCGTGCTTGACATAGGCTAGGCTAAGTATACACTTAGCCAGAGCCAGTGAGGCGAGAGGGAGGTGCGTCAGATGTCGGATGCCGAGCTTCCAACAGATTCGGATGAGGGACTCGGCGACGACGGCATCAGCCAGGGCCGCCTTCGACGCGCCGCGCCGCTGGTCGCACTGAGTGCCCGCACCGCCGGGGAGGCCGCCGCGCTTGGACTGCGGTGCAGGCTGCGGGACACCGACCCCACCGAGTTCCACATCCGCACCGCCGAGCGCTATGCGGAGTTGCTTGGACGCTCCAAGGGCGCCCTGATGAAGGCGGGGCAGATGCTTTCGTTCTCATCCGCAAATCCTGCGGTGCCGGCGGAGTTCCAGTCGATCTATCAGGCAGCGCTGACACGGCTGCGCGACAACGCCCCGCCGATGGCGCCCGAGCTCGTGCGGAAGGTGATGGAGCGAGAGCTGGGCAGAACGACCGAGAGCGTGTTCGCCGAGTTCGACTGGACTCCACTGGCGGCAGCCTCCATCGGTCAGGTCCATGCGGCTTGCCTGCGCGACGGCCGAGCAGTTGCCGTCAAGGTCCAGTATCCCGGGGTGGCCGCCGCCATCCAAGCCGACCTGAAGAACCAGGAGCTGCTCTCGGCGTTTCTAGGTCTGATCTTCAGCCTCTCCCCGAAGAAGATGAGCTTCGACGTTCGCGGCGCAGCACGCGAGATGAGCGCGCGCATCATCGAGGAGCTCGACTACCGACTCGAGGCCGCCAACCAGATGGAGTTCGCCGACCTCTACCGCGGCCACCCCTTCATCCACGTGCCCGAGGTGATCGCCGAGCTGAGCACCACCCGGGTCCTGACACAGGAGCTCGTGCATGGCAAACCCTGGAGCGAGGCCCTCGTCGCCGACCAGGAGCTGCGAGACAGGTGGGCAGAGGCGATCTACCGCTTCATCTACGCCTCCACCAGCCGCTTTCGCCTGTTCCATGCCGACCCCCACCCCGGGAACTACCTCTTCCACGACGACGGGAGCGTGAGCTTCCTGGACTTCGGCTGCGTGAAGCGCTTCGCGCGTGAGCACGCAGATGCGATATACGCGGTCGGGCGGGCGACCCTGAAGGGGGACGTGCTCGGGGTGTGGCGGGCAAGCGTCGAGGGAGGGTTCTGGCGATCCTCCGATCCCGTCACCCCCGAGGAAATCTATGCGTACTGGCGAGGTCCCTGGGAACTGTGGTGGGCAGAGCAGCCCTTCACGATCACTCCCGAGTATGTGGCCGGCTGGATGGAGCGCAGGTTCTCTCCCACCGGCCCCTCGGCCAATGCCTTTCGCTACGTCACCGCCTCACCCGAGTACACGATCATCGGACGGATCGAGATGGGCCAGGCGTTCCTGGTCGCCCAACTGCGCGCCACCAACTACTGGGGCTCGATGGCAGCCGAGTACTTCGAAGGCACAGCCCCCCTCACCGCGATGGGCAAGCTCGATCGTGCCTTCTTCGCCAACCGCCCGGAGGCGGGAAGCCGTGCCTGAGCGACAATCCTCGCGTCCCACGAGGGGTCGGGCCGCCATCAGGCATTGCGCGCTGATCGCGCTCACAGCGCTTCTGAGTTACACCTGCCCGCCGGGCACAACAGGCGCCCAGGCAGCGCCGACGCTGGCGGTGCACGCGAGCTTCAGCCCAGACCGGCTCGACGCAACGACCAACCTCTCGCTCACCGCGAATTTCCTCTCGGGCACTGAACGTCCGCCGTCGCCTGTCACCAGGTTCGTGCTCTACGCCCCCGGAGGGATCGGGGTCGACCTGCGAGGCGCAGGGACGTGCAGTGCGTCGACCCTGCGGCAATTCGGACCCAGCGGCTGCCCCGCAGACTCGCGGGCCGGCTTCGGCGGGGGCGTGGGAGCGCTCGAGCTTCCCACCGAAACGATCCACGAGCCCTACACCCTCGACTTCTTCTTCGCCCCCCGGGAAAGGGGCCGGTTGAGGCTGCTGGTCTACGCCAGCGCAGTCGCACCTCTCGAGACGGAACTGGTGGTGGTGGCCAGGCAGGTAGCCGCGCCAAAGCCCTACGGACTGGGGTTCAGCGTGGAAGTACCGCCGATCTCCACCTTCCCCAACGCGCCCAACGCCTCGATTGAAAGTGTCTTCGTGACCGTGGGAGGACCCAACGTCGCCTACTACGAGCAGGTCCACGGCAGGAAGGCATTGGTTCACCTCAGAGGCATCGCCGTACCCCGGAGGTGCCCCAGCGGCGGATTTCCCGCCGAGGGGACGGTCGACTTCGCCGATGGCACCACCCTCACCGTCAACCCCACAATCCCATGCCCGCGCAGCTAGCTCTGCGGGCAGCGCGAGCCGCGTCGCTGACACTGGTGCTGTCAGCAGGGGCCTCCCTGAGCCTCCTCGCGCTGTGCGCCGAGCTGCCCGAGACCGCTGAAGCACAGAGCACGACCGCGATCGCTCCCTCGCTCTCCCCCGACCTGCCCAACGCACGGGGTGCCCTGACGGTCACGATCCATGTGGCCGGCTCGCGGGGTGTGCCCTCGCCGGTGCGCAGGCTGGTCGTGGGACTCCCACCCGGGCTGAGCCTCGACATCCCCACGCTGCGCAGCTGCGCAGCGGCACGGCTGCGAGCCCGCGGTCCGAGCGGCTGCCCGCGCCAATCGGAGATCGGCCACGGCCATGCGCTCCTGGAGGCACCGGCGGGATCTCAGCTGATCGGCGAGGAGATCACCCTGTGGGTGTTCCTCGGCCCCCCGCGGAACCTCCAGCCCACCTTCGAGGTGCTCGGCGAGGGCTACACGCCGCTACAGGAGCAGGTTGTGCTCGACGGGCAAGTGATACCGGACAGCGCTCCCTTCGGGGAAGCGCTGGCGATGGACATCCCCCCGATACCCACGCTTCCACTGGAGCCCAACGCCTCTCTGATCGCGATGAGCATCACGGTGGGCGCAAGCGGGCACCGTCCGGCCCGCGATGCGAACACGGTCGTGGTGCCTGCGAGCTGTCCCGTCGGGGGCTTCCCCTTCGCAGCCGAGCTCACCTACGCAGATGGCTCCAGCGGCAGTGCTCTCGCCTCAGTTCTTTGTCGGCAATAACGAAAGCGGGTACCCACGATGCAATTCCGAAATCGCCAACTGGTAAAGCTCGCCGGCGTGCTCATGACCGCGAGCGCATCCTGCAGCACGCTGGTGGTCGCTGCGCCTCTCAGCGCTCAAGGAGCAAGCGGCCCGCGGGCAAGCTCAGCGAGAACCACCTCTCTCAATGAGAGCGGGCAGCTGCACCTCGTAAGCAAACATGGCTTCACCCTCAACGAGCAGGGAACCGCGTCGGGCACGATCAAAGGCACGATCAGCGTTCGACTGCAGATCGTCTCGACCAGCCGCGTGACCGCAGAAGTCACCATCTTCCCCAGAGGCGGCTCGATCTCCGGCTACGGGACAGGGGGCTACCACAAGGGGGAAACCGCCGCCAGCTTCTCCGGCGGCCTTGCGATCAGGCGTGGATCGGGAAGCTATGCCCACGCCCAGGGATCGGGCCTGAGCTTCAGCGGCACGATCGCGCGATCGAATGACGCCATCGCGGTGCATGTGAGCGGCAGGCTGTCGAGCTGATGCTGGAGCTGCGCGATCTCGTCAAGCACTACTCCGCCGTCGGAGGGGAGACGATACGGGCGGTCGACGGCGTGTCGCTGGAGGTGGCCGCTGGCGAGATGGTCGCACTGTACGGCCCCAGCGGATCGGGCAAGACCACGCTGCTCTCGATGATCGCGAAGCTGCTCGATCCGACATCGGGGGCCGTCCTGATCGACGGACGCGACATCTCCTCGCTCACCGAGCGCGAGGCCTCTCACTTCAGGCTCTCCGAGCTGGGGTTCATCCGCCAGAGCTTCGACCTGCTGCCTGGGGTGAGTGCCATCGACAACTCGGTGCTGAAGCTCCTGAAGACGATGCGCTGGGGCGAAGCCCAACGGGAGATGGCCCCGCTGCTGGAACGCCTCGGCCTGGCCGGGCGCCTGAGGCATCGCGCGGAGACGCTCTCGATGGGAGAGCGTCAACGGGTCATGATCGCCCGAGCGCTCTCCACCAAACCACGGATCCTGCTGGCCGACGAGCCCACCGGGAGCCTCGACAGCCGACGCGGACGCGAAGTGCTCGAGCTGCTGCGGGAGGTATGCGGTGAGTACGAGGTGGCGGTGGTGCTGGTCAGCCACGACCCCTTCGCGGCGATCTATGCCGACCGCGTGTTCCACCTGCGCGACGGACAGCTCTCGGCGCAGGAGGCAGATCCGGCATATGCGCAGCTGACCGCAGGCAGTCTCTGAGGGGGCGGAAACCGTGAAGCCGGTCAACGTGCTGCGCCTCTACACGGTGCGACTGCGTGCTCGCCTGATCCAGGAGTGCCTCGCCGTCGTCGGCATCGCCGCCGGGGTGGCGTTGCTGTTCGCCTCGCAGGTCGCGAGCACGAGCCTTCAAGGCTCGGAGGGCCAGCTCTCGCACGGGATCGTCGGCGGCGCGACGCTGCAGATGGTGGCCCGCAGCCCCACCGGCTTCTCGGAAACCATGCTCCGGCGGGTGCGCCACATTCCAGGGGTGAGGGTGGCGGCACCGATCTTGGAATCCGGCGCAGAGGCCGCCGGCCCCAAGGGCAGCCAGTCGGTCGAGCTGATCGGAGCCGACGGGAGCCTGTCCGCGCTGGGCGGCTCGCTCGTGCGGAACTCGGCTCTGACCCCCTTCGGCGGCATCGGCGCCGTCGTGCTGCCCGCTCCGGTGGCACAGAGGGTGGGGGTCACGAAGTTCGGCGGGGAAGTCAAGTTCCAGACAGCTGGGCGCACGGAATACCTGCCGCTGTACGCACAGCTCCACAGACGCCAGATCGGGGACTTGGCGGCGAGCCCGGTCGCGATCGTGCCGCTGCTCAACGCACAGCAGATGAGTGGCCTGCCTGGCAGCTTGAGCCGGATTCTGGTGGCCCCCCGGGCCGGCTCGGAAGACCGGGTGCGGGCGGCGCTGAGGAGACTCGCCGCCGGGCGGGTGGATGTCGAGAGCACCAGCTACGACGAAAGGCTGTTTGCGAAGACCGCTGCGGTCAGCAACCAATCGACTGCGATCTTCGCGGCGATCAGCGCTCTGGTGGGGTTCCTGTTCGCGTTCAACGCCACCCTGCTCACCGTGCCGCAGCGACGACGGCTGATAGCCGATCTGCGGCGTGACGGATACACCCCCCTCACCGTCATCGTCGTCCTGCTCACGGATGGGATCGCCCTCGGTGTCCTCGCCTGCGCTCTGGGGCTGGCATTGGGAGAAGAGCTCTCCATTCACCTCTTCCACCCCCAGGCCGCCTTTCTCTCCCTGGCCTTTCCGGTGGGCTCCCAGCGAGTAGTGAGCCTCCAGAGCGTCGTCTTTGCCGCGGGTGGAGGGATGCTCGCCGCGCTCGTAGCCGTGCTGAGCCCTCTGCCCGACATCATCTCCCGCGATCCCCTTTCGGCGCTCGCCACAAGAAGCGTGTCGGGAGCCCGAGCAACCCGGGCCGCCGGGCGCCTGGCCTGCGCGGGGCTCGCCTGTCTCGTGGCGGCAACCGGTCTGCTGCTCATCGCTCCAGATGCGGCGATCCCCGGCCTGATTCTGTTGGTGGGGGCCCTGCTGCTGGTGCTGCCGATCGTGCTGTCGGCCACGCTGGCGCTCGTCGGCCTGCTCGCCCGGACGATCGTGAGCCCGGTCGCACACATCGCCGCAATGGAGTTGAGCGCGGCACGTGCGCGTACGCTCGCGATCACGGCTACGGGAGCAGTCGCGGTGTTCGGCAGCGTTGCGATCCAAGGCGCTCGCGGCGATCTGCTCGCCGGCTTGGAAGGCGCCGCGCGCGACATGAATGCCTCCACCCAGATGTGGGTCTCCCCCACCGGCGCTTACAACCTCCTGCAAACCGCCCCTTTCGTTCCCGCCCAGCAGGCCGAGCTCGCGCACCTCCCAGGCGTCCGAGCTGTGCATCTCTACCGCAGCGGGCTGCTGGACTACGGCCAGCGCCGCGCACTGGTCATCGCCCCCGCGCGAGACTCCGTCCCCCTGCTGCCCGCAGACCAGCTCCTGGGGGGCAATGCGCACCAGGCCGAGCAGCGTGTGGCGGGCGGCGGGTGGGTGGTCCTCTCCCGTGCCCTGGCCGCCGAACAGCACCTGCACATCGGCGAGGCGTTCAAGCTACCGTCGCCCGTCCCGAGGACCTTTCGCGTGGCGGCCCTGTCCACCAACCTCGGCTGGGCGCCGGGGGCGATGGTGATGAACGCCGACGATTATGCGCGTGCGTGGGGGAGCGAGGAGGCGAGCGCCTACAGCATCCTGCTTGCCCGCAACGCCTCATCCACGCGAGTGATCGATGAGATCAGGCACGCCCTCGGACCGAGCTCGGGGCTGACGGTGCAAACGGCGGATGAGCATGTCGCCGAGCAGCGTGGCCTCGACCGCGAAGCGCTCGCCCGCCTCTCCCAGATGGCCACCGTGATCCCGATCGTGGCCGTGCTTGCAATAGCGGCGGCAATGGGCGCGCTCGTCTGGCAGCGGCGTCCGCGGCTGGCCAAGCTCAAGCTCGAAGGACTCTCCCGCTCCGAGCTCTGGCGCACCATCCTGCTCGAGAGCCTGCTGCTGCTGTGCGTCGGCTGTGTGACGGGGGCGCTGTTCGGCGTCTACGGCCAACGACTGGCAGATCGTGCCCTTGCACGCGTGATCGACTTCCCCGTCGCCTACTCTCTCGCGCCATCCTCAGCGCTCGTGAGCCTCTCCCTCGTGATGGTCACCGCGCTGGCGATCCTCGCCGTCCCCGGCTATCTCGCCGCTCGCGCCCCTGCTGCGCTGGCGCTTCAGGACTAGACATTTGGCGAGATTGGCAAAGTCCTACCGCTCGAATTAGGCGGCTGGCTAAGTGTACACTTAGTTGAGCTTTCGACCGAGAGGGAGTGTTCTCATCCCAGCCGGGTTTCCACCAGATTCAAGTGACGCTTTGACGGACAGTGACGGCATCGGCGGCGGGCGCCTGCGGCGCACTGCTCCACTCGCAGCGCTGAGCGTGCGCACCGCAGGCGAGGCTCTTGTAACCGGGTTGCAGGGCAGGCTGACGGGGGCGGACAGCACCGAGTTCCACGCTCGAACAGCCGAGCGCTACGCGGAGCTGCTTGGCCGATCCAAGGGTGCCCTGATGAAGGCCGGGCAGATACTTTCGTTCGTCTCCGCCGGGCCCGCCGTGCCGGGGGAGTTCCAGCCGATCTACCAGGCGGCGTTGAGGCGATTGCGATGCGACGCGCCGCCGATGGCCCCTGAGCTCGCGCGGGCGGTGCTGGAGCTCGAGCTGGGGCGGCGGACCGAGAGCGCGTTCGCCGAGTTCGACTGGACCCCGCTGGCGGCGGCATCGATCGGACAGGTGCATGCGGCGCGGCTGCACGACGGCCGGGCGGTCGCAGTGAAGATCCAGTACCCCGGAGTGGCCGACGCGATCAGTGCCGACCTGAAGAACAGCGAGCTGCTCTTTACGTTCCTCGGATTCATCTTCGGACTCTCTGCCAAGAGAGCGAGCTTCGATCTCCGCGGCGCTGCGCGCGAGCTGGGCGCTCGGATCACCGAGGAGCTCGACTATCGCCTCGAGGCGGCCAACCAGGCCGAGTTCGCCGACATCTACCGCGAGCACCCCTTCATCCACGTCCCCGAGGTGGTCGGCGAGCTGAGCACCGGTCGCGTGCTCACCCAGGATCTCGTACGTGGAAAGTCCTGGAGCGAGGCCCTCACCGCCCCGCAGGAGCTGCGCGACACGTGGGCGGAGGCCATCTACCGCTTCATCTATGGCAGCAATCTGCGCTTCTGCGTGTTCAACGCCGATCCGCACCCCGGCAACTACCTGTTCCACGATGACGGCAGCGTGAGCTTCCTTGACTTCGGCTGCGTCAAGCGCCTGCAGCGCGAGCAGGTCGACGCGATGATCGAGGTCGGACGCGTGTGCATGCGCGACGATGTGCTCGGGACCTGGCGAGCATGCGTTGAGGCCGGGTTCTGCCGTTCCACAGACCCCGTCACGCCCGAGGAAGTCTACGCCTACTGGCGTGGAGCCTGGGAGATGTGGTGGGCAGAGCAGCCGTTCACGGTCACGCCCGAGCACGCCGCCAGGTGGATCGAGAACAAGTACTCACCGACCGGGGCCTCGGCCAACTCCTTCCGGCACTTCACCGCCTCACCCGAGTACGCCACCATGGGCCGGATCGAGCTGAGCGCAGCGTCATTGATGGGCGAGCTGCACGCCACCAACTACTGGGGATCGATGGCAGCGGAGTTCTTCGAGGATGCCGCCCCGCTCACCGAGCTGGGCAAGCTGGATCACGCCTTCTTTGGCGGGCGGGACGTGGCTGGCCGGATATGAGCCTGCCGGCGCCCGACTCGCGGGCGGTCTCACCAGCTCAAGCGGACATAGGGCGCCGGGGAAGATACTTCGTATCATTTAGCTACACTCCGTAGCAGTCTTCTACCAAGGAGTTTCTATGGCTGCCACCGCCGACCGGCCAACGCGAGTCGCATCCGACCTGTTCGACAGCGCAGTCGTTGAGGCTGCCAAGGAGAATCGCTCGGCCAAGCAGCAGCTCGAGCACTGGGCGCGCGTGGGCAGGTCGGTTTGCGCGCGAGAGACAGCTTCCAGGCATCGTGTAGAAGCCGCTTTGGCAGGGGCTCTCCCGGTCGAGCATCTCTCCGATGAGGAGGGAATTGTGTTCGATTCCGAGGTGCAGGCTCGGCTGGACGCGCGCCTGAGAAGGACAAACCTCGGCGCGGTCCTTGCCGCGCGCGGGGTCACGACGGTGGCGCTGAACGAGCAAGGCGAACTGACGGAGTATCGGCCCGACGGAACGAGCGCGTCCGTTTGAAGCAGCTGCATGTGGTCATCGGACCTAATGGCTCGGGCAAGACCACGTTCGTCACAGAGTTTCTCGCGCTTGAGCTGCCCGGCTATGTGTGTGTCAATGCGGACGAAATCGCCAAGGCCAGGTGGCCCGCGGACCCCGATGTGCACGCCTACGAGGCCGCTCAGGTAGCTGCCGAGACCCGCGCGCACCTCATCGCCGGCGGCCGGTCGTTTATTGCCGAGACGGTCTTCTCTCATCCGTCGAAGCTCGACCTGATTCGTTCTGCCCAAGGGGCGCGCTATCAGGTTGTCCTCCATGTGATGCTCGTACCAGAGGAGCTGGCCGTCAGGCGCGTTGCCTACCGGGTGCAGGCGGGCGGGCATGACGTACCGGAGCACAAGATTCGTGAGCGCTACCACCGCTTGTGGCAACTCGTTGCGCACGCTATCTCGCTGGCGGACAGGGCCGTTGTGTATGACAACACGCGGTCCACTGGTCCAGTCAAGATCGCGGAGTTCTTCGGGGGACTGCCAATGGGGGCAGCCACCTGGCCGAAGTGGACGCCTGAGCCAATGGTTTCCCGCTGGGGCGAATAGAGCCGCGCGCAGGCGAGGGGACCTTGCCCGGTCGAGTGGGGTTAGGCGGCGCGACTCCCCTGATCGGGCCAAACCCCAGTACGGATGCGCTCGTAAAGCGTGTCCGGTGCTAGATCGGCGCCTCCGGGCCAGCAAACCGTCCCGAGCTCGGTGTCCACGCGCACCTCCACGAACCCCACCGGTGTTCGAGCACGCTCGAACACCGGTCCTCGCATGCGGTCGAGCACGTCGATCTCGCCCTCGAGGCCATCGGCAAACTTGATCCGCAACGTACCGTGCCGCGGAGCCTCAACCTTCGTGATGTCTGGAGTGAGACCGATCATTGCAATGGCTCGATTGGCCGAAGTGTCTCACCTCGGCGAGCTCTACGCCAGTTGTCCTGAAGCTCCTGTGCATGCAACTCCGCCCAGGCGAGCACAAGGCGCAGATCTCGACGGGGCATATCGCCGACCAGCAGCTCCAGCGTGTCGGTACGGATCTTGGCACTGAACTCCCCCGCCCGCGCGTGGAAATGCGGCGGCTCATGGTCATCGAAATACATCCCGATCGTGATGCCCATAAACCTGCTGATAGCTGGCACGTCTCCGATTTTCATGGGCGATTGGGACGGAACGGTCGTGTAGAGGGATTCGGCGGCTGGCTTGTCTCGCTGACCAGATGAGCGCTCGGAGGCTCTGCTCCGGGACATCAACGCGACAACATTGGGGTAGGCAAGCATGTCGGAGATGGGTTTCAACCTTCCCCGACCAAGACACCAAACCCGATCGGCGACGAGCGCCGACTCCAAGTCTGAAACGCTCAGTACTACCCCACACTCCAAACTCGTCCACTGCCCTTGCTCATGGGGGCCGTGTGCGGCCCAAGGAAGCAGATCGCTTGGTTTGGACTCGCCCTACCGATCAATCCGCGGCCCACTGCATCTCGCCGACGGTACATCTAGTGGACTCGCGATGTCTATGCGTGTTCTCTACTACGAACGCCACCCGACACCGGCCACCCGATCTTCGAGCAGGCCCGATAGGCAGAGTACGAACAAGCTCCTCATACCGGGCCAAAACGGAGGGGGAGAGATTCGAACTCTCGGTACGCCAATCAGGCGCACAACGGTTTTCGAGACCGCCGCATTCAACCGCTCTGCCACCCCTCCAGGGTATGTTCTACATCGATAAATTAGCTAATTTGCAGGCATTTCTGTAGTTAGATCGTAGCTTTGACTATAGACTGCAGCTCCTGATTTTCGTGGAGGGAACGGCGGAGGGAACGGACTTCCCAAAAAACGCACTGGAGGGAACGGGCTTTCGCTGCGCTCCTTCATGCATACGGCCCGCCTGTTTGGACGCCGTGGATGTTAGACGGAGCAGCCAGAGAGGCTCCGATATGTCTCGACGCTCGTAGCGGGGCACGACCTTCCCAGGCATAGGTTGTGCCAAGGCGGGAATCGTGCCAAACTTGGCAGCAATGCATTTCTGGCACGACATCCCCACGCTTCCCGAGCCGCTCTCCACAGAAGCCACGGACGACGAGTTGCGGGTGCGACTACCCGACGGAACGGGAGCAACGTTCTCGCTCGTCTTTGTGCCATCGCTCACTCGTAGAGCGGTTGCCGATGTCCTCGATGACCCAGTTGACGAGAGGCGGCAACGGATCTTGATCTCTTATCGCCAGGGATCGGCGGAGGCGCGCCAGGCACTCCGAGACGCCGACATCTCCTTCGTGGGAGCTGATGGCCGATTGTTCCTGCGGGCCCCCGGCATCTTCGTCGACCGCGACGAGCGAGCGCAGCCAGCCCAGGAGGAAGGGATGGGGGTCGAGCGAGATGCCCCCGGCCGCAATCCGTTCGCCAAGCGGAGTAGCCGCATTCCGCGCTGGCTGCTGCTCCACCCCGCCGAGACATTCTCGGTGGGAGAGCTAGCGAACGCCGTAGATCTCAACCCAGCAGCGACCTCCCGGGTGCTGCACGCACTCGAGGAGTCCGCGCTCATAGGCGACGTCGAACCCAGAACGCGCGGGCCACGCCGGAGCATCCGCTTGGAGCGGCCCCACGCACTACTCGAAACGTGGTTGCCGTTCTGGCAGCGCCAACGGATCCGTAAGCGGCACTGGGACGTAGGCGCACGTAGCGTCGAGGAGGCGCTCGAGATCCTTAGCAAGGCCGCTGAGAGCGAGCGCGTCAGCTGGAGTATCGGCGGACTCGCCGGAGCGGCGATGATCCGTCGTTCAGTCGAGCCTGCCGAGGTACTCGTCTGGAGCAACGATCACGGGGTGGAGACACTCGCACGCGCCCTGCAGCCGGTGCCCGCCAGGGGCGGCCGAGGGACCGTGCGCATCGCCCTGGCCCCCGACCCATGGACGCTCATCCTCGCACGACCACTGGAAGGAGTCCCCGTCTCAGATTCGGTGCAGCTGTGGCTCGACTGCTCTTCGGAAGGTGAGCGGGCACTCGAGGCCGCCGACGCAGTGGCCGAGACGGCCGGCTGGTCGTGAAGATCATCACCCCTACCCGGCTGCTCGAGGAAGCCGCCGAGGTGCTTGCGCCGGTCCGCGACGCCGTCGTCCTCGTCGGGGCCGCCGCGCTCGAAGTCGCGCTGGCCGACGCTCGCGGTGTGGCGATCACCCCGACACGCGACATCGACACGGTCGTCCAGGCCGACCGTGCAGGCGAAGTTGTGTCCTATCTCTAAGAAGCCGATTTGAGGCGGAGTGAGATCCCGCACGAGCGACCGTTTACCTGGATTCGAGGGGATCTCAAGATACAGCTCGTGCGCACGTTCCATCCATTCCCAAATCACCGGCGAAGGAGCTGCCGGCGAACCCCGTCTTCGGCATGGCCGCCGAGCCCGGCCACCAACTCACGATCGCCTTCACCGAGGATCCGGCCAGGCCGCGCCTCCTATGCGCCAATGCAGCATGCGTGCTCGCGCTCAAGGCGGCCGCGTTCGGCCGCACGCGGCCGCCCGATGGCGCCCCGGTCGAGCGCGACTACCACGACGCCTACCTGCTCCTCTCAGCCGTGCCAGACCTGATCGTGGCCGACCTCGAGGCCGCCGGGCACGAGGTCAGCCTGCGGGCGCTCGACGCCATCACCCAACTCGCTGCGGGCGGCGACGCAACCGCCGCCGCCGCTCGCCAGATGGTTAGCCTCGGCACCGCCGACTCCCAGCGCGCCGCCGAGGCAGTGGTTCGCCGCGCCGCAGTTCTGATCGAGCGACGGATCGTCCCTCGGTCAGAGCACCACTGACCCGAGCTCAGCGTCGTGTCGTGACACTGGCGCCAGGTGCAGGGATGGGGGCCAGCATTCGCCGGACGGCTTACGTCTCACCCGGTCAGCGGCATCTCGATGACCTGGGCGGCGATCCAGTATCCATCTGTTCGCGTGCGAGCTCGAGTGCGTCCGGCATGATGTGCGTGTAGCGGGCGAGCGTGATCGGCGCGGCACCCGGCTGGCGATCTTGGGATCGAGTGTCCCATCAGTACCGAGGCGGTCTTTGGCGATACGCCTGCCGCGTCGAGCTAGGAGGCGGCAGTGTGTCGACACTCCTGAAGTCCGATCGGCGTCAGTTTGTATGTCTTCCATGCTTTCGTTGCTCGTCCGTCAAGGCCGCCGGTGTGGAGTAGTCCGGTCTTTGAGACATGTCGCGGAGGGCACACGTGTTGATCGCCGGTGGGTCGCCCCTGCTCGATCCAGGCTTCTCTCAGCAGCTCCGAGACGGGCTGCAGTAGGGGCACGACCGCAGGAAGCCGCGCAATTACCGCGTCCTGCAAGACGGGCTTCGTATCCGGGGCGCCAGCTCGAGTGGCGGCGGATATCCGCTCGGCTCAGCGACCGAACACGTCGAAACGCTCGAGTTGCTCAAGGAAGACCGGATCGCTGCCCACGCTCGGCGCATGTTCACGGCAGTTGTAGAAGATCCCCTCGTTTTCGCCCTTTACACACATCTCGAAGACATCGCGTGCAGAGTGGTACTGCTCCTCCAGCACGCGGTCGCCACCCCAACCACGGTTTTCGAGACCGCCGCATTCAACCGCTCTGCCACCCCTCCAGGGCGACTGGCCCAAAGGCTAGATGATCCGCTCACGCGAGGCCAGACCGCCTCCCGCCTCCCCTAGCCGGCGAGCAAACGGGGCGGTTGCCTCGCGCCTACCGCCGCGAGGCGAAGAACTCGCTGATCAGCCCGCCGCACTCCTCCCCAAGCAAACCGCCCGCGACAGCCGGACGGTGGTTGAGGCGGGGCTCGCCCAGCACGTCGAGCACACTTCCACAGGCGCCCGCCTTGGGGTCGGTGGCGCCATAGACCACCCTGGGCACACGGGCGAGCACAATCGCTCCGGCGCACATCGCGCAGGGCTCGAGCGTCACATACAGGACCGCGTCGAGCACACGCCAGCTTCCGAGCGCGCCAGCCGCCTCGCGCAGGGCGATGATCTCGGCGTGGGCCGTGGGATCCTGGCGCAGCTCACGCTCGTTGTGCCCGGCACTCAACACCTCGCCATCGCTCACCACAACGGCGCCAATCGGCACGTCATCGTGCTCCAGCGCACGCTCGGCCTCGCGCAGGGCCAAGCGCATGAAGTAGTCGTCGCGTGGGAAGAAGTGCTCACTCATCGCCGTTGCCGAGCCCGGTCTGCGGCCCCCCATGATGCCCGACAATCGCGCCCCCCGAGAGGGCCAGGACCGGATCCCGCCCGCGCCTCAGCTCTCCAACAGGCTGCGCATGCGCGGAGCTATTCGACCCCACATCACCGCCTGAGTGAACTCCCGCCCCACCAGCTCGCGGCCGTGGGCGGCCAGCGACCTCCGCAACGCGTCGTCACATGCGAGGCGCTCGATCGCAGAGCGCAGCGCCCTCGCGTCGCCGCGAGGTACGAGCAGGCCATTCACGCCGTCCTTGACGTACTCGCCCATCGCCTCCGAGGCGGTCGTGATGACGGGCTTGGATGCCGCCATGGCCTCCAGCACGACCGTCTGCCCACCCGGATAGCGGGTCGCGAAGGTGGGGATCACGACCATCTTCGCGCCTGCCAGCGCCTCGCGATACTCGAGGTGGCTGATGGGCCGCGAGATCCAGGTCACGTTGGAAGGAAGCGTCTCCGAATTGAGCCTCGGCGCATAGATGCGTGTGGCGATGTCGGTGCCCGTCACCGCCTGCACCAGCAGCTCGTGGTCGCGCGAGGTGTCGCCCCCGATCGCGAGGACGTAGCCCTCGTCGCGGACGGGCGCTCCCGCGAAGAACTCCACATCAACTCCAAAGGGGACCGCCAGAAGACGCGCCGGATCCACTCCGAGCGTGCCTTCGAGCACCTCGGCCTGATTGCGTGAGAAGAACACCACCAGATCGGCGCCGGCAAGCACGCGGCGATATGCGCGGAGCACGCGCGGGGAGGCATGCTCGGCCCACTCCGCCATCCAGCACACCATCAGGACCATCCTCCGGGGCGCCAACATCCACATCCTGTGACTGCGCGCAAAGGCCGCGAAGGCACCCTGGTCCTCGAAGATCCCAAGCGTGATGCTGCTGCGCCTGATCAATCCACGATTGGCAAGCGCATTGCGGATGCCGGTCAGCTCGGGAACCTCCCGGCCGAGGCGGCCCAGGAGCCGCTCCACCAGAGAGTTGCTCCACAGCGATCTGTAGGTGGCATCGGACCAGCGGACCTCGAAGCCGTGCTCCTCCAGGAGATCCACCGAATACGGCCCCACGCTTCCCGCCACCCGACCGAGCGCGCGCAGGCCGTTCCACTCCTCGTAGTCCTGCGCCTTCAGCAGGGCAATCGAAGGCGCCACCGCTCAGCTGGACGGCGGCTTGCGAATCACGACCATCGTCTGGCGAAAATGTGAATGCAACCTTGGAACATGCTCGAGGAGCCACTCGTCGGCGCGATCGCACGCTCGCAGGATCGCGTTGTCGGCGTCGAGCGGCAGCTGGGAGGTGAAGATGGCGGCAGGAAAGGTGAGGTAGTTGAGGGGGCGAAGCTCGACACCGTCGAAGTGTCCCCGCAGCCAGTCGAGATCGCTTTGCATGAACGACTGCTCGTCAGGTGTGTGAGCCGAGGAGACGAGGCGGGTGTAGAGGCGAACCAGCCCGTTCTCACCCTGAGGCTCCATGAACAGCATCGTGCCGCCTGGCTCCAAGTGCTCGTCATAGAGGTGGGGGAGAAGGACCTGGTAGTCGATGTGGTGAAGGATCGAGCGCCCGAAGATGCAACCGAAGCTGCCCTCCAGCTCAACCCCCACATCGCCCAGGCGATACTCCAGGCGCCCTGGAACGGCGCGCGCCTGCGCCTGGTCGATCGCCGTCTGGGAGATGTCCATGCCGAGCACGTGCGCCGCCCCCATCTCGAGCAGCCGCTGTGAGCTACGACCCTCTCCACAGCCGATGTCCAACACCTGTCGACCCTGTACAGCGGCTGCCGTCAGATCGTCGAAGCGCTTCTCCGCCCGGCGAGTGTTGGGACTCTGAAAGACGTGAGGGAAGCGCCCATGCCAGCGGTGCATCGCACCGTCGACATCGTTCTCGTCGTAGGCTTCCCGCTCGCGCTGTGCGCGCTCACTGTCCGAGGCGCGGACAGAGGACTCAGAACTCGCCTCGACCACGGGCAGGCACTGTAGCAGAGCCCTTGGATGCGCCATCATGACCGCCGTGTCCGATGACAACAGGGAAACCGGCGCCCCGGCGGCCACCATTTCCGCATGTGTGATCGCCCGCGACGAGGCGGAGTGCATCGGAGACTGCCTGCGCAGCGTGGGCTTCTGCGACGAGGTGGTGCTGGTCGACTCGGGCTCGGTCGATGCCACCATGGAGATCGCCCGTGCGGCCGGTGCGCGTGTGATCGAGCAGCCCTGGCTGGGGTTCGCCGCCCAGCGGAACGTCGCCCTCGACCATGCGCGCTGCGAGTGGGTGCTGGAGGTCGATGCCGACGAGCGAATCACCCAGGCGCTGCGTGCTGAGATCGAAGAGTTCCTCCAGGCCCCCCCACCGAGCATCGACCTCGCCGCGCTTCCCTGTCGCGAAATATTCCTCGGTCGCCCGCTGGGCCCCTCTGCCAAGTATCCAAGGTACTTCCACCGGCTCTACAGGCGCGGCGCCTACCGTCACGACGAGGCTCGCACGGTTCACGAGGGACTCGTCCCCGAGGGTCCGGTGCATCCCTTCACCGCGAGCTTCGAACATCTCCTCGCCCGCTCCTGGCGCGAAGCGATCCACGACCCCTGGAATTACGCGCGCTTGGAGGCGGGCCAGATGGAGGTGCCCATCACCCCTCGCAGCGTGCTCTCCGGTGCGTTCGTCAGACCCGTGGCCAAGCTGCTCTACCGCCTGGTGGTCGACGGCGGATGGCGGGACGGACCGATGGGAGTGGTGAGGATCCTGCTCGACTGCGCCACCGATTCGATCGTCTGGCTGCGCTGCATGCTCGGACGCCGCGGCGAGCAGCGGGGGCGCACCGGCGTGACGGCAAACGTTCACTACGGCGCGCGGCGCTTTCGGCGCGGCCCCATGCGAGCGGTCGCCGTCGCCATGGGTCCGGCCTCCGCCGCGCACGCCGCCGAGTGGCTCGAGGCCGCATCGGCGGCCGGAGCGGACGCGGCCCTGATCAGCACCACCGTGCCCGACGGAGCGCCGCGGGTGCGCCGGCTGGCATCGCCCGGTCCGTTCGAGCTGATCCGCGCGCTCGATGCCGAGTCCCAGCTTCGGCCGCTGGACGCGGTGATCCCATTCGGCCGACGTGCCGCCCTGCTGATGAGGCTCGTACCGCCCGGGTTGCGTGGCTCAGAGCCCCTCATCACGCACCAGAGCGATCCACTCACCATCGCGTGGACCGAGCGGCGCTCGGAGGCCCAGGAGCACGAGATCTCCGATGGGGTGAGCTCGCAACCAGCGTCTAAGCTGCGCCCATGAGCGCGGGAGACGGGGGGCTTCGAGGCAGGGACATCCTCTGCATAGGCGCGGCCGACTGGAAGACCGACCTGCTCACCAACCAGCAGCACCTGCTGCTTCGCGCGGCCGAGCACAACCGCATCCTGTTCGTCGAGTCGCTCGGGCTGCGCCGCCCCCAGCTCGCGGGTCGCGACCTGCGCCGGATGGGCCAGCGTCTGATTCACAGCCTGCGGCCACTGCGCGAAGTCGACAACGTGCACGTGCTCTCGCCCGTGATCGTGCCGCTGCACAGCAATCGCGTCGTCCGTGCCGTGAACGCCGAGCTGCTCACCCGCTACGTCTCGTGGGCCGCCAAGAAGGTCGGCCTGCACAGGCCGGTCCTGTTCTCCTTCGTGCCCCAGGCCGAGGTGCTGCTCGACCGCCTGGACTTCTCGCGCGTCCTCTACTACATAGACGACGACTACGCCGCCAAGGAGGGAATCGACGCCGATAGCTTCCTCGACGCCGAGAGCCGCTTCGCGAGGCGTGCCGACGCGGTCTTCGCAAGCGCGCCGGAGCTGGTGACGCGCATGCGGGCCTTCAACGACAACGTCCTCTATTCGCCCAACGTCGCCGACACGAAGCTCTTCGCCCAAGCGCTCGAGCCGGGGCCGGTAGATACTGAGCTGGCGGCGCTGCCGGCGCCGCGAATCGTCTTCATCGGGGCGATCCTGGCAGCCAAGATCGACATCGACCTGGTGGTCGCGCTTGCCCGTCTCCGCCCGGAGTGGTCGTTCGCCTTCTTCGGCCCTGTCGGCCCGGGCGACCCCCGCACCAACGTAGATGCGCTCAGAGAGCAGCCCAATGTCCACCTGCTGGGACATCGACCCTACGAGCAGCTGCCCGATGTCCTGCGCGGCGCCGACGCGACGATCATCCCCTACCTCCTCGACGGGGAGATGCGCAGCGTGTTTCCGATGAAGACCTACGAGTACCTCGCCGCCGGACGCCCGGTCATCTCCACGCCCCTGGAAACCCTCGACGACGTGCCCGAGGTGATCAAGGCGGCTACCGCCGAGGAGTTCGCCGCGCGGCTGCAGGAGGCGATCGACGGCGACACCGACCAGCTGCGTGCGGCACGCTCCGCGGGCGCGCAGGCGCACTCCTGGGAGGCGCGGCTCGAGCAGATCGCGGGAGCGATCGACGGTAGCTGAGAGCTTCAGTCCGCCCTCGCGGCACACTCCGAGCTCCTCGGAGAGCGCTCGAGTCGAGCCCCAACCGCGTCGATCCCCACCGCATCGTGTTCCAACCCACTGCCCGCCCCATGCATGCGAGCTGGATGCGGACGCGAAGGCGTGTCTGCATCTGCCACAGTCCGGCCCCCGCGCCTGAGCGTGGCGCGCCATCATCAGCCAAGACCATGTACCTCCACTCCTTTCGCCCCGATCGCTCCGCACCGCCCCCCCGCGTGCTCGGCCTCCTGCCGGCCCTGTGCCTGACGGCGGTCTTTCTCGCACTGGCGCCCGGCGCGGCAGCGCAGCAGAGCGACTACACGCCCGGCGAGGTCCTGGTCAGCTACTCGGGCCATGCGGCCCCCCGGGGATTCGCCGCGAGCGTGCGCTCGAGGATCGAATCGTCGAGCCAGGGGCACACGGTACTTGTGCATCTTGCCCGCGGTCAGAGCCTCGCCGAAACCATTCGCCGGCTGCGCACACGCCGTGACGTGCGCTGGGCCGTGCCCGACTACCTGGCTCACGCAACCGGCGGACCCGTCGCGCCCACCCGGGGGCTGATCCCAAACGACACCGGCAGTGGGAGCGAACAGGGGGGCTGGCAGAACCTGCAGTGGAACTTCAGCGGTCCCTTCGGCGTCAGTGCTCCCCAGGCCTGGGCCAACGTGGCGGCCGACGGCGCCCCAGGCGGCAAAGGTGTGACCGTGGCGGTCCTGGACACGGGCGTCGCCTACGCCAACCGTGGGCCATTCCGTCGCTCACCCGACTTCAGCCGGTACACGTTCGTCGGCGGCTATGACTTCGTGAACCACGACCCCTTTCCCAATGACCGCAACGGCCATGGCACGTTCGTGGCCGCGACCATCGCCGAGGCGACCGACAACCGCTACGGGCTTACGGGCCTTGCCTTCGCCGCGCACATCATGCCCGTGCGCGTTCTCGACACACAGGGCGAAGGCGAAGCCTCCACGATTGCCGAAGGGGTGCTGTTCGCCGTCCGTCACGGCGCCCAGGTGATCAATCTCAGCCTCGAGTTCTCCCCCGGCGTCACCGCCTCGGACATCCCAGAGCTGATCGAAGCGATCCGCTACGCCCACCGCCACGGCGTGCTGGTGGTCGCCGCCGCCGGCAACGAGGGCCACGCGGCGATCGCCTACCCCGCGAAGGGACCGGACGTGGTCTCGGTGGGCGCAACCACCGAACACGGCTGCCTGGCCGCCTACTCCAACGATGGCGCCGGGCTGACGCTCGTGGCGCCGGGCGGCGGGGCCGACGCGAACCTTCCCGGAGACCCCAACTGCCACCCGGAACTCCCCGCCGGACGCGACGTCTACCAGGTCACCTTGACGGGCAGCTCGCCACGACGCTTCGGGCTGCCCACGGGCTATGAAGGAACGTCGATGGCCACCCCCCACGTGGCCGCCACGGCCGCGCTGATCATCGCCAGTGGGGTGCTGGGACGCCACCCCTCCCCTGCCCAGCTCACCGCCCGCCTGCGTACGACGGCCACCCGGCTCGGCGGCGGGGGCGACGAACGCCTCTACGGCGCGGGCCTCGTGAACGCCGCCGCGGCCACCGCCGGCGGCCCCGGCGCCTAGCCTGTACTTGACATACTGAGACTCGATGACTGCCGCTTGGCCTCCCTGGCCGTGGGAAGCATCCCGACAGAGATGAGCACGAACGTCCCCCCCGCTCTCGGGGAGCGAATGGCAGAGGTCCGCCGGCCGGTCGTACCGCCGCCGATGCCCAGGGCGTCCCCTCTCGTCTCGCTCGCCACCTCTCCCATGCTGCATCGGCTGCTGCCTCCCCGCCTGGCCGTGCTCATCGGTGAAGCCCGCGGGGCGATGCTGTGGCACACCCGGCCCCCGGTGCGAGAGGCCGCGCACCTCACGATGCAGGCGATCGTCGGGGGCACCGAGCGGGCGCACGAAGCAGCCCGTCTCGCGCGTCGGTTCGTGCTGGAGAAGAACGCGTTGACGATGATCTTCTGGCAGCCGCCGAGGAAGTCGGGTATCGATGAGCCCTCCCGGGCCAATCTGCAGTCAGCGCTCGCCAGCGGCCGTGGGATAGTGCTCAGCGCCACTCACCTCGGGCCGTTCTTCGACGTGGGATCCCCGCTCGTCGACGTCTCGCGGCGGGTTTACGTGAGCTCGGGTGGCTGGTTCTTCCTGGCGCCGACCGCCGACTATGCGGGAAGGCGATTGGCGCACTGGTGGCGTAAGCCCGCCGCCCGCAAACAGCAACTCGTCAGCACGGGCGGCTCGTCTGAGATCCTGCGCACGGTGCTCGAGCAGGGCGAGATCGCTTTGCTGTTCTTCGACGTGAGCGGATCCCGTGAGACCATCTTCCTCGGCAAGCCCGTCCACCTCGCCACCGGGACCGCCAGGCTCGCGATCGAGACAGATGCCGTCGTCCTGCCGGCTCGCGCCCGCCAGGAGCGGGGCCGCGGCTTCGTGGACTTCGCGCCCCCGCTCGACGCGCGGCAATTCGCCGACGTGGGAAAACTTCAGGATGCGCTGGCAGCGATTCATTCCGAGCTGATCCTCGAGCACCCGGAGACGTTGGAGGATCCGCGTCGGTCGGGCGCCTGGGAACATGGAGCCACCGCCGAGGCGTGGGTCTCACCCGCCACGCCGGCCTCGAAGCGTTGATCGCTGAGCGGGAGAGGAACGTGGCGCCGCTTACCCACCCCCGCCGAGCGAGAATGGCGCCGCCGTGAGACGGCTCGCTTCACCGAACAGGTCGGCAAAGGCCTGGAGCGCTCGACCCTGCTGAGTGAGAGATCCTCCGGGCAGCTGCATCCCCCACCCCTGGTAGGCCCCACGACCGTAGACCAGCACAGCCTTCAACCACCCCTGCGCGTGATAGACCGCCGCGCCGGCCAGCGCCTGCGTGAGCCATTCGGCTGCCTGGGCGCTCGATCCCGCGGTGTAGCTGGAATCCGGACATTCGCCACCCGCCGGTAGATCGCGGGCGCAGAAGCCGAGCTCGGAGACGATCACGTTGTTCTGGCCTGAGGTCATCTCAGCCCGGATCGACGGCAACGCCTCGATGCCACCGCCGTGCTCGCTCTCGCTGCCGCTCGGGGGCCCGTAGGAATGCACGTACCACCCCTCTATCTCGTTTCGCAGGCTGGCTCGAGCCGCGTACATGTCGCTGACCCAGCGTCCGCCGACGGCGGCTGCGTAGATGTCCTCCAGGGGAATCCCAGCCTGCCGGGCGCGGGGAAGCAGCTGCGCAAGGATCCCCCCATATTGAGCCGCGGTCCCGTAGCCGTAGGGCTCGTTGATCGGTTCGAGCAGGATCTGCCTGTCTGGATATCGCGCGAGTATCGCTCGAGCCGAGCGGACGAACCCTTCGGCGTAGCTCTGAGCCCGAGCGCCTGTGGGCAGACAGTCATGACCCCAGGTACATGCGCCCTTCTCGTAGCCGGCGAACTCGATGGTTACCACGGGGATCATGCCTGAGTCGATCGACGCGGCGAGCCCCTCGCCCGAGCGTTCTTCTCCCGGCAGCTGTCCAGCGCTCCACTCGATGCCGTTCCCGCGGTCGTAGACGACTCCGTGCGCTGCGAATTCGTCGATCGATCCCAGGTAGGAGCCGCCGAGACCGCTGCTGTTGCCGTTCAGACCGAGCCACGGCCCGCCAGGTTCCTCGGCTGGGGCAATCCTGTTGGCGGGACTCGAGGAGATCGTGGGGGCAACCGCCGGCGTTGCCGCCGAAGCGAGCCCGGAATCCGCGGCCAGAACGCAACAGCAGATCTTCACGACCCACCACAGGCGCGTCCATGTCCTGGGCATCAGGCGCGTAGGGGTCCCCGCATCCCCTCAGACGCTACCGACGCGCCATGGCGCCGGCGCAGGTGACATGCGGCAAGCTCTGGGCGTGGCATGCAACCCGATCTCAGCTTCGACGGCTCCCGAGCACTGTGACCTGGCCGTGGTGGGAGGAGGGATCCTGGGGCTGGCTGTCGCGCGTGAGATCGCACGCCGCGACCCCGGGAGCTCCGTATGCGTGCTGGAGCGCGAGACCGAGCTCGCCCAGCACCAGAGCTCTCACAACTCCGGGGTGCTCCACGCGGGCATCTACTACAAGCCCGGCTCGCTCAAGGCGCGTCTGTGCCGCGAGGGATCCCGTGAGTTGCTCGACTACTGCGACCGGCGGGGGTTGGCCAGCGAGCGCTGCGGCAAGCTGATCATCGCCACGCGGCCCTCCGAGCTGGGTCGTCTCGAGGAGCTCGAGCGTCGAGGCACGGCCAACGGCCTGGGCGGCCTGCGTCTGATCGACGCAGCTGGGATCCGCGAGATCGAGCCCCATGCCCGCGGCATCGCCGCTCTGCATTCGCCCTCGAGCGCCGTTGTGGACTTTGCCGCTGTCGCTCGGGCGCTGGCCGAGGATGTCCGCCAGCTGGGCGGGATCGTGGCGACGGGCTGCGACATCGAAGGGGCGGCGACGACCGGCATGCGCCTTCGGCTGCATCACGGTCAGGGCACCACGGTGGCTCGCAGGGCGATCTTCTGCGCGGGCGCATGGGCCGATCGACTGGCCGTGGCCTGCGGTGGAGATCCAGACCCTCGGATCGTCCCTTTCCGGGGCGCCTACCTGCGACTGCGACCCTCGCGGCGAGGTCTCGTTCGAGCGCTCATCTATCCGGTGCCCGACCCCTCGCTGCCCTTCCTCGGCGTGCACCTGACGAGACGCCTGGACGGCGAGGTCCTGATCGGACCCACGGCGTTGATGGCGGGGGCGCGTGACGCCTACCGACTCACAACGGTGCGAGGCAGGGATCTCCGCGACACGATCGGCTGGCCCGGCACCTGGCGGATGCTCGCGAGCCACTGGCGCAGCGGCTCGGGCGAGCTTCGCCACGCTGTCTCACGCGCGTCCTTCCTTGCGGCAGCCGCCCGCTATGTGCCCGAGCTGAGGCTCCGCGACGTGGAGGTGGCGTTCGCCGGAGTGCGCGCCCAAGCCGTCTCGCGCGGGGGAGCCCTCGTCGAGGACTTCGTCTTCACCCGAACCGGGCGAGCGCTGCATGTGCGAAACGCCCCCTCGCCTGCCGCGAGCTCCGCGCTCGCCATCGCCCGCCATGTGGCGGATGAAGCAGAACGCGCATTCTGACAATCCGTCCAATTCCGACCTACCTTGCTAAAGGTCAACTGCACAGGTAGCCTGTCTCCGTGCCATGGATGGTCAAGGTCGCGGGCCCTGCGGGCAATGAGCAGAACAAGGCCGGGCTCGCGCCCACGGGAACATCAGACGCGATGAACGCAGAGACACCTCGCAAGACAGCGATGCTCAGGGTGCTCGCGGCGCCTCTCCTCGGCCTTCTCCTTCTGCTGGCAACGCCCGGAACGGGAGTGGCCGCCGAAGTGACCAACTCAGCCGACAACCTGCGGACGGGTTGGTATCCGAGCGAATCCTCGATCACGCCGCAGCTCGTCAGCGGAGGGTCATTCGGCCAGGTCTGGTCCGCGAACGTCGAAGGGCAGGTATACGCCCAGCCGTTGCTCGACGATGGCACCCTGTTCGTGGCCACCGAGGACAACCGCGTCTATGGGCTGGATCCGGCGACGGGAGCGCTGCAGTGGTCCAAACCGGTCAACCTCGGGACTCCCTGGAACCCGGCCGAAATCGGCTGCGCCGATCTCACGCCCTCGGTCGGCGTGACCTCCACTCCGGTGATCGACCCGAGCACCCACATCGCCTATCTGACCTACAAGACCTACGCCTCGGGAACCTCGGGCCCGGTGGTCTGGTACATGGATGCCCTCAGCGTGTCCACAGGCGCGCAGGAGCCTGGCTTCCCCGTTCGTCTCGAAGGCTCCGCCCAAAATGCGCCCGGACAGACATTCGACCCACAGACCGAGCTGCAACGTCCAGGGCTGCTGTTGATGGAAGGCGTCGTCTACGCGGCGTTCGGCTCCGACTGCGACCACCCGCCCTGGCAGGGATGGGTTTTCGGCGTCTCGACGACCGGGGCGGTGAAGGCCCGCTGGAGCACCGTCGAGTCCGGCGAAGGCGCCGGCATCTGGCAGTCGGGCGCCGGTCTCACCTCCGATCGGCCCGGAAGCATCCTGCTCAGCACAGGCAACGGCGGGGCGCCTACGGAACCGGCGCCCGGCACCTCTCCGCCTCCAAACCTCGGAGAGTCGATCGTGCGGTTGCAGGTCCAGTCCGACGGCTCGCTGAAACCGACGGACTTCTTCGCCCCCTACGATGCCGCCTCGCTCGACTCCTGGGATGCGGACTTCGCCTCAGGAGGGGTGACGGGACTCCCCGAAGAAACGTTTGGCACCGCCGCCATACCCCACCTGGCGGTGGCGGTGGGCAAGGACGGATACGTCTACCTGCTCAACCGCGACAACCTCGGGGGCATCGGACAGGGGCCTTCCGGTAGCGACAAGGTGGTCCAGAGGATCGGGCCATATGGCGGCGTGTGGTCGCGTCCGGGCGTCTGGCCGGGCGAAGGCGGCTGGGTCTACATCCCGACTGCCTCGGGTGGAACCAGCGCTGCGGGCACCGCCGGGAACCTGCGCGTGTACAGCTACGGGCTGTCGGGGACCGGCGCCCCCTCGCTCTCGCTGCAGGCAACCTCCTCCGAAGAATTCGGCTTCTCCTCAAGCGCGCCGGTCATCACCTCCAACGGCACCGCCTCCGGGTCGGCGCTCGTCTGGATCGTCTGGTCACCCAACGCTTATGGAGAAGGGGCCCAACTGCGAGCCTACGATCCGGTGCCGGTCGGCGGCCAGCCGGTCCTCCGCTGGAGCGCACCGGTGGGCACCTCTGCGAAGTTCGCAATTCCCGGCGTCGGCGCGGGGCGCCTTTATGTCGGCACGCGCGACGGGCACGTCCTCGCGTTCGGCTCCCCCGTCACCCCGGCCCTCACCGCACCGCCCACGACGTTCCCCACGACCACGGTCGGCGAATCCTCCGCCCCGCAGACGGTGACGCTCACGGCCAACGAACCGCTGACCGTTACCGGCATCGCCTCGAGCTCTCCTCAGTTCACCGTCGGCAGCCCCTCCCAGACGCTGCCCGCCGCGCTGGGGGCGGGACAGACGATCCAGGTTCCGGTCACCTTCACCCCCGCCACCACGGGCAGCATCGGGGGGACGCTCACCGCCACGACCAGCAGCGGGAAGAAAGCGGCCTTCGCGCTCTCTGGAGTGGGACAGGCCGCGGGTGCCCGCCTGGAAGCCTCGCCCCCGCTGGTGACCTTTGGTGGCACGGCGGTGGGTGGGCGGCTGTCGGCCGGCGCCACCTTCCGCAACGTCGGCGGCACGCCCCTGGAAGTGAAGGCCGTGCAGCTGCCCGAAGCGCCGTTCTCAGCCGAAGGTGTGCCTGCCGTTGGCTCCACCATCGCGCCGGGCGGCTCGATCACGGTCACCGTAGCCTTCGAACCGACCGCCACCGGCACATTCAACGGGCAGATCGGCCTGGAAACCACCGGCGGCAACAAGGCCATCGGGCTCTCCGGCAGCGCAAGCACGGCGGGGGCGCTGCAGATCAGCGAAGAAGCCCTCGAATACGGCACAGTCGTGGTCGGTGCCACCACCAGCAAGAGCTTCACCGTCACGAACACCGGCGGCACGACGGTGACGGTCACGAAGTCCAAGCCGCCGATCGGCGGGGCGTTCGCGGCGAGCACATCCCTCCCCGAGGGCACCACCATTCCGCCGGGCGCCAGCGTGACCGAGACCGTTCAGTTCACTCCCAGCGTCATCGGTCCGGCGAGCGGGGTCTGGCTGATAAACGGCGACGACACCAGCGGCCTGCACGAAGTGCGCTTCAGCGGCACGGGCGTCGTGGGCGAAGCCCCGGCGGTGCTCACCGGCGAAGCTTCCTCGCTCACCCCGACAGGCGCCACGCTCAACGCGACAGTGAACCCCAAGGGCGAAACGGCGAGCGACTGCCACTTCGAACTCCTCAGCGGCCCCTCGTCCCCGCGCAGCGTGCCATGCAACCACCTGCCGGGAGCCGGCAATGAACCGGTCGGGGTTTCAGCGACGATCGAAGGCCTCACAGCCGCCGGCGCCTACACCTACCGCATCAACGCCACCAACCCCGCCGGCACGCGCGAGGGGGCCCCCGTCGCCTTCACCACGCCGTCCTCGCCGGAAGGCACCTCGCCCCCAATCGAAACATCGCCGAGCGCATCCCAATCCCTGCTCGGTGGCGGCACAGCCCCATCTCTGCTCGGCGTCCTAGCCGCTCAGGAACAGCGAGCGTCGGCCGGGCCAAGGATCACGCCGGTGCGCAGAGCTCTGGCGGCGAGCGCCTCGGGTGTGATCTCAGTCGGCGTCAGATGTCCGGTGGGTGTGAGCAGCTGCACAGGGACGATCACCCTGCGGACGCGCTTTGGCGTCCGTTTCCTGTCTCACGGGAGATATGAGTTCCCCGTGATCGCAAGCGGCCCGTTCGCGCTCGCCGCGGGAAGGCTCACTACGGTGCGCCTGCACGTGACCCGGAGCGCGCATGCGCTGCTGGCCGGCACATCGGCGCTCAACGCCCGTGCGGTGATCGTGGCTCACGATCACAACGGACCGAGCGCCATCACCACCACCTACGTCACGATCCGCCTGCCCTGAGACGGGCGATGCTGTCCACGATCCCCTCCTGAGCGCCGGCAAAGGTCGGACGCCAGCCGAGCTCGCGCTTGATCTTGGCGTTTGAGGAGCGCGCCGAGCGAACGACCGCGTCGACCGCGTTTCGCCCAGCGGCCAGGCGTGCGAGCGCCGCCGGCACCCGGCGAGGGGCCCCGAGCGCATTGCGCGGGGCCGGACCTAGAGCTCGAACGCGGTGCGCCCGCCGCTGTCCACCAGGTCGGCAAGCAGCGCTCGACCATTGCCGATCACAGGGCCGCCGTGCGCGAGCAGCAGATGGCTGAAATCGTGCTCCTCGAGTAGGCGGGCGCAGGCGTCCAGCAGCCCCCGCTTGGTGGCCGGCGGATCGTCCATCAGCTTGTCGGGCACGAAGCCGAGCGGGCCCTCCCCGCCGTACTCGCCGCCACGCACAACGCCATCGGCGAGCACGACCGCCTTGGCGCCGGACAGGTACAGGGCTGTGTCGTCAGGACAGATGGCGCCCATCGCGCAGGCGAGCGCCCCGCCGGGCAGCTGCTGGCCGATCTCGAATCCCTCGACCGGCTCGCCGTGGGAGAACTCGTGCAGCCCCGTCCTGTTGCAATGAACCTTGCAGTCGTAGCGCTCGACGAACAGCGGCGACTCGCGGTAGTGGTGGCGGTTGGAGAGGAGGATGGCGCTCGGCGGCGCCGTGCGCCCGGCAAACCACTCCAGCCCCTGCTCGGGTGGAACCAGCGGGTCAATCAGCACCCCGGACTCCTCCAGCCAGTAGGAGGAGACCAGAGCGTGGATCTTCGGATGCTCCGCCCTCCAGTGGAAGACGCCGGGGAGTACCTCCTGCATGCATCAACCCTACCCGCACGGATTGCGCTATCACGGGCAGTACCGATCGCCGGCGGCCGTGGTGCGATCGCAAGGCGCTCGGCAAGGGGAAAATGGGAATTGGGCCAATTGGACTTGAGAAACCGGGCCTGCGGGCCGATGATGGAGCCATGACAGACGAGATCCGCCAGATCATCACCGAGCACGCACGCCTCTCCGTCGACGTCGACGCGCTCGCCGCGGACGCCGACCTGCACCAGGCGGGGATGACCTCGCACGCAAGCGTCAACGTGATGCTCGCGCTGGAGGATCACTTCGACGTCGAGTTCCCCGATCGCATGCTCACCCGGGCTGTCTTTGAGAGCATCGCCAGCATCGAAGCGGCGCTGATCGAGTTGCGCAGCGAGGCGAGCGTCTCATGAGCGTCTCACTCGAGCGCGATCAAGCGTTTCTCGACGCGGTGCGCCACCTCGCCGATGAGGTGGCGGCGCCCAATGCAAGCGCCGTGGATAAGGATGCCCGCTTTCCGATCGAGTCGATCGACGCGCTGCGCGAGCAGCGGGCCCTCTCTGCATTCATACCGACCGAGCTCGGGGGCGATGGCGTCGGCTTCGAGACCCTCGCCGCGGCGTGCTTCGAGCTGGGGCGGCGCTGCGGAGCCAGCGCGATGGTCTTCGCCATGCACCAGATCCAGATCGCCACGATGGTGCGCCACCTCGAGGAGGCGCCGTGGTTCGAGGACTACCTGCGCGAGGTCGCCGACGAGCAGCGTCTGGTCGCGTCGGTGACATCCGAGCTCGGCACGGGCGGCGACATGGGTCGCTCCGTTGCCGCGGTCACGCCGGCGGCCGATGGCTCGTGCAGCTTCGAGAAGAAGGCGCCGACGGTCAGCTATGGCGCCTACGCCGACGACCTGTTCGTGACCCTCAGGCGTAGCCCTGAGGCGGAGCCAAGCGATCAGGTGGTGGTGCTCGTGCGCAGGGAGCAGATGAAGCTCGAGCCCACAGGGAGCTGGGATCCGCTGGGAATGCGGGGAACCTGCTCGCCCGGGTATCTCGTCACAGCAGAGTTCGCACCCGAGCAGATCCTGCCCACGCCCTTCCCGCGGGTCTCGGCCGAGTCGATGGTCCCGATCTCCCACATTCTCTGGTCGCATCTGTGGCTCGGCATCGCAACCGACGCCTTCGACCGTGCGCGGGCGTTTGTGCGCGCTGCAGCCAAGCAGAAGCCCGGTGAGCCACCGCCGGTGGCATTGCGCCTGTCGCATCTGATGAGCGACCTGTCGCTGCTGCGCGCCGAGGTCAGCTCGGGTCTGGATGAGTTCATGCGGGCATCGGAGGAGCCGGGGCGCGAGCGGCTTTCCACGATGGCGATGGCCCTGCGCTTCAACAACCTGAAGATTGCCACCTCCGAGCAGGCTCCCCGCGTGTGCCAGAACGCGCTGAGCGTATGCGGGATCATGGGTTTCAAGAACGACACGCCTTTCAGCGTGGGACGCCATCTGCGGGACACGATGTCTGCCTGCCTGATGGTGGCCAACGAGCGCATCCACCAGACGAACGCAAGCCTGCTGCTGATCGCCAAGGACGTGTAGTGCCCAGCTTTCGCCCGGCTACGCCCGACCAGGCGGCGCTGCTCAGCGAGCTGCTGGACCGCCGTCTGCTGATCGAGACGGGGGTGGCGGGGATCTATGGTCGTGGCGGCGCATTCGAGGATGTCCGCGAGCGAGTGGCGGACATGGTCACCCGTGCGGCGAGTCCCGAAGCGCCGGAGTCGCTGCGCTTTCCCCCGTAATCCCTCGGAAGGACCTCGAGAAGGTCGGCTATCTCAAATCCTTTCCTCATCTGGCTGGGAGCATCTTCGCCTTCGAGGGCACCGAGTCCCAGGCGGCGGAGCAGTACGAGCGTGCAACTCGCCACGAGGACTGGAGCGAGTTCCAGACGATGAGCGAGCTGGTGCTCACACCAGCGGCCTGCTACCCCGTGTACCCCGCCATCGCGGCACGGGGTCCGCTCGCCCCCGGAGGCGTCACGATCGACGCGGGTGGCGCCTACGTCTTCCGGCACGAGCCCTCGGGAGACCCGGCGCGACTGCAGATGTTCCATCAGCGTGAGATCGTGCGCATCGGCGAGCCGGAGACGGTCCAGAGCTGGCGTGACGAGTGGCGGGCACGCGCCGTGGAGCTGCTCGGCGCAGTCGGCTTGGAGGTCGAGCTGGATGTCGCCACCGACCCGTTCTTTGGCCGCAGCGGCCGGATGCTGGCGGCCAGCCAACGCGAGCAGCAGCTCAAGTTCGAGGTCCTCACGCAGATCGCAGGGGCCGAGCCCACAGCAATCGCCTCGTTCAACTACCACCAGGATCACTTCTCCGCCTCCTACTCGATCACGCTGCAGGACGGCACGCCGGCTCACACCGCCTGCCTGGGATTTGGCCTGGAGCGGATCACGCTGGCCTTGTTCAAGACCCACGGCTTCGACCCGTCGGCGTGGCCGGCGCAGGCACGCCGACACCTGTGGCCCTCATGAGCGTCTCCGCCGGTCTCGTGAGCCTGCTGGGAGTCGACCCACTCGACTACCGCTCTCACTCGCTGCACGCTCCCGACCGGGCCTATGTGGAGACCAACTGCTACACGGACATCGTTATCGAGCTTCTGCATGCCCACGGATACGAGCCGCTCGCCGCCATGGGCGCCACGATGCGCATGGACTTCGAGGGCGACCAATGGACGTTCCTCAAGCCCGCTCCAGAGGACCTGGAGCTGCTGTTCGGAGTGGACATCCACGAGATGCAGCCCTATCGGGCGCTCCCCGACCAGGCCGTCGAGCAGATCGCCCAGGGACGGACGCTGATCGTCGAGCTGGACTCGTGGTACCTACCGGACACGGCGGCCACCAGCTACAGAACAGAGCACGTCAAGAGCTCTGTGGTGGTGGAGGCGATCGACCGGGAGGCAGAGCTGATGCGCTACTTCCATGCAACCGGGCTGCACGAGCTCTCGGGTGAGGACTACCGCGAGGTGTTCCGCCTGGGCCGTGAGTTCTCCGACGACGTCCTGCCCCCATATACCGAGCTCGTACGCTTCGACGCGTCGCGGCCAATGGGGGGCGAGGAGCTGCGCAACGCCACTCGTGGCCTGCTGCGCGGACACCTCGATCGTCGCCCGCGGAGCAACCCGTTCGTGCGCTTCGCCGCTCAGCTCGAGCGCGAGCTGCCGCGCCTGCTCGAGGGAGACTCCGCCGACTATCACGCTTACGCGTTTGCCACCGTGCGGATGGCCGGTTCGGCCTTCGAGGCGGCCGCCTCGTATACCGACTGGCTGCTGGGCGACGCCCAGTCCGTGTCGGGCGCTTTCACACGGATCGTGGATGGGTGCAAGGTGCTCTCGTTCAGGCTCGCCCGCCGCCGGGCGTTCGATCCTGGACCGGTCCTCTCCGAGCTCGCGGCCGCGTGGGACGAGGCCACGACCCGCCTCGATGACGCCGTCTAGTGATCTGATCCCGGGCGAGGCTGAGAGCCGGCCCGTGCATGTGGAGGGCCACGGGCGACGAGCGCTCGACAGTGGATGGGAGGCCGCCCACCTGGAGGGAGGGCGCTCGGCGGAGATCGGCGAGCTGGGGACGCTCGACTGGGTAGCGGCCGCCGTTCCAGGCACAGCCGCCGGCGCGCTGCGCCGGGCCGGACGTTGGCGTCCCGGGGATCGACGCGACTTCGACGCCGAGGAGTGGTGGTTTCGCACCACCTTCGACGCCGTTCCCCCTGGCCCCGGGGAAGAAGCCCTGCTTCATCTGGGCGGCATCGCAACCGTGGCGGAGGTCTACCTCAACGGCGAGCTGCTGATGAAGAGCGAGTCGATGTTCGCCTCCCACACGCTGGCGCTCGGCGAGCGCCTGGGAGCCAGGAACGAGCTGGTCATCCGTTGCCTGCCCCTGGGACCGCTGCTGCGCGAGCGCCGCCGCCCGCGGGCGCGGTGGCGTACGCGTCTGGTGGCCGAGGGCAACTTGCGTTTCTTCCGGACGATGCTGCTCGGCCGGGCCCCTGGCTTCGCGCCTGCGCCGGCGGCCGTCGGTCCGTGGCGTGCGGTGAGCCTCGAGCACCGTCGAGGGCTGTCGGTGGAGGAGATCGCGATCCGTCCCAGCGTCGAGGACGACGACGGCGTCGTCTCGGTTTCGTTGCGCCTGCACCTGCCCGCTGGGTCCTCCGCACCGGATGAGCTCCAGCTCGAGCTCGACGGTCCGTCCGGGAGACACAGCGCCAGGATGACCATCGAGGCCGACGGGGACGAGCGCTCGCCGCGGATGCGCACAGCGCGAGGTGAGCTGCGAGTGCCCGGAGTTGCGCTGTGGTGGCCCCACACCCACGGCGAGCCCGTGCTCCACGAGCTGCGCCTGCTCGTCCGGGAGGAGAAGAGCCCCACGGTGCTCCACACCGCGCGGGTGGGCTTCCGCGCGCTTGCCCCCGCCGCGCGCGAGGGGCACGAGCTCGAGCGCGACGGCCTCGACCTCCACATCAACGGAGTGAGAGTGTTTGCACGCGGGGCGATATGGACGCCGCTCGACCTGGTCGATCTGGCGCCTGAGGAGCAAGCGCTGCGCGCCCGGCTCACGCTGGTGCGCGACGGCGGGATGAACATGCTGCGACTGGCCGGCACCGGAGCCTATGAGACAGATGCCTTCCACGACCTCTGCGACGAGCTGGGCATCATGGTGTGGCAGGACTTCATGTTCGCCAACCTCGACTATCCGATCTCCGACGAGCGCTTTCGCACGGAGGTCCTCGCCGAGGCTAGTGGCGTGCTGCGCGCCCTCGGTGGCCGGACGAGCCTGACGGTGCTGTGCGGCAACAGCGAGATCGAGCAGCAGGTATCGATGCTCGGGTTGGAGTCCTCGCTCGGGCGCGGGGAGCTGTTCGGCGAGCTGCTCCCCGACCTCGTCCGCGAGAGCGGCGTCGATGCTGTCTATGTGCCGTCGGCCCCATGCGGGGGCGATCCTCCCTTCCGGGTCGATCGAGGCATCGCCAACTACTACGGGGTCGGGGGCTACAGGCGAGAGCTGAAGGACGCACGTCACGCGGGCGTGCGTTTCGCGGCGGAGTGCCTCGCCTTCTCCAACGTGCCCGACGAGGAGGCGATCGCCGAGATGCTGCCCGAGGCGCCAGGGCGCCTGGCCGGTCATCATCCGGTGTGGAAGGCTGGAATACCACGCGACGTGGGAGCGGATTGGGACTTCGAGGACGTTCGCGATCACTACCTCCGGTTGCTGTTCGGGGTCGACGTGCCCGAGCTGCGCCGAGTTGACGGGGAGCGCTATCTGGAGCTCTCGCGCCAGCTCACGGGGGAGATCATGGCCGAGGTGTTCGGCGAGTGGCGCCGCAGCGAGTCGAGCTGCGGGGGCGCCCTGGTGCTGTGGCTGGGCGATGTGCTGCCGGGCGCCGGCTGGGGGCTGATCGACCACCGGGGGCTGCCCAAGCTCGCCTATCACCACCTCCGGCGAGCCCTCGCTCCGGTGGCGGTGTGGACGGTCGACGAGGGCTTGAACGGGGTGGCGATCCACGTGGCCAACGACCGCCCCACGCCGCTGACTGCGCAGCTGCGCGTGTCCCTCTACAGGGACGGCGAGCTCGACGTGGGTGGCGTGGATGTGCCGATCGAGATCGCGCCGCACAGCCAGGACGAGTGGAACCTGGAGACGCTCGTGGGCCGCTTTCTCGACGCCTCCTGGGCCTACCGCTTCGGGCCGCCGGCCCAGGATGCGATCGTGGTCAGCGTGGAAGGCCCCGGTGTGCTCTCACAGAGCTTTCGCTTTCCAGCCGGTCGGCCACTGCGGCGCGAGTCGCCCGAGCAGCTCGGCCTGACCGCGCGCATAGCCCGCTCAGCCACCGGAGAGACGAAGCTGACGATCTCGAGCAGGCGGCTGGCCTACGGTGTACGCCTGCATGGGGCAGGGACGCTGGCAAGCGACGACGGCTTCTCGGTGGAGCCGGGCGGCCAGCGGACGGTGGCACTGCGGGCACACCACGACAGTGCCGATCCGGCCGGCATCCGGGTGGGCGCCATCAACATGAGCGGTCTCGTCAAACCCGTAGTCGAGAGCCCGCCACGATGAGCGCGATCGACAGAGCCCTCTATCTCCATACGCGCGGCGGTGCCATCTTCGCATTCATGCATGGTGCTCGAGGGCCGCGCCGCGAGCGAGCTGTGCTGATCTGCCCACCGTTCGGCTGGGAGGACATGTGCTCGTATCGCAGCCGGCGAGACTGGGCTGAGCACCTCTCCGGCGAGGGCTTCTCCACTCTGCGCATCGACCTGCCCAGCAGCGGCGACAGCGCTGGCTCGCCTCGCGATCCCGCGCGCCTGGATGCGTGGACAAACGCTGTGAGGGACGCAGCCGTCTGGCTGGCCGAGTCGACGGGCGCCCACGTCGTTGCGCTCGGCATCGGCCTCGGCGGCATGGTGGCCTTCCGCTCGGCGATGGGCGGCGCACCGATCGAGGAGCTCGTCCTCTGGTCGGTGCCCGCGCGGGGGCGCAGGCTCCTGCGCGAGTTGCGGGCCTTCTCGGCGCTCGAGGTGGCAAACGTTCGCCACGAGCATGACACTGTGCCTGCGCCCGCGGCGGAGAGCGAAGACGGCGAGGTGCTCGCCAACGGCTATCTCATCAGTGCCGAGACCGCCCGGGACCTCGACGGCCTGGATCTCGCGCAGCTCGTACCCGCCCCATCGACTCGACTGCGCCGCGCGCTACTGCTCGGGCGAGACGGCCTCAAGATCGACGAGGCCCTGCTGAGGACTCTCGAACGTCACGTGACCACGGTGGAGGCAGGGGACGGCCCCGGCTTCGGCGCGATGATGGCCGAGCCCCAGGATGCGCTGCCGCCGACGAAGGTATTCGCAGAGGTGAGCTCCTGGCTGTTGGCGGGCGAGGGACTTCAGCCGAGCCGCCCGGCCGCGGAGGACGAGAGCGTGGGAGCGTCCCGACCATCGGCGCGGGCCGGACAGCGCGTAGTCGAGAGCTCGAGCTCGCTGGAGCTTTCGAGTGGCGGGGCTGACGGGGATGTACGGGAGACACCTATCTACATGGAGGGCGGTGCTGGACGCCTCTTCGGCGTGCTCGCCGAGCCGCTGGGCGAGCCCGCCGGCCTCACCGCGGTGTTGATGAACGCCGGCCCCCAGAGGCGTACGGGGCCGAATCGCATGTGGGTGGAGATCGCGCGGCGGTGGGCCTCTCGCGGCGTGCCCACGCTGCGCGTCGACGTAGAGGCCATCGGTGACTCCGACGGCGACGCCGCCGCGCTCGTGCGGGTGGCCTCGCTCTACACGCCGGAGTACGTCACACAGGCTCGCTCTGTGCTGGACGTTCTGGCCGCGCGCGGCCTGCCCCCCCGGTTCCTGATGCTCGGACTGTGCTCGGGCGCCTACTGGTCCGCGCACGCGGCCATTCAAGACGAGCGCATCGCATCTCTGATCATGCTCAATCCGCGGGCGCTGATCTGGGATGAATGGGTGCACGCCGTGCGGCGCACCCGTGAGCTGCGTGAACGGCTGCTGCTCGGCTCGACGTGGCGCAAGGTGCTGCGGGGTGAAATCACGCTGGCACGTCACCTCGAAGTGGCGCGGGCGATCCTCCGGGGCGCTCTGCGGGCCCCCCTGCGGGCACGCCCGGGACAGCGGACCGCGCCGACTGGTCAACCTGACACCCACGAGACGGCCGAGCCGCTTGGCGGCATGTTCGACTCTCTCCGGGAGCGCGACCAGCGTGCCCTGCTGCTGTTCACGGGCAGCGAGCCGCTGCACCAGGAACTGCTCGCCGGGAAACTGTTCGATCGCCTGGGAAACTGGCCGAACCTCGACCTGCAAACCCTGGGGGTGGACGCAGACACGCACACACTGACGCCGCTGTGGCTGCAGCAACAGGTCCACGACCTGGTCGATCGCGCAATGGAGGAGGAGCTGAAGCGCCTGCCCGAACACGCGCGCTCGACGATCGAGCGATAGCGCGCTCGCCGCGCGCTCGCCCAGACGACCTAGCTTCCGCTGCGAGCTCCACGCTGACGGTGCAGCGGTCCTCGATCGCCAACGAGCGCATAGGCGGGCCCGTAGAGGCCAGCCATCTTCAGGCGTAGGCGCAACGGTGTCGCGGTGGCGAAGATCGGCTCGCGGGGAAGGCTCATCGCCTCCCACGGCCCCGGCCCCGAGCACCCGCAGGCGATCTCGTAGCCCGCCTCTTCGGTGACACGCATCGCCTGCTCGTCCACCGCGCCAAACGGGTAGGCCATGGTCGTGACCGCCTTTCCCAGCAGGTCCTCCATGGTGGCCCGACTACGCGTCACCTGATCGAGTGCCTGCTCACGAGAGAGGCCGCTCAGCGCCACGTGGTCCACACCGTGCGTGCCGATCTCCACACCGGCGGCATCGAGATCGAGGGTCTGCGAGCGCGTCACGATCGACTCGCCGGCGAGATCTGGGTGCGGCCCGCCGATGAGGCCGGTGGGCACGAACAGCGAGCACGGTATTCCCCGCTCGATGAGCATCGGGATCGCATTCTCGGCGGTCTGCGTTAGGCCGTCGTCGAAGGTGATGGCTCCCGTGCCCGATGCGCCCTGGCCGTCCCTCATCCGCTTCCACAGCTCGCTCACGCTGAGCAGCTGGTATTTCTGGCGCTCGATGGTCTCGACATGCTGGCGAAACAGCGCCGTGCTCAGGAAGATCCCGTGAGGGTCGAGGTCCTGCTTCGGCGACCCGACGCCGTGGTAGCAGAGCACGAAGGGATAGCGACGGCCGACCGCCGTTCCGGCGACATGCCCGAGCCAACGAACTGGATTGCTCATCCCGCGAGCAGCTCCGCCAGGGCCTCGACCGAGTACTCGCGCTCGGCCAGACGCCGCCCCTCGGCGGCCTGCTCCTGTCCGCCGTCTCGCAGGACGCCGAGGATCGCCTGTGCGAACTGCTCCGCCTCGGATCCCTCACGATAATGCTGGCCCGGGATCACATCGAGCCCTTTGGCGGCCATTGGAGTGGCCACCACGGGAACGCCGTAGGCGAGTGCCTCGATGAACTTCAGCGGCGTGCCCGCACCCTCGATGAGCGGGACGACCACGCAGTCCGCGTCCGCGTACAGCGGTGCAAGATCCTCGACGAACCCGGTGCACGTGATTCGCGGGTCCGGAGCTGCCCACTCGTCCAGTCCCCGACCTACCACCGTCAGCTCTGTTGTGGGGGCGGAGGACCACACGTGCTGCAACACCGAGCCGACGAGGAACTCCAGGCCACTGCGGTTGGGTGGATATTTGAAATCGCCCACCATCAACAGGCGCCGGGGACGCGCGGGATCCGCGGGACGCTCGCGCAGGCACGGCTCGATCGAGGCGACGTCTACCACGTTGGGTACGTAGCGCAGGTCCGCCTGCGGCACGAGCTGTCTGGCGGAGCGGATGTCCGCTCGGCTGACCATCCACGACTCCGACGCTCGCGTGAGCAGCCGCCGCTCGAAGCGTCGAATGCTCGAGCGGGCAAACGGGCGAACCGCGGCGTGGCCCCGCACATAATCCGACTCGATGTTGTGCGCGTTGTACACGATGGGGCGCTTCCTCGCCAGCGGCAGCAAGGCGCTCGCGGCGCTCATGTCCCCGACGACCACCGCGCCGCGGTTCGGCGCCCTGGCCAGTCGCTCGGCCGTCTCGATCAGCTCCGGGCTCGTGCCCCGACAGTAGACCGACGGTGTGCCCTGCAGGAGCTTTGACAGATAGACCGCCATACGTCGTGCCCCGCGGGAAGAGTCGATGCGATGGAAGGTGAGACCGTCGATCGCCTGGTACTCGGGACACGGCTCCTCGGCGTCGTAGGCGACGTAGGCGAGCTCCACGGGGCCGAGCATGGCCAGAGCCCGCACGCAGGTGTACGTCCGCAGCGCACGCCCCGTTCCCAGCGTGGGCGCGAACGTGGAGACGTAGAGAGTGGACAGGCTGCGCCTCGCTTTCTTGTCCTGTACGGCCCCGGTCGTGTCGGGGGCACCCACGCCGCTGCCTGTCGGCTGTCCTTGCACGGCGCCCATGATGCCTAATTCCCACCCGCAGGCACGCCGGTCAACCCACGAGCCCCAGCCGGGATCGGGGCGGCAGAGCTGCTCCCGCTTCCGGCCAGCAGCGCGAGCAGTCCCACCTGTCCGCCCAAGAGCACGGTGAAGCGAGCGTCAACTCCCGTGAAGCTCGCGGTGGTGTCGATCACCACGAGCGCCACGAGGCCACAGAGCGAGGCGAGACCGAAGGCTCGCAGCAATGGCTCGGGGCTGGCTCGCCACGTCCTCCAGGCGAGCAGCATGCTTCCCAGCAGCATGCCCACGTAGGCGCAGAGCCCGAGGATCCCGAGCTTGAGCCAGAACCACAAGGCGGCGAAGTGAACGTATTGGCGTCCAGCTGCTTCGCTTTCGATGGCCAGCGTCCGCGCCGTCGCGGCCCAGGGGATCGTGATGCCGAGGCCGGTGATTGGATGCTGAGAGAGCTCGCTGAGGACGTTCGCGCGCTCGTCCAGCCGGTAGCGGTCGGCCGCGCTCGCTTCCAGGCGCGAGGAGGACAGCGAGCTCACTCGCTTGACTATCGGGATCTGGGCTTGGAAGTTGAGCGAGCCGAGCAGCCAGATGGCGGCGGCTATGGCGAGGCCGATCGGAAGCAGCATGCGCCGTCCCACGGGAGAGGTGCCGAGCAGGATCACCAAGAGGATCGCGAGCACCGCCGCGATCCAGAACGACCGCCTGTAGGAGAGCAGCAGGCAGGCGAACATGAGCGGGCTCCCGAGAAGGACCCACAGCGGTGGGCGCCGGCGGGCCAGCAGCAGGGCGAAGATCGCCAGCAGCGCGATCATGATCAACCAGTTGGCCGCCGGTTCGTAGTAGGTGAGCCGCGTGGAGGTGCCTTCGACCGACATGCCGCGGTGGGCGGCGAGCTCCACCAGGCCAAGGACGGCCTTGACGATGGCCAGCGCGGCCGCTCCGCCGAGCAACGAGACGATCTGCTCGCGGCTCACGTCGAGGTTGGCGACCGCCACGGGCAACAGCAGGAGGTACAGGAGCACGTGCTCGGATGTGATCGCGAAGCGCAGGCTCGCTCCGGCGGCATGGCCGACGACGACCCCCGCAACCATCGCCAGGGCGAGGAAGACGAGTGGCAGCACCAAAGCGGGTGGCACCTTCAGCGCACGACGGTGGCGAAGCAGATCCAGCGCGACCGAGGCGGCGGCGAGGAGCACGAGCAAATCGAGCAGGGACGTGTCTTTGAACACGTCGAGATACAGGTTCTGGGTGAAGGTGAAAAGACCGAACGCCGGGCCCTCGCAGAGAATGGTGAGAGCCAGGACCAGCGAGACGGTGAGCAGCGGCCTGAACAGCAGAGCGACCGCGGCGACGAGCGCGAGCGGCGCGAGGATGCCGGCGAATCCGGCCTTGTGCATGGCCGCATACGCGACAAGGGCGCTCGCGGTGGCGGCCGCCGTGCTGAGGATGAGCTCGCGGGGCGCCACGCCCGGGAGTAGCCGACGGCGCATCAGCTCGGCAGCTCTCAGAGTCGCAGCTTGCGCTGGCCGCTGGCCACCGATGAGGGCTGGGGACTCAGATCGACATCCAAGGTGGGGGCTTCCCCGGCGTAGGCGGCATAGCCGTAGCGCGTGCCGTCCCTCATTCCCGTCACCACCAGCCCGACCGGGTCGACGGCGTGCTGGTCGAGGATCGAGCGGGCGCGCCGGACCTCCTCACGCGTCGTCTGTCCCAGACGTGCGACCACGATGACCGCATGTATCGCCGGGTTGTTGAGCAGCACCTGAGTATCGGCCACCGGGTTCAGCGGCGGCGCATCGACGATCACGATGCCCTCGGGGGTCCTGAGCTCAGAGATCAGCTCCGCGATCTGCGGCGCGCCCAGCAGCTCGGAGGGTTTCTGGGGCAGGCGTCCGGCGGTCAGCACCGAGAAGTTGGGGAGCTCGGCAAACGGCTCCACCAGCAGATCTCCCACCGGGTCGCCGTTGGTGAGCGCGGCGGTGAGCCCACCGTGACCGGAGAGGCCGAGCTGCACCGCCAACGTCGGGCGTCTCAGGTCGAGCTCGATCAGGACCGTTTGACGTCCCGTGAGAGCGATGGCGTGGGCGAGATCCACAGCTACGGTGGTCTTGCCCTCGCTGGAGACCGCACTGGTCACGAGCAGCGTGTCGAGCTGGCGCGTGACCGCCGCGAAGTCCAGGGCACTGCGAAGTATTCGGAAGGGCTCCAGTCCTTCCTCGCGTTCGCTTGCCCGCGGAAAACGAAATGCGGTCTGGGGAATGGCCGCGATAACGGACGCTCGATACTCGGCTTCGAATTCCTCGACGGACTTGATCCGCCGGTCGATCGACTCCAGCACGAAGACCAACGAGAAGGCGAGCGCCAGGCCCACGAGCACGCCGATGATGACGGTCGTGCTCAGGGACATGCTCGAGGGCGCCTGAGGGGGGGTGGCCAGCCCGATGATGTTGGCCCCGCCGCCGGCGACCGCTCGCAGCTCACCGAGCTTCTGGAGGGATTGTTGAAGGGTGGCGCGTTCAGTCGAGGCGGGCGGTAGTTCGGTGATCTCCTGCTGGAGCTTGCTCTGCGCGGTCGCGATCCCCGCAAGCTCCGACTTGGCCCTGAAGGCGATGTACTGTTCGGCGAAGGCGTTCGCCAACCCCGCCGCCGCTCTTGCGTCATGCGTGGTGGCGATGAAGTTCAGGACGCTCGCGTTCGGCGCCGCTTCCACGTTTACTTCGCCGAGCAGTTCGCCGGCTGAGCTCGCGAGGTGGAGTCGTTTGCGCACGCCTTCCGCCACTTCCGGCGAGTGGGCGATGAGCACTTCGGTGTCGGCTTCACGTTGGGGTTCGGCTCCCCCCGAAGTGGAGACCTGCAGGGCGGAGTCCGACAGCGTGCCGCTCTGGAAGGAGACGCTTGCGATCGCCTTGTAGCTATTGGGTGTTCGCTCGTGCTTGAGGACCGCCACGAGAGCGCAAGCAGCCACCACGGCTGCGATGAAGAGCCACCGGCGTCGCACGATCGCGACCGTGCCTGCGAGCGCGTCGCCCTGGGCTCCAGGCTGTCTCGGACGGCTCACGCTGCCACCTCGAATGGATCCGACGACGTCATCTCCAACCACAGAATAGCTTCGGCTGCGCTCATCACTTGCCTCATCGTCGGTTGAGCCTCCCGGCTTGAACCGCTTGAGGGGCTGGGCGACGGTCATCTGTCCAGGTGGGGAGCGGAGACTCACAGCTCGGGACCGTTCATCCGACAGATTTCATGCAGCGCTCATGCCATGCCAGCACGGGTTCAGGACAACGGTCCCGAACCTGCCACTTCCGATAAAGGCACCCCCGTCGCGAGACGGGCCCGCAAAGCCAGGGGTCTCACATCCGAGACAGCCCAGCCGCCGAAGGAGATGAGAGTTCCATGAATTCCAAACGTCGCTCCGAATGGAGCCCGGCTGGACCCCGGCTTATGCCCTTCCTCCTGGGATGCATTCTGCTCCTGGTCGTCTGTGCCACCGCTGTGGCAACCCCCGCGCGCTCACGCTCGCATCAGCCGATGGCGACCATCGCACAGACGCTCCCTCGCCCGCTGAGCGTCGCCGCGAAGCTGAGCAGCCGCGCGGACCGCAGGTTCGTCAACGCCGCGAAGTCGCTGAACTCGTGCCTCGCCGCCAATCGCCGAAGCCCTCGGCACTGCAGCGCCGAGCGAGCGGCCGTTCAGCGTGCGGGCATCAGGCTGGCTCACGCCCAGGGCCTCCTCGCCCGCGTGGCCCGGAAGAGGAAGGGAGCCTCCAAGGCGGATTCATCGTTGCGCGTGGCTCCAAGCCTGCACGTGGCAGGCCACCGGCTCTTCTGGACGGGAAGGGGTCGTGTGGGCACCTATGTGCTCTCACGCAAGACTCCGGGACAGCCGGCCCAGTACTCGGTGCTCACGACGACCTCGACCGTGCCGCCCCCCGTGCCCGGTGTCAGCGTGGTCTACAGCGTGCGCACGACCGTCAGCGGCTCCTCATGGTCACCGCCGGTCACGATCTCCTACCCCGCACCGGAAACCCTCGATTCCCAGGCGGCCCCGGCCCTGCATGTCTCAGGGCAGACTCTCACCTGGAACGCAATCGCCGGTGTCAGCACCTATGTCCTGGTGAGCAGGGTCTCGGGCCAGCCCGACCAGTACTCGGCGGTCAGTGGAACCTCCGTCACGCCGGCAGCAGTGGGGGGAGCCACCGTTCACTACAGCGTTCGCACGGCTGTACCCGGGAGCGCGTGGGCGGTGGAAGTCTCGATCTCCTATCCCGCCTCACCACCACCGCCGCCGCCACCGCCGCCGCCGCCGGTCGAACCCCCATCGACGGGCTTCGAGCCGGGGATCAACGCCGGGCGGATCTACCCGGGGCAGGTCGACCTCTCGGGGGCAACTCAGCTCGGAGCCAAGCTCGTCCGGGTCGAATTCCCCATCGAATGGACGGCTGCCCAACTGGAACAGACGATCGCCGGTTACGCCAATGCGGGGATCAAAGTCGCTCCGCTGGCCACCTTCCGCGGCCGGATGCCCTCGCCGGCTGAAGCGCAAAACCTCGCATCCTGGGCAAAGGCCTACGGACCGGGCGGAACCTTCTGGTCGACGCACAACCAGGGCCAGCTCGCCATCCAGACGATCGAGTTCGGCAACGAGACCGACGGCGGATACCAGTATGGCGACGGCGCGGGCGCCCCCTCCTACACGGCGCGCGCCGAAGCCTATGCGACGCGCCTGAAGGAAGCCGCGGTGGCGATCTCCGCCACCGGCGTCAAGGTCGGCATGCTCTCGGTCTCAGAAGACTGGACCGGAGACTGGATGAACGGGATGTTCGCAGCGGTGCCCAACCTCGGCAGCTATGTCGCGGGCTGGGTCAGCCACCCATACGGGCCCAGCTGGAAAACAGCGTTTGAAAACATCGTCCACCAGACTGCCGCCCACGGCGCCCCTTCCTCGATCCCGATCGATGTGACCGAGTGGGGTGTGTCGAGTGACAACGGACGGTGCCTGGGCGACAACTACGGGTGGAACCCCTGCATGACCTATCAGCAGGCGGCGGAAACGCTCCGCGGGGTGACAGGCGAAATGCACCACATGCTGGGCAGCCGACTGGGAATGTTCATGGTCTACCAGATACGCGACCAGCAGAACAGCGGAACCACGGCCGAACGGGAATCGTACTTCGGGATCATGCAGCACGAACAGCAGGCCAAGGGCGCCTACACCGAAGCGGCCAAGGAACTGCTCGCCAGCTGAACACCCGATTACGGTCGGGCCAGCTGACATAATCGAGCACATGGGCACTCGCACAGCGCCCGTTTCCCCACCGGCCCGGCGGGGAGGCCATGAAGGTCAGGGTTCGCGCACGCGTCTGCTCGACGCGTTGCGCGACTCCCGGGCGGCGCAGATCGTCCTGGCGCTCACCGTCGCGGCGGCGGTGCTGCGCTTCGCGACGCTCGACGTTCAGAGCATCTGGCTCGACGAGTCGGCCACTCTCCTGCTGGTGCACCGCGGCTTCTCGGGGATGCTCTCCCATCTCGCCACGAGCGAGTCGACTCCCCCTCTCTACTACGTCCTGGTGTGGGCCTGGACGAAGGTGTTCGGCGCGGGAGTGGTCGGCTTTCGCTCCTTCTCCGCGCTCGTGGGAACCCTCACCGTGCCCGTGCTCTACCTGGCCGGCCGGAGCGTGTCGCAGCGGGTAGGGGTCTGGACAGCGGCCTTGGCGGCTTTCAACCCGGCGATGTACTACTACTCGCAGGAGGCGCGCGCCTACGGGCTGCTCATCTTCTTCTGCGCCGTGGCGTTCGTCTGCTGGCAGCAGGCCCTGGCCGATCCCAGCGGCCGGCGGCTCGGCCTGTGGGCGGTGGCGTCGGTCCTCGCCCTGCTCACCCACTACTTCGCGGTCTTCCTGTTCCTTCCAGAGGCCGTGATCCTCGCTCGAAGGGTGGGCTGGCGGCGAATGCTGGCGCCTGTGGGGGCGGTCGCTCTCGCGGGAGTCGCGCTCCTGCCGCTGGCGGCCAAGCAACGCTCGGGAGGGCAGGCCAACTGGATCGAAGCCGCCTCGCTCGCGCTCGCGAGTCGCCGAGTCGCTCAAGCAGTTCCTGATCGGTCTCTACGGCCCGCTGGAGGTCATCTCGGCGGTGATCGCGGGGGTCCTCGTCCTCGGCGCGCTGGTACTGCTCCTCGCGCGTAGCGCCGACGGCGAGCGGCAGGTGGCCAAACGCGCCTTCATCGTCGCCCTGGCCGGTGTGGCGATCCCGCTGGTATTGGCGGCGGGGCACGCGCTGGATGTCTTCGACGGACGCAACATCATCGCGGCGTGGGTACCGTTCGCGGTGCTGATCGCGGCGGGTGTGGGCGGGGCCAGGGCGGGACGAGCCGGTGCGCTGATCGGCGTGGCGCTGTGTGCGGTCTCGCTGGCGGTGATCGTCTCCACGAATCTCCTGCCCGGCTATCAACGCGACGACTGGCGAGGCATAGCCGACGCCCTCTCACCCCAACGCGCCGGGCGCGTGATCGTGGGACAGGAATTCGCCTCGGCGCCGCTGTCCATATACCTGCCCGGCCTGCGCACGGCCTCAGGGGGCAGCGTCTCGACACGGGAAGTGGCCTTCGTCGGCCTGCGCGTCAGGCACACCGGTGGCTCGCCGGCGCCTGGGTTCGTACCCACGAGCCCCCCACCGGGCTTCGCGCTCGTGGGGGTCCGTCGCACGGAATCGTTCTCCGTGTCGCGGTTCCGCGCGCCGCGCCCCACCACGCTGACCACGTCCGTGCTGCAGCGGATGAGCGGTCAGTACAAACCAGAACTGATCCTCCAGCGCTGAGCGGCGCCTTTCAGCCGTGCCCGGCGGAGGGCGCGGCGAAGCGGTTGGCGGCATGCTCGATCACCCTGGCCGGGACGCCGCCCACCACAGTGCCGGCGGCAACGTCCTTGACCACCACGGCACCGGCGCCGATGACCGCATCGTCGCCGATCTCGATCGGGCCGATGATGATCGCGCCGGCGCCGACACGAACGCGATCCCCGATCAGCGGCGCCCCTCCGCGGTCGTCGTAGCCGATGGTCACCTGCTGGGCGAAGAGGAAGTCCTCCCCGATGCCCCGTGCCACGACGATGGTGGCGAAGCCGTGGTAGGTGTACATGCCTCCACCGATCTCATCGCAGTGGATCTCCAGTGCCACTTCCCCGCGGTAGAACAGCGCGAGCAGTCGCGCCACGATCCTCCAGGGGAGCGAGGCGCCGCTCATGCGCGTGTAGAGAATGCTTCTCAGCGGACGGTGGCGAACGGCTTCGACCATCTGGCGGCGGGTGAGCTCTGCGGGGAGGGGGAGATCCAGGCGCGGCTGCGCGAAGCGGGCGAGGTCCCGTTTGGCGGCGGGCCACACGGGACTTGCGCGCGCGGCGGCGCACAGGGGCAGTGCGCCCGCACTCCGGATGACCCAGATCAGCTCCCGCATGAGGCGATTGTCGCAGGCGCCGCGCCGATGATCAGCGCGACTCAGCGGCCGGGAGCGGCACGTCCCAGGTCTTCCCGAGCGCGCGCATCGAGTCGGCGAGGAACTCCTCCGTCGCAAGCAGGTAGTCCTCGAGCGCAAAGCGCCGTGTGTGCTCCCGCGCTCGTGCGACCCGTGCGCGCGTCTCCTGGACGTCGGTGAGCGTGACGGTCAGCGCGGCCGCGCAGGCGGCGGCATCGCCGGGCTCGAACAGCAGGGCATGCTCACCCGCACGCAGGCCCTCGCCGATCCCCCCCACGTCGGAGGCGACCACCGGAACCCCGGCCGCGGCGGCCTCGACCCCGATCATTCCGAACGGCTCCTGCCACACCGACGGCACGACAACCGCGTGGGCGCTCGCCAGGAGGTCCTCGATGCCGGCACGCTCGAGCACCCCGGGCATTGTCACCAGATCCGCCACGCCCTCGCGCCGAGCCAGCTCGAGCAGTCGCTCGCGGGCGGTGCGATCGCCGGGTCCGGCGAGAACGAGACGAGCGTCGAGGCTGTGCTCGCGGCGCATCAGCGCGATCGCGCGCACAGCGACGTCGGGGCCCTTGGATCGCTGGAGCCTGCCGATGAAGGCGATCACGGGCGTGCTCGCGGGATTGCGGATGAGCTCCCTGAGCTGATCGACGCGACTGGTGGTCGGGTGGATCACACGCTCGAGCACCGGGTGCACAGCAGCGGGCGTGGGGGTCTGGCGCCGCAGAGCGTCGGTCGCCCAGGAGACCGTCGCCTGCATTTGACGCGTCGAATCCAGGCGCAGGGAGGGAAGGCGGTTGACCGCACGCACAACCGGCGCCCAGGCGCGCCGTGCTCGCCCTGGAACCGGGCCGAGGTAGCGCATGAACTGATCGCCGGTGTAGAGATAGGCAAACCAGTGCTCGCAGATCCTGTAGACCATCGGGACACCCCGGTCGGCCAGTACGCTGAGCGTCGCGTTGGGGAGGTTGGCACCGTTCCAGACGAACGCGATGTCAGGCTCGAACTCATCGATGGTCCGCCGGACGGTCCTCACGGCGCGCAGCGTGCTGAGGGGCGCGGTGAGGGCTCCCCGGGGTCCATGGGGCACCAGATCGAGCTGCCTGCGGACCTGTGGCCGGCGAGGCGTTCTCCTGCGTTCGCTGTTCGAGGTCAGGACCAGCACGTCGTGGCGCTCGGCCAGGTACTCGACCACATCGGCGCACTCCAGCTCGTATCCGCCCCGCACGACGGGCGGATAGAAATTCGATACGACGAGCACGCGCACGCTGGGACCGTATCGGCTTGGGGGCGGCCCGCCCGCGGCCCCTGTCAGCATGGCTGCTCGATGTCGAGACCCAACCAGGGCGGTCGCGCCCAACCCGACTCGCGAGATGAGCTCACCAACGAGGTCCGCCCAGCCAGGGCGGCTCTGGACGTCGCCGTGCAGGTGGTGGGGCGGCTGCTCAACCTCGCCCTGGGGGTCGTGGCCACGGCGGTGCTGGCCCGGGGACTCGGCCGCTACGGCTTCGGGCAGTGGAGCACGATCCTGCTCGTGCCCGCGCTGCTTGCCTATCTCAACAACCTGGGCCTCTTTCAGGTAGCCGTACGCAGGGCGAGCAGCGAGAACGACGCCCGGTGGCTGGGGGCGCTGGTCAGCGCGCGCGCGGCGCTGTCGATCCCGGTGACGCTCGTGACACTCCTCGCGCTCGTGTTCGTGGCGCACGGATCGGCCATGTTCGTGGCCGGCGCGATCATCGCGCTGCAAGGCCTGCTGGCGGCCCCCGAAGCCCTGGCCAGCGTCTTCCAGGTGCGGATCCGCAATGACCTGGCGATGATTGCGCTCACCGTCAACAGCCTCCTGTGGACCGGCGGAGTGATCGTGATCTCCGCGTCGCATGGCGGACTCGTCCCATACGCGGTGGCGATGAGCGCTATCGCGGTGGTGAGCGTGGCGCTGCAGGCCGCGATCGCCCTGCGCACGGTGCGCATACCGATTCACGGCACCCACCTGCTGTGGCGGCGTCTCGCCCGCGAGGCAGTACCCCTGAGCATCGGCAGCCTGCTGATCGTCGCCTACGCCCGCATCGATGCGCTGATCGTCTATGCCTCGGCGGGGACCACTGCCGCCGGGCTTTACAACGCGGCCTACCGAATCGTCGAACAGCTCGGGGTGGTGCCCCTGTCGCTGGTGGCCACCTTGATGCCCCTGGTGTCGCGAATCGCCGCGAGCAAGCCGGCGCAGACGAGGCGCACACTGCAGCTCGGCTTGGATCTGATGGCGATGTTCTCGCTGGCGGCGGTGGCCTTCGCGATCGTGGCTGCCCACCCGATCATCGAGCTGCTCTACGGAGCGTCCTTCGACGCCTCGGCCCCGGCGCTCGCTGTGCTGATGGGCTCGTTCGCGTTCGTCTGCTGCGGCTACATCTTCGCCGTGTACACCCTCGTGCTCGACCTGCAACGACAATTTGCGCGTTTTGCCTTCATCGGGCTGGCGTTCAACCTCCTCGTCAACCTGCTCCTGGTGCCGCGTTACGGCTTCATGGCCGCGGCCTGGGCCACACTGGCCACCGAGCTGCTCGTGGCGGGCCTCACCGGCCGAATGGTCTTCGCGCACCTCGACGTACGTCCCTCCCTGGGCAGGCTCCTGCGCTCGGCGATCGCCGCATGCATCTCAGGTGCGGCCGCCTATGCCCTGCTGCAGGCCGGACTCCCCGTCCTGCTGCTGCTGTTGGTTGCCGCTCTCGTGCACGTGGGAAGCCTGCTCGCGCTGGGGGCCCTCGACGTGGGGGAGATCAAACAGCTGCTGCGTGGCGAGCCGATCGCGGCGGGCTGAAGCCCGCCGAGGGAGACGCAGGCGCTGCTCAGCCACCCGCGTCCAGCAGGGCCCGGGTGATCGCATTGGCGAACACATCAGGAGCGAAGCGCCGAGCGTTGCGCCTGGCCGCCTGCTCGTCGAGCGGCGCGATCGCCTCGAAGCGCTCGATCGCCGCGCACAGACCGTCGAGCGTGGCGTCGGTGTAGAGCACGCCTGTCTCCCCGTCCACCACAGAGTCGCGAACCCCGCCCCTGGCATTGCCGATGACAGGCAGCCCAGCCGCCTGAGCCTCGACGGGAACGATCCCGAAGTCCTCCTCGCCGGGCAGCAGCAGTGCGCGAGACCGAGCGAACAGATCGGCTACCTCCTGATCGCTGACACGTCCGGCGAAGGTCGTGTGGGGGCCCGCGACGCGACGAACACGGTCCATGTCGCGGCCATCGCCCGCCACGATCACTTGGCGCCCCAGACGCTCGCAGGCCGCCACGGCAAGATCCACCCGCTTGTAGGGAACGACCCGACCGAAGACGAGATAGGGCTCCTCGTGACCAGCCACGCGGGGGCGCTCGAGAAACCTCGATATCTCGACCGGCGGATGGACCACCTCGGCCTCCCGTTGATAGCGGTCGGCGATTCGCTGCGCCACGACAGTCGAGTTGGCCACATACCTGTCAGGGCCGGCCGCGCCGCGCAGGTCGGCACGGCGCAGATACGGCAGGCAGGCCGAGAACGCGACTCGCCCGACACGACCGAGCTGCTCCCCCGCGAGGAAGGAGGGGTCCCACACGTAACGCACCGGCGTATGGCAGTAACAGAGATGCACCCCCGGGGCCGGCATGCGGACGTTCTTCGCATAGGCGTGGTTCGAGGACACCACCAGGTCAAAGCCACTCAGGTCGAAGGAGCGGAAGGCCAGATCCATCAGCGGCAGGAGCCGCGCGTAGTGGCGCGAGGCTCCCGGCAGGCGGTTCAGGAACGAGGTGTGCACCGGGCGTTCTGTTATCTGGGGCGGCCACGGCGCCGGGTCGTAGACCGAGACGAACAGCTCAGCATGGGGCAGCAGCTCCAGGAGCGCCAGGACCACCTTCTCCGAGCCTCCCGGGACGGTCAGCCACTCGTGGCTGATGGCCACTCGCGGATAGCGTTCGGCCAGAGCCCCGACCAGGTCTGCGGGCGCCTGCTCGGGAGCGCTCATGCAGCGTCAGGTGGTGCGGATGATGAGTACCGAGCAGGGCGCATGGTGGGAGACCTTGTTCGGCACCGAGCCGAGCAGGAAGCGCTTTGCCCCGGTCATTCCCTTGTTGCCCACCACGATCAGGTCCGCCTCCCGCTCCTCGGCGACGTCGAGGATCGCATCGGCGGGATCTCCCTGGCGCGGGTATACGTCAACGGCCACTCCCGCCTCGCGCGCGACCGCGGCCGCCGACTCCAGGGCAAGGTCGACGTCCTCGCGGGGATTGATCGCCCACTGCAGATCCTCGGGAGCATCACGGCGTTCCTCGCGCAGCCGCTGAGCGGGCACCGGCTCGTAGGCGCTGACCAGCTCCACCTTCGCCCCCACGGCCTGTGCCAAGTCGACGGCTTGGCGGACGGCCTGGGTGGCCGTGTCCGAGCCATCGGTGCCCACCACTATCGACTTGAACATCATTCTCTCCTTGCTCGCTGGAAGCGGCTGGTTCGCGGAGACCGCCAGCGCCGATCATAGCCGTGCGCCTGGGCGGAGGGACTTGGCTTCCCCGTATATTGGTCGCACGTGTGATCGACCTTCACTGCCATGTGCTCGCCGGGATAGACGACGGGCCCGAGAGCGTCGAGGGCTCAGTTGCAATGGCTCGCGCCGCCGTCGCCGCGGGCACCGGCACGATCGTGGCTACGCCCCATGTCAATGCGCGCTACTTCAACACTTCCCAACTGATCGAGCAACGAGTATCAGCCCTGAACACGCGCCTGGAGTCGGAGGGCGTGGCGATCGAGGTGCTCCCCGGTGCGGAGGTCGCGATGACCCGCATCGAAGAGATAGAGGAGCAGGAGCTGGCGAAGCTTCGCCTGGGAGATGGACCGTGGCTGCTGGCAGAGCCACCGTTCGCGCCGTTTGCCGGCGGTCTCGAGTCGATCGTGCAGCGCCTTCGAGGCGATGGATATCGGGTGCTGCTCGCCCACCCGGAGCGCTGCCCGGCCTTTCATCGCGACCCTGGGCTCCTCGAGTCGCTCGTGGGAGCCGGAGCGCTCTGCTCTGTCACAGCCGGCTCGCTCGTGGGGAAGTTCGGCGAGCAGGTGCGGCGCTTCGCGCTCGAGCTCATGGACGGCGGGTTGGTGCATAACGTGGCAAGCGACGCCCACGATCCCGCGCGACGTGCGCCAGGCATGGCTTCGGAGATTGCCGCCGCCGGTTTCGCTCCGCTCACGGAGTGGCTGACACGAGCGGTACCCGAGGCGATCCTGACGGGGCAGGACGTCATTCCACCGCGTCCTGTCTCCAAACCGGCCGGCCCGCGCCCTTCGCGCTGGCGTTGGTCACGCGGGCGCCGACCCGATGGCTAGGCGAGCTTGGTGATCGCGATGATCATTCCGGCGAGGACAGCGACGACGATGGCGATCTGCATCCAGATCCAGGTGGGCGACATGAGACGAGACAGCGTACTGCGCGAGGCTTTGCGTCCACCCCGGCCCGCTGACGCTCTCGGCCCATCTATCGTGTAGCCATGCTCGGCCTCCTGCGCAAGCCCGTGTTGACGGGGCTGATGGTGGCGCTCGGGGTGCTGTGCATCTTCGATGCCGGCCACCGGGCGTCCGCCGCACCGGCCCGTGTGGCGGCGGCGAGCCTGCGCGGAGGGCTCAACATCACGGGCGTGGACTACGGGGCTTCGCCGGCGCGGGCGGACGCCGACATCACCTGGGCGCACCGGCTTCACGCGAGCGTGGTACGCGTCGAAGTCCCCTGGTCGGTGATGGAGCCCGCGACCTCCGGGGTGCTGGACGAACGGGCGCTCGCCTACACGGACAGGCTGATGAGCGATGCGGCCGCGGCCCACATCGGGGTGGTGGCAATGGTGGAGAGCACGCCATGCTGGGCCTCCTCCGCGCCGGCGCGGCTGCGCGCTGGATGCAGCCCACGACGCTCGAGCCTCGCCAATGCATGGCCTCCGAGTCAACCAGGCGACTTCGCCAAGTTCGTGTCCTTCCTGGCCGAACGCTACAAGAGCTCGCTTACCGCCATCGAGATCTGGAACGAGCCGGATCAGATCAACGAACACTACTTCGCGGGCCCCGAAAAGCCCAAGCGATATGCGGCCCTCCTGCGGGCGGCATACCCGGCGATCAAGCAGGTCGCACCGGGTGTGCTCGTCCTGGCGGGCTCGCTCGTCGGCCCCAACGGGGTGTTCCTGCGCGCCCTGTACACGGCTGGGATCAAGGGCTACTACGACGGGCTGGCTGTGCACTTCTACACCCTCACGCTGGCATCGCTGCGGGCGATCCACGAAGTCCAGCTGGCCAACGGCGACCAGACGCCACTGTGGCTCAACGAGTTTGGCTGGAGCAGTTGCTGGCCCCGCTTCAAGGTGCAGCAGGAACAGGCATGCGTGACCAGGCAGCTGCAGGGATCGAACCTCGCGTCCCTGATTCGCTCGCTGGCTCGCACGCCATATGTTGCGGCCGCCATCGTGTACAAGCTGCAGGGCAACCTCTCCGAAGACTTCGGCGTGCTCAATGCGAACGGATCGCGCAAGCCGGCGTTCGCGGCACTCGCCTCGGCCCTGGCCTCACCCGGCACCGGGAGCGCGGGCAATGTCACGCTCCAGCTGCACAGGACAGCCGCGGGCGTGCTGGCCAGCGGCTCCGGCCCCCCGGGGGACTTCATGCGCATTGAAGCCTTCAGCGGGAGCCTGCTGCGCTACCGGGCGTTCTTCACGCTCGATCGGTTTAACCGCTACTCGCTGCGCCTGCCCTCCGTGCTCGGCGCGAGCGGACTCTCGATTCGCGTGTTCCAGTACTGGAAGGGGCCCGCGACAGCGGCCAGGCGCGCTCTCTGAGTGCTCTACCCGGCAACCGCCACCGCCTCACGCCCTGGCGACTTCGCCGGCGGCCGCGCGGATAGCGGCGAGCCATTGATCGATGCCGTGGTGCGCCACAGCGGTCGCACGGCCCGCCGCGCCCATCTGCGCGCACCGCGCCGGGTCGCCCCACAGCTCCTCGATGGCCGTCCGCAGCGCGTCGGGGTCCTGTGGTGGGACCAGCAGGCAGTTCACGCCGTGCTCGAGCGTCCGCAGCCGCCCCACGGTGTCGGTGCAGATGACCGCACGACCCATCGCCATCGCCTCCATGATCGTGGTCACGCCATTGTCGGATTCCGAGGGCATCACAGGCACCACGACCATGCGGGAGCGGGCGTACAGCTCGCGCAACGCCGCCGGGGCAAGCGACCCGACGGTGACGTTCGGCGGAAGCGGCTCCGCCGCGAGGTTGCTGGCCCGCGAGTCGAAGCTGTCGAACGCCTCGTTCATGGTGCCCGTTCCGGCGGCTATGTGGCACGGGATCGCCAGCGGGCGCAGGGCTGCGAGCAGCGTCCCATAGTCGCGCATCTCACGACCCACGCTGCAGATCAGATCGCCCTCGCCCTCCATGGGACGCCAGAAGGAGGTGTCGACGGACCAGTTGGCCCCAACCATCCGCTCGGGGGCCATCCCCCAGCGCTCGATCGCCAGCTCGCGCTGGCGGGGCGCGGGCACACAGAGACGATCGATTCCCCGACGGGCGAGGAGGGGGAAGAGGGCACGCTTGGCGGCTTGCTTGACCGGTGAGCCGGTTCCAGCGTCGAAGGGGAACATGAGGATGGCGACGTGTCCGGGACGCCGCGGGGTCAGGCAGAGCAAAAGAGCGAACGGGAATGCCAGTCGCTCGCCCCAGCTCAGCACCACGTCGAACTCCCCGCGTCGAGACCATGTCTCCAGGCACAGGGCAAGCGCCGTCGGCAGGCGCTTGTAGATCCGGGCACGCCAGCCGTGCATCCGCGCCAGATCCCTGTCGTCGAACGAGATAGCCCCGAGCGAGTCCTCGGCGAGAAGCGCGTCGGGCATCACGTCCTCGCGAATCAATCGCCGCAACTCCTCGTCGGCGGGCTTCTGGGAGGCCGTGGCCAGCACCAGCAGCCGCACGGGACTCCTCTGGCTCACTCTGCGTTGCGGAACAACGCAACGAAGGTCAGCGCCAGCACCTTGATGTCGAGGCCGAGTGACCAGTGGGCGATGTAGTAGTTGTCCCACTCCACACGCTCCGCAACGGAGGTCTGGCCGCGCAGGCCGTGCACCTGAGCCCACCCTGTGATGCCGGACTTGACGCGGTGACGATCACCGTAGCGAATTATGTCCTGCCCGAACAGCTCGACGAACTCTGGACGCTCGGGTCGCGGGCCCACCAGGCTCATGTCACCCCGCAGGACGTTGAACAGCTGGGGCAGCTCATCCAGAGAGGTTCCCCTGAGGAAGCGCCCCACGGCCGTTCGCCGGTCGGCGCCCTCCACGCCACCGGGCGCGACATCTCCCGCGAGCAGGAAGTCGATGGCGCTGACGTTCTCCTGCGAGCCATCGTCGGGCACCAGGCGCATGGAGCGGAACTTGTACAGGGAGAAGACCTTGCCGTCACGCCCGACACGGCGCTGGCGGAACAGGGCTGGGCCGGGCGAGCTGAGGCGCACGGCGATCGCCGCGCTGAGGATCACGGGAGAGAGGACGACCAGGAGGGCGAGGGCGAGGACTCGGTCGAGTGCGTGCTTGATCGCGAACTGGAGGCCGTCTGGATCGACCGTGGTGAAGGACAGCAGGGGCAGGCCGCCGACCGTGTCGTAGCGAACCCGGTTGTTGATGGTGTCGAACATGCGTGGCACGACGGAGACCTCGACTCCGAGCTCCTGGCAGCGCTGAATCAGGCGGCTCACGCGAGCGTCGGCGACCGAGGAGAAGGCGACGATGAGGTTCCTGACATTGGTGCGCTGGACCGTCTGATCGAGATCCTCCACGGTGCCGAGAACGGGAACGTCGCGTCCCCCGACCTCGGCCACGGAGCGAGGATCCTCGTCGAGGAAGCCGACAGGTACGAGCCCGTACTCCGGGTGGGACTCCAGGCGGCGCGCCACCTGCGCTCCGACGACACCGGCACCCATGATCAGGACGGGCTTGCCCACCAGCCGTCTCGCCCGCGCCACACGTTGAGCGATTGCCAGGCCGATGCGTCCGATACCGACGCCCAGCAGCGCGAAGAGCCAGCCGCGCACCCAGTCCGTCTGGTTGGGTACCTGGCTGTTGAGGGACATGCCGAGGACCGCCACGGCCATGGCGGCAACGGATACGGCGCTCAGGACCGGCACGACACCGTCGAGCACCAGAGCACGCAGACGAACCTTGTAGAGACCGCGCAGGTAGAAGAGCACCATCACCAGCGCGGGCATGGCGAGCAGTGGAGCGCGCACGGCCGAGATGTGGAGGGTGTTGTGCAGGCCCCCAAGCGACACCACGACGGCGACACACAGGAACAGGAGATCGACCAGCGGACGCACCACCCCCCAACCGGGGCCCTCGAGCGCCCATTGCAACGGACCGACGAAGGTCCCGTGCCGAAGCGCTCGGGGCGGCGGGGCGTCGTGAGTCAGCTCGCCGCGGAGCGGTAGCGTGGTCGAGGTCTGCTGGGTTACGTGGGTTCCGTCCATTTGGCGCGCTCTTCGAAGCCTCTAGTTGACTACTCGGGTCCTGGGTCGCATCCCTTTAGCCGGCTCGGCCGGCGGGCTCTCTCACCAGCCGCTTGGTGAGAGCTCCTGTCACGAGCATCGCGCCGAGGGCAAGCACTACATAGATGATGTCTTCGCCCGACAGCCCCAACACCTGGGAGCCCGCTTTGGACCTGGAGGCGGTCAGGCTGTCCTGGTAGGTATACGTGGGCCGGCTGCCCGCGGATGAACGACGAGGATGCTCTTTCGAGCCGACCGCCGGCGCGGAGCCATGCGTGCTCGTCGTGCGGGAAGAGGGTGCTGAAGCGCGCCCGCCGCTCGCTCCGGTGGCAGATCCTTCCGGGGTGCTGGTGGAGACGGCTGGGGAGCCGCCTCCGGAGGAGGGACCCGAGGGCCCGTTTACCAGTCCACCGCCCAGCAGCGCCTGTTCGCCCTGACCGGCGCCTCCATAGCCGCTCAGCAGGGGGTTGCCGAGGGCAGCGGACGGAGCCAGCGCCGCAAGCGCGACGGTGAGCAGGCAGGCGGCATAGGGCCGAATCCGACCGGTAGTCACGTTTCCCTGCCTTGGGGGTCCGTCTGGCCCGAGCAACTCTGCTCCAATCCGTGCCAATTGTTCATCCCGCCACGACTCCAAATCCATTTGCTTGAGCGCGCTAAAACCAAATAGACGAATTCACGAGCCGAACGGTCCGCTCATAAGCTAGCGAAGGTTGGCCCCGGTGTCGAGCGATTGGCATCCTTCCAACGCCCGTGAATTCAATTATTCAGTGGAACTGCTCACCTTTGATGAGTATTGAGCGGTTCAGCTCCGCCACGTTCACGCGGCCGCCCCGCCGCACGGCGCTCAGAGCCTGGCGGACGAGCGGTTCGCGCGGGTTCAGCCTCGCGGCCCTCGCGAGCAGGTCGAGGGCCTTGGCGCGTTCGCCCGTGGCCGATGCGATCGCTCCTCGCTCGAGAGTGGCATAGGCGTCATCGGGTGCCCTCACGAGCGCCAGCGAGAAATCGTGCTCGGCGCGGGCCAGATCGCGGTAGCGCAGCGCGATGTCGCCCGCGACGACATCCGCCTGATCGCTCAGAGGGTTCAGGCGGGCGGCGCTTTCCAGGCGCGTGTATGCGGTTCGCGGGTCTTTGGTCCAAACGTGTGCGGCGCTCTCGATCTCCAGCTGGCTGAACCAGGGCGCGGCGAACGAGGCGGCGAGTGCCAGCACGACCACCGCACCGGCAGCGAGTCCCAGCCGCCGCCGGCCCATCGTCCTCTCCTCGGCGGCGACCGAGGCGACAGGCGTGCCGGCCGGCGTCAGCGAGGCGGCGAGACCCAGCAGCGCGAAGGCGGGGGCTCCCAGGCCGGCGAACTCCCAGAACCAGTCGATCGAGCCATGAACCGCCCAATATGCAAAACCGCTCAGAGCCGCCGCCGCGACATAGCGCGCGAGCGGATCGGCGGCTCGCAGCGAGCGTGCACAGGCAAGCAGCGCTCCTGCGAGTCCCGCGAGTGCGAGCAGCACCCCGACCAGACCCGTTTGGACCAGGGTTCGCATCTCGATGCTGTGCGGGTAGCGGGGGGTCTCTTCGCTGCGTCCGTGGGCGAGATACTGAGCCTGGAAATTGTCGGCACCGATTCCCAGCACGGGATGAGCGGCGAACTCGTTCAGGGACACGCGGTAGAAGTCATAGCGGCTGCTGCCGAGACCGCTCACCAGGCGGCTGCCGGTATGCGATCCGTAACCCCCCTTGAAGCTGTGCCAGGCGCTTTCGATCCGCTTGACAGGATTGCCGGCGATCGCGATCCCACCACCGAGGATCGCCAGGGCGGACACGACTGCAAGCGCGCCGAGCCCTCTGTGAACGCGGCTGGCCGTCCGCTCCGAGAATGTCTGGCGAGATTCGAGAGCGGCGCCGAGCGCCACCACCAGCGCGACGACGGCAGCGGCCAGGAGCATCGCGGTGACGGCTGTGTGCAGGGTGGCGCTCACGGCCTGCCCGTTCTTCAGATGGTCTCCGACGGCAAGCACGGCCGAAGCCGAGGCCGCGATCCCTGCAGCCACGGGCACGAGCAGCCCGAACGTCCGAGCGCGGCCGGGAAGCAGGGCGAACACGAGCACGAGCATCACGGGAGTCGCATATAGCGAGCCGCGGCTCTGGCTGAGCAGAGCCACCTGCGCCAGGAGCACGGCGCCGCCGGCCAGCAGGCCGCGCAGGCCCCAGGGCAGCCGCTCACTGCGCGCCAGCAGAAGGGCGGGCCAGAACGCCATCAGCCACTGGGCGGCATTGGCGTTCGGGTATCCCGCCGGGTACCCCAGGCGCCCGTCTGGAAGCAGGGTATGGAGAGACGCTTCGCCGGCCGCGTCGATGTGGAGTGCGACGAAGAGGGCGAGCGCGGTCAGGGCGAGCGTCCAGGCGATCAGCAGCATCGCGGCGCTCGCTCCGCGCTGGCGCCAGCCGGCGAACAGCACGAACACGAGGAGATAGAGCAGCGTTCGGTTGGCTCCTTCCCACGCATCGCCGGGGGTGCCGGCCCACAGGATCGACAGGTAGCTCAGAGCTGTGTAGGCGGCCAGGCAGCCGAGCGCGACCCGCAGCGAAGGAGGCAGCCGCGAGACACGCAATGGCACGAGGGTCGCCGTCATCGCCATCAGCGCGAGCAGGATCAGACCGCCGGGGGCCCAGTGGGTGAGGGGGTAGCCGGCCTGATTGGCCGCCCATACGACGAACAGGATGAGCGCCGCCAGAGCGGGCACCGTCTGGGGTGCCTCACGCAGCGCTCCGAGCAGTCCGCCTCTGTCTCTCACTGAAGGCTGGGCGGGGACGGACATGCGACTTCGAGGCTATCCATATCGGACTTGTTCGCCGGCGGCCGCAAAGGACCTGGGGAAGCCGACGGGCGGGGGCATAAGATCGTCGGCATGCTCGGCGAGCCCTTTGCGCTGTCCAGTCGCATGCGCGGAGGTGGGCTCATCTGATGGAGGATCCCGCGGCGCTCGTTCGCTTCTACGACGACGCCTACACCAAGGAGCCAGGCGAGGCGGCCCTGTACGCGCGCTGGCGCGCTCTGGGCGCGGTCGGCAAGGCAGATCACGTGATCGAGCTGTGCTCGCGTGCGGGCCTGCGCCCGGCGAGCACCCTCGAGGTGGGCTGCGGTGACGGTGCGCTGCTCTGCGAGCTGCACCGGCGTGGCTTCGGCGGACGGCTCGCCGGGGTGGAGATAACCGAGGCGGCCGTCGAGATCGCCCGCTCGCGTGAGCAGCTCGACTCGGTGGAGCTCTATGACGGCATGCACCTGCCTGCGGCCGACGGCAGGTTTGATCTGGGCATCCTCTCGCACGTGCTCGAGCATGTGCCCGATCCACCGACCCTCCTGGCCGAGGTGGCGCGGGCCTGCGGCGCTGTGGTGGTGGAGGTGCCGCTCGAGGCCAACCGCTCAGCTCGCCGGGCGAGCAAGCGCGAGCATGCGGCCGAGGTCGGCCATCTGCAGCGCCTGGACCGCTCAGCCGTGCGGGCGATCGTGGCGCAGGCGGGCCTGGCGATCGCGGCCGAGATCGAGGATCCGCTGCCGCTGGAGGTTCATCGATTCTTCGCAGCCGATTCCCGCTCGCGGGTCATCGGAACGGTCAAGTGGGGAGTGCGAGCCACCCTGCACCGCCTCGCCCCGCCGCTGGCGCGACGCGCCTTCACGCTCCATTACGCCTGCCTGTGCCTTCGGCCGAACGGGTGACGGCGGAGAAGAGCAGCGCGAGCACGGTCCCCATCAGCTCATCGGGGACCGCCTCAGGGTCGGCCAGCTTCTGCCGGGCGATGCCGTCGGCCAGCGCGTCGACGACCACCGCCAGCTGCTCGGCCGGTATGGCCAGCTCCAGATCGAACTCGCGCACCCCGTCGGCTATCAGCCGCGTCAGGACCTCGCGCATCTGAGCGAAGCGTGCGGCAACCTTCGGACGCACCTTGGGGTCGCGCACGCCATAGGCCCAGAACTCCATGAACAGCAGCAGCAGCTCGGGCTCGCGGTCGATCATCGTCATCCACTGACGGGCTCCCCCGGTGGCCCGTTCGCTCATCGATGTCCGTTCGCGCACCGCCTCGGCGAGCTCGCGGGCATGCTCCTCGATCTCGCGCTCCATGAGCACCAGGAAGAGGTCCTCCTTGCCGTCGAAGTTCGAGTAGAGAGCACCCGTCGAGAAGCCGGCCTCGGAGGCGATCTCCTCAACGGAGGCGCCATGAAAGCCGCTGCGGGCGAAGGCGCTGCGTGCGGCGGTAAGCAGGCGCTCGCGGGTGTTTGCCCGGCTCTGCTCCCGCGTCATGCGGGGGGCGGCGGGCCCCTCTCCGATGCTGGGCCCTCCCCCGGTGTCAAATGCAACCATCAGTACATCCTACTTGCAGAGCGATCGCTATTCCGATAGCGTTCATTATCCGTTATTCGGTATCCGTTGGCAAGCGTCGAGGCACGATAGGAGCACCACGATGGCGAGTGCAGCAACCGCACGAGACTCCGACAACGTCGCCAGCCTTCCGGCTGACGCGATCTCCTACGAGGACCTGTATGCGCGCTGGGAGCGCGGCAATTGGAGCGCCACCCAGCTCGACTTCACCGAGGATGCCCGCCAGTGGCGGGAGGACTTCACCGAGTTCGAGCGCCAGGCCGCCCTGTGGAACTACTGCCTGTTCTTCTGGGGTGAGGATGCGGTGGCCGACAACCTCTCTCCCTACATCGATGCGGCCCCGCGGGAGGAGCAGAAGTACTTCCTCACCACCCAGCAGGTCGATGAGGCTCGCCACGCGGTCTTCTTCAAGCGGTTCATGCAGGAGGTATGTGGCATCGGCGATGGCTCGATGGCCAGCGGGCTGACCGCGATCAAGCCCCAGCTCACCTCGGGCTTCCGCAAGATCTTCGATCGGCTCGACACAATGGCCGACGAGCTGCGCGCCGACCGCTCACCGGCCCAGCTGGCGGCGGCGGTGACGCTCTACCACATCGTCATCGAGGCGTCCCTCGCCCAGCCGGGCCAGCACTTCATCTGCAGCTATCTCGAGGAACGCGACCAGCTGCCTGCCTTCCGGGAGGGCATGGCCAACATCGCGGCGGACGAGCAGCGTCACATCGGCTTCGGGGTGAAGCTCCTGGCGGACCTCAACCGCGAAGACCCCAAGGGCGTGCCCAAGGCCGTGGCGGGGATCCTGCGCGAGGTCACCCCCTTCACCTCTCAGGTCCTGATGCCGCCGGGATGGGATGAGACATACCTGACGGTGTTCAACTACACCTTCGACAAAGTGGGTGTCGAGGGGCTCACCTCGATGACCACCAAGCTGCGCTCGGCCGGTCTTCCCGTCGAGACGCTCCCAGGCCCTCCCTTGCTGCCGCAGGGCCTCACCCCCCTGGAGGTCACCCAACGTGGCCAGGCGCTCGCGATGGCGGGAGTGATCGGGGTGCGCGAAGGACCGACTGCCCGCGACTCCGAGACGCTCGCCCTCCTGTTCGACACCATTCGTCGTCAGGTGAACCCCAACCACGGTCTCAAGCGTCCAACGATCTTCCAGTGGGAGTTCAACGACCCCGACATCCCGACCTGGCATCTGACGGTGAACAACGGCTCGAGCACGGTCGAGCAGGGGGAGTCATCGAGTCCTGACCTGCGCCTGCGGCTCTCCTACCAGGACTGGGTGGACATCGTGGGCAACCGGCTCGATCCCCTGCGTGCGGTTGCCACCGGACGGTTGCGGCCTCGAGGCAATCCCCTTGTCCTCGCGAAGCTGGGGAAGGTTTTCCCCAGAGCCTGAGCGAGGCCGATTCACGCCGAGCCCAGTCAGAGCAGGTGCGGGCTTGCATCAGGCGTGCGTTGCGGCGGGCTGGGCGTGGGGGGTATGTCTCTTTTAAACGCTGTATCACGTTGGCTATACAGCGTTAAAAGTTGAAGTCGACCCCCAACGGCCCCGGATCATCCGATCCCAATGGCTACCCGGGAGAGAACTCGCGTGTGGCCTGCGACGAACCACCACCGGAAGAGGTGCTGGCCGAGCTCGCTTGAGTGCCCCCGGAGATCACGCCTCCGCCTCCGCCACCGGACCCGGACCCGGACGAGGATCCGTACGTGCTGGTAGCGGCGGCGCGGGCAATCACAGCCCGCGTGACACCACCGCCAGTCGAGGTCGAGGGTTGAACAGGACTCGCAGACGCCAAAGCCTGCTCGGGACCGAACTCACGACTCGCTTTGGCGGCGGCGGGCGCGGGAGGAGAGGCTGTGACGGTTGTGCTGGCGGGTGGCGAGAGGACGGGAGGAGAAGCGGGAGAGATGGAGGCGTTGTAGTAGGCGCCACCGGGCTTCGCGAGTGAGAGGGCGCCCCCGCGAGCCACCGCACGGGGGTGGGGATGTGTGTGAACGGGTGCGACAGGCCGGGAGGAGCTGAGGTCGATGGCGACGCAGCCGGTACCGACGCTCAGGGCGAGGGCACATCCAATGGCGAGCTTCCCTCCGCCGGCCAGCAGCCAGCCACCGCTCGCCGCTCCGCCGGCGGCGCCACCGGCCCCGGCGCCAGCACTGGCGGCAGAGGAGCTGGAGAAGGAGTTCCCGAGACCCCGACCGAGCTGCGCACCCGCACCGACACCGGCATGGGCTGCGCGACTCGCACCGGCGGCGCCGGCGAGCACCGCCGCTCCGAAGCCACCGGGTAGCAGGGCGGGAGGAAGTACCACGGACAGACCGCGCAGCGAGGCGACGTAGGCGCGGCAGGCCGGACACTCGCCATGGTGCAGGACGGCGAGTCGATGGCGCTCGCCGCCTGGGTCGAGGATGCCGAAGGCCAGGCCACGCATGAGAGAGCCCTGCTCATCGCACCAACGGCCGTCGCGGATCGTCTCGACCAACGCCCCAACCTTGCCGGCGACACCGGGCGTTCCCGGCCCGCGGCCCTCCATCAGCTTGCGCATGCGAGCATCGCTCACGCCCATACGTCTCGCCGCCTGGGCGCGCGAGAGGCCCTGCAGGTAGCAGAGGGTTGCGGCCTCGCGCTCGCGCGCGCTCAAGCGCCCGCGCAAACCCTCGAATAGCTGTCGCAGCCGCACGCGGTCGTCGAGCTCGGCGGCGAGGTCGCGATCCAGCGCCGGCAGGGAGGAGTCTGGGTCGCTCACATTCTCCCGGCCGCGGTGGGCCGCCGGGCGGTCGCCGCCGCGATGGGCGCGCAGACGCGCTCGATGCTCCTCGATGGCTCGTCGGAAGGTCACCAGCACCAGCCAGCCGGAGGGATTTGCGATCTCCTGTCCGTCGAGCACGGCCGCGTAGAGCCCCTGCCAGGCCATGGCGTAACAGGCCTCGAGGTCGCAGTCGTCGAGATCCACCCCGGCTCCTCGCAGGCGACGGCCCACGACAGCGAGAACTCTCTCCCGCAGCCCCTCGAATTCGCTCTTGAGCAGACGCTCTGCACGGTAGCGACGGAGGATCAGCGGGCTCATCCGCCGGGAGGTTAGGGAATTTTGCGTATTTGGCGAATCCTGCGATCTGGTCGCATGGAAATTGCGTCAAATTGGCTCGTCAGGGCCACCGAGAACGTCTCCGGCATGGGCGAATGCCAGGCAGCGAAGCGGCGCCCTGGGCACTCGGAGAGTCGCTGCGCGGCTCGATCACTCAGACAGGCCGACGGCGATCAGAGCGTCGGCGCGCGTGGGATAGCCCACGGCGAGAGTGGCCTGCCCGTTGCGGAACCAGGTCACACCGGCCCAGCGGAAGGTGATGGTGGTCCTGGACCGTGCGCCAACTCCCTGCACGCAGAACATCGCGGCGACAAAGTCGTCCCCGGCGGCGATCAGCTCCTCCACGCCGTAGCGGGCCCTGTCGGCGAACATTTCGAACAGGTCACTCATCCATTCACCCCATCCGGTGGCGCCGTGGTAGGTGTAGTCGGTGACCGCCGTCACACGATTCTCCAAGCGGAAGCCCGGGGCGAGGATCTCGGTGGGAACCCGACGGGCGACGACGGCCGCGACAGCGCGTTCGTGGAGCTGGACGTTGCGCCGCTGGACACTGTCTTGCTGTCCAACGCTCGGCGTCACTCTCTCCGCATGATTCCCCAACATCGAACAGGCAGTATCCGCGACTCGGCGGACGAGCGCGGCCTCCTCAGCCACCAGCATGGGACTGCGTCGGCCATCCCCGCAGTGCTCTCGGCGGGGACAAGGAGAATTTCCGTATTGCGGCCCAGTTCCAGAGGATCGGATTCGGAGGAATGTTCCCGATCTCGGGACACCTGAGGGCGCCCGGCATCGACTCAGCTCGTAAACCGGGCTATCTGCTCCTGGCTGACGCTGCGCATGTCCGCGCCGTCGAGCTGGGCCCGATGCCACTCGACTACCCAAGCGAGCGCATCGCCGAGGTCCCACGGGGTGGAGAAGCCCAACTCCCGCTCGGCGTCACTGGAGTCGAGCTCGAGATGGGCCGCCTCGGGTGGGTTCTCGCCGCTGTCGAGCTCCCAGGTGAGCGACCCTCCCCACAGCTCGCTCAGACGCTCGACGATCCAGCGCACGGATCGCCCCTCGCCGGCCCGGGGGCCGAAGTTCCAGGCGCGTGCGGCCGAGCTCTGTGTGTGCAGCGCCTCCGCGAGGCGCAGGTAGCCGGCCAGCGGATTGAGAACGTGCTGCCAGGGGCGCACGGCATCGGGGCTGCGCACCAGCAGCGGCGCAGCCCCTTCGACGGCCCGCACGCTGTCGGCGACGAGCCGATCCTGCCCCCAGTCCCCCCCGCCGATCACATTGCCGGCTCGTGCGGTGGCGATGCGGGGTGCCTCGCCCGTGGAGAAGAACGAGCGCCGGTATGCCGCTGCCACGAGCTCCGCGCATGCCTTCGAGCTGGAGTAGGGGTCGGCGCCCCCCAGCTGCTCGTCCTCGACGAAGCGCTGCGGGCGTCCCCCGGGATTCTCATACACCTTGTCCGAGGTGACCACCACCACCGAGCGGACATCGTCGCCGGCGAGACGTACAGCCTCGAGCAGGTTCACCGTTCCCATCACGTTGATCGCATAGGTGGCCACCGGGTCATGCAGGGAGCGACGCACGAGCGGCTGGCCGGCGAGATGCAGAACGACCTCCGGGCGAGCGTCTCGCACCGCCTCGACGACGCCCTGCGCATCGCGCATGTCGACAGAGTGCTCCTGCATGTGCTCACCGACAGCCGCCAGCTGGTAGAAGCTCAGGCCGGACGGCGAGCGACGGGCGAGCCCGGTGAGCTCGGCCCCCAATCCCTGCAGCCACAGTGACAGCCACGCGCCCTTGAAACCGGTGTGGCCGGTGACCAGCACGCGCCGGTGCCTCCAGAAGTCCTGATCGATCTCCACGAGGGCGGGTATCTTCACGCAATCTCCTCGCCGCCTGCCCCCACCCCTCCGCCTCTGGCCTTCCCGCCCGCTCCCGCCACGGCGGAGGTGGTAGGGGTGCAGCTCGCGATCTCCAACTACGACGAGGTGATCGACTGGATGCAGGCCCTGATCGAGGCCGGTGGTCGCGGCTATGTGACAGCGGCAGCGGTGAACCTCGTGATGTCCGCCCACGAGGACCCCGACACGCGGGCCGCTGTGCTGGGCGCGACGCTGGCCGTACCGGATGGGCAGCCGTTGGTGTGGGCGCTGCGGGCGCTCGGCAACCGGGGCGCCACACGCGTCTACGGCCCGGACCTGATGGCTCACTTCTGCGCGCGTGCAGCCCGCGAGGGGACGCCCATGTACCTCTACGGGGGGCGTACGCCCGAGGCGCTCGAGCTGCTGCGCAAGCGCTTGGGTGAGCGCTTCCCCGGCATCCGGATCGTGGGAGCCTTCTCCCCGCCCTTCCGCGAGCTGACGGAGGCCGAGGAGGGAGCTGTGGTCGAGGCGATCGACTCCTCGGGCGCGGCGGTGGTGTGGGTCGGCACGGGCCAGCCAAAGCAGGAGAAGTGGATGCTGCGGATGCGCCCGCGCCTGGCGGCGCCGCTGCTCGTGGGTGTGGGCGCGGCCTTCGACTTCCACGCCGGCCTGGTCTCCCAGGCGCCTGCCTGGATGCAGCGCAGTGGTCTCGAGTGGGTCTATCGCCTCTCGCGCGAGCCCCGCCGGCTGTGGCGTCGCTACGCCCGCTACAACCCCCTCTTCCTCGCCTGCTTCGCACGCCAGTACCTCGCCCATGTGAGGGCCGCCCGCCGCTGAACCCGGGTCCGCCCGGCGTTCGAGCTGGGATGGGCGCTGCACAATGTGGGCAGACCCGCCGCTAACCTCATTGCCTCGATGAACCCATTGCAGAGCACCGCCGATGTGGCCGTAGTGGGCCTCGGGCGCATCGGATTGCCCCTTGCCCTCTCGTTCGCCGATCGCGGCCTGAAGGTGATCGGCGTCGACAACGATCCATCCCGGCTGGGCGCGGTGCGCGAAGGCAGGATGCCATTCGAGGAGGCGGGTGCGCAGGAGCTGCTCGACCGCGTGCACGCCGGTGGACGCCTGGAGCTCTCCGAGCACGTGGTGGACGCGGCGGGGGCGCGACAGATCGTGCTCACCCTGGGCACCCCCTCCTTTGCCCACATCGAGATCGACATGCGCGACATCCGCTCGGCGCTCGACGACCTGCTGGGCGCCCTGCGGCAGGGCCACTCGCTGATCCTGCGCTCGACGGTGGCGCCCGGGACGACCGAGTTCGTGGCCGGCTATGTGGCCAAGCACCGCGGACTGGTTGCGGGCGAGGATGTCTTCGTGGCGCATGCCCCCGAGCGCATCGCCGCGGGGCGGTTCATAGAGGAGATCGACACGCTGCCCTGCATCGTCGGCGGGGTGGGAGAGCGTTCGGGTGAGGTCGTGGGCGAGCTCTTCGGCGTCTTTCGCGCACCGATCGTGCAGACGACGCCGGTGCAGGCCGAGCTGGCCAAGATCTGGGCCAACATCCTGCGCTACACCAACTTCGCCCTGCCCAACCTGCTGATGATGGACTGCGAGCGCTACGCGGCCAACGTCTTCGAGGTGATCGACTTGATCAACCGCGACTATCCCCGCGGGGGCATCGCCCAGCCGGGGTTGACGGCGGGGACGTGCCTGCGCAAGGACTTCACCTTCTCCGAGGAGCGCTCTGCGGCTCCCGGGATGCTGCTGGCGGTCTCCCGGGTGAACGAGTCGGTGCCGTTGTTCCTGCTCGAAGGGGCCAAGCGGCGCCTGGGCACGCTGGCCAACCGCAAGGTGGCCGTGCTCGGCCTGGCCTTCAAGGCGGACACCGACGACGAGCGCGACTCGCTGGCCCACAAGCTGATCAGGCTGCTGGAGCGCGAGCTCGCGGACGTGGCCGTCCACGATCCCCATGTGGCGACCCCCACGCTCTCGCTCGAGGAGGCGCTCACCGGCGCGGAGCTGGTGGTGATCGCCAGCAACCACTCCGACTTCCGCGACCCGGGGACGCTCGCCGCGATCGCCCGTAGCGCCACCGCGGACTGCCTCGTGGCAGACCCGTGGAACTGCTGGGGAGCGGCGCAGGTCTTCGCCTACGCCTCCGAGCTGGCGACCCTCGGAGCGCTGGGATGAGCCGGGTGCTCGTCACGGGTGGCGCCGGCACGATCGGCGCGGCGGTGGTCAGACGCCTGCTGGCCGACCCTGGCTATGAGGTGCGGGTATCCGACCAGCGCCTGGCGCCGCAGTGGATGCGCGAGGGCTGCGAGGTCCACACAGGCGATCTGCGGGTCCTGGAGGAGTCACGCAAGGCCACCAAGGGCTGCAGTCATGTGATCCATCTCGCGGCGATCGTCGGCGGCATCGCCAACTTCCACAAGCTCCCCCACACCCTCACCGAGGTCAACAACGCGCTCTACAACGCCGTCATCCGGGCCGCGCTGGAGCTGGAGGTGGAGCGCTTCGTGTATGTGTCCTCCTCGATGGTGTTCGAGAGCGCTGAGCTGTTTCCCACCCCCGAGGACTACCTGCCGCGCTGTCCCACCCCGGTGTCGGCATACGGCTTCTCCAAGCTCACCGGCGAGGTGTACTGCCGGGCGGCCCATGACGAGCACGGCTTTCCCTACACGATCTGCCGTCCCTTCAACGCCTACGGCCCGGGCGAGATGCCCACCGACGAGCCGGGGATCGCCCACGCGGTGCCGGACCTCATCAAGAAGGTGCTCTCGGGACAGGCGCCCCTGGAGATCTTCGGCTCGGGCGAGCAGACGCGAACCTTGACCCACATCGATGACATCGCCGACGGCATCGTGGCCGCGATGGGCTCTCCGGCGGGCCTGAACGAGGATTTCAACATCTCAGCCTCACGTGAGCTGACGGTGGCCGAGATCGCCCGCATCGTGTGGGAGGCCTGCGGCGAGGACCCGGAGAAGCTCGAGCTCAAGCACCTGCCCACCTTCGCGGTCGACGTCCAGCGGCGCTGGCCCTCGGTGGAGAAGGCTCGCAAGCTGCTCGGCTGGGAGGCGCGCATCGAGGTCGAGGACGGGATCGCGACGACTGTCGACTGGCTTCGCGAACTGCGCGCGATAGGCTCCCCCGCTGCATGAGCGAGAAGCCCTCGGCACTGATAACCGGAGTGACCGGCCAGGACGGCTCCTACCTCGCCGAGCTTCTGCTCGAGAAGGGGTACGAGGTCCACGGCATGGTTCGTCGCGCCTCGACTGAGAAGTTCGAGCGGATCGAGCACATCCGCGATCGCATCATCCTGCACCAGGGCGACCTGCTCGACCAGCGCTCGCTGGTGGATGCGCTACGCGCATCGCAGCCGGCGGAGATCTACAACCTGGCCGCCATGTCGTTCGTGGCCGTCTCCTGGATCCAGCCCACGCTGACGGCGGAGTTCACCGGTGTGGGCGTCACGCGGATGCTCGAGGCGATGCGCGAAGTGTGCCCCGAGGCCCGCTTCTACCAGGCGTCCTCGAGCGAGATGTTCGGGAAGGTGCTGGAGGTCCCGCAGACGGAGAAGACGCCCTTCTACCCGCGCTCGCCCTACGGCGTGGCGAAGGCCTACGGGCACTTCATCACGGTCAACTACCGCGAGTCCTATGACCTGCATGCCACCTCGGGGATCCTCTTCAACCACGAGAGCCCGCGCCGTGGCCTGGAGTTCGTGACCCGCAAGATCACCTGGCACGCGGCCGCCATCAAGCACGGGCTGATCGACGAGCTGCGCCTGGGCAACCTCGACGCGGAACGCGATTGGGGCTATGCGAAGGACTACGTGGAAGCGATGTGGCTGATGCTCCAGCGCGATGTCCCCGAGGACTACGTGATCGCCACGGGGACCGCGAACTCGGTCCGCGAGTGCTGCGAGGTGGCTTTCGACGAGGCGGGGCTCGGGGATTTCGAGCGCTACGTGAAGATCGATCCGGCGTTCGTGCGTCCGGCCGAGGTGGACCATCTGATCGGGAGTCCCGCCAAGGCCGGGCAGGACCTGGGCTGGAAGCCGAAAACCTCCTTCGAGGAGCTCATCCGCCTGATGACCCGCGCTGACCTGGCGCTGCTGGCGCCGGGCTAGAGCGCGGTGGACGTTCCCCTGTTCGACACCTCGACGCCCCTGATATCTCTGCGCGAGGAGTTGCACAGGGCGATCGACGGGGTGCTCGACTCCAAGCGCTACATCCTCGGCCCCGAGGTGAGCGCGTTCGAGCGGGAGTTCGCCGATTACTGCGGGGCGGAGCACGCTGTGGGGGTTGCCAATGGCACCGAGGCCATCACGATCGCGCTGCGAGCCATGGGCATCGGTCCGGGCGACGAGGTGGTGGTGCCGTCCTTCACCTTCTATGCCTCCGCCGAGGCGATCCCGCCGACGGGTGCACGGCCTGTGTTCTGCGACATCGATCCCGACACCTACTGCATCACCGCCGCGACGGTGAAGGCAGCGCTCACGCCGCGTACGAAGGCCGTGATCGCGGTGCACCTGTTCGGCAACGTGGCGCCGGTGGCCGAGATCGAGGCACTGGGAGTGCCGGTTCTGGAGGACGCGGCCCAGGCCGCCGGCTCCACCACCGAGCGGGGACGGCCCGGCGCGCTCGGCAGCGCGGCCACGTTCTCGTTCTTCCCCTCGAAGAACCTCGGCGCTTTCGGTGACGGGGGCGCGATCACCACGAACGACGAGCAGATCGCCGAGCGGGTGCGCACTCTGCGTTTTCACGGCTCCCGCGACAAGGTCACCTACGAGCAGGTTGGCTACAACTCGCGCCTCGACGAGCTGCAGGCGGCGGTCCTGCGCGTGCAGCTGCCCCACCTCGACAGGCTGGCCGACGGTCGCCGTCGGGCGGGACGTCACTACGAGCAGGCGGGCCTTGGCGAGCTGCTCGGGCTGCCGCAGCCCGTGGCGGGCTGCTCACCGGCATGGCACCTGTATGTGGTGAGCCACCCCGAGGTGGAGCGCCTGGAAGCTGCGCTGAGAGCGGAGGGCATCGGCTACAAGCCCTACTACCGGATCCCCGTCCACCGCCAGGCGGCGATGCGCCCGTGGGGCGCGGACGTGGAGCTCCCCGCCACCGAGCACGCCGCCCGCACGCATCTGGCGATCCCGATGAGCCCAGTGCTCTCCAGCGAGCAGGCCGAGCAGGTCGTGGCGGCGGCTCGGCGCGCCGCCTGAGCGGGTCAGCGCCAGCGCTCCAGCAGATCCTCCTCGCCCACCTCGCGTACGACCCTGGCGGGCACGCCCATGACGACGGCCCGGGCGGGCACGTCGCGTGTCACCACCGAGCCGGCGGCCACGAAGGCCTCTTCGCCGATCTCCACGCCTGGCGTGAGCACCACCCCTCCTCCGATGCGACAGGCTCGCCGCAGCAGGGCACCCCGGATGGGCATGTCGGGAGGATGGCGCGCCATCGTGTCGTCGTTGGTGGTCAGTGCCCCGGGACCGACGAACACGTCGTCCTCGACCACCGTGAAGGCCGTCAGGTAGACGTTCGTCTGCACCCGCACGCGATCGCCGATCTGAACGTCGTTGTCGACGACGCTGCCACGGCCGATCACCGAGCGCTCGCCGATGGAGGTCCGCTCTCGAACGAACGACTGGTCTCCGAGGATGGCCTCGACGCCGATCGAGGCCCCGGCGAAGACCACTGCTCCGGTGCCCACGCTCACCCTCGCCCCCAGCTCCAGGGCGCCCACCTCGCCGCGTGCGCCCGAGTGGCGTGCCAGGCGGGGGCGCTTGCCGAGAACCGCGTGGTCCTCGATCGCACAGCCCTCGCCGATGACCGTGCCCTCGTGGACCACCACGTAGGCGCCAAAGGCCACCCCCTCGCCCACCTGTGCTCCGTCTCCGAGGAGCGCAGCGCTCCCGCCGGTCCCGGCGGGGAGAGTGCTCACAGCCGCACCACGTTGGTTGCGTTGCCGGTATGGGTGATCCCCCGCAGGTCCACCACCAGCCGGGCGCGGGTGGCGACGAGGTCGTGGTCCACCCCGGGGTGCGCTGTGACGATGAGGGCGAGATCGGTGTCGCCGAGCGCCTCCTCGAGGGGTGTGCTGGTGAGCGAGAACTCGGGCAGGCTGGGCACGTGCGGGTCGTGATAGATGACCTCGCCGCCGAGATCGCGTAGCAGCGTGATGATCTTCAGCGCCGGCGACTCCCTGACGTCGCCCACGCCTGGCTTGTAGCTGACGCCGATGACTGTGATGCGGGCGCCTTTGACGGACAGGCCGCGGTCGTTCAGTGCGCGCTGGGCCTTGGCCACGCAGTGGTAGGGCATCTGCTGGTTGACCTTGCCCGCCAGCTCGATGAACTCGGTGGCCATGTCGAACTCCCGGGCACGCCAGCTCAAATAGAAGGGGTCCACCGGCAGGCAGTGCCCCCCCATCCCCGGCCCCGGCTCGAAGCGCATGAACCCGTAGGGCTTCGTCGCCGCCGCATCCACCACCTCCCAGATATCGATCCCCATCCGATCGGTGAGCATCGCCAGCTCGTTGACCAGCGCGATGTTGACCGAGCGGAAGATGTTCTCCAACAGCTTCGTCAACTCGGCCGCCTCGGGAGTGGACACCCTGATCACCTGATCGCACACCAGCCCGTAGAGCTCCTGGGCACGCTGCGCGCACGCCTCCGTCAAGCCACCCACCACCTTCGGGGTGTTGCGAAGCGTGAAGTCCGTCCTGCCTGGATCCACTCGCTCGGGTGAGAAGGCGAGGTGGAAGTCCCTGCCGGCGGCGAGCCCCGACTCCTCAAGCAGCGGGGCGACCCGCTCACGGGTGGTACCCGGATAGGTGGTCGACTCCAGCACCACAAGCTGACCCGCCTGCAGCACCTCCGCCAGCGCCCGCGTCGAATCGATCAACGGACCCAGCTCAGGCTCCCGATTACGAGTCAACGGAGTCGGCACACAGATCAACACCGCATCGGCCTTCGCCAGATCCGCGTAGCGCGTGGTGGCATGGATGCGCTCGCTCACCGCACGCAGCGTCTCGCTGGGGACGTCCTCGATGTAGGACTCGCCGGCAGCCACCGCCTCGATCTTGCGCGCATCCACATCGACGGCCACGACCTCGCAGCCCTCCTGCGCGAAGGCCACCGCAAGCGGCAAACCCACATAGCCCAAGCCGATGACACCAACGGTGGTCATTCAGGGCGCCAGTGTAGGCGCTGCTTGGGACGGGGCCACCCCAGGCTCACGCGGGATGGGCTGAGCCCTGCAGCGCCTTGAGGTCGGCCTGCACCATGCGCTGCACGAGCTGCTCGAAGTCGACCCGTGGTCGCCAGCCGAGCTCGCGGTGCGCCCGCGTGGGGTCGCCCACGGGGGGTGTGCCCTCCTTGGCGCGCACGAGCGAGTCCTCGACGCGGATGTAGCGCTCGGCCTCCAGGCCCACGCAGGCAAAGGCCACGTCGGCAAGCTCGGCCACCGTGTGGGGCACGCCACTGGCCAGGATATAGTCGCCGGGACGGTCATGCTGGAGGGCCAGCCAGGCAGCCTCCATGATGTCGCCGGCGAAGGACCAGTCGCGAACGGCGTCGAGCGAGCCGAGGGTCAGCTCCTGTTGCATGCCGAGCGAGATGGTGGCGGCGGCGCGGGCGATCCTGCGCGTCACGAACCGCTCGGGCCGGCGCTCGGACTCATGGTTGAAGGCGATCCCGGAGCAGGCATACAGCCCGTCGTGCGCCCGCAGGGTGCCCAGGAGCTGATGGGCGGCGAGCTTGGCGACGGCATAGGGCGAGGCGGGGCGGCATGGGGTGTCCTCGCGCTGGGGGCTCTCGCCGGCGTCTCCGAAGATCGCACCCGAGGCGGCTACGAATACGCGGGTCGAGGGCTCGAGCTCGCGCACGGCTTCGAGGATCGCGGCACACGAGCCGACGATCGCCCTCATCGTCTCCCCGGGACGTTCCCAGGAGGCCGGCACGAACGAGGGGGCCGCCAGATGGTAGATCTCCCGCGGCCGGCGCTCGTCGATCGCCCTGCGCAGCGCCAGGGGCTCCAGCAGGTCGGCCTGGACCACGTCGATCCGCTCACGCAGGTGCTCGCTGCTGCCGAGCGGATCCTCCGGCGCGCCACGGCTGACGCCCGTGACCGCGTAGCCCTTCCCCAGGAGCAGCTCGGCCAGATAGGAGCCGTCCTGGCCGGTGATCCCCGTGATCATTGCGCTTGGCGGCGAGGGCATCTGGCCGAGAGCTTACGTCCTTGCCGTGGGAGCTATCGCGCCTCGTAGATCTGAGCCAGAGCGTTGGCGAGGACGACGGGAGCGCACACGGCCTCCACGCGACGGCGGTTCTCCTCGCCGGCCGCCCGATCGCCGGCGAGGCGGCCAATGGCGGCCGCGAGCGCCTCGGGGTCACCGGGGGGAACGAGAGCCGGGGCGTCCAGAAGCTCCGGCAGCGCCCCCACTCCACTCGCGGCCACGGGCAGTCCGGCGGCCATTGCCTCGGCGACGGCCGCGCCGAATGTCTCGGCCGAGCGCGAGGGAGCGAGGGCGATCGCCGCACCGGCCCGCAGCCGTGCGAGCTCGTCGTCGTCCACCCGCCCCACGAAGCGAACATGGCTGCTGTGGGCGGCGGCCATCAGGGCGTCGCGCTCGGGACCATCGCCGGCCACCACCAGCGCCATGCCGGCGATGCGGCAGGCTGCAATCGCCACATCGATTCCCTTCTCGGGCGCCAAGCGTGAGACAAGCAGGGCGTACTCTCCGCGCCCCGGGTCGGCCGATTCGGGAGAGGCGAGTGCGCGCACCGGTGGGGCCAGCACGTGTGTGCGCTCCCACGGCAGCGGCGCGCCGAGATCGCGCAGGCGCTCGAGCGCGAAGCGGCTTGGCGCGATCACGGCGTCGGCCTGCTCGAGCAGGCTCCGCTGCCACAGCGACAGCGAGGCGCCATAGGCAAGCGCCTCGGGCAGGCTCTCCCGGCAGTTCAGCCGCACGCCCGGAAGGGTGTTGCGCCCGTGACAGCGGGTGCACTGCGCTCCGCGGGTGAAGCACACCCCGACGGCACACACCAGCCGGTACTGGTGCAGGTGCACCACCACTCGGGCCCCGGCCCCACGGGCGGCGGCCAGCGCTCGCCAGCCGAGCGCCGGCTGAAGGTTGTGGGCGTGCACGACCCCGGCACCGGTGAGACGCACCGCACGCGCCACCTCGTCCGGGTCAAGGCCACCCCGCAGCAGCCCGAGCGCCGCCCGCGCGTTGCCGAGGGCGGCGGAGTCGCGGGTGAGGAGCTCAGCGGGCTCGCCGAGGTGCTCGCGCACGAGCCACATGAGGTCCTCGACCACCCGCTCCTCGCCGCCGGTGGTGCGATAGCGGTTGTGCAGAAACAGCACCATCTCGGCCAAACCTAGACTGTCTGGGAAATGCGGCCCGCTTCGATCATCATTCCCACACGGGATCGCCTCCCCTACCTGGAGGTGGCGCTCGGGTCGATCGCCCCCGCGGCGGCACGACGTGGCGTCGAGGTTGTGGTGGTGGACGACGCCGGCCACTCGCCGGGCACCCAAGCGCTGGCGGCGCGCTTTGGAGCCCGCTACGAGGCCCACCCGCGCCCCCTCGGCCTGAATGTGGCCCGTAACACCGGGGTGGCGCGCGCCGAGGGCGAGCTGCTGGTGTTCGTCGACGACGACATCCGCGCTGCGCCGCGCTGGCTCGACGCGCTGCTCGGGGCGGCCGAGTCCAATCCATCGGTTGACGTGCTCACGGGGCCGGTGAGAGCGCGGCTGGAAGGACCGGCGCCACACTCCTGCGGTCGCGAGGGACCCCCCATCACCACCCTCGAGCTGGGGCCCCGGGACACCGACGCCCGCTTTGCCTGGGGCGCGAACATGGCGATCCGCCGCAGCGCCCTCGAGCGGGTGGGGCCCTTCGACGTCTCGCTGGAGGAGGGGGGCGATGAGCAGGAGTGGCAGGAACGGCTCCGGCGCCAGACCCCGGACGCGAGGGTGCTCTACGTGGCCGAGGCCGCCGTCGAGCATCGCCGGGTGGGGTCGGACGCCCGGCTGCGGGCCCTCGCCCGGGGCGCCTACGCGCGCGGGCGCGCCGCCCGCCGCTTTGACGTACGCCGGCGCGAGGCTCCCGCCACCAGGGGGGAGTTGCGCACCCTGGGCGCCACGCTGGGACATGTCGTTCGGCGGCGCTGTCCGGCGGGCCTGGTGATGACGGCCCACAGCGCCGGGCGCCTGCGCGAAGCCCTGAGCGAGCGCGGGGAATCGCACGCGGCGGGGGCGGCCCCAGCGACGGGTGCCACCGAGACGCCAGCCCCGCCGCGGGATGACTTCCTGTCGGGGACCAGCGGGACGGTTGGCGGCCTGGATGCCCTGCGCAGGGGAGCGCTCGACGAGGTGGTCAACGCCTGGGAGCTCGCGAGCATGCGACGCCTGCGTTTGGCCCTCGCCGCCCGTGGAGAGCCGCCGGAGCGTCGCGTGCTCGCGCTCAGCGTGGCGCGGCCGCAGCGGCGTGAGCTCTCAGAGGCGATCGCGGCCGAGCTTCTGCGCTCACGCCACCGGGTGGAGCTGCACACCTGCGCCCCCGGCGAGCGGGGCAAGTTCGAGAACCTCAACCTGATGCTGGCAGCCCATCCGCCCGATCCGTTCGACTGGCTGCTGGTGATCGACGACGACGTGCAGCTGCCGCGTGGCTTTCTCGATCGCTTCCTGTTCCTGTGCGAGCGCTTCTCGCTCGTGCTGGCACAGCCGGCCCACCGGTTGCGCTCCCATGCGGCGTGGGCTGTGACCAGGCGCCGGGCCGCCAGCGTGGTGCGGGAGACGGCCTTCGTGGAGATCGGCCCGATCACGGCGTTCGCGCGGGCCACCTTCCCCGTGCTGCTCCCGTTCCCCGAGCTGCGCATGGGCTGGGGCCTTGACGTGCACTGGGCGGCGCTCGCCCGTGAGCACGGGTGGCGCTGCGGGGTGGTGGACGCGGTGTCGATCCGCCATCTGGTGGCGCCGGCCGCCGCCGCCTATCCACGCGAGGCCGCCATGGCTGAGGCGCGCTCGTTCCTCGCCGAGCGCCCATATCTAAGTGCCCATGAGGCCGGGCGCACCCTCGCCACCCACCATCGCTGGTGAGCGTGAAGGCCCCCAAGGTGGCCGTGGTGGCCGAGTTCTACCCGAGCCGCCGGGATCCTGTGCTGGGCGTATGGGCGCACCGGCAGGCGATGGCGGCGCGCGAGGCGGGGGCGGAGGTGCAGGTGCTGGTGCTGCACCGTCTCGTCCCCCCCAGGGCCTCGCTGGGAGCGGGACCACAGGGGGCGACGAGGGCGCTGTCGGCGCTCATCGGCGAGCCACGCCGCCAGACCCGTGACGGGCTTGCCGTGTCCTATGTCTCCTACGTCTCCCCCCCTCGAGGGGGCTACTACCCGCAGTGGGGGACATGGGCGGCGCCGGCGCTGGCGCTGGCCCTGCGCAGGCTGGCGCGATCGTTCCCGTTCGAGCTGATCCATGCCCACAACGCGGTCCCTGCCGGGGAGGCGGTACGACGCGCGCACCCGAGAACGCCGGTGCTCGTGTCGGTGCATGGCGGCGATGTTCTCTACACGGCGGGGCGGGGAGAGGCGGGAGCCAGGGCGGTGGCACGAGGGCTGGGCGCCGCGCAGCTCGTGCTGGCGAACAGCGCGGGGATCGCCGAGATGGCCGAAGCCCATGGCGCGCAGCGCACGCGGGTGGTGCATCTCGGCGCCGATCTGCCGAGTGCCGCCGAGCCGATGCGTCGCGAGGGGCCGCCGACGCTGGTGACAGTTGCCCACCTGGTCGCCCGTAAGCGCCATGCCGACGTGCTGCGGGCCCTGGCGGTGCTGCGCCCGCGACACCCGACGCTGCGCTACGCGATCGTGGGGGAAGGACCCGAGCGGGTCGCCCTGGAAGGGCTCGCGGCGCGTCTCGGGGTGGCCGACCGAGTCCACTTCCACGGACAGCTGGCCCCGGGCGAGGCCGTTGAGCGGGCGCGGCGCTGCACGCTGTTCGTGATGCCCTCCACCGACGAGGCGTTCGGCGTGGCCTACATCGAGGCGATGGCGGCGGGGGTGCCTGCGATCGGCTGCCGCGGCGAGCCCGGCCCCGAGGAGATAGCGGCGGCGGGCGACGGCTTCCTGCTGGTGCCGCCGGGGGACATCGAGCGCCTGAGCCAGAGGATCGACGAGCTGCTCTGCGACCCCCACCGCCTGCGCGAGGCCGGGCAGCGAGCCCGCGCCACGGTTGCGGCGCACTTCACGTGGGAGCGCTGCGGCGAGGAGACACTCGACGCCTACCGGCAAGTGCTTGGGTGAAGCCGGTCCTGTTCGTCACCGGGCACGCCCCTGCCTACCGGGTGGGCGCCCTGTCCTGCCTGCACGAGCGCGAGGGCATCGAGGTCGCTCTCTTCGGTGGGCGCTCCAAGCACGGCGGCTCGGACTTCGAGGACGAGCTGCCCTTTCCCAATCGCCGGGTGCGCCCATGGGAGCTGCGGGCGATGGCTGCGAGCGGTCGCTATCGAGCGGTCGTGTGCCCGACGGGCGGGCGGCTCGCACCGCTTGCCACCTGGGGGGGCGCCCGCCAGGCAGGGGTGCCGGTGATCCTATGGGCGTCGTTGTGGGCGCATCCGCGCAGCGCGGCGCACGCCATCAGCTACCTGCCGCTGCGTCGCCTGTACGGCTCGGCCGACGCTGTGGTGACCTATGGCCGCCATGTGAGCAGCTACGTGAAGGCGCGCGGCGCGCACAACGTGCATGTGGCGGCGCAGTCGGTGGACAACGACTTCTGGGGCGCCTCCGTGAGCGCACCCCCCAGCCTGCCGGGGCTCCCGTTTGGATCGGGCGCGAGATTCCTGTTCGTGGGCCGCCCCGCCCCTGAGAAGGGGGTGGAGGTGCTGGTATCCGCCTGGCGTGAGGCGCGCCTGGAGCCTGGTGGGGCCGCGCTGGTGGTTGCGGGGGTGGGTTCGAACAGCGTCCTGCCGGGCGGTTCGGGGGATGTGGCCACCCATCCGATCGTCTGCCTCGATGCGCTGCGGCCGCGGGAGCTGCGCGAGGTCTATGGGGCCTGCGATGTGCTGGTGGTGCCGTCGATCGCGACCCGCACCTTCCGTGAGCCTTGGGGGTTGGTTGTCAACGAGGCCATGAACCAGGGACTTGCCATAATCGCCACAGACGCCGTGGGAGCCGCCGCCGGGGGCCTGGTGCGCGACGGGCAGAACGGGGTGATCGTCCCGGCCGGCGACCCTCCAGCCCTCACGAGGGCGATCGAGCGCCTTGCGCAAAGCCCGGAGTTGCGTGCTCGGATGGGTGCCGCGGGGGCCGAGGACGTACAGGCCTTCACCCATGATGCCTGGGCTGCGGGCTTCTCGGGGGCGCTCGCCTCGCTCGGACTCTCCCGGGGGCGTTGGTAGCGTTCGCGAGTCAGCCTATGGGAATCGCCCGCCTCAAGAGCCGACTAGCCCTTCTGGCCGCGCTGATCACAGCGACGGTGGCGATGCTGGCACCAACCGCCGCACAGGCGGACATCGGCGAAAAGATCATCCTGCGCTGCACCCATGGCGAATCGCTCAGTGGATTCAGCCAGCATGACTACAGCCAGGCGCTGAAACAGCTGAGCGCCGACGCGGAAGAGTACTCCCCCTGCTCCGCGCAGATCCGCCGGGCACAGGCAGCCGCCGCTTCGGGCAGGCAGGGCGGTGGGGGCGGCTCGGCTCAGAGCACATCTCCGACGGCGGCCACGGCTGCCTCGCCGGCTGAGCAGAGAGCGGTGCTGCAGGCGGCGCGCTCGGGAGCCGCTCCGCTCAGGCTCGACGGGCAGGTCATCCACCCCGGCGTCGTTCACGCCGGGATCGCGAGCGCGTTCAGCTCGCTGCCCACCCCCCTACTCGCAACTCTCGCGTTCCTGCTCGTCTGCCTGCTGACGGTGGCGGGCTGGGAGTGCGCAACCGTGTCCGTGCCAGACGCTCGGACTGAGTCGATGGAGGCGCTCGGCTCGACGCCGGCGCCCCCGGAGCCACGCTCGGGCGCATCGTGGAGGCGCTCGACGCCCGGCTCGCTGGTGGGCCAGGGGCTGTGGCCGGTGACGCTTCTGGTGGCGGGCTCGATCTGCTTCGTCACCTTCTACGCCAAAGGCGGCCTGAACCTCGAATCGATGACGACGACCGAGATCGTGCTGACGGTCATCTCGGCGGTGGCGGCGGGGCTCGCCATCGCCTTTGCGCCCCGACGTGCGCACGTCTACGGCGGCTGGTCGCTGGGGCTGCTGCTGGCCTTCACGTTCCTGACGGCGCTGTCGGTTGTGTGGTCGGTGCAACCCGACGACAGCTGGCATGACGCCGGTCGAATGCTGGCCTACAGCGGAGTGTTCGGGGCGGCGCTGGCGCTGTCGCGCCTGGCGGGCGAGCGCTGGCCGGCGCTGCTCGGCGGGATCGTGCTGGCCGCTGTGGTGGTGTGCGGCTATGCCCTCCTGACCAAGGTCTTTCCCGGCGACCTGGCCGCCTCCAACGAATTTGCGCGGCTGGAGGAACCGTTTGGCTACTGGAACGCGCTTGGACTGACGGCGGCGATGGGTGCGATCGGGTGCATGTGGCTCGGCTCGCGCAGGGCGGGGCATGCCCTGCTGAGCGCGCTGGCCTACCCCGCGATGGGCGTGCTGCTGCTCACGCTGGTGCTGGCCTACTCCAGGGGAGCGCTGGCGGCGTTCGCCGTCGGCCTGGTGCTTTGGCTGTGCGTGGTGCCGCTGCGGTTGCGTGGCTCGGCGGTGCTGATAGTAGGTGGGATCGGGGCGGCGGCGGTGGCGGTATGGGATTTCTCCAACCATGCGCTCAGCTCCGAAAAGGTGCCCCTCGCCGAACGGGCGACGGCGGGGCATCAGCTGGGGGCACTACTCGTGGCGATGGTCGTGCTGCTTGCGCTCGCGGGGATCGCGATCGGCTTCGCGACGGCCCGCCGGGCACCCTCGATCGTGCTGCGCCGCCGCGCTGGCGCGGTTCTGATCGCGGCGATCGTGCTCGTGGTGCTCGCCTTTGCGGGAGCGCTGGCGCACAGTCACCGCGGGTTCACGGGAACCATCTCCCATAGCTTCGATGCGCTGACGAACCCCAACGCCAAACCCCCGCCGAACACCCCCGGCCGGCTCACGGCGGTGGCCAGCGTGCGCGCGCGCTACTGGAAGGAGGCGCTGGAAGTCTTCGACGCGCATCCCGTGCTGGGAGCGGGAGCGGAAGGGTATGCGACGGCGCACCTGCGCTACCGCCACGAGACGCTCAACGTCAGGCACGCCCACGGCTATGTGGTGCAGACGCTGGCTGACCTCGGCGTGGTGGGACTTGCGATCTCGCTGGCGCTGCTGCTCGCCTGGATGGCGGCGGCGGGGCGTGCCACCCATCCGTTCAACCGTCGCTGGTCTGAGTGGCGTGTGTGGCTGAGGGTGCGCGAGGGGTCGTGGCCCGGTTGGCGGCGCGTGGGCGAGGACGATCTGGCCCTCTACACACCGGAGCGCATTGGGCTGTTGAGCATGTTGTGCTTGGTGGTGGTGTTCGGGGCGCATTCGCTCGTCGATTGGACCTGGTACGTACCGGGGAACGCTTGCGTTGCGCTGATCTGCGCGGGCTGGCTCGCCGGGCGGGGACCGCTCGCGGCGGTTCCGGGCGTGGCGGTGAACGCAGACGCGATGGAGCCCACGCGGCTCGGCACACGCCGGTGGGGGTGGATGCCGGGCGAGCCGGGCTTCACGCGCACGGCGCTGATTGGCGTGGTGGTGGTGGCGGCCCTGCTTGCTGCGTGGTCGCAATGGCAGCCGCAGCGCGGCGAAGATGCCCGTCAGGAAGCGCTGGCACTGCTGGCAGCCGGCCACCGCTCGACGGCAGATGCGGAAGCGCGGCGTGCGGTGTCGATCGATCCGGTATCGGCGGAAGCGCTGTTCACGCTGGCCAACGTCCAGAATACGAGCGGGCGCAGTGCGGCGGCCAGGGCGACGCTGCAGCGGACGGTGCGCCTGCAGCCCTCGAACCCTCAAACCTGGCTGGAACTGGCGCGCTTCGACCTGACCGGCAACCGGCCCGGTCCGGCGGTGTCGGAGTTCCAGGCGGCGATCTACCTCAACCCCGAGCTGATCGCCCCGGAAGCGATCTCGCCGCCCAATCCCCAGACTGAAGCGGTGGAAGTCTACAACGGCTACATCAGCGCCCTGAGGGCAAGTGCGAAGGCTAGAAGCGTGAGCGGATCGCGTTCGCCAAGAGCAGGCGCCGGGCGCCGGGGATCCCACCGTGTGAGTGGATCTGGAGCTCTTGAAAGCCGAAGTCCCCGATCAGTCGGGTGAGGGTCGCCCGGTTGTAGTGGCGCAGGCGGTCGCCGAGGGGGTCGAAGCGCGCTGAGAAGGCGCGGGCGGAGAGGGCGCCGGCGAGGAGGGCGAGGGGGCCGTTGTCGGGGGTGCTGAGCAGCAGGCTGCCTCCGGAGGTCAGCAGGCGACGAACCTCGGAGAGCCAGGCGGCGGTGTCGGCGACGTGCTCGATCACCTCTCCCGCCCACACGATGTCGAAGCTCGAGTCGGGGAATGGCCATGGCCCATGGCCGTCGACGAGCTTTGCCTCCAGCCCGGGTTGCAGCGCCCGAGCTCGGCGGAGGGGCTCCTCGGCGACGTCGATGGCGCTCACCCGGGCACCGGCCCGGGTGAGCTCGGCGGAAAAGCTCCCCGCCCCGCAGCCCACGTCGAGGACGCGGTCGCCGGCCTTGACGCGATCGAGCAGAAAGGGCAGGCGCACAGCGAAGCGGTCGGGCTCGAGTGGCTCGGGAAGAGACCGCCACAGGGCTTCGTAGTAGTCACGTGTGGACATGCTCGCCCCAGGCTAGATGGCGTGGGCGGGCCGAGGCTGCGAGCATGCACCGATGCTGTCATCTCTAGTCAACCCTCGGCAAAGCGATTATGTTCGGCCGATGTGCGTTTTGGGGATGGCGTGAAGGTGTCGGAACAGCGGTGAAGGTCGCTTTCGACACCCGTCCCACCTCCGACCCAAACGGCGTAGGGCGCTATTCGCGCTGCCTGCTGAGCGCGCTGCTCGAGACGTGTGCGACGGGCGATGAGCTGCTCGAGACGCCACGGCCATCGGCCATCTTGAGAACGAGAAATCCCGATGTTTTCCATTCGCCGTGGATGGATGGGGCGATGCTGCACGCACCGTGTCCACTGGTGGTGACGATCCATGACCTGGCGGCGCTGAAGCGTCGCAGCGAGCACCTTCGCACAGGCCTGCGCCTGCGGCTGCGTCACCTGGCGGTGCAGCGGGCGGCGGGTGTGATCGTGCCCACGCAGGCGGTGGCGGACGACGCGGTGGCGCACCTGGGGATCGCGCGCGACCGGGTGCGGGTGATCCCCGAGGCGGCCGACGCTTCGATGTACGGGCGCACAGAGCATGAGATCGCCGCGGTGAGATCGCGCTTCTCCCTGCCTGAGCGCTATCTGGTGTGGGTTGGCGGCCTGCAGCATCCCGACCCGGGCAAGCACATCGCCCGTTTGGCGGCCACACCGCGCGAGCTGCCGCTGGTGCTCGTCGGTCCGACCCGGCCGTGGGCGCATGAGCTCCCCGGCGTGATCCTCACGGGCCAGGTATCAGACGAGCAGCTGGCGGCGATCTACAGTGGCGCCCACGCGCTCGTCCTCCCCTCCGAGGACGCCGGCTTCGGGCTGACTGCGGTGGAGGCGCTGGCCTGCGGCACGCCCGTCGTCGCCTGCGAGGCGCCGGCGCTGCGCGAGGTTCTCCAGGAGCGGGCCACGTTTGTGCCGGCGGGAGAGCTGACAGAGCTGATCGAGGCCGCCCAGGCCGTCGAGCGCCCAGCGCCGGCGCCCCCTCCCTGGACGTGGCAGGACGCGGCCAGGGCCACGTGGGCCGCCTACGCACAGGCGATGACCGTCGTTGAGGTGCAGCGCACCTCCGGAGGGTCCCTGCACCGCAGGCCGGCCGGAGGACTGGAGGCATAGAGAAGGCTCCCAGCCTGGCTGTTTGAGCCGCTCTCGCCAGCGCCTTCTGCACGATGGACGGTTTGCTGGGCTCTCCCGTTGGGTAATGAGTCGTGGTGCAGGGCACTCATAACAAGGGAGGGTCTCAATGGGCCTCATAGAGTTGCTTTTGATTGTTCTTGTAATCGCTGCAGTGGCGGGTGGAATCGGTGTGAGCCCCCTACTTTGGCTGCTGCTGCTGGTCGCCCTCGTGGTCTTCTTCACCGGCGGCGGCTTCGGCTATCGCCGAGGCAGCAGGCTGTAACTCAGGTTGCTGGCCTCGCCCGCATGGGCGGGGCCAGCAACCTGCCAAGTCGAGGTGCACCGTCTGCGAGCGGTCAGGAACCGGGAGCTTCGCAGCGGCTGGTTGCGACCTGACTCTGGGTCGTTGCCCTGGCGTAGGCGAGGCTCAACTTCACGAGGGGGAAGGTCGCGCTGGATGAGCCGCGGTGGGCGGGGCAATCGGCGCTCACCACACTTACCCTCTTCCTCGCGTGCGTGAATTGGCGGTCGAGGGTGAGCTCGAACTTCGAGATGTGCCCGTAGATGCCCTTGTATGTGTAAGTCTGAGCGAAGCAGTTCGGGCGTCCTCGCGCGCAGCGGCCCTCGATGTTCTGCATATGCTCCACCGACAGGACCGCTCCCGTGTGGCCATAGCCTTTTTCGAGCGTGAACGGGATCACATAGGTGAGTGGCACGGCGCCGGCACTTGTGACCTGCGCGAGGATCCGCGGCCGGCCTTCCCCCAGGTCGTAGAAAGCCAAGAGGTGCCCTTCGATCGTCACGGGCGCCTGGCCCGGCAAGGTCACTTCTGAGATCACGGTGCCGTAGCCGACCAGCGATCCCGCGCACACCTGCCCGGCATTCGAAGACTCGGAGTAGAGCTCAGCAGTGGGGCAACTCGGCAACCCGGCGGTATGAAACGCGATGCTGCGCGACACCTGCATCCGGACAGCAGTGATTTCAGGGGCGGTGGGCGTGCCCGGCGTCGCCGAGGTGAACCCCAGCCGCAACGCCACCGGAACCTTGCGTGAGCGGGGCAGCCTCGCGGGAGCCACTTCCCCCGACACGCCGATCACGGCTTCTCCGCCGGCTGGTCCCACATCGCTGTTGGCCGAGACAGACAAGACGCCGGCGAAAGTGATAAGCGTCAGCGCGAGAGGCACCACCGGCGCTACCAGCGGTCGGGCGCGAGATCGCACGTGACGTTGGAGCGCCATGCGCGTCCACTCTAGCCGCGCAATCGGAAGCGTGTCAACTAACGGGCCGATGCCCGCGACCCGAATCACGGCCTTTAGAGACGAACGACTTTCTCTTGGGTCTCGAGCCTCACCCGCGCCCCTGAATCTCCAGATCTGGAGGGAGATCGGCCAGCAAGCCGCGCCGCCGGCGAGCGGGCTGCGACCGGCCGCATGTTGACTCCGCCTGGGATCTCGTCCAGCCTCGAGCGCCCGACCTAGCCGATGAACCCCGGAGGCAAACCATGAAGACCAAGCTTGCAGTCACACTCATCTCAGTCATCTCGCTCCCGCTCATTTCTTCAATCTCAACGCAACCGACAAAGTGGAGTGCGAAGGAGCAAAACTCAAAGGCGAATTGGCGAGCAAAGTCCCTAACTGGTGCCCGTTCCCGAATACACCGGGTGCGTGTACAGCGACGGCGTCAAATTCTACGGCGCCACGATCACCACGAAATGCGCCTATGAATTCACGATCACCAGGCGGCACCTCCTCGCCGTACGCAACGGGTGAATACGCAGCCCAGTTCAGCGACCAGAAAATCATCGTGCACTGATGCCGTTCAATAGGTCCCCCGCGCGCCTGGGCGGGGACCAAGCTCCCTGCGCTATCGACCTTTCAGTAGGCCCCGCGCCGTGAGAGCACGGCGGGGATGGTCTTCAGCAGGATGGTGAGATCGAGCGCCAGGGACCAGCGCTCGAGGTAGATGAAGTCGAGGTGCACGAGGTCGTCGAAGTCGAGCTCGGAGCGACCCGAGACCTGCCACAGGCCGGTGATGCCGGGGAGCACCAGATAGCGCTTGCGGTGCCAGTCCTCGAGCATCTCATAGTCGCGTTCGGGGAGCGGGCGGGGCCCCACCAGCGACATCTCGCCGCGCAGGACGTTGACGAGCTGGGGAAGCTCGTCGAGGGAGAAGCGCCTGAGCACCCGTCCGACGGCTGTGAGGCGGGGGTCGTGGCGGATCTTGAAGAGGGCGCCCGAGGCCTCGTTGAGCTCTTCGAGATCGGCTTGGCGCTCCTCGGCGTCGGTGTGCATGGTGCGGAACTTCAGGCAGTTGAAGGGCCGCTGGGCGATGCCGCGACGGACGGAGCGGAACAGGACGGGTCCGCGCGAGCTGGTCCACACGGCGAGGGTGATGGCCAGCAGCAGCGGCGAAAGCACGATCAGCATGAGGGTGGAGCCGATGATGTCGAAGGTGCGCTTGAGGGCGAAGTCCACGCCCTCGAAGACGGGTGGAGCGAGTTCGAACAGGGGAACGGACTGGCCGGGCACGAACTCGGCGCGGTGGATGAGGATCTCCATGGTGGAGGGGGCCAGGCGCACGCGGATTCCTCGGCGGTGACACTGGTCGACGAGCTCCACGGCGTCGTCCTTGGGGAAGTCGGGGTCGGCGATGATCACCTCGTCGATGCGCTGGGTGCCGAGGACGAGTTGCAGGTCCTCGAGCGAGCCGAGCGGCGTGACGCCGTTGGCGGGGATGGGATTGGGCGCGAGGAAGCCCACGACCTCGATTGGGGAGTGGGGAACGTCGCTGAGGGCGTGGGCCACATCGCCGATGTGCTTGCCCCGGCCAACGAGCACCGCTCGGCGGCGATAGCCGGCCGCCCTCAGCAGAACGAGGGTGAGCTGCTCATAGACGCCGCGGGCGGCGGCGATGTAGAAGATGGCGAAGGCGAGGGAGCTCCAGAAGAGGTAGTAGCTGGAGAAGTGTTCGCCGCTGACCACGGCGAAGATGAGCGCCACGAAGGCCACCTGGAAGAGGGAGCCCACGATCCGCGACAGACCCGGGCGGATTGCCCGCTCGGCGTAGAGCCCAGAGCGGGCGAACAGGAGGGCGGTGAGCAGATAGGCGAAGGGCAGGAAGTGTTCGGTGGATTCGCGGGAGTGCCCCGCCTGCACGCGGCCGTGGACGACTTCCTTGAGCACCAGGGCGGTGAACACGGCAAGGGCCACGCCGGCGAAGTCGAGGGCCAGCAGGGAGACCACCCGGCTGACACGTCGGGCGGTGGACATGCGCAGCAGGAAGGAGAGAGCCGGCGGGCGCTTGGAACGGATGTCGCGGTCGGGCAGCTCGAGCTCGTTCTCACCATCGCCGGGGAGGGGAGGAAGCAGAGCGGAGCGCGCCTGGATCGATGCGGGCCGTACGCGCGGAAGGGGCGGCGAGGTGGGTGTTGCCGACCGACGTGATCCCATGTCGCTGCTCACAACACCTCAGGCTTCCATATGGAGCGGTCGCTCAGACTGCCCCGACCTCTGAGAAGCGCCGATCTCAGCGGGCGCCGCCACCAATCAAGAGCTCGACACCGGAATCCTCGATGGTGCGCTGGAGGCCGTCGCGCAGGGACACCTCGGGCCCCCAGCCGAGCAGCTCGCGTGCGAGCCCGATGTCGGGCTTGCGCTGCTTTGGATCGTCGACGGGAAGCGCCTCGTAGACGATGTCGGCGGTGGAGCCGGTGAGCTCTTTGACGGTCTCAGCCAGTTCGAGCAGGGTGAACTCGTCGGGGTTTCCGATGTTCACGGGGTTGTGATACCCCGACTCGGCCAGGGCAATCAGGCCACGGACGAGGTCGCTCACGAAGCAGAAGGAGCGGGTCTGGCTGCCGTCGCCGAAGACGGTGATGGGGCGGTTGGCGAGGGCCTGGCGCAGGAAGGTGGGAATGGCGCGGCCGTCGTGGGGGCGCATGCGGGGGCCGTAGGTGTTGAAGATGCGCACGATGGCGGTGTCGACGCCCTGCTGGCGGTGATAGGCCATGGTGAGCGCCTCGGCATATCGCTTGGCCTCGTCGTAGACGCCGCGGGGACCGATGGGGTTGACGTGCCCCCAGTAGCTCTCGGACTGGGGGTGCTCGAGGGGGTCGCCGTAGACCTCGCTGGTGGAGGCGATGAGGAAGCGGGCGCGCTTGGCCTTGGCGAGGCCGAGGGTGTGATGGGTGCCGTAGGAGCCGACCTTGAGGGTGTGGAGGGGCAGGCGCAGGTAGTCGATGGGCGAAGCGGGCGAGGCGAGGTGGTAGACGAAGTCGATCGGCTCGTCGACGAAGTACGGCTCGATGATGTCAACCCCTACATGGAGGAACCGGTCGGGATCGCGGATGTGCTCGATGTTGGCCAGCGAGCCGGTCTCGAAGTTGTCGAGGCAGAGAACGCGGTTGCCGCGCTTGAGCAGCTCGTCGCATAGATGCGATCCGAGAAACCCCGCTCCTCCGGTGACCAGGCAGGTTGCCACGCCGGGGAGGATACCCGAGCGTTCCCCACAGACGCTGTGCTGCAAGCGGGAGCCCCGGCGGGCGGGAGGGTCCATATCATCCGGTGCATGGCAATCGTCGATGCATCAGACCACGACCAGGAGGACCTGACGGTGGCCCCGATAGTGGGGCCGGAGGATCCTCGCCGCTTCACCGACTCGGGCATCGAGATCGATGAGCTCTATACGGAGGCGGATCTCCCCGCAGACCTCGACCTGGGCGAGCCGGGGGAGTTCCCCTACACGCGGGGTCCCCACCGGGAGATGTACCGCAAGCAGACTTGGACGATGCGCCAGTACGCCGGCTATGCGTCGGCGAAGGAGTCGAACGAGCGCTACAAATACCTGCTGTCGAAGGGCTCGACGGGGCTGTCGATGGCGTTCGACCTGCCCACCCAGCTCGGCCTTGACTCGGACAACCCGCGCTGTTTGGGGGAGGTGGGGCGCACGGGGGTGGCGATCGACACGATCGACGACATGCGGACGGCCTTCGAGGGCATCCCGCTGGATCAGGTGTCGACGTCGATGACGATCAACGCACCCGCGGCCTGCCTGCTGCTGCTTTACGAGCTGGTGGGCGAGGAGCAGGGGGTGCCCAGCGAGAAGCTGCGGGGAACGACCCAGAACGATGTGCTCAAGGAGTACATAGCGAGGGGCAACTACATCTATCCGCCGGAGCCCACGATGAGGCTGACGACGGACCTGTTCGAGTACTGCCAGGAGCGGGTGCCGCGGTGGAACACGATCTCGATCTCGGGCTACCACTTCCGCGAGAAGGGCTGCTCGGCGGTGCAGGAGGTGGCGTTCACGCTGTGCTCGGGGATCGCATATGTGCAGGCGGCGATCGAGAAGGGCCTGTCGGTGGACGACTTCGCCCCGCGACTGGCGTTCTTCTTCAACGGCCACAACAACGTCTTCCAGGAGGTGGCCAAGTTCAGGGCGGCGAGGAGGATGTGGGCGCACATCATGCAGCGAGCGCTTCGGAGCGAAGAACCCGAAGGCGACGATGCTCCGCTTCCACACCCAGACGGGTGGGGTGACGCTGACGGCTCAGCAGCCGGAGAACAACATCGTGAGGGTGGCGCTGCAGGGCTTTGCGGCAGTGTGCGGAGGGACGCAGTCGCTGCACACGAACGGGTTCGACGAGGCACTGGCGCTGCCCACGGAGAGGGCAGCGAAAATCGCGCTGCGCACCCAGCAGATCCTCGCCCACGAGTCGGGGGCGGCGGACACGGTGGACCCGTTTGCGGGCTCCTACTTCGTGGAGTCGCTGACGGACGAGATCGAAGAGCGGGCCAACAAGCTGATCGCACGGGTGGACGAGCTCGGCGGCTCGGTGAAGGCAATCGAGTTCATCACGGGCGAGATCGACGAGTCGGCGTGGGGCTACCAGGAGCGCTACCGCATCGGCCAGGACATCGTGGTGGGAGTGAACAAGTACGTGGAAGACGCGGCGGAGGTACCGGACCTGCTGCGGGTGGACCCCGAGTCAGAGCGCGAACAGCTCGATCGACTGGCCGCCTTCAAGGCCAACCGCGACCAGGATCTCGTGGAGAGCCGCCTGGAGGAGCTGCGCGAGGCGGCCCGCGGCAGCGAGAACCTGCTGCCGGCGATCCGCCAGGCGCTCAAGGACCGCTGCTCGATGGGCGAGGCGTGCGCGGCGATGCAGGACGTGTTCGGCAAGTACGCCCCGACGTTCTGAGGCGAATCAGGTGGGACATGGCGCATGCGCCATGTCCGGTAGGGCCGCATGCGGCCCTACCCGGGTCCGCACATGTGCGGACCACGAACTAAGAGATCAGCTCGGCGCCTGTACGTCGAGCCCGGCGTTGCGCGCAGCGGTGGCCATTTGCTCGTCATAGGTGTAGAGCCCGTCGAGGCGCTCCCCCAGCTCCAGGGCAGTGGCGATGTGAATGGCATCCAGCGATCTGATCGAGAGCGGTGTCAGCTCGGATGCCCGCCTGCGTATGTCGTCGCTGAGCGGAAGCAGGCGTACCCCGTCGAGCTGGGCGCGCGCCACCGCTGCCTGACCGCCCCCACGGCGCGTGGCACGCATGACCTCGACCTCGAGGATCTCCGAGGCGACGAGCCGCTCGGCATTCTCCAGCGCCGCGGCGATGGCGCGTGACTCCGGCTCGGCGAGCACGAGCTTGACGCACGCTGAGGCATCCAGGTAGAGGAGCTCGGACATGCCCAGCTACTCCCGCTAGCGATCTTCTTCGGCGCGCATCTCGGCAAGCGCGTCGGAGAGTGGCCGGGGATTGCTGGGGTCGGGCTCACCAAGCTCAGCTAGCACAGCGCGTATCTCCTCAATGGAGCGTGTCGCGGGCGTGGCACCCTTCTCATCGAGCCAACGGTCGAGCTCTGAGCCGGAGTTGGCGAGGAGGTCTTTGGCGCCACGGAGGATCAGCTCTCGCGCCACACGAGAGGTGGGCTGAGACGACCCCAGCAAGGATTCACCGAGCTTCAAAGCCCTGTCCAACTCGGGGTCCCGCGTGAGCGCGATACGAGGGTGAACCGACGCCATGATGGAAGTGTAACACCAGTGTTGCACCCGTCGGTGTAGGGCCAACGGTTAGTCTGGCCGCAATGACCCTCGCCCCCGCCGCCTCCCTCTACGACTTCATCCTCGCCCTGCACATCATGGCCGTGGTGGTCGCGTTCGGCTGGACGTTCGCGCTGCCGATCATGTTCGCCATCGCCGCCAAACGCGATCCTCGCAGCCTGCCGGTGCTGCACAGGATCGAATACATGGTGTCGCGGTACATGCTCAACCCCGCCCTCGTGGTGGTGTTGGGCGCGGGCATCTTCCTGGCAAGCGACGGCCACCACTGGAAGGAGTTCTTCGTGCAGTGGGGCCTCGCGGCGATCATCGTGATCGGCGGCGCTGGTGGGCGCGGTGCTGATTCCCGCCGGCCAAACGGGCGGAGGCGGCTGCACAGCGTGACCTCGAGGGCTTCAGCGGCGGCGAGTTCCAGCCGGGAGCCGACTACCTGGCGGCCACACGGCGACTGAACCATCGTTGGATCGGCGGCGTCGCTGCTCGTGCTGGTCACGATCGTGATCATGGCCGTCAAGCCGTAGAACTGGCGCCCCTCCCGCGATACCCTGACGCGATGAGCGAGGGATATCGAGTGGCGGTGGTTGGCGCCACTGGGCAGGTGGGCACGCTGATGCTCGAGCTGCTGCGCGAGCGCTCATTCCCGGCGCGCGAGATCGTGCCGTTCGCCTCCGAGCGCTCGGTGGGCCGTGAGCTGGAGGGCGGCCTGGTGGTGCAGGCCCTCAGCGAGGAGTCGATCCAGGGCTTCGACCTTGCGCTGTTCTCGGCCGGGGGCTCCACCTCGGGGGAGTGGGCGCCGCGCTTCGCCGCAGGCGGGCGCGGTGGTGGTGGACAACTCCTCGCGCTGGCGGATGAGCGAGGAGGTGCCGCTGGTCGTCAGCGAGGTCAACCCCGAGGCGCTCGACGCCCATCAGGGGATCATCGCCAACCCCAACTGCTCGACCATGCAGATGGTGGTGGCGCTCAAGCCGCATCCACGAGGCGGCGGGCATCGAGCGGCTGGTGATCAGCACCTACCAGGCCGTCTCGGGCACGGGCAAGGAGGCGGTGGACGAGCTGCTCGACCAGTCCCATGCGCTTCTGCACGAGCAGGAGCATCGAGCCTCCGGGCAGCCTATGCGCACCAGATCGCCTTCAACGCCCTCCCCCACGCCGGCTCGTTTGCCGCCGGCGACGACCACACAGACGAGGAGCGGAAGCTGATCAACGAGACGCGCAAGATCCTCGGCGACCCGTCGATCCGCATCTCGGCCACCTGCGTGCGCGTGCCTGTGGTCAACGGCCACTCGGAGGCGGTCAACGTGCAGACGCGCGAGGAGCTCTCCCCCGAGCGGGCACGCGAGCTGCTCGAAGCTGCGCCCGGGGTGACGCGTGCTCGACGACCCGACCGCGGCGCTCTACCCGCTGGCGATCGAGGCCACGGGCCAGCGACGAGGTGTTCGTGGGACGCATCCGTCGCGACAGGGGCCACGAGCGCGCGCTGGACCTGTGGATAGTGGCGGACAACCTGCGCAAGGGCGCCGCCACCAACGCCGTGCAGCTGGCCGAGCTCCTGCACGAGCGCGGCCTGCATGCACTCTCAGGCAGCGCCCGCCTCGGCGGCCTGATAGGAGGGCATCGTCCTCGCGGCGAAGGGCCTGCCCGGCGGAAGGAGTAGGGGGAGATCGCTCGAAAGGATGGGGCGATGATCTCCTCGGAGGTGCAGCGCACTCTGGTCAAGTCTCCGCCCGAGCTGTGGGCGGAGCTGAGCGACCCCGACTCCCTGGCTCGCCACCTGGGCGAGCTGGGAGAGATCCGCATCACGCGAGCCGAACCGGAAAAGCGCGTGGAGTGGGAGGCCGAGGGCACGAGGGGCAGCGTGCTCGATCAAGCCCTCGGGCTGGGGCACCAAGGTGACCCTCAGCGTCACGCGGGAGATCGAGCCGCCCGCGCAGAAAGCGCCTGAGATAGTGGAGGCCGGGATCGAGCAGGAGGTCGAGCCCCTGGCCACCGCCGAGCTCGAGCAGGAGCCGGCTGTGGAAGATGTGGGTCCACCGAGGCGAGCGCCGAGGCTCTGGAGCCTGAGGCTGGCGACTGCTCTTGCGATTGAGGCAGCCATCGTCGAGCCCGATGCGGCCGAGCCCTGGATGCCACCTGTCGAGGCCGAGGCCACTGAGACGGCCATCGAGCCCACCTCGCCCAGCGAGCCGGACCCCACAGCCGGCGCCTCGCCGCGGCTTCTTCGCGCGCCTCTTCGGGCGTCGTCAGCCGAAGGCACCCGCGCCGACCGAAGCACCGCTGGAGGAGCCGACGGCAGCGATGCCGACGGACAGCGCCCCCTCGCAGCAGGACGAGGCGCCCACGGATCTGGAGCCAGCCAGCCCTGCCCGGAGCGGCTCGGCGATCGAGTCGCTGCAGGCGCGGTTTCAGGCCGAGCCGGCTTCCGAGCCGGTGCTCGAGGATGAGTCCGAGCCAGACCCTGAGCCGGTTGCGGCGCAGGCAGAGTGGCCGATCGAACCGGTAGCGGAGGCCGATGAGCAATCGGGGGAGTCGCAGGAGAACCCTTCGCCCACGGACCTGGCAGCGCGAGCTCGAGGCCGCAGAGGAAGTGGCGGCCGAAGAGGTCACAGCGGTGTTGACTGCTGTGCTCGATCGTCTCGGCGCCGCGCACCACCGGCCGTTCTCACGCGCGTAGCAATACTCCCTTCGTCGAGAGAACCAGCCGCAGTCGGGCGAATAATCTGCCGATGCCCGAATGGCCTAGGGAAGTCTTTATCGACGTCGATCTTTGGGTACGTATCCGCTATGGACGATCGGAGCAGATCCCGTTCCGCTACGCAATCGTGCTGGAGACCTTCGTCGATGGCGAGTGGACCGCATTCCATCTCTGGGACAACGCGCACCACGTCTATGAGCACCATGAGCACGAGTACACTCGCTCTACAGGCAAGCAGGATCCAACTGTGCATGGATTCCTGACGATCAACCAAGCAATGGCCGAGGCTATGGAGCGTGCGACCCGGGAATGGCAGTCGATGCTCGAGAACTGGAGGACACGATGAGTGCTCCGCTCCACCCCCAGTCCCCCGCGATGGACAGGGTGATTGCAGGAATGCAGAGCCCGGAGCTCGAGGCTCGCTATCCGAACCGCACCCACTTCATCGACGCTGAGAGCCCGGATCAAGCAGCGCTCACCAGCAGGGCGTTGTTCGCCGGCGATCCGGCGGCGATCATCTACCCGGATGGTCGCGAGGTTCTGTTCACGCCGGAGCCAACGCATGGCATTGCAGGCATGCTGCTGCTGCTGGCGGTGCTTTGGATGAAGCTCAAAGAGCGCTCGACAGGAGAGCTGGTGCAGCTCCCGCCGCGAACGCGCGTCGAAGCCAGGGACGCTGCAGGCCTCCGGCCCGCCGCCTAGTACACGCCGGGAGTCGCCACAAGACGCTTGAAGCGGCGCCACGCGGATAAGATGCCGCGTCCGATGTCAAGCACCCACGACAGACAGAGCGACGCGGCGCTGCTGGCGGCCTCTCGTAGCGGCCACCGCAAAGAGCCCCGCCAGAAGGCTCCGGAGACCTACGAGGAAAAGCTGGCCCAGCTGCACGAGCTGCGCGAGGCGGCCCTGCACTCCTCTCCCGAGGCCGAGGAGAAGCAGCACGCCCGGGGCAAGTACACCGCACGCGAGCGCGTGGAAAAGCTGCTCGACCCGGGCTCCTTCCAGGAGCTCGACACGTTCGTGCGTCATCGCACACACGACTTCGACATGCAGAAGAACCGGGCGTGGGGCGATGCTGTGGTTACGGGCCACGGCACGATCGATGGGCGCACCGTGTGCGTGTTCAGTCAGGACTTCACCGTGTTCGGGGGCTCTCTGGGCGAGGTGATGGGCGAGAAGATGTGCAAGGTGATGGATTTGGCAGCCAAGATCGGCTGTCCGGTGATCGGCATCAACGACTCGGGCGGCGCGCGCATCCAGGAGGGGGTTGTGTCGCTGGGCTCCTATGGCGATGTATTCCTGCGCAATGTGCGCTCCTCGGGGGTGATTCCCCAGATCAGCCTGATCATGGGGCCGTGCGCCGGCGGCGCTGTGTACTCGCCGGCGATCACCGACTTCATCTTCATGGTGAAGGAGACCTCGCACATGTTCATCACGGGGCCCGATGTGATCAAGACGGTCACCGGCGAGGAGGTGGGCTTCGAGGAGCTGGGCGGGGCGATGTCGCACAACACCAAGTCTGGGGTGGCCCACTTCGCCTCCGACGACGAGGATGCCTGCCTGGAGGACTGCCGCTACCTGCTGAGCTTCCTGCCTTCCAACAACCTCCAGAGCACCCCCCAGGTGCAGCCCACCGACGACCCGCTGCGGATGGACGAGGAGCTCGACCATGTGGTGCCTGACAACCCCAACAAGCCCTATGACATGCGCGAGGTGGTGCGCCTGATCGTGGACGATGGCGAGTTCTACGAGGTTCACGAGCATTTCGCCAAGAACATCATCTGCGGCTTCTCCCGCCTGGATGGCCACGCCGTGGGCATCGTCGGCAACCAGCCCAACCAGCTGGCGGGGGTGCTGAACATCGACGCCTCGGAGAAGGCTGCTCGCTTCGTGCGCACCTGCGACGCCTTCAACATCCCTCTGGTGACCTTCTGCGATGTGCCTGGCTTCCTGCCCGGGACCGAGCAGGAGTGGGGCGGCATCATCCGCCATGGAGCCAAGCTGCTCTATGCGTTCGCCGAGGCGACGGTACCGAAGGTGACGATCATCACTCGCAAGGCCTATGGGGGCGCCTACGACGTCATGTCCTCGAAGCATCTGGGGGCGGACTTCAACTTCGCCTGGCCCACCTCTGAGGTGGCTGTGATGGGCCCCGAGGGGGCGGTGAACATCATCTATCGCCGTGATATCGGCGCCAGCCCCACCCCGGAGGAGAGGCGCAAGAAGCTGATGGAGGACTACAAGGCGCGTTTCGCCAACCCCTACACGGCAGCCGAGCGGGGCTACATCGACGATGTGATCGTGCCCCACGAGACACGACCCAAGCTGATCACTGCGCTGCGCACCCTGCAGGGCAAGCGCGAGCCGGGGCCAAAGCGCAAGCACGGCAACATCCCTCTCTGATTCCTCCCGGAGTCCTCCCGGGCCATCGAGAGGCGCGGCTATTTCCGTACACGCACGCCTGTGGCGCTGTATACACCTTTCACTTGGTGTATAGCAACTGCGATACACCAAACAAAAAGACAAACACCAACTCCGGTCAGACCCCCACCCCCGACGACACCGACCGCAGGGCAGTCCGTGCGTCACAATGCCAGCGAGCCGAGATGCCCAACCGCCGCCCCCAGCTGAGGCTGATAGCAACAGCCGACCCGACAGCCTCCCCGGAGGAGGCGGCGGCGATCGTGGCGGCGCTGGAGCGCTTCATGCGGGCCACCGCGCCACCACCGGCCCCGACCACCGCCCAGCCCCTCGACAAATGGCGTCAGGCGGCGCTCAACGAAGGGGTGCAGCGGGAGCCCTGGGCAGCCTCCGAACCCCACCCCTGGATAAATACCTGAAAGCCGCTAGGCTTTAGCAGCAATAGCTCTTCCGCCGGCAGCGTAAAGACGAAAGCAGCCCGGGCGAACGCCGTCCGGATCAGGAGGTTTTTCGTATGGAGCAAGGTTCCATCTCCGCCCAGCGCGGCACCCTCGAGGACCCGGAGGTCCTCCAGAACGTGCCGGGGCACTTGATCCCGATACTCGAGCAGGAGTTCGACGACTTCAAGACGGAGGCGACGAAATTCCTCCAGGGGGAGACCCCGGAAGACGAGTTCATCAAGTTCCGCCTCAAGCAGGGCGTGTATGGCCAGCGCCAGCCCGACGTGCAGATGATCCGGGTGAAGCTGCCCTTCGGGGGCATCACGCCGGAGCAGATGGAGTCCTTTGCGGATGTGATCGAGAAGTATGTGCCGCTGAACAAGGGCCACATCACGACCCGGCAGAACGTGCAGATGCACCACATCCCGCTGCCGGAAATCGAGAAGGCGATCCGCGAGCTGAGCGAGTCGGGGCTGTCGAGCCGCGAGGGCTGTGGCAACACGGTGAGAAACGTGACGGGCGATCCTTGGGCAGGCGTGGCGAAGGATGAGCTGTTCGACATGACGCCCTATGTGGGCGCCTATGTGCGCTACTTCGTGCGCCACCCCACCACCCAGGCGATGCCGAGGAAGATCAAGACGGCGTTCGACGGCAGCCCCGCCGACAGGGCGATCAGCGGCATCCACGACATCGCCTACAGGGCCCGCGTCAAGGAGATCGACGGCAGGCAGGTGCGGGGCGCCGAGATGCTGGTGGGCGGAGGCACGTCGATCATGCCGAGGGTTGCACCGGCGCTGTACGACTTCGTGGAGCTCGACAACGGCGACTACCTGAAGATCGCCGAGGCGGTGTTCAGGATCTTCGATCGCCAGGACTGGCTGCGGGTCAACCGCGCAAGGGCCCGGATCAAGGTGTTCGTGGACAAGTACGGCATCGATGAGCTGCGCAGCCAGGTGGAGGAGGAGCTGAAGGGCGACTGGGTGAACGAACGCGACTTTTCGGTTGAGCACCGGCTGTTCCTGGACGACGAGCGCGAGTCGGCGCCGGCGGCGCCCCAGAGCTACAGCAGCCCCAATGGCGACCACAGGGAGTTCGAGCGCTTCCGGGCGACGAATGTGGCGGAGCAGAAGCAGGAGGGCTTCGTGACGGTGGAGGTCAAGATCACCCGCGGAGACCTCACACCCGATCAGTTCCGTGGCCTGGCGGAGATCGTGCGTGCCCACTCGGGCGGCTATGCCCGCACGACGGTGCAGCAGAACCTGCTGCTGCGGTGGGTGAGGGAGGAGAGCGTGTACGACGTGTGGAACGCGCTGCGCGAGCTTGACCTGGCGGATGCGGGCGTGAGGGAGATCAACGATGTGGTGTCGTGCCCGGGGACGGACTCGTGCAAGCTCGGGATCACGAGCTCGATGGGTCTCAACCAGGCGGTGCAGGAGCGGATGCAGGAGATGGACATCCGCGACCCGCTGACGCGCCAGATCCACATCAAGATGAGCGGCTGCCCCAATGGCTGCTCACAGCACCATGTGGCGGACATCGGCTTCTACGGTGCCTCGATCAAAGTTGGCGAGCACACGATCCCGGCCTACATCCCCCATGTGGGCGGGGTGTATGAAGGCGGAGAGGTCAAGTTCGGCACCCGTCTGAAGCTGCGGCTGCCGGCGAAGCGAGTGCCGGAGGCGATCGAGCGCTGGATCAACCACTACGAGTCCTCGCGCAACGAGGGCGAGGAGTGGGGAGCGTTTGCCGAGCGGGTGGGAACCACTGAGCTGGAGGGTCTGGTGAAGGACCTGTCGATGCCGGTGGAGTTCGGGCTGGAGACAATGAACACGTTCATTGACTGGAATCGCAACGCCCCGTTCGAAGTGATTCGCGGCGAGGGCGAGTGCGCGGTATAGATGTCGGCGTATGAATGCCGATGAGGAAATGAGACGAGACGAACAGATGCCACCACTGAACAGCCATACAGCAGATGTGGGCTCGGCCGTCGACCCGGCGCTGAGCCTGACTCACACGCTCCGTGAGGCGGCGCGTCATGGCGAGCGGGCTGTGCTTCTGTGCTCATTTCAGAAGGAGGAGTCGGTGCTGCTCGACGAGCTGCTCCAGCTCGACCAGGGCACGGGCTCGACGGTGCGGATCGTGACGATCGACACGGGTGTGCTCTTCCCGGAGACGCTGCAGACGTGGCGGGAGTTCGAGGAGCGCTATGGGGTGAAGATCGAGGTGCAGGATGCGAGCAGCCCCGACATCCCCTGGAGCGGCCCTGAACACTGCTGCTCGGTGGCGAAGGTGGCAGCGCTCGAAGCCTCGCTGGCGGGAGCGGAGGGCTGGATCACGGGCATCCGCCGCGAGCAGGGACCCACGAGGGCCAATGCGGAGCTGATCGAACGCGATGAGAAGCGGGGTCTGTGGAAGTACAACCCGCTGGCCCACTGGACGGACAAGGACCTGTGGCGGCGGATCCACGAGCGGGGCCTCCCCTACAACCCCCTTCACGACCAGGGCTATGAGTCGATCGGCTGCGCGCCGTGCACCAAGCCGGGATCGGGCCGCGAGGGCCGCTGGGCAGGCACGGACAAGACGGAGTGCGGGCTGCACATAGAGATCGTCAGCTGAGGTCGAGATGAGCGTCACGGCCCGCCCTCAGCTGAGCCACCTGCGCGCACTGGAGTCAGAGGCGATCCATGTGATGCGTGAGGTTGCCGCTGAATTCGAGCGGCCGGTGCTGCTGTTCAGCGGGGGCAAGGACTCGATTGTGCTGCTGCGCCTGGCCGAGAAGGCGTTCAGGCCGGCCCCCTTCCCCTTCCCGCTGATGCATGTGGACACGGGGCACAACTTCCCCGAGGTGATCGAGTACCGCGACCGCCGGGTGGCGGAGCTGGGAGAGCGGCTGATTGTGGCAAGCGTGCAGGACTCGATCGACAGGGGCAGGGTGGTTGAGGAGACGGGCCCGAGGGCCTCGCGCAACCGCCTGCAGACGGTGACCCTGCTGGATGCGATCTCTGAGCATGGCTTCGACGCCGCCTTCGGGGGAGCCCGCCGCGACGAGGAGCGGGCGAGGGCGAAGGAGCGGATCATGTCCTTCCGCGACGACTTCGGCCAGTGGGACCCCAAGAACCAGCGCCCGGAGCTGTGGAACCTCTACAACGGGAGGATCCGCAAGGGGGAGCATGTGCGGGTGTTCCCCCTGTCGAACTGGACCGAGCTGGACGTGTGGGAGTACATCGACCAGGAGCAGCTGGAGGTGCCCCATATCTACTTCGCCCACGAGCGCAAGGTGTTCGAGCGCGACGGCATGCTCTACGCCTGGAGGGAGGGCACCGAGCTGATCGACGGCGAGCAGATCGTCGAGGAGACTGTGCGCTACCGCACGGTGGGCGACATGAGCTGCACGGGCGGCGTGCGCTCGCAGGCGGCCACCCTGGAGGAAGTGGTGCTGGAGATAGCAGCCACCAGGATCACCGAGCGCGGTGAGACCCGTGCCGACGATCGTGTGTCGGAGGCGGCGATGGAGGACCGCAAGAAGGCCGGCTACTTCTAGTGTCCGCTGGGAGTTTTGAAGGAGGCGCGCCGGGCGCGCCTGGATGCGTTCGCAGTGGCGGCAGGGGCCCAGAGGCATGACCCTCGACCTGTTGCGCTTCACCACGGCCGGATCGGTGGACGATGGCAAGAGCACGCTGATTGGCAGGCTGCTCTACGACTCCAAGCAGGTGTTCGAGGACCAGCTCGAGCATGTGGCCCAGGCGAGTGAGCGCCGCGGCGGGGAGGGCGCGCTCGACCTGGCGCTGCTGACCGACGGGCTGCGGGCGGAGCGCGAGCAGGGGATCACGATCGATGTGGCCTACCGCTACTTCGCCACGGTCAACCGGCGGTTCATCATCGCCGACTGCCCCGGCCACCGCCAGTACACGCGCAACATGGTCACGGGGGCCTCCACTGCGGATGTGTCGGTGGTGCTGATCGACGCCCGCCGGGGGGTGCTGGAGCAGTCGCGCCGCCATGCCTTCATCAGCGCCCTGCTGGGGATCCCCGAGATGGTGGTGGCGATCAACAAGATGGACCTGGTGGACTACTCCCAGGCGCGCTTCGAGGAGCTGGTGGAGGAGTTCGAAGGCTTCGCCCACAAGCTCAGCGGGGTGAAGCGGATCTCCTACATCCCGATGTCGGCGCTGAACGGCGACAATGTGGTGGAGCGCTCACAGCCGATGGGCTGGTATGACGGCCCGGTGCTGCTCGATCACCTCGAGCAGGTGGAGGTGGCATACGACCACCCCAACGAGAAGCCGGCACGCTTCCCCGTGCAGTGGGTGATCCGCCCGGCGAGCACGGCGGGGACGGGCGAGGACTACCGCGGCTACGCCGGTCAGCTCGCCAGCGGGGCGCTGCGCCGGGGCGATGAGGTGGCGGTGCTGGGGACCCATGATCCGCCCCACCGCACACGGATAGCGGCGATCGACACCTACGAGGGGGAGATCGAGGAGGCGATGGCGCCGATGTCCTTCGCTGTGCGGCTGGAGGACGAGCTGGACATCTCCAGGGGCGAGCTCATCTGCCACCCCGATGAGGCTCCCACCGTCGGCAGGGAGCTCGAGGCGGATGTGTGCTGGATGACAGACGAGCCCCTGCGCCCGGGGGGGCGCTATGCGCTCAAGCAGACCTCCCGCAGCGCAGTGGCGCTGATCGACTCGATCGAGGACGTGGTGGATGTGCACACCCTCGAGCGCGACCCCCCGCCGGGGGAGCTCCAGCTCAACGACATCGGCCGGGTCAGGCTGCGCACGAGTGTGCCCCTGGTGTTCGACCCCTACACGAGCAACCGCCGTACGGGCAGCTTCATCCTGATCGACGAGGCGAGCAATCGCACGGTCGGCGCGGGGATGATCGCGGCGGCCGCATGAGCGGGAGGCGGCCCTGACTCACCCCCGGAACGCCGCGGGGCGGCCCTCCAAGGCCGCCTCCTAATAAGCTTCCGCGCCGATGTTCACCAAGGTGCTCATAGCCAACCGCGGCGAGATCGCCGTTCGCATCGCCCGGGCGCTCGAGGAGCTGGGCATTGCCAGCGTGGCGGTGTACTCGGAGATCGACCGCGACGCCCCCCACGTGAAGCGGGCCGGCGAGGCCTACAACCTCGGCGAGGGGCCGGCGGCTGAGAACTACCTGAATGTGGAGAAGATCCTCGAGGTGGCCCGCCGGGCGGGTGCCGAGGCGATCCACCCGGGCTATGGCTTCCTCGCCGAGAACGCCCCCTTCGCCCAGGCCTGCGAGGAGGCGGGCATCGTGTTCATCGGACCCCCCGCCAGCGCCATCGAGGCGATGGGCTCCAAGACCCGCGCCCGCGAGCTGATGCAGGCGGCGGGGGTGCCCATCGTGCCGGGCACCACACAGCCGGTGGCCACCGTGGCCGATGCCCTGCGCATCGCCAAGGAGGAGGTGGGCTTCCCCGTGGCCGTCAAGGCAGCCGGGGGCGGCGGCGGCAAGGGCTTCCGGGTGGCCCTCACCGAGGACGAGCTCGAGGGCGCCTTCGAGGGCTCCAGCCGCGAAGGGGAGAAGTTCTTCTCCGACCCCACCGTCTACCTCGAGCGCTACCTCCACGATCCCCGCCATGTGGAGGTCCAGGTACTGGCCGACCGCCACGGCAACGTCATCCACCTGGGCGAGCGCGACTGCTCCATCCAGCGCCGCCACCAGAAGGTGATCGAGGAGTCTCCCGCACCCGAATGGGTGGTGGACCCCCAGCTGCGCGAGCGCATCGGCAAGATCGGGGTCGATGCGGCCAAGGCGGTCGACTATGTGGGCGCGGGAACCATCGAGGGCCTGTTCTCCATCGGCGAGAGCGGCGAGCCCGAGTACTTCTTCCTGGAGATGAACACCCGGGTGCAGGTCGAGCACTGCGTGACCGAGATGACCACCGGCATCGACATCGTCAAGGAGGGCATCAGGGCGGCCGCCGGCGAGGAACTCTCCTACGCCCAGGCCGATGTGGAACTGCGGGGACACGCCATCGAGTGCCGCATCAACGCCGAGGACGCCTCCAAGAACTTCGCCCCCGCCCCCGGCAAGATCGGCCTCTACCGCGAGCCCACCGGACCGGGCGTGAGGGTTGACTCGGGAGTGGAGGAAGGGGGGGAAGTGTCTCCCATGTACGACCCCATGGTGGCCAAGCTGATCGTGTGGGACTCCAACCGCGAGGAAGCCACCAAGCGGATGCTGCGGGCATTGGGCGAATTCGAGATCGAGGGGCTGAAGACGCTGATCCCCTTCCACCAGGCCCTGCTCGCCACCGAGCAGTGGGCCAAGGGCGAGACCTGCAGGGACCTCATGGAGGACAAGAAGTGGCTGAAGACCCTCGCCTTCCCCGCCCCCACCCCGCCCACGGGCGAGGAGGATGAGGAGCAGGTGGAGCAGACCTACGCGGTGGAGGTGTCGGGCAAGCGCTTCGACGTGCGGGTGGTGGGCCCGCCCTTTGGCGGCGGTGGGGCGGCAGCGGCCGGGGCGGGCGCAGGCGCGGGAGCCAACGGCGCGAGCGCCGGACGGGCCGCCCCCAAGCGCGGCGAGCGCAAGTCCTCCAGCGGAGCGGGCGGCCCCGACGTGCTCCCCTCCCCCCTGCAGGGCAACATGTGGAAGGTGCTGGTCAAGCAGGGAGACACGGTGGCCGAGGGTCAGCTGCTGTGCATCATCGAGGCGATGAAGATGGAGAACGAGATCACCGCCCACAAGGCGGGCACCATCGTCGAGCTGCCCATCAGCGAGGGCGCCCCCATCCAGGCGGGCGCACCCATAGCCACCATCAAGAGCGCCGAGGAGGCGTAGGGTGGCGATCGACTACGCGGCGGTGGATGCGGGTCTGAACCAGGCGATCCCCTTCAACGGGTATGTGGGCCTGGAGACGGTGACGGTGGCCCCCGACCACGGGGTGGTCAACCTCCCCGACGAGGCCCACCTCCACAACCACGTCGGCTCCCAGCACGCGGGCGCCCTATTCACAGCGGGCGAGGCCGCCTCGGGTGCGGCCTTCGTGGGGGCGTTCGTGGAGCTGATGGGCTCGATCACCCCCCTGGCCGAGTCGGCCGAGATCGCCTACCGCAAGATCGCCAGAGGCGTGATCACGGCCACTGCCCGCTTCACCGAGGACCGCGACGCCCTCGTGGGGCGACTGAACGAGGAGGGGCGCATCCGCTTCCCCATCGCCGTGGAGATGACCGACGCCCAGGGCACGGTGGTGGCCGAGATGACGGTCAACTGGTACGTCCGCAGCAACGGCTCCGACCGGTAGGACCTCGGCCGTCCCAGCGCCGCCGCTCGCGGTCTCGAGCTGTGAGCGCTCCCCGGGCAGGCGATTCGGCTCAGAGCGCGGCCACGTTGCGAGCGTGCAGCTCGCGCTGAGCCTTGCCACGCCGCCCGGCGGGCAGCTCCGCCTCGGCTCCTCGCTCACCGAGGGCTTGGAGGTAAGCGAGGTCCTCCTCGAGCACAACCAGCGCGGCGGCGCGATCGAGCACCGGCCCGTGGCCGGGTACCACCTGCTGGGCTGATCCCACGAGCGGACGCAGCCGCTCGAGCGTGGCGAGGTAGGCGTGAAGATCGCCACCGTCATGCAGCGTCGGGATCTCGACGCTGGAGAGGTGGTCCCCGGCGACCAGCACACCGGCCCAGCCGATGACCACGGCCATCCCATCGGGGGTGTGCCCGCCCGTTGGGTGCAGCTCGAGCTCACGGTCGCCCAGCTCACAGCGCCCGGGCACAGGCAGCGCCTGCAGCGATCCGAGGGCCAGCGGGCGAGGACGCTCGATGAGGAGCTCTTCGTCGAAGCTGCGCAGTTCGCGCTGGGCCTCGCCGGGCGTTGCGCCCAGGCGCTCGGCCGTGGACTCCGCCACCCCCAAGGCTGCTTCGGGGAAGGCGAGGCGGCCGAGTAGGTGATCCCAATCGCCATGAGTGGCCAGCAGGCCGCTGGGAGGGGGAAAGCGCGCCTGCTCGAGGAGTGCCGGCAGCGCGTCGAGCTCGTCGGGGAGGATGGGCGAGTCGATCAGGAATGTCTCGGCAGCAGCGGCGGCATCCGGCTGCTGCTGCTGCGTCTGCCGCGGCTGAGGCTTGGGCTGTTTGGGTTGTTCTCTTTTAACTTCTGTATCACCATGGCTATACAGTAGTTCTGCGGGAACATTCCCCTCCCCCTCCCTCTCCGCCTCGGCCGGCTCTGGGGGCGCGTCCGACCCGGGCTCCGCTTCAGACTCGCCTCCGCCTCGGGCCCCACCAGAGAGCGTGACCTTCAAAACACCCTCGGCCTCGCCGCTGCTGAAATCGCCGCCGCCCAGCACGCCACCGCGCACGATGACGCAGTTGACCTGGAGCAGAGCGCTCGTTACGAGCAGTACGTCTTGGTGCAGGGCGAGCGCCCGCACGCCCTAGGTGATGCCGAGAAGTTTGGCGGCCTCTTTGAGGTTGCTCACTTCGGCGGTGGGCTTCTTCTGGGAAGAGTCGAGGGTCTCCTTGTTGCGGTTGACCCAGATGACGGGCACCCGCTGTTTGATGCAGGGAGCGACGTCGTGGTAGTGGCTGGCCGCCACGTGGACCCAGCCGCGCTTGCCGCCCATGCGCCTGGCGCACTCGGTGAAGTGGGGCAGTTCGGGCTTGTAAGAGCGGACCTGCTGGGCGGTCACGACAAGGTCGAAGTCGACGTTCATGTGGCGGCGGGTCTGCCCCAGCAGCTTGTCGTCGATGTTCGAGAGCAGCCCGAGCTTGTACTTCTTGCCGAGCTTCTGCAGCTGGGTGCTGGTCTCCTTGAAGGGCATCCAGCGCTGGACGGAGTCGGGCAGGAAGCCCGAGCGGGAGGGCTCGAGAGCCCAGTCGAGGCGTTTGGCGATCTCGATGGCCGTGCGCCGCAGGACCTCGGCGTAGAGCTCGTAGGAGCCTCCCTCGATTTCACGGGAGATCTCCTGGAACATGGGCATGAGCACAGCCCGGTCGATCTCGACGCCGTCGCGGGCGGCCTCCTTGGCGAACGCGTCATAGATGCCGGTTTCCCAGTCGATGAGCGTTCCGTATACGTCGAATGTGACGAAGGTGATGTTCTTTGGAATGGGCATCGCGGGGGGCATTATGCCCTGCGAGGGCCCTTCGGCGCGGTGCGCCACCCTCCGGGGACCGTTGGAGAGCGCGATCTTGCGGCTTGGTGTTATCGTCCTGCGCCGCAATGGACCTGCTGGAGTATCAGGGCAAGCAGCTGTTTGCCCGCCACGGATTGAGGGTGTCCTCGGGTAAGCCCGTAGACACCGTTGAGGACGCCGTAGAGGCGGCCGGCGAGATTGGCTACCCGGTGGTGGTCAAGGCCCAGGTGCTGATCGGTGGACGGGGCAAGGCGGGCGGAGTGAAGCTCGCCGCGGACGAGGCCGAGGTCCGCGAGCACGCCGGCAACATCCTCGGGATGGACATCAAGGGACACACGGTGCGGACGGTGTGGATCGAGCACGCGTCGGACATCGCCTCGGAGTACTACGCGTCGGTGCTGCTCGACCGCTCGGCCAAGAAGCCGCTGGTGATGTTCAGCGTGGAGGGCGGCGTGGACATCGAAGAGGTAGCCGAGAACACACCGGAGAAGCTGATTCGCCACCACGTGGACCCGCTGACGGGGCTCACCCGGGCGGAGGCGCTGCGGGTGGCAAGCGAAGGAGGGGCGGACGCCGATGTGGTGGAGGGCGTGGCCGACGCCCTCATCGCCCTCTATGAGGTGTGGCTGCAGGAGGACGCGACACTGGCTGAGATCAACCCTCTGATCGTCACGCCGGAGCGGGAAGTCAAGGCGCTGGACTCGAAGGTCTCGCTCGACGGCAACGCTCTCTACCGCCACCCTGAGAACCAGGGGCTCTCGGACAGCGAGAACGAAGATCCGCTGGATCGCAGGGCCAAGGAGGAGGGCCTGCAGTACGTCAAGCTCGACGGCGACATCGGCATCCTCGGCAACGGCGCCGGCTTGGTCATGTCAACACTCGACGTGGTCTCCCTCGCCGGCGGTGCGCCCGCCAACTTCCTCGACGCGGGAGGAGGGTCGAATGCGGAGACGATCAAGCAGGCGGTCGATCTGATCCTCGCCAACGAGAGCGTGAAAGCCGTTCTGATCAACATCTTCGCCGGCATCACCCGCTGCGATGAGGTGGCCAAGGGACTGATTGCGGCCTTCGAGATGATCAAGCCCACGGTCCCCTTTGTTGTGCGTCTGGACGGGACCAACGACGAGGAGGGACGCCGCCTGCTTCAGGAGGCGAGCCTTCCGAATGTCTACTCGGCCAAGACCATGAACGAGGCCGCCGAGAAGGTTGTGGCGCTCGCGGCCGGAGATACCGTGGAGGCAACAGCCTGATGTCTGTCCTGATCGACGAGAGCACACGCTTGGCGGTGGCCGGCATCACGGGCCGCGAGGGAACATTCCACACGCTCAACAACCGCAGCTACGGCACCAATGTGGTGGGGGGTGTGACGCCGGGCAAGGGTGGACAGAGCGTGGAGGGCATCCCCGTATTCGACAGCTGGGAGCAGGCGGTGGCCGAGTGCCAGCCGAACACGGCGATGATCTTCGTGCCGCCGCGCTTCGCGGCGGATTCGATCCTCGAGGCGGCGGCGGCGGGAGTTGAGCTGGTGATCGCCATCACCGAGGGCATCCCCGCCCACGACGAGCTGCGGGTGTACAACACAATCAAGCGCGACCATCCGGGCACGCGGCTGATCGGCCCCAACTGCCCGGGCATCCTCTCGCCGGGCAAGGCCAATGTGGGGATCATCCCGGCCTCGTTCTTCAAGCAGGGCAACGTGGGTGTGGTGTCGCGGTCGGGGACGCTGACCTACCAGATCGGTAACGAGATCGCCCAGGCGGGTTTCGGCTGCTCGACGATCGTTGGCATCGGGGGAGACCCTGTGCCGGGCTCCTCCTTCGTGGACATCCTCGAGCTGTTCGAGGGCGACGAGGAGACCGAGTTGGTGGTTCTCTCGGGCGAGATCGGGGGCTCAGCGGAGGAGGAGGCGGCGGAGTACATCGCCGAGAACATGAGCAAGCCTGTGGTTGCCTACATCGCGGGCTTCACCGCCCCGGCGGGCAAGCAGATGGGTCATGCGGGAGCGATCGTATCGGGTAGCGCAGGCACGGCGGCGGCGAAGGCCCAGGCGCTCGAAGCCAGGGGCGTGCGCGTGGGGCGCACCCCCACCGAGGCGGCCAAGATCGCCGTTGAGGTTCTCGGCGGCGCGTCGCTCAGCGCGTCCTGATCACCGCGCAGTCGCCACAGGCACCGCGAGGCCGAGGACAAAGGCCCGAGGCGCAGGCCAGACGCGCCGGCCGGCGGTGCAGAACCGCGGAATCAATCACTAGGCTGTCCACATGGATCATGAGGTGGCCCGCACCCTGGAGGAGCTGGAACGGAAGATCGCAGAGCTCGAGCGCACGCTCGGCTCGATCAGCCACTCCGCTGAGCAGGCAGCTCAACCCGGAGGGTCCCATCTGGCGACTGCGCCGCCAATAATTCCACCGGCGGTCCCCCCTGCGGCTGGCCGGCCACCGGCAGGATCGAATGCAGGCGGCTGGAGCCGGGTGGTGGACGAGCGGATCGAGGCGCCAAGCCCATCCCACACGATCCAGCCACCCCAGCCAATCCAGGCGATCCATCCTCCAGGCCCCCCGGAGCCGCCCACCCAACCCGCTCCGAGGCGGCCAAACCCGCCGCGCGCGCCGCGGCCACCCCGTCCGGAGGAGTTGCTGCGCTTCCGCGATCGACTGGAGCAGACGGCGCGCGATCTCACCCATGACTACGACGAGTTGCTCGGGCGCCTAAGCTACGCCACTGTGTCCACCTCACCAGGCCCCACCATCTCCTTCGCCCGTGGCGCGCCGTCGCTCGACATAGTCGATGTGGACGGCCTGCGCGATGCGGCTGTGAGGGCGTTCGAGTCCGACCCGGCGGGCACCACGGCCTATGGCACCTCGATCGGCTATCCGCGGCTGCGCAGCTGGATTGCGGACCGCCACGGGGTGGACCCGGAGCGAGTGCTGGTGACCAACGGCTCGATGCAGGCGGATGCGTTCCTGTTCGAGCAGCTGGTGCGCCCTGGCGACGATGTGGTGGTGGAGCGGCCCTCCTACGACCGCACACTGCTCTCGCTGCGCCAGCGCGGAGCGCGCCTGCATGCGGTGGAGCTGGAGACGGACGGGATCGACACGGAGGCGCTCACCAGACTGCTGGAGGGGACGGCGCCGGTGCAGCCGACGCTCGCCCACATCATCCCCAACTTCCAGAACCCGGCGGGCTACACGCTGGCCTATGAGAAGCGCAGAAGGCTGCTGGAGCTGGCGAGCGACCATGGCTTCATCGTGTTCGAGGACGACCCCTATGTGGAGCTTCGCTTCAGCGGGGAGACGCTGCCGACGATGCTCTCGATGGACCCCGAGAGGGTGGTGTATGCGTCGTCGTTCTCGAAGACGGTGTGCCCGGGCATCAGGGTTGGCTATCTGGTGGGGCCGCCGGACCTGATCAAGGCGATAGCCCAGCTGGCAACCAACACCTACATCTCACCAAACATGGTGTCGCAGTCGATCGTGTACGAGTTCTGCGCATCGGGCGCGATCGAGCGCTCGATCGAGACGGTCAAGGCGGCGCTGGCGGAGCGGGCGCACACGCTGGCCGAGGCGCTGCGCCGGGAGCTGCCGGCGGCTGAGTTCGTGGAGCCCCAGGGTGGCTACTTCATGTGGGTGACCCTCCCCGAGGGCACCGATGTGCATGCGCTGTTCCAGGCGGCGGCCGACCGTGGAGTGTCGTTTGTGAAGGGAACCGACTTCCTGCTGGAGGGCGGCGAGAACACCCTGCGCCTGGCCTACTCCGGAGTGACGCCCGAGCAGATCGATGCGGGCGTGGGGCGTCTGGCCGAGGCTTACCGCTCTCTCTAGCGCCTGATGCGGCAATATCGCCGCCATCAGAGACAGGGGGACAGATCGAGCCCCCAGTCGATCCTGTGCCATGCGCGCCGAGAATCCAGTTCTTCAGGAGTCAGAAGAAAGTGGTTTGCGCTATCGAGTCGCCACTGCACCTGCATCTCTGACAGAGGGCTACGCCGGGGAGTAGCCTGACCTGAGATCGGGCAAAAGCGACTGACTGGAGGCGGACGATGAGGGGCATGCGACTTGCCGGAGCGCTGGCATTGGCCGTACTCGCGGCGAGCGGTGTGGCTGTCTCCTCCGCGTCGGCAAGACTCGAAGCACCCCGGTTCGAATTCCACGGCAGCGGCCTGCCGCCCGTGGGAGTGAGCATAAAGATGCCCACCGGCGCCCCGCACACGCTCTTCTACTACCACGGGATCACCAATCCGGTGGTCGAATGCGAAGCGGCCAAAGGCAGCGGCGAACTGGTCAACGTCGGCGGAATCGGGCGGGTGAGCAGCCTCGGACTCACATACGAAGAATGCAGGTCGCCGGGCTTTGAACTCGCCTGCGAAGTCAACGGCTCGAAGCTGCACGGCTCACTGAAAGTCACGGGCGTGGAAGGCAAGCTGGGCTACTTCGAACCGGGCTCCAGCGACGTGCTGCTTTACATGAAGCCCGCCTCAGGGACCTTCACCGAAGTGGAATTCAAAGGGACCTGCCCCCTCAGCGGAAAAGTCGCGCTCAAAAAAGGAGTGATCGGCCAAATACCGGAAGGCTACATCGACGAAATGCCAGGCCCCTCCTTCAGAGAGACCTTCGCCCTCAACGCCTCCTTTGAGCAGCTGTTCAAAGAATTTGAAGACAATCTGACGACGACTGTTGACGAACTGAAAGCCGGCACGACTCCTGTTGGCTTGAAAGGGGAGCTGGAATTCACCGTGGTGGGCAGCGACACGGTGTCGATCGTCGACTGAGGCTGACTCAGCGCCCGTAACGTTGCCCAAGCACGAGCTGCTCGGGCAGTGCGGTGCGCGGCGGCGGCGAGGGGTCGGCGATCACGGAGACGGTCTCGGCGACACTCGGGGTGAGGGTGAGCAGCTGGCCGCTGTCGGTGGCGCGCACGGCGACGTGCTCGTCGTCGCGCTCGGCAAGCACGCCCTCGAGGCCAGGCTCGACGCCCGCCGCCTTGAGGTAGCGCAGGAGGTCCTCGGCCTCGTTCTCGAAGCGCAGAATGCGCACCGATGCGCCCAGTTCAACGTCTGCAAGGGGTACTCCCGCCAGGCGGGCGCCGGCGACGATGGGGTGGCCGTGGGGACAGGTCTTGGCGCCCCCGATGGCTGCCAGCATGCGCTCCTCCAGAACGGGTGACATGGCGTGCTCGAGCCGCTCGGCCTCCTCGTGGACCTCGTCCCAGGGGACGCCGAGCACGTCTGTGAGAAAGCGCTCGATCAGGCGATGGCGGCGAACGATCCCCTCGGCGTGGTCGGCCCCGCTGTCGGTGAAGGCAATGGCACGGTCGCTGCCGCGGGTGATGTAGCCGTCGCGCTCGAGACGACCGATCATCTCGTGCACGGTGGGGGCGGAGAGCTGCATGGCGCGGGCGACGTTGGCGCCAGTCATCGGCAGGCCTGCCTCCTGCAACCAGAAGAGGCTCTGCAGATACTCCTCCTCGGCCACCGTCGCCGTGCTCGGCCCCTCCCCGCTCATGGAGTTGATGCTAGATGATCGATTGGCAGGTAGCTCAAGAGTGGAGCTGGTCGTAGGTGCATTCTGCGGGCGCCTTGTCCTCGCGCCAGCGCCTGAGCTTGGCGCCGTGGCGGATCCTCCCGGCGGAGACGTGGTCGAAGTCGATCTCCACCACCAGCTCTGGGCGCAGGCCGATCCACTCGAGATCCTTGCCCGAGCTCCAGCGGCTGGGGTCCCCCGAGCCGCGCTCGCCAGACTCGTAGTCGGCGAGGAAGCCGACGAGGCGTTTCTTCTCAGAGGCGGTGAGGCCGGAGCAGTGGCCCACCACGCGCAGCTCGGGGCCGTCGTAGAGGCCGAGAATGAGGGCTCCTACCGTCCCCTCTTCCTTGCCCGGCCGCCAGCCGACGACGACGGTGTCGATGGTGCGCACGCGCTTGACCTTGACCATCCCCTTGCGCTCGCCAGGGCGGTAGATGGCGGAGCGCTCCTTGGCGATGGCCCCCTCGGCGCTCTGCAGCCAGCGCTCGGCCTCGGCGGAGGTGTCGACTGTGTCCATCAGCTCGACCGGCGCACCGGCAAACCGCCCATCGGCGAGCAGCTCCTCGAGCGCGACACGCCGCTCGGAGAAGGGGCGATCGAGCAGCGACAGATCGTCTCTGGCGAGCAGGTCGAAGGCGACGAAAACCGCTGGGGTCTCCACCGCCAGGCGCTCGATCCGCGACACGGCCGGATGGATGCGCTGACCGAGGGCGTCGAAGTCCTCGTGGCCGGCCGCGTCGCGCACCACGATCTCGCCGTCGAGGACGTAGCGGCCGGTGGGCAGGGAGAGCTCGGGGAAGTAGCGCCCGAGGGTCTTGCCGCTGCGCGACTGCAGGAAGACGTTCTGCCCATCCACGAAGGCGAGGCAGCGAAAGCCGTCGAGCTTGACCTCGTAGACGTAATCCTCGCCGCTGGGCAGCTCCTTGCGCGAGAGGGCGAGCTGGGGCTTGAGGGGAGGCTCGACGGGCAGGGTCACGGCTTCTCGACCTCCTCTGTCTCGGGTCCGCCTGCGGCCTCGGAGGCGTCGGCTCGGCTTGGCTCTGCCGCCTTGGGCTTGCGCGCACGGCTTGGCTGCACGCGCTTGGGCTCGTTCTTCTGCTTACGGAAGTGGGGCGGCCAGGGGGCGTCGCCCAGCCCTTCGCGCTCGTCGCGGGCGGCCAGCTCGAGCAGGCCGTCGAGCTTGCCGGGAGTCTCGTCGATCGCGGCCGCGGGGTCGCCGCGCTCGCGCAGCCGGGCGGGCACTGTGCGGAGGGTGAGCTCGGCGGGCTCCACATCGGCAACCTCCTCCCACTCCAGCGGACAGGAGACGCGAGCGTCTGCAACGGCCCTCACGGAGTAGGCCGATGCGACGGTGCGGTCGCGGGCGTTCTGGTTGTAGTCGATGAACACTCCCTCGCGTTCCTCCTTCCACCAACGGCTGGTGGCACGACGGGGCATTCTCCGCTCGACCTCACGGGCGAGGGCGAGGGCGGCGCGGCGCACTTCTTCAAAGCCCTGCTCGGGCTCGATGCGGACGTAGATGTGAATCCCCCGCGAGCCCGAGGTCTTGGGAAAGCCCTGCAGGCTGTGTGCCTGGAGCACCTCGCGCACCTCGAGGGCCACCTGGCGGACTTCGGCGAATGGCACCTCGGGCCCAGGGTCGAGATCGACGCGAAGCTCATCGGGATGGTCGAGGTCGTCCCGGCGCACGGGCCATGGGTTCCAGTCGATCACCCCCAGGTTCACCCCCCACACGAGGTGGGCGGCGTCGTTGGGAAGCAGCTCGCGAGCGTGCCGCCCGCTGGGGAAGGTGACGGTGGCGGTTTGCAGCCACTCGGGTGCGCTGTCTGGGACGCGCTTCTGGAAGAAGGGCTCGCCCTCGACGCCGTCCACCCAGCGCTTCATCACGGTGGGACGGTCGCGCAGGCCCCGCACCACAGCCTGCTCGCACTCGAGGTAGTAGTTGACGAGGTCGATCTTGGTGATGCCCGCGGCTGGGAAATAGAGCTTCTCGGGGTTGCTCACCCGCACCTCCTGTCCGCAGGTCTCGATCAGGAGGGGCTCTGACTTCTTGGCGGCCACCCGTGGAAGGATGCCCGATCATGAGCAAGCGCACCCGCCCCCTGCTGATCGCAAGCGAGGACTTCGGCGAGCGCATGTCCGCGGAGCGGGTGGCGGCGGCGATCGCCAGGGGGCTGGTGGCGGAGGGCCTGGGCGAGCCAGAGCAGCTTCCCCTGCGCCTGAGCGCCGGAGGTGACATTCGCGGCCTGCTCGACTCGCTCGACTTCGACCGACGGATGCGGGCGGCCGGGGCGGTGGTGATCGCCGCGAGGCGACTGCATGAGAGCACCCTGAACGGGAGCGCCACCTTCGAGATCGCCACCAGGGCCCGCCAATCGGGTGTGCCCGCCTTTGCTGTAACGGCCGAGGACGATCTCGACGCCTTCGACGCCCGCATCCTCGACCTGCAGAGGATCTTCACCGCCCACGACGGGCGCGGCCTGGCGGCAGCGGGTAGGAAGCTTGCACGGCTGGGGACGAGCCTGCCTCAGCTCTGACAGCCGGGGCACCAGAAGGTGAGACGGTTGTTCTCCCCCTGCCCCCGCTGGCGAATCCTCGTCCCACAGCGGGGACATGGACGCCCAGCCTGCCTGTAGACCTCTCGCGGTCGCTGCTTATAGCCGGAGCGAACGGACTCGGCCATCGCCTGGCGGGCGAAGCCAACGAGGGCGAGGGCCTCCTCATCGCCCACCTCGGCCACCGCGCGCCAGGGATCCACTCCCACGGCAAAGCAGGTCTCGGCCTTCCACAGGTTGCCGATGCCGGCCACGGTGCTCTGGTTGAGCAGGGCATCGCCGATCGGGCGGGTGGGATCGTCGGCTCTGAGCAGGCGCAGGAAGAGCGCGTCGTCGAAGCTCTCCCCCAGCACGTCGGGCCCGAGGGCGGCGAGCTGGGGGTGCGAGCGTGTGCGGGCATCGCTCATCAGCTCCAGCACGGGCCCGTCGAACTCCACCACCTCCCAGCCACCGCAGCGCAGCACGATCCACGCCCGCCTGGGGGCGCGCCGCCAGCGCTCACCCTGGCGGTAGACGCCCCAGGAGCCCATCATGCGCAGATGGGAGTGCAGGGTGATGTGGTCCTCGAAGCGCAGGAACAGGTGCTTGCCGTGAGCGTCCACCGAGCGAACGGCCTTGCCCGCCAGCGCTGCCGGCCAGCGATCGAGCTCGTGGCGCGGCTGCGGGGTTCGTATCTCCTCGGGCACCCTGTTCTCGAGCACGGCGCGGATCCGATTGGCCGCGTGATGGATGGTGTCGCCCTCGGGCATCAGCCCTCAAGATGGCAGAGGCCGAACCGCTCCCCCGCCTCAGCATTCGCTCAGTGGTGCTCGCTCGGCCAGGCGCCCCACCAGCTCGTGGACCAGCCGAGTGGCCTGCCCCACGGTGTCGTAGTCGAGGTTGGCTGGGATGTCGCTCGGGAGGTGGTAGTTGGCGGGACTGCGCCAGTCGGTCATCGAGACGAGCGTTGCGATGGGGTAGCCGGCGCGACTGGGAATGACGCTGTCAGTCGAGGCGCGGGCGCGGAAGCCGCGGTGCAGCTCGATGCCCAGGGCGGCGGCCCGCTCGGCGAGCAGGTCGCGCAGCCACGGCCCGTTGTAGCTCTCCATCCAGATGGGGCCCTCCCCCTCGAGCATCACGAGGTGGGGCGAGCCGACGGTGTCGAGGTTCACGAACCAGGTGTGTCCGGGAGTGAGCTCATGTCGATGTGAGGCGATGAAGGCACGCACCCCGTCCTGGAGCGTCTCCTCGGCGCCACAGGAGACGAGCAGCACGCGCATGTTCGCCACGGGCTCGTCTCGCAGCAGCTCGGCCAGACCGACGAGGGCTGCCACGCCCGAGAGGTTGTCATTGGCGCCGGGAACGGTGGCATTGCGCCACACGTCAGCCACGATGGCCGTACCAAAGGCCCCTACCGCGATGGCCGCCCGAGCGGGGCCCGGGCGTCGGGTGAGGGCAGCGGTGATGGTGAGAAGCGGACCGGCCAAGCCGATCCACCATTGCGGCAGGGGCGTCTTGACACTCTCGATCAGCTGCGGGGCGTGCTCATAGAGCTTGCGCTGAAGGGTCTGGTCGAACAGGAAGCCGGTTTGAGGAGCGTCGTGGTGGGCGAGCACCACGAGCGTCCCCACAGGCATCTCCCCTGTCCGGCCGGTGCCATCGGTTCGGTCGGCGCCAATGGGTTGCTGGCCGGCGCCATTGGGTTGGCCGTCGCCCTGCGCCTGGATGCGGGCGATCAGGTTGACTGTGCGCCGGCGACGGCGCACCAGGCGGCGCAGCAGCCGGGGGCCGTTCTGGGCCTCATCGACGATGCAGGCGAGTCCAGCGGCGGCGAGCAGCGCACCGGCCGGCCGGTGGCGGCGCAGCACCAGGCCGGCGGCGAAGATCCCTAGCAGGCCCAGGCCGGTGGCGGTGGGCGGGAAGGTGCCCCAGGAGGGCTCGTCCTCGAGCGCCACCTCGACCCCGGCCACCGCGCCCAGCCGCTCGGCCAGCCATAGGGCGGCCTCTCGCTCGCCGGGCGAGCAGGGAGTGCGGTCGAGCGGGGCCAGCTTCTCGACGACCTCGCTGAGCGTCTTCCGCAGCGAGGTCTGCTCTTGGGTGACGTTGGGGTCGCTCACAGGAAGCATTGTCCCTCGCCTCGATAGGTGGGGACCTCCTCCACGATCCGGTCGCCTTCGAGCAGGTGCAGGCTGGCGAAGCGCTCGCAGAGCTCACCGGCCTTGGCGTGGCGCATGTACACCCGATCGCCGATCCCAAGATCGTCGGCACTGTCTCCCAGCAGCGGTGTCTGGACCTCGCCGGCGCCCTCCTGGGAGTCCAGATGCAGGCCTCCGGGCAGATACGGTTGGGGCAGCCGCGCCCCGTCGGCGGGCCCGGAGGCGAGATAGCCACCTCCCAGCGCAGTTATCACGCCCGCGCCGGGACGTCGCACCACGGGCAGCGCAAACAGGGCGGCTGGACGGGGAGCGAACACCCGGTAGGCGTCGAACAGGGTGGGCCCATAGAGCCCCGACCCTGCGCTCAGCTCGGTGACGGAGGGGTCGGCGGCGGTGAGCTCGAGGCTCCCCGTGCCACCGCCGTTGACGAGCTCGAGGGGCGTGCCGGCCTGCGTGGCGATCTCACCCACAGCCTCGACGATGGCGCAGCGTCGGCGACGGAGCTCACGGGCGGAGCGGCTCTGCAGGGCGCGGATGGCAGCCGCCCGCAACGGCCGGCCGGGGGGCGCGTCGCCGAGCCCGGCGATCTGAGCCTCATAGGCCATCAGCCCCACCAGCTTGAAGCGCTCGCGGGCAAGCACCACACGGGCCAGCGCCACGGTCTGCTCGAGCGTATGCACGGGCGAGCGCTTGACGCCAACCCGCAGGCGCCCTCCGAGCAACCACCAGCCGACATCGAGGTCGATGCAGACACGGATCGGCTCTGAGCCGCGGCCGCTGGCGGCCCGCTCGATCAGGTCGAGCTGCTCGACGCTGTCGACCATCACAGTCACCGGCGCCTCACCTTGGGCCAGCTCACCCAGGGCGCTGGTGTCGGCGGTGGGGTACGCCACGAGCAGGTCATCTGCACCGTGAGAGGCGAGCCACAGCGCCTCGGGAAGGGTGAAGGCAAGGGTGCCCCTGAAGCCGGGCCGGGCGAGCACCCGCTCCTGCAGGGAGCGGCAGCGCAGGGACTTGCTGGCCAGGCGAATCGGCTTGGCCGCGGCCCGGCGTTCCATGTCGGCGGCGTTGGCCCACAGCGCGTCCATGTCGATCACCGCGAAGGGGGCCTGCAATCCGGCGGTGGCGCGCTCGAGGCGGGTGTGGGGGCTATCAGCCATCCACCGCTCCAAGGACGCGATCGGTCCACTGGTTGGCGAAGCGGCTCTCGGGGTCCAGACGAGCGCGAATGTCCTGGAAACGGTCCCACTCGGGATAGCGCGGGCGCAGGGTGGCGGCGGTCTGGAAATGGCGCTTGCCCCAATGTGGGCGTCCTCCCAATTCGTCCATGATCGACTCCACAGCGCGGAAGTAGGGCTCCCATTCCATTCCCCTGTACATATGGACCGCCACGAAGCCGCTGTCGCGTCCGGCTGCCGTGCTGAGCAGGGCATCGTCGGGAGCGACCGTTCTGACCTCGATGGGGAATGGCACGGCAAAGCCCCGCTGCTCGATCATCGACATCACGGCGCGCACCGCGTGTGGGGTGTGCTCACGGGGAAGGGCGTACTCCATCTCGGTGAAGCGCACCAGCCGCGGGCTGGCGAAGATGGCGGCTGAGCTTTCCACCCGCTCGGAGCGGCCGGCGAGAGCTGTGACGATCCGGTTGAGGCGGGGGATCAGCCGGGGCACGCGCCGCCCGGCGCGGCAGAAGAGCTCGAAGGCGTGGTTGGTGAGCAGCACATCGTTGAGGTAGGCGGCCGCCTTGCCGCGGGGGCGCGGCGGCCGCTCGACACGGTTGTTGGTGCGGGTGAGGGCGGTGCGAGCGTGGGGAAAGACGAAGAACTCGAAGTGGTCGTTGCCGAGGGCGAGCTCCTCGAAGCGCTCCAGAGTCTCCTCCAGCGGAGCGGGAGCGTCGATGCCGAGCAGGGTGAAGGCGGGCACGCAGCGCAGGGTCACCTCGGCGATCACACCGAGCGCACCGAGCCCCACGCGGGCGGCACGGAAGACATCGGGGTCCCGCTCGGGTGAGCACACCAGCGTGGATCCGTCGGCGAGCACCAGCTTCAGCTCGCTCACCTGGGAGGAGATGTTCCCCAGACTGGCACCGGTGCCGTGGGTCGCGGTGGAGATGGCCCCGGCGATGGTCTGGATGTCGATGTCCCCCAGGTTCTCCATCGCCAGGCCGTGAAGGTCAAGCTTCCGGCTGAGGGCGTGAATGGTGATGCCACCCTGCACCCGTACCAGCCCCGAGGAGCGGTCAACGTCGATCACCTCCCCCATCCGATCCAGCTTCAGCATCAGCCCATCGGTGAGGACGTTCTCGCTGAAGGAGTGCCCCGCACCGGCCACCCGGACCCTGCGGCCTTGACTGGCGCCGGTCGCGATGGCCTCGGCGAGCTGATCGATCGAGGCCGGGTATCGGACCGCTGCCGGCCTGCAGCGCTGATCGCCTGCCCAGTTGCGCCATTCGGCGGGGTGCTTGTGCGGATCGCTAGTCTCGCTCATCACATGATCGAGCCCGAGCCTACTCCGAGCCCGGGCGTTCGCGCCCCACGTGCGCGGACGTTGCCCACACCGGGTGCACGACGGGCGACGGTCATCGGAGCAGGCTCGTTCGGGACTGCCCTCGCCGTCCTGCTGGCGCGGGGTGGTCTGCGCACCACGCTCCAGACACGCACCGCCGAGCAGGCCACCCTGATCGACCAGGCGCGTGAGAACAGCCGCTACCTGCCGGGGGTGGAGCTGCCGTCAGGCCTGCGAATCGAGCCCGCCACGGCGGGGGTGGCTCGCGCCGACTACGTGTTCCTAGCCGTGCCCTCGCGCGGGCTGGGTGAGGTGATCAACGCGCTCGGAGCGGCCGGACTGGGGAAGCGCACGGCGGTGGTGTCCGTGGCCAAGGGCCTCGTGCCTCCCGATGGGGTGCCACCGACGAGGGTTCTCAGCGCCCGATTTGGGGCCGACCGGGTTGCCTGCTTGGGCGGCCCTGCCCATGCGCAGGAGATGGTCCATGCCGGCGCCGCCCTGGTTGCTGCTTCGAGCGAGGAGGAGCTGGCCCATGCGTTGGCCCAGGTATTCACCCGTGCGGGCGTGGTGTGCGAGCAGTCAGACGACCCCGTTGGGGTGGAGCTGGCGGGCGCGGCGAAGAACGCGGCGGCTCTTGCCGCGGGAGCGACAGAGGCTCAGGGCCTGAACGCCGCGGGTGCCGCCGCGGGGCACATCTTCGCTGAGGTGTGGCGCTATGCGGATGGGATCGGGGCGCGTCCCGAGTCGATGATCGGTCTGGCGGGAGCAGGCGACCTGGTGGCCACTGCCCTGGCCCGCGAGAGTCGCAATCGACGGGCCGGAGAGCTGCTCGCGGCGGGGGTGCCGGCGAGCGAGATACCCGAGCGGATCGGCCAGGCCGTCGAGGCATTGGAGTCGGTGCCATTGCTGGCGCACGCTTTGGAGCAGGCGGGTGTGGGCGCGCCGGTGACTGGTGCCCTGGGACGGCTCATCTCGGGCGAGCTGCCACTCGATGACTGGGTGGCGCTGGTGCGTGCAACGGTGCCCCCTCCGGCCCTCTGGCGCAGACGTCCCACCCCGGGGTTCTGGCGCCGTGCCTGGCGGCGGCTCAGTGGCGGCGCCGGGAGCTGAGCGACCGGCCCAAGGCTCAGCACGGGCGAGATCTCAACTTTTCCCTCCGCCGCCGCCATCGCCGTCGCGGTCCGGGTCGGGCCGGCCCGAGTCGATGGTTCTCAGATCTCCTCTGGAGACGGAGCGGAAGGGCCTGAACCACCAGATGCCGAAGGCGATGAGGCCCACCAGCACAACCGCTCCGATGGCGGAGGCGAAAATAGTCCCTTCGGCTGCGCTGAGAGCAATCCACATTTCAGAATCGTCGGCAAGTATTACCTGCGGGGCGGCTGGTTCGACGACGGCTGGATATCGAATTCCGGTTCAACCTACGCCTAAATGACGTACCTCATACAGAGTAGCCGAGTGGCAAGGGGTGGACCGGGTTGGCGATGGTGGTCGTTGGGCTGGGAGTCCTCGTGATGGCGATCGGCATGGCAATGACCGGCGGTACGCGCAGAGGCTCCACACGAGTAGATACCATGGAGCACACAAGTCGAAAAGGAGAACAACAACACCCATGTCCCCCACGCGCCCCGGAGAAGTGGACCCAGTGAAAGGCCTCTCTCTGAACCCCGATGAGTTCCTCGAGCAGGAGGCACGCAGGGAAAAGGCCCTGGCCATGCAGGACAAGATCCGCCCCGGACGCACCACGCCAGTGGCGATCCGCTTCGATCAGTTCACGCTCAAACGCCTCCGGGCCCTGGCGGCGATGCGCAACACGGGCTACCAGACGCTGCTCAAGGAGTTCGTGATCGAGCGTCTCTACGAGGAGGAGAAGCGGGCGGGCATCATCGATTCATGAGGACGCTCAGCACCGCTTCATAGACACCGCTGCCGTGGCCGGCCTCGGTCACCTTCACATTGTCATGGGCGGCCATCGCCTCACGCATCGTGTGGTCGCGCTCGAGGGCGTTGGCCACCAGCCAGAAGGAGCCCACCTCGGCGGCGCAGGCGAGATCCTCACGCGAGTCCCCCACCGCGAAGGTCTCCTCGCGCGCATAGCCCCGCGCGCGGCGGTGAAAGGCCACCGCCGACGCCTTCGATGCCCCGATGGGAACGAGGTGATAGCCACGGACATGGGGCAGTGCGGCCAGCGCCTCGGAGCGGCGGCTCACCACGCCGTTGTCCACCAGCCGCAGGTTCTCATGTCCCCGCTCTGCCAGCAGGCGGTCGACTTCGGCCGCCTCAACCAGCCCCCTGAAGAGATGGGAGACCTCGCGCTCCACATGCCAGGGCTCGTGGTACTCCAGGCGCCCGCTGTAGTGCTCGAGCAGCAGCTCCGGAGCCCCTGAGCGTTCGATCTGCTCCGCGATGCTCAGCTCGCCGGGCATCAGATCGCCCGTCAGCCAGTGCTCCTCTCCCTCGAGCACCACGCAGGCGCCGGCCTCGAAGATGAACGAGCTTTGACCCAGCATCCGCGCGTCCTCGAACAGCTGGGCACGGCGACGTCCCGACATCAGCACCACCTCCACATCGGCCCTCATGCAGGCCTCCACGGCGCGGATGCCATCGATGCACACCCTGCCCTCGCCGTCGTGCAGCATCGAGGCGCGGGCCCCGAGCAGCGTGCCGTCGAGATCCAGGTAGAGGCAGCGCATGCGAGCAGCCCCGCCCCTGCCGTCCGCGGCGGAGCCAGCGCGGCTCATGCGACGCTCACACTCGCCAGCGGCGGCCGTTCCACCGGCGCCCCCACGCCGAGCTCGACATCGCGCAGTCGACCTTCGGCGGCTACCCGGCGGGCGATTGTGGCGAGCACAGTAGCCGCCATCGGCGAGAGCGCCGAAAGTGGCTGGTGGCGATTGCGGTGCTCGTCGAGGTCCACCTGGGCCATGCCCTCCAGGCCCACCTCGCGCCACACATCGATCAGCATGGCCACCTCCACGCCGTAGCCCGTGGCGAAGGGCACCGCCTCCAGCAGCTCGCGCCGGGCGGCAACTTCGCCGGCCAGCGGCTGGCGCACACCGGCCAGCTCGGGGTAGAAGAGCGCCAGAGCGGGCCTGGCCATCAGGTGGTTGACCCGTCCCCCGCCCTCCCCGCTGCCCTCGCCCGCCTTGCCCCCACCGTTGCCCTCGGCGCCACCCGGGGCCGCCAGCGGTCGGCGATAGAAGGCCTTGACGAAGGAGATGTCGGGCTCGCACACGAGCGGCCCGAGCAGGCCGGTGACGAAGTGCGGGGAGAAGCCCTCGGTGTCGGCGTCGAGGAAGCAGACGAGCTGTCCGGAGAGCTTCGAGAGGGCCCGCCACATGGCATCCCCCTTGCCCAGCACGGGACCCCGATCGGGCAACAGCTCCTCCTCCTGCCAAACGACTGCCCCGGCACTCCGCGCGAGCTCGGCCGTGCCGTCCGCAGAGGCCGCGTCGACCACCACCACCTCATCGATCGCCCCCACCTCGCGCAGCCCCATCAGCTCGCCCACAATCGATCCAATCGTCTCAGAGCACTCGCGGGCGGGCAGGCACACCGACACGCTCAGCTCGCGCTCGGCGGCGATTCGCTCGGCGGGATAGAGCGAATGGTGGAACGAGCGGGATCGAGCCCAGCGCTCGGCGGGGGTGGCGGACATGGCCTCTACTATCTCAAGTCCTTGGCCCTCGACCGCAAAACCGAGCCGTGGAGCGCCCTGCTCGATGCAGGGCTCGAGGACGGCAGGCTCGTGCGCGAGGCTCGTGAAGGGCCGGGGAAGGCGCGGCTGGTGCAGCCGCCGGCGGAGCTTCACCCGGAGCTGCTGGCGGCACTGGAGGGCCTTGGGGTGGAGCGCCTCTACTCCCACCAGGCCCAGGCTGTCCACGCCGCCTGGGCGGGCCCAACCATCGTGACCACAGGCACCGCGTCGGGCAAGTCGATGTGCTTCAACCTGCCCACCCTGGACGCCCTCTGCCGCGAGGCCCGCGCCCGGGCGCTCTACCTGTATCCCACGAAGGCCCTCGCACAGGACCAGGCGCGAGCGTTGAGCGCCTTCGGCCTGAACAAGAGGGTTCGCCCAGCCATCTACGACGGCGACACCCCCCGCGAGGCGCGAGCCCAGATCCGCAAGAGCGCCAACGTGGTGCTCACCAACCCCGACATGCTCCACATGGGCATCCTGCCCAACCACGAAGCGTGGGCCGACCTCTTCGCCAACCTCGCCGTGGTGGTGATCGACGAGGCCCACGTCTACCGCGGGGTGTTCGGCTCGCATGTGGCCAACGTGCTGCGCAGGCTCCGGCGGATCGCCGGCGCCTATGGCACCGAGCCCCGCTTCCTGCTCACCTCGGCCACCATCGCCAACCCCCTGGAGCTGGCCGAGCGGCTCACAGGCCTGGAGGATGTGAGCCTGATCGACGAAGACGGCTCGCCGGCGCCCCAGCGGCGAATTGCCGTGTGGAACCCGCCGCTCACCGACGAGAAGCTGGGCACCCGCCGCTCGGCCCTGGGCGAGGCGGCGGAGCTGTTGGCGCGACTGGTGCGCGACGGGGCACGCACCATCTGCTTCATGAAGTCCCGCAAGGGAGTCGAGGTGCTGGCCCGCCTGGTCAAGCAGGATCTCCAGAGCAGCCACCCCGAGCTGGCAGAGCTGGTGGTGCCCTACCGCGCCGGCTACACCCCCCAGCAGCGCCGCGAGCTGGAGGGACGTCTGACACGGGGAGAGCTGCGGGCGGTGATCACCACCGACGCCCTCGAGCTCGGCATCGACATCGGCGAGCTCGACGCAGCGGTGGTGGTGACCTTCCCCGGCACAGTGGCATCGCTGCGCCAGATGTGGGGTCGCGCCGGGCGGCGGGGGCGGGGGCTCGCGGTGTATGTGGCGGGCGAGGACGCCCTCGATCAGTTCTTCTGCCGCCACCCTGAAGACTTCCTCGATCGTCCAGTAGAGGCGGCCATACTCGACCACGAGAACGCCCTCATCTATCAAGCTCATCTGCTCTGCGCCGCCCACGAGGGCCCTTTGGATGCAGCTGACGGAGAGTTCCTCGGCCCCCGCTGGGAGACCCACGCCGAGCAGCTGGTCAGCGCCGGGGCACTGCGCCGCCGCGGTGCAGCGGCGATGTCGGCCGGCGCCTACGTGCCGCGCGAGGGCGGAGGCTACCCCGCGGCCGACGTCTCCCTGCGCTCGGCCTCGGCTGAGAGCTTCGCCATCGTCGACGTCTCATCGGGTGAGCTGCTCGGCTCCACCGAGGCTGCGCGAGCCCACTCGACCATCCACGAGGGCGCCGTCTACATGCACCTGGGGCGCTCCTACGAGGTCCGCGAACTCGACCTCGAACGCCGCCGAGCGTTGGTGTCCCCCTTCGACGGCGACTGGTACACCCAGCCCAAGTCCGTCACCGACACCGAGATCGTGCGCCTGCTCGACCGTCGCCAGACACTCGGTGTGACCCTCTCCTTCGGCGAGGTGAGCGTCACCGACACCGTCCTCGCCTACCAGCGCCGGCGACTCTCAGACCACGCTCAGGTGGACATCGTGGCACTCGATCTGCCCTCCACCAGCTTCTCAACCCAGGCCCTGTGGTTCGAGCTCGACACACAGGAGCTGGCCGATGCAGTGTCCATGGAGATGCTGCTGGGAGCCCTCCACGCCACCGAGCACTCCCAGATAGCGGTCCTCCCCCTGATCGCCATGTGCGACCGCTGGGACATCGGCGGCCTGTCCACCAACTACCACCCCCAGACCGGCACCGCCACCATCTTCATCTACGACGGCCATCCCGGCGGGATCGGCATAACCCGCACCGCCTTCTCTCGCTTCGAGGAGCTCTGCCGCGACGCCCAGCGCCTGATCGCCGAGTGTCCCTGCGCGAGCGGCTGCCCCTCCTGCGTGCAGTCCCCCAAGTGCGGCAACCTCAACGAGCCCCTGTCCAAGGCCGGCGCCCTGATCGTGCTCGGCGGGCTGCTGGCAGCGGCCGAGGAGCCCGCCCTACCGGCGCCGCTCTGATCGCCGTCGCCCATTGTTGAAGAAGAGCAGGCAGCCGGGTCCGGTCCTGACCCTACGATCTGCGCCCCCACCATGCTCAAAGCCCTGAAGAAGCCAATCCTCGTGATTGCCCTCGCCTGCTGCGGCGCGCTGGCGGCAGCAGTTGCTGGCGCCGAAGGCCCACCGTCGCCGTCCTCGCCCTCGTCGTCCCCGCCCCAGGCACAATCCTCGCCTCAGCCGCTGATCTTCGAAGGTCCCGGCAACCGCACCCCCCTCACTCGCTGGACGCTTCGCCTCGACCCATCCAACCGGGGCAGCTCCCTGGGCTGGCAGCGCGGAGGGTTCGGCGGACGAGTGGTGAGCGTGCCCAACGACGTCAACCCCAACGCCTACAGCGGCAGTGCCGGCACCCGCAACTACGAAGGCTCGGTCGCCTGGTACCGGACGAGCTTCAAGGCGGCCCAGAGCAGCGAATATGCCCTCGACTTCCACTCCGCCAACTTCCAGGCCACCGTGTGGGTGGACGGCCACGCCCTTGGCTCGCACAAGGGCTCATACCTGCCCTTCGAGCTACGGGCCAAGCTGGCTGCAGGCACGCATACGGTGGTCGTTCGCATCGACTGGCGCAACCCCGGCCGGCAGTCCACCGAAGGTTTCCATCGCACCTGGTTCAACTGGGGCGGGTTGAACGGCGAGGTGGAAGTGCGGCCCCTCGGCCAGTCAGAGCTGTCGAGCCCGACTGTCCAGACCACCGTCATCCCCGGCGAAGGCGCGTCCTCCTCCCCTTCGGCTGCTCAGGCGCGGGTCAAGGTGAGCGTCCAGGTCCACAACTACGGGCCGCCCCGCACCCTCACACCTGAAGGATCGCTCACACATGGCTCCCAGAGCGTGGCGCTGAGCTTCCCGCCGTCGACGCTCGCCCACGGGCAGTCGACCGTGGCCAGCACCACCGTCACGGTTAGCGAACCGGCGCTGTGGTCGCCGGCGAGCCCCACCCTCTACGAGCTGAGCCTGGCCGCTGGCAGCGAGAGCTCCTACACCGCGAGGGTCGGGCTGCGCCAGCTGAGCTGGCATGGGGGCCGGCTGTATCTCAACGGCACGCTCCTGCGCCTGCACGGAGCAACCCTCCAGGAGGACGCACACGGCCACGGCGACGCGCTCACACCGAGCGACGAGAACGCCATCGTGGGCGAGCTGAAGGCCATCGGCGCCAACGCCGCCCGTGCGCAGCATCCCCTCGACCCGGCGCTGCTCGAACGCCTCGACGCGGCGGGCATTCTCGTATGGCAGGGGGTCGGGCCGGTGGAAGGGGCGGGCAACTGGTACTCCAACTCCCCCGCTCAGCTGGCAAGCGCCGAACAGCAGGCCCGCACCGCCGTGCTCGCCGCCGGGCTGCATCCCTCGATCTTCGCCTGGAACCTCGTCGACGAGGTTGCCGGCAACGGCCGAGACGGCGCCGAGGTCGGCTACGTGCGCAATCTCTCCCGCTGGTTGCATGTCCACGATCCCACCAGGATGGTTGCTGTGGACGTGTGGGGAGACCATCCCCCCCAGCAGGCCGGCGCGCTGTATGCGGGCGCCGATGCCGTCGCCGAGACCGACTACTCCGGCTGGTACGACTACCCCCACGACACCCCCACCCAGCTCGCTGCTGCCATGCGGGGGCGGTTGAGCGCGATGGAGCGCACCTTCGCCGGCAAGGTGCTGGTCGTCAGCGAGTTCGGCGCAGAATCCAACACCCTCAACCCGGCGGGAAGCCCCGGCAGCTATTCATTCCAGGCGAGGCTCCTGGCCGAGCACATCGCCGTCTACCAGGCCGACCCCAAGCTCACCGCCATGCTCGTCTGGGTGCTGCGCGACTACCCCCTCACCCCCAACTTCGAGGGCGGCTCCATTCACAACGTGCTGCCGGCGGTCAGGCTCATCGAAGGGCTCAACCAGAAGGGCCTCTTCACCTACGGCGGTCAACCCAAGTCCGCTGCCGCCGCTGCTGTGGCTCGGCTGTTCAAAGCGCTGCCGGCGGGATAGGCCTCGCCGCGCCAGGCCGCGGACCGCGCTTACGCGCCTCACCTGACATGGAGCAAAAAGTCAAGGCCCTGCGTGGGGTGGCGCTGAGTGCTTCGGGCGTGGGGTGGCGGGCGTCCCTGGGCAGCGACGGTGGATCAGACTGACATTCGCGGGTTGGTGCCGCATGACTGGTATCCGTCGGGAGCTGCCTCGGTCTAGCGTCGCGGGTTCCCGGCGGGCCGGTGCCGCATAGGTGAAGCGAGGGTTCTCCTTCTGGGAGGGTCCGCCCGCCACCCCACGCTCGAGCACGTGTTCTTCAGCGAGTCCTGAGTGGCTGCTCGGTCGCGATCGCCCACACGAACCCGGCGAGCTCGCGGGCACACGCGACCACGATCTTCTGGTGTGGCTTGCCGCGACCGGCCATCCGGGCCCACCGTCGGTGCAGCCGTTGCTGGCAGCGCCACGCGTGCTCGAGGACCTGTGGGTCTTGTCCGCGTTGGCGGCGCGCAAGCTCATAGCCGACGGTTGGGCGCCGGCGGCCATTCCAGGCTGACTCGACGAGCAGCCGCCGGGCGTGCGCTGAACCGGCCTTCGTGATCGAGCCCTGCCTTCGGCTCTCCCCGGAGGAGCGCTCGCTGGGGACGAGCCCGACGAAGCTCATGAACTGCTCAGCGGTCTGGAACCTGCTGAAGTCCCCGGCCTCGGCGACCAGCCCGATCGCTGTCAGCGTGTCGATCCCGCGCATGCAACGCAGCCGGCCGATCAGCTCGCGGTGCGGGCCCTCGCTGGCGAGACGGTCAAGCTCGACCTCAAGCATCTCGATGCGCCGGTCGACCTGATCGACAGCGAACAGGTAGTCATCGAACGCCTGCTGCTGGCCGGGCAGCGGAAACGCCTGGCGGCCGAGCCACGCGCGGCGCGTCGGGCCCCAGCACGTCGTCGGCATCGTCCGCTCGTGGCGCAGGCAGAACTTCCCGAGGCGGTGGCGCGCACGCATCCGGTCCAGACGCGCGTCCTCACGCGCCCGGACGAGATCGCGCAGCGCCTCATGCTCCGGCGTCGGGATGAAGATCTCCGTCAAGAGCCCAGCCGCGTGCAGGCCCGCCAGGCGGCGGGCATCACGCTTGTCGGTCTTCACGCGATCCCCGGGACGCGAGGGCACGAGCCCCGGCGCCACGATCACGCTGTCGATCCCCGCAGCGATGAGCGCTCGGTGCAGCCCGAACCCGGTCGGCCCGGCCTCCTGGCAGACACGCGCTCCCGGCCACGCTCGGACCTCTCCCAGCAGCTGCTCGTGGTCATAGCCAAGCGTTCTCTCGCGCAACAGCTCACCATCACGCACCGCCGCAAGCCTCACCGACGACTTATGCACATCCAACCCCACAACGACCGTCCTGCGATCCTCCACCATGGTCGGCGACCTCCGTATGTGGCTCGGCCGGGATCAAACCCGGCAACCCACGCAGATGCGCAGGCCGCCGACCATCCTCACCAAGCACCCGGACTACCCGGCCGCTCCATCCTGTCTAGCCGCGACTCCCTTCGAAACCCCTACGACGGCGAGCGGGCTGGGGTTTATGTTCCACTCGAACACTGGTGTATCGCAACGGCTATACACCAGTTCAAACGAGACACACAAGACCGGCTCGATGCGGCTGCGCCTCTGTTCCACTCGAACGCCGGTGTATCGCAGCGGTAATACACCAGGGAGCTAGGGCGAGACGAGCTGGTAGATGCGCACCGGCCCGATGGTGCTGGCGGCGGAGAAGGAGAAGACCTGGAATGTCCTGTGGAGGTATTTCACGGGGCCACTGTTGGGCAGCTTGGATGGCCCCCGGGGGGTGCTCCCGGCGAGCTGATGAGAGCCGGATCGGATATAGAGCAACCCGTGGGTGAGGGTGCTCACGAATTTGACGTAGGTGTTGAAGCTGGACGGCGTGAGGGCAAAGCGCTGAGAGATCAACAGCGCGGCACGACCCAGCTCGGCGCTCTTGATCTCGGGGCAGCTCCGCGCTGACAGGGAGGAGCCGGCAAGAGGCACGAGCAGGGAGATCCTCAGAGGGCCGCCGGGAAAGGAGCGGGCGTTGAAGGAGAAGGCCTGGTAGCGCACCCCTCTGTAGGTGAGGGGTGCGTTGGCGGGGATGACGGGGGGGCCACCGCCGGGGAGGATGCCTTCGATGGGCAGGGGACGGGGCCCGACGCGCAGGACGATGGGAACGCCGAGGAAGCGACTGGTGAGCTTGACGTAGCCGAGGTCGTCCTGGACGGAGAGGACGTAGTGGGCGATGGTGCGCCCGTTCAGTCGCAGGCTGCCGCCGATGGGGGCGAGGATGTAGGGACCGCCGACATCGGCGAGAACGGTGGAGCCCTTGGTGACGCGCAGGCGCACGATGTGGGTGTGGGAGTAGACGAGGCTGGTGACGGCCGCTTCGACGGCTGCACTGTTGCCGGAGGTGACGGCTTCGAGCAGCGGCGAGTAGCTCTCCACCTGGTGCTGGTCGCTACGGGTCTCCGACCCGGAGAGCTCGCCGCCGTAGATCCTGGTGGCCACTTCACCGGCGGAGTTGGCGAGCACGTGCGCGGCGAGGGCCCCGCAGGCTGCGGGCGGCGCCTTGGGAGCCACGACAGGGGCGCCAGAGCGCGGGGCGGCGGCGGTGGAGTTGAGCACCTGGGCGGAGGCGACACCGGCCACCAGCACCGCCCCCCCAGCCAAAGCGGCGGTTAGGCCGCGAACTCGCTTCAGCCGGCTCGACAAGCTCTCTTAGCCTTTGTTTCCCTGGGCGATCTTGCGCAGGTCGATGGTCATGTCATACAGCTTGGCATCGACTCCCTCCTCGAGCGCCACATCGCGCAGGGGGCGCCCCGAGGCGGTTGCCTTTTTGACGATGACGGTGGCCTTGTCGTAGCCGATGGCGCCGTTGAGGGCGGTGGCGACGGCGAGGGTGTTGCCGGCGGAGGCCTCGGTGCCGGCCTTGTTGACCTGGATGCCATCGACGCACTTCTCGGCGAAGACGCGTGAGGCGGCGGTGAGCAGCTGTAGGGACTGGAGCAGGTTGCGGGCGATGAGGGGAATGCGCACGTTGAGCTCGAACTGCCCCTGCAGCCCGCCGACGGTGATGGCGGTGTCGTTGCCGATGACCTGGGCGGAGACCTGCAGGACGACCTCGGGGATGACGGGGTTGACCTTGCCGGGCATGATGGAGGAGCCCTTCTGCAGCTCGGGCAGGAAGATCTCGCCGATGCCGGCGCGGGGCCCGGAGCCCATGAGGGCAAGATCGCCGGCGATCTTGGTGAGGGAGACGGCAACCACCTTCAAGGCGCCGGAGAGCTCGACGAGGGCGTCGCGGTTGGCCTGGGCCTCGAAGGGGTCGAGGGGGGCGGCGATCTGCTTGAGCCCGGATTCCTTCTTCAGGCGGGCGCGGACCTTCTCGGCGAAGCGGGCGTGGGTGTTCAGGCCGGTGCCCGTGGCGGTGCCGCCGAGGGGGATCTGCCCGACGTGGACGAGAGCCGCCTGGACGCGCTCCTGCCCGAGGGCCATCTGGGCGGCGTAGCCGGCGAACTCCTGCCCGAGTGTGACGGGGACGGCATCCATCAGGTGGGTGCGCCCGGCCTTGACCACGTTGTGGAAGCTTTTCGCCTTCTTGGAGAAGGAGCGCTCGAGCTGCTTGAGGGCGGGCAGCAGCTCGTTCTGGGCGACATCGAGGGCGGCGAGGTGGACTGCGGAGGGGAAGACGTCGTTGGAGGACTGGCCGAAGTTGACGTGGTCGTTGGGGTGCACGCCCTCGCCGGCGAGGGCGCCGATGACCTCGTTGGCGTTCATGTTGGATGAGGTGCCCGAGCCGGTTTGGAAGACGTCGATGGGGAACTGCTGGTCGTGCTTGCCGGCGGCGATCTCCTTGGCGGCTTTCTCGATGCGTCCCGCGCTGCGCTTGGAGATCAGGCCGAGCTCGCCGTTGACGGCGGCGGCGGCACCCTTGAGACGGGCGAGCCAGTGGATGACCGACACTGGCACAGTCTCGCCGGAGATGGGGAAGTTCTCTACGGCCTTGGTGGTCTCTGCGCCCCACAGCTGCTTGTCCGGCATCGATTCTCCTTTGTTGCTGGCCCGGCCCGCACTTCTCCGATCGAGGCGCGTATAACCATGGCTATACAGTGTTAAAAAGTAGAAGACCCAACCAACCAACTAACCCAACCAACCAACCCACCCACCCACCAACCTCGCCACACACCCAGCCAGATGAGCAGCTGAGGAGACAGGCGACAGCGGGGACCAGCAGCCTACCCGCAGAAGGCGGCCAGCTCCCGGGCGAGCCCCACGGGGTCGTCGTAGGCCATGAGAAAGCCGGTGCTCTCCAACACCCTCAGCTGTCCGCGAGGCAGCCTGCGCAGGGCCTCTTCGGCGCCGGCGAGGGGATGCAGGCGATCCTGGTCGGCCCACAGCAAAAGGACGGGCATGTCCAGGCGGGGGTAGAGCTCGAGCAGGTGGGTCTGGGCGCCACGAGGCCACTGGCGGGCGCACTTGGCCCAGGAGCGGGCGAGGCGGGAATTGCCGGGGACGTCGGCGAAGGCGTGGCGGAAGAGATCGCCGGCGGCGGGGTTGGCGCGGGCGGAGAGCCGGGTGCCGCGCTCGGGGGTGAACACGATCCGGGCGCAGTAGGAGAGCAGGCTGTCGAGACCGGGGAGGGCGGCGGCGGAGGCGCCGATCTGCCAGGAGGCGCGCAACCGGGGGCCGGTGGGCGGGGTGTGGAGACGATTGGGCATGAGCACAATCCGGGCGGGACGAAGCTGTCCCCGCAGGACGGCGTGCATGAGGATCTCGGCGCCGGCGTCGTGACCGGCGAGCATCGGCCGCGGCCCGAGCACCTCGGCGGAGAAGCCGCCGAGCACCTCGGCGAACCAGTCAAGGGTGTAGGGATGGCGAGGCCGGTCCTCGGAGTCGCCGTGGAGGGGGAGGTCGGGGATGACCACGCGGAAGCGGTCGGCGAGCTGCTCGACGGCGGGCTCGAACTCCTTGTGGGAGAGCAGGCCGGAGTGCAACAGGGCGAGGGGAGGCCCGGTGCCGAGCTCGCGGTAGGCGACACGGGCGCCATCGCTGTGGTGGTAGAGGCGCAGGCGCACAACCTCATCGTAAGCGCCCCTTTCGTGGCATCGTTCCTCACCCGGTCCAAGATTTGGAGTGCCCGCCATCGACACCGATCACACCTTTCCCACGGGCGCGCCCGATACCCGCCGAGGACGAGCAGGAGCGATCCGGCAGATGGCGCTCGTGGCGCCCACAGCACTGGCCATGGCGCTGGCACTGGCAATGGCGCTGATGGCGCTCGCATTGGTGGGATGCGGCCATGCGGCGGCGGGCAAGCCACTGGCGCTCGGCAAAGTGGCGTCCCTGCCGCGGTCGCGCTCCTCCCATGTGGTGGTGATGGTGATGGAGAACGAGGAGTACGGCGAGGTGATTGGCAGCAGCTCGGCGCCATATGTGAACAGCCTGGCCCGCCGCTACGGGCTTGCGACAGCCAGCTACGGGATGACCCACCCCTCGCTGCCGAACTACCTGGCACTGACGAGCGGCTCGACGCAGGGGATCGAATCGGATTGCACGAGCTGCGGGGTGAGGGCGAGGAACGTGGTGGATCAGCTGGAAGGAGCGGGGATCTCGTGGGGGGCGTATCTGGAGGACATCCCCCGTCCCTGTTTCCAAGGGGCACAGGCAGGGGGCTATGCGAAGAAGCACAACCCCTTTGCCTACTACGCCGACATAGCGGGCTCGCCCACCCGCTGCAAGCACCTGGCGGGCTTCGAAAGGCTGGCGGCAGATCTGCGTAGGGACAGGCTGGCGAGCTATGCGTGGATCTCGCCGAACCTGTGCGACGACGGCCATGACTGCGGGGTGGGAACAGCTGACAGGTTCCTGGCAAGGACGGTTCCGGCGCTGCTGCGGGAGCTCGGTCCCCATGGCTTCCTCGTGCTCACGTGGGATGAGGGCAGCAGCGACGATGGTTGCTGCGGGGTGGCGAAGGGAGGCAGGGTGGCGACGATTGTGGCGGGCCCCGACGTGCGACACCACAGCGTCAGCGGGGCGGCGGTGGATGACTATGGGGTGTTGGGGACGATCGAGGAAGCGTTCTCGCTGCCGCTGCTGGCGGGTGCAACCGAAGCAGGCAGCGGGCGGCTGACGGCGCTGTTCACCCACCCGCCCCGCCTTCGCTGAGTCGATGGCAGGGCACGCGGCGCGATGGGCGGGCATACCGCACCTACAATGGGCCGCCCGATGAGCACGAAAGACAGAGCACACCCGTTGATTCCCCACCGTGAGGTGGATCCTCGCAGGGAGCTGCCGGAGCTCGAGCTGGAGGTGCTGGAGCGCTGGCGGGAGCGCGATGTGTTCGAGGAGTCGCTGCGGATGAGGGCGGGGGCCAAGCAGTGGGTGTTCTACGAGGGTCCACCGACGGCGAATGGGCCGCCGGGCTCCCACCATGTGCTCTCGAGGGTGTTCAAGGACATCTACCCCCGCTTTCAGACGATGCGGGGCTACCGGGTGGAGCGCAAGGGCGGCTGGGACTGCCATGGGCTGCCGGTGGAGATAGCGGTTGAAGAGAAGCTGGGCATCACCCACAAGTCAGAAATCGAGGAGAAGGTGGGGATAGAGGCCTTCAATGCGGAGTGCCGCAACTCGGTGTTCACGTTCCTGGAGGAGTGGGACAGGCTGACGGAGAGGATCGGCTTCTGGCTGGATCTGGAGCATGCCTACAGGACGCTGGATGAGAGCTACATCGAGTCGGTGTGGTGGGCGCTGTCGAAGATCAACGAGCGGGAGCTGCTGTATGAGGGCAACAAGGTGGTGCCCTACTGCCCGCGATGTGAGACGACGCTGTCCTCGCATGAGGTGGCACTGGGCTACAGGGATGTGGTTGACCCGAGCGTGTTCTTGAAGCTCCCCGTGTCGAGCGGGCCGGAGAAGCTGTTGGTGTGGACGACGACGCCGTGGACGCTGCCGGGCAATGTGGCGGTGGCGGTGGCGCCGAGGGCGACGTATGCGCTGGTGCGCCAGGGGGGCGAGGACTTCCTGCTGGCGGAGGCGCGGGTGGAGGCGGTGCTGGGCGAGGGTGTGGAGGTGCTCGACCGCTTCTCGGGAGCCGAGCTGGTGAGCCGCTACCACGGCTACCGTGGGCCGATCTTCGCGGCGAGCGACAGGGAGCTGGGCCTCCTGCCGATCCTGGGAGATGAGTTTGTGACGACAGAGGACGGCACGGGCATCGTGCATCTGGCGCCGGCCTTTGGCGAGGACGACTACCGGGTGGCGGGGGCGGCGGAGAGCGTGCCGTTCGATCCGACCCGCTCGGAGACGCTCTACAACCCGGTGAGGCCCGACGGCACATTCGACGCCAGGGTGCACAACCACGAGGGGGGCTCCTTGGAGGGCCGCTTCGTGAAGGACCCGACGGTGACGGAGGAGCTGATCGAGGACCTGCGCATCAGGGGCCTGCTGCTGGAGGTGCGGGACTACGAGCACTCCTACCCGCACTGCTGGCGCTGTGGGACGCCGCTGCTCTACTACGCGAAACCGTCGTGGTACATAGCGACGTCGCGTCTGCGTGAGGATCTGCTGGGGGCGAACGAGACGGTGCAGTGGCATCCCCCCCATGTCAAGCATGGGCGCTTTGGGGACTGGCTGAAGAACAACGTCGACTGGGCGCTCTCGAGGGAGCGCTACTGGGGCACGCCGCTGCCGGTGTGGCGCTGCGGCGAGGGCCATGTGCACGTGGTGGGCTCCTTTGCCGAGCTGGCGGAGCGCTCGGGGGAGAGCTCGAGGACCATCACCGCCCGTATGTGGACGAGGTGAGCTTCCCCTGTCCGCATTTGGATGATGATGGGGGGGCGTGCGGGGTGGCGATGAAGCGCGTGCCGGAGGTGATCGACGTGTGGTTCGACTCGGGGGCGATGCCGTTTGCACAGCACCACTTCCCCTTCGAGAACGAGGAGCGCTTCCAGGCGGGCTTCCCGGCGGACTTCATCTGCGAGGCGCAGGACCAGACGAGGGGCTGGTTCTACTCGCTGCTGGCGGTGGCCACGTTGACGGCCCTCTCCGGCACGAACGAGCCCGTTCCGGCGCCCTATCGCAACGTGGTGTGCCTCGGCCTGATCCTGGACGAGGACGGACAGAAGATGTCGAAGTCCAAAGGCAACACGGTGGAGCCGTGGCAGGTGCTGGACACCTATGGAGCGGATGCCTTCCGCTGGTACTTCTTCACCTCCAAGCAGCCGTGGGACGGCTACCGCTTCTCGGCGGAGACGATCGGGGAGGGGGTGCGGCTGTTCCTCAAGCAGCTGTGGTCGACCTACTACTTCTACGCCCTCTATGCCAAAGCCTCGGAGGATGAGCTGAGCGAATCGGGCGAGCGGACGGCGCCGGCGGAGGGACCGGAGGGTGACCTCGACAGGTGGGCGCTGTCACGCACGGCGAGCACGGCCGAGCTGGTGGCCGAGCGCCTCGACGCCTACGATGCGACGTCGGCGGGGAGGGCGATAGCGGGCCTGGTCGATGAGCTGTCGAACTGGTATGTGCGTCGCTCGCGGCGGCGCTTCTGGGATGGGGACGGGGCGGCCTTCCAGACGCTTCGCACGTGCCTGCTGGCGGTGTCGAAGCTGCTGGCGCCGCTGTGCCCGTTCATTGCGGATGAGATCTACGACAATCTCGACGGCGAGCTGGCCAGCGTGCACCTGTGCGACTTCCCGACGGCGGCCGAGGTGGGTGAGCGCGACGAGGAGCTCGAGCGTGCGATGGAGCTGGCGCGGGAGACGGTGCGCCTGGGCCTCGGGGCAAGAGGCAAGGCGAAGATCAAGGTGCGCCAGCCGCTGGCGGAGGCGGTGGTGGTGGCCGATGGGCTCGAGCGGGAGGCGATCGAACGTTTGGCGGATGTGGTGCGCGAGGAGCTCAACGTGCGTGCGGTGCGCTTCGTGGCAGCGGCGGATGAGCTGGGTAGCTATGAGGTGAAGGCCAACTATCGCTCGCTGGGGCCACTGTTCGGCAAGGAGATGCCACTGGCAGCTAAGGCGATAGCGGCGCTGGATCCAGCCCACGTGGCCGCTGCGCTGCGCGACGGCACCACGATCGGAATTGCGGTGGGCGAGCGCGAGCATGGGCTCTCAGAGGAGGATGTGATCCTCACTATGAAGCCCCCCGAGGGCTATAGCGTGGAGCGCGAGGGCGCCCATGCGGTGGCGCTGGACCTAGCGGTGGACGATGACCTGCTGCGGGAGGGCCGCTCGCGGGAGCTGGTCCATGCGGTGCAGAACGCCCGCAAGAGCGCTGGCCTGCAGGTGGAGGACAGGATCGAGCTGGCGCTCGACGGCGCTCCCGAGCTGATCGATGCCGCTGGGACCCACGGCGACTACATCACGGGCGAGACGCTGGCGGTGGCGCTCGATTTGAGCGAGCGGGCGGCGAGGGAGAGCGCGAGGATGGACTACTCCGAGCAGACCGAGATCGAAGGCCTGGCGCTCACGATCGCCCTCTCGCGCGCGCAGCAGGGCTGAGGCCCGACCGCGGCGCGGGAGCTAGCCGGACAGGCGCTCGTATAGGGCGCGCTCCTCCTCGTGGCGGCGGCGCAGCCGCTGCTTGAAGTCCTCGTCGCGACGACGCTCGTCGATGTGCGCATCGATCGCCACGCGGACGGCCTCGGTGAGGGTCTGCCCGTCAGCGCGGGCCACCAGCTCCAGGGTGGCCGCCTGCTCGTCGGTGAGTCGCAAGGTCATCGTCTTGGCCATTGAAACATTCCTGTCCATTCATTCACTTACTCGCCCACTTGCATTATTGAGAATACGTGTCTTTCCCATAGCTGTCAAGAGGTCTTGCAGACATGCAACCATGACACCAGTCAATATATAGTCGGATGAATGCGTCGGATCGAGCTAGGGGATTTCTTGATCATCTCCGAGATCCACACGGGGATCGATGCGCGGGAGCTGGCGCGCATCCCCCATGTGGTCAACCTGGCGGAGGCGGCACTGGCGGCCCCCTTTGCCACGGAGTTCGGGGGCCGGGAGGTGTTTCCGGACCCGCATGAGAAGGCGGCGATCTACTGCTCGCGAATCGCCACCTACCACCCCCTGCCGGACGGCAACAAGCGGGCCGCCTATGACGTGATGCGCGAGTTCCTGGACCGCAACGGCGTCCCCTTCACCCACCCGCCCGACGGTCTCGGTGCGACGGCCAAGGCGATCGAGGACCTCACCGCCAGGGTGCTCCGCGAGAGCGATTTCATCGGCTGGATGCAGGAGCGCACGCGACCGACCTCAGGCCGCTAGGACACCGCTCCAGCCCGACGTGCGATCAGGCGAGGACGGGCTCCAGCTCCTGCTCGAGCTTCTTCTTGGGGTAGGCCCCCACGACCGTCTTGACGGGCTGGCCGCCCTTGAAGAGGATCATGGTTGGGATCGAGAGCACCTGGAAGCGGGCTGCCGTCTGAGGGTTCTCGTCGATGTCGAGCTTGACGATGCGCAGGTCGGGCCGCTCGGAGGCGATCTCCTCGAGCACGGGGGCCACCACGCGGCAGGGACCGCACCAGGGGGCCCAGAAGTCGACGAGCACAGGACCCTCGGCCTCGATGACCTCGGCGTCGAAGTTGTTATCGGTGATCTGGGTGAGGGTGCCTGCCATGGGGTCTCCTTGGTTGGTCGCTTATCCATCACTATACAAAGTGAAGGAAGGGACTTCGGGCAACACGCCGCGCTACAGCCAAACGCCGCGGCCATCCAAGACGGTTGAACGGCTACTCAGAGTCAGTAGGCGAACACATCCGGGAACTCCCCTACCTCGAGCTCGACTTGAGTCGGCAGCTGGGCGAAGCACCGGTCCCGCAGATCGTCTCGGCCCGTCTCTCGAAGCCTCTCGTCGAGACACTGGAACAGTGGCACAAGGTAGCGAACGTCGTCGGCCGCGTACTGGATCTGCGAGTCGGAAAGCTCGCTGGTCCATTCGCTTGCTTGCTCGGCCTTGTCGAGGCTGACACCCAGGTATCGCTTGACGAGTGGCGCCAGGGAATGCTCCTTCCTGGGAGCCTCCGGCTCGGCCAGCTTGGAGGCGATCTTCGTGCAGACGACGTTGGAGGGGATCACGTCCCAGCGACGGGCGAGGAACCTCAGATCGAACATCGCGTGATGGAGGACCTTGCGGATACGCGCATCCTCGATGACAGCCTTGAGGTGATTCGGCGTTCGGCCGTTGACACGGATCACGTATGTCGTGTTCTCAATCTGCAGTTGAACAGTCCCAATCTCGTCGCGACGCCAGTCGAGCCCAGTCGTCTCGATGTCCAGCGCGACGACATCGGCCTCGAGGGCCTGTTCGAAGGCCTGCTCGTCGAGGTCCCCGTCGAGCATCTGAGGCGACTGAGCGTTGCTCACAACCTTGACGTCGAGCGCACCCATAGACTCAACGCTACTTCAGGGATCGGGCGGAAGCGTCGTTCCAGAGCGCTGTGAACTGATCGCTGAAGAACTTGTGCAGGGTGCCACCGTGCTGGCATTCGAACGCGGGGACCTCGACCCGTTCCCCAGCCTGCGAGTAGAGGACGCCTATGCAGCGTCCGTCGAACCGATAGTACGTAAACACTGGAAAAATGCGAGTGACTCGAACTTTGACCGAAGCATGCTGATCTGATTCACGGGAAAGCACTCCGAAGGCATCTTCAGCGTCTTTGATTTTCTGGACGATCTCCTCGCCGGAGGTGCCGAATCTAGCCGCGAGCTGGCCGACCTGAGCCTTGTCCTCCCGGTCGGGCAGGATCACACGCAGACGGACACCTTCACGCGTCACGAGTCTGCGAAGCGCGGCATCATGGTACGCGCGCCACGTCGCCGCATAGGCAAAGAACAGATCGACATGGCTAGCGCGGTTGAGTAGGCCGTTCCAGTCAATTTCGGCGTAATGGGTGGTCAGTTCTGTGAGGCCGGCGTCAGTGATCGCCTTCGACAGGCCGGCAGCCGACAGAACCTCGTTGGTCAGCTGACGGCGCCCCCGCAGATCCCAGACAGCGCTGAGCGTCGCGGTAACGAAAAGCAGCGCTCCACCCTCTCTCAGTACCGAATCCCACGCACTGGGGCCATTCGCCCCCGTCCATTCGGCGGACAAGTAGAGGGCGGCCACCCCCACGATCACCAAGCCCAGACCGATTTGCCAGGCGGCAAGATCGACGAGGACCCTCGACAGACGACGCGGTACCGAGCCACCGTCGCGTCCAATTCGCGACACGGACACGATCATAGCCTCGAAGCGAAAGTTCGACTAGACAGATCTTTGGGCTCCACGTCTCCTATTACGACGTGGAGCCCTGAACGGGCCCGTATTGGCCGATCAATGCACGGTGACGAGCCAGCCTTCGGAGTTGCGCACGATCGGCGGGTGGATGTGGGTGAGGGCGGTGAAGAGATGGGGCGAGACGTAGACCTCGATGAGGGCGGCGGCCACGAGTACGGGCACCGCGATGGCGACGGTTACGAGGGTGGCGGCGAGCAGCTGCTCCCACTGCCCGCGGCGGCTGGCGATGATCCAGGCGGCCAGGGGCAGGAACAGGGCGATCAGCTCGGGGATCGCGTGAGGCAGCACGCCCAGCAGCAGCAGGGCGGGCGAGACGCCTAGAAAGCTGGACACCCCAGCGAGGGTGTGCCCGATCAGGTAGGCCTGGGCGCTCAGCGAGAAGGTGGTGGCGGCGACCACGAACCCGATGGCCAGGCGCCCGCCGTGTTCGTGCACCCAGCGCGAGACGCCGTGATGGTGCTGGGCCTGCAGCGGCAGGGAGCTGCCGGCGATGAACCCCGCCACACAGGCCATGGCGTGGAGGGCGAGCACGAGGGCGTTGCTGCGCAGCACGTGCAGCACGTCGCCCCCGTCGCCGACGGCGAAGGGCGGCTGGAGGGTGATGGTCTGCTGGTAGCCGGGATCGAGATAGGCGACGGCGAGCACGGCCAGAAGCAGGCCGGAGGCTGCGAGAGCGGAGCCGGCGACCCAGCGGCCGACCACCCTCCCCGGTGTGCGCTGCCAGTCCCGCAGCGTCGAGCGGGTATGGCGCACGCCGTGGGCGAAGGCATAGGCCGATGCATCCATCGTCTCTGCATCGGCGCTGGGGGGGCCTACCTGAAGCGCAGGCGCGGTACCAGCCACATGGCCTCAGCCGCTATGCGCCAGGACATCTTGCTCGTGCCCACCTGGCGGTCGCGAAAGACGATGGGCACCTCGACGACCTTGAAGCCCGCCTGCACGGCGCGGTAGGTGAGCTCGACCTGGAAGGCGTAGCCCTGGGAGCGCACGCTGTCGAAGTGAATCGCCTCGAGCACGTCGCGGCGGAAGCACTTGAAGCCGCCGGTCAGGTCCTTGACACCCAGGCCGAGCACCCAGCGGGCGTAGGTGGATCCCCCCTGGCTGATGAGCCGCCGCAAGAGACCCCAGTCGCTGACGCCGCCGCCGGGGACGTAGCGTGAGCCGAGCGCCAGGTCGGCGCCGCCGTGGACCGCCTCGAGCAGGCGAGCGAGGTCGGCTGGGTCGTGGGAGAAGTCGGAGTCCATCTCCATCACATAGGCCGCCCCCGCTTTCAGCGCCTCGCCGAAGCCGGCGAGATAGGCCGGTCCGATGCCGTTCTTCTCGGTGCGGTGGAGCACCTGCACCCAATCGTGCTCGGCTGCCAGCGCGTCGGCCAGCCGGCCGGTTCCGTCGGGTGAGCCGTCGTCGACGACGAGGATACGAAAGCCCTTGGGTGCGGCCTTGGCGAGCACCTCGCCGGCCGCTGCCACGATCGCCTGAATGTTCTCGGCCTCGTTGTAGGTGGGCAGTATCAGCCAGGGCTCGCCGGACATGGGTCGGGGTACCCTAGTCCGTGCGCTGGATCAATGGCGCTGCCACCGCTCGCCGAGCGAGCCTCACGCCCTACTCTGTTGCGGTGCCGACACCGGAGCTGTCAAACGCCGCCATCGCCGAAGCGTTCGACGAGCTTGGCGATCTGTATGAGCTCGACGGGGCGATCGTGCACCGGGTGCTCGCCTACCGCTCGGCCGCCAAGGCGGTGAGGGAGGCGTCGGTGTCGGTGGCGGCGCTGGCGCGGGAGGGGCGCGCGACCGAGCTGCCCGGCATCGGCAAGACGCTGCAGGAGAAGATCCAGGCGCTGGTGCAGACGGGCGCGATACCGGCGGCGGAGCGGCTGCGAGCCAAGTTCCCCGCGGGCCTGATCGCCATCACCCGCCTGCCGGGAGTGGGACCCAAGCGCGTGCGGCTGATGCACTCCGAGCTGGGGATCGATTCGCCCGAGGCGCTGCGCGAGGCGGCACTGGCGCAGCGGCTGCGCGACGTCAAGGGCCTGGGCCCCAAGTTCGAGGCGAGCGTGCTGGCGGGACTCGAGGCGATGGCCGCCCAGCCTGAGGGTCGCGCTCCCCGCCTGCTGCTCCCCCGCGCCACTGAGATCGGTGAGGCGCTCGCCGCCGGTCTGGAACGGCTGGGAGGGGCGGGCACCCACGTCCAGCTGGCCGGCTCGGCGCGCAGGCGGGCGGACAGCGTGAAGGACATCGACCTGATCGCCACCACCACCAAGCCCACCACGCTCGCCAAGAGCCTGGCCAAGCTCGAGGAGATCGAGACGGTCACCTCGGCCGGCAAGGCGGGGGCCCGGGCGCGCACGCATTCTGGCTATGGCGTCGATCTGCGAATAGCGAGCCCGGGGCAGCTGGGCAACCTCCTGCAGCACTTCACCGGCTCGGGCGCACACAATGCTGCCCTGCGCGAGGCGGCGGTGCGGCGCGGGCTGCATGTGTCCGAGTACGGCGTGCTCGACGATGCCACCGGCGCCACCGAGACGTTCGCGAGCGAGCAGGAGGTGTATGAGCGGCTCAGTCTCTCCTACATCGAGCCCGAGCTGCGGGAGGACCGCGGCGAGCTCGAGGCCGCGCGCGAGGGGACGCTGCCGCGGCTGATCGAGCTCGATGACATTCGCGGCGACCTGCACAGCCACACGATCGCCTCTGACGGGCACAACACGATCGAGGAGATGGCAAGGGCGGCGCTGGAGCGGGGCTATGAGTACCTGGCGATCACCGACCACTCGGCCAGCCACGGCTTCGGCAACGACGTCTCGCCCGAGCAGCTGCGCCGTCAGATCGAGCTCGTCCACGAGGCCAACGAGCGAGTGGAGGGGATCGAGCTGCTGGCGGGCAGCGAGGTAAACATCCTCCCCGACGGGTCGCTCGACTACGCCGACGAGCTGTTGGGCGAGCTCGACTGGATCGTGGCGAGCGTGCACACCTCCTTCGGGATGGACGAGCAGACGATGACCGAGCGAATGATCGCGGCGATCGAGCATCCGCTGGTGGACGTGATCGGACATCCGACGGGCCGGCTGATCGAGCGGCGCGCCCCCTACGCGATCGATCTCGACGCTGTTTTCGCGGCGGCTGCGCGAACGGGGACGATGCTCGAGATCAACGCCAACCCCGACCGCCGCGACCTCTCCGACATTCACGCACGGGCGGCGGCCCAGGCGGGGGTGCTGCTGAGCATCGACTCCGACGCGCACCGCGTGCGCACTCTTGCGAACATGCGCTGGGGTGTGGCCACGGCGCGCCGCGCCTGGCTGACAGCCGAGCAGGTGGCCAACACAAGGCCATGGGCCGAGCTGCGCCGGCTAGGCAAGCAGGCGCGGAAGTAGCTGCTCGGCGACGAGTCGCTCGACAGAGGCGAGCGCGAACGGAGCGAGCGCCTCACGAGCGCGCTCGGAGTAACCGTCGTCGGTCCGCTCCAGTGCAGCCCGCAGGGCCCCCGCCAGGTCCTCGCTGACCAGGGCGGGGTCGAGCCGGCGGGCGATCGGCAGCGCGACATAGGGCCCTGGCGCAGGGGTGGTGACGAGCCGGCAGCCATCGGCCAGGGCCTCGAGCTGGGCGATGCCGTAGTCCTCGCGGCGGGGGGCGCACACGAACACCCGGGACCGGCGCAACAGCGAGCGGTACTCGCCGGCGGGCAGGGCGCCGACCACCCGCACGCCCTCCTCCTGCAGCCCCGTCAGCCCTGCCTGCTCGAGCTCCCGCATCGAGACGCCGGCTATGAGGAGCTCCTCCGTGGCGGGAAGCCCCAGCTCCCCACGGACCTGGCTCCAAGCCCGGAGCACGCGGTCGAGCCCCTTCTTGGCGGGGTTGGCCCCGTAGGTGATGGCAGCGATGTCGCGGACGGGTGGCTGCGGCCCGGAGGGCTCCACGGCTACGGGCACCACCAGGGCGCGGTCCTTGCGGGAGGGTGAGTGGGGCGCCTCCTGCAGAGCCCCCTCGCTCCAGGGAAGCAGCAGGGGAGCGGCGGCCAGGCGGCGGCGCTCGAGCGGGCGCTGCCACAGCCCGTGGCGACCGGGCCGATTGCCGGCGGAGAGAGCATCGAAGCGGATAGCGCCCCGACGAGGCCACAGCAGGGCGGCGGTGGTGCTCGAGTAGATGACGGCGCGAGGAGAGGAGGGCTCGAGCCGGCTGAGCATGTGGGTGGCCGCCGCTCGCGCCCCACGCGCCCAGGAGAGGTCGGTGAGCATCAGGGTGCGGACCTCCCTGGGGACCTGGGCGTGGGCGACGGCAACCTTGGCACCGGCCCGCTCGAGCGAGTCCCGCAGCTGCTCGTCGGCCGCCCGCAGCCCCTGGGTGGAGCCGAGCGAGACGAGCAGCACATCGACCGGAGAGGCCCGGTGCATCCTCAGGTCACTGCGCCGTTGACGCGCTCGGGACGCGAGGCGGAGAAACCGGGGGTGCGCACCAGCGACATGGGTCGCACGGGCGAGGTGCGCTGTACGTAGAAGGCGGCCCCGTCGCGCTCCTCGATTGCCTCGACGGCCCCGTCCTGGCGGCGCCAGGCCAACGCCCAGATGATGGCGAAGCCACAGGCGATCCCCGGTATCTGGGGTGCGAGGAAGGCGAGGCCGACGGACAGCAGGGTGAACACCAGCAGTGGCCACAGGCGGTTGAGGAGGATGGCGCTGGGGCGATGCTCGGGCAGGGTGGTGGTGGCGCGGGCACTGGAGAGCAGCCGCGCGATCGGCGGATTGGCCTGGGCGCGTCTGCTCAGGCGCAGGCCCACCCCGGCCGCCACCACCCACCAGCCGAGTGCGATGGGAACGAGGTACCTGTTCGATTCGCCGGATCCGGCGGCCGAGGCGAGCAGCGTCACTGCCGCGAGGGCCGTGGCGGCGCCGGCGCTCAACAACACGGTGGTTCTGAGGAAGTCGACGAAGCGCACAGTGCTACAGGAGCGCCTCGAGCAGCTCGCGAACGCCGCCGGTGCCGTCGACGGTGAAGTCGGCCTCCCGGGCGAGATCGGGGGGCGCTTCGTCGGAGCCGACGGCCACGCACAGAGCGCTGTCGAGCTCGCCTGAGGCCACCAGCTCACGCAGCCCCCGGAAGGCATCGAGATCGGTCGTGTCATCGCCCACGTAGACGGCAGCCTTGGCGGGGCCGCCGTGCAGCAGGGCGGCGATGCCGAGCCCCTTGTCGAGCGAAACTGGCGGTCGCACCTCGAGCACCTTGCGTCCCCAGTGGACCACGAGGCCCTCCGTTTCGGCCTGCTCGGCGATCTTCCTCACCGCCTCGGCTGCCAGCTCCTCGTCGGGTGCTCCCCGCCAATGGAAGGCGGCGATCGAGTCCTTGTCCTCGCTGCGCACCCGCAACCGCTGATCCTCAGCCGTGTAGACGCGGGCGGCGAAGTCGCGTACGCGGGCGGTCCAGGCGGCCAGCTCGCCGTCCACCTCGGGGCTGGTGGAGCCGGGACGAAGCAGTTCGCCGCCGTGGTTGCCCACATAGGCGATCGTCCCGATCGAGACGATCTGGCGGGCCGTGCCGGCGCGGCGGCCGCTCACACAGCCGACCACCCGATAGCGCTTGGCGATCTCGATCAGCAGGGTGCGGGTGGCCTCGGGCACGTGGGCATCGGCGGCATGACGCACGATCGGCGCGAGGGTCCCGTCGATATCGAGCAGGACGGCGGCGGCGGCGGGATTGGAGCGGATCGGCTCGAGCGCCTCCACGAGGGTGGCAGCGGGGGACACGGGGTCTAGTATGCCGCGCATGGTGGCCGGGCAGTCCGTTCGTGCGCGTGATCGCTGAGCCGATCGCCCACCGCTCGCCCAAGCTGGCGGCGATCGGCACCCTGGCAGGCCTGTTCAGTGGCCTGTTCGGCGTGGGTGGAGGCAGCGTGATCGTGCCGCTGCTGGTTCTGTGGCTGGGCTATGAGGAGCGTGGAGCGACGGCCACCTCGCTGGCGGCCATCGTCTTCATCGCCGCCTTCGCGGCAGCCGTGCAAGGTCTCTACGGCAACGTCGATCTACTCGACGCGGCGCTGGTGGGCGTGCCGGCGGTGGGCGGCGTGCTGTTCGGCACATGGCTGCAACAGCGCCTGCGGAGGGCCGCGATCTCGCTCCTGTTCGCCGCCGTGCTCGTGGCGAGCGCGGTGGAGCTGGTGCTCAAGTGATCGGCGCGGTGCTCATCGGCCTGGCCGCGGGAGTTGTGGCGGGCCTGCTCGGCGTGGGCGGGGGTGTGCTGTTCGTCCCCGGCCTGGTGTTCTTCATGGGCCTTGGCCAGCACCAAGCCGAGGCCACCTCCCTGCTGGCGATCGTGCCGGTAGCGATCGTGGGCACCTACCGCCAGGACCGCTATGGCAACGTGAATCGTCCCGATGCGCTGCTAGTGGGAGTGCTCTCGGTGGCCGGCGCGGCGGCGGGCGTGGCGCTCGCCAACTCGCTGTCGGGCGCCTTCCTGCGAGACGCGTTTGCGGGGCTGATGTTGATCGTGGCGGCCCAGCTGGTGCACCGCACCCTACGTAGCTAGACTCTTGGGTACTTATGGGACTCGATAACCCACTCCACATCGCCTTCCTGGTCGTGATCCTCCTGCTGGTGTTTGGCGCCAGGCGCCTGCCCGAAATCGGGCGCTCGCTCGGCGGCGGCATGCGCGAGTTCAAGGATTCGATCAGCGGCGAGAGCAAGCAGCCCGCCATCACACCGGCCGCCCCGCAGCAGCCGGTCGCTCCGGCCCCAGTCGTCCAGCCACAGGCAGCCGCCGCCCAGCAGCAGGCCACGCAGCAGCAGGCGGCTGAGGCGTTCGGCACGGTTGCGCCCGAGCAGGCAGCTCAGCAGCCCACGCCGCGAGCGTAGCCGCCCGCACGCCCGCCCTGCCACTGGTATACCGTGGTATATTTGGACCATGGCAAAGGTCATGGTGTCCATGCCTGACGAGCTCCTCAGTGAGGTGGACGCCGAGGCCAGTCGCCTCGGCACTACGCGCAGTGCCGTTCTGCGCCAGTTCGCCGACTCGGCGCTGCGTAAGCGTCGTGCCGATCGCGCGGCAGCGATGCGTACGCTCTTGAAGTCGTCCGGTCGCCATGGGGGTTCGGCGGCCGAGCTGGTGAAGGCCAACCGCCCGACGGTTTGAGCACACTCCTTCTGGACGCAAGCGTCATCCTCGCCGCGTTCGATTCCGAGGACAAACATCACGAGGCGGCGCGGGCTATCCTCATCGACGATGCGGCCACGACGGCGACACTGGACCTCGCCCGCTACGAGGTGAGCAATGTCGCAATCCGCGCATGGCGCGACCCTGACCGTGTATCGGTACTACTGGAGGCCATTGATCGGATAGCCAACGATGGTGGCGTGTTGCCCTCGACGACCACTTTGCTCATACGGGCCGCCCAGCTAGCTGAGAGGCACACGATCTCGGTCTATGACGCCGCCTATGTGGCAGCAGCCAACGAGACCGGTGGCGTGCTCGTCAGCTGCGATCAGCGCGACTTGGTCGATAAGAATCTCGCAAGCAGTCCGGCGGACGCGCTCCGCGCTGAGCTTTAGCGGCGGTCAGGGATCACCCCACGTGACGAATGGGTCCACTCTCGACGGCTTCGAATGCCGACCCCGGCACGCGCTTGATCTGTTCGAGGTCTTCGTCGTGCCAGCGGGGGTCGGGCGCGCCGGTGATGTACCAGGAGGAGCCGTTGTCGGCCACGATCAGCCCGTAGCGCTTGAGCGCCCGCAGGACTATGAGCGACTCGCCGTGAAAGGCAGCCAGCGAGTAGCTCGCCTTCAGGCGCAGTCGCAATCCCATCGGGGGCAGGCTGGGATCGGAGCTGGAGGAGGCGAAGTGGGTGGCGGGGTGGATGTAGCCGCGCTGGGTGCGCGCCACCGTCACCCGCAGGGCGTGGTCGATGCGCCCGGAGCGGACCTCGGGGTAGCGGACGAGGAGGGGGAATATGGGCAGGCCGGCGGCGTCGGCCGAGGTCCACCCTTCGGGGCGAAGCCTGCTGGAGCGCAGGTTGAAGACGGCACCCGAGCCCGCTTCCCAGCCGCTGCCACGGGGTTTGGCCGAATACAGCTCATACAGGCGGCAGCTGCCCCGCTGCAATACCAGGACGTGCCTGTCGCCTTCTTCTCCGGCCCCCTCCACGGGGGCGCCCGGTGGGATCGGGTAGGGACCGGGCTCGGATTCTTCGCCGTATTCGCTGAAGGTGATGGGCACCTTGGGCTGGTGAGAGCCAACCACGGTGTAGGGGATGCCGTAGCCGGGGTTGGTGGCGAAGTCGGGGTGCAGATGCCCTGATAGGCCGATGCTGGCGATGTAGGTGGCCGAGTTGGGGTCGACGGGTGCGTGGGAGATGTCTTGATTGAGCGGGTTGCTCGCCGGCAGGATCGGACAGCCGTATTCACGAGGGGCGGGTGCCGCGGCGCCGGCGACGGCTGCGTTGAGCGCGAGCAGGACGGCCGTCAGCCCAATCGTCCTCGCCGCGGTGTTCACACCGGGTGATTCAAGCAGGCTGCTCGGGCGCCAGCACCGAGGGGCGGGCCTCCTCGATCAGCGGCGCCCCGCAGTGCCAGCAGAAGGCAGCCCCGCGACTGTGCACGGCGCCGCACGAGCGGCACTGTCCGTGCACGCCGGCCTCAGCGCTTGCGAGCAGCCGCTGCACCTCCCCCAGCTGGGCGTCGGCCGCCTGCAGCTCGGCGGCTCGCCGGGCGAGCACGTCGAGACGGTAGTGGTCGCGCACGGCCATCTCATAGGTGAGGCCGCCGAGATCCCACGTCAGCTCGGCCACGCGCTGGGCGAGCTCACGGCGACGTCCACGAAGCTCGGCCATCGAGCCGCTCGGACCGGAGCGCTGCTCGGGCCCCAGGCCTCCCACGGGGACAAGCACCCCCGTCACCGGCGTTGCTCCCTCGGGGGCGGGGGGCGATGAGTTGCCGTTGGTGGAGGACATCGCGATCAACCCGCCTCAGCCGCCGGTTTCGATCGGCTGGGCGCCGAGCGAGTTGATTTCTTCCTGATGCTTTTTGCCGCTGGACTTGCTCAGTTTTTCGAGTTTGCTGGGCGCCACTTTGACCGGCGCTTTGGGGGGAGCCTTTTCGACCTTGGTTTCTTTGGCCGCTTCTTTGGCCGCTTCGGCTGCTTCCTTGGCGCTCGTTTTGCTTTCCACCGGCGTGGCGGCCGCGGGAGCCGGTGTGCTGCTCGCGCCTGTCGCCGACGGTGCGGCCGATGCGCCACCCAATGCCGAGAGACCTTCGACTTTCACGATCTGCGGCCCGGGTGCCTTGTTGCTCTGGGTGACCCAGTGGCCCACGAGCAGCCCGATGATGAGGCACATGGCGAGCACCGACAGCAGGCTCATCAGCCCAGAGTTTCGGCGCAGCCAACCGCCGGCTCCCTGCTGCTGGAAGACCGGCGCGTAGCCCACAGGGGTCATGTCAAGTGTCTCGCCGGGAGCCCACTGCTGGGCTGCGGAGCCCGCCCGCGGGCGCTCCGCCTGCAGGACATCGAGGAACGCCAAACGCACAGGCGAGGCGGGGTGACCGCAGGAGAGGCAGTAGCGCTGGTCAGCGACCAAGGCTGCTCCGCAGTTGGCGCAGGTGGCGCTGTCCTGCTCGGAGGGGACTGGAACGAGGCTCATCTCAGCCACCGATCGCCTTTTTGCCCGCCGACACGGCACTCAGCTCGATCCTGGCTCCCGCCCCATTGCCGACGAGGAAGATCTGAAAAGGCGAGCTTGCTCCCACGGATTCGACCGTCGTGCGACCGGCGGCCACCACGCGCCCACCCTTCAGAGCGACGGCGGACACCACCGCCGTGCCGTGCTGTGCCGGGCTGCGGGCGGCGAGCTTGCCGCTCAGAACGCTGACGCCCCCGCGATTGGTGGTGTGCACCGCCGTGGTGCTCAGCTGTGCTGCGCTGCTCGGCGTCAAGCTCGAGCCGCTGCCCACTTGGAGGCTCACGCCGGTGGTGTGTTGAGTGATCAGCACCTGGTCGTCCACCCACCAGGTGGACTTGTGCGCAGGCAGGAGCTCGACGTGTTGCAGCGATGCTTCCAGGCCGGCTGTTTCGTTGGTGTAGAGGACCTTGCCCGCCGTCCCCCTCACCTTCACGAGCACCGGCAGGTTGGCCTGTGGACGAGTGGAGCTGGAGTCGATCCTCGCCGCTATTGCCACCCGGCCGCCACCGCTCACGAGCGTGACATCGGATATACGCACCTCATGGTTCGCGGCGCCGAGCTTCAAGGGGCCCGCCGCCCCCACCCCTTCACGGGCGATCTTGGCGCTTTCCTGCTCGGTGCTCTCGCAGGCGGACACCGTCACGGTCAGTACCCCGCATCCGGCCACGACGAGCGCCCGCTTCAAAGCCCCGGGCCGCATGTGGGCGCCGGGCGGTCGTAAGCACTCATCCGAAGGCCCCTCGTACGTAGTCTCGGGTACGTGTGGCGCGGGGTGAGTCGAACACGTCGGCCGTGCTCCCGTACTCGACGAGGTCGCCGAGGTACATGAAGGCGACCTTGTCGGCCACACGGTGTGCCTGGGCGAGGTTGTGGGTGACCACCACCACCGCCAGCTCTCTGCGCAGCTCTCCGATCAGCTTCTCGATGGTGTTCGTGGAGATCGGGTCGAGGGCGCTGCAGGGCTCGTCCATCAGCAGCACCTCGGGTCGCAGCGCGATCGCGCGGGCTATGCACAGCCGCTGCTGCTGACCGCCCGAGAGGCGCAGGGCGGGCCGGTCGAGGTCGTCGCGCACCTCCTCGTAGAGGCCGGCTCGACGCAGCGCGTCGATCACCAGCGGCTCGAGCTCGCGGCGACGGGGGCGCTTGCGCGACTGTTCGCGCAAGGCGAACGCGACGTTGTCGAAGATGGACATGGGGAAGGGGTTTGGCTGCTGGAAGACCATCGCCACACGGGCGCGCAGGGTGGTGTCGGCCAGCTCGTGGATGTCCTCCCCGTCGAGCATGATGCGCCCGGCGCGGGAGGCGCTGGGGGTGAGCTCGGTGAGACGGTTGAGCGTTCTCAAGAGGGTCGTCTTGCCGCATCCCGAAGGGCCGATCAGCGCCAGCACCTCGCCCTGGTGAATCGAGAGGGAGACCGACTTGACCGCTTCTTTGGGTCCGTAGCTGATGCTCACCTCCTCCAGCCGCAGCCGCTCGGGTCCTGAGGAGGCGAAGGCCGGCCGCACAGCCTCGCGCTCCGCGGGCGGCACCACGGGGACGGGAGGGCGATCGACCACGATCGTGCGCACCGGCGGGACCGTCCCAGCGAGAGCTGGCGGCGGCGGAGCGACGCGCTCGCGTGGGCGGGGATCTTCGTGATCGCCCATCGCGATGTTCCTGGGGTCGAGCAGCATCTCCTCAGCCCTCATCGAGCACATTCTCCATCGAGCTTGTCGAACACATAGTGCATCGAGTCAATGAGATTAGCGGGTGCCGGCGGCCTTGTAAAGCGGCTGCCGAGAACCCGGGTGCGTCCAGCAGCCGGCGCGCCTCATACGACCGCCCCCGCCACTGTCAGCCCGAGGGAGTCCGACTGGGAGCGCCCGATGCGGTCCACCACCAGGTTGAGGGCCAGCACGAAGATCAACAGCACGAAAGCCGCCGCGTAGGCCTTCTGTGGCGCCGCCCCTTCGCCGGCGGGAGAGTTGTCATAGACGTAGCTGGTCAGCGTCGCGCCCGTACCACGCAGGATGTTCAGGCCCGGGGCCGATCCCTGCGGTTCGAAGCGCAACGTCTGGGCTAGGAGCAGCACGACGATCGCCGTGTCGCCGATGATCCTGCTCACCCCGAGCGTCACGCCGGTGGCGATGTTCGAGCGCACACTCGGCAGCAGCACTCGACGGATCGTCGCGATCCGTGTCTTGCCGAGCGCGTAGGCGGCCTCGCGCATGTGGGCGGGGACCGCCTGCAGCCCGTCCCTGGTCGCCGTGAACATCGGCGGCAGCGCGATCAGAGACATCATCGCCCCGGCCGCGATGAACGATTTCCCGTACACCCCGCCCCCTTCGGCCGTGTAGGAGAAGGGCGCGAGCAGGTGCAGCTGGAAGATCGCAAGGCCGAACAGCGCGATCACGATGTCGGGCGTGCCCGCCACGATCTCGATGCTCGACTCGACCATCCGCGCCAGCCAGGTCGGACGCCCATACTCGGCGATCCACAGAGCGCTGCCCACAGCCAGCGGGATCGCCAGCAGGATGCCGATCACGGTCAGCAGCGCCGTCCCGAGCAGCGGATCGAGAAAGCCGCCCGTTTCGCTCTGGTTCGCGCCGATCGCCGGACGGGTGACCAGCAGCTTGGGCCGCAGGTACTCGAGGCCGCGGTAGCCCATGTAGACGACGATCGCGCCGGCCAGCAGGCACAGGCCGAGCCCGGCGGCCCACGCGAAGGCAAGCGCGAGACGATCGCGCCAACGCCAGCTCATGGGTGAGGAGCGCCGTCCGGGTCCACTCTGCATCGCCCTTCCGGACGGCAGCTGTGGCGGCGCGAGAGTGGTCATCCGCGCACCTGGTACTTGCGCAGGGGCAGCTTGATGAAGTAGCCCGACACAGACAGCACGAACGCGGAGAACAGGAGCAGCAGCGCGATCGCATACAACGAGGAGCCGAGCGCGGGAGCGCTGATGTTCTCGTGGAAGTCCACCACCGTCGAGGCAAGGGTGCGCAGCGGCTCATACAGAAAGACCACGCCGTCGATCGGCTTGGGCGTGAAGAACGCGCCGCCGGAGACCATCGAGATCATGATCGCCTCGCCGAGCGCCCGGGCGGTGGCGAGCACGGCCGCCGCCACGATCGCGGGACGGGCGGCCCTGACGGTGACCGCGAGGATCGCCCGGATCGGGTTGACGCCGAGCGCGATCGCGCCCTCGCGCCAGGCGTTGGGCACCGAGACGAGCGCCTCGCAGATCAGCGCGATCATGATCGGTGTGATCATCACGGTGAGGATCGCCACGGTCACGATCAGCCCGGCCCCGGTGAGCTGGACCTTGTTCTCCACCGAGGTCTTCTGGGCGCCGGTGATCAGATCGTTGCCCACGAACGGCACGAGCACGAGCACGCCGATCAGCCCGTAGATCACCGAGGGCACCGATGCGAGCAGCCGGATGACGGGGATCGCCAAGCGCCGCAGACGTGCGGGCGCCAGCTCGACGATGAAGATCGAGGAGAACACTGCCAGCACGAGCGCGAACAGCACCGCCGGCACGGTGCTGAGCAACGTCCCGTAGACGATCGGCCAGGCGTTTAGGTGATAGAGGCTCGCTGAAGGATGCGCGCTCGTCGCCCCCATCGTTTCGAACTGGGTGGAGAGGTTGCCGCCCGAGCCGAGCCAGCTCAGCCCGTTGTGCTGAAAGGTGGGCCACGCGTGGACCGCCACGAACACGACCATCGCGACGATCACCGCGCCGAGCAGCAACGACACCGCGCCGAGCGTTAGCTCGGCGCGGTGGTCTGACCATGGAGCCCGAAGGCGCTTCAACACAGGGTGCTCAGCCTTCGATCGGGATCCACTGCGTCGAGATGATCTTCTTGGCGGCAGCCGATTTCTCGATCCAGCCGATGAAGGCCGAGGCCGCTCCGGTGGCCTTGCCTTTGGTCACCTCGTAGAAGCGCGCGATCCCCGCGTACTGGCCCGAGACGGCTGTCGTCTTGTTGCACGGCACGCCGTTGAGACCGACGGCGTTCACGCCGCCTTTGTCGGACTGGTAGTTGGACACGAACCCGATCGAGTTGGGGTCGTTTTCAACCTGCTGGCGCAGCAGACCCTCGGAGGGCTCTTCCGTGGCGAGCGGCTCGGGCACTTTCTTGCCTTCGAGCAGCAGTGTCTGGAAGTTGGTGAGAACTCCGGCCACCGAGGTGCGGCTGATCAGGTCGATCGTGCCGCTGGCGGTGGCGCCGGGGACGCCGCTCCAGGCACGGGTCTTACCCGTGAAGATCGAGATCAGCTGCGAGGCGGTGAGGTTGGGGAGCGTGTTGGCTTTGTTCGTGATCACGCAGATCGCGTACTTGGCCACGGGATAGAAGACCAGGCCGGCCGGGTCTTTCTTTTCGGGGTCACGCGAGACGTCGCCGATCGTCACACGTCCGGCGACCACGTCGTTGACACCGACCTGGGCGCCACCCTGGGCGATCTTGAACTTGACTTTGTTGGGGTGCACTTTCACGTACTTCTGTGCAAGTAGAGACACAAGCGGATACGAGGCTGTGGCTCCGCTGATCGAAATGGTGGTCAGCGCGGATGCGGCCGCAGGCGCCGCGACCCCGAGCACGCCAGCCACCGCGAAGGCGACGGAGAGACGGCGGATTCGATGCATGAACAGGTGCTCCCTTTCAAGAGGTTTTGACAAATAGTTGACACCAGGGCGGGCCGAACATAGCATAACCCGACAGACCTGATCAACATTAGCTACTTTGTGGATCAGATGGGAAAGGTCAGGAACCTTTTCCCACAACTTTGGTCGGCTCGTCCGTCCGAAAGAACACAAAGAAGGTCCGAAAGGTTCGCAACTTTCAGCCAACTTCAGCGATAGCACCAGTGATGAGCCACACACCCGAGAACCCCACCCCCCCGACCGACGACCCGCCCCCTGGGAGCGAGCTGCAGCCTGCCGCGCCCAGACGCGTCCCCGGCAGGCTGCGCACACCATCGCTGCGCGTGACAGCGGCGCTGGCCGCGGGCATGCTGGGCGTGGGCGTGGCGGTGGGCGCCGCGATCGGACCGGCCCCCCAAGCGTCGTACGCGGGGGCAGCCGACAGCGTGGCGCAGCGCCTGCCGCTGCTCCTGGCCACGCTGGCCGACCGCGGGCACAGCACCGCGACCGCACAGCCCCCCGCGGCGAGTACCGCGGCCAGCGAACCGCCCCCCATCGCCAAGCAGGAAACACCCGCGCCCACATCCACCGTCGCGGCGCCCGCCAGCCGCCACGAGTCCCTCCACGACGCCCTCCGAAGAAGCGCCCTCCACTCCGAGCCAGCTCCGGCGAAGCCAAGAAGGGCAAGCTCCCGGCGGTGACGAACGTGTGGCTGATCGAGCTCGCGGGCACCTCCTTCGCCGAAGCCCTCGCCCAGCCGGGGGCCTCTCCCTACATCACCGGCCAGCTGATACCGGCCGGCACGCTGCTCAGCGGCTGGTCGGCACTCACCGCCGGCGCCTTCGCCTCAGAGGCCGCCCTGGCCGAACCGCCCGCCCCCGGAGCGACCCCGCCGCTGCTGCACTCGATCGTCCAGCCGCCGTGTCCCGAAGGGGCGGCGGGCGCCCCCTGCGCCACGGGCACTCCCGGCCAGCTCACCGCAGCCGACGAATTCCTGAAGGCCACACTGGCCCAGATCACCACCACGCCCCTTTACCGCGAACACGGCCTGGTGGTGGTCACCTTCGCAACGGTCGCAGTCGCCTCGCAGGCCGGTCTCCCGGCGCGGCGCCTCGATCGCCACCCTCACCTACCGGCCTCCGGCGGGCGCTCTGCTGCTCTCGCCCTTCGTCCATCCGGGCGCGCGCTCGACGACAGCCTTCAACCCAACTTCACCCAGGCAGAGCCTCGAAAAGCTCCTGCACTGAGGAAGACCCGTCAACAAACCGAAACGGAGACCCCCGTTGCACGCATCTCACCTTGCCCACCGTAAAGCCACGTTGTGGCTCGCCGCGATAGTGGGCGCTGTCGCCCTGCTGTTCGCGACGCCGGCTCTGAGCCACGCCGAAGAATCCAACCCCAACAACTACAACTGCCTCGGCAGCATCGCCGCCGGTACCGCCGAAGAAGGCAGTGAAGAACAGCAGGTCAAGTACAGCTTCTACTGCAACGGCCCGATCACCGGCTATCAGCTCCAGGCACAGGTGCCCCTCACCGGTATCCAGAGCCCGCCGCTCGTGAGCGCCATTCCCGCGGGTACGACGCTCAGCGACACCTTCTCCTGCTCGGGAGAAGTGCCCGGCTACGCGCTCAACTGCGTGGGCTCCGCCAAGGGCGCCTACGAGACGATCTCGGCGCAGTTCGCCATCGGCACGAAGCTCTGCGCTGAGCCCCGCGTCGATCCGCTGCTCACCGTCACCTACGCCTATCTCGAAAAGGGAGTGGTGACGCAGGCGATCTCCGGTCCGTTCGACCTCGGCCGTCCGAAAGGCTGCCCGCCCGATGGATTCTCAGGCGGCACGCGGCTGGCACCGAAGACGGTCGTCAAGTCTCACAAGAAGACCGGCAAGGGCAAGACCCACAAGAAAGTCAGTAAGAAGAAATAGTCAGGCGGATGACCGCGGACGGCGTTGTGCGACCTGCATGACGCCGTCCGGCGGCCTACAGCATCGTGCTGGTCATGCGCTCGATCTCGGCGATCGAGGTGAGTCCGTCGCGGACCTTCTGCATGCCGTCGTCTCTGAGCCTACGCATCCCTTCGGCTTCTGCCACCTCCACCATGCGGTCGACCGAGGCACGCTCGAGGATCAGGGCGCGAATGGGCTCGCTCACCGACATCACCTCATAAAGGCCCACCCGGCCGCGATAGCCCGACGCCGAGCAGCGCGAGCAGCCGACCGGCTCGTAGGGCTCGGCGCCGGTGAGCCCGTACTCCGCCAGCACCGAGTCTGGGACGTTCTGGGGACGCTTGCAGTGCGGGCAGAGCATCCGCACGAGCCGCTGCGCCACGATGCAATCCACCGCAGAGGACACCAGGAATGGCTCGATGCCCATGTCGATCAACCGGCCCAGCGCGCTGGGGGCGTCGCGGGTGTGCAACGTGGAGAGCACCAGGTGGCCGGTGAGCGCAGCCTCCACCGCGATATGGGCGGTCTGGCGGTCGCGAATCTCTCCCACCATGATCACATCGGGGTCCGCCCTCAGCATCGAGCGCAGCCCCACCTCGAAGGTGACCCCCGCCTTGGTGGCGATCTGCATCTGCTTGATGCCGGCAATGCGCTGCTCCACGGGGTCCTCGATCGTGAGGATCGAGCGGTCGCCGTCGTTGAGTGCGTTCAGGGCCGTGTAGAGGGTGGTCGACTTCCCCGAGCCCGTCGGCCCCGTCACCAGCACCGCGCCATTGGGGCGATGAATTGCCACGGTGAAGCGATCCTGCTCGTCCTTCTGCATGCCCAGCGACTCGAGGTCGTTGACCACCACGCCTTTGTCGAGGATGCGCATCACCACCCCCTCGCCGTAGACGAGCGGCAGGGTGACCACGCGGATGTCCACCCGGCGGCCGTCGACGGTGAGCGCGAAGCGCCCGTCCTGGGGCACCCGCTTCTCGGAGATGTCCAGGTCGGCCATGATCTTCAGGCGCGAGACCACCGCCGATGCCATCTTGCGTTTGATCGTCGCCGCGGGGGCGAGCACGCCGTCCACGCGGAACATCACATGAGTGTCACCCTCCTCGGGGTTGACGTGGATGTCGGAGGCTCCCTGTTGGACCGCCTGGGCGACGATCGAATGTACGAGCTTGATGACCGGAGCGCCGTCGTCGGCGTCGTCGAGCGTCAGGTTCTGCTCTGAGTCCTTGTCGTCCTCGTCCTCGACGATGTCCTCGATCGACTCGTCCATGCGGACCATCCGCGTAACCAGCAGGTTCAGGTCCTCGACCGAGGCGGCCGCCGGGCGGATGCGCCGGCCGGTCATCATCCCGATGTCGTCGATCGTCAACACGTTGGTGGGGTTGGCCATGGCCACCAGCACAGAGCCGTCCTCGGTGAAGCCGACGGGAAGCGCCTGATAGCGCTTGGCCGTCTCGGCGCTGATCAGGTTGGCGGCGCCCATGTCAAGGTCGTAGACCGACAGGTCGACGAAGTCCAAGCCAAAGCGCTCGGCCACAACTCGTGCCAGCTGGTCATGGCGCAGGATGCCCCGCTCGACGAGCACGAGGCCGGTGGGACGCCCCTGAGATCGGGCTGCGCTGACCGCCTCCTCGACCGTCTCACGATCGGCCAGGCCGAGATCGACCACCACTTCACCGATCATCCGGCTCGAGCGTCCGGGATTGCGCGGCGGATAAAGCCCGTTCTGCCCCTCGGCGGTCTGCCTGGGACCTTCCCTGCGATCGTCCGCCATCAACGCGGAGGCGCGGGCATCTGCTGTTGGCGTGGCGCTTTCGCCCATCACCATTTCCTATCGGCAGGGCCGCACGGCGCCTTGACACGGATTGATGAGGTTTTAGGAAGCCGTACTGGGTGTGCCGTGCTCGAATGCGCCCTTGACCTGTGCGTCCAGCGTGTTCAGCCGGTAGAGGGCGAGCGCCTCGGGCGAGGAGAAACGCTGCCCCGCGGCAGTATCGGCGCCGTGATGGAGGATCACGCAGTGCTCCAGGGCGAGCCGGCGCTCACCCTGCAGGGCAGCTGGAGCATGAGCCGCGATCACGCGCAGGCCCAGCTCCACGTGGCCCAGCATCCGGCCCTCGGGGCTGCGCTCGATCTCCGCTCCATAGACGAACTCCCGGGTCTTGCCCAGGTCGTGAACGATCGCGGCGCTCACCAGCAGGTCGCGATCGAGGCGGGGATGCAGAGTGCACAGCTCGCTCGCCAACGTCGCCACCGCCACCGTGTGCTCGAGCAGTCCGCCGAGGTAGGCGTGGTGGGCCGATGACCCACGGGGCCCTGTAAAGCTGCGCGGCGGCGAGCAGGGAGCCCTGCGGATCTCTGCTCGCAGGGCTCGATCGCCGAGCACAGCCGCTAGCAGCTGCTTCAGCGCCGGGTCATACACCTCCCGGGCAAGATGCTCCAGGAAGCCTTCGAGCTCATCGAGATCGCGATATGCGCTCGGCAGGAACTTGCTCGGGTCCACCTCCTCGGCCGCTGCGCTGCGGATCGCCCGCACCTCGAGCTGGAGCTCGTCGCGGAAGCGCGCCACCCGCCCCTTCACTCGCACGATCTCCCCACGCTCGAAACGCCCCGCCAGCACGTCCGCGTCGCGGAAGGCTCGCCCCACGATCGTTCCCGTGCTGTCGCGCAGCTCGACCGTCAGGAAAGGACTGCCCGCGCGTGAGATCTGGCGCTCCTTGCGGGTGCAGGCAAACAGGCCGTCCACCTCCTCCTCGGCGCGCAGGGTGGCGATCGTCTGGGCTTGCTCGGGCTGCGATTGCATGGCGGAAGCCATCGTCTCATCATGTACGGTGGTTCGGATGCAGCCCCTGATCTGGGACCGCCGTCCTGATGGCCTCAGGGCCCCGGCCATGGTGTGCGCATTCCAGGGCTGGAACGACGCCGGGGACGCGGCCTCGAGCGCCGTGTCCTTCCTGGCGTCAACCCTGAACGCACGTCGTTTCGCGCGGATCGACTCCGAGGACTTCTTCGACTTCCAGGCCAACCGGCCCTGCATCCGCTTCGGCGAGAACGAGAAGCGGGAGATCTCGTGGCCGACCGTCGAGATCTTCGAAGCCACCGCGCCGCGGGCCCCCCGCGATCTCGTGCTCGTGCAGGGCGTCGAGCCGTCCCTGCGCTGGCGTTCGTTCACGGCCAACATCGTCGATCTTGCCGAAGCGCTGGGGGTCCAGGTGGTTGTCTCCCTCGGAGCCCTGCTCGGCGACGTGCCCCACACACGCCCTGTGGCCATGAGCGGCCACGCATCCGATGCGGCGCTGCTGGAGCGGCTGGGGATCCAGCCTTCCTCTTACGAGGGGCCCACCGGGATCGTGGGGGTGCTGCACACGGCCTGCGCCGACGCGGGAATCCCCTCGGCCAGCCTCTGGGCGGCGGTCCCCCACTACGTGGCCGCTGCCTCCAATCCCAAGGCCGCACTCGCCCTGCTGCGCAAGATGGAAGTTCTGATCGGCGTCTCGGTGGACGTCTCCGAGCTCGAGTCGGCGGCCGCCGACTACGAACGGCAGGTCGGCCTGGCGGTGCAGAGCGACCCCGACATCCAGGCCTTCGTGGAACGGCTCGAGCTGGCCGTCGACAGCGAGGGACAGACAGCGCCCGAGGACGTGCCCTCAGGCGACATCCTCGCCCGCGAATTCCAGCGTTTCCTGCGCCAGCGGGGACCCGAGGGCAAGTAGCCCCCCACCCGCCCGGCTCCTCCGGTCGAGCACGTACTGCAGGTGAGCCGGTTTCCCGGCGTCCAGCAGATATTCGATCGCGAGGTTGAACTCCTTCGGACTCCGTAGGGATCCCGGCGTGAGCCTCGCCACACGACCTCCGTGCCTGCCGATCAGAAACGCTGGAGTGCTATTAAGACCAGCTCTACGGGCGAGACGCATGCCGGCTGCCACCCTCGCCACCAGCGTCGGGTCGTGACGGTCCTCGATCCACAGCGTCTCGTTGATTCCCGGTATCTGGCGAGCGATGTCCCGAAGGTATCCCTCGGTGACATACCCCGAGCCCTCTTCTCCCTGCTCGTGGAGAAATGTCTCGATGAAGTTCCACATCCTGTTCTGCATACCCGCCGCGAGCGCCGCCGTCTCCTGCGCCTTGAACGCCTTCGGCTCACGCGTGGCTGTCTCCAAGGAGAGGTATTCGATCTTCAGCTGTCCACCGCGCACCCACCGATCGATCAGCGACGGCAGCGCGCCGAGGGCGAACTCCTTGCAGTAGGGGCACTCCAGATCGCCGAACCACATGAGCGTGACAGGTGCGGTTGGCCGACCCAGGGTGTTGGAGCTCTGGGGGATGCCGGCGAGCAGGCTGACGACCCCACGCTCGGTCTCGGGCAAAGGGGGGCCACCGTCTTTGGAGTGCGAGTGGTTGCTCGTGCCGGGGGCTGTCGCGATTGCGACGATTGCGGCGATTGCGAGCGCGGCCACGGCAGCGAGTTGCGCCAACCGCCTTCGCCTCGCCGTGCTCAGCTCGGGCGACGTTGGCGGCTCGGGTTGCCCCCCCTGCGTCAGATCGCTCTCGAAGTGGTCAGACATAGCTACGCAGCCAGCACTCTAGGGGGCGACTTCCCAGTCTCGGCCACGCAACTCTGCGAAGCCGACCACCGGCTCCTGGCGCTGCCTGTTTATGTCTCAGACTCCCAGACGCCTACACCTCGGCGGCCGGGCACACGATGCGGTAATCGCAGATCGAGCAGGCGGCGCGCGAGGGTGTGGGCTCGAACTCCTGGGCGAGGATGCCATCGCCCACCTCGAGCACGATCTCGGTGACGGCCTCGGCGTCGCGCTCGCCGCGCGGTACTGGGACCTTGAGGTCGTCGAGCACGTAGTAGTACGCCTGGCGAGACGAATCGAGCTGCCATGCCTCGCGGGCGGCCAGTGCGTAGAGCGAGAGCTGGACGTCGTCGGCGAGCTGCTCGGCGGTCTTCGGCCGCGAGGTCTTGTAATCGATCAGCTCGTACTCCCCATCCGATCCCTCCGCCAGCCGATCGACGCGGTCGACGCGCCCGCGCAGGTGGTGGGGGCCGAGGCGGAAGGCGAACGCCCGCTCGAACCACACCGGCTCGGAGTCCTGATCGCCGAGGCGAGCGTGGTAGCGGGCAAGCGCGCTACGCGCCTTCTCCAGGAGCTCGAGCTCGGAGGGGCTTTCGCCGAGGGCGCTGCGGCGCCAGACGACCTCGAGCAGCTCGAGCATCTGCGCGAGCGTCGTCGCGTTCTCGGAGTGGTAGCGCTCGAGTACCTGGTGCACCACGATGCCGAAGCGCTGGTGGACAGTCTGCTCGGTGGGGATGCGCAGCACCCGCGCGAACTTGTAGCGCAGCGGGCAGCTGCGATAGGTCTGGATGTCCGAGGCCGACAGCGCCAGGCCGATCCCCTTGCGCGGCAGGAACGGTCCGAGCGAATGCTCCTCACGGGCAACCAGCGCCTGACCCCGGACGCCATCCTCTCCAAGCAGGGTCTCATCGAGCGTGGAGGTCTGGAAGATCTCCCGCTGAAGCGGCGTCGTGGCGGCCAGCAGGCGCGCGTTGATATCGGCGAGCGCCTCGGTGAGGCTCTGTCCCTCGGGACGCTGCAACAGCGCCGAGAGCTTGAGCAGCTCCAGGTAGCGGACCACCCCGTGGGAGATGTCGAGGTCGGTGTCCAGCCGCAGCTCACCCAGACGCCCGCCGATCCGCGCCACGCTCGCGAGCAGCTCCTCGCGCAGCAGCCCGAGCGCGCCCTCCAGGCGCGACTCGATCGATTCGGGCTCCGCCGGCGCCCTCTCCTCCTCGACATGGGTATCGGGTACGACCGTGGCGAGATGACGGGCGAGATCTCGGGTGCTCGACTTGGGACTCCCGCGCACGAACTCGACGGCGAGCATCCTCAGCCGCTCGAGGCTCGCCTGCTGTTCGGCCGCGTCCTCCGGTGCCAGCAGCGCCCGCCCGCGCATGCCGAGGCGGTCGATCAGGCGCCCGAGGAAGACGTCGGGCTCGACCGTGTCCAGCTCAGCCGCCGCCCCGCGATGCAACTCGACGAAACGCTGGATGCGTTCGCGCGCCTCGGGCGGGACCTGGGGAGACTCGGTGGCGGCACTCAGGCCGAGGACCAGATCGAGCTTGCGCCGCCGGGCAACCTGGATCACTCGCGCCAGCTCAACCTGGCGCAGCTCGATCGGCGGCCTGGCCAGAGCGCGCACCACCGCGGCGGCGTCGCCCGGATCGACGAGCAGTCGCATCCAGGCGAGCACGTCTCTGACCTCGGGACGCTTCAGGAAGGCACCCCCCTGCTCCTCGCGCGAGTGGCCTTGCGGCGGCGCGGGCGCGATCTTGGAGCCGGACACAGTCCAAGGATACGCGGGGCCGGGGGGCGAGGCGGGCGGACAGCGGCCGCACTCGGGCTACGCTCTTGAAGTGGACTTCGTGGACTGGCGAACGGCGCAGAGGATCGGGGAGCTGATCGCCGGCTCGCCCCCGCACGGAGGAGTGAGGCGCCGCCGGGATCGAGCCACTGGCACGGGATTTCGCGAGCCGCGTGAGCGCCTACAGCGGCCTCCAGCCCACCGCCGAGCTGCCGCCGCTGGAGGTCGTCGATCGCTCCTCCTGGATCGCAGCCAACCTGAAGACCATGCGACCCCTGCTGGCCCCACTGACAGAGAAGATGGGCAATCAGAAAGGGCTGCTTGGCATGCCCATGCGCGCCGCCTCGGGACTGGCGCTCGGCGCCCAGGTCGGCGCCCTCACCGGGCTGCTCTCCCAGCGGGTGCTGGGTCAGTACGACCTCGCCCTGCTCGACGCCGATGTCACCCCGCGACTGCTGCTGCTCGGCCCCAACCTCGCCCAGGCGGCTCGCAACCTCGGGGTGGACCGCGATGAACTGGTGCTGTGGGTGACCATCCACGAGATCACCCATGCCGTTCAGTTCTCGGGCGCTCCCTGGCTGCGGGAGTACCTCGGCTCGATCCTCACCGAGCTGATCGAGGGGCTGCAGGTGAGCGTCGTGGGCAAGCCCTCAGCCGGCGACGGCTGGAGCTCGAAGCTCCCGAAGCTGCCCGACTCCGACGCGCTGCGCACGATGGTCGAGCGGGCCCGTCGCGGGGAGCTCTTGCGGCTTACCCTCGGCGAGGACCGCTGGCGGCTGGTCGAGCGCATGCAGGCGGCCATGTCGCTGATCGAGGGGCACGCCGAGCACACCATGGATGTGGTCGGCGTGGAGTTCCTGCCCTCGCTCGGACGCCTGCGCAGCGCCATGAACCGGCGCCGCCGCGACCGCGGCCTTCCCTGGCGGGTGCTCGAGAAGCTGATGGGACTCGAGCTGAAGATGCGCCAGTACGAGATGGGTAGGCGCTTCTGCGACGAGGTCGTTCGCGACGGGGGCCCCGAGATGCTGGCCCGCGCCTGGGGCGGCCCCGAGTCGCTGCCCAGCCCCGCCGAGCTCGAACAGCCGGCTCTGTGGCTGGCTCGCATGCGGCCCGGCGAGCTGGATCCGCCCGGCCGAACGCATGTTCCTCCTGTTACAAGCTAGCCGGCTGTACAAGCCCTGGTTACAGGGATTTCACAGCGTGATAGGATCGAGCTGTAACGATCTTTCTCCAGCGGGTTACAAACAGGTGTTCGATAGCTGAGCCTCAGCGTCGAGACCCGAACAGAGCAACTACACCCGTCCCTCGCAGCCGGCGAGGATAAAGAGGAGCCAACTTCAGATGCCCACCGTGAACACACCAACACCCAAAGCGACCAAAGCCCGAGCGAAAGCCGCCCGCAAACCGGCCGCCGCCAAATCCACCTCGGCGAAAGCGAGCGCCGCTCGCCGCTCGAGCGCAGCCGGCTCGACCCAGAGCAAGGCTGCTCACGCCAAGGGCGCCCGCACCCGCGCCACCCACCAGGCCGAGTCGACGCTCCGTCAGACCCAGACCGCCACGCGGGAGACCGCCGGTGTGTTCGGCGACTACGCCGAGCGCGCTGTGCTGATCCCGGTCGGCGCCGCCCTGATCGCCCGTGAAAAAGTTGTCACGAGCGTCAGCGACACGATTTCCACCTACTCCACAACGTCCAAGGCTCAGGCCCAGCTCAAACGCTTCGAGCGCCGCGGCGCCACGGCCCGCAACCGCCTCGAGCGTGAGGTTCGCAAAGCCCGCGTGCGCGTCGAGCGCGAACTGCGTCAGCGCAGGCACACGATCGAGAGCACCGTCAGCGAGCTCGAGGACCGTCGCGACGCGATCGCCAAGAACGGCAGCGAGATCGCGGGGCGCGTGCCGGAGCTGGCGAACCGCGTCCCCGATCTGGCCAACAAGGTTCAGGAGCGCATCCTCAGCCTGGTCTGATCGACCCCTTCCCCGCCCCGGACCGGAGAGGTCGGGTAGCGGAAAGTCTGCCGGCCTCATATCCCGCCGGCAGTAGTAGCACCCTCTCCTCCCTCGACCCGCGGGCGGCCCCCACCGCCCGCGGGTCTCTTTAACGGCCCATCTTGGGACTCTCGGGCTCGGCCCCCGGACGTACCAACAAGGACGCACCAGGAACTCGACACCGGACGCCCCGCCTCGGTTTGCCACAATGGAGCGCGTGACCGACAGGGACCAGATCCTCAAGGCGCTCGAGGTGGTGATCGACCCCGAGCTACACCGCTCGATCGTGGAGCTGGACATGGTGCGCTCGATCGACATCAGCCCCAACGGCGTGGTCGACATCACCGTCTCGCTGACCACGCCCGGGTGCCCCATCAAGGGCCACTTCCAGAGCGCCGTCGCCGAGGCGGTCAAAGCGCTCGAGGGCGTGACCCACGCGAACGTCTACTTCGACGTGCTCACCGACACCCAGAAGGCAGCCCTCCAGCAGAAGCTCGGCCGCGGCCCCCTGCCCGAGGGCGCCCTCGCCCAGGTGGCGAACGTGCTGTGCATCGGATCGGGCAAGGGTGGGGTGGGCAAGTCCACCCTGACCGCCAACCTCGCGGCCGCCCTCACAGCGGAAGGCAAGCGTGTGGGGGTGCTCGACGCGGACGTATGGGGCTACTCCATTCCCCGTATGTACGGCCTCGGGGCCACCCGTCCGCCCGTTTCGCCTGAGCGCAAGATCGTCCCCCTCGACGCCCACGGCGTGAAGGTGATGTCGATCGGCTTCTTCGTCGAGGAGGACGCCGCCGTGGTGTGGCGCGGCCCCATGCTCCACAAGGCCCTCACCCAGTTCCTGCAGGATGTGGCGTGGGGTGCCCTGGACTACCTGCTGGTGGACCTGCCCCCGGGCACGGGCGACGTCTCCATGACCCTCGCCCAGCTGCTGCCCCAGGCCAAGTTCCTGATCGTCACCACCCCCCAGCAGACCGCCCAGAAAGTGGCGCGCCGCTCGGCCCACATGGCCAACAAGGTCGACCTCGAGATCGGCGGCGTGATCGAGAACATGTCGAGCTTCACCACCCCCTCGGGTGAGCGCTTCACCATCTTCGGCGAGGGTGGCGGCAACGAGCTCGCCGAGGAGCTCGACGTGCCGCTGCTCGGCAAGATCCCCCTCACGATGCCCCTGCGCGAGCAGGCAGACGATGGCATCCCGCTGGTCATCCAAGACCCCGACGATCCGGCGGCGCAGGCCATCCGCCAGGTCGCCCGCGGAATCATCGCGATGTCCCCCATTGCGCTCCCCGTACTCCCCCTGGTCGAGGTGGCCGTGGCGGCTGCGCCTCAGGAGGAGAGCCGCAAACCCGTGGGCATGTCGCTTCCGATGGCCTGAGCCCAGGCCATCCCGCCAGCCGACATGCCCTTCCTCACCGTGCAGGCCGCTCGGCCTGAGCCGGCGGGGCGATGCGCTCCGCTCGGAAAACCCTCGCGCTTGACAAGCGCGTGCCACCTGAGAGGATCGTCCTTCAAATGTCAGCACCGGGGAAGCAAGATGAAGAGTTGGAGGGAGAGCCGCAGCTGAACGGCGGCGAGCCCATCTCTGGCGACGGCGCCGTCGAATTCGACGAACGTCGCGCCAAGCTCGACCGTCTGCGAGCGGCCGGCATCGACCCCTACCCGCCCGTGAGCCTGTGGGCCACACGCACCCGCATCGCCGACCTGCTCGCCGCTCACGATGCCGCCACCCTCGAGGCCGGCGAGCACCCCGAGCTGAGCTATCAGATCGCCGGCCGGCTGATCTCCCGCCGCGGCCACGGCAAGACCGCCTTCCTCGACATCCGCGACCTGTCGGGCACCATCCAGGCCGTAGTTCGGGTCGATGCGCTCGGGCAGGAGACCTACGACCGCATCCTGGGCCTGGACATTGGAGACATCGTGGGCATTCTGGGCTGCGTCTACGTCACCCAGCGCGGCCAGCTCGCCCTGGCGATGAAGGAGTGCACCCTCCTCACCAAGACCCTGCGCCCTCCGCCCGACAAGCACCACGGGCTTGGCGACACCGGCACCCGCTACCGCTACCGGGAGCTTGACCTGATGGCCAACGAGCGCACCCGTGAGCTGTTCATCACCCGCAACAAGATCATCCTCTCCATCCGCGAATGGCTGGCCGAGCGGAACTTCGTGGAGATCGAAACACCAGCCCTGCAGTCGCTCGCCGGCGGTGCCGGCTCGCGGCCCTTCACCACCCACCACAACGCCCTCGACCGCGACCTCTACCTGCGCATCTCCGTCGAGCTGTTCCTCAACCGCTGCATTGTGGGCGGCATGGAGAACGTGTACGACATGGGCAAGGTGTTCCGCAACGAGGGCATCTCCCACAAGCACAGCCCCGAGTTCACGATCATCGAGTTCATGTGTGCCTACTCCGACTACAACGACGTGGCCACCGTCACCGAAGAGATGTTCCGTGACGTCGCCCAGCGCGCCCTCGGTCGAACGACCATAAAAAGAAATGGCGAGGAGATCGACCTGGCCAAGCCGTGGCGACGAGTGACGATGCGCGAGCTCATCCAGGAGCGTTTCGGTCTCGACTTCATGGAGTCCACCCGCGAGCAGCTGGCCGAGGTGCTCGACGCGCCGATGGACCCCGCCGCCACCTGGGCGGAGGTGGTGGGCGACATCTACTCCGAGAAAATCGAGAGCACCATCAACCAGCCCACCCACGTGTTCGACTTCCCCCTCGAGCCGTTCCCCATCACCAAGCGCCACGCCGTGCACCCCGAGCTGGGGGAGCACTTCGACGCCGTCATCGGTGGCATCGAGCTCGTCAGTGGCGACACCGAGCTCAACGACCCCGTCGACCAGTGGCAGCGCTTCGTCGACCAGCGCAAGCGGCGGCTGATCGACGACGAGGACGTGCCCCACCCCAACGACGAGGAATACGCCAGGGCGATCGAGTACGGCTACTCCCCCACCGCCGGCGGCGGCATGGGCGTCGACAGGTTGGTGATGATCCTCACCGAACGCGACACCCTGCGCGAGGTCATCCCCTTCCCGATCGTGAAGGACCTCAAGTGAGCTCCCCCGCCGCCCAGGGGAAGCTGGGGCTCGATCCCGGGGTCATCGCCGCCTGCCGGGAGGCCGCCAGGCAGATCGCCGATCAGGTCTCCGAGGAGATCTCCGGGCGCACCACAGTCTCGGTGGAGCGAACAGTCACCCGCCTGCTCGGTGTGGACGGGGCGGACGATCTGGAGGCGCCGCTGCCCAACGTGCTCGTCGACCACGTCCACGACCGCGGCGGCCTCGGCCGGGGGATCGCACACTGGCTCGGCAACGCCCTGATCCAGACCGGTCGCACCCCCCAGCAGCTGGCCGAAGCGGTCAGCGCCGGTGAGCTCGACCTGCTCGAGCTCGATCAGGCGGAGGAGGGAGCTGTCCGCGAGCGCGTCACCGAGGAGTGCTCCGCCCGCCTGCACGAGATCTCCGGGCGCTTCGACGAGCGCCGCGCCATGCGCGAGCGTCTCGGCGAAGCCAATGCGCCCCTGCGCTACGTGCTCACGGCCACAGGGGATGTGTATGAGGACGTGGTGCACGCCAAGGCGGTGGCCGAAGCCGGCGGGGACATCGTGGCGGTCATCCGCTCCACCGCCCAGAGCCTGCTCGACTACGTCCCCTACGGCCCCACCACCGAGGGCTACGGCGGCACCTTCGCCACCCAGGCCAACTTCCGCATCATGCGCGAGGCGATGGACGAGTGGGCCGAGGCCCACGGCCGCTACGTGCGCCTGTCGAGCTTCTGCTCGGGACTGTGCATGTCGGAGATCGCCGTCATGGGCGCCTGGGAGGGCTTCGACAACATGGTCAACGACGCCCTCTACGGGATCCTCTACCGCGACATCAACATCGTGCGGGGGCTGATCGACCAGCGGATCTCGCGCATGATCAACGGCTACTTCGGCGTCACCATCAACACCGGCGAGGACAACTACCTGCGCACCGCCGACGCCATCGAGGCCGCCCCCTCCGTTACGGCCTCGCAGTTCATCAACCACCAGCTGGCCCTGGACTCGGGTGTGCCCGACGCCCAGATCGCCCTCGGCGATGCCTTCGAGATCGACGTTCCCGTCACCAACGGCCTGCTGTACGAGTGGGCCCAGGCCCAGCTCACCCGCGAGCTGTTCCCCGACTGCCCCGTCAAGTACATGCCCCCCACCAGACACATGGACGGCAACCTCTTCCGCACCCACGCCGCCGACGCCCTCTTCAACCTCGTCACCATCGCCACCGGCCAGGGCATCCAGACGATCGGCGTGCCAACCGAGGGGATCTTCACCCCCCACATCCACGACCGGGTGCTGGGCCTGCAGAACGTCGACTACGTCTTCAACGCCGCCCGCGACCTCGGCGATGAGATCGAGTTCAAGCCCGGCGGGATCATCCAGACCCGCGCCCAGGAGGTGCTGGCAAGCGCCCAGCGCCAGCTTGAGCGGATCGCCCAGACGGGTCTCTTCCAGGCCATCGCCGATGCCAGCTTCGGCGATGTGAGCCGTAAGGTCGACGAGGGCCGCGGGATCGAGGGGATCGTGAAGACCGAGCCCGGCTACTTCAACCCCGTCGCCGAGCTGATGCGCCAGGAGAGCTATGCGTGAGGTCGACCTCACCGCGGTGAAGCCCTACGCCGACCATCTCGGCGACGGCCTCGTGCAGATGAGCTTCACCCTGCCCGTGCCCCATTCGCTGGCCGCCCGCAAGGCGGCGCTCGAGCTGGCGGCGAAGATGGGCTTCCAAGAGCCCGAGGTGGTGCACTACGAGCAGCTGACCGAGGGCTACACCTACTTCGTCATGTATGGGCGCTGCACCCAGACCATCGACTTCGAATCCCTGCAGGGCGAGGGCTTCGACATCGAGTACATGAGCGAGGACGAGATCGAGCGCTTCGCCGCCGAGCACCTGGGACGCAAGGTGGTGGTGGTGGGCGCCTCCACCGGCTCGGACACCCACAGCGTGGGGATCGACGCGATGCTCAACCTCAAGGGCTACCACGGCCACCATGGCCTGGAGGGCTACCACTCCTTCGAGACCTACAACCTCGGCAGCCAGGTACCCAACAGCGTGCTGCTGGCCAAGGCTATCGAGGTGGGCGCCGATGCCATCCTCGTCTCCCAGACAGTCACCCAGCAGAACCTCCACGTCCACAACCTGACCGAGCTCGTGGAGATGGTCGAGGCCGAGGGCCGGCGTGGCGAGATGATCCTCGCCTGCGGTGGGCCCCGCGTGTCCAACGAGCTGGCCAAGGAGCTCGGCTACGACGCCGGCTTCTCCAAAGGCACCGAACCCCAGCACCTCGCCACCTTCATCGTGCGCGAGCTGGCCGCGCGCGTGTCAAGCACCGCCTGACCCGCATTGCTCCATGAGCTGACAGCCTCCCACAGGCGCCTCGCGCTGGTGGGCCTCGCCAAGAACACCGGCAAGACCGTGGCCTTGGCATCCCTCTTGCGCGAGCTTCGAGCGGCGGGCCGCCGCGTGGGTGTGACCTCGGTGGGGCGCGATGGCGAGGAGCACGACGTGATCGACTCGCGAATCGAGAAGCCCAGCGTACTGCTTGTCGGAGGGAGCCTCGTGGCTACCACCGACTCGCTGCTGCGCGCCAGCGGCATCCCCCACGAGCTGATCGAGGAGACCGACGTGCGCACCCCCCTGGGGCGCGTCCTGATCGCACGCCTGCGGGGGGAGGGAGCGATCGAGGTCGCCGGTCCGAGCGCCGCCGAGCAGGTGCGGGCGGTGAGCGATGCGATGCTAGCCCACGGCGCCGAGCAGGTGCTGATCGACGGTGCCATCGATCGCCGCGCCGCCTCCTCGCCAGATGTGGCCGACGGCTTGGTGATGTCCACCGGTGCGGTGCTCGGCGAGGACATGGCCGACGTGGTGGCTCAGACCAGGGATGCCGTGGAGCTCGTGCGGCTGCCGATTGCGGGCGACGCCTCCGACGCGCTGGAGCTGCCCCCGCGCTTCGCCCTGACGGCTCAGGCCGAGCAGGTGGCCCAGCTACTCGACGCCAACCCGACCTCGAAGCGGCTGGAGGTGCCGGGCGCGCTACCCGACCGATTCCTCCACGAGCTGGTGCACGCCGCCCGCAGACGCCGGCGCGAGCTCGCCGTGATCGTGGCAGACCCTACGAAGGTGTTCCTCTCCGTGCACGGGCCCGCCTGGTATCGGCGCCAGGGGATCCACATCCAGACCCTGCATCCGATCGAGCTGATTGCGATCACGGTCAATCCCGTGGCCCCCCGCTCCCACCGCTTCGACTCGACAGAGTTTCGGGAGCGGCTGGCGCAGGAGGTCGGCGACGTGCCGATCTTCGATGTGTTGGACCCCTAGGCCGTCGCTGCGGCCCCGCCCCCGTTGGCGAAGTACTCGGCGTTGATCTGGGTGTACTTGCCCCACTCCTCCGGGAGCTGATCCTCGGCGAAGCAGGCGTCCACCGGACAGGCCTCGACGCAGGCGTCGCAGTCGATGCACTCCTCGGGGTCGATGTAGAGCATCTCGGCCGCGTCGTATCCGGGCTCGTCGGGCGTCGGGTGGATGCAGTCCACGGGGCACACCTCGACACAGGAGTTGTCCTTGGTGCCAATGCACGGCTCGGCGATTACGTAGGCCATTCGCTTCTTTCTTTTGGGTCGATTTGCGGGGTCTCCCCTCGGGAGACGCATATTGTACGAACCATGCTCCTGCTAACGGGCGCGACCGGCCTTGTGGGCTCCACTCTGCTGCGCCGGCTGGTCGCCGAAGGCACCGAAGTCCGCTGTCTGGTGCGCGATCCGCGCCGCCTGGGCCCCCTGCGGGTGCGGGTGCAGATCGCCCTCGGGGACCTCACGGACCCTCCCTCCTTCCGCAACGCCTTGCGCGGGGTGCATACCGTGGTGCACCTGGCGGCCGCCATCCGCGACCAGCCGCAGGGGTCGATCGAGGAGCTGAACGGCATCGCCACCTGGCGGATGGTCGAGGCAGCGGAGCGTCGGGGAGTCGAGCGCTTCATCTTCTTCTCCGCCCTCGGCGCCTCCCCGCACCATCGCACGCGGCTGCTGCGGGCAAAGGCGCTGGCTGAGCAGGCCGTACGCGAGGCCGATCTGCATTCGACGGTGTTCGCCCCGTCGATCATCTACGCCCCCGGCGATCCCTGGCTGAAGCTGCTCGAACGCCTCGCCCTGCTCCCCGTGATGCCCGTCTCCGGCCGGGGCCGGGCGGTGTTCCAGCCGATCTGGGCCGAGGATGTGGCCGACTGCGTGGTGGCTGCCCTGAGCGCTCCCACAGCGGGGCACGAGCGCTACGAGCTGGCGGGGCCGGACACCCTCAGCCATAACGAGGTAATACGACTCCTGCTGCGCTCGCTGGGGCGCAGGCGCCCTCTGCTGCACGTGCCCACCCCGCTCGTCTCGCGAGGGCTGCGACTGCTCGAGCGGATCGCCGGCGGGGGAGCGTTTGCCACCTGGGACGAGGCCGAGCTGATGGAGGTCGCCATGACCTCCATCCGCGGCGCCGCCGATGCCGAAGCGCTGGGGGTCTCACCGCAGCGAATGGCCGCCGTCCTCGGCACCCGCTGAGGCCTACCTGCTCGCAAGCTCCGGCCGGCGCTCGAGCCACGGCCGGGCCGCTTCGAGCTGTGCGGCGAGGGCAAGCAGGGCACCCTCCCCCGCCGGGCGGCCCACGAGCTGCACGCCCAGGGGCAGACCGTCCTCGCCCTGGAACAGCGGTACCGAGATGCCTGGCTGCCCCGAGGCGTTGAAGACGGGGGTGAAGGGCGTGAACAGGCCGGAGCGGGTGAATGTGGCCATCGGTTCTGGAGCGCCCGTGTCGAGTGTCCCCAGTGGCAGCGGGCGCTCCGCAAGCGCCGGAGTGAGCAGCGCGTCGTAGGGGGCCAGAAAGGAGACGAGCCGGCGCGCGAAGGCCTGCAATTGCACCGCTGCCCCCATGCCCTCCACGGCGTTCATCTTCCCGATCATCGAATAGATCGCCCAGCTCATGGGCTCCATGTCCTCTTCTGAGATCCCGCCCGCCCCGCGCCCCGCGACCATGCCCGAGTAGGCGATCGACAGGGCTATGTGGTTGGAGAAGACCGCTCCGAACAGCTCCTGCAAACCGTCCGCCTGCCAGGGCGGCTGGACCTCCTCGACCTCGTGGCCGAGCGAGCGAAGCAGGTCGGCCGCCTCGCTGACCGCCAGCGAGCACATGGGGTCCACGGGGGCGTCCGGGACGGGAGGCAGCGTGGTGGCGGCGATCCGCAGCGCGCGGGGCTCACGGGCGGCGCTCTGAGCGAACGGCTCGGATGGGGGGGGCGCCCAGGTGGCGTCACCCGGCTCATAGCCCGCAAGCACGTCGAGGATGGCGGCAGTGTCGGCCACCGTCCGCGTGAGCATGCCGTCGATCCCGAGCGAGGAGTCCCCCAGTTCGGGGGCGGCCGAGATGCGCCCGCGGGTGGGCTTCAGCCCGACGAGCCCGCAGCAGGCGGCGGGAATCCGCACCGAGCCCCCGCCGTCGTTGCCGTGAGCGACGGGCAGCATGCCGCTCGCCACCGCCGCGGCCGCGCCGCCCGAGGAACCCCCGGGAGTGCGCCCCAGGTCCCAAGGATTGCGGGTGGGGCCGAAGATCCGCGCCTCGGTGGTGGGCAGGATCCCGTACTCGGGCAGCGTGGTGGTGCCCACGATCACGAACCCCGCCTCCTTCAGGCGGCGGGTGATGTTGTGGTCGTAGTCGCACACGTTCTGCTCCATCAGCGAGCAGCCGTAGGTCAGGCGCAGTCCCTGGACGGGCCGGTTGTTCTTGATGGCGGTTGGCACGCCCGCGAACGGACGCTCATCGCCCGGCCGGATCGCGTCGGCGGTTGCCAGGGCGCGCTCGGCGGCGATGTCGACGAATGCGTTCAGAGCGGGGTTGAGCTCCTCGATCCGCTCGAGCGAGGCCTCGACGAGCTCACGTGCGGAGATATCGCCTACCCGGACCATCGCGGCGAGCTCGATGGCGGAGCGAAACATCAGATTGGCGTCGACCATGATTCCTCCTCGGGATCGCCCGCCGGGGCCGGCCGGCTCGGTTGGCAGCCTACTCGCGCGCCCATTCCTGCGACGATATGGACCTGCCCACAAGGCAGCCCACCCCGTCAAGCATCAAGCTCAGAAAGCGAGTGCCATGAGCGCGGTCCAGTCAGCAGCGTCCGAGGTCCAGTCGGGCCTCGAAGGAGTCGTCGCCTTCGCCACAGAGATCGCGGAGCCCGACAAAGAGGGTGGCGCGCTTCGCTACCGCGGCGTCAACATCGAGGACCTCGTCGGTGTGGTCCCCTACGAGCAGGTGTGGGGCCTGCTGGTGGACGGACATTTCAAACCGGGGCTTCCCCCGGCCGAACCGCACGCGCTCACGGTGCGCTCAGGCGATCACCGTGTGGACGTCCAGTCGGCGCTGGCCATGCTCGCCCCAGAGTGGGGCTTTGGTCAGCTGATCGACATCACCGACGAGGAGGCCCGCGACAACCTCGCCCGCGCATCGGTGATGGCGCTCTCCTTCGTCGCCCAGTCCGCCCGCGAGGTGGGCCAGCCGCCGGTGCCCCAGACGGAGATCGATCAGGGCAAGACGATCCCCGAGCGCTTCATGATCCGCTGGCGCGGAGAGGCCAACCCCGACCACGTGAAGGCGATCAACGCCTACTGGATCTCGGCCGCCGAGCACGGCATGAACGCCTCCACCTTCACCGCCCGGGTCATCGCCTCGACTGGGGCCGACTGCGCCGCCGCCCTGTCGGGCGCCGTCGGTGCGCTCTCCGGCCCGCTGCACGGCGGTGCGCCCTCTCGCGTCTTGAAGATGCTCGACGAAGTGGAAGAGACAGGCGATGCGGAGAAGTGGGTCTCCGCTGCGCTCGACCGTGGCGACCGTCTGATGGGCTTCGGCCACCGCGTCTACCGCGCCGAAGACCCCCGCGCGAGGGTGCTGCGCCAGACCTGCCGGGAACTGGGCTCCCCGCGCTTCCAGGCGGCCGAGGCGCTCGAGAAAGCGGCCCTGGCCGAGCTCCACGCCCGCCGCCCGGACCGCGTGCTCGCAACCAACGTCGAGTTCTGGTCTGCCGTCGTCCTCGACCTGGCCGAAGTCCCGCCGGACCTGTTCACGCCGATGTTCACCTGCGCTCGCGTGGCCGGCTGGTCGGCTCACATCCTCGAGCAGAAGCGCGAGGCGAAGTTGATCCGCCCGACGGCGAAGTACGTGGGCGCGGGGCCACGGTCGGTGGCTGAGGTGGAATAGAGGGCCACCGGGTCCGGGCCAGCGTGCCCCACGCAGCGGCACTCAACGTACGGCCGCCCGATGACCCTCCGGGGAGTCGGTCGAGTGCTCCTACTTCTTCTTGGTCGTCCGCTTCGCCTTCTTCTTTGGCTTGGCCTTTTTCGGCTTCGCCTTCTTGCAGCCGGATACGGCTACCGGCGTGTTCAGATGCTCTTCCTTTCCGCTTTGCCCCACGAACGCCGTCGGAATCGTCAGTTTCTGTCCACAGAAGTTGCGGTTGGCCTTGGTGGGGAGATTGGACGTGAAGATCGAGTGTTCTCCGGCCGGCAGCGTGAGTTCGAAACTGCTCACTGGAACGTCAGCGACAGTCTTGAAGCTGCTGCTCGTGATGCCTTTCCGGATCAGCGTGTTGCCGACGAGATCGTAGGTCACGTTGTCACCCTGGAGCATCACGACGATAGCTGGAAATGCTTCGCCGCCGTAGGAGACGAGATAGGCCGGCCCGACAAGAGGGACAGGAAGCAGTGGCGTCACTGCAGTGCCGTGCCCCACGATCGACCCCGGCGGACACAGGGACGGGTTGGCATCGAAGGTCGTCGCCAGGCATGCTTTCTTCAGCGTAGCCTGGCGTGTCGAGAACTGAATCGGTAGGACGACCTTGGCCCTCGAGATGTTGGCCTCGGCTCCCACCGGCGCAGCGGGATACGTGAGCCTGGTGACCAGGCTCATCCCTTTGGGTTTGCTGGCCTGTGCGTCGATCCTCGCGCTGAATTTCGGAGCGAACGGCAACGTCGAGCAGTTCGCGGCCTCGAACGGCGATGCTACGGCGGCACTCCCCCCTTCGACGCTGGAGACCGATCCCGAGAACGCGAGCGGCGCGCAGTTAGTGGGATTCAGCGCAAATCCACTCCTATCGACGCTCACGTCGATGTCGCGAATCTGAACCGGGATCCCCCGCAGGATGTGTGGAATCGCCCCCGTTGTCACGGTCACGGCAGCAGTATGCGGATCGATTTGCAGCGTGGCACGGACATTGATCGTCCCGAGGTTGAAGGGCCCCGCCTTTGCCGGCGTCACGATCGAGAGGCCGAATGGCGCACCCTGGTAGGGCCCAGTGAGGAACACCTGTCCTCCGGTGACCGTGTATGGCTCGCTGCCCACGCCCACTTGGACAGTGCTGTGCCCGATCAAGCTTGCCGCCCCACACGTACCGGCGCTCGCCTGGGCTTCGGGGCACGGCGTGACGCTGGAGATCAGGGCGGTGAGACCTACGGGCAGATGCAAGCTCATGCTTTCGATCGACTGGTTGCCGTCTTCGCGACTGAGGTTGACGTTGATCGGGCTAGTGCCGCCCGCCTGGTTGTTGACGGTTCCCGCCACTAGGCTCGGTGCAAAGGGCAGCTTTTCGCTGGGGCACGCACCCCCGTTGGGGCCGCTGTTGATCACAGCGCCGGTCACCGACACGGCTGCGGCCTGGCCGGACCACGGCGTCGCAGTGGCTTCGATCTGGTAGGTACCGCAGTGAGTCGGCGTGGCGATCGCCGCACGAGGACCTCCAAAGAACTGGACTTCGAGATCTTCGACCGGGTCCTGCGGCGTGTTTTCAAACGTCGCCGTTAGTCTCCCCGTCGTTTCGTCCAGCGAGATCTTGCCGGGAAGCTTGACCAGCACACCGGACACCGGTTCTTCCGCGACGATGTAAAGGGCCACCAGCGACCGGAACGGGTTCTGGAGCGGTTCTTCGGCAGTGTTCTGTGGTGCCGCCAGGTAGATACTCCCCAAAAGCGGATGTTCGAGGATCGGGCTCTTGATCGTGACCGTCCCCAGCTTGGAGCCGCTGGGACACGATGGCTGACTCGCAGTAAAGATCTGCTGCTGTGCGGTCGATTGTTCGGCCTCGTAGCCGATCTGCCCCACCGAACAGCCTTCGAGACCTCCCGCGGACGCGGCGTTCACGGTGAAGCCTTCCGGGAAGGTGACTGTCGTACCGCGCACGTCCGAAGGAGCGATGCCGCCTGGCGATGTGGCTGTTTCCTGCGACACGTGGAGCTTGACGGCTATGGCCGCGGGACTGCTGGCCGTCTGCGTACTCGGCGTCACACTGAATGTCGACGCGAAGGGAACGAGGTTGCATCCGGTCATGCTCGACGCTTCGTGGCCAAATTCGGTGGGCTTGTAGGCAAGATAGTGGTCGGGTTCCACCCACGAGGAGATTTCGCCCGAATATGCAAGCGGCCCTTCACAGGAGGTGGGCATTCGCAACAGCGGATGTGGCTGCGATTCGCCGGTACCGGTGCATTCCGATAGGACATGGTCGTTTTCGAAGAGGGTCCAGAAGGTGCCACCGCCTACGCAGCTCCACCCGCGGGAAAGCCTGTGTTCCGCCGCGCCGGGAGTCCCCCAGATCGTCACGGTGCTCGAATAGAGCTGTGCGAACTCAGTCAGCCCGGAAACCTTGGTGACGACCCCGTAGTCCGCTCCGTTGCGTACCGCCGTGTCGATGATAACCACCACTTTTTCGGCCTGAAAACCGAAGCGCGCGGGCTCTCCTTCTCCCGCCGGAAGGTTGAAGACCGGCACGGACTTGCTGACGAGACCCTTGACCGACGAGCTTGACACGTACGCGTTGACGATGGCCACGCCGACGGCGGTGCTGTTCGGGCACCGTCCTACATTGCCTTCTCCAATTTCGGCGAAGACCGCGCTCGAACACTTCGGAACTGCCTGGGCGTCCCCGACGAGCCCCGCAGGCAACTTGATTTGCAGGTCGCTCGCGAAGGCTGGGGGTCGGGTTTCCGATTCTGTTTCGTTCAAGGCGAAGTTGGTGGTGAACTGCAGCGGATTCGAACCGGCCTGAGTGTCCGGCTGGCCATTTTCGCCTTCGGCGAGAGCTGAGAAGTCCGCCAGGCCGAACTGAGTTTCCCCGGGAGAGGTTGTGAGCGGGCGCGTCAACGACGCCGATGGCACTTCGATGTTGGTCGCTTCGCCCTGGAACGCCCCGCGGCCTGGTTCTGTTTCCTCATACGGCAGACAGAACGGCCCACTCGAGTTTCCTTCCCTGAAGCGGGGAGCCGGAACGCAACGGTAGGGTTCGCCCCCGGTGACCGTTGCCGTGTTGCTGCCTTTCGGCGGACTTGTTGCCTTCACTCGGATGTAAATCTGGAGCTGTTCATACGGCTCAAGTAGGCTTTCACGGCTCCATTCACAAGTTACCACTGAGCCAAGGACGGGGCATTCGATTTCGCCCCGCTTTGGGTTTTCCCCGAAGTACACCGACCCTGCAAAGCCGTACGCCGATACGGCTTCCAGTCCTTCGGGCAGTTTGTCGGTGATCTTGACCGGCAGCACACGACTGCTCACGCCGGCCTCGCCGAGGTTGGCGGCACGCACGTACAGCGTGGCTTCGCCTCCTGGCTTCAGGTCAGTCGGGCGTGTGCCGCTAGTAAGCCGCCACCAAGCGGTTTCATTGTCGGCCGCCGCTCGACCCACCCCGATTACGAGCATCATCATGACGATCAGCGCGAATGCGCCCACTCCGCTCCAGCATTCGAGCGAGCGACTCGCGATGCGCGTGCTCATCATCGCCCGCTCCTTCTCGTCGAGCGACGCGCCCTACGCGCCGCATACTTGACCCTGGCATTGCGTTCGCAGACGCTGCGCTTCTTCCGTGCTTTGAGCCTGCGACACGCCTTTAGGGCTTTTGTCAGCTTCTGGGCCTTCGTCAGCGGTTTGGCGGGAGCAGGCGCAGCAGGACCAAGGTCTCCAATGCCACTCAGCGTCACGCTGGCGGGCGTCACGGGCGCGTTGGTCGCTGGGGGTCCTCCATGGCATTCGTCGAGCGACGCACATGGCACAGACGCATCGACCACCGGCGGTACAACACAAGGCGCAGCGCTACTGCAGCGGTGAGCATCGTAGACGTCGATCGCGTCGTTCGTGTCGTTCGAGACGAGCGGGGCAGTCGTGAGGAGGTAGACGTCTTCGCCTGCCGAAAGTCCCAAGCTACCGCCCGGTTCCGAGGCGTCGAGGAACGCCGATTCTTCCGTGCCGTGACCGGACGACATCAGACCGATACAGGCGTTGGCAGTGCCCGCATGGCCACCGACCGGTTCCGTTTCGACTTCAGGCTGGCTTACGTAAACCTGCATACTGCTCGCGGTACCCGCGTTACACGAGCCGCCTTCGGCGTTTTCCGGCTCGTACTCATAGACGTCGGCCGTGCTGTTCACGTCCGCGGGGACCAGGGCCGTCTCGGCGTTGAAGAACACCCGTCCCGTGTTCGAAAGGTAGCGGGGCTGATAGTACGCTTTCGGCACCGCAACGCTGGGCCAAAGAGGCAGGGTCGCAGCGATGCCTTCTTCCTGCCAGTCACCCTGCTGATCGACCGACAGTCGCGGCGTGTTCGATTCTGGACCGGGGTCGACTATGCCGCTCGGGGGAGCGCCCGACGGATCGCATGAGATGCAACGGAGGCCATTTGTCGACGCATCATAGAGGTACACCTCCTCGTCTGGGCGACCGCTCTTCGTGTCGATATTGTTGTACCCGGTCAACGATGTCGTCGACATAAAGGTGAAATACTGCCCGTCGGGAGAGACGCGTGCGCTGACAAGCTCGTTTGATGCGTACCCCTCACTTCCGCCTTCGTCACTGTGGTTGCCCTCTCCGATGGCACGGAGCACCCATTTCCCTCCGACCTCGTGATCCACGTACATGTCGCCGGGCGCACCGTCCGCGGTGAGCTTGAGTGCCGAGCGGAAATAGACATACTCGCCATTTTCGCTGATACCTGAGACGGTACCGGGCACTTCTGGGGCCAAATATTGGAGCTTGACGGTCAACGGCGCGGCTGGGCCGATTTCAGCGACATACAGCGAGCGTTCCGATTTGGTGCTCGCATCTTCGGTCAACGGCTGACTGTCCGTGAAGAACACCTTGGTACCTTCGGCCGAGGCGTCTTGGAAGATCGGCGCGACACCATTGCCGGATGGAGGCGCCTGTGGCGTCGGCAGGCTGAGCGGTACCGTTTCGTGACTGGTCACGTCGCGAAGAAAGACGACCGCGCCACCGGCGGCAAAGCTACCCCCTGTGAACACGACCCGGTGCCCGTCTGCAGATACTGCACCCCTCACGTCGTTGCCCTGGTAGCCGAGTTGGATCGGCTGAGCGCCTTCGCCTTCCGACGGTTCGCTCTCCGCAACTCCGTCAGGCCGCACGGAGACGAGCTGCAGGCGACCGGCGCTCCACTCGTAGAGATTGTTGCTTTCAGGCGCCGCGAGTTCATTCGTGAGTGCAAGCGGCGATTCGAAGACGATATGCGCGAGATCGGGCGTTCCTCCCACTACCTGCGGACGTGTCAGGTATTCGGATCCAAAAGGCGAGCCAGCCGGTGACACGTTGCCGGCATTGATAAGTGCGCTAAACGCCCCCGATGCAGTGTCGCGGAGGTACAGAGTCCGTTCGCCTTCGGGAACTTCGCTCTGGGCGACCAGTGACGTTGGGCCAGCCGGCTGCAGCAGCCCCACCGACAGTTCGCCGCTGAACATCTTGAACTGCGAGAAGTCGTCTGGTTCATAGGTGCCGAGTTCCCTGCTCGGTGCTTCCAGCGACTTCGTCTGCCAGCCACTCGCAGTGCGCTCCGATATGTACTGCTCATCTTCGAATGCCCGATTGCCTTCGGCTGAGATCCCTGGAAACGGAGCAGTCGAGAAGTAGGTGATCGCTCCGCCCCTTTCGGACGCCTGGTCCAGACCCCCGACGCCTTCGCTGTAGCCGGGCGCCCCAACGATTCCATCACCTTTGCTCACGGGAGTGACGAGTTCCCACTGGCGACCGTCGGGAAGCGACGTGCTAGCGAGCACTGGAGTTGCAGCGAAGAGCGCGAGGACCGCAACCAGAAGGACGAGAAGGCATCTCCGGGCCGCGCGATGCCACGGCTGCAACCGGCACCAACAGTTGGCCGTCGCCACACCGACCACTGGAACCCGATCGCTCATTGATCTCCACCCTTGATTTCGCATCGTCCCCACGTACGCGTTTGACCATACCACACAGTTCGGCCGTGCGAATCCAGTGGACCGCCGCGGCTTCCCATGTTTCCGACCACACAGTTCGGCCGTGCGAATCCATCGGACCCGCACGGCCGTCCCGTGTCAATTCGTTCTACGCAAACTAGCGGCCTAGATGAACGCTACTGCTTCTTCGAACGTCGTGGCCAGCCCAGATGCTTCAAGCGATGCATTTTCGTTCGTGCCTTTGGCACCGAATTTAGCTTCGAGGTGTTTGAAGGTTTTCAGCTGGTTTGCTGTCATCTCCGGCGTTTGTTTACCTTTCGAGCCTTTAGCCGCAAAGGTGTAGGTGCTCGAGAGTGTTTCTTCAGGTGTCGCGGGAATCAGGAGCGATCCTTTGACTTCGATTTTCAGTTCGCTGCAGGTAATGGTCAGCGTTTCCGGGGTGATCGTGTTGATCAGGTAATCCTTTGTTCCCGCCGCTGCTTCGCTGGATTCAGTCGCGATGGCTCCACCGGAGAGTTTGACGGTGGTTTCGATTTCTCCGGCAGCCAGGCTGCCCGTTTTGCATTTGTTCCCGCCGCCTTCTTTACAGCCCTTGAACAGGAACGTGGCCGTACCAGAGATCGTGGTCAGGATTTCGCCTTTGAGACCAGTTGTTTCGCACTGGATTTTGCTGCCTGCGGCCGTTTCAAGCAGACCTTTTGTGCTACTCGAACCTGTGAATTTCTTGAGCGTTGGGACTTCGCCGCTGGCGAGTTTCTTGGAGATTTCGCCTTTTTTCGCTGCCAGTGCGGCAGATGCGCTTACTGCGCTGAAACCGCAAATCGCTACTAGTGCAAGCAGTACGACTCTAGTCCTTATCATTTATCGCTGTGCTCCCTGATTAGCGGAGCGCACCATAGCTTTGGGAAGCCTCATGTACGGCAGTATTCTCGAGTCCGCGTCCTGGATCAACCACCGGTTTTTGGTTGGCAGACCCATGTACGGCGACCGCCAACTCTGGCCGGTCGTCGAACGCAGGGCGGAACGACACTGACCGTCGGCAAGGTTGCCCTTGTCCATAGTCGTGCTCCTCTGTTGACTTGAAGCCCGCGGCCGGCGGCCCGGGCGATCGTCCTACTTCCCGCAATCCCACGAACTTGGTGGGTGAGGGGTCGACGGTGGGCCCGATCCTCTTCGTGCTTCAGTGGGCCGCCGCGACAAGTTCAGTTCTACACGGACAACCCCTTGGCAAGCAAGCCATCGCGCCGACCGCGCTGGGGGTTCGTGCCGCAGATGGTTCAAATCTTGAGCTTTTGCAGGCTCTTTGACAGGCCTCCGATCCGGGATAAGACAGAAACAGCATCTGCTGTTTGCAACATAAAGAGACGCCATCTGCCTTGTCGGTCATGGACATATAAAGGCGTATCGTGGCGCAGACCGCGGAGGAGGAACGTGGCATCTGCATCGACACCGCCTCAGCGGCTCGAAGGCCGGAGGAAGGCCTTGACTCTCGGTGATCATGACCCGGCCTTAGGCTGGCCGGTCTCCGGGTGCTCCCGACAGTTGGGGGCTCGATAGGTCTTTGAGGTCAGACGGGTCCCGCCGATCGGCGGGACCCGTCTGCGCCGTGGCTCAGGCTGCCTCCTTTACCGCCAAAGTGAAGAGGAGCAGAGCCATATGACGAAGGATGACGTGCTGTTCGGCTACCGCCAGCAGTTGTTCGCGGAGGCAGCGAGGACGAGTGTCTCAGCGGCGTGCCGGACGTTCGGGGTGCACCGCTCCACCTACTACCACTGGAAGCGCCGGTCGACCGCCACGGCCTGGAGATGCTCAGACCCAGAGAGCGCCGGCGGCCGCAGATGCCCAACGCGTTCCCAAAGATGATCGAGGAGCGGATCGTGTCGTTCTCGATCGCTCACCCCGGCCTCGGCCCCAGACGCGTCGCCTCGGAGCTCGCCCGAGAGAAGTGGCGCGGGATCATCGTCTCCCCGAACGGGGTGTGGAAGGTGCTCTGCCGTCACGGGCTGAACACCCGCGCGAAGCGCCTCGGGTTGATCGCGGGCTACGCCGCTCCCTATGAGCCGCCGAGAAACCCCAGAGCCAAAGCGCCATATCGACGTCGAGCGGCCCGGTGAGCTGGTCGGGATCGACTGCTTCTACGTCGGCCGGCTGAAGGGCACCGAGGGCGCGATCTGGCAGCTCACCGCTATCGATATCGCTTCCTCCTACGCGTGGGCGGAACTCGTGATCTGCAAGCAAGCAACCCCACCGCAGCGCAGACCAGCAAGCTCGCACAGCGCGTCGCCAGGGATCTGAAGGCCGCAGGCTGGAAGCTCGAGCGCTTCCTCTCGGACAACGGCAACGAGTTCAAGAGCGACTTCACAAAGACCGTTAATGCGTTGAAGGTGCGCCAAACCCGCATTCACGCGGGACGACCACAGACCAACGGGAACGTCGAGGCGCTGCACAAGACGATCCTCGATGAGTGCTGGAGACCAGCGTTCGCGCGCTACCTCTATCCCCGCTACACCGGGCTAAAAAGAGAGCTCGACACCTACCTGCGCTTCTACAACAACGACCGCGTGCACCACCGACGACTCACACAAGGACGCATCCCCGCAGACATCGTCTACCGTGCCCGAAAGATGGAGGCCAGATGAGCCGCAACTGTCGGCACAACCTGGAGACTGCCCAGCTTAGGCCGACTGCTTGGCACAGCCTCGAGCCCGCTCACCCCGCGGAGTCGCGTCACGGCACCTGCGGAGCGGAACGCGTCTCCCCGGGGGTCGGTGGGTGCTTGTGAGTCAGAAACACGCCTATTCCGTCGGACGCCGGCTTGACAGGCTGACCCGGTGAGGACCAATTCAGCGTGGAACGCGCGGTCGACCGGCGCTCGCAACATCTTCCCCAAGCTTGCGCCACGGCCGAACGGTCCGCCGCGGCGAGACGTCATCCACAATCAGCGCGGCCGGATCTCGGGCGCATTGGTTGAAGCTGCTCGCGTTCATGGTCTCGGAGCCGTCACGGTCTCTGAGACCTGCCGTCTAGCCGGAATCTCCAAGCGTACGTTCTACGAGCAGTTTCCCAACAAGCAGGCGTGCGTCGCCACGATCGCTCGCGGCTTCCTGCGTGCCGCCGGGGATAGCGCTACTTCCCAAGAGCTTCTGGGGGGAGCGTCCGGCGGCAAGCAGCTATCGGCCACGCTGGAGCGACTGCTTATCGAGGCGTGGCGTCGACCCAATGTCATGGGCTTCCTGTACGAAGTCGACCAGCTCGCGACGCAGTCGGCCCTTGCAGGCGTCGGCGGCCGCAGCCCCGTCCGCGACATGCTCGCTCCATTGATCGCGGCAGCTGGAGTACCTGCCCCGCTAACTGAGGGAGTGCTGGGTGGCATCATGCGCGCCGCGATCAGCGCCTGCTATCTCCGCGACCAGGATCGGCGCCGCGTCGGCGTGCGAGCGATCCAATTCGCTGAATGGACTGAAGGCTACGATCCGACCGCGCTACGGCGCATATTCTCCTATGCAGGCGAAGGCCCGGCGTCGCGCGCGGCTGCGCATGCCGAGCGCCGCGGCGACAACGGCGTACGCGCCCGTCTCGCCGCCGTGACCACCTCGCTCATCGCCGACGGACAGCCGGTCACATTCGCCGCCGTCGCGAGCAGGACTGGTGAGGACGAGCATCAGCTTCGCCTCGACTACATTGACCCGCTGACCTTCAATACGCGTGCCCTGGAGCTCGCGCGACTCGAAGCGGTCGTTGAGATGGCTGAAGCCTCTAAGGCTGCCGGTGGCGGGACCGCCGGTGCCTTTCTGGCGATCATGACCTTAATCATGCGTGTCGCCCACGACGGCTCGATGCGGATGGCGATGTTTCCTGAGCTCATTCATGGGTCGGTCGCCTCCCCACGCGTATCTTCGCGTCTGTTCGAGTGCTCTCTCGAGTCTGCGCTGCACTCCCTAGATGGCTACGCGACTCTACCTCCGCTGGTGCGCGCCGCGATCAGCGGTGGTGCGCGCGCGCTCACATCGCGACTGCTCGCCGGGAAAGCGAGCAGCGCCTCTCCGGCGAGCGCCGCGGGAGTCGCCTATTTCGCCCTTGCGCCGCTAGCCCGTCCTGATGATCTTGTTAAAGCCGTCGCGTCCCTTGTCGCCATGGCGAAGCCCGCGGGCAGAGCCGAAAACAACCGCGGCGACTCCCCCGCGCAGCACACCCTCGCGCGGCGCTTGACCCCTTGAGACACCCAGGTTAGAAACATGACTTGCCGTAGTGCCAGAGGTCGGATTAGATTGGGCCGAAGGAATTTCAATGCCTTACCTATAGAAAGCGAGAAGTGACAAAATGGAGAAATTCTCCCGTCGAGGAGTGGGGGGCGGGGACTCTCATCCGCTGTACTGGCTCTATTTGCTAGCGTGGTCGCCGTATTGGCGCTCGCCCCGGCAGCACTCGCGGCTCCGAAAGGCGCATTCGCGGTGTTCAGCGACTGTCCGCTGACCGTGTCTGTTGGCTGCCTGTACACGAAGACGACGAGCGGCAAATTTGTCGTCGGCAAACAGACGGTGCCGATCACAAACCCGATCACGCTTCAGAGTGGCTACATAGAAAGCCCGACGGGCGGAGATCAGCTGATTGGGGCGACAGACGGAAAAACGCTGTCGAAATCACCCCAGAACGTGCCTGGCGGCCTGCTGGATTTCGTGAACTGCAAAGAAATCAGCAATTTCATCGAGCGCATCGCATGTGAACTCGTCTTCGAAAACGGCGTCACTGGTGTGAACGCGACCGCGGAACTTGAGCCGGTCAAACCAGTGATCCTCCATATCGGCAACACCATCGAAGAAGAAGGCAATGCGCTAACGCTGCCAGTCCGGCTACACCTGGAAAACACGTTCCTCGGCAGCGAATGCTACATCGGTACCAGCACAGCACCGATGGAAATTGAATTGACTACCGGTAAAACCAGTCCCCCGCTCCCCAACAAACCGATCTCCGGGAAAGCAGGGACGCTTGAATTCCCCGAAGAAGGGAAGATCGAGGTTCTTAAAAACGCCCTGCTCGTGAACAACACGTTCTCAGCACCGGCAGCCAATGGCTGCGGTGGCGCGTTCTCGTTCCTGATCGACCCGATCATCGACTCGAAACTCGGTCTGCCGGCTAGCTCAGGGCACAACACGGCCGAACTTGGCGGCAACATCGAGATCAGTGCAGCGGAATACGTGAAAGAAAGCGAATAACCGGTTCAGCTGGGACGAGAGTTCGTCCCAGAACCGAGACGTAGTCGAGGAGAGGGCCCCGCGAGAGCGGGGCCCTCTCCTCGTTTGGTCACCAGCCGACTCGGGCGGCCTGATGTGAGTGGTAAGGAACACCGACCCGCGTGGTCTGCGGAGAGGCAATGACAAGCTGAAGAACTGGCAAGCAGATCCAGAGAGGGCCCGACGTCTCGCCCGGCCGTCGCGCAGGCAATCACCACGGGGAGCCCATCCGCTACCACCAGGGATGAAGCGTCGCCGTCGCCGACCTTTTCAGTTGCTGAAGCGACCCCTTGAGAGCGAACGGGGCCCAAGACACTGGAACACCTGCCTGGATGTGCTTGAACCGTCTTGGAACAGCGAGGGCCCGGCAAGATGCCGGGCCCTCGTTCCGTCAGGACTCTCGCCGGACTACATCATCCCCGACATGTCGGGCATGCCGCCGCCGCCGCCGCCACCGTTGGACTCCTCGGGCACCTCGGCGACGATCGCCTCGGTGGTGAGGATGTTCTTGGCGATCGAAGCCGCGTTCTGCAGGGCAGAGCGCGTCACCATCGCCGGGTCGATGACGCCCGCCGCGACGAGATCGACGATCTCGTTCGTGGAGGCGTTCAGGCCGTGGCCTTTCTTGGCCTTGCGGACGTCGTTGACGACGACCGAGCCCTCCAGGCCCGCGTTCTCGGCGAGCTGACGCAGCGGCTCCTCGAGCGCACGCAGCACGATGCGCGCACCCGTGCGCTCATCGTCTGAGCCGTCGGCCGATGCGCCGTTCTCGCCGATGCTGATGGCCGCGGCCGCCTGGAGCAGCGCGACGCCGCCTCCGGGGACGATGCCCTCCTCGAGCGCTGCCCGAGTTGCCTGCAGGGCGTCCTCGACACGGTGCTTCTTCTCCTTCATCTCCGTCTCGGTAGCCGCTCCGACCTTGACCACTGCGACACCGCCGGAGAGCTTTGCCAGGCGCTCCTGGAGCTTCTCGCGGTCGAAGTCCGAGTCGGTGTTCTCGATTTCGGCTTTGATCTGATTGATGCGGCCTTTGATCGCATCGGCCTCACCGGCGCCGTCGACGATCGTGGTGGTGTCCTTCGAGACGACCACGCGACGGGCGCGACCGAGCTGGGAGAGCTGGGTGTTCTCCAGCTTCAGCCCCATCTCCTCGGTGATCACCTCGGCGTTGGTCAGGATTGCGATGTCCTCGAGCATCCGCTTGCGACGATCGCCGAAGCCAGGGGCCTTGACCGCCACACCGGTGAAGGTGCCGCGGAGCTTGTTGACCACCAGGGTCGCCAGAGACTCGCCCTCGACGTCCTCGGCGATGATCAGGATCGGCTTGCCCGACTGGATCACGGCCTCGAGCACGGGCAGCACGTCGCGCACCGAGCCGATCTTCGAGTTGGCGATCAGGATGAACGGGTCCTCCAGAGTCGCCTCCATGCGATCCTGGTCGGTGACCATGTAGGGCGAGATGTAGCCCTTGTCGAACTGCATGCCCTCGGTGAACTCGAGGTCCATGCCGAACGTCTGGCCCTCCTCGACGTTGACCACGCCGTCCTTGCCGACCTTCTCGATCGCGTCGGCGATGACGTCGCCGATCTCCTCGTCGCCGGCCGAGATCGTCGCCACACGGGCGATCTGGTCCTTGCCGGAGACCTCCTTGGACTGGGTCGAGATGTTCTTGACGACCTCGTCCACTGCTTTCTCGATGCCACGCTTCAGCGCCAGCGGGTTGGCCCCGGCGGCCACGTTCTTCAGACCCTGGCGGACGATCGCCTGAGCAAGCACGGTGGCAGTGGTGGTGCCGTCGCCGGCAACGTCGTTGGTCGCCGTGGCGACCTCGCGCACGAGCTGGGCGCCCTGGTTCTCGAAGACGTCCTCGACCTCGATCTCGCGAGCGATGGTGACGCCGTCGTTGGTGATGGTGGGTGCGCCGAACTTCTTGTCGAGCACCACATAGCGGCCCTTGGGGCCGAGCGTGACCTTGACCGCGTTGGCGACCGCGTCGACGCCGGCCTCGAGCGACTTACGCGCCTCCGAGCCGTACTTCAGTTCCTTGTGAGCCATGTTTCCTCAGTCTCCTTAAGACTCGACGCGGGCGAGGACATCGGACTCGCGAAGCACGAGCAGATCCTCCCCGTCGACCTTGATCTCGGTCCCGCCGTACTTGCTGTAGAGGACCTCGTCGTCCTTCTTCACGTCCAGCGGGATGCGCTTGCCGTCCTCGTCGAGCTTGCCGTCGCCGACTGCGAGGACCTTGCCCTTCTGCGGCTTCTCCTTGGCGGTGTCGGGGAGGACGATGCCACTGGCAGTGGTCTGCTCCTCCTCGATCGCCTGCACGATCAAACGATCGCCCAGGGGCTTGAGCTTCATATCGAAAAAACCTCCGTCTTTGAATGCGATCGGCGGCCCGCGGTCCTCTATGACTGGGCGAAACCGCCTCTTTTGGCACTCTCACCGGGAGAGTGCCAACTACAGGCTCAATATATAGAAGATCCGCAGCGGATCAAGGGAAGAATTGGCAGTCGCGGGTTACGAGTGCCAATTCGTAGGCGGGCGCGTCTAGTTCTGGGCGCCGCCGAAGCCCTTCATGGCTTCGGTCATCCCGCTGGGGTTCTCGAGGATCTGGGAGAAGCGCACGACCGTGACGGTGTCCTCGGTGGAGACCTCGCGGCCGTAGATCTGTTCGAGGAAGTTGATCAGCTCCTCCCGGCGGCGGAACTCGGGGTTGTCGTGCTTGATGTCGCGCGGGGAGAGGTCGGCGAGCTTCATCACCTCGACGTTGTCGATCACCGCTTCGAAGATCCGTTCGCGCGGGGAGTACTGGAAGCCGATCGTCACGAGCACGGCCTGGTTCTTGCGGTACTTGCCCGACTTGTCGCCGAGGCGGATGGTGGCCGTCTTGCGGCCCCGCTTGAGCTCGTCGGCGAAGATCGTCGAGTAGAAGTTCAGGACCTGCATCGCGCCCGGCAGGCTATCGGTCTTTGGCCAGATAGGCCAGCGCCAGCGTGACCATCTCGCGCTCGGCCGTGTGGCTGAGGGCCGTCTCGGCCTCCTTCAGCTCGATCCAGCGGACCTCCTCGACCTCGTCGTCGTGGTCGGCGGTGTCGCCCTCCGACGTAGTCGAACAGGAAGAACGACACCCGCTTGCCGATCGTGCGCCCGTCGCGCCGGTACCAGTAGCGCGACTCGCCCAGCTCGAGCACCGGGCTCGGCGACGATGCCGGTCTCCTCGCGCACCTCGCGCCGGCGGCCTCGATCGGCGTCTCGCCGGGGTCGACGTGGCCCTTGGGCAGCGCGAGCACGCGCGAGCCGTCGGCGGCCCGGCGGGTGGGCACGATCACGACCACCTGCTCGCCGCGGACGACCACGCCGCCGGCGGAGAACTCGCGTGCCTGCGATCGCCCGTGGGCGCGTCTGGAGGACTTAGAAGACATATTGCTTCAGCGCCTCCGCGTCGTGCACCACCAGCCGGCCCCGCCCCTGAGAGATCACCCCGGCGCGCTCGAGCACCGCCAGGAAGCGGCTGGCCGACTCGCGCGAGGAGCCCGCCAGCTGGGCGAGATCGGCCTGGGTGGTCCGTCACGAGCACGTCGGACTCGGCCTTGCCGGCGGCGATCTCCTGCTCGACGAGCTCGCTGAGCACGACGGCCACACGGCTCTGCACCGTCTGGAAGGACTGGCGCGAGAGGCGCTCGTTCATCTCGCGCAGACGCCGGCCGAGCGCGATCACCAGGCGGGTCGCGATCGCCGGGTGCTCGCCCATCAGCCTGCGCATGTCCGGCCCCAGGACTCCCACGACGCTCGTCTGGTCGATCGCCTCGACGGTCGCCGAGCGGCGCTCGTCCTCGAACATGGCGAGCTCGCCGAAGATGTCGCCGGGCCCGAACGTGGCAAGCGTGATCGTGCGCCCGTCGCCGTGCGTGCGGACGGCGCGGGGGTGCCCCTCGCGCACGACGTAACAGGTGTCGCTGGCGTCGCCCTCGCGGAACACCGCCTGGCCGGGCTCGAAGTCGCGCGGCACGGCCACCTCGGCGATCCGCTCGAGGTCGCTCTGCTCCAGCGTGGAGAAGGCAGGCACCCGCCCCAGCAGCTCCACGACCTCGGCTGAGCGCGTGGCCCCCATGACCCACGGAATACCACAACCGGCTGCATTCGGGTTATCGGCACCGCGTCGCCCAGTACGGCGGTATCTTGAACCTCATGCTTCCACTCAGACGAACCTGCCTCGTGGGCTCGGTGGCTGTGCTCGCCGTGCTCGGATCGGTGCCGGTCTCGGCGCTGGCCAAGTCCTCGGCGCCCACCAAGACCACAACGCTCGCCAACGCCCACGCGCTGCTCAAGTCGCGTGAACTGTGGGCCACCATCGACGTATGCAGCCCCATCGACCAGCCTGACACGGTCGGCATCCGTGGATCGATGCCAGGCGATGGGCATGCGGGTGACAGGGTTTACATGAGCTTTCGCCTCCAGTACATGAACCCAAGCCAGCAATGGGTCGACGTGGCCGGGGCACTTTCCCCTGTTCGGCCCCGTCGGCGGCGGCGCGGCGGCGCGCGAGGGAGGCTCGAGCTTCCAGCTCGTGCCCGTGGCCGGCAAGCCCGCCTCCCAGCTTCGTGGGGTGGTGGACTTCCAGTGGAGGCGCGGCAAGAAGGTGCTGCTGTCGGCCACGAGGCCCACCACGGGCGCCCACAAGAGCGTCGCGGGGTCCGACCCGGCGGGCTTCAGCGCCGCTACGTGCTCGATCGGATGAACAGCCGCGGGTCGTTGGTGATGATGCCGTCGACGCCCATGGCGCTCAGCTTGGCGATCATCCGCGCATCGTCCACCGTCCACACGTAGATCTCCCCGCCCCCTTCGCCCACCGCGCGCACGAGCGCCGGGGTGACCACACGCCAGTGGGCCATGATCGCGTCGAAGCGGCCTTCACGCAGCGCCGTGCGCGCTCGGCGGGGGAGGGTGGCGCGATAGCCGGTGAGCATCGCCAGCGCGGGGATCGCGGTGAGCATGTCGGTGGTGTAGTCGCGGCGCACCCGGGGAACCGACCAGCCGAGTCGCAGGGCGGGCTCGGCCGCCCTGATCAGGGCCAGTCCTTGGGGGAACATGCCGCTGATCAGCGTGCGGTCGATGAGGTCGTGCTCACGCAGCGCCTCGAGCACCCGCAGCTCATAGCCGGGGAGCTTGACGTCGACGTCGAGCTCGAGGCCGGCGAAGGCATCACCGGAGAGATGAGTGAGGGCCTCCTCGAATGTGAGTGGGGCTCGCGCCCGCATGTCCTCGTGGTCGTGGGCGACCATCAGCCGACCGCTGCCGTCGGTGTGCTCCGAGAGAACGTCGAGCTCGATCATGTCCACGTCGTGGCGCAGTGCAGCGTCGAATGACGCGAGCGTGTTGCCGGGCTCGATGTGGTGGGCGCCCTTGTGGCCGACCCGCCGGGGACGCTTCAGTGAGGGCGTGCTCATCGCCCGCCACGATCGCAGAGTCGCCACTGGAAGGCGCGGGCGAGACCGCCGGCGCCGAACGCGCGGCCTGGCTCAGGCCGCGCGAGGCGGCCTGCGCGCGGCTTGAATCGTCTCGACGGCGACCTTCGGCCCGACGTAGGGAGCGAGCACCGTGAAGGCGAGCTGATCGACGAGCGAGGGCAGGCGAGAGAGACGGTTGTTGGCCACGTAGCTACCGATGATCCCCCACAGGGCGCCCGTGACCGCTTCCAGGGCCACCGCGGGGCCGCGCTGGGCGACGGGACCTGAGTCGGTGAGCAGCTTGGTGAAAGCCTCGACCGAGCGGGTCATGCGCCCGATCATCCCTGGTCCCACTTCGAAGAGGTCGATGAAGGCGATCCGCAGCAGCGCTTGATGGGCGACGAGATACTCGACGAACGCCCCCATCGCCCTGTAGACCGCTTCGGGCCAGGAGTCGGCGTCCTCGAGCATCGGCCTGACCGCGTCGAGCGCTTCGGCGACGAACTCATCGAGGACCGCGAGGAAGCATTCTTCCTTGTTGGCGAACTGCTTGTGGAAGGCCTCGGTGGAGATCCCCGCGAACTGGGCGATCTGCGGATCGGTCAGGCTCGCATAGCCCGAGTCGAGCGTCAGGTGCACCACCGAGCCGAGCAGGCGGGCGCGACGGTCGTCGCGGGCGAGGAAGGCAGCCGGGGTCGGCGGCACGTGGGCCGGCTTGGCCAGCCCCAGCATGCCCAGTCGCGCGGCGGCGGGGGTGCGATAGGACTCGATCCAGTCGAGCACTTCGTCGGTGAGTGCATACAGCTCACGCTCGCGGCCGTCGAGCATCCGCATGAACACGATGTGCCGCACGCCTCCCACCACGGCGCGCGATGTGAGCTTCGGAAAGCCCACATCGCTTGGAGCCGCCGCGAACGCGGTGGCCACCAGACGCTCGAAGGTGAATCCGGCGAGCTGCATCCGTTCGCGAGCCTTCGGACCGATCCCCAGCGAGTCCACGAGGACGAGGCGCGGGCCCTTGGGCGACTCGGCCACGTCGTCGAGCAGGGTCTTGCAGGCGGCGTGCACGCGGTTGGCCCATCCCCGCTCACCCGACCACGCCTCCAACATGCGCTTGCGCGCTCCCGCCACCACGATGTCGTAGGTGGCGAGGAAGCACTGCTCCTTGTTGGAGAACTGTTCGTAGAAGGCCCGGCGCGATACGCCGGCCAGTCCGATAACGTGAGCCACCGTGGTGGCCTGGTAGCCACGCTGGGAGATCGACTCGATCATCGCACCGTAGAGGCGTGTCCGCTGATTGCGGGCCACTTCCTCTCTGTCCATACCGTTTGGTCCATGCGGCAACCGGCGGTACAGCGGTGCTTGCTGGCCTCTTGTTCGGCTCATCCCCACGGTTCTAGAACATAGACTACTTGAATGTCGAGTGCAAGTCTTATGCATCTTTAATAACAAGCCAGTTCGAACGATTCCACCGTTGTCTCCATCCCGCTCAAGCGTCCGACAGACAATAGGATTCGGTATATCGCGCGAAAACGGCCGGAGGGTGCGGAAATGTCCCGCCGTTACTGGGCGCAACGGAAATCCACTGGCTCGGGGGCTCAGGCGCTGAGCGTCAGTCGCCGCGGGCCCGATTGGAAGCCGAGCTCGATCAGCAGCTCGGCGAGCTCGGAGGCGATGGCGGCCTCGCCGTCGATTCGCTCGAGTGCGAGCTTGGAAATCCGCCCCGAGCGCACCGCGCCGGCCAGCGCCTCGAGGGCCTCGCGCAGTGGGTCCGGCTCGCGCCCGGCCGCGGGGCCCACAGCCGGTCGATGGTCGGCGGCGGGCAATCGCACCAGCCCGCGCCCGCCGCGCTCGACGTAGAGGATGGCCTCATCCTCTACCAGGACCACGTAGGCGCCGGTCACGCGTGCAGGCCGAGACGAGCGAGCATCCTCCCCCTCGCGTTTGGGCCATGGCAGCGCGGCCCCGTAGGGCTGGGCGGGGTCGGCGGCCCCGATGACAAGCGCTTGCGAGCGCTCCGACGAAGGCGCCCGGAGCCTCTCGACAGCACCGGGGAGGGCGAACTGGGCGCCACCCATGCCCTCGATGAAGTAGCCCCGGCGGCAGATGCCGAGCGTCTCGAGGTTCGAGAAGGTGTCGTAGAGCATGGCGAAGCCACCCTTGACGCCCTCGGCCAGGACCTGCTCGCGGGTGACGATGCCGTAGCGCTCGAGCAGCAGCTCCGCCAGCGCACGCCTGCGCTCCGGCCCGCTCGTCCCCCCCGCGAAGACGGGCGCGGTGAGCGACCAGCGCCCCTGCACCTGGGACTGCGCCCCGCTGCGCCTTCGTCCGGCGAAGCGCGAGCGTCCTGCTCCGTGGGTGCCTCCCCGTCCTGCGAACGCCCCGGGGGGCCCGGCCGAGCGCTCGGCACGGGCCAGCGTCAGCCGGGGAGCGCGCAGGGGAGCCCAGGCGTCGTTGGTGACCTCGCCGGCCCACACGAGATCCCACAGCGCCTCGCGCAGGGCCTCGGCGGGCGCGTCGAGCTCGGCGAGGAGGTCGGTGAAGAAGGACGGACCGGCGGCCAGACGCGAGCGCAGGAGCTCGTGCTCGGGATTGCCCGGAGGCTGGGCGGCGGAGCGCGGCGAGGCGGGAGGCCCGATTGCGGCTGCGTCCTCGCGGAAGTACAGTGCAACACGACCCGAGCGCCCGATGGGCCCGGCGCCCACCCAGACGAGCTCGCCACTGGCGCAGAGGCTGTCCATCCACGAGGGCGAGTAGGCACCGGTGCGCCGGGGCAGCACGTCGCGCTCCCAGACCTCGACGGGCAGCGCGAGACCCTGCAGTGGAACGAGCACCTCGCGCAGGCGGTCGACACCCGCTCCGCCCGAGGCGTGGCGGTCGACTCCCTGCCAGGCGGGCAGGAAGGCGGCGAGCCGTCGCTGGTCGGCCGGCTCGATCTCCTTGCGCAGAGCTGCCAGGGAGGCCCGCCGCAGGCGGCTGCAGCACCTCCACGTCGCACCAGTCGCGCTCGGTGCCCCCCGGGCGAAGCTCGCCGCGAACGAGATCCCCGGCGCGCTCGAGCTCGCGCAGAACGGCTCCCGTGTCGACGCCGTAGCGGCCATACAGCTCATCGGCAGTGAAGGGACCGTGGGTGTGGGCATAGCGCGCGACGAGCTCGCCCAGGGCGTCGGGGACGTCCACAAGGAAGGCCTCGGGCAGACCGCCGGGGGGCATCGCCCCGAGCGCATCGCGATACAGGCCGGCCTCGTCGGCGGCGATGTAGCGCTCCTCTCCGCCAACGCGCAGGCGGATGGCGCGCCGTTCGCGCTCGAGCTCGGCGAGCAGCGCAGCGGCGTCGATCCCCTCGAACACACGCTCGGCCAGCTCGGCGGCGGTGAGGTCGCCCACATGACGCAGAACGTCATGCAGACCGTCCCGGCCCGTGGCCCTCGTCATCTCCGAGCGGTGCTGGAGGTCGTCTTCGACCCGACGCAGGGCGTCGGGGTCGATCAGCTCGCGCAGCTCCTCCTGGCCGAGCAGCTCGCGCAGCAGGTCGCGGTCGAGCGACAGGGCGGCGGCTCGGCGCTCGGCGCTCGGGGTGTCGCCCTCGTACATATAGGTGGCGACGTAGTCGAACAGCAGCGAGGAGGCAAACGGCGAGGCGGTCTGGGTCTCGACCTCCACCAGCGAGATCTCGCGGGTGTGCAGCCCGCGCAGAAGCGCTTCGAGGCCGGGCATGTCGAGGACGTCGCGCAGGCACTCCCTGTAGGTCTCGAGGACGATCGGGAAGTCGGCGTAGCGGCGGGCCACCTCGAGCAGGTTCTGGGCCTTCAGGCGCTGCTGCCACAGCGGCGTGCGTTTCCCGGGGTAGGCGCGGGGGATCAGCAGGGCGCGCGAGGCGTTCTCGCGAAAGCGCGCGCCGAACAGAGCCGAGCCGCCCAGCTCGGCGGTGACGGCCGGCTCAACCTCGTCGGGCTCGAGCAGCAGCAGCTCGACGGCCGAGGGCAGCGACTCTGCTTCGTCGGCGTCGAGGTCGGGAAGGTGCAGCACGATGCCGTCGTCGGACCAGATGGCGTCAGCCTCCAGGCCGAAGCGCTCGCGGATGCGGGCCGAGAGGGCCAGGCCCCAGGCGGCGTGGACACGACCGCCGTAGGGGGAGAGGACGCACAGGCGCCAGTCGCCGATCTCGTCGCGGAAGCGCTCGAGCACGATCGTGCGCTCGCTCGGCAGCACCCGGGTGGCGGCCTGCTGCTCGCGCAGGTAGTCGAGCAGGTTGCGGCGCGGCGCGCTCGTCGAGATCGTAGTCGCGCTGCGAGCGTCTCGGCGTCCTGCTCGACGGCCCAGCGGGAGAAGGCGCCGATCGCCTCGCCCAGCTCCTTGGGGCGCCCGATCGAGTCGCCCTTCCAGAAGGGCACCGCGCCGGGGGCGCCGGGAGCGGGGGTGACGATCACGCGGTCGCGGGTGATCTCCTCGATCCGCCAGCTGGAGGCGCCGAGCAGGAAGGCCTGCCCGGGGCGGGCCTCGTAGACCATCTCCTCGTCGAGCTCGCCCACGCGGCGGCCGTCGGGAAGCGTGACGGCATAGAGGCCGCGGTCGGGGATCGTGCCGGCGTTGGCCACGGCCAGCTGGCGCGAGCCCTTGCGCGCGCGGATGGTGCCGGCGAGGCGATCCCAGACGATGCGCGCGCGCAGCTCGCCGAACTCCTTCGACGGGTAGCGCCCGTCGAGCATGTCGAGCACGTTCTCGAGCAGCTCGCGGGAGAGCTCGGCGTAGGAGTGGGTGCGTCTGATGAGCGCGTGCAGCTCATCCACCGACACGCCGGCCGCGTCGTCGTCCTTGCCGGTGGACTCGGCCGAGACGGCGATGGCGACGATCTGCTGGGCGAGCACGTCGAGCGCGTTGCGGGGCACGACAGTCGGCTCGATCAGCCCTTCGTGCATCCGCCGCGCGACGACGGCGCACTCGAGCAGGTCGCCACGGAACTTGGGGAAGATGCGCCCCACGCTAACCTCCCCGACGCCGTGGCCGGCGCGCCCGATGCGCTGCAGGCCGCGGGCGACGGACTTGGGGGACTCGATCTGCAGCACGAGGTCGACGGCGCCCATGTCGATGCCGAGCTCCAGCGAGCTGGTGGCGACCAGGCAGGGCAGCTCGCCTGCCTTCAGCAGCTCCTCGACCTTGGTGCGCTCCTCGCGCGCCAGCGAGCCGTGGTGGGCGCGGGCGATCTCGCGGGACGGGGGCGCTGGGTCCTGGAGGGCGTCCTCCTGCGGCGGCCAGCTCGTTGAGGCGCAGGGCGACGCGCTCGGCGGCGCGGCGGTTGTTGACGAAGACGATCGTCGAGGTGTGCGCGCGAACCTGCTTGAGCAGCTCCGGGTAGATGGCCGGCCAGATCGAGTTCCGCGCGTCGACTCGCCGCCGGGCAGCGGCTCGAGCGGATCGCGCTCGGGGGGCGGAGTGCCGCCGTCGAGCGGCGAGACGCCGGGATTGCGAGGCCTGGTTCGGCCATCGACTCGACGGGCACCTCGATGCGCAGGTCGAGCGGCTTGCGCGCGCCGGCGTCGATGATCTTCACCTCGCGCGGTCGGGCCCACGAGAAGCGACCGATCTCGGCCGAGCGGGCTCTGCGTGGCGCTCAGGCCGATGCGCTGGACCTCGCGGAGCCGGGAGCCGCTCGCTCCAGCCGCGGTGCGTGTCAGCTCCTCGAGGCGCTCGAGCGTCAGGGCGAGGTGGGAGCCGCGCTTGGAGTGCGCGACGGCGTGGATCTCATCGACGATCACCGCCTCTACGCCGCTGAGCATCGAGCGCGCCTGCGAGGTGAGGATCAGATACAGCGACTCGGGCGTGGTGACGAGGATGTCGGGCGGGTTGCGCGCCATCGCCGCGCGCTCGCGCTGGGGGGTGTCGCCGGTGCGGATCCCCACGCGTCACGTTCTCGGCGCCGATGCCGCGCAGCGGTGCGCGCAGGTTGCGCTCGATGTCGTAGGCGAGGGCCTTCAGCGGGCTGACGTAGACGACGCGGGTACCCGGACCGCGTCGCCTCGCTCCTGGACGGCTCAGCCGGTCGAGCGCCCACAGGAACGCGGCGAGCGTCTTGCCCGAGCCGGTGGGTGCGGAGAGCAGCACGTGCTCGCCCCGGGCGATCGCGGGCCAGGCCTGCGGCCTGGGCGGGCGTGGGTGCAGCGAAGGCCTGCTCGAACCACCTGCGGGCTGGCTGGCTGAAGCTCGAAAGGGGCACCCGTCGAGGCTAGCGCGCGGCCCCGCCTGATCTGTCGGTGAGCGCTCAGCCGAGCGAGCGGCCGTACTGGCGCTCGTAGTAGGCGCGGTAGTCACCCGAGCGGATCGGCTCCCACCACCAGCTGTTCTCGCGGTACCAGGCGACCGTCTCGCGCGAGGCCCTCCTCGAAGCGCACCCGTGGGCTCCAGCCGAGCGCGCGTACCTTCTCGGAGGAGAGCGAGTAGCGGCGGTCGTGGCCGGGCCGGTCGGCGACGTGCTCGATCTGAGACTCGGCGGCGCCGGTCAGCTCGATGATGCGCCGACGACCGTCATGTTGGCCTCCTCGTCGGGGCCGCCGGCGTTGTAGACCTCGCCGGGCTGCGCCGTGCTCGAGCACGTGCCCGATGGCGGCGGCGAAGTCGGTGGCGTGGATCCAGTTGCGCACCTGCATGCCGTCGCCGTAGACGGGCAGCGCGTCGCCGTGGAGCGCGTTGAGGATCATCAGCGGGATCAGCTTCTCGGGGTACTGGTAGGGGCCGTAGTTGTTCGAGCCGCGGCAGATCGACACGGGCAGCCCGTAGGTGTGGAAGTAGCTCTGCACGAGCAGGTCGGCGCCGGCCTTGGTGGCCGAGTAGGGCGAGGATGGCGCCAGCGGGCTCTCCTCGGTGAAGGTGCCCTCCTCGATCGAGCCGTAGACCTCGTCGGTGGAGACCTGCACGTAGCGCAGCTCGCGCTCGCGGGCGGCCTCCAGCAGCACGTGGGTGCCGAGCGCGTGGGTGCGCACGAACGCGTCGGGCTCGGCGATCGAGCGGTCGACGTGCGTCTCGGCGGCGAAGTTGACGATCGCCTCGCGGCGATGCGGTATCGATGGCGCCGACGACCGCCTCGCGGTCCTCGATCGCGCCGCGGATGAAGCGGAAGCCGGGGTTCTCGGCGACGTCGTGGAGGTTCTCCTCGCGGCCGGCGTAGGTGAGCTTGTCGAGCACCGTGACCTCATCGCCATGCTCGAGCAGGCGCTGGCGGGCGAAGGTCGAGCCGATGAACCCAGCGCCGCCGCAGACGAGCAATCTCATGCGCGCATCATCCCAGCGCGCGCCGCCAGATAGCCGGCCAGCCCGTCCTGCCAAGGGGGCAGCGGGAGCACATCGTCGCGCTCGGATTCCAAGCGCCGACCACACGGGCCGCGGCGCAGGACGCGCCAATCTGGTCGGTGCGTGCCCCCTCCACCCTGCATTCCACCTCTGCCTGGCGGAATATCTCGCGTGGCGAAGCCGTTCCAGGACACGTGGCCGGCGCCGGCCAGGTGCACGAGGCCACCGACCTCGCGCTCGAGCAGACCGAGCAGCGCGGGTGCGAGATGGCCGCTCCAGGTGGGGCAGCCAACCTGGTCGGTGACCACCTGGACGGCCTCGCGCTCGGCGGCCAGGGTGAGCATGGTCTCGGCGAAGTTGCGCCCGCCCACGCCGAACAGCCAGGCGGTGCGGGCCACGGCATGCCGGGGTGAGGCTGCGAGCACCTGGCGCTCGCCCTCGAGCTTGGTGGAGCCGTAGACGGAGCGAGGCCCGGTGGCATCGGACTCGAGGTAGGAGCGAGGCACACCCGCTGCATCGTGCGGAGCGTCGCCGCTGAAGACGTAGTCGGTCGAGAGATGCACGAGCGCCACGTTGGCAGCCGCGGCCGCGCGAGCGAGGTTGCCGGCCCCGTCAGCGTTGACCGCATGGGCCTGCACGCGATGGGTCTCGGCGCCGTCGACGTCGGTCCAGGCGGCGCAGTTGAGCACGGCGTCGGGATTTACCCGCGCGATGGCACCCTCAACGGAGGTGGGGTCGGTGATGTCTATCTCGGGCAGATCCATTCCGATCAGCTCGTGTCCCGCTCGCTCGCCAGCGCGCAGGACGTCGAGGCCCAGCATCCCCGCGGCGCCGGTGACGAGGACCCTCACAGGATGGAGATGTCGGAGTTGTCGCCCACCATGAAGCGGTAGGCGCGCGGCTGGCGATCGCCGCGGCGGATGGTGACGTTGCGCCCGAGCAGCGAGGACTCCATGCGGCCGTCGAGGTCGCTCACGGTGCAGCCGGCCAAGCAGGATCGAGTGCTCGACCTCCGCACCGGAGATGGTGCAGCGCTCGCCGATGGCGGTGTAGGGACCTATGTAGCAGTCGCTCAACCGGCTATCCGCGCCGATGATGGCCGGTCCCCGAACCGTGGTGCGCTCCAGCCGCGCTCCGGCCTCGATCACCACGCGACCGTCAACCTGCGAGTCGATCAGCTCGCCCTCGACCCGCTCGAGCAGGTTGTCGAGGATCAGGCGGTTGGCCTCGAGCATGTCCTCCAGGCGTCCCGTGTCCTTCCACCAGCCCCGGACGATGTGCGGCTCGACGCGCATGCCGCTGTCCACCAAGTACTGGATGGCATCGGTGATCTCGAGCTCCCCCCGCGCTGAGGGCTCGATCGCACGCGCCGCGTCGTGAACGGCGGCGGTGAACATGTAGACACCCACCAGCGCCAGGTCGGTGGCCGGTTCGGATGGCTTCTCCACCAGCCGCACCACGCGCCCAACCTCCCCCGCCGAGGCGGGGGCGAGCTCGGCCACCCCGTAGTTCTCGGGGTCGGGCACCGGCGTGAGCAGAATCAAGGCGTCAGGCTCGTGCTCGCCGAAAGCGGCAACCAGATCGGCGATGCCCCCCTGCAGGAGGTTGTCGCCGAGATACATCACGAAGGGACTCTCCCGGAGGAACGGCTCGGCCGTGAGCACCGCATGAGCGAGGCCGAGGGGCTCGTCCTGGAGGATGTAGGTGATGCGCACCCCGAACCGTGAGCCGTCGCCGGCGACCGCTTCGATCTCGGGGCCGGTCTCGGGAGCGATGATGATCCCGATCTCGTCAATGCCTGCCTCGGCCATGGCCTCGATGCCATAGAACAGCACCGGCTTGTTGGCAACGGGAACGAGCTGCTTGGCGCTCGTATGGGTGATGGGGCGCAGGCGCGTGCCCTTGCCCCCGGAGAGGATCAGTCCCTTGAGCGGCTCCATGGGGCAACCACCCTACCGATGCGCCCATGGCGCCGATTGCTCAGTAGGTTCCGCCGAGCTTGCGGTGATCCCAGCTGGCCCGCCGCCGCTCCACGAACTCCAGGGCAACCCGCTTGGCGGCCTGCTTGTCCACCATCTCGCCCACTTGGGAGGGCAGGTCCTCGGCGGGCGGCTGCCCACGCGGCGATGCATAGCGGGCAAAGATCTCATGCCCCAGGGCTTTGACCACATCGAGATCCCGGTGAACCACCACGTCGCACTCGAGCATGACGCCTCTCAACTCCTGGTACTGCTCGCCGGCCTCCACCTGCAACGTGGCTCGCCCATCGCGCTCGAGGTTTCGCACCTTCTGGGAGACGCCATAGGTCCAGGCCCACAGGCGCGGCCCGGGCTGCCCCCCGGGGACTCCACGCAGGACGTACCAGAGGGGCATCAGATGCGGCAGGCCGCGCGGACCGTTGGTGGCGCACGTGACGGTTCGCTCCTCTGCGAGGAAGGCAGCCGCCTCGCTCTCGCCCATCTTGATCTGCTCGCGACGGCTCACTCAGATCACGTCACGCCGGCGGCAGCGGAGTTGGCCTCACGCAGTCGCAGCGCAGCGGCGCGCACCGCCTCCCGCGCCTCCTCGGGCTCGAGCACGGCGGCATCTCCGGCTTCCTTGAGGATCTCGCGCACGAGCCAGTCAACTCCGGCGAAGCTCAGCTCGACCACAACCGACCCATCGCTCCACTCCTCGACCACCCGCCGGGCCTCCCGCGCCCAACGTGCGCGCTCGGGAGAGACCCATACACGCGCGGTGGCCGAGGCAGGCACCTCGCCGGTGCGTAGCCAGCCATCGACCTCGGCCGCCGGGTCCACCTCGGGTCGCGCCTCGAAGCGCTCGTCGGTGACGGTCACCTTCTTGATCCTGTCCAAGCGGAAATGGCGCACACCGTCGCGCTCAGGATCGAACGACGCCACATACCAGCCCTCGCGACCGTTGGTGAGCGCATAGGGCTCGACCTTCCTCGGCGTGAGCTCGTCCTCGTTCTCCTTGTAGTACTCCAGCTCGATCAGCCGCCGGCCCACGATCGCCTTGGATACCAGGCGCGCCACATCGGAGTCATCGCCCCCAGTGGGTGCCACCTGCAGGCCCTGCTCCATCGGATCCTCGCCGAGCGCCGCCACGATCTTGGTGCGTGCCGAGGTCAGCGATCCCTCGGGTATGTGCTCACCGATCAGGTCAATGGCGGCCACCAGCGCCTTGGCCTCGACGGGCAGCAGCCGGGCGGGTCGGTCGAAGTTGTCGCTGTAGGGCTCGGGGTCGACCTCGATCTCGGCGGTGTCCTCCTTGATCTCGGCGTAGAGGACGTAGGAACCTCCACCGAAGTTGACGACGTTCAGCACGTTGATGTCCTCGCGGAGCTCCTCGTCTGAGAGCTGAAGCCGCTCGCAGACCTCCTGCATGGAGACCCGCTCTCCCTCCCTGCCGGCCTTGATCAGGATGCTCGCCAGGGTTACGAGCCGGGCGAATCGCTCGGGGCGAATGGCGGCATCGGGGCGGCCGGAGGCGCTCTCGCTCTCGCCCGTCTCGCCACCGCGGCCTCCACGGGAGCGCGAAGCGGTTGTCATTCGAGCTCCGGAGGCCCCTGCGCTCGACGTGGCTGAGCGCCCGCGATGGGATGGTGCGCTCGGCAGCTCCTCGCCGTGGCGCTCGACGAGCAGGTCCAACCGTCGCTGGAGCTCCTCGACGAGATCGCCGGGAGCCAGCAAGCGCGCGTTCGCTCCCAGTCCCATCACCCACGAGAGGATGCCGCGGGGGTTGGAGTAGCCGGTGAGGAACACCGTCTCGCCATCCTGCTCGCGAATCTCGCCATAGCGGCCGAAGTGGCGTTCCACCTGCCAGGCGATCCGCTCGCAAACCTGGATCTCGGCCACACCCAGCTCGTCCCCGAGCTGCCAGTCGGCACGGTTGGCATAGGCGCGGGGGTCGAAGTCGGCGGGACGGCGAAAGTCGTGCTCGGCCTTGGTTGCATAGGAGACCTTGCCGCGGATGCGTGTCAGGCGAAAGACGCGTACCGCCTTGCGCTCGTGGGAGTAGCCCAGCAGGTAGAACTGACCGCCCTGGAAGAGCAGGTGGTAGGGGTCCACCTTGCGCGCGCCCACCTCGTCGCGCTCCATCGTGTAGTACTCGAACAGGATGGTCTTGTTGCGGAAAATCGCCGTCTCGATCTTGGCCAGCCTCCCCGAGAGCTCGTGACCGCCGGCCGAGGCGGTGATCCCGAGCGCCACCGAGCGCTGCTCGGGCGCTCGCAGCGGGCTGGGCCGCCCCCAGGTGATCTGCTGGAGGGCCAGGCGCAGCGGCTCGGCATAGGCGAATTCGCCGTCGAGCAGACTCAGGGCGGTCTGCAGCGCGGCCAGCTCCTTGTCGGTGAAGGCAATCGCGGGGAGATGGAAGTTCTCGGGGCGCAGCGAGTAGTTCTCCTGCTCTGCCGCTCCGTCGGCGGGGCGCTCGACCGTAAGCTGGATGCGCAGCGATTCGAGCTCGGAGCGATCCGCGTAGAAACGACGCGCGAAGGCGTCTTCGTTCATGCCGCTGTAGCCCTCCACGTCCCGCCGAATCTCCAGAGCCGTGACCGGCCGACGCTCGGCCATCAGGTAGGAGATCAGCGAGAGCTGACGGATCAGCTTCTCTGTGTCCTTTGCCATCGGTCCTCAAAGATAGAAGCCGACGGTGATGCGGATGCGTCTGGGCGAAACGAGCGCCCCGCTATTTGCGGAACTTCAGGCCGCCTCGCGAGCCGCGACCGCGGGCTCGTCGACCCGCGGCTCCTCGCCAGCACGCTCGGCGAAGAACGCTCCCGCCCCGATCGCGCGGTCGAAGCCCGACCAGCGCCGCCCCGGAGCGAGCTCCTTCTCGAGGCGATCGAAGCTTCCCAGGCGTCCCCCCAGGTTGTCGATCATGTGCACCAGCGTCGCCTCCCGCGTGCACGGCACGACCGGGCTCCCGTGCTCGAGGGTGCCGTGGTGGGAGAGGATGATGTGCCCCACCGCCTGAGCGAGCTCGGCGGGGAAGCCCTCGATGTCCTCGATCGCGCGGCGGATGCGGTAGTAGCCGAGGGCGATCTCTCCGTGGAGGCGTCCGGCGTCCGTGAGGTCGATGTTGCGCGGATCCTCCGTGTAGGCCTCTAGCTTGCCGATGTCGTGCAGCAGTGCTCCCGTGACCGCCACGTCGCGGTCGATGCCGGGGAAGGTGGCGCTGATGGCGCTCACGGCCTGAGCGACACCCAGGCAGTGCTCCAGCAGGCCGTGGCGATATGCCTGGTGGTAGTACTTCGCCGCCGGGGCCACGCGGTAGCTCGCCCACATATCCGCGCTCTCTCCGAACACGCGCTCGAGCAGCAGATGCAGATGGGGCTCCTGGATCGTCGCCAGCAGATCGCGCACTTCGTCTTCCATCTGCTCGATCTCTCGCGCCGGCCCATCCTGCAGATCCTTGAGGTCAAAGCTCCCGGGAACGGGGGCCTCGAGCACCCGCAGGTTGATCTGTGGCCCGAAGCGGGGGTGCACCGTGTAGCGGCCCTGCACCCGCACTGGCTGGCCGGCACGGGCGAGCTCCTCGATCTCCACGAGCTCCTCCCAGATCATGCAGGCGACGGCGCCCGTACGGTCTCCCAGCTGCAGCCGCAGGTACTCGCCACCGTCTCGCCGGCTGCGCCGCTCAGCCGTGCGAACGAGGAGAACCTGGTCGATCTCCGTACCGTCGATGAGCTCGTTCAAGAGCATGGCGTGAAGTTAGAGGGGGTCGCGGACGGGACTTCGGCAGCAGGAACGGACGGACCCAGAGCAGGCCTTCACGGACGCCGCGGTCGGGTGGACCACGACGCCCGCGGAGACCTGGCATCGGGGGGACGCCTCGATCTCTTCCCGAGCATCGTCGGAGAGGGTGGACGATGCTCAAGCCCCCACCGCCCCCTGAACACGCTATGCGGCCCCGACTGCGGTGCGGGCGAAAGCTCGATTCCCCTCCACGTCCGACTTTAGTCTCCGCCAGGGTCTGATTGCCAGCACTGTCTCCTACTCGCGGCAATCCCGCGAGCGGGCCGAACAGGCTCAGGGCAGGCGTCGCTCGATCAGCGGCGCTCGCGCTTGGAGAACGCGGCGCCTGCAGGCGCCGCCGGGCCATCGACGGGGCCGCCCTACGGATCCGGGCGAGACACGGAAGCCCTCGCGATCCGCTCTTCCGGCGTCATTCCAGATGCGTCACGGGCAGTCGAGGTAGTTGCAACTAGAAACTCTAGTGTTTAAGATCGACTGATCGATATATCGAACTATGATGCATATATCAGTCAACTGAACTTCCCGGTAGGGGAAGTCTACCGAGGACAACACAGGGATCAAGGTGCCAATGCCCAGAACTAGTTCAGCAGCCGCCAAAATCGACAGTGACGGGCAGGAGCCGGCCTGGTCGATCCCCAGCCTGCGCGAGCCTCGCTACTCCCAATCCTTGGAGCGCGGCCTGGCCATTCTCGGCTGCTTCACACCGAAACGTCCTGTCCTCGGCATCGCCGACATCGCCGACGACCTGGGCATGAGCCGCTCGACCACCCACCGCTACGTGATCACCCTCGTGGCACTGGGCTACCTCGAGCAGGGCGCCTCGCGCAAGTACCGGCTGGGCCTGCGGGTGACCGATCTCGGAATGTCGGCGCTGAACTCGACCGGCCTGCGCGAGCACGCTCATCCCTACCTGGAGGAACTGCGCCAGCGCACCTCCTACACGACCAGCCTCGGGGTGCTCGAGGGCACCGAGGTGCTCTACGTCGACCGCGTGCGCAGCTTCCGCCGCGGCCAGAGCAGCATCGATCTGAGCCTGCACACGGGCTCGCGCCTGCCGGCCTATTGCACGGCGATGGGCAAGCTGCTGCTCGCCAACCTCCCCGAGGGTGAGCAGCGCGACCTGATCACCGCGATGAAGCTCACCAAACGCGCCCCCAACACGATCACCAGCAAGAAGGCCCTGCGCGAGGAGCTCGACGAGATCGAGGCCGCCGGCTTTGCCGTCAACGACCAAGAGCTCGCAGCCGAGCTCTATGCCATCGCCGCCCCCGTGCGCAACGAGGCCCGCGACGTGGTGGCTGCTGTCAACCTCGCCGCCCACAGCTCGATGATCACGCTCGAGGAGCTGGTCGACGCGCTCGGCCCGCATTTGGTCTCCACAGCCGATCGGATCTCGGCCCGCCTCGGCTACAGGCGCGACGACGAGCAGAACTAGCGCCGGTCGCATAACCTCTGGCGCCGGTATGCCAATACCTCGCGCCGCCAAGCCAGCCCTCACGCTGCTCTGCCTCCCCCTCTGCGCGGTGGCGGTGGTGGCGTGCGGCACGGCGACATCGACGTCCTCCTTCAAGCCAGGCCCCCAGCACGAAGTCGCCCAGACGGTCGCCAATCTTCAGGCCGATGCAACAGCCGGCGAAGAGAAGAAGATCTGCGCAAATGACGTGGCAGCCTCTGTCGTCAGCCGTCTGGGTGGCACGAAAGGCTGCGAAACGGCCATCAAGAACCAGCTCGCCGAGGTCGACACCCTCGAAGTCACCGTCAAGTCAGTCCAGGTGGCAGCCGGCGGCTCGACCGCCACTACCCAGGTCAAGAGCACACGGTCGGGCAAGAGCCGGACGGGCACCGTCTCCCTGGTGCGCGAAGGCAAGCTATGGAAGGTCTCGGGCGTCAGCTGAGGAGTGCCCGCGGCTCACGCCCGAGTTCAGGCGAGCGGATTCTCCCAGCGAACCTCGGTGAAGCGAGCGAAGTCGGTGTCAGCTGAGTAGATCGACAGCCCGTGCTCCAGGGCGAGTGCCGCGAGCTGAGCATCGGGAATGAGGTTGCCCCGCAGCTCGTAGCGTGTGACGAGCTCACCCAGCAGCTCGGCGTGACTGTCGCCGGGCGCTGGTATCCATGCCGCGGGAGCGGCCAGCCAGTCCGCGATCCGCTCCCAGGCAATGGCCGGGGTGAGGGGACGCGCAAATGCCCGCGGGTGTGTGGAGATCCGCAAAAAGGCACCGAGGCTCTGCCACGGCAGCCCCACTCGACGAGCGCCATTCAGCTGCTCGGCGAGCCAGATCTTCGCGACCTCGTGCTGGACGGCCCGCGAATTGATGGCGTAGAGAAGCAGGTTTGCGTCTACCAGCATCAGCGGGCCAGGGGCCCGTCCAGCGTCTCCAGCGCCTCGGCCACATTCGACACGTCGATGCCCTCGCCGAGATCGTGCGCCTTTTGCCGGAAGCGCCGGGTGGCGCGCTCGGCGGTGAGTCCACTTCGCACGAGATCGTTGACTGTCTCACTGAGACCCAGGCCACGCTCGCGCCTGCGCTGCTCTACAGCCGCCGCCACATCGTCGGAGAGGTTGATCGTCGTACGCATCTGACAATTCTACCGCATCACGATGCGTCCGATACCGCATCACGATGCGCCACAGACTGCGTTGACCGGCGCCCGCACGGCTGTACGAAGCACAAGCGAACGCGTCTCCCAAAAATGGTCCTGGAAGACACGGTCCTTTAGGGCAGTCGATGGTCAAGCGAGACAAGGACGCAGGGAACGTGGCGTGCCGGCCGAAACGGGGATGCGAGCGGAGCGAGTGTCTCCCGGCTTCGGTACGCGAGTGACCGAGGACGCAGTATCTCGCCGGCCAGCGGCTGCCCTAAGGCTCGAGGCGGTGCGGGCCTCGGTATAGGAACGTCACCTCTCGCACGTTCTCCTGTCCGAGCATCTGCATCAGCAGACGGGTCAACCCGAAGCCGAACCCACCGTGCGGGGGAGCCCCGTAGCGGAAGAAGTTCAGGTAGTACTGGATCGGATCCACATCGACCTTCTTGTCGGCCGCCTGCGCCAGCAGCTGCTCGTAGCGGTGCTCGCGCTGCGCCCCCGTGGTGAGCTCGATGCCCCGCCACAGCAGGTCGAAGCTCCTCGTCAGAGTGGGATCGTCGGGGTGGCGCATGTGGTAGAAGGGCCGCACCGTCGAGGGATAGTCGGTCACGAACGCGAACTCGTGCCCCTCGCGCTCCTTGATCAGCGCCGAGAAGGCCCGCTCGCTCGGTGGGTCGAGATCGTGCCCCACACCGGGCGCCTCATGCCCCGCGTCACGCAGCATCTGCTTGGCGTCCTCGAGCGTCACCCGCGGAAACGGCACCGTGGGAACCACCAGCTCGGTCTCAAACGTCTCAGCGATGGCATCGCCGTGGCGCTCCTTCACCCGCTTCAGCACATGCGCCAGCCAGCGCTCCTCGAAGGCCATCACGTCCTCGTGGGAGTCGATCCAAGAGATCTCCACATCCACGCTCGTGAACTCCGTGTCGTGGCGTGAGGTGAACGAGGGGTTCGCCCGGAACACCGGACCCACCTCGAACACCTTGCCAAAGCCGGCCGCCATTGCCATCTGCTTGTAGAACTGCGGCGACTGGGCGAGGTAGGCGTCCCCCTCGAAGTAGTCCACATGGAACAGCTCCGCCCCCGACTCACTCGCCGAGGCCATCAGCTTCGGGGTGTGCAGCTCGACGAAGCGCTCCTCGCGCCAGAGCTCGCGCATGGCGTGCTCGGCAGTGCTCTGCACCTCGAAGATCAGCCGCCTGTCCGGGCGGCGGAGATCGAGATAACGCCAGTCGATTCGCTTGTCCAGCGCCGAATCCGCCGCAATCGGCACCTCGGGCTCCGCCGGGGAGTCGACCTGCAGCTCCTCGAGCCTCAGCTCGAGGCCGTTCAGCTTCACCCGCTCATCCGCCACCACGCTGCCCGTGATCGTCACCGCCGACTCCGCCGTCAGCGCCGAGACCGACTCGTTTAGCTCGCTCGGCGGCTCGTCCTTGCCGAGCACCACCTGCGCCATGCCCGTTTCGTCTCGGAGCACCACGAACTGCACCTTCTTCTGATCGCGCACCGCCTGCACCCAGCCGCGCACCGTCACCTGCTCACCGATCTTCTTCGCCAGCTCCTCAATCAGGGTTCGCTCCATGCTCGCCACCCTATCCAAGGCGAGCCCGCCACCGCGGGCGGGAGATCGATCGATGGACCGCCACACTCCACCGGAGCCCCCTTGTCGGCTCCGGGCGGCGATCCGCAGCACATGGGACCGCGGAGTGTATGTATCTCCTTAAAAGTTCTGTAGCACCATGGCTATACAGAGCTTTCAAGGTGTAATACGGTCCCCCGACCCATGATCAGGCCCGACCTGGCGATGATTAGTTCATGTGATTTTATGATACTATCATTGGTACCCATGTTGCCATCCAAGTATCAAGAGCCGTCCCCCTCTGAAGAGCAATGATCTTCCAAACGCCGCCAATGAGCTTCGAGGAGATCGCGGCTCTACAGAAGATCGACGAGTTGCGGCGACAGCTTCGCTTCCGTGTTGCCCAGCCACGGCGCTGGGTCGGCCTCGTGAGACGCGTCCTCGGCGCCCGCGCGATCCAGGGCTCGAACAGCATCGAGGGCTATAACGTGTCCGTCGAGGATGCCCTTGCGGCCATCGGGGGAGAGGAGCCGACAGAGGCCGGGGAAGAGGACTGGAACGCAGTCTCGGGCTATCGCCGGGCGATGACCTACGTGCTCCAGCTCGCTCGAGACGAGCACTTCGAATACACGCCGCAAATCCTTCGCAGCCTTCACTTCATGATGACCGAGTACACGCTCGATGCCAGCCCCGGGCTATGGCGTACCGGTCCGATCTGGATTCGAAACGACGCCACAGGCGACATCGTCTACGAGGGGCCTCCCGCCGACGAGCTGCCGGCGCTCGTCAAGGAGCTGACAGCAGACGTCTCCTCAGACACAGAGACCCCGGTCATGGTCAAGGCTGCCATGGCACATCTGAATCTCGTGATGATCCACCCGTTTCGCGACGGGAACGGCAGGATGTCTCGCTGCCTCCAAACTCTCGTCCTCGCCAGGGAGCAGATCCTTGCGCCCCAGTTCTCGAGCATCGAGGAGTATCTCGGGCGCAACACGCAGTCGTACTACAGGGTTCTGCAAGAGGTTGGAGGCGAAAGCTGGCACCCCTCGCGCGACGCTCGGCCCTGGGTTCGCTTTTGCCTGGAGGCCCACTTCGTCCAGGCGAGCAGGGTTCTGCGTCGAGTCAAGGAGTCCGAGGAGATTTGGACGCGACTCGAAGCCATCTGCGCGGAAAAGCGGCTGCCCGCGCGGATGCTCAGTGCTCTGTTCGACGCAACCGTGGGCCTGCGCATCCGCAACTCGTCCTACCGCGCCGCGCTGAAGATGTGGGAAGAGGAGATCACCCATCAAGGCGCCACCGATGATCTGCGGGCGATGGTCAACGCAGGGCTGATCGAGCGCTTCGGGGCCCGCCGAGGGACCTACTATCAGGCGGCCGATCCACTCAAGCTCCTATGGGATGAGGTCCGCAAGAGCAGGAAGCCGATCAGTGCCGCCTCGCTGTTCTCCATGACGGACTGACCATCCCCCCTACTCCTCCGCCGCGGCCAGCTCCACCTCGACGGCGAACTCCTTGGCCGCCACCCTCTCCACCGCCTCGATCGAGCCCGCCAGACGCAGGTCGCCCAGGCCGAGCTCCAGGGCATCAAGGCGCTCGGCCGTGTCACGCACCACCACCCGCGCGACGGGCGCGCGCATCGGCCGCCGCGCCTGGGACTTGGCCTTGCGCACCTCGCTGAGAACCTCCGCGGTCACCTCCAGCGCCACAGCCTCCCTGCCGGCGGCGGCCGTGGCGCCATCCGAGCCTCCACCGCCCGCCAGCTCCCCGAGCTCGGCCGCTTCAGGCCAGGGCGCCCGGTGCACCGAGCCCTGCTGCCACCACGACCACACCTCCTCGCACACGAAGGGCAGGAACGGTGCGAACAGACGCTGAAAGACCGACAGCGACACTCTCAGGGCAAGGCTCACCGAGGCGCTGACATTGGGGTCTGGGTCGTAGCGGCGGCCCTTGACGAGCTCGAGGTAGTAGTCGCAGTACCACCAGAAGAAGCTCTCCGCCCGCTCCAGAGCACGAGCGTAGTCGTAGGACTCGAAGCTCTCCGTGGCCTCGCTCACCACGCCGGCGAGGCGGGCGAGCAGCGCGCGGTCCAGCGGATGCGTGAGGCTCTCGCCCTGCTCAGGCAGATCGGCGAGCGCGAACTTGGAGGCGTTCAGCAGCTTGACCGCCAGCCGGCGGCCGACCTTCATCTGCTGGGGGTCGAACGCCGTGTCGGTCCCCGGACGGCCGTTGGCCGCCCAGTAGCGCACCGCATCGGCGCCGTACTCCTCGAGCAGGTGCATCGGCGTGACCACGTTGCCCTTGGACTTGGACATCTTCTTGCGGTCCGGGTCGAGCACCCAGCCCGAGATCGCGGCGTTGCGCCAGGGCAGCTCGTCGTAGTCGAGCTGCGAGCGCAGGATCGTGGAGAACAGCCACGTCCTGATGATGTCGTGGGCCTGCGGGCGCACGTCCATCGGGAAGACCTGCTCGAAGAGCTCCTGGTCCTCGCCGGCCTGGCCCGCGATCTGCGGCGTGAGCGAGGAGGTGGCCCACGTGTCCATCACGTCGGGGTCGCCCGCGAAGCCGCCCGGGCTGCCCGCGCTGAGAGGCCTCGTAGCCGTCGGGCACGTCGGTGGAGGGATCGACGGGAAGCTGCTCGGCGCCGGCCGCGATCGGCTGGTCGTAGAGGACCGCGCCGGTCGCGTCGATCGGATACCAGACGGGGAAGGGCACGCCGAAGAAGCGCTGGCGGCTCACGCACCAGTCGCCCGTCAGCCCGTTGACCCAGTCCTCGAAGCGCGCGCGCATGTAAGGCGGGTGCCACTCGAGCTCGCGCCCGCGCGCGATCAGCTCGTCGTGGTGCTCGATCGTGCGGATGAACCACTGCCTGCTGGTCACGATCTCGACGGGGCGCTCGCCCTTCTCGAAGAACTTCACCGCCCGGTTCACCGGCTGCGGCTCGCCGATCAGATCACCCGAGTCCTCGAGCAGCTCGACGATGCGCCTGCGCGCCTGGTTGATCGTGCGCCCGCTCAGCTCCGCCATAGCTCTCTCGCGCGCGAGCGAAGGTCGGCGGACTCCCAGCCCGGCTCTCCCCACGGGACCTCGCTGAGGCGCCCGTCGGGGCCGAGCACCGAGCGCACCGGCAGGCCCAGCTCGCGCCACCACATCACGTCGGTGAGGTCGCCGAACGTGCACACCATCACCAGCCCCGTGCCCTTGTCCCGCTCGACCTGCGGATGGGTGAGCACGGGCACGCGCGTGCCGAACAGCGGCGTGAGCACCTCGCCGCCCACGAGCTCGCGATGGCGCTCGTCGTCGGGGTGCGCGAGCAGCGCCACGCACGCCGGGATCAGCTCCGGGCGCGTCGTCTCGATCAGCGCCGACGGGTGGGCTCGCCTCATCCCTGCCCGCCACCTGAAGCGGACGCGGTGCATCGCCCCCGGGCGCTCGCGATCCTCGAGCTCGGCCTGCGCGACGGCCGTCTGGAAGTCGACGTCCCACAGCGTGGGCGCCTCGAGCTGGTAGGCGTCCCCGCGCTCGAGCAGCCCAGGAACGAGCGCTGCGAGATCCGCTGCGCCAGACGGCCGATCGTGGTGTAGGTCATCGACCAGTCGACCGACAGCCCGAGCGTGCGCCACAGCGCCTCGAAGACCTGCTCGTCGCTCTCGGTCAGGCGCAGGCACAGCTCGACGAAGTTCGGCCGCGACACCGACACCGGCTCCTTGCGATCGGATCCCCGGCCACCCTCCGAGGGCGCCCGAAAGTCGGGGTCGTAGGCGACCGAGGGGTCGCAGCGCACGCCGAAGTGGTTCTGCACGCGGCGCTCGGTGGGCAGGCCGTTGTCGTCCCAGCCCATCGGGTAGAAGACCTCGCTGCCGCGCATCCGCCGGTAGCGCGCGACGGCGTCGGTGTGCGTGTAGGAGAACACGTGTCCCACATGCAGCGAGCCGCTGACGGTGGGCGGCGGCGTGTCGATCGAGAAGACCCGCTCGCGCGGGGCCGAGCGGTCGAAGCGGTAGGTGCCCTCGCGCCTCCCACGCCTCGCTCCACCTGGCCTCCAGACCGTCGAGCGTCGGGCGCTCAGGGACGCCGCCGCCTCGCGGCGCCGTGTCCGGCTCGGATGGCTGCGTGGGGGCCAAGGCTCGATCGTATCCGCCACCGCCATCGGCAATGGGGGACGGCGGCGATCACTGCAGCCGAGCCGATCGTGCAGCCCGCGCGGCGCGATGCGCGCTCGTTCGCGCTGGGCGCTGTGGGCGGGGCAGTAGACGCCGCGCACGCAGCCGCCGCTGAGGCCGAAGGCAAGCCACGCCCCGCCCCTCCAGGCGAAGCGGAAGAAGCGATCCCCACGGTCGCCCGTGGCGCCTGAGCTCACGCTGCCAGGCGGCTCCCGGCCACGTCGGCGGGGACGCTCTCGCGTGCAGGAGCAGCCGCTGGTCGAGATAGCCACTGGAAACGCAGCGGAGCGGTTCACTGGAAACGTGCTCGAGGGCAACTTGCTCGCCACCGCCCGGCTCCAGCTCAGCCAGCAGGCCGGCGAGCGCCTGGTCCCAGTCTGCGCCCCGGCCATGCTCGTTGCTGATCGTCGTCACTGTCTGCTGCTCATCCATGTCAGACCTCTCTTAGTTTGCGCGTCGAGGGTCGCGCTCCCTGTGCCCTATTCGGGCAACTCATGTCGTCCTTTTCGGGCAAAGCAGGGTGTCTGCTGTACTCCAGAACGGCACGATCGGACGCTTGTATGAACCCGCACCGATCAAGATGTTCAAACGCTCGGACTCGGGACAGGTGCATCGCCGAGACGACTTGTCCCTGTAAATCAAGCGTTCCCAGGGTTTTCTAAGAGTATTCTCATCTTTGTGGGGATTCACACCATCACCCCTTGAGCGTAGACTCGCGGCGGTCTGGGGAACAAGTGGAGTGGGGACGCTGTGAGCCTGTTGGCCAAGAAGGTCCTGGGAGTCGGCGGCGCGGTCGTGCTGCTCGGCGTGCTGATCGGGCTGTACGTCGCCGCCTGGGCGACCAGCCTGCCGACCGCCGTCGCGCCGCAACTGCAGCCAGCACCGCCCCGCCCTCGAGCGGCGGCACGCAGCTGACGCTGGAGACGGTCGCCGCGGTCGGGCCCAAGTACTAGCCCGTCGCACCCGGACTGGGTCTCCTACCTGGTCCGCAAGCAACGGCCAGTGGGTCCACAGCACGATCTACACGGTGCCGGCCAACTCGCGTGGTGCACGTGACGATCTACCAGTACGACGCGCGACAGCGGCCTGCGCAACCCGTTCCTCTCGCAGGTCCAGGGCACGGTCGGCGGGACCGAGACGGTCGACGGCAAGACGGTCAACGCGATCCCACCCGAAGAAGCCTCGCACACCTTCGTCGATGCCCGAGCTCGGCGTGTTCGTGCCGCTCCCGGGCGTGCCCGAAGAAGCCAAGAACCAGTGCGAAGAAGCGCCCTGCGAACCGGCACAGCGACCACCGCACGATCACGTTCAGCTTCCGCACCGGCAAGAAGGGCCGCTACCGCTGGCAGTGCTTCGTCCCCTGCGCCGCCGGCTACATGTCGGCATCGGCGGGCCGATGCAGACGCTCGGCTACATGGACGGCTTCATCGATGTGGTCTAGATGTCGGCCGAGGCTCATCCAGGCGCCACCCGAACCGAACCACGCGCGGCGCTTCACGACGCTCTGGGTCGTCGCCACGCTGATCGCCACGCCGCTGGTGATCTTCGTGCTCGGCCCGATCCTGCCGCCCGGCAACGGCAGCGAACAGGCCTCCGGGCAGGTGACCGACAACACCGTGCTGCTGGCGATGGCCACGCCGGTGCTGCTGCTCGTCGTGATCTACCTGATCTACGCGATCATCGACTTCCGCCAGCCCAAGGGCGGCGTGCTCGAAGGCCCCGCGGTCCGCGGGCGACGCGAAGCATCCAGACGGCCTGGATCGTGATCACCTCGGTGCTCGTGCTCTCGCTCGCCGTCTACGGCACGGTCCGCCTGCGAGTCCGACTACGGCGCCGGCTCGGGCAGCGGGCCGAACCCGCTGACGGTGCCCAAGCGGGCCGAAGCTGCCGGTCCAGGTGATCGCCCAGCAGTGGGCCTTCACCTACCGCTACCCGACCTACGGCGGCGTCGAGACGACCCACCTCGTGCCTCCCCGTCAACCAGATGGTCGAACTGCACGTCACCTCGCTCGACGTGATCCACTCCTTCTGGGCCTACCAGCTCGGCGTCAAGGCCGACGCCAACCCCGACGTCGACAACGTCGCGTTCGTCAAGCCCACGAAGGAACAGACCTTCGAAGTGCGCTGCGCCGAGCTGTGCGGGATCTGGCACGGCTACATGTTCGACAACGGCCACGTGGTCTCGCCGCGCGGCCTTCGAGACCTGGATCCACGAACAGCAGAAGAACTTCGCGCCGGCGACGAAGGTGCTGCCGCCGTACAGCAAGACCTACCTACCCGAACCGACGAGGCGCGGCAGAATGAGCACAACCGCAGCAGCCGCATCCGCCCCCCAGCCCCGTCGAGCGTCCGCTGTGGCGGCGACTGATCGGCTTCAACCTGCTGACCGCCGTGATCCTCGGCGTCGGCGGCTACTACCTCGGCTGGTTCATCGGCCACACGATCGACGGCGGGCAAAGCTTCGACTACCAGGCAGAGACCGACGAGAACGACGTCGCGCTGCTGCTCGGCTACTTCTTCGGCGTGGTCGGCTTCCTGATCGGCCTCGGCTTCGCCAACTACCCGGTCTCGCGCCTGCTCGGCCGCCCGGCCTCGCTGCGCGAGAAGGAGGAGCAGGGCATCGGCCGCTACTTCGGCCTGTGCACCGACCACAAGGTCGTCGGCATCCAGTACCTGGTCGGCATCGGCGTGTTCTTCTTCGTCGGCGGCCTCAACGCGATGCTGATCCGCGCCGAGCTGCTGCACTCCGACGCCGACCTTCGTCGGCCCCAACCAGTACCTCTCGCTGGTCGGCATGCACGGCACGATGATGATGGGGATGATGACCTCGGGCATCCTCGGCCCGTTCGCCAACTACTTCGTGCCGATCATGATCGGCGCCCGGCGGATGGCCTTCCCGCGGATCGAGGCGCTCACCTTCTGGCTGCTGATGGCCGCCGGCTTCATCCTCATCTCGACGATCTTCTTCGGCGGCTTCCCCACCGGCTGGACGGGCTACGAGCCGCTCAACGACCAGGCCGTGATGGGGATGGACTCCTACATCATGCTTCTTCGCCCTGGTCGGCATCTCGATGTGCCTGCTCGGCCTGAACATGATGGCCACGATCATCACGATGCGCGCGCCCGGGCCTGACCTGGTCGCGGCTGCCGATCTTCGTGTGGTCGGTGTTCGCGACCTCGGTGCTGATGGTGCTCGCCGCGCCGATGCTGATCGCCACGCTGCTGATGGCGGCGCTCGACCGCACGATCAACACCTCCTTCTTCGTCGCCGGCGGCGGCGGCAGCTCCTACCTGTTCGAGAACCTGTTCTGGTTCTTCGGCCACCCCGAGGTCTACATCCTCGCGCTGCCCGGGTTCGGCATCGTGCTCGAGCTGCTGCCGGTGTTCACGCGCAAGCCGCTGTGGGGCTACCGCCTGGCCGTCTCGGGGATGCTCGGCGTCAGCCTGATGAGCTTCTTCGTGTGGCAGCACCACCTGTTCGTCAGCGGCATCAACGCCGACCTGCGGCCCGTTCTACATGCTCTCCACGGAGATCATCTCGATCCCCACCGGGCTTCATCTTCCTGTGCGTGATGGGAACGCTGTGGAGAGTCGCGGACCTCGTTCACGGTGCCGATGCTGTTCTGCCTCGGCCTGGACGTTCAACTTCCTGATCGGCGGCCTCTCGGGCGTGTTCCTCTCGGACACGCCCGAGCGACACCGACACCCACGGCAGCTTCTTCGTGATGGCCCACTTCCACTACACGATCATGGGCGGGCTGATCTTCGCCTTCTTCGCCGGCGATCTACTACTGGGTCCCGAAGATGACCGGCCTGCGCTTCAACGAGAAACTCGCCGAAGGTCCACTTCTGGCTGATGTTCGTCGCCTTCAACTCGACCTTCATGCCGCTGTTCGTGCTCGGCATGGAGGGCATGCCCAGGCGCGTGAGCACCTACGCGCCGAACCTGCAGACGCTCAACGTGTGGGTCTCGATCTCGGCCTTCGTGCTCGGCTTCTCGATGCTGATCTTCCTCGTCCAACGTCGTCTACTCGCTGATCTTCGTGCGGGCGAAAGCCGAGTCCAACCCGTGGCGCTCGAAGTCGATCGAGTGGCAGGTGCCGACGCCGGTGCCCGTCAACAACTTCGAGCAGATCCCCGTGTTCGACTCCGACCCCTACGACTACGGCACGCCCGTCGGCCTCCCCGGCGGCGGACAGCCGGCCGCGGCGGGGGCATAGGCGATGGCTCCTCGCCCAGCGAAGAGCTGCCCCTCGGCCTGATGGTCCCGCCCGTCCCGGCCGGCGTGGAGATCCCGCCCGAGCCGCCGGACGTCGGCGCGCGCGCGCTGTCGGTGGCCGCGCGCCTGCTGTGCGGCGCGACGACGTTCTTCTTCCTCGCCTTCCTGTTCGCCTACTTCTACCTGCGCTCGATCAACCAGGACCACATGTGGCGTCCGGCGCATGTCAAACCCGACCAGGGGCTCGGGCGCGGCCTTCATCGTCTGCGTGGTGCTGAGCGCGGTGCTCGCGATCGTCGCCGGGCGCCAGATGAAGGCGCGACTCGCGCAGCTGGCTCGACGCCGGCGATCGGCGGCGTGGTGCTCGGCCTGGTCGGCGTCGGCGCTGCAGTGCATCGAGTACACCAGCCAGCACTTCGGCCCCACCGACGGCGCCTTCGCGAGCGTGTTCTGCGCCTGGACGGGCTTCTACCTGATCGCGGTGCTCGCCACGATGTACTGGCTCGAGACCCAGGTCGCCACCGAGCTCCGCGCCCGCCGCCAGCCGGCCGGCGAGCGAGGGCGACATCAAGGACCCCGACCGCCTGATCGCCCCCGGCCTCGACGCCGCCGTCTTCTACTGGAGCTTCCTGGCCGCGCATCGGTGTCGTGACCTACGTGACGCTGTACCTCCTGTAGTGCTCGCCGCGGCGCAAGCGACGCCGGGCTTCTGGGATTGGTCGTTTGACCCGCCCCTCGTACTGGTGATCGACCTGGCCATCCTGTACTGGCTCGGCGGCCGGCGGACGGTCACGCCCGAGGCGCAAGCGCGCAGAGCAGCGCTGGCGCAGCGCCTGCTTCTACGCCGCGCTGTTCGTCTCGGCCGTCGCCCTGGCCTCGCCGATCGAGGTGCTGAGCGAGCAGCTCTTCTGGGTGCACATGATCCAGCACGTGCTGCTGCTGCTGGTCGCCGCGCCGCTGATCGTGCTCGCACGCCCGTGGATCCGCCTGTGGCGCTGCCTGCCGCTGGACATGGCGGCGGTGGCTGGCGCGCGGCCTCAGCCACGGGCGGCGCACCGCACCGCTGCGCGCCGCTCAGTCACGCGCTCGGCGGCCCGGTGGTGGGCTTCGTGCTGCTTCTCGGTGGTGCTGCTCGCCTGGCACGTGCCCGCGCTGTTCGACGCCACGCTGCGCTCACAGCGCGCTGCACGCCCTCGAGCACACCCTGTTCTTCGCCACGGCGGTGATGTTCTTCAAGCAGGTGATCCCCTCCCCGCCGCTGCGCATCGTCGCTCGTACCCGCCCAGCGGGTGCGTGCTACGCGATCGGCGGCGATGATCGTCAGCTGGGTGCTCGCCGTGGTTCTGGCGCTGGCGCCCCACCCGCTGTATGGCGTCTACGCCCACCAGGCGAGCCGACCAGGCGGCATCTCTGCGATGGCCGACCAGCAGCTCGCGGCCGGGATCATGTGGGTGCCGGGTCGGTCACGTTCCTGATCGTCGTCTTCGTCTACGTCCACCGCTGGCTGATGCCGGCGAGCCCGAGCCCATCGGGTCCCGGGCTCGGCGGCTGGCGAGCGAGCACTAGGAGGGCTCAATGCCCAACGTCGACATCCCCGATCGCCTCGAGCTTCCTCACCGGCTCGATCCTCACGCTCGTGCTTCCGCTGGGCGTGCTGATCCTGGTGGCGATCTGGTACGTGGTGCTGTGGCGAAACGGCTCAGGCGAACGTTGATCGCCTGAGCCGCCGCCGCTGCTTCATCGCTCCAGAGCGGGCGAGACCCGGGTGGAGGGCCGCTCGCTGCGCGCACGATCCTGCTGCAGCCTGCGCTGGCCGTGGCGCAGACGCCAGTCGTTGCCCGTGGCACCGGGCCTGTGAGGTGTCAGCTTCCTGGGGTGAGCCATGACGAAGGCCAAGCCCGCGAGCAGGGCCACGTCGAGAACTACGTTGAGGATGATGATGGTTGTGAGGGTCATGGGTCCCACTGTGCCCGCCAAGTCGAAGCGCAAACTCAACATCCGGTGAGAGCAATCTCAGGCTTGACGATAGACAGCGGCCTAAGAACCTGTTTCAAAATGAGGGTGCGGCCGGGGCGTTCCTGGACCAAGCCGGGCGACGCGGGCCGGTGAAGCCCGTGCTGGTAGCACGGGCAAGACGGCACGTGGCGATCCGGCGCCGCGTTCCAGGGACGCAGCCGGGTGTGCCAATCATTTTGAAACAGGTTCTAAACCGCTTGCCTAAACGAGATAGTGACCTTCCTGAGAATCAACTGAAAGACGCTGAGAATCCGCTGAGGCGGGCGAAGACTTGCAGGGGCGTGAAATCGCATAACAGGTCAAGGTGAGCATGTGACAGCGGTCACATGCTCTGCGCGACGGCCCGGCTGGGTGGCCCGGCTGGGCGAGGATCAGGAAGGGCCGCGCTGTTCGCGCGCCCGGGAGCGACGAAAGCGCGCCACACGCCGCCAACTTGGCCGATGGGGCTTGAGGTTGTTCGCGCGCGACATCACGAATGTGAGACCGCTCAACAGTGCGATGACAAGTACCACGAGGACGATGATGGCGACGGTGAGTGACATATCTCATTTATTCCCCAGTTGGGTCCCCGCGAAACCTCATCGATCCGCACGCTGCCGCGACGGGGATCAACGAGTGAGAAGCTTGGGAGCGTCGTGGGCGATCTCGCTCGGTTCGAACGTGGCGGGGTAGACAGTGGTGAGCTTTCCGCCGGCGCTGATGCCGTAGACGAGCGCTGAGTGGGCGACGAGCTGCGGCTGGTTGACCTCGCGCGTGGAGCCCACGCTCCAGGCGGCCCACGTACGTGCCAGTTCCCTCCCAGACCCGACCAGATACTGCATTCGCCCCGTCATCTCGTGGGCACCCAGGAACCGCGCCACCGCCGCCGGCGTGTCGCCGCGGGGGTCGACCGAGACGGCGATCACCTGGCTTCGATGCCCGGGCACCGAGCATGTTGAGCGCGACGCGGAGGTTCGAGGCGATCAGCGGGCAGACGTCAGGGCAGTTGGCGTAGAGGAAGGTCACGAGCACCGCCTTGCCGCGGTACTGAGCGAGCGTGACCGGCTGGCCCAGGTAGTTGCGCAGGGCGATCGCCGGGGCCTGGCGGGCGGGCAGCGTGAGCGTGCCGTCGAACCCTCCGCCGGGGTTCGTCTCCTGGGAGCCGCCGGGAAGCGCGGCTTGCTCGAGCTCGAGCCTCCGGCCAGAGGAAGGACACCCCCGCCACGATCACGAGCAAAACAAACATCGGCGCGAGGAGCCTGGGCCAGAGCCGGGGAGGCGCGGCCTCCGTGGCGGCGGTGCTGGACTCAGACTCGTTCATAACCCTTCCCCTCGGACGAGTCTAACGGGGCGCCGAGGCCGGCGAAGAGCTCAGCTCATGCTCACGTAGCCGGTCGCTTCGCTGGGACTGCGCACGTTGGCGGCGACCTTGTTTTCGTAGTTGCCCTCGATCGTCTCGATCTGCCCGCTGGGCAACACGCCGCGCACGATCCCCACGTGCTCGCCGCCGAACACGATCAGGTCGCCCGGCTTGGGCACCACGCCGGGACCGTTGGGCACCGCACGCCCCGCGCCCTGCGCCCACGACCAGATCTCCGAGACCGAGCCCAGTCCCTGCCCCTGCGGGCCGATCGGCTCGCCCGCCTGATTGGCAGCCCAGGAGGCGAAGTAGGCGCACCACGGCGCGCCCGGGATCGCCCCCGCCGTGGCCGTGCGGTATTGGGCGATCGCCGGCGATTCGTTTGAGCCGGGCGGCTGCTCGGTCTGGCCCAGCTGGCTTTCGGCGATCGCCACGATCCTGGCGCCCGGGCCGCCGGCGCCAAGCGCCGAGGAGCCGAGCGATGAGGAACCGAGGACGCCTTCGACGGCCTGCTGCGGGTAGGAAGCGACACCGGTGACACCGAGCGGCGTGTAGGCCGAGGCCTGCTGCGAGCCGCCGAGCATGCTCGCGGTGCTCGAGACAGCCCCCGACGTCTGAACGCCGGAGCCCGCCGTGGCCTGGCTGAGCGCCGCCGCGAACGAAGACCCGCCGCCGGCTGCCGTGGGCGCGGGGGCTTCCACGCCGCCGGCGAGAGCGCCCGGGGAGCCGACGAGCGTTGCGGGGTCGGCCACAGCCTGCCTGATCGCGCTGATGCGACCCAGCGTGGATTCGATGGACATCGCCCCAGGTAATCGGCAGCGATGCGGTCTCGTTGAGGTCGACTCAGGCCAACTGCGAGCTCAGCGAGAGACCGGCCTTCGGCAATGCCCGCCGGACACGCCGGTCGAATGTGGCGACGCCGGCCCGCTTCGCCTGTGCTGTGGCCAGCGCAAACCCGTCGGCGAGGCTGATGTTCAGGCCACGGTGTCTCGCAGCGTCGAGTGCGATTCCGGGCGTCGGGGAGATCAGTTCGATCCCTATGGCCTCCACTGCGTCCACAGCCGCCCGCAGAGTCAACTCGTCCTCAGCTGGCCTGACGAGAGTCTCGGCGTAGTTGACGAGCGACATCATGATCGCTATTTCGCTCTCGATCATCGCCGTGATTGCCCTCGCCGCACCCTCATGATGAGCATCCCGACGATCCAGGGCCGCAATCAAGACATCGGTGTCAAGTACACACCCGCTCACGGGCGCTCTTCTGCCCGCAGCCGTTTCAGATAGCCAGGCCCATAGAGTCCGTCGAAGATGCCAAGCGCAGAATCGACCTCCCGGTTGACGCGTCTCACCACAATGCGATCTTTGCCCGTCGCTTCGATAGCGACCTCGTCGCCTTGCTTCAGGCCGGCACGCTCCAGCTCCGCCACCGGAAGCGTGACCTGATGCTTGCTGGAGATGCGAGGCATTCCTTTACTATATCGTAAAGGCGATTTCGCGCTACCGATTTTCGGGCTACATATGGTCCCCGTTAAAAGAGACGGGCGGCCGTCGTCGCCCGTCTCGACCACCGTTCCCTCGATGAAGCGGCGGTATGTGGCTTCGAGCGTGCCTTGCGGAGCGCCGCGAAGCGTTATGACCCCCCGTCCGCGGCAAGCCGCGATCAGATGGGCTTCGCTGCAGCGGTGGCGTCCTCTAGGCGCCACCGCTGAGGAAGATTGGTGAACTAGCCGATCAGCTTCAGGACGGCTTCCGGCAGGTGGTTGGCCTGCGCGAGGATCGACACGCCGGCCTGCTGGAGGACCTGCTCCTTGGTGAAGTTGGTCATTTCAGCAGCCATGTTGACGTCGACGATGCCACTGACAGCCGACTGGAGGTTCTGGCTGTAGACTTCCAGGTTGGACTCGGTGTACTGAATGCGGTTCTGCACCGAACCGAATTCACCGGCCGCCTTGGTGACTTTGTCGAGCGCTTCGTCGACCGTTTTGATTTCTTTCACGCGACGCTTTTTCGGTCGCTTTCTCCAATTCGAGCGTTTTCACGGCGATCGATTCTTTTTCGTTCGCGCCGACCTGGAAGGTGATCGTTGCGCCACCTTCGAGCAGTTTCACGCCGTTGAAGGTCGTCGTTTCGCCGACTCGCTTGATCTCTTCTTTGAGCTGCGTAGCCTCAGCTTCGATCGCTTCCTTGTCCGTTTCCGAGGTCGTGCCGTTGGCGTACTGCACGCGCGAGCTCACGGATGCGCTGAAGCATCCCGACGACGTCGTTGAGCGAGCCCTGAGCCGTCTGCGCGAGCGAGACGGCGTCCTGGATGTTCTGCGTCGCCTGGTTGAGGCCGTTGACCTGGCCCTGCAGGCGCGCGCTGATGGCGTAGCCGGCGACGTCGTCGGCGGCCGAGTTGATGCGAAGGCCCGAGGAGAGCCGCTGCATCGACGTGGCGAGCATGTTCTCGGTGCTGTTCAGGTTCCTGCTGGCGTCCAGCGCCTCCAGGTTGGTGTTGACTGTCAGGGACATGCGTTCATCTCCTTGATGACGGTGTTTGATGGGTCCCGAGCCGACTCCATGTCGACCCACGCTGGTTATCGTCAGCGCACGGGAAACTTGAGGGGACTATTCCTCTCATGGACGGTATTCCCGCCCGCCGCCCGATTTCCTGCAGCTCCTGGGCGGGTCGCGTGCGCTCAGACGCGTGACGTCGATGTGGCGGGACCGTCCTGCTCGTCATCGCCCTCGCCAGCGCGTCGCTCGGGCGAGCGGCTCGGCTGCCGGCGACGGCGCTCCTCGGCGTCGTCTGCGGCGGGCGGTCGCGCTCGCGCGAGCACGCGCGGCAGGCGCGCCACCGGCGGCACGGCCGCGCCGCGGTACACCAGGCGGGCCGGGGGCGATCGGATGGATCGGATCCATCGTCGCCTACGCGCCAGGCCCGTCTGCTCGCCCGCGGCGCCGCTCGCCACTCGCGCGCTGCCCGGCCGCTGCCTGGGCGGCGGACGAGCAGCTGCTGCTCGCGCGCCTTGATCTCGATCATCACCAGCCGCCGCCAGGCGAACAGCGGCACCGGCCCAGGCGACCACGTAGCAGACGATCCCCGCCACCAGCGCCCGCAGCCCCGCGTCGGCCGGCGTGGCCGTCGGCAGCGACAGGTAGCCGCCCAGCAGGAAGCCGAACAGCCCGCCCCAGCTCTTCGCCCGCGCCACCGCGCGCGCCGCGCGCGGGTGCGCGGCGATGCTCGGCCCGGCACCCTCGCCCTCGGGCTGCGCTCGCCTGCTTGCCCTTCTTGGACTTCTTGCCCTCGTCCTTCTTGCTCTTCTTTCCCTTGCCCTTCTCATCCTTTGCCGCGGCGGGCGCGGCCTTGACGTCAGGCGCCTTCACCGGAGCGGCCGTGGCGAGCTCCTGGGCGAGCGTGGGCGCCTCGACGCCGGCCGGAGCTTCAGTTGCCATTGCGCTCCTCCGTCTTCAGTCCGCGGCGCCGTTCGTTGCGCTGGCACTCGAAGATGAACCGCACGAGGCGCCGGCGGTCGAGGTCGCTGATGTCCTGGAACGCAACCGCCAGGCGACCACGGGAGTCGACGCGCACGACCTTGCCACGGCCCGTGATCGGCAGCACACCCTGGGTGATGGTCAGCTGGAACTTGACCTCCGTCGCCGACCTTCAGCGTGTCGGGTCCCGCCAGCAGGAAGCCGCCGCCGCTGAGGTCGACGGTGTAGCTCTGAACCTCCTGGCGGTCCCGCCCGGCGTAGACCACCACGGGGCGCGCCGACTGGATGCGAACGTACTCGCGTTCCTGGAGCACCTCGATCGAGCGCGGTCCCTCGATCCGCAGCAGGTCGGGCTCGTTTGGGATCCTCGATCACGGCTGTCCCGGACAGGCGCACGCGCCCGCGAGGGGCCGAGTATTCGAGCACCAGGCCTTCGAGATCGCTCGCGCTGAACGGCTTGGTGGGCACGAGGATGGCGACGCAGCAGCGTGCTCGGCCCGCGCTCGAGCACGCGCGCGGGAATGCGCCCTCCGCCGGGCGTGCGAGAGGATCACGGTCTCGGCACGCGTCGGGAAGCTGCGACCGGCTTGGACGCCTCGCTCTTTGGCGCGCCTCAGCCTCATTGCAGTAGTTTCGCCGCAAGCCCCGTCGGATCGATTCGGTGCACCGCCAGCCGCCGGAGCGAGCGCGGTCGAGCATGTACTCGGGCGCCAGCCCGAACCTGCAGGCGGCCTCGACGGCCACGCCGATCTGGTCGGTCTCATCGGCATGGGTGACGGCGAGCGCGTTGGCACCGAGCGGGCTTGAGCGCCTCGAGCAGCTGAGCGGCGGCCGCGGCGCCGAGGGTCGCCGGCAGCGCGACAACCACCCGCTCGGGCTCGAGCGCGCCGAGCAGACGCGCCGAGCTCGCGAATGCCGCGCCTTCTCGACCGGCGAGATCCGTGGCGTGTCGACCACCGCCAGGCCGTCCACCCGGGCGCGGCGCAGGGCCCTCAGCGCTCGCGGGGCGGATGCGGGGGTGGGCTTCATGATCTGCGGGCTGAGGATCAGCTGCAGCTCGCCTCGCTCGGAGGCGCGCGTGAGCGTGGCGAAGCTCGCGGGCAGCGTGGAGCCCGAGCGGTAGGCGCCGAGCAGCGCCGCGCAGCGTGGTCGTCTTGCCCGCGCCGCCGGCGCCGACCACGACGATCGCCGCGCCCTTGGTGGGCAGCGCGCTGCGCCACGGGGATGCGCTGGGCGAGCGTGGCTCGCACCGCCTGCGCGAGACCCAGTCGGGGAGCGAGGGGCAAGGTGTGGGCGGTGGCGCCGTCGATCAGCTCGCACGCCAGCTCCTCGCTGATGCCCAGGCGGCGCAGGCTGCGTTCGACTCCCGCGCGGGCGCGCGCGTGCGATCCGGGCGCCACCGTGCGGCGTTCGGCCTGCGCGCCTGCGCCTGCACATATGCGGGCTCGCGTGCGGATCGGCGGGGACAGCTCGCGTGGCATCAGCTCCTGGAAGTCGACCGCACGGCTCGGCTCTAGAGCGGCTGGCGAGGAGGGGTGGGCGGGGTGCGCTCGGCGCGCGCCAGGGCGGCGAGATGGGCGGTCACATAGGCGCTGCCGTACGCCGCCGGGGCGGGGGGCTCGCGCACGTAGAAGGGCGAGGGCAGCGACTGCCGAGGCGGTGAGGAGGCGGGCCGAGGGGCCGGCGGCGGCACCTCGGGCAACGGCGGAAGCGGCGGCTCGAAGGGGGGCGGCGGGGCGCCCTGCGGCTCGTCGTAGATGTCGATCCGCGGGCCGCCCGGCATCGCCTCGAGCTCCACGAAGGGGTGCTGGAAGAAGCCGAGGATCCCCCCCGTCAGACCCTCGCGCCGGCGCACGATGATGGCCTCCGCGCCCAGCTCCCGCTGGATGCGGGGGATGAGCTCCTCGACGGCCCGTCCCCGGTATGTGCGCGTGGGGGTGCTCATGCGTGGATCACCCCGATCGTTTCTACGTTGATACCCGGTGAGATCTCGTTGTAGGAGCAGACCGCCAGATGCGGCTGGGCCTGCGCGATCAGTCGCCGCAGGTGGCGGCGGATGCGCGCCGAGCAGAGCAGCACCGGCTTCGCGCCGAGGCCCGTCGCATGCTCCACCTGAGTGCGCAACGCGGTCACGATCGCCTGCGCTCGCGGCGGATCCATGGCCAGGTACTCACCGTCGGTGGTCTGGGTGATCGACGTGGAGACCTCCTGCTCGATTGCGGGGTCTAGTGTGATGGCTTGCAGGCGCAACTGCTCGTCCAGGTGGGGAGCCGTGATCGCCCGGCCCAGAGCCTGGCGAGCGTACTCCGATAGGAGACTCGTGTCACGTGTTGTTCGCGCCTTGTCGCCGATCGCCTCCACGATCGTGCCGAGATCGCGGATCGGCACGCCCTCGACGAGCAGCGACTGCAGCACCCGTTGGATCTCCCCCAGCGAGAGCGCATCGGGCACCACCTCTTCGACGACCGCCGCATTGGTCTCCTTCAGCCGGTCGAGCAGGGCGCGCACATCCTGGCGGGTGAGCAGCTCGGCGGCGTGCGCGCGGATGGTCTCTGTGAGGTGGGTGACGATCACCGACTCGGCATCCACGACCGTGTAGCCGAGCGACTCAGCCTCAGCGCGTCCGGACTCGTGTACCCACATGGCCTCCAGGCCGAAGGCGGGCTCGCGCGTGGGGATCCCCTGGAGCGTACCGCTGGCGTCGCCCGGGTCCATCGCCAGCAGGTGTCCCGGCATGATCCGCCCGCGTGTCACCTCCGAGCCGCGCACCTTCAGCACATACTCGTGGGATTCCATCCCGAGCTCGTCGTGAATGCGCACCGGGGGAATCACAAGTCCCAGCTCGGAGGCGATCTGGCGGCGGATCATGCTCACCCGCCGCAGCAGCGATCCGCTCGAGCCGCCGTCGACGAGCGGTACGAGCCCGAAGCCGATCGCGAGCTCCAGCGCATCGACACCCACGTCGCCCATCGGCTCGATCGGCGGGGCTGGGCAGCGCCGCCTTGGCGTCGGCTGCGTCCTTGAGCTCCTTGGCCTTCACCCCCGGCAGCCCGTCGCGCACCGCCCATGCGATCGCCGCGAAGATCGCCGCGATGAGGATGAAGGGCAGCTTGGGCAGGCCGGGGATCAGGGCGAAGCCGCCGATCGCGCCCGCGGCCACCAGCGGCGCCTTGCGCTGAGCGAGTATCTGCCCGGCGATGTCGGACCCGAGGTCCGTGTCGGAGGCGGCGCGGGTGACGATGATGCCGGTGGCGACCGAGATCAGCAGGGCGGGAATCTGGGCGGCGAGACCGTCGCCGACGGTCAGCAGCGAGTACTGGTGCGTGGCTTCCGTGAACCCGAGATGGCGCTGGGCCACGCCGACGATGATCCCGCCGATGAGGTTGATGGCTGTGATGATCACGGCGGCCATGGCGTCGCCTTTGACGAACTTCGAGGCACCGTCCATGGCGCCGTAGAAGTCGGCCTCGCGCGCGATCTCCTTGCGTCGCTCACGCGCCTGGTCGTCGGTGATCAGCCCGGCATTGAGGTCGGCGTCGATCGCCATTTGCTTGCCGGGCATGGCGTCGAGGGTGAAGCGGGCGCCCACCTCGGCCACGCGGCCGGCGCCGTTGGTGACGACCACGAACTGGATCACCACGAGGATCAGGAAGATGACAAGTCCGACGACCACGTTGCCGCCGACCACGAATTCGCCGAAGGACTTCACAACGCTGCCCGCGTCGCCGCTGGTGAGGATCAGGCGGGTGACCGACACGTTGATCGCCAGGCGGAACATCGTGGTCAGCAGCAGCAGGCTGGGGAAGGAGGCGAAATCCAGCGCCTTGCCGACATACATCGTGGTGGCCACCACGGTGAGCGCGGCGGCGATGTTGATGGTGATCAGCAGGCTGAGCAGCGCCGAGGGCAGCGGCACCACGAGCATCGTGACCACCAGCACCACCGCCACCGCGGCGAGCATGTCGGCGTGGGGCACGAACCGGCGAAGGGAGGCGCTGTTCACGAAGCCAGCCTCCTGCGCCCGGCGAGGCGATAGACGAAGGCGAGCACCCGCGCGACGGCCGCGTAGAGCTCCTCGGGGATCACCTGGCCGATCTCAACCGACTGGTGCAGCGCCCGCGCCAGCGGCGGGTCGGCCACGATCGGCACGTCGTGCTCTTCGGCCACCCGCCTGATCTGCGCCGCGATCAGGTCCTGGCCCTTGGCGACGAGCTCGGGGGCGGTGCGGGTGCCGTCGTAGCGCAGCGCCACAGCGAAGTGCGTGGGGTTGGTCACCACCACGTCGGCGGTGGGCACCGCGGCCATCATGCGGGCGCGCGCCGCCTGCATCTGGCGGCGGCGGAGCGCCATCCTTGACCTCGGCTGAGATCCCGTACTGGCGGGTCTCGTCTTTGACCTGCTGCTTGGTCATCTTCAGCTGCTGCTCGTGGCGATAGCGCTTCCAGCCGTAATCGAGCAGTCCGATCGCCACATAGGCGAAGGCTGCGCTCTGGGCCACCCCGAGCGCCCGCTGGCCGAACATCACGCCGAGCGCGGCCGGCGGGATGCCGACGGTGGAGGCGAGCGTGGTGCAGGCCTGGCAGCAGCGCCATCGCCGCCACCGCTGCCACCACCGCGACCTTGGCGGTGGCCTTGAAGATCTCCACCGGCAGGTTGGGGCCGAGCAGGTTCTTCAGGCCGGACGCGGGGTTGATGCGGCGGAAGTCCGGTTTCAGCGGATGCAGGCTCGGCGCGAAGCCCACCTGGGCGACGCTGGCGAGCACTCCCGCCACCAGGCAGGTGCCGGCGACCGGGCCCACGGTCAAGGCGATGGTGGATAGCGTGGAGTGCATCAGCCCGTTGAGCCCGGCGGCGGTGGTGAAGCGGGCGGGGTGGCTGATGTCGCCGAGCATCTCGCGGAAGGTCGCCGCTCCGGCGTCCACGATCCTCGAGCCCATCATGCTGATCGCGAGCAGCCCGGCGACCAGCACCACCGAGCCGCCGAGATCGCTGCTGCGGGCAACCTGGCCCTTATCCCGCGCGCGTTTGCGGTGCTTGGGCGTTGCCTTCTCTGTGCGGTCCTCGTTTGCCATCACGCCACATGCAGCGCGCCGAGGGCCTGCGCCCACGCTCACCGACAGCTGTTCGTTGATCCAGTTGGCAAAGAACGGCAGCGAGGCGCCGACGACGAGCAGGGTGACGGCGACCTTGGTTGGAAATCCAACGGCGAACACGTTCAGCTGGGGCACCACCCGCGAGACGACGCCGAAGGCCACATCGGTGATCAGCAGCGCCACGAGCACCGGCGCGGCGACCTCCAGCGCGGCGGTGAAGATGGTGGCGAACACGTGCTCTGTCCCGCCCAGCAGCGATGTCAGCTGCGGCCCCCGCGTGAGTGGTACGAGCTGGAACGTCCGCGCCATCCCCCGCAGCGTCCAGGCGTCACCGCCGATGACGAGGAAGATCAGGGTGCCCACCAGCGAGTAGAAGCGCGAGATCACAGCGCTGTCCTGCCCGTTCATGGGGTTGATGAGGTTCCCGTAGGAGAAGCCCGAGATGACGTCGATCAACGAGCCGGCCGATTCGATGGCGGCCAGCAGCACCGCCAGCGAGAATGCGAAGCCGAGCCCCACCAGCAGTCCCTCGATCACCAGGGCGGCGAGCGTGAGAGCGTCGGTGGGCACGTGCTGGCCGTGCATCGCGATCGGCGTCAGCCCGATGGCGATGGCCACGGCGACGATCCCCCGCACCCGCGGCGGGATCAGCGTCGAGGAGAACAACGGTGCGATGAAGAACAGCGGCGTGACGCGGGCGAGCACGAGGATGAAGCCGGCGAGCTGGTTGCCGGCGAGCTGGCTGAGCAGCGCGCTCACGAGCCCACCATCGTGGGGATCGAGGTGTAGAGGGCGGTGGTGTAGGAGACCAGCTGGCCGAGCATCCACGGTCCGAGGATCACGATCACCACGGCGATGCCCACGATCTTGGGGATCAGGGTGAGGCTCTGCTCCTGGATCTGGGTGACCGCCTGGAAGATGCTGATCACGAGCCCCACCACCAGCCCCACCAGCAGCAGCGGGCCGGCGACCTTCAGCGCGAGGCTCATGGCCTGGGATGCGAGGTTGACGACGGTGTCCTGGTTCATCAGTGGAAGCTCTGAACGAGGGCCTTGATGACGAGATCCCAGCCGTCCACCAGCACGAACAGGAGGACCTTGAAGGGCAGCGAGATGAAGGTGGGCGGCAGCATGATCATCCCCATGCTCATCAGCGTCGAGGAGACGATCAGGTCGATGATCAGGAACGGCAGGAAGATCAGGAAGCCGATCTGGAAGGCGGTCTTCAGCTCGGAGATGATGAAGGCCGGGATCAGGACCTCGGTGGGGACTTCGGCGCGCTTGTGGGGCGTCTTGTCGTGGGCGAGGCTGACGAACAGCGAGATGTCCTGCGTGCGTGTCTGGCGAAACATGAATTCGCGCAACGGCACCTCGGCGCGTTTGAGCGCGGTGGTGGTGCTGATGTGGTGATGGGTGAGCGGTTCGACGGCGTTGTTCTTGATCGTGTTGATCGTGGGCGCCATCACGAAGATCGTGAGGAACAGGGCGATGCCCACGAGCACCTGGTTGGGCGGCGCGCTGGGCGTGCCCACAGCCGTGCGGATGAAGCCGAGCACGATCAGGATGCGGCTGAAGCCTGTGACGGTGAACAGCACGGCCGGCACCAGCGTGAGCCCGCCCACCAGCAGCAGGATCTGAACTGCGTTGCTCGAGCTGACGTTCAACGGCGCACCGTCCATTCACGGACGCGCTCGAGCAGGCCGTCGGAGGGCGAGGGCATGTCCATGGGGTTGGGACGGCGCCCATCGCTCCCACCACCGCCCCAGCGGGGCACCGACTCGCTCGGGCCGGTCCGGGGCGCGGGGCGCACGGCCCCGGCCAGCAGCGAGCGACGTGGGCGCGGCGGCGGCGGATCGAGCGTCGGCAGGCCCGCTTCGAGGGCCTGGGTCCTCGGTGTAGCGGTGGATCGGCACGAGGCCCTGCTCGGCCACGCCGAGCAGCACGTAGTCGGTACCGGCCCGCACCAGGTGCACGGAGCGACCCGAGCCGAGGGTGAGTGCGGCCACGCTGGCCAGTCCCGCGGTCGACACCTGCGGGTCCCGACCGGTCTTGACCTGGCGCAGGATCCAGGCGAGGCCCCAGATCACAGCGATCACGATCGCCAGCCCGACGATCGTGCGCACGATGCTGGCTCCGCCCGTGCTTGGATGCGCCGCGGCGGGAGCTGGGGCTGAGGTTCAGGGGCGTGTTTTCGCCGCTCGCCTTGCCGCTGGTGGCCGCCGGTGCCACTGATGGGCAGGCGAACGCGAGCAGGCAGGCGCCGAGCAGCGCGGCCGCCTGCGCGGCCGCTCGGGAGAGCGGGATCAGCTTGGTCATCGAGGGAACGACTCCGAGGAAGAGTCGTCCCCGGTTATCGGCCCTGGGGCGCCGGTCTTGAGGCGATCTGCCTAGATGGTCGGTTCCACGTGCCTACACGAGCTGATCGAGCTGCACGCCCCAGCAGCCCTCGCCGGTGACGACGAGCGCTGCCGCTGGCGAAGCACAGGCCGTTGGCGAACAGCTCGACCGGTGCCTGAGCGTCCTGATCGAGCTCCACCACGAGCGCCGGGGGTCAGCTCGAGTGCCTGTCCGAGCGGAAGATGGGTACGGCCGAGCTCGGCCCATACGCGCACGAAGATGCTGCGCAGGATGCCTGGCCCGCGCGGGTCCTCGCTGCTCCTCTGCGGCATGCGCGCGCGCCCGTTCGAGCTCGGCCCGGCCGAGCGTGGCGTAGGTGTCGGCCCGCACTGCGCGGCTCATCGGTGGACTCGAGCTTGATGGCCCGGCGGGTGCCGCTGCGCCCCGGGCGCCCGCGCGCCAGCGAGACCCCCTCCGCATACAGCAGCACGCCATCCTCGGCGCGCTCACCGAGCGCCACCAGCGCCCCTGGGATGAGCTCGAGCATGCGCTCGATTCCCATCTGCACCGAGCCGACCTCGGCGCGCAGCAGCACCTGGGCGCTGGAGAGGCCGTGGCGTAGGGCCGGCGCACCAGGCGGAGGCGAGAGCGGGCGCGTGGCCGCCGGCGGAGCGCAGGCTCTCGGCGATCGGCTCGACCGCCGCCCAGGGGATCAGCAGCGACATGCTGGAGGAGGTCCGCCTCGATGCGTGCTGGCGAGCGTGATCGCGAGGGTGGGCTCGCCGGCGGGGATGAGCACTCCGGCGTCGCCCTCGAGGTCGACCTCGCCGCGGGTGAGCTCGGGGCCTCCCAGCTCACTCCAGCCCGAGGAGAGCTCGCCGACGATCCCGTCGAGCAGGCCCCGCGTCAGCGCCCAGTCGATCTCGGTGAGATGACGCTGGGCGGGCGCCTGCGCGGGCGTGCCGCCCAGCAGGCATTCGAGCGCCTGCAGGAGGAGCCCCAGCTCGACGCTCAGGAGCATTGGGCGCTCGACCGAGGACTCCTCGACGGCGACCGCCAGGGACTCCACGGGGAGGTGGGCCTTGGCGGCGGCCCACGTGTGCTGGGCGATCTCGGCCACCTCCAGGCTGACCTCGCGCTTCAGCTCGCCTCCCAGCCATGCGCCGAGGCCCTCGCAGAGCGGGCCGAGCGCCGCGGCGATGCGATGCCTGATCTCAGGGGTGAACTTGGTCGGCTTGGAGAAGTCGAGGGCTTGAACCTGCTCGGGAGCCTGGCTCTGTTCCTGAGGCTGCTCCTCGGCCTGCTTGCCCTTCGCCTTGCGTGCCTTTGGATCTTTGCCCTGCTTGCTCTCGCTCACCGCCATGTCCGAGTCAACCTTCCGCCGGAGTGGAGCCGTCCGTGCCGTCAGCATCCACGACATCGTGGCGGCGCGTCGGCGGTGCTCGCCTGCGATCCCCCGGGGTCCGCCTGCGGGCGGGTGTCGAGGATCTCGGTGACGCGCAGACCGTACTGCTCGTCGATGACGACGACCTCGCCGCGGGCGATCGGCGGTGCCGTTGACGAGCAGGTCGACCGGCTCTCCGGAGGAGCGCTCGAGGCTGACCAGCGTCCCCACCCGCAGGTCGAGGGTCTCACCCACCGTCATGTGCGTGCGCCCGATCTCCACGCTCAGCTCCATCGGGATATCGCTCAGGCGACTCAGGTCGGCCTCCGACTCCGCCCGCCACCGGCGGTTGAGCCCCCTGGTCGAACTGCTCGTACTCAATTGTCTCGGTCACACGCTTCTCCTATTGGACGGTGAGGTCAGGGAACAGCACTGCTTCGACTTTTACGTCCGTCTGCTTGGTGATGGCGGCCAGGATCTGGTGGCGGATGCGCTAGCCCCGAGTGGCCGTCGACGAGCGCTTCGCCACTCTCGTTGGTGACGGTGTTGGTCACGATTTCGCGCACCAGCGGTTCCTCGGGCAGCGTTCCGGCGCCTTCCGAGCTCGAGGGGCTCGCCGTCGCGCTCGCGCCGTCGCTCTGCCCGGGGGCGAGCTGCAGCGCGACCGTGAGCTTCGCGTAACGGCCGTCGGAGAGGTTGAGCAGGAACGACTGGGGCATCACGTAGATGGTGCCCTTGATCTTCTCCTTGACGACCGGCTTGGGCTTGGTCATGGTGTAGCCGCCGAACAGCAGGATCGGGCAGGGCGACGGCCAGCATGATCTTCTTGTTCTTGAGCATTGTCTTCCTTGACTATGGTTCGCCTTCGGACCCGTAGATCCGCTTCATGACTATTTCCACACGACGGTTGCGAGCCCGTCCCGCGGCGCTGGCATTGCTCGCCAGCGGATGCTGTTCGGCATAGCCGGTGGCCGTCAGGCGGTGCGGGGCTGACCCCGTGTTCGAAGAGGAAGCGCACGACCGTGCTCGCCCGTGCGGTCGAGAGCTCCCAGTTGCTGGGGTAGAGGCCGCCATGGATGGGCACGTTGTCGGTATTGCCCTCGACATCGATGGGGTGACTCTCGTCGACGTTCAAGAGCTGGGAGATCTCGTCTAGCAGGCCGCTGGAGCGGCCGTCGAGCGTGGCCTGTCCCGATTCGAACAGGAGATCGTCGGTCAGCACCCTGATGACCAGGCCCTGGGCTTCGATCGAGGTCTGGACGCTCTTGGAGAAGCCGTGAGCGCGAGCGTAGGCGTCGAGCTGGGCCTTGATGTGGGCGAAGACCGCCGACTCCTGCTTGGCCGCCAGGTGCAGCTGGGAGGCGGCGGCGGCGCCATGGGCCGTGGTGCTCTGGAGGGTGCTCGAAGTCTGTGGGGCGGTGATGGGCACGAGCGACTGAAGGTCGACGCTCGAGGGCGCGCGACTGGAGTTTGCGCTGGCGCCGGGTTTGGCGATGGCCTTGCCGCCCGGGGAGGATGTCGCCGGAGAAGGCCGCGCGCAGCGACTCCTGCAGCGACTGCACCTTGGAGATGTTGACCGAGGAGATCGAGAAGAGCACCATGAACAGCGCCATCAGCAGCGTGATCATGTCGGCGTAGGTCAGCAGCCAGCGCTCGGAGCTCTCCTCCTCCTTGTGTGCTCCGCGACGGCGTCCCCGGCGTGCCCCCCTGGCCATCTCAGGCCGCCTGGGCCTCGAGATTGAGTGGCGTCACGTTGTCCTCGCCGTCGGCCCGGTCGGCCGGCGGGAGGTAGGACATCAGCTTTTCGGAGACGAGGCGCGGGTTGTCACCGGCCTGGATGGAGAGGATGCCCTCGAGGGTCATCATCCGCAGCTCGACCTCTTCGGCCGAGATCGCCTTCAGGCGGTTGGCGATGGGCAGGAAGATTACATTGGCGGCACCGACGCCCATCAGCGTCGCGATGAAGGCGGCTGAGATGGAGGGCCCGAGGGTCGACGGAGCGGCCAGGTTCTGGAGCACGTGCACGAGACCCAGCACGGTGCCGATGATCCCCATCGTGGGGGCGAACCCACCGGCCTTCTCAAACGGTGCCGCCGATGCCTCGTGGCGCGCAGCCATGCCGTCGACCTCGGCCTCGAGGATCGTGTGGACCATCTCGGGGTCGGTGCCGTCAACCACCAGTTGCAGAGCGTTGCGGGTGAAGGTGTCCTCGATCTCGCCGAGCTGGGCGTCGAGGGCCAGCAGGCCCTCGCGGCGGGCCTTGTCGGCGAGGGTGACGAGCCGATCGAGCTGCCCGCGCATGTCGGGCGGTTCGGCTGAGAAGACCATCTTGTAGAGGCTCGGCACTCGCTTCATCGAGTCCATGCCCACGCTCGCGAGGGTCACTCCGGCGGTGCCGCCGAGGATGATCATGAGCGCGGGGATGTTGATGAACGAGGCGGGACTCGTCCCGTCCATCATCGAGCTCATGAGCAGGGAGCCAAAAGCGAGCCCTATTCCAATGGCTGTTGCGGCCTTCATTGCCCCCTCTCATCGGCTTGCGCAAGAAATCCTTCAGTTTTGGGGATTTCTCGTGCACGAAGGGTCGAAGCGCCCATTCTTCGCCCTCTGTCAAAAGGGCCTGAATCGGACCTTAGGTGGAGGTGTCCTCGACCGCCGACAGTCGCGGTGAGTCGCGGCGTGCCGCCGGCCCCGGCGCTGCCTGGCGTGGTGTGCCCCGCCGGCGCATCGCATCGCTCAGCACGGCTGCCCGATTGGCATGTACCGCGGTGGAGACCTCCTCCGGGGTCTCGGCCACCACGATTTTCGCTCCCGTGGCGAGGGTTATGACGGTGTCTGGCGTGGACTCGACCGTTACGATCATCTCGGGGTTCAATTGGAATGGCTCGTCGCTGTGTCCGAGCCGGTTCAACGTGATCATGTGGTGCTCCCTCGTTGCACTGCCTCAGCCGCGGGGTGGGGCGACAGCTCGTGCCGCCCCACCTCGGGCTCCTCGGAGTGTCTCTCGATTCGCTACCCCCTCTGTCGGGCCAGGCGGTTCAAGGTTCGAGCCACGCGCGCCTACTGCATCGTCACCACCGTCTGCAGCATTTCGGCCGCGGTGGTGATCACACGCGAGTTGGCCTGGTAGCCACGCTCGGCGGTGATCATGTTCGTCATCTCGGTTGCGAGATCGACGTTCGACATCTCCAGCACCCCGCCGATCGTCGAGCCGAAGCCCGGGGTGTCGGGGGTGCCCACGATCGGCGCACCCGAGTTGGAGGTCTCTCCCCACAGTGAGCCGCCGAGCCGTTCCAGACCCGATTCGTTGGCGAAGGTGGCAAGCGAGATATAACCCGCCGTGACACGCTGCTGGTAGGTTTTCGATTCGGGGTTGTTGTCGGTGTAGCTGACAGATCCGTCCTGGCCGATCGAGACGTTGGTCGAGCCGGGTGGGATCCGCAGGTAGCTGTCTTCTTTCCCGGGCGCGTAGGTGGTGCCGGCTTCGCCTGCTGTCGCAACTGCATTGCGGCCGATCACGTATTCGCCGGCCGCGGTGGTCAGAAAACCCTGCGTGTTGGTGGTGAGGTCTCCCGCGCGGGTGTAGTCGACGGTGGCCGGAAGACCGGCGGTGAACGGTTCTTTTGCCGGGGGAGTGCCCGCACCCACGCGCAGGAACCCCGCCCCCTCGATAGCGACATCGAGCGGGTTGTTGGTGGATTGGAAGGAGCCCTCGGTCATCTGGTTGCGGGTCGCGTTGACCTGTACCCCCAGTCCGATCTGAACCGGGTTGGTACCTCCGTTGCTGCTGGTTGGTCCGGAGGCTCCGCGGATGACTTGTGTGAGCTCGTCGGCGAAGGTGATACTCGAGGCCTTGTAACCCACGGTATTCACGTTCGCCAAGTCGTTGGCGGTCGTGTTGAGCATCGCCTGGTTGGCGTCGAGGCCGCTGATCGCGGCATACATTCCTGCCATCATCGTTGCTGCCCTTCCTTTCGCGGCCTCCTCGAAGAGGTCCAGCCGCCGTTGAAGCCGCTTTGCCTGTTCAGGCGATCACGGCACTGTCGATGTTTGTGAACACGTTGTCTTTCATGTGTTCCGATCCCACAGCCGTAATCACGGTGCGGTTGCTGACGGACACCACGAAGGCGGTGCCGTCGACAAGAACGAGGGAGTCGCGCGACCCCTTGGCGGCGGCGCGGCTCACGCCATCGGAGAGCCTCGAGAGCTTGCTCGCGTCGAGCTCGATCCCGCGGCGCTGAACGCGGGCCAAGGCGTGGCGGGAGAACTGCAGCGACTGGGCTCCGTCCGCCTGCTTGAGGGCCTTGGCGAACGACGGGGCCCCGGCGGGCGTGGGCGCGACTCCTTTGCCGGCTCCAGGCGCGCCGGGCTGGGCCGGTGCCCCAAGACCACCGGGCGGTACGAGAGCGGGGTTTGAGATGGTGCTCAATGGACTTCCGTGATGGCCGTGAGCTTGACGCCGGGAATGCCTTCCACGGTGACCGTGGTGCCGGAGGCACTCGACTGCACGCTCTGAACGGTGCCGGTGGTGGATTCACCCGTGGTGGGTGCGGTGTAGGTGACGCTGCGGCCGATCAGCTGAACGGCGCTCGAGAGCTCACTGGAGCTCGCCAGGTTTGTGGTCTGCTCCACCTGCGTGAACTGGGCGAGCTCGCTGACGTATTCGTTGCTGTTGCCTGGTTCCAGCGGGTTCTGGGCCTGCAGCTGAGCGATCATCAGTTTGAGGAAGTCGTTCTGGCCGAGGATGCTGTTGGGGGTGTTCGAGGAGGCGCTTTCGGCGGGTGATCCCGCGCCGGCGGCGGCTGCTATCGGGCTGGTTGTCATGCGTTGTCCTTTCCTGGATTCAGGCGAGCACGTCGACGAGGCCGCCGCTGGCGATCCCCGCAGTCGGCGAGTTGGATTCGAGCTCGCCGATCGTCTCGGGGCTCCCGTCGTCTTTGGAGGTGTTGGTGGAGGTGGCGGGCGAGCCCGAGCCACCGGTGTCCCTCGCCGCCGGCCCCTCGTGCTGACCGGTCTGGGCGCCGATGTCCAAGCGCAGCAGGGGAAGGCCAAGGGAGCTCAATGACTGGTGCAGCTCCGAGCGTCCCTGGGCGAGGGCCTGCGCGGCGGCCGGAGTGTCGGCTGTCACGCGGGCGATCAGCCCGTCGGCGCTCTGGCTGAGGTGAATGCGTATCTCGCCCAGCTCGGCGGGCTGGAGGGCGATCTTCGCCTGGGTCAATCCTTGCCTGACGGCGAGATCGACGGTTGCGCGAATCGCATCGATCATGTCCTGCATGCCCACCCCAGAGCTGAGTACCGCGCTCGGTTCTGCCGCGGCAGCGATGGTGCTCGCCGCGGATGAGCCAGATGCCGCGATCGGGGAGGCCCCGTTCCCGGCTGCGCTCGAGGCCGAGCCGTTCGCTCCAGCCGTGGGGGGGATCGCGAGGAGCGCTTGGCGTCCGCTTCGAGCGTCCGAGCGACCCTGGCTCGCTCTGGAGTCCGGGCCGGCAGCGGCTGGGAGCTTGCCCGCTGGGGAGGTGCCCGGAGCGAGGCTCGAGCTCACGGGGCTGTTGAGACGCTCCCGGGACTGTGGAACCGCGGTCTGGGAGGCAACGCCCGCGGGTTGCGCACCGGCGTTCGGCCCTGAGCCGGGGGGAGCGGGCGGCGCCGGCTGCGGGGCCGCGTTGCTCGTCGGCGCCACCTGCTGCGTGGCCGCGTTGCCCGTCGGCACGGTCGGCGTGGTCGCACCAACGGTGGCCTCCGGGGTTGACTGAGCTGCTCCGGCCTGGGGGCTGGCTGTCGGCGCAGTGATTGTGCTGGGGTTGGCAAGCGCACTGCTCGAGGCGGCGCTTCCTTGGGCGCCCTGCGCCTTGCCGACTACCGGGACTGTGCCCTGCACGGAGGTGGCTGCTCCCTGTGGGGCGGCCGGCCCAGGTGCGTGGCCCTCGCTGGCGGGCAATGGCGTGGCGGGGCCGGGTCCCGGCGTGGGGGACTCGCCGGGCGGCGATCCTTGGACTGGGTCGTTGCCCGCGGGGAAGGATGGCGACTCGGGGACTTGTGAGCTTGTGCCAGGTGGCAAGACCACGCCCTGCCCGGTGGCCACGAGTGTGCTGGTGCTGGCAACGGCGGAGCCTTGGGCTCCGGCTCCCTGCGGTGCTGCGGGGGCGCCTTGGCCATCGACGGCAGCACTGCCGGCGGACGCAGTGGCATCCGCAACGGACGATTCAGATGGATGGGCGGTCGCGACGGCGCCACCGACGGGGGCCGCGTCCGCGACGTGCTCGTTCCTGTGCCCCCCGCTGGAGTCTTCGCGGCGCGCTTCGGCGCCTTCTCGCTTTCGGCCTTCCGCGTTTGCGGTCCGGGCCCAGTGTTCGGCGAGCGCGCTTTCGAAGGGCGGCGCACCCGGTGGCCCCCCTGGCGGGGCTGGGCCTGAGCCCGGCGGCGCGGCGCGCGAGGGAGCGGGCATAACGGGCATGGCGTTCACGCGGGCACCCCGGCGCTTGCCGAGGGATGACCCTGGCGGAACGCTTCGGCATAGCCGAGGACTTTGGAGACGTAGCTCTGGGTTTCCGCATAGGGAGGCACCCCTCCGTACTGCTGTTACGGCTCCGGGGCCGGCGTTGTAGGCGGCGAGCGCGTCGGTGGTGTTGCCGGCGAACTGGCTCATCAGCTGACTCAGGTAGCGAGCCCCGCCTTCGATCGATTCGGCTGGGTTGAGCGGATTGGCGACCCCCAGCGAGGAGGCGGTGGCGGGCATCAGCTGGGTCAGGCCGCTGGCGCCCGCGCTGCTCTGTGAGCTCGGGTCGAAGCCGGACTCCTGCTGAATCAGGCCGTGCAGCACGGCGGGGTCCAGGCCATAGCGCCGGGCGGCCTGTTTCGATCAGTCCGTCATAGGGGCTCGACTGTCCCGCTTCGGCGGTCCCTGGATAGGCGGCCGCGGTGGCGGAGGACGTGGTCGCGGCCTGAAGCGTTTCGGCGAAGCTCGAACCGGAGGCACGAGGCACGCCCGGTGGCTGAAGCGGTGACAGGGGTCGCCTGACCCGATGCCGCCTGGCCGGCCTGTTCGATCAGGGCCTGCAGCTGCTGCACACGCTGAGAGACCGCGAGCTCGCTGGCGGGCATCGGAGTGGCGGCTACGGCTTCGGTGCTCATGCGGGGCTCCGCCCCACGCGCATCGTGGCGATCTCGTCGAGCACGTTGCGCTCTCGCTGCGCCAGGTCGCGGTCGTGCTCGCCGCGGCGGCGGTCTCTGAGCCGGTTGAGCATCTCGTGCTCGCCGGCGGCCGTGGTCAGCTCGGCGCCGCGTGCGAGCGACTCGCTCTCGCAGCGCTCGAGCTCCGAGCTCCTCCGCGGCACGCTGCGCCTCGACGCGCTCGAGGAAGGCCTGGCGGGCGAGCAGCTCGGCGGCGCTCATGGTGGCGGCTCCCGCTGCCGCCGTACGCTGTTCCCGGCGCACCTGCTCGAGGTGCTCCTCGGCGCGACGGAGCGCCGACTCGGTGCTCGATGCGGCGCGAGATCGCCGCGGCGAGCTCCTGCTGGGCGAGCTTCTCCTTGCGCTCGCGCACAGCACGGACGCGCTCCAGGCGGAAGCGAAACGAGGGACCGGTCACGTCCTGTTCATCGGACAGCCCGGCGCTTTCTTTAGGCGTGCATATGCACCACCAGGCGATACAGCTTTGGATCACCTCGGCGGTAGCGAGGATGCGACGCCCGGCTTGGGCACAGGGCCCTCAGATGCTCAGGTCGAGCGCGGGGATCGCCGGGTGCTCTCGCCGACGATAAGCGGGTGAGCTGAGCGATCCATCGCCGGCGGGAGCACCTCCTCGGCGTCCGGCGGAACCTCCCCGACCAGCTGCTCGTGGGTGCCGGCCAGCGATGTGGCCAGCTCGACGCAGGCTGCGCGTCGGTGTCCTGTGGGTCGCTGCGCTCGTTCACCGGCTGGCGCAGGAAGGCCTCGATCCTGCGCGACGGTGCACGAGGGCTGTGTCGAGCGCGGGATCGCTGCCGTGCTGGTAGGCGCCGATGGCCACCAGGTCCTCCTTCTCGTGCAGGACCGCGAGCGCGCCACGCAGACGCTGCCCGGCCTCGACCACCTCGGGGGAGACGATCTCGCCAACCAGACGCGAGACGCTCTGCAGGACGTCGATCGCCGGGTAGTGACCGGCGTGGGCGAGCGAGCGGGTGAGCACCACGTGGCCGTCGAGGATCGAGCGCACGGCGTCGGCGATCGGCTCGTTCATGTCATCGCCGTCCACCAGCACCGTGTAGAGGGCGGTGATCGAGCCGGCGGTGGAGGTGCCGGCGCGCTCGAGCAGGCGGGGCAGCAGGGCGAACACGCTCGGCGTGTAGCCGCGCGTGGCGGGCGGCTCGCCGATCGCCAGGCCGACCTCGCGCTGGGCCATGGCGAAGCGGGTGACCGAGTCCATCATCAGCATCACGTCGTGGCCCTGGTCGCGGAAGTACTCGGCGATCGTGGTTGCGGTGAAGGCCGCCTTGATTCGCACCAGCGCCGGCTGGTCGGAGGTGGCGACGACGACGACGGAGCGCTCGAGCGCATCGCCGAGGTCGCGCTCGATGAACTCGCGCACCTCGCGCCCGCGCTCGCCGACCAGCGCGATCACGTTGATCGAGGCGCTGGTCGAGCGGGCGATCATCCCCAGCAGCGAGGACTTGCCCACGCCCGAGCCGGCGAAGATCCCCAGGCGCTGGCCGCGGCCGCAGGGGACGAGGCCGTCGAGCGCGCGCACCCCCAGCCCCACCCGCTCGCTTGATTCGCGGCCGCGACAGCGCGCCGGGTGGCGAGGCGATCGTCGAGCGCGCGACCGCGCCGGCTGTGGGGGCGCCATCGTCGGGGATGCCAAGCCCGTCGAGCATTCGGCCGAGCAGCCCGTCCCCGACCTCGATCCGAAACGGGGCGCCGGTGGCCAGAACGCGCGTTCCGGGACCGATGCCGTGGAGCTCGCCGAGGGGCATCAGCAGGGTACGCCCGTCGCGGAAGCCCACCACCTCCGCCGACACCGCCGCCCGGTTGCGGTCGGTGCCCACCAGACACACCTCACCGACCTCGGCCTGCAGACCGGTCGCCTCGATGATCAGGCCGATCAGGTTGCTGACGAAGCCGTGGCGACGGGCCAGATCGGCTTCGTGGATCGCCCGCGAGGCCCGGGCCAGCAGCGCGCCGGACTCGGCACCGCTCACGGCGAGCGCTCGCCGCTGGCCAGCTCCGCGATCACCACTTCGCGGGCGCGCTCGAGCTGCGTCTCGACGCTGGCATCGACCTCGCCCTCGACCGTCCGCACGATCGCTCCGCCCACGCCCACCCGCTGATCGCCCTGCAGGTCGGCGAGCTCGATGCCGTTGGCCTGCGTCTGCAGGTCGCCGATCGCCTCCTTGACGGTCTGAAGATCTCGGGGATTGACGAGCACCGTGATCCTGCGCCTGTCGCTGGCCCGACGCAGCGCGCCCTGCACGACCTCGACGACGAGCTCGGGGCGGGCCTGCAGCGAGGCGGCCAGCACCTTCTCGGCGAGCGAGAGCGCCAGCTCGATCGCGTCTCGCTCCACGGCCTCGGCGACCTCGTCGCGCAGCGCTGCCAGGCCCGCGAGCGCCTCGCCCAGAGAGCTCGCTGCGCTCGAGATCTCGGCCAGGCCCTCGGCGTGCCCTTCGGAGCGGCCTTCGGCGTGCCCCTCGGAGCGAGCCTGCTCGCGGATGCGCTCGGCCTCGCTCGGTGGCCTCGGCGAGCAGCGCGTGCGGGGGCGTCGCGGGGAGGCTGGTCGGAGGGCTCGAGCTGCTCGAAGGCGTAGCTGACCGCCGCCTCAGACAACGGCTTCGCCCTCCTCGCTGTCCTCGTCGCCGGCGATCACGATCGTGCCCGCTTCCTCGAGCTTGCGCACCACCGCCACCACACGGCTCTGAGCCTCGTCGACGTCGCGTTTGCGCTGCGGGGATTGGATCTCCATCTCCTCCTTGAGCATCGCCGCGCCGCGCTCGGACATGTTCGCGAGCAGCACCTCCTTGACGTTCTCCTCGGCGCCGCGCAATGCCAGCACGAGATCCTTCTGGTCGACCTCGCGCAGGACCTGCTGAATGGCGCGCTCGTCGAGCTTGACGATGTCCTCGAACACGAACAGCATCCCGCGGACCTCCTCGGCGAGTCCTTTGTCGGCCGTGGCCAGGTTCTCCAGCACATTGCGCTCGAGCGACCGGTCGGCGTGGTTGAGGATGCCCGCCAGGGCCTTGCTTCCGCCCGCCGAGGCGTACTCGCGCTCGGCGACCGCTGTCAGTTTGTGGCGCAGGGCGTCCTCGACCTGACGGATCACACGCGAGCTGGTCTCGCCCATGCGCGCGATGCGCAGCGCGACATCGGGCTGCTGGCGCTCGGGCAGCCGCGAGAGCACCCCCGCGGCCAGCGTGGCGGGCAGGCTGGCGAGCACGAGCGCGATCGTCTGCGGCGACTCGCTGCGCAGGAGGCTCGCGATGCGCTCCGGCGGGATTCGTCGCAGGAACTCGAACGGGTGCGCCTCGGCGCCACTGGAGAGACGGCCGAGCAGCTCAGCCGCGCGCTCTGGGCCGAGCGCGCGCTCGATCACCTCGCGGGCGAAGTCCACCCCGCCCTCGACGCCGCCGCCCTGGCCCGCCAGCGCCGCCAGCTCGCCCAGGACGGAGTCGGTCGTCTCGGGGCCAACCTGAGCTGAGCCGAGCCATCTCCATCGAAAGGCTCTCGATCTCCTCCTCGCCCAGACGCTGAAGCACGTTGGCGGCGCGCTCGGAGCCGAGCGCGGCCATCAGCACCGCCGCCTTGCGGGCGCCCCCGACCGGCACCGACGCCGCCGGCAGCAGCGCGCCCGGTCCCGCCGTGAGCGCCGGGAGCGTCTCTCGTGGAGACTCGCCCGCCATCCCCGGCTACCCGTCCTGCATCCAGGTGCGCAGCTGCTGAGCGACGCGGTCGGGGTCGTTGTCGGCCATCTGCTCCACCTGGCGACGGATCGGATCGTCGCTTCCGTGGCCGTTCCCGTTGCCGTTGGTGCTCCCGTTCGAGCCCGACGGGCCCACCCCGGCCATCGCGGGAGAGGGACGCGGGGAGCTCTCGCGTTCGAGCTCCGACAGCCGCATGGGAGCCTCGAGCTCGCGCAGCCACACCGGCTCGCCGATCGTCTCCTCTTCCCGACGGCGCAGCGATTTGGTGGTGAGGAACAGGAACACCACCCCGGCCAGCCCCAGCAGGACGTACTTGGCATAGCCCGTGATGGAGCTCGTGGAGCTGGCGGCCGCGCTGACGGCCTTGGGGAACGCCACCTGGCCGATCGAGATCGTGTCGCCGCGCTTGGCCTGAATTCCGGCCGCATTGCTGATCGCTTCGCGAATCGCCGGGAGCGAGGCGGCTGGCACCGAGTGATCGAGCAGCACCGAGACATGCTGGCTTTCGACAACCCCGGGGGCGATCGTCGAGTGGGTGACCGTCTTTGAGACCCCCAGCGAGGAGGTGGTGGTTTCGTGTTTGTAGTTGGATTTCCCGCCCGCCGCCCCGGCGGCGGCGGTGAGGTTGGCCGTGCCCGTGGTGCCGCCCGTGCCGGTGCCCGTACCCGTGAGCGTCTCGAGCTCCTTGCTCTGCTGCAGCGGAACGCCGGCCTTGCCGTAGGTCAGCGATTCCTGGGTTGTCTGGTTGACGTTCATGTTGGCGTAGACGAGCACCTGCGCCTTGCCGAGCCCGAGCGTCTGGGCGAGCATGGCGTCGATGCTGGCGGCCATGTTCTGGTCGTAGTGCTGCTCAGCTTCCTGCACGCCCGTGGTGCCGCTGCCCCCGGCGCCGGAGGACTGCGGCCACAGCAGCTGGCCGCTGGCGTCGGTGATGGTGACTTTGCTCAGTGTGAGACCGGGAACGCTCGAGGAGACAAGCTGGGCGATCCCACGGACGGAGGCGGGATCGAGCGAGGTGGTGCCGCTCAGCAGGACAGCCGCCGAGGAGGCGCCGCCGGCTTCGCCGAAGACCTGGTTCTGCGAGCTTGGCAGCACGAGCGTGACCTGTGCGCCGGAGACCCCCTGAACGCTATCGATCGTCTCGGCGAGCTGGCCCTGCAGGGCGCGCTGGTAGGTGACCTGCTGCTGGAAGTTGCTTTCTCCGAGGCTCTGTTTTTCGAACAGTTTGAAATCCGGTTGGGTGTTGCCGAGCAGATCGGCGCCCGCCAGCGCGACGCGCGCTTCGGCGCTCTGGTTGGCCTGCACGGCGATCGCGGTGCCGTTGTTCTGGAGCTGGTAGTTGATGCCCTTGGCGCTGAGGGCGCTCGTCATCTTGCCCGTCTGGGCGGGTTCCAGGCCCGAGGCCAGGGTGGAGTAGCTGGGGGCCGAGATGGTGTGCAGGAAGATGTAGATGAACAGGATCGCGCCGACGGCGAAACCGCCGCCGATCAACCAGCCACGGGGGGTGATCCTGGAGGCGAGCTGGGCCACGGGGGGCATCTCGTCAGACCTGCGTCTGGAAGATCGTCTGGGCCGCTTCGGTGGCCTTGGTGCGCAGCTGGGCCGCGAGCTCCATCCCCATCTGTGCGTCCTCGACCGTCACCACGGCACTCTCGGGATCCTTGGCTGCGCCTGTGGCCAACGCCTGGGAGGCGCTGTCGGCGCTCTGCTGGCTCTTCTCCAGGGAGGAGATCGCTTCGCTCAGCTCCCCGCCGAAGCCGCCCGATTCGCTGCCTGAGACCGCGCCGGCTTCGCTCCCGCCGCTCAGCGCGCCCGCTTCGCCCGTCCCGGCGATGGCGGGGTTCGCCTGAGCGCCCTGCTTGAGTGCTTCACTCGTCTGGCCCAGCGCCAACCCGCTGCCCAGGCCACCCACCGCCGGGCACGATCATTTGAGCAGCGAGAGGGTCGAGTTGAACATCGACTTGGCCGTCTGCATGGCGGTGACGTCGGACTGATAGGACTGCTGCTCGGAGATCAGGTCCGTCATTTCGGTGACGGTGCTCACGTTGGGCATCTTCACGTAGCCCTGGGCGTCCGCTTCGGGGTTGCTTGGGTCATAGACCTGCTGGTCGGGCGTGGCGTCGGCGACGATGCCCGTTACCTGCACCCCGCCGGCGGGCTGCGTGGAGCCGGCCTGGGCGAGAGCCCCGTTCAGAGCGCTCCCGAAGCCGCCGGTTCCGAGCTGGGAGAGCTGGACCTCCTGGCGTTTGTAGGGCTGACCATTGGCTGCTTTGGTGGTGTTGGCGTTGGCCAGGTTCTCGGCGGTCACGTCCATGCGGATGCGCTCGGCGCTCAAACCCGAGCCGGCGATCCCGATCGCGTCGAAGAGCCCCATCAGAGGATCCCGATGGCCGAGCGGAGGATTCCGTTGCGGGCATTGGCGACGTCGGTCAGGGCGCTGTAGTCGAGCCCGTTTTCCGCCAGCCGCGCGGATTCCTGATCGATGCTGACCCCGCTGCCGTTGGGCCCCGCTTCCTGCGGCTGCGCTTCGGGTTCGAATTCCATCTGGGTGGGCGCTTCGCCGCTGGTCATCGCGCTCTGCAGGGCCGACTCGAAGTTCACGTCCAGACGCTGATAGCCGGGGGTGTCGGCGTTGGCGACGTTGTTCGTCAGCGCCGTCTGCCGCGCCCACGAGCCACGCATGGCAGCCTCGAGCAGCTGCTGGGTCGAGTCCACGAGAGCCATGGTGAAGAGATGCCTTTCCGCTCTTGAGCCCTCCCTGGGCTGAAACCGACCTCTCCCTGAGGTCGCTGGCGGTTGGCCGTGAGGCCGCCCCCGTGATCGGCCGGCTCCCGCGGATCTTTAGTGGAGGAGGAGGCTGAGCTCAGGCGCTGCGATCGAGCCGCGGCCGAGATGCCGGCCGCCCGGCATATCCCTCCGCCGCACGGCTCGCGCGCTTGGATGTGGCCAGATCCGCCAGCAGCGCCTCGCGCAGGCGAACCAGCTCGATGTGCGTGCGCTCGTGGATGAGGGTCGCGCGCTCGAGCAGCGACGCAGCCGACCTTGGTGGGAGAGCGGGTGCCTCGGCGACCAGCTCATCCCAGCGGATCCCCAGGGCGAGCAGCCCGTCGAGATCGCCCCTGCCCGCCAGCTCGAGTTCGAGCTCGGCGTGCTCGAGGATGGCCCGGTAGGGCGCGAGCTCAGCCGGCGAGCTCACGCTCACCCGCCGCCTGCCTCCGCTGCCACCTGCGCCCAGGCGTCGCGCAGCTCCCCGAGCATGTCGCTGACCTCCTCCACCATGGCGGCGTCCTGGGCCATGCGGGCGCGGTTGAGGTAAACGAGGTAGAACGAGTACACGGCGTGCAGGCGCTCGGCCACCTGGCCCTGGTCGAAGTCCAGCGTGGCATCGAGGTGGGCGACGATCATCTCGGCGCGGCGCAGGGTGTTGTGCGCCCGCTCGATCTCACCGGCGCGCATCGCCACGGCCGCCTGGCGCAGGAAGCGCCGCGCGCCGTCGTAGAGCATCACCACGAGCTGCTCACGCGAGGCCGCCAGCACAGCCCCCTGACGGTAGGCCTGCGGCGATGTTGCCAGATTGCTCATCTCCGCCTACTTGATCGGCGGGCGCGGCCAGAAGTTGAGAGCTGCAATCTGGCTAGAGGCCGGATTTAGTCAACTGTTCGGACTGATTGGTCAGCCACGAGCTCTGGGCGCTGTTCTTGGAGATGACCCCTTCGAGCGCCGCGAAGGTCCGCACTAGCGCTTTCTGGCGCACGGCGAGCATTTCGTTCATCGTGGCGATGCGTTTCTTCAGGTCGCTGATTTCGGTGCCCTCGCCGTTGGTCCTCGATTCGAGCGCTCCCCCGGGCTCCGCCACCTGCTGGACGACGCCCTGGAGGCTCAGCGACCACTTGTGGAGCATTTCCTTGACGCCCGTCGGGTTGGCGGCCAGGGCGCTGGCGAACTTGGCTGGTTCGAGCGTCAGCTTGCCTTCGAGCGCCGACTGCGAGGTGGTGCCCGTGGCGGCTCCAGTGCCGAGGCCGATGTCCGAGGGAGCTGACATTTCCGCGGCCAGCCCGGCGATCGGTTCGTACATCGTCTCGCGCATCTTGCTCAGCAGGCTCGAGAGTTCGCTGTCGCCGAACAGCGATCCCGTTGCTTCCCCGTTGTGGGTGGTGGGCGGCTTGGTGGTGAGTTGCTTCTCGATCGATTCGACCGTCGAGTTGTACATCGTGACGAAGGACTGCAGCTTCGCTTCGAGCGCGCTCCCGTTCACTCCCGGGGGCTGCACATCGATCGTCACCGGGCCGGTGGTGGTGAGACCATCGAGCGTGAGCGTCACTCCCGCGATTGCCGAGCTGACCACATTTGAGGTGGCGGTGCCGGCCACGCCGTCGACGGTGAATTCAGCGTTCTTGCCTTCCTTGGCGGTGCCCGCCTTTTCGACGAGCGCTCCGCCGGTGACTTTGATGAATTCTCCGCCCGTGGCCCCGGTGGTCCTGTCGGAGAACACGAGGGTTTCGCTGTTCAGCGCCGCGGCGTAGACCGTGGCGGCGCCGTCGGCGTTGACTTTGCCGGCCAGTTCCGCGGCGGTGGCACCGGCCTTGAGCGTGTATTCGTGACCGTCGATGCTGACCGTGCTTTCAGCGACGGGGCTGGTGAAGGTGAAGGTGCGCTGGGCGGAGTTGGCGAGCTGTTTGACTTCGACCTCATAGCCGCCAACGCCGGCGCCGGCGCTCACGGCAGCGGCGACCCTCAGGGGTTCGCTGGAGGTCACGGTCTGCGAGGTCGCATACAGCGACGGCAGGCTGAATTCGGAGATGGCGAATTCGAGCTTCTGCAAGCTGGACTGGATGCCCTGAATGAGAGCCTGCTCGCCCTGCAGCCGTTCCTGCTGCTGGGTGAGGCGGGTGATGGGGGCCTTTTCGGCCGACAGCAGCGCGGTGATGATCGAGGTCGTGTCCAATCCCGAGGCAAGCCCGGAGACCGAGATCGGCGATCCGCTCGCGGCGTTGACCGACAGGCTCGAGGTGGACACCGGCTACCCCTGCTCCGAGGCTTCCCCGGTGGCGATTGCCATCGCCTCGTCGATCGTCAGCCGGCGCACCGTTCCGTCCTTGCCGTCGCGCAGCTCGATCACCGGCCGTCCCTCCTGCTCCAGCGAGAAGCGCACCTCCAGGCCACGGCGGCGCAGACGCCCCCACAGCTCATACGCCTCGGCCATCTGCTCGAGCACCTCGGGCGGGGGTCCGCCGCGACCGGCGTCGATCGTGAAGCCACGCTCGTCGCTGCCGAGCTCACACAGGAGCGCGGTCAGATCTCCCGCGCCGCTCGCGGCGGGCGAAGAGAGGTGTGACGGGCCCAAGGGGCCCGTTATCGGCGAAATCGGCGAGCTCATATGGCGTTTTCTCCCTGAAAACGTGTGACGCGGTCCGGTCCCTGGGCCGCCTCGCGCATAACGATGTTCGTACACGGTGATCGACGTCCTCCAGAAAAACTTTAAGAATCTCGCCCGGTGGGACTGATGTTGCGCCGGGCCTGGCGAGCGAGGGGCACGGCGGCGCCCGCATATCTGGGCTTGTCCCGCTCTCTACCCGAAATCTCCCAGGGCCACTCCCCGTGCGAGCGCGTGCGCCGCCGCCGTGAACTCCTGGGCCTCGCGCTCCATGCTCCTGGAGGCAGCCACACGGGCGAGTCCGAGCAAGGCCTGAATGTCTGGCTCCTCGCTGCAGACGGCCATCCACTCTTCGGCCGCCGAGGCCGCATAGCCCTCGCGCAGATACATCTCCGCCAGTCGCTCGCGGCGCTCGCGCGGTGGCAGCGGTGCCTGCTCCAACACGGCGTGCAGAGCCTCGAAGGCGTCGAAGCGCCGCGCCCTCAGCAGCGTGTCGAGTAACTCGAGCAGATCGTCGGGGGAGAGTGCAGCGGCCATTCGGGCGGCCTCCTCAGGGCGCCCCTGGCCGAGCAGTGCCTCCACGAGCACACGACGCGCGAGGCGAGTGCCACAGCCGACGCGCGGCGCATAGCGGCGGGGCGCATCGCCCATCTCGAGGCAGATCTCGAGCAGCCGGATCGCCATGATGCCCTGCCCGAGGGCGATGGCGGCAAGTGCCTGCTCGAACACCAGGTCGGTGAAGTCGGGAAAGCGCGCAAGCCCCTCCTGGGCCTGGGCGAACGCCTCTGCGCTGCGACCGCATGCGCTCAGCGCACGCACGAGCCGCCCGAGCAGAGCTGGAGCGAACTCGTAGGCGTCGAGATCGGCCACTCCCTTCAGGAGAGCCCACGAGCGCTCGAGCTCGAGGACCGCCGCCTGAGCGTCCCCGGCGACGGCGTGCTCGGAACCGAGGTTGAAGTGCAGGAAGGCATCTGCCGGCTGTTCGCGCAGCTGCATTCGCAACAGCTCGATGTTGCGGGAGGACTTCGCGCGGCGCTCGCGCACACTGCCGAGGTAGCCGAAGTGCTCCACGCGAACCTCGGTCCGCTCGACGCGCTCAGGGAGGTACAGGGGGAGCCGGTTCCCGATCTGCTCGTGAACACGCCCTTCGAAACGGTACTCGGGCCTGTTGCGGAAGATGCGCAGCGCGTCGTGGGTGACCGCTTCACCCTCCTCGAGCGCACCGGTGAAGCTGATCTCCGACACGTAGAACGCCTCGCGCCAGCTGCGGGTGATCAGCGACCGCAGCAACCCAGCGTCCTCGCCCACCAGCACCTCGTCGGCATCCAGATAAATGAGCCAGTCCCCCTCGGCCACATCGAAGGAGACGTTGCGGGCTCGCGCGAATGACCCCGTCCACTCATGGTGGATCACCTGCGCACCGAATGAGCGCGCGATCTCGACCGTGGCGTCCGTGGAGCCGGTGTCCACGATCACCATCTCATCGACGGCACCGGCCACGCTCGCCAGGCAGCGCGGGAGCATCTCCTGCTCGTCGCGGACGATCATGCACAGGCTCAGGCGCAGTCCCTGCGCGGGCCGGGCTCGCGCGGCAAGCTCGATGGCGCGAGCGCCGAGCTCGGGCAGGCCGGGGTGCAGGGGAGGCGCATGCCGCCGAGCGCCATGGCGCCGGCTGCGCTGCTCCAGAGCCGCAAGGTTGGGCTCGAGCTGCTGGAGCGTGGGATCGAGACGGCCGGCGGCGGCGAACAGAGCCTGCGCCGCCTCCAAGCTCCACAGCTCGTGGAAGATCGCTCCGGCGTGGTTGAGCAACAGCGGCTCGCTGGGCTCGCGCTCCAGCGCTTCGAGCACTGCGTCGGCGAGCATGGCGAGCAGCGCGGGGCGAGGAGCGCGGGGACGGCTCCGGGACTCGGCGAGGCCGAGCTCGATCAGGCTCACGCCGGCCTGATAGCGACGGTGAGGATCCTCGATCGCCGCAAGCTGCTCGAACTGGGCTCGATAGCCATCCAGATCCGCTGCCGCGAGCAGCCCTCGAGCCACCGACGCCGGATCGGCGGACGCGAGGAGGCGCTTTGGTGCGAGCGATGAGGCGGAGTGGGCCATCTACTCCCCGGTGATCGACCGCCTCGAACGATGTCTTAGCGTTGCTGCTCAGGCGGCGTGAGGCCACCCGATCCGGGGTGGCGAGCGGTCGTTGCAGGGGTGTACCCGAGTTGTCAGTTACGACCGAGGGAGGGGATATCGTCGCGGCCGCGAATCTCATTGCCGGTTAAACCGCTGCAAATCCACGCTCGGACGCGAGCAAAGTGCCTTAGCAGGCGGGCCATCCCCCTGTCAGTTCCCTCGATATCAGAGCAGGAGAATGGACATAATCGGAAAGCGTGCAGTTCGGACGCCTGCGGCGGAGGTGTTGGCGACCTGGCAGGAGTATCAGCGCAGCGGCGAGCGCGAGCTTCGCGACCGGCTGATCTTCATGTTCATGCCGATGGTCCGATACATCGTCTACCGCAAGATTCGCGAGGTCCCGGCCCAGTGCGACGTGGAGGACTTCCTGTCCTGTGGCCTAGAGGCGCTGATCCGCTCGATCGATCGCTACGACCCCGACAAGGGAGCGACGCTCGAGCAGTACGCGTGGACCCGGATCCACGGCGCTGTGCTCGACGAGCTGCGGCGTCACGACTGGGCCCCCCGCTCGCTGCGGCGCGACGAGCGAACGATCAACAACGCGCGCGAGAGCTTCCTCTCCGCCCACGAACGCCAGCCCAGCCAGGAGGAGCTCGCGGCCAAGGTGGGAATGACCCCCACCGAGCTCACCGAGAGGCTCGACCAGGTGGCGCTTGCGGAGGTGGGCTCGCTCAACCGCATCGTGCGCTCGGACGAGAGCGCGACGATCGAGCGAATCGACACGCTGGAGAGCTCGGACGACGATTGCGATCCCTCCGTGAACGCTGAGCGCAGGGAAGCCAAGGCCCGCTTCCGCAAGGCGTTTGCACGCCTGAGCAGACAGGAGCGCGAAGTGGCTGTGCTGCTGTATGTCGAGGACTGGACGTTGCGCGACATCGGCACCCGCCTGGGCGTCTCCGAGAGCCGGGTCTCACAGATCCACACCCAGCTTCGCCGTCGGCTCTATGAACAGCTCTCAGGCGAGCTGGCGCTGTTCTCCGCCGTCGGCTGAGCCTCCGCGCAGCGCGTTTGCGACGGAGGCCGGCGGGAGCCTGGTTTCTCGCGGCGAGTCCTGTATCACCATGGCTATACAGTGTTTTGGTCGTGTCACTCCCCCCCGGAGCGGGACGTCACCATCGGCGACGAGTACTGTCCCACCATTGCTATACACACGGTGGCCGCATGAGGAGCTAGAACACGGTCGCCGCCCCGCGAAGGGTCCTGCTATCTCAAGAAACGGCCGGGTCGGCCGACCACCGGGGAGACATGGATCTCGGCCTGCAGATAGCCGCCTCGGGAATGGTCGCCGAGCAGGTGCGCCAGGGACAGCTATCAAACGACCTGGCGAACGCTTCGACGCCGGGCTACAAGGCGGACGAAACGCCGCAGCGCTCATTTGGCGAAGTGCTCGTGGCCAGCTCACCGGGCGCGACGAAGGGCTCGCTCGACGAAGGTGTGGCGCTGGGCAAGACCTACACCGACATGACCCCGGCCTCGATTCAGCAAACGGGCGAACCGCTCGACTTCGCGATCCAGGGCGGTGGCTTCTTCGCGGTCCAGACCGCCCAGGGCATGCGCTACACCCGCGACGGGCAGTTCACCCAGACAGCCGCCGGGGTACTCACCGACGCGGGCGGCAACCCGGTGCTCGGTCAGGGCGGGGGGCAGGTCAAAGTGGCCGCAAACGGCACCGTGCCGACAAGTGCGCTTGGCGTCTTCGAAGTGCCCGGCGCCACCAAGCAGGGGGAAAACCTCTACACGGGCACCGCCTCGGGAAAGCCCAGCGGGACTGTGCGCCAGGGGGCGCTCGAGGGCTCCGGTGTGGATGCCTCCAAGGTGATGATCGACATGATCACCTCGCTGCGCAGCTTCCAGTCCGGGCAGCAGGCGATCCAGGCGATCGGCCAGACCCTGCAGGAGTCCGCCTCGCAGGTGGGGAACCTGGCCGGCGGCTGACCCGCTCGCGCCAGCCGGCCGTCGAGGCTCAAGTCCGCCCGCGGCCGGCCGATCACCTAGACGAGGAAGCACCGAGCCGCCCAGCTGGACCGCCATGCGGAAAGCTCGGCTCGCCGACGACTACGAACATGGGACGGGCTGATGCTCGAAGGTCTCTATTCCGCCGCAGCAGGCATGGCAGCGCAAGAACAGCAGATCGATGCGATCAGCAACGATCTCGCGAACGTCTCCACCGAGGGCTACAAGTCCGAGCGGGTGGCCTTCAGCGACCTCCTCTACAACACGGTTGAACAGGCTGGCACCAAGTCGAGCACCGGTGCCGGCGCTAGCGCCCAGTTCCTCGGACACAGCGGCACGGAGGGCGCGGTCAAGGAAACCGGCGAGCCTTTCGACCTGGCGATCGAAGGCGAAGGCTACTTCCAGGTGACGGGGCCGGGCGGTCAACTCGCGCTGACGCGCAACGGGGCCTTCAGCATCGATGCCAACGGGTCGCTCACCACGGCCGACGGCAACCTCCTCTCGCCCCCCATCAAGGTACCCGCGGGCGTGGCCCCCAGCGAAGTGCGGATCGCACCGGACGGCACGGTGACGGTGGGGACGAAGAAGCTCGGCCAGATCCAGCTGGTGACGGTCACCTCACCCGATCACCTGCGCTCGGAAGGCGCGAGCGAGCTGATTCCCACCGCCGCCAGCGGCGCGCCTCACCCTGTGACGGGAGCCAAGGTGCACCAGGGAGCACTGGAGGAGTCCAATGTGGACGTGGCGAAGGAGATGGCCCTGATGGTGAGCACTCAGCGCAACTATCAGCTGGCGAGCAGCGCGATTCAGACGGAGAGCCAGATGATGTCGATCGCCAACCAGCTGCGCGCATGAGCGTCGCGCCCGCCATCGGCTCCTCGGGTCTGCCCGTCGTCAACCAGGCGAGCGAGCCGGCATGGGTGCGTCACGGATCGGCCGCCACCCAGCAGGACTACGCAACGGCGCTCGGCTTTGAACGAGTGCTGGTCGAACAGTTGACCAAGTCGCTCTCGGCAACCACCGGTCTCGGCGGCGAATCCTCAGAAGGAGGATCTGAAGGGGGATCGGCGAGCTCGGCTGCGAGCAGCGGCGAGCTCTCGGCGATGCTCCCGCAGGCGCTCTCCTCGGGCGTGATGAATGCCGGTGGCCTGGGCCTTGCGGCGCAGCTCACCAAGGAGATGCAGGGCGCTCAGAGCGGCGGTCATGTGGTGGCCGATGGAGGCACACCCGCATGAGCACCACCATCTTGCCCGCACCCACCACCGCCGAGGATCGCGGGCTCGTGGCCGATGTGCTGGGGCACCTGAGCGCCCAGATCGCCTCGGCCAGGAGCCTGTTGGAGGTGGTGCTCGAGCAGGGAGCGGCGATCCGCGCACGCGACGTGCACGCGGTGGTGCGCCTGGCGGGAATCCTGCGCGGGGAGATGGGACGCCGCCAGCTGCTCGAGGAGGACCGCTCGCGCCTGCTCAGCCGCAGCGGCGATCGCCTGGGGGTCGCTGCCCAGGAGGTCACGCTGAGCCGCCTGAGCACATTGATGGACGCCGCCCAGGGCGAGCTTGCAGGCGCGCGCAGCGCCGAGCTGAAGGGCCTGCTCCACGAGCTCCAGCGCGAGCACTCCTGCAACCGCGCCCTGATGCAGATCGAGCTTGGCTTCCTCGACCACCTGATGGGGATGCTCGCGATGGACGGGGTCAACGGCTACGACACCAGCGGCTCCTCCACCCCGATCACGCGGCCTCGCCCCAATGGCGCGCTGCACGTCCTCGACCTGAGGGCCTAGAGCGATGTCGATACCCACACTCCAGGGACTGCAGACGGCGCTGAGCGGGCTGCTCGCCGAGCAGCAGGCGCTCGACATCACGGGCAACAACATCGCCAACGCCAACACCGAAGGCTATTCGCGCGAGACGGTGGTGATGCAGCCCAGTCCGCCGATCGTGATCCCGGCGATCTCCACCCGGACCGGGGAAGGCGCCCAGCTCGGCACGGGCGTGAGCGTGGCCACCTATACCCGCATCCGCAACTCCTACCTCGACGCCCAGTACCGCACCCAGAACAGCGCGCTCAGCGCGGGAACCACCCAGTCCGAAGTGCTCTCACAGGCCCAGAGCGCCTTCAACGAACCGTCGAGCACGGGCATCGCCAGCCAGCTGTCGGCCTTCTGGACGGCGTGGAGCGCCCTCGCCAACTCGCCAACCAGCGAAGCGGCCAAACAGGGGGTGGTGTCCGCCGCCCAGCAGCTGACGAGGAGCTTCAACCAGCTGAGCAGCCAACTCTCCACGATCTCCAACCAGGTGGAAGGGCAGTACGCGGCGCTCGCCGGTCCAGGCGGGGAAGTTCAGAACTACGCCACCCAGATCGCTCAGCTCAACGGGCAGATCAAGCAGGCCGAACAGGCGGGCCAGCAGCCCAACGACATGCTCGATCGTCGCGACCTGCTGCTCGACAAGCTCTCCTCGCTGGGGCAGGTGACGGTCACCAAGCAGCCCGACGGCACAGATACGGTCAACTTCGGCGACGCCGCCAAACCGCTCGTGGAAGGCACGACGGTGAACTGGCCCCAGACGCTCACCCCGGCCGCCGGCGGTCAGCTCGGAGCGCTGCTCGGCCTGACCAGCCCGACGGGCACGCTGAGCACCCTCGGCGCCACTCTCGACACGGTCGCCACCACGCTCGAGAGCACCGTCAACACACTCCACACCTCAACCCCGTTCTTCTCCGGTGGGAGCGCCGCCACGCTGACAGTGGCCGTGACGAGCGCCCAGGTGCAGGCGTCCTCCACCGCGGCCCCCGGCGGCAACGCGGTGGCACTGGCGATCGCCGGCCTGCGCGGAGGGGCCGCCGAAGAGAGCTACGCGGCGCTCGTCGAGAAGGTGGGCGCGGGCGTTCAGACGGCGCGCGACGAACAGGCCAACGCCCAGACGACTCTCACCACCATCAACAACCAGCGCCAGAGCGTCTCCGGTGTCTCGCTCGATGAAGAAATGACGAACCTGATCAGCTTCCAGCGCGGCTATCAGGCTTCGGCGCGCACGCTCACCGCGATGGACGCGATGCTCGAAACGCTGATCGAGCACACCGGACAGGTGGGGCTCTAGCGATGAGCGGACGCATTACCCCGGCGATGGTCACCGGCTCGACCGTCAACGACATCAACTCGGCCCTCAGCTCGCTGGAGCGCAGCTCGAACGAACTGTCCTCTGGCCGGAAGATCTTGGAACCGTCGGACAACCCCTTTGGGGCGAGCCAGGTCATAAACCTGCAGAGCCAGCTCGACGGCCTCAGCTCCTACGCCTCCAATGCCCAGGAAGCCGCTTCGTGGACGACGACCTCGGAAAGCGCTATGACGAACATGAGCCAGGTGCTCCAACACGTGCGCCAGCTCCTCGTCCAGTCCTCCAACGGCACCTACAACCAGGGTGACCTCAACTCGCTCGCCACCGAGGTGAGCCAGCTGACGGAAGCGATCAAGCAGGACGCCAACGTCCAGTACGCCGGCCAGTACGTCTTCGCAGGAACCCAGACCACGACCTCGCCCTATCAGCAGGGGGAAGTCGACACCTACGCGGGCAACGCCGAATCGATCTCGCGCTCGATCGGACCGGGCGCGTCGGTGACGGTCAACACCGACATCTCCTCGCTGCTGGGCAACGGGCAGGCCTCCAAAGACGGCAAGCTGCTCGACGTGCTGCGCACGATCTCCCAGCACCTCAGCGAAGGGACCACCGAAAGCAAAGCCGCCCTTGGCTCCACCGACCTGAAAGGGCTCGAAACGAGCATCGAAACGCTGGGTCAGCTGCAGGCTGTCAACGGGAGCACCACCGACCAGCTGCAGACGGCCACCAGCCGCATCGAAGGCATCCAGCTGTCGATCACCAAGACGCTGTCACACACCGAGGACACGAACATCGCCGAAACATCGATCGCCTTCTCCAACGAGCAGGCCGCCTACACGGCGGCTTTGCGAGCAGCCGCGACCATCGTCCAAGAATCGCTGCTCAACTTCCTCCACTAGGCAACGCAAGGAGAGACGCACACTATGTCCGTGAAATTCGAGAGCGTCCGCTTCGGCCAGGTCGAGATCCCGCAGGAGGACGCAATCGAGTTCCCCAGCGGTCTGATCGGGCTCGGCGGGTCACGCTACGCGCTCATCGACCGCAATCCCGGGACGGGGTTCCTGTGGCTGCACGCGATCGACGATCCGGCGCTTGCGCTGCCCGTCGTCAACCCCAGCCAGTTCTTCTCCGACTTCACGCTGGAGCTCTCGGTGGACGATCAGGAGATGATCGGGATCGAGGATCCGACGGCGGCTCAGATCTACGTGACGGTCCGCGCGGCGCCCGACCCGCTCGACATCACCGCCAACCTGCGCGCGCCGCTGGTGATCTACGAGGGCCGGGGATACCAGGTGATCAACGGGAACGAGCAGGCGCCGCTACAGGCGCCGCTGTTCACGCTGCCAGCGGCCCAGCCCGCCGGGCAGGCGCCATCGGTAGACGCGGCCTGAACCGAGGCCGATCTCCGCGCCGCGCGGCGAACACTGCGAGATGCTTCATAATCGGCTGCGATGCTGATCCTGACGCGTCGTCCCGGAGAGCGCGTCGTCATCGGCGACGAGATACTCGTGACCGTGATGGGGGTCAGCGGCCACACGGTGCGCCTCGGCATCGCCGCCCCCGAGGGGGTGCCGATCTACCGCGAGGAGATCTGGCTGGCCGTCAAGGAGGAGAACCGAGCGGCAGCCGCCGCCGCGGCCGAGGTCGACGTCGAGGCGCTGCCCGGGGCGCCCGCCCCCGAGGGCGAGAAGCCACCCGCGGATTCGCCTTCCGCCGAGCAGCCCGACAGCGGGTCTTGATCTCGGCTTCCAGACCCAGGTAGACTGCCTGCGGTCTTGGGATCAACCCAAGACTTGCGGCAGTGCGCCTCGTTGGCGAGGCGGATGGGGGCTCTGCACGGATGACACCGCTCGTGAGCTCGCATCACCTCCCAGGATCGCCTACCGCTATCCAATCGAGGAGGAGACTCTCGGACATGCCATCCACAGGAAGTTTTTCCAGGGGGGCCTTGATACGCGCGGCGCTGGTGACAGCGCTGGTGGGAGTGGTGTTTGCGGCCACCGCCGCCAGCGCCCTCGCGCGGGCGCCCCACGTCAACATCGTCAGCCAGAGCGGGCCACCCGCAGGGGAAATCCCAGCCAACACGAGCTACTACACGACCATCCAGGCAGCCGTCAACGCGTCGAAAGCGCACGACTGGGTTCTGATCGAGCCGGGCGTCTACGACGAAGAAGTGAAGGTCGAGAAAGCCCAGTCGGGGATCTTCATCCGCGGCATGGACCGCAACTCGGTGATCCTCGACGGCCAGCACAAACCGGCCCCCGAAGGCAGCAACGGGATCGAAGTGTTCCAGGCCAACAACGTGTGGATCGAAAACCTCACCGCCCGCAACTTCGACCGCGCCACCGCCGATGGACCGGGCGGGAACGAGATCTGGTGGAACGGCGGCGCCGGCTCCGGACGCATCGGCGCGCACGGCTGGTACGGCAGCTACCTGACCGCCTATGACGACGGCCTCAACGGCGGCTACGGCATCTTCACCAACAACGAGACCAAGGGCTCGTGGAACGAAATCTACGCCTCGGGCTTCAACGACTCGGGCATCTACCTCGGTGCTTGTTGGGAATGCCGCGCCCACATCTCCAAAGCAACCATCGAAGACAACGCCGTCGGCTACTCGGGGTCGAACTCGGGTGGCGAACTGGTGATCGAAAAGTCGATCTTCAAGAACAACTCGGCCGGCATCGTGCCCAACTCGGAAAACCCCGGTGACGGTCCACCGCCGCAGGACGGGAAATGCAACGGGCACAAGCCGACCAACCCCACACCCAAGATCACCTCGACCGAAATCGCGCGGTGCACGGTGATCAAGGAAAACGTGATCACCGAAAACAACAACCTCAGCGCGCCCATCAACGCCTCGACGGGGCCTGCCCCGTGGGGAGTGGGAGTCGAGCTCCCCGGCGACTACGCCGACCTGGTGGAAAAGAACACCATCGTGGGCAACGTCAACAACGGAGTGCTCGGCTTCGAGTACCCCAACCCGTTCCCGCCGACCGAACAGACGCTGTACTTCGCGATCGCAGGGAACAGGATCAGCGAAAACACGTTCCTCGAAAACGGCGGCAGCAAAGCCTCCTACGCGAGTGACATCACGCTCCAAGGTGGGATCTTCTCGACCAAGAAGTCTCCCTCGATCAACAACTGCGTGAGCGGAAACTCGCTGCCCGACGGGACCTACCCGGCGAAAATCGAAGAAACGTGGGGTTGTCAGAACTCCACCACGCCGGCGCCGAACAACGGCTTCGGAGCGGTGGAATACCTGCTGCAGCTGCAGGGCGAATCGGAAGGCAGGACCGGAGTGGGGCAGCCCGACCCGCCGGCCCAGCCAACCATGCCCAACCCCTGTGAAGGGGTGCCCAGCAACCCGTTGTGCCCCTGAGTGACGGTCTGTAAGTAGGTGTAGTGCAGGTGTAGGTGTTGAGTTCCTCTTTTCAACTGGTGTATAGCCGTTGCGATACACCAGTTGGAAGGAGTGAAGCGGAGAATGGCCTCACCGACGCAAGGACGTAGCGAGCAACACGAAGATTGCAACCCGGCCCGCCGCTCTGCTCACCAGCAGGGCGACGGGCCGGCACGCGCTCCGGCTAGAGAGGTCTCGCCGAGCCGAGCACACCGGGCCCGGCCGCGAGCTCGCGGAAGCGCTCACCGCGCTCTTCGAAGTCGCGGTAGTGGTCGTAGCTGGGCGCGGCCGGGGAGAGCAGGATCACCGCTCCGGGACGAGCCAGCGAGCGGGCCAGCGAGACGGCGGCGGCCAGCCCGTCGGCCTGCAGCGCTCGCTCAGGCGTCACACCCGCGCGCCGCGCGGCGTCGAGCAGTCGTGCACCGGTGGAGGGCACGCCGATGACGGTGGCGTGGAGCTCACGCAATACCTCTCCCAGCTCGCCGTGGTCCTGACCACGGTCCTGGCCGCCCGCGATCAGAACGATCTCGCTTCCGGGGAAGCTCCTGAGCGCGGCGATGGTGGACTCGGGTGTGGTGGAGATGCTGTCGTTCACCCACATGACGCCATCCTGCTCGCCGACCGTCTCCAGGCGGTGGGATAGGCCGGTGAAGCCCTGAGGTGCACCGGATAGCGCACCCACCGACACGCCTGCCGCCTCGAGCGCACTCAGCGCACCACATAGGTTCAGCGCGTTGTGTGGGCCGGGCAGCGCCAGCTCGGCGGCGGTCAGCTGCAACTCGCCCTCGTGGGCCACTCCCCCCTCCTCGAGGTCCCATCCGGAGGGCGCGCCGTACCAGCTTCACATCCACCTCAGGCCTCAGCGCGCTCAGATGACTGATCGCGGGCGTTGAGCACGGCGGTGCGCACACCGGGGAGCTCCAGCAGGCGCAGCTTGTCGGCGCGATAGGCCGCCTCGGAGCCGTGCCAGTCGGTGTGCTCGCGGTAGAGGTTGGTGTACAGAGCCACCTCGGGGCCCCTCTGCAGGTCGGCGATCTGGTAGCTGGAGAGCTCCAGCACCACGAGCTCGGCGGGCTCTGAGTCGAGCAGGTCGAGCGCCGGCACGCCGATGTTCCCGGCGAGGCTCGCGCTGCGCCCGGCTGCAAGCGCCAGGTGGTGGGTGAGAGCGGCTGTGGTGCTCTTGCCCTTGGTGCCCGTCACCCCGATGACGCCCTCGCTGCCATGCTCTGCGAGCCACAGCGACGTGGGAGTCGTGACAGCCACCCCGGCGGCGCGCAGCTGCGATCAGCTCGGGACGGTGGGTGGATACGCCCGGCGAGCGCACCACCACATCGCAGCGGTCGAGCTCAGCCACCGCATCCTCGGCGCCCAGCACCTTTACCGCGGGCGCCTTCAGCAGCTCCCTTACATCCGCTGCGGGCGGCGTGTCGAAGACGGCCGCCAAGATGCGGGCGGCGGGGAGGCGCCGGGATAGCTGGGAGGCGAAGGAGCGGATCTCGCGCCCGGCGCCCCACACCCCGACGGTGGCCCCGTCAAGCTCGGAGAAGCGCACGTACATCCCCCATCAACTCGGCCGGCACCTCGTGCTCGTTGCTCAGCGCGAGGATCTCCTCAGGCGCTCCGTCGTCCGGGCCATGCCGCGGTAGCACCTCCCGGGCCAGCCTCTGCACAACCAGGTGCTCGCGCCAACGTGGATCCTCCGCCAACAGCCGCATGGCGGCGAGGCTCTCCTGCTCCTCGCCCACGCACTCGAACGGCTTGTGCCCGCCGGTGGCGCTGAGCAGGGCAAAGCCCTCGAACTGGCCCTCGTCCTCGAGCAGGTCGCGGCCGAACACCTCGCGCAGGTGGGCGGGCGTGGTGAAGGGCGCGAGGATCGAGGAACACGAAGCGACACTTGGGGCAGTCACAGCACCACGACGCGGCGCGCAGCGCCGGATCAAGACGAAAGATGGCATTGCAGCTGGTGAAGGCGTCGTGGTAGCGATCCATGCGGGCAAAGGCCCGCGCGATGGCCAGCTCCGATGCAGGTCGCAGCACGGAGAAGATCCGTGTCTCGCTGCCGAGCTCGGCCACGGCGGCGCTCAGCAGGCTCTCGGCCGCCAGACCCTTGCTGAACTGGTGGTTGACCTCGATCCCGTCCCAGCTGAGGTTGCCGGCAGACGCCGAGCGCTCGTTGGCCATGGCCACCCCGTCGAAACCATGCAGGGCAGCCGTGAGCAGCGCCACACAGGAGACGATGGCGGTGATGGGAATGTGTCCGTTGAGGGCCCCTGCCGCGTTCAGCTGCGAGATGCCCGGATCGAGGCGGCGGGAGACCATGAGATGGGGAAGGCCGGCGACGGCCACCGTGCGCGCGATCGGCGTGGCGTTGCCGATCGAGAACAGGCTGACCTCGCGGCCGGAGCGGCGCACGATCTCCAGGGCCACCGCCGAGTCCTTGCCTCCGCCCACCGGCACGAGCACGCGCTCCAGCGGCAAGCTGTGGCCTGCACCCGCTGAAGCCGTGGCGGAAGCCGTGGGGAAGCGTGGTCGCGGAAGGGCGGGCAGCGCGTTGGTGAAAGCGAACTCGCCGAGTCCCTCCGAGTAGAGCGCTTCGAGCAGCGCCGCCACCGCGGGGGTGGGCGACCCGGTCTCGCAGAGGACCTCGGCTGGGGCGGCCGTCTTGAAGTAGCTGACACCGGCGACCCAGTGGAGCAGCGAGAGCAGCCCCTCCACACGCCCGAGCTCAGCGTCGCTCAGCGGCCCCTGGACAGGCAGATCGAACTCCTCCACGAAGGAGATCCGCTCGTCGAGGGCATAGCGCAGGGTGACGCGCCCGAGCGGGTCGAGATCCCTCGAGACGAAGCGAAAGCTCTGAAAGGAGGCGGGATCGAACGCGGCGTGCGCCTGCTGGGCGTCGGCGGCCATCCGCTCAAGCCTAGAAGGCGCTCTAGTCGTTGGCCGTCACCGCGTCGAGCAGGTGCGCGAAACGCTCCCTTGCCTGCTCTCGTCGCGTGGGCAGATGCTCGCTGGGCACTTCGTCGGCCGGCGGCTCATAGCCGGCTAGGATGTGGCGGGCCACGCTCTGGCGATGCACCTCGTCGGGTCCATCGTAGATGCGGGCGGCGCGGGCGAAGCGATACATCTGCTCGAGTGGCAGGTCGGTGGAGTAGCCGAGCGAGCCGTGCGCCTGCAGGGCCCGGTCGACCACGTCGTGCAGCACCTTGGCGCCATAGAACTTGATCAGAGCCACATCCGTTCGCGCGGCGCGGGCGCCTTCGGTGTCCATCACCCAGGCGGCGTGGAGGGTCATCAGGCGCGCCGCCTGCATCTCGGCGGCGCTGTCGGCGATCCAGTTCTGGACTGTCTGCTTCTGCGCCAGCAGCGACCCGTGGGCCTGGCGGTAGGTGGCGCGCTCGCACATCATGTCGAAGGCCCGCCGGGCCACTCCGAGCCAGCGCATGCAGTGGTGGATGCGCCCCGGCCCGAGCCGCTGCTGGGCGAGCACGAAGCCCTCGCCCTCGGCGCCGAGCAGGGCCTCACCGGGAAGGCGGACCGAGTTGTAGAGGATTTCGGAGTGCCCTCCATATCCGCCGAAGTGCTCCCATGGATGCTCCATGGTGGGAACGTCGCGGAGGATCTCCACCCCGGGGGTGTCGGCGGGGACGATGAACATGGAGGCACGCTGGGAGGGTCGGGCATCGGGACTGGTGACTGCCATCACGATCAGGAAGTCGGCGATTGAGCCGTTGGAGGAGAACCACTTGCGCCCGTCGATCACCCAGCCATCGCCGTCACGCACGGCGCGGGTGCTCAGCTGGGTGGGGTCCGATCCGGGCGTGTTGGGCTCGGTCATGGAGAAGGCGCTACGCAGATCGCCCGCCAGCAGCGGGTGCAGCCAGCGGTCCTTCTGCTCGGCGGTGCCGGCCATGGCCAGGATCTCGGAGTTGCCCGAGTCGGGGGCGGCGTTGCCGAAGGCCAGTGGAGCGATTGGCGAGGTGCCGAGGATCTCATGCATCAGACCCAGCTTGACCTGGCCCATTCCCTGACCGCCGAGCTCGGGGGGCAGGTGGGTGGCCCACAGCCCCCGCGCCTTGACCTGCTCCTGCAGGGGGGCGATGGCAGCGGCGAGACCCTCGAGGGGAAGATCGGTCCAGATGGACTCCAGCGGCCAGATCTCGCGGCGCACGAAATCGGCCATCCAGTCGAGCTGCTCCTGGTAATCGGGGTCGGTGGAGAAGTCCCAGCTCATCGCTTTGCTCTCTTTCGTTTGAGCTTGCTGTGCTTGACCCGGGCGCAACCCGAAACGGCAACCTTGATGGTCTGTTTGACCACAGCCCCGTTCTGGCCGGTGATTGCAGTGGGCATGTTGAGCGCGCGCCCGCACAGGTTTGTGTTGGCGGCAAAGGCCGAGTGCGGCCCCTCGGGAAACATCAGGTCGAGGGTGGAGATGGGCGCGTCGGGCAGCGAGCGAAACGCCTCCGAGCTGGCCCCGTTGGTGAATGCGGTGCTCCCCACGAGCATCAGCGTGACACCTTCCCCCTGGAGCACCGCGTCGAGGTCTGGGAAGGCGCGTCCGCCGTGGGAGACGAGATAGACGGGGCCGGTTAGGAGGGCTCGCAGGAAGGGCGTTGTAACCGCGCCAGTGCCCACCACGGAGGAGGCGGGGCAGCTGGCCGGGTTGGCGTGGAAGATCGCTTCGATGCAGGCCCCTTGAAGAGTTGTCAGCCTCGATGGGAGCGCCTTGGGGAGATCCAGCTTGACCTTGCTCACGTTCGCCTGCCCGGGCTGTGAGGCGAGCTTCACATGGATGGAGGCGCCACCCAATCTCGTTGCCCTGGCGTCGGCGAGCGCCGCCAGGTGCGGCTTGAATGCGAGCTTCGCGCAGCCGGAGGCCTGGTAGTGCTGGGTGGATGTGGCAGACGCGCCCTGCGTGCTTGCGAGGGTGGCCGCGATGGCCATCGGGCGGCAGTCAGTGGAGTTGACCATGAAGCCCGCGCGGTTGATTTCCAGGTTCAGCTTCCTTATCTGCAGCGGCACCCCGGCTAGCGATTGCGGGAGAGCATCGCTCGAGATGGTCAACGCGGCGGTGCTCGGATTGACCTCGATGCCGGCCTGGATGTCGATCGTCCCCAGGTCGATGGGGCCAGCCTGGGCGGGCACCACGATCGAGAGGCCGAACGGTGAGCTGCCGTTAGGCCCTGTCAGATACACCGCGCCTTTCAGCTGCAGGGGACTTTCCCCCGGCCCCGCCGCAACTGACACTGTCCCGACTTGGCTTTGGGCAGCGCATGAGCCGATCTGCGTACAAGGGGGAACCTTGGAGAGCAATCCCAGCAGGCCAGGCGGCATGGCCACGGCGAAGCGTTCGAGGGTTTGGTCTTCATCGGTGCGGCCTATCGACACGATGGCTGTGCTGGGGCCGTCCGCCAGGTTGGTCACGGTGCCGGCTTCGAAGGTGGGGGCAAAGCGAGGCCCCTGACAGCCGGTGAGCTCGAAGGGCAAGCTGCTCACGTTGCTGGCCAATTCGCTGCTGTAAGGGGTGAGCCGTCCGATGCCCTGCAGCGGCGAGCCGCATTCCGTGGGGTTCGCAAGGAGTGCGTTCGATCCGCCTTTCAACGCCAGCTCGAGCTCTTCAATGGGCAACTCAGGGCTTTCGCCGATGTCGGCAGTCAGCCGGCCGTCGACTTCTCCAACGGAGATGTGGCCTTCGAGCTTGACGATCACACCTGACCCGGCCGCCTGTATGAGCAGCCGGACCATCTTGCCTTCCTGGGCGTCCCGGGCCGTGCACGGAGCGCACCCGGGAGCGCCGAGGAACACCTGCCCAGTCAGCGGTTCCGCCAGCAGCGGGGTCTTGATTGAGACCGATCCGATTTCCGACGCGGCCGGGCATTCGCCCGCCTTAGGGGCAGGGGCGGGGAGCATCGCCGGCTCCGACTTCGGCGGTTCCAGGTGAAACTGTTCCGCCGAGCATGCCTGCAGGCCAACCCCGGCGGAGGGCGATATAACGGTGCCCCCAGGGAGTTCCAGGCTGGCGCTGCGGAGATCTGCACTCGCGCGTCCGTCGGGGCCTCTGCCACCGGGCATCTGCACAGCGATTTCGTAGCCGGTCGGAACATGCGCCTGCGCATGTTCGGGGGCCATCGAGGTCGATGGCGCGAACGCGAGGCCCGCGCATCCCGTGATCGGAGCCACGCTCGTCGTTTCCGCTCGACCGGCTCCCGGTTCCTGCCACGAGTCGACCGTGAGGCTGCTTGCATGTTTTCCGCCACAGGACACGGGGTTGCTGAGGAAAGGCAGCTTGGGTGCGTTACCAGGGGCGCCATAGGTAACACATTCTTCTATTTCCAGTTCTTCATTTATGTGACACTGGCTTGTTTCCAAAGGACCCGGGCCGTTGTGTTCCGCGGGAACGCCCCACAACGTCACGGTCGCCCCAATCACTGGCGTGACATCCGAGATGCTTGTGGCGTTGAGCGCCAAGGCGTATCCGTCTTCCCCTGAGAGCGTCGCGTCGAACCGTACCGCGAGCCCAGCAGCGTCGAATCCATACGCTGCAGGCTCATTTGTGTATGGCGCGATGTTGTAGACGAGCACGGTGGCCCTGCTGACTCCTTCGAACTTCGGTGGCTTGGCCGTCCTGAGCACCACGACGCCTACCGCCGTATCCTCGGGGCACGCGTTCTTCTCGACATCGCCCATGTCGCACCGCGGCGTCGCGTAGGGGTTGCCGCTCAAACCCTCCGGAAGGCTCAGATGAATGTCCTTCAGATAACCGGTCGGGTTGTTCACGGGTTCTTGATTGATCGTGAAGGCAGTCGTCAGGTCCGCGTGTTCCCCAGCCGTCGTGCCTGACAACGTGATGGCGAAAGACCCCGGTTCGACCCCGAATTCGGAGGCTTGGGCGGGGGCTTCACTCGCCGCGAGCCCAGGCGCGAACGCGCAGAGGAGCATCGCGATCCGTCGCATCCAGATGCGCTTGCCTACGCTCACCGCGATCCCGTCAGGGCTCGCCGCGTCCGGGACGCCCCGTAGCGCCTCCTCGCCCGTGCTTCGCATACATGTCGTCGCCGACCGCGCTCTTTCCGACAGGCCTTCAGGCTCCTTGCCAGCTTCTGCGCACGCGAGGAGATCGGCTTGCCGGTCGGTGTCTGCACCACCTGTTCTCCCGCGCCGAGGAGGTTCTTGCTGGCCAGAGTCCCCTGGGGCAGCGATCCGCCTTCGGCGCTCGAGCAGCTGGAAGCGCAACCCGAAGGCGCGGCAGATACCGGGAAGCCACCGCCAACCCGCGCGTCATATACATCGAAGCTGCCATCGACGTCCGATCCGGTGAGGTTGGCCCGGGTCGCGAAGAACACGTCGTTGCCCGAGGCGCTGTTGTCGAGGAAGAACGAGTCGCTTGCGTCTTTCCCGGGGGAGATCAGCGACAGGCTGCCGTCATGCCACTCATAGACATCTCTGGCTTCGTTTTTGTCCTGGGGTACGAGCTGATTTGGCGTGTCGAAGAAAATCTCACTGCCGTCTTCTGAAACGCCACGACTGTCAGTCATCAATGGAGACGAATGGTGCAGGGCGTCATTCGACAGGTTCGCCGTGCCCACCGGACTCTGCCCCGTGGGCGGGCAGGAGATGCAGCTGAGTTGCGCGGAGGCCACGTCGTATCTGTAGATCTCTCCGAAGCCCCCACCATTGTTGAAGCCGGGCAACGCGGCATTCGTTTGAAAGACCACCGCGGATGCTCCGGCGACGAAGTGCGCAGGCGCAACGTACAAGCCGCCAGTGGCAGGCAACGGCGCGATGTCGACTGTACGGCCGCCCTGCCAAATGGCCAGCTGGGGTTCAGATGATTCACGCGAGTCGTCGAATAGCAGCGCATCTCCACCTTCCGAAGAGGCGACGATTGGCGCCGTGACGGCAGCGAGGTAGGTGAGAGTGTCGTCCTTGAGGTTGAACTGGTACTCATCTAGCGAAGGTTTGGCGGGCGCATCGGCGGTCAGCTGATCTTCGCTCGTGAAGTACACGTGGGAACCGTCAGGTGATGCGTATGCATACGGGACGAGATGAGACTGGCTGAGATCTCTGATCCCGTCGACACCAGTCGAGGACGGCTGCCCGGTCAGGTCCGACCGCGAGATCAGCACGGTTGTGGTGCCGTTGATGCGGGCGTAGAGCTCGGATGGACGTCCACTGGCCGCTTCGGGAGCGGGACTCACGAACAAGACGGTGCCCCCGCTCCGTGAGACCTCGTTCGAGTAGTCGGGCGCGGTTGCGTTCAGAAACCCTCCGCCGATGCCGGCCGCCACGGCGCCGAACGGATCCTCTTCCCCCGGATGTTCTTTCGCCGCTTCCGGCAGTAGTCCAGCCGCCCTGAGCCGGCCCGCACGCCATTCGTAGAGCCCCCAAGCGTTGACCGCTCCGCCTTCGACGGCTGGCAGACGGGGAGCATCTTCGGGGATCAGCGTGCCGTAATACTGGAAATAGACGGTTCCCAGGTCGGGGGATGCGCCGACCAAGGTCATGTCCTCCGGACTTCCCACCTCTTCCTGCCGCGGCACTGGACGTTCGACGGTGGCAGCCCCGATCCACGTCGCCGCTCCGCTGGCTTCGGCCAGATAGGCGCCGGCGAAGGAAAATTCCGGGTCCGCGAAGTTCAGGCTGCTCGGGGCGAATGGGTCGAAGGAAGTGAACGCCACCTTGGTGAGATCTTCCGAGCCCACCAGCGACGTCGGATCGCTGAGCGAGACCGGATCCTGCAATCCGATGGGAGCCACAGGCGGCGGGAGGGCCGCCTTTGTGGTCCAGCCGGTCGCCGAGCGTTCGGAGACGGAGAAGTTCTCAACGCCGCTCTGCGCTTCGCCCAGAGGCCCGGTGCCCGAGTACATGACGCGGCCTCCAGAGGCGTCAGCCACCCCGTAGGAGCTTTCCCCCCCACCCAGGACACCGGCTTCGTTGCCGTTCTTCACGGCCGGCGAAACGAGCTCGTAAACGCGTCCGTCGGGGAGTGTTGCAGCGCTCGGGACCAATGACGACCTCGTCGTCACCGCATATGAAGCGGACGGGACGGCCAGGATCCCGGCGATCGCCATGCCCGCGAGCGTGGCCCGCAAGGCGGCCGCGCAGCACAGCGAGGCGACACGTCCAGCGTGCCGCTTCATCGCCCAAACAGTGCTGTCCCCTCCCGGACCAGCCATCGAATCCAGAGCCACGGCTTGAGTCTAAGCGCAGGATGCGATTTGTGCGTAGATCGAAGGCGCTGGCTGGCACTGAGCGTGCGCCGGCAGGCGGCTTGCAGCGTCATCCAAATAGCCCTCAGCGGTCGCTCGCCGGCCCTTGCTCCCGAGCGCGCCCGCCTATTTCACGACGAGGCCGGTCTCCGACGCGTTGCCTTCATACTTTCCGTTGGTTCCTTTTTCGGAAACTTTCCCGTTGCATTGACCGTTGCTTGTGTATTCGATTTTTTCGATTTTAGCCTGGACTTCGCCAACCGTCCCACTGATGTTGATGAAGTGGGTAGTTTCGCCCATGAGTTTCTGCACAAGAAAGTCGACCTCGCATTTTTCGCTGCCTATAGTCGCTGTGACCTTGAGCTTTGCCCCGGCTTCGCCAATGATCGACGAGGTCATCGAGAATTCTTCTTTTTTCACTTCTTTCGGCGCCCCGAATTCAAACTGGGCTTTTTCGTTAGTCACGAGCGCCCCGGTACTCGAGATTTTGCATTCTTTATACGCCGGAGTGATGTCCAGCACAGAATGTGCACCTTCGGTTCCCGTCCATTTGAATTCCGCTTTTTTGCACGTGATGATCGCGGTGCCCGCTGTGAAGGTGTGATTTTCGCCATTGGCGGTGATGGACGTTGCTTTCGCGAAGTATTCAAAGGCGAGCACGCCGCCAGGCAACAGGAGGCAAAGCATGAGCGCTGCAACGCCAGCCAGCGCGGACCTTCCGAAATATGTCATAGCGCTCGGCCTCTCAGTGTCGAGTAGCGACAGCAATTGCCTTCTGTGCAACGTTAGGGATTGCGACTATTGCAGTGCATCTTGGCATTGTCAAGATAGTTCAAGCAATGTCTCTTACTTTCGTGAGGCCCGAATCGCCGGGCCCAGCAGGACAGAAACGGTGGCTCGCCGCCATACTCCGAGCGACCAACGATCTACTACAGGAGCTCGATGATGACTACTGACTCACAGCTGGTTACGGGCGTCGACTTCGTTGCGGTGCCCACCCGCGATCTGGACGCCGCCGTCGACTTCTATGGCGAGACCCTCGGCCTGACGCGCTCGGTCTATCTCAAGGATCGGGGCTTCGCCGAGTTCGAGACGGGCAACCTCACCCTCGGCCTCATGGACCCGGAGAAAATGGGGCTGGAGTACAACGTCAACAGCAACGCGATCGCCCTGCACGTGGATGACGTCGCCGAGGCCCGCGCAAAGCTTGAGGCAAATGGAGTGAGCTTTGCCGGCGAGACCTTCGACACGGGCGTCTGCCACATGGCCTTCTTCGCCGACCCCGACGGAAATGCCCTGATGCTGCACCACCGCTATGCGCCCCGGACCGCCGAGTCATGAGTATCGGGGCGCGCGCCGTCCGTATATTTGAGTGATGGACGTGCCTGGGCCGCTCACCTTGACACTGCTGCCCGGGGCCCGCTCGCTGTTGCGGGCACATGCGCGCGAACTCCCCCAGCGCGACGATCTGTGCGGAGCGTTCTGCGGCGCACTGGCGTTGCATGCGGCGGGCTTCCCAGAGGACCGGGATCAGCCGCTCGACCAGGACGCCGTTGCGATCGCCGCCGGCAGCGTCGTCTCGGGGATGCGCGAGACAGGCATCTTGCCCCACGGCGAAACCGGACGGCGCGATTATCGCCTCGAGATCCCCTCGATCGAGGACTCCGACGTGTCGGGCACCACCGCTGCCGGCGTCCAGCAGGCCATCGAAGAGCTCTCCGACGGCGCGCTCGTGGCCGTGGCAATCGCGGGGCCCTGGACCGCGGAGACGCTGGGCGGGCTGTATGAGCTGGCTGCTTCACTCGAGCGACCGGTGACGCTGATTGCCAACTTCGCCACCCACCACCTGTGGGGCTCGACCGCCGGTCTGGCCCAGCTGCTCGACTATCTCCTCGATGGCGAGCCGTCGGGGCCGGCGCCCGACTGGCACGTGGGTCACTTCGCCTGTGTGATCGGACGGATACAGGGACCCCGCGGCACCCTCTATGCGATGGCCGACACCTACCCGGCCCTGGGCAACCGAGGTGTGCACCTGCAGCCGCAGGAGCGTCTAGCCGCGGCCCTGGAGCGGCCCGACATGCCGGCCGGGGGGATGCTCGTGGTCGCCGCCGCCGAGGACAGTGGGGCCCTGCGGTCGGGAGCGAGCGGGCTCGGCCTCGAACAGCGGATGTGGGACAACGGCACAGTTGCCGGCGAGGCGCCGCGATGAGCAGCAGCGAGCTGGTCGCGCTGCTCTGCTGCGACCTCGGCGCAGTTCTCCGGGGGCGATCGGTGTTCTCATCTGCCCTGGAGGGAGCGCTCGACGCGGGGGTGAGCTGGGTGCCAGCCAATCAGGCCCTCACCCCGATGGGCCCGGTGGCCGAGCCCAACCCCTTCGGCTCCACCGGCGACCTGCGCCTGCTGCCCGATCCCACAACCCGCGTGCGCGTGGAGGCGGTGCCGCAGCAGAGCCCCCTGGAGTTCCTGCTGTGCGACATCGTCCACACCGATGGGAGTCCGTGGGAGTGCTGCACGCGGAGCTTCCTGCGCGAAGCGCTCAGCGATGTCGAAGCCGAGCTGGGCGCACGTGTGCCGGCGAGCTTCGAGCACGAGTTCCAGCTCACAATGGACTCACCGCCCGCCCTCCCCTTCTCGCTCGAGGCCCATCGTCTCGCCGAGCCCTTTGCCACCCTGGTGATGAACGCGCTGGTGCAGGCAGGTGGCGAGCCGGAACGGTTCTTCCCCGAGTACGCCCCCCATCAATTCGAGATCCCCGTTGCCCCCGTCGAGGGATTGGCAAGCGCCGACCGCAGCGTCGTGCTGCGCGAGGTCGTCCGCGAGGCCGCGCGCGGTCTCGGCCTGAGGGCGAGCTTCGCTCCGCTGCTCGACCCCGGCGAGGCCGGGAACGGTGTGCACATCCATTTCAACCTGCTCGACGCCGGCGGGCGCTCGCTGCTCTACGACCTCGACGGGCCGGCCTGCCTGAGCGGGTTGGGTGGAAGCTTTGCCGCCGGCATCCTGCGCCACGCCGGTGCCCTGAGCGCGCTCACCGCACCCAGTCCAGTCTCGGCTGCCCGCCTGCAGCCCCATCGCTGGAGTGCCGGCGCGGTGTGCCTGGCTCAGCGCAATCGCGAGGCGCTGCTTCGCATTCCGCCGCTCGTCTCCCTCGGCGGGGGAGATCCGGCGCTGCAGCTGCATCTCGAGTACCGGGGGGCCGACGCGACAGCAAACCCCTATCTCGCCCTGGGCGCAATCCTTCGTGCGGGACTCGCCGGGGTGCGCGATCAGCTGCCCATGCCTCCCCTTTTGGAAGTCGATCCAGCCGAGCTGGACGGAGCCGAAGCCGAGCGCTTTGGCGTCGGTGTGCTGCCCAGCTCACTCGAGCAGTCATTGCAGGCGCTCGCCGAGGATGAGGAGGCCCACGCGTGGATGAACCCACTGCTCTATGACGCCTATGTGAGCGTCAAGCGGGCAGAGCTCGAGGCCTCCCGGGAGCACAACCTGGAGGAGAACTGCAGGCGCTATGCCGCCATCTACTGAGCGCCTGCTCGAGCGCCTGCTCGCGGGAATCGACCACGAGCTGCCGCGGGCGCTGGAGCTCCGCCGGCGCCTGCATTCCCAGCCGGAGCTCGCCCACGCCGAGCAGCACACAGCGGCGGCCATCGCCGCCGAGATGCCGGTGGAGTGCGTCACGGCCGCGGATACCGGCGGGCTCGCTGTCGTCGGCCCCCAGCGGACCCGACCGGTCGCTGTGCGCGCGGAGCTCGACGGGTTGCCCGTTCATGAGCGTACCGGCGCCCCCTTCAGCGCCACGGGCTCCACGATGCACGCCTGCGGACATGACGTGCACATGGCTGCGCTGGTGGCGCTGGCACGAGCCGCCCACAGACTGGGAGAGGAGTTGCCCGTACCGCTGCTGGCCGTCTTCCAGCCCAGCGAGGAGGCATACCCCTCCGGCGCTCAACAGCTCGTGGAGGGCCAGCTGGCAAGCCTCTCACCCGCGGCGGTGGTGGGAGCCCATGTTCATCCCGAGCTGCCATGGGGAACGGTGGGTCTGGACGGGGGCGTGGTGAACGCCTCCTGCGACACGGTGACGATCACCATCGAGGGAGAGAGCACCCACGGCGCCTACCCCCATCACGGCCGCGACCCGATCCTCGCGCTCTCCCAGGTGGTGGTGGCACTCCACGCCCAGGTCGCGCGAGCGATCGATCCGTTGCACCCCGCCGTGCTCACAGTGGGCGTGATCGAGGGAGGCAGCGCGGAGAACGTCATCCCCTCACAGGCCCGAGCGCGCCTGGCGCTGCGTGCCCACCGCGCCGAGGACCGTACGGAGCTTGCCGCGCTCGTCGCCCGGGTCGCATCCGGGATCGCCGCCGCCAACGGCTGCGTCGCTCACCTGGAGACCGCAGCAGGAGAGCCTCCGCTGGAGAACGACCAGGGGATAGTCGACAGGGCGCGGGCACTGCTGCCTATCGCCTCGCTCACACTCGCGCCCGAATGGCGCTCGTGCGGCTCCGATGACTTCGCCTTCTTCGGCTCGCTCGCACCGCTTGCGATGGCCTTCGTGGGACTCGACGGCGCCGAGGGCTTCTCCTCGCGCCCGCTGCATCATCCCGAGCTGCTGCCACCGCCGGAGGCTGTTGGGGCCGTCGCCCGCGCACAGGCCGTTCTGTATCTCGCCGCCGCCGAGCGAGCAGGCGATTGACCGTCATGGCCGCCACCTCCAAACTACGCCACGTCGATCCCCACGCGCGAAGGAGCCGCCTGTACTTCCTGCTCGCCCGGCTCTCCTCCACCAAGGCAGGCGCCTGGTTCTCAATCAACATCGCATGGAAGCTCGACCCCCACCTGCTGAGGCTCACAGGGGGACGGCTGAGCACCGCGGGCCCCCTGGCCACGGCGCTGTTGGAGTCCCGTGGAGCGCGGACGGGCCGCCCTCGTCGGAATGCCACGCTCTACTTCCACGATGGCGATCGGGTGACCATCGTCGCCTCGAAGCGGGGCTGGCCCAAGAACCCGGCGTGGTACTACAACCTTCGCACGCACCCCAACATCATCTTCGGTGGCCTGCCCTTCCGCGCCGAGCTCGTACAGGACGAGACCGAGCGGGAGCGACTGTGGCTGCTCGCCGACCGCGTCTTCCCGCAATACGCCGAGTACCGTGAGCAGGCCGGGAAGGCGGGGCGGGAGATCCCGATCTTCCAGCTGATCCCACGCTAGCCCGGCATCTGCTCGGCCACGGGATGAATGCCGCGCTCGCGCAGCGCCTGCTCGAGCACCAGCATCCGCGAGGTGTCCTCGTAGAAGTCCTCCTGCTCGACGATCTTGCCCCATCTGGTCGGCAAAACGAGCACCGTGCGGTTCGCGTAGAACCGCTCGATGGCGTCCCTGCCGCGATGCTCTCCAGACCACCGGTGCTCTCCGTCGTTGAAGCGGAGCACGGCGTCATCGTCGTAGGCGCCGAGCAGAGGCATGTAGTCGCCTTCGTTCAGCCGCCCATGTCTCGCTGGACCTTGATCAGCAGAGCGCGCCGCAAGAGGCCGCGACCCCCAACCGCCGCGCCGGCGCCTCACAGGATTCCGCGTGCCGGGGCTATCGTCCACCTCCAATCTCGATTCGCCCGAGCTACTCCTCCGAGGCGGTGGCGAGCTCGCCACAACGGCTGCTCGCAGCCGGGTCGCCGGTAGGATTCACCGATGCCCGCCCAGCTGCACTTCACCGACTCCGACGAGGCCAACAGGCTGATCGCAACCGATCCGATGATGCTGCTGATCGGGTTCGCCCTCGATCAACATTGCTCGGTACCGAGTGGGCAAGCGTTGGCAAAGGAGGTCGGCAGGGGATGACCGCCGCCCTCTATGGAGCCCTTTACCTCGACAAGGGTGAGGGGATCAAGAACGCCCTGCAGCAGATCGACGCGCTGGCCCCGCGGGCCAGCGAGGCCAACCTTTTCGCATTCGACGTCATCTATGGCCCTGAGCATGGCCAGCTGGCTGCCGAGTGCAGGCGAGAGATCCTCAGCCGAGCGAAAGACAAGCTGCCGGGGGTCCGGGCGTCATGCAGCGTCCTGTTCGCGCCGCGCCCAGATGTCGACCCACGACACTCGAAGAAGGATCTCCTACCCTCGACGCAGGCTGGTCGGGAGGCCTTCCTCCACGCGAACGAGTGCTCGAACCTCATCGCAGCTGTCGCCAAGGCATCGACCGAAGGACCGGACACTGGTCTGATCATGACGGCGGACGTGTTCGCCGACGATCCGAAGCTCGACCGCGTAGCCAAGGAGTACATGAGCGAGGCCGGTATCCACGTCGAGTTTGTCGAGTAGACCTGATGCCCGACCGCCTTTACTTCACCGACTCCGAGGAGGCCAATGAGCTGATCGCCTCCGACCCGATGGCGCTGCTGATCGGCTTCTCCCTCGACCAACAGGTGTCGGTGCCCAAGGCGTTCATGGGTCCGCTGGTGCTGCGCGAGCGACTGGGATCGCTCGACCCTGAGGCCATCGCCACGGCCGACCTCGAGCCATTGTTTCGCGAGAAACCAGCCATCCACCGCTTCCCTGGGGCGATGGCGAAGCGGGTGCACGACCTGGCGCTCCACATCCGCGACGAGTACGGGAGCGAAGCCGAGCGCGTCTGGAAGGACGCCAAGAACGGAGACCAGCTTCGCGTGAACCTCGAAGGCCTCCCTGGCTTCGGCGAGATGAAGGTCAACGCGCTCGCTGCCGTGCTCGCCAAGCGCTACCGCATCAAGAGCGCGAAGGCCCTCGTGCCCGAGCACCCCACGCTGGGCGACGTCGACTCGCCGCAGGCACTCGCCGACTACCAGGCGGCCAAGCGTGCTCACAAGGCGGAGCGGGCAAGGCTCAAGGCGTCCTCCTAGAGGTGTGGGCCCAGAGCTCGATCACGTTGGAGCCACGCCCCCGCGGCTACCACCTGATCACACGCGAGGTCGTGGAAGCGGTGCCTCAGATTCGGGAGCTGTCGATCGGCATCCTGCACCTGTTCCTGCACCACACCTCCGCCGCGCTCACCATCAACGAGAACGCCAGCCCAGACGTGCGCCGCGACTTCGCCTCCTACTTCGACCAGGCCGTACCCGAGGACGCCCCCTACTGGACCCACACCTTCGAGGGCCCCGACGACATGCCCGCCCACATCAAGGCATCGCTGCTGGGACCCTCGCTGTCGATACCCATCGCCGATGGGCGTCTCGGTCTCGGCACCTGGCAGGGCGTGTACCTGTGCGAGCACCGCGACCACGGCGGTCCACGCTCGCTGCTCGCCACCCTGTGGGGTGAGCCGGCGACGGCTTAGGGGTGCGCACCTCTCACTCGTGGGAGTCGACGTGTATATCTCAGTTAGTCGATAGACTTTGTAGGACTTCCTTTCCCACGGCCCTCAAAGGAGATTTCCATGACCGTCACCGACGAGCTGCTCGAGAACGCCGAGTCATACGCGTCGCGCTTCGACAAGGGAGACCTCCCGCTGCCTCCCGGACGCAAAGTGGCGGTGGTGGCCTGCATGGACGCCCGCCTGAACCCCTACGGACTGCTGGGCCTCAGCGAGGGCGATGCCCACGTGATCCGCAACGCCGGGGGAGTCATCACCGACGACGAGATCCGCTCCCTGGCCATCTCCCAGCGCCTCCTCGGTACCGAGGAGATCATCCTCATCCACCACACCGACTGCGGGATGCTGACCTTCACCGACGACGACTTCAAGCGCTCCGTCCAGGACGAGGTCGGAATCAAGCCCGAGTGGGCGGCCGAGGCCTTCGCGGACGTCGACGAGGACGTGCGCCAGTCGGTCGCCCGGATCGAGGCCAGCCCGTTCATCCCCCACAAGAACGTGCGCGGCTTCGTCTACCAGGTGGAGGACGGCCGGCTGCGCGAGGTCAGCCTGCAGCCGGCGGGCGCTGCGCACGGATGACCGCCTGGGCGGCGGCGACGCGAGCGATCGGCACGCGGTAGGGCGAGCAGGAGACGTAGTCGATGCCCGAGTGGTGCAGGAAGTCGATCGAGTCGGGGTCGCCGCCATGCTCGCCGCACACACCGAGTTTCAGCTCCGGCTTGGTCGAGCGCCCGAGCCAGGCGCCCATGCGCACCATCTGGCCCACCCCGGGGGTGTCGAGCGTCTCGAACGGCGAGCGGTCGAGGATCTTCACGTCGATGTAGCGGGCGAGCACCCGGCCCTCGATGTCGTCGCGGCTGAAGCCGAGAGCGGTCTGGGTGAGGTCGTTGGTGCCGAAGGAGAAGAAGTCGGCGTCGCGGGCGATCTGGTCGGCCTGGAAGCAGGCGCGGGGGAGCTCGATCATCGTGCCGATCAGGTAGTCGCCGTGCGCCCTCCTCGCACGGCCACGCGCTCGATCAGCTCGCGCATCAGCTCGAGCTCGCGCTCGTAGGCCACCAGCGGCACCATCACCTCGATGCGCGAGCCGGGCACCCGCGCGGCGGCGGCGAACAGGGCACGGGCCTGCATCTCATACAGCGCCGGGAAGAGGATGCCCAGCCGCACGCCGCGCGTGCCGAGCATCGGGTTGGACTCCTGCAGCTGCTCCACGCGCCGGCGCTCCGCGCGAGCCCTCGGGCAGATCCGAGGGATGGGGCAGGAACTCGTGCAGCGGCGGGTCGAGCAGGCGCACGGTCACCGGGCGGCCCTCGACCGCACGCGAGGATCTGCTCGAAGTCCGACTCCTGCAGCGGGCGCAGCTGCTCGATCGCCTGGCGCGCGCGCTGAGTCGCTCCTCGGCCATGATCACCGCCGCCATCAGCGGCTGGCGATCGCCGAGGAACATGTGCTCGGTGCGGCACAGGCCGATCCCCTCAGCGCCCAGCTCGATCGCCTTGAGCGCGTCGGCCGGCGTGTCGGCGTTGGCGCGCACGCCGAGCGTGCGCAGCTCGTCGCACCACGCGAGCACCGTCTGGAACTGCTCGGAGACCTCGCGGCTCGACCAGCGGCACGTCCTCGAGCGTGATCCGTCCCGAGGCTGCCGTCGATCGCGATCCGATCGCCCGCGTGGAGCGATGCGCGCTCGCCGACGCGCACCTCGCCGGCGGCGAGGTCGACCTCGATCGCGCTCGCACCAGTCACCGCCGGGCGGCCCATGCCGCGAGCGACGAGTGCGGCGTGGCTGGCCTTGCCCCCCTCGCTCGTGAGGATGCCGCGGGCGGCGTGAAAGCCGGCGACGTCGTCGGCCTCGGTGAACGAGCGCACGAGGATCACCTCGCGACCCTCGGCCGCGGCCTGCGACCGCCTCGGGCGGCGCTGAGGACGATCTCGCCCTTGGCGGCGCCCGGGCGAGGCGGCCACCCCCGTAGCCAGCACCTCGTAATGCGACGCTCGGGTCGAAGGTGGGGTGCAGCAGCGCGTCGAGCGCCGCCGGGTCGATCGTGGCGATCGCCTCGCGCCTGTCGAGCAGTCCCTCGGCGACGGCGTCGACCGCAAAGCGCACCGCCGCCTGCGCGGGGCGCTTGGCGTTGCGCGTCTGCAGCATGTACAGGCGACCCTCCTGCACCGTGAACTCCGTGTCCTGCATGTCGCCGTAGTGGCGCTCGAGCGCGCGCCAGGATCTCCATCAGCTGCTCGTGCACCTCGGGCAGCCAGGAGCGCAGCTCGCGGATGTCGCGTGGGGTGCGCACACCCGAGACGACATCCTCGCCCTGGGCGTTGGGCAGGAAGTCGCCCGAGGGCTCGGGCGCGCCCGTCAGCTCGTCGCGCGAGAAGGCCACACCGCTGCCGCTGCTCTCGCCGAGGTTGCCGAAGACCATCTGCTGGACGTTGACCGCCGTGCCCCAGTCGTCGGGGATGCGGTTGATGCGCCGGTAGGCCACCGCCCGCTCGCCCTGCCAGGAGTCGAACACCGCGCGAATGGCACGGGAGAGCTGCTCGCGCGGATCCTGGGGGAAGTCGTAGAAGCTCTGGAACTCGCACCGTCAGCTCGCGCAGCGCACCGGCGTCGAGCTCGGTGTCGAGCGTCGACGCCGCGGGCGGCCTTGGCGGCGGCGATGGCCTGCTCGAAGCGCTCGCCGGCGATGCCGAGGACGACGTTGCCGAACATCTGCGCAAAGCGCCTGTAGGAGTCCCAGGCGAAGCGCTCGTTGCCCGAGCGCTCGGCAAGGCCGATCACGCGTCTCGTCGTTGAGCCCGAGGTTGAGCACCGTGTCGAGCATCCCCGGCATCGACTCGCGCGCGCCTGAGCGCACCGACACGAGCAGGGGGTCCGCCGCGTCGCCGAGACGATCTGCCGGCGCGCTGCCTCCAGCCGCTCGAGCGCCGCGGCCACCTGCTGCTCGAGACCGTCGGGGAAGGCGCCCTCTCCCTCCATGTAGGCCACACAGGCCTCGGTTGTGATGGTGAAGCCGGCGGGGACGCGCTCGGCGCCGAGCACCCGCGTCATCTCGGCGACGTTCGCCCCCTTGCCACCCAGCAGGTCGCGCAGCTCGCGCGAGCCGTCCGCGAAGTCCATCACCCACCGACCCGCAGCGCTATTGACGATCTCGATCACTCCAGATGTTCGGGCGCCGAGGCGCTTGTAGGCCGCAACGATAGGCCTATCCGTACCCGCAGGGGAGGTAGGCTAGTCGTTGCATGTGCAATTACTTTGGGGTATGCTCGTCAGATGGAACTTGGACTTGCCACCTTCGCCGACCTCTCCAGCGGGGTGAGCCCCCAGCAGCGGATGAACGAGCTGATGGAGGAGGTCGAGCTGGCCGACCAGTTGGGCTTCGACGTGTTCGCCATCGGCGAGCACCACCGCCCCGACTTCCTCGTCTCCTCACCCGCCGTGGTGCTGGGCGCCGCGGCGGTGAAGACCAAGCGCATCCGGCTCTCAAGCGCCGTCACCGTGCTCAGCTCCGACGATCCAGTGCGTGTCTTCCAGGACTTCGCCGAGGTCGATCTCCTCTCAGGCGGGCGCGCCGAGACCATGGCGGGACGGGGCTCCTTCATCGAGTCCTTCCCCCTGTTCGGCTACGACCTGGACGACTACGACGAGCTCTACGCCGAGAAGCTCGAGCTGCTGCTGGCGATTCGCGAGCAGGCCCACGTGACGTGGTCGGGGCGCCACCGGCCAGGTTTGGCCGAGGCCGGTGTGTGGCCACGCCCCCTGCAGGATCCACTGCCCGTGTGGGTCGCCGTCGGCGGCTCGCCCGAGTCGGTCATCAGGGCGGGAAAGCTCGGGCTGCCCCTCACCATCGCCATCATCGGCGGCCAGCCGGCCCGCTTCGCCCCATTGGTGGAGCTCTACAGGGAAGCCGGGCTCCAGGTCGGCCACGACCCCGAGACGTTGAGGGTGGCGATCAACACCCACGCCTTCGTGGGTGCCACCTCGGCCCAGGCCGACAGCGCCTTCGCCGCCCCCTACCTGGCGATGATGAACCGCATCGGGCGTGAGCGTGGCTGGCCCCCTGCCGGCGCCGCCCAGTACGAGGGCCTGCGCGCCCCCGACGGCGCCGTGGCGGCGGGCTCGCCCGAGCAGGTGGCCGAGAAGATCCTCTACGAGCACGAGCTGTTCGGCCACGACCGCTACATCGCGCAGATGAGCGTGGGCGCGGTGGCGCACACCGATGTGCTGCGCTCGATGGAGCTGTTCGCCACCGAGGTCGCGCCGCTGGTTCGCGCCGAGGTCGCGCGGCGGGAGCCGTCGGCGAGCCTCAGCTGAGCGGCAGCACGCGCTCGAGCAGCGCCCCGGCCGGGCGCGCGGCGATCACGGGACGCAGAGCCCGGCAGTAGCCGAGCAGGGCGAGGCTCGGGACGATCATGAAATCGGCCACGTTCAGCTCCGCCCCACCGATCACGCCGGTGTCGATCCAGGCGTCGATCCTGTCCAACATCTCCGGCAGCGCATCCAAGAGCTGGCGCTCGTTGCCACGATTGACCCTGAAGCTGACACGCGCACCGGCCGAGGCCATGACCCGTATGAGCTCCTGCGGTGAGAGCAGCGGTCCGAGCGGACCGCTGCTGCCGCGATCGTGGAATTCATCCAGCCCGTGGGTGGACGCAGCAAGGACAACTCTCCGCGCCGCCATCTGGAACACCCCATCCCCCCACCGCTCGGCCTCTTCAACCGCCAAGCGAGCCTGCTGATCGGCCGGGAACAAGGGTGGCTGCTCCTGGGTGCGCTCGAGGAAGCGAGCGATCTCGTGGTTCGTCTCGATGTGCTCCCCATCCCAGAGCAGCGCCGGCACCGTCCCGCCACGATCGAGCATCGCCAGCATGGTGTGCGTGCGACCATCGACCTGGCGTATCGGCGTGGAGTGACCGGAGAAGCCTTTGATGCGCAGCAGCAGCGGGTGCAGTCCCGTGAACAGGTCGACCCGCCGGTAGTCGAAGCCCTTGTGCTCGAGCATCAGCGTGGCCGATCGACAGGCGTGCGAGCCCGGGATCGCGTAGAGGGTCGGCTCGCGAGGATCGTCGAGGTGTGGGCTCACAGCCGAAGCATCCTATGTCGCGCAAAACGACGCCGGTAGTGCATGACCGTAGGGGACGCATATTGGCTCACGAACCGCTCGGCCCAGAAGAGAGTCCAACTGGGATCGCCGCCTCCAACCCCGTATAGCGTTGGCGACGTGGGTGAGTTGCGGCTGGAGGAGCCTCAAGCGGGGCGGTCTGCCGCGGGGTCGCATATACACGAGAGCAACGGTGTATCGCCGTGGCTATACACCAGCCAAAGGTAATACCTACACACACGCGCCTCCCCCAGCTGCACCCCGGCGCACGGCACATAACCTGGCATCAATCTCATCTAGCTGCATCGGCCGCTGCACCGCCAGGAACGTCCCCAGTAGGGTGCGGGCGTGCCGATCGCAAGTCGCCTTCGATCCGTGTCGGCCACGCGCTATGCGATGGCGCTGCGCGAGGGCGGCTCGCTGCCGGGGCTCGTAGAGGCGGACGACAGCGGCCTCTACGTGGTCAAGTTCCGGGGCGCCGGGCAGGGTCCTCGCTCGCTGGCCGCGGAGGTGATCGCCGGTGAGCTGGGGCGAGCCCTCGGGCTGCCGATTCCCGAGCAGGTGCTCGTGAACGTCGACCCCGCGCTGGGGCTGGCCGAGCCCGACCCCGAGATCCAGGATCTGATCGTGGGCAGTGCGGGCGAGAACCTCGGTCAGGACTTCCTGCCGGGTGCCGCAGCCTACTCTCCCGCCGCGGGGTTCGAGGTGGACGCCGCCCTGGCGGCTGACATCGTGTGGTTCGACGCGCTGGTGACCAACATGGACCGCACCGCACAGAACCCCAACCTGCTGCTGTGGCACGGACGGCTGTGGCTGATAGATCACGGCGCCGCCCTGTACCTACAGCACGGCGGCCTACGGGCGGCGGCGCATGCCACCCAGGCGTTCCCCCAGATCGCCGAGCACGTGCTACTGCCGTGCGCTGGACCGATCGCCGAGGCACACGAGCGCCTGGCGCCCAAGGTCGACCGCGCGCTGGTCGAGGCTGTGGTGGAGCTGGTGCCGAGCGACTGGTTCGCCGGTGCGAGCCCGTCGAGCTACTCGGAGTATCTGCTCCTGCGCCTGGCGGGGGCGCAGGAGTTCGTGAAGGAGACCGAAGATGCCCGAGCAGCCGCGTAGCGCGTTCTCCTACGCCATCGTGCGGGTCGTCCCGCGGGTCGAGCGCGGCGAGGGCATCAACGCCGGGGTCGTCCTCTTCTGCCGTCAGCTCGACTTCCTGGGGGCCCGGGTGGCACTCGACGGGCAGCGTCTGAAGGGACTAGCTCCCGAGCTCGATCCAGCGAGCGTGCTACCGCATCTGGATGCCATTGAGCGGATCGCCGCCGGCGATCCCGGGGCGGGACCGATTGCGGTGCTGCCCCCCTCGGAGCGTTTCGGCTGGCTGGTGGCGCCGGCGAGCACCATCATCCAGTTCTCCCCCGTGCACACCGGCCTGTGCGAGGACCCGCTGGCAACACTCGAGCAGCTCTTCGCCGAGCTTGTGGCCTAGAGCCGAGCGTTCTCCGTCAGGTCTCCGAGGCCGAGGCGCCGAAGCCGGTCGGCACGCGGGTGAGCTCGTGCGAGGAGATCACACGATCGATCAGCCCGTACTCCCGCGCCTGGCCGGCGGTGAAGTAGCGGTCGCGCTCCATGTCCTCGTGCACCCGTTCGAGCGGCTGGCCGGTGTGGTGGGCGTAGATCTCATCGATGTGACTACGCAGGTCGAGGATCTCGCGGGCATGGATCTCGATGTCGGCCGACTGCCCCTCGAAGCCCCCGGAGGGCTGGTGGATGAGGATGCGGCTGTTGGGAAGCGCCATGCGCTTGCCCGGCGACCCGCCCGCCAGCAGCAGCGAGCCCATGCTCATGGCCACCCCGAAGCAGATGGTCTGAACGTCGGGCTTGATGAACTGCATGGTGTCGTAGATGGCCAGGCCCGAGTAGACGACGCCACCGGGGGAGTTGATGTAGAGCGAGACGTCCTTGTCGGGGTCCTCGCTCTCGAGGTGCAGCAGTTGCGCCACCACGAGGTTGGCGATCTGATCGTCGACAGGAGTGCCGATGAAGACGATGCGCTCGTTCAGCAGGCGGGAGTAGATGTCGAACGAGCGCTCGCCTCGCGCGCTCTGCTCGACGACCATCGGGACCAGTGGCATGTGGGCTATCCTTTCGACAACTTTGCGGTTGTCAAAACCACAATAGCAACCGATCGGTTGTCAAAGGAGGTCGCATGTCGGTGAGCAGAGAGGTAAACGTGGATGCGTCCACACAGGAGGTGTGGGAGGCGCTCGCCACCGAGGAGGGTCGCGAGCGCTGGCTGGGAGAGGAGGAGCGCGATATCGAGGTGGCCTACCAGGAGGAGCCCCATCGGCTCGTGTGGTGGTGGTCGCAGGACGGCGAGCCCGCCACACGGGTGGAGTTCGTGGTCGAGGAGGCCTCGCCGGGCACCCGCGTGGTGGTGACCGAGAGCGCTCCCCCTCCCTCCCGATGGCAATGCTGGCTGCGAGCTTCGACCTGGTGGCCGCTTGAGCGAAGAGGTGGGGCGGGTGTTCGCGGCGCTCGCCGACCCGACGCGGCGATGGATGCTCGAGACCCTCCTGCGGGACGGGAGCACGAGCGTGCCGGAGCTAACCTCGGGGCTCTCGATGAGCAGGCAGGCGATCGCCAAGCACGTGGCGGCCCTGGACGATGCGGGCCTGCTCGAACGGGTCCCGGGGAGCGGACGCGAGGTTCGCTACCGGGTGCGCGAGGGCGCTCTCTCGCCGGCGAGCGCCTGGCTGAGCGAGGCCGAGGCGGCGTGGGACAGCCGGCTCGAGCGCCTCAAGCAGGCCGTCGAGGGCGGCTGAATCGCTAGGCTCAGAAACCCGGCTCGACAGCAGAGGAGATCGCGATGGGACATCTCGGAGGCAGCGCCAGCATCGAGATCGACGCGCCGTTGGATGAGGTGTGGGCGGTGGTCGAGGACGTGCTCACGGCGCCCGAGTGGCAGGGCGGACTCGACGCGATGAGCGCCCTGGAGAACGATGGCGAGGGGCGCACCACTCTGGTGGAGACCGAGAGCGACATCAAGGTCAGGCGGGTGAAGGCGAGGGTTCGCTTCGACTACGCCGGCGCGCCTAAGCTGCTGACGTGGAGCCAGGAGCAGGGCGACATGAAGTCGGTCAAGGGCTCGTGGGAGCTCGAGCAGCTGGAGGAGGGGATCACACGAGCGACGTTTACGCTCGACGCCGACCCGGGACGGATGCTCGGGATGCTCATTCGCGGCCCCGTCGAGGCGGCCACACGCGCCATCTTTGTCAACGGGCGCCCGGGCGAGCTCAAGCGGCGGGTGGAGGAGGCGGGGAGCTAGCGGCGCGAGAGGATCACGACCGGGATCTTCCGGTCGGTCTTGGCCTGGTACTCGTCGTAGGCGGGCCACACCTCCACCATCAGCGACCACAGCCGCTCGCGCTCCTCGCCCTCGGCATCGCTCGCCAGTGCGGGGATCACCTGGTCGCGCACCTGGATGGTGACCTCGGGGTTGGCCTTGAGGTTCTCATACCAACCGGGATTGGCGGGCGCCCCACCCTTGGAGGCCACCACCACCCAACGCTCGCCGTCTGTGCGGTGGATCAGCGGAGTGGTCCGCTGCTCGCCGGAGCTGCGACCCTCGGTGCTCAGCAGCAGGATGGTGGTGCCGCGCCAGAGATAGCCCCGCTCTCCCGCGGTGTCGCGGTAGACGCGCACATGCTCCGCGCCAAACAGATCGTCGTCTGAGTCGGCCATCTGTTTCGAGTCTAGCGAGGGACTCTCAGCCCAGGTACACGCGGGCGAGCGACTCGGCGACGCAGACGGGCTTCTCCCCGCCGTCGCGCTCGAAGGTCAGCTCGGTGGCGATCTGAGCACCGCCGGGGAGCTCCTCGACCGACTTCAGTGTCGCGCGCATGCGCACCTTCTCCCCCACCGGCATCGGAGCTGGGAAACGCACGCGATTCAGCCCGTAGTTGACCCCGAAGGCAAAGCCCTCGAAGTTGAACATGTCGTAGGAGAACCGGGGCGCGAGCGAGAGGGTGTAGTAGCCGTGCGCGATCGTCCCCCCGAAGGGGCTCTGCTTGGCCCGCTCGGGATCGACGTGGATCCACTGATCGTCGCCGGTCACCTCGGCGAACCTGTCGATCTTCTCCTGCGTCACCAGGTGCCAGTCGCTGACCCCCAACTCCTTGCCCACGTAGGCTTTGATCTCGTCGAGTCCTGTCAGGGTCAGCATCGAAAGGGTCCTCTCTCCAGGGAACAGAAGTAAAGCGCGGCCGCGCCGGCGGACATCAGGCGAGGGCGATGGTACTGAGCGGGCTCTCAGCGCAGTGCCGCCGCAAGCTCCCCGGCGAGATCGCCGTTCGCCGCCACCTCGATCCCTTCGAGGCCGAGCCAGTCGGCCACCAGGCGCAGCTCGGCGGCCAGCTCGGCGGCCACGTGCCCTCGATCCACTCCCGGCTCGGCGAACGATCCCTGCACGCGCAGCACTCCCGCCTGGCGGTCGGACTTGAGGTCCACCCGCGCCACGAGGGTGTCGCCCAGCAGGAAGGGCAGGACGTAGTAGCCATACGCCCGCTTGGCGGCGGGTGTGTAGATCTCGATGCGGTAGCGGAAGGAGAACAGGCGCTCGGTTCGCTCCCGCGACCAGATCAGCGAGTCGAACGGCGACAGGAGAGCTCGCGCCTGAACCCGCCGCGGCCGCCGGGCCGCCGGCCACAGGTAGGCCGGTGCGCGCCAGCCCTCGACGGCGACTGGCCGCAGCTCGCCCGCCTCGACGAGCTCGGCCACGCGCAGCTTGGAGACGCTGCGCGACAGGCGGAAGTAGTCGCCGAGATCCGGCTCGCTGGCAACCCCAAGGCTGCGAGCCGCGATCCTGATCAGCTCACGCTGGGCGTCGGCCTCGGTGGGGGTGGGAGTGGCGAGCACCTCGGGCGGCAGCACCCGCTCAGGCAGGTCATAGAGGCGCTGGAAGTTCACTCGTCTGGCGGCGGTGACGCGGCCGGCGAAAAAGAGATACTCGAGGGCGGTCTTGCCGTCGTGCCAGCTCCACATCTCCGCCGGCTTACGGGACTTCGCCGCCACCCCCGTCTGCGCGGCGCGAACAGGGCCCTCTGCGCCGACCAGCGCGAGCACCTCCTCGATCAATCCAGGGTTCTCGCGCGCGAGGCGCGACACGCCGCTCCAGGCGTCGGTGTCGGCGCGGGCCATGCGCCAGCGCAGCAGGGGATGCAGGCGCACAGGCACGAGCGACGCTTCGTGTGCCCAGTACTCGAACAGCTCGCGGCCGCTCGTCGCTGAGCTGCCCCGCTTCTCTCGGGCGACGGATGAGTGCACGGCCAGACGATCGAGCGCCGCGGTCGGGTAGGGGCCGAGGCGCGAGAACAGAGGCATGTAGTGGGCGCGGCAGAAGACGTTGACGGAGTCCAGCTGCAAGAGCCCCACCCGATCGATCACTCCCCTGATGTGTCGCGCCCGGACGGGGCCGCGAGGACGAGGCTCGGCAAAGCCCTGGGCCGCAAGGGCCACACGCCGCGCCGCCGTGGCGCTCAGGCGGGTGGGGGTGCGCTGGGAGACGCTCGCCACCCGCTCGACGATAACGTCTGCTGGCATGCGACTTGTCACCTACGACGACGGCAGCGGACAGCGGGGCGGCATCCTGCTGGGAGGGGAGATCCTTCCCCTGGCGAGCGCCGGAGCGCCGGCCGGCTCTGTGCGCGAGCTGCTCGCGGCGCTGGACACCGACGGCCTTGCAACCCTGGGGCAGCGAGCGGCGGCGGAGGGAGAGAGGATCCCGCTGTCGCAGGTGCAACTGCACGCACCGGTGCCCGATCCCGAGAAGATCATCTGCCTCGGACTCAACTACCGCGACCACGCGAAGGAGACCAGCCAGGAGATCCCCTCCTCGCCCATCTGGTTTGCGAAGTTCGCCAATGCGCTGATCGGCGATGGCGAGGAGATCCTGCTGCCGGCGGCGCATCCGACGGCGGTTGACTACGAGGCCGAGCTGGCGGTGGTCATCGGCAGGCAGGCCCACCGGGTGGAGGTGGCTAGTGCGCTCGAGCATGTGGCGGGAGCGATGCCCTTCAACGACGTGAGTGCTCGCGACCTGCAGTTCCTGACCTCGCAGTGGACGGCGGGCAAGGCGATCGACACGTTCGCTCCCTGCGGTCCCGCGCTGGTGACGCTCGACGAGATCGAGGACATCCAGGCGCTCGGGGTACGCACGCGGATTAACGGAGAGATCGTGCAGGAGGGGACGACCGCCGAGCAGATCTTCGGGGTGGCGGAGGCGATCGCCTGGCTGTCGCGCACGATGACGCTGCTGCCGGGCGACATCATCGCCACCGGCACGCCGGCCGGCGTGGGGGTATCGAAGGGTTTGTTCCTTCATGACGGCGACACTGTCGCGGTCGAGATCGACGGGCTGGGTGCGGTCAGCAACCCCGTTCGAGCGCAGTAGCGCCCTGGAATAGTGGGCTGCATTCGCAGGGAATTGGGTTTGTCGGGCGAATCGCACTTACTTAGATGGCTTTTCGTGATTCTTGGCACAGCGCGCTCGTGTACTTCGGCCTTGCCGAGGAGTACCACGACGACTACGAGGACGAGCCAGAGCCCGAGGCGCAGATCGAGGATCGCTACCGCGAGCGTCCCAACGTAAGACGCCTACGCCGACGCCGCGACGAGTTCGACGACATCTTCGCCGAGGAGGACACCCCCGAGACCGCCCGCCGTCCCGGAGGCGCGAGGGCAACAACCGTGCTGAAACCCGTTCCGGGACGCAACGGCGACGTGCGGGTGCACCTGGTGGTACCGAAGTCCTTCAACGACGCGCAGCAGATCGCGGACAAGTTCAAGGACTCCATCCCCGTGATCCTGAACCTGCAAAGCAGCGACAGCGACCTCTCCAAGCGACTGATCGACTTCGCCTCCGGGCTGACCTACGCCCTCGACGGCGGCATGCAACGCATCGCCGACAAGGTCTTCATGCTCACCCCCCGCAACGTCGAGATCTCAGCCGAGGAGCGCGCACGACTCATCGAGAAGGGCTTCTTCAACCAATCCTGAGACGCTTAGCGGGTGAGCGTCGGCGGCTTCGGGTAATAGAGCGCCCAGCGCACTCGAGACCCGAAAGGGAACATCCATGGCACATCCAAGGTGCCGTTGCTGTCCTGAGGCACCAAAGCATCAGCGGTGTCAAAGAACACAAAGTCACACGATTGAGGCTTCTGTTCCCACCAGTCGAAACACCCCGCCACCGCGAACGACCATGAAGCTGCACGCCTCAGGGCGCCGGCACCCCCGGCTCGAGGAACAGGCGGCGGGGCGCTGCAAGGTCCTTGTGCGCCACAGCCTCCGTCAGCCACGAGACCTCCCGGTCGGCGTAGTCCCAGGCATCTTTCACACTCACAGGACCAGCCGGCACGGTCGTGACTCCACGACGACGCCCGTCGTAGACGACCAGATACCCCTTGCAGGGCTTTGCCGGCGCTTCGACGAGGTTGCCTTCGAGGTATTCGATCAGCTGGCGAGCACCCTCATCTGTGCGGCTCGGCGCTGAGAAGGTCTTGCTGATCGCCGTTCCATCCTCGTTGACGGACTTGCCCAACCACTTGATCTCGATCAGAGACAGCAGTTCGCTGTTCGACCAGGTGACCTTAACGTCGACCGGGCGCGTCGAGGTGACGTTCTGCTCCTCTCGCACTTCGGCGTGGTCGCGTAGAACGCAGCGCAGATACTGCGCCAACGACTGGCGCATCCTGCGCTCGGGCTTGTTCGCGAACAGCAGCCGCTGATCGTCGTGCCAGGCAGCGCGCAGAACGTGGCAGCTGGAGCGTCGCGCCATGTGCTCCTGGTAGTGGCTCAGCGCTTCCTCGAGCAGGAAGAAGCCGGGTGAGGCCAGCGCGCTTGGATAGCCGTTGGGGTTGGGGACGCTCTTCAGCTCGCCGCCGACGACGAACGCCTCGAGCCCTGGGCGCCAGATGTACACCACGGCTTTTCCCGACAGCTCCTCGAGGTTGGCGGGCTCGCCCTCCCAGGCGAGCAGCTCGCGATTGGAAAGGACCTGGATCGTCGCACCCGGCCACTGGCGCCCGGCTAGCTCTGCCACCGTCATCTTGCATGCCGTCGCGGCGCTGTGGGGGCGCTTCAGGGGGTCGATCGAAGCGAAGACTGTCAGCCCGTCGGTGAACGATTCCGGTGGCACGCCACGGTAGATTCCGCGCAGGGCCGCGAGCACCTCGCGCAGCCGCGTACCTCCATTGCCGGGATGCTGCGCCACGACCGCCGTCGTGTAGAGCTCGCTCACGACCTCGCGCATGACCTCGGGAGCATCGGCAACGCTCACGCCGCCTCCTGATCGAGCAGCCGCTGCCGGGCTAGGAACGTCAGCCAGACCACTGAGGGAACCAGGAGATCGTCCTTGCCAGCCGACCCCTGCAGTGCCTCGCCAAGCTCCTCGAACTGCGCCTCCAGGAGCGTGATGCCCGTCTCGTCTAGCAGCGCCTTGGTGCGCATGAAGCGCAGCGCCCCGCGGAGGCCAGGCTCGTAAGAGAGGGCGTCCGACATCGCCGGCAGAGGCATCGTCAGCGCAGTCGCCGCGGCCGCCTCCAGGTAGCGCTCGCGGCGGCGGTTGAGGATCAGCGGCCGGATGCTCTGGAGCTCCTGAGCTCCACGCTCGCTGAGCGTGAGCACCCGCTCATCGAGCAGGAGGAAGCCCGCCCGCACACCGTCGCGAACCGCCTGGCGCATGGCCAGCGCGAATGGCGTGCCCGCTTTCGTGGCGGTGAAGCCGTAGCCCCACCAGCTCGGGATGTGCCCATCGAACACGGCGAGCAGGCAGCTCAGGTAGGCGAGCGTGTGCAGCTCGCCTTCGCTGGCCCCCTCTGAGGTCGCCGTCAGTTGGTCGGTGAGCTCGAGTGCGTCGAATGAGGCGAGCGCCACCTCGCTCACCCCCCGTCCTCCAGCTTCTCCTCGATTTCGGCATATGCGCGGTCGAACAGGCCCTCGGCTTCCTGCTGGACATCAGTCAGGTAGGTCCACTCCGTCATGCGCATCAATTGCATCTGCTCGCGCCCGCAGATCGAGGCCAGGTTGTGCAGCAGCTCTGAGGTGTTGATGTTGGCCGTCATGATCAGCTGGCTGCCGCCGCTCACGAAGTCGCCGAACATGCTGCCGGCGCGACTCTCATAGGCGATGTCCAGAGATCCCTCGGGCGTGTCCACATACATGCACGCGGGGTGAGCGGCGGATGACATCTGCTGGGCGAGCGCCATGCGCAGCGCGATGTCGACGAAGAAGCGCTGCGACTCCGAGAGCTCGTCGGGCTTGCGGCGGTTGCTGTCGGCGAGCGAAAGGCGCAGGTACATGTCGGTGCTCCGCCGCTCGAGATCGACTTCCAGGGGAACGCCGAGGAAGCGGTGGGCGAGCTCGGTGAAGCGAGGCACGAAGTCGTCTTCGACGCGGCTGTACGCATCGACGAGCTCGCCCTGCAGCTTCTTCAGCTCCCGTTTGGCGCTGTCGCGGCGCTTGCGTTCGCGCTCCTTGAGCTCGAGCAGGCTGTTGATCTGGCTCTGCAAGCCCTGAGTCGCCTCCTCCACAACGGCGCCGGCAGCCGAGACGCGGGCGAGAGCGAGGCTGTTCTCCTGGCGGAACTCCTCCAGAGACCGCTGCAGCTCTCGCAGCCGCCCCTCGGCGCCGTCGACTTCGCCGCGATGGCGCTCGAATGCTCCTCGCTGCTCGTCGAGCGAGCGCTCGAGCTCGACTATACGCTGCCCCACCTCCTCAAGCCGCGCAAGCTCGCCCGCGTCGTCGCCGACCGACTCCGGGAGGTCGGAGGCACACAGCGGACACAGGGAGTCCGCCAGGCATTCCCGCACCACGCTCACCACCTGCTCGTCGGCCGATCCGCACACTGCGCACACACCCTCACCGAGGGTGTGGACGATCACCGGATGATCCGCGGCCCGGCGGTTGCTGCCCAGGCGACTGGCGTAGAGCTGCTCGTACTCGGCCTGCGCCGCGCGCAGCTGGGAGGCGACGTTGGCCATGTTGACCGCGCTGTCGCTGGAGGCCGCCTCAGCGCGACTGAGCTGCTCGGAGGCCTTCTCGGCCCGTTGCTGCAGGCGTTCGTGCTCGGCAGCGGTACCGCCGTCGCCGGGCTCCTCCCCCTCGGTTGCCGCAATCAGCGCCTCGAGCTGCTTGCGCACGCCCGTGGCCTGCCACTGCAGGTTGCGGGTCAGCGAGTCTGCCTTGTCGACCTGGCGCAGCAGCTCCTCTGCCGCGCTGGCCTGCTCGGGGGAGACGCCAAAGGCGATGAAAAGCGCCACCTGGGTGACGCGGTCATCCCAGAACAGCAGCCGTCGCTGCTCGTCGAAGGTGAGTATCAACAGCTGCAGGAACACGAGCTGGGAGAAGGCCTGCAGGCCGGTGTCGGCGAGCAGCGAGCGCTGGTAGTGCTCGTGTCGCTCTCCATCGTCGATATGGGCACCGCTGAGATCCTGGCGGTTGCCGTCTTGGTCCACGATCACCAGCGAGCGCAGGCCCAGGGGGGCGAACATGCCTCTCACCAGCGTGTAGTGGCGCTGCCCCACGCTCATCTGCAGCTCGACCTCGGCCAGATCGTGATCGGCCGGGCTGATCCGTCCGTCGAAGTGGTTGGCGGAGTAGTTCAGGGCGTCCTGATAGAGATCGTCGGCGCCCAGGAAGCGGGTGCCTCCGGCCGGCGGCAGCACCACGCCGGTGATCGCGAAATTCAGAGCGGACAGGAAGGTCGACTTGCCCAGACCGTTCGCGCCAGCCAGGCAGAAGACCCCGGACCTGAAGTCAGCATGCACGTCTCGCCGTCGCTTGTAGAGCGTGAAGTTACGCAGCTCCACCCGCTCGGGACGCGGCAGCGTGAGCGGCGGGCGCTGGAGGTCTTTGGCGGTACTCCTGGGCATTACGGATTCGAATAGTACGGAGCTGTGGCACGGACAGTGAGCCCGTGGGGGCAGCTCCGCGTGCCGCTGGCCGTGCCCGTAAGCTAGCGAGCGATGCGCGCGCACCGCCACGAACAGATATGACGTGAGCGACCCCTCGAGCGACACCGGCGCATCCGACGAGCCTGAGCTTGATCGGAAAGCTGAGCCACTCGAGCGCTGGGATCAGCTATGGGGGTCGCCCGCGGGACCGGCGCCGCTGCCTTGGCATCGCATCGAGAGAGCCAGCCGCCACCTCGCCGAAGGTGTGCCCTGCAGCGACGTGAGCGATAAGTTCGAGAGGCTGGTCGGCTCAGCGCAGCTTCGCGGGCAGCCCGTGCACCGCTGGCTGTCATACAAGGAGGGGTATTCGCCGAAGCTCCTCGATGCCGTCATCGCGCAACTCGACCTCGGCGACGGCCTGCACGTCGCCGACGTGTTCGGTGGCGTCGCCACCACGGCCCTAGCCGGCCAGGCGCATCCCCAGGTTGCGGAGGTGCGTTCGCTGGAGTACTCGCCGTGGGCTCAGTTCGCGGGGGCGGCAAAGCTGAGCTGGGCGACCATCGACCCGGACCGCCTGCGGGCACGCCTGGCTGGCGCCCTCGATTTCTCCTCGGACCCGAGTCTCCCGTTCCCCCACCTGGCGGCGTTTGAGAACTCCAGGATCTTCGATGCCCGCACTGTCGTGACGCTGCTATCAGCCCGCGAGCATCTGCTGGGCATGGCCGACCTGGAGCCCGCCGAGCGTGCTTTCCTGCTGCTCGGCCTGGGCGCCGTGGTGGAGGATCTCTCGAATGCCATCAAGGACGGCCGAGCCCTGCGAATCATCAGCGGACGCAAACGCAGGGCATCCTCGCTGGCGGCTCACCCCGCGGCGGTGCCAGCGCGTGGCCGGGTAAAGCGGATGCTGGCCGGCCAGTGGACCGCGATGATCGAGGACCTCGAGAGCCTGAAGGATGAGCGCGCCGCCGCCCTCGCCACGCCCACCGCCCACGTCAAAGGCGACGCTCGCGAGCTTGCCACGGCGAAACTTCCAGATGGCCGCCCTGCGTTCCCCGCCGGCTGGGCGCACCTGAGCTGCTTCTCACCTCCATATTTGAACTGCATCGACTACACGGAGGTCTACAAGCTCGAGCTATGGCTCATGCGCCATATCTCGACTCAGGATGAGTTCCGCGACATCCGCCTGGGGACGCTGCGCAGCCATCCGTCGGTGCGCTTCCCCGCTCGCGGGTATTTCGACGGCGTCAAGCACGCCGCCGTCGACCTGGTCACGGAAATCTCAAAGTGGATAACCAGCGAAGGCGGCAGACCAGAGGTGGGACCGGTCATACAGCAGTACTTCGAAGACATGCTGCAAGTCTGGCGTCAGCAGTTCAAGCTGCTCAGGTCGGGGGGAGTTGCCGTGTGCGTGGTTGCCAACTCCACGTTCTCGCGACGCGAGAGAGACGACTCGAGCAAGTGGCAAGAGCTTTGGCGAATGCCGCTTCTCACGGATGTCGTGCTCGCCCATCTGGCGCAATCGGTCGGCTTTGAGCAGGTGGAGATATGGAAGGCCCGCGAGCTGCGTCCGCGAAATGTCCGCGATGGCTGGGCACGCGAGTCACTGGTGGTGGCGCACAGGTCGTGAGCCGAATGCGTCCCGCTGTGAGGGGCGCCCTGCGCACTCAGTCTGAATCTCGGGCCAGATACACACCCGCCACTCCGAAGAAGGCGATGGTGAGTCCAACCAACCCCAAAGCACAGGCCAGCCGCGCGGTCCCGCTCGAGATCACTTTTGGGAGATACACGCCAGCGAGCACGAGCCCCGCCGTGAGGACAAGCGCAAGGCCTCCAACGATGAACACACTCGGCTGAGGCGTCTCGAAAGCTGCACCCTGAGAAGACTCGGGCCGTTCAAGACTCGCGGTAACTCCGAGTTTCTTCGCTACCTCGCGCCGGGCCTCCTCGGGAACGAGTGCCAGGATCTCCTCCTGATCGCGTGAAAGCTGGATCTCTGCCACCCTCTGCTCGCTCATCGACTGCGACCTTTCCTGCGTTGCCATTTACCAAGTAGCGCAACACCAGCGACGAGTAGAGCCGCCGGACCGAAGGCAATGCCAAGTTCATGAGCATCGCTCACACGCTTGGTGTCCAGACCGACACCCATTCCAACTACCCCGATCATGCTCCCGCCGGCGGCCACGCCGGTGGAGGTCTCAACGGACTCCTCTACCGGCACCGTCTCACCTGGGGCGGCCGACTCGAGCGCGCTGGCACCGGAGGCTGTTACCTTCACCTCGCAGCCAACCGATCGGCTGATGTCACGCGACATGCGCTCGAGCGCCTCCGGCGAGAGGGCCATCATGCGGGGCAGCCTAATGCATCGGAGACCCGCGCGTGAGGCCCCGCCCCGGAGTGGGTGGGTTTCACAGTGACCAGGCGTGCACACATCGCGATCCAGCGGGCGTGCAAGACGCCCCCGAGAAACCCTCCAGCATCACATCATGATTCTGGGCGCAGATCACGCTCCCGAAGCTCATCCTTCAATGATCGCTTCCAAGCGCGCCTCCTGCTGCGGGAGCTTCGGTATCCATTCCTTCAGTTCTTCGACGCTCACGTTTTCCTGCTTTGCGGGGTATTCGTAGTGCTTCTTGCCACGGTAGGCAGTGTGGGTGCGGAGGTTGTAGTGGATCGTTTCGCGCTTTCGCCCGCCGGCCATCTGCTTCAGTTCGAAGATTTCTTCGTCCTCCCCGGCACGGAACGGGCGTGCGACCGACAGCCATTTTTCGTATTGGCGGTATGAGCTCATAGTGGCAGTGGCAACGCTTGGCGGCAGCTCCACGAATGGAACCGCTTCCCCGTTGCGCGCGAGCGCTTCCTGCTCGAGAAGATATGAGCCCTTGGGGCTGTACAGCATGACCACGCTGCCTTCCTTCGTGTAGTACCTCGGGAATTCTCGAGGAGCTCCCAGTGGTATCCCTTTCTTGAGCAGAGCGATCACGGGTTCGACCGCGGGCCACAAAACTGCAAACGGCTTGAAGCTGGGAGCAAATATCGCGACGCTCTTGGGGTTGGGGTCACCCCTCGTCATGCCCTCGCACACATACGCCATACCGAGGGATGTACGCACGGGTTCGACTGTCTGTGGACATCCCAGGTCGATCGTGGAGTCTTCGAAGAACACTTCAATGGCCTTGATCCTGCGAGTGCTCACACCTTCTGATTCATGGATGCCTGCGCATGTGGTTTCTTCCACGCTGGCTTCGCTGCGTTCGGAGGCTTTCGTCCTTGCTTCAGCATTCGCTTTGGCTCGCGCCTTTGCCCTGGCCTTCGCTTCGGCCCGTGCCTTCGCCGCGGCGCGTGCCTTCGCCGCAGCGCGTGCCTTCACCTCCGCTTCCCTGTGGCTCGCATCGACTATGCGTTCTTTCTTGCTCCAGTCTCCGCTTTTGATCGCTTCGCTAGCGGTCACCACAGCCACGAGGATCGTCATGAGCAGGATCGCCACCACGACGTTGCCGATCGGCCTCGTGTAGCGCCTCGCCCCCCACAGAACCTGCCAGGCGGATCTCGATGATGCTGTCCCGGCTGCTCGCGCCTGCGCATGCGCGCTGTTGCCATGCTTGCCCTTACAGCGAAGGTAGGAGTACAGGCGAACAGCTCCAAGCGCGGCGTATGCCACCGACAGGATCAGCACGGTCGCTTCCCTCGCGGGGAGCGCAAAAGCGCCGAGCGTGATCACCGGGAGCACCACGAGCTGCGCCATGATCACCGCTTCCAGATAGGGATCGCTCCTTTCTTCAAACAACGGGGTTTGCCGCCAACCCATGTACTCGAGCAGCGCGGCAAGCGTCATCCCCACTGAGAGCAACCCCTCGATGAGGCCGAAGTAGTCGACGAATGAGATCAGCTCGCCCACCGTGAGGAGCGCGGCAAGCAGGCCGACGACGCCGGCCGCCAAGCCGACGGGGGAGATGCGCCATCCAGCGTCCTGGCTCTCCGGGGATTGGCCGTGGCTGCTCTGCTCGTCCTGGCGGCTGCGGGAGCTGTGCTGGGCGACAACGTCAGACTCGGGAGGTCCCGCACCCGCATCGGGGTCATGGTCGAACTCTGGCGGCAGCGAGCTCATTTGAGCGAGCTCCGCAGGAGGGTCGGAGACATGCTCCGGAGGTCCGAGGAGCCGCGGGCGGCGCCTCGGCAGGCGCGCCGCGAGACCTCGCGGGCCCCTCGTGGACGCGAGGAGTCACGCCAGACTGTCTGCCCACGGACCACCGGCGGCCGCGGGCAGACGACGTCCGGCTTTGGAGCTGTGAAGTTGTTTGCCGCTAGAGCTAGACGCTCATGCGGTGCAGGCGAAGGGAGGAGGATCATGCGGGGCCATCCTTGTCAGCGAGCTGTTCAGAGCGAGCGCGGATTCGGCGAGAGTGGTCTCGGCAAGAGCCACATCGTTGGAAAGGCCGAGTGCGCGACGTGCGAACTTCTGGCTGATCTTGATGCGCATGAGTTCCTCCATTGCTAAATAGTGGGAACTAGTCGTACTCATGGCCAATGTATCGCATCCCTTTTCAAGGTTCAAGTTGATCGACTCGAATGATCTCGCTGAGAGGGCAAGGGCCTCAAACACGGGGCTAGCGCCGCGCTATCGTGAGCGAACAGCAAACCCCCAGCAACAGGAACGGTGGAAGCCCCGTGCTATCGCAGCGAGGCATTCGGGTCGCGAACATTCTGGCCGCAAGCTCCACAGGGATGACGCGTTCTGAGCTGGCGCGAGCCGCGGACATGTCCCTGCCCACGCTGCAACGGGCCCTCGCCGATCTGCGCGACGCGAATTGGATCGAGCTCGGCGACAGCGACAACTCCCCTGGAACAGTGCGGCTCGGGCGCAGGGCAGGGCTGGTCGTCGGCGTGGACGTCGGGCGGGCGCATCGCAGGGCGGTGGTGGCGGACGCACACGGAGGCATGGTCGGCGAGCCCGTCGAGGAGGATCAGAGCGAGGAGCCGGATGACTACGGGCCGTCGCTGCTGAGTGCGATCGCCGAGCTGGTGGTGAGCGCAGTCCAGAGCGCGAGCGCCAGTGCCGAGGACCGAGGCAGCCCCGGCTACACCCTCGCGGACATACGCGCCATCGGCGTCGGCATTCCGTTTCCAGTCAATCCGCGCGGCATGACGGTGGGCATGTTCGCGCCCGAGCTCAGTGGTCTGAAGCTCGCCGAGATCCTCGAGGATCTTGTGCGCGAGAGGGCACTCGCGCACGGTGCGGAGCTCCGCCAGGGGCTGAAGATCCGGTTCGCCAAGGATGGAGATCTCGGAGCGATCGCGCTGTGGCGAGAGCGGCTGCAGACACAATCGCGGCGACAGGAGGACAGCAGCGGGCCGCTGGAGGAGAGCCTGCTGTTCCTGAAGGCCAGCTATGGCCTTGATGCGGGCATCATCTGCCATGACCTGCTGGTGACAGGCGGGCGCGGGCTCGCGGGTCAGATCGGCCACATGTGGGTTCCGCGTCTGGAAGAACCGACGGCCTCCGCGGTGTATGGGGGAGGTCCCGACGCGTGGCTACCTGAGCCGGCGGGGCGCTGCCCCCGCTGCGGGCGCCTGTATTGCCTGGAGAATGTTGCGTCCGGCCGGGCGATCATTGCGCAGTTGGACCACGCCGGTACGCACTCGCAGGGGCCGAGAACCCTCATGCAACTGGTCGAGTACGTAAACGAGCAGCAGGTCGAGCGCCCCGACGTGCGCAACGCGGTGATCCGTGCCGCCGGCATCATCGGAGTCGTGCTCGCCGACGCGGCGCGCCTTGCCGATCCCACCCGAATAGTGGTCGGTGGCCTGCTGGCACAGGCGGGAGAGACATTCATGACTCCCCTCAAAATTGCCTTCGCGGAAGCGGGGCTGCCGGGTCTGGAGCCGACCGTTGAGCCGGTGGAGCGCGCCCGCATCATGACCATCGAGCTGGAAGGTGCCGTCGCGCTCGCCCTAAAAAACGTCGAGTTCCAATGGCGCTGATGGGCTGAGGAAGGTGGTCGCGCGCTGACCATCCGCGCTTGCCGGCGAGAGGACGGGCGACTAGGACGAGCTGGACTCGAACCCGACACGGGGAATCGCGAGGTGCTTCCTAGTCCCGAATGCGGGGCGCGCGCGACGATCGAGGCCGGATCTCGGCGCCTGCTGCCGCTACCCAACACCACACTGCGGAGTACCGCACCGAAACGGTACGGGACAACGAGACCGCGGTGTTCTGGGCTGTTTTCGACGCGAGCTAGGTGCGCGACAGCTCAGTGTTCATGCCGCTTTCGAGGAATGGCGAGACCGGGACTCGAACCCGGGACACCACGATTTTCAGTCGTGTGCTCTACCAACTGAGCTATCTCGCCGCAACGGCCGATCCTACCGGCTCCGCTGCTCCCTCGGGGCTTGGACCGGCGCCTCAGCCCGCCGGTGCTACCCGTGTTCCCAGGCTTCGAGATAGGGCAGCGGATCGATCGGGTGTCCGCTCGCGGCCTGCCAGCCGCCGACCCACATCTCGAAGTGCAGGTGCGGCGCCGTCGCATCGCCGGTCTGCCCCGCCTTGCACAGCGGCTGCCCGGCGGTCACCGCCTGGCCGGTGCTCACCGCGAACGAGCTCGGCCTCGCAGTGGGCGAACATGAAGTCGAAGCCGACCGTGGTGTGCTCCACCGCGTAGTAGCCGGCGCCGCCCGCCTGGTAGCTCGTCGATTCGATCTGTCCGGCCAGCGGCGCGAGCAGCGGCGTGCCTTCGTTCGGTAAGCACGTCCTGGCCCTGGTGGATGTGGCCTGCCCGGGGCGCACCGAAGCGGTTTTCGGGACCTCCGAAGTTGTGGGGGCCGGCCACCGGGAAGACCGCGCCGTCGGCAACGGTCTGGGCCGGGGTGGGGACTCCCGGTTCGCTCGCCACGGGCGCCACCGTGGGTGTCGGCGCCGGGACCGGCGGCGGAGGGGGCGCCTTGACGGTCAGGGTGGCCTGCCCCGAGCTGTGCGCTCGGCGCAGCAGCGTGCCGCCGTGGTGATCGTGGGCGCTCACGCTCACCTCATAGCTGCCCGCCGCCAGCGTCGCCCCCGCGGGCCATGCCGACGGTGAGCGTGCGCCCCGTGTGCGACCAGCCCATCGTGGCCACCACCGCCGAGTGATGGGTGGTCGAGACTGATCACTTTCACCTGCACATAGACGGTGCCAACCGCCGCCTCGTCGAGACGCAGCGTCACCTTGGGGCGGAGGCCCCGCAAGCGCAGAGGTGGGGACCCGCAGTGCGCTGATCAGCGGCCGGGGAGCCGAGGCGAGGTGCACCGGGACGCCGAATTCGCTGCCCCCGGCAGCAGGCGAGGAGGGTGCCTGCGCTCCGCCCGGTGAGCCCGCGATCGCCCAGCGCCTGGCCGGCGCCGGCGCAGGCTGAGTGCCAATGTGGTGAGCGGACGCCGAGAGGACGCCGAGCGAGAGCCTCATATGAGGTCTCTCGGTCGCTCAACCGCCCAACCGAAGGCCTGCCGGTCCAATTGCAACGGGAGTCCAACGGCCCTTTGAGCTACTCCACCACCCGCTCACGGCGTGGTGCCAGGCGCTACCTGCTCTCGAATTCCGCCACGAGCGCCTCGTAGGTCAGCCGCAGGCCCTCCGCGATCCGCATCTCCGCGTGCCAGCCGAGCTCGCGCTCGGCCAGGCGAGGTTCGAGGCAGCTGTGCTGGAGCTCGCCCGGACGCAGGTCGGCGAGCTCGGGCTCGATCTGCTTGCCCGCGGCCTTGCTCAGCTCGCTCCACACGCGTCGCCACGTCCGTCTCCACCTGCGTGGCGATGTTGTAGGTGCCCGAGCGCCCCGACGCCGCCATCAGCGCGCTGACCACATCGCCCACATACACATAGTCGCGGGTGGGCTTGCCGTGCCCGTAGAGCTTGGGCGCCTGGTCGGTGTAGAGGTGGTGCGAGAAGATCGCCACCACGCCGGCCTCCCCGTGCGGGCTCTGGCGCGGGCCGTAGACGTTGCCGAGCCGGCACACCGCATGCGGGATGCCCGAAGACAGCGACCATGTCTTCACATACGCCTCTGCCGCCCACTTCGACGCGCCGTAGGGGGACAGCGGCGCGGGGATCCGGTCCTCGGCGGTGGGCATCGGCGCGTCGTCGCCGTACAGCGCGCCGCCGGTCGAGGTGAACACCACCGATGCGCCGCAGGTCGCCCGCGGCCTCGACCACGTTGAGCGTGCCCTGGACGTTGACCTCGCAGTCGCGCCCCGGGTCCTCCACCGAGGCGACCACGCTCGCCTGCGCGGCGAGGTGGAAGATCGCATCGCGGGCTGAACCTCCTCCACGACCGCCTTCAGTCCCGGGAGGTCGACGATGTCGAGCTCACGCAGCTCTGCCTGCTCGGCGACGCGCTCGCGCTTCGCCCGAGGAGAGGTCGTCGATGACCGTCACCGCGTAGCCCTCGGCGAGCAGGGCATCGACGACGTGTGAGCCGATGAAGCCGGCGCCGCCGGTCACGATCGCGCATTGGCCATGCGCGGCTAAATCTATACGGATGCGGCCGAGGCGGCGGGCGCGAGCAGGTCCTCGACAGCCTCGACCGACTGGTCGATGCGCTCGAGCACCCGCATGCCCTCGCGCTCGCGCGGCAGGCTGCCGCCCACCGCTGGGCCGCCGAGCACGATCGGAACGCCGGGGTGCGCCGCGCGCAGGTCGCGCAGCGCGAGCTCGACCGGGTCGCCTTCGCGCGGCACCGTGGCGCCGATGACGATCAGATCGGGGGACTGGCTCGCGACCATCGCCAGCAGCCGCTCGGCCGAGAGGTCGGTGTCGAACATCGTCTGGAAGCCGGCAGCGGCGAGCTGGTCGTGCACCATCTGCAGTCCGAGCGTGTGCGCGTCGCCCTCGACGCCCGCGAGCAGCACCCGCTCGCGGGTGGGCTCGGTGCCGCTGGTCATGTAGCGGTAGAGCGTCGCCAGCACCCTGCGAGTGATCGTGTTGGCGCGGCGCTCGCGGTCGGCGTCGATCTGACCCGCCTCGGAGAGCACGTCGATGCGGCGCAGCGTCGGGCCGATCACCTCGGCGTGCAGCGTCGTCGGCGAGATGCCGTCCTCGATCGCCGTGGCGATCGCGCCCTCGGCCATCTCGGCGTCGCCGCGTTCGAGCGCGTTGGCGAAGGTCTCGAGCGTGCTCTCGACGAGCGCCGCCGGGTCGGAGCGCAGCTGCTCGCGCGCATCGGGCCCGGAGCGGCCGAGCACTTCCATGAACGCGTCCAGCAGGACCGGGTCGAAGTGGCGGCCGCGCTGTTCGCGCATCATCTGCACGGCCTCGTCGACCGAGAAGGCCTTGCGGTAGACACGGTCGCTGGTGAGCGCGTCGAACACGTCGGCGACCGCCACGATCCGGCCCTCGATCGGGATCGCCTCGCCCTTCAGGCCGCGCGGGTAGCCGCGTGCCGTCCCACTTCTCCTGGTGGCTGAGCGCGATCGTCGCCGCCATGTCGAGGATCGAGGAGGACGAGCCGCGCACCAGCCGGTGGCCCTCCTCGGCGTGGGTCTCGACGATCGCGCGCTCCTCCGGCGTGAGCGGGCCGGGCTTGAGCAGGATCGCGTCGGGGATCGCCACCTTGCCGACGTCGTGCAGCGGCGCGGCGTGCTTGAGCCGCTCGCAGAACTCCGCGTCCATGCCGATGTGCTCGGCCAGCAGCACCGAGAAGCGCCCGATCCGCTCGATGTGCGCGCCGGTGTCCTCGTCGCGGAACTCGACCGCCATCGACAGCCGCTGCACGGTCTCCGCCTGGGCGATCTCGAGCTCGGAGAGCGCGCGTTTGAGCTCCGAGGTGCGGCTGTCGATCTCCTCCTCGAGCGCCACACGGCCGTTCTCGCCGATGCGCCAGCCGAGGGCTCGCCGCGGCGCAGCCGAGCACGACGAGGCAGACCGCCACGAGCAGCGAGGCGCCCGCGATGATCGCTCCCGCGATCGCCAGCCACGCACAGCAGAGCCCACCGCAGCAGCCCGACCGCCGGATGGCGGCGCTTGGCGCCCCCCCGTGGGGACCGGCCGCCTGCGGGCGGCCGCCTGCGGTGCCCGTTGCCCACGTTGTCCAGTCTACGCACGAACCCTCCGATTCCGGCGATCCGCTCGCTCCCGATCGCTCGTTCTCGCTTCCAGGGCGATGCGGGAGCCCCGCGCGATCGGCGGGGCTTTGCAGCAGGCTTGCTTGGATTGCACCGTTCACTGAGAGCTCTCGCGTCCTTGTCCGGTCCCAGATTCGATTCGCGATTCAAACCTCGGCTTCGACGCCCGTATCGAAGCGGCTTGACGCGGTCTCGGCGCCCATGGACATATGACCGAGTGCTCAGCCGCGGCTAGTGGCCGCTCTGCAGCTGGTTGATGTTGACCGCTTCGGTTGGTGCACTCAGGCTGACCGGCTTGTTCCAGCGATCGAACACGATCTTGCCCCCGCTCGCGCCGCCTTTGGCGATCTCCAGCGGGTAGGCCGCGCCGGTGCTCGCAACGTAGAGCGTGCCGCCCTTGCTCTTGTCGGTCACGCCCACCGCCTTCTGCCCGTTCACCGTCGTCGTCCCAGCGCTTGTGAGGGCGCCGTGCGCTTCGAGCGTGCTGCCGATCAGCTTGGTCAGGTCCGTCAGCGAGGCGAGCGAGGAGAAGTTGCCCGAGGTTGGCCGGAGCCTTCAGCCATTTGCCGCGCAGCAGTTGAGCCGCCGCGGTGCCGGCTACGTGGCTGTAGAAGGCGTCGCTGCCCTTGATGTATACGGTTCCATTGAGCTGGATGAGCTGGATGGCGAGGCCTTCGAGCGCGATGCTTCCCTTGCCCCCCTTGCCCGCCTCCAGTTCCATGTCCAGAGATATGGGCTTGCCTTCGTTGACGATCGAGCCCGAGACGTGAACCGTCGCCGCGGCCGTGGCCGCAGCCTTGGTGGCGGCCAGTATCTGAGTGGGCGACTTCGCGGCCAAGCCGTTGCCCGACGGTGAGGAGGACCCGCAGCCGGCGAGCGCGGCCGCGAGAACAGCGACAGCGAGCGCAGCTACCCGTGGGCTGAGATGGGCCCGCAACATGGTCGAGGACTGTAGCCAGAGGAGCGGTCGGTACTGCAAGATCGCTCCCGACTGCGGAGAAACCCCTACGGATCAGGCGGGCGAAGGCGGATAACACGCGGCTCGCCAGGGTGTTGGATGCAAGTAGTCAATACAGGCAAAGCAGCACCTCCCAAGGCGGGTGATGAGATGCACGTTGAGGTACCAGACAGAGAGACAGAAGTCCACGACCAGGAGGAGTTCGACGACACCGTCGAGAAGACCGGCAAGACCGTGATCGAGGTGTTCGCCGGCATCGGCATCTTCGCGGCCATCCTCATGTCGATAATCGCTCTGAACCAGAGCAGCGAACACAACACGGTCACAGTCACCAGCGGCATCGTGACTCCGGCCGCCACCACCGGCGCAACGGCGAGCGCGACCGCTCCCGCACCGAAGCTGATCAGCCTGAAAATCATTCCCGGCTCGAAGCTCGGCCCTGACAAGATCAAGCACGACGCCTTCACCCAGACTGAATATGCGGTCAAAGTGGGGCAGACGCTCGACCTCAAGATCGACAACACCGACGAAGGCGAACACAGCATCACCTCGCCCGAGATCGGCGTGAACATCGTCGTCAAGCCCGGTATCCACACCTACCAGATCGTGGTCAAGGAAAAAGGCCGCTTCTCCTGGTTCTGCGTGATCCCGTGTGACGACACCGCCAACGGCTGGGCGATGCAGCACGCCGGCTACATGAGCGGCTACATCACCGCCACCTGAACCCGCCCACCCGCAGCACCGTGCCCCCCGGACCGCCTGGCTGGGGGCACGTGTGCGTCCTGGCTCACTCGGCTGGTGGGGGCGCGCGCCACACGAACTGCCCGCCGCTGCGGTGGCCCTCCAACTTGAGGTCAGACACGGCCTCGGCCACTCCGGGATAATCGGGGTGGTCATAATCGTGGAATACGACCACGGCGCCCGGAGCCAAAGCATCCCGCCACGCGCGAAACGCAGCCGCCGCCGGCTCGCGCTCGTGAAGAGAGTCGATGAACAGGAAGTCCACAGGGGGATCGCCTGGACGTGGACCCGCCGTGTCGGGCGCAGCGCGTAGCTCTATCCGCCCGCTCACGTCTGCGCTCGCCAGCGCGAGGTACGTCTCTCGCTCCATTCGAACGCAGGGGTCGTAGGAGATCACGCTGCGCGCGCCGTCGGCCAGCGCGAGTGCGATCGCGCTCCAGGCCGTACCTGTCCCGAGCTCCACGACCGCCCTGCGACCCGCCGCCAGCGACAGCAGCTCCGCCAGCTCGGAGGGCCGCGCGGCCGAGTCGAGGCTGAAGCGGTCGCCGTCACGGCGAGCCTGACGGCGTGCCCGCAGGTAGAACAGCGCCACCCGGGGGGGCAGCGCCCGCAGGGATAGCCACAGCCGCAGCTCCGCCGAGCGAGCGCTCATCTCAGCGGAGCACAGTGAAGCTGAGAACGACGGGCTTTGAGCTCCCGGCTGCGTTGCTTGCTCTGATCAGCGCCACATACGCTCCGGGGGCGAGTGGATGGCTGCCCAAACGGCCGCTGAAGGCAACGCTGTCCGCCCCCTCAGGCTCGCCCGTGCGGCTGAGCGCCTGAACCACGAGCCTGCGCCCGCAGTGCTTGGCGTGAGCTCTTGTCAGAGCCCTGCTCGGTGCCAGGCAGCTCAGACCGTGGCGCAGGCCCGAGGCCGATCGCGTGATCACGATCGCAAGCTTCGCGGTCGTCGAGAGGGTGAAGTGGATGGCCGTACCAACGGGTGCCTTCCTGGCCGCGATCGCCGTTGCCTGCCTGCCCACGCGGAAGCTTCTATTCGTCAGGCTCACCGCGCCCAGCACGGGTGCCCGGAGTGCCGGACTGTGCGACGGAGTCTGCGGGGCTCCCGTGGTGGTGGTGACGCCCGTGGACGACGGATGCTGTTCGTTCGCGCAGCCACAGACCGTTACGGGGGATATGAACGGCCCCAGCAGGAGTGTGTGGTCGGCCGAGGATCCCTGGACCAACGCTTCGGCGGACAGGTCGACGACAGTAGGTGTCGGGTTGGCGACTTCGGTGCCGTTGTTGGCTGTGTTGCCCAGCTGCCCATACTGGTTTTCGCCGAACGCATACAGCTGGCCCCCGGAGCTCAGCACGAGGCTGTCGTGGTTCCCCGCCGCGATCTGGGTGATGGTGCCACCGACACCGGGCAGCGTCACGAGCGCCGGTGTCGGGTTGGCCGTAGATTTGCCGTTGTTGGTGGCGTTCCCCAGCTGCCCATAGCGGTTCTGTCCGAGCGCGTAGAGCTGGCCGGTGGTGCTCAGCGCAAGGGCGTGGTAGCCACCGGCCGCGATCTGGGCGATCGTAGAGGAGCCGGGGAAGGTGACGGGCGTGGGCGTCGGATTCGGCGTCGTCACTCCGTTGTTCGTCGAGTTCCCGAGCTGACCGAAGGCATACACTTCACCTGTCGAAGTGAGCGCGAGACTAAAGCGATAGCCGGCCGCTATCGCCTTGATCGATCCCGTTGCCCCTCCGGGGAGTTCGACGAGCGTGGGGGTGTCATTTGCAGTCGAGCCGGAGAACCCGAGCTGACCGCTTTCGTCGCCGCCAAACGCGTAGAGCTCGCCGGTGGAGGTGAGGGCGAGGCTGTGCACGTGACCCGCCGCGACCTGGACCACCTCGCCTTTCGATCCCGGGAGGCTCACGAGCGTGGGGTTCGGATTCGGATTGGTCGTGCCGAGGTTGGCGACCGTCCCGAGCTGCCCGTAGTTGTTTTCACCAAATGAGTACAGCTTGCCGGCGGTTGTTATGACAAGGCTGTGGTTACCGCCGGCCGCTGCCGCCACGACGCCTTCGGGGAGCGCCACCGTCTGCGGAGTGGGTTCTTCAGAGACGGGCGCTCTGCCAAGCTGGCCGAAGTTGTCTTCACCGAAGGCATAGAGCTGACCGGTGGCTGTCGCGACGAGGCTGAAGTGATTGCCGGCCGCCGCCTGGCCCACCGGTTCGCCGCCAGACAGCGTGACGGGGGCAACGAAGGGATCGCGGGTGCCGAGATCGGTCGAGCTCCCGAGCTGTCCGTCGATATTCCAGCCAAACGCGTAGAGGGAATGGCTGGCCTCGGCCGCAGGCGCCGCGGTAGACATGACGAGCAGGACGAGAAGCAGCCAGCCCGACTTCAAGCGCATGGTCACCACTCGGCTTTTCGGCTCACCGGTACGGAGTCCTTCAGCGCCGGCCCGAGAGTTGGACACCTCGCGAGAAGCCTCAGACCCCCATCGCCACGTACTTGGTCTCGAGGTACTCCGAGATCCCCTCGAAGCCGCCCTCGCGACCGAAGCCCGACTGCTTGACTCCGCCGAAGGGCGCGGCGGGGTTCGACACGACGCCCTGGTTGAGCCCCACCATGCCCGTCTCGATTCCCTCACACACGCGGAAGGCGCGGTCCAGGTCGCGAGTGTAGACATAGGCAACGAGGCCGAACTCGGTGCGGTTGGCCGCCTCGAGCGCCTGCTCGTCGGTGGAGAAGACGGCGACCGGGGCCACCGGCCCGAAGATCTCCTCGCTCAGCAGCCGTGCATCGTCGGGTACCTCGGCCAGGACGGTGGGCTCGTAGAAATAGCCCTCGCCCTGTCCCCGCTTGCCTCCGAGCAGCACCTGCGCACCGCGCTGCACGGCGTCGTCAACCAGCTCGGCGACCTTGTCGCGCTGGTCACCGTCGATCAGCGGGCCGACGTCCACATCGGGCTCGGTGCCGCGCCCGATCTTCATGGCGCCCATTCGCTCGGCCATGCGCCGGGCGAACTCCTCGGCCACAGACTCGTGCACGTGGAAGCGGTTGGCCGCCGTGCAAGCCTCCCCCACGTTGCGCATCTTCGCCAGCAGCGCCCCCTCGACGGCGGCGTCGAGATCGGCATCGGCGAAGACCAGGAATGGCGCGTTGCCCCCGAGCTCCATCGACACGCGCAGCACCTGCTCGGCCGACTGTTCGATCAGCCTGCGCCCCACCTCGGTGGAGCCCGTGAAGGACAGCTTGCGGGTGCGCGAGTCCTTCAGCAGCGGTTCGATCACCTCACCCGAGTGCTTGGCCGTGATCACGTTCAGCACTCCTCCGGGCAGCCCCGCCTCCTCGAGGATCTTGGCCAGCGCCAGCATCGACAGCGGCGTCTGCTGGGCGGGCTTGACCACCATCGTGCAGCCGGCCGCGATCGCCGGTGCGATCTTGCGGGTGCCCATCGCGGTGGGGAAGTTCCAGGGAGTCACGAACACGCACGGCCCCACCGGCTGGCGCATGGTGAGGATGCGGCCTTTGCCGGTGGTGTTGACCATGTAGCGACCGTGGATGCGCACCGCCTCCTCGGAGAACCAGCGGAAGAACTCCGCCGCATAGGCGATCTCGGCCCGCGACTCGGCCAGCGACTTGCCCATCTCGAGCGTCATCAGCAGCGCCAGCTCGTCGGTTTTCGCCACGATCGCCTCGTAGGCGCGGCGCAGGATCTCGCCGCGCTCGCGCGGCGGGCACTGCGCCCACTCGGCCTGTTTGTCGGCGGCCGCGCCCAGGGCCGCCATCGCGTCCTCGGCCTGGCCGTCGGCCACCTCCACGAGCGTCTCCTCTGTCGAGGGGTCCTCCACCGCGAGCGTGCCCCCGCCGCTCGCGCGCTCGCCACTCGCCGGCGATGTACAGCTCGGTGGGAACCTGCTCGAGCACCGCCCGCTCCTGCTCGGCGCCAGTCATCGTGCAGCCCTCACGCCCCGTCGCGCTGAACCCGACCGAGAAGGTATGGAAGTCCCTCGCCTGGAGCGCGACCGTGGCATGCGGGACGTGTTGCTACTGCTCATCGCCTCAACCTATCATCGCCTTCACGCCCGCCCGGGCGGTCTTGGACGGGCTGTAGCAACGGCTGCGAGCGCGCTTGCCGCAATGGCCCTCTGGGCCGGCTCCGCCCACGCCGCGACACTCATCATCGAAGGCGCGGGCGACGGCCATGGCGTCGGCATGAGCCAGGACGGAGCCCTCGGCTACGCCCAGCACGGCGCCGGCTATCAGGCGATCCTGGCCCACTACTACACGGCCACCACCATCGGCCATGCACCGCCCAAGGCGGTGATCCGCGTGCTGGAGGGCTCGAAGGTGGTGAAGGTGCCACTGGAGCGCTATGTCCGCGGCGTGGTCGCCGCCGAGATGCCCTCCAGCTGGCCGCTCGCGGCGCTCGAGGCACAGGCGGTCGCCAGCCGCACCTACGCCCTCACCTCCCATGCGGGGGGATCGCGCTTCGACGTCTACTCGGACACCCGCTCCCAGGTCTACCGCGGAGTGGCCGCCGAAACGGCCAGCTCCAACGCGGCGGTGAGCGCCACAGCGGGCCAGATCGTCCTCTACGCCGGACAGCCGGCCGCCACCTACTTCTTCGCCAGCTCGGGGGGGATGACCGAGAACATCGAGGACTCCTTCCTCGGCTCCACGCCCGAGCCCTGGCTGCGAGGCGTGCCCGACCCCTATGAAGGCCGCTCCTCCAACTGGAAGCTCAGCATGAGCTTCGCCGCCGCCGCCGCGCATCTGGGAGGGCTGCTCAAAGGCAGCTTCCGCGGCATCGAGGTGCTCACGCGGGGGGCCTCTCCCCGCATCGTCTCCGCACGGATCTTGGGCTCCCGCGGCGACACCCCCGTCACCGGCCCCGAGCTCGCGGGAGCGCTCGGCCTGAGCAGCACCTGGGCCTACTTCAGCGTCAAGAGCGGAGCCACCATCCACCGCGAGCCCGACCACAGCGGGCGGGCGGCTGCCGGCGCACCCACCACGAGCACGCCGCCGGCGCCGCCACCCGCGGCGCCCCCGGGGCCACAGGGTGGCGCCGTGGCACCCTCAGCGAGCACCAGCGCCTCCACGGGCGGCGCCTCGGCGGGATGATCGGCAGCCGCTGGGCGGGACGATCCGCCCGGGTACCTACGATATGCGTCCGCGAGCACGTCGATAGCCCACGAAAGGCTCTTCAATGAACCTCCGATCGCAGTTGTGCCTCTCATGAGACCTCGCCTTCCGATCTCGCTGCTGCTCTGCCTGGCCGCTCTGTCGTTTCCGGCCGGCGCGCTCGGTGCTCACTCGGTGGGCACCAGCGAACAGATCGCCTGGGTGCGCAGGGCGGCCACCAACTTCGTCAGCGCCGAGCTGGCCGGCAACGGCGCCGGAGCATGCGGAATCCTGAACGCACCGCTGCGCGCCACAGTGCACCGTCGCAGCTGCGCCCAGCGCCAGGACGCGCGGCTCGCAGGGCTGCTGCGCGACCGCAGGGCGCGGGCGCGAATCCGGGCGCAGTTGCGAGCGATTCCCACAGCTGTGGTGATCGTGCGCGGCAACACCGCCACCATCGCGCTCTCCACGCCGTTGATGAGCGGCGCCAATCGGTTCCTGTGGACCGAAAACTGCTGGATGCTCGAGGGCTGAGAGCACACGCGAGCGCCTTCCCGGGGACGGCGGTCGGGCATCGCGGCGGCCCCACGCATACGCTGAGCCGATGAGCCCACCCCTGCTGATCGCCGACGTGCCCTGGCTGCTCTACCGCTCCTACTTCGCCCTGCCCAAATCGATCGTCGACGCGCAGGGGCAGCCGGTCAACGCGCTGCTCGGGACCGTCAACACGATCCTCTCGCTGTTCGAGTCGCCGCCACCCTCGGGCACGCCGCGAGGGGTGCTCGCCTGCATGGGCGCCGAGCAGGCCGACTATCGCGTCGAGCTCTATCCGCCCTACCACGCCCATCGTCCGCCGATGCCGCCCGAGCTGGCGGCGCAATGGGCGAAGGTCACCGGCCTGCTGGAGAGCCTCGGCTGGAAGGTGCCCACGAGTGAGACGCTGGAGGCCGACGACGTGATGTTCTCCTTCGCCCAAGCCGAGCAGGAGAGCGGGGGACGGGCGCTGCTGCTGACCGCCGACCGCGACCTCTATGGAGCGGTGGGCGCACGTGTGGCTGTGCTCGAGCTGGGCAAGAAAGGCGCCGCCCACGTGGAGATCGGCCCCGAGCAGGTGCGCGAGCGCTACGGCGTTGAGCCCGAGCGCGTGCCCGATTTCATCGCCCTGCGTGGCGACCCGTCCGATGGGCTTCCAGGCGCGCCGGGCATCGGCGCGAAGACCGCCGCCGAGCTGCTGCGCACGCACGGTTCGCTGGAGGGGGTGCTCGCGGCGGCGCGCAGCATCCGCGGCGAGATGAGCCCTCGTCGGGCTGCCGCACTCACCGACAACGAGCAACTGCTCCTGGCCTTCAAGCAAATCGCCACGCTGCAGCGAGTCGAGGCCGAGCCCCCTGCGGATGGGACCACCGACTTCCTCACGGGCGCCGCCACCGCGCGCGAGCTGGGGATGCGGCGGCTGGCGGAGCGCCTGGAGCAGCTCGCTAGGAGTGCAGACGTCTGAGGATCTCTTTCGCGGCCCGTTCGCCGCTCTGCACCGCTCCATCGAGGAAGCCCTGGTTGGCGGTTGAGGTGTGCTCCCCGGCGAAGTGGATCGCTCGCTCACTCGCCCTCGCCAGGGCGCCGTAGCTCGAGGCCTGGCCCACCCGGCAGTAGGAGTAGGCGCCGCGCACCCAGGGATCGAGCGCCCAATGGTCCTCATAGGAGCGGCCGGTATAGGCGGCTTCGGTGCCGGGGTAGAGCAGCTCCATCTGCGCCAGCAGCCATTGCGCATCGGCGGCGGGTGCCGGGCCGTGAGCTTCGCCGGTCAGGGTGCTCTGGCCGACGTGGCCGCCGGGAAAGCCCAGCAGGAGGGCCGGCCGGGCGTCGGGGCCGGCCACGACCGAGTCGTCCCAGGCGCAGCAGAAGCGGTCCCATTCGCCATAGCTCGCTCCGCTGTAGCCGAGCGCCGGCCAGGTCTTGTGCGTCAGCTCGACGTGGACCTTGGCGTTGGAGCCCATGCCCAACGTTTCGATCACCGTGCGCTTGGTCGCGGAGAGACCCGACTGCGATAGATCGACCAGACGCAGCGTGCTGAAGGGAAGCGCCAGCACCACCACGTCGGCGCCCACTTCGACCGTGGTGCCGGCGACATCGAAGACGAGGTTGACGCTCGCATCGTGGTTGGTGCGCAGCGCCACCAGCTCATACCCGCTCCTGACGGCGCCTGGCGGGAGCTGGGCGATCATGCGCGAGACGATCTGGTCGTTGCCCCCCACGATGTGAAAGCGCTCGTCGTCGCCCGGGATGGGTGAGAGCGAGGAGCGCGGGTTGGATCCTGTGAGTTCGATCAGGTCGAGCGCCGACATGTCGGCGGGGTCGCCTCCGTTCTCGGTCACTGCGTTGGCCAGCATCAGCCGGCCGAAGCGACTCCCCGATCCGATCTCGGTGCTGTCCAGCCATTCCGGCACGGACATCGCATCGAGGCGCTGTTCTCCGGCAGGGGTGGCGAGCTCGTGCATCGCCTGGCGAAACGCCCGGTAGCCGACCTGGCCCCAGTCGGCGTTGGCCTGCGCATAGGTGTAGCGCGACCCAGCGATCCAGTAGACCTCTTCGCCGCTGGGCAGATCACCGCCGTCCACCACCTCCTCCTCCAGGCCGAGCTGGGCGGCGAGACGGCGGATGGAGGTCTGGTTGGAGTTGATGAACGCTCCTCCGTGCTCGGTTTCGAGGCCTCCCGCGAAGAAGCCCCGCAGCGACCAGCAGCGCCCGCCTGTCCGCGTGGGGTTGGCGTCGTAGACGGTTGCCGCGAGCGGGGTCGCCGGATTGCCCATCCACAGTGTGTGAGCGCAGCGAAGACCCGCCAGCCCTGCCCCCACGATCGCGATCCGTGGATTCGACGGCCTGCTCAGCGCCTTGGCGAGGCTGAACGCGGGACTCGCGGCAAGCGCCGCCCCACCGGCCATTGCCACGCCACCGGCGATCAGCTCGCGGCGGGTATGGCCCGGCGTCTGCCCGTCCGCGCTCGAGCCCTCCTCGACACCGGGTAGCTCCTCGACGGGTATCCCTCGGCGGGCCGCCTCGTCGTGGCGCGCGAACATGGCTCGCGCGTTTGCCATCCCCCGGCTGCGCGGCGCCCGTCCCATCACGGGGTGAACTTCACCGTGATCACGTCCCCATCGGCCATCACGTAGTCGCGGCCCTCCAGGCGCAGGGTCCCCCGCTCGCGGGCGCCTGCATAGCCGCCCGCCTCCACCAGCTCCTTCCAGCCGATCACCTCCGCCCGCACGAAGCCCTTCTGGATGTCTGTGTGGATCTCTCCGGCGGCATGCCAGGCGGTGAGGCCACGGCGCAGGTGCCAGCACTGCGCGATCGTCCCCTCCCCCGCGGTGAAGAAGGCGATCAGATCCAGGAGCGCGAACGCCTCCCGCACGACCCGCTGCAGGCCAGACTCGCTGACGCCGAGCTCCTTCCGCATCGCCGCCGCGTCCTCGTCGTCGAGCTCCGCCAACTCCGACTCGATCCGCGAGGAGACCGCAACCGCTCGGGCTCCCTGCGCGGCCGCATGCTCGGCCACCGCCGCCGGCACCTCCTCCGAGCCCTCGTCCACATTGGCCACGAACAGCACCGGCTTGCTCGTCAGCGAGCCCAGGTCGCGAGCTGCGTTGGGGGCCTCATCGGGCACCGGCACCGTGCGCGCGGGACGACCCGCCTGCAGGGCCGCGACCACCTCGCGCAGCCACCCCTCCTCCGCCACGGCGACGCGATCGCCCCCCCGCGCCTGTTTTCCAACTTTCTCCACCCGACGTTCAGCGGCCTCGAGGTCCGCCATGACGAGCTCCGTCTCGATCGTCTCAATATCCCCCAGCGGGTCAACGCGGCCCTCCGGGTGGATCACGTTTTCGTCGTTGTGCGCCCGCACCACGTGCACGATCGCGTGGGTCTCGCGGATGTTCGCCAGGAATTTGTTGCCCAGCCCCTCCCCCTCGTGCGCCCCCGCCACGAGGCCCGCGATGTCGTGGAAGTCGACCGTGTCCCACACGATCTCCGACGAGCCCAGCGTCCTCGCCACCTGCTCCATGCGCTCGTCGCGCACCGGCACCACCGCCACGTTGGGCTCGATCGTGGTGAACGGGTAGTTGGCCGCCTCGGCCCCCGCTTTGGTGAGGGCGTTGAACAGCGAGGACTTGCCCGCGTTGGGCATTCCGACGATTCCGATTCGGGTGCTCACTCCGGTCCCCCGGCCCCGAGAATGCCATGCTGCTCCAGCCACAGGGCGCAACGATCCACATAACGATCGAGCTCCTTCAGGAGGGTCTGCACACCTTCATGGAGCGCCTTCCACCCCGCGGGCGGATAGGCGTGTGCGAGATCGTCACGCAGCTCCTTGACCTCCTGCAGTCGCGTGGCGGATGCGTGCGAGATGACCCGCAATCCCGCGAGGCGCTCCCACGGATGTCCAGGCGCCTTCTCCACAACACCCAGCCGCTGACCCTCCGCAAGTGCGCGGGCCGCCAACTCATGCAACCAGTTGAGCAGCACCTCGGACTCGCGCTCCACCACCGCGACCTTGTTGCGCTCGCGCGCATCCGGCGAGCTCGCCGCGTGCAGGAACGCACTCATGTCGAACCCTGGATCGAACTCCTCGATCGCCACCAGCAGCTGCTCTCGAGCCAGGGGTATCGCCTCGAGGATCGCGTTGAGCCGACGCTGACCCTTTGAGAGACGCTCATGTGTGGGGTCCACGGTCACTGTGCGCCGCCTCCGCCGCTTGACCTGTTCGGCGTATATCGATGGCGGCGATCATGACTACGCCGCCGCCGCGATCCGCTCACGTGCCGCGGCGATCGTTGCCCGCGCTCGGAGAGCCGTCGCACGCTCTTCGCGCCCTGCCGCCAAGAGCACCTCCTCCGAGCGACGCTCACGCAGAGCGGACCACAGTCCCTCGCGATCGACGATCACGCGGCCCTCGTCCAGCACGTCCGCCAACAGCGTCGGCATCGTCTCAGCCTGCTCCAGGCCAACCACGTCCACCCGCCTGCGCAGGGTGCGACTGAGACGCAGTCTGATGCCCGCGAAAGCCAACGGCGCGGGACTGCGGTGAATCACGAGGAGATCCACATCTGAGGAGCGATCGTCTTCACCCACAGCCGTCGAGCCGAACAGCACCGCCAGCCGAACGCCCGGCTCGGTGCGCAGAGCCGAGCGCAACCCGCTCAGTAGATCCCAATGGCGTTCCAGGTAATCCTCCTCCGCCTGGGGCAACTCGAGCCGCCCCCGCGCCATGCGACGACCTCGCAGCAGGCCATCGTTCACATAGCGACGCAGCGTGCGCTCGCTGCAGCCCAGACGCTCCGCCGACGCCGAGAGTGCTTGGCTCATATGTCCAGTATATGCGCTTGTGTGTCCAAGTTGAGCCGAGCCGCAAGCCCGGTCCCGAGCAGAGCCCCTCCGAGCACATCCGACGGGTAGTGCACCCCCAGGTACAGCCGCGACAGCGCCAGACCAGTCGCCAGCGCATACAGCGGAGCGGCGGGAAGCCCCAGGCGCGAGTAGGCAAGCGCACCGGCAAACGAGGTGGAGGCGTGCGCGCTGGGGAAGCTCAGCCCCGTGGGCGTACCAGTGAGCGCCGGCAGGTCGGGAAGGCTCGGCCTGCCTCGCCCCACGATCGCCTTGATGGTCGTGTTCGCGACGAAGGCCGTCGCAACCGACCCCATCGCCCGGGTCCAGCTCCCTCGCCGAGCCGGGTCGAGCGCTGCACCGGCCGCGCCGATCGCCAGCCACACGGCCCCATGCTCCCCGAGCTTCGAGAACCGCGCCACCACCCGCTCTCCGCGCGGACTGCTGTGCCCGACCGTGCGCGCGAGGCGCAGCAACCGCACATCCAGATCGAGTGCTGTATGACGATGGCTATACAGCACAGAAAAAGACAAACAACAGCGCTTCCCTAGCCGAATCCGACGCGCGACTCGTCCTTCTCCGCTGAGACGTAGACGACCTGGCTGAGGTCTATGCGGACGGGACCATCGTCGCTCTCGATCTCGTGCCAGCCGCCGCCGCCGAGGGTCTCGGTGAGGGCCTTCAGCTGGGCGTCTGTGAGGCGCAGGGCGAGCACCTGCCCGCCCTGGAAGCCGACGGTCACGCGGCGTGTTGCTGTGTCTGGCATCAGTGTCCCTCCGCCGGTTGGACGATCTCGGTAAGTACGCCGGCTGTGGCACGGGGGTGCATGAAGGCGACCCGCGAGCCGCGGATGCCGGTCCTGGGGTGCTCGTCGATCAGAGCGAGGCCCGCCTCCTTGAGGCTCTGCAGCGTGGCCTCGATGTCGCTCACCTGGTAGGCCACATGGTGCAGGCCCGGACCCTGCCGAGCGAGGAACTTTCCCACCGGCGTGTCGGGGCCGAGCGGCGCGAGCAGCTCCACGTGGTTCTCGCCCACGTCCAGCAGCACCGCCTCCACCCCCTGCTCCTCGACCACCTCGCGGTGGGCGACGGTCAGCTGAAAGCTCTCGCGATAGAGCTCGAGCGCGGGCTCGATCTCCTCGACGGCCACCCCGATGTGATCGATTCGGCTGAACACCCGCCGCAGTCTATAGCCGTCGAGTCCCGCCCTCGGAGGGATCCTCCGGCAACGGGATCGAGGCGGGGCCGGGAAGCGGATCCCGGGGGCTGGCGGCCACCACGCGCAGGCCCACGCCCGGGGCGCGCTCCATGCGCGGGACGCCCTCCATGATCCTGTCGATCGCGTCGCGGTCGAGCACCTCGTTCTCGAGCAGCTCCTGGGCGAGCGCCTCGAGCTGGCCGCGGTGGGCGACGATCAGCTTCTGGGCGGCGCGGCGGGCCTCTTCGATCAGGTCGTGGCGCTCCTCGTCGCGGATCCGCAGCGTGGTCTCCGACAGCCGCACGTCGCCGTCGGGCGAGCGCCCCACGCCCGGCGGTGCCCATCGCGAAGTCGTGGACCATCGAGTGGGCGATGTCGGCCACCCGCTTGAGGTCGTCCGAGGCGCCGGTGGTGATCGCGCCGAAGACGATCTGCTCGGCCACGCGTCCGCCGAGCAGCACCGTCATGTAGTCGAGCAGCTCCTCGCGCGTCTTCAGGTAGCGGTCCTCGGCGGGCAGGTTCAGCGTGTAGCCGAGCGCCCGCCCGCGCGGCACGATCGAGATCCGGTGCACGCGGTCGACCGACGGCAGCAGCTCGCCGCAGAGCGCGTGCCCGGCCTCGTGGTAGGCGACCACGCGCTTCTCGTGGCTGTTCAGCACGCGCTTTGACTGCACGCCGGCGATCACCCGCTCGATCGCCGAGTCGAAGTCGCGCGGTGGCGATCGCCTTGGCGCCGCGGCGGGTCGCGAAGATCGCGGCCTCGTTGCAGATGTTGGCCAGGTCGGCGCCCGTCAGGCCGCTGGTCTGCTGGGCCACGAGGCCGAGGTCGACGTCGTCCAGGGGCTTGTCGCGGGTGTGCACCTGCAGCACGCCGAGGCGGCCCTTGACGTCGGGCGGCACCACGAACACCTGGCGGTCGAAGCGGCCGGGGCGCAGCAGCGCCGGGTCGAGCTTCTCGAGCAGGTTCGACGCCGCGATCACGACCACCCGGCCGCTGGAGGAGAAGCCGTCCATCTCGACGAGCAGCTGGTTGAGCGTCTGGTCCTTCTCGCCGGAGATGTCCATGCCGCGGCGCCCGCCGACGGCGTCGAGCTCGTCGATGAAGATGATCGCCGGTTCGTGCTTGCGGGCGATCGGCGAACAGGCGGCGGATGCGGGCGGCGCCGAGGCCGGCGAACATCTCCACGAAGGAGGCGGCCGACTGGGCGAAGAACTGGGCGCCGGACTCGTTGGCCACGGCCTTGGCGAGCAGCGTCTTGCCGGTGCCCGGCGGCCCGTGCAGGAGGATCCCCTTGGGCACCTTCGCGCCGAGCGCCTGGAAGGACTTGGGTTCGCGCAGGAACTCCACGATCTCCTGCAGCTCGGCCTTGGCCTCGTCCACGCCGGCGATGTCGGCGAACGTGACCGCCTGGTTGGAGGCCGGCTTGATCTGCTGCGGCTTGATCCGCGGCATCACCTTCAGCGTGCGCCACATCACGAACAGGATCGCGGCGAAGAACACGATCGTCAGAACCGGCTCCCAGTTGTAGCGCGAAGTTCTGGATTTCCTGCGCGAACGAGAGTCTCGGGCCGCCGACGCACAGGCGTGGTGTGGACGGCGGCGGCCTGAGTGACCACCGCGTGCTTGGCGCGCCGCGTATTGCGTGGCGGCGCTCTGCGCAGCGCCGTGTGCGTGGCCGACGCGGCCGCCGTGCGTCGTATGGGCGGCCGAGCCTGCGTGGGTCGCCGGCCCCGGCAGGCGCTCTTTGCCGTCGCAGCGCTCGGCGCCGTCACGGCCGTCGCGCTCAACTCTCCATCCTCCGCAATCGCACCATCCTTGGCATCGCCAGACGATTATGCGGGATTCTGCGCCCGCTTGTCGAGGGCTGACAGCCTCAGCCGAGGACACGCAGCGGCGAGGTCGCGGAACAGCTCGGTCGCGAAGGCGAGGTCGCGCACGTCGATCCGCTCGTCGGCGCCGTGGATCAGCGGCGCGCGTCTCGAGCAGCGACTGGTGGCGCTGGGGGAAGAAGCCGTAGGCCACGCACTCGGGGAAGGCCAGGCGGAAGTGGCGCGAGTCGGTGAAGCCGGGGAGCACCACCGGCACCACCTCGCGCGCCCGGGTCGTGCTCGGCGATCCAGGCGAGATCGTGTCCATCAGCTCGCGAGCTGCACGGGCGAGCGGTTGCCGACCACGCGCTCGGTGAACTCGATCCGCCAGCTGCCGTTCTCCTCGCCCGAGCACCTCGGCGATGCCGCGCGCGGACCTCCTCCTCGCCGAGGCCGGGGGGCACGCGGCAGTCGACTTTCAGCTCGGCGCGGCTGGGGATCACGTTGATCTTCTCCGAGGCCCTGATCCGGGTGGGCGTGAAGGTGACGCCGAACATCGGCTCGAACATCGTCGCCAGCCGCGGGTCGGCCGCGCGCAGGCGGCCGAGCGAGCCCTCGGGGTCGTCCGGGTCCTCGCCGATCCCGCGCAGGAACGCGAGCGGCTCGTCGGTCGGCGGGTAGGAGGGCTGGCGCGCGGCGAGGCGCTCGAGCACGGGCGCCATCTTCAGCAGCGCGTTCTCGCCCATGCCCGGCATCGAGGCGTGCCCGGCGACGCCGTCGGTGGTGACGGTGAAGCGGAACACGCCCTTCTCGGCGCAGCACACGCCGTAGCAGCGCCGGCCGCCGTACTCGAACACGGCTCCCCCGCCCTCGTTGACGAGCAGGTCGCAGCGCACCTTCTCGGGGTGGGTCTCGGTGATCCACTGCGCGCCCAGCGACGCCGCCGGTCTCCTCGTCGACGACCGCCACGATCAGCAGCTCGCCGCGCGCCGGGCGCCAGCCCGAGCGGGCGAGCGACGCCGCGGCGGCGATCTCGGCGGCCACCTGGGACTTCATGTCGAGCGCGCCCCGGCCCCACAGGAAGCCGTCGGCGATGTCGCCCGACCAGGGGTCGTGGGTCCAGTCGGCCGGGTCGGCCAGCACGGTGTCGACGTGGCCGAGGTAGCAGAGGGTGGGACCGTCGGCGCCATCCGGCGAGCGGAGCCGCGCCACGAGGTTCGGGCGGGCCTCCTCGGCGCCGAGCAGCTCGCACTCGAAGCCGGCCGCCGCGCAGGTGCGCGGCGAGGTACTCCTGCGCGGGGCGCTCGTTGCCGGGCGGGTTGACCGTGTTGAAGCGGATCAGCCCTGCGAGCAGCTCCTCGGCCTCCTCGCCGCGGCGGGCGCTCGCATCTGCCTCGCTGCTCATCCGGCAGATCGTACGCCGATCCGCGCGACCTCCTCGCGCGTCAGCGGGAAGTGGCAGGCGGCGCGCGTGCCCGGAGTCCATATCCTCGCAGCAGCGGCTCCTCGGTCGAGCAGAGCTCCTGGGCCTTGGGGCAGCGCGTGTGGAAGCGGCAGGCGCTCGGCGGGTTGGCCGGGCTCGGCACGTCGCCGCTGAGCAGCCGGCGCTCGCTGGCCGTGGCGGGAGGGGTCGGCGACGGGCACGGCCGACAGCAGCGCGCCGGTGTAGGGGTGGCGGGGGAAGCCGTAGAGCGCGTCGCCCGGCCCGATCTCGACGATCTTGCCGAGGTACATGACCGCCACGCGGTCGCACATGTGGCGCACCACCGAGAGGTCGTGGGCGATGAACACCACCGTCAGGCCGAACTCGCGCTGCAGGTCGCGCAGCAGGTTCAGGACCTGCGCCTGGATCGAGACGTCGAGCGCCGAGACGGGCTCGTCGGCGATCAGCAGCTTCGGCTTCAGCGCGAGCGCGCGCGCCACGCCGATGCGCTGGCGCTGCCCGCCGGAGAACTCGTGCGGGTAGCGGTTGTAGTGCTCGGGGTTCAGCCCGACCGTCTCCATCAGCTCCTGGACGGCGCGTTTGCGCTCGCCCTCGCCCTTCTCCAAGCCGTGGATCGCGAACGGCTCGCCGATGATCGAGCCGATCGTCTTGCGCGGGTTCAGCGACGAGTAGGGGTCCTGGAAGATCATCTGCATCTCGCGCCTGACCGCCTTCAGGCTCGCTCCCTTCAGCGTCGTGATGTCCTCGCCCTCGAAGCGGACCGTCGCCCGAGGTGGCGCTCGAGCAGGCGCATGATCAGCCGCGCGGTGGTGCTCTTGCCGCAGCCGGTCTCGCCCACGATGCCGAGCGTCTCGCCGCGTTCGATGTCGAAGCTCACGCCGTCGACCGCCTGCACGGCGCCGACACTGCTGCTGGAAGACGATCCCCTGGGTGATCGGGAAGTGCTTGACGAGGTCGCGCACCTCGACGAGGGCGCTCACGGCGCCACCCCGCCGGATCCCGACCCACCCGACCCGAGAGCGGCGAGCGCCTCGGGGGGCGTGCGCCCCGCGCGCAGCTCCTGCCACAGGCGCTGGCGCACTTCGCTCTCCAGCAGGCAGGCGACATGGTGGTTGGGCTCGCCGGGGACGGGCTCGAGCTGCGGGTCGATGCGCGCGTGATCGGGCTGGGCGTAGGGGCAGCGCGGATGGAAGTGGCAGCCCGACGGACGGTTGATCAGGCTCGGCGGAGTGCCCGGGATCGGCACGAGCGCCTCCTCGCGCGAGCCGCTCGAGCGTGGGGAGCGACTTCAGCAGGCCCCAGGTGTAGGGGTGCTCGGGCTTGGCGAACAGCAGCTCGCGCCGAGGTCGTCTCGACGATCCGTCCCGGCGTACATCACCGCGATGTCGTCGGCCATCTCGGCGACCACGCCGAGGTCGTGGGTGATGATCACGATCGCCATCCCGAGCTCGCGCTGCAGGCGTTCCATCAGCGCGAGGATCTGCGCCTGCACGGTCACGTCGAGCGCGGTGGTGGGCTCGTCGGCGATCAGCAGCTTGGGCTCGTTGGCGAGCGCCATCGCGATCATCGCGCGCTGGCGCATGCCGCCGGAGAACTCGTGCGGGTACTCGTCCACGCGCCGGGCCGGGTCGGGGATCCCGACGAGGCCGAGCAGCTCGATCGCGCGCTCGCGCGCCTTGCGCCTTGGAGACGTCGCTGGTGGGCGCGGACCGCCTCGATGAGCTGGGCGCCGACCTTGTAGAAGGGGTGCAGCGAGGACAGCGGGTCCTGGAAGACCATCGCGATGTCGTTGCCCCTGATCGCGCGCAGCTCCTCTTCGGGGAGCGCCACGAGGTCGCGGCCCTCGAACAGGATGCGCCCCGAGATGCGTGGCGCCCTGCGCGCGCGTGAGCCCGAGCGTCGTCAGCGAGGAGACGGTCTTGCCCGAGCCCGACTCGCCCACGATCCCCAGCGTGCGCCCGGCATGCGACCTGGTAGGTGATCCCGTCGACAGCGTGCACGACGCCGTCTTCGGTGTGGAACTCGACGTGCAGGTCCTCCACCCGCAGCAGGGGCTCAGACGACGCTCATGAGTAGCGCACCCTCGGGTCGAGATAGGCGTAGGCGATGTCGACGACGATGTTGGCCACGATGATGAACAGCGCGGCGAGCAGCACGGTCCCCTGGACGATGGGGAAGTCGGAGTGGGTGATCGCGTCGTAGTTCAGCCGCCCGATGCCGGGGATGTTGAAGACCGTTTCGACGAGCATCGCGCTGCCGAGCAGGACGCCGATGTCGAGCCCGAGGATCGTGAGGATCGGGTTGATCGCCGCCCGCACCCCGTGGCGCAGCACGACGCGACGCTCGGAGCAGGCCCTTGGCGCGGGCGGTGCGGATGTAGTCCTCGCTCATCGTCTCGATCAGGCTGCTGCGCATCAGGCGCGCGTACACGGCCGCGTTGCTTGCGGCCACGACGAGCCACGGCAGGATCAGCGAGGTGAACCATTTCGACGGGTTCGCTCGTCAGCCCCACGTAGCTGCCCGCACCAGGGAAGATCTTGAACTTGCCGATGTCGGATGCGAACAGCGTAGAGGGCCATCAGGCCCAGCCAGTATTCGGGCGCCGAGACGAGCACGAGCGCGCCGCCCATGCTGAAGCGGTCGCAGCCAGCGAGCGCGGTTTGCGTGCCGAGATGATGCCGACGGCCAGACCCGAGACGAGCCACACGACGGCACCCCCGAAGACGAGCGAGATCGTGGCCGGCAGGCGATTCGAAGATGAGCGCTCTTGACGGGCGCGTTGCTGTAGTAGCTGTAGCCGAGGTTGAAGTGCAGGAAGATGCCCTTCATGTAGAGCCAGAACTGGGTGAGCAGCGGCTTGTCCAGGCCGAGGTCGCGGCGAATCGCCGCTGATCACCTTGGGGTCTGCAGGCGCCCCGCGCGCAGCTTCGCCGGGTCGCCCGTGGGGAGGACGCGGAACAGCACGAAGGTGAGCGGCCGAGACGATGACGAGCAGCGCGACGCCCCACAGAAGCCTGCGGATGATGTAGCGAGTCATCTGCTCAGGTTGACTGCATCATGGTTTTTGAACGGGTGTCGCTCCGAAACGCGTCAGGGGCCGGCCCGTACTGGGCCGGCCCCTTCCGCGAGCTTTGTGTCGCCTTACTTCAGCGAGGTGTAGTTGTAGTCCCAGGAGCCCTCGTTCCAGACGTCGCCTACGCCGGCGACGTTCTTGGCCTCGATGTTCGGCTGCTTGTCCCAGTCGTACGGCGACGGCCACCGCTTCTTCGACGAGTTCTTTGTCGATCTTCGCCCACGCTTCGGCGCGGGCCTGTTTGCCCACGACCAGTTCGGCTGCGTTCATCGCCTTGTTGATCTTCGGCACGTTGACCAGGCCCCAGTTGGAGTTGGTCCCGTTGGTGACGATGTATTTGCCGTTGAACGGCACGCTCAGCACCGCTTCGGGATCGCCGAAGTCGGCGAGCCAGCCCACGTTCGGGCAGACGTCGATCTTTTCGCTCGACCACGCCGCAGTACTTCGAGTACATGACCGACTGGTCGACCAGGTTGAGCTTCGTCTTGAAGCCCAGGTTCGTCAAGCGTCTGGTTGGCGATTTCGGCGTCTTCGGAGGCCGGGCTGCCGGTCGAGCCGACGACCTGGACAGTTTCCGATGCCGGTGTATTTGCCGCTCGGGTAGCCGGCGAGCTTCATGTACTTTTCCGCCACCGCCATGTCGCCTTCGGGGTGTTCGTTGAAGTCGAACTTCGGGCCCGGAGTAGCCGCCGGCCTGTTCGAAGCCGGGGATTTCCGGATAGATGAAGTGCGTCATCACGTCGCTGACGAGTTCGCCGCCGCGAGCCTTGTCCATCGCCTTGCGGTCGAGCGCCGCCCAGTAGGCCTTGCGCAGGTTCACGTTCTTGAACGGGCCGTAACTGTTGTTCACGGCCACGTAGTGGTCTCCGGCGCCCGGTGAGATCTCCAGCTGGGGGCGGTATTTTTCATACGCGAGCTTGACGATCGCCTGTGCCGGCGTGTCGTTCTGGACCATGTTCGAGCCTTCGAGCACCTGGCGTCCGATGACGTTGGTGTCGCCGCCGATCTTGATGTTGATCTGGTCCAGGTAGGCGGGCCGGAAGTCGGTGCTCGCGTTCCAGTTGGGGTTGCGCACGAGCGTCGCCGACTTGCCCGGCTGGTAGCCGATGCCGAGCACCTTGCCGGAGCTGTCGGCCTTGCACATGTACGGCCCGGTGGCCACCTGGTAGTTGCCGTATTCGCTCGGTTTCTTGGCGTCGTACTTTTTGGCGTATTCCTCCGGCACGGCAGCGCTGACGCGGCAGCACCAGCGCGTCCGACCACGAGTCCGCCGCCTTCGGTTCGGTGAGGTGGAAGACGATCGTGTACTTGTTCGGCGTGGTGATCCCCGGGATCGGGCCGCCGGTGGCGGTCTTGGCGCCTTCGATCGATCCGAAGTAGCCGCCGAAGTAGGGGTTGGCGACGTTCGGGTTGGCTCCGCGGTCGATCGCGTAGGCGACGTCGGCCGAGGTCACTTCGCGGTTCACCGGCGGGCTGAAGTGCACGCCGTGGCGGATCTGGACCGTGATCGTCTTCTTGTCCGCGGAGATCTCCGGCGGCCCCGATGCCATGTCGGGCACGGCTTCTTTGAAGTTGTTCGGCTTGTAGGAGTACAGCGGCCTGCGAGGTCGCGTAGACGGCCTCGTAGTCGAGCGAGAAGTAGCGACTGCCCCGGATCGATGTGTTCGAAGTCCTCGTGGTTGAGCACGTTCAGCGTGCCGCCTTTCTTGCCGCCGCTCTGCGCCTCGGTCGCGGGGGTCTGCAGCCCTTTTGCGACACCTGTTCCACTGCTGCCCGAGCTGCTCGAGCTGCTGCTCGTGCTGCTCGAGCCGCAGGCCGCGAGCGCGAGCGCGAGCACGCCCGCGAGCGCCACCAGGGCAACCGTCCTTATCGACCTCTTCATGGGGCCTCCTCTGCTTGTTCTTGAAACACCCGGCTCACCGGGCGGTCCTTGGGTTCAGGGCATCCTGCAGGCCGTCGCCGAGCAGGTTGAACGCCAGCACGGTCAACAGCAGCGCGATGCCCGGGAAGAGCCATGTACCACCAGGCGGTGTTGAAGATCGGGGTCGCCGAGGCGATCATCTGCCCCCAGCTCGCCGTCGGCGGGACGCACGCCGACGCCGAGGAACGACAGCGCCGCCTCGAGCAGGATGTTCGAACGGGATCAGGAGGGATCGAGTAGACGATGATCGGCGCCACCAGGTTGGGCAGGATCTCGCGGAACATGATCCGCACATCCGAGGCGCCCAGCGCGCGCGAGGCGTCGACGAACTCGCGCTCGCGCAGCGACAGCACGAGCCCGCGGACGATGCGGTAGATGTAGGTCCAGTTGGCCAGCGCGATCAGGAACAGGATCTCGCCGAGGCCCGGCTGGATCGACCCTTTCAGGCAGCCCCTGACGGCGCAGGCCGCGCCGATGCCGAGGCCGAGCAGCAGGATCGGGATCGACAGGACGACGTCGGTGAAGCGCGAGAGCAGCGTGTCGACCCAGCCGCGGTAGTAGCCGGCGACGCAGGCCGAGGACGACGCCGATGATGGTGGCGATCGCCGGTGCCGATGATGCCCACCTCGAGCGACACCCGGGTGCCGTAGATGACGCGCGACATCACGTCCTCGCCGAGCTGGTCTACCCCGAACGGGTGCGCCCCGCTGGGCCCGAGCGGGCTGCCGAAGGAGTCGGTGAGGTTCAGGTTCTGCGTGTAGGGGCTGGGCAGGCCGAGCAGTTTCACGATCAGCGGCGCGGCAAAGCGCAACCACGATCAGGAAGACGATGAACCCGCCGAGACGAGCGCCACGCGGTCCTGGCGGAACCGGCGCCAGAACAGCTGCAGCGGCGACTGGGCGGCGATATCGCCGCCCAGGTCAAGGAATTCAAGGCTCCCGCCGCCGGTGGGCAACGCCTCAGCGCCGCCGACGCTCATGCGGGAGATCCCTGCGGCGGATGGTGTTTGGACTTGTCAACGTGTTTCACGAGATCATAAGTTCGACGGGTGATGCGGGGCAACCTGCCCGCAAGACGGGGGGACGCGCTCCCTCAAACGCGATACTCAAGCCTATGGATACCCTCTTTGGCCCGGATCCAGGCACGCCAAACGCACAAGGCGAGCAGGAGGCGGGTTGGACAGGTGCGGAGAATCGCCCGCTGGCCGTGCGTGTGCGTCCGCGGAGCATCGAGGAGTTCGTCGGCCAGACGCACCTGCTGGCGGCCGGACTCGGCGCTGCGCACGGCGATCGAGCAGGGCCACCCCCACTCGATGGTGCTCTACGGCCCGCCGGGGTCGGGCAAGACGACGCTGGCGCGGATCGTGGCCGCGCGCTCGAATGCCGCCTTCGAGGAGCTGAGCGCGGTGCAGGCGGGACGGGCGGAGGTGCGCGGGGTGATCGAGCGGGCGGCCCATCGCCGCGAGACGAGCGGCGCCGCAGACGGTGCTGTTCCTCGATGAGATCCACCGCTTCAACAAGGCCCAGCAGGATGCGCTGCTGCCGGCTGTCGAGGACGGGCTGCTGACGCTGATCGGCGCGACCACCGAGAACCCCGCCTTCGAGGTCAACGGGGCGCTGCTCTCGCGCCTGCGCGTGTATGCGCTGGAGGCGCTCAGCACGGAGGAGCTCGCCGACGGTGCTGCGCCGGGCGGCGGGCTCGGCCATCGCAGTCGATGCCGAGGCTATTGAGTTCCTCGCGCTGCGCAGCGAAGGCGACGCCCGCACGGCGCTGAACGCGCTCGAGCTGGCCGCCGCGACGGCCGGTGAGCTGGGGGAGGGGAGCGTGACGCTCGCAGCGGGTGGAGGACGCCCTGCAGCGCCGGGCTGTGCTCTACGACAAAGGGGGCGACCGCCACTACGACTACATCTCGGCGTGGATCAAGGCCACGCGCGGATCGGACCCCGACGCCTCGCTGTACTACCTGGCGGTGATGCTCGAGGGCGGCGAGGACCCGCGCTTCATCGTGCGCCGGATGGTGATCCTCGCCTCCGAGGACATCGGCAACGCCGACCCGGCGGCGCTCTCGCTGGCCACGGCCGCCGCCGCGGCCGTCGAGCTGGTGGGGCTGCCCGAGGCGCGCTATGCGCTCGCCCAGGCGGCCATCTACCTGGCGCTGGCGCCCAAGTCCGACGCCGCGGGACGCGCTCTGGCGGCGGCCGCGGCACACGTGCGCGAGCACGGCGCGGGCGCGGTGCCGGCGCGGCTGCGCTCGGGGCCCCGGCCCGGGCAGGAGCGCGGGGGCTATGACAACCCCCACCGCCATCCCGGCCACCTGTCGCCCCAGGAGCTCGCCCCCGAGGGTGTGGCGGGCGAGCGCTTCTACGAGCCCGACGAGGCCGAGGCCGCGCTGGCCGAGCGGCTGGCGGCGATCCGCCGGGCACGTGGTCAGCGGTGAGCGATAATCGCCGGGCGATGAGCGCCCGCTGCGAGCGAGACCCGCACGCCGGGGGAGCTGCTCTCGCGCAACCCCGCCACGGGCGAGATCCTGGGCAGAGTCGCTCTCGACCCCACCGGCGGGCGTGGGGGAGGTGGCACGAGAGGTGGCCAAGGTCCAGCCGCTGTGGGCGCTGCTGCGGCTGCAGGACCGCGCCCGCTACATGCGCCGGATGGCCCAGTCGGTGATCGACGACTTCGACGAGCTGCCAGGACGCGCTGGCGCGCGAGCAGGGACGTCCGGCGCGCGAGGTGGCGGCGCTCGAGCTGCTGGCGGCGATCGACGCCCTGATCTGGATCGCCGAGGACGGCGCCGAGGTGCTGGGCGCCCGGCGGGTGGGCATCCACCGCTCGATGTCGATCGTCAAGCGGGGGCGGATCGCCTATGAGCCCTACGGCGTGGTCGGCGTGATCGGCGCCGGCAGCGCCCCCTTCGCCCAGCCGCTGGGGCAGATCGCGGGCGCGCTGCTGGCGGGCAACGGCGTGGTGTTCAAGCCGGCCGCGCGGGCCTGCCTGGCGGGCGAGCGGATCGCGCGAGTGCTGGCCCGTGCGGGGCTGCCCGAGGGGCTCGTGCGGATCGTGCACGGCGGGAGCGGAGATGGGGGTGGCGCTCGCCGAGGCGCCGGTGGAGAAGGTGCTGTTCACCGGCTCGCCGGCCGTCGGGCGAGCCGTCGCGCGGGCCTGCGTCTCACGCGAGAAGGAGGTGACGGTGGAGCTGGGCGGCAAGGACGCGATGCTCGTGCTCGCCGACGCGCGATCTGCCAGGGCGGTGGCGGGCGCGCTGTGGGCGGGCTGCGCCGGCGCGGGCCAGGCGCGCGGGTCGGTCGAGCGGGTGTACGTGGCCCGCGAGGTCCACGAGCGCTTCCTGGCCGAGCTGGTGGCGGCGGCCCAGGCGATGAGGGTCGGCGACCCCGCGCGACCCGCGCGTGCAGGTCGGCCCGCTCGCCTCCGCCCGTCGCGCCGAGCACGTCGGCGAGCTGGTCGCGCGAGGCGATCGATCGGGGGGCGCACGCTGCACTGCGGCGGCCCCGTGCAGCCGGCGGGTTGCGAGGGGGGCGCGTTCTACGCGCCGACGGTCCTCACGGGCGTCACCCGCGAGATGCGTATGGTGCGCGAGCCCATCGACGGGCCGGTGCTGGCGGTGGCGGCGGTGGACACGCGTCGATCAGGCGATCGCGCTGGCCAACGACGGCGACTACGGCCTCGGCGCCTCGGTGTGGACGGCCGACCGCTACCAGGGCGCGCGCATCGCCCGCGAGCTGCGTGCGGGGATGGTGTGGCTCAACGACCACCTGCCGGGACCGACCGTCTCGCGGGGGCCGTGGGGGGCGGCCGCCGGGGGCGGGCTCGGACGCACGCTCGGCCAGGCCGGGCTGCGCGCCTGCGCGCAGGAGAAGCTCATCACCTGGGATCCGCCCGCCCTGCGCGGGCAGTGGTGGGGTCCCTACGACGCCACCAGCCTGCGGGCCGCCCGCGCGGTGGCGAAGCTGCGCTCGGGGCGCGAGCCCGACCGCGAGCGCGCCTGGCGCGAGGGTGCGGTGGCGATCGCCCGGCTGGGCGCCCGCGCGCTCGGCCGCGGGCTGCCACCGTCTTGAAGAAGATCGATTGCTGTTCCAGGCGGCGCATGCGCCGCCTGGCGGGGCCGCACATGTGCGGCCCCCAGGCAGGGTCGCATGCGACCCTGCCCTCCCTGGATGTTTGATTGTCTCTTCTCACTTGGTGTATAGCCGCTGCGATACACCAGTGCAAACGAGTAACCCGCACCCCAGCCGCCCGGCCCGCCCGGACCGCCCGGACCGCCGCCCTGCGCCGCTGGAGACCGTGGCCGTCCCTGCACTACGCTTCTAGCTGATGCCCGCCCAGGCCTATGCAGGCAAGGAGTGCGTCTGTCAGCTGCGCAGGGGGATCTGCGACCAGAGCTGCGTGCAGGGGATGCTCGACACCCCCTTCTACATCGCCTGCCTGAAGCTGACCGGCCGGCGCTGCGTGGTCGTCGGCGGCGGCGAGATCGGGCTCGAGAAGGTCGAGGGCCTGCTCGCCTGCGACGGTGCCGTCACGCTGATCGCGCCCGAGGCCGAGCCCGCGCTCGCGGAGTACGCCCGCGAGGGCTCGATCGTGTGGGAGCAGCGCCCCTACGCGGGGGCCGCCGATCTCGAGGGCGCCTTCATGGCGATCGCCGCCACCAACGACACCGACGTGAACATCGCCGTGTTCGACGACGCCGAGCGGCGGGCGATGCTCGTCAACGTGGTCGACGTGCCGCCGCTGTGCAACTTCATCCTGCCTGCGATCGTGCGCATGAGCCCGCTGGCCATCGCGATCTCCACAGCCGGCGCCTCCCCTGCGCTGGCCAAGCGCATGAAGCGTGAGATCGAAGAGCAGTTCGGGCGAGCCCTACGCCCGGCTGGCGGTGCTGCTCAACGAGGTGCGAGGCTGGGCCAAGGGCACGCTCGCCACCTACCAGCAGCGCAAGGAGTTCTTCGAGGGGATCGTGAACGGCGAGCCCGATCCGATCGCGCTGCTGCGGGCGGGCGATACCGGCGGGCACAGGCGAGCAGGCCGTGCGCGAGCTGATCGCGCGAGCTCAGGACGCGCACGCGCTGCAGGTATCGAGAGCGCTGGCATGGCCGCACTGGAGGTCGAGGGGCTGGCTCGCCACTACGGCGAGCGCGAGGCGCTGAGCGATGTGTCGCTGTCGCTGAAGGAGGGCCAGACGCTCGTCGTCTTCGGCCCCAACGGCGCCGGCAAGACAACCCTGCTGCGCGTGCTCGCCACCCTGCTGCGTCCCCACGCACGGCACCGTGAGGGTGCTCGGTTCCAGCCTCCCCACCGACGCCTGGGCCATCCGCGGACGGGTGGGGCTGCTCGCCCACGAGCCGCTGCTCTATCGCGAGCTGACCGCGCGGGAGAACCTGCGCTTCCACGCCCGCCTGCACGGCGTCGGCGAGGAGCGGGTGCAGGAGGTGCTGGAGGCCGTGGCCATGTCCGCCCGCGCATCCGAGCCGCTGCGGACCCTCTCGCGCGGGATGGTCCAGCGGGTGGCCGTCGCCCGCTCGGTGCTGCACGAGCCCCACCTGCTGCTGCTCGACGAGCCCTACTCCAACCTCGACCCCGCGGCCGTCGAGCTGGTTGCGCCGCTGATCGGCGCCGCCTCCGCCCGCACACGGGTCATCTGCAGCCACGACCCCGGCGGGGGCCTGGCCGAGGCCGACCTCGTGCTCGGGCTGCGCGCCGGCCGGACGGTGCTCCTGCGCGAGGCCGCCGAGGTCGAGCCGGGCGAGATCGCGGAGCTGTACAGGTGAGCGGCGTGCGGGCACCTGCGCCGCCTGTGGAGCCCGTGAGCGCCATCCGCCCCGTCGGCCTGCGGCGCACCGTGGCTGCCCTGCTGCGCAAGGAGCTGCTGGTCGAGCTGCGCACCCTGGAGTCCGTCCCCGGGATGTCGCTGTTCGCGGTGACCACCTTCGTGGTCTTCCACTTCGCCCTCAACCGCAACAGCGTGGAAGGCGACCTGGCCTCGGGGATCCTGTGGGTGACATTGCTGTTCGCCGCCATCCTCGGCATCAACCGGCTGTTCGTGGCCGACGCCGACCAGGGCGGCTTCGACGGCTTCCTGCTTGCCCCCGTCGACCGCAGCGCGATGTTCCTGGCCAAGGCCCTCACCCTGCTCGCCTTCCTCGTGGTGCTCGAGATCGTGGCCGTGCCCGCCTTCGCCCTGCTGCTGCTCGGCCCCTCGCTGGGCAACGCCATGCCCGGCCTGCTGGGCGTGCTCGCCCTCGGCGACCTCGGCTTGGCCGTGATCGGCACGCTCGTGGCCGCGCTGGCCGTGCAGACCCGCGCGCGCGACCTGCTCGGGCCGCTGCTGGCGCTGCCCCTGCTCGTCCCCATCGTGATCGGCGGCGCCCGCGCCACCGCTCCGCTGCTGGCCACCACCCACCCCACGGGTGCCCCGGCGCGCTGGCTGCTGACGCTGGGTCTCTATGATCTGGTGTTCGGGCTGATCGCCTACGCCCTCTTCGATTTCCTCCTGGAGGACTAGCAAACCGATGTACGGGAAGGGCCTGCGCGCTCTGAGCATCACCACCGTGGCCGCCATGGCGGTCGCGCTCGGCCTCGTCTTCTTCTACGCCCCCCTGGAAGCCGAACAGGGCTTCCTGCAGAAGATCTTCTACCTGCACGTGCCGCTCGCGATCGTCGCGCTGTGCGGGTTCGTGCTCGGGGGACTGCTGGCCATCCAGCACCTGCGCACGCGCGACCCCCGCTGGGACATGCGCTCCTACGTGGTCATCCACATGAGCCTCATCTTCGGCGTGGGCACCCTCATCACGGGCTCGATCTGGGCCAAGGGCTCGTGGGGTCACTGGTGGGTGTGGAGCGAGCCCACGCTCGTGTCCTTCCTGATCGTGTTCCTGCTCTACGCCACCTATCAGCCGCTGCGCTTCGCGATCGAGGACCCCGAGCGCCAGTCGCGCTACGCCTCCGTGTTCGCCATCACCGCCGGGGCGTTCGTGCCGCTGAACTTCATCGCCGTGCGCCTCTCCACCGCCTACCTGCACCCCCGCGTGCTCGGCAGCACCTCCAACCTGCCCGGGCCGATGGCCCTCACGTTCCTCGTGTCGCTCGTGGCCATCGCGCTGCTGTTCGCGACCCTGTGCAAGTACGAGCTGACCGCCAAGCACACCCGCGCGCAGGTGCGCGCGCTGCGCCGCAGGCTGACCGGCGAGACGGGCCTACCCGTCCGCCAGCGCAGCGCCGCCCCCAGCCTCGCGCCCCCTTCCCCGGTGCGGACGTCCACGGCAACAGGGTCGGGGACTTGATGCTCGCCACCCTCCTGGCCGACACGCCCGCGCTGCCGCTGCACACGGCGGGCAAGTACGTGGCCGGCGCCTACGTGGTGCTGTTCGCCATCGTGCTGATCTACGTCGCGATCATGGCCATCCGCCTGAGCCGCATCGAGCGCGAGCTCGGCGAGCTGCTCGAGCTCTCGCGTCCGAGAGCGCCCCCGAGGCACCCGCCGGCGCAGCCGGGCGCGGGAGTCGGCGCCGGCGTGAGCGAGCTGCTGGCGCTCGGCATCTCGCACAAGACGGCGCCGGTGGCGCTGCGCGAGCGGCTGGCCTTCACCGAGCGCGAGGCAGTCGAGTTCGCCCTCCAGGCCACCGCCACAGCCGAGGTTCGCGAGGCGGTGGTGATCTCCACCTGCAACCGCACCGAGGTCTACCTGGTGGTCGGCGACGCTGTCACAGCCGAGTCCGACGTGCTGGGGCTGCTCGCCCGCCGCGCCGACATCCGCCCCACCGAGCTCGCCGAGGCGATCTACTCGCCGCGCAACTGCGACGCCGCCCGCCAGCTCTACCGCGTGACGGCGGGCCTGGAGTCGATGATCGTCGGCGAGGCCGAGATCCAGGGACAGGTTCGCCGCGCCCACGAAGCGGCGATGCGCGCCGGCTGCACCGGGCCGCTGTCCAACCGCCTGTTCGCCGCCGCGCTCACGACCGGCAAGCGCGTGCGCTCGGAGACCACCATCGGCTCCAGCCGCGTGAGCGTGCCCTCGGTGGCCGTCGACCTCGCCCTGAGCGTCCTCGGCGGTCTCCAGCGGCGCCATGTGGTGATCCTCGGCGCGGGCGAGACCAGCGAGCTGACCGCCCGCGCGCTCGCCGAGCAGGGCGCGGGCACGATCTTCGTCGCCAACCGCCACGCCGACCGCGCGCTCAGCCTCGCCCAGCGCTTCGGCGGCTCGGTGGTCGGCCTGGACAAACTCCCCGAGCAGCTGCTGCAGGCCGACATCGTGCTCTCCTCCACCTCCTCGCCGCACCCGATCGTCGGGCCGCGAGGAGCTCGAGCTGGTGATGGCCGAGCGCGCCGGCCGGCCGCTGCTGCTCATCGACATCGCCGTGCCGCGCGACATCGACCCGGCCTGCGCCGAAGCTGGAGGGGGTGAGCCTGTACGACATCGACGACCTGCAGGCGGTGGTGGCGCGCAACCTCAGCTCGCGCGAGGTGCAGGCGCCGCGGGCGCACGAGATCGTCGAGGAGGAGATCCACCGCTTCGCCCGCTGGCTCGGCCAGCTCGACACGCTGCCCACCGTCAGCGCCCTGCGCGAGCACGGCAACACGATCGTCGAGCAGGTGCTGGCCGAGAACTCCGGTCGCTGGGAGACGGCCTCGCCCCGCGACGTGGCCCGCGTGGAGGCGATCGCCCGGGCGGTGATGACGCGGCTGCTGCACGAGCCCACGATCCGCCTGCGCAGCCTCAGCGCCGAGCGCGGCCACGCGAGCCTCGAGATCGTGCGCGAGCTGTTCGGACTCCAGCAGGACGCACCGATCGAGGCGCCGCCCACGGCCGAGCTGGCGGAGGTCCACGACCTGCATGTGCCCTCGAGGGTGCGCCGGCGCAGCGGCCGCTGATGCGGATCGGAACCCGGCGCAGCGCACTGGCGCTGGCGCAGGCCAACCTCGTGAGCGAGCTGCTCGGCGGCGCCGAGATCGTTCCGTTCGTCACCCAGCGGAGACCGCGGAGCCGCGCTGGGGGACAAGTCGCGCTGGGTGGCCGAGCTCGAGCAGGCTCTGCTCGCCGGTGAGATCGACCTGGCGGTGCACTCGGCCAAGGACCTGCCCGGGGAGCTGGCCGAGGGGCTCGCCCTGCTCGGAGCGCCGGCGCGCGCCGCCAGCGAGGACGTGCTGTGCGGGGCGGGGAGCCTCGAGGAGCTCGGCGAGGGGGCGCGCGTCGGCACGAGCAGCATCCGCCGCATGGCCCAGCTGCGCGCCGCACGCGAGGATCTCGACGTGGTTCCCCTCCGCGGCAACGTCGACACCCGTCTGGGCAAGCTCGCCGAGCGCGACCGAAGAGCTGGCCGCGATCGTGCTCGCCCGCGCCGGGCTGCAGCGGCTCGGACGGGAAGGCGGAGATCGGCGGTGCGCTCGATCCTGCCCGCTTCGTGCCGGCTCCCGGACAGGGCACCCTCGCCCTGCAGGGCCGCGCCGGGGACACGCCACACGAGGGCGGCGGTGACGGCGATCACCGACTCGGAGTCCTTCGCCTGCCTGCTGGCCGAGCGCGCTGTGGCGCAGGCAGCTCGAGGCTCGCTGCCACACGCCGCTTCGGCGCCTGGGCCACAGCTCGAGGGCGAGGAGGGTCTGCGCCTGCGCGCCTGGGTGGGCCTGCCCGACGGCTCCGCCTGGGCCAGCGACGAGCTGGCCGGCCGCCGGGCCGCGCCCGAGCAGCTGGGCCTACAGGTCGCCGAGCGCCTGCGCGCAGCCGGCGCTGGGGAGCTGCTGCGCCGGGCCGAGGAGATGGCGGGCGTTGGCAGCATCTGAGAGCGAGCCCGGGCATGTGTACCTCGTGGGCGCGGGTCCGGGCGACCCCGGCCTGCTGACCGCGCGCGCGCTCGAGCTGATCGCCCAGGCCGACGTGATCCTCTACGACCGGCTGATTCCCGCCCTCGGCGCTCGACGGCGCGCGCTCCGACGCCGAGCTGCTGTACGTGGGCAAGGAGGGCGGCGGCCCGTCGGTCCCCCAGGAGCGGACCGAAGCGGAGCTGGTGGCTCGTGCCCGGGCGGGCAGGACGGTCGTGCGCCTGAAGGGCGGCGACCCGTTCGTGTTCGGCCGCGGCGGCGAGGAGGCGCTCACGCTGCGGGCGGCTGGCATCCCCTTCGAGGTCGTGCCGGGGGTGACGGCGGGGGTGGCCGCGAGCGCCTATGCGGGCATCCCCGTCACCCACCGCGGACTGGCCAGCGCAGTGGCGCTGGTGACCGGCCACGAAGACCCCACCAAGGCCGAGACGGCAATCGACTGGCCCGCGCTGGCCGCCTTCCCGGGCACGCTCGTGCTCTACATGGGGGTGCGCCGACTGCCCGATATCGCCGCCGCCCTGATGGCCGGCCGGACGAGCACCGGACGAGCCGGTGGCGGTGGTGGAAGCGGGCACGCTTCCCACCCAGCGCACCGTCACGGGCACGCTCGAGACGATCGCCGAGATCGCCCTTCGCGAGGACGTGCGGGCGCCGTCGATCACCGTGGTGGGGCCGGTCGCTGAGCTGGCCGCGAAGCTCTCCTGGCTGGGACCGCGTCCGCTCGCCGGACGCACGGTGGCGGTGACCAGGGCCGCGCGCAGGCGAGCGGGCTGGCGCGTCGCCTGCAGGAGCTCGGCGCGCAGGTGGTGCAGGCCCCCGCCATCCGTGTCGCGCCCCCTGTCCGGGCCGCCGCTCGACCCCTCGCCCTATGACCTCATCTGCCTGACGAGCCCCAACGGGGTGGAGCAGCTGTTCGCGCGCCTCGCAGCAGGGCGGCCGCGACGCGCGCGCGCTCGCCGGCAGCGAAGATCGCCGCGATCGGACCCGGGACCGCCCGGGCGCTGGCCGCCCATGGCATCACAGCCGACGTGATCCCCGAGCGCTTCGTGGCGGAGTCGCTCGTGGAGGCGCTTGGCCGAGATCCCGGTGCGGCGGGCGCTGGTGGCGCGGGCGAGGGAGGCCCGCGACGTGCTGCCCGACGCGCTGCGCGAGCGCGGCGCCGAGGTGGACGTGCTCGATCTCTATGAGACCGTCGCCGAGCCGCTCGAGCCCGCGGCGCTGCAGGCAGCCCGCCGGGCCGACTACATCACCTTCACCTCCTCCTCCACCGTGCGCTTCTTCCTCCAGGGGGCCGGCGGCGAGGCGGGGCTCTCGCCGGACTGCCGGGTGGTCTCGATCGGGCCGGTCACCAGCGCGACGCTGCGCGAGCACGGTCTGGCCCGGCACGTCGAGGCCGAGCGCCACGACATCGACGGTATGATCGCCGCGCTGCTCGCCGACGCGCACATCTTGAGCACCAGCCGATGCCACGCGACAGCGCACCACCACCGGTCATCACGTTCCTCTCCGACTACGGCCACCACGACGAGTTCGTGGGCGTCTGCCACGGGGTGATCGCCCGCCGCTGCCCGGAGGCGAGGGTGATCGACCTCACCCATGCGATCCCCCGCCACGACGTGCGCGCCGGCGCGCATCCTGCTGCGCTCGGCCCTGCCCTACCTGCCCGCAGGGGTGCACCTGGCGGTCGTCGACCCCGGGGTGAGCGCCGTGGGCCCGCATGCGCGACGGGCGGTGGCGCTGCGCACGGCCGAGCAGGACCGCCTGCTGGTGGGCCCCGACAACGGCCTGCTGATGCCCGCCGCCGAGCGGCTGGCGGGAGCGGTGGAGGCGGTCGACATCGGCAGCTCGCCCGAGCGCCTGCAGCCGGTCTCGCGCACCTTCCACGGCCGGGACATCTTCGCGCCGGTCGCCGCCGCGCTGGCGGCCGGCGCGCCGCTGGAGCGGTGGGCGAGCCGCTGGAGGTCGGGCCAGCTGCGACGCATGGGGATACCCACGGCGCACTTCGACGGCCCCATCCTCACCGCCCACGTGCTGCGCGCCGACACGTTCGGCAACCTGATCCTCGACGCCTCCAAGGAGCAGCTGGACGAGCTGGGCGGGGCGCCGGGGGACACCATCAGGGTGCTCCACGCGGGGGTGCGCCACGACGCCGCCTACGTTGCCACCTTCGCCGATGTCACCCCCGGCGAGCTGCTGATCTACGAGGACGCGCAGCAGATGGTCTCGCTCGCCGTCAATCGCGGCTCGGCCGCAGAGCTGCTGCGGGCCGAGCAGGACGACGAGCTGCTGATAAGCGCCGCGTGAGCGCCGCCTCGAGCGACCGAGACGCAGCGCCGGTGTGGGTCGAGTCGGCCGCTCTCGACCTGGGCCACCCGCGGGTGCATCTGCGCCACACCGACTCGACCAACGAGCGCGCCCGCGAGCTGGCGGTCGCGGGCGCCCCGCACGGGACGCTCGTGACGGCCGCCGAGCAGAGCGCGGGCCGCGGACGCCAGGGCCGGCGCTGGTCCGCGCCCGGCGGGCAGCTCGCTGCTGATGTCGCTGCTGCTGCGCTCGCCGCCCCGCCTGCTGCCCCTGATCGCCGCTGTGGCCGTGTGCGAGGCGTGCGGCGGGGAGCGGCCATCAAGTGGCCCAACGACGTGGTGGTTCCCTCGCCGGAGGGCAGCGGCCCGGGCCTCGCGAAGCTGGCGGGCATCCTCGTCGAGGGACGCCCCCAGGAAGGCTGGGCGGTGCTCGGGATCGGGATCAACGTGGCCGTTCGCCTCAAGGATCTGCCCGAGGAGCTGCGCCCCAGCCCGGGTGGGGGTGCAGGATCGGCCACGGGTCTGCCCGCGGCGACGCTGGGAGGCGAGCCTGGCGATGTCGAGCCGACGCTCGCGCGGCTGCTCGACGCGCTCGGGCGGCGACTGGCCGAGGATCCCGAGCAGACGCTCGAGGCCTGGCGCGCGCGCGATGCGCTGCGGGCCGCGAAGTCGCCTGGAGCGGCGGCAGCGGCCGGGCGGAGGGCATCGACGGCGACGGGCGGCTGGTGGTGGCGCTGGCCGGCGGCGGGCACACCGCGATCGGCTCGGGCGAGGTGCACCTCCAGCGAATCGGGTGAGCCGCACCCAGCGCGGCAGCGCTGGGGTCCGATGCTCGCTCTGACCTAGGCCTTCTCGCCGGCGTGGTCGAGCGTTCCGTCGCGGGCGAGCCCGTCGCGGACGTCCTGGCGCAGCTCGTCCTGGGTCTGCGCCGCCTGCCCGTCGCCCACCTGTGCGAGCGCGGCGCCCGTGGAGGGCGCTCCGCCGCCGTTGCCGGGTGCCTTGCCGCCCTTGCGCCGGCGTCGCGCGTTGCGGGCCCGACGTTTGGGGAAGTTGCGCAGCAGCTCGCGCGCCAGCGCCGGGGGCTTGCGCGCCATCCGCGTGCGCGCGCCGCGCAGCGCCTCCTCGGCCTCGGGCGTGTGGGCGAGCGCGGCCGCCAGCAGCGCCGCGGCGAGCCGGCGATCCTGCTTGCGGGCGGCGTGGATCAGGCGGCGGGCGTTGCGCGCGTGCGCGCCTCCGGCCGAGTTGACCAGCAGGCCGAGCAGCCGCTTGGTCTCGGGCCAGCGCTGCACCGCGTACTCCTCGTGGACGTCGCGCGTGTACTCGGCCAGGCGCCAGATCCAGGCGTTGGCCTGGTCGCGCCGGCCGATGCGCCGCTCGACGAGCGCGCGCAGCATGATCTTGGTGGCCTCCTTGCGCTCCTCGCGCGGCCAGCCGCCGATGATGTCGATCGCCTCGTCGAAGGAGTCGGGGTCGCGCAGGGCGGCGATGTCGGTGAGCGCGCGCAGGCGCAGCTGCGGGTTCTTGTTGCGCTTGACGGCGGTGATCAGGAAGCGGCTCTTGAGCTCGCCAGTGCGGTCGAAGTGCAGCATCGCCCGCGCCCTGCGCCAGCCGTTGGGGGCGACGCGCGCGCCGGCGAGCGCCGCCCACAGGTGCTGCTCGCCGTAGTCGAGGTGCTCGACGGCGATCCGCCACAGCTCGCGCTCGAAGACCGCGAAGCGCCGCTCCTCCTCGGCGCACACGGGCAGCACCCGGCGCTCCACGCGCATCCGCCGCCCGCGTCCGCGGCGCACGGGGCCGACGACGATCGCACCGCCGCGGTAGACGTCGCGGTCGAGCAGCGAGTGCAGCGTGACGACCGGGTCGTCGTGCTTGGTGGCGGGATGGACGAAGTCGACCACCAGCCCCGCCTCCTTGCCCGGGTGACGGCGCGTGACGCGCCCGACGCGCTGCTGGTAGATGCGCTTGGAGGCCGTCGGGGCGAGGTGCACGCAGACGGTCGCCCGCGGGCTGTTCCAGCCCTCGGCGAGCAGCTGGGCGTTGATCAGCACGTCGATGTCGCCGCGCTCGTAGCGGGCGAGGATCTCGACCAGCTCGCGCTTGGGCGTCTCGCCGGAGACGCCTTCGGCCTTGATGTTCTCCGCCCGGAAGGCTTCGGCGAGGTTGTAGGCGTGGCGCACCCCGGCCGCGTAGACGACGCCGGGAACGCCGTTGAAGCGCGTCTTGTAGAGGTTGGCCACCGCCATGTTGAACGGCTGCTGGTCGAGCAGTTTGGCCAGCTCGTCCTGGTCGAACTCGGTGTCGACCTCGCCGCGGCGCAGCGGCACCTTGGCGATCGTGCGCACGCCCACGCCGGGGGAGATGCGCACGCAGCGCAGCGGCGCGATCACGCCGCGGCGGGCGGCCTGGGCGAGGTCGAAGCGCGAGGTCTGGGTGGGGAACAGGTCGGTGACGTGGCGTGCGATCAGCGCGCCGGTGGCGGTCATGCCGATGAAGATCGGGCCCGTCCAGTTGCGGATCGCGCCGCTCGTCTTCTCGCCCAGCGCCGTGTGGGCCTCGTCGCAGATCACGATCGTGTAGGCGCTCGAGATCTTGCCCGGCGTTGCGCACGAACCACTGGTAGGTCTCGACCGTCACCGGACCCTTGACCGAGTCCTCGCCCTTGAGCAGCGGCCGGCTGATGCGCTTGGAGTAGCCGCGGTCGCGCAGCTCTCCGTGGAACTGGTCGACGAGGTTGCGCCGGTGGGTGAGGATCAGCACGCCGCCCGTCTGGGAGGCCTCGACGAAGCCGAGCGCCGCCACCGTCTTGCCGGCGCCGGTGGCGTGCTCGAACCAGAAGCGCTTGGCGGCGTTTGGGTCCTCGGGCTGCTCGCCGAGCGCTTCCTCCTCGTCTCCTCCTCGTCCACCCAGTCGCGCGGCTCCTCTTCGGACTCGGCCTCCTGCTCGGGCTCCTCCTCGTCGTCCTCGCTCATCCGGCTCGTCCTCGAGCTCGTCGTCGTCCTCGTCCTCGTCGGGGGCGGCGCGCTGCACAGGACCGAGGTCGTCGTCCTCGTCCTCCTCCTCGTCGTCGTCCTCGTCCTCCTCGAGATCCTCCTCGTCGTCCTCGGCGCCCTCGGGCTCGGCACCGGATGCGCCGCTCGCTCGGCTCGACATCCTCGGGCCCGAGGATGTCGGCGGAGGCGAGCAGCTCGGGCGAGGCCGAGGCAGCGGCATCCGTTGCCGTTGCGCCGTGCGCTGGGCCTCGGCGAGCAGCGCCGTGAGCGTGCCCGAGAGCGCATCCACCTGGTGGGCGGAGAGCACGGTGCCGTCCACGAGCTTGGGCTCCTCCTCGGACAGCAGCCGCTCGAGGCCGAGCAGCAGCGAGAACTCGCGCCGCCAGCCTGTGGAGGGGTGTTTGGCCTTGGGGTCGGCCTCCAGCTCGGCGAGCGCCTGGTCGAGCGCGCGGCGTCGCGGCGTGCCGGGAGCGAGCGCCACGGCGGGCTCCTCGCCCTCGTGCAGGAAGCGCTCGCGCACGAGCTTCTCCGCGCGCGCAATTTCGGCGGAACTGGGAATCGGCGCGGCCGCGAGGGCCACTGAGGTGGACTCGGCCAATGGAGGCTCTGGACTTCGAGACAGAGCCGGCGTCGAAAGTGGCTTCGGCGCGGCTCGAAAGGATTGGCGCCCTGATGGCACCGGTTAGCTGGATGCTCCGAAGAGCCCCGGCTCTGACGTTCCTCCAGGATATAGCACGTGGAGGCGCGATTGAAGTGAGCGTCATCTGCAACCCTTAGCGGCGATGACGATCGCACGGCTCCTGAGCACTCTCGGCGCCCTCGCGCTGCTGGCTGTGCTGATCGTGGGCCTGCTCCAGCTCGGCGGCTCCACGAGCTCGAGCACGCTCCCGCGAATGACCATGGCGCAGATGCGATCCGGCCTCGCCGGCTCGCCGGCGCCGCTTGGCGCCCTGCATGCCCAGGGCAGCCAGGTCCTCCCCGGCGGCCTGCCGGCGTTGCGAGCGCGACTGGCTTCGCTGCAGGGCCGGCCGATGGTGATCAACAAGTGGGCCTCGTGGTGCGAACCGTGCCGGGCTGAGTTCGGGGTCTTCCAGCATGTCTCCGTCTCAGAGGGTCGCCGGGTGGCCTTCATCGGGATCGACTCCGGCGACACCAGCCAGGCGGACGCCGTGGCCTTCCTGCGCTCGTTCCCCCTGAGCTATCCGAGCTACTACGATCCGAGCGAGCAGGCCGGGGTGGCGGTCACCGACTCGACCTCCACGCCGGTGACCGTCTTCTACAACCATGCGGGCGGGGAGTTCATCCACCAGGGTCCCTACCTGAGCGTGGCCAAGCTCGAACAGGACATCCGCCGCTACGCGCTCGACGCCTGACATTGCCCGAACTGCGCATCGACCCGCTCAGCGGGCACCGGACGATCGTCGCGGGCGAGCGCTCACGGCGCCCCGGCGGTGAGCCGACATGCGCGCCGCCGGAGCCGATCGATCCCGAGAAGGATCCCTTCGCCGAGGGCCACGAGGACCGCACGCCGCCCGAGCTGGCGGCGACGCGGGCCGAGGGCGGCCCGCCCAACTCGCCGGGCTGGACGGTGCGCGTGGTGCCCAACCTGTACCCGGCACTGGGACCCGCCGAGCAGGACGATGGGGAGACCGCCGGCGAGCCCCATCCAGAGCTGTTCAGCTCCGTGGCGGCCACGGGCGCCCATGAGGTAATCGTCAACGGACCCCAGTCGGTGCTCTCGCTGGCCGAGCTGCCCGTCGAGCAGGTGGTGGCGGCGGTGGAGATGTGGCGGGAGCGGATGCGTGCGCATGCGGGCAGCGCCTACCTGCAGCTGATCGTCAACGAGCGCCGCGAGGCGGGGGCTTCGCTGCCGCACACCCACGCCCAGCTCTATGCGCTGGACTTCGTGCCGGCCGCGGTGGCGCGCGAGCGCGAGCGGTCCAACGCATATGCGGTTCGCACCATGGGCCAGAGCCTGCTGGGCGACCTGGTCGCCGAGGAGGTCCGCCGGCGCAAGCGCATCGTGGCCATCGACGATGAGGCGGTGCTGATGGCTCCCTACGCCTCGCGCCTGCCGTTCCAGCTGATGCTGGCGCCGCGTACGCCCCGCCCCTGCTTCCAGGACGACGGCCCCACGGGGGCGGCGCTGCTCCACGACGGCCTGTGCCGGCTGGCGCGGCACCTGGGGTCCAGCCCGCCGCTGAACCTGTGGGTGCGAACGGCACCCCTGGGGGCGGACGCCTTCTGCTGGCGAATCGACGTGATACCCCGCTTGACCCACCTGGCGGGCCTGGAGCTCTCGACGGAGGTGAACCTCAACATCGTGGCGCCCGAGCACGCCGCCGAGCTGCTGCGCGACGCCTGAGCGCATCGGGCGCCCTGCCCGGCAGCTAGGCTGCCCGCAGAATGCCTCCCGAGGAACGCTTCGTACCACGCTTCGCAGCAGAGCCTCCCCAGGAGGAGCTCCCCTACGGCCGCTGGGAGGAGCGGCTGCGAGAGGAGTTCCTCGCGGCGGCGCTGAGGCTGGACGTCGAGCAGCCAGAGCTCGGGGAGCCGGGGAAGATCTCCTGGTACCCCGATCGCAGCTGGCACGGACGCACCTATGTGCCCGCGACCGCGCCCACCGCCGGTGGACACGAGCTGTTCGGGTACGTGCGCTACGTACCGGCGGTGGAGGAGGACGAGGAGCCGCAGGACCTCATCGCGCAGGTGGACTTCACCGAGGAGACCGCCGAGCGCAACCCGGACTGGCGCATGGATCTCTGCGAGGAGGTGATCGGCGCGTGGCGCGGTCAGTTCGGCGCGGTGGCGGCGATGACGCTCGTGTGGGGACGTCCGCTCGTGTCAGGAGGGCGCATCGTCACGGCCGAGCTGGCCGATCTGGCGGTGGACCAATGCGAGCTTGTGCAGGAGCGCTTCACGTTGATCGCCCCCGACGACTACCGCCACGACCTTCTGGAGATCAAGCTGTTCGACGTGAAGGGTAGGGAGCTGGCACGCGAGTCCCTCTACGCGGGTGAGGACGACGAGAGCGAGGAGACGACGCCCTGAGCCGAGAGGAGCACCACCGCTACTTGCTGCTCTGGCGTTCCAGTTTCTTGTAGGCCTTCGCTTCGGCCGCTTCTTCCTTGGCGAACTGCTTGCGGGCGGCTTCTTCGGCCGCTCCGCTGCCGGACGGCGGGTTGCCCTTCTTGGTTTCCTTTGACTTCGAGGACCTGGTTTTACCCGAGCCCCTGCTCGACGCGGTCCTCTTCGATCCGCCCGAGCGCTTGTTGGCTTTCTTCTTGGCCTTCTTGGCTTCGAGTTCAGCGGTTTCTGCTTCGACGGCCTTCTTGGCAGCGGCCTCGCGCTTCTTGGCTTCGGCTTCTTCGACCGCTTCGCGCTTCTTCGATTCCGCTTCCCGCTTCTTGGCCGCCGCGGCCGCCGGTTCTTCGCCGGCGACCGCTTCGCCGGCGCTGGTGGACGCTTCAGCGTTCGCTTCCGAGCCACCGCCCGAGCCGCCACTGGAGCTGGCACCGCAACCGGCGCCGGCCACCGTCAGGAGCGTCGCCAGCAGGGCCGCCACGAGGATCCTTGCGCTTCTGTTGCCCAGCGGCCAACTCCCGCGCATCAGCCCTGAGCTTCCGGTGTCGTGCTGGTGGTGGTTGTCGTGAAGTTGGTGCTGGTGTGTTTCACGGGTCCTCGTCCCTTCGAGCTCTTCGTCTTGGACTTGGCTGTTTCTTCGGCCTTCTTGATTCTTGCTTCGGCTTCCGCTTCCTTGGCCTTGACGGCCTTTTCGGCCGCCTGTTCACGCTTCTTCGCCTTCGCCTCGGCAGCCGCTTCTTTGCGCTTGGCGTTGACTTCGGCGCTTTCTTCGCGCTTCTTGCCTTCGACTGCCGTGAGCAGTTCCCGGTCCTTGGCTATTTCGGCAGCTTCGACTTTTTTGTCTTCGGCTTCTTCGCCTCGTTCGATCGCTTCGGCGCTCGGTTCGGCATGGGCCCCCGGACCCGCTTCCCCGGCGCCGCCGCACCCGGTGATTGTGCCACCCACGCTCACCGCGGCGAGGCAGGCGACGATTGTCCTATTGATGTGACGGCCGATCAACGGATCACCATTTCCTGATCCGACAGGGCCACTGTGATCAAGCTACCAGCCCAGTTGCCTGTGCTCAAGCCGCAGGGAGCCTCGGGGTACAAAGCCCCCAAGGCTCCCCTCTCGGCGATCGGAGAAGCTGGTCGAGCTCGGGCTATTTGGCTTTGCAGGAGGCGAGCGCCTGTTCCTTGGCGGCACCGGCGGGCACCGCTGACTTGTTGATGACTTCCTCGCAGACTTCGCGCGCAGCCTGCTTGACGGCGGCCGTGTTGCCCTTTGCGGCCTCGCCGCAGACAGCCTCCAGTTTTGCTTTGGCGCCGGCGGGGAGAGTGCTCTGCGCGGCGATCTCCTGCTTGCAGGCGAGCACCGCCGCCGCCACGTTGGCCGGGCTCTTCGTCGAGGGGGCGCTCTGTGTGGCCGTCGGCGTCGAGGCGGTGCCGGTCGTCGCCGCCGGTGTGCTCGTGGTGGCGCTCGAGCTGTTCTGGCTGCTCGTGGTAGAGCTGCTGCTACCGCATCCGGCGATGAGCGCGCCGCAGGCGAGCAGGCCGCCAAGCCACGAGAGTCTGCTTCGAATCATGTAGTCCCCCCAATAGAAAGGGCACCCACCGGCGGCTTTCCCTCGCCACCGGCACAAGCGCCATGTTCGGCGAAGGCTACAGTCAGACGCGCATCGGCTCGACCTCGGGGGTGGGGGGAAGCGGTGCGTCGAAGTCGGCGGCCACCCGCTTGGCGCTGGCGTTCGCCCAGCGAGTGGTGCTGGCAAGTCCCAGCGCGACGGTGAGCAGGCCACAGCCGGCCACCATCCACCAGCCGGTGTGACTCCCCTGGATGAAGCCGGGCCCGATCGATGCGGCGCCCGCAGCGGCCACGGCCCCCGCGACGGCCACGCCGAGCGTCTGGCCGACCTGCCTGGAGGTCGAGGCCACGGCGGCCGCCACCCCCGCCTGTGCGGGGGGCATGCCGAGCACGGCCGTGTTGGTGATGGGAGGGTTGACCATGCCGAAGCCGATCCCGAAGATGAAATAGGCGGGCAGCAGCGACGCCAGCGGAGTGCTCCTCCCTGCCGCGGTCATCAAGGCCCCTCCCACCATGATTCCCAGGCCCCCCGCGATCAGCCCGGCGCGGGGACCGCTACGTCCGACGAGATGCCCGGAGAAGGGGGCGAAGATCAAGGTCATGGCGGCAATTGGCAGCGTGTACAACCCGGCGCTCAGCGCCGACAGGCCACGGACCTCCTGGAGGTAGAGCGTGTTCAGGAAGAGGAAGGCCCCCAGCGCGGAGAAGGAGAGCACGGCGATGGCACTGGCGCTGGAGAAGGGGACGCTGCGAAAGAAGCGCATGTCGAGGAGGGGCTCGAACCGGCGGCGCTCGTAGGCGAGCAGGCCCGCGACGGCGGCCGCGGCAAGTGCGAACAGCCCAAGTGTCTGGCCCGAGAGCCACCCCGCCGAAGGCGCCTCGATGATGGCGTAGGTGAGGGAGGCGAGCAGCACGACCACCAGCACCTGTCCGACCGGGTCCAGGCGCCGGGGACGTGGAGCGCGCGACTCGGGAACGAAGCGGACGGTGAGGGCCAGGGCGAGCAGCCCCACGGGCACGTTGATCCAGAAGATCGAGCGCCAGCCGACCGACTGCACGAGCGCGCCGCCCACCACCGGGCCGAGGGCGAGGCTGACCCCGACGGTGGCGCCCCACATGCCGATCGCCTGGGCGCGCTCGCGAGCGTCGGTGAAGACGTTGCGGATGATCGACATGGCCACCGGGTTGAGCATCGAGCCGCCGACCGCCTGCAACATGCGAAACGCGATCAGCCAGCCCAGGCTCGGGGCGACGCTGCACAGCAGCGAGGCCAGGGTAAAGAGGGCGAGGCCCGTCTCGAACACGCGCCGGCGCCCCAGTCGATCGGCCATCGAGCCCGAGAGCATCAGCAGGCTGGCGAGCACGAGGGTGTAGGCGTCCACGGTCCACTGCAAACCCGACACGGTGGTGTGGAGCTCACGCCCGATCGAGGGCAGAGCCACGTTGACGATGGTGTTGTCGAGCCCCACGATCAGCAGGCTCATGCAGCAGATGGCGAGGACCAGGCGGCGGCGGGCGCGGGGAAGCTCCTCGGGGGGATCCGAGGAGCTGAGCGAGTCGGCGGTCACCTACTCAGTGTGCCTACCCCCTGAAGCCCTCCAAGCGGAATCGCCCTCGTGATGACGTACATTGATCGGGAGTTGACCTGGCGAAGAGAGGAGCTGACGTGCCTCAAACGGTGAGATACAGGGACGAAGGGATGTTCGGCTCAGTCGAGACGGTCGGCACGGCCGGCGTTTTCGGCCAGGTGATGGGACTCGTGGCGGTCACGCTGGTGTTCTTCGCGCTGGGCTCGTATCTGGGCCGCGAAGTGGTGGGCGGGACCTCGATCATCTTCTTCATCGGCGGCTTCGTGTGCATCGTCGGGCTGAACTTCGCGCGACGCTCGGAGGCTCTGTCGATCACGCTTCTGTTCGCCGCCGGCCTGCTGCTCGGCCTTGGCATGGGCGGGGTGCTGAGCCGCTATGCGGAAGCGGAGCCGGATGCGGTGTGGCAGGCGGGGGCCGCCACCGCGCTGTTCGTGGGCGGCCTCGGCAGCACCGGCTATGCCATCCGCAGGGATCTCTCGGGGGGCTACCGATTCCTGTTCTTCGCACTACTTGCCCTGATCGTCTTCGGGCTGGTGACGGTGTTCGTGTCAATCCCTGGAGGCAACGTGGTCTACGCGCTGCTGGGACTCGGCATCTTCGGCGCCTACACGGTGCTGGACTTCAACCGCATGCGCAGAGCTGGGATGCAGGAAGCGGTCCCGCTCGCGGCGGGCATCTTCCTCGATGTCATCAACATCTTCCTGTTCTTCCTGCGGCTGTTCGGCGGCGGGCGCAACTGACGCGAGAAGAGCGCGCGGGTCGAGCACCCACAGGGACAGGGCGCCGGCGTCTATACGTGATGCAGGGTGTAGGTGACGCTCGCGCTGCAGTAGCCGGTCACCGTTTCAGTATCGATCGAATCGGGCACTTTGGAGATCTTGTAGATGCCGGTGATCGTGCCGTTTCGCTTGACCTGGAAGGATTCTTCGATCAGCGAGCCGTCGCTCACATGACCCACCGTGTGCGCCTTGCCGCTCGCGGGAAGGGGTATCGGCCCAGGATCGATGTAGTTGTTGGTCGAGGCGGGCGGCGGACAGGTGAGTGTCACATAGCCCTGGGTGACATCGAACAGGCAGAGCCCGCTCTTGTGCCCGCATTCGGCGAGCTTGGCAAGCTTCAGCACGAGCTTGTCACCCTGGCTGGTGGTGCCCTTGTAGGTCCCGAGCTTGAAACCCTTGTAGCTGGCTGCCTGCACCGCGGCTGCCCCGACGCCGGCTACGGCGAGCGTCGCCACCAGCGCCCCCGCCTTGATGATCTGCGACTTCGTGCTCATGCGGTTTCCCTTCGAATATCGAGCGCCGCCGGCGCGAGGTCGTTGCCAGGCGTGTCCGACTCGGCCTGACCGGGCAGTCAAGGCCCGGAAAGCTATCAGCAGTCCGTGCCCGGATCGTCCCGGTAACGGCGGTCCCGTCGTAGATGAGCACGGCATGATCCGCCGCTACCGCGACGTACTGGACTATGAGGTGGGAGTCCGCCTCGTCGTGAAGTTCACGACCGACAAGAACCACGTTGTGAACTACGCCGTGGTCCTGATGATCGATGGCGAGGATGGGATACAGACGGTGCGCGTGTACGACGGTGCACACGGCGTCAACGACATGCACCGGCACGACACCCGCGGTCTGAAGTTGCCCGCAACGATGTTCCATGCCGGTACCCTTGGCGAAGGTATGCGGGCCGCGATCACCGCGATTCGCACCGACTACAAGGAGATGATCGCCGGATGGCGCACAAAGTGAATCCCTCTGAGTCGCCCACCGCGAAGGCCATGGATCGGGCGATCGACATCGCGATCGAGGGCGAGTCGCCCTACCCGGAGCACGCCGCGTTCATCGATGCCGACTCGCCTCGCGCCGGGCACGAGATCACCCGCGCCTTCGATGAGGGCTACGCCGTGGTACTCGTCTCCGCGGACGGACGCGAGCGCATAGTGACAGCGAGAATGCTCGCAGCGAGCGCCTGAACTCTCGCAGTGCCCCCGCCAGGAGTCGAACCTGGATCTACCGCTTAGGAGGCGGTCGTCTTATCCATTGGACTACGAGGGCGCGGTGGGAATGATCGCCGCGAAGGCTACCGGCCGGCCGGGGACCGGCAGGGCTATCCCCGAGGACTCTCCCCGGCCAGCCTGCTCAGCTCCTCGCCGAGGAGACGGTGGGTGATCCACTCGTTCATCTGCTGGGCCCCGATCCGCCGGTAGAAGCCGAGGGCGAGCTCGTTCCAGTCGAGGGCCGACCATTCCAGGCGCTCGGCTCCCGCGCTCCCGCGCCTTCCCCGCCACAGCCGCGAGCAGCGCCCTGCCGACCCCGGCGCCGCGGTGCTCGGGGCGCACGAACAGGTCCTCGAGCCAGATGCCCTGGATCGAGAGGAAGGTGGAGAAGGTGGGGAAGAACAGCGCATAGCCAGCGGTCTCGCCGCCGATCTCGGCGATCAGCGCCTCGGCGGCGGGGCGCTCGCCGAACAGCGCTGTGTGGAGGCGATCCTCGGTTGCGTGCAGCTGGTCCTCGAGCTTCTCGTACTCGGCAAGCTCCCTGAACAGCCCAAGCAGCAGCCCGACGTCCTCTGGGCTTGCCGGGCGGATGACCGGCGGCTGGTGCTCCTCGGCGGGCACGGCTCAGGCCCCTCGGTCGGGACGCTCGGGGTAGATCTCATCGATGGTGGTGAGCGCCACATACGGCGCTCCGGCCGCCCGCTCGATCGCCGGGCCGCCACCCGCCAGGCGGTCCAGCACGCTGATCACCCCGCAGATCTCCTGTCCGGCGTTGAGCAACGCCTCGATCGCCGCCAGCGTCGAGCCGCCGGTCGTGACCACGTCCTCGACCACCACACAGCGATCCTCCGCCACCAGCAGCGGTCCCTCGATCCGGCGGTGCAGACCGTGGTCCTTGGCGTCCTTGCGCACGAAGAAGCCCTTCGCCTGGGCGCCGCCGGCGAGCGCCGCGCAGGCCACGGGGTCGGCGCCCATCGTCATCCCGCCCACAGCCGTGGCGCCCCACTCCGCCACCTGCCCAGCCACCAGGGCGCCCAGCGCCGCGAACCCCGGTGGGCGCAGGATGGCGCGCTTGGCGTCCACGTAGTACTCGGCCTGCGCGCCGCTGGTGAGCGTGACCGTCCCGATCACCAGCGCGTGCTCGCGCAGCTCGCGCACGAGCGCCGCTCGGGCGGTCGAAATTCCCGTCGTTCTTGTGTCCAGGTCGTCCACCGAGCCACCTAATCTAGCGCTGTGACCAACCTCGTCGTGCGGCTGCTCAGGCTCGCCTCGATCGTCGTCTGCCTGATCGTCCTCGCGTCGTTTGCGGTGTTCGCGGTCCAACAGGCAAAAAGCGCATCGGGCCACCAGCAGGAACAGCTCAACTCAGAACTGCCCGGCGCCCGCCCCGCCGCGCCCAGCAAGTCCAAACCCGGCGAGGGCACTGTGCACAAAGCGCTCGACGAAGCCTTCAACGAACTCACATCGCCGTTTGCCGGCGTCGTGTCGGGCTCGAGCAGCCAATGGACCATCCGCGGCGTCAAGCTGCTGCTGGCCCTCCTCGTCTACGGATTCGGTCTCGGCTTCCTGGCTCGAATGCTGCGCGTCCGCGTCTAGAGCCGCCAGGGGCGCTACGAGCCCGGGTGGGCGCATCCCGCCCTACGGTCCGGCGTTACTCCGCACGTTGCCGCTGCCGCCGCCACTCTCGTTGTAGACGTCCACCGGCGTTCCTTCTCGCACCCATGCATAGATCGCGGGGGCGTCGGGAATGGGCACCCGCAGGCAGCCGTGGCTGGCGGCATAGGTGGGCACTTCGGCGTAGCCGTGGATGGCATAGCCGCGGATGAAGTAGTTGGAGTCCACCATCCCCTCGCTGTTTTCCCCCGGCGTCTTGGAGTACACGCTGAAGCGCCCTATGACCGTCGGCGTGGAGGGCTTGCCCGAGCTCATCGTGTAGATCGAGCGCACCCGCCCACCCGGTTCGATCAGGGCGAGCACCTGCTTGGTCAGGTCGCCCTCCACGTGGCGCCCGTCGCCGCGGTAGCGCACATGGAAGCCGCCGGCTCCGCGCTCGAGCAGTTCGAACACCCTCCGGCCCGCGTAGGGGATCCGTTCCAGGCCGGTCATCTTGCGGTAGGCCACGAGCGCCCGGCCCGTCCCTTCGTCGAGCACGCCCGTGAGGGGAACGGCGTAGTGCAGCACGTCGAGCTCTGACTGCAGCAGCCGCACCGACTGCCCGCTCGCGCCGAGCCCGAGGTTGGTGTTGACGAACCTGACACCTCCAGAGCGGGCGCTGAAGGCGCCCTGCTGCGCGGTGAGGTAGTGGGCCGCTCGCGCCTGCACGAGCCCGGCGTCGGCGCTCGAGAAGTTGATGTGAAACTGACCCGCCCCATTGCCGATCGCCAGCACGCTCACCGTCTTCACGCTGACCTTGCGCCCTTCCCGGTAGAAGCTCACCTTCACCCTCTGTCCACCCACATATGGGGTGACGATGCCCCGCAGCACGATCCTCCCACCGGCGAGCGCGAACGGGGGGCTCCCTCCGACCCTCTGGAGCACCAGCTTCATACTCCCCGAAACGGGTGCCGGGGCGGCGGCGGGAACGGTGCTCGGGGGCGCCGGAACAGCGGTTTCGGCGGCCGCCGAGGCGGGCATGCCGGCGAGGCAGAGGAGCGCGGCGCTCAGAACACGAAGGCGACGGGATCTGTTCATAGCCAGAATCCTATGCCTCCGCGGCGAGAACGCGGGTTGTGGGGGCAATCAGGCCCAGGTGCGTGAACAGCGCCACCAGCGCCCCAACCGCCGCGAGCGAGCCCACGCCCAGCAGGGCGGTGCGCCAGCTGAAAAGGCTCCAGCTCTCCAGGCTGGAGAACGCCAGCGTGTTGTTGAGCAGGTGGGCCACGATGCAGGGATACAGCGAGCCCGTGTAGCGGTAGAGCAGGCACAGTCCGAAGCCGAGCCCAGCCAGCGGCGCGAGGTCCAGCAGGGGAGCCGAGCCGGCATGAACCCCGCCGAACAGGAGGCCCGTCATCAGCGCCGCCGGAATCGTGCCCTTCCAGTTGCGAAGCGCCGTGAACACATAGCCGCGGAACAGAAACTCCTCACAGATCGGCGCCACCACGCAGGTCAGCGCCGCGCTCAACACGAGCAACAGCGTCCCTTCGTTGGAGCCGAGCTGCTTGAGCAGTTCCTCCTTTTCCGGGCTGAACACCTGCGACCAGATCGCGCTGAGAAGGATGAAGACGACAATCAGCAGCACGATGAAACCCGCCGCCGAGGCCCACCCCACGCCGGGGCGGCGCAGCCCGAACTGCCACGAGCGAACTCGCTGCGCGCCGAGCTGGGCGCAGTAGACGGCGGCGAGCACGAACGCGACGTCCTGCACGACGGTGTCGGCGATGGTGAGGCCGGGCGGGGTGTGCGAGCTGGTCAGCTTGACCCCGAGGGCCAGCGCGGGCAGGTCCACCACCAGGCCGCCGACCGCCGCCAGCACCAGACCGCCGATCAGCGCCACCGGCGCCGTCCAGGGCCGCCAGCTGGTGGCGGGAGAGCGCGAGGGGTCGCTCTCCCCGCGCTCGACCTCAGGAGCCCCCGCAGGGGCCTCGCCGGGCGCCGGCGATTGCACCTGGACCGGCGTGAGCGCCTGGGGCGGGCTCTTGAGTGGGGCTTGCTCGTCCATCGGCTAGGCCACCCAGTGCCAGGTGGCGAACTGGGCGACGAACACCATCATCGCCAGCGCCGAGAGCACCAGCGCCGCTCGCGGCAGGCGAGGATGCTCCACCAGCCAGGCCGCGAGCCAGATGGACAGCGGAAAGAGCACCACCAGGAACCGTGGCAGCGACATCAGCGGCTGCGAGCTCACTGGATAGGAGAGGGGGAGAGCAAGCGCTACGAGCACGTAGGCGCCGTAGGCGAGCGGGAGCCTGCGCAGCACGCCGACCAATGCCGGGATCGCGGCCAGCAGGAAGGCGAACAGCATCAGGTTGTGCCCCGCGCTCACCGCCGGGCTGCGCCCGCCGTAGGGGAAGTAGATGTGGTGCCGCTGGAAGGACAGCAGCTGGCGCGCTCCCTCGAAGGCGGCCCTGGCGCCATCCCAGATGCCGAGATAGGGACCGGCGAAGTGCCTGCCCCAGGTGCCCTGGGCGTGAAGGGGCGTGAGCGGGTCGCCACCGGCGAGCCCCAGGTAGAGGCAGTAGGCCACCATGCCTCCCGGCACCAGCAGAAGCCACAGGGCATCGCCGCGCAGGCGATAGCGGGGGCGCAGGCGCGCCCAGCCCTCGCGAAGGAAGTCCACGGGGCGCTCCTCGCGGGGACCGTAGGCGTAGATCATCACGGCCGGCACCACCAGCAGCACGCCGGTGCTGCGGGTGGCGGCCGCCAGCGCGCCCAGCGCCCCCACCCACGCCCAGCGGCCGTTGCGGGCGCACCAGAACAGCCCCACCGAGAGGGCCAAGTACAACGACTCCGAGTAGACGGCCGAGAGATAGAAGGCCATCGGCGCGAACGCCGTCAGTAGAACCGCCAGGCGGGCCGCCTCCGGCAGGCGCGAGCCCGTGAGGCCACCGCGCCGGGCGCTCCCCAGCTCGAGCATGCTGAGACGGTGGATGCCGTAGAGCGAGAGCGCCAGCGCCACCATCGAGATCGCCACTCCGGCCACGATCGGGGGGGCGCCGAGCCAGGAGGTCGCGCGCAGGCCGAGGGGATACAGGGGAAAGAAGGCGGTGCGGGAGGAGGTCAGCGCCCCCAGGTCGGGGCGGTAGCCGTAGTGGGCGATCACCAGATACCAGGCGGCGTCCCAGCGGGCCACCGGCGCCGCCAGCACGTTGCCGAGCCATCCAAAGCCTTGTGTCACCCCGGCCGGATTGAAGGCGGTGCGCACAGGCCCGAAGCCAAACGCCGCGATCGTGGCGCTAGCCGCCCCCCACACGAGCAGGCGCGAGCCGACGAGCGCGCGGGCGCTCACCCGCACGGCGCGCATCCGCTCGGGATCGGCACGCAGCCGCGCCCACCAGCCGAGCGCCGGCTCGCCGGCGGTCTCCACGACGGGGGGATGAGCCCCCCGGGCGGCCAGGTCAGCGGTGTCTGGGCTCATAACGCGTGCCACGAGCGTAGATGGTTGGTTCCACGGTTCTGCACCGCCGGCTGCGATGGAACTGGCAGGAGATCACGACCCGGCACGGTAATCTCGAAACTCCAGAGATGTCTCGACAAGCCCGAAAGCGCCGCCACAGGGGCGGAGGCACGAAGTTCCTGATGATCGGCGCGGCCATACTGGTGAGCGCCGTGCTGGTCGGCGCGATCGCGGCGGTGGCCTACGTGGTGAACGTGGTGCACACCACACCCGACCTCAGCTCGCTGCACGCGAAGGTGGGCGGCGGCACCTCCCAGGTGTTCGCCGCCGACGGGACGCGACTGGGCTTCATCCAGTCCGACGAACTGCGCACGCCGGCCAGCTGGAGCGAACTGCCCGAGAACCTCAAGCACGCAACGGTGGCGATCGAGGACCAGCGCTTCTACAAAGACGACGGCATCGACGTCACTGGCATCTTCCGCGCCGCCATCAAGGACGTCGTGCACGGGCAGGCTCTGCAGGGAGCCTCGACGATCACCATGCAGCTGGTCCGCAATCTCTACCTGGGCGGCGACGAGCGGACGCTCAAGCAGAAGATCACCGAGGCCAAGCTGGCGATCGAATACAACAAAGATCACAGCAAGCGCTCGATCCTGGGCAGCTATCTCAACGACGTCGCCTACGGCACCGTCGGCGGGCAGACGATGATCGGTGTGCAGGCAGCCTCGCGCACTTTCTTCAACAAGCCCGTCTCGCGATTGAACCTCGCGCAGTCCGCCCTGCTGGCGGGCCTGCCCCAGGCGCCCTCGCAGTACAACCCCTTCCTCGATCCCGCCGCCGCCCGCGAGCGGCGCAACGAGGTGCTCGCCAAGATGGCCGAACTTCACTATGTCGACGGCCGACGAAGCCGCACAGGCGGAGAGAGCCCCGCTGGAGACGCATCACGGTCACTACTACTCCGAAAAACGTGAGGACTTCTTCTTCGAATACGTCCACGACCTGCTCGTTCACCGCTACGGCAAGAAGACCGTCGAGCAGGGCGGGCTGAAGGTGTACACCACGATCGACCTGCGCATGCAGTACCTGGCGCGCAAAGCGATCGCGGAAATACTCAACCAGCCCGAAGACCCGGCCTCGGCGATCGTCACGATCAACCCTCACAACGGCGACATCGAGGCGATGGCCGAGTCGGAGAGCTATGAGAAGTCGCAGTACAACCTCGCCGCCGACGGACACCGCCAGCCGGGCTCCACGTTCAAGGCGATCGACCTCGCCGACGCACTCTCGCGGGGGGTGGATCCCAACTCCACCTACTACCTCTCCCACACCCTCGAACCGGGCTGGCTGGCCGCCGAACCGAAGTACAAAGTGGAGACCTTCGAGGGAACCTCGCTGAACAAGTCCATCAACCTGGTGCAGGCCACGCTCGCGTCCGACAACACCGTCTACGCCCAGCTGGCCGCCGATCTGGGCGAGGAAACGGTCACCCAGACGGCCTACAAGATGGGTGTCAGAACGCATCTCTCCAGCTACCCCGCGGAGGCCCTCGGCGGGCTCACCCTCGGTGTGACCCCTCTGGAAATGGCCGACGTCTACGCCACCCTGGCCGACGGTGGCTGGCGCAACGCCCCGATCGCCATCACCAAGGTGGTGTTCCCCGACGGGCATGTGGACAGCGCCTGGGGCGAGCCCCACCGCACGAAGGTGCTCAGCGAAGGGGTGACCGCCGAAGAGACGAACATCCTTCACCAGAACGTCCTCGGTGGCACGGCGGGACGCTCGGCGATCAACTGCCCAACGGCCGCCAAGACGGGCACCACCAGCGAACTGGTCGATGCCTGGCTCGACGGCTACACGCCCAACTACTCGACCGTGGTGTGGATGGGCTATCCCACCAAACGGGTCTCCATGACCGACGTGCACGGCGAGCCCCAGCAGGGCGGCTACCTGCCCGCCGAAATCTGGCATGCCTACATGTCAGCGGTCACCGAAGGACAACCGTGCACGGAATTCCCCCAGCCCAAGGAACCGATCTCCTTCCAGCCCTTCTACGGCAAGTTCGCCTCCACCGGCCAGCAGAGCAACCAGGAAAGCGAAAGCAAGGAAGAAAACGCCCACAAGAAGAAGCCGGGGAACCGCACCGGCGGGGCCAAACCGGGGGGCCAGGGAGGTCCGGCCAGCGAACGTGGGCCGACATCCCCTCAGCCCTCCGAACCAACCGCGCCCGCCACGCCACCGGCCCATCCGAATGTGAACAAGACGGGCGGAGCGGGACCGGGCTGAGCGCCGCTCGCCTGGCCGCGAAGGCTGCGCGCTGGTAGTTTGAGCTGATTACACCAGGCAACGGCTGCCAAAGGGCGGCCAGATTGGATGCGGCGTGGCGAAGGAGGACAAGGTTGAATTCGAGGGTGAGGTGATCGAGGCGCTGCCGAACGCGATGTTCCGCGTGAAGCTCGACAACGATCATGTGGTGCTGGGACACGTGGCGGGCAAGATGCGGCGCTTCAGGATCCGGATCCTGCCCGGCGATCGAGTTCGCTGTGAGCTCTCCCCCTATGACCTGGATCGTGCCCGCATCGTCTATCGCCACCGCTGAGCGCCCCGATAGCTGAGCGCTCGCTGATCGAAGCCATCGCCGCCGAGCTCACCGGCCGGCTCGCGGCGCACGGAGCAGGTTCGGAGGGTCACTCGAGGGTGCTGCGGGGCATCGGCGACGACGCCGCCGTGGTGCGGGCGCGGGCCATCTGTGTCACCTCGGTCGATGCGATGGTGGAGGGGGTTCACTTCCGCCTCGAGGATGGCTGGGCCACCCCGGCCGAGGTGGGCCACCGGGCACTGGCGGGCGCTCTCTCGGATCTCGCCGCGATGGGGGCCGAGGCCGGCGAGGCCTATCTCGTGCTCGGGCTGCCGCGCAAGCTCGGCGAGCAGCAGGCGCTAGAGCTGGTGCGGGCGGCGGCGACGCTGGCGGGCGAGTGTGGTGTGAGGATCGCCGGCGGCGACGTGGTGGCGGCACCCGCACTGACGGTGTCTGTCACAGCGGTCGGCTGGGCCGAGACCGCCGAGGAGCTCGTCGGCCGCGACGGGGCCCGCGTGGGGGACCTCGTCGGGGTGACCGGGCACCTCGGCGCCGCCGGAGCGGCCCTGGCGGTGATGTCCGGCAGTGCCCGGCGAAGCCCCTCTGCGGAGGCCGCGCTGCGCCAGGCGCGACATCCGCGTCCCCGTCTGCGCGAGGGGCGGGCGCTGGCGGGAGCGGGCGTCCACGCCATGATCGACCTCTCCGACGGGATTGCCACCGACGCAGCGCACCTCGCCCGCTCGAGCGGCGTTGCTCTGGAGATCCAGCTGGATGCGCTTCCCCTGCATGAGGGCGTGAGCGAGGTGGCGGGGGAGCTCGGCGTGGCGCCCTGGCGGCTGGCGGCGGCGGGTGGTGAAGACTACGAGCTGTGCTTCTGTGTCGCCGGCGAGGACAGCGAGGGGGTGGAGCGCGCCGTGGCGGAGCTCGGCGAGGTGGGTGTCAGCTGGGTTGGCGAGGTCCGCGCGGGAGCGCCGGGGGCGCTGTTCTCAGACGAGCGCGGAGAGGCGGTGGGGATCGAGGGATTCGAGCACCGGTGGTAGTACGCGAACCGGGCCTGTGGTGGTTGTGAGTTCGATCGGGTGGGCCTGCGCGCCGCCGGGCAGCTCCCGGGCGGCGCCCACGGGCACGGTGCGGGTGAGCCGCGCGTAGACCAGCAGTCGTTTGGCCGCGCTGAAGAGTGGGGTGCAGGCGGAGAGCACCAGTCGGCTGTAGCCGGGTTCGCTGAGCACGGCGTGGATGTCGGTGGGCTCCACCACCCGGTGGGCGAAGACGGTGTAGGTGAAGTGGGCGTAGGGCATGTTGAGCAGGATGCGGTTGCCGGGCACGAGCGCGTCGATGTGGCGAAATGGCGCCAGATAGGTGGTGCGGTGCCCGGCGATGGCTGTCGTCTTGGCCAGGCCGGGAAGGCTCGTGCCGGAGTAGATCCCCGGTCCGCTCTCGAGGGCTTCGGTGTCGGTGCCCTTGACCACCACATAGTTCGCGCCGATGCTCGGGATCAGGATGCGACCGACGGCGCTGCCGTCGCCGGCGTGGCGCTGAAGCTCGTCGGCGAGGAAGGCGATGCGCCGGCGCTCGTCTCCGAGGCTTGCGAGGGTCCGCTGCTCGGCGGCGGTGGGAGCGGTGTGTTCAACCTTGCTCAGGGCGCCCTTGAGGTGATCCTGGCGCAGCGTGGCGATCAGCGCCGAGATGGGCTCCTGCCAGAGCGAGCGTGACCCCGGCGTCGAGCAGGGCCAGGGCGCCGGCCCCGATCAGCAGCGCGGCGAGCGCACGCAGAGCCCGAGAGGAGCGTCGGCGGGAGCGCCTGCCGGGCGAGAGCGCGCCGCCTGGGCCGCGCGTGGTGAACAGAAGATCGGACACCCTGGCCCCTATCGTCGCAGAGCCGACTGCGTGCCACCGAGGGAGCCGGGCCCCGCGTAGGAGAGGGGGCCGCGAATGGTGACCTCCACGCCGTCGGGCGACTCCGGTCCGACGAGCTCGGGGGTGGGCGCCACGGCGAGCATCGCCGCGGCCGCTGCGCAGCCGAAGGCGAGGCTCCAGAGAATCGAGCCCACCAGGCCGACGTGTCCTGCGGCGACGAGCAGCACGGCGCTCCAGGCCACCCCTCCGAGCCCCAGGCCGAGCTGATGGGCGTAGAAGGCGATCAGCAGTCCCAGCGGGGCCAGCGCGACGAGCACGAGCGCCAGTGAGATGGGACGGCGGGGTCGCAGCTCGGGCGAGGCGAGCAGGAGCCACAGGTGCGCCGCCGGCAGCAGGAGCAACGCGGTGAAGGGGTTGCGAAGCCACACCACCAGGCCGATGAGGAGCAGCACGAGCAGCAACGACAGCCCGGTGACGTCGGGGTCGGGGTGGCGATCCCACCCCACCCGCTTGATCAGCACGCTCCACAGGAGCCAGGCGAGGGCGAAGGTGAGCGCCACCGCCACCACCGCCGTGGCGGCGCTCCCATCGAAGGGCATGGCGCTGGCGAGCACGGGCACCGAGGGCACCGCGGTGAGGATCCCGAGGCGGCCGAGCAAGTAGGCGAACACCGCGCAGCTGATGAAGGGCAGCGAGCAGCTGAGCGTCCACAGGGTCCAGCGCCCGACGCGCCGGCGGCGGCGGCGGGCGCGGGCGAGCCCGTCGACGACGGCGAGAAGGGAGGGGAGCAGCAGGGTGAGGCCGAGCAGTCGCAGGGCCCACTCGGGCACCGTCTGGCGCTGCAGCAGCACGCTCGTCTGCATGGCGGTGGAGATGTCGGGTGCGGTGTCCAGCGCGTCCACCGTGTCGAGCACAGCCCGCCCATAGCTCTGCAGGCGTTCGCCGCTCACCGGCTCGCTCCGGGAGGGCCCGCGTTCTCCTGAGACCTGCACGAGCACCGTGGGCAGCCCATCGGCGAGCAGGGGCCCCTGCTCGCCGGGGGCGATGGGGAAGGCGAGGTGGGCGAGCTGTCCCAGGGCGCTCGGCGCACCGGGGCTGGCACCCACCTCGCGGGTGATGGCGCCGACGAGCGTGCGCTGCAGCTGCAGGGGCGCCGAGCCGAAGCCGTCGGAGTAGGGCACCACCACCGGCGTGCGGGTATGGGTGCCGGCGAGGTCGCCGAGGACCATTGCCGCGTCGAACGGGCCGTGCACCTGGGAGGGCAGGGCGAGCACGCCCGCATCGCCGCCGCTACCGCCGCTGGTGGAGACGAGGACGATCGTGCGCTTGGTCTCTCGCGCGGCGAACACCCGGGCGAGCTCGAGCAGTGCGACGGTGCCCGACAGCTCGGCCTCGGAGGAGGGGGCGGCGGCGTCGCGGTGGGCGACGATCAGGATCGGGGTGGCGCTCGTCGAGCCCGGGCGCTCGGCGATCACCGTCTTCAGCGAGACCTCGCCGGCGATGGTCTGGCCTTCGCTTTCCACTGTCCGTACCGAGAAGCCGCCGCCGGCGGTCCCGCCGAGCCCTTCGAGAGTGGAGGCCACATAGCGGGCGAGCGCTCGATCGCCCGCGCCGCCGGGGCGCCGGTCGGGATAGCGGGCGGCCAACTGGCCCAGTTCGGCGAACGCCGGGCGGCCTTCGAAGGCGTCGGGGGCGAGCGTCGAGGAGAGCGGCTGAGGCTGGGGTCCGAGCGAGAAGGCGGCGAGCGCCAGCGCGAGCAGGAACGGCGCGAAGGCCGCTCGATAGAGGCGCCCGTTGAGCATCAGCTAGACCATAGTCAGAGAGTCGGCTCCTCGCGCGGGGGGATGAAGGGCGCCGATTGGGTATCGTCCCGGCGCGTGCTCCAGCCCGTTGCCGTAGGAACCAAGACACTCAGCGATTACACGCACATCTGCGGGCGCGAGCTGATCGCGGAAATTCGTGAGCTGGCCGAGCCGCTGAAGGGCCAGCGGGTGGTGCACATCTCCGCCACGGCCTTCGGCGGCGGGGTGTCGGAGATCCTCTACACGCTCGTGCCGCTGATGCGCGATGTGGGACTGGATTGCGAGTGGCAGGTGATCTACGGCCGCGAAGAGTTCTTCAACGCCACCAAGCTCATGCACAACGCGCTGCAGGGCGCCCCCCAGGACCTCGACGAGGAGCAGTGGGCCACCTGGCGCCAGTACAACGAGATGAATGCGGCCGAGCTGTCGGACGGGTGGGATGTGTGCCTGGTGCACGACCCGCAGCCGGCGGGCCTGTTCAAGCTGGTGCCGGAGAAGGCCAAGGGCTGGGTGTGGCGCTGCCACATCGACGTGTCGACCCCCAACCCCGACACGATCGCCCAGTTGCTGCCCTACATCCAGGACTATCCCCAGTCGCTGTTTCACATGCGCGATTACGTGCCGGCGGGAATGGGCGGCAAAGTCAACGTGGTGCCGCCGGCGATCGACCCGCTGACACCGAAGAACATGGCCCTCTCGCCCGAGGACGGCGCCTTCGTGTGCGGCCAGTTCGGGATCGATGTGGACCGCCCGCTGATGTGCCAGGTCTCGCGCTTCGATCCCTGGAAGGACCCACTTGGCGTGATCGACGCCTACCGCCAGGTGAAGGAGTCGATGCCCGACATCCAGCTCGCGCTGGTGGGCTCGATGGCGAGCGACGACCCGGAGGGGTGGGACTTCTTCAACGCCACAGTGGCCCATGCCGACGGGGACTCCGACATACACATCCTCAACAACTTCAACAACGTGGGCGCGATCGAGGTCAATGCCTTCCAATCGCATGCCGACGTGCTGATCCAGAAGTCGACCCGCGAGGGCTTCGGGCTGACGGTGTCGGAGGCGATCTGGAAGGCGCGTCCCTTCATCGGGGGCAATGTGGGCGGCATCCCCCTGCAGATCGAGGATGGAGCGACGGGCTTCCTGGTCTCCAGCGCCGAGCAGTGCGCGGAGCGGACCCTGGAGATACTCAAGGACCCCGGCCTGGGCAAGTCGCTGGGCAGGCGTGGCAAGGAGCACGTCCGCGAGCACTTCCTCACACCGCGCTACCTGCGCGACTACCTGCGCATCTTCAACGAGCTGCGAGAAGCATGACCGAGCAGCCGGCACAGCGGACTCCGCTCGTGCTGGTGAGCAACCGCGGCCCTGTCACCTTCCACGAGGGCGGGGAGGTGCATCGTGGCTCGGGCGGGCTGGTGACGGCGCTCACGGGGTTGGCCTCGCATCGCGAAGCGATCTGGATCGCCTCGGCGATGAGTGAGCACGATGCGGAGGTCTCCCGCGACCACGGTGGGGGGGCCTTCCCCGTGCAGCAGCCCGGCGGGGGCGAGTACCAGGTGCGTCTGGTGGTGAGCGACCCCGACGCCTACGACCGCTTCTACAACGTGTTCGCCAACCCGATGCTGTGGTTCATCCAGCATTACCTGTGGGACCTGTCCAACGCGCCGGACATCCGCCGCGAGGAGATCGAGGCGTTCGAGTTCGGCTACAACGTCGTCAACGAGGACCTGGCGCGGGCGGTGGTGGAGCAGCTGGAGGGGGTGCAGGAGCCGGTGGTGATGGTGCACGACTACCACCTCTACACCCTCCCCGACCTCGTGCGCAGGGCTCGCCCGGACGTGTTCCTGCACCACTTCATCCACATCCCCTGGACGCAGCCCGACGCCTGGCGGGTGCTGCCCACGAGGATCCGCGAGGAGATCTATGCGGGCCTGTTGGCCAACGACATCATCGGCTTTCACACTCGCTCATACAGGCACAACTTCCTGCAGTGCTGCCGCGACCTGATGGAGCTCGACGTGGACTTCGAGGGCGGCGTGGTGCGCTATGGCGATCGCGAGGTGTGGGTCAGGGCCTACCCGCTGCCGATCGACCACGAGGCGACCCGCCAGATCTCCCAGAGCGCCCGGGTGGAGGAGTTCGAGCGCGAGCTGCTGCGCCGCCGGCGCGACTTCCTGATCCTGCGCGTCGATCGGGCCGACCTGAGCAAGAACGTGCTGCGTGGGTTCTCCGCCTTCGATCTCTTCCTCGAGCAGCATCCCGAGTTCTCCGAGCGGGTGACCTTCATGGCGCAGATGATGCCCTCACGGACCGATGTGCCCCAGTATGCGGAGTACCTCGAGCGGATCGAGGCGCTGGTGGCGGTGGTCAACCACAGGCACGGCACCCCCGACTGGATGCCCATCCAGCTGAAGCTGCGGGACGACCTCGAGGAGGCGATGGCGGCCTACAAGCACTACGACGTGCTGCTCGTCAACGCCATGTTCGACGGCATGAACCTGGTGGCCAAGGAGGGACCCATCATCAACGAGCGCGAGGGCGTCTCGATCCTCTCTGAGAACACTGGAGCACACGAGGAGCTGGGGGAGTTCGCCCTGTCGGTGAACCCCTTCGACATCCAAGAGCTGGCCAACTCGATCTATGCGGCGCTCACCATGTCGGGCGAGGAGCGCCACCGCCGCTCCCAGGGGCTGATCGACATCGTCACCTCCCGCGACCCCGGCGACTGGATCGACGAGCAGCTGGCCGACATCAAGGCCAAGGCACGCGGGCACTAGCCCGACCCGCTACTCTTTCGCACTGATGACGCTACCGGCGCCGACATATGACCTCGTGCTCATGCTGGACATGCAGGCCGAGGAGAGCACCCGCTCGAAGATCGTGACCGACACCCGCTCGGCGGTCGAGGCCGGCGGCGAGCTGCTGCGCCACGACGAGTGGGGCGAGCGGCCGCTGACCTACCCGATCGAGAAAAAGACGAGTGCTGAGTATCACCTCTTTCAGTTCCACGCCGGATCCTCCGAGCTGCTCGACAGGCTCGATCGCACTCTGCGGATCACCGACGGGGTGCTGCGCTTCCGCATCATCAAGCTCAAGCCAGGCGTTCCCGACGCGCCGGAGATGCCCTCGCCGGCAGCCGCCGCCCGTCGTGCCGAGCCCGAGGCCCAGCCGGAGAGCGCCCCCGAGGCGCCTCCCGAGGCTGAGGCCCCGGTTGCCGAGCTCGCCTAGCCACCCCCGCTCCACGCGGGATCAGTGGTTGACCGCGAATCCAGGAGGGATTCCCACCCCTTATGGACGCGGCGCCAGGGTAATAAGATCGGCCCATGGGCTGGGCTGAGGACATGAACGACGGATCGGTGCGCCGCACAGACGTGCTGCGGGCATCGCCGCCGATGTTCGAGTCGCGCGTCCTCGATGCGCTCTCGCGGGTGCACCCCGTGGTGCCAGTGGTCATCTTCCTTCCCGCCATCGTGGGCATGGGGGCCTGGGGCCTCGAGTACCTGAGCATCTTCGCCGTGCTCGCCCTGGCGGTGGGCGGCTATGCGCTGTGGACCCTGTTCGAGTACTGGCTGCACCGGATCGTGTTCCACTTCGAGCCCGAGGACGGGCTTGGAGCGCGGATGCACTGGATCATCCACGGTGTCCACCACGACCACCCCAACGATCCCATGCGGCTGGTGATGCCGCCGGCCGTGAGCGTGCCCCTGGCGGCGGCGGTGTTCGGCCTGCTCTACCTGATCTTCGGCCACCGTTGGTCCCCTGCCATCGGCGCCGGCTTCTTCACGGGCTATCTGATCTACGACATGATGCACTACTACCTGCACCACTTCCGCCCCCATGGTCGGCTGGGCAGGATGCTGCGCGAGCGCCACATGCGCCACCACTTCCAGGACGACACCCGCGGCTTTGGGATCAGCGCGCCCTACTGGGACGAGGTCTTCCGCACCTCCCCCCGGGTGAAGCGATCTTCGCAATGAGCGGGATCGGGACGGCCCTTCGGGCGCAATCCCGCCCGCCGCTCTCTCTAGACTCGAAGGTCGCTCGCCTGAGCGATCCCGCCTCCTCCGCGGACCATTAGAGGAACAAGCTGAAAGGAATAGAGCCCATGGCTGCCACCAACATCAACCGGGTAGTGCTGACCGGGAACCTGACCGCCGACCCCGAGCTGCGCTCGCTGCCGAGCGGCACCTCGGTGTGCAAGCTGCGCGTCGCCTGCAACACGCGCCGCAAGAACGGCAGCACCGGCGAATGGGAGGACAAGCCCAACTACTTCGACGTCACCGTGTGGGGCGCACAGGGCGAGAACGCCGCCCGCTACCTCGCCAAGGGACGCCCTGTAGCAGTCGACGGCAGGCTCGAATGGCGGGAGTGGGAGACCCAAGAGGGCGCAAAACGCCAGGCAATCGATATCATTGCCGACTCGGTGCAGTTCCTGGGCTCGCGCGAAGACCCCTCCGGCGGAGGCGGCTTTGCCGGAAACGGGGCATCGAGGGGCAGCGACATCCCGGTAGACGAAGGGGATTTCCAGCCCGCACCGGTCGCCGGCGGAGCCGGCGACGACGATATTCCGTTCTAGGTCAGACAGCGAGGTCTTTAGTGTTTTCCACCGTAGCCATGCACGAGCGTAACCGCATCAGCGGCGGAGGAAACTGATGGCCAAAGCACGCGGTCGCGGCAAGCCGGTTCGTCGCAGGGACAAGAAGGGCGGACCGGGCAGCGGGCGGCGCAAGCCCTGCCAGCATTGCCGCGACAAGATCGACCAGGTCGACTACAAGGACGTGGCGTCGCTGCGGAAGTTCATCTCCGAGAAGGGCAAGATCCGCTCACGCCGGATCACCGGCTCCTGCCGGCGCCATCAGGTGCAGATCGCCCGGGCGGTCAAGCGCGCTCGCGAGCTGGCGCTGCTCCCCTACGTCAACGAGGGCGGCCGTGAGGACAGCCCCCGTGGCGAGCGTCGCGACCGCGGCGACCGGTAGGCGGGGGTCGAGATGCCTGAAGCAATCCTTCTCAAGGACGTAGACGCACTGGGCGAGCAGGGCAAGGTGGTCGATGTGTCCAAGGGCTACCTGCGCAACTACCTGATGCCCCGCAAGCTGGCCCAGCCGGCGACCAAGGGCGCCATCGAGACGATCCGCCAGCGCCAGGCGGCAGCCGAGCGGGCCGCCCGTGAGGCGGTGGAGAAAGCCCAGGAGAACGTCAACCTGCTCAACCGCACAGTCTTGACGATCCCCCAGCAGGCGGGAGCCGACGGCAGGCTGTTCGGCTCGGTCACCGCCCAGGACATCGCCAGCGCCATCCGCGAAGCCCGCGGCCTGCGGATCGACAAACGCAACGTGCATCTGCCCGAGGCGATCAAGAACGTGGGCACCTACATGGTGGTGGTCGATGTGGTCGAGGGCGTACAGGCGACGATCAAGACCATGATCGTCGCCAAGAAATAGCAGCACGCCGTCGTCTGCCACGCAGTCCCGGAGTGGAGCTTTCAGGACGTGGGGCGCGGGCGCGCGGTGTTACCTTTCGGTTGGTGTATAGCCATGGCTATACACCGTTTCCAAGGTCATATACGGACCACCTCCTCAGAAGCGTGTGTGCGGCGCGGACGCCTCGACCGCCCTTCCGCCGCCCGCTGTGCGAACGTGTGTTCGTGAAGGAAGTGCCACCAACTCCAGCTTCTGCACAGGCCGGGCACCGCTCTCCTCGCGATTTGCGGGAACGCCTCCCGGGCCACGACGGCGCTGACCCTAGACTCGCCCCACGATGAGCGCGGTCTCGACAGCCAACGGCACAAACGGAGCATCTGCGTCGGGTGTGATCACGCCCCCGCACAACCTCGATGCCGAGCAGTCGGTGCTCGGCGCGATCCTGCTGTCGGATCGCTCGCTGTATGCGCTGGTCATCGAGGAGGGCCTGCGGCCGGAGGACTTCTACCGCGAGCGCCACGCGCTGATCTACGAAGCGATGCTCGGGCCTGTACAACGAAAGCGAGCCGGTGGACGTGCTGACGGTCACCGACCGGCTGCGCCAGTCGGGCAAGCTCGAGAACGTAGGCGGTCCCGGCACGGTGGACGAGCTTACGGGGGTGGTGCCGGCGGCGGGCCATGCGCGCCGCTACGCCCAGATCGTGCGCGAGAACGCGCTGCTGCGCCGGCTGCTGAAGACCTCCTATGAGATCCAGGAGAGCGTCCTCGGTCACGAGCGGCGCCCCGCGAGCTGGTGGAGCAGGCCGAGAAGGCGATGCTCGAGGTGGCGCGCGACGACCGCCAGCAGGACTTCCGTGCGATCGAGGAGGTGCTGCACGAGGAGCTCGACAAGCTCCACCGGCTCTCGCTCGAGGGCACATCGCTGACGGGCACCCCCTCGGGCTTCAAGGACCTCGACGAGATCACCGGCGGCTTTCAGCCGGGCAACCTGATCATCATCGCGGCCCGCCCGGCGATGGGCAAGAGCGCGCTGGTGTGCAACATCGCCGAGAACGCCTCGGTCGAGCACGGCAAGGCCGTGGCGCTGTTCTCGCTGGAGATGGCCGAGGCCGAGCTCGCCCAGCGCTTCGTCGCCTCCCAGGCGAGGATCAAGGGCGAGGAGCTGCGCAAGGGCCGGGTCTCCGAGCAGCGCTGGCCGAAGATCCTGAGCGCCAGCCAGCGGCTGGCCGCGGCGCCGCTGTGGGTGGACGACTCCAGCGACGTGGGCATGCTCGAGATCCGCGCCAAGGCGCGGCGCCTGCACAGCCAGTGCGAGGGCGGGCTGGGGCTGATCATCATCGACTACCTGCAGCTGATGCGCACCGACAGCCGCTACGACAACCGCGTGACGGCCGTGGGCGAGCTCAGCCGCGGCCTGAAGATCCTGGCGCGCGAGCTGGGCGTGCCGGTGATCGCGCTCTCGCAGCTGAGCCGCGCGGTCGAGCAGCGCTCGCCAAGAAGCCCCAGCTGTCGGACCTGCGCGAGAGCGGGAACCTCGAGCAGGACGCCGACCTGGTGATGTTCATCTACCGCGACGAGTACTACGAGCGCCGACTCCGAGCGCCCCGGCGAGGCCGACCTGATCATCGCCAAGCACCGCAACGGCGCGGTCGGGCGAAGTCACGCTGACCTTCCAGAAGGAGTACCCGAAGTTCATGAACTACGCCGGGGAGCGCTACGCGCAGTGAGCGCCAGCGACCCCACGGTCGGCGCCGCCCGAGCTGGCGAGGGCTGATCGCCAGGCGCATCACCGGCGCGGGTGGGCGGCGACGCGTGCCCGCTTCGGGATCTGCGACGGCAGCGGCTTCGTGATCGACGAGGCGACCAACACGGCCACCGACTGCGCGCTGCCGGCCCGCGCGGATCGCGGGGGCGCGCACCAGGAGCCTCGCCGGGCGCATCCCGCGGCGCTACGCGGGCGTCTCCTTCGACGGCCCGCCCGTGAGCGACATCGCGAGGACCGCCCCCGACCAGATGCGCGCGGTGCGCCGCTACGTGCGCGCGATCGAGGCGAACCTCGAGCCGGGCCGGGGCCTGTGGATCCAGGGCGACGTGGGCACCGGCAAGACGACGCTCGCGATGCTCGTCTCCAAGGCGGCGCTCGACGCGGGGCGCTCGGTCGCGATCTACTCGCTGCCGCGCCTGCTGAACCTGCTGCGCGAGTCGATGGACTCGGCGGAGGGCATGCTCGACTTCATGGACCGGCTCGACCGCGGTCGACCTGCTGCACATCGACGACCTCGGCGCCGAGAACCGCACCGACTGGGTGCTCGAGCAGCTCTACTCGATCGTCAACGCCCGCTACGAGGCCGAGCGGGCGATCGTGGCCACCACGAACCTGATGCCCGACGAGCTCGCCGAGCGGCTGGGCGCGCGCACCGTCTCGCGCCTGGTGGAGATCTGCGGCGACCTGATCCCGCTCTACGGCGAGGACAAGCGGCGCGAGTTCCGCGCCGAGCGCACGCCCGACCTCCGAGCACCTCAGCTGAGAGCGGCGCGCGAGCGCTCCGTAAACTCCACGGCACATGCCGGGCATAGTGATAGTCGGCGCCCAGTGGGGCGATGAGGGCAAGGGCAAGATCACCGATCTGCTCGCCGAGCACGCCGACGCCGTCGTGCGCTTCCAGGGCGGCAACAACGCCGGCCACACGATCGTGCGCGGCGAGCAGGAGTGGAAGCTCCACCTGATCCCCTCGGGGATCCTCTACCCGGGCAAGCGCTGCGTGATCGGCAACGGCGTGGTGATCGACCCGAAGGTGCTGATCGACGAGCTCGACGCGCTGCGCGCCCGCGGCGTCGACGTGGGCGGGCTGCGCATCTCGGCCAACGCGCACCTGATCATGCCCTACCACCTGCTGCTCGACTCGGCCGGCGAGGCGAAACTGGGCAGCCTGCAGATCGGCACCACCCGCCGCGGCATCGGGCCCTGCTACGCCGACAAGGCGGCGCGCCTGGGGATCCGCGTGCAGGACCTGCTCGACGAGAAGATCCTGAAGAAGAAGATCGTCGCCGCGATGGAGCCCAAGCGCCTGTCGCTGCGCCCGTTCGAGAAGGACCCGGCGCTCGACCTGCACACGATGACCGAGGAATACCTGACCTACGGCCACCGCCTCGAGCAGCACATCGCCGACACCGCCAAGCTGATGTGGGAGATGCTCGACGACGGGCAGATGGTGATCCTCGAGGGCGCCCAGGGAGCGATGCTCGACATCGACCACGGCACCTATCCGTTCGTCACCTCCTCGAACCCGCTCGCCGGCGCGGCGTGCGTCGGCACCGGCATCGGGCCGAAGGCCATCGACGAGATCTGGGGCATCTCCAAGGCCTACACGACGCGCGTCGGCGCCGGGCCGTTCCCGAGCGAGCTGCACGACGAGATGGGCGAGCCGATCTGCGCGAGCGCGGCGGCGAGTTCGGCACCACCACCGGCCGCGCCGCGGCGCACCGGCTGGCTCGACCTCGTCGCGCTGCGCTACGCGGCGCGCCTGAACACGCTGACCGCGCTGGTGGTGACCAAGCTCGACGTGCTCTCGGGCCTCGACCGCATCCAGGTGTGCACCAGCTACCGCGGCGCCGACGGGGCCGAGTTCGACGACTTCCCCTACCACCAGACCGTGCTCCACCACACCACGGCCGAGCTGACCGAGCTGGGTGGCTGGAAGGAGGACCTCGGCGAGTGCCGCACGATGTCCGACCTGCCCAGCGCGGCGCGCGACTACCTCGACTTCATCGCCGAGCACATCGGCGTGCCGGTGGCGCTCATCGGCGTCGGGCCGGGGCGCGAGCAGACCGTGTGGACCGAGGCGGGGCTAGGCACGCTGATCGCGCCCGCCACACAGCCCTAGCGTGCGCCTGTCGGTCGCAACCCGGACCATGGGGCTGTGCCTCCTGGCGATGGCGACAGCCGTGTCTGCTGCGCAGGGGACCCAGGTGAGCAGCAACTGGGCAGGGTACGTGGCTGCCCCCGCCCCGGGAGCGGACCCGCGCTTCAGCAGCGTGTCGGGCTCATGGACTGAGCCAACAGCAGCCTGCAAAGCGGGCCAGGAAAGCTACTCGGCCATCTGGGTGGGGCTCGGCGGAGCGAGCACCCACGCCCGCTCGCTCGAGCAGGTGGGCACCGACGCCGACTGCACCCACTCGGGCCACGCGGCCTACTCGGCCTGGTTCGAGCTGCTGCCCGCTGAAGCTGTGAGTGTGCAGCTTCCCGTCATCCCCGGCGACCGGGTTGCGGCGTCGGTGACGGTGAAAGCCCACCATGGGACCCTGCGTTTGAGCGATCTGACTACGGGCAGGCACTTCACCACAACCAGGCGCCTGGCGCGCATGGACACCTCCACAGCGGAGTGGATCGTGGAGGCACCCTCCCTGTGCGATGGCTCGGGCTCGTGCAGAACGGAACCCCTGACCGACTTCAACGAGGTGGCCTTCAACGACACGAGCGCCACAGCCCACGGACACACCGGCCCCATCGCGGACGCCGCCTGGTCGGCCACAGCGCTGGAACTGCGTCAGAGCTCCCCCCATACAGGCCACCGGAGCACCGCCGGGGCCCTACCCGCAAGCAGCCAGATAGTGGCCGCCCCCTCCTCCGCCGCAGGAGCCGAAGGAGCCTTTGCGGTCAGGTGGCAGGAGCTGGCGGTGAAGGGCGAACGCTCCACCCCGCCCCCGCTGCCCTAGAGCGATCAGACGGGCTTATTTGCCCGGGCTCGGCGCCAGGATGCCGATGAGGGCGCTGCCCGAAGCGGAGGCAAGCGCCACCACGGCGGTGGCCACGCTCTTCAGGGGTTCGACGAAGGGAGCGGGAGGGCTGACCCCGCCGGCGGCAAGGAACACCCCCAGCGCCAGCATCGCCACGAAGAAGACGAGCAGCACGGTTGTGGCGGTGCCCGTTTCGGGCGTGCCAGCGGCAGCGGATCTGTGGACGGCAGCTTCGTCGGATGCGCCGTGGGCGGCTGTTTCGGCAGCCTCGGCCTGAGCTTTGTGGGCGGCAATTTCTCCACCTTCCGGCGCAGCGACAACGGCAGCGGCTGCTGCCTGGGCGAGCGTCGTGTGAGCGGCCGCCCGTTCGGTCGCTTTTTCGGCGGCGTCTTCGAGCGCTTTCTTGCTTCCCGGGGCGGGCACCAGCAGCCCGATCAACGCTCCACTGACCGCGCCCCCCGCCGCCCACAGCGCCGTCGGCGGGGTTTGGCCGGCCGCGATTGCCGCCGTCGCACCCGCGAAGAACACCACCAGCGTGGCCCCCAAGCAGACCACTACGAGATTCGTCGTGCTCCAGCCTTTCGCCCCCATGACCGGGCGGAGTCTAACGCTTCCGGTGGTGGGGTGAAATCAGGGAATTGGGATCGGTGGCCGTCGTCTGGTCAGTCTCGGACCGCTACTGCGTGCCCATGCGCTCGCGGTCTTGCTGGCCATCTCCTATCACCAGCGCGTCGATGACCGACTAATGCTGATCCTGTGGCACCTCGCCGAGCGCTGGGGCAGAGTGCATCCTGACGGGATCGTGGTTCCGCTCCCGCTCTTCCACCAGCGGCTCGCAGATCTCGTTGGTGCACACCGACCGGCCGTTACGACCGCCCTCGGGGGGCTAACCGACGCCGGCTCGCTGACACGCCGGGAGAACGGCAATTGGGTCCTTCACGGCGAGCCTCCGCGCGAGCTGCGCCATCACCGTCTCGCCGGCGAGACGGTGACAGGGCCTTCTAAACAGACAACTCTTTAGAGAGGCTCATCTTTTGGTGCTTCTTGATAATCCCGATAGAGCCAAAGGCGAGCCCGAGCAAACCAAGGCCCTCCTATGCATCCTTTTCGCCTAGCTGTTCGTCAACGACAAGACCGAATCCAACCGACCTACCGCATCGTCACGCCAGTGGTTTGCGCAACGTTCGAAAAGATGGGCCGTCCGGGAATCGAACCCGGAACCTTGGGCTTAAGAGGCCCCTGCTCTGCCGGTTGAGCTAACGGCCCGCGCGTCGGCGAGGCCGACTCGAGCCTCGATTCTACCCAAGCGAGGACTGGGAGCGCCCTCTCAGAAGACCACCGTGCGCCGGCCGTCCACGATCACGCGATCGTCCAGGTGCAGGGCCACGGCGCGCGCCAGCACCATGCGCTCGACGTCGCGCCCCACCCGCTCGAGGTCGCGGGCGCTCTGGCGGTGGTCCACCCGCACCACGTCCTGATCGATGATCGGGCCCTCGTCGAGCTGCTCTGTCACATAGTGGGCGGTGGCGCCGATCAGCTTCACGCCGCGCTCGCGCGCCCGCCCGTAGGGGTCCGCGCCAGCGAAGGCGGGCAGGAAGGAGTGGTGGATGTTGATCACCGGGGCCGCCACCCGCTCCAGGAACTCACCGCTGAGGATCTGCATGTAGCGAGCAAGCACCAGCAGCTCGGCGGCCGGTCCGAGCAGCTCGATCATCCGCCCCTCCGCCTCTTCCTTGCGGCCCGCTTCGACCGGCACATGATGGAAAGGCACCCCCGCGGCGAGGGTCTCCCCCTCGAGGTCGGGGTGGTTGGAGATCACCATCGTCACTTCCGCATCGAGCTCGCCTCGACGAGCTCGCCACAGCAGGTCGAGCAGGCAGTGGTCGTAGCGCGAGACCATAATCGCCAGGCGTCTGCGCTGCCCCCACCAGCGGATCTCCCAGCTCATCTCGAAGCGGTCCGCCACCTCCACCTGGAAGCTTCGCTGGAACTCCTCGCGGTCGAAGGGTTCCTCGAGGAAGAACTCTGTGCGCAGGAAGAAGGCACCCCCGCTCGGGTCTGAGGAGTACTGGTGGGAGTCGACGATGTTGGCTGAGCGACCGAATAGGAAGCCCGACACCGCAGCCACGATCCCGGGGCGATCGGGACAGCCGATCAGCAGCCGGGCAGTGTAGCGAGGGGCCTCCATGCCGGCATCCCCACGCTATTTTTTCTTCGTGGGCGTGGTGCTCGTGCTCTTGGTGGCCGGCGCAGGTGTGGTTTTGACTTCGGTCCCAACCAGTTCTTTGTTGCCTTTAAGCTTTCCTACGTAGGTTTTGCCGTTAGTAGTCGTGGTGTACGTCTTGCCGCCGCTCGGTTCAGCCTTGACTTCGGCCAGCTCCTTCTTCACGCGCGCCTTTTCGGAGGCCGGTGCTAGGCTGACAGCCTTTTCGGAGGCTAGGTCGCCCACACGCACGTTCTTTGCCTTGTAGGCGTACTGGGCCAGCTGGGCGTAGAGCGCGGCGCTGTTCGGCCGTGCGGCCACCACGATCTGGAGCACTTCCACCGCCTTAGCCGGCTGATTGAGCGCTTCTTCTCCATACACCGTCAGCATCAGTTGGGCCAGCTTGCTGCTCGGCTTGGGGGGGTTGAGCGCGAGATAGCTGCTCCAGGCCTGAGATGCCTGGGAGAACAGTTCCTTGCCCTTGCTCGTAACGCCCGCGCTCGTCACGTACGCTTCCCCGCCCGCTTCGTGCAGTAGGTTTTCGGTCAGGTGTTCCCAGGCGCTCAGGTTGCCTGGCTGCTGCTGGGTGATCTTCTTGTACTTCTTGATCTGGTTGGAGAAGCTCGCGCTGTTCGAGCCTTCGCTGCCGCTCAGGTTGCTGAGCACGCCGCCGCCACCGAAGCTGCCCACGCCGAACAGCACCAATCCCGAGCCCATCAGGATCGCCAAGCCGACGTAGATCACCCGGACCGCACGCCGACGGCCCCGACCTCTGAGGTCGAAGAGCATCAGTCCGAGAGTTTTCGGTCGACGTGGTCGATTATCTGCTGCACGGTTGGTTCCGGTGGATCATCTGCTGCTGACACCGGATTCCCTGTTGGAACCCCGGTGCCTGAATCGGCGCCACTCTCCTCGTCGCCCGTCGCGCCACCTACCGGCTTGACGAACGACGCCACAAGGATACTCGCCTCGTAGAGCACATACAGCGGTACCGTCTCGAGCGCCAGCGTGATGGCGTCGCCCGGGAGGAACGCTGCCACCGCCGCACAGGCCAGCACCGCATAGCGGCGGTTCTTGCGCAGCTGGCGCGGGGTCACGAGACCGAGGCGCGTAGCCCCCAGGATCAGCACCGGTATCTGGAAGACCACGCCCATGGCCAGCAGGATCGTGGCGGCGAAGCTATAGAACTGGTTGGCCTGCACCAGCACGTTGAACTGGCCCGCGTTGAAGTTCACGAAGAAACGCACCGCCGCCGGCAGAACAACGAAGTAGCCGAACAGCACGCCGGCCACGAACAGGAACGGCACGGCCGTCAGCAGGGGCGCAGCGGCGCGTCTCTCACTAGGGGAGAGCGCCGGCATGATGAAGCCGTAAAGCTCATAGAGGATCACCGGCAGGGCGATGATCAGAGCGAAGTACAGCGTGACTGTGAGCGTCGTCGTAAACGGCTCGCCCACCCCCAGGGTCACGGGCTTGTCGCCTTCGGCTTTGCGTGGCAGCTTCGCCACGTCCGCCTTCAGCGCCCCGAGCAGCGGGACCAGCTGAGCACGCGCCTTCGGCGTCAGCCCGCTGCCGGGTGACGCCAGCACCCCGAGCGCGGAGCGGGTGTCCCCGGCAATGCCCAACAACCCTTTCTGGGCGAGCACCGCCTGCCCGACGGTCCCCTCGCCTTTTTCCACCTGTTTCTTCGTCTGGCTGGTGAGCGGCTTGTTGATCACTTCCAGCAGCGCATGGTTCTGCCACAAGCAGACGCCGAAGGCAACCGCGAGCACCGCGCCACTGATGATCAGCCGCGCACGGAGCTCCTCGAGGTGATCCACGAGGCTGAGTCGCTCTTCGTGGGCGACCGTGCGGATCGCGCGGGCCATGGGACTCATGAACCTAGCATCGCCCGCCTCGCTCCAGCGCTGCAGCCGAGCAGGGCGCACAGCCGGCGAAAACTCCCCTCAGCGTTATGTATGAAGCCGACTCGGCAATCAGGAGAGGGCAGTCCCCTGGGCTAAAGGCCCTGGCCTGGAGCGTCGATGACGTCAGAGACACCGTATGGACACCGAAAAAGACCCCAAGACACCGCCTCGGCCGCTCCCCGGCGGAGAACAGATCGACGTCGTCTACAGCGACCAGGGCCACGCTCACGACCCTGCGAGCACCCCTGACCACCTGCACGTCTGCTTCCACTGCGCCGGCGAGCTGGTCTATCCGCTCGACTGGTCCGAGGAGGGACCACGTCATTGGCGGGTGGTTCTGCGCTGCCCCGAGTGCGAGTCCCGGCGGGAGGGCGTCTTTGAGCAGACGGCGGTGGAACGGCTTGACGACGAGCTCGACCGTGGATCCAGCGCCCTGCTCGGCGATCTGCGACGGATGACCCACGCCAACATGTCCGAGGAGATCGAGTTCTTCGTGCGCGCACTCGATGCCGACCTCATCACACCCGGCGACTTCTAGAAGCTCAGCGATAGCGCTCGACTACGGCGTCGGCCACAAGGTCGAGCAGGGTGGAGCGACCCTCCGGCAGGACCGCCGGCAGGGCAGCCTTGGCCTCGGCCACGACCGCCAGCGCCCGCTCCCGCGCCTCGTCCAATGCGCCGGTGCCTGCAATCCGCTCGCACAGCGCCTCCGCCTGACGGGGACCGCCGAGCGAGGTGAGGTCGAAGCTCGCGAGATCCGGCGCCCGCTCACGGGCTAGGATGAACGGCAGCGTGACCGTACCGTCGAGCAGGTCCGTTCCCCGCGCCTTGCCCGTGCGCTCAACCGGCCCGGAGACATCGAGCACGTCGTCGAGCATCTGGAAGGCCAGCCCGATGCCCCGAGCGAAGGCGCCGAGCGCGTCGGCGAGCTCGCTCGAGCCTTCGATCGCCGTCAGCGCCCCCAGGCGACAGGCGGCCTCAAACAGGGCGGCGGTCTTCAGCTCGCAGCGCCTGAGATAGCGCTCTACGGGCACTTGCGAAGCGTAGGCGTCCTCCCGCTGCAACAGCTCGCCTTCGGCCAGGGCGGAGCTCGCCCGCGAGAGCGCTCGCAGCTGCTCGGAGTCTTCGTTGCGCGCCAGCTCGGCAAAGGCCCGCGAGAACAACAGGTCGCCCGTGGCAACCGCGACCTGACGGCCGGCGGTGGCGGCCACAGTGGGGTGCCCGCGGCGCAGTTGCGCGCCGTCGATCAGATCGTCGTGGACGAGCGTGGCTGAGTGCACCAGCTCTACCGCAACCGCCGCCCGCACGAGCCGCTCCTCGCCATCTGCCGTGGGCGGAGGACCGCCCGCGGACTCAGCCGCCAGAACCACCAACAGGGGGCGCAAGCGCTTGCCGCCGGCAATCACCGTGGCGTTGGCATGCGACGCCAACGGAGCCCCCGCCTCGGCTGTGACCTGCTCGAGGTGGCGCTCGGTGCGCTCCATTCGCTCTCGCAGCTCCTCTCCGCCGCGGCGCATGATCACGTCGAGGCCGTCCACCTCGCCGGCGGACCCGGCTGTCGCTGGACTGCTCACCGCGTTCATCATCGCGGCTCGCCCGCGACGGTGCCGGAGTGGATCGCCACGATCCCTCCCGCCGTGATTATGTAGCGGATCTCGCCCAGTCCGGCACGCTCCATCTCGCCGGCCAGCTCGGCGGGACCGGGGAAGCGCTTGACGGAGTTGGGCAGATAGGCGTAGGCGTCAGCGATCGAGCTCGCGGCCTCTTCGCCGCCGGAGGCACGCGCGAGCATCCTGCCGAGCGCCCCCGCGAACCGGCCCAGCACGGGGACCACCCGGTCGAACCAAATGCCGTAGAAAAGCGACAGGGGAGGGCGAGTGGGATTGGTCATCTCGAGCACCACCACTCGCCCACCTGGCCGCACCACGCGAGCCATCTCCGCCAGCCCTCGAGCGAGGTCGTCGAAGTTGCGCGCACCGAAACCGACGGTGGCGGCGTCGAAGGAGCCCGTGTCGTAGGGGAGTTGCATCGCGTCCGCCCATTCGAAGCGCGGGCGCACGTTCTCGGTCTTGGCGGTGGCAGCCTTGGCACGGGCGCGGTCGAGCATCCCCTCGGAGAAGTCACTGCCGACCACCTCGCCGCCTGGTCCCACCCGCCGTGCCAGCTCGAGTGCAAGATCGCCTGTGCCGGTGGCCACGTCGAGCACCCGGCTGCCCGGACCCACGCCGGCCAGATCGACTGCCCTCTCACGCCAGCGATGGTGCAGCCCGGCTGTCATCGCCGTGTTCAGCGGATCGTAGACGCCAGCGATGCGGTCGAACATCGCCCGTACCTGACCCGCCTGCAGCCGTCCGGCCTGCCCGCCCTCCGACATGGACGGTGCCCCGTGGGCTGCGCCGGCTCCCTGGCGAGCGGGCACGAGCGCGCTACTTGAGCTGCGCCAGGAAGTTGACGATCGCGGTGAACTTCTTCGGAGGCAGGTTCTTGAACGAGGGCATCGGCGCCGTCGGGTTCACCAGAGTGCGCGCGATCCCCTGGCGAGGAAGCCGCGAGGCGATGTTGGTCAGGTTCGGCCCCGGCCCGGCATTGCCGTTGTCGCCGATCTTGTGACAGGCCAGGCACCCCGATTGGGCGACCACCTTCTTCCCCGCTTCATATTCCGCCAGAGCCGTGCCGCCGGCCTGCACCACGGCCGTGGGTGTCGTCATTTCGATCGCCGTGGGCGAGCCCGCGTTGGCGCCCTCGTAGGTGAGATAGGCCATCGCGCAGATCACGACGATGCCGGTGATCGTCGCCACCGGGCGGCGCTCGGGTCGACGCTCCGGGCCACGGTCGTAGAACGGCAGCAGGAACAGCAGGATCATGCCGATCGTCGGCACACCGATCGTGGCCAGCGGCACAAGGCTCGGCGGCTTGACCACGCGCAGGACCTCGAACAGGAAGAAGAAGTACCACTCGGGCCGCGGCACGTAGGTGGTGGTGGTCGGGTTGGCCTTGGAGCCCAGCTCGGCGCCGAGCACGAGCGACATCGTGATGATGATCGCCATCACCACCACGCCATCGCCCCGTCCTTGGCCACGGCGTAGGGGAAGAACGGCTTGCCTTTGGCCTTCAGCTGGGCGTACTCGCGGAGGTACTCCTCCTTCTCGCGCTGGTTCATCTAGACCTCCGACTCGCGCAGCTCAGGACGCGCTTCGGCCTTCTGCCATGGGGGGGCGGTGGTCCCCAGCTTGGCCACCAGGTAGAGGTGCGCGCCGATCAGCGCGGCGATCAGGCCGGGGACGAGCAGCATGTGGATGGCGTAGAACCGCGACAGCGTGGTGGCCCCGAATTCCGAGCCCCCTCGCAGGAAGTCGCTCAGGTATGGGCCGACCAGCGGCCCTGTGCCGTTGATGTTGACGCCCACGATCGTCGCCCAGTAGGCGCGCTGGTCGAACGGCAGCAGGTAGCCCGTGAAGGACATCGTCATCGTCAGGATCAGCAGCACCACCCCGATCACCCAGTTGAGCTCCCGGGGGTACTTGTAGGCGCCGAAGAAGAACGTGCGCCCCATGTGCAGGAACACGAGGATCACCATCACGCTCGAGCCCCACTTGTGCATGCCGCGCACGAACTGCCCGAGGAACACGTCGTTAGTGACGTAGCGAATCGATTCGTAGGCGCCGCCAGCCGGGTCTGGTCGGTAGTACATGGCGAGGAAGACTCCTGTCACCGCCTGGGAGAGGAAGGCGAACATCGTCGCCGAGCCGAGCGTGTAGAACCAGTTGGTGCCCTTGGGCACCTTGCGGAACATCATCCAGCGGGCGGCCCCGCTGAGCGATGTGCGCTCGTCGACCCAGTCGACGACCGTGATTCCCGCCTGCTTGGCATCCTCGATCGGCCCGCCGTTCCCGTTGGTGTCGCCTGGGCGCGGTGGCGGTTCCCGAAGTGGCGGGGGAAGCGGAGGGGCGGGAAGCTTTGGGAGCTTGGGCACGAGTGCAGGCCAGTCGCGGTTCTAGAGTTTCTGGGCGCCGGGACGCGAGGGGTAGAGGTACTGCCCGATGCCGTCTAGCGGCTCCCCGGGGTCGCGCGGCGAGAAGCGTTTCAGCTCGCTGTTGACGCTGAAGCGCGGACCGACTTCGACGTTTTCACCCGACACGCGCGTGTAGAAGCGATCCAGCGGACGCACGGGAGGGCCACCCACACGACGACCGAGAAGGTCGTAGACGCCGCCATGGCAGGGGCAGATGAAGCGCTCGGCCGCATCCACCCAGCGGACGGGGCAGCCGAGGTGGGCGCAGCGGCTGGAGATCGCGATGTAGGGCGTGCCCTGGTCGTAGGGGTCGGTGTCGATGGCCGAGTTGAAGCGGCGTAGGTAGACAGTCGTCTTGCCTGCCTCGCCGATGCTCGGGGCGACGGTGAGCACCACCGGCACGTAGTTGGTTTCGCTGAACATGCCCTCGGTGCCCACCACTTCCCAGTGGTGGGGGCTGCTTTTGAAGATCGGCCCGACGGCGAAGCCGAGCGCGGGCAGGGCGAAGGCGCTCGCCGCGATCGCCCCGGCGGTGTGGGCCGTTCCGGTCATGAACCGGCGACGCGTAACCGTCTCGCCCTCGAACGCTCCGGGGATGTTGCGGTCGAGCGTGTACTTGGACTTCTGCTTGGAGCGCTTGTCGGACACCGCCGCTAACAATATCGAGGCGCGATTCAGGGCGACGCCGGGACCGCAAGTGCGCTTGTGCGCATCGCCTCGATCGCCTCGTCGGCCCCTTCGCACACGAGGCTCTTGGCGAGGCTGTGCTGCTCGCTCGACCCCCACCCGACTGCGCGAGCGCCAGCCTTCCACACCGCCTCCGCCAGATCCCGTCGTCCCGCGCCCTGGGCAAGCGCGCTGAGCGTGATCGTGTCGGCGAGCTCGGCAACCGCGATCGTGTCTCCCAGCTCCACCAGCCGGGCGAGGCCGATGGCGTAGAGCTGATCCCCGGCCAGCAGTCTGAGATCCGCCTCGGGCACCTGCACCACCCGTGGCGCGCCGTAGTGAAGGAGATAGCCCTCATAGATCGCCTCCACCAGCAGCTCGTACTCCTCCCGCCTACCGGCCGCCCGGGGCCCCTCGGCGGCGAGGCTCGCCGGGGACGGGCCGCTGCCGGCGCGATCGTCCATCCGAGCGGAGGAGACGAGCGTGGCCATCAGCCCCCCTTCCTCGTGGAGAAGCGCCCGCAGCCGCTCCACTCCGTTCTGGGCTCCAGTGTGAGCCGCCGCGCTCATGCCGGCCGTGGCCCCTCCGGCAGCGCCGCGAAGGCAGCAGCTGCCGCTGTGAGCGTGCGATCCAGATGCTCCTCGGTGTGCGCAAGCGAGGGGAACCACGCCTCGAACTGCGAAGGCGGCGGATACACCCCCCGACTGAGCAGCTCCCGACACCAGATCGCATAGGTCTCCAGGTCGCACCCCATCGCATCGGCGAACGAGCTCACCGGGCGAGCGCTGAAGAACACCGTCACCAGGCCCGGCGCGCTCGCCACCTGGACGGGATATCCGCCGGCGGCATCGCGCAGGCCGGACGCCAGACGCTCGGTGACGGAAGCCAGGCGCAGATATGCGTCCTCGTCGAGGAGCTCGAGCGTGGCAAGCCCGGCCGCCACGGCCAATGGGTTGCCCGACAGTGTGCCCGCCTGGTAGACCTCGCCGGAGGGCGCCAGCATGCCCATCAGCTCCGCTACTCCGCCGAGAGCCGCGGCCGGGAGCCCTCCGCCGATGACCTTGCCCATGATCGTCAGGTCCGCACGCACTCCCGCGAGCTCCTGGGCGCCACCGCGCGCGACCCGAAAGCCGCTGATCACCTCGTCCAACAGCAGCAAGGCGCCATTTGCGTCGGCTCGCTCGCGCAGCAGCTCGAGGAAGCCCGTCCGCGGGGGCACGAGGCCCATGTTTGCGGGCAGCGGCTCGGCGATGATCGCTGCCAGCGGCGTGTCCTCCGTGGCTGCGAGGAGCGTCTCGGGATCGTTCCAGGGGATCACGATCGTGCCTGCCGCCGCGCTCGTCGGGACGCCGGGGCTCGCAGGCAGCGCCTGGGTGGCCAGGCCCGAGCCGGCCTGGGCGAGCAGACCGTCGACGTGACCGTGGTAGGCCCCGGCGAACTTCAGGATCGGCTCACGCCCCGTGGCGGCGCGGGCCAGGCGCATGGCGGTCATCGTGGCCTCGGTGCCCGAGGAGGTCATGCGCAGCATCTCCACACCATCCATGCGAGCCGCCACCTCCCCCGCCAGCTCCACCTCCCCGGCGGTGGGCGCCCCGAAGCTGGTCCCCCTTGCGGCCGCCTCGGTGACTGCGGCGAGCACGTGGGGATGGGCGTGGCCGTGGATCAGCGGCCCCCACGAGCAGACGTAGTCGATGTAGCGGTTGCCGTCCACATCGACGAGCTCAGCGCCTTCGCCGCGGTGGATGAAGATGGGATCACGCCCGATCGCGCGCATCGCGCGCACGGGCGAGTTGACCCCGCCGGGCATCCGTCGAAGGGCGCGCTGGTAGAGCTCGGCCGAGCGCGTGTCCGTGAGCGAGGCCGTCACAAGCTCACGCTCAGGCGTGCCTCGACTCCCAGTTCTTGAAGTCCTCGGTGAAGTAGGTGAGGCGGATCTTCTTGAACTCGGTGGAGGAGTAGAGGGTGGCGCGCTCGTGGATACCGGTCTGCTCGGCGATGGCATCGAGCACCGCGTCGCACTCCTCCTTGGAGCGACCGTGAGCCATCGTGAAGACCGAGTAGGGCCAGTCCTCATACGTCGGGCGCTGATAGCAGTGAGAGACCCCCCGCACGGCCGCCATGCGACGGCCGATGTCGAATATCTGCTCCTCGGGAACATTCCACACACCCATCCCATTGGCCGAGAAGCCCGCACGACGGTGGTAGAGGATCGCCGCCACCCGGCGCAACAGACCGCGCTCCTGCATCGTGGCCAGGTGATCGAGGAAGCGCTCCTGGGTCATCCCCAGCGCGGCCGCGGCCGGCGCGTAGGGCTCCTCCACCACGGGCATGTCGCCCTGCAGCGCTCGAATCACCGCGATGTCGGCCTCGTCGTATGGCTGGGGCTCCAGCTCGATCGGCTCTTTGACCTCGGCGGCGCTTGCCAGGGCCTTGGTGTCGCCCTCCATCTCCAGGTCCATGCGGATCTTGAACAGCCTCAGGGTGGGCAGCTGACGCACGGACTCGGCACCCGACTCGCGTGCGAGCACCTCGAGCGTGCCCTCCAGGCCGAGCTTCGAGTCTGGCTCAGTGGCGATCGTGAACCACAGGTTGAACTCGTGGTTGCGCAGGTAGTTGTGTGAGACGCCGGGGTGCTCGTTGATGATCTGCGCCGCCCGGTGGGGGTGCTCGGGGTCGACCTTGGCGGCCACCAGCATCGAGGAGTACCCAAGCGCGCGGGTGTCGAAGATCGGCGTGACCTGACGGATGATGCGCTTGTCCAGCAGCCGCTGCACGCGAGCCATGACCTCTTCCTCGCTCACCCCGCCGAGCTCCGCCACGCGCAGATATGGTCGCGGGGCGATCGGGAAGCTGCCCTGCATCAGGTTCAGCACCTTGCGGTCGATGTCATCGAGCGGAACCGCGGCGCCATCCTTGCGGCTGCGGAGCTTCGGCGTGGCGGCGCTCGCCCGCTCGGCGTCGGCGCTGTCTTTGATCAGGTCTGCTCTGCTAGCCATCTGGCTGCGTCCTTTGCGTGGTAGGTGACAATCGTGTCGGCGCCCGCGCGGCGTAGGGAGGTCAGGATCTCCAGGACCGCGGCTCGCTCGTCGATGTAGCCCGCCGCTGCGGCTGCCTTGACCATCGCATACTCGCCGCTCACGTTGTAAGCCGCCACCGGCAAGCGGGTCGCCTGCTTCACCGCCCGGATCAGATCTCCGTAGGCCAGCGCCGGCTTGACCATCACCATGTCGGCGCCCTCCTGCACGTCCAGCAACGCCTCGCGCACAGCCTCCTCACCGTTGGCCGGGTCCATCTGATAGCCGCGCCTGTCGCCGAACGCCGGAGTCGAGCCGGCCGCCTCGCGGAAGGGGCCGTAGAAGGCCGAGGCGAACTTGGCCGAGTAGGCGAGGATCGGGGTGTCGGCGAAGCCCTCGCCGTCGAGCTCATCGCGGATCGCTCCCACGCGCCCGTCCATCATGTCCGAGGGCGCCACCAGGTCGGCGCCGGCGCGCGCGTGGCTGACGGCGGTGCGGGCCAGCAGCTCGAGCGAGGCGTCGTTGTCCACCGACCCGTTCTCACGCAGCACGCCACAGTGCCCGTGGGCGGTGTACTCGCACAGGCATACGTCGGTCACGACCAGCAGTTGCGGCTCGGCCTGCTTGATGGCGCGGATGGCGAGCTGCACCACACCCTCCTCCTCCCACGCGCCCGAGCCTTCCTCGTCCTTGCTCGCCGGCACCCCGAAGAGCATCACCGCCGCCACTCCCAATGCAGCAGCCTCGCGCGCCTCGGCAACCACGGCGGCCAGCGACAGCCGCTCGACGCCCGGCATCGTCGCGATCGGCTCGCGCTCAGAGACGGCGTCCTCGGCGACGAACAGGGGCAGCATCAGGTGCCCCTGGCGGAGATCCGTCTCGCGAACGAGGCCGCGCAATGAAGCGCTCGCCCGCAGTCTGCGCATGCGCGTCTGTGGAAATGCCATGGCCTTCTCAGGTTAGAGCCTCGAAGCTGTGGCGCGGCTCAATCGGCGCGGCTCAACCCGCCGCGGGCGAGTACGCCGAAGAGGATCGTCAGCCCGGCGAGATGGGCCAGCGATCCGCCGATCGGCGGGGCCGCGCCGTTGACAGCGGCATCGAGCGCCTGCAGCGATGCCTTGAAGGGAAAGGCGAAGGAGACCACGCCGATCGCGTCGTAGAACCCGCTCGAGACCGACCCGCTGGGAACCAGGGCCAGGAAGGCCAGCGGCAGCGACAGCAGGAAGGCCAGCAGCGAGGCCGCCCGCACCTCGCGGGCGAGCACGCCGATGGCCACCCCGAGCGAGCCAAACGCCATGGCGCCGAAGGCGAGTGCCACCGCCCACAGCTCCACCCGACTCCAGTCGAGCGCCACGAACGCACCCACCCCGGCGAGCATGGCGAGGGCGAGGACAAACGCGCAGCCCGCCGCGAGCAGACCCTTCTCGGCGAGCAGCTCCGAGCGCGAGACGAGCGCGGGCGGCGCTCTGGTCAGGCGTCCGAGCGTCCGCTCCTCGCGCTCCAGCGCAACGCCTCCAGCAGCCAGCAGCACGCACACGAACATCAGCGAGACGCTGACGGCGACCACGACCGCGAAAGTGTTCAACGGTGTCCGCCGGCCGTGGAGCAGCGTGCTCTTGACATCGATCGGCTGGCCGATGGTGGAGAGCACCCGCTTGCTCAACGAGAGGTTCTGGGCGGCAAAGCCCGCGAACGCATCGATCCTTTCCAGTTCCCTTCGCGTATGGCCGGGGGACTGGCGAGCGATGATCGCCTGCAGGCTCCCCGGGATCTGGCCCAGGCCGATGAGGTCTTCGGGAGCCCCCAGGATGCCCGAGCGCCCCCCCTTCAGCAGGGCCTCGATCGCCTTGGCGGCCGCTTGCTGGATCTGTTGGGAGAAAGCGCGATTCGCTTCGGCCAGGGCCGAGTTGAGCGTGGACTGCACGAGCGACTGCTCGAGCGCGTCGCCGTTGTAGAGGACTTCCAGCTGCGCCGCCTGAACCGAGGAGGACAGCCGCGCGGCGATGTTGGAGGGGATGAGGACCGCCGCGATCACATCGCCCGACTTGATCTGGGCGATCGCCTGACCGCGCGAGGAGACATGCACCGACTGGACCTGGTCGAACAGCTGCCGTGCGTAGTCGCTGACCGCCACGCGCTGGCTGCCCACCTGGACGGTCTCGCCGGGAGGGCTTTCGTCGAGGATCGCTACGCGCGGGCGTGCCGGGCTGCGCGAGATGGCCAGGCCGATCAGCAGGGCGATGGCCACCGGGTAGACGACCAGCAGCGCCACCAGCAGGCGCGAGCGGCGCAGGATCACCAGATCCTTGTGCAGCAGCCATCTCATGGCTGGTCCTCCGCCAGGAAGCGCACGAGCGCCTGCTCGAGATCGCCCTCTCGCGCCTCATCCGCGGCCAGCAGGAGCTCTTGCGGGGTCCCGTCGAAGCGCAGCCTCCCGCCCGCCAGCACGAGCACCCGGTCGGCATAGCGCTGCGCCTCGCTCACGTTGTGGGTGGAGAAGAGCACCGCTGTGCCGTCCTCCACGAGAGCGAGGATGAACTCCCACAGCCGCTGGCGCTGGCCGGGGTCAAGCGAAGCCGACGGCTCGTCCAGGGCGAGCACCGGAGGATCGGCGATCAGCCCGAGTGCCACGTTGACACGCTGGCGGTTGCCCCCCGACAGTCGCCCAACCGACTCGTCCGCCCGGTCGGACAGGCCGGTCTGGGTGAGCATCCGCGCCACCGCCGCCGAGGGGTCGGCGAGCTTCTCCAGGCGGGCGAACAGCGCGAGGTTCTCGGCCACCGAGAGCTTGGAGTAGAGGGCCGGCTGCTGGGGCGCCCAACCGACCTCGCGAGCATTGCCGGCCACTGTGCCCGAACTCGCCGGTTGCACCCCCGCGAGAATCGACAGCAGCGTGGTCTTGCCCGCCCCATTGGGTCCGAGCACAGCCACGATCTCGCCCGCCCCGAGGTCGAAGCTGACATCGGCGAGCGCATCTAGCGTGCCGAAGCGCTTGGCGAGAGAGCTGACGCTGAGAACCGCGCTCACAGGAGCCGGCGGTTCGAGCGATCCCACGGCTCGAACGTGATGTGGCGGCTCAGATAGACGGCCGTCTCGCGAAGGACCGAGAGGATCGGCAGCGCGATCAGCGCCCCGACGACGCCGTGCAGCTGCAGGCCGAGCAGCAGCGCGAAGATGACGAGCAGCGGGTTGATGCGCAGCGTGTGGCCGAAGATCTGGGGGGCCACGATGTGCCCCTCCAGCTGCTGCAGCGCGACGAACGTCAGGATCACCCACAGAGCCGAGATAGGGTCGGTGACGAGCGCCACGATCACCGCGGGCAGCGCACCGATGATCGGCCCTATGTAGGGCACCAGCTCCATCAGCCCGTAGAAGACAGCAAAGGCGATCCCGAACTTGCGTCCGTCGGGAAACACCCCCACCACGCCGAGGATGTACATCGACAGGCCCGCCGTGGCGCCCATAACCAGGCTGAAGAGCAGTTGCCCGCCCACATAGCGTGCGAGCGCGCTCTGAACGAGCGTCGGGTAGTCGTCGGCGTGCGAGCCGTCGCCGTCGGGCATGTAGCGGCGTATCAGGGTGCCTATTCGCTGCCCATAGAGCAGCATGTAGACCGACAGCACGAACACGAGCACGAAGTCGAAGCTGGCGCTTGCCACTTCCGTGAGCACGCCCCCCGCGGAGGAGACGATCGAGCTCGATCCCTTGACGAGCTTCTCCTGCAGCGTCTGCAGGGCGGTCTTGCCCTGCTTGATGAACTGGACGTGCACGCCATTGTTGTTGAGAGTGCGCTGAGCGCTCGCCAGCGATTTGTTGGCCTTTTTGACGAGGTTCGGCACGTTGCGGGAGAACGATTCAACCTGGTTGGAGATAGGGTTGGCAAGAAGTACGCCGATTCCGCTCAGCATGAGGAAGAATGCGAGATACACGGCAAATACCGCCAGGCCTCGTGGGAGCCTTCCCCGCTGGAGCAGAGCCACCGCCGGGTTGAGGATCAGCGCGATGAGCGCCGCGACGATGAAGATGACGAGCACTTTCCCAGCGGCTTTCGCCACCGCCCACACCGCCAGGAGGGCGAGCGGCAGGAGCACCAGCTGCACCCACCGCGGCACCACTGCCCGCGCGGGCAGTGGTGCTGGGTGCTCGGCGTCCTCCGTCAGCTTGCGCTCCTCCGCGGTCGGCGGAGCCGCCGCCGGAGCACTCTCCCCGGTCGGCTTCTCCTCCGTCTCGGGCGCTTCCTCGGAGACTCCGCTCACCTCACTCCACCCATCGCCAGAGTATGGCTGAGTCCGAGGCGTCCTCCGTGGGTGTGACGGAGGGCCCGAGCACGAGCATCCTGTTCGTCGGCGATGTCGTCGGCGGCCTGGGGCGGCACACGCTGCTCGACTGCCTGCCCGTCCTGCGCGAGCGCCATGCGCCCACCTTCGTGGTGGTCAACGGCGAGAACGCTGCCGGTGGGCTGGGCATAACGCCCAAGATCGCCGAGCAGATGTTCGCCGCCGGGGTCGACGCGATCACGCTCGGCAACCACACCTACCATCGACGCGAGATCTACCCCTACCTCGAAGGTGAGCGTCCGATCCTGCGGCCGGCCAACTTCCTGCGCAGTCAGCCCGGCCGCGGTGCGTGCGTGGTGGAGCGCGAGGGGGTTCGCCTCGGCGTGATCAACCTCAGCGGCAACCTGTACCTGCGAGCCGGGCGTTCCGCCTTCACCGAGATCGAGGTCGCGCTTGGCGAAGTCGGGGGCGTCGATCAGATCCTCGTAGACATGCATGCCGAGGCGACCTCGGAGAAGGTCGCTATGGGCTGGCATCTCGACGGGCGGGTGACCGCAGTGGTGGGAACGCACACCCACGTTCCCACCGCCGATGCGCGCGTGCTGCCGGGAGGCACCGCCTACATCACCGACGTGGGCATGACCGGCCCGCGCGGTGGCGTCATCGGCGTCAAGCGCGAGCAGGCCATCGAGTCGCTGATCACGCAGATGCCCGTGCGCTTCGAGACCTCGGAGGAGGACCCGTGGTTGATGGGAGCGCTGATCAGCTGCTCAGGGCCGCTTCGGGCCGCTTCGATCGAGCAGGTGCTGATGCCACGCCCGACGGACTCCTCCGCGGATCGCTGAAGCGTCCCAGCAGGGCAAGCATCACCAGGGGGAAGAACCACGGGATGTACAGGTAGAACCAGTGTTCGATGCCCAGCTCGACAGCGATCATCGCCGCGGCACAGGCGGCGGCGAGGCCCACGAGGTCCGCGCGGCGGGGAACCACAGCCAGCGCCAGCACCAGCGCCACGGCCGCGAGCTCGACCACCTGCTCGGCGCCGTGCCACCCGTAGAGGCCCCATACCGAGAACGGCGAGGCGCGGTTGGCCTGGTAGACCAGGGTCCGCTCGTAGATCTCGTGCAGTGAGTCGTGGCGCAGGGCCGGGATCGCGACAAGCGCCGCCATGGCCCCGAACCCGGCGACGTAGAGGACGAGTGCCCGCGCGCGTCGTGCGGGGGCGAGCTCGGCCAGCCCGTGGGTGGCCAGGATCGGAGCCAGGGCGAGCGGCGCGAGCTTGGTCAGGCCGGCCAGTGCCGCGAATGCGCCCCGTGCCGCCGGCGCGATCCTGCGATCGATAGGCGCCCGCGAGCAGCGCGGCCAGCACCAGCACGGCGACCAGCGTGTCGTTGGAGTTGCTCTCCAGCGCAAACAGGGTGAAGGGATAGGAGACCCATGCGTAGGCCAGGGCGATGCCCAGCGTCGGACCCCGCATGCGTCGTCCGATCAGGAACAGCAGCCCCACGGCCAGCAGGTCGAAGAAGATGGCGGCCCCGTGGGCCGCGGGGAGGTCGTCCCAGCTGCCGCTCCAACCGAAGACCTGCTCGAAGGGCACGTAGGCCTCGTAGTTGAACGGCCCGTAGGTGTCTCCGTGTTCGTTGTCAGCCGGGTAGGACCCATACAGCGGCTTGCCGTCCACCACCCGCTGCGCGCCGATCACCCCGGCGTAGCCCACATCGATGACGTTCGCGTCGGTGACGTTCAGCCCGATGCGAAAGCCGAGCAGGAAGACCACGCCGATCGCCAGCCATGGGGCGGGAATCAGCAGACGCAGCGCGGGAGCGTCTCGCGTCCCCCCCGTCGGCCACGGCGCAGCAGCGCAAGCATGCGGGCAAGCAGATAAAGCAGTGGCGGATAGGCGAGCGGCACCGACGCGTAGATGTGGGCGTGATTGAAGAAGGCCAGCGAGACGGAGAAGGACAACAGCACGAGCAGGTCGAGGTGCAGCAGCGAGAAGGGCCTGCGGAAGTTGATGAACGGCACCATGAACAGCAAGCACAGGGGCAGCCAGAGGTAGAGCGCGTTGACGTGCCTGCCGAACGCTCCTGGATAGCCTCGGGCCATGGTCCACGCCACCTGAAAGCCCGTCCACTGCTCGAGCACGCGCCCGGAGAGGTCGCTGATGAGGACCTGGCCGATCTCCTTCTTTCCGTTCTTGGAGAAGTAGCTCACCTGCCAGCGAAATGCCTGCTTGAGATAGGCGCCGCCGTAGGAGCCGGGGTATTCCCGCCGAACGGCGCGCATCTTCGCCAGCCTGCCCGCGATCGCCAGCACCTGGTTGGGAGTCAGCCGGCGTCCGGCCGGCGCCACGTTAGATGGGGCCACAGGAACCGGCGCGTCGGGGTTCGTGGCGGTGCTGGTGGCGGCCGATGAGGTGGAAGTGGCAGCGGTGTCGGCTGTGCTCGCGAGCGTGGCACGAGAGACGCCCGAGGAGATGCCCGGATCGGCGGCTGCGAGTGACGGTGTCAGGCAGGCCAGGACACACACGACAATTGCCGGCAGCGGGCGCATCCGGCGATGCTAACGAGGTGCGTTGGCGCCCGATGCAGGCACCCCACGCTGGGCCCCGCTAGGCGATGAGGCCGAAGTGGGCGCGAGCGATCCGAGCCACATCGCGAATCGCCCATTGAGCCGGCTCGGGGTCGGGCAGCTCCACGCCATGGAGCACGAGCGCCCCGAGCGAATCCGACGCGTGCAGCGAGCCGTGGCTTCCGCCACCCACGTGAGCCTGGCGTCCCCAGTCCATGAACTCCCATCCGGGCGACGCCGACAGCAGCACCTCGCCCGAGGTCGGGCAGCTCAGCGCCGCCCAGGCCCGCGCGAGCGCGTCGGGGTAGGCGGGGCTCCGCAACCGGCCGTCCTCGATTTTCGCCTCCAGAACGGCGAGCTCGCCTTCCACGTTCCAACCTCGCCCCCGCGGATCGACGACAGAGTCGCCGGGAGCGAACCGCAGCTCGCCGCGCAGAGGGCTCGCGATCACTCCTTCGCGGGGAGCGTCGTGAGCGTCGCGCTCGAGCCACAGGACGAGGTCGACGCCCTCGACGGCGAGCGCGAGCGCTACCACCGACGCACGCATCGCGTCACGCTCGGACTCGTGCAGGGCGTAGACCATGGCGGCTCGCTGGGAGGGGCATACGGCGATCCGCGGCTCGTCCTCACGGGAGCTGTCCGCGGTGCGGCTTGGACCGAGCACTCCGAGCTCCGCCAGCTCGTCCTGCAGGGCGATCACATCCGTGACAGGTGCCTGGGAGTGGTCGGCCATGGCGATGAAGGCGTGCTCGGCGAGGAACTCCTCGACCCCGCCGGCCGCGTTCATCACGCGCGCCAGCTGCAGATCGGCCTGGGCGATCGACTGGACCTGCGCATCCGGCCCGTGCTTGTGCGAGTACCAGTCGTTGTCGGGCAGCGAGAGCAGCAGGAAGTCGAACAGGTCGTGCTCGACCATGTAGGAGGAGACGCAGCCCGAGTGGCGATCGCGCACGCCGGGCATGCCGAGCCCGGAGCGGCAGCCCGTGCGGCGGGAGGCGAAGATGTCGGCGTAGAACAGCTCGCGCGGACCCATCACCGGGTGGCGCATCAGCGTGGACGCCACACGCGTGAGCGCCGTGTCGCGCTGGGGCTCGTGGCGGTGGCGGCCGCGATACATCAGATAGGTCGTGCCCGCCGTGCGCACGTCGGCGTCGTCGAGGCTCTCGAACACCGTCGGCGTGTGGGGCGAGAGATGAGCCCGGTTCATGTTGTAGACGGTGTCGGTGAGCTGACGGGTGATGCCGAAGCGCTGGGCCGAGCGGAAGCTCGAGCCATATTCGACGTAGCGGTCCTCCTCGCGATCGAACCAGTTCATCGCCGGGATGTGGTGGTCGTCCTGGGCCGCGCCCGTTACGATCGAAGCGGCGCAGACAGGCGTCACGGATGGAAACGCGGCAACGCAGTCGGGCACATAGCGCCCGCCCGCCATCAGCGCCTCCAGCACGGGGGCGACCCCCGCCGCAACGGCCCGCTCGAGCATCGCCGGGGCCATCGCGTCGATCACGCACAGGACCAGCTTGGGCGCTCGCGAGCTCAGGCGCGCACCATCCATCAGCGGCGCAGGATGCGAAGACCCGCGTACTTCTCATCGCCGCGGTCGCGTCCCCGCCAGGCGAACCAAGCGAGCGCGGCGACGAGCACGTAGCCGAGGGGGTGCAGCAGCGCGACAAGCGCTGCTGCCAGAAGCGCCGCGGCGTCGAGATAGAGGCTCAGCGCCTCGCGTGCCGCGCGGTCGGGGAGCCTGCTGCGAGCCCGCAGCACCACCGGTCCCGAAGCTCGCTGGGCGAGCGCGGCAACCACGATGCCGCCGATCAGCCCCGGCCACCAGGCGTCGCCATGTGCGCAGAGCGTGCCCGCGAACAGGACCGCTCCTGCGCCGAGCGAGAGCCCGGCGATCGAGGCGGCCAGCGGGGAGCCACCATCCCCGCCGCGCAACCGGGAGTCCATGAACGGCGCCAGACCCAGCAGCAGCTGAGCGGCATAGGCCACCACGAGCGCCACCACCACGACCAGCAGCCACCAGCCCGCCTGTAGGAAGTGGTAAGGGTCGCTGGGAAAGGTGACGCCGAGCGCCTTGGCCGATCCAAGTGCGCCGGCCAGCAGCACCGGCAGGAACGGCCGCAGGCCGCAGGCTGCCGCCAGGCCGGCGCCGAGACCGATGTAGAAGAAGAGACCGTGCATGCAGAATGGGCCAGGGGGTGCGATACGGTGCGGGTGCGCGGCCAGCACGATAGTGGACCCGCGCGCCGGCCTCAGACCAGGTTCGGTGGGTGTGACGTCGAATAGAGGCTGGAAGCGATGGAGCGATCGAGCAGCGCAGGCGGCGACGGACGCGGCGCCCGGGCCACGGCACACGAGCTGGCGCGCTACGAGGCGCTGTTCGCGGCACGCACTCGGGGCATGAAAAGCTCGGCGATGCGCGAGATGATGGCTCTCACCGAGCGCCCCGACGTGATCTCGCTGGCCGGCGGGCTGCCCGACACCTCGACCTTCGCGCCCGAGCTCTACGCCCAGCTGATGGCCGATGTGGCGGCCGAGTCGACCGCGCGCGCCCTGCAGTACGGACCGACCGAAGGGATGGCCGGCACGGTGGGCTGCATCGTCGAGGTGATGGCTGCCGAGGGCACCACCGTGGATCCCGCCGACGTGATCGTGACCACGGGCGGGCAGCAGGTGATCGACCTCGTCTGCAAGACGCTGATCGACCCGGGCGACGTGATCGTCGCCGAGGCACCCACCTACCCGGGCGCCGTGCCCACCTTCAGCGCCTATCAGGCCGACGTGGAGCAGATCGAGATCGACGCCGACGGCATGCCCATCGACGCCCTGGAGAGCACCCTCGACCGCCTCCAGGCAGAAGGACGACGCCCGAAGTTCATCTACACGATCCCCAACTTCCAGAACCCCGGTGGGGTGACGATGTCGCTCGCGCGTCGCCGCCGGCTCGTCGAGGTCGCCCGCGAGCGCGAGCTGCTTGATCCTCGAGGACAACCCCTACGGCCTGCTGCGCTACGAGGGCGAGCCGCTGCCCACCCTGTACTCGCTCGATGCCGCCGCCGTGGGGCGAGGCGGCGCCTCCGATCTGGTCATCTACCTCGGCACCTTCTCGAAGATCCTCTCCCCGGGACTGCGGCTCGGCTGGGCGGTGGCTCCCAGGCCGGTGCTGGAGAAGCTCAACCTCGGCAAACAGGGATCGGACCTCTGCTCCTCGCCGGTCACCCAGATGTTCGTGGCGGCCTACTTCGCGGAGCGGGGAGCCGAAGCCCACCCTCCGGTGGCGGCGTGGGTCGAGTACGTGGAGCGCTTGAAGAACCTCTATCGGCGACGGCGCGACGTGATGCTGGAGGCGCTGGAGGAGCACTTCGGCGGGCGCGCCAGCTGGACCAGGCCGCAGGGCGGTCTGTTCATCTGGGCGACTCTCGACGGCAGCGTCGACACCACCGACCTGCTGGCGCGCAGCGAAGGCGTGGCGTTCGTGCCCGGGCGCGCCGCCTACGTGGACGGCCGGCGGGGGAGCTCCTCGATGCGCCTGAACTTCGCCGGGGTCCCTGACGATGACATCCGCGAGGGCATCTGGCGAATCGGCAAGATCATGGGCGGCGACACAGGCCTGCTGGGCACCCTGACCGGGTCCTCCCCGACGCCGCCGACCGCCTCCCAGCCCGAGCCGACCGCCGACGAGCTCACCCCCTTGGCCGACATCGTCGCTCTGCCTCGCCGCGATGCGCAGGACCCCGCCCGCCCGGCACGCCGGCGCCGGGATCGATGAGCGCCGCGAGCAAGGTCGCCGTGCTCAAGGGCGGAGGCTCGCTGGAGCGGACCGTGTCGCTGCGCTCGGGCGCACGCGTGCAGCAGGCGCTGAGCCGGCTGGGCCACGAGGTGGTCGCGATCGACGCCGGGCAGGATCTGGTGGCGCAGCTGCACGAGTGCAAGCCGGACGCCGCATTCGTCGCGCTGCACGGCGGCGACGGCGAGGACGGGACGGTGCAGGGGCTGCTGGAGGTGATCGGCGTGCCCTACACCGGCTCGGGGCCAGCGGGGTGCATGCGCTGCACCGACAAGGCTCTCGCCAAGTACCTGATGCGCGAGGCGGGCATTCCGACCGCGGACTTCACCGCCATCAAGGAGAGTGCCATCAAGGAGCTGGGGGTGGCCGCGGCGCTCGGCGACATCGAGGGCAAGCTCGGGTTCCCGCTGGTCGTCAAGCCCGCCAGCCAGGGCTCTGCGCTCGGTGTGAAGTTCGCCCGCTCGAGCGAGGAGCTGCCGGCGGCGATCGTCGGCGCCTTCTCCTACGACCGCAAGGTCGTGCATCGAGCGCTACGTCAAGGGTCGCGACCTGGCCGTGTCGGTGCTCGACGCGGAGAGCGCCGGCGATGAGCCCATCGCTCTGCCCGTGGTCGAGGCGGTCCCCCGCGAAGAGGAGTTCTACGACTACGAGTCCCGCTACGAGATCGGCATGACGACCTTCGTGTGCCCCGCCGAGCTGGCACCGGAGACCACGAAGCTCGCCCAGGAGCTGGCCCTGGAGACATACAAGCTGCTCGGCTGCCACGGCGTCGCCCGCGTCGACCTGATGCTCGACGCCGACACCGGGGAGCTGTCGGTGCTCGAGACCAACGTCGTGCCGGGGTTGACCGAGACCAGCCTGCTGCCACAGGCCTCCGACGCGGCCGGGCATCGGCTTCGACGAGCTCGTCGCGCGAATCCTCGCCAGCGCCTTCACACGCTGAGCGAGCGTCAGGAGTCGCCGGCGGCGAAGTCCTCCGGCGAGACCTGGTCGAGGAACTCCTTGAACTTCTCGACCACGTCCTCGGACTCCTCGACGTCGTGCTCGAACTCGATCGCCGACTCGGAGATGACCTCCTCGGCGGCGTAGATCGGCGCCCCGGAGCGCACGGCCAGCGCGATCGCGTCACTGGGCCGAGAGTCGATTTCGAGCTCGCGGCCGCCCACGCTGAGGGTGATCGAGGCGAAGAAGGTGTTCTCGCGCAGCTCGGTCACCGAGACCTGGGTGCACTTGACGTCAAGCTCGCCGAGGATGTCGCACAGCAGATCGTGGGTCATCGGCCGCGGCGTGCCGGCACCCTGGAGCTTCATCAGGATCGATGCCGCCTCGGGATGCCCGATCCAGATCGGCAGGAACTTGTTGCCGTCGACCGTCTTCAGGAGCACGATCGGCTGCTTGCCAACCATGTCGAAGCTGACGCCGTAGATCACCATCTCCTGCACAAGGATCCTCCGAGAGGGGGGATGTCAGAGTATAGGTATCGGACTGGGCTCCGAGAGACCGGCGGACGGACCGGCGCCCGCCTCAGCGGGGCGCCGAGGCCCGGTCGGCTCGGAAGCTCCAGAGCTTGTTGCCGAGGAAGTTCAGCGGCGTGGACGCGGCCACGGCGAGCGCCTGGGCGGGCACCTTCGCCATGCCCGGCGTCCTCGACGAGCAGGGTGAGCAGCAGCAGGCTGAAACCGAAGGCGACGAGGCTCACGACCACGAAGCGCAGCGCCTGGAAGTGGACCTGCCCGTCGCGCGCGTCGAACGTCCAGTGGCGGTTGAGCACGAAGTTGTTGAGCACCGCGACGATCCAGGCGGCCACGGCGGCCACGTGGTAGTCGACGCCGACGAAGTGCACGAACAGCGTAGTAGACGGCGAGGTTGACGACGAACCCGACTGCCCCCGACGAGGCCGAAGCGGACGAGCTGCAGCCAGTTGGCCGGCCTGCGCATGCCGTGGAGCAGGCGGACGTGCGGGCGCAACTCCACGGCGGTTGCTTCCTCGCGCATCGCATCCAGGGTAGCGACACTTACACCCCGGACGCGGCCGCTAGCCTTGACGCATGGGCTCGTCTCCCAAGTCGCCTGCGCTGCTATGCGGTGTGCTGGGCGCGCTCACCCTGGCCGCTTGCGGCGGCGCGGGCGCGGGCTCTGGGGCACTCGCCACCAAACACGCCGGCCCGGGCTCGAGCACAGGCGGCGGTGCCCTCCGCCGCCGTGACACCGCTCCGGCGGACAGCGAGCGGTCGGGCGACGGCCAAGGAGGTCGCCGACCCCCAGGAAGCCAAGAGCTTTCCCGCCGCCGGCGCAGTCCATCATGCCGCCGCCGCCACCCCGCGGAAGGCCGGCGAAGCGGTGGTCGCCGCGGGCGCGCCATCGGATGCCGAAGTGCGGCGCGAGCTCTCGCAGATGCAGGCGGTAGAACGCAGCGCCAAGCAGGCCCAGCAGCAGCCGTCTCACCCCGGTCGCGGGCGGCGAGTCGATCGGCGGCAGCGGCACGATGCCGATTCCCTCGGGCGTGCCCGAAGTGATCCAGAAGGTGATCGCCGGCGCCAACGAGATCGCCGACTTCCCCTACGTGTTCGGCGGCGGTCACGCGTCGTTCGTCGACAACGCCTACGACTGCTCGGGCTCGGTCAGCTACGCGCTGGCCGCCGGCGGCCTGCTGGGCTCGCCGGAGACCTCGGGCGAACTCGAGAGCTGGGGCGCGCCGGGACCGGGCCGCTACATCACCGTCTACGCCAACGCGGGCCACACCTACATGTACGTCGACGGCGTCCTCTACGACACAGCGGGCCGCAGCGGCGTGTACGCCTCGCGCTGGCAGGTCGGCGCGGACCGACAACGCGGGCTATCGTGGTGCGCCACTGGCCCGGGCTGTGAGGACGGGCACATGCACCTGCTGAACCTCACAACAGCCGTCCCCCTGGCGCTCGACGGCGAATCGGCCGCCACCAACAGCACGGGTATCGCCGTGATCGCTCGTCGTCTCGATGGTGTCCGGCTACGTCCTGCTCGCCGCCCTTTGGTACTTCGTGTTCCGCGAGAAGGCACGCGCCAAGCGCAACAAGGACTCCACGGACTGACGGCGCCCGCCGCGGCGCCTCAGTGAGAGAGCGTTGGCGAGGGCCAGCACCGTGGTGGCGGTGGGGAGGTGAGCTGCCGCGTTGCGCACGCTCAGGCGCAGCATCAGCGACAGGCTCCGCAGCCGGTGCAGCCGTGCCGCGGTGCGCTTGGGGAACTGGATGTGCACAGTGCTCGAACCGCCCTTGGTCGTGACCAGGATCGCTTTGGCGACCACGATCTGAGGCTGCCGTGCCGGCGGCCAGGCCCGTGGCCGGCGTGCCGGCGATGCCCAGCTTGCGGGCAACCGTGCGGCTGAGCAGGACTTCGAAGTGGCCGGCGACCTGCTCGTTGACCGAGTAGCGGACCAGTAGTCCGGCCTTACCCAGCGTGCTCTTCAGCGAGCGTGACACGATCGCGGCGCTGCGATCGGGGCAGGGACGTTTTCGGGAGCGCTCGAGGTGGGGTCGGCGCCCGGGGTGCCGGCCGCTGCGCCGGATGTGGTGCCGGCGGCACCGGGCGTGCCCGGAGCTGCAGGGGTGGGCGGAGGCGGCGGGGGCGGCCCGATCACCGTGATCGTCTTGGTGATGCTCGCCGTGTTGCCGCCGACGTCGGTCGACCGTCAGCGTCACGTGGTATTCGCCGCCGTAGGTGTATGAGTGGAAGACGCGGCGGCGCAGGGGCGAGCCACGGTTCCGAGCAGACGGGCGCCCCGGGGGCGAAGCCCGATATTTCGGTCGATCCGTCGCCGAAGTTCCAGTTGTAGGTGGCGTAGTTGGCATCGGGCGCCCCGTTGGCTGCGTAGCCGAACGCCGAGTTCAGAGTGATGGTCGACTCCATCCCGTCGAAGCTGACGATGTCGCCCGCGTTGACCGGGTTGGGCGCTGTGAATTTCGGTTCCAGGACGATCCCGCCCATGCAGGGGATGCCCGGGTAGGTGAGGCGCAGGGCGGCGAGGTTGAACTGCGTCGTTGATGTAGTAGCGACGCGTGCCGGCATCGAAGCTCTGGTTGAAGAGCGTGCCCGCTTCCGTTTCCGGCTTGGCCGCATAAGAGCCTTCGACCGGAGCGAAGAAGTTGCGGCACTCGTCGGTGGCCTCGTTCCCGGCCGGATCTTGCCACGCGTTCAGCAGGGGATTGGTGACCATGTTCTCCTGCTCCTGGGCGATCTGGTTGATGATCAGGTCGGAGAGGCCCATGTCGCAGAAGCCATCGCCGATCACCGTCGGGCATTTTTCGGGCTGGTTGGGCTCCTGCACGACCAGTGTTTCTTCCCGAGCCTCGTTCTTTTCGGCGTTGAAACCCCCGTCCTGGCAGTAGAAGGCCTTGGTCTGGTCGGCAGATCTGAGCTGGCCGTCGTCGAGACCACCCGCGGTCCACGGGATCACCGCGTAGAGGATCGTGCTGGGATCGCCTGTCGGGAAGGCCACTCGGGTTGACATCGGAGTGATAGCTGCAGAAGCTGTTCTTGTAGCTGTTCGTTTTGATTTTGTGTGTTTTTTCTTCTTCTTGGGTGGCTTGGAAGTCCGAGCAGTGGCCTTCAGAGCCACCGCGTCTAGGCACACGGTCAGCCCCGGGGGAGTGAGCAGGTAGTAGATCGTGTTCATCCCTGTTGGCAGCGCGTGAACGGCGATGTAGTGCTGGAGCTGTTCGTGCATCTGCTGGTCGGTGAGGCACGCCAGCGGGTAGGTGTGATGTGATTCGTTCACTTCCAGCGGATGCGGATCGGCGCATTCGGACGGGAGGGTAGGCTTCGGTGTCCTCAGCGGCCCCGCGGAACGTCAGGCGGTTGAAGGCCGGCTGGTTGGTTTTGTCGGTGTACTGCGCGGCCACCGACAGGAAGTCGAACGAGTTGCTCGCCCCGCCGATCGTTTCCATGAACTGGTCGATCTTTTCTTTCCAGTCGTCGTGGTAGTGGTAGGTCGGATCCCAGTAGATCACGTAGACCGCGCTGCCATGCACGACGGGTGAACCGGACGGGTTGGCGAATCTGGCCGGTTCTTTGAGTTCTTTGGCTTTGCCGAGTTCGTTGATTTCCAACGGGCCGACAAGCAGCGACTGCTCATTGCGCGGCTGCAGCCCCACGGTCGTCCCTTCGTCATTGACCACAACGGCGCTCGCGCGCGGAGCGCCAGCGACCAGCGCCAGGACCAGCAGGCATCCGGCGAGGATCAGGCCGCGAACGGCAACCGATCGGCTTGACATGGACGGGCGGTGGAGAGGACTCGCGAAGATGGTCACGAACCCCTCATCGGCAGCCGACGTCCGTTGCCTTAGAGGGTTGGACCAGTTTGGCCGTGACACCGCCCTCGGCGATGCTCCCGCTGCCGGTGAGCCGGCAGGGCTCCCCGCGCGGTGCTCTAGCTCTTGCGCGTCGAGTGCTTGGCCCGCGCTGCCGCAGCCCGCTGGGCACGGTAAGCCGCGAGCGCTGTTCTGTAGGCCGAGCTCAGATTGCTCATCGTTTCGTGCGAGGTCTCTCCCACCCCCGGCATCTCCAGGGGGCCGGTCGAGCCCACCGGGAGCATCCCGATCTCGAGATGCGGCGCCGAGGAGATACCCACCTGACCGCAGCCCACGTCGGCGATCGGCTGCCCCGCGCTGACGTGAGTGCCGATCGGCACGAGAACCGGAGCTGCGTGGCCGTAGTAGATGTAGCGACCGCGGTCGGGGCCGCTGTCAACCAGCAGGACCGGCGCGACTGGGCCGAACCCTTCCAGCCCCTCCTGGACGATCGTGCCGCTGGCGACGGCCAGCTCGCGCAGGTGCGTGCCGCACTGGTTCGCGTTGCCGCCGAGATCCACGCCCTGATCGAGCGACCACCAACTCGTCGCGGCGACGTGCGGCGAGCGGGTAGAGGGGGAAGACCCAGCCGCCTGGGCTGATCGGGTAGGGACTGCCGGTGAACAGAGGCGCGGGCGCCACGCTCGTCCCGCCCGTCCCGCCTGGCGAGGCCGGGACCACGGGCGCCGCAGCCGGGGTGGACGCCACGGAAGGCGGGGCCGGGGGCGCCACGGCGGTGCCGCCGGTGCTCGCGGCCTGAGCGCTCTGGATAGCGACCTGCGAAAGCCAGGAGCAAGCACGGGTACGACCACGGCCACGATACGTCTCGAGAACGCCGGCGCAAATCTGCCTCTCTTCGTCGGCCGACGGGGTTAGCTGACGGGCTAGCGACCTGCGCCTTCCGTGGATTACCGCGGAACTCGCCCCAACAACTCGGTTCCCCCGCTCGCGGACACCGATCCGCGATTAGGCGCCCGGGAGACTAGCGCACACCCGCGGCGGAACGCGCCTCGCCGGGATGCTCCGTGGCGCCGCTCACACCGAGCCCGCGTAGAGCTGGCGCATCAGGCCCTCGACAACCGGTGAGGTCTCACCAGACGCCGGGCAGCACGTCCCGCGACCCGGGCGGGGTCAGACCGATCTCCAGATGGGGGCCCGAGGAGAGGCCGACGACGCCGCAGCCCACCTCCGCGACCGGCTGACCGGCGGTGACGTGGGCCCCGACCGGCACCAGCGCGGGCGCGGCATGGCCGTAGTAGACGAACCAGCCGGCGTAGGGGCCGCTGTCGATCCGCACGACGGGCGCGATCCGGGCCGAATCCCGGGATGCCCTCGCGCACGACAGTGCCCGCCGTGATCGCGACCTCGATCGCCGCGTTGCCGCAGGCGGCGCCCAGCAGTGGAGATGTCGACCCCCTGGTCTTCGCTCCAGGTAGCCGGGCCGAAGGCAAGGGTGTGCGGCTGGATCGGGAACACCCAGCTCGCGCCTCCACCCCCGCCCACATAGGTGGCTCCCTGTTCGAAGGACTGTGCCGTGTTCCCCTTCGGCAGGATGATCCCGGCCTTGCGCGCCTGGGCGACTTCCGCCCGGATCTGAGCGTCGGAGGGAGCACCGGGGGCAACATACCCGCCCGCGCCGGCGGTGGGCAGCGCATCGGCGTTGCCCACCTTGCCCGACACCTCACGTCTTGCCAGTTCGCCAGTCGCCGCGCTTGGGGGAAGGGGGAGGGCTTTGGCCGAGCGCCCGCCGGAGCCGGAAGAGCCCTTCGATGGGGCGGCGGGCACGCTCCGGGCCGCCGCCCCAGTGACGTGGCCGGAGCGGCCAGGCACTTCCGCCGAGCCGCAGCCCAACGCAAATGGCACCACACAGGCGAAGGCCGCCCAGCCGAAAGCACCCCTTGCGAGCATCGGGCGATGTTACTCGCGCGCCGCGCGCACGAGAGCACCTTCGCCAGGGGTTGACAGCAGCGACCGGTCGCGCCGCCCGTATATCCGTCCACTGAAGACTGGGCCACCGACAGGAACCCTCTACGCAGCCCGATCTTCGCGCAGCACAACCAGAAGTGAATAAGAGATCGTGTGTCTGCAATAGCAACCAGCGGCCCAAACCCAGGCTCTCCACTCGCCCCCGTCCGGCCGGCGAGGGTCCGCTTTGCCCGCCTGACGCGCCTCAAGCCACTCGCCAGAGACCGCATGAGCATCTGGGCCGCCGCCACCGCGCTGCTCGTGATCGCGGGGGTCGTCGCCTCGGTGCTGGGCGCCAAGGCGGTGGCGCGCTCAGACGCCGACAAAGCACGGCTCTCCTTCCACCTGGCCTCGGCCGAGATCGCCTCCACGCTGAAGCTCGCGATCCAGCACGAGGAAGACCTCGTGGTGAGCGCCAGCGCCTTCGTCTCGGGAAACCCGAATGCGTCGGCCGCCGAATTCGACCGGTGGGCGGAATCGGTGCACGCCATGCAGCGCTACACGGAGCTCCAGGACATCGGCCTCGTGGCGATGGTCCCCGCGAGCCACCTGCCTGCCTTCCAGGCCCGGATGGCCGCGCACCCGCTGCGGCCGCTCGGTCCCCACTCGCTCGGCCCCGTCGAAAGCCCGCAGGTGCTCCCCTCCGGCAAGCCGCCCCTTCTACTGCCTCGCCGTCGCGGGCCTGTCGCAGGAACGCGCAGACCTATCTGCCCGGCGGGCTGGACTACTGCGCGCTCGCCCCGACGCTCGTCGCCACTCGCGAAACCGGGGTCTGCCAGCTACGCGCCGTTCGTGGCGGCCGGCAACTCCGACGCTGGCCGTCGAGACGCCCGTCTACCGCGGCGGCGATCGCTCCCGCCACGGTGGCCGCACGCCGGCAGCGCGTTCCTGGGCTGGCTCGGCGAGCTGCTCGTGCCCGAAGGTCGTGCTCGGCACGGGCGCTCGAAGGTCATCCCAACGTGGCCGTCACCTTCCACTTCGACTCACCCCAGTCTCATGTCGCGTTCACCAGCGGCAGCGATCAAGCGCGGCGATCAGAGCTCGAAGGTCAACCTCCACAACGGGTGGAGCGTGCAGAGCTTCGGGCCGCCGATCGCAAGCGGCGTGTCGAGCAACTGGCACGCGCTCACGCTGCTGATCGGCGGCACCCTGGTGAGCCTGCATGTTCGGCCTGCTCGGCCTGGTCCTCGGCACCGGCCGCAGGCGCGCGCTCTGGCGCTGGTGCGCGAGAAGACGCGCGAGCTCTCCCACCAGGCGCTGCACGACACGCTCACGGGGCTGCCCAACCGGGCGCTCGTGCTCGACCGCGCCGAGCAGCTGCTGGCGCGCGTCCGCGCGCCAGCCGGGCATGCTCGCGGGCGCGCTGTTCATCGACATCGACGGCTTCAAGCACGTCAACGACAACCTCGGCCACGCCGCCGGCGACCAGCTGCTGAAGATCGTCGGGGAGCGGCTGCAGGGCGCGGTGCGCGACCAGGACACCGTGGGACGTCTCGGCGGGGACGAGTTCGTCGTGCTCGTCGACTCGACCGCCGACGAGGCGACGCTCGACCTCCTCGCCGACCGCCTCACCGAGGTGCTGCGCGAGCCGGTGCGAGCTCGACGACGGGCGCAAGATCTTCTCGGTGACGGCGAGCATCGGCGTGGCCGTGGGCCAGTACGCCACGCCCGGACGGCCTGCTGCGCGACGCCGACCTCGCCCTGTATGCCGCCAAGGCCGCCGGCAAGGACCGCTATGCGCTGTTCGACGCGAGCATGTACGCGGGCGCCGAAGGCCGCCTCGAGCTCGAGGCCGACCTCGGCACCGCGCTGCAGCGAGGACCAGTTCTTCCTCCTCTACCAGCCGATCTTCGACCTGCCCGAGCCAGGAGGCGTGGTCGGCGTCGAGGCGCTGATCCGCTGGCGAGCACCCCGAGCGCGGCATCGTGGCGCCCGACAGCTTCATCCCGCTGGCCGAGGAGAGCGGGCTGATCGTGCCAGATCGGCCGCTGGGTGCTCGAGGAGGCCTGCCGCCAGGCGGCGGCTGTGGGCCGACGCCGGCCTCGAGACTGGGCATCGCCGTCAACGTCTCGGCGCACCAGCTCGAGCCGCAAGGGCTTCGCCGACGACGTCCGGCTGGCGCTCGAGCGCTCGGGCATCGCGCCTTCGCTGCTGACGCTCGAGATCACCGAGACCACGCTGATGCGCGACGTGGCCGCCGCCTGCGAGCGCCTGAAGGCGATCAAGGCGCTCGGCGTGCGCGTCGCGATCGACGACTTCGGCACCGGCTACGCCTCGCTGTCGCAGCTGCAGCGCATGCCCGTGGACATCCTCAAGATCGACAGGAGCTTCGTCGCCGCGCTCGAGCGACGGCGGCCAGAGCCGCGAGCTGCTGCAGGCGATCCTCGGCGTGGGCGAGGCGCTGTCGCTGACTGTGGTCGCCGAGGGCATCGAGGAACGAGAGCCAGATGACGACCCTCGAAGAGATGGGCTGCGAGATGGCCCAGGGCTTCCTGCATGGGCAAGCCCGTGCCCCGCGGAGGCCATCGAGGGCCTGCGTCGCGCCCCGGCGTCCAGAGCGGCTCACCGCCACCTGAGCCATACGTCGCGCTGACAGCAAGGCCACAGCGGCGCCCTGCGGTCGCTGCGCTCCTTATACTGCGCTGCCTCGGTCAGGGCCGCGAGTCAATCGTCAACAGGAGGTTCCCGATGAGCAAGCTGGTCGCCCGATTGGCGTTCCCGCGCTCGACCGTGCTGGCGCTCGCCGGCTGCGGCAGCAGCAGCAGCAGCACCACGAGCTCGACCGACGACCACCGCAGCCACCGCTGCCGCTCCCAGCGCCGACGCCGCGATCGCCGCCCAGGTGCCGGCCGCGATCAAATCCAAGGGCACGCTCACCGTGGCCGCCGAAGCCACGTACGCCCCAACGAGTTCATCGCCTCCGACGGCCACACCGTGATCGGGATGGACGCCGACCTGATGAAGGCGCTCGGCGCGGTGATGGGGCTGAAAGTGAACATCGTCAACGCCACCTTCGACACGATCATCCCCGGCCTCGCCGCCGGCAAGTACGACATCGGCGCCTCGTCGTTCACCGACACCAAGGAACGCGAGAAGACCGTCGACTTCGTCGACTACTTCACCGCCGGCATCTCCTTCTACGCCAAGTCCTCGTCCAACCCGGGCGTCAAGACGGTCGCAGACCTGTGCGGCAAGACGGTGTCGGTCGAGAAGGGCACCACCGAGGAAGAAGAAGCCGACGCCGCAGGGCAAGAAGTGCACCAAAGCCGGCAAGAAGTCCGTCACCGTGCTCAGTCTTCCCCGACGCAGAACGAGGCCAACCTCGCGATCTCCAGCGGGCGCGCCGAACTCGGCATGGCCGACTCGCCCGTCGCCGCCTACCAGGTCAAGCAGTCCAGCGGGCGCCTTCAAGCTCGTCGGCGAAACCTACGGCTCCGCGCCCTACGGGCTGGCGATTCCCAAGAACAGCGGCATGACCACGCCGATGCTGGCGGCGCTGAAGCTGCTGATCGCAAACGGCACCTACACGCAGATCCTCACCAAATGGGGCGTCCAGTCGGGCGCGATCACGACGCCGGCGATCAACGGAGCGAAGAGCTAGAGCATGTAGCTGGTGTCCTCTCCCGAGGTCACCGATGGAGACGGGGCGGCCCGAGGACATACGGGCCGTCCCCGTCCGGCGCCCGGGGCGCTGGGTCGCGGCGGCGATCGTCGTCGTGATCGCGGCGGCGCTGATCCGCTCGGTGGTTACGAACCCGCGCTTCGAATGGAGCGTGGTCGGCGAATACCTGTTCGACCACCGCATCCTCGAAGGGCTGCTGCGTGACGATCGAGCTGACCGTCATCGCGATGGCGATCGGGATCGTGCTCGGGGTGCTGCTGGCGGTGATGCGCCTGTCGCCCAACCCGCTCGTCTCAGGTGCGAGCTGGCTCTACATCTGGTTCTTCCGCGGAACGCCCGTGCTCGTGCAGCTGCTGTTCTGGTACTACATCGCCGCGCTGTACCCGAAGATCGGGCTCGGCATCCCGTTCGGGCCCGCCTTCGTGCACCCCAACGCGAACACGCTGATCACGGCCTTCCGCGCCGCGATCCTCGGCCTCGGGCTGAACGAGGGCGCCTACATGGCCGAGATCGTGCGCGCCGGGATGATCTCGGTCGACGAGGGCCAGAGCGACGCGGCCCAGTCGCTCGGCATGACCCGCACTGCAGACGCTGCGGCGGATCGTGCTGCCGCAGGCGATGCGGGTGATCATCCCGCCGACGGGCAACGAGACGATCTCGATGCTCAAGACGACCTCGCTGGCGAGCGTGATCGCCGTCGACCGAGCTGCTCTACTCGGCCGAACAGATCTATCGCGGTCAACTACAAGACGATCCCGCTGCTGATCGTGGCGAGCATCTGGTACATCGTCTGCACGAGCGTGCTGTACGTCGGGCAGTACTACCTCGAGCGCCACTACGGGCGCGGCGCCACGCGCGCGCGGTCAACGCCGAGCGCGGGCTGCGGTTGGGTGCGCTCTCCTCGCCGCACGGGTGGCCGATGAGCGCAGCCGATGGTCAGGGCCGAGGGCGTCCACAAGCGCTTCGGCCGCCACGAGGTGCTGAAGGGGATCACCCTCGAGGTGGCACCCGGCGAGGTGATGTGCCTGCTCGGCCCCTCGGGCTCGGGCAAGTCCACCTTCCTGCGCTGCATCAACCACCTCGAGAAGATCAACGCCGGGCGGCTGTCGGTCGACGGCGAGCTCGTCGGCTACCGGCAGGTCGGCGACAGGCTGCACGAGCTGCGCGAGTCCGAGGTCGCGCGCAAGCGCGCCGAGATCGGCATGGTCTTCCAGCACTTCAACCTGTTCCCGCACATGACGGCGCTGGAGAACGTCACGTGCGCGCCGATCCACGTCAAGGGCGTCGCGCGCGAGGCAGGCGCGGGCGCGCGGCCGCGAGCTGCTCGGCCGCGTGGGTCTCGCCGACAAGCTCGACTCCTACCCCGCCCAGCTCTCGGGCGGCCAGCAGCAGCGCGTGGCGATCGCCCGGGCGCTGGCGATGGAGCCGAAGCTGATGCTCTTCGACGAGCCCACCTCGGCGCTCGATCCGGAGCTCGTCGGCGAGGTGCTCGAGGCGATGCAGCAGCTCGCCCGCGACGGCATGACGATGATCGTCGTCACGCACGAGATCGGCTTCGCCCGCGAGGTCGCCGACACCGTGGTGTTCATGGACGGCGGCGTGGTCGTCGAGTCCGGCCCGCCCGGCGAGGTGCTCGCCAACCCGCGCCACGAGCGCACCGGGCGTTCCTCTCGAAGGTCCTCTGAGAGGCCGCCCCGGCGGGAGCGACTCGACTCAGGCGAGATAGCCCTCGAGGCGCTCGAGCGCCTGCGGGAGGCTTCGCGCGACCGAAGCCCATGCGTACGTGCCGCGGCTCGCTCGTAGACCGATGCCCGGCAGCAGCAGCACGCCGGCATGCTCGGCGATCCGCTCGCACCAGCCGTGCACGTCGAACTCCCCGCCGACGCGAGGGAAGCCGATCGGCCCGGCGGTCGGGACGCACCCACTGGAACAGATCGGCGTGGCGGGCGAGGAACTCGTCGACCAGCGGCAGGTTGGCGAGCACGAGCCGCCTGGCTGCGCGCGATCAGGCGCTCGCCGTGGCGCAGCGCCAGCGCCACCAGCAGTTCGCTGGGCGCGCTCGAGCAGATCGTGGTGTAGAGCTTCAGCTCGCGGATGCGCGCGAGCAGCTCGGGATCGCGGCACGCCAGCCAGCCGACGCGCAGCCCCGGCAGCCCATAGGCCTTGGAGACGGTGTTGAGCGAGATCGCTCCGCTCGTAGCGATCGCAGGCAGCAGGGAGCCTCGTCGAGCGAGTCGTGCTCGAGCCCACGGTAGACCTCGTCGCTGAACAGCACCAGCGAGCGCTCGCTGGCGATCTCGACCAGCGCGCTCGAACGTCGGCCGGCGCCATCGCCATGCCGGTGGGGTTGTGCGGGCTGTTGACGTAGATGAGCCTCGTGTCAGATCGCAGCATGCGCTCGAGCGCCTCGAGATCGTGGCCCAGCCGTCCTCGTGGCGACGCCGCCAGAGGCTGACCTCGGCGCCGGTGCTGCGCGCCACCTCGATCGCCGCGCCGTAGCAGGGCGCCTCCACCACCACGTGATCGCCGGGGGCGAGCAGCGCGTGGTAGGCGAGTGAAGATCCCCTCCTCGGCGGCCGCCACGCGCGAGCACGTCGTCGGGCTCGACGCGCTCGTAGAGGCTGCGATACCGCCTCGCGCAGCTCGGCCGATCCGGCCACCTCTGTGTAGCCGAGGCGCAGCGCGAGCAGGCGCTCGTGCGCGTCGGGCTCGAGCGCCAGCAGCTCCGCGACGGCGAGCGACTCGCAGTCGCTGCTCGAGAGCATCAGCTCCGCCGCGGAACTCCCAGCGCTCGTAGTAGCGCTCCAGCTCGAACGGTCGGATCTCCATCGGGCGATGGTATGCGCCCATGGCGGCCGACGCCATCAATAAGGTGCCCAGCGCTGGGCAGTGTTTACCGAACACAGGAGGTGGGCTCGATGCGTCTACTGTCGCTGGTGCTGGTGTTGGGAGCGATCGTGCTGGGTGGCTGCGGGTCGAGCTCCAGCTCGACGAGCTCGAGCGCGGGGACATCGGGTGCCACGGCGAGCACCGCCACCAGTCCCTCACAGCTCGCCACGGCCAAGTTCGTTCTTCACGCCGGCCTGGCCTTCGGCGCTTTTCACCGATACATCTACGCCCCGCTCAGGGCCGGCGAGTTCCACAGCCTCCTGCGTCACAAGCTGGCCGTGGTGAAGGCGACGGCTGCCGCCGTGTTCGTCGTACACGAGCTCAAGCTGGCCACAGCCGCGGCACAGGCCAGCCCACTGCTCAGCAAACTCGTGCCACAGCTGGCGGTGCTCAGCAGCGGCTTCACGGGAGCGCTGCAACGGTTCAAAGACGGGACCTTCAAACCTCGCGAAATCGAAACTGCGCTCCCGGGGATCGAATCGATCAAGGGCGCCGCCGCCTCGGCCGGTGCGTCCATCTCCGAATCGGCTCCCGCGCTGCCATAGCTAGGCTCAAGCGGTGACGAGCACCGCCGAGGACCAGGTCGCTGTCATCGGGGGTGGAGTCGTGGGCTGCGCCGTCGCCCATGCCCTCGCCCGGCGTGGCGTGGCGACGCTCGTGCTGGAGCGCGAGCCGGGCCTGGCGCTGGGCGCCAGCGGCGCCAACTCGGGGATCCTGCACACCGGCTTCGACTCCCCACCGGGCGAGCTCGAGACGAAGTTGATCCTGCGCTCGGCGGCGCTGCGCGAGGAGCTGATGCGGGAGCTGGGCGTGGCCGTATGGCGGTGCGGGGCGCGTCTGTCCCCCCAAGACGATGACGAGCGCTCGACGGTCGCCGCGCTGGCGCGTAACGCTCACGCCAACGAGGTCGAGGCGAAGCTCGACGGCGACGGCTCGCTGCACGTTCCCGGCGAGTCGGTCACCGACCCGGTGGCCTACGTCCACGCGCTCGCCGACGCCGCCCAGGCCGGGGGAGCGAGCATCAGGCTGGCCACTCGTGTCGTCGGGCTCGGGCGTGAGCGTCGACGGGGCGCTCGCCGTGGAGCTGCACGGCGGCGAGCGGGTGCGGGTGCGGGCCGCGGTCAACTGCGCGGGGCTGCTACGCCGACGAGGTGGCCCGCGGCGCGGGAGAGGATCTGGTGAGCGTATACCCGCGCAAGGGGGAGTTCCTCGTCTTCCGCCCACCCGAGCACGAGGCGCTGGAGGAGATTCGCCTGCCGGTGCCCTCGGCGCTCGGCAAGGGAGTGCTCGTGTTCCCCACGCTCGACCGCCTCCTCGTCACGGGTCCGACGGCGCGCGAGCGTGAGGACAAGGAGGACTGGTCGGTGGAGGCTGACGCCCGCGAGCTGATCATGGCGAAGGCGCTGCGCATGTACCCGCCGCTCGCACGTGCCGAGCAGGTCGGCGCCTACGCCGGGCTGCGTCCCGCCGGCCGGAACGCCAACTACGTGATCGAGAGCTCGCGCACATTGCCGGGCGTGGTCCACGTTGCGGCGATCCGCTCGACGGGCCTGTCGGCATCGCTCGCGATCGGCGAGCACGTGGCGGCGATGCTCGCCGGTGAAGGGGTTGTCGAGCTCGGCGAGCCACGCACCCTGCCCCGACACCGGCGCCGCGGAGCCTGCCGGGTCCGTGGTGGATGCGAGGAGCGGTTCACCGCGGGACATGGAGTGAGACCGAGACCCACCCATGAGCTCAGAGCTCCTGCTCGGCATCGACGAGGGGACGACGGCGGTGAAGGCGATCCTGTTCGACACCGAGCTGCGTCCCGTCGCGCAGGCTCGCAGGCAGGTGCCTGTGACCCACCCCAGGGCCGGATGGGTCGAGCAGGATCCCGAGCTGATCCTCGAGGCGGTGGTCGACTCGGTGGCCGAGCTGCTCGAGCGGGTCCCCGGGCGGGAGGTTCGGGCGTGCGGCCTGGATCATCAGGGAGAGTCTGTGCTCGCCTGGGACACCCACAGCGGGCGAGCCCTGACGCCGGTGATCGTGTGGCAGGACAAGCGCCAGGAGGAGCTGCTCGCGCGCATCGAGCCGGCGACGGTGGAGCGCTCGGGTCTGCCGCTCGACCCCTACTTCTCAGCCGGCAAGCTCGCCTGGCTGCTGGCCAACGACGCCGCCGTCGCCAGGGCCCGCGACGCGGGCCGGCTGAGGCTGGGCACGGTCGACGCGTTCCTCCTCGACCGTCTGGGCGGGAGCTTCGCCACCGATCTCTCCACAGCCTCGCGCACCCAGCTGCTCGCGCTCGGCGGGCGCGACTGGGACGAGGAGCTGATGGCCACGTTCGGAGTGCGCCAGCGAATGGCTGCCGGCGCTCGGACCGAGCTTTGGCCAACTCGGCGAGCTGCATCACGAGCGCTGGCCGGTGGCGCATCCCGCTCGCCGCCCAGCTGGTCGATCAGCAGGCGGCGCTCGCCGGTTCGGGCATCTCGCGCGCGGGAGAGCTGAAGGCGACCTACGGCACGGGCGTGTTCGTGCTCGGCCTCACCCCGACGCCACAGGCACCGGCCGGTCTGCTGCCGACCGTCGCATGGGCCGTCCCGAATGCGGGCGGGGAGATCGGGGAAGTCGCCCACGCGCTGGACGGCGGAGTGTTCACGGCGGGCTCGCTGCTCGACTGGCTCGCCGGTGAGCTCGGCCTGGCGGCGGACGCGGCGGCGCTGGCACACGCGGCGGGCGAGGTCGCCGACAGCGCCGGGGTGATGGTGCTCCCCGCGCTGTCGGGGCTCGGCGCGCCGTGGTGGCGGCCCGACGCGCGGGGGGTCATCGCCGGATTGCACGCCGGTGTGCGCCCGCCTCATGTGGCGCGAGCTGCGCTGGAGGCGATCACCTGGCGGGTGGTGGACATCGTCGAGGTGGCGAGCGAGGCGAACCCGGCCCACAGCCTGCGCGTGGACGGTGGCTTGAGCGCCAACGAGACGCTCCTGCAGCTCCAGGCCGACGCTGCGGGGCTGGAGCTCATGGTTGGGCCGCCCGACTCGACCGCGCTCGGCACAGCGATGCTCGCGGGGGTGGGGGCGGGTGTCTTCTCGAGCATCGCCGCCGCCGGGGAGCGGCTGGTGCCGGGTCGGGTGGTGCAGCCGAGCATCGACTCGGATGAGCGCCGCCTCCGCCGCGAGCGCTGGCGCTCATTCGTGCAGACGGCGTCTCGGCTGTAGCTACTCGACGATCACCTCGTAGCCCGCCCCCTGAAGGACACGCACGACATCCTCGGTATGGTCGGGGCCACGCGTCTCGAGGGTCAGCTCGACGCCCGTCTCGCGCACCCGCAGGGCGACCGCGTCGCGTACGTGCTCGAGGCTCACGAGGTTGGCGCGCGCTTCGGCCACGAGGCTGAGCAGCTCGGCCAGCCCACCCGGTCGGTCGGGCACGCGCGTGAAGATCCGCACGCGTCGGCCCTCCTCGGTTTCGCGGCGGCGCAGCAGGCCGGCGAGCAGGCCGCTGTCGACGTTGCCGCCGGAGACGATCGCTACGGTGGCGCCCGCGGCGACGGGGGCGACGCGGCCGCTCAGCAGGGCGGCCACGGCGACCGCCCCGGCGCCCTCGGCCACGAGCTTGGCCCGCTCGGCAAGGAACACCATCGCGTCGGCGATCTCGTCCTCGGACACGGTCTCGAGCCCGTAGAGGAGCTCCCGCAGCAGCGGCAGCGTGAGCGTGCCGGGGCGCTTGAGCGCGATGCCGTCGGCGATCGTCGCCCCCGCTGTCGCCTTCAGCCGGCGCATCCGCGGCCGAGCGCACGGGCGAAGGGTGCGAAGGCCCTCGCCTGCACGCCGACCAGCTCCACCTCCGGCCGCGCGCGCGCGCAGCGCGATACCGACCCCGGAGGCGAGACCGCCGCCACCGACCGGCACGATCACGCGGGCGAGGTCGGGGACCTCCTCCAGCAGCTCGAGTCCGAGCGTGCCCTGCCCGGCGATCACGTCGATGTCGTCGAAGGGATGCACGAAGGCGCCGCCCGCTCCGCGGCGCGCTCGAGGGCCAGCTCGAGCGGCCTCCTCCACCGAGCCCCCATCGAGGTGAACGCGAGCGCCCAGCCGCTCGACCGCCGCGACCTTCGAGACGGCGGCGTCGCGGGGCATGTACACCTCGCAGGCGAGGCCCCTGATGCGGGCCGCCTGCGCGACCGCGCGAGCGTGGTTGCCGGCGCTGGCCGTGACGAGGCCCCCGGCCGCTCGATCGCCGAGCGCGGCCACCTTGTTCAGCGCTCCGCGAAGCTTGAAGGAGCCCGTTCGCTGCAGGCACTCCGCCTTCAGCGCGATCGGTGGCCCGCGAGCTCGGCGCTGAGCTCATCGCTCGCGATCGTGGGCGTGCGCACGGCGTCGCCGGCGATCGCCAGGCGGGCCCGCTGAGGATCAATGCGCTCAATCAGCTCTGCGAGCGACGGGACCGAGGCGGGGTCATCGCTGGCGTCGCCCGTCTGGAGTCCATCAGCACGGGTCATGACTTGAAGGTATAGGCTGCGCGCCTTATCGCGCAACGGTTGGTGGGAGCGGTGGGCGAGCTGAACGACATCCTGCAGGGCCTCGAGTCGGCGCTGGGGCCGCTGAGCGGCCGAGCCCCAGGCCGCTGGAGGGCGGCATCACCAACCGTAACTACCGCGTCACGCTCGGGGGCAGCGACTATGTGGTTCGCCGCCCCGGCAAGGACACCGCCCTGCTGGGGATCGACCGCCAGGCCGAGCGACTGGCGACCGACGCGGCAGCCGCCCTCGGGATCGCTCCGGCGGTGGCTGGCGTGCGTTCGAGGACTGCCTGGTGACGCAGTTCGTGGCCTGTCGCTCGCTGGGCGCAGGGGAGGTCGCCGACGGGCGTGGCTGAGATCGCGGGGCTGCTGCGCGCGTTCCACGAGTCGGGGGCGCAGCTGCCGAGCAGCTTCTGGGTGCCCGAGCTGCTGGAGGGCTACGTCGGCGATCGTGCTCGCGCGCGGAGGCACGCTACCGCCTGCCTACGCGACCGCGGTGCGCAGCGCACAGCGGATCGAAGGCGGCGCTGCGGCGAGGCGACCCCGCGCCCGTGCCCACAACGACCTGCTGCCCGGCAACATCATCCGCGCCCAGCGATGGGGGACGGATGATGATCGTCGACTGGGAGTACGCGGGGATGGGCGATCCGCGTTTCGACCTCGGCAACCTCTCGGTCAACAACGACTTCGGCGAGGCAGACGGACGAGCGGCTCCTGAGCGCCTACCACGGGCGACGCTCCCACCGACGGACAGCGGGCGGCGCTGAAGCTGATGCGGGTCCTCTCCGATGCTCGCGAGGCAGCCTGGGGTGTGGTGCAGGCACTGCTCTCCGAGCTCGACTTCGACTTCGACGGCTACGCGCCGCAGGCACTTCGAGCGACTGTCGCAGCGCCGTCTCGCCGACCGGACTTCGAGGAGTGGCTCGCCGCCGCCGGCGCGTGAGCCTCTGAACATGGTCAGAGCCCGTGAGCTCCCCGATCGCGCCCGCGTGGTCATCATCGGCGGCGGCGTCGGCGGCGCGTCGATCGCCCACCATCTCGCCAAGCTGGGCGAGCGCGACGTGGTGCTGCTCGACCGCAGCGAGCTGACGAGCGGCTCGACCTTCCATTCGGCGGGCCTGGTCGGGACAGCTGCGCTCGAGCGTGTCGCTCACGCGCATGATGATGGACTCGGTCGAGCTCTACCGCACGCTCGACTGCGGCTGGGTTCAGTGCGGGGGCATCCGCCTGGCGTGCACGCCGGAGCGCGAGCAGGAGGTGCTGCGCCAGGTCGCCTGGGCCAAGACGTTCGGCCTGCCGCTGGAGCTGATCTCCGCCGAGCAGGCCCGCGAGCTGTTTCCCGCTGATGAGCACCGAGGGCGTTCGCTGCGCCTCCTACCTGCCGAGCGACGGATACCTCGACCCCTCGCTGCTGACCACGGCGCTCGTCGACGGCGCCCGGGCGGGCGGCTGTCGAGTCTTCACCCACACCCGCGTCACGGGGATCGACCTCGACGAGAGCGTGCCCGGGCGGCCGCGGGTGCGCGGGGTGCAGACCGAGTGGGGACCGATCGAGGCCGAGGTGGTGGTCAACGCCGGCGGCATGTTCGCCGCCGAGATCGGGCGCCTGGCGGGGGTGCGGGTGCCGATCGTGCCCTTCGCCCACGAGTACCTGGTCACCCAGCCCTTCCGCGAGCGCGCGCAGGGCGAGCACCTGCCCACGCTGCGCGACCCCGACCTGCTGATCTACTTCCGCGAGGAGGGCGGGGGCCTGGTGATGGGCGGCTACGAGCGCAACTCGGCGCCGTGGGCGCTGGACGAGCACCTCGTCGACGCGATCCCGCCCGACTTCAACGGGCGACTGCTGGAAGAGGACTGGCCGCGCTTCGAGGAGATCGCCGCCAACTCGCGCCGGCGCGTGCCCGTGATGGACGAGATCACGGTCACCCGCCTGATCAACGGCCCCGAGGCGTTCACCCCGGACAACGAGTTCTGCCTCGGCGAGAGCGAGGTGCGCGGCTTCTTCGTCGCGGCCGGCTTCTGCGCCCACGGCCTCGCCGGCGCCGGCGGGATCGGGCGCGTGATGGCCGAGTGGATCCTCGCGGGCGAGCCGGCGATGGACGTGTGGGAGATGGACATCCGCCGCTTCGGGCCACACTTCCGCTCGCCCAGCTACACGCTCAAGCGCACCAGGGAGGTCTATGAGACCTACTACGACATCCGCTACCCCGGCCACGAGCGCCAGGCGGGACGGCCGCTGCGGACCTCGAGCGCCTACCCGTGGCATGCCGAGCACGGCGCCGTCGTTCGGCGAGAAGTCCGGCTGGGAGCGGGTCAACTGGTACGAGACGCAACGCGTCCGACGGGCGATGAGTCGCTGCGGCCGCGGGGGTGGGCGGGGATGCACTGGTCGCCGGCGATCGGCGCCGAGCACCGCGCCACGCGCGAGCGCGCCGGGCTGTTCGACGAGTCCTCCTTCGCCAAGCTCGAGATCGTCGGGACCGGGCGCCGCGGAGTTCCTCGAAGGCCTCTGCGACAACCGCGTGGCGCGCGATGTGGGCGCGATCACCTACACGCAGATGCTCAACCAGCCGCGGCGGGATCGAGTGCGACTTCACCGTCACGCGCGTCGAGGAGGAGCTGTTCTCGATCGTCACGGGAACCGCCTTCGGCAACCACGACCTCAGCTGGATCCGTCGCCACGCCCCGGCCGACGGCAGCGTGCGCTGCGCCGACGTGACCGCGCGCTGGGCCTGCTTCGCGCTGTGGGGCCCGCGCGCCCGTGACATCCTCGCGCCGCTGACCGACGACCCGCTCGACTTCCCCTACATGCGGATGCGCGAGCTGGCCGTCGGCGATGTGCCTGTGCGAGCGCTGCGGGTCACGTTCGTGGGCGAGCTCGGCTGGGAGCTCTACTGCCCGACCGAGTACGGAGCCGGGCTGTGGCGAACGCTGTGGGAGGCCGGGCGCAGAGCACGGCCTCGCCTGCTGGCGGCTACCGGGCGATCGACTCGCTGCGCCTGGAGAAGGGCTACCGCGTGTGGGCGGCCGACATCACCCCCGACGAGACGCCCCACGAGGCCGGGCTGGGGTTCTGCGTCAAGCGGGACGTCGCCTTCCTCGGCTCGGCGCGGCGCTTCAGATCGGTCTCGGCGAGCCCGACAAGCGCCTGCGCTGCCTGGTGCTCGAGGACCCCCGCTCGGTCGCCCTGGGCAACGAGCCGGTGCGGATCGACGGCGAGGTGGTTGGCCGGGTTACCAGCGGTGGCTACGGCTACACGGTGAAACGCTCGATCGCCTACGCCTACCTGCCCGGCGAGCGTCGAGATCGGTGCGGCCGTCGAGGTGGACATCTTCGGCGCAGTGGGTCCGCGGCGAGGTTGCCCACGAGCCGCTGCTCGACCCCAAGGGTGAGCGCGTCCGCGCCTAGCGAGGACGACGCGTCTCAGCGCTTGCGGCGTGAGCCCCAGTCGCGCATCGAGCAGACGATCTGCTCGTCGTCGAGCGGAGGGCACGGCATCGGCGAGGGCCGGCGGCGGTCGGGACGCAGACCGTCGAGGACGATCACGAGGGTACGTCGCCAAGCGTCCGGAGCGGCCTCGCGGGTGTAGTCGGCCACTTCGCAGATCGCGTGCTGGAGCAGGAGCAGGTCGGCTACGGCGAGATCGTCGCGAACGACGCCGGCCTGCTGTGAGCGCTCGAGGACGCTCGCCACGAGGGGTTCGATCTGCAGGCGCGCCCGCTCGATCCGCGCGTGCGCCTCGGAGGTGCTCAGCAGCAGCTCCTTGAGACCACGATCCTCCGCCTGCATCTCCAAGGAGCGTCCGAGGAAGTGGACGAGCGCGAGCCAGGGGTCTGCCATATCGAGGCTCTCGCCGGCGGCGGTGAGCATCTCCCCGATGCGCTCCTCGAACAGCGCGTCGATCAGCTGCTCCTTGTCGGGAAAGCGTCTGTAGACGGTCCCCACCCCGACGCCGGCATGACGGGCGATGTCGTCGAGTGAGACGCCCAGCCCGCGCTCGGCGAACAGCTCGCGCGCGGCTTGCAACACCCGCTGGCGGTTGCGCTCGGCGTCCTTGCGCAGTGGTCGCTCCGTGGTGGTGGCCATGCGCTCATTGTAACAAAGTGGAGGCTCGTACTCCAAGTGGAGGACATGACTCCACTTGTGTGTTATCTTCGTCTGAAGAAGTTGAGAGACCACCTCCACATCCGAAACGCGAGGACACTTCCAATGTCACACGAGACCCCCTCCACCCAGCACGAGCGCCGCTGGCTGATCCTGGCGATGCTCGGCGTGGCGCAGCTGATGGTCGTGCTCGACGCCACGATCGTGAACATCGCCCTGCCCTCGGCCCAGCACGCGCTCGGCTTCTCCAACGACAACCGCCAGTGGATCGTGACCGCCTACGCCCTGGCGTTCGGGAGCCTGCTGCTGCTCGGGGGGCGTGTGGGCGATCTGTTCGGACGCAAGCGTGCCCTGATCGCCGGCCTCGGTGGCTTTGCCGTGATGTCCGCCGTGGCGGGCTTCGCCCAGAGCTTCGACGTGCTCGTCGTGGCGCGAGCGCTGCAGGGCGCGTTCGGCGCGCTGCTGGCCCCGTCGGCGCTGTCGATCCTCACCACCACCTTCTCCGACCCCGCCGAGCGTGGCAAGGCCTTCGGCATCTACGGCGCGATCGCCGGCGGGGGCGGCGCGATCGGCCTGCTGCTCGGCGGCATCCTCACCGAGTACCTCGACTGGCGCGCCACCATGTTCGTGAACCTCCTCTTCGCCATCCCGGCCGCCGTGGCCGCCACGGTGCTGCTCGTGAACGAGCGCTCGAGCTTCCACGCGCGCCTGGACCTGCCCGGCACGATCGCCGGGAGCACGGGCCTGTTCGCGCTGGTCTACGGCTTCGCCAACGCCGAGACCCACAGCTGGGGAGCGCCGCTGACGATCGGCATGCTCGCCGCCAGCATCGTCCTGTTGGGGAGCTTCGTGGTACTCCAGGCGCGCGGCAAGCACCCCTTGCTGCCGCTGCGCGTGATTCTCGACCGCGACCGAGGCGGCTCCTATCTCGCGATCGGGATCACCGGCGCGGGGATGTTCGGGGTGTTCCTGTTCCTCACCTACTACCTGCAGCGCACGCTCGGCTTCAGCCCGATCGAGACCGGCCTGGCGTTCCTGCCGATGATGGGCGCGATCGTCACCACCGCGACGCTGGTGAGCACGATCGTGCTGCCCCGCACAGGCCCGCGGCCGCTTATACCCACGGGGATGGTCCTCGCCTCGCTGGCGATGGTGCTGCTGACCCACGTGGGGGTGAGCACGGGCTACGCCTCCCACGTGCTTCCTGCCCTGCTGGTGATGGGCGTCGGCATGGGGCTGGTGTTCGCCCCGGCGATGGCCACGGCCACCGGCCAGGTGGCAGCCCACGACGCGGGCGTGGCCTCGGCGCTGGTCAACACCATGCAGCAGATCGGGGGCTCGGTCGGGACGGCCCTGCTCAGCACGTTCGCCGCGACGGCGGCCACCAGCTTCGTGAGCGCGCACGGCGGCGCATCCTCGGCGGTGCTCGCCGCGGCGGCCGTCCACGGCTACACGACTGCCTTCTGGTGGGCCGCCGGGATCTTCGCCGCCGGCGCCGTCCTGACCAGCCTGCTGCTGCGCTCAGGCGTGCAGGAGACGGACCCGGCGCTCGCGCCGGCGCTCGCGCACTAGACCGCGGGCACCTGCTGGGTGATGCAGTGGATGTTCCCGCCCCCGAGGAGAATCTCGCGGGCGGGAACTCCCACCAGCTCACGTTCGGGAAAGCAGCCGGTCAGGATCTCAGCGGCCCGCTCGTCGAAGCGCTCGTCGAGCAGCGGGAAGACGACGCGCCCGGCGGCGGGAAAGAAGTTGACATAGGAGCCCGCCAGGCGATCGCCACCCCGGCGTGGCCTGCTCCCCGGCACGGCGTCGACTCCGGCGGCCTCCTCCTCGGTCATCCTCAGCGGCCCCGGGGCCGGCACTCGGATCACCTGCAGCGAGCGCCCGCGGGCGTCGGCGGTCGCGAGCAGGCGCTGCTCGGCATCGCGGGAGATGGCGTGCTGGGGATCGCTCTCGTTCTCGGCCCAGGTGAGCAGCACGACACCGGGGCGCACGAAGCAGGCGAGGTTGTCCACATGCCCGTCGGTCTCATCGCCGTGGACACCGCGCCCCAGCCAGATGACCTTCTCGGCGCCGAGGTAGTCGATCAGCCCCTGCTCGATCTGGGAACGATCCAGATGGGGATTGCGGTTGGGGTTCAGCAGGCACTCTTCGGTGCTCAGCACCGTGCCCTGTCCGTCGACATGGATGGAGCCGCCCTCGAGCACCAACGGCGCCGCGTAGCGAGGAGCCCCCTCGATCTCGAGCACCTTCTCGGCGACCCGCTCGTCACGATCCCAGGGGAAGTACAGACCCTCCTCCAGACCGCCCCAGGCGTTGAAGCGCCAGTCGACGCCCCTGCGCCCGCCGGCGCCGTCCACCACGAAGGCGGGGCCCACGTCGCGCATCCAGGCGTCGTCGCTGGAGATCTCGACCACGCGGATCGACGGCGATAGCAGGGCGCGGCAGTGGGCGAACTGCCGATCGGACACCGCCACCGTCACCGGCTCGGCGACGGCGATGGCCTCGGCCACGGCGGCGAAGGCGCGCTGGGCCGGCTTGGCGCCCAGGCGCCAGTTGTCCGGGCGCTCGGGCCAGGCCATCCAACAGCCGCTGTGGGCCTCGAACTCGCCGGGCATTCGAAAGCCGTCGGCTCTGGGGGTGGATTGGATCGGCGTGCTCACCTCCCGCAAGTATGTATGTCGAGAGAAGGCGGCAGACAGCCGCAGCCGTGCGATCAGCGCCTACAGTCATCTGCGATGGACCAGATCCGGCTGATCACCGCCCTCGGGCCGCTCGGCTCACCCGCCCGCCGGAGCGCGAGCAGGCGCACCCCCTTTCGCATCGCCGCCCTGCAGGAGCGCTGGCATCCCGACCCCGACGAGCACGTGGCGGCGCTGAGAGCCGGCGTCAGGCTCGCCGCCAGCGAGGGCGCCAAGCTGATCTGCCTACCCGAGCTCACGCTCAGCCCCTACTTCGCGGTCGATCCGGCCGGCCCCCGGCCCGGCGGGGTCGAGCCCGAGGAGCTTCCGGGCGGACCCACCTATCGCTTCGCCGCCAGGGCGGCCCACGAGTCGGGCATCCATGTGCACGCCTCGCTATATGAGCGGGCGGAGGACGGAGACGGGCTCGGCTACAACACCGCGATCGTGGTGGCTCCCAGCGGAGCCCTGCTCGGCCGAACGCGCAAGCTGCACATCCCGGTGACGGCCGGCTACCACGAGGACCGCTACTTCCGGCCCGGTCCAGCCGGCGCCGACGCATTCGCGCCGGCCGAGCTCGGCGGCGCGCGGATCGGCCTGCCGACCTGCTGGGACCAGTGGTTCCCCGAGCTGGCCCGCGCCTACAGCCTGGAGGGGGCCGAGGTGCTCGTCTACCCCACCGCGATCGGCTCCGAGCCCGACCACCCCGACTTCGACACCCAACCGCTGTGGGAGAAGGTGATCGTGGGCAATGCCATCGCCAACGGCATGTTCATGGTCGCCGTCAACCGCTTCGGCGACGAGCCGCCGCTGCGCTTCTACGGCTCGTCGTTCATCTGCGACCCCTACGGGCGCACGCTGGTCCAGGCGCCACGCGACGAGCCCGCTCTGCTGGTGGCCGACCTCGACCTCGACCAGCGCCGCGACTGGCTGGCCCTGTTCCCCTTCCTCACCACCCGTCGCCCCGACGCCTACGGGCGCCTGCTGGACGAGCGCGAGGGATAGGTCGGCCGCGGCCGACGGAGCTCACACGGCGAGCTCCTCGTCGCTGCTGTCGCGGATGCGGGCCTCGACGTCCTCGGGGCTCAGGCGTCGCGACAGCGCGAAGAAGTAGATCGCCAGGCTGAACGCCGCGGTGATGATCATGTCAACCCCGAAGTGCAGGTCGTCACGGCCCCCTTCGAAGCTCGCGAGGTAGCTCAGGAGGAGCAGGCCGAGCAGCCACGGCCACATCCACACCGAGGAGCGCCAGTCCATCGGCATGCGCTCCGAGGAGGGGCGGCTGAGCTGTGAGACTGCCAGCAGGACGAGCCCGATGCCGATCGCGGCGAACAGCTTCCAGTCGGTGGTCCAGCCGGCGAACAGGACGATCAGGTTGGCCACCACGAACCCCGCCGGCGCCAGCACGGAGGCCCAGCGCAGGCGGAAGGGGCGCTCATGATCGGGGAGCTGGCGGCGCATGGCCGCCAGCGAGAGGCACTGGGCGGCGTAGATGATCACCGAGGCGGAGGTGATGAAGGCGACGAGCTTCTGCCAGCCGGGGAATGGGAGGAAGACGATCATCCCCACGATGAAGCTGAAGATGATGCTCACCCACGGCACCCCGCGCTCGCTGAGGCGATCGAAGGCCTCGGGTATGTAGTGGTTGCGGCCGAGGGCGTAGGACACGCGCGCGCTCGAGCCGCTGTAGACGAGCCCTGTGCCGGCCGGCGAGACGAAGGCGTCGATGTAGAGGATGACCGCAAGCCAGCCGAGCCCGAGGCCGCTGGCGAGGGCGGCGTAGGGACCGTAGTCGTTGGTGAAGGACAGGTGCGACCAGCCGTGGGAGGCGGCGGCGGGGTCGAGGGCACCGATGAAGGTGAGCTCGAGCAGGATGTAGACGATCGTGCCCACCACCATCGCCCCGATCACGGCGAACGGGATGTTGCGCTGGGGATCGGCCGTCTCTCCCCCGAACTGGATGGCCTGCTCGAACCCCAGGTAGGCGAAGATCACCCCACCGGAGGCGATCGCGCTGAGGATGCCCTTCGCGCCCGCCGGATCGAAGCCGTTGCCGGCGCTGAAGTTGGACCCGCTGAAGCTGACGATCAGGAGCGTCACGATCGTGAGGATCGGGATCGCGATCTTCCACCACACGACGCCCGTGTTGGCGGTGCTGAGGCGCTTGGCCCCATAGAGGTTGATGACGGTGAAGGCGAGCATCAGCACGGCGGCAACCGCATATCCGGGAGCGGTGAGGACGGTCTGCCCGGAGACTTCGTGCACGAGATGGAAGCCCACCCCTTCGTTGACGTATTTGTCGGCGTACTGCAGCGCCGCCTCGGTCTCCACCGGCGCGAGGGTCACCGATCCGAGCCAGTAGACCCAACCCATTCCGAAGCCCACGAGGCTGCCGAAGGCGTAATGGGGAAAGCGCACGATTCCCCCGTTGACGGCGTGCATCCCGCCGAGCTCCGCGTGGATGAAGGCGAGCAGCATGATCGCCGCGGCCCCCACCACCCAGGAGACGATCGCCGCGGGGCCGGCGATCTTGGTGGCGTTGAGAGCTCCCAGCAGCCAGCCCGAGCCGATGACCGAGCCGACTGACGTGAACATCAACCCGATGCGCCCGAAGTCGCGCCGCAGCGAGCGGCCGCCCGGCGTGGCTGCGGTTGTGCTCTGCGACCCACCGGCAATCGCCGCCATCGGAACCTCCCGTCTCAAGTCAGAGTCCCCCCTCGAGAGTGACTTACCCGCTTTACGGCGCTTTCACGTCCGCCGGGGGAACTTTGGACTCGTGGCCAAGGCGATGGACGGCCCGGCTCGACGGCTGACGCATGGCGGCATGTCGGCAACATGCACCGGCGAGCGCCGGCCGGCGTACCTTTACCGCCTGCCCGCAGTAGACAGCAAGCGCGCAATCAACAACCCATAACGCTCAGCGGCCTCGCTGCCGATCTGGGGGCGATGCCGAACACCGAGAACGCCTCCCACATAGATCTCCAAAGACTGGGCCACGCCCTGAACGGGCGCACCGAAGAGGTCGTGGCCGCGATGCTCGCACGGACGAAAGCATCCGGTTGCGAGCTGGACGCGGCGGTCGAGGAGCGCTTTGCCCGCGTGGGAACCGTGTCCACCGTGGCCGTCGCGCGCTGGATGTCGGGCGAGGGAGCCGAGGTCGCCCGCGAGGTCGGCCAGGAGTCGTGGCAGATCTTCGCCCAGCTCGCCTCCCAGCGGGCGGCGCCGCTGAACGAGGTGACCAAGCGCTGCCTGCGCTGGTGCGATGCGGCGCGGGACGTGCTGGGCCGCTGCGCCCACGAGCTCGAGGTCGAGGCGGAGGTGCTCGCGCATGCGCTGGCGATGCTCCAGCGCAGCCTCAACGTGACCCTCGTGCGGATGTGTGAGTCCTTCGAGACCGAGCGCCGGCGCGCCGACGAGGAGCTCACGCGACGCCAGCACGAGCTCGCCTTCCTGGCCACGCACGATGCCTTGACCGGGCTGCCCAACCGCACGCTGATCCTCGATCGGGTCGACCAGATGCTCATGCGCGCGCGCCGCGACCACACGCCCCTGGCCGCCCTGTTCATCGACCTCGACAACTTCAAGACGATCAACGACACGCTCGGACATGCCGCCGGCGACGAGCTGTTGAAGGCGGTCGCCTCGCGACTCACAGCCGTTGTCAGGGAGACCGACGCAGTCGGCAGGCTGGGAGGCGACGAGTTCGTCGTGGTGGCCAGCGAGCTGTCCCTTGCATCGGGCCCCGAGCTGATCGCCGAGCGCCTGCTGGAAGCGCTCGACCAGCCGTTCAGGCTCGAGCTGGCGCCCCAGGGCCCTCTGAAGGTGACGGCCAGTATCGGCATCGCCTCTGGCGAGCGCGACTGCGCCGGCGATCTGCTGCGCGACGCCGACATCGCCATGTATCAGGCGAAGTGGGACGGACGCCATCGCCACGCCGTGTTCGAGTCGGGGATGCAGACCGCCGTGCAGACCCGGATGGAACTCGAGATGGACCTGCGCTCGGCGCTGGAGAACGACGAGTTCTTCCTCGTCTACCAGCCGACCTTCAACCTGCAGGACATGACCCCGACGGGCATGGAGGCGTTGATCCGCTGGAACAGCCCCACCCGCGAGCTGGTCCAGCCCGACGACTTCATCGGCCTGCTGGAGGAGACGGGACTGATAGTGGAGATCGGGCAATGGGTACTGCGCGAGGCATGCGAGCAGGGCGTCCGCTGGCGCGAAGATGGCCACCCGATCGGCATCGCGGTCAACGTCTCGGCTCGACAGCTCGACAACGACGCCTTCGTGGCCGACGTCCGCACCTGCCTCGAGACCACGGGACTCGAGCCCGGATCCCTGACCATCGAGATCACCGAGACGGCCCTCATGCGCGACACCGACGCCACCGTCGAGCGCCTGCTGGCCATCAAGGAGCTGGGCGTGCGCATCGCCATCGACGACTTCGGCACCGGCTACTCATCGATGGCCCACCTCCAGCACTTCCCCGTCGACGCTCTGAAGATCGACCGCTCCTTCATCACCCAGATGACCCACAACCGCGAGGGCGAGACCATCCTCCACACACTCGTCCAGCTCGGCAAGGCGCTCTCGATCGAGACCCTCGCCGAGGGGATCGAGCAGGCCCAGGAGCTCTCATTGCTGCAGGGCGAGCAGTGCGACAGCGGGCAGGGCTTCCTGTTCGCCCGTCCCCTCGACGCCGAGGGCACCGCCCTGTTCCTGAAGGGCTGGGCCGAGCGGGGGACGGTGGTTGAGCCGGCGGCTTAGTGGGCGCATCAAGCTCGAAGCTCTCAGCTTCTGAGTGGGCGATCCAGGATTCGAACCTGGGACCTCTTCCTTATCAGAGAAGCGCTCTAACCGACTGAGCTAATCGCCCTTTTGGCTTTGCAGTGCAACCGCATGTTACCGTCGCGCGCTGCCCCTCCGCTCAAATCGCCGAACCGTGCGCAGAGGCACTCTGCAGGATCGCCACGCAGCGCTTTGCCCGCTCAGATACGAGGTCGACCAGCCGCGCCGGCAGCGGCCGGTCGAGTGCAACTACCTCGGGGGTGGCCGCAGCCTCTGCGACGGCCTGCGGCGCACGGTCGGCGAGTTCCAGGAGTCGGTCGAGCGCGGCTGCTGGGTCGACGCCAAGGTCTTGCGCGGCCGCCTTCCAGGTGTTGCGGTACGGGTAAACGTGGTAGTCACCCCCGATCTTCATGGCGAAGCGGAGCTTGCGCTCGTGGGCACCGTAAGGGAGGGCGGATGCAACGTCGTACAGAGGCGCGAGGCGTACGTTGGGGCCCGCGAGCAGAAGGGAGTAGTTCTTGGCGTGGGCGTCGGTGGCGCCGATCAACCAATTCCATGCCAGAGCATCGAAGAATCGCCAGACCGCTTCGTCGGCCACGCTCGGCGGCATGACATCGCGTAGCAGGCGGGCCACTTCGCGCGGCCCGGGACCGCCTTCGTTTTGGTACTTGCGGCCTGGATGGACACCGAGCGCCTGAGCTATGTCCTCTTGGTGGATGCGTACGAGACGATCGTCTGCTCGGAGTCGGTCATAGCGATCGACAACGATTGCGCTCTCACCGCCGAACCGCTCGACCCGCGTTCGGGCGACAACAAGACCGGCACGCCCTGCTGCGTTGAGGGAAAGGTGCTCGTTGAGGTCGTGATCGTCCACGCCGGCCACGGCAGGCTTGAGAATGTGGCTGGTTGCAGCCGACCCAGCCGGGACGCCCCAGCGTCCGTCTTCATAAAGCAGGGCCGTCTTGGCCTGAGCGCCCGCAAGGCTGAACTGGCCGGTGAACTGGCCTCCCAGCCACGCCGTGGCGTCCTGTCGCAGCTCCGCAAGCCGCAGCGCAACCTCCTCATCTGTGAGCCAGGTGACCGTCCCTGGCGTGGCGAGCATTCCCTCGAGGTGCTCGGGAGCGGCGAAGCGAACTGCGCCGGCGCAGTCATGGCCGATTGGAGTTGCCAACAGCGAGAAGGGCGAGGATGCGGAGGCGTGAAAGTCGCGGGCCCACCGCTCGAGAACGGCCTGGTTGTCTGGGAGCAGACCCCAAAGCCAGGGGCCGATTGCGGCGTCGGAATGCGACCGCACCGCAGTGGGCATCGAGACCGACAGGGGAGTTGCGTTTGGGTGGCCGCGGTACACGTCCTCGTAGTCGAAGCGCAGGCGACCGTTGGTTAGCCGTGCGAGCGTGCCCGCGACGGTGTCGCCGAGGATTACGACGAGGTTGTCGCTCATCGGCTGCGATGCTCGTCTATGAGCGCGTCGAGGTCGATCGGCCCCTGCCCCGGACCAGGATGGGCGGGGTCACGGAGCGCTACGTCCAAGGCGAGTCCAAGCGCATCAAGTACGCGTAGGAGCGTTCCGATCCCGGCGGTGGACTTTCCAGCCTCGAACTCGTAGACCCACTTCCGGGAAACGCCGGCGTGTGAGGCGAGCTCCGCCTGGCTCAGGACCAAGTCGAGGCGCCGACCGCGTACTGTCGCTGCCAGATCTCGGATGGAGCGGATCGTCCTGGAGTCGTTTCTTGCCACCGTTCGGTAGCGAGTATATCATGCAACTGCTCGGTAGCAAAGAGTGAAAGCCACCTACTGGTAGCATGCACTCAGGGCACCCGCGCCGACGGCGCGCGATCCGGCGACGAGATAGCTCAAGCCGCAGCGTGCAGGCGAATGCGACGCGCCAGCTCCGATGCCTCCTCGACGCTCGCGAAGGACAGCTCGGCGCGGTAGCCACCGTCAGGCTTCGGCTTAACCTGCACCTCCGCCCCCAGTGCTCCCGAGAGCGCCTCGGCGATCTCGCCCGCGGCCTGCTCCTGGTCGGGGTGTGGTCGCCGAGCTCCGCCCCCACGGGGGGGTTTTCGAGCAGCGACCGGCTTGGCGTTGCCCGCACGGGCGCGCTCCTCCAGCACCCGCACCGACCAGCCCTGGACAACGGCTGTCGTGGCAAGCGAGCGACGGGCCTCGTGATCCTCGGCGAGCAGCAGCGCGCGACCGTGGCCCTCACTCAGAGCGCCCTGCTCCAGGAGCTCGATCACTGCGTCGGGCAAATCCAGCAGGCGCACCAGGTTGCTCACCGCCACACGGCTGCGTCCCACTCGTAGGCCCACCTCCTCACGCGTCAGGCCCAGCTCCTCCACCAAGGCCGCGCAGGCGCGCGCCTCCTCGATCGGGTTGAGGTCCTCACGCGCCATGTTCTCGATCAGGGCCACCTCCAGCGCCGCGGCGTCCTCGCGGTCGCGTACGAGGGCCGGGATCGTCTCCAGTCCTGCCATCCGAGCAGCGCGCCAGCGCCGCTCGCCGGCCACCAGCTCGTACCTTCCGCCGGGTCGGGGGCGAACCAGCACAGGCTGCAGGACCCCACGCTCACCGAGCGATCCCGCCAGGGCCTGGAGGGCCTGCTCGTCGAACGCCCGCCGGGGCTGGTTCGGGCTGGGCGAGATCGAATCAATCGGCAGCTCGCGCAGCTCCTCCTCGCGCACGTCATCGGCCCCACGGCCCGACACCGACAGGATCGCGTCGAGGCCCCTTCCCATCCCCGGCCGGGGCTTAGCCACGCGCCGCCACCTCCTTGGCCAGCTCGAAGTACGCCTCAGCACCGGCGCTGTGGGGGTCGTGATGAGTCACCGGCAGACCGTAGCTGGGCGCCTCCCCCACTCGCACGTTGCGCGGTATCACGGTGTCGAACACCAGATCCGGAAAGTGCGAGCGTACCTCGCGCTCCACGTCCTGACCGAGACGGGTGCGGCTGTCGTGCATCGTCAGGAGCATCCCCGCCACCGTGAGGCGAGGGTTCAGCTCCCTGCGCACCAGCGAGAGCGTCTCGAGCAGGCCGGCAAGCCCCTCGAGCGCGAAGTACTCCGTCTGCACCGGCACGATCACCCGGTCCGCCGCCACCAGGGCGCACACCGTCAGCGGCCCAAGCGACGGTGGGCAGTCCAGGAGGATGTACTGGAAGCCGTCCTTCAGCGCCGCCAGGCAGTCGCGCAGGCGGTACTCGAAGCCCTCGATACGCGGAAGCTCCACATTTGCCCCCGCCAGGCCCGCGCCGGCCGGCAGGACGCGCAAGCCCGTCACAGCCGAGTCCGTCAGCGCCTCCTCGGCCGTCGCCTCGCCGGTGAGGACCTCATACAGGCCCGGTGCCTGCTTACGCGCAATCCCGAGCCCCACAGTCGCGTTGGCCTGCGGATCCACGTCCACGAGCAGCGTCGTGTAGCCGGCCTCCGCGATGCACGCCGCCACGTTCACCGCCGTCGTCGTCTTGCCCACGCCGCCCTTCTGGTTGGCGACCGCGTAGATGGTGCCCATGGGTTGCAAGCTAGCGCCGATTGCGCAGCGACGACGTCCGGGCGCGCCGGCCGTCGGGATTTCCTCAGCCCAGGGGCCGCTTGCGCGCCATCCCCGCCCGCCGAGGGAACCGCTGGGGCGTCTCGCTCCATCTTCACGAACAGGTGGAGGTGATGCTCGGTTGCTCCCTCCACCGCGGCCATCCGCCTGATCGACTCGCGCTGAAGTCCGAGGGCTCGTGCCGCTCGATCTCCCGCCTGCTCCTCCTCCTCCGACCGTCTCCCTCGCCAATCGACCAGGACGCCCCCCATGCGAAGCAGCGGTGCGGCGTACTCCAGCACCACGGCCTGCGCGGCGAGAGCGCGCGCCACCACCACGTCGTTGTAGGACCTGCCCTCCGGCCACTCCTCGGCCCGGGCGCACACCACCCTGGCGTTCTCGACCGCGGCCGCCGAGCGAATGCGCTCGAGGAAGTCGCACTTGCGCCGCTGGCTCTCCACCAGGCTGACCTTGGCCCGCGGCAGCGCGACCGCCAGCGGCAGGCCCGGGAAAGCCGGCGCCGCTGCCGAGATCCGCGATCGTCCCCGCGGCTCTCACCTGCTCGAGCTTCAGTGCCGCCAGCGAATCCGCCAGGTGCAGACGCGTGCGCTGCATCGGGGTCACGGACGGCCGTCGGGGCATGCTCGTCGCTCGCCAGCACATCGAGCATCGCCGCCAGGCTGCCGCGCTGCTCAGGCGTCAGGTCGATACCGGGAGCCAGCCGAGAGATCTCCGCAGGCGGATGCTCAGCCATACCGCGCGAAGAAGCTTGCGTACCTGGCCTTCATCTCGCGGATCCGTCCCGCGACATGGGCATCGATCTCCTCCGTCAGCACAGCCTCGACCACAGGTAGGACATCCTCCGCGAGCGCCGCCCCGCGCGCCATCCACTGGTAGTAGCTCCTGCCCCCGTGGGTGTAGGGGCCATACAGGCGAGAGCGAGGAAAGCTGCTCTGCAGCCAGCGGAACAGGCTCTCGTGACGCGTGTGCATGCGGAGCGTTATGTGGGGGTACTTGCCGTCCCCGCCGAAGCTGCCCTCGCCGATCAGGACCCCAGCGACGAGGCCGCGCTCGACATCGGTCAGCTGAGGCTGGAGCTCATTGGACATCCACAGATTGTTTCACCGTCAGGAAAAACGTGAAACGTCCTCTCGCTCGAGCCCAGCCCCGTGTTTGTTTCACCGTCGGGAAAAACGTGAAACGCTGTGGACGCTAGGACCCGGCCAGTGGCGACACGACGAGATACCGCTCCGGCTCGTTGCCCTCGCTGTGGGTCTCCACGTCGCCACGCTCGCGCAGGTACTCATGCACGATCCGCCGCTCGAACGGCGGCAGGGGATCGAGCTCGACCGGCTTCCCGGAGCTGACCGCGTCCTCGGCGGCTTCGTCGGCCTCCGCACGCAGCGCGTCTGCGCGACGCTCCCGATAGCCGTTGGCGTCGATCACGACGCGCACCGAGGAGGGTCCCTCGGGGAAGACGATCCGCTGGGCCAGGTGCTGGACGGCGTCGATCGTCTGGCCGTGACGGCCGATGAACAGGCCCACATCCTCGCCCTCCAGGCGCCCCGTCAGCACGCCGTCGCCCTCCTCGACCTCGATCGTCGGCATCCAGGCCGAGGCCTCGACGATCTCCTCGAGCAGCTCCTCGAGCGCCTCGCGCGGCTCGAGCTCCCCACCCGTCGCCTGGTCCTCGATCGCCTCCTCGCCGCTCATCACCGTCGCCTCCCCGAGCGCTTCTTCTTCTTCCGGGCGGTGTCGGCGGGGGCCCGGCGGGTGCGCTCGGACTCGTCGCGCCGGCCTCGGCGGCGGGCCCCGGCAGGGCGGGCCCCGGCGCCCGCGGTAACGCTCGCGAACGCTTCTTTGAGCGATCGCGTCGGTTTCCCGTTCGATGCCTCCGACTGGCGTCTCCGGCTTGGGCGGCGGGGGCATCCGCGTGCGGATCACGTACTGCTGGACGATCGTCCACAGGTTCGTGGTGATCCAGTACACCAGCAGGCCGGCTGGGTAGCGGTAGAGGATCACGACGAAGACCACCGGCAGCAGCAGCATCAGGCGGCGCTGGTTCGGGATCCGCGGTCGCGGTCGCGATCAGCGTGGAGGCCACCTGCGAGCCCACGTAGAGGACGATCAGCACGACCAGCGCCACGCCGGTCGCCTTGTCGGTGATGTCGGGGAGGAACAGGAACTTCGCCGAATGCGGTGCGACGTGGTTGCAGGTGACTTTTTCGATCTGCTTCGAGGTGATGTACCCGTGAGCGTGGAGCGCCGGGCCGCAGATGCGCTTCTTCAGGTCGGTCCGCAGCATGTAGAAGAGCGAGATGAACACCGGCAACTGCATCAGCAGCGGCAGGCACGACGCCAGCGGATTGATCTTGTTCTCCTGGTAGAACTTCATCAGCTCCTGCTGCTGGCGCTGTTTGTCCTCCTTGTACTTCTCTTTCAGCGCGTTGATCTGGGGCGCCAGGCGCTGCATCTCCTGCATCGACTTCAGCTGCCTGAAGGTCAGCGGCACGAGGATCGCCCGGATCAGGACGGTCAGGCCGACGATCGCCAGGCCCCAGCTGCCCCCGACGAGGTGGGCGTGGATGAAGACCATGATCGACTCGAACAGGCTGATCAGCGGCGAGAACGCGTCCTGGATCACATTGGCGAGGATGGGCATGATCTAAGGGCTCTCGGCGGTTCTGTGGTCGGCAAGGTTGTGTTTGGTGGCCTGGCGCCGCGGACGGGCAGGACAGCCGGCAGACATCACCCGGGGCCCGCTCAGTCGTCGACGTCGAGTTGCCCGCCTGCCCCGATCCTGAACACTCGCTGGGCCTCGACCGGATCGTATCCGCCGTGGCTCCACGGGTTGCACCTGAGCAGCCGCCACCCCGCGAGCACCAGGCCCCTAAGTATGCCGTACTCGCGGATCGCGTCGACCGCATAGCGCGAGCACGTCGGCTCGTACTTGCAGCGTCTCGGGATCGCCGGCGAGATAACGCGCTGGTAGACCACGATCGGGGCGGTCACAAGCGCTCGCGCGGCGCGCGCCGACGATGGCCCGCGGCCGCCGAGTCGCTCGCGCTCAGGTGGGCGACGGCGCTCACCGGGCTCCTCGGCGCGGACAGCTGGCCCGCCTTCGACGAGCAGGCCCGCCTTCACGAGCAGTTCGCCCAAGCGCCCCGTCGATGCCCGGCAAGGCCCTCGCGCTCGGCGAGCTCACGCGCCGGGGGGCGCGCCACGACGACGATGTCGTGCCCGGGCTGCAAGCTGCCCTCGACCTGCGGCGAAGGCCTCGCGCAGCAGGCGCTTGACGCGGTTGCGCTCGACCGCGCCCCCGACCTTGCGCGACACCGAGAGGCCGAGGCGCGGGCTCTGCGCGGGGTCCGGTCGGGAACGCGTACAGGACCAGGTGCCGATTGGCCGTCGAGCGGCCATGGCGATAGACGCGCTCGAACTCGGCGCTGCGCGACAGGCGCCCGCCGCGCCCCGGCGTCCGCGGCTTCATCGCGCGTCCGTCCACGACTCGAGGCATCACCGCAGCCTCAGGTGGAGAGGCGCTTGCGGCCCTTGTCGCGGCGGCGCTTGAGCGTGAGGCGTCCCGCTCGCGAGCTCATGCGAGCGCGAAACCCGTGTGCACGGGCACGCTTGCGCTTCTTTGGCTGGTAGGTGCGCTTCATGGTCTCAGTTCGTCCCGGGTCGCCGCGATCCCTGCCGCGACCGCTATCGTCCTCGCCTCGATACTCGGGCGATCAGCCTCGCAAGTATAGGACCGATCGCGCGCCGCTGATTTTTCCCGCCAAATGCGAGCAGCGGCGCGAGCCGCCGTAGGGCGTTGGATATAGTCGCCCGACCGGGCCTTCCGCGGGCCCTCCTTCGAATAGTTCCTGTCGTCTGCCTCTCGGAGAGGAGCTGGATCGACGCTGCCGTGAGCCACGAGCTCGAGCACATATGGTCGCGGGTGCAAGCCCAGCTCGCCCTCGCCGTCGACGAGCCCACCTACCGCATCTGGCTCGAGCCGCTGCGGCCGTCGAGCTCGACGGCGAGCGCCTGCTCATCGAGGCGCCGCCCCACGCCTGCCGCTGGGTCCACGACCGCTTCGGCAGGGTCATCCAGGCTAGCGTCAAGAGCGTGCTCGGCGAGCAGGCCGTCGCCGAGCTCGCCGCCCCCGCGCCGCCCACTCCGCACTCCCCGCAGCGGGCGAACCCCCAGCCTTCGCCAGATGCCGGCCCACACGCGAGGAGCCGAGACAGTGACGCAGGTCCCACAGCCGCGAGTCCCCAGGCGGCCCGCTCGGCAACCCCAAGCTGACCTTCGACCAGTTCGTGATCGGCGACTCCAACCGCCTCGCTCACGCCGCCGCGCTGACGGTCGCGGAGATGCCGGCCCAGGCATACAACCCGCTGTTCATCTGCGGCCCTCCCGGCGTCGGCAAGACCCACCTGCTCAGCTCGATCGCCAACCTGCTGCTCCTGCACAACCCCGGCCTGACCGTTCGCGCCACGACCGGCGAGGGCTTCACCAACGAGTTCCTCGGAGCGCTCGGCGGGGGCGACACCGAGAGCTTCAAGGCCCGCTTCCGCCACATCGACGTGCTGCTCCTCGACGACGTCCAGTTCCTCGAGCGCAAGACCAAGACCGAGGAGGAGTTCTTCCACACCTTCAACGCCCTGCACGACGCGGGCCGCCAGATCGTGCTCAGCTCCGACCGACCACCCCACGACCTCCAGGCGCTCGAGGACCGACTGCGCGAGCGCTTCCAGGCCGGCCTCGTCGCCGACATCGCGCCGCCGGACCTTGCCACACGCATGGCGATCCTGCGCAAGCGGGCGCAGCCACGACGACATCCAGCTCGCCGACGAGGCTGCACTGAGCGTCATCGCCGAACGCATCCACACGCAACGTGCGCGCCCTCGAGGGCGCGCTGATCCGCGTCGTCGCCTTCAGCTCGCTCACGGGCGGCCGCTGACCGGCGAGCTGGCGCGACGAGGTTCTCGCGAGTCTCTATCCCAACTCCTCCCAACCGGGCCGCGCTGTGCGGACCGTGCAGGAGATCCAGGCCGCCACCTGCGAGCAGTTCGGCATCTCCACCGAGGAGCTGCTCTCTCGAGTGCGCGGACCGCCTCGCATCGCCTGGCCGCGCCAGGTTCGCCATGTACCTCGCGCGAGAGCTGACCGGCGAATCCCTGCCGGCCATCGGTCGCCAGTTCGGCGGGCGAGACCACACCACCGTCCTGCACGCCTGCCGGCGCACCTCCGCCCGCATCGCCTCCGACGCAGGCCTCGCGGGAGCTGTGGAGAAGCTGTGCAAGACCCTCGACTGCCGCGCGCCGTGACCGCCCCCACGCGCTCGACCGCCGTGCCTGAGAGACTTCTCGCCAACCCATCCACAGCCTCATCCACCGGCCACTGAGGCCGCGATCGCCCTATCCACGCCAAATACACAACTCCACAGCCCCTACTAACTCCTATCCAACTCTCATGGCATCGTCATGAAGCTCTCGCTCTCCTCATCGCAGCTGCTTGCCCAGCTCCAGACCGCTGCTCGGGTCGCCTCGACCCGCAGCGCTGTGCAGGCGCTGTCCGGCATCATGATCTCGGCGCCGCTCGGACTCCAAGCCCGAGCTGCTGGCCACCGACATGGAGATCGGCCTGCGCGTCCCGCTGGACGCCGAGGTGGTGCGCCCCGGCTCGGCGGTGCTGCCGGCTCGGCTACTGCTCGACGTGGCCCGCTCGCTCTCGGCGGACCAGCTGACGATGGAGCTGCGCAGCGCCGAGCAGGACATCGAGCTGATCTGTGGGCCGACCACCTTCCACCTGCGCACGCTTCGCGCCGAGGACTTCCCGACGCTTCCGCTGCCATCCCCGGAGACGCGCGTGACGTTGCCCACGGAGGCTTTCGTGCAGACCGTCTCGCGGGTGGCCCGCTCGGCGTCGCGGGACGAGACGCGCCCGGTTCTGACCGGCGATCCTGATGTCGGCCGCCGCGCAGGAGTTGCGGATGGTCGCCACCGACTCCTATCGACTTAGCGTCAAGGAGACCGCCCTGGAGTCGCCGCTGCAGGGCAGCCTGGAGGCCAACGTCCCAGCGCGCGCCCTGCAGGAGCTGGTGCGCATCGCCCAGCAGGCGCCGGGAGAGTCGCTGGCGGTCAGCGTGGGGCAGAACCAGGTGATCTTCGAGCTCGGCGACATCGTGCTCTCCTCCCGCCTGATCGACGGGCAGTTCCCGAACTACCGCCAGCTGCTGCCGGAGTCGGTCGAGCACGAGCTGCGCCTCTCGAGCGCCGAGCTGACCGACGTCGTGCGTCGCATCAGCCTGCTGGCTCAGAAGAACGCTCCGCTGCGGCTCAGCTTCAGCCGAGGGCACGCTCACCGTGTCCGCCCAGACCCCTGACGTCGGCGAGGCCAGCGAGGCGATCCCCGTTCCCTTCCACGGCGAGCCGTTCGAGATCGGCTTCAACCCGGAGTTCCTCAGGGACGGCCTTGAGAGCGTCGACTCCGACGAGCTCGTCCTCAAGCTGATCAGCCCGCTGCGGCCCGGCCTGATCGAATCCCCCGACACCGGGGACTTCGTCTACCTCATCATGCCGATTCGCCTGAACGTGTAGTGAGGTCTCGTGCGAGTAGTCAGCGTGGAGATGCGCGACTTCCGCACCTATGCCCGCGCCGAGGCGCGGATCGGAGCCGGCCTCACGGTGGTCTATGGGCCCAACGGGGCCGGCAAGTCGAACCTGCTCGAGGCGCTCTACTTCGGCTGCACGGGGCGCTCTCCGCGTACACGCAACGATCGCGAGCTGATCCGCTTCGGCGCCCAGGCCGCACGCGTCGAGGTCGGCCTCCTGGACGGCGAGGACGCCCACGAGCTAGCCGTCGGCTACGGCCACGTCGCTGACTGCTCCGCAGACCGTCAAGCGGATGAGTGCCGATGGGGCGGAGGTGGAGCGGCTGCTGGATGTCGCCATCAGGCCGCTGATCAGCGTCTTCATGCCCGATCGCCTCGAGCTTCTCAAAGGGCCCCCAGCCCTGCGGCGGGCCCACCTCGACCAGCTGGTCGCTGCTATCTGGCCGGTCCGCAGCGAGGTCCGGCGTGAGTACTCACGCGTGCTGGCTCAGCGCAACGCGCTGCTCGCGCGGCATCCGCTCCGGGCGTGCCTCTCGAGCAACGCTCCCGACGTGGGATCGCGAGCTCGCCGTGACTGGCCTGGCTCTGCGCCAACACCGCGCCGAGGCCGTCGCCCTCGTGGCTGAGCCGTTTTCGCAGAAAGCCGCCCAGCTCGGCTCCAACGGCCCGGTGTCGATCGAGTATCGCCCGCGCTCGCGGGCGACCGACGAGGAGGAGTTCCTCGCCGAGCTCAGCCGGCGCCTCGAGAGCGACCTCGAACGTGGCTTCTCCGGGTACGGACCGCACCGCGACGAGCTCTCCATCGTTCGCGAGGGCCGCGAGCTGCGCGTCTACGGATCACAGGGAGAACAGCGTCTGGCATTGCTCGCCCTGCTGCTCGCCGAGCGCGCAGTCCTCGCCCGCGAACGGGGCCGCACGCCGCTGATGCTGCTCGACGACGTGATGAGCGAGCTCGACGGGGACCGCCGCGAGCTGCTCGTGCAGGAGCTCGACACAGGCGGGCAGAGCGTTATCGCCACGACCGACCTCGCCCACGTGCCGCAGGCGGGCGAAGCCCGTGTCGCCCGCCTGCGAATCTCCCCCGGCACGATCCTGCAGGAGGCGATCGCGGCGTGAGCAGAGTCGCCCCCCGCATGCTCTCCGCAGCCATCGGCGAGCTCAACTCGACACTCGCGCCCGCTACGACGCTGGCCCGTGTCCAGGGCATCTGGGATGGCGCGGCGGGGACCGGCGATCGCTGCCGCTGCGCGACCCACGGCCGAGCGGGCCGGAGTGCTCACCGTGACATGCGCGGCCGCGGTGTGGGCGCAGGAGCTGGATCTGATGGCCGGAGATCTGATTCCCCGCCTCAACGAGGCTCTTGGCGAGGAGCTCATCCGCGAGCTGCGCTGCAGGACCGGCTGAGCCCGTATCCGCGAGGCCCCCGTCGCCCTCACCCAAATCAGCCTGTTTCCCCGGTTTTTGCAGGGATTTAGCCCCGGAGGAGGCCCCCGGGAGACACGCTCGCATGCTATGATTTGAGGCATCAGAAACCCGCCCCGACCGTGGACTTCGCGCCCCGGAATCCGGGGCGTTCTCACGTCATCGGAGGGCCATTGGCAACAGCTAGCAACAGCTCTGAGGAGAGCGCCGCGAGCAGCGGCGTGAACAACCCGTCGATGACCGGCGGCTCCTCTAGCTACGACGCCCAGGACATCACCGTCCTCGAGGGCCTTCAGGCGGTTCGCAAGCGGCCGGGTATGTACATCGGCTCGACCGGCGTGATGGGTCTCCACCACCTCGTCTACGAGGTGGTGGACAACTCGGTGGACGAGGCGCTCGCCGGCTTCTGCACGGAGGTGTCCGTCACCATCCACCCGGACAACTCGGTCACCGTCGTCGACAACGGGCGCGGGATCCCGGTGGCGAAGATGGAGAAGGAGGGCCTGCCCGCAGTGCAGGTCGTGCTGACCGTCCTGCACTCGGGCGGGAAGTTCGGGGAGGGAGGCGGCTACAAGGTCTCCGGTGGCCTGCACGGCGTCGGCGTGTCGGTCGTCAACGCCCTGTCGGAGAAACTGGACGTCGAGATCCGCCGCGACGGTCACGTCTTCTCCCAGGAATACGCCCGAGGCGCCCCTCAGAACGAGTTGACCCAGGGCGCAGGGCTCGCCTCCGAGGATGACACCGGCACGATCATCACGTTCCTTCCCGACGCCGACATCTTCGAGGTGCTCGACTTCGACTTCCTCACGCTCGAGGAGCGCCTGCGCGAGACCGCCTTCCTGACCCGCGGACTGAAGATCTCGCTCACCGATGAGCGCGGCGAGGGGCACTCGGCGGAGTTCCAGTACGAGGGCGGCATCGAGGACTTCGTCTCCTACCTCAACGAGAACAAGGAGACCGTCCACCGCAAGGTCGTGTTCTTCGCCGGCGAGTCCGACGAGGGCGCCGCCGAGGTGGCAATGCAGTGGAACTCCTCCTACCAGGAGTCGATTCACTCCTTCGCCAACAACATCAACACCCCCGAGGGCGGCTCGCACCTCAGCGGCTTTCGCTCGGCGCTGACGCGCACAGTCAACAAGTACGCCCGCGACCACGGCCTGCTGAAGGAGAAAGAGGACAACCTCTCCGGCGAGGACGTGCGCGAGGGCCTCACCGCCGTCGTGTCGGTCAAGCTGCGCGACCCTCAGTTCGAGGGCCAGACCAAGACCAAGCTCGGCAATCCCGGGATGGCCGGGTTCGTCGAGTCGATCGTCAACACCGGCCTCGGCGAGTTCCTCGAGGAGAACCCCAGCGAGGCCCGAGCCGTCATCTCCAAGGCCGTCCAGGCCCAGCGCGCTCGCGACGCCGCCCGCAAGGCCCGCGATCTCACCCGCCGCAAGTCGGCGCTTGAGAACTCGACACTGCCCGGCAAGCTCGCCGACTGCTCGGTCAAGGACCCGTCGCTGGCCGAGCTGTTCATCGTCGAGGGTGACTCCGCCGGCGGCTCGGCCAAGCAGGGGCGCGACCGCTCCACCCAGGCTGTGCTGCCGCTGCGCGGCAAGATCCTCAACGTCGAGAAGTCGCGCATCGACAAGGTCCTGCAGAACGCCGAGGTCCAGGCGCTGATCACGGCGATCGGCACCGGCGTGCGCGAGGAATTCAACATCGAGAACGCCCGCTACCACAAGGTCGTGCTGATGACCGACGCCGACGTCGACGGCGCTCATATCCGTACGCTGGTGCTGACGCTCCTGTTCCGCGAGATGGAGGAGCTGATCAAGGCCGGCTACGTCTACATCGCCAAGCCCCCGCTGTACAAGCTCAAGCAGGGCTCCCGTGAGCGCTACATCGAGAAGGACTCCGAACTCGAGGAGATCCTGCTCTCCGACAAGTGGGAGAAGATCGAGGTCTTCGACCGCCATGGCAAGCAGTTCAAGCTGACCGAGGCCCGCTGGCAGCGCTTCACCCGCCTGCTCAAGCAGTACGAGGGCTGGTCATCCTCGCTGCGTGCCGCCCACGGTCACGACGTGGTGCAGTTCCTGGAGGAGTCCTCGCTGCTCGACGAGCAGGCGCTCACGGCGGAGGCGGCCATCAAGTGGCTCGAACGCAGTGGAGTCGACGGCGACGCCCACGCCACGGAGCTGCTCGAGACCGATCCGCTGGAGCTGCGGGTGCGGGCGGTGGAAGAGAAGACGGGCTTCGCGCGCGTGCACCGCATCAAGCGCAGCCTGTTCGACTCGCAGGAGTTCAAATCCGCTGGCCCGGGTTCACGCGCAGCTGATCGAGCTGGCCGGCACGCCCAGCGTTCGAGGTGCGCCTCGGCGATGCGCGGGAGCTCGCGCCTTCCTTCGAGGACCTGCACCCGGCTGTGATGACCGTGGCCCAGCGGGGGATCAAACTGCAGCGCTTCAAGGGACTCGGCGAGATGAACGCCGAGCAGCTCGGCGAAACAACGATGGCACCGGCGACGCGAACCCTCGCCCAGGTCACCCTCGACGACGCCTTCGCCGCCGACCGCATCTTCTCGATGCTGATGGGCGACCAGGTCGAGCCGCGACGGGCGTTCATCGAGGACAACGCCCGAACCGTCGCCAACCTGGACGTATAGGAGGTGAGTGATGGCCAGTGCTGATGTGATCGGCGGAGGCAACGTGGAACCGCGCGCGCTCGAGGAGGAGATGCGCACCGCGTACCTCGACTACGCGATGTCGGTGATCGTCGGGTCGAGCTCTGCCCGACGTGCGCGACGGGCTGAAGCCCGTCCACCGCCGCGTGCTCTACGCGATGAACGAGCTCGGGCTCGGGCCCGACTCGCTCCTATGCCAAGTGCGCCAAGATCGTCGGCGAGGTGATGGGCAACTATCACCCCCACGGCGACTCGGCGATCTACGACACGCTCGTGCGGATGGCGCAGGAGTTCTCGATGCGCTACCAGCTCGTCGACGGCCAGGGCAACTTCGGCTCGATCGACGACGACCCGGCCGCGGCCATGCGCTACACCGAGGCCCGGCTGGCGCGGATCGCCACCGAGATGCTGCGCGACCTGGACATGGACACGGTCGACTTCGTGGCCAACTACGACGGCTCGCGCCGCGAACCCCTCGTGCTGCCCGCGCGCTTTCCCAACCTGCTGGTCAACGGCTCCTCGGGCATCGCGGTCGGGATGGCAACCAACATCCCCCCGCACAACCTGCGCGAGGTGATCGATGCGACCGTCGCCTACATCGACGAGCCGGAGACCGACGTCGAGGGCCTGATGCGTCACATCAAAGGACCGGACTTCCCCACCGGTGGCATCATCCTCGGCCACGGGGGCATCAAAGACGCCTACGAGACCGGTCGCGGACGTGTACGCGTCCAGGCCCGCGCGCACATCGAGCCGCTCAGCCACGGCAAGGAGGCGATCGTGGTCACCGAGCTGCCCTTCATGGTGAAGAAGGGTGGCCCCGGGGGCCTGATCGAAAAGATCGCCGAACTCGTCCGCGACAAGAAGATCTCCGAGATCGCCGACCTCAACGACTACTCCGACAAGCGCGGCATGCGCCTGATGATCGAGCTCAAGCGCGACGCCATCCCGAAGGTGGTGCTCAACAAGCTCTACAAGCACACCCCCATGCAGACCACCTTCGGCGTCAACATGGTGGCGCTCGTCGACAACGTTCCGCGCACGCTCAACCTGCGCTCGGTGATCCACAACTACGTGGCCCACCAGCGCGAGGTGATCGTGCGGCGCACCAAGCACGAGCTCTCCGAGAAGGAGGCCCGCGCCCACATCCTCGAGGGACTGCTCACCGCCCTCGACCACCTCGACGAGATCATCGAGCTGATCCGCGGCTCACGCGACCGCGACAACGCCCGCGAGCAGCTAGTGGAGCGCTTCGAGCTCAGCCCGATCCAGGCCACCGCGATCCTCGACCTGCGCCTCTCCCAGCTGACGGCCCTCGAAGCCGACGGCATCAAACAGGAGCACGCCGACGTCAGCGAGCGCATCGCCGAGCTGAGGGCGATCCTCGGCGACGAGTCCCGCGTGCTCGCCGTGATCAAGGAGGAGCTCGCCGAGATCAGGGAGCGCTTCGGCGACGAGCGCCGCACCGAGATAAGCCACTCCGAGGACGAGATCGATATCGAGGACCTGATCGCCGACCAGCAGATGGTCATCACGATCACCCAGACCGGCTACATCAAGTCCCTGCCGCTCGCCACCTACCGCCAGCAGCAGCGGGGAGGGCGCGGGGTGACGGGCATGGACATGAAGGACGGCGACTTCATCGAGCACCTGTTCGTCTGCTCATCCCACGACTACCTGCTGTTCTTCTCCAACCGTGGCAAGGTCTACCGCTCGAAGGTCTACGAGCTGCCCGAGGCGCAGCGCACGGCCAAGGGCCGCGCGCTCGTGAACATCCTCCCGCTGGCCGAAGGCGAGCGCATCCAGGCGGTGGTCTCCACCCGCGACTTCTCCGAGGCTCAATACCTCGTCTTCGCCACCCGCAACGGCACCGTCAAGAAGACCGAGCTGGCGACCTACAACACGCCGATCAAAGCCGACGGCATCATCGCCATCAACATCCGCGACGATGACGAGCTGCTGGCCGTGCGCGCCGTGGACCCGGACGACGAGATCATCATGGTCTCCCGCGCCGGGCTCACCGTGCGCTTCGCCGAGTCCGACGCGCGGGCGATGGGACGCGACACCACGGGGGTGCGCGGCATGGACGTCGGCAAGGGCGGGAGGGTGATCGCCATGGATGTCGCCCGCGACGACATGGATCTGCTGGTCGTCACCGAGAACGGCTACGGCAAGCGCACCCAGATCAGCCAGTACCGCAAAACCAACCGCGGCGCCAAAGGCGTCAAGACGATCGGGCTGACCGAGAAAAAGGGCGGCCTCGCCGGAGCCCTGGTCGTGCGCGACCACCAGGAGCTGGTGTTCATCAGCGTCGGCGGCATGGTGCAGCGAACCTCAGCCGTCGGCATATCCCAACAGGGCCGCTCGGCCACCGGCGTGCGGGTGATGAACCTCAAGGACGACGACGCCGTAAGCGCCGTCGCGCTCGTGGTCGACGCGGGCGAGGACGGCTCCACCGCCGAGGGCGTGGACGACACTTCGGTCGATCTCGGCATCCAGACGGACGACGACTCGCCGGCCACCGAGGAGTAGGCGAAGCAAACGGGTGTGCGTACCCTGACAGCTGGTCAGGACTACTGACGGCCGGACGCACAATCCCGCAGACCTCGTCCCACTTGTCCATATTTCGGGGTCTGAGCTTCAGAAAGTAGGCAGGGGCGTCCGAAGGTCTGAGGGTGAATCCCCTCAGCAAGCTCATCGCCGCGACCCTCACGATCCTCACCTGCGCGGGACTCAGCACACTCGCCCTGGCATCCACCGCCGCGGCCTCCAGCCCGGTCGCCCGCGAGGCACACGCTCGTCACCATCGCTCCCAACGCCTGCCCTGCCCGGCCACGAAATCCCGCCGCCACCATGCTCGGGGCTGCACCGCCCAGGTCCACCGCGCCCGAGTCCACAGCCTGCACGCACGCACGCTTGCCGCACGCCGCGCCAAGACGCACAGCACGTCGATCGCCAACGGGCAGGTGCTCGCCGCCCAGCAGCGCGCTGCCGCCCTCGCCGCTGCGCTCTCCGCGCCCTGCGCCAACACGGAACTCACCCCCACAGAGGGAAACGTCTCCCTCGTCCGAGCGGCTGTCCTGTGCCTCATCAACCGCGAGCGCGCCCAGAACGGCCTGGCTCCGCTCACGGTCAACGTCCAGCTGGAAGCGGCCGCCGAAAGCCATTGCAGCGAACTGATCGCCGACGACTACTTCGCACACGTCTCCCCCAGCGGCGAGACGCCCGTCGACCGGATTCGCGCGACCGGCTACATACCGGCTCCCTCCGACGGCTACGTGATCGGGGAGAACCTCGCCTGGGGGACCTACAGTCTCGCCACCGCCCAGTCGATCGTGTCGGCCTGGATCGCCTCGCCCGGTCATCTGGCGAACATCCTGGAAGCCAAGTACACCGAAACCGGCATCGCGATCGCCACCGCGGTGCCCGCCTCCCTCGCCAACGGCGCGCCCGGCGCGACCTACGCGCAGGAGTTCGGCGTGATCGTTCCCTGACCCAGATGGTTGATTCCACGGTTATGCACCGCCGGCTGGCACGTCTGGCCTGCGCTGGCCTTTGTCCTCGGCCTCGCCCTTGACGCCACCAAGGCCTTCGGCCTGCGTTCGCGGCCAGCTTGACCATCCGCACCCCCGGGAACACGGCACATACCCGTGGAATCAACCATCTAGGTAAAAGTCCCCCGATTCGCCGCCCACGTCATCTCCGTTCGCTACTCTGGCTCTACCAGAGAAAGGAGGTGGTCCAAACGTTGAGTGACAGTTTTCGCGGGACCCTGGAGGTGACCGGCCGTTAGGTCGGGAGGCTGGTCCGCCTAGCGGAATCCAACCCGGGACACCCCGAGACGACCGCCGGTCCTGGTCCCTCCGGCTGCAGTACGTCGCTCTCGGTCTTTCCAGTCAAGCCGTACTCGAAGGGCGCCTCCATGTGGGGCGCCCTTCGTGTCTCCTGCTCTGAGCCACTGGCGGTACGCTGCCGAACCAGCGGACGTTAGGCGGCCTGAGGCAGGTACTGCAGCCAGGCCGCCGGAATGGTGGGGCTGGCGACGTGGATGAAGATCTCGGCCCTCGGCGTGCGTGGCGCGTGGCGGGGGTGCATCCCCGCCTGACGCGGCAGGCGGTCGCCCTTGCGCCGGTTGCAGGGCGCGCACGAGGCCACGATGTTCTCCCAGTTCGAGGACCCCCCCTTCGAGCGCGGGTATGACGTGGTCGACCGTCAGGTTGGAGCGCGAGCCGCAGTACTGGCAGGTCCAGCTGTCGCGCGCGAACACGGCGCGGCGGGTGATCTTGCGCCGGTGGGCGTCGCGCGGCACGTTGACGTAGCTCACCAGGCGGATCACCACGGGTCGCGCCAGGGTCGAGCTCTCGGAGTGCAGCTCCCAGCGGCTGCGCTCCAGCAGCTCAGCCTTTTCCTTGAGCAGCAGCACCACCGCGCGGCGCACCGTGCACACGTTGATCGGCTCGAACGTGGCGTTCAAGACGAGCACCCGGCCACCCATCGCCCTGGTGGGCGATGAATCAGGTCCGCGCCGCTGGTGCTCTGAAGGCGACACGGACCCCACCGGCTCTGGTGGGACTGTGCTCTCCATGTTCAGCGCCGAGTGTAGCGACGACGCTGACGTCGCGCAGCGCTCAAACCAGGGTGGGCTCAGGCAGCGGGCGATGGCGGATTCCAGGCGACGGGGTAGGAGCCCAGGACCCGCACCTCTTCGCACAGCGAATCCAGCCCCGCGACCGCTGCCGCCAGGTGCTCCTCGTCAGCTCGCCCGCTGAGGTCGACGAAGAACATGTAGCTGCCCATTCTCACCCGCCGTGGACGCGACTCGATCTTCGTGAGGTTGATGTCCCGATCGGCGAACTCCTGCAGACAGCGAACCAGCCAGCCGGGACGCTCCGCGCCGGGCCCCCAGAACACCAGCGATGTCTTCCACCTCGTCGTGGCGCCGGCCCGCAGCGGCGGTGCGCTGTCCGCTTCCGACGCTCGTGCCAGCCACACGAAGCGGGTTTCGTTGTCCTCGCGGTCCTGGACGTCCTCCCGGATGACGGTCCCGCCGTAGATCTTCGCCGCCAGCGGCGGTGCCCAGGGCCGCCCGCCCGGGGACCCGCTCGAGGACCACGCTCCGCACCGCTTCCGCCGTCGAAGACGCGGCGAGCACCTGGGCGTGGGCGAGCTCGCCGCGCAGCAGGCGCGTGCACTGGCCCGGCACCTGGGGATGGGTGATCACAGTGTCGATCTCCGCCAGCGGGAGCGCCGAGGCGGCGATCAGCGAGTGCCGTACCCGCAGCAGCGCCTCGCCGACGATCCTCACGTCGCTCGCCTCGCCGGCCAGCAGGTCGAGCGTGACGTTGATCGAGCCCTCGAGCGAGTTCTCGATCGGGACTATCGCCCAGCGCACATCGCCGCGCCGCAGCGCCATCACAGTGTCGTAGATGCTCGCCAGCGCCACCGGCTCGACCGCCCCGGCGGCAGCGCTGTCCAGCAGCGCCTCCTCGGTGAAGGTTCCCTCCGGACCGAGATAGCCGACGCGCCCGTCACCGGGCCGCGCCTCAGGCGGGGTGCTCATCCGCGGACGGCTCGCCCGCAACGCCGCCGGCTAGAGCCAGCCGCACTGCCTCGGCCTCCTCGGGGGAGAGCTCGAGTTCGCCTCGCCCGCCGCGCAGAAGCTTGCCGTAGACGCGCGCCTGGTCACGATGGTGGATGCAGGACAGCACGATCCCCGACTGCTCGTCGTCGAGCAGGGCGATCGACATCGATTGGCGCCCCGACAGCTCGTTGTAGGCGTCGTAGCGGACGAGCGCCCGGTGGGAGATCGTGCCGCGCAGCGCAGCCTCCACCTCCGCCAAACGCCCCTCCAAGCGTGCAGCCGCCTCGTCCAGATACTCCCGCAGCGCCTCGAAGGCGTCCTGCAGGCCGGCCGCGTGGGCGACCAAGTCCTGCGCCTGGCGGTCCCCCAGCACCACGCGCTGTGCGCTGCGCAGCCGCCGCAGGCTGACGCTCAGGCCGACGCACCCGACGAGCGCTGCCACCGCGACGGCCGCGGCCGCGATGGCGATGATTCCCTGTGTGTCGGTGATCGTGGCGAGCATCGCCACAAGTTAGCCGCTGGGGGCGACGACCTACTGGCTGAAGATCGCCAGATAGGTGTTCTTGTTGTTTTCCAGGTCGTTCTCGCCGGGCACCCCCTGGACGTTGACCTGGATCTTGGCTGCCGTCCCGAGCGGGATCCCTGTGACGGGTATTTCGACGTTCACGGTCTTACCCGCTTCGGTCTTTTCGATCACGTGGGCGGCCTTGAATTCCTTGCCCGCCGCCGTGACCGCGACTTCGACCTTGACGTTCTTCTCGGTGAATTCGCCCGAGTTTTCCACCTGCACCGTGAACCTGGGGTTGCCGCCGCCCGCGATGTGATTGAGCGTCCCTTCGGCGGCCAGCGTGTTCGTGCCCACGCTCACAACCTTCAGCGCGCTGCCGTGGTTGCCCGTGACGGTCTGCGAGCTCTGGGATGAGCCGGTTCCCTGGCCGGTGAGCCGCGCTTCCACGGTGTTGGGTTCGAGCCAGCCGACGTTCGGCAGGAAGTGCGACGCGGTGGTGCTGAGTCCCTGGACGCCGTTGCCCTTCAGCGTCTCTTCGATCAGCGGTGCCACTCGTTGGGAGTAGATGACGTCTGAGGCCATGAAGATCTCCATGTTTCCGGCGATCTGCGCCGAGGCCTCTTTGTTCTTGCCCCCGAGCGCCTGGGGAACCAGCGCGGCAAGCTTGGTCATCCCTTCCAGGCGGAGATTGACAACGAGCAGCAGATCGCGTTGAGCCGATGTCATTTCCCCCGGCACGCTCAGCGCCTTGGCCTTGGTGTCGATCGCCTGGGCGGCGATGCGCAGCTGGTTGATCTGCTCCTCGACGTCGAGCGGCGATTTGCCGGCGGCCCCAGCCAGCGCCACGAACAGTGGCTGGGCGACCTGGGTGGCCGATTCTTCCGCGAGGAGGCCAACGTTGCGGTTGTATTCCTTCAACGACTGCTGCTTTTCGCCTTTGACGCAGCTGTTGATCACCAGGACGATCACGATCAGCACGACCACGGCCACGCCCGCCGCGATACGGCGACGCACCATCAGGGTGTGCTGATCGAGCCCCGAAGGCCCGCCGGCGTGCTGGGGCCGCCGCGGCCGCGGCCGCTGAGTCGCGCGGGATGCTGGCCTGGTGGCCGTCTCCTCCTCGCCATCGTCAAAGAACGACAAAAGCTAACCGCTCCTTTGCAGGGACTTCACAGAAGGGCCAGTATGACTGCAGGCCACCCTACTGACGAGCCTGCAAGTTCTCGGTCAAGGCGGTTTTTCCTGCTATTCGCGGCAGGTGGAGCGCCCGGAGATGGCGAACGCGGGACTCGGTGGAGTCCGAGATCACCCTCGTCCAAGAGTCGCGGCCCCGTGGAGGGGGGCTGGTGCTCGGCCGCTACAAGCTGATCGAGCGCCTCGGCTCGGGAGGCTTCGGGGTCGTCTGGCGAGCCCACGACGACATGCTGGGGCGGGAGGTCGCCGTCAAGCGAATCTTGCTCGGGCCCGAAGGCGACCGCGAGCGGGCGACTCGTGAGGCGCACGCCACCGCGCGCCTGTCGCACCCCGCGATCGTGGCTCTGTATGAGGCATGCGTGGTGGAGGACGCCTTCTATCTGATCTCCGAGCTGGTCCAGGGAGAGACCCTGGCACACCTGATCGCCGCCGACGAGCTCCAGGACGAGGAGGTGCTCGAGATCGGTCTGGCCCTCACCGGGGCGCTGTCTCATGCCCACGCCCGGGGCGTGATCCATCGCGACATCAAGCCCCAGAACGTGCTGATCCCCGATCGAGCACAGCGCAGCGGCGAAGCGGCCAAGCTGACCGACTTCGGTGGCGCCAGCCTCGTGGGAGAGGAGGCGTTGACACGCACCGGCGACGTGCTTGGCACGCTCGCCTACATGGCTCCCGAGCAGTCCGAGGGCGGAGTCGTCGGCGAGGAGGCAGATCTCTATGCGCTGGGCCTCGTGCTCTACGAGTCCCTGTCCGGCTGCAATCCCGTCCGTGGCGCCACCCCGGCGGCCACCGCTCGGCGTATCGGTCGCCCGCTCGAATCCCTCGCTCGTTCGCGTCGCGACCTGCCCCGCGATCTGATCGACGCCCTCGACGGGGCGCTCGCCCCCGCTCCCGAGGATCGTGGCTCGCTCGAGCATCTGCAGATGGTGATCGAGGAGACGCTCGCTGCGGGCCTGCTCGCTCCACCACGCGCACCGCGAGTGCTCCGCCGTCGCGCCGAGCCCACCCGGCGCTCACCCGAGCTCGACCACCGTGAGCGCCTTCCCCCCGCGCGCTCCCCGCCCGCCGACCCGGCCCGCTCGGTCGAGCGGCTCCCCCCGTCCCTGAGCCGCAGCCGCCGACCCTCCGAGGCGAGAGCGCGCAGCGGCTGAGCCTCCCGCGCGGGATCTGGATCGCATGTGTGCTGCTGGCGGTGGGCTGGCAGGTCTGGGTGGGCCATCCCGGCGTGGCGCTGCTCGCACTCGCGGCCCTCGCGCCGTTGGCCGTCCTGCCTCCTGAGCCGCGCTCGGCGCGTGTGGGGGCCGGCTGGCTGGTGTGCTCCCTCGCTCCGATCCTGGGTCTCGCCGGCTTGGCCGGCTGCTTTCCAGCCGTCGCCGGGCAGGCGTCGCGCTGGCGCGAGCGCCTCGTCTACGGAGCGCTCGGCTATTGGTGGCTGCTCCTCGCCGAGCCGCTGCTCGGGCGGCGCCTGTGGCTTGGCGTGCCGAGCGGGACGCCGCCCCGCCACATCTGGGAGGGCTCGATCGGGGATACGGCCACGCACCTCATCGCACCGGCCCTCAGCCTCGGCACGCTCCTCGGCGCAGCGTTGTGGGGGCTTGGGTGCGTGGCGCTTCCATGGCTCGTGCGCGGGCGCAGTGCCCCCCTGGACGTCGCGGCCGCCCTCGTGTGGTCGGCGGCCATCGCCATCGCCACACCGGTGGTGCTCGCCGGTCTCGCTTCCGGCGTCGCTCACCCCGCCCCTCGCGGCCTGTTCGCCGGTGCGATCCTCGGCGGCATCGCCGCCGTCGCCGCGCGTGCTCTGCGGGGGCCGGTCTGACGTAGGCTGCGTAGCATGGCTCCCGGCTGGCGAACGCTTCCCGATCGACCGGTCCGGCCCCCGCCGATGAACCTGTTCAAGAGCGTCGAGACCACGATCGCCAACCTCGTCGAGGGCACGTTCGGACGCGTGTTCCGCTCCGAGGTGCGCCCGATGGAGCTGGCCCGCAAGCTCGCCCGCGAGATGGACGCCCACCGCACGGTGTCGGTATCGCGCGTGTATGTGCCCAACGAGTACGCGGTCTGGCTCTCTCCAGAGGACCGCGAACGCTACGAGGGAGTCGAGCATGAGGTGATCGACGAGCTGTGCGCCTACCTGCTGGAGCACGCCCGCCGCGAGAACCTGATCCTGGCCTCCCAGCCGCACATCGAGTTCCACACCGACGAGCGACTCTCGCTCGGCGAGTTCGGGATCCAGGCGCGCCTCGTGCGCGCGGAGGAGCATCACCACGAGCGCCAACCCGAGGCGTTCCACGAGCGCGAAGAGCACGGCCAGACGATGATCTACAGCACCTCGGCACGCGTTGGCGGACCGGTCGAGGAAACCCACGCCCGCCGACGAGCGCCCCGAGCGCTGCTGGCGGTGGGCGACAGACGCCTGCTCGTGCCGCCCGGCGGCGGTGTCATCGGCCGCAGCCGTGACTGCGAGATCGTGCTCGAAGACGCCGGCATCTCCCGCCATCACGCCGAGCTGCGCCCCGGGGGCGAGGGCTGGACGATCGCCGATCTCGGTTCCACCAACGGCGTGCTGGTCAACGGGCGCCAGGTCCGCGGAGCCCAGCCCCTGCAATCCGGAGACCGCGTCGAGCTCGGGCTCCACCGAGATCGTCTTCGAGCTCGGATGAACACGCTCGAACCCGTATCTGTGGCGCTCAAGTTCGGCTTCCTCGCCGTGCTCTACCTGTTCCTGCTGTGGGTCGCCCGCAGCGCGCGCCGCGATCTCGGCGGTCGCGCGGCGCTCGGCTCAGCAGGAGGTGCAGGACGCGCGGTCGATCCCACCCGACGCGACCGGGCTCTACTCGGCCTCCACGCTCGGCAGCGCAGGCGGTCGCCCCGAGCGCGCCGCGGCTGGTCGTCGAGCGGGCTCCGGGCCACGATCCGGGGATGATCTACGACCTCGACGGCGAGCTCGTGCTCGGCCGCGGCGAGCGCGCCGAGATCCGCCTCGAGGACCCCTTCGCCTCGCCCGCGCCACGCGCTCGTCTACGAGCAGGGCAACATCGTGGTCATCGAAGACCTCGATTCGACCAACGGCACCTACCTCAACGAGGAGCTGCTGCAGACGCCGCGGCCGCTGCACCCCGGCGATCGCGTGCGCATCGGCGACAGCGAATTCTCCTTCGAGGTCGACTGAGCATGCTGCGCGTCGCCGAGCAGTACGCCGGGACCGACACCGGCCGCCAGCGTCGCGCCAACGAGGACTCGCTGCTCGCGCGCTCGCCGCTGTTCGTCGTGGCCGACGGCATGGGCGGCGCCCAGGCCGGCGAGGTCGCATCGCGAATCGCGGTGGAGTCCTTCGAGCCGGGCCTGCCCGAAGCGAGCGAGCCCGAGCTCGGCCTGGCCGAGCTCGCCCAGGCGGCCAACGCACGCATCCACGAGCTCTCCCACTCCAACGCCGAGCAGGCAGGGATGGGCACGACGCTCACAGCCGTCTACGTGGGCGAGGAGGAGGTCGCGATCGCTCACGTGGGCGACAGCCGCGCCTACTGCCTGCGCGACGGCGAGCTGCTGCGCCTGACCGACGACCACTCGCTCGTGGACGAGCTGCATGCGCCAGGGGCGCCTCACGCCGGAGGAAGCGATCGAGCACCCGCAGCGCTCGGTCATCACCCGCGCGCTCGGCCCGGAGGGGACCGTCGAGGTCGATACCCGCTCCTTCCGCGCCCGCTCCGGGGACGTCTACCTGCTCTGCAGCGACGGACTGACCACGATGATCTCCGAGGAGCAGATCGCCGACCGTCCTGCTCGCCAACCCGCGCCTGCGCGACGCGGGCGAGGCGCTGATCGCAGCCGCCAACGAGGCTGGCGGGCCGCGACAACATCACCGTCGTGCTGATGCGCCTGGAGGAGGTCCTGGCCGGCCAGGCTCCAGCCACCGCAGGAGCATGTGACGATGACCGATCTGCCCGCTGTGCAGGAGCCGCCCAGCCGCGTGCGAGCTCCCCGCCGCGCCACGCGCGCGGCGTCGGCCGTCCCGCGGGGCTCGGGCGAGCAGCGGCGCCGGCGCCGGCGCGTGCGCCGCGCGGTCGGCCTGCTCGTGACGCTCGTCGTGCTCGGCCTGCTCGGCTCGGCTGCCTATCTGGCGCTTCAGTCGGTCTACTTCATCGCCACCAACGATCGCGGCCTCGTCACCCTCTACCAGGGGGTTCCCTACCGGCTGCCCGGCAACCTCGCGCTGTACAGCACCGACTACGTCTCGGGCGTGAGCGCCTCCACGCTCACCCCGGAACGTCGTCGGACGCTGCTCGACCACTCGCTGCGCTCCGAAGCCGACGGCGCATCGCTGATTCGCAGCCTCGAACTGGGACAGCTCGAATGAGCGGTGCGCGGTGAACCGTCCGATCATCCGCCTCTATGGCCTCGTCGCGTTGCTGTTCGCGCTGCTGTCGCGTTCACCTCGCGCTGGACCGTCTTCGAAGCCTCCTCGCTGCGCAACAACCAGCTCAACGCGCGCGCGCTCCTCGAGCAGGAGCGAATCGACCGTGGGCCGATCGTCGCCGCCGACGGCACGGTGCTGGCCCGCAGCGTGCCCCGCGCGGAAGGCACCTTCGAACGCACCTACCCCGCGCGTGGGAAGTTCGCCCAGGCAGTCGGCTACTACTACACCGAGCTTGGCTCCTCCGGCCTGGAGGAGTACCGCAACAAGGAACTGAGCGGCACAGAGCACGGGCAACCTGCAGAGCATCCTCAACCAGCTGCAGGGCAAGAAGCCGGTGGGCGAGAAGGTCGTCACATCGCTCGACCCCCGCGCCCAGCAGGTCGCCAACGCGGCCCTTGCCGGCCACAAGGGCGCCGTCGTGGCGATCGAACCGCGCAGCGGGTCGCTCACGGTGATGGCGTCCATCGCCCGCCTACGATCCGAACGCGCTGCGCTCCGCCAAGAGCGCAGCGGCGATCGCGCGCGACCCGGGCGGCAGGCTGCTGAACCGCGCGATGCAGTTCGGCTATGCGCCCGGCTCGACCTTCAAGGTGGTGACCGCCACCGCCGCGATCGACAGCGGGGCGTTCTCCGCCGAATCGACCCTCAGCGGGCGCAACGACATCCCCGTCTCGGGTGTTCCCCTCAAAAACGACGAAAACGAGAGCTTCGGGCAGATCACGCTCACCCAGGCGCTCGCCAAGTCGGTCAACACCGTGTGGGCCCAGGTGGCCGAACGCGTCGGCAGGCGCACGCTCGCACGCTACATGGATCGCTTCGGCTTCAACCGCAAGCCCGAGCTGGACTACCCCTCGGCGGAGATGTCCGTCAGCGGCGAGCACATCGGCGAACGCGTGCTCCTGCCCACCAGCTCGCTGGTCGACGTCGGGCGCATGGGCATCGGCCAGGACAAACTCGAAGTGACCGCCCTGCAGATGGCCGAGGTCGCCTCCGCTGTGGCCGACCACGGCACGCTGATGGTCCCGCACATGACACAGCGCATCGTCGACTCCGAAGGCCGCACCGTCCAGCAGATCGCGCCCCGGGTGCAGTCGGTCGTGATGAAGCCCTCGACCGCCGCCGCGGTGACGAGGATGATGGAAGCCGTGGTCAAGGAAGGCACCGGTACCTCCGCTCAGATCCCGGGCGTGCAGGTGGCGGGCAAGACGGGCACCGCCGAGACGCAGATCGGCAACACGATCAACAACGTCTGGTTCATCGCCTTCGCCCCCGCGGCCAACCCGCGGGTGGCGATCGCCGTGACGCTCCAGGGCGTGCCCGGTCAGGGCGCGGCGTTCGCCGCGCCGGTCGCCCGCGAAGTCATCGAAAGGCTCCTCCATGATTGACCCCGAGACGATCATCGACGGCCGCTACCGCGTGATCTCCCGGCTCGGCTCGGGCGGCATGGCCGACGTGTACCTCGCCCAGGACCAGCTGCTCGGACGCGAGGTGGCGGTGAAGGTCCTGCACCACCACTTCGCCGAAGACCAGGAGTTCGTCGAGCGCTTCCGCCGCGAGGCCTCCAGCGCCGCCGCGCTGTCGCACCCGAACATCGTCGGGATCTTCGACCGCGGCGAGTGGAACGGCACCTACTACATCGCCATGGAGTACGTGGCCGGCCGCTCGCTGAAGACGATCGTGCGCGAGCAGGGCCCGCTCGAACCGGCTCGCGCGATCGACATCGTCGATCCAGATCCTGCGCGCCGCCCGCTTCGCCCACCGCCGCGGCGTGATCCATCGCGACCTGAAGCCCCACAACGTGATCCTCGACGAGGAGGGCCGCGCGCGGGTGACCGACTTCGGGATCGCTCGGGCGGGCGCCTCGGACATGACGCTCACCGGCTCGATCATGGGCACCGCCCAGTACCTCTCCCCGAGCAGGCGCAGGGCTACACGGTCAGCGACGCCTCGGACCTCTACTCGGTCGGCGTGATCCTCTACGAGCTGCTCACCGGCGTCGTCCCGTTCGAGGGCGAGACGGCGGTGGCGATCGCCTTCAAGCAGGTCTCGGCCACCCCGCGCCCGCCGAGCGAGCTGAACCCGGCGCTGCCGCCACTCGCTCGACGCCGTCGTGCTGCGTGCCCTGGCCAAGGACCCGGCCGAGCGCTACGCCGACGCCGACGAGCTGATCGCCGCGCTCCAGCGCGAGCGTGACACGCTGCCGGCCTACTCGGGTGCCGCCGTGGTCACGGTCTATGAGCCCAACCGACGCTCCGCCATCACCCGCTCGACCGGATCGCTGCTGCTCGCTCCCGGTGGGCAGTACCTGGAGGAGTACGGGCCCCTGCAGGATGAGCCGGGCAGCGGCCGCCAGCGCGATGTGGTGGGGACTGGCCGCGCTGCTCGCCGGCCTGGCGGTGCTCGTGCTCCTGCTGGCCCAATCGAAACACACGGTCACCGTGCCCTCGCGTCGCGGGCCGCAGCGAACAGGCCGCCGGGACGCGCCCTGCGGCATGTCGGGACTCACCCCGGTGCCCTCGCTGGCGCCCAGCACCACCGTGCCGACGGGCCTCGTCATCAGCCAGTCGCCCTCGTCGCGGCAGCGCGGTCGCCAAGGGCAGCCAGGTGAGGATCGTCGTCTCGGGCGGCCCGGGCAGCGCTCCGTTGGTCGACGTCGCCGGTCTCACCGCCACTGAGGCGATCACGAAGCTGCAGGCAGGCGGGCTTCAAGCCCGACGATCAAGAAGCAGTCGAGCACGCACCGTCGCCGCCGGGCGCGTGATCGGCACCGAACCGTCCGCCGACACCGACGTACAGGAAGGCAGCCCCGTCACGGTGCTCGTCTCCAGCGGCCCCGCGCCGGTGCACGTTCCCGACGTCGTCGGGCAGTCGCTGTCGGCCGCCGAAGCGACGCTGACCAACGCACGAACTGACGGTCGGCACCGTGACCCAGCGGGTCTCCACGAGCCAGAGCCCGGGGACCGTGCTCGCGCAGTCGCCGTCCACCGGCACCTCGGTGCACGCGGGCGACAAGGTCGACCTGACGGTCGCCCAGGCGCCCAAGGAAGTGGCGGTGCCCAACGTCGTCGGCCAGAGCGAGACCGCAGGCGGCGGCGGCGCTCGGACAGGCCGGCTTCAAGCCGAAGTCCGAATCCACGTCCGACCACCGAACAGGCGCGAGGTCGGGATGGTCCTCCAGCAGAGCCCCGCTGGTGGCGCGAAGGCCACGCAAGGGCGCCACCGTGACGATCGCCGTCGGGGTGCTCGCCACTCCCACGACGCCGACCACGACTCCGACCACGCCCACGACGCCGACCACGACCCAACGACGCCCACGACCCCGGTCACGCCGCCGCCGGCGGGCGGATGAGCGCCGTGAACGGGCTCCCGTCGGTGGACCGCTGGAGGTCGCCGTGCTCGCCGGCGGGCGCTCCTCCGAGCACGAGGTCTCGCTGTCCTCGGGCGCGGCCGTGCGCGAGGGGCTGCTCGCCGGCGGGCACGAGGTGGTGTGGGTGGAGATCGGTCGCGACGGCGTCTGGCGCGTCGGAGGGCGAGCGCGCTGAGCGTCGACCCCGGGCGGCGGCCTGCTCGGCGTGGACGTCGTCTTCCCCGTGCTGCACGGGCCCTTCGGCGAGGACGGCACCGTCCAGGGGCTGCTGGAGATGCTCGACGTGGCCTACGTGGGCGCCGGCGTGGCCGCCTCGGCGGTGTGCCTGGACAAGGTGCTCTTCAAGGAGCTGATGTCGGCGGTCGGCATTCCGCAGGTCGACTACGTGGGCGTGCGCGCCGAGCGCTTCGAGCAGGCTCGCGAGGAGGTGCTCGAGCGAGATCGCCGCGCTCGGGCTGCCGGTGTTCGTGAAGCCCGCCCACCTCGGCTCCTCGGTCGGGCATCGTCAAGGTGAGCGACGCCGAGGAGCTCGCCGCGGCGCTCGAGCAGGCGTTCGCCCACGACGCGCTCGTGATCGTCGAGGCGATGGCCCGGCGGTGTGGAGGTCGAGTGCGGCGTGCTCGGCTGCCTCGCGCGGGAGCGCCCGAGGGCGCACCGGCCGCGATCGCCTCGACGCCCGGCGAGATCGTTCTGGCCGGCGAGTGGTACGACTACGAGGCCAAGTACACGCCCGGGCGGGATGGAGCTGAAGGTGCCCGCCTCGATCTCCGCCAGCGCAGGCGAGCGGGTCCGCGAGCTGGCCGTCGAGAGCTTCCTGGCGAGCGGCTGCGAGGGCCTGGCGCGCGTGGACTTCTTCGTCGACGGCGAGGAGCGTGCTGGTGAACGAGCTGAACACGATGCCCGGCTTCACGCCCACGAGCGTCTACGCAAAGCTGCTCGACGCCTCTGGCGTTCCCTATCCGGAGCTCGGTCGACCGGCTCTGCGGCTCGCGCGCGAGCGCCACGCCGAGCGCGTGCGTTCAGCTACTGAAAGACCGGCTGCGCCCCCACGAGCACCTCACCGGAGCAGCGTGAGCTCGGCGATCGTCGCCGAGTTGCTGCCCGGGGGGCAGCGCCGTCATCCACACCAGGTAGTAGCGGTAAGCGCCGCCGCCGAGGTCGAGTTGCGAGGCGTTCGCCGCTGTGGACGTACGCCGCTGGAGCCAACCGGTCCCTGCCAGCCGCGCGCGCTCAAGCGGCTTGGAGGAGCCGTAGGCCTCGGACAGGTCGATGTGATTGGCGACGTAGAGCTGCACGGCGAAGCCGGGGGTGGGCGTCTGGATCTCGAGCGCCTTGCGCGGCGACCTTCGGGGCCGCGTCGAGGTACAGCCCGAGGCCCACGCCGCCGGGCTTCTTGAGCGTGCCGTTCGTAGTACTGCTCGGTGCTCCAGGTGGTGTTGGGGTCGTTGTCGACCACGTTGTCGATCTGGTCGCGGTTTTCGGGGCCGGTGCCGAACGGGTTGTAGTCGTGGGCGGCCGTCTGGCTGAGCGGCACCTGTTCGAGGCCCGTGCGCTGTGGAATGTTCGGCCGCGGTGCCCGTGCCGCGGTGGGTCTGTCCCGCCAGCACGATCAGCACGAGCGCCACGACCACCCCCACCAGCGCCAGCGAGCCGACCCAGCGCGCGGGATGGCGCATCCGCCAGGGCAGCCGCCTGCGCGCGCCGCCGGGCAGCGTGCGCAGCACGGTGGTGACCTCGCCCGTGGCCTGGCCCGAGCGCGACGCCTCGAGCGCCAGCACGTCCTCGAGGTCGCTCACCATGCTCGCCGCGTCGGGGTAGCGGCGTGCCAGGTCCTTGGCGACCGCGCGGTCGACCACCGCCGCCGTCGCCGCCGAGACGCCGGGTCGGCGCACCTGCACGTCGGGGACCTCCTCGCGCACGTGCTTCATCGCCACCGCCACCGGCGAGTCGCCGCGGAAGGGCACCTCGCCGGTGAGCATCTCGTAGAGCACGATGCCCAGCGAGTAGAGATCGGACTGGCCCGTCACCGGGCTGGCCGAGCGCCTGCTCGGGCGAGACGTAGTCGGTCGTGCCGAGCACGCGCCCGGCCATCGTCAGGCCTTCCTCGGTGAGCGTGCGCGCGATCCCGAAGTCGGTGATCTTGGCGCCGCCTTCCTCGCTGATCAGGACGTTGTGGGGCTTGACGTCGCGGTGCACGATCTGGCGTTCGTGGGCGGCGCCGAGCGCGCGCGCGATCTCGATCGCGTAGGCGAGCGCCTGCGGGATCTCCAGCGGCGCTTCGCGGCGGATCAGCGTCCTTGAGCGTCTCGCCGTCGACGTACTCGAGCACGATGTAGGGGGTGCCGATCCGTGCGCCGCGGCGCCCGCCACGCTTCCGGGGAGGGCTCCTCGCCGGCGTCGATCACCGTGACGACGTGCGGATGGTTGAGCTGGGCGACCGAGCGCGCCTCGCGGCGGAAGCGCTCGAGCTGGTCGGAGTCGGCGGCGATCTCGCGGTGCATCAGCTTGATCGCCACGGGGCGCTCGAGCACCGTGTCGAAGGCGCGGTAGACCGTCGACATGCCGCCCCGGCCGATCTCCGCGTCGAGCCGGTAGCGCCCGCCGATCACCGTCCCGAGGATGGCCATGGTCGCTACCGCGCGCGTCGCAGACGGAGAGTGACGAGCGCCGGCGAGCAGGCAGCGGTAGACCGCAAAGGGCCAGAGCGCTCGCCCCGTGCGACTGCGGCGGCGCAGCAGCCCGGCGCTGGCGAGCGTCGAGAGGAACGCGCTCACAGCCCCCGCCGCGAGCGCGGCGCGTGAACGCGCGGGCACTCCGTGGCGCAGCAGTCGCGCGCCCTTGAGCGCGCTCGCGGCCAGGATCACCGGCAGCGCGACCTCCCAGGAGAGCGCTCGGGCGTCCGGCGCGCGCGAAGCCGCGCGCGCGGGCGGCTGTCAGCGTTGCGCCGTTGCGCGAGACCCCCGGGACGAGCGCCGCCGCCTGGGCCACCCCGAGCGCCAGCCCGTCGAGGGCGCCGGCATCCGCGGCGACACGCTCGCCGGCGCCCGGGCGGCCATCGGCGAGCGCCATCGCCAGTCGCCCAGCCGCCAGCCCGACGGCGATCGAGCCGGGACCGCCGAGCCGGCGCTCGATCGGCCCGCGCAGCGCGAAGCCGACGAGCGCGGGCGGTGCCAGCGAGAGCGCGAGCAGGATCGTCCTGGCGCGGCTCATCGCGGCGATCTGCTCACGCAGCTCATCGCGCATGTCGATCGCCAGCGCCAGCCCCGCGCCGGCGTGCAGGGCCACCTCGAAGCGACTTGCGCAGCTCGCCGTCGAGGCCGGCATAGGGCCAGCCGGCGAGCCACGGCAGCAGCGTGGTGTGGCCGGAGGAGGAGACCGGCAGCAGCTCGGCGGGACCCTGGAGCAGGCCCAGCGCCACGGCATGGCGAGTCGAGAGGCGCCGCTCAGCCGAGCGCATCGGTCGCCGGCGCGCGGCGCCTCGCCGCCGGCGCACGACGGCATACACGACGCCGATCACGACCAGCGCGACGATCACGTAGTCGACGTACTCGAAGCCCTTGCGCGCGCTCTTCCAGTCGCCGCCGAGCGCATGGCCGGCGAGCGCGAGCCCGAGCACCCAGGGGACGGCGCCGATCAGCGAGAAGACGGTGAAGCGCCCGAGCGGCATGCGCGCGATTCCGGCCGGCAGCGACACGAACGCCCTCACGACGGGGATCACCCGGCCGAACAGCACCGCCGCCTCGCCATAGCGCTGGAACCAGCTATCGGCCCGCTCGATCTGCGCCGGGCCCATGTGGACCTTGTGTCCATGGCGTTCGAACAGCTCGAGCCGCCCCCCGCGGCCGACCGCATAGGCGACCCACGAGCCGACCATCGTCCCGAGCAGGCCCGCCAGCACGATGCCCACCATCGTCAGGTGATGATGGGAGGCGCTCTGCGCCGGGTCGGCCACGGCGAAGCCCGGCGAACAGCATCACGACCTCCGAGGGGATCGGGATGCAGGCGCTCGAGATCGCCATCAGCGCGAAGATCCCCGGCAGGCCGGCATCGCGCACGAAGTGCGAGGTTTCGTTGACCAGCGTTTCCGATATGGAGGCGACGATGAGCACTCGCCGGGCAACGATACCGGCATCGCACCCCGAAGTTCTCAGCCCTCCCCGTTCGCGGACCGTTACCGTCCCTCGCCGATGCGCGTCTGGATCGACCTGACGAACAGCCCCCACGTGCTCGTGATGCGTCCCGTGATCGAGCTGCTGCGCGGCGAAGGTCACGACGTGCGCGTGACGGCCCGGGATTTCGCTCAGACACTCGAGCTGTGCGAGCGCCTCGGCATCGCCCACACGGCCATCGGCCACCACCGCGGCGGCGGCCTCGCGGCCAAGGCGGGGGGCCTCGCCCCGCGCACCTCTGCCCTGGTGCGCTGGGCGAGGTCCGACGGTGCTGCTCACGAGAGGGCCGCTCGGCCCTTCGACATCGCGCTCGGCCACGGCTCCAACGACATCACCCTCGCGGCGGCGCTCCTGCGGATCCCCAGCGCGACGATGTTCGACTACGAGTGGGCGACGGTGCAGCACAACGTCAACTGCCGCCTGGCCGCCGCCGTGGTCGTTCCAGCCGCGATCCCGCCGCCGCGCCTGGACCGCTATGGCGCCCGCGGGAAGGTGCGCTCCTACGAGGGCCTGAAGGAGGAGTACTACCTGGCCGACTTCGAGCCCGACGCGGAGGTCCTCGCTGAGCTGGCGCTCGATCCGGAGCGTCCGCTGGCCGTGGTCCGCACCCCGCCGGAGGTCTCGCTCTACCACCGCTTCGAGAACGACCTCTTCGGCGGGGTGCTCGAGCGCCTGCGGGCCGCCGCTGCGCAGACGGGGATGCAGACGGTGGTGCTGCCACGGGTGGACTCCCAGCGCGAGGAGCTGCGGCGCACCGGCGGATTCGTGGTCCCCGAGCACGCGATCGACGCTCAGTCGCTGATCGCCCACGCCGATCTCGTGGTCTCGGCCGGGGGCACGATGAACCGCGAGGCGGTGGCGCTCGGCACGCCCGTCTACACGACCTTCCAGGGTCGCCTCGGGGCGGTCGATGAGCGGCTGATCGCCGAACGCCGGATGCGCATGCTCACCGCGGCCGAGGAGCTCCCGCTCGCCAGGCGCGATCGCTCGAAGGCTCCTCCCCGCGTCCGCCGCGACCCGAGGGCTCTGGTGGAGCTGCTGCTCACCCCTGTCAGGGGTTCGTTGGGCGCGCGCGCCCCAGGGACGCTCGAGTCTGGATAGGCCCTTACAATCAGCACAATGCGCCGACGGATCCGCTCGGCGGCCCTGCCCCTCCACCGTCACTCGCTGCCTCAGCTCGCAGTGGACGGGGCGCTGGTCGCGCTCGCGTACTACCTCGCCTTCCAGCTGCGTTTCGAGCACGGTCCCACCGGCTACTACGCCCACCTGCGCGAACGCACCATCTGGTGGGTGCTGCTGGGCAGCCTGCCCGTGCTGGTGCTGGCGCGCGTCTATCAGCGGCGCTGGCGCTACTCCAGCCAGCGCGACTACGAGGCGGTCCTGCGGGCGGTGGTCGCGATCGTGCTGCTCGCTGTCGTGGCCGTCGTCGTCGTGCGCCCGGTCGAGCGGGCCACACGGCACGGGACCTCGGCCATCCTCCTGCCCAACGGGGTCATCATCCTGTTCGCCCTGCTCTCGCTCGTGTTCCTGGTGGGGGTGCGAGCGCTCGCCCGCAGCGTCTACGAGCGCCGTCCGCTGGCGGCCTTCCGCGGCGGGGGCAAGGGCGTTCGCAGCGTGCTGATCGCGGGGGCCGGCGACGGCGGCCGGCTGGTGCTGCGCGAGATCCTGCGCAATCGCGAGCTCGGCCTCGTGCCCGTGGGGTTCCTCGACGACGATCCCGGCAAGCGGCGCCTGCGGATCGACGGTGTGCGGGTGCGCGGCAACACCGAAGGCGACCTGCCCCGAGTGCTCGACGACTCCGAGCCCGACGAAGTGATCATCGCCATCCCCTCGGCTCCCGGATCCACGCGGGCGCGGATCGTGCGCGAGTGCCGCGCCCGCTCGATTCCCGTGCGGACCCTGCCGACGGTGTTCGAGCTGCTGCAGACCAGGGGCGCGCTGGCGCGCCAGATGCGTGAGGTGCGCGTCGAGGATGTGCTCGGCCGCGAGCCCGTGCACATGGAGCTGGAGCGGGTGGGCGCCTATCTCGCCGGTGAGACGGTGCTGGTGACCGGCGCCGGCGGCTCGATCGGCTCGGAGCTCTGCCGCCAGATCGCGCGCGTGGAGCCGCACCGCATCGTGCTGCTCGATCACGCCGAGGACAACCTCTTCGCGATCCAGCGCGAGCTCGAGGACGAGCGCCATGTGCCACCGTCGATGCTCGCCGCGGTGCTGGCCGACTGCAAGGAGGAGGAGCGGATGCGCGAGGTCTTCGCCGAGCACCGCCCGACGGTGGTCTTCCACGCGGCGGCCTACAAGCACGTGGGGCTGATGGAGGCCAACCCCGTCGAGGCGGTTCGCAACAACGCGATCGCCACCCGCGTGGTGGCGCATGTGGCGGGCGAGCTCGGGGCCGGGCGGTTCGTGCTCGTCTCCACCGACAAGGCGGTTGCCCCCGCCACGGTCATGGGCGCCTCCAAGGCGCTCGCCGAGTTCGCCCTGGAGGCCGCCACGGCACGCTTTCCCGGCACTCGCTATGCGGCGGTTCGTTTCGGCAACGTGCTGGGCTCCTCGGGCAGCGTGGTGCCGATCTTCCGTCGCCAGATCGAGCGCGGCGGCCCGGTGACGGTCACCGACGAGCGCATGACGCGCTACTTCATGACGATCCCCGAGGCCGTCCAGCTGATCATTCGCTCCGGTGCCCTGGCGGTGGGCGCTGGCGAGCCGAGCGCCGGCGAGCGTCGTCGTGGCGCCGATGTGTTCGTGCTGGACATGGGCGAGCCGGTGAAGATCGTCGATCTCGCCCGCGCCATGATCGATCTTTCGGGGCTGGACCCCGACCGCGACATCGACGTAGAGATCGTCGGTGCGCGCCCCGGGGAGAAGCTAAGCGAGGAGCTGTTCAACAGCTATGAGCGACCCCGGCCCACCGACGCCGAGAAGATCCTGCTCGCCGACCGCGAGCCGCTGGCGGTGGCGGAGGTCGAGTCGATGTTCGCCGAGATCGGCCTGTTGGTGCTCGAGGGTGACGCCGCCGGACTCGCCGCGAAGGTCTCCGAGCTCTCCGCCGAGCGCCGTGACCCACTTCCCGAGCGGGCAGCCGACGCCCCTGGAGCGCCCGACAGTCAGCGCGAGGCGCCTGCTCCCCTCGTACACTCCCCGAATTCATGATCTTCTCGCCGCTCGCGCTGTCACTCTCGAGCACATTCACCCAGCTGGGGGCGATTGCGGCATTTGCCGCCCTCGTGGGCATCGCGGTGCTCTCGCTGCTTGTGTTCTCCCAGGGGCGCGAGCTCAAGCGTCTGCGCGAATGGGCCGGCAGGGCGCCTGAGCGCGACGCCGAGGTCGAGCAGCGGGTGGCTGCCGCTGCCGCCCGCCTGCAGCAGCAGCCTCCTGTGGCCCAGGGTGCGCGTCCCGTTCCCCGCACCGCTCCCCTCCATACCCGCAGTGTGGCTGCCGCCGCCACCCCCGCCACACGTGTCGTGGGAGCGCCGACGCCGCCTCCGGTGCCGGCACCCACCGGGCAGGCGCTCACCGCTGCGGGCACGCCGGCAGCGCCCGCAGTGGCGCCTGCCGCGGGCACGCCTGGCGCTCAGCCCGCCTCCGGCCAGGGCACACCTGCGGTGCCCACCCCGGCCGCCTCTGGCCAGCCTACGCCGGCAATGGTGCCGGGCCCCGGAAGAGCACCAGCGCCGGGCTCTCCCCCGAGTCAGACGCTTGGCCCTGGCCATGTCCCCACCCAGTCATCCAACCCCGCCCAGCCGCCGTCCACGTCGGTACCGGGCCAGCCTGGTCCGGGCCAAGCCCAGACGCCGCCCGAGCCACAGGCACCGGCTGCCGGCACCGCATCCCAGCCGAGCACCGCCAAGCCTGCGCCTGCTGCGCCTCCCGCGCCGGTCGGGGCACCGGCATCGGCGGCGGGGGTTGCCACCCAGGGCCTGCGCCCACCGGTGCCGGCCCCGTCCTCCACGGGGCAGCCCACCCCACCGCGATCCCCCGCTCCAGCCACCGCTGCTGCGGTGGCGAGCGCGACGCCCCGCGCGCCAAGCCCGCCGCCCGCTCCCGGAGCTCCGCGTCGCCCGCCCGCGCCCGAGGCACCCAGGCGCCCCGATCCACGCGCCCCTGCGGCCGGCGCCCAGGCGGTCCGGGCCAGACCACCGGTGGCCGAACGCCGTGCCGCGCCCTCCTCCCCGCTCTCCGGTGAGCGCCACAGCCGCGATTCCTCTCGCCGGACCCCGGGCAAAGCCACACTGCTGATCCTCGGGGCGGTGATCGTGGTGGCAGCGATCGCGGCGGTCGTGCTCTCCGGTGGCGGCGGCTCCTCGAAGAAGGGCTCCACGACGGCCTCCCGAACCACCACGGTGACGGCCGGCAGGAGCAGCACGTCCCACCACAAGACGTCCTCCAAAACTTCCAAGTCCTCGGCTCATGCGGCCAATCCGGCTGAAACGATCGTGACGGTTCTCAACGGCACCGAAAAGGCGGGCCTGGCCCACCTGATCTCGGGGCAGCTGCAACAGCGCGGCTACTCCCAGGCAGCCGCTCTCAGCGGCCGTCCCACGGGCGCCAACCAGGCGACGGTCGTGCAGTATGCGTCCGGACACCAGGCGGATGCCGAAGGCGTGGCCCACACGCTTGGGGTCACCCAGGTGGCGCCCCTGGAAGGGACGGTGGCGTCGCTGGCGGGCACGGCCAAGGTCGTGGTGATCGTCGGCGCCGACGAGGCCGCGAAGAACCCATAGCCAGCTTCCTGGACATCCCGGCGCGCTCCTCCAAGCCGCGTGAGCGAGGGATAACGCATGTGATCGACCGGGGTCTGTCGGTGGCGGAGGTGGACGGCCTGCTGGAGGTGGTGGGCCCGGCGGTCGACGTGGTCAAGCTCGGCTGGGGCACGGCGGTGGTGACGGCCAACCTGAAGCCCAAGCTCGAGCGCTACGCGGCGCACGGCATTCCCGTGGTGCTGGGCGGCACCCTGACCGAGGTGGCGATACGCCAGGGGCGGATCGACGGGCTGATCGCCTGGCTGCGCGAGCTCGGCCTGCGTCATGTGGAGATCTCCGATGGCACGATCGAGCTGGAGCCGAAGGTCAAGACGGAGCTGATCGAACGGCTCTCTCGCGAGTTCACCGTATTCGCCGAGGTCGGCAGCAAGGACGCGGACTTCATCATGGCCCCCTATGTGTGGGTGGAGCAGATCGAACGCGATCTCGCTGCGGGGGCATGGAAGGTGATCGCCGAGGCGAGGGAGTCGGGCACGGCCGGCATCTACCGCGCCAACGGCGAAGTTCGCACGGGCCTGATCGACGAGATCGTCCACTCGATCGACCAGGACAGGCTGATCTTCGACGCGCCGCTGCAGCAGCAGCAGGTGTGGCTGCTGAAGCGGTTCGGCACCGAGTGCAACCTCGGCAACATCGCCCCGGCCGACGTGCTCTCGCTGGAGACGCTGCGTCTTGGGCTGCGCTCGGACACCGTCGATCGGTTCGCGCTGGGCGGCGGGGATTGAGCAGCGCGCAGGGGGCGCCTGGGGGCGATGGGAACGGCCGCGGGGTCACGAGGCGCCCGGCGGGTCATGACCCGTTGGCCCGCGCGGTGTTCGCACTGCTGGTGCTGGCCTGCTTCGCGGCCTTCTTCATCACCCAGCGCCTCAAGCACACCCCCACGGCGGTGCAGGACTTCAAGTTGACGCCCCGCTTCTCGCCGACGCCCGCCGGGCACATCAAACAGGAGGGGATCTCCTTCAAGCTCGCCCAGGCGGACGGTGTGACGGTGACGGTCATCGACTCCAACGGCGCGACGGTGGCGACGCTGGTGCGCGACCATGCTGTGGCTCGCTACAAACAGTTCTCGCTGCGCTGGAACGGGCGCAGAGGGATCGCCCGGGGCTATGCGCAGACGAGCACGCCCTCGGGGCGCACGATCCTCGTTCCCCGTAACCGCGGGAAGCTCGCGCCGCCTGGCGAATACAGGGTGCGTGTGAGCCTGCGCCATCGCAGCCAGCCGGTGCTCTCTCCGCGCAGCTTCACACTGGTGGGGTCATGAGCACGCCTGCCCAAGAGCTCGTGGCCACGAGCCTGCCGGGGGCTGGAACGCTGGCCGTGTACGCGGCGATTGCGGCGGTGGCGATCGCGGCGCTGGCGGTGCTGATGCGCCGCCGTGAGGACGCGTTCCCGCTGCTGGCGATCCTGGCGCTGCCGTTTCGCCTGCCGATCTCGACGGACGGCAAGACGGTCAACCTGCTGATCCCGCTGTATCTGGTGGTGGCCGCAGGGACGGTCGTGCATCTGCTTCCCGGTCTGGCTGCATTTGCGCGAGGCCGGCGGAGGGATGCTCCCGACGGCGCGCCGACGGACTCTCCCACCTCGCTGGCCTTCTGGACCTCGCCTCGCGGCGTCGAATGGCTGCTGTTCGCGGCGGCGGGGTTGTATGTGCTGCAGGGCGTCTACTCGGCCGACCACACGCGGGCGGCGGAGAACGTTGTCTTCTTCTACATCCCCTTCGCCCTGCTGTTCGTGCTGCTGCGCCGGGTGCGCTGGACGCGCGAGTTGCTGCTGCGTTGCCTGGCGGTGACGGTCGCCCTGGCGGTGATCTTCGCGGGGGTGGGGTTCGTGGAGTATGCGCGCAAGTCGCTGTTCTTGAACCCCAAGGTGGTGGTGGCCAACCAGTACGACAACTACTTCCGCGTCAACTCGCTGTTCTTCGACCCCAACATCTACGGTCGCTTCCTGGCGCTGGTGATGATCGCGGTCACGACGGTGGTGCTGTGGAGCACCCGCCGCCGCGACATCCTGCTGGGCGGGCTCGCCCTGGCGTGGCTGCTGGGAGGGTTGGTGACGAGCTTCTCGCAGTCGAGCATCGCGGCACTGCTGCTGGGTCTGGCGATCCTGGCGGCCTGGCGCTGGGACGTGCGGGCGACGCTGTATGCGGTGGTGGGCCTCGTGGCACTCGCCGGGGCGGTGGTGCTGCTGGCGCCCGCCAGCCTGCACTTCGGCCTGAAGGGCTCGAGCGGCTCGACGAGCAACGCCACGAGCGGGCGCACGAAGCTGATCTCGGGCGGTCTCGACCTGTTCGCCAAACGGCCGCTCGAGGGTTATGGCTCGGGGTCCTTCGAAGTGGAGTACAAGCGTCACAGCAAGATCAGCGAAGCCAGCGCCCAGAACGCCACCTCGGCGTCGCACACGATCCCGGTGACGGTGGCGGCCGAGCAGGGGATCGTTGGCCTGGCGCTGTATGTGGCGCTGCTGGCGGCGGCCTTCATCGTCCTCTTCCGCGGCGCCGGGCGCTCGCCGCCGCGGGTCGCCGTGGCGGCCTGCTTCGCGGCGCTCGTGCTGCACACCTGGACCTATGCCGACTTCCTCGAGGACCCGTTCACCTGGGCGCTGCTGGCGATCGGGTTGGCGCTGGCGAGCGGCGCCGGTCAAGACAGTCGGTGACGGTCGGATGCTCGGGTATCTCAGGCGTCTGGTCACGACGGGCGCGGCGTACCAGTTCGGCGACATCCTCGCCAAGGGGCTGGCGCTGCTCACGCTGCCCCTCTACACCCATCACCTGAACCCCGAAGCCTACGGCGCCGCCGAAACGCTGCTGACGGCGGTGATCCTCGCGAGCATCCTTTTGCGGGTGGGGGTCGGCGAGGCGTTCATCCGCTTCTACTTCGACGACGAGGACCTCGAGCGCCGGGCGCGGATCGCGCGCACAGCCACGGCGGCGGTCGCCTGGACGACGACGCTGTCGGCGCTGCTCGCGTTGATCTTCGCGGGCGATCTCTCCAAGCTGATCCTCAACTTCCGCGATCCGCTGCTGTTCGACTGCGGGGTGCTGGGCCTGTGGGCGTTCACCAACCTGGAGATGGCCTACGCGCAGCTGCGGGTGGACGAGCGCACCCGTGCCTATGTGTTCGCCTCGGCTGCCAATGTGGGCATGACGGTCGCCTTCACGGTGGTGCTGGTGATCTTCGCCAACCAGGGCGCGCGGGGGTTGCTGCTTGGCAACTTCAGCGCCTCGGCGGTCGTTGTACTGAGCCTGTGGTGGGTGTTGCGCCGGCGCTTCTCGCTGCGGGTGAGGCTCGCCGACCTGCGCGCGATGCTCCGCTTCGGCCTGCCCACGGTGCCGGCCGACGCGAGCGTCTACGCCCTGCAGGTGGCCGACCGGCTGTATCTCTTCAGGGCCTACTCCCACACGGCCGCCGGCCTGTATGCGGTGGCGATCAAGCTGGCCACCGTGGTGTTCGTGGCGGTCCGCGGCTTCCAGTACGCATGGCCCCCGCTGGCCTACTCGATCGAGAGCGACGAGGAGGCGGCGCGGCTGTACTCGCTGGTCACCACCTACTACGCGCTGGCCACCGGGGTGGTGGTGTGCGGCGTGGGCCTGCTGGGGCGCTGGATGGTGAGGCTGCTGGCGGCCCACAGGTACTTCGACGCCTACCGCGCGCTGCCCTGGCTGGCGCTGGGGTGGGCTCTGTATGGGCTGTATCTGGTGTTCGTGGCGATCACGGGACGCGCCCGGGTGACCAACCGCAACTTCCCCGCCGCGGGGGCGGGGCTGGTGGTTAACGTCGCGCTGTTGCTCCTGCTCGTGCCGAAGGGCGGCGCCAACCTGGGGATCGCGGGCGCGGGGATCGCGCTGTGCGGCGCCTATGCGGCGATGCTCGCCGTCATGTACCTGCTCACCCGCGGGCTGTTCAAGGTGGGCTTCGAATGGCTGCGTCTCGCGCAGTTGGCGGCGATCCTCACGGGGGTGGCGGCCACGGGCGAGCTGCTGCTGCCAAGCCACGGGACGGCGGGGCTGATCACGCGGGTCGCCTGGCTCGCGCTGGTGCCCGTCCTGCTGCTGGCGACGCGCTTCTTCCATCCCCATGAGCTGGCGGGCGCTCGCGGGCTGCTCGGCGAGGGCCGCCGGCGCGCGCGGGCGTTCCGGGCGGGCCACGGCGAGGTGGAGGCCTACGCCGAGGATCCCCTGCGCGACGTGTGAGCCTGTCGCTCGCCCCCCGCGAACGGCACAAATCGTCGAAAGTCAAGCCTCAACGCTCAAGCGGGCGAGTGTGGACACCGATAGCCGGACCCATGCGCGAGCCTTCCGCGACGGCCGAGCCGCCGGCCCCCAAGCACAAGCCCGCCGGAGCCCTCGAGCGACTCCGCCGTGCCGAGGCGCTGCGCCGTCACCACGAGGACAGGCGCTCGCTCAGCGCCGTCTCCGCCGGTGAGCTCGGCTACCTGCGCGCGCAGCTGCGGCTCGCCACGCGCCTGAACGCTCGCCTGGCGGCCACGAACGAGATCGAGGAGATGGTGGAGCTGGTCGTGGAGGAGCTGCACGGCACCTTCGCCTTCTACCTCGCCGCCGTGCAACGGCTTGATCCCGACGGGATGCTGCGGCTGATCGCGGGCACGGGCGCGCTGGCCGAGGTGATGACCGAGTTCCTGCTGCTCGAGCAATCGGTCAAGGATGGGATCAACGGCCGCGTGGCGCGCTCGGGGGTGAGCGCGCTCGTGGCGGACACCCGCGAGGACGCCGACTACCTCGTGCGCGATCCCGAGACCGACCCCCGCTCGGAGCTGAGCGTGCCGATCATGGTCGACGGGGCGGTGTGGGGCGTGCTGAACCTCGAGGCGCCGGAGCCCGAAGCCTTCAGCCAGGCAGACGCGGTGCTCGTCGAGGCGGTCGCCGCGAGCCTCGGCTCCTCGCTTCACCGCGGCCTGCTGGTGGGCGATCTCGAGCAGACCTTCACGACCACCCTCACCGCCCTGATGAGCACGGTCGAGGCCAAGGACGAGTACACGGCCTCACACGAGCAGCAGGTGGCCGAACTGGCCGAGCGGGTGGCGCTGCGCCTCGGCGAGCCCGACTGCAGGGCCCGCGACGTTCGTTATGCAGCCCTGCTGCACGACGTCGGCAAGGTGGCGGTCCCCAGCGAGATCCTGCTCAAGCCGGGCCCGCTGGACGAGCAGGAGTGGGTGACGATGCAGAGCCACGCGGCGGTGGGCGGCCATCTGGTGGCGCGGATTCCCGCCTTCGCCCATCTCGCCTCGGCGGTTCGCGCGAGCCACGAGCGCTGGGACGGGGCCGGCTACCCGGATGGCCTCGCCGGAGAGGAGATCCCGCTGGCGGCGCGCATCATCGCCGTCTGCGACACCTATGAGGCGATGGTCACCGACCGCCCCTACCGCGCCGCACGCACCCTCGCCGAGGCCCGGGCCGAGCTGCAGCGGGTCGCCGGCTCCCAGCTCGACGCCGCTGTGGTCAGCGCGCTGCTGGAGGAGCTGGGAGTCAGCCGCCGGCGTTGTATCGAGCGGCCTGCTCGCGCAGGCCGTCGCCCCGCTCGGGGTGCAACGTCGCTGTGACGTGGCGCCAGTAGCGCCGGGCGGAGTGCCCCGGCAGCACCGTCGCGGCAAGGGCGCGTAGGGCATAGGGCCAGGCGGTCAGCCAGCGCACCGCCCGGGCGGCCCCCGGCGAGTGGTGCTTGCGCATGTACAGGTCGCGGTTGCGAGCCAGCTCGACGATCCGGGGCTCCGCTGCCGCCGTGTCGGTGGAGAGCTGCTCGTGGTGCACAGCGACGGCCGAGGGCACGTACAGGCTGCGCCAGCCGGCGTCGCGCAGGCGGCGGGCGAAGTCGACCTCGTCGGAGTAGACGAAGAAATCGGGGTCCAGGTAGCCGACCTCGGCGGCCGCCTTGCGGCGGACGAGCAGGGCTGCCGACTGGCACCAGTCGACCTCGCGCGTGCTCTCTCCCCTGCTCTGGACGGTGAGCAGGCGATGCAGGAAAAGGGCGCCGGCGAGCGCCGTGAAGGGGGTGGGAAACCGCCAGGCGCAAGCCTGGGCGGAGCCGTCGGGGCGCAGCAGCCGGGCACCGGCGCAGGCCGCCTCGGGACGCTCCTGGAGCGCGTTCCACAGCGCCAGGGTGGCACCGGGGCGCAGCTCGGAGTCCTCGTTGAGCAGCAGCGCATAGCGTCCCCGGGCCCGGCGCAGCAGCTCTGAGTCGTTCAGCGCCTTGCCGCGGCGTTCGCCGAGGGCAATGGCCTCGTCGACCGTGGGGTGCGCCTGCGCCGCCGCGGCCGAGCCGTCGCGCGAGCCGTTGTCGAGCACCAGCACCTCGCTCTGGAAGGGAAGCTGCTCGCGCTCACGGGCGATCGCGTCGAGGCCGCGCACCAGCAGCTCCCGCTGGGAGGTGTTCACTACACAGAAGCTCAGCTCGATGTTTGACACAGGGCGCGCGCTGACCCTACCCGCCTCTGTCCGGCTGGGCGTCGGGAGGTGTGGATATCTACCTTTCAAGTGGTGTATCACCATTGTCATACACCAGTTGTGAAGGGATACATGGAACGCACGCTCCCCTCCCTCCCGGTGTACCCCGTTCCGGTGGCGCCTATTGTCCGTGCGGCAATGCGCGTCCACATCGTCGATCCGTCGGCCTACACCCCGCCCTACGACCACGCCCTGTGCGAGGCGCTGGCGGTGCAGGGGGCCGAGGTGGAGCTGTACACGAGCCACTTCGCCTACGGCCCCACGGCCTCGCCCGTGGGCTACACGCGCAACGAGGCTTTCTATCGCGCCGCTGCGCGGCTGCGATCGCCCCATGCCCGCCGGGCGGTCAAGCTCGCCGAGCACGTGCCCGACATGCTGCGCTACCGTCGCTCGGCGCGGGCAGCCGAATTGGTGCACTTCCAGTGGCTCACCGTCCAGCATCTCGACGGCCACCTTCTCCCGAAGGGCGTTCCGCTGGTGCTCACCGCCCACGACATCCTCCCGCGCGAGCCCCGGCCGGGGCAGCGTGCGGCGCAGCGGCGTCTGTACGAGCGCTTCGACGCCGTGGTGGTCCACTCCCGTCACGGCGCCGAGCGTTTGACCGCCGAGCTGGGAATCGAGGCCGAGCGGGTGCATGTGATCCCACACGGCGCCTTCGTGCACCTGGCCGCCGGCGGGAGCCCGTCCGAGGCGCCGCCCTTTGAGAGCGAGCTGCCGGTGGTGCTCTGCTTCGGCCTGATGCGCCCCTACAAGGGGATCGACCTGCTGCTGGAGGCGTGGGAGGGGATCGCGGATGCCGAGCTGTGGATCGCGGGGATGCCGAGGATGGACATCTCGGGGCTGCGCGCGGGCGCCCCCCCGAACGTCCGCTTCGTCCCGCGCTTCATCGGCGACACGGAGCTGCCGGCCTACTTCCGCCGTGCCGATCTGGTGGTGCTGCCCTACCGCGAGATCGACCAGTCGGGGGTGCTGTTCACCGCTCTGGCCTTCGGCAGGCCGCTGCTGCTCAGCGACGTGGGCGGCTTCCCCGAGGTGGCGGCCACTGGCGCCGCGCGTATGTTTCCGGCGGGGGATGCCCAGGCGCTGCATCGCTCGCTGGTGGAGCTGCTGGGCGATCGGGGGGCGCTGGCGCTGATGGCCGAGCGGGCCGCGGCGGCTGCCACGGGCGAGTACTCCTGGCGGAGCACAGCCGAGCGCACGCTCGAGCTCTACCGACAGCTGCTCGGCAGCCGATAGTTCACTCGCTCCAGAAGCAGTCGCCCATGGGGGAGAGGTAGCTCGGCCGCTGGTCCGCCAGAATCCCTGCCGTGCTCGCCCTGGAGATCCTCTTCTGGCTGTGCGCAGCACTGATCGTGTGGACGCAGGTGGGCTACGCGCTTGTGCTCGCCGTCCTCGCTCGCCTACGTCCGGGGAGTCCGGGGGCGCCCCCGATATCTTCCGACGCCGATCTCCCGGTCCTGTCGCTGATCGTGGCCGCTCACGACGAGCAGAGCGTGATCGCCGCCAAGGTCGAGAACGCGCTCGCGCTCGACTATCCGCGCGAGCGACTCGAGGTGGTGGTGGCCTGCGACGGGTGCACCGACGCGACCGCCCAGAGCGCCCGCGCGGCCGGCGCGGATCTCGTGCTGCGAGCTGCCCCGCGGGGGCAAGATCCGCGCGCAGGACGCGGCGGTGCAGCGCGCCAAGGGCTAGATCGTGGCCTTCTCGGATGCCAACTCCTTCTGGGAGCCGGACGCGGCGAGGGCGCTCGTGGCCGCCTTCGCCGATCCGCGGGTGGGCTACGCCTGCGGCCAGGTTCGCTTCAGGCAGCGGGCCCGGGGAGTCCAACCAGGAGGGGGTGTACTGGCGCTACGAGCTGGGGGTGCGGGCGCTGGAGTCGCGGCTCAGCTCGATCACGGCCGGCAACGGCGCGATCTATGCCACCCGCCGCGAGACCTACCTGGTGGTCGATCCGATCATGGGCCACGACCTGTCGCTGCCCTTCAACATGGTCAAGCGGGGCCATCGCGCGGTCTACGTTCCCGGAGCCCGGGCCGGCGAGAAGATGGTTCCCTCGCTGGGCGGGGAGTTCGCCCGCAAGCGGCGGATGATGAGCCACACCTGGCCGATACTCCTGCGTGGGGGCATGCTCTCCCCGCGCGGCTACCCGCCGGGCTATGCGGTGATGATCTTCTCCCATCGCCTGCTGCGCTATGCCACGCCGATCCTGCACCTGCTGGCGCTCGCCGCCAACGTGGCGCTGCTCCTCGCCGGTGGCGGCGCCCTGTATGCGGTCACCCTCGCCCTCCAGCTCGCATTGCTGCTCGCCGCCGCGCTCGCCGGGGTGATCCCAGCCCGACTCCTGCTGATCGCCCGCTACTACGTCCTCACCACCGCCTCGCCTGCAGCCGGGCTGTGGGACTGGCTGCGCCACGGGACGGCCGCATCGTGGGAGGCCGCCGAGGGCACCCGCTGACGACCGGGAGCCTGCGCGAGGCGGCGTCCTCGGTCCCATATTGTCCGGGCGGTGATTCGCCGTGCCCTCGACATCCTCGTCTCGGCGTCGGTGCTCGCCCTGAGCTCGCCGGTGCTTGCGCTGGCGGCAATCGCCATCCGGCTGGAGAGCCCCGGCGGTGTGATCTACCGCCAGCGCCGGGCCGGCCTGGAAGGCCGCCCCTTCGACGTGCTCAAGCTGCGCACGATGGTCGACGGGGCCGAGCACCTGGGGGCGGGCCTGGCGGTCAACGAGAACGACTCGCGCATCACCCGTGTGGGGGCGCTGCTGCGCAGGACCTCGCTGGACGAGCTGCCCAACCTGGTGAACGTGCTGCGGGGCGAGATGTCGCTGATCGGCCCGCGACCGACCCTCCCGGTGCAGGTGGAGCAGTACACCGAGCGCCAGCGCGGGCGCCTGCGCCTCAAGCCGGGCATCACCGGCTGGGCGCAGGTCAACGGTCGCGCCTCGCTGCCGTGGTCGGAGCGAATCGAGCTCGACCTCTACTACATCGAACACCGCTCGCTCGCCCTTGACGTGCGAATCCTGTGGCGTACGGTGGCGATGGTGCTCGGTGGATCGGGCCTCTACAAGGGCCACGCCGGTGGCTGGGAGGGAAAGCTTTGAGCCCCCCGGCGGTGCTGCTCACGGGGGTGGGCAAGCGCTACGACATCGTCTCCTGCTTCGCCCGCCTGACCACCACTGTGGCGGCCGATCCCTCGCCGCTGGCTCCCGCCCAGTACGCGGCTCAGGTGCGCAGGGCCGTGCCGCGGATCGACGACCCCGAGTATGTGCCCGCCCTGCAGCGCCTGTGCGAGGAGCACGGGGTGGGCGCGGTGCTCCCGCTCACCGATCTCGACATCGAGGTGCTCGCCCGCGCCCGCGAGCAGGGGCTGCTGCCTGCGCTGGTCCCCTCGAGCGATGTGGCACGGGCGACCTATGACAAGTACGAGACCCACCTGCTGCTCCAGCGCCATTCGCTGCCCTCCCCGCCGACGGTCCTCCCCGAGGGAGATCTGGATGAGCTGCACTACCCCGTGATGATCAAGCCCCGCCGCGGCTCGGGGGCGCGCTCGATCCACCTCGCCCGAGACCCCGACCAGGCACGCTTCTTCGTGGACTACGTCGAGGAGCCGACGATGGTGCAGCGCGCGATGGGCGGGCCCGAGCTCTCGATCGACTGTCTCGGGGGCCTGGACGGACGCTGCCTGAACGCGATCCCGCGGACGATGCTCGAGTCCCGCGGGGGGGAGTCGATCAAGGGCCAGGTGATCCACGACGAGGAGCTGATCGAGCTGGCCCGGCGCACGATGGAGACCCTGATGGTGACCGGGCCGGCCACCATCCAGGTATTCCGCGACCCCGAGATCGGCCTGGGCATAACCGATGTGAACACCCGCTTCGGAGGCGCATTTCCGGCTCCCGCGTATGCGGCCCTGGAGGGCCGCAGCTACCCGGAGCTGCTCGTGCGCATGGCCGCCGGCGAGATCATCGAGCCGCATGTCGGGGAGTTCCGTGCCGGGATGACCTTCACGCGCTACTACTGGCAGCTCGAGCTCGACGAGCAGCTGCATCCGACCGGACGGGACATCGTGCCGGGAGGCCCACCCGCCCCACGCTGAAAGCGCGTCCCGGCGTCCACCTGCGCGAGTGCGACCGGTGAAAAGCTAGAATTGGGGCCAGTGGCCACACTGCTAGCCGATTCCCCGCCTGCTCCAGCCAGCGAGCTGGGGCCGGTAGGCCCCCCCGCAGCGCCGCCGTCGGCGCCCGGAGAGGTCACGCCCCCTCCGGCGGGCGCCGAGCACAGCTGCGCCAAATGCGGCGCAGCGATGGCGCCTGGGCAGGACTGGTGTCTGCAGTGCGGTGCGGGCGCACCCGGAAGCACGGGCTCGCCGAGCTGGCGTTCGGCCGCCATGCTCCTCGGCCTGGCAATCGTCCTGGCGCTGGGCGCCGCCGTGGCCGGCTACGCGGCGCTGAGCAAGGAAAAGCAGGCTCCCCGCACGCTCACCACGACGGTTGCGCAGACGCTCACACCGTCTACCACAACGCCGGTCACGCCGGGTGCCATCGCTCCTCCGACCACGCCGAGCGCCAAATCCCCGCTGCCCCTGGGTACGGTCAAACCGCCGAAAATCCCCTCACCGTCACTCCTACGCCGGCGCCCACCACTCCCAGAATCACCACCACGCCGGAAGGCGAAGCGACGACCCCGACGACCAAAGCGACGACGCCGAGCACCGGTGCGGGCCGCTCGACCAGCGAAGAAAACCAGCCCGCCTCGATCCTCCTGGACACGAACGCGGCCTCCACCTACAACCCCTACAACTATCCCGAAAGCGACTTCGGCGATCCGAGCCTGACGATCGACGGCGATACGACAACGGGCTGGACGGCGATCGTCGAGCCCGCCACCGCTCCCGAAGATGGCCGAGGGCGTGCTGATCGACCTGAAGACCCCGCACAAGCTCGCCGCGCTCCAGCTCGTCACCCCATCTCCCGGGATGACCGTCGCAGGTTTACGGAGCCAACGGCGCGACAGCGCCCACCTCGATCACCGATCCAGCCTGGGTCCCGCTCAGCCATTCCCAGCTGATCGCCAAGAAACACGTGCGGATCAAGCTGCGCGACCAGAAGAAATCCTTCACCTTCGTGGTCCTGTGGATCAGCCAGGCGCCCGCCGCGTCAGTCGGCACGCCCGCCGCGCCGGGGCACGTGAGCATCAACGAAGTCGAACTGTTCCCCGCGCACTAGCGCCGTCCGCCGATCCGCTCTAGCCGGAGCCCGCACGTGCGCGTTTGGCGGGGCCGGTGCGTTTGGCGGGGCGTTTGGCGCGCCGCCCACCCCCTCGGCCCCAGATCTCATCGAGGAAGGCGGCGATCTCGTCCGTCAGGCGCTCAGGCTGCACGCGCAGCTCGACCAGCGAGTTTGCTTCCAGCAGCCGCGCGTTGGGCATCTCCTTGGCGAGCATGCCGGCGTCCGAGAAGGGGTGGACGGGATCGCGCGGGATGCCCGAGCACGAGCGTGGGCGTCTGGAAGGTGCGCGCGCTCGCTGCGAGGCGGGGCGATGCGTCCGAAGAACAGTCCCTGCAGCAGGGCGCCTCCAGGCCCCGGATCCTGGCGCACGAGGTCGAGCATCACGTTGCCGTAGTGGGGCAGCAGGCGGCGCGGCACCGCCCGCGTGGCGCGGGCGAGCAGCTTCATGATGGGCTCGCCGAAGGTCAGCGATACGAGCAGCGGCGTGAACGCCAGGGCGCTCCCGAGCAGCCCGTTGTCGAGCACGGGCATCTCGATCACCATGCCGCGCAGGCGCTCGGGGTACCTGGCGGCGACCTCCAGCGCGGCGTTGGCGCCAAGCGAGGTGCCCATCACGGCGGCCTGCTCGATCTCCAGGTGGTCCATCAGCGCCACCACCTGCTCGCCGAAGCCCGGCATCGAGTAGCGCCACATGTCGCGCGGGCGATCGGAGTTGCCGTGGCCGAGCAGATCGAGGGTGATCACGCGGTTGCCCCGAGCGGCCAGCTCTTCGGCCAGCGGCCTGTGCATCTCCTGGGAGAGCAGCAGCCCGTGCAGCAGGATCAGCGGGCGCAAACTTGCCCGGCGAGCTCCTTGCCGTGCGCCCGCGCACGCCCGTGGGTGTGACAGCCGCAGGGCCACCGCCGAACTCGGTGTAGGCGATCCGCTGCCCCTCGTACTTGAAGAACGGCATGCCTGCACCCTACTACCAACGCCTCCACGCGCCGGACACGTCGGAGCGCTAGTTTTGAAGCAGGACTTCAACCCCGGCGCACGCAGGAGGGAACATGGCCAAGCAGCCCCGCATCCTCGCAGGAGAGACCGCCGCGATCACGGGCGCCGCGCGCGGGATCGGGCGCGCCACCGCAGAAGCGTTCCTCCGCCAGGGCATGAAGGTGGCGATCGGCGACGTCGACCTCGATGCCGCCCGCCAGACGGCAACCGAGCTGGGCGCGAGCACCGTCGCGCTGCCCCTCGACGTGACCGACCGCGACGTCCTTCGCGGCGTTCCTGGACGGCGCCGAGCAGCAGCTCGGCCCGCTCGACGTGCTCGTCAACAACGCCGGGATCATGCAGGTCGGGCGCTTCATCGACGAGGACGACCTCACCGCCCGGCGGATGGTCGACATCAACATCCACGGCGTCATCCTCGGCATGAAGCTCGCGCTCGCCCGGATGATCCCCCGCGATCGCGGCCACATCGTCAACATCTCCTCGCAGGCCGGCAAGTTCGGCGCCCCCGGCGGCGCCACCTACTCGGCGACCAAGCACGCTGTCGTCGGGCTGACCGAGGCGGTGCGAGGCGAGCTGCGTCTGATGGGCGCCCACATCGACCTCAGCTACGTGATGCCCTTCGTGGTCAACACCGAGCTGGGCTCGGGACTGGGCGAGGCGCGGGGGATGAGCAACCTCGAGCCGGCCGAAGTGGCCGACGCGATCGTCGAGGCGCTGCAGCTCCGGATCGTCGACGTGTGGGTGCCCAAGTCGGCGAAGCGCACCAATGCTGCTCGGCGCCGTGCTGCCGCGCTCGCTCTCGGAGGGCATGGCGCGCGCGATGAAGGCCGACCGGGTGCTGGCGGGGGCCGACTCGACTCTCGCCGGGCCTACGAGCTGCGCGCCTCTCGCTCGGAGCCGGGCCTCGAGCCTGCCCCCGAGCAGCCGCAGATCGCGCAGGCGGCAGCGGGGGAGCCGACGGCGAGCTGATCAGCCGGCGGTGAGCCAGTCGGCGATCAGGCCGCCGATCAGCGGACCCTGATCCTCCTGCAGGAAGTGGCTGGCCTCGGCGATCGTGCGCGGGGCCGGGCGGCCGATCGCCTCGGCGAAGCGCTCACCTGTGGCGAGCGGCAGGACGGGGTCGGAGTCGGCCCACAGCATCAGCGTGGGGCGCTCGTCGCCGCTTCAGCGCATCGAGCACGCGCTGCCCGGCCTCGGCGCCGGGAGCGTCTGGGGTCTGGGGGATCAGCAGCGGGAAGGCTCGCGCGCCGGCCTTGGAGGCGGGCGTCCGGGTAGGGGGCGTCGTAGGCCGCGATCACCTCATCGCCGGGGTCGCTCTTGCAGGCGCCTCGCACGAGCATGCCGACCGGCAGGTCCTCGGTCCGCTCGACGAAGTCGCGGAATGCGATCCAGGCGTCGGACATCTTCTGGTGGCCCGTGAACAGGCCAGTGTCGAGGATCACGATCCGCTCGATCCGCTCGGCCTGCTCGACCGCCAGGCGCAGCCCGATCGGCCCGCCCCAGTCGTGCACCACGATCGTCGCGCCGCGCAGGTCGAGGTCCTCCAGCAGCGTGCCCGCCAGCTCCACGTGGCGGTCGTAGGTGTAGAAGGCGATGTCGGTGGGCTTGTCCGAGCGGCCGAAGCCGGCGAGGTCGGGTGCCACGCAGCGAAAGCCCGCGTCGCGAACGGGCGGGATCACCTTGCGCCACAGGAACGACCACGTGGGCTCGCCGTGGAGGAAGATGACGGGTGCGCCGTCTCCCTCGTCGAGATGCGCCAGGCGCAGGCCGTCGACGTCGCGATAGTGAGCAGCGAAGGGAAAGTCCGGGAGTCCCTCGAGCGCCTCCTCGGAGCGTGCGCACCACGTCGGCCATCGCTCGGGGAGCATAGCCTGTGGCACATCGGCTAGGCTCGCGCCCGATGCACACCGTCGCCCTTCAGCTGGCGCCCATCCTCGGGGCGGAGAAGAGCAAGGTCCCCTTCTACATAGCGGGAGGGCTGCTCGTGGCGTGGGCGCTGTTGCTCTCGCTCGGGATCGGCGCTCGTCGCAGCGACTTCCCGGCGAACGAGGGTCAGCAGCGCGCGGTGATGGGGATCACCGCGGTACTGGTCCTGGCGGCCGTCGCGATGGCCGTCGTCACCTCCGGCGGAGCCAAGAGCGCCTCGGCGGCGGCCACGAGCACGCCGAGCACCCAGTCCACCCCCAGCGAACCGAGCACCCCGGCCACCGCCGGCTCCACATCGGAAGCGAGCACCGGCGCCTCCAGCACCCCAGCGCCGGCGGGCGGCAAGAGCTCGCTCGCGCTGGCGGCGAATCCCGAAGGCCAGCTGAGCTACAACACCACCACCCTGAGCGCCAAGGCGGGCACGGTGACGATCACGATGGCCAACATGTCTCCCGTGGAACACAACGTGACGGTCGCCGAAGGCAGCAAGGTGCTCGGCGCCACACCCACCTTCAAGGGCTCCTCAAAGGCGCTCACCCTGAAACTGAAGCCAGGCAAGTACACGTTCTTCTGCTCGGTGCCGGGGCATCGCCAGGCGGGCATGGAAGGGACGCTGACGGTCTCGTGAAGCTGTACGTCTGTTGGGGCACCTTTCCCACGCCACGCCCCGGCGGACACCCTTGCGCAAACGCCTACCACGCGCTGGTGGACGCCGGTCACTCGCCGGAGGTGGTGCGCTCCTACGGGTTCGCCCCGCTGCCCGGCCGTGCTCAACCAGACGCGTGGCCGCCGTGAGGTGCAGGAGCTGACGGGCAACCGCTGGGTCCCGACGCTCGTGCTCGACGACGGCACGGCGATCGACGACTCGCACGCGATAGTGGAGTGGGCTCGGGCCAATCCCGCCGGAGCCTGAAAGCAATCCAACCGAAGGGGGAACGCATGGATGTACTGGCAAGGCTCGACGAGGCACGCGCGAAGACCAACGTGCTCGAGCATCCCTTCTACCAGCGCTGGAGCGCAGGGGAGCTGAGCGGTGAGGAGCTGAGCCGCTACGCCGGCGAGTACCGCCATGCCGTGGTAGCCCTCGCGCACGCCTCAGCACTGGCCGCGGAGAAGGCGCCGGAGGCATACGCGGCGGGGCTGCGCGCCCACGCCGAGGAGGAGTCCGCCCATGTGGCCCTGTGGGACCGCTTTGCAGCCGCGGCAGGCGCCGCGACCGATGCGCCGCCCCTGGCCGAGACCGCCGAATGCGCCGAGGCGTGGAGCGCCGGAGATGACCTGCTCGAGCATCTCGCCGTCCTGTATGCGATCGAGGCCGGCCAGCCGGAGATCTCGAGGACGAAGCTCGATGGCCTGAGCGCCCACTACGGCTACAGCGAGGAAGGCCCGGCGAGCGAGTACTTCGCCCTGCACGAGTCTCGCGACGTCGAGCATGCCCGCGAGGCCCGGGATTTGATCGCGGAGCTGATGGCCGGGGTGCCAGACCCCGAGGCGCAGGCCGAGCGGATGCTCGCCCGGGCGAGCGAGGCGCTGCGGGGGAACTGGCGCCTGCTCGATGGCGTTGAAGCGCGCGTGCCCGCCTGATTGAAGCGATGCCTCAGCCTGGCGGGGGAGGCCCCGCCAGGCGCCAGGCGAACAGGACGGCCGCCACCGAGGTGGCGAGGTTGAGGCTCGAGACGCCGGGGCGCATGGGGATCGAGACGCGAGCATCGGCACGGGCGGTCAGCTCCTCGCTGAGGCCGTAGCGCTCAGTGCCGAAGGCGAGCACGGCGCTGGGGTCCAGCGCCGAGGGATCGAGGGGGTCTCCCTCGGGATCGAGGGCGAGCAGGGGGCGATCGAGCGCCTCGAGCTCATCGAGCAGCGCCAGGCGCGCCACGGGCAGCGCAAAATGCAATCCCGCCGCACCGCGCAGGGCGTCGGGATGCCAGGGGTCGTGGCTGCCGGTCGTGAGGACGGCGGCGGCGTCGGCGGCGGCGGCCACCCGTACGCAGGCGCCCATGTTGCCGAGATCGCGAGGGTCCTCCAGCAGCACCACCGGGGCATCGCGCCGTTTGCCGAGCGCCGTGAGGAGATCGAGGGTGGGACGCTCGGCCAGGGCCATCACCCCGGTGCTCGGGGGCAGCGGGGCGAGCTGCGCGAACACGGCGGGATCGATCTCGCGGACGAGCGTGTCGAGACGCTCGCTCAGGTCGGGTGCCAGCAGCCCGGCCAGTCGTCCGAGCTCGCCGGCGTCGCGGGTGAGGACCTCCAGCACGTTGGCGTCGAAGCGCAATGCGTGCTTGAGTGGGTGAAAGCCCTCGAGGACGGCGAGGGTGCGATCGCGTCGCGCACGCCCAAAGCGCGGGATTAGCGATCCGTCTTGCACGGCTCCGATCATCCCACGACGGTTGAGATCCTGTTCTAGAGTGCGGCGGTATGAAGCTCGAGGGCATCCACCACATCAGCGCGATCACGGGCGACGCGACCGGCAACGTCGAGTTCTACGCGGGCGTTCTCGGGCTGCGGATGGTCAAGCGCACGGTCAACCAGGACGAACCGAACGTCTACCACCTCTTCTACGGGGACGAGCACGGCTCGCCCGGCATGGACCTGACCTTCTTCGAGTATCCGGGGGCGGCCCGAGGGGTGGCCGGTGCGGGCATGGTGCACCGCATCGTCTGGCGTGTCGCCTCGGCACAGGCGCTCGAGTTCTGGCGCGAGCGCCTGGAGAAGGCCGGGGTGAGCGCCGAGCTGACGGGCGACAGCCTGCTGTTCGCCGATCCCGAGGGCCTGGAACACGAGCTGGTGCTCAGCAGCAGCGACGATGTGCCCCTGAGCGCGCTCTCACCCGAGATCCCACCCGAGCACGCCCTCCAGGGCTTCGAGGGAGTGCGCGCCTACAGCAACTCGCCGGTGCGCAGCGAGCAGCTGCTGGGAGATGCGCTCGGGTTCGAGCGGATGCAGGGCGAGCACTGGGAGGTGCGGGGAGAGGAGCGCAGCAGCTTCTACGCCTACGACCCGGCACCGCCGGAGATCAACCGCAGGCAGGGGGCCGGGACAGTGCACCACGTGGCCTTTGCGGCGCGAATGGACGAGCTGGAGGCGTGGCGCACGCGGGTGGCCGAGGGCGGCGCCCGGCCGACGCCGGTGATCGACCGCTTCTACTTCCGCTCGGTCTACTTCCTGGAGCCGAGCGGTGTGCTGTTCGAGATCGCCACCATCGGCCCGGGCTTTGCTGTGGACGAGGACGCGGACCATCTCGGCGAGGGGCTTTCGCTGCCGCCGCCGTTCGAGCCGATGCGGGCGGAGCTCGAAGCCAAGCTCAAGGCGCTCCCCTACCCGCCGCCCTGGCGCGTCCAGCAGCACTGAGCCGGGCTCAAGGTTTCGGGGGCTGGACCCCGATAAACAATCATGTCCAGTGGGGAGGGCCGTGGCATCATCGACCAGTCGTCGCTGCGCATGCGCGAGGCGACCTTCGCCGCGGGGGTGTGGCTGACGTATGTGGTGTGCGGCAGCGGTGCGCTGTACATAGCGTTCACCTGGGCACAGGCGAACCGCACCTTGATCCTGGTGCTGTTCGGAGCCGGGATCGCGGCGGCGGCGCTGATCTCATGCCTGCCGCGCGAGCGGATCGTGCGCAGCCGCTATCGCGAGGTGTTCTTCCTGGGCTGGAGCCTCGTGGACCTGACCCTGATCGTCCTGGTGGTGCTCGCCGACGGTGGCACGGGCAGCCCGCTGGCATTGGTGCTCTTCATCCCCGTGGTGTTCTCGGCGATGTCCTATCCGCTGGGCTCTGTGGCGGCGGTTGCGGGGCTCTCGGTGGCGGTGTACCTGGGACTTGCTCTGGGTGTCGGCGGCGCGGCGTGGAGCTATGAGGCGCTGTTCGCCGTGATGCTCCTGTGCACGGGCGCGATGAGCGCCTGGCAGGCCCGTAACCACGACCGCCAGCACTCGGCGCTGATGGAGGTCTCGCGCGCGGATCCGCTCACCGGGTGCCTGAACCGCCGCGGCTTTGAGGAGCGGGCGCTCGCCGAGATCGAAGCGGCCGCCCGGCGCACGGGTCAGGGAGCGGTGCTGCTGCTCGACCTGGACCACTTCAAGCAGGTCAACGACGAGCGCGGGCACGCGGCCGGCGACGAGCTGCTGTGCTGGATAGTGCACACGCTGGGGAGCGTGCTCAGGGGGGCCGACTCGATCGGGCGGCTGGGCGGCGACGAGTTCGCGGTGCTGCTGGCCGACAGCGAGCCGGGCGAGGCCTTCGAGCTGGCCGCAAGGATCGTCGAGGCCCTCGCCGCGCGGGCGCCCTGCTCGGTCGGCCTTGCGAGCTTCCCGATGGACGGCACCGATCTCGAGGTCCTGATGCGAGAGGCGGATGCCCGGCTCTACGCCTCCCGTCACGGGCGCCCGGAACCCGGCCGCGCGAGCGTCGACGAGCGACTCAGCTGGGCGGCGGCACTCGCTCACACGGTCGACATGCGGATGAACGCCGAGCACGAGCACTCACGTGCCGTGTCGGACTTCTCGGTCGCGATCGCCGCGACCCTGGGATGGGATGAGGAGATGATCGGACTGCTGCGCATCGCGGCGATGCTGCACGACGTGGGCAAGGTGACGGTGCCCGACCGGATCCTCTGCAAGGAGGGGAGGCTGACCGCGGAGGAGTACGAGCAGATCAAGCGCCACAGCGGCGACGGGGCGGAGCTGATCGCGCGCGTGGAGGGGCTGGCGGCGATCGTTCCCTGGATCCGCCACTCGCACGAGCGCTTCGACGGCCGCGGCTATCCCGACGGGCTGCGCGGCAAGGCGATCCCGCAGGCTTCGCGGATCATGCTCGTGGCGGATGCCTTCGACGCGATCACGAGCTCACGGCCATACCGGGACGCGATGGGGGTGCCCCACGCCTGCGAGGAGCTCGAACGCCATGCGGGCACCCAGTTCGATCCGGACTGCGTGCGGGCCCTGCTCATGCACCTCGGCGCCGAGCCTGCGCTCGGCGGGTGGCCGCAGGCGCTCGCCTGACTAGTTCCTCCGGATAAATGCTGGGGACTGAAACGGCCGCGTCCGGGTGGGCGCGGCCGAGTCAGGCTCATTCATGGGTTTGCCCGGTTGGTGGGCTGGAGGGGAGTGTTTCAGTGGGTGCGGATGGCGAGGGTGTCGAGGTCGTAGGCGAGGATCGCCCAGCCGGTCCAGGTTCTCATTCCGTCATCGCCCTTTAGCCTGGTTCGGCGTAGTCCGTAGCCGCGCTTGAGGTGGCTGATGCGGCCCTCGATACCGGTTCGGTAGCGTGCCCGGCGCTTGCGGGTTCGGCGTGATCCTGGCTCGTGGCGGCCGGAGATCTGGATCTGCTGGTCGGTGAGGTCGGGGAACGCGTCTTTTGTGGGGCCGGGCTGGAAGCCGCCATCGCAGACGATCTCTTTGAGGGTGATCCTGGCGTGTTCGAGCTCGCGCGCTGTCTGTGGCAGTAGTCGGTTCTCGGCGGGGTTGCCCGGCGCGTGCCCGGCGGGCAGGATGAGCCCGCGGGTACCCCTTTGGGTGTTCTCGGTCACCTCGCAGATCTGAGCGACGTAGCCGAACTCTGTGGGTTTGCCGAGCTTGCCCTTGCGGATCGGCCGCGCGTCGGGGTCGGCGAGCGACACGAGCCGGTCGGTGATTTTCAACCCGCGCGAGCGGCGGTCGATCTGCTCTGTCACTTTCTGGCAGCGTGCGGCGAGCTGCTCGAGCCTCTTGGCCGCTGTGAGCTTGGCCTGGGCGCCGCGGCCACGCGCTGCGCCCCTGGCCTTCTGAGCAAGTCGTTGTGCCTCTCTCACCGACCGTGCGATCAGGCGCCCGGCGTGCTCGTTGAGCTTCATCACCTCCGCTTTGGCTTGGCCGGTGCGGCGCGCGAGTGTCTTTGAGATCGCACGGACAGCCCGCCCAACTGAACGCGAACGATTCCTGACCCGCACCGTCTCCTCTTTGATCATCCCGGTCACCTTGCGGCCCTCTCGTGCGAGCACCCGCACGCCTTGCAGGGCGAGCATCGCGTCGGAGGGGTAGCGGATGTCCGCCTCCACGACCGTCGAGTCGATCCTCGCGGCCCGCGCACGGAAACGTGTCTCGCGCTGCGCCTTGGCGATCACCACCCTGGTGATCTCTGCCACGACCTCGGCTCCCAGCCGGCGAGCGAGCTTTCTGACCGTCGACTCCTCTGGCACGCGCTGATCGATCGCTATCAGGCAGAAGCGCCGCAGATGCAGCGAGTCTGAGACCTCCCGCACGAGCGTTTCGTAGCCCCAGCCCGTGCGCTGCTTGACGACCATCAGGCGAACGAAGCTCGCCATCGAGATCGACGGCCGGCCACGACCACGCGCGCTCTGCTCCCATGCCGTCGCGATCGGCTCGAGCAACAGCGGATCCGAGAGCACCCGATCCAGGCGAGCGAGATCCTCCGGCAGCTCCCGCGCCTCGATCGGCAGCACCTCGTCCCACAGGCACCCCACCTGCCCGCCACACAGCGTGAGCATCACACCTCCAACCGGTCGGAAACCAATTCATGAGCAGGTGAATCCTCTTAAACACGACGGATGGATCGGATGTTCTGACCGGCCCGGATGGGACCCTCACCACACCCCGAAAGACAGGAGGCGACGATGCCCGGACCAGGACGCAACGAGCCATGCCCATGCGGCTCAGGACGCAAGGTCAAGCGCTGCTGCGGTGTCCAACGAGGGCCTTCTGAGGAGCAGCTCGCTCGCGCTCACGTCGCACTGCTCGCCCGCGACGCCGCCGCCGACCTGCACGGCCTTTCCGACGCAGCCCTGGACCACCTCTGGGAGCAGCTCCTGAACGTGCCCCTGATCGACCTCTCGCTGCTCGTGACGCTGCCAAAGCTCATCGGCCCAGACCTCAAACGCCTGCAAGAAGCCATATCCAGGGACGACCCCGACTGGGGCTGGGACGCCCTGACCACAGTCGCAGAACAGATCGACACCCCCCAACAACGAGCCAAGCTCGCCGACGCGCTCGTCCGGCTGCGCGACCAACACCGCCTCAACCGCCGGCAAGCCGCCGCCGCACTCCTAGACCTCGACAGCCGATCCACCCGCTTCATCGGCGCAAGCCTCCTCGACGCCGTCGCCATCTCCGTCGGCGTCGAAAACACCCCAGCCGGCCTCCACCTCGCCGCCTAAACCCACCCTTTTATCCGGGGGAAGTGACTAGGGAGCGACGCCGAGTCGCCGCGAGCGCGGGGATCGAGGGGCGAGGACAGCGCCCCAGTCGGCGTCGTCGATCCGGCCTGGCTCGGTCCCCTCCAGAAAGGCCCGCAGCAGCTCCGCGAGGGCGTCGGCGTCTTCCAGATGAGGGAAGTGGGCGACGCCGGGGATGGTCTTGAAGGAGCTGTGGGGGATCGCCGCGTGGGCGAGGCGCCCATGCTCGATGGGAATGGTCCTGTCGCGCTCTCCCCACACGATCAGAGTGGGGATCGACTCCAGCAGGCCGAGGCGGTCGGTGGCGCTGACCCGCTGCCCATGGATGTCGATGACAGAGCGCAGCGTGTGCAGGAAGGCCTGGCGGGCGTCCTCGTTCTCGAGCGGCCGCAGAGCACGGGCGATCGCCTGCAGATACACGCCTGCGCCAACTCCGCGCTCGCGCAGGCGTGTCCCTCCGCCACGCAGCGCCGCGAGCAGGCGGGGGTGGATGGTGAGCGAGAGCAGCGACGACATTCCGGGCAGTGCCGCCGTGCGCAACATCGGGCTGACCTCGCGGCCAAGGCCACCGCTCGAGATCAGGGCGAGGCGCTCCACACGCTGGGGGAACTGGTAGAAGAACTGCATCGCCACACCGCCGCCGAGCGAGTGCCCCACGATGCTCGCCCGCTCGATCCCGATGGCCGCCAGCAGGTCGCGGATGCTCGCCGCGTGCGCTCCTAGCGAGTAGTCGCCGCGGGGGGCAGCCGAGTCACCATGGCCGATCAGGTCGGGGGCGATCACGGTGTACTCGCCGGCGAGGCTCTGGGCGACAGCCTGCCAGTGGCTGGAGGAGTTGAGCATGCCGTGAATCAGCACCACGGGAGGCCCGGCACCGGCGACGCGGTAGATCACGCGCCGCCCATGCAGCGCGATCTCCCACTCCTCGAACTGGCTTGCCACCTCGTGGCTGACCCTAGCAAGGGTCATACTTGGCTTCGGTGCTGCGGCTCGTCACGATCCCGATCAGCCACTACTGCGAGAAGGCTCGCTGGGCGCTGGACCGCGCTGGGATCGACTACCGCGAGGAGCCCCACATCCAGGGTGTCCACCGTATCGCCGCGAGGAGAGCGGGAGGCGGCGCGACCGTTCCCGTGCTGGTGACCGGCCAGGGTGCGATCGGCGAGTCCGCGGAGATCCTCGCCTGGGTCGATGAGCGCATTCCCGCCGAGCGGCGGCTGTTCCCCTCCCGGGCGGGCGAGCGCAGCGAGGTGCAGGCGCTCTGCCGGCGGCTGGACGAGGGTCTCGGCCCGGCGGCACGACGGCTCATCTATGTGCACATGCTCGCCGAGCCGCAGCTGATGCTCGACTTCAACAACCAGGGCGTGCCTGCTTGGGAGGACCGCACGATCCGCTGGGGCTGGCCGCTGATGCGCCGCTTCGCCGAGCGAGCGCTGAGCATCAGCCCGGGAGTTGAGGTGCAGGATGAGGCGATCGTCTGGCGCGAGCTCGACTTCGTGGCGGGGGTGCTCGAAGGGGGTGGTCCATATCTCTGCGGAGAGTCATTCGGCGCGGCCGACCTGACGTTCGCGGCACTGTCCTCCGCGGTGATCCTGCCGGAGGTGTACGGCGTCGCTTTGCCCCAGCCCGATGTGCTGCCCCAACGGACGGCAGAGCTCGTGCGCAGCGCGCGCGAGCACCCCGCCGGCCGCTATGCGCTCAGGCTGATAGCCGAGCAGCGGCGCATAACCGTGGAATCGATCATCTAGTCTGCCTCCCGCCAGAGCCTGACGTTTCGGCGGCCGGTACGCCGCGTGCGGCGCCGGGCGCGCACCGCCGGCGCGAGATCCTCGTCGCCGGGCTCCAAGCGCTCGTCGACGTCGGCCAGCTCGTCGGTCGGCTCCGGCCACTCGTACAGGCAATGGATGGATGACCCCAGCCGCCGGCAGGCTCCTCGCAGGGTGTCGGCCAGCTCGAGCCAAGCGTCGGAGTGCGGCGGTGGGTCGGCGTCGAGGAGCGAGACGGCCTCCCCCAGACGCTCGCGCAGGATGCTTGCGAAACGCGCGGCCTCCTGGGCGGCGGCGGTGTTGGCCTGGCGCCACTCGCGATGCTGCGGGGACTCGGGCAGCGGTGGGATCGAGCCGGCCCGGCGCAGGCGCTGAAGCCGGCGCCGCCCGGCGTCGGTTAGCGCCCACACCTCGACCCCGTGTGCGCGCGAGGGCTCGACACGCGCTGCCTGCGCGAGGGAGACAAGGACGGCGCGAACGTGACGGGCGGCGCCGGAGCGGCGGGGAACGTCGAGGTGCTCGAGGATCGCCCAGGCCGGCACCGAGGGAGCGTCGGCGGCGCGGTGGCGGACGGCGCGCTCGATCGCCGCCATCACGAGATCCTCGGAAGGGCCCTCGGGGGGTTTGGTCCTTGCGCCCAGCTGTTGTTCGGCCATCACGCCTCCTCTGATCGGGGGCAACGGGCCGCAGCTCGGTTCCGGCCGCGCGCTCGGGACGCCGCGAGACGACGCACTGAGCGACAATCGACTGGCATCGAGGGTGAGCGACTCGGTGCCGGGCCCGGGGTGTTGACGCACCGCCGGGCCACTCTTATGGGATCTGGCAAGGGTAGGTCGCGGCGGTCGGGCCGACAAGCGAAAGAGCGGAGAAGTCCCGCTATTGACACTGCGAGGTCGCAGCGGTGTCACGTATGTGACCTCCCGGACTAGACTCGGCGGGGATGACCCACGACGAAGGCAGGCGCGTGTTCATCACCGGTGCCCTCGGCTTCATCGGTGGAGCCCTGGCAGAGCGCCTGCGCGGCGCCGGGGTGGAGGTGCGCGGGGTCGACATGAGGGCGGATCGGAAGCGAGGCGTCGTCGCCGGGGACATCTCGCGCGAGGGGGAGTGGCAGCGGCACGCGCGGGGCTGTGAGACGGTGATTCACACCGCGGCGATCGTGTCGCTGCGCTCGGGGCTGGAGGACTTCCAACGAGTGAACGTGCAGGGCACACGCAATGCGCTCGATGCCGCCGTGCGCGGAGGGGCGCGTCGCTTCATACAGCTCTCCTCGGTGACGGTCTTCGGCAATGACTTCCCGGACGGGGTGACCGAGGAGCAGCCGGTGAGGCTGCTGGGGGTTCCCTATGTGGACACCAAGATCGCCGGAGAGCAGGTGGTGCTGCAGGAGCACGCGGCGGGCAGGCTGGGAGTGACGGTGATCCGTCCCGGCGATGTGTACGGGCCGGGGTCGCGCCCATGGCTCGTGATGCCCCTCGAAGAGCTCAGGCGCGGGCGCCTGCTGCTGCCGGCAGCGGGACGGGCGATCCACAGCCCGATCTACATCGACGACCTGCTCGACGGGATCGTGGCGGCGTCGCGCACGTCGGCGGCGACAGGTGAGGTGATCACCCTCTCGGGCGGCAGCGGGGTGAGCACGGGCGAGTACTTCGGCCGCATCGGAGCGATGATCGGAAGGCCCCGGGTGCGCTCGGCGCCGGATCGGGCGCTGCTCGTGCTGACGAGTATCCAAGCCACGGTCGACAGGCTCAGAGGGACGCCTGGAGAGGTGAACCCCAATGCGGTCCGCTACCTGACCCGGACGGGCACCTACTCGATCGCCAAGGCCCGCGCTCTGCTCGGCTTCGAGCCGCGGGTGGGGTTGGAGGAGGGCATGCGAGCGAGCGAGCGGTGGCTGCGCGCCCAGGGTCTGCTCGCGGCGGCTGCGTAAGCTGAGCCGATGGACGACCGACAGCGGCAGACGCCGTATCTCGATGCGCTCAGTGCCTACGCGGCGCCGCAACCCAGCGCGCCTGCATGTTCCCGGCCACAAGGGCGGGCAGGGGGCCGACCCGGCGCTGCTCGAGGCGATCGGCGAGCGCGCGCTGAGCATGGACGTCCCGGCGCTGACCCACGGCATCGACGTGGGCGTGGAGCCCACGCCGTTCGAGCAGGCCCAGCGCCTGGCGGCGGAGGCGTGGGGCGCCAGGCGAGCATGGTTCCTGATCAACGGCGCCTCGCAGGGCAACCTCGTCGGCCGGGCCTCGCGCTGGCCCACCGGGGCGGCGAGGTGGTGGTCCAGCGCAACGCGCACTCGAGCACCATCGACGCGCTCGTGCTGTCGGGAATGCGCCCCACGTTCGCCGCGCCCGAGGTCGACAGCGAGCTGGGGATCGCCCACTGCCTGACGCCCGAGACGCTCGAGCGCGGCCCTGGCGGCAACGCCGGGAGCGGTCGGGGCATGGGTGATCTCGCCGACCTACTTCGGCGCGGTCGCCGACATCCGCGGCGCTCGCGGAGGTGGCCCACGCGCGCGGCGTGCCGCTGGTCGTGGACGAGGCGTGGGGGGCGCACATGGCCTTCCACGAGGCGCTGCCCGAGCACGCGCTGGCGGCGGGAGCGGACCTGGTGATCTCGAGCACCCACAAGATCGTGGGCAGCCTGACGCAGTCGGCGATGCTCCACCTCGGCCACGGCGCCGGCGGGCCTGATCGGCGAGGACACGGTCGACCGGGCGGTCACGCTGACCGAGTCGACGAGCCCCAACTCGCTGCTGTTCGCCTCGCTGGACGCCGCAGCGCCGGCAGGCGGCGGTGCACGGGCGCGAGCTGCTCGAGCACACGATGGCCACGCTCGCCCTGGCGCGCGAGGAGATCAGGGCGATCGAGGGCCTGGACGTGCTCGACGAGCGCCTGGCGGGCCGTCCCGGGCGTGCATCGCCTACGACCCGCTGCGCCTGGCGGTCGACGTGCGCGGGGTGGCGGCCAGCGGCTACGAGCTCGCGCCGCTGCTGCGCGAGATCGACGACATCAACCTGGAGCTGGTACGGCGAGAACGTGCTGGTGGCGGTGTTCGGCATGGGCGAGCGCGGACTGGGGGAGGCGCGCGCGCCTGGTGGCGGCGCTGCGCGAGGCCGTCGAGGCGCGTGGGGCTCGAACCAGAGGGGGCGAGAGCGCGAGCTTCGCGGCCGCCGCCGCCCGTGGGGCGAGCTGGCGATGACCCCGCGCGAGGCCTACCTCGGCGCGCAGGAGGTGGTTCCGGCGAGCGAGGCGGTCGGGCGCATCGCGGCCGAGTCGCTGGCCACCTACCCGCCGGGCATCCCCAACGTGCTCCCCGGCGAGCGCCTCGTCGGCGGAGACGCTCGCGTACGTGCAGCGCACGCTCGAGCAGGGCGGCAGCGTGCGCGGCGCGAGCGACCGCCTGCTGCACACGGTGCGGGTGGTCGTGGAGCGCTAGCTGCGGGCGGGGGTGAGACCCACGACCTGCTCCAGCCAGGCCGAGAAGAGCGTGCGGGCGAGCGGAACCGATTGCGCCACGGCAGCGTCGATCTGCTCGATCAGCGTGGCGGGCGCCCCCGCTCCGGAAAGCTCCTCGAGCTCGGCCACGTAGGCCGGCACCTGCATCCACTCGCGGGCGAGGGAGCGGGTGACCTCGAGATGGAACTGGAGCCCGTAGGCCCGGCCCACCACGAACGCCTGGTGCTCGTAGAGGGCCGAGCGGGCCAGCCGCACAGCGCCGTGGGGCAGCTCGAAGGTGTCGCTGTGCCACTGCAGCGTGGAGAAGCTCGGGGGTGCGAGGGCGAAGACGGGGTCCTCGGCGGCGTCCGGGGTGAGCTCGACCGTCAGCACGCCGATCTCCGGGCGGGGCCCCGGGGCGACGTGGGCGCCGAGGGCGGCGGCGAGCAGCTGGGCGCCCAGGCACACGCCCCAGTACGGGATACCCGCCCTCACCGCCTCGCCGATGAGCTGCTTCTCGGCACCGAGCCAGGGGTGCAGGGAGTCCTCGTAGGCGCCCATCGGGCCGCCCATGACGAGGATGCCCCTGTAGGCACGCCAGTCGGGGAGCTCGTGCTCCTCGTCGAGCACGAGGCGGTGCAGCGGGACTCCCCGTGCCCGCAGCTCATCCTCGTACGCGCCGGGCGGCTCGCAGCCGGCGTGCTGGAGGACGAGGATCGGCCCTGCCGAGGCGTGCGAGGGAAGGCTCATGGGCGAGCAGTGTAAGCCCGGCTACAGTGAATGCTCAGATGCTCGCGTTTGCCTGCCCGGTATGCGAGCGGCTCGTAACCTTCGAGAGCACGAGTTGCCTGAACTGCGGCAGCAAGCTCGGATTCGACCCGTCGCGGCGAGCGATGGCCTCGGTGGGTGCGGGCGGCTCGGAGAACCCTTCACACCGTTGCGCCAACGCGCGCCTGGCGGCCTGCAACTGGCTGGTCGGTCAGGAGGGCGAGCTGTGTGCGAGCTGCGTGCTCACCCGCACCCGCCCCAACGACGCCGACACGAGCGGCCTGGGCGGCTTCGCGGCGGCAGAGGCCGCCAAGCGGCGGCTGCTGTTCGAGCTCGACGACCTCGGACTGCCGATCGAGGGCTGGAACGAGTGGGAGGGCGGCCTGGCATTCGACCTGCTCTCCAGCGAGCAGGCGCCGGTCACGACGGGTCATGCCGACGGGGTGATCACACTCGATTTGGACGAGACGGACCCGGCTCACCGCGAGGGCATGCGGATGCGCATGGGAGAGCCCTACCGCACGGTGCTTGGGCACATGCGCCACGAGATAGCCCACTACTACCAGCCGATCCTCGTTACGCCCGAAAGCGCCGCCCAGACGCGCTGCCGCGAGCTCTTCGGGGACGACCGCGAGGACTACCAGGAAGCGATGGACCGCTACTACGAGAACGGCCCCCCCAATGGCTGGGAGCAGCACTATGTGAGCGCCTACGCGACGATGCACCCGTGGGAGGACTGGGCGGAGACGTTCGCTCACTACCTGCACGTCCGCGACACCCTGCAGACGGCGGCTGCCTACGGCGTACGGGTGGAGGGACCGTCGATCGAGACGGCCGACAAGGCTCCCCTGCACTCTCGCCCGGAGCACGGTGAGGAGGACATCGCGACGCTGCTGGAAGCATGGATACCGATGACCTATGCGCTCAACGCGATCAGCCGCAGCATGGGGGCGCCCGACCTGTACCCGTTCGTGCTGACGGCGGACATCGAGTCGAAGCTGACGTTCATCGACGAGTTGGTGCGGGCTCAGAGTCGGGCGCCCGCTTGATCGACCTGGTCGCTTCGTTTGTCCGCCCCGCGCTTGAGAAATGCGCGAAACGGGGATAGGCATGGCAATGAACTCTTCAGGTAGAACGCCCCTCAGCTCGCTGCTGCACGCCGCCGCTCTGGCGATGGCAGCCGCCGCGCTCCTCGCCTCGCCGGCCGCGGCAGCCGAACCGGCGTGGACCACCTACCACCACGACGCTGAACGCTCGGGCAGCGATCCAGACGCGGTCAGCCCACTGACGCCGACCCTCGCCTGGCAGTCGCCGAACCTCGGCGCGCCGATCTGGGGCCAGCCCCTGATCCTGGGTGGACGGGCATATGTGACGACGGTGGGCAACGACGTTTACGCGCTGGATGTGGCGAGCGGGCAGGTGGTGTGGCATGTGAGCGCGGGAACGCCGGTGCCCAAGGGAGCGCTGCCCTGCGGAGACATCGAACCGACGGTGGGGATCGTGGGCACCCCGGTGATCGATCGCACCAACGGCGTGCTGTATGCGGTGGCGGACACGTGGAACGGCAGCCAGGCTCAGCACCTGCTGGAGGGCTTTCGCATCAGCAACGGCGAACGGGTGCTGTCCACCGCGGTCGACCCGCCCGGTGCCGATCCCAAGGCGCTCCTGCAGCGCCCCGGGCTCAACCTCGACGGTGCGAACGTGATCGTCGGCTTCGGCGGCAACGACGGCGACTGCTCGGACTACAAAGGGGCGGTGGCCTCGGTTCCGGAGAACGGCGGCGCCCCCAGCTACTGGCAGGTGCCGATCGCCGCGCCGGCCAAATACGGGGGAGCGGTGTGGGGGACGGGCGGCCCGGTGGTGGACGGGGCGGGCAATGTCTACGCGAGCACGGGCAACCCGAACCCCGCCAGCGGGCAGAAAGCGACCACCTACGACTACTCCGACAGCGTGGTGAAGCTCAATCCCTCCTCGCTCACCCTCGTGGGCAACTTCAAACCGCCCTCGTGGGAAGCGGACAGCAACAGCGACCGCGACCTGGGCTCGGGCTCACCTGAGCTGTTGCCCGGCGGCCTGCTGTTCGAGGCGGGCAAGAACGGCACGGGCTATCTCATCGACGAGGCAACGATGAGCAGCGGAGCGGAAGCGGTGTACAGCCACCAGGTGTGCGCCGGCTCGGGGAGCTTCGGTGGGGACTCATATGCGGGCGGGGTGATCTACATGCCCTGCACCAACGGCGTGCAGGCGCTCTCCTACAACCAATCGGCACGCACCTTCACCCCCCTGTGGCAGGGACCCTCCGATGCGACCGGCCCCCCGATCGTCTCAGGTGGGCTGGTGTGGGCGGTGGCCCCCGCGGGAGGGGGCGGCACGAAGCTCTACGGCCTGGATCCGGCGACGGGCAAGCCGCGCTACACCGAGACTCTCCCCAGCGGGGTGGCCGACCACTTCGCATCGCCCAGCGCGGCGGGGGGCAGGCTGATGGTGGCCACGGGCTCGAGCGTGACGGCCTACCAGATCGCGGTGCTGACGCCGCTGGAAGGAACTTCGAGCGCCTCGATGCCGTCCCCGCCTGTCGCCGCTCCGACCGGACCGTCTGCCGCGTCGAGGCTGCTTGCGACCCTGGTCAGCACGCATCTGCGCACCAGCGGGAAGGGATATGTGCGCCTGGTCCTGCGCTGCCCGCCGCTGATCGCCTGTCGCGGGACTGTGACGATGAAGGCCCCGCTCAGCACGATGTTGGGCCATGGGCGCCATCGCCATCGGGGGATCGTCTACGTCACGATCTCCCGCGCCTCCTTCGCCCCGCACCACGGGCAGTTCTCGCTCACGGTTCGCCTGAGCAGGAGCGGGCGGGCGCTGCTGCGGCGCCATCGCGGGCGCCTGCACATAACGGTGACGATCGCGCTCACGAAGCTCTCGACTCGGAAAGTGGACGCGCTGCTGACCGGCCCCCGGTGAGGCGCTCGAGGAGGAGCCGGTACATTTGTGAGCATGTCCTCCCACGGTGACAAAGCAGACGAGCTGGGTCCACCAGTAGCCGGCTCCAGCTCGGCGGTCTCGCCGGGGGTCTCCGGACGGACGGGAGCGACTACGGCGGCCGAGCAGCGGACGATGCTGCCCGAACGGCGCGAACGCCCCCCGTTGGAGTCCGCGTTCGTCCGTGTGGTGGCCACCTGCGGCGTGGTTGGCATCGGGGTGGCTCTGGGAGCGATCCTCGCCTCTCAGCATGTGGCGGGGTGGATCATCGGACTGGTGGTGTCGCTCGTCTCGGTGATCATCAGCGCCGTGCTGTGGTCTTCGCGCCGAATGTGAGCAGGACGAGCGAGCGGGAGTGGGGAGCTACGGGCGACCGGCGGCTCGTAGTTTCGCGCAGTCGCGCGGCGTCGACACCGATTGCGGCGCTGCGCGTTCGGGTGGTGATGGAGCTAGGGGGACTCGAACCCCCGACCTCCTGGGTGCGATCCAGGCGCTCTCCCAACTGAGCTATAGCCCCGCGAGCACTGATCGATGGGTCGACGACCAGTGCAGCGAAGTGTAGTGGCAGAACGCTCTCCAGCGAGCGCAGTAAGGTTAGGAGGCGTTATGGGATTGCTCGACGAAGCCATACGCGAACACTTGGAGCTCAAGCGCCGACGCGGCGCCGATCCGGGTGAGATCGCGCGCGCGGAGCATGAGGCACTGGAGCCGATATTCCCGGAGGAGTCGTCCACCCCTGAGGGGGAGGCGGCCCAATCTCCGCTACGGGAATCCGAGCCGGATGAGGGGCTTCCCTACGCCGAGGAGGCGGCGGTGGAGCCGCTGGCACCGCCGGTCGAGACCCCGGACTTCACGCACGTGGGCCAGGAGACGGCAGAGCTGGACATGCAGGCGGTGCTCGAAGCGGATCCGGAGCATTCGCCTCAGTGGGCCTCGCTGCCGCAGGAAGCGGCCCGTCCGGTACGTGCCCCCTCGGCGCAGCGCCCAGAAGGCGATGCCATGGAGTGGGGGCCCGTGGGACGCTCCGAGCGAGAGCCCATACCCGAGGAAATCCCCGGCCAGGAGCGCCTGAGCTTCGAGTAGATCCTGCCCGTAGGACCCGGCCAGGAGGCTCCCCTGTGGAGCTCCCGGCCGGGACTGCCGTCAGGGTTTGGAGAGGGCCGCCACGAGTTCGTTGCCGGGCGAGCCGATGCCCGTCATGGAGTCGAACCCGCGGGCGGTCTTGAGGGCGACTTTCTGAGTGGTGCAGTTGCCCGTTCCGCTGCAGAAGACCTCACGGCCCTCGTAGTCGAGCACGCGCACCGAGGTGAGGATCCCTTCTTTGGCGTTGACTTCGTCGAGGTAGTCGTTGCGGACGAGCGCCTGCTTGCCGCCGGGAACGACGTCGTAGAAGGCGCCACTCGCCGCCGAGGAGGCGTCGAGGGTATAGAGGAGCGGGTTGACGAAACCGAGCGACACGCCCGCCGCCTGGTCGGCGTCGGCCATCACGCCCGCGAACAGCGGTGAGGCCAGGCTCGTTCCGCCGATCCGGTACTGGTCGTAGTAGGTGCCGTTGGGGAATTCCTGGGTCTCGCCGACGAGCATGCCAGTGGTGGGGTCGCCATCCATCGAGATGTCGGGCTCGACCCTGTTGCGGATGCCGGTGATGGCGGAGTTGCGTTCGGCGAGTTCGGTTGGGACAACGCCCTGCTGGTAGGCGGGCTCGGGGTACTCATAGCTGGTGCCACCACCTCCGCCGTAGTCGTAGGCTCCGGGAGCGGGCGGCAGCCACGTGTTCAGGGTCGACGGCTGACAGCCGGGGTATTCGGCGGTTTCGAGGGTTGCGTTGCAGAGCTCGCTCTTCGACGTCGACCATCCCAGCTCGCCGATGCGGGCGTTGCCCTTGCCGACCTGCAGGCTGGTGCCGCCCACGGCCGTGGCGTAGGGGCTCGAGGGCGGGTAGTCGGCGACGGTTGCACCGATGGTGGTGAACTCATCGCCGTTGTCGCCGGCGGAGAACTGGACGCCGATGCCGGTCCCATCGGCCATCAGCAGGACGTTGTCGAACCCACGCCTGGAGCCGGCCGAGTCGAGCAGGTCGCCGCCGTTGTCTCCCCAGGAGTTACTGATGATCTGGGCCAGGTGACCGTCGACGATCTGCTGGACGGAGTTGTAGAGGCCGGTGACGCAGTTCTTGGCGCCCGCATAGAGGATGTTGGCACCCGGCGCAGTGGCGTGGACGGCCTCGACGTCGAGTGTCTGCTCGCCGTACCAACCACTGGCTTCACACAGTTCGATGTCGTTGTAGGACTTGCTCAGCAGCTCGCTGAACTGGCCCGCGGCGAGCACTTCGCTGGGCTGGTTCTTCTGGCTGTACTGCTGGGCGTCGCTGAGCAGGGTGGGTGAGGCATATGCGTCGACGATGGCGACGGTGACGCCTTTGCCATTGATCCCGGCGGCGATCTGGGGAGTGAGCCCGTAGGCGTCCTGGAACTGACTGGGAACGTAGCCGCACACAGCGTAGGGGAGCGGGTTGGGGAAGCCGCCTCCATAGGCGGGGTCGGTTGTGTCGCTCTTCTTGCCGTAGTAGCTCGAGCAGGGTGGAGCGTTGCGGTAGCCGGGCGGTTGGGGGATGGGCTTGGTTGCGGGGGTGCTGTCGGTGGTGGAGCTGGGGGAGGAGCTTGGGGTGGCAGAGCGGACCTCAGCGCCGGTGATGCCGGTGGGGGTGGCCACGTTCTGGTCCACCCCGCTGATGCCCGCGATCAGCGGAGCGACGGTGGCGGGCACCTTCAAGCCTCCCGAGCTCAGGCGCACGACCCGTCCATGGCTGCGGTACTCGGCGAGGCTGGTGGCAAAGGCATGTTCGATGGTGGCGGCGGGAGCGCTGGCCTGGACGGTCATCCGATCGGGGGTGACCGCTTCGATGGTGATGCCTTCCGCTGAGAGCCAGGAGGTGACAGCCTTGACCGAGGAGGGCGAGGGCGAGAAGCGCTTCTCCCACTGGGCCGCGGTCAGGTAGTGGCGGTAGCTGGGGCTCGCCGGGCTGGACACGGCCTGCGCGAGTTCGGCCGCGCCGGTGGGGTCGCCCAGCTGGAGGCTCACGTTGAAGTCGACAGATGTGGATGGCGGCGTGGATGCCACCTCGTTGGCGGGGGTGGCTACCTGAGAGCTGCTCTGGACGACGGCCTGGGTCGAAGTGGCGGCGCCGGCCGGAGAGACGACGAACAGTCCCATTGCCATTCCTGCCATGGCGATCAGCGATCGGTACCTCATGGGGGCCTCCTTGTCCGCCTGAGAACGGCAGATTGCTTGCATGGACGCCCCCGCTGCGATGATCCTAATGCAAAGTGCCGAGTGCGTCGGGGGTATCGAGAGTCTGCCCCAAGTGGGGCGATTGTCAACCCCGACGGGTGGCTGAACTCGGGTGCCGGGTGCGAGACATGTGTCCAGGAGGTGCTGTCTCGCGAGCCTAGGTATGTTCTTCACGAAAACACGACTCCTGCTTCCTATCGCCAAGGGCAGCGACGCCATCTGCGACCTCCAGCCCTCGAAGGGAGGCGGCTTGGGCGTATATTGAGTGGCCTTGGGGCCATAGCTCAGCTGGGAGAGCGCCTGCTTTGCAAGCAGGAGGTCACCGGTTCGATCCCGGTTGGCTCCATACCTAAACGTCCCTGCACCTGGCGGGGTTTGCGCGCCGGGTAATCGCCAGGCATCGCTGGTGATCGGCGGTGATCTGAGGCACTAGTGCCTGAAATGCGCGTCGATACGCGCGGATGCCGCTCGACCCTGGTGGCGGGTGGAGCTATGGTCGCGGCGACCTTGACATAAGTGGCCCCGGCGCGGCTGGAACCGCCCGGGGCCCGGCACCGAGGAACAGGCCTCGATGCATCGCCGATTGTCTCGCAGCCTCGCGTTGTTCGCGTGGCTGGCGGTGGCATGCGGCTGATCGCGGCCGGCTTCTCGGTGTCGCCCGAGCAAAGGAGTTGGTGCGATGCCGCAACGCGGCGACAAGCAACAACGGGAAAGTGGACCTCGAGTACGAGCGGGCAAAGCGCCTCCGGTCGGCGGAACGACGAGCGCCGGTGGCGGACGTCAACAGGTCGAGGCGGTATCGGACCCGCTCGTTCTGGCGGCGGTCGCACGCGCATATCGCCACCGCAGTGCCGAGGGCCTCGGCGTGCCGATATGGCACATCCTCGAGCGCTTGGCAATCGCCAAGCGCACAAAGGCAGCGCGAGAGGTCCGTGCACGACTCGACGCCATGCATGCTGACGGCCTTGTGCAGAGTTCGCGCCGCCACGGAGTCGTGGTGTGGGCGCTCACGTTGGCCGGCAAGCGCCGCCTTGAACGCGAGCTTCGATCGCTTGCCCTCCACATCTGCCCGAGTCTCCACAGCATCGTGCGTGGCGCGCCGCGCAGGATCTCGCCGGGCATGAGATCGAGCGCCTGCGCGACAAGGTGCGGGCTGCCGTCAAAGACGCCCTCGACCTGGCTGGCGCTGATCCGCCCGCGCACTCGGACGCCTGGTTTGAGCTAGCGGAGCGCCTGCGGCACGCTGCGCGGGTACTCGGCTCCGCCACCCACTGCCTGCATGAGTGGCGGGAGCCCTCGGACGAGCGGGCCGACATCGACACACAGGAAGAACCAGGCGACGAGAAGCTGTCCGAGCGGGAGCGCAGATCGCGCCACGCTCGTCGTGCCGGGCGCCGCAACACCGTCCTGTGGCGAGGAGACCCGTGTAGCCGCAGCTTGAAGGGAGGCAGTAATGCCCGACCGTGACCCAATGCTGACGGCGCTCGGGCGAGCCGTCCATCAACTCCGTGAGGAGCAGGGCCAGACCCCATCAGCTCTGGCCGCTACAGCCGGCCTTGACCTGGATCGCATGGAAGCAATCGAGCGAGGCGAGGACGCCCCGCCCTTCGACGTGCTGGTCGCGCTCGCGAATGGCCTCGGCGTGACGAAGGCAACACTGGTCAAACGCGCCGAAGAGGTTGGCCACGCCTGGCGGCAAGTCTGAGAGCTTCGACGAGATCGTCGAGCGTTGCCGCGATCTCGCCGCCGCTGTCCACGACGAACGTCTCTACCTGGAGGTTGACGGTTATGCCCTCCTCTCCCGCCTGGCGGAGATCGGTGCGCAACCCAAAGCACGGCTTGCCGAGCCCGGCGCCATAGCCAAGCTCGGCGGCCGTGCCGGAGTCGAGCTCCTGTCCGTCGAGGAACGCGGCGATGAGCGCGCTCGAGCGAATCGCTGCGGTGTTGCGTCGCCCCGTCGCCAGCAGTGTCTCCCGCAGGGTGCCTGCTCGCTTTGCACTGTCGATCTCCTCGGGGGTTGTGAGCGTCCAGGGGTCCACCGGTTCCACCACCGCGCTCAGTGCGGGCAGGTACACCTCGCGGTAGTAGTGGCGGCCGGCTTCGTGAAAGCCTAGGGGGCTTGCGACATAGCAGCGAGGCCGCTCGGGCGCATCGGACACGCGGCGAGTCTACGCGAGTCCGCAGAGTGCTCTCTCGTGTGGCTGCCGCCGGGCGCGCGGCTTGGGCTGGGTGTCGCCGATCGCCTATGGTCGGCGCTGCGCTGCCCTGCTCGACCAGACCTTGGCTAGCTCACCAGCGCATGAGCGTCACGCCCGTGCTGTAGCGGTCCGGATCGCTCAGCATGGTGGTGCTCTGGGGTCCAGTGGAGCACCCACTCGTGGCGATCGGGGCCATACCGTTGAAACTCGACAGCGGTCTCGCGGAAGCCGCGCGGAATCAGTAGGCGCGTGAGCGAATCCCTTGCTGTCGCTCCCACGGTGACCCAGCTGCGAGGTGTGCCTGCTTGAAGCCAATTCTGGACACAGCAATCGAGTAGTGCCCCTCCCACACCTACGTTCCGGTCCTCGGGCGCCACCCAGAGGGTCGACAGCTTGACCTGGCCCTTCGGCTTGGGTGTTTCGATCGCCACTCCGCGCAGGGACGTCTCAACGAACGCGAGATAGGCCCGTGCTCCACCGGCTTGGACATCGTCGAGGCGGCGACTCAGCCATTGGTCCCCGCTTGGATAGTTGCGGCGGAGGATCGGCGCAAGCGCCTTCATGACACTGAGCCACTCATCCTCGTAGGGCCTTATGGCCCATCGCTTCAGGGAGTGCGGTCGCCGCATAGCCCACACACCCTAGTGGACCGGTATCGGAGTGTACGACTGGAAGGGCCCGAGCGTTTCCTGGACGGATGTACGCAAATGCCGCTGTTTCCAGCATTCTTGTTTTCGCGCGTCAGGCAGCGTCAGGCGATCGTACCGAGGACGTCGCCGCCAGCGGTTACAGCCGCAGCTTATGTTGTGTTCGACATCGCCGCATGTCGCGCAGAGGACGGCACCACCTAGTTGCTGCAGCTGCGGCGCTAGGCCGAGTGTCGCAAGCTGCACGGCGACTAGCGCCTGCGGTACCTCGTACCGACGAGCGATCACGGGGACACCCAATCTTCCATCGATCCACGCGCGCGGAAGGCTGAGTTCGCGCCCGAGCCAGTCGGCAAAGAGCTCCTCGTGCGCAGGCGGCACACTGAACAATCCACGACTGATCATGAGATGCGCGACCTCGTGCCCGAATGATCGGGCTGCAGCGCGGCGTGTGAGCCGGGTGTCGAGGACGATCGTCCTCGGGTCAAGCGTGGCGGCGCGCGTTGGCCCGGGGAAGCGGTGGTAGACCACCGTCACCCGCAGACGTGCAGCAACGCGGTCGATCTGAAGAGGCTCCAGCTCTGGGCGTAGGTCGCTAACGAGCGAAGCGACCATGGCAGGCCAGCCCGCCGCGAGATCAGGCATCGTCCCCAAAGATCCGGATCTGGCCGGTGATTGCCTCCTCCTGCGCGGTGAGCCTCGCCACCGATACATCGAGCAAATCAATCATGGCCTCTCGTGTGCGGCTCAGGTTTCGCCCATCACGCCGGGCGTCCGCGGCCGCACGCATCGCGCCCGCGATGGCCGCAGTTCGTAGGTGCACCGGCCAATCGCGAAGCTCCGCATGTTGGTCGAAGAGCTCGCCCAAGTAAGGATCTGGTGGAGCCTGCTTCGCGTACCGAGGGCGTAGGTGGAATCTCTGCTCCGCGGCGCTGCTGAGCAGCCTGAGCGTCTGTTCTTCGGCAGCCGGATGGGCGTAGACACAGACGCGCCACAACCGTTCGTGCGCGCGTGCAAGAGCCTCGATACGTCCTGACCGCTCCTTATCCCATTCGTGGAGAAAGATAACGTCGCCGTTGTCGAGCATGACCCTGACATTGCCCTCCTTCTTCAGCATCCGAGGATTGGGGATATGAATGAGCACCTCTCCTGGCTGGAGTCCGCACAGTTCGGCCAACTCGTCCTCCGCGGCGGCGCGGCTAGAGGCGGACTCGCAGTGGTCTGAGAAGATCCGCTTTGCGTGGCGTGCGAGATCCTCTTCGGGAATCCCCAAGTATGCGAGCTTATACAGGCGGCGGTTGTGTACGTCGGTCGCGAGTCGGGCGGCTAGCGTCGCGCGGACGGGATCGGATCGGAGCCTAAGGCCGAGTGGCGCCGAGAGTCCCGGCTCCCTCAGCACCAGCTCCAACATCTCGTCGCTCAGCCGGTCGAAGTTCTCATCCTCATCCGCCAGGCCCAGCTCCTGCACCGCTCGGGCAAGCATCGCCGAGGCGGCGTTCTTGCCGTGGTGGAAGAAGACTCGCTCCACCAGCTCATAGCGGTGCTCAAGTAGCTTGTGGACCTCAGACTCAACATCCGGGCGTGGCATCCCGCGCTTGTCAAGGCGAAGCGCCATCCGGTGGCGATGGCTGACGTCGGAATTCGTGACCGGGACGATGACGAAGTAGTCGAGGAAGCGATCGCCTATAGCGACAGGCATTCCGCATGCAGTTAGGTCACGTGGCACATAGTCCAGCGCATCGGCGCAGACGGTGTTGGTCACGAGGTCGATCGCGTATGCGTACGGGCCGAGTTCTTCGGCGGCGTCCTCCCCCCTTGTCAGAAGGGCCATGAGGAGCTGGTACTCGCTCATGCCGTCGTGCGCCGGCCTCCTGTCCAGGGCGTTCCGCAGAATCGTGCCGATCTCGTTGTCGTCGAGGAGCCTCCGCCGCCGCGCGTCGTTTCCGTCATGCCGCGCGAGCAACCCGAACTCGTCCTCAAGGGTGTGGCCGTAGGGGATGTGCGTTAGATCGTGAAGCAACGCGAACAAGCGACATAGACGCCGGCCGGTCTCGTCGATTAGGACCTGCCCACGCGGGTTCTCGTTGACGGCTTCGATGATCCGCTGTGCCTCGTGCAGGGTGCCGATGCTGTGCTCGAGGCGTGTGTTGTTGGCGCTACGGAATACGAGGTGCGCCGTGCCGAGCTGGCGTAGTCGGTCGAGGCGCTGGAAGGCCTCGGTATCGACGATGTCGATCTCCGGACCGTATAGACGCACCGACGGGGAACAACGAAGCGTGAATGTCTTGACTTCGCTCCCCCCGTACGGGTGCTGCGTCCGTTCCGGCATTAGATTGAGGGTTGCAGTCGTAGCGGACGGTTCCGACCGACGGCCCTGGTGGCCTCGACCAGACTCGTGTGATCGGGATTCGCACCGTCTAGCCACATCCAGCTTTGCGGGGCGGGAAAGGGCAGCAGGCGCGGCGGAACAGCCGAGATTTCGGCTAGCTCGAGCACTCCCGGCGTCGAGGCGCCGGCAAGGTAGGCCAAGAACTCGGTCTCCGTCAAGGCGCTGCGAGCACCGAGCTGGTCCCACAGGTCCTCGGGCGTGCCGTGCTTGACCCCGGCGATTTGCGCGCGTCCTACAATCCGGCTCTCGGGAGCAGTCGCGTAGATCAGCACAGGCATGCCCGCTGCATCGGGGGGCCGCCGTCGGACCTCTACCGTCTTCTTGCCGGAGAAGATCTTCTGAGTCCACCGAGGGTGGATGCTCATCAGCACGGCTAGCGGCCGAACTTGGCGAACCACTTGTGCTCCCAGATCTTGAATCGTCGCTTGACGCGGCGGAGTCCTTTGAGGCGCTCGACGAGCGTTAGAAGCGCGACGATGCTCAGTCCGGCAACCAAGGCAATGATGGCGGCTGCGGTGTTGCCTATCCAGTTGGCCCCATCGACTATGCCAGAGCGCAAGCCAGCATGCTTGAAGACGCCGTATGCGACCGCTGTGACTGCGAGTGCGACCAGCGCCAGATCTGACGGAGCGCGCAGGCTCGGCACCCTCTCGAATTGGAGGTAGCCACGGAAGGACCGATCCTCAGGCACAGCGGGGGCCTCCTTGGTGCCGGTCACGCTCCAGCGGTGCACGAGCACGACCTCTCTTCGCAGTACTCCGGTTGCATAGCGCCTGAGATAGCTTCGCCAGCGCTGGCCCTCCAGCGTCCTTGTGTATCGAAGGGGCGGGTTCTCGCCGCTCAGATGGAAGCGCTCAGGCAGCATGAAGAACGCCTCAAGATTGACGATCGGCATGTCTCGGCCATGTATCTCGGCAGGGGCGTTGGCTCCCGAGCCCCCTTCGCGCGGATCAAGGACGCGAAGGTCGATGATCGCACCGCTGCGGCGGCTCAAGACTCGAGTCCAGCGCCAGAGGCTCGGGCTGTTGTCGACGACGAAGCGGACCCGGGTGTAGGCAATACCGTGTTGCGCGGAGTGCGCGAGTCCTACCCGGAGCGCCGTAAGGTCCTTGACCGGCTGCTCCGTGATTAGGTCAAGGCCATCTTCTCTGGTCACGGCAGGCACGATCTCAACTCGGCCGTAGCCCTTGAGCTCAAGACTAGAGTCTGTGGTCGACTCGTAGTGGCGGCCAAAGATCAGGCGCGCGCTGTGTAGAACCTGTGCGGACAGGTCGATCTGCTTGACAACCTGAGCGGGTATCACCACCTCCAGGTGCGGAATCGCTACATCGCCGTCCGGCCGAAACAGGACGCCGATGTCGATAATCATCGGACGATGACCCACCGCCCCTGCCAGAGACCACACGTTGATGTGCAGCGCCTCCGCTACGTAGGTGCTTGCGCTGGACTCCGTAGGCTTGAGAAGACTGAAATAGGACATGGCGAGCCCGGGAGGGCGCAATCCTAACCGGTTATGGGCGCCTAATTCCGAATCCCGGGATTAGATTGGCGATCACTCGTCGATGGCAGGCGCTTGGCTACTGCCCGAGGCTCGTCGGAGCGTACAGGGAGGTAGAAGCCGCTAGGCCACGAGAGCGTGGTCGATAGACGCGGCGTGCTCGCAGCCGTTGACGAGCGCAGCGAGCCGTTGCCGCTCGTCGGTGCCGCGTCGCATGAGGTGGGTGTAGACGCGGAGTGTGAGCCTGGGGTCGGCGTGGCCTAGTGCGGCCATGACGGTGGCGGGGTCCCAGCCGAGCGCGACGAGGATGGAGGCGAAGGTGTGCCGGAGCTTGTGCGGGGTCACCCCGCCGGGCAGCGGCGTCTGTTCGCGCTGAAGGAGTAGCTCGTCGGCCCGGGTCAGGGCGGGCGCGAGAATGCGGTTGCGGAGGTTGTCCTTGTCACGGTGTCCGCCGGTGCCGGTGGGGAAGACGGGATCGTCAGGGCCTGAGCGGTAGCTGTTGGCCTTGTGGGCGGCGAGTTCGTCGCGTAGGAGCGGGAGGAGCGGGATCTCGCGTAGCCCGGCTTGGGTCTTTGAGCGGCCGATGTGGATGCGGCCGTTGGCGAGGTCTATGTCGCGCCAGAGCAGGTTGCATAGCTCGTGCGCGCGGGGGCCGGCGAGGATGAGGGTGGCGATGATCGCGCGCCGGTCGCGGGTGGGGCGGCGGGTGTCGCGGTCGAGTTCGCCGGCGGCGTCGAGGAGGGCCTGGATCTGCTCGGCGGTGTCGAGGTGCACGGGTCGTTGCGCGGGAAGCGCCAAGCGTCGTTGGAGAGGCAGGTCGGGATCTCGGCAAGCGTGAGTCGCGGGTCGCGCGCGAGGGTCAGCACGCATGCACGGAGGATGTCGTCGGTGCGAGGTCCCCAGAACTGCTCGTACATGCGTCGGAACGTCCCGACGAGGTACTCGGCCGCGAGTTGCGGGTCGGGGCCGTGCAGCACGTTTAGCCCGACCGGCCGCTGAGAGCGTTCCGGGTCGATCACCACCAGCGGCGCCGGCACCCGGTCGAGGCGCTCGAGGATCGAGTCAACGAGGTCACCCTTCGGGTCGATGACGACCGCGCCGCGACCGGCGGCCGCGTCGGCGAGCACGAGCTGCGCGACCCACGGTCGACTTCCCCGCGCCTGTCGCACCGAGCACATGGATGTGCTGGCGGGCGTCCACGACGCCGTGCCGCTGCCGCCGCCCCTATATAGACGCGTATGCTAGGTTCCCTATGTAGGATCGTAGCTATGCCCCCCCCGCAGCTGACAGTCCAGACCCTTGCGGTGCTGAGCCGGATGACAGAAGATCCGGATGCTGAGTGGTACGGCCTTAAGCTCTCGGAGGACTCCGGACTAAAGCCAGGGACTATCTACCCGATCCTGGATCGGCTTCTGAAAGCCAAGTGGGTCGAACGGTGGTGGGAGGAGATAGACCCAGTGGTTGAGGGTCGGCCGCGGCGGCGTTTGTATCGGCTCACTGGGACCGGCGCATCGGAAGCTCGCATGGCGCTGGATCAGCATCTAGCGTCGCTAGGGAGTCAACGGCCGGTCACAAGAACGAGGTCGAAGCCAGGGCTCGGCACGGCATGAGAAACAGCCTGAACGACCTGACGTTCCTTATTGGTGGCTTTGTTGCTGTGCTCATCGCGATTCTCGTCGCAGTCGCCAAGGATCTCGCTGTGACCGAGGTGCGTGTATGCCTCGAGCGCCGGATCACTCGTAGTTTTGAGGCCACAGTCGATGCCCTACCGGATCATGTACAGGACGAATGGGCTGAGGAGTGGCGTGCCGAGCTCGCTGCGATCATCTCAGCCCCGTTTGCAGCAACGTCGTTCGTGCGGGGGATACGGCGCGCAGCGGTCGAGTTTGTTCAAGAACCCGTTGTGCCTGATGTCGGGGCACATGATCAATCGCTTGCCACCTGCGCGGGCGCAGCCCGGCGGTGGCCTCTCCCACACGCCAACGTGTTTGAAGGCATGTTGGCAAGGGGTTGGGCCCTCCGTGGGTGGCTTGCTGTTCATCCGGTCATTCGGCTCGGACTATTGCTCGTCCAGCTTTGCGCTCCCGGTCTGGTCATAGCGCTCTTGGGCCACCTCTCGCCCTCGCTGCTCGCCGGGGTGATTGACGGGGGCGTGGTCGGGTTCCTCCTTGCCTGGTTCATCGTGTGGCTCAAATCAGATGTCGATGCGCCTCGCTCGTCAGAGGCTCGAAACGACGCGGCTGCGTTCAGGCACTCCTCGCAAGGAGTGCCTGAAACGCCGACAATCGCCTCTAGTTCGCTGGTATCCGCGCGCTGCGCTGCGCCGCCGCACCGTCACGAACCTCCTGCAACTCCGCCCCTTTCCGGTTAGGCTCAGCCGCCAGAGCGGCGTCTTTGCAAGCAGGAGGTCACCGGTTCGATCCCGGTTGGCTCCATTAATTCGAGTGAACGCGAACCGTACGAGCCGCCACGTGCGCTCAGAATGGTTCGGTGCCCTCGTTGAGAATCTTCAAATACTGGTCATATACGTAGAGTTTCCCTCTCCGTCGCCCGGTTGCCTCACGCAGGATTCCGGCTTTCTCCAGGCGTTGGATCGCGGCGTACACGGGGGGGCCGGTCAGGCCGAGGCGTTCGGCGGAGCTGCTGGCGCCGATGACGACGGAGCGCGTTGCGAGGTCATGCACACGGTGCGCCGTGGCGGCGCCACGTCCGAAGGTGTGGATTTTCTGGCGGTCGTTCTCCACCATCGCGACAACACGCTGGGTGGTGAGTGTTGTGGACTCGGCGACTTCTATGACTCCTTCGAGGAAGAACCGCAGCCAGTCCTCCCAAGCCCCGTCGGTGCGGACGCGCTGTAGGCGCTCGTAATAGCTGTCGCGGTTGCGCTTGAAGTGCAGGCTCAAGTAGAGGAGCGGCCGGCTGAGTACCCCCTCGGAGCACAACAGCAGGGTGATCAGGAGCCGTCCAACTCTTCCGTTGCCGTCCAGGAAGGGGTGGATCGTCTCGAACTGGGCGTGTGCGAGCGCGGCCTTCACCAGCACTGGAGTTGGATTGGGATCGTCATGGATGAACTTCTCGAGGGCGCCCATCGCCACGGTGACCTCTTGCCATGGTGGCGGCACAAATCGCGCCGTGGCGGGGCGCGCGCCGCCAAGCCAGTTCTGGTCGCGGCGGAACTCGCCAGGATTCTTGTCCGCTCCCCGTCCCGTCTGTAGTAGCCGTCGGTGTACTTCTCGTAGTAGTCGCGCGGAGAGCGGGGGCGCTCCGGGTTTCGCGATCTGGTCGAGGCCGTAGTCAAGGGCTGCGATGTAGTTCGCGGTTTCTTGGGCGTCTTCGCGTAGTGCGCCCGGTGCAGCGTCGTGCTCAAACAGGAGCAGGTCTGACAGGGAGGACTGCGTACCCTCGATCTGAGAGGACAGGACAGCCTCCTTGCGGACGAACGTGTAGATGAACTGGTCGGGGTCGGGGAGCAGTAGCGTGATCCCGTCTAGGCGTCCAAGGGCCTGGTTGGTGCGGTCCAGCAGGGACTGCATCGGCGCGTCGATGCGCAGAGGCGGCTTGGGTGGGAGCGGATTGGGATGGAAGGCCCAGTATCCGTCGGGACCGCTGTCCGCTAGTGTCCTGATGCATTAATTGGTTGGCGTCTGGGTAGGCAGTATGTATGCCTATTCCTGTTGCTGTTTCGATTGAGTTGTCGGAGGAGGAGCGTGCCCAGCTGGTGTCGTGGGCGCGTCGTCATACGAGTGCTCAGGCTTTGGCGCAGCGCTCGCGGATTGTGCTGCTGGCTGCCGAGGGGCTGAAGAACACGGAGATCGCTGGGCGCCTCGGGGTGCATCGCGCGAGCGTAAGGAAGTGGCGTTCGCGCTTTTCAGAGAATCGCCTCGATGGGCTGCTTGATGAGCCTCGGCCGGGAAAACCACGGACGATCACCGACGAGCAGGTCGAGGAGGTGATCGTCAAGACGCTTGAGAGCACGCCCAAGAACGCCACGCACTGGTCGACGCGGTCGATGGCCCGGGAGGTCGGGCTTACCCAGTCAGCAGTTCTGCGAATCTGGCATGCGTTCGGCCTGCAGCCGCACCGAACGGAGACCTGGAAGCTCTCCAAGGACCCGCAGTTCGTGGCGAAGGTCCGAGATGTCGTGGGTCTGTCCGATGAAGTGTGTGTGGTTGGGGTAACTGATTCGGCTTGTGTTCTGGGCCGGGATCGATGCGTAGCCGTAGGCGGTGTGCTGGGCATGGCGTTTGAGATCGGAGGTGGAAGTCCTGTACTGGGACCCTGACAGGGGGAACCCAACATCGATGAGGCAAGGGCGCGGCCTGGAGTTCACCGGGCGGTCCCAGTGCGGCTGTTTGCGCTGCGGGGCTTCCGTGAGGGCGGGTCTGAAGGAAGCCGTAGGTGTGTCGTGGTCGCGAACGAGAGTGAAGCGCCGTAAGGCGTCCTTTGGGTGGGTGAGCTGGCCGCCAGCAGCGATGCCCGGTTCCTGTCGGTCCCGGGGGCGTATTGGCGACGTGATCGCGGTGAAATCTCAGCGTCTTACCCCAGGAGGTCTGTTGGGTTCCAGTCGTTTGGCTGGTAGGCCGGAGAACGAGAGGACGACGGTTGATGGCCCAGCAGAAGTCGGAGGATCGCGTATTACTGGAAGGCGGGGTAATGCCCGCTGAGCGTGCCGGGTCGAGTCCCGGCACGCAAGGGAAGGCGATCCCGGTTGATCAAACGGCGTGGCAGCTTTGCCTGCCGATCGCGACAGCAGAAGACCCGGAAGGGCCCGCTCGCGTGGTGGCCTCGAACCTGTCGGGGACCGTTCATGTGGGGGTGCCGGAGGCGATCGTCAACGCAGAACAGGTCACGTCGGTGACGGTGGAAGGGGTTGTGAGCCGTTTGACGACGGCGCTTGTGAAGGTGGTGTCGAACAAGGGGGCGCCCGGTCCTGATGGGCAGACGGTCGGCGAGCTGCGTGAGCAGTGGCCGGTCGTGGGTCCGAGGCTGGCTACTGCTTTGCTGGATGGGAGCTATCGACCGGGCGCGACGCGCCGGGTGATGATCCCGAAGGGGGGTGGAGGCCGGCGCGGGTTGGGTATCCCGAACGTGACGGACAGGGTGGTCTGTGAGGCCGTGCGTCAGGTACTCGAGCCTGCGTTCGAGCCGACGTTCCATCCGTCGAGTCACGGGTTCAGACCGGGCCGTGGTTGCCACACGGCGATCGAGGAGGCCAAGGCACATCTCGAAGATGGATACGGGTGGGTGGTGGACATCGATCTGGAAAAGTTCTTCGATCGGGTCTGCCACCAGCGGCTGATGTCCCGGCTCGCTCAGCGAGTTCCGGACCGGCGGCTGCTCGTGCTCATCGGACGGTTGCTGAAGGCCAAGATCGTGATGCCGAACGGTGTTGTGACGGCTAACGAGGAGGGCGTGCCGCAAGGCTCGCCGCTTTCCCCGTTGCTTTCCAACATCGTGCTGGACGAGCTCGACTGGGAGCTCGACCGGCGTGGTCACAGGTTCGTTCGCTACTGCGATGACGGCAGCGTCTACGTTAGGAGCGAGCGAGCGGGGCTGCGGGTGATGGCCAGCCTGGCCGGGTTCATCGAAGGGCGCTTGCGCCTGAAGATAAACCAAGCCAAGTCGGCCGTCGCTCGTCCAGAGGACTGCCATTTCCTCGGGTTCAGTCTGCGCGTTGATGCGCAGACCGGGATCGTGGAGATTCTGCTGTCGCAGCGCGCCAAGCGCATGGCGATGGCGAAGATCCGCCTGCTCACACCGCGATTGTGGGGGCACTCCCTTCAGGGGTGCATCCGGCGAATTAACGTGTGGCTGCGGGGATGGCACCAGTACTACCGGATCGCCTCGCCCGGCCAGCAGTTCGTGTTGCGCGCTCTTGATGCCCATATCCGGCGTCGATTGCGTGCGATCCTGCTGCACCATTGGAAGCGCCGTCCGACGATCGTTCGCAACCTCATCGCCCTCGGCGCTAACCCGCGGGCAGCATGGCACGGCGTCTATACGGGACGCAGGTCCCTGTGGGCGCTTAGCCATATCCCGCAAGTCGATAACGCTCTGCGGACCCGGTTCTTCACCGACCGCGGGCTTGACTCGCTGGTGCTGCTGCACCGTGATTGGCACGAGGAGATCGTTGCCCCCACCCACGGGCAGCTTGTGATGGAGTGGGGATAGGTCGAGGTCGATAGCGGCCGGCGGCGGGGTTCATAACCCGCCGTCCCGAGGAGCCGTGTGTGAACAGCACAAGCACGGTTCTGTGGGAGCCGGGACGGGCAACCGCCCCGGCTACCCGACTAGCCGTAGGCGTAGCGTCGATTCTGGCCCGGGCGCGGCCGGGAAAGGACCCCCATCATCATGCAGGAGATGACCGAGAAGCCCAGTGGGCGGCGCAGCCGCCCTCAACAGGCTCACGAGGGCGCCGAGGCGTCCGAGGAGCTCCAGGACCGTCTGGCTGGCTTGTTGCCGCCAGACGCGCTCAAGGACGCTCTGAAGGGCCTTGAGCCCGGGGAGATCACCGGCCAGGGCGGCCTGTTGACGCAGCTGGCGGGCCGTGTGATCGACGCGGCCCTTCAGGGCGAGTTGAGCGACCATCTGGGCTACCCGCCCGGGCAAGCGCCGCCCGGTGGCGCGGGCAACTACCGCAACGGGTCGACCGGAAAGACGGTCGCGACGGACCTGGGGCCGGTGGCGGTGAGGACCCCCCGCGACCGGGAGGGCACGTTTGAGCCGAAGCTGGTGGGCAAGCGCCAGACGCGGCTGGCGGGGTTGGACGAGAAGATCCTGTCCCTCTATGCCGGCGGCATGAGCGTCAGGGATATCTCAGAGCACCTCTCATCGCTCTATGGCACCGAGATCGGCAGGGACACTGTCAGCCGCATCACCGACGCGGTGCTGGAGGACATCGCGGCGTGGCGCTCACGGCCGCTGGAGACGCTCTACCCGATCGTCTACTTCGACGCGCTGATGGTGAAGATGACCGAGGACCGCTCGGTGAAGAGCCGCGCCTGCTATCTCGCGGTCGGTGTCACCCTCGAGGGCGAGCGGGAAATTCTCGGCCTTTGGTGGCAGGACAGCGAGGGCGCAAAGTTCTGGCTCGCGGTGCTGAACGACCTGCACCAGCGCGGAGTCGGCGATGTCCTGATCGCCTGCGTCGACGGCCTGGCCGGGTTTCCCGAGGCGATCGCCGCGGTGTTCCCGGAAGCCTGGGTCCAGACGTGCATAGTCCACATGATCCGGGCGTCGATGCGCTACGTCAGCTACACCGACCGCAAACGCTTGATGCCCGACCTGCGCCGCGTCTACAGTGCCGCCAACGCCGAAGAGGCCGAACATCAGCTGGAGATCTTCGACGAGCAGTGGGGCAAGCGCTACCCGATGGTCGCCCAAGCCTGGCGCGACCGGTGGGAGCACGTGATCCCGTTCCTGTCCCTACCGGCCGACCTACGCCGCGTGGTTTACACCACAAACGCGATCGAGGGCCTGAACCGCCAAGTCCGCAAAGCGATCAAGACCCGCGGACACTTCCCCGACGAGCAAGCAGCAACAAAGCTCATCTACCTCGCACTGATGCGAGCCGAAACGAAATGGGTCAAAGTGATGCGCTGGCCCTCAGCACTACGAGCCCTAAAGATCCACTTCGGAGACCGAATCCCCTACTAACCACAACCAACCAAACCCAACCCCACACACAGAAGACCGGACAGCCTCTCGTCGGGCTCTATCTGAACCCGCCGGAGCGGGCTGTCGTGCTGTGTGTCGATGAGAAGTCCCAGATCCAGGCGCTCGACCGGACAACGCCGATCCTGCCGATGCTCCCGGGCACACCCGAGCGCGCGACGCACGACTACAAGCGCGCAGGTACCTCGAGCCTCTATGCCGCGCTGGACATCACGACCGGCCAGGTGATCGGCTCACTGCACGCACGCCACCGCGCGATCGAGTTCAAGAAATTCCTCCAGACCCTCGACAAAGAGGTCCCCGCCGAGCTCGACGTTCACGTGATCCTCGACAACAGCTCGACGCACAAGACCCCCGCTATCCACCGCTGGCTGGCTTCCCACCCGAGATTCGTTTTGCACTTCACCCCGACCAGCAGCAGCTGGCTGAACCTCGTCGAGCGCTGGTTCTCAGAGCTCACCAGCAAAAAGCTCCGCCGCGGCGCACACCGCTCAGTGCACCAACTCAACACCGACATCCGCGCCTGGATCGCCGACTGGAACGAAAACCCCCGCCCCTACGTCTGGACCAAGACCGCCGACCACATCCTCGACTCAATCGCACGCTACTGCAACCGAATCAACGCATCAGGACACTAGTCGGTATTCGCCGGTCCGGGGGCTCGATGCTGGGCTCGGAGGATCCTTGCGTCGCTCGCCATGAGCCAAGCTTACTAAGCGATAAAGCAGAAACGTTTACTAAGCCGTAGGCTTGCTCAGCGATCGCTAAGCAAGGAGTCCCGTGGGGGGCGCGTGCGCCCTTCACCGAGCGAGATCCGTCCGCCGGGCAGCGGCGCAACGCGGTTCGCGTTGACCTCGGTTGGCTCCATCAGGATAGTTCGCGCATTTGCAAACTGTTCCATCACCGCCGATTGCAGCGGATTCCCGGTGCAAAAGGAGACTGAGGCGCGCGAGCTGCCGTGTCAGAGGAAGTCAGCGAATCCGGAGAGATCGACGCCCGGTATCTCGAGAGCTCGGATTAGGCGCTCAGCGACCTTGGGCCATGTGAACTGCTCGGCATGTTGGCGGCCCATAGCGCCGAGTCGCTCGGCGGTGGCCGGGTTGCACAGCTTGAGCATCGCGTCGAAGAGCTCCGACGGCTGCCTAGGATCGACTACGCATCCCGCTTCGCCGATGCATGTCGCTGCGCCACCGTTGCTCGTTCCGATGGAGGGGATACCCGCAGCGGCGGCTTCTACGTGGACCGTGCCTGCGGGCTCGTGCTGGGAGGGCATCACGAACACAGTTGCATCTCGATAGAGGGCGGTGAGCCGAGCGCGCTCGACAGAATCATCCATCGCGAGGAGACCGTGACCCTTCACGCCATCCGCGTCCACACGCGGGTGCCCGCCGACGAGGTCGAGCCGTGCGTCGGGGAAATGCTGTCTGACCTCGGCGAAGGCGTCGAGAACAAGGGCGCCGTTCTTCCTCACCCAGTCGAATCCCACGAACAGGAATCTCGGTGTTGACCACTGCCGTTCGCTCCAGTCGGTGCTGGCGAACGAGCCGTTGGAGCCGAGCCCGACCACGTGGACCTTATCTGCCGCTATGCCGTAGTCCGAGATGATGCTCTCTGCGACCCAGTGGGAGAACGTGCAGCATCCAACTGCCGATTCATATGCAGCGCGCTGACGCCGGACGAGTCCGTCGATCTGTCCCTGTGAGAGTCCGCGGAGGTGAGGCCACGGATACGCCTTCACGGCCTGCGCCACTGTTGAGTCCTGGTACGTCACCATCGGGAGTGCTCCGGGCGCGCGGTAGTCGCCCCCGTTCTGAATGAGCCCGTCAAGCCGACCGGCGCCTGCCAGCTGGGCACCTACCGAGTGAGCCCTCGCGTTGGCGTAGGGCAGGCTGGCGTGCGCGACGGTCCACAGTCTCCCTCTGGCGTCACCCGGCCGTCGCATATCTGACGGGCGCAGCCCCATCAACGCGCCTGCGGCCAGAGCTACCCGGCCTCGGCGATCCTCGGGAGTGTCACTGACGGCCACCACACGCTCGACTATCTCCCGGAGCGCCCGGAGGACGGAGGCTGGCCATCCCGAGGAGGCGGTCGGATCTTCCGGATCTCCCATCGCCGCCATGCCGAGTGCTACGGACGTCGGGGAGCGAATCATCGGGAGGATGAGTCTACGGATTGAGACCCATGCTGTCCGCGATCACTCCACTCCGTATGAGCCCGCCGAACCCCGCGCCAGTCGGGGGTAGGGCAACGCCACTAGCTCAACGAGTGCGGGTCAGCAGTCGACGTGCAGCGGGGGAAGCCTGTCCGGGCTGATGCCCCGCTCGATGCAGGCGAGGTAGGCGATGCCGCGGTGAATCCCGTCGACCGCCAGCATGGTGCCGTCGAACACGCCAACCCGCATCACTACGTCGGCGTTCCACCGGTCGCTCGCCATGTCGTCTATGAACCGCTCCACCCGCAGGTCGTCAGCTCGATCCTCGGCTGCTCGGAGCGCCTTGCTGCGCTCGCGGTATATCGCCCTCAGCTGCCCGAGGGTCTTGTGCTTGGTGTCCATGTAGCCCATGAAGCTGGCGAACAGCGTCGGCGTCTCCGCCAGTTCCGTCGCCGATATGGGCTTGAGGGCCATCGCAGGCCATCGTCCCCCCGGCTGGGGCACGTCCATATGGACGTTTGGCCAAAGATGCCAATTTCTGTTGGTACGACCGTGGGGGTCGTTCGCTGGACACCCATGAGCGAGCGCCCTTCCGAACCCGGCCATCGATAGGGACCCCTCCCTCTCCGCCGGCCGGCGAGCAGGCGGAGAGGGAGGGCAGCCGACGCGATTGCTCGCCTGTCAGTGGGTGAAGAAATCAACCCCCACCACGCCAGCCATCACGCCGTAGCCGAGCGTGGTTGGGTGGATGTCGGCATTGGGGCTGGTCGGGTTGTACGTGCCCCCGGGACACATCGCCGTGAATGCGCAGATGGTCGGTAGGTCTGTGCTTTCCGGCGCGCCCGTGAGGATCGACGGGTTGAACGGGGGCTCCGGATTGGCGAAGCTCGTACCCGGAACTTTGCCCGCCACGCCCGCCAGGGCCGTGTTGAGCGCCGCTGTCGTCTTGTCTCCACCCGGTGCGGGCAGCACCTCGGGGTAGGGGTTGTAGAGGCCGATCAGCACGATCTGCGCTTTTGGCGCCGCTGCGCGCAGCTGCGCGAGGATCGAGTAGACGTTCGCCGCGATGTGGCCGAACTCCGCTTCCACTTCAGCGGGGCTGCAGGTGAACGTTTTCGGGAAGCCGCACTTGCTCGCGAGGAACTGGAGCACGTCATTCGCTCCGATGTCAAGCGTGATCGGGCTGACATTGGGGTTTTCTTTGAGGATCGCCAGCGCGTCTGCGAGCTGCGAGGTGTGAGGGGTGTAGGGGTGGTGCAGGAACACATACGGGAACGGCGTGCCGGTGGGCCCTCCGGCGCAGTATCCGGGCAGGCCCGAGCCTTTGATCAGCGTTTCGGTCGTCTCCCCGGGGCAGCCGTCGTTGATGGTCTGCAGTTTGGGGTTGACGAGCTTCAGCGTCGCGGCGAAGTCATCGACGTAGCCTTCGTCGAAGGTCGCCGGTTCGACATATCCTTTGCTTTCCAGCTCGCTTTTGAACTGGGCGGCGTGGTAGCCATAGGCGAGCGAGTCGCCGAGCGCAAGATAGGTACTTCCGACCTGCGCCGCTCCTGCAGCCGGTGCGAAAGCGAGCGCGCCGAGTGCCGCGATGGCAGCGACACAGCACACGAGCCGCCGTCGGTGAGCACGGAATGAGACAGACATACACCCTCCTCGAAGTTAAACGCCGTATCCCGGGGGCGGGCTCCTTCTGCCGCCTCGGCCCCGCTGGACGGCCAACCTAACCGACCATCCTCGCCCGCTTGGCGGAATCGTTCTGCGCAACCGCCACGCTCAGTGAGCGCCGGCGGGCGCAACTGGGCTCTCCCCATTAGCCATCAGGAAACGCGCCCGAGAGGGGGTCGCCACACCCGCCTACCTAGACAGAGACACCGGGCCCAAGCTCCGTCTTCTCGATCGCTCGAGACAGCCGAAAGAGCACTCGAGGAGTCGCTCAGTTCGTGGGCGGTGGCCAGCAGCGCTCAAGCGCAGGCTGGCCCGGTCCGAAGAGCCCCCAGACGATGCACTCCGGATCATCCCAGTTGCCTTGGCAGGCGCCAGGTGCCCCAGGCGCACGGGCGGCCGCCGACCGGCCACTGCGGGCCGCCACTGCTCCCGCTTCTTTGCGCGCGCTCGTGCGCCACGCGACCGCCGGTCGCCCCGCAATTGCCTGGTCGCTGTCGCTGCTGTTCCTCTTCAAGGGGCTCGTCTGCCTTGGAGCGGTCGTCTTCCCGATCTCGAGCGCTGAGCCAACAGGGCTCGTTGCAATTGCCGGCGGGGTCGCCATGGTGGGCGCATGCGTCGTCTGGCTGTTCGCTAGCCGGATCGCCCTGCTCGGATTCGAGCTGCTGGCGGCCGTCGGATCGCTGGTCACGAGCAGCCTGATCGCCCACGCCGCCACCCACGGGGGGATGATGATTGCGGCCTTCGCATATCCCTGGATCGCCATCTACTCCGCTCATTTCTTCCCGCGCCGGGCTGTCACCGCCCAGGCCCTGCTCATCTCCGTCGGATTCGGGGTGGGCCTGCGGCTCAGCCACCTGCCGCACGTGGCCATCTACTGGGCAGTGGTGACCGTCACCATCTGGTCGATCTGCATCCTGCTCGGGAGCCTCAGCGAGACCATGCGCCGGCAGGTGGGGACGGACTATCTGACGGGGCTGCTCAACCGCAGCGGCTTCCTGGCCGCGGCTCTGCGCGAGCGGGCGCTTGCCAATCGCACCGGCGCCCCTCTCGCGCTCGCCGTGATCGACCTCGACAACTTCAAGCAGGTGAACGACCGCGCCGGTCACGCCGCCGGTGATGAGCTGCTCGCGGCTCTCGGGCGGCGCTGGCGCGAGCGCATCCGGCCTAGCGACGTCCTCGCCCGCCATGGCGGCGACGAGTTCGTACTGCTGCTCCCGGCCACCACTTCCACCGCGGCTGTCGCCGTACTCGAGCGTCTGCGCGGTGGCGAGGATCTGGTCGACTGGTCGACGGGCGTCAGCGAGTGGTTGCCCGGCGAGGATCTCGACGCTCCGCTGGCCCGAGCCGACAAGCTCCTCTACAGCTCCAAGCTCGCCACAAGGAACGACGACGCATCATGAGGGAAGCAATTATCTCTTCATGAGCACCAGAGGCGGGTGGGAAGCTAGCTGCTGCACCCGCCGCTAGGCTCCTTCGGCGACCGCGATCCCGCTGGTCGCAGCCTTCGAGCCAGCCTTGATCTACCGACTGCTATTCAAGCTTCTCCTGCAGCGCCTCGATGTGGAACGTGCGCACGCACTGGCTTCGCGCACCCTGCGCCTCGCCGCCGCCGTTCCTCCCATTCGTGGGCTCATGCGGCGGTTCACCGTGCCTCACGATCCATCCCTCCAGGTCAAGGCCCTCGGGCTGACCTTCCCCAGCCCGCTCGGCGTCGCCGCCGGCGTCGACAAGGGCGCAACCTGGTTCGAGGGCCTCGCGCTCCTCGGCTTCGGCTTCGTCGAGGTGGGCACCGTGACGGCCAACGAGCAGCCCGGCAATCCCCATCCGCGTATCTTCCGGCTCGCCAAAGACCGAGCTCTGCTGAACAAGATGGGATTCCCCAATCCCGGCGCCGAGGCGGTGGCGGAGCGTCTGAGGACACGTCGGTCTCAGCCGGTCATCGGGGTGAACGTCGGCAAGAGCAGAGCAGCGGCTCTCGACGACGCCGGCGAGGACTACCGCGCGGCGGCCAGGCACGTGGCGCCGTTCGCCGACTACCTCGTGATCAATGTCAGCTCACCCAACACCCCTCGGCTCCGCGAGATGCATGCGGTGGAGCTCCTGCGCCCGCTGCTCGCCGACATCAGGAGCGAGCTCAGCGCGGGCGGCATCGAGGTCCCGATCCTGATCAAGATCGGCCCCGACACAGACAACGACCAGGTCGACGAGCTGGCCGAGTTCGCAATCAGCCACTCGCTCGACGGCATCGTCGCGGTCAACACCACCGAGGATCGCAGCGGTCTGCATGGCTCCCACGACGCGATCGCCGCGGTCGAAGGCGGGGGTATCTCAGGCGCTCCCCTGAAGGGCCGGGCGCTGGAGGTTCTCGAACGCCTCTACGCGAAGGTGGGCAACAGCCTCGTCCTGATCTCGGTGGGAGGCGTGGAGACACCGCAGGACGCATGGCAGCGCATCCTCGCCGGGGCCACGCTCGTTCAGGCATATACGGGATTCGTCTACGGCGGGCCAGCCTGGCCGAGCCGCATGAATCGGGCGCTTGCTCGGCGTGTCCGCGAAGCCGGCGGGTCATCGGTCCAGGATCTGGTGGGCACCGGAGCGCGGCGAGGCGGTGCAGTACAAGGCCCCGGCGTCTCATCCGGCCTCGCAACGCAGGACCTCACCTCACCCGCCCCCTGAGGCGAGCCTCACCAAGCCGAGAACCACGTGGAGTGGCATCGCGGCCGGCGTCTCGCCGGCCGCGATCAGCGCACCCATCCGCTCGATCATGGCCGCCTGCTCGTCGGCTCCCATTCCCGCCACCCAGCTCATCGATGCGAGGTGATCGACGATCTGCTCGGGACTGGTGCTCTGCGTGGTGCTGACGCGGATCTCGCGCGGGCTTGCCCAGATGGCGCCGCTTGCCGCCAGCGCCTCGTGCCACCGCGGGCCGTCGAAGTAGGGATGCTCCGGGCGCGACTCGGCCACCAGCGAGCCGAGCTCGTGTGACCACGACGCCCCGCTCCAGTCGGGAATGGTCGAGACCACGGCCAGGCCTCCTCCGGGACGGAGCACGCGACGTATCTCCCCCAGCGCCGCCATCTGGTCGAACCAGTGAAAGGCGTCGGCGACGGTCACCGCGTCCATCGACTCATCCGCAAGCGGGATCGCCTCGGCCAGGCCGTCGTGTACGCGCTCGCCGCCCACGCTCGCCGCCAGGCGCTCGCGCAGCGCGCTCTGGGGCTCCACCGCCACCACGTCCAGCCCCGCGGCGAGGAGCGCTCGGGTCAGCTTTCCCGTCCCCGCCGCCAGATCGAGCACCTTTGCGCCGCCCTCGAGTCCCAGCTCCGCCATCATCGCTCCCACGACCGCCGGGGCATACTCGGGACGCCCCCGCTCGTAGCGATCGGCGATCGACGCGAAGTGCTCGGCCAGCGGATGCAGGCTCATGCTCTCAGCCTATCCCCGGGACGGGAGGCCACGAGCGTGAGGCGCGCTAGGACAAGCGTCCAACATCCCACCGCCCGGCTCGCCCGATCGGCGGACCCTGCCGAACCCCCGCGCATGGGATGCTCCGCGCGCTCCTTCGCCCTCCCCGTGGCGGCCTGATGGGTCTCACCGCGGGCAAGGCCAAGTCGTCTCACCCCAGCCGGGGCAAATCGGGGGAGCATCACCGCAAGCACGGCAAGCACGCGACGCGAAAGAAGCATCACAAGCACCGTCGCCACAAGAAGCACCTGCAGCCGGTCGCGCCCGTGGCGGGGCTGCCCGGCGCGCCCGCTCCGCCGCCGATCCCCACCAGTCCCCCGCCGCCCTCCAGCGCCCCGCCCGCCGCCGTCGGCGCGGCCATCACCGTCGCCCAGGCGCGCCGACTGCTCTGGCGCACCGGCTTCGGGCCCACGCCGGGTCAGGCGCAGGCGCTCGCCGGGCAGCCGATCGAACAGGTCGTCCACTCCCTCACACGCCCGTCCGGCGCCGCCGTCCTGCAGGGCCCGGAACCGACCGACGACGAAGGCAACGCGCTCGCGCCCGCCGATGCCTGGGGGCAGGACCACTGCTGGTGGCTCGACCGCATGATCCGCTCCGACCAGCAGCTCGTGGAGCGGATGACCTTCATCTGGCACGACTGGTTCGCCAACTCCAACGAGAAGGTGAACGACCAGCAGAGGATGCTCGATCAGAACAGCCTCTTCCGTGAAAACGCGCTCGGGAGCTTCCACGACCTGTTCCTCGCGGTGACCGTCAACCCCGCCATGCTGGTCTTCCTCGACGGCATCTACAACGACAAGTACGAACCCAACGAGAACTACGCACGCGAGATGATGGAGCTGTTCTCGCTCGGGGCCGACCGCGGCGCCTACACCGAGGACGACGTCCGCGAAATGGCTCGTGCGCTCACAGGCTGGCGTGCGGAATGGACGCAGAGCAGCGGGCTGCAGAACTTCCATTTCGATCCCACCCGCCACGACACAGGGCAAAAGACGGTGTTCGGGCAGACGGGCAACTGGAACTGGGAAGACGCTGTGCGCCTGTGTGTCACCCATCCGCTGCACGCCTCCTTCTTCGCGGCGAAGCTGTGGAGCTACTTCGTCCCAACCCCGCCCTCCGAAGCCACCCTCGCCTCGCTCCAAGGTCTGTACACGAGCTCGGGGTACAGCATCCGGGCTGTCGTCGAGGCGATCCTCCAGCACCCCGACTTCCTCGAAGGCCCTGAGCTCCTCACCCCTCCCGTCGTCTACAACGCCGGCCTGCTGCGCGCGATCGGCCGCCCGATCGACACCATCGCCTGGGCGTGGCTCTCCTCGGGGGCCGGGCAGCAGCTGTTCTACCCGCCCAACGTCTCCGGTTGGGACTTCACCCGCTGGCTCGACACCTCCACCGCCAAGGCCCGCTGGGAAATGGCCAGCTACGTGACCGCCAAGACCTACGCGAACCCGTGGCCGGGTGAAGGAGAGCCCAAATACAGCGAAACCGAGACCGCCTCCGAAGCGCTCGCGGGCGCGCTCGCCTACTGGGGCAATCCGGGTCTCACCGGCGAAACCCAGCAGTGCATCGCCGAATTCGCCCAGTCCTGCCTCGAAGGGGTGGCGACGGCCAAGTGGGAGCAGAGCCCCTACCGGGCGCTACGGCAGAACGCGCTGCGGATGCTCATCGCCACCGCTCCCGACATGCAGGTGAGCTGACTCATGGCTCAGAGCTGCTCCTGCAACGACTTCACCCGCTCGCAGCTGCTGCGAGCGGGGGTTGCCCAGGCCGGTCGCGGCCTGCCCTCGATCGAGCCGGGCATGCCCTTGCCGGCCGGCAGCGGCATGGATCGGCGATCCTTCCTGCTGCGCTCCGCCGGCGCCGTGCTGTCCGTATACGGAGCCGCCGCGCTCTCGCCCCGCCACTTCGAAGAGGGCATCGCCCAGGCAGCCGCCGCCGCCCCGCCGAACCAGCCGGTCGTCGTCTCGATCTTCATGGAAGGAGGCTGGGACGCACTCTCGGTGCTCGCCCCCGTCAAGGAAGTCCTGTATCAAAAGCTGCGTCCCACGCTCGCGCGCAAAGAAGGTGAAGGCGTCCCCTTCAGCGAGGACGAAACCCTGATGTGGCACCCGCAGGCGGGGGGCCTTGCCGAACTGCACGGAGAGGGCAAGGTCACCGTGTTCCCCGCCATCGGATACGACCCGCCCGACGAGAGCCACTTCACCAGCCGCCACTACTGGGAGGTCGGCGAACTGAACGCCCAGACCCGCTCCGGCTGGATGGGCCGCTATCTGGACATCGCCGGTGATCCCGGCAACCCGTTGCAGGGCCTCTCCCTCGACTACTCACTGGCGCCCGCGCTCGCCACCACGAAGGTGCCGGTCGCCGCCGTGTCATCGCCCTCGGACTACAACTTCTGGGCCTATGGCCTGGACGAACCGCTGGCCTCGCCCACCCTCGACGCGTTCGGGCGGCTCGGGACCCTCGGCGCGCCCTCCCCCGCCTTCGCCCAGGCGCGCACCGCCTCGCTCGACACCAACCTCATCCGCAACCAGATCGCGCCCTTCGCCGAACACGAAGGCAAACCCGGCTTCACCTCGCCCGTCACCTACCCGACGAACGGTGGTGAGTTCCCCAAGCGCCTGGCGGCCCTCGCGGCGATGCTCGACGACGAAGCGCTGCCCATCAAATGCGTGTCCCTCACCGCGGTGGGCTCCTACGACACCCACTCCGACGAGAGCCAGACACTGAGCACCAACCTCGCCCAGACGGTCGAATCGGTGCTCGCCTTCCAGCGCGATCTCGAAGCCCGCAAACTCGACGACCGCGTGCTGATCCAGCTGTGGTCGGAGTTCGGCCGGCGCCCGCAGGAAAACGGGTCGGGCACGGACCACGGTGCCGCCGGCGTCGCCTTCCTGATCGGCAGCCGGGTGAAGGGGAAAATGGTGGGCGAGTTCCCTGGCCTCGGCAAACTCGACCCGAACGAAAACCTGGTCAACACCTCGGACTTCCGCGCCATGTACGCGGCCCTGCTCGGGCAGTGGTTCCAGACCGAAGCCGGGCTGGTCATTCCCGGCGCCGGCACCGGTCTCGAAGGCCCCAGCCCGTTTGGCCAGATCCCCTCGCTGATCGCCTGATGCGCCGAGCGGCCAGAGGCGTCATCGCGATGGTGCTCTGCGGGGCCTGTGCGATCGGGGTCATGGGCCAGCTGGCGCTGGCCTCACCGACACACCGCGGTCGCGCCACCACGCATCGCGTGCGGCGTTGCTCAGCGCAAGCGCACAACAGAGGCGGCCGCTCGCGCCGGCACGCAAAGAGATGCCCCGCCGTGCACCGCCGGACGGTCCACCACAGCGCCATCCCGACAGCGTCGCCCGGCTCCCCGACGTCGCCGAGCGCCGGCGGCTCCGGCACGAGCACGCCAGGCAGCCCCTTCTCCCCGCCGCTACCGGCCGCCACGGGCCTGCCCAGCGACCCGGGCGAAGTCAGGACGCCCCCGCCGCCGTCCGTTCCTCACGTGCAGGTAACGGCTGTGGAGTTCAGCTTCACCCTCTCACGCACCTCCGTGCCCGCCGGGAAAGTGATCTTCGAGTTCGTCAACAACGGACAGGACGAACACAACCTCAACCTCCTCCCCACCGAAGGCGCCGTCGCTGGAACGTTTCCCAACGCGCCCTCCAAAGGGGTGGAGGACCAGCAGATCAACATGAAGGCGGGCACCTACTCGCTGTTCTGCTCCCTCCCCGAACATGAGAGCAAAGGCATGAAAGCCACCCTCGTCGTCGAATAGCCGGTGCTGTTCGGCCCGCCGGGAGGTAACCAAACGATCACATCGCGCGTTGGGCCCCTCCTAGCCTGCAGGGTATGAACCCACTTCAGAAGCTGATCGCGCTGTCCGCCTCCTGCACTCTGATGGCCGGCCTGAGCACCGCGTCCGCCGCCGCCATCCCCTCGGCGCCTCCCGGCTTCACGGTGAGCACATTCGCCGCCGCTCCCGCCACAACCCCCGCCACCATCGGCCCCGACGACGTCACCGGCTTCGCCGGCCACGTGTTCGTCGGCTGGCAGAACGGCGTGGGCACCAAGGGCGAACCCAACACCCTCACCGGCCAGAGCAGCGGCACGCTGATCGAGTACAGCCTCGCGGGCAAGGCGCTTCAGAGCTGGAGCCTGCCCGGCAAGATCGACGGCTTGGGCGTGGAACTCAGGCACCGCCAGGTGATCGCAACAGTCAACGAGGACGGCAACTCCAGTCTCTACACCATCCTTCCCAACGCGCCCGCCGCCACGCAGGTGCAGCACTACAACTACGAACCGGCCCCCGATTCCGCACCCAGCGGCGGGGTTCTCACGGGCGGCGGCACCGACGCCGTCACGGTTGACAACGGCCGGATCTACCTCAGCGCCTCAAACCCCGCGGCCGCGAACGCGACGGCCCTCTTGCTCGTGACCCTGCACCCCGGCACCGGGGTGGCCTCGCTCACGCCCACCTTCGCCGACAACGCCGTCGCGAGCGACGCCCTCACCGGGCTCCCGGCGACCCTGGCGTTGACCGACCCCGACTCCAACGCCCTCGTTCCCCCGCACAGCCCGCGCTTCGCGGGCCAGGTGGTGCTCGACAGCCAGGCCGACCAGCAGTTGGTGTTCGCTCGCGGACTTGGCCATGGCGCCCCCAAGCTCACCCGTCTCTCGATGACCCACTCGGGGCAGCCGGCGGGCGTGGATGACGTCCGCTGGACGAACAGGTCGGGTGGCACACTGATCGTCGTCGACAACGGGGCAGAGACCGTCTATGCCGTCACCGGGCCCTTTGCCGCCGGCCAGGCGTTCGCCTCACTGGACACCGTGGGCAGCGCGGCGCAGAACACGGAGGTCGACACGCTCGATCTGGGCTCGGGCGCACTGACTCCGTTCCTCACCGGCCTGAGCACCTCCAAGGGGCTGCTCTGGCTGCGCGAAGGCGCCCCGGTCGGTGGAGCCACACCCCCCGTGAAGTCCGCGCACCGGGCGCCCCGGCCGCGCCGCTGAGCTTCTGCTTGACTGCCCCCATGCTCGGGGAGCAGGAGCCGCCGCTCGGCGAGAAGGTCGACTGGAAGCCCGCTCGGCTTCCTGAGCACAGAGCGCTGCAGGGCGAGCACATGCTGCTCAGGCCCACCTCCGGCGCGGACGGCGAGGCGCTGTTCGAGATCTCCCACCCGCCCAGCGGCGATCCGTCGATCTGGACGTATCTCCCCTACGGCCCCTTCGAGGGCCCTGACGAGCTGCGCCACATGCTGGAGGAGTGCTCGAAGTCGCGGGATCCTCTGTTCTTCACGATCTCCTCGCTCGCCGGGCGGCCCCTCGGCGTCGCCTCCTATCTGCGCATCACACCCGAGCATGGGACGATCGAGATCGGGCACATCTGGTTTGGGCCACAGCTCAAGCGCAGCACCGCTGCTACCGAGGCGATCTACCTGCTCGCCCGCCAGGCCTTCGACGAGCTCGGCTACCGCCGGCTGGAGTGGAAGTGCGACTCGTTGAACGCCGCCTCACGCCGCGCCGCCGAGCGCTTCGGGTTCACCTTCGAGGGCGTGTTCCGCAAGCACCAGATCGTCAAGGGACGAAACCGTGACACCGCCTGGTTCTCCATCACCGATGAGGAGTGGGCCGCGCTGCGCCCCGGCTATGAGGCATGGCTCGCCCCCGAGAACTTCGACGAGCAGGGACGCCAGCGCCGGGCCCTCGGCGAGCTGATCAAAGACCCTGCAGGAACTCCAGCAGCGCCGAGTTGACGGCCGCGGGTGCCTGCTGCTGGACCCAGTGGCCCGCCTCGGGCACCACCACCTCGCTGCGCAGATCCGTCACCCACCCCCGCATCGCCTCGGCCGGCATGAAGCGCCGCACCGGGTCGAGCTCGCCCGTCAGGAAGAGGGCCGGCTGCTCCACCCGCCGCTCGGCCACTGCGGCGGTCAGCTCCCAGTTGCGGTCGATGTTGCGATACCAGTTCAGCCCGCCCGTGAAACCGGTCCTCTGGAACGCCTCCACATAGACCTCGAGCTCTTCCTCGGACAGCCATGATGGCCGCCGCGAGGGGCGCTCCTCCTCCTCGGCCCACTGCGCCGTCCACTGGCGCGAGGTGGTGAGCGTCCGGCGCACGTCGCGGCTCAGTGCCTCCTCGGCCACCCCCGGCTCCTGGAACCACACGATGTAGAAGTCCTCTCCCAGGTGGCTGCGCATGATCGCTATCGGCGGTGCCGGCGCGCGGGGCACGAACGGCACGCTGAGACCCGCCACCGCCCGCACTCGCTCGGGGTGCAGAACGGCGAGCTGCCACACCACGCTCGCGCCCCAGTCGTGCCCCACGAACACAGCCGACTCCTCGCCCAGCGCGTCGAGCAGAGCGCACAGGTCTCCGCACAACGACACCACGTCATAGGCCTCCACAGCGCTCGGAGCGGAGCTCTGTCCATAGCCCCGCATGTCCGGCGCGACCACGCGATAGCCGGCGTGGGTGAGCGCCCTCAGCTGATGGCGCCAGGAGAAGGCGAGCTCGGGAAAGCCGTGACAGAGCACCACCAGCGGCCCCTCGCCCTCGTCGAGCGCGTGCAGCTCGATGCCGTTGGCTGCCAGCTTGCGTTCGGTCACCTGCCGAGCATACGCGCGCGCCACGGTTTCAGATTTGCGCTCTGCGGGGAAAGAGTGATGCTGTGACTCCAGGGGCGCGACAAGGACAGCGGGCGGGAGCGGCGAGAGAGAAGCGATCGGCATGATCCTGGCCGCCCTCAGGTTGCACCCGAGCACGCTCGACTACGCGCTCGTCGCCGTCTACTTCCTCGTCGTGCTCGGCATCGGGCTGGTGGCACGGCTGACCATCAAGACCGACATCGACTTCTTCCTCTCCGGTCGCTCGCTGCCTGCCTGGATCACCGGCCTCGCTTTCATCTCTGCCAACCTCGGAGCGCTCGAGATCCTCGGGCAGTCGGCCAACGGTGCCGAGTACGGGGTGGCCACCGTTCACTACTACTGGATCGGCGCTGTCCTCGCCATGGTGTTCCTGGGGATCGTGATGATGCCCTTCTACTACGGCGCCAAAGTGCGCAGCGTGCCCGAGTACCTGAGGCTGCGCTTCAACGAGCAGACACACTTCCTGAATGCCGCCACCTTCGCCGTGGCGACGGTGCTGATCTCGGGTGTGAACCTCTACGCGCTCGCCCTGATCATGCACCTGCTGGTTGGCTGGTCGATCCCCTTCGCCATCGTCGTGGCGGCGATCATCGTGCTCGCCTACATCTCCCTCGGCGGGCTCACCTCGGCGATCTACAACGAGGTGCTTCAGTTCTTCGTGATCGTCGCCAGCCTGCTGCCCCTGACGATCGTCGCCCTGCACGCGATGGGTGGCGTGCACGGCCTGGTCGAAAAGGTCAAGCACATGACCAAGCTCGGCGAACCGGGCCTGCACGCCTGGAAAGGGCTTGAAATCCACCACGTGACCAACCCCATCGGCTCCGACTGGGTGGGGATCGTGTTCGGGCTCGGCTTCGTGCTCGGCTTCGGCTACTGGACGACCAACTTCGCCGAGGTTCAGCGCGCCCTGTCCGCACGGAACCTGTCGGCCGCCCGCCGCACCCCGCTGATCGGCGCCTACCCGAAGATCTTCATCCCGGCCCTCACCATCATCCCGGGCCTGGTGGCTCTCGTCACCATCAGGGGCCTCGGCACGAGCAAGGCCGTGGGCCTGCAGTACAACACCGCCATCCCCCACCTGATCGGCACCTACCTCCCCGAAGGGATGCTCGGTGTGGCGATCGCGGGGCTGCTCGCCGCGTTCATGGCGGGGGTCGCCGCCAACGTCACCTCTTTCAACACGGTCGTCACCTACGACCTGTGGCAGTCATACGCCGTCAAGGATCGCGACGGCGGTTACTACATCACCGTCGGGCGAGTGGTGACCGCGCTCGGCGTGTTCATCTCGGTCGGCACGGCGTTCATCGCCAAGGGCTACCCGAACATCATGAACTACATCCAGACGCTGTTCTCGATCTTCAACGCCCCGCTGTTCGCCACCTTCGTCATCGCGATGCTGTGGAAGCGCAGCACGCCGTGGGCCGGGTTCTTCGGGCTGCTCTCGGGCACCCTGGCCGCCTATGCGGTCAATCGCCTGAACGCCTACCACGTGCTGTTTCACTTCGGCACCGAACTCAGCGGCAGCTTCTGGCAGGCGATCATCGCCTTCCTCGTGGACGCCGTGGTAACCGTGGCCGTCTCGATGGTCACACCGCCCAAGCCCGTCGAGGAGCTCCGCGGGCTGGTGTGGAAACTCACCCGCACCGACGAGCGTCCCGAGGAGGTCGAGGCGGGCGACAAGCTCTGGTGGCGCTCGCCCTACCTGCTCGGCGCCGGCGCCGTGGTGCTGATCGTGATCCTCAACATCATCTTCATCTAGCCACCAGCGAGGAGATCCGAATGAGCCCGCAGCCCGACTCCCGCAGCGCCCCTGACGAGCCCGAGCCGCTCTCCGACGAGGACGAGGAGCGCGCCGCGAAGCTCGCCAACCGCTTCGACGTACGACGGATCATCGGGGGGCTGTTCCTCGTCTACGGCGTCGTGCTCGTGGTGCTCGGCATCGTCGGCTCGCACACCGTCAAGACCAAGGCGGCGGGGATCGACATCGATCTGTGGTCCGGGCTCGGGATGCTGGTGGTGGCTGCTCTCATGATCGCCTGGGCGCTGCTCTCGCCGGTGCGCCCCGAACCGCCCGAGCATCGTGGCCGCGGCTCGGGGCGTCTTCGCCGCACCCCCGCGACCTAGTCATGGCCTCGCGCGAGGTCAGGGATCCCTCCGCGGCGGTGCGCCTCTCCGCCTCGGCCTCAGCGGGTGCCCTGACGGCGCTCATCGTCGGGCTGCTCGGACCGTGGTGGCTGATCCCGCTCGCGGGCTGGGACGGGAGCGCGCTGGTGTTCCTCGTCTGGATGTGGCACTCGCTGTGGCGGATGGGTGCGCGGCAAGACTTCCGAACGGGCCAGACGGGAGGACCCCGCCCGCGCCGCCCGGGACACCCTGCTGCTCGGCGCGAGCGTCGTCAGCCTGGTCGCAGTAGGGCTCGTGCTGGTCAGGGCCGGAAGTACCAGCGGCCTCGACAAGGGCCTGCTCGTGGGGATGAGCGTGGTGAGCATCGTGCTCTCCTGGGGCGTCGTTCACACCATCTACAGCCTGCGCTACGCCGGCCTCTACTACTCCGGGGAGCCCGGCGGCGTGGATTTCAACGAGGAAAGCTCCCCGTCCTTCAGCGACTTCGCCTACCTGTCGCTCACAATCGGCATGACCTTCCAGGTCTCCGACACCGACCTGCAGACCAAGCGCATACGCCGCACCGCCGTCGGGCACGCCCTGCTCTCCTACATGTTCGGCGCGCTGATCATTGCCGCGACCATCAACCTGATCGCGGGCCTCGGCAAATGACCCGCCCTCAGCGAGTGCTCTTCTCGACCGCGCTGCGTGCTTTGCCGAGTGCGTTCTTCGCCTTGCCCTTGAGCTCCTCGCCCGCTCCCTCGGCCTCGGTGCCCGGCCGTCCGCTGGCCTCGCCCGCCTGGCGCTTGAGGGATCCTTTGAGCTCTTTGGCCTTGCCCTCGATGCGCTGAGCTCTATCGCCCATGGTTGTCTCCTTCGATTTGATTGGATGACCCTGCACCGCGGGTAGTACCCATGACAGGCGAGCCCGAACCGAATATCGCCCGCCTGAGAGCAGGAACCGATGACCTACAACCCAGAACGCGACGATCCCGTCTACGTCCCTCACCCCGAGCGCTACGGGCAGATGCCCTATCGCAGGGTCGGAGCCAGTGGCATCCAGCTGCCCGCCATCTCACTCGGGCTGTGGCAGAACTTCGGCGACGACCGGCCGCTGGCGCCCAACCGGGCGATCATCAGGCGTGCCTTCGACCTCGGCATCACCCACTTCGACCTGGCCAACAACTACGGACCGCCCTACGGCGCAGCCGAGAAGAACTTCGGGCGGATCTTCGCCGAGGATCTGCGGCCCTACCGCGACGAGCTGATCATCTCCACCAAGGCCGGCTACGACCAGTGGCCCGGCCCCTACGGCGAGTTTGGATCGCGCAAGTACCTGCTCGCCTCCCTCGACCAGAGCCTCGAGCGGATGGGACTCGACTACGTCGACATCTTCTACTCGCACCGGCTCGACCCCGACACCCCGCTGCAGGAGACGATGGGGGCGCTCGACACCGCCGTGCGTCAGGGCAAGGCTCTGTATGTGGGGATCAGCTCCTACTCGGCGAGCGGAGCGCCGAAGCGGTGGAGATCCTGAGGGGCCTGGGTACCCCGCTGCTGATCCACCAGCCCTCCTACTCGCTGCTCAACCGCTGGATCGAGCTGGACCTGCTCGACGTGCTCGAGCGCGAGGGGGTCGGTGCGATCGTCTTCTCGCCCCTCGGCCAGGGGCTGCTCACCGATCGCTACCTCGATGGCATTCCCGAGGACTCCCGCGTGCGCCGCGGCGAGGCATTCGAAGAGAGCCTGCTCACCGAGGAGAACCTTGCGCGAGTGCGCGCCCTCAACGAGATCGCCGAGCGTCGGGGACAGTCCCTCGCGCAGCTCGCCATCGCATGGGTGCTGCGCGATCCTCGCGTGAGCTCGGCTCTGATCGGCGCCAGCAGCGTCGAGCAGCTCGAGCAGAACGTGGCCGCCCTGCAGAACCTCGACTTCGGCTCGGCGGAGCTGGCCGAGATCGATCGCCATGCCCAGGACAGCGACATCAACATCTGGGCTCCCTCGAGCGACGCCTGAACGGCTGGCGGGCGCGATCCATGCGGGCGGTCCAAGCTCCCGCCAACCATTTTGGACGCGAGTCGAACGCCATGACCGCCCAGGGGGCAGAGAATCGGCAGGTGGCCGGTGCCGAGCAGATCACCACCGAGCCCCTCGACGAGGGTGCGGGAGCCGGCGTCGGCGGGCACGAGCGTCTGCTGCGCGATCGGATCGAGGAGCTGGATCCGCAGGAGCTGGCCATCGCCGTCGACCGTGACGTGCGCAGCCGCGGTGTCTGCTTCGGCTCGGCCGATGGGGAGCAGGCGTTTCGGATCGATCCCGTCCCCCGCCTGATCGATGCAGGTGAATGGGACGGCCTCGCCGCCGGCGTGAGCCAGCGGGTTCGCGCCCTGGAGCTGTTCCTCAGAGACATCTACGGCGATCGCCGGATCGTCACCGCCGGCATCGTCCCCGCTGCGGCGATCGACAGCGCCATCCACCACGAGCCCCAGCTGGCCGGCCTGGGTGGCGGAATCAGCCCGTGGATCGCCGTCGCCGGACTCGACATCGTGCGCGACAGCGACGGCTCGTTCAAGGTGCTCGAGGACAACCTCAGGACACCATCCGGCATCGCCTACGCGGTCGCCGCCAGAGAGGTGATCGGGGCACACCTGCCGCCTGCTCCCGATCTTCGCGTGCGTCCCCTCGACGGCGTCTTCCCCGCCCTCGGGCGCGCCCTGCGGGCGGCCGCCCCCGCGACGGCCGGCGAGGAGCCCTCGGTGATCCTGCTGAGCGACGGCGAGGGCAACTCCGCCTTCTACGAGCACCGCGTCCTCGCCGAGCGCCTCGGCGTGGAGCTCGTGCTGCCCGCACAGCTCCTGCTGCGCCAGGGTCACCTGTATGCGTGGCTCGACGGGTCCGAGCGCCACGTCGACGTGGTCTATCGCCGCACCGACGAGGACCGGCTCACCGACGAGCAGGGGCAGCCCACGGCCATCGCCCAGCTCCTGCTGGAGCCGGTGCTCCAGGGCACGCTGGGCTGTGTCAACGCCTTCGGAACGGGAGTCGCCGACGACAAGCTCATCCACGCCTACGTCGAGGAGATGGTGCGCTTCTATCTCCATGAGGAGCCCCTGCTGCGCTCCGTGCCCACATACGACCCCACCCAGCCCGACACCCTGGAGATGATCATCGGGCGCCTCGACGAGCTGGTGATCAAGCCGCGCAGCGGCCACGGCGGCTACGGCGTCGTGATCGGCCCGCACGCCAACGACGAGGACCTGCGCGCCACCGGCGCCGCCCTCAGCGCCGCGCCGGGCGACTACGTGGCGCAGGAGATGGTGATGCTCTCGCGCCATCCCACCGTCGTCGACGGAGACATCGAGCCACGTCATGTCGATCTGCGATCGTTCGCCATCGCAAGCGGGGAGACGGTGGATGTGCTGCCCGGCGGGCTCACACGCGTGGCGTTCGAGCGTGGGGCGCTCGTCGTCAACTCCTCGCAGAACGGTGGGAGCAAGGACACTTGGGTATTGGAGTGAGCAGGCCGCTGATCGGCGTCACCGTCTCGGAGATCCGCCGCAAGGAAGAGGCCCAGCGTGTGGCCCACGGCGAGCCCCTCCAGACAGAGATGACGCTCGGGCTCGCACTACATGCGCGCCGTCGAGCGCGCCGGCGGCCTAGCGGTGGCGCTCGCCCCGCTCTCGCCCGACAGCATCGACCCCCTGCTCGATCACCTCTCGGGCCTGCTGCTCACGGGCGGCCCCGACCTCGATCCCGTCGCCTACGGCGCCGACCCCCACCCCGAGCTCGGTCCCACCGACAGCGAGGTCGACGCCTTCGAGCTCGCCCTCTGCAGGCAGGCCGACGCCCGTGGCCTGCCCATCCTCGGCATCTGCCGCGGCGCCCAGGTGCTCAACGTCGCCCGGCGCGGCACCCTGCATCCAGCACCTCCCCGACATCAACGACGGAGAGCTGGAGCACCGCCAGAGCGAGCCCGGCGATCGCACCACCCACGACGTGCGCGTGGCCCCCGACAGCTGCCTGGCCCAGACCACCGGCGGAGGGCCTGTGGAGGTCAACTCCTTCCACCATCAGGCCATCGATCGCCTCGGCCTGTCCCTACGCGCCGTCGCCTGGTCTCAGGACGGCCTCGTGGAGGCCATCGAGGACGTGGACGGTCGCTTCCTCATGGGCGTCCAATGGCATGCCGAGACCCTCGTCGATCGCCCCGAGCAGCTCGCCCTGTTCGAGCGCCTGACCGAGCAGGCGGCGGCGATCGCGACCGTGCTCTAGCTGCCGGGCAGGAAACGCTCAAGCCCCGCCAGCAGCGCCCGTGCGACGTTCTCGCGATACCCGGCATGCTCCATCGGAGCCTCATCGGCCTGGTTCTGCATGTTTGCCACCTCCACGAACACCTTCGGCACACGGGAGAGGTTGAGGCCGCCGAGATCCGTGCGGGGCGCCAGCCCATCGACTCCGTCATAGGTCGAGGGGTGGAGGCCCGCCCGCTCGAGCGCCGGGCGCAGCGACAGCGCAAGCCTCCTCGAGGGAGCCACGATCGACTGGCTGGCATGGCTCGGGATCGGGGCGGGAATCAGGATCGCGAAGCCCGATCCGCCGGTGGGCCCGCCGTCGGCGTGGATCGAGATGGCCGCATCGCTGTGTGCCCGGTTGCCGATGGCGGCCCGTTCGGTGATGCACGGGCCCACGCCCGTGTTGCTCCGGCGGGTCATCACCACACGTGCTCCCGCCGCCTCCAGCAACACCCGCAGGCGCACCGCCACGCTCCAGTTGAAGTCCGTCTCCCGATACCCGTCCGGTGCGGCCGTTCCCGTCGTGTCGCATTCCTTCTCCCCGTTGCCGTCGTTGACGAGCCGGCCGATCTGCTGCGGGTTGGAGAAGTTGCCGCCGTTGTGACCCGGATCGACGGTGATCACGCGGCCGGCAAGCGGGCCGGCCAGCCGGCGGTTCGGCGGGGGTCGTGTGGACGGCGCCGGCCGTATGGGGGGTGGCGATTGTCGCGCTCGCCGCCTCGACGGGCGTACGCTCGGCGGCCGGTCTCACCGCCTGCCCGGCGGAGGCGCACCCGGCGAGCGCGCAGGCGAGAGCCGTGAGCACAAGCGGGAAGAGCCGACCGAGCATCAGCCGAGCGTAGAGCAGACCTGATGGCTCTAGGATCGATGCATGGCAAGGCCGCGATCTGAAGGCGCGAGCACGGAGGGCTATTTCGCCGAGAGCTCGATGATGCGCCGGATCCACGGCGAGCGCGCCGTCGCCCTGTCGGGGCCGCGCGCCCTGCTGATGCAGGCGGCGCATCCCCTCGCTGTGTTCGGCCTGCTGGCCCACACGAGCGCGATGGACGAGCCCTACAAGCGCCTCGCCCGCACCGCCGAGACGATGAACACGATCGCCTTCGGCTCACGCGCCGACGCCGACCGGGTGACCCGCCGCGTGCGTGCCATGCATCGCCGCGTCAGCGGCCGGCTGGTCGAGCCGATCGGTCCCTACCCCGCCGGCACCCCCTATCGCGCGGACGATCCCGAGCTGCTGCTGTGGATCCTGTTCACGCTCGTGGACTCCGCGCTGGTGGTGTACCGCAAGTACGTGGGCCCCCTGACCCGCGAGCAGGAGAGCGCCTACTGGGAGGACTACAAGCTCGTGGGTCGCCTCTTCGGCCTGCGCAAGGGTGACATGCCGGCCACGCTCGAGGACCTCGACGCCTACCGCCGCCGGATGCTGGACGGCGATGAGCTGGTGGTCACCGACTGGGCGCGGCGCAGGGCCCGCGAGATCGTGCTCTCCCCGCCCGTGCCGCTGCTCGCGCGCCCACTCCTGGAGACCGCCAACTTCGTCACCGTGGCGCTCCTGCCCGACAGCATCCGCGAGCAGTACGGCTTCGCGCCGCTGCCGACCCCGCTGATGCGCAAGGCACTCGTGAGCGGTGGCGCCGAGTACCTCAAGCGGGCGGTCATCCCGCTGCTGCCCGACCGGCTGCGACTCGTTCCGGGTGCTCGCGCGGCATAGGGCGTAGGGTGTTCTCCAGTGCGCGACCGCACCGGTCGCCGCGAGGTCTGGAGGGGAGGCCGCATGGAATGGATGAGCTCGATCGACTCGTCGTTCCTGCACGTCGAGAACGACGCCACGCCGATGCACATCGGCGGGGTGAGCATCTTCGCCGGACCGCCGCCGCCGTTCGAGGAGCTCGCGGCGATGGTCGCGGGCAAGCTCGACCTCGTGCCTCGCTATCGCCAGAAGGTGCGCTTCGTGCCGCTCGCGGCCGGCCCGCCGGCCTGGGTCGACGATCCCCACTTCAGCCTCGCCTACCACCTGCGCCACACCGCCATCCCGCGCTCCGGGCAGCGACGCTGCAGCTGCGCCAGATGGCCAGCCGCATCTTCTCTCAGCATCTCGACCGCAACAAGCCGCTGTGGGAGCTGTGGTTCGTCGAGGGGCTCGACCGCGGCCGCTGGGCGCTGCTCTCCAAGGTCCACCACTGCATGGTCGACGGGGTGGCGGCTACCGACCTGATGTCGGTCATGTTCTCCGACAGACTCGCCGCGCCGCCTCGCCGATGCCCTGGTCGGCGCCCGCCGGAGCCCTCCGGCGTGGAGATCCTCGTGCAGCTCGCTGCGTCAGCGTGCTGAGCCCGGCGGGGCAGCTGCAGGCGCTCCGCCAGGCGCTGCGCGCCCCCGGACGAGACGGCTGCGCTCGCTCGCCGAGCTCGCGCGCGCCACGCCTGGCGGCCGGGGCGCGCGCTGCGCCCGGTGGGCTCCTCCTCGCTGACCGGGCCGATCGGCCCGCATCGGCGCTGGAGCTGGGCCGCAGGCGCGCCTGACCGACGTCAAGACCGTGCGCGCAGCGCTCGGCGGCACCGTCAACGACGTCGTGCTCACGATCATCACCAACGGCTTTCGCGAGCTGCTCGAGTCGCGCGGCGAGCAGCATCGCCGACCGGAGCAGGTCGTGCGCACGATGGTGCCCGTGTCGGTGCGCCGCCGTGGCGAGAAGGGCGTCTACAACAACCGCGTCTCCGCCGTGTTCGCCGGCCTGCCCGTCGGCCTCGCCGACCCAGCCGCGCGACTCGCGCAGCATCCGCGCCGAGATGGATGGGATCAAGCAGTCCAAGCAGGCCGTCGCCGGCGACGTGCTCGAGCTCGCTGTCGGGCTTCGCTCCGCCGCTGCTGCTGGCGCTGGGCAGCCGCCTGGTGACGCTCTCGCCGCGCCTGAACATGCACACCGCGACGACCAACGTCCCCGGCCCGCAGCAGCCCGTCCAGACGCTCGGGCGGCGCATGCTCGAGTCCTACCCGTTCGTCCCCGTCGTCGGCTCGATCCAGGATCGTCGTGGCGATCTTCTCCTATGACGGCGGGCTCTACTTCGGCGTCACCGGCGACTACGAGGGCGCTCCCGACATCGACGTGCTGACCACGGGGATCGAGCGCGGCATGGACGATCTGCTCGCGCTCGCACGACCGCCGCGACCGGCGGCCAAGCCGGGGGCGCGCGGAAGGCCAAACGGGCGGGCGCGAAGAAAGCCAAGCGGGGTCGCGCCCGCCCGCCGCGAAGTCGGGCGCGCCGCGGAAATACCTGCCTGAAGACGATGGTCGCGAGCGCCACGCAGTTCACCCGTCGAAGCCGAGCACCTGCTCCGCGCCCCGGGCCACTTCAACTGGTCCACAGTCACGCTGCTCGGGCTGGTCGTCTACGTGTACGCGGTCGAGATCGAGCGGGCGAACTGGAACGTCGTGCTGGCCGGGCTGGCCTTCTGGCTGATGGACTGGCGAACGAGATCGCCAACGCGCTGGTCCTGCACTTCGACGGTCACGCCGCACTGTGGACCGTCACCGGCACCAGCAGCTTCGTGATCCTGATCGGGTTGACCGTGGAGATATCGCTCTTCTTCGCGATCAACGGGGTCGTCTTCGCCAAGCTGCTGGCGCCACGACCGCGACGCCCGCATACTCGGCCTGCCCAACCGCTGGGCGCTGGCCATCGCCCTGTCGATCGTGTCCGTCGGGGTCGAGCTGCTGCTGCACGCCGACGGGGTCTTCCACTGGTACTACTGGTGGTGGAACGTGGCGAGCTGGCCGGTGATCGTCGTGTTCGGCTATCTCACCTTCTATGCAGTTGCCTTCTGGGTGCACGACATGTCACGCCGTGCGCTGCAGCTGCGGGTGGTCGGATCGCTTGCCGCACTCGATCTTCTCGCCGGCCTGGTGTTCGGGCCGCTGCTCGGCTGGATCTGAGGAGGATCCTCAGCCCGCCTCGAGCAGGCCAACGCCCCAGCGCGTGATCAGCGCCTCGCCCGGCTCGAGCACGATCAGCCCGGCGGTGCTCTGAAAGGCGTTGGGTGCGCAGGTCATTGGCTCCACCGCCAGGCCGCGGCGCCGGCGCGCCGGGCTGAGGGTGTCACCGGTGAAGACCTCGAGGAACCCGTGGTGCTCGTCGGCCCACAGCTCCACGCAGCGCCCGTCGGCGCCTGTGAGACGTGCCCTCGCCCGACCCTCCCCGTCGCGCTGCAGATCGGTGAACGCCACGTCCAGCTGTGTGTCACCGATCTGTCGGGGGTCGGCGAAGTCGAAGGGCGTGTCCCTCACGGGGGCGCTCGCCTTCGGGATCATGCGCTCGTTGTTCATCAGCCGTGTGGCCGCGCCCACCTGCAGGGTGCACTCGTCGATCGCGCCCGAGCCCGGCGAGAGGTAGGGATGCTGTCCGGCCCCATAGGGGCATCTGCGCTCACCGATGTTGGTTGCGGTGGTGGAGACTTCGAGTCCGCCGTCCACGAGCTCGTAGAGGATGCGCAGCTCCAGTGCGAACGGATAGCCGCTCGTCGGCAGCAGCGTGGCCCCCATGATCACGTGGACCGGCCCATGCTCGACGGCCTGCCACGGCCGCCAGCGCATGAGCCCGTGGATGGCGTTGCCTTGCGGCGGCTCGGTCAGCGCTAGCTGGTGCTCCTCGCCGTCGAAGCTGTAGCGGCCGTCTTGGCAGCCGGTTCGGCCAGGGGATCAGCGGGGCGCCGTGCGCACCGTCGCACATCGCCTGCAGCGGAGTAGGGCTCGAGCACATCGCGGTCGCCGACCGTGTACTCGCGCACCCCGCCGCCCAGCTCCACCACGGTGGCGCGCTGCTCGGCACGGGAGATCTCGAACTGCCGCCCCGATGGAGCAACGCTCACCCTGTGGCCCTCACCGGCGCCGGGCAGCGGGCTCGAGCGCCGGGTCCTGCCAGCCGCCGTCGGAGGGGTTGACGTTGGTGGCGGGTGGGACGATCTCATCGATCCTGTCGAGCACCTCGGTGGAGAGCTCAACATCGTCGGCGCCGAGCTGGGACTCGAGCTGCTCCATCGTGCGCGGACCGATGATGGCGGCGGTGATCGCCGGGTGGCGGATGACGAAGGCGATCGCCAGATGGATCAGCGAGATGCCGCTCGCCTCGGCGAGCTGGGCCAGCGACTCGACCGCATCCAGCTTGCGCTGGTTCTCCGGTAGCGATAGGTCGTAGCGGGCAGGGAGTCGCTGCGCCCGCGTCGAGGCGGGAGCGTCACGTCCCTTGCGCCAGGACCCAGACAGCCAGCCGCCGGCGAGGGGGCTCCACGGGATCACGCCCATGCCGTGGCGCAGGGCGGTTGGCAGCAGGTCCCCCTCCACGCCTCGCACCAGCAGCGAGTAGGGGGGCTGCTCGCAGACGAAGCGCTCGAGCCCCCGCTTGCGCGCCGTCCACTGCGCCTCCACGACCTGTGAGCAGGGAAGGTGGACGAGCCGATGTAGCGGATCTTGCCCTGGTGGACCAGATCCGACAGCGCCCCCAACGTCTCCTCGACATCGGTCTCCGGTTCGGGACGGTGCACCTGGTAGAGGTCGATCCAATCGGTTTTCAAACGCGCGAGCGAACGCTCGACCTCCTGGAAGATCCACCGGCGCGAGTTGCCCGACCTGTTTGGATCCCTTCCACCGGGCTCGCCCATCGACCCATGGAACTTGGTCGCCAGCACCACCTCGTCGCGTCTGCCCGCCAGTGCCTTGCCCACGATCTCCTCCGACTCGCCGGCCGAGTAGACGTCGGCCGTGTCGATGAAGTTGATGCCCGCGTCGAGGGCGGCGTGGATGATTCGAGTCGAGTCCTCGTGGTCGCTGTTGCCCCAGCTCCCGAACATCATCGCTCCCAGGCAGAGGGGGCTGACCTTCACTCCTGTGCGTCCAAGTACGCGGTGCTCCATCGCGGCCTACCTCGCTATCGCTGCGGTGGTTGACAGGGACCAGAGCCCGTCGAAGCCCAGATGCGCCTCCTCGGCCACGCGGCCGAGATCCTCGCGGGCCTGCTCGAGCTCGATCCCACAGACGACAGCGACCTCGACGCTTGCCAGCGGCTCATCGGCCCACGCCAGAACCTCCTCGACGCTCTCGGGATCCTCACGGCGCTCAGCGTCGGGGAGCAGGTTGGCGATCGCCACTTCGTATGACTCCAGCGGCTGGAAGCCGGGTACGGATATGCGTGCGCCATCGCTCTCCCGGACGACCTCATAGGAGGGGCAGGTGTAGCGCCACCCCTCCGACCACGAAGCGAGCTTGTGCCGCAGCGCGACAGCCTCGGGTGAGGGGTGGCGGGTGAGGTGAAGGTCCTCATGCAGCGCCTCCTCGGTGGCTGGGTCGGCCATCCACTCGCATATGGCGGTCGGCTCGATACCCACATCGGCGGCCGCGCCCTCGAGCGTGCCCTGCTCGTCGAGCAGCTCCCCGGCGAAATGGCGCACCCGCAGTCGACGCAAGACGGCGCGCTCGCGCGAGGGGTCGTTCAGGCGGGTTGCAACCACCGCGCGGCAGGCGGGCATTGTCGCGCTCATGCGTGGGCGCAGCGAGGTGTCCATGGGCATGTGGTGGCGCTCGGAGAGTGAGCGCAGGGCGCCCGAAAGACGCTCAGGCGTAAAGCCCGAGTCGGTGTACTCCTCGGGGCTGTCCGCGAGGCCCACCATGCGCAGGTTCCACTCCAGCTGCTCGCCGAACAGCCATTCGAGCCTTCGCCGGTGCGGCTCGGCCGACCAAGCGAACGGGCATGCGGGGTCGGTGAACTCGGTGATGCTCAGCTCGGCCATGTCCCCTCTGGCTTAGCAGGTCAGTCCGCGCCCGAGGCCGGCTCGGGCTGTTCCTCACCCGGCCACGAGCCGGTCACACGGGCGAAGCCCTCGCGTGAGCCGTGGTCGACGAGACCCTTGACCGTACGAAAGATCGCGCCCTCGATCAGGAGGGCCAGAGTCAGCTTGGGGACGCTGATGCGCCGGTACTCCGCCCGTGGCGGCTCCTGCCTGTCCACCAGCCGCCAGACGAGATCGAACAGCCTTTTCCCGATCAGTCCCGAGAGCAGGCCCGCCACGATGCTCACCGGTTTGAAGATCAACTTGCTCATGGTTCCTCCATTCGAATACCCCGTCCGCCGGATCGCTACACGGCGCCAACCAGCGGAGGGTGACAGGCGCCGGCGCAGGGAGTGCGTCATCCTTGCCTGCAGATGACGCCGCGCGAGACCCGCTCCTGGCTGATGGACATGGACGGCGTGCTCGTGCGCGAGGAGCAGGCGATCCCCGGCGCCGAGCGCTTCCTCGCCCGCCTTGGCGAGCTGGAGGCTCCGTTCCTGGTGCTGACCAACAACTCGATCTACACGCGAAGGGATCTCGCGGCCCGGCTGGCGGCGAGCGGCCTCGACGTTCCCGAGGAGGCGATCTGGACCTCGGCGCTGGCCACCGCCCGCTTCCTGGAGGACCAGCGCCCCGGAGGCTCGGCGTTCGTGATCGGCGAGGCGGGGCTGACGACGGCGCTCCACGACTGCGGCTACACGCTCACCGATCGAGCCCCCGACTACGTGGTGCTCGGCGAGACGCGCACCTACTCCTTCGAGCGCATCACCCGCGCGATTCGGCTGATCGCCGATGGGGCACGGTTCATCGCGACGAACCCCGACGCGACCGGGCCCAGCACCGAGGGCCCACTGCCGGCCACCGGCTCGGTGGCGGCGCTGATCAGCCGTGCCACCGGCGTGGAGCCCTACTTCGTCGGCAAGCCCAACCCGCTGATGATGCGCTCGGCCCTGAACGCCATCGATGCCCACTCCGAGACGGCGGCGATGATCGGCGACCGCATGGACACCGACATCGTCTCCGGCCTGGAGGCGGGGATGGAGACGATCCTCGTGCTGAGCGGCGTGACCACCCGCGAGGAGGCCGAGCGCCACCCCTTCCGCGCCTCGCGAATCGTCGACTCGATCGCCGACCTGCTCGACACGCTCGGCTGAGCCCTCTAGGCTTCATGCATGTGCAGAAACATCAGATCACTTCACAACTACGAGCCGCCCGCAACCGAGGCTGAGGTTCGCGACGCGGCGCTGCAGTACGTGCGCAAGATCAGCGGGGCCACCAAGCCCTCGCAGGCCAACAGGGAGGCGTTCGAGCGTGCCGTCGAGGAGGTGACGCAGGCGACGAGCAGGTTGCTCGACGGGCTCGTCACGACGGCCCCGCCCAAGAACCGGGAGCTCGAGGCGGCCAAGCGTCGCGAGCGCTCACAGCAGCGCTTCGCTGCCTGAATCCCTCGCCGGATGGCCTACGACGAAGATCTCGCCCACCGCCTTCGTGAGCTGCTCGCGGAGGAGCTCACGCTGAGCGAGCGCAGGATGTTCGGTGGCCTGGCGTTCTTCATGTCCGGCAACCTGACGGTGGGGGTCTCGCGCCAGGACCTGTTCGTCCGCGTCGGTCCAGATGGCACCGACGCTGCTTTGGCGCGGCCCCACACCGAGCTCTTCGGGCCTGCGGGAAGGCCGATGCGCGGCTGGGTGCGGGTTGCTCCCGAAGGGGTGAAGACCAAGCGTCAGCTGGAAGTCTGGGTTCGGCGCGGCGTCGAGTTCGTGCGCACCCTGCCTCCCAAGGGGTGAGTCAGATCACGGGCGGCGGCTTGCCCTCCGCGCTGGCGGCCAGGGTGGGGTCCCAGTCGCACACCAGGCAGGCGTGACGAAAGGCCGAGCGCGCGAACTCGACCCCGGCTACATGTGGGTCCGGTGACGCGCACACGTCCTGCCAGTCCAGGATGTACTCCCCCAGCTCGGCCTCCCAGCGCGCGCTTGGCGGTGCGAGCGTCGCTGACGCAAAGCCATCGGGGGCCGGGTGCGCATAGGCGTAGAAGGCGGCCTTCCCGTAGCGTTCATCGCCCGGCCACCAGCCGACAGCGACCTCCTGGGCATCCATCGCATTGCGCATGATGAAGTCCGCTGAGGGCGGATCGGCGGGCAGGCCGGAGAAGAGGCCGACGGCGAGGTCGAACGATCCCCACCACGCGTTGACGGGCGTCGAGCGTCCGCGAAACGGCGCCCGGAACTCAGCCAGCACGAGCGCAGCGCGCGTAGCGGCGGCGAGGTAGCGCGAGACCTGCTCGGCGTCGTATGTCGCGTGCTGCTCGTCCTCGTCCAGCGGGACGCTCCACCCGACCTCCTGCGGCGTCGGGTCGATCGTTACCTTGCCGGCGAGAGCCCTCACGGCCTGGAGCAGCTCGCGAGTGACCGCCCCCACCGCCCGATCGGGCGTGAGCGCGATGGCCGCCGAGCGACCGTCGCTGTGTGTGACGGTGGCCTCGTGGCGGTGCAGGTCAAGCGTTGCCAAGAGCGCCCCCGACCCGTCCGGCGCGGGCAGCGGAGCGGTCTCCCATCCGCGAGGTGTCAGCCGCAGCGCCGCGTGCTGGAGCTCGGGCTCTCCCGGCGCGAGTGCGACAGCGAGCTTCCCGAGCACCTGGGTGTGCGCGTGGAGCGTGTCGCATGTCGCCGCCCACTCCTCGTAGGCGAGCGACCGCCAGTCGGACGACATCGCTTCACAGTAGCGCCGTCAGGTCTGCCGGCGCGAGGAGAACGGCTTGGCCGTCATGAAGAACACAGTGATCACGATCAGGGCGATCGTGACAAACGTCCAGGATTTCACCGTGGCAAGCGACGCCCCGTAGGCGGCCTCGTCTGCGGCTTCCGAGTGCGCCACGAGGCTCTCCTCGCCGCGGCGCAGCACCGTCGCCCCGAGCCCGGCGATCACCAGCAGCAGCACGAAGGGCACCACCACCCACACCTTCGACCACAGGTGGGCGTCGCTCGCGAGATAGACGCCGGCCGCCAGCACCACCGCGATTGCTGGACCCGTCAGGCGCTTGCTGAAGGCGATCTGCAGGCGGTGGAAGTTGGCACGCTCGGAGATCGGCGCCCTGGTGTTCACCACGAGGAACACCGGGTAGGCGAACAGCGCCCCGAACGCGGTGATCACGGCGGAGATGTGGATCCAGAGCACCACGTCATAGAACGTGACGGCGGCGGACATTCCGCATAGCCTAATCGAGGGGTCAGAGCGCGCGCAGCGCGGGCAGCAGCTCGCGCTCTGCCCAGGCGGTGAACTCGGCCTGGGTGTCCGCGCCGATCTGCACGAGCGCGATCTCGGTGAAGCCCGCCTCGACGAACGGCTTGATCTTCTCCACGTGCTCGTCCACGTCGGGGCCGCAGGCGAGCTGCGCGCCCACCTGCTCCTCGGTCACGAACTGCGTGGCCGCCTCGAAGGAGTCGGGGTTGGGGAGGTCGGCGTTCACCTTCCAGCCCAGCCCGAACCAGCGGAACTGCTCGTGCGCGCGCTTCACCGCCCGGTCACGATCCTCGTCGTAGGCGATCGCGATCTGCCCGACGCGCGCCTTGCCCTTCCCGCCGGCCGCGTCGAACAGCTCGCCCAGCTCCTGCTTGGGCTCGACGGCGATCATCAGGTCCGCCTTGGATCCGGCCAGACGGCAGGAGTCCTTGCCGGAGACCGCAACCCCGATCGGGACGCGCTCCTCGGGCAGGTCCCAGAGCTTGGCCGTCTCGACGTCGAAGTGCTTGCCGCGGAGGTTGACCGTGCCCTCTCCATCGAACAGCGCCGAGATCACGTCGATCGCCTCGCTGAGCATCTCGTGACGAGCCCCCACGGCCGGCCAGCGCTGACCGACCACGTGCTCGTTGAGGTTCTCGCCGGCCCCCAGCCCCAGGCGGAATCGATTCCCTGAGAGGATCTGCACGGTGGCCGCCTTCTGTGCGATCACCGCCGGGTGGTAGCGGAGGGTGGGGCAGGTGACGTAGGTCATCAGCGGGATGCGCTCGGTCGCCTGGGCGGCGGCGCCGAGAACCGACCAGGCATAGGGGGAGTGACCCTGGGTGGAGAGCCACGGCTGGTAGTGATCCGAGATCACCGAGAAGTCGAACCCGGCCTCCTCGGCCAGCTGGATGTCGCGCACGAGCTGGTCGGCCCGCGACTGCTCACACATCATCGTGTAGCCAAACGCTGTCATGCAGGCCAGCTACCCGAGGGGCGAGCTCGCCAATCCGGCGTTCATCTAGGACTGCGAGGACTTCGCTCTATCGCCGAGGTCGGCCAGTGTGAGCGGATGCTCCGGGGGTGCCTCGAGGATCCTGCTGCGACGAACCTCCAGCGACCTGGTGATCTGGATCAGCTCCCCCGAGGGGAGGAGTGTCCACCCTGGATCTGAATCCATGCGCTCACTCGCGATCACCGCCAGGGGGCGGCCGGCACCGGCTTGGGAGTGGACGCGGCTGCCGAGCGTGCTCGAGTGCTCGAGGGCCTCTCCCGGCTCGCGCTCCAAGAGGTATAGGGGGTGCGTCTCGGGATAGCGCAGAGCCCACACCGAGTCGGGCGTGGCGAGCACGAAGTTGATCGCCAGGATCGGCAGCTGCTGGGCCACCCACCCGCAGGCCGCCTCGATCCCCGCCGCCACGTTCCCGCCCGCCGCCTCGATCTCACGCGTGATCAGGGCAAAGAACCGCTCCGAGTCGGTGTCTCCTTTGACCAGCTCCAGATCGCTCTCCAGGTGACGGTCGAGGGCCGCCATGTTCTCGATCACGCCGTTGTGAGCAAACAGCCGACCGGCCAGCTCGAAGGGATGGGTGTTGGACAGCTCGAGGGCTCCGGTGGAGGCAAAGCGGATGTGGGCGACGAAGCTGCGGGACAGGATCTCGCGCGCCTCCCTCGCGAATTGGGCGTCGCCGTAGGCGGCGATCGGCTGCTTCTCCAGTCTCGGAGCCCCATCCTGGTCGAACCACCCGAGGCCCGTGCCATCGGGCTCACGGTGACTTTGCGTGGCCAGGCTGTCAGGTGCGTCGAGCAGCCAGAAGGTCGCACGAACGGGATCTCTACCGGCGCTCATCCCAAATAGGCGACACACGGTTTTGAGAGTAGATGATCGATTCCACGGCTCTGTCTCCCTTCTCGGGCTGGGAGAGGAGGAGGGGAACCTCGAGCGCGGGGCGGTCCGCGGCGGGGTGGCATATACACGAGAGCAACGGTGTATCGCCACGGCTATACACAAGCAAAAGGGGAATACTGGGTGGCGTATACCGACAGCAAAGGTGTATCGCTATGGCTATACACCAGTTAAAAGGGAACAAATATCTACACGCGCGCGCCCCCCAAGCTGGTCCGGTGGCGCGGATGGTCAAGCTGGCCCCAGACGCCGACACCGACGCCGACGCCGACCGCGGCAAATCGGCGTAGCCTGGAGATACCAGTGACTCTCGATCAGGCGGCCCCCAGCAGCTCCCGCTCGGCTTCCGCGCCCGATGCCCACCGCTCCCGCTCAAACGGCGCCGCCTCAGGAGCCGCCTGCCAAGATCGACATGGTCGCCAACGTGATCGTCACCGTCGTGCCCGTGGGGCTCGTCGCCTGGGCGGCGTGGCGGGCGTGGGGCGGAGCTCTGCGCTGGCCCGACCTCGTGGCGCTCGTGGTCACCTATCTGCTGACCGGGCTGGGCATCACGGTTGGCTTTCACCGGCTGTTCACCCACCGCAGCTTCAAGACCAGCGCACCCCTGCGGGCGCTGATGGCCGTGCTCGGCTCGGCGGCCGTGGAGGGTCCGGTGATCGAGTGGGTGGCCAATCACCGCAAGCACCACCAGTTCTCCGATCAGCCGGGGGATCCCCACAGCCCGCACCTCGGCCATGGCAGCGGCTTGCGTGGCGCTCTCGCCGGTCTCTTCCACGCCCATGTGGGGTGGATCTTCAGGGGCGATGCCCTGGCCGATCGTGAGCGTTACGCCAAGGACCTGCTCGCCGATCCTGTCGTGCGATTCGTCGACCGCACGTTCCTGCTGTGGGTCCTCGCCGGGCTGGCGTTCCCCTTCGGGTTGGGGGTCGCCCTGACGGGCACCGTCGTGGGGGGCCTCACCGCCCTGCTGTGGGGCGGCGCCGTGCGCATGTTCTGTCTTCACCACGCGACCTTCTCGATCAACTCGCTGTGCCACTTCTTCGGCCGGCGCGGGTTCGACACGGACGATCGGTCGCGCAACGTCTACTGGCTCGCTCTCCCCACCCTCGGCGAGGCATGGCACAACAACCACCACGCCTTTCCCACCTCGGCGCAGCACGGCCTGCGCTGGTGGCAGCTCGATCCCTCCGCGTGGTTCATCGCCACCCTGCAGCGCCTCGGCCTCGCGTGGGACGTGATCCGCATCAGTCCCGAGCGCCAGCGGGCCCGACGCGGCGAGCCTGATAGGCTTGTAACATAAGTTACGATTTGAGTGCCTTCTCCGGGGCAGGCGCTCCGAGGAGGTCTCATGATCGGCGCACGGCGACTGGAGGAGCTCCAGGCCGAGGCTCGCTATCACCGCGAGCGCTACGACCTGTACAAGGCCAAGACCTACGGGCCACGGCCCACCAGCGATGCACGGCTTGGAGAGCTCGAGCGCAGGCACCGGGGAGCAGAGTCACGCCTGCGTCGCGGTCGCGAGGAAATCGCGGAGGCCGCGCGGCCGGCCGCCCAGGAGGAGCTCTGAGAGCGGTCAGTTGGCTACGACGGCCAGGAAGTCGCGACTGTCGGGCGCCAGCAGTTCCCCGCCGATGCCGTGCTGGCCGGGAACGACCCCAACCGCGGAGGGCCCGCCCGGATGGTGGACGTAGAGGTAGCCGGCGACCCAGTCGAAGTTGATGTCGAGCTCGATCGCGCGCACCGCCCCCGCGGCGATCAGCGCGTGAGCGAGACCCGCCGGTGTGAGGTGCTCGCCCGCCGCCCACACCAGCTCCCCGGCGGCGGTGACGCCAAGTCCCGAGCGCGGGACGACCGCCACCGAGCCGACCGTCCCCCCCCAGCAGGCGAGGACGCAGCCGGCGACGCTCGCTGCGGCCACGCCACGGTCGACAAGCAGGTGCTGGTTCTGCAGAACCGAGTAGACGACCTTGCGCGAGCTGGGAACCCCACCCCGCCAGGAGCCGATCTCGGTGGTCCCGTCCGTGTAGGTGACGATCGAGGCCAGCCCATCCTTGAGCGGGACGGCTGTATGCCTGCCCGAGAGAAAGCCCACGTCGCTGTAGGTGAGCTTGAAGCCACCGTTGAATCCCGCCACGAGGCTGTGGATCTCCCGCTGGGTGATCCTGTCGCCATAGGTCCAGCCCGATTCCCCACCGTCGAGAATGCCGGCGTGCAGCGTGAGGTGAACGAGACTCTGATCGAAGCGCATCAGCGTCGCCCCGGAGCGTTCCGCCAGCCACGCGGCCGGCTGGCCATGCACTCGCGCTGTCGTCCTCCACGCGGCGCCGGCGGCGCCCGGGGGGATCACCTCCAGCGGAGGCACAGGGCGAGCCGCCCGAACCACCGCGCTCGCCTTGGCGGAGGCGGGAGCCTGCCCGTGTGAGGCCGTCTCGCCCGCCCGCCGTGAGGTCGTGTCTGGGTGACCGGTGCCCACCGTCGCGTAGGCACCCGCCCCCACGATCACCACCAGCAGTCCAAGGATCGTCATCCGACGGCGTTTATGGGCATCCTGGACTGCGTGCATTGACTCAGATTGACGCCTGCGCGCCTAGGCAGGAGGTAAACGTCTGGTGAGAACGCTCTCACCAGGGCACGGCGAGTCGTTCATGGAGCTTCACTGGAGTACATTCGCAGGTGAAAGATGAAGGCAGGCCTTCTCCTACTCGCGGCTGCTCTGGTGGCGGTCGTGATCGTAAACGCGACCGCGAGCGGCTCCTCGCCCGCAACGCCTCCCCGGCCGGCCGGTTCGACGCAGGCGAGCCCTGCGCACAGCACCTCCCGGCTCGATCAGGCCTCGACAACGGCGCGACGTTCCCCGCCGCAGCGGACGATCGCCCCCGCGCGGCAGATTCCCTCCCCGGGGTCCCTCCCGCAGACCCATGTGTTTCCCTCCGGATCGAGCACGCAATTCCGGGAGCTGATGGCTGGGTTGTGGTCCGGAATCGCCAGCGGACGTGTGGGCCCCGCGCTGCCGGCCTTCTTTCCCCGCGGCGCCTATGTGCAGCTCAAGGCGATCGAATCGGCGGGAAGCGACTGGAGCAATCGCCTCGTACACGACTACGCCCTCGACATAGCCGCTGCTCACGCCCTGCTCGGCCGCGACGCTGCCACCGCCCGGCTGCTCGCGGTGGCCGTTCCCTCCAGCTACGGACACTGGGTCCCACCGGGGGTCTGTTACAACAGCATCGGCTACTACGAGGCGCCCAATGCACGCATCGTCTATCGCGAGCATGGCCAGATTCACTCCTTTGGCATCGCCTCGCTGATCTCCTGGCGAGGGGTGTGGTACGTGGTTCACCTCGGTGCGATCCTGCGCTCGAGCGATACCGGGACGGTCGACGAACCGGCGAGCGGTCGCGGCAGCTCCACCTATTCGGGAACATGCTGAGCTGGTGAGTCCAGGCGCGGGCGCCCTGCGGGCAGGTCGCGCGCAGACGCGGCGCAGGCGCATCGCGGCCGCGGGGCTCCTGCTGGCCGCGGCGGCGGTCCTCGCGGCAGTGCTGAGCAGCGATGGCGGATCGCGAGCGAAGCTTCGCACCGACACTGCGGCGGGCGGCCCCAGAGCGACCCGGAAACTCGCCCGCCACGCCACCGCGCCGCCCAGCTCCTTCGCGGTCGGCTATCGCGTTCTGCGACTACGCGATCTCACTCGCACGATCACGCTCCCCGACGGAACCAGGGAGCCGCGACCACTGACAACCGTTCTCCGTTACCCGGCGGTTGGTCCGGTGGCGCGCACAGACGCCTACGGCGCGCCACCGGCGCGCATCGACGGCCCCTTCCCGCTGATCGTCTTCGGTCACGGATTCGCTGTGACGCCTGCTCTCTACAGTCGCCTGCTGCAGAGCTGGGCGCGGGCCGGCTACGTGGTCGCGGCGCCTGTCTTCCCACTCGGGAACGCCGCCGCGCCGGGCGGCCCCGACGAGGCAGACCTGACGAACCAGCCGGCGGACATGAGCTACGTGATCACCAAGCTGCTGCAGATCTCCGCCGTCAGCTCGGGACAGCTGCGCGGCCTGATCGACCCTCGCGCCATCGCGCTCAGCGGCCAATCGGACGGAGGCGACACGGCGCTGGCCGCGGCCTATGACCCGCCCCTGCGCGATCGCCGGGTCGACGCCGCGGCGATCCTCTCCGGGGCGGAGATCCCCGCTCTTGGCCCCTTCCGGTTTCCCGGTAAGGGTCCCCCGCTGCTGGCTGTGCAGGGGACCGACGACACGATCAACCTGCCGAGCGAAACCGAAGCGTTCTTCAACGCGGCGCCCACACCCAAGTACCTGCTGCGTCTGATCGGTGCCCAGCACCTCCCGCCCTACTCCACACAGGAACCGCAGCTGGCGATCGTCGAGCGGGTGACGAGGACGTTCTTCGACGCCTACCTGAAGCATCGAACGGCGGCGCGGGCGAGACTGCTCGCGTTGGGAAGCGTCGCCGCGGTGGCCGAGATGCTCGCCGAGCCCTGATCCCACGACCTCCCTCGCCGCTTCCGCGGCGCGCAGAAAGGTGACATCCTCTCGGTGCCACATCGCCTTGCATCAGGCCGGCGGGAAGCATTGCCGGCGCGCCAAGCGGCAGTGAGGAGCCAGGGTATGTACGACTATGTGATCGTGGGTGCCGGGTCGGCGGGTTGCGTGCTCGCCAACCGTCTCAGCGAAGACCCGGACCGCAGCGTGCTGCTGCTCGAGGCCGGCCCGCCGGACTCCAATCAGAACATCCATGTCCCGCTTGGCTACCTGAAACTGGGAGGCACCGAGGTCGACTGGGACTACCACTCCGCCCCCGAGGCCGAGTGCCTCGGCCGGCGTATCACCCTGCCCCGCGGCCGGGTGCTGGGCGGGTCCTCCTCGATCAACGCCATGGTCTACATCCGCGGCAACCCGCTCGACTACGACGGTTGGGATGTCCCCGGCTGGTCGTTCGCCGACCTGCTCCCCTACTTCCTGAAGTCCGAGGACAACGAGCGGGGCGCGTCGGAGTGGCACGGCGTGGGGGGCCCGCTGCCGGTCAGCGAGGAGCGCTCGCACAACCTCATCTCTCACGCCTTCGTGGAGGCGGGCGTGCAGGCCGGGCTTCCCCGCAACGAGGACTTCAACGGCGCCAGGCAGGACGGGGTGGGCATGTATCAGGTGACCCAGCGCGGCGGGATGCGTGCAAGCGCGGCGGTGGCCTATCTGCACCCCGCCATGGAGCGGGCGAACCTGACGGTGATGCCCTACATGCACGTGCAGCGCGTCCTGTTCGAAGGCTCCCGCGCGGTGGGGGTCCAGGCCAGTCGGCTCGGCCAGCAGGAGGAGCTTCGGGCCGAGCGCGAGGTGATCCTCTGCGGAGGCTCCTACAACTCCCCCCAGCTGCTGATGCTCTCGGGCCTCGGTCCCGCCGAGCACCTCACGATGCGCGAGGTCGAGGTTCTGCTCGACCGTCCCGCGGTGGGGCAGAACCTCTCCGACCATCCCGCCACGCAGCTGGTGTGGACCACACCCGAGCCGCAGAGCCTGTTGCTGGCGCTCGAGCCGGCGGCTCTGGAGCAGTACGAAGCGACGCAGACGGGGCCGTTCGCCTCCAACCTCGCCGAGGCGGGCGGCTTCACGCGCGTGGACGATCGCGCCCCCGCGCCCGACATCCAGTTCCACGTGGCACCCGTGCAGATCGTCGACGAGGGCATGAGCGATCCGCAGGCTCACGGCGTGTGGGTGTCTCCTTGTCTGCTCACCGGTCACAGCCGCGGCTCGGTCAGGCTCGCCTCCAGCGACCCCACGGCCAAGCCGATCGTGCACAACGCCTTCTACACGCAGGGCGACGATCTCCGCCGCATGGTGGCCGGCCTGGAGGTAGCGCTGGACATCTGCGGACAGGCAGCGATGAAGCCCTACTGCGCCGAGCCGTTCAACGTCCCCGACGGCCATAGCGAGGATGACCTGCGCCTCCACGCCGCCCGCACCACCTTCGCGATCTACCACCCCGTGGGCACCTGCCGGATGGGCGAGGACGCCGATGCCGTGGTTGACGCCCAGCTGCGGGTCAACGGCGTGGAGGGACTGCGAGTGGTCGACGCCTCTGTCATGCCGGTGGTGCCACGTGGCAACACGAACGCGCCCACCATCGCCCTGGCCGAGAGGGCAGCGGATCTGATTCGCCACGGTCGAGCGCTCGCGGAGGCGAAGACCGAGCCCGGCGCCACCGGTGCGCGCCAGGCGACGGCGGCGTAGGAGGGCTCTGCGATGAACAGCTCACCTCGCGCGATCCATCACCTCAACTGCGGCACGATGTGCCCCCGCGGCGCACGCATGATCGCCGGCGAGGGAGGGCTGCTCGCGCCCGCCAAGCTCGTCGCCCACTGCCTGCTCATCGAGGGAGCGGAGGGACTCGTCCTGATCGACACCGGCTTCGGCCTGGACGACGTCCGCAAGCCGCGCCAGCTCGGCCGGGTGTTCGGCGCCCTCGTCCGTCCGCAGCTCGATGCGAGCGAGACGGCCACCTCACAGATTCGCGCGCTCGGCTTCGATCCGGGCGACGTGCGCCACATCGTCACCACCCACCTCGATCTCGATCACGCCGGCGGGCTGCCCGACTTCCCCGATGCCGAGGTGCATCTGCTGGGCCGGGAGCTCGATGCGGCGCTGCACCCGGGGTGGCAGGAGCGTTTGCGCTACGTGGCCGTGCACTGGGCCCATGGCCCGCGCTGGGTTCAGCACGAGGGGGGCGGCGAGGAGTGGTTCGGGTTCGACAGCGTCCGTGCGCTCCCGGACAGCGACGAGGAGATCCTGCTGATCCCCCTCCCCGGACACACAGCCGGCCACACCGGGGTGGCGATCAGGAAGGGAGATGGCTGGCTGCTGCACTGCGGCGATGCCTACTTCCACCACGGCGAGGTGCAAACCCCGCCGCACTGCCCCCCGGGGCCGCGTGCCTTCGCGGCCTTCGACCAGGTTGACGGCGAGGCGCGCCGTGGCAACGTCGAGCGTCTGCGCGAGCTCGCAGAGCGCCACGGCAAGGAGGTCGAGCTGATCTGCTCGCACGACGTCTCCACGCTTGCGCGCTACGAGTGAGCTAGGAGCCCTGAGCGCCGGCGTCGGAGGCGCGTGCCTCGCGAACCAGCCGGCGCATGCCCTTCAACCAGCGTTCGGGATCGGATCCCTTCAGCGCCATGAAGCGCGCCACGTTCTCGTGGGGGAGGATCAGAAAGCGCTCATCCGCGATCCCCGCCACGACGGCGTCGGCCACGTCCTCGGGTTCGATCAACCCACCCGACGTCAGCGCGGCCGCCCCCGCGGGCTCTTCCATCGCTAGGTCGAGCATCGGGGTTCGTACCCCCTGTGGGCAGATGCACGACACACGTACTCCCGCATCGCCATATTCGATCGCCAGCCACTCGGCGAGCGAGACGGCGGCGTGCTTGGTGACGCTGTAGACGAGCGAGGAGACCTGCGTGAGCAGCCCCGCGGCCGACGCCGTGTTGATCAGGTAGCCGTCTTCGCGAGCGAGCATCTCGGGCAGCAGCGCCCGCGCCGCCCACACGTGTGCCATCACGTTGACCCGCCAGGCCTCGTCCCAGATGTCGTTCTCGGCCTCCGGGCCGCCCCTTGCGCCAGGGACGCCGGCGTTTGAGATGAAGATGTCGATTGGGCCGTTGGTGGCGGTTGCCTCGGCGATGAGCGAACGCACGCTGTCCTCGCTGCCGGCGTCGAGCTCGATGGCCAGGCCGTCGACCTCGCCGGCGATCGCCTTGGCTGGGTCGATGGCACGATCGGCGACCACCAGCGCTCCCGCGCCCTCGGCGGCGAAGCGCCGGACGAGCGCTCGGCCGATGCCTCCGGCGCCGCCGGTGACGACGACGTGCTTGTCTGCAAGCTCCATCGGTCCTACTCTATGTCAACTATGTCCGCGCAAGCCAGCGTCGCCACACCGGTGGTGCCGATGTGGGGAGAGCTTCGCTACAGCGGGGAGCTCGTCCGCCTGCTGGTGGAGGGGGCCCTGCATCCACCGCGCAGACGCCCCGATGCCCCGCCGGTGCTGCTGATTCCGGGGTTCATGGCGGGGGATGCCTCGCTGGCGATGATGCGCCACTGGCTACGGCGCCGCGGGCACCGCGTGGCGAGCAGCGGGATGGTCGCAAACGTCAACTGCGCCGAGCGGATCGTGACGCGGCTGGAATCCCAACTGGAGCGCCACGCGCTGAGCGCCGGGGGACCGGTCTTCCTGATCGGCCAGAGTCGGGGCGGCGCGCTCGCCCGTGCGCTGGCGGTCCGCCGCCCGGAGCTCGTCAGCGGCCTGGTGATGCTCGGCTCGCCGGTCCGCGAACCGCTGGCGGTTTCCGCCCCGGTGCTGCAGACCGTACGCCTGCTGGCCCGTCTCGGCGATCTCGGGCTTCCGGGCCTGTTCTCCAGCAGCTGCGGCGAGGGCGAGTGCTGCGAGCGCTTCGACCGTCAGCTCGCGGCACCGCTCCGGGAGGAGCTCGAGGCGACGGCCATCTACTCCCGCAGCGACGCCATCGTCGACTGGCGGGCCTGCCTGGACCCCTACGCCGAGCAGGTCGAGGTGGACTCGAGCCACTGCGGGATGTCCGTGCACCCCGCGGTCTACAGGGTCCTCGACCGCGTGCTCGACCGCAGCGCCTAATATCTCGGCTCGATGCCAAATGCCGATGAGATGCTGGGCGCCGCCGCCTCCCGTGCGCAGGAGCTCGCCGCCCCTGGCCTCAGCCCGCGGCCGCGCCGCAAAGTGGCTGTGCTCTCCTGCATGGACACTCGTATCGACCTGTTCCCGATGCTCGGCCTGGAACGGGGGGACGCGCACATAATCCGCAACGCCGGGGGCCTCGTGACCGACGATGCGCTGCGCTCGCTGAGCGCCTCGCAGCGGCTGCTCGGAACCGAGGAGGTGGTTGTGGTGATGCACGACGGCTGCGGCCTGCATGGCGCCTCCGAGGACGAGTTCGCCCGCGCGCTGGCCGCTGACGGCGTGCTGCCCACCTGGCGTCTGGGGGCCTTCAAGGACGTGGAGGAGACGCTGCGCCACAGCTTGGCGCGGTTGCGCGCTAGCCGTGAGCTGGTGGCGCACGAGCACATCAGGGGTTTCGTCTTCAACCCAGAGACGGGCTCACTGCGCGAGGTCACCGCGCCGCTGCAGGCTCCATCCCCGGTCACTATCTGAGCTCAGCCGATCAGGTCGAGGGCGGCGCCGAGGATGGTCTCGGCGTCGATCCCGAAATGGCGGTAGAGGTCCTGCACGTCACCGGACTGCCCGAAGTCCTGAACCCCGAGCGATGCAATCGGGGAGCCGTCGATGGCGGCGAGGAAGGAGAGCGTGTGAGGGTGGCCGTCGAGCACGCTCACGATCGGTGAGCTGCGCGCGGACGGGAACAGCGCGTCGAGTACCCGATCGTCGCCGTCGTAGAGCCCGCGACGCGTCTGCAGCGCCCTGAAGATCAGATCGGGCGAGGTGAGGCAGATGACGTCCACCGCGATGCTCTCGTCCTCCAGCGCATCGGCGGCGGTGAGCAGCTCGGGCATGATCGCGCCCATCCCGACGAGCGTGACGGCGGGGGGACGCGGACCCTCGCGCAGGCGATAGCCGCCGGCGAGCACCTGGCGGCGGCGCAGCTCGCGTCCCGCCGGATCTCGGGGAACCCGAGCGAGCGACTGCTCGAGGGGGCGGGTGCTGAGGCGCAGGTAGGACGAGCTCCCGTCCTCACGGCCGAGACGACCGAGAGCGTGCAGGAGGATCCACTCCAGGTCCTGCCCCCAGGCGGGCTCCCAGGCGACGCAGCGGGGCTGCTCGAGGCCGACCGATGGGGTGATGATCGACTGATGTGCGCCTCCCTCGGGTGCCAGCGTGACGCCGGCCGGGGTGCCCACCAGGATCGACTGCCCCCCGGCGTAGATCCCGAACGACCACTGCTCCAGCGCCCTGTTGACAAACGGGTCGTACAGCGTGCCGATCGGCAGCAGGGGCTGACCGTCGCGTGAGTAGGTCGCGCCCAGCTCTCCCAGCAGGCCCACGAGGTTGCCCTCGGCGATGCCCAGCTCGATGTGCTGTCCGCGCTCGCTCTCACGCCAGCGCACCAACGTGTCGCCGTCGTCGGCGAACCAGTCGATGCGCCGGGTGGGCGCGACGCCATCCCACACTCCAACGCGGTTGATCCAGCCACCGAGGTTGGTGGAGGAGGCGACGTCGGGGCTCACCGACACGACCGCCGCGGCCACCTCGGGCGCCGCGTGGGCGAGATCCATGAAGAAGCGTCCGAACTCCTGCTGGCTGGAGGCCGAGCCGGCGTGGGGCCGGTCGAGCTCGCGCGGTGGGATCGGCGGATCACGGTGAGGCGCGGGCCGGCGCCGCAGCCGCTCGGCGGCGCCGCGGCAGAGCTCTGCCTCCGCCGAGTCCTCGGCGAACGGCGCCCACGGGCTTTCCGCGTCGGCGCCGAGGTCGAAGGCGAGTCGCTGCCACTGCTCGGCCGAGAGCAGGGCCGAGTGGTTGGCCGGGTGGCCCTCGGTGGGCAGCCCCCACGCCTTGATCGTGTAGGCGAAGATCACAGTGGGGCGATCGGTGGCCTCATCGGCTCGGCGGAACGCGTCGAGGAGATCGGCCAGATCGTGCCCGGCAAGGTCCCTGAGCGCAGTGGCGAGCTCCTCGTCGTCGATCTCGCCGGTGAGCCGCTGAATCTCCACACGCTCGCTGCCGTCTCCGGGGAGCCGCTCGCGCAGCTCCGCCGCCGGGAGACGCAGCAGGCGCTGGTACTCCTCGTTCGCCATGGTGTCGATGCGTCGTTGCAGCGCCTGGCCGCCCGGACGCTCGAACAGCGCGCGCAGGCGCCGGCCGTACTTGATGGTGATGGCCTGCCAGCCGGCTGCCTCGAACATCGCGGCTCGGCGCGTCACGGCGATGTCGGGCACCACGCGATCGAGGGACTGGCGGTTGACGTCCACGATCCACAGCACCTCTCCCAGCGAGGTGACGAGGGGATCGATCACCGCTTCCCAGATCGCCCCCTCATCGAGCTCGGCGTCGCCCACGAGCGCGATCTGCCGACCGCCTCGCGGGACCTCGAAGTGACCCGCCACATAGCGGTGGGACAGGGCGCTCCACAGGGTGGCCGTGGCGCCGATGCCGACCGATCCCGTGGAGAAGTCCACCGGGTCGGGGTCCTTGGCGCGGCTGGGATAGCTCTGCAGTCCCCCGAAGGCGCGCAGCTCCGTCAGGTAGCGCTCGTCGAGGCGCCCGAGCAGGTAGTTGATCGCATGCAGAACCGGTGCCGCGTGGGGCTTGACGGATACCCGATCGGGCGCTCGCAGGTGCTCGAAGTAGAGCGCCGACATGATGCTCACCATCGAAGCCGATGAGGCCTGATGGCCCCCGACCTTCACCCCGGAGGGAGTGTCGCGCACCTTGTTGGCGTGGTGGACGATGCTCATGGCCAGCCACAGCACGCGTCGCTGCACCGCTTCCAGGGCGTCCATCGACGCACCGTCGTCGGGAGGGGAGTGGAGCTCGGGAACTCCTGTGGCCATCAGAGCTACATGGAAGTCGATCTGCAGCTGAAACGCAATCGATCCTGGCTGTTTAGTCGGTTATGCGCAAGAATTAGTGTCAATAACCGGTCTTGGGCATATGATTCATGCGTGCATGAGTCGTCCGACCTCGACCTCACCGACAGGGAGATCATCGAGCTGCTGCGTCTCGATGCGCGGCGTACCCTCGCTGATATCGGCGAGCGGGTGTCGTTGTCGGCGCCCGCGGTCAAGCGCAGGATCGATCGCCTGGAGCGCGAGCGGGTCATCACCGGCTACACGGTGCTGGTGGATCACGCCATGCTCGGGCAGCCCCTGCAGGCGTTCACCGAGCTGCGCTTCGCGGGCAACTCCACCGTCGAGGAGATCGCCGCCATCGCCAACGACATCCCCGAGGTGCAGACGATCTTCACCACCGCAGGCGACCCTGACGCGCTGGCCTGGATCCGGGTCAAGGACGTGGAGGACCTAAAGCGGGTCATCGACCTGCTCAGGCGCAGCGGGCGGGTGACCGGGACCAAGACGTTGATGGTGCTCGGAACCTCCACCGGGGCGCCGCAGGCATGACGATCGCCCCGGAGCGCGTGGCGATCGTGGGCGCTGGACTGATGGGCTCGCAGATCGGCTGTGAGTATGCCCTCGGCGGGTGCGAGGTGAGCTGGATCGTGCGCGAGCGCCCGAGGGCCGAGGGCCGCGTCGAGCAGGCACTCGCCCTGGCGCGTCGTCATGGCCTGGCCGATGAGGCGGCGATCGAGGCCGCCCGTGCACGGATGTCCTTCGCGGAGGGCACGAGGGCGGGCGTGGGTGAGCCGGGCTTGATCGTGGAGTCGCTGCCCGAGGAGCTCGAGCTCAAGGCAGCCGTGCTCGGCGAGCTGGGCTCGCGATTTCCAGAGGCGGTCATCGCCAGCAACACCTCCTCGATCTCGATCACCGCGCTCGGCGTGGCGGCGGGGGTGAGCGAGCGGATCCTCGCCACCCACTACTGGAACCCGCCCCTGCTGATGCCGCTCGTGGAGATGGTGGCCGGCAAGAGCACACCGTCGACGCTGCGCGAGCGCGTGGCGGACCTGCTCCGTGCGATCGGCAAGCGCCCGGTGATACTGGAGAGGGAGGTTCCCGGGCTGTTGTGGAACCGGCTGCAGCTGGCCATGCTGCGAGAGTGCGAGTGGCTGGTGCAGCAGGGCGTGGCGAGCGCGGCGACGATCGACGAGGTGATGCGCGACGGCCTGGCGCGCAGATGGCGCTTGACGGGGCCATTCGAGACGGTCGGGCTGGGCGGCGCGCAGACCTTCGACGCGATCGCCGAGAACCTGTTCCCATTGCTCTCCAACGCCCGCTCGGGTTCAGGCTTCGCGGGTCTCGTGCCAAGCGACCCCACGCTGTTGGCAGCGCTGCGCGAGCGTCGCGACAGTGCGCTCGCACGGGAGCTCACAGCTGAGAGGGACGACGCCGGAGGATCGACGGCCGGTTGACCGGTGGGCGGCCCGACTGTAGGCTATATCGACTGATCGATATGACAAGCGACGCGCCGGGTGGGGCCGGAAGCGTCCAAGATGGAGAGAGCGATGGCCCGGGATCCCCGTCACGACATCCTCTTCGAGCCGCTGGAGATCGGTCCGAAGACGCTTCGCAATCGCTTCTACCAGAGCCCCCACTGCACGAGCTTCGGGGCTGAGCTGCCGGGAGCCCAGGCGCACATACGCGCGATGAAGGCCGAGGGCGGCTGGGCCGCGGTCAACACGGAGTTCTGCTCGGTGCATCCCTCCAGCGACTCGCGCCCGCTCGTCTCGGCGCGGCTGTGGGACGACAACGACGCACGCAACCTCGCCAAGATGGCCGAGCTCGCCCACGAGCACGGAGCGCTGGCCGGGGTCGAGCTGTGGCACGGAGGCTGCGTGGCGGGCAACCTCGAGAGCCGGATGCCGGCGCGCAGCGTCAGCCAGCTCACCGACGACGGGCTGTACTCGACCAGCTGCTACGAGCTCGACAAGGCGGGCATCCGTGAGATCCAGGGTTACTACGTGGCCGCGGCCAAGCGGGCTCGAGACGTGGGCTTCGACATGATCAACATCGAGGGTGCCGAGTGCGGGGCGCTTCCCCAGCACTTCCTGATGTCGAAGTTCAACCACCGCAGCGACGAGTACGGCGGCTCGCTGGCGAACCGCGCGCGCTTCTGGTTGGAGATCGTCGAGCAGGTGCGCGAGGCGGTGGGCGATGACTGCGCGATCACCATCCGCCTGTGCGTGGACACGCTCAACGACAACCCCCTCGGGATCAGGGCGGCCGAGGAGGCCTATGAGTTCATCGAGCTGGGAGATCACCTTGTGGACTTCTGGGATCTGCAGGCCGGCGGGTGGGCTGCGGCCGAATGGGCGGGCGACGACGCCGTGGCCTCGCGCTTCGCCGGCGAGTTCTCCCACCGCGAGTACATCGAGGCGGTGCGCCCGGCGACGGACAAGCCGATCGCCGCCGTGGGGCGCTTCACCAACCCCGACACGATGGCCGCCGCAATCCGCTCGGGGGTGATCGACATCATCGCCGCCGCCCGCCCCTCGATCGCCGATCCCTTCCTGCCGCAGAAGATCGAAGAGGGCCGCTACGAGGAGATCCGCGAGTGCATCGGCTGCAACATCTGCGCCTCGCGCTTCGCCACCGGTGCGCCGATCGTGTGCACGCAGAACGCCACCCTCGGCGAGGAGTTCCGCCGTGGCTGGCACCCCGAGCGCTTCACCCGGGCGGCCAACCACGAGAAGTCGGTGCTCGTGGTGGGGGCGGGACCGGCGGGCATGGAGTGCGCGACGGTGCTCGCCAAGCGCGGCATGAGCGCGGTGCACCTGCTTGATGAGCAGGACGCGCTAGGAGGCAGCCTGCGCGCGATCAGCGCCTACCCGCACCTGGGCGAGTGGGGGCGGTTGATCACCTACCGACAGATCCAGCTCGACAAGCTCGCGGCGGTCGAGGTGATCCTCGGCGACCGTCTCGACGCCGAGGCGGTGCTCGGCTATGGGGCGGAGATCGTGGTGCTCGCCACGGGCGCGCGATGGCGCGCCGACGGGATGAACGGGCCAACACAGGAAGCGATCCCGGGGGCGGAGCTCGACTTCGTCTACACGCCCGAGCAGGTCAGCGCGGCGCGCGGAGAGATCGCGGGCGAGCATGTGCTCGTGTATGACACCGACGGCTACTTCACCGCCGTCGGCATGGTCGAGCTGCTGCTCGCGGCCGGCAAGCGCGTGACGGTCCTGACTCCGTTTGCCAACTTCGCGAGCTTCATGTTCCTCACCGGGGAGGGCTTCAGGGTAAATCGCGAACTGCGCGCCCAGGGCGTGGAGATCGTGCCGCTGCACATCCTCGGCGAGATCGCTCCCGACGGTCTGCGCGGCCAGAACGTGTGGGCTCCCGATCCAGTCGGCTGGCAGGCCGATGCGGTGGTGCTCGTCACCCAGCGCCAGCCGTGCGACGAGCTCTATCGCGAGCTGACCGCCGACCCCGAGCGCCTCGCCCGCGAGGAGATCGAGGCGGTCTACCGAATCGGCGACTGCCTGGCGCCGCGCACGATCGCCGAAAACGTGTTCGACGGTCACCGTCTCGCCCGCGAGATCGACAGCGCGGATCCGGCCACCCCCTTGCCATACCTCCGCGAGCTGCCCGACGTGAACCGTGTGCGCCCGGCGCTCGCTGCCCGGTAGAGACCATCCCGACAGGAGAGACATGAGCCAGCTGACCAGCACGATCGTCAAGCATTCAGTTCGCGACGCTCCGGTGGAGCCCGCGGCGATACCTCCCGAGGACATCATCTCCGGAAACCCCGAGTCGACGATGGCGATCCTGTGGCGGACCGACGATGGCACGCTCTACAACGGCGTGTGGCATTGCACGCCGGGTGTCTTCATGCTCTCCAGCCCCGGCGAGACGATCTGCCTGATCGAGGGCGACGTGACCATCACCCCGGAGGGCGGCGAGCCGGTAACGGTGGGCGCGGGGGAGATCGCCTACATCCCAGAGGGGACGCGGGCCCGCTGGGAGGTGCGCGAGACGGTGCGCAAGGGCTTTCACTCACACGACTCGACCGGCACGCTGCTCGGTCCGGTCCAGTAGCGGGAGCGAGCGCAGTGAAGATACTGGCCCCCGTCAAGCAGGTGGCACGCTTGACGGAGGACTTCCAGCTGGACGATGCCGGGGTGCTCGTCCCCGGATCACTCGAGTGGCAGCTCAACGAGTGGGATGCGTTCGCGGTCGAGGCCGCGTTGCGGTTGGTCGAGGCGGATGGTGAGGGTGAGGTGCTGGTGGCGACGGTGGGGGACGAGCAGGCCGAGCCGGGCCTTCGAGCCTGCCTGGCGATGGGCGCGGAGCGAGCGATCAGGATTTGGAGCGAGGATCTGGCGGGAGCCGACTCCCTTGCCGTGGCGGCCGTGCTGGCGGCGCTCGCGCGGAGGGAGGCGCCGGAGCTGATCCTGTGCGGCGCGCAATCCTCCGATGCGGCCAACGCCGCCACCGGTGTGGCGCTCGCGGGCCTGCTCGATCTGCCGCGTGCGGTGGTGGTGAACGCGATCGAGCGCGATGGCTCGAAGCTGCGCGTGCAGCGCGAGCTGGACGGGGGAGCGATCGAGGCCCTGGATCTGCCGATGCCGGCGCTGTTGACCGTGCAGACAGGCATCCACGCGCCGCGACGCGCGAACCTGCGTGCGATCAAGCAGGCGAGGAGTACGGCTGTGGAACTGCTCGACCCGGGCGAGCTCGGACTCGATCGCGAGCAGCTTCGTGTGGTCGGCGGCTCGCGCATCGTGCGCCTGCTCGAGCCCGAGCGCACGGTCACGGCGAGCATGATCGAGGGCTCGCCCGGCGAGATCGCCCAGCGCATCGCCGCGCTGGTGAAGGAGGCGGTGGAGCGATGAGCAGCGGCGTGCTGGTGCTCGGCGAGATCATGGACGGCGGGCTTCGGCCCTCGACCCTGGAGCTGATCGGAGCCGGCTTGGAGCTTTCACGCCAGGGTGCGGGGCCGCTGACGGTGGCGCTCGTCGACGCTGCTCCCGAGGCACATGCCGACGCGCTGAACCTGCGCGGAGTCGAGGAGCTTGTGCTGGTGCGCTCCCCCCACGAGCATTTCGAGGCCCATGTGAGTGAGGCGGCGCTGGCTGCCCTGATCGCGGAGCGCCGGCCGGCGGTGGTGCTTGCGGGACACACGGTCAGCTCCTTCGGCTTCGTTCCCGCCCTCGCCGCCCGGGCCGGCCTCGGTTTCGCAAGCGATGTGACCGCTGCGCAATGGAGCGACGGCGAGCTTCTGGCGCGTCGTCCCGCCTACGGCGAACGACTGGTCGCCGAGCTTGACTTCCCGGCGAAGCAGGCCGTCGTGCTGCTCCTGCGCCCGGGCTCCTTCCCCACCGCCGAAGGCACCGGCGAGGCGACCGTGTCGCGTCCGGAGGTCGATCTCGCGAGCGCCGGCCGGAGCGAGTTGATCGAGCTGCGCCCGGCGCCGGCCGGGGATCTCGACATCGCCAAGGCGGACTTCGTGATGGCGATCGGCCGGGGCATCGGGGAGGGCAAGCGCGTGGCGGAGCTGGAGACCCTGGCCCAGCGGATGGGGGCCGCGCTGGCATCCTCGGGCCCGCTGGTGGAGGCGGGCTGGATGCCCAGGACACGCAAGGTGGGGCAGTCGGGCAGGACCGTGGCGCCCCGTGTGTACCTGGCGCTTGGCATCTCCGGGGCCCCACAGCATCTCGCGGGCGTGTCGAGGGCCAGGACGATCATTGCGGTCAACAGCGATCCGGGCGCCCGGATCTTCGACGTGGCCCACTATGGTGCCGTGGCCGACCTGTTCGAGATCGCAGCCGAGCTCGGGCGAGCGCTCGGCTGATCCGGAGCCGAGGAGGCACATGGACTTCGCCGAGCCAGAGGACGCCAGCGCGATCCGCGACGCGGTGCGGGGGCTGTGCGAGCGCTTCCCCGGCGAGTACTGGCGGGCGCTCGAGCCCGATCGCTACCCGAGCGAGTTCGTGGCGGCGCTCAGCGAGGCGGGCTGGCTGGCGGCGCTGATCCCCGAGGAGTACGGCGGCTCGGGCCTGACGCTGTCCACCGCCAGCGTGATCCTGGAGGAGATCTGCGCCTCGGGGGCCAACGCGGGGGCCTGCCACGCGCAGATGTACACGATGGGAACGCTCCTGCGCCACGGCAATATGGAGCAGAAGCGTCGTTATCTGCCGGCGATCGCAGCGGGCGAGCTGCGCCTGCAGGCCTTCGCCGTGACGGAGCCGGGGGCGGGCTCGGACACCACCCGGATCACCACCCGCGCCGAGCGCACCGCCGGGGGTTACGTGGTCAACGGCCAGAAGATCTGGACCTCGCGAGCGGAGCACTCGGACCTGATGGTGCTGCTCGCGCGCACCACGCCGATCGAGCGGGTTGAGAAGCGCACGGCCGGCCTGTCGGTGTTCTTGGTGGACATGCGCGAGCGCGGGGCGCAGCTGACGATTCGCCCGATCGAGACGATGATCAACCACGCCACGACCGAGGTCTTCTTCGAAGATCTCGAGCTGCCCGCGGATGCGCTGATCGGCGAGGAGGGAGAGGGCTTTCGCTACATCCTCGACGGGATGAACGCCGAGCGCATCCTGATCGCGGCGGAGTGCATCGGCGACTGTCGGTTCTTCCTGGACCGCGCCGTGGCCTACGCGAAGCAGCGCGTGGTGTTCGGGCATCCGATCGGCGCCAACCAAGGCGTGCAGTTCCCGCTCGCGCGCGCTCACATGGCGATGAGTGCGGCCGATCTCCTGCGTTGGAAGGCGGCCTGGCTCTATGACAGCGGGCGTCCGGCGGGGAGCGAGGCGAATATGGCCAAGTACCTCGCCTCGGAGGCCTCCTGGGAAGCGGCCAACGCGGCGCTCGACGCGCACGGGGGCTTCGGCTTCGCGCGTGAGTACGACATCGAGCGCAAGTTCCGCGAGACCCGCCTCTACAAGACCGCGCCGATCAACAACAACCTCATCCAGGCATTCGTGGGCCAGCACGTGCTCGGGCTGCCGCGCTCCTACTGAGTCAGGACCCGCTGTGCTTGGGGTATTCGTGCACGGAGACGAGGCGTACCGGCCCGTCGATCACGCGGTAGGTGTGGGGCCGGTCGGCGCGGAAGCTGATGAGGTCACCCTCGCTGACGGTCTCACAGAAGGCGTCGGTCGAGATCTCCACGGTCCCGGCCATGATGGTGAGATGCTCGAACAGGCCGCCGACGTGAGCGCCCGCATGTCGAACGGCCCCCTCGTCGAGGGTGAGGGTGTAGATCTCGATGAGGGCGCCGCCGGTGCGTGTGAGGAGGTGGCGGATGATCAGCCCGTCTGTCTCCAATCCCGCTTGGTCGATGGCGACCAGCGCGGCGTCGTCGGCGCGTACCACGCTGACGTCATCGGTGGGGGGGTCGTCGTGGAACAGGCTCGCGAAGGGCACGCCCAGGGCGGCAGCCAGCGCCCACACGGTGTCGATCGAGGGATTGCCCTGCCCCCGCTCGATCAAAGACACGGTTGACTTGGCCACGCCGGCCTGCTCGGCGAGCGCCGAGAGGGTCATCTCGCGGGTCATCCTCCAGCGGCGCAGGTTGCGTGCGATCGGCTGAACGGCACCTGGCACGGCGCTAGTTGTACCGCACGGGTGATGGCGCAAGCAGCTCACTCCCAGTGGTAGGGTTTATCGGTCGGTAAGTCAAGATATCGAACGGACGTTTCTAGGAGTCCGAATAATGAGCGGTGTGATCCTGCAAGCCGATGCGCGAGCCAGCGTGGAGGAGATCTACCGCAGACGGACCCCTCGCTCGGAGCAGGCGATGGAGCGGGCTCGCCGCTACATGGTGCGGGGCATCACCAGAGGTTGGGGCTATCACCGTCCCTATCCGATCGTCGGTGCCCGTGGCGAGGGGCCCTACCTGTTCGATCTCGACGGCAACCGCTACGTCGACCTCGCCAACAACGGGCTCAGCCTGATCCACGGCCACGCCTTCCCGCCCGTGGTGCAGGCGCTGGAGCGGGCGGTCAAGCGCGGCTCGGGCTGGCTGGTGGCCTCGGAGGAGCAGATCGACTTCGCCCAGCTGCTGTGCGAGCGGATCGAGATCTACGAGCGCGTGCGCTTCACAAACTCGGGGACCGAGTCGGGAATGCTGGCCATGAAAGTCGCCCGCGCCTTCACCGGGCGCCAGGCCGTCCTGAAGGCGATAGACGGCTTCCATGGCTCGTTCGACGACCTCGAGGTTGGGTTGTATGACCGGCCGGAGATCCCCGGGAGGGTGTATCTGGCCCCGTTCGGCGACGCCGAGGCATTCGCGCGTCAGCTGGCCGAGCACGGCGAGGAGATCGCGGCGGTTGTGCTCGAGCCGCTCATGTTCAGCGGCCTCGTCACCACGGCGCCGCCGGGCTTCCTGCAACGTGTCCAGGAGGCGGCCCGGCGCGCGGGGGCCCTGTTCGTGCTCGACGACTGCCTGATGCTCCGGCTCGCCTACGGAGGGTCGGCCGAGCGCTACGGTCTCGAGCCGGATCTGACGTTCCTCGGTAAGTTCATCGGCGGGGGGCTGCCTATGGGAGTTCTCGGCGGACGGGCCGAGATCATGGAGGTGCTCGACCCGCACCGCCTCGAACCGCTCTACCACGGGGGTTCGTTCAACGGCAACCTGCTCTCCAGCGTGTCCGGCCGCGTCAGCCTGGAGCACTTCACGGCCGAGACCATCAAGTCGATGGACGAGCGCACCGCGGGACTCCGCGTGGCCCTGATGGCCGAGGCCGAGGCCCTCGGGCTGCCACTCACCGTGGTGGGCGACGGCTCGGTGCTCGGCGTGTACGTCACCGATGAGCTGCAGCGCCACGACGGGCTCTTCACCGCCGGCGAGCCAACTCAGCTGCTGCACCTCGCGGCGCTGACGCACGGCGTGCTGATGGGACCAGGGGGCGAGATCGCACTGTCGAGTGCCACCTCCGGCCCGGCGCTCGATCGCGCTCACGAGGGCCTGTTGCGAGCGCTCGGAGACGTCGCCCGGTTGAGCACAATCCAATAGAAGGAGAGGCAATGGACAAGCAACGCGTAGACAGTCCCTGGGGGACGACGTTCTGTGACTCGATCAGCTTCGATGGGCCCGGTCGCTGGATCTACGTCTCCGGGCAGATCGGCGCCGACGAGGATGGCAACATGGTCAACGAGACCTTCGCCGCCGAGGCCGAGCAGTGCTTCGCCCGGATCGGCGCCTCGCTGGAGAAAGCCGGCGCCCGGATGCAGGACGTGGTGAAGATCACCGGCTATGTGACGAGCACCGAGCACTATCCCGACTACGACGTGGCCCGCGGAAAGGCCTTCGCGGGTCACCCTCCGAGCAGCGCCACCGTCCAGGTCGCCGGGCTCGTGGCCGATGCGCGGGTCGAGATCGAGGCGGTGGCGTTCGTGGCGGCCGAGCGCTGAGGGAGGGGTGCCGGGTGAGCCTCACCTACTCGGCGCACATCTCCTGGCTGTTCACCGAGTTCCCCTACGGGGAGCGGGTGCAGGCGGCACGGGCGGCGGGGTTCCACCGCATCGAAACTGCGTGGCCGGATGATCAGGCCGATCGCGATCGCCTCCCCCGGGTGGCGGCAGAGGCGGGGGTGCAGGTGGTGCTGCTCAACTGCCCCGCCGGTGAGGTGCACGAGGGCGAGCGCGGCTATCTCAACGACCCCTCCCGCCGTGAGGAGGCTGAGCGCGGGTTCCTGGCCGCGGCCGAGCTGGCGGGCCGGCTGGGAACGCGAAACCTGAACCTGCTCGTGGGCAGAGAGCTGCCGGGCATCCCCCCGGCGGCTCAGCGGCGGGCGGTGGTGGAGGTCCTGAGGGCCCTCGGGCCGCGGGCCGCCGCGCGCGGGCTGCGCCTCCTGCTCGAGCCGATCAACGCGATCGAGAACCCCGGCTACCTCGCGCCTACGCCGGGCGATGCACTCGCCCTGATCGAAGAGTGCGGCTCAGCGGAGGGCCTGGGACTCCTGTTCGATGTCTACCACGTGGCCAGAGCGGGGGGTGACCCGGTTGAGGCGATCGGGCGCTGCCGGGAGCTCATCGCCCACGTGCAGATCTCCGACTGCCCCGGTCGCGGCCGGCCAGGCAGCGGGGAGCTCGACATTGCCCACATCCTCGAGCGGCTCGTCGCCGTGGGCTACGAGGGATCAATCGGGTTGGAGTACGAGCCCCGTGGCAGCACTGAGAGATCACTTGAGTTCCTCTACGACGAGAACTACCCGATGCTCCTCTAGTACAAGCTCAAACTCGCTCGCCAACGGCCTCGGCGACATCGGTGAGGGCGCCGCGCAGGGCAACGCTCGTCTGGGCCAGCTCGAGGTCGTTGAGCGCGGTACTCAGTCCGAACTCCCCACCCACTCCGTAGTAGACGCCACGGTTTACAGCGGCCAGGTGCAGCAGCTTGGACGCCTCCCAGTCGATCTCCCCGCCGGGGGCGTCGAGGACGTAGAGGCCGAAGGCCGAGCCCACGCCGCTGGTGTGGATGGGCACGCCCACCGACTCCGAGATGCCGGCCAGCTCGCCGCGCAGCGTCTCGCCCAGCGCTTCGATGCGAGCGATGTCCGCCGCTTTCAGGTCGCGCAGGGCGATTGCGCCGGCGATCATGCCCAGAACGTTGCCGTTGAATGAGCCACCGTGGTACAGGGGACGCTCGGGGGCGAGGTCGAAGATGCTCATCAGCTCGGCCGAGGAGGCCACCACCCCGACGGGCAGTCCACCTCCGATCCACTTGCCCAGGCAGGTGATGTCGGCATCGAAGCCAAACCGCTCGGCCGATCCGCCCTCGGCCAGCCTGAACATGAGGCAGTCGTCGAGTATCAGCAGCACGCCGGCCTTGCGGGTCAGCTCGCGCAGTGCGGGCAGGAAGCCCTCGGGCGGCGCAGTGACCACCCCTGTGTATTGCACCGGCTCGACCACCACGGCCGCCACCCGGCCGGCGTTGCGCTCGAGCGCGGCCGCGTAGCTGTCCAGGTCGCCGAAGGTGGCCAGCGCCACTCGTCCGGCCACCTCGTCCTGGCCCTGCAGCCCGACCTCGAGGTCGTCGTAGGAGCCGTGGTAGCCGTGCCATGCCTTGACGATGACCGGTCGCTGGGTGACATGGCGGGCGAGTTTGACGGCGAGCATCGTGGCCTCGGTGCCGGTGTTGGCGAAGCGGACCTGCTCGGCCCCGGGAACCCGCGAGCACAGCAGCTCGGCGAACTCGACCTGGGCGTCGGAGGTGCCCGGCCACGCCGTACCGCGGGCGAGCGCCGTGCGCAGCGCGTCTTCAATCGGCCCGTAGGCGTGTCCGTGCATGAGGCTCAGCCCGTTGCTGAAGAGATCGATGTAGCGGTTGCCGTCGATGTCGAAGAGCGTCGCTCCGCGACCGTGATCGAAGGCCACGGGGTAGGGAGCGAACCAGCTGAGCGTGCGGGTCAAGCCGCGGGGCATGGAGGCCGATGCACGCTCCATCAACCGTGCTGAGCCTGGTGTGAGTCGCAGGTACTCCTGCTCGATGGCCGTCTTGTTCACGCTGGCTCCCGCTCCTCCCGGCACGCTACGCCGGAGCCGGGGATGAGGTTGGTGTTTGCATATCGACTGTTTGATATGCAGCATACCCGAGGGGCTGCTCCGGTGACAAGCCGACTCGCCATCGGGCTCAGATGGCCCCGCTCGGGCCGGGCCGTGCGCCCAGCAGCGCCTCGCGACGCTCGCGGGTGGCGCCGAGATCCACCGCCAGCGCACCGCCGGGACCGTGCTCGGTGAGAACGACCCCGTATACGTCATGTGCCGCCTTCGCGCTGACCCAGCGTTCGAGCACGTCCCTGAGCACGGCCTCCGGGTCTCGCTCGAGGGGATCCCCGTAGCCGCCGCCGCCGGCCTCGACACCGCGGATCCACTGTCCCGGCGCCAGCAGCGAGTCGCCGACCGGCTCGACCTGAAGCTCGCCTCCGTCCTCGTCGATCACAGCCGCCGACGCGGCGGTGCCGGGCTCCCCGCCGCTCACGCCCATGGCCGGGTTGCGCGCGTAGTCGGCGAGGTAGAAGGCGCGCAGCGGGGTGGAGCGCGGTCCGTAGACCACCTCTGAGGCCGGACCCCCGCGCAGGCGCCCGGCGCCTCCGGAGTCGGCCAGCAGCCGAAAGGAGCGGAAGTGCAGCGGATAGGTGCGCTCGAGCATCTCGACGCTGTCGATGTAGATGGTCTTGGAGCAGTCGGGCATCGCGTAGGTGATCCAGCCATCGCAATGAGGGGAGGCGGGGCCGCCGTTGTTGCCGATCACCATCTCGCTCACATAGGGCTCGCCGGTGGCTGGATAGGTGCCGGAGAACACCGCATAGCCGACACCCATGGCACCTGCGCCCTCGGCAAGGCCCTGGCCGTCGCCGAGCTGGCAGAAGGCGCTCTGGGCCGCGTTGATCATGCGGTTGAGCACGTTGGTGGTGGCCACCGACGCCGAGTAGGGCTCGACCAGGCCGCCCATGATCGAGCCCTCCCGCAGCAGCACCTCCACCCTCCGGAAGGAGCCGGCGTTGCGCGGGATGTCGTCCTCGAGGCAGTTCAGCAGCGCGATGATGCAGCCACCGCGGGCGCAGCTCTCGGAGACGTTCAACCCGAAGGGGATGCAATCGGGGTTCTCGCGCAGGTCGAAGCTCACACGCCCCGCCTCGGGGTCGACCTCGATCGCGACGTTCACCTCGACGCCCTCGGGCAGCCCTGGGATCGGGTCGTGGCGCGAGCGGGCGTGCAGCCGGCGGGCGGGCAGTTTGCGGATCGCCTGCTCCATACGGCGCTCGGAGTAGTCCAGCCACGCGGTGACGAAGGAGCGGATGGTGTCGACCCCGTATCTGTCGATCACCTCAACCAGCCGGCGCTCGCCGATCCGCGCGGCGCCAACCGCGGCGAGGTAGTCGCCGTACCAGACGTCGGGCACGCGGATCCGCCGCCGGCACATGCGGATCACGTCCTCGATGTCCCGGTGGTCCTGCTGGACCTTCACGCAGGGGAAGATCAGGCCGCCCTCGGCGTAGACGTCCTCGACGTATGTCACATAGGTGGAGGGCTCGGCGTTTCCGCAGTCCGCCTGGTGAGCCTTGGCCGAGGCGGTGAAGATGTGCTCCCCCCGACGAACACGGGAACCAGGATGGTGTGGTCGGCGGTATGGGTGTTGCCGAGCATCGGGTCGTTGTGCAGGTAGGCGTCACCCTCGCGCAGATCCGGGTGAAGCTCGCGCATCGAGCTCGTCTGCAGCCCGGCGCCGAGGACGTGAACCTGCAGTCCCTCGGCGGCCGCGAACAGCTGATCGTCGGCTGTGATGATCGAGCAGGAGAAATCTCGCGCCATGTTCAGGATCGAGCTGCGCCCGGTGCGGAACAGCGTGTTGGTCATCTCCCGCACGATCCCTTCGAAGCGGTGGGCGAGCACGGCCATCAGGGTGGGGTCGAGATCGCGGGCCACCGCGACCGGTGGGATGTCCTGGCTGTCGGTGCTCATGGCTCGAGCTCCAGTTTGTAGTTGCCGAGGGCGGTGACCCGGGCGTTCCAGCCCGGGTAGACGACGATCGTGGTCTCGGGCTCGATCACCAGCGCCGGCCCGGCCACCGTGGCACCGACCTGCAACTGCTCGCCGAGATGCACCGGGATGTACACCTCGCCCAACTCTGGGAAGTAGGCGCGGCGAGGGTGCGGCGGCTGCTGCGCCACCTCCGGGGGCTTGCGCTCCACAGCCAGTGGCGGCTTGGCCGTCGATGCGATGACGCGGCCCTTCCACTGGCTCATCTCGATCTTCTGGCCGGGCTCGCGTACGGCGAAGATGCGCTCGTGGGCGTCGTGGAAGCGCTCGATCAGCTGCTCGAGCGCTGCGTCATCGCCGACGCCGTCACCAGCGAGCGGGATCGCGAGGTCCCACACCTGGTAGGCGTAGCGGGCATCGACGAAGTAGCGCCGCTGCACCTCGCCGGCCACCGCCGCGGGCAGCTCGGCCTCGAACGCGGACATACGCTCGCCGAGTTGCCCCAGTGTGTTGCGCACGCCGTCGAAGTCGAAGTCCAGCGAGTTGGTGACATGTGGTGCGGTGACCTCGCGCACGACGTCGGAGTGCTGCCCGCCGAAGGCCGAAAGGACGCCGGCGGCGCGCGGGACCAGAACCTCGCGGCAGCCGAGCTCGTGTGCGATCGGCAGGATCGTCAGTCCGGCCGCACCGCCCCCGGCCACGAGCGTGCTGTCGCGCGGATCCACTCCCTCGTTGACCGTGAGCTCGTGGATCGCCGCGATCATGCGCTCGTTGGCCACCGAGAGCACGGCGTGGGCGGTCTCCCGAGAGCCGATGCCGAGTGAGTCGGCGAGCTCGCCGAGCGCTCTCTCGGCCGCGGCCGTGTCGAGCTTCATGGCCCCGCCGAGGAAGCGATCGGGGTCCACATAGCCGAGCACCAGAGCCGCGTCGGTCACCGTGGGGCGGGTGCCCCCGCGTCCATAGCAGGCGGGGCCGGGGTCGGCGTGGGCGCTCTCCGGGCCGACCCGCAACAGGCCGCCGGGATCGACCCATGCGATCGAGCCGCCGCCCGCCCCGATGCTGCGTACATCGGCTGAGGAGAGGCCGGTGAGGTGCCCCGCGAAGGGCTCGCCGAGCCAGGTCTCGCTGGTGAAGACGAGATCGCCGCCTCGCACGAGGCTCACGTCGAAGCTCGTTCCTCCGGTGTCACACACGATCACCTCGCCGCTGCCCGTCTCAGCCGCTGCCACCGTTCGCGCGGCCACGGGTGCGAGCGAGGGCCCGGAGCGCACCGACCACAGGGGGCTGTCGATCAGCTCGGACATGGGCACTACCCCCCCGGCCGAGCTGGCCGCCAGCAGCTCGCCCCGAAACCCCTCCTCCTCCAGGCCGCTTGCGATCTCGGGCAGGTGGCGCTGCATGAGCGGCTTCAGCGAGGCGTCGATCGAGGTGCCCGACGCGCGGCGGTACTCGCGCACGATCGGGTTGATCTGGTGCGAGAGCGAGTAGGGCACGCCTGGCAGCTCCTGCTCGATCAGCTCGCCCAGCGCGAGCTCGTGCAGGGGATTGGCGGTACACCACAGCAGGCAAACAGCCACCGCCTGCACCTCGTGCTCGCGCGCGAGCAGCAGCTGCGCACGGGCTCCGCGCTCATCGAGCGGGCGCACCACGGTGCCGTCGGCGTCGATGCGCTCGGGTATCTCGAAGGTCAGCCGGCGGGGAACGTATGGGTCGGGGAAGGGGCGGGTGTAGTCGTAAGGGCGCAACGAGCCGCCCTCGCGTCGTACGAGGATGTCTGGGAAGCCCTCGGTGCACAGGAACGCCGTGCGGGCGGTGGTGCCCTCGAGGATCGCGTTCGTTGCCTGGGTGGTGCTGAAGATGAACAGCGACGCCCGGCCCAGCAGCTCAGAAAGCGATTCGGAGAGCTGCTCGGCGGCGCGCTCCAGCGCAGCGTGCAGGCCGCCGAAGAGATGCGTGGGCTGGGTCAGTGCCTTGGCCACCGTGAGATGACCGCTCGCGTCGCTGACCACCACGTCGGTGAACGTCCCGCCGATGTCGCAAGTGATGCGCGCGTTTGCGTTCTCGGCCAGGGTCATACGGCGAGAGAAACTATATCGATCAATCGGTTTAGAATGTAGGGCGCCGTTCGAAGGAGTCAGGCGTCCGGCACGAAGGCGACGGCGTCGATCTCGATGTGGGCGCCCACGAGCAGGCCGGCCACCTGCACAGTTGCGCTTGCCGGCAGCTTCTCCCCGAACCGCTCGGCGCGGGCGGTGGCGTAGTCGGGGTATTCATCCAGGTTGGTGACGAAGGCGTTGATCTTCACCACGTGGGACATGTCCGCACCGGCTTCCTGGAGGGTCCGTTCGATGTTGTCCAGCGTGGCTCTCGCCTCGGCCCCCATGCCGCCCGGCACGACCTTGCCGTCGGTGCCGAAGCCGACATTGCCGGCGACGTGGATGAGGCGCCCGGGACCCACGGCCGTCACTGCGTCGCTGAAGCCGGAGGAGGGGTTGGTGGTGAGACGCTCGATGCTCATTTGGCGCGCTTCCTTTCGGCTGGAGCAGCTATTGCAAACCGATCACGCGATATGCGACTATAGGTGTGCATCGGGAGTCACGCAAGGCGCCCATTCGAGAGCGATACGCGATCCCAACCATTAGCATCACAGCTAGGTGCGTCGATCGCCTCGTCGAGCCGATGGTGGCTCGACTGTGAAGTCTGCCGGCAAGGAATTGAAACTGGAGGGAAAGCGGTGCCAAAGCTCGGGATGGGACCGATCAGGCGGGAGCAGATCTGTCGCGCTGCCGCCGCGGTGATCGCGCGCGAGGGGTTTGCGGGCTCGACCATGAGGATGGTGGCGGAGGAGGCCGGGGTGAGCACGGGGATGCTCAACCACTACTTCGTCAACCGCCAGGATCTCCTCACGCAGGCGCTGGTGTTCGTCTCCGAGCGCACCCAGGAGAGCTACCGCAAGTCGATTGAGGGCATCCCTGCAGGGATCGGACGGGTGACCGCGCTGCTCGACTTCGCACTGGCCGACAGCGAGCAGATGACAGAGACCTGGCGCGTGTGGATCAACTCCTATGGCGAGGCGGTGCGCCTGCCCGAGCTGCGCCACACGATCGAGTCGCGTCTGACCAGCTGGTACGACATCATCGACCTGGCGCTGGAGGGCATCGCGCCGCCGGATGTGCCCGGGACGATTCCCTGGAGCTGGCGCTTCGACGCAGTGCTCAACGGGCTGGCCATCCAGGCGCTCACCTCCGAGGCCAGCCTCGACGGAGCCCAGATCCGTGATGAGGTGATCCGCACGCTGTTCCCCGGCCTCTCGCTCGAGGGTGAGCCCAAGGTTGGGACGGGCAACGGCGTGCCGGTCGGCGGCTGACCCGCTCTTGTACGACGCTTCGGCCGCTGGTACGGTTTATCGGTCCATGAACCGAAATACCGAACGAGCGCGGTTCGTTGTATTCACCAGCTGGAGCGAGCGCGTTCGGGAGGTCAGCGGGTAGATGCGCCTGGCGGCCGACACCGGCGGGACGTTCACCGATCTCGTGGTGGAGGACGGTGAGACCGTGAGGCTGTACAAGTCCTCCACGACCCCTCACGATCCCGCCGAGGGCATCCTCAATGCCGTCGCGCTCGCTGCCGCAGATACCGGACGTTCGGTCACAGACTTCCTCGGCGAGGTGGACGTGTTCATTCACGGCACCACCCGGGCGATCAACGCCATCCTCACCAACACCACCGCCCGCACCGCCCTGCTGGCAACGCGCGGGCATCCCGACATGCTGCTGCTCCGCGAGGGAGGCAGAACGGACGCCTTCAACTGGACCTACGGCTATCCCGACCCCTACATCCCCCGCGTGCTGACCTTCGAGGTCGACGAGCGGATCGGCAGCCAGGGCGAGATCGTGCACCCGTTGCAAGAGGACTCCACCGTCGAGGTGCTGGGGCGCCTGGCCGATCTGAAGGTGGAGTCGGTGGCTGTCTGCCTGCTGTGGTCGATTGCCAACCCCGCCCACGAGCTGGCGCTCGGGGAGCTGATGGAGCGCCATCTGCCAGGGGTGCCCTACACGCTCTCACATGCGCTCAACCCCACCCTGCGCGAGTACCGGCGCGCCTCCTGCGCCGCGATCGACGCGTCGCTGAAGCCGCTGATGACGGCCTACCTGCGGGGACTGGAGGATCGCCTGCGGGAATCGGGCTTCACGGGTCGGCTGCTGATGGTGACCTCCAGCGGAGGAGTGGTCGATGCCGCCGACATGGCCGCCGCGCCGATCCACTCGGTCAACTCCGGACCAGCCATGGCGCCGGTCGCCGGGCGTCACTATGCGGCGCTGGACGGGCTCAGCGAGAACGCCGTTGTGGCCGACACGGGTGGGACTAGCTACGACGTGGCTCTGGTACGCCGGGGGCGCATCCCCGTGACGCGCGAGACCTGGCTGGGCCTCGAGTACGAGGGCCACATCACGGGCTTTCCCGCCGTCGACGTGCGCAGCGTCGGCGCCGGTGGCGGCTCGATCGCGTGGATCGACTCGGGCGGCCTGCTGCATGTCGGTCCCCAGAGCGCATCGGCCGATCCGGGCCCCGTCTGCTACGCCCGCGGCGGCACCGAGCCGACGGTGACCGACGCGGCGGTGGTGCTCGGCTACATCGACCCCGACTACTTCCTCGGCGGCAAGATGACCCTCGACGCAGCGGCCTCCGAGCGGGCCGTGGCGGAGCGGATCGGCACCCCCCTCGGTCTCGGTGCCAGCGAGGCCGCGGCAGCGATCATGGCGGTGGCCACCGAGCGGATGATCCAGTCGATCGAGGAGATCACAGTCAACCAGGGAGTGGATCCGCGCACGGCAGTGCTCATCGGTGGCGGCGGCGCCGCCGGGCTGAACGCGGTGGCGATTGCGCGCAGGCTCGGCTCCCCGCGGGTGGTGATCCCGCAGGCGGGCGCCGTGTTGAGCGCGCGCGGCGCCCTCATGTCGGATCTGATGAGCGAATATGCCGCCGCCTTCTTCACCGGGTCCGACGCCTTCGAGCACGAGCGCGCGGGCGAGCTGCTCGCGGATCTGCGCGCTCGCTGCCTGGAGTTCGCCGAACGCGCCGGCGCCCAGGGCGAGGCCGAGATCGAGTACATCGCCGAGGCGCGCTACCGCCACCAGGTGTGGCAGCTCGACGTCCTGCTGGACGCCGGCCTGGACACCCCAGAGGGCCTTGCAAGGCTCGTGGAGGACTTCCACTCGGTTCACGAGGAGGTCTATGCGGTACGCGACGAGCGCGCCGTGATCGAGGTCGTCAACCTGCGCGCCCGCATCACCTGCCCGCTCGGCGAGGGCGTGGCCGACACCATTGCCATCGAGCCCGCCGGGGAGGCGCTGTCGAGCCGTCCGACCTTCTTCGCCGATGCGGGCGCAGTGCAGGCCGGCATCTGGCGCCTGGAGGCGATGTCTCCGGGGACGCGGGTGAGCGGCCCGGCGATCATCGAGTCGTCGTTCACCACCATCGTCCTGAACCCCGGCGCGAGCGCCGAGCGGGCCCGGAGCGGGAGCCTCGTGATCGAGCCCCACGCCCTCCAGCCGGCGCCATCGGTGACGGGCTCCTCAGAGGCGGTGAGCTGAGCCCGATGAGCGACGTATCCCCACAGGGAAGCCGAGATGTGGTGGCCCTGGCGGTGATGACGAACCGCATGGAAGGGGTGGTGCGCAAGATGACCAACACGCTGTTCCGCACTGCGCGCTCGACGCTGCTGAACACCGCGCGCGATTTCTCGTGCTGCGTGGTCACCGCCAACCACGAGCTCCTGGTGATGGCCGAGTCGCTGCCCATCCATGTGATGAGCGGTCCCGATCTGATGAGTCGCTGGCTCGCCGAGTACCACCCCCACCCCCGCCGGGGCGATGCCTTCCTGCACAACTCCCCCTACCACGGCAACTCCCATGCGGGCGATCACTGCGTGATGATTCCCGTGATCGACGACGATGGGCGCCACCGCGCCACCGCGCTCGTCAAGGCGCACATGGCTGACATCGGCAACGCCGAACCGACCACCATGACGGCCACCGCCCGCGACGTCTACGAGGAGGGCGCGCTGATCTTCAACTGCGTGAAGGTCCAGGAGGAGTATCGCGACGTGGAGGACGTGATCCGGATGTGCCAGACGCGCATCCGCGTCCCCGAGGACTGGTACGGCGACTACATGGGCATGATCGGGGCCGCCCGGGTGGGAGAGCGCGAGCTGGCGAAGGTGGGCGAAGAGGTTGGCTGGGATGCGTTCGACGAGTATGTGAGCGACTGGCTCGACTACAGCGAGGAGCGCATTCGCGCCACCATCAGGGCGCTCCCGGCAGGCAGGCGCACGGGCTATGACCTGCACGACTCCGTGCCGCTCCCCGGCGTGGAAGAGGGGGTGCAGATGGAGGTCACGGTCGAGGTCGACCCGGAGAAGGGCGAGATCGAGATCGACCTGCGCGACAACCCCGACTGCCTGCCCTGCGGCCTGAACCTCACCGAGTCCACCTCCACCACCTCGGCGCTGATCGGGGTGTTCAACTCGATCGACCACACGGTGCCCCGCAACTCGGGCAGCGCCCGTGCCATCAAGGTGCTGCTGCGGGAGAACTGCTGCGTGGGCATTCCCGTCCACCCGGCCAGCTGCTCGCTGGCCACCACCGGTCTGGCCGAGCGCCTCGGGGGCATCGTGCAGCGTACCCTCGCCGAGTTCAAGGACGGCATGGGCATGGCCTCTCCCGGGCCCGAGTGCCCGCCGGCCACAGCGAGCCTCTCGGGGCGCGACCCGCGCCACGGGGACGCACCGTTCGTGGACATGATGATCCTCGGCAACTCCGGCGGCGCCGCCCACGCCCACGGGGACGGCTGGCTGACCAACGGCGAGACCAGCGACGGCGGATCGATGATGCGCGACTCCACCGAGGTGCTCGAGCTGCTGCGTCCGATCCGCGTGTGGGCCGACAGGATCGTGCCCAACACCGGTGGCGACGGGCGCTTCCGGGGAGCCCCGTCGTTGTATGTGGAGTACGGCCCAGTGGACACCGAGCTCGAGGTTCTCTATGCGGCCGACGGCACCGTCAACCCCGCCCTCGGCGCCCGCGGCGGGGAGCCGGGCGCGCTGCTTCGGCCCTTCATGCGCACCGTCGAGGGCGAGGTGGTCGAGCTCGACCCCTGGGGGCACGTGATCCTCAAGCCCGGCGAGACCATCATCTCGATCTCATCAGCGGGCGGCGGCTACGGGCCGGCGATCGAGCGCGACCCCGAGCACGTGCGCCACGATGTGACCGAGGGCTGGATCACCGAGCGGCGCGCCCTCGAGACCTACGGTGTGGTGCTGGAGGATGATGGGAGCGTCGATCTCGAGGCGACCGCGGCGCGGCGGGCAGCCTCGTCCGCGGAGGCTTCCGGCGAGGAGGATGACGCGGTCCTAGAGGCGATCGAGCCGGGCGTCCGGCTGTGGCCAACAGGTCTCTCGCAGGCATAACTCCACCTGGAAGCGAGGGGTAGGCTCCACAGGTACCCGTTACGAGGAGGACGAGATGACCCAGAGCCCGACGCTGTATGTCTGCCACGGCGATGACGGCGGCCCGCGGTTTCACCCCTGCCGTCGCGTTCAGGAGGCGCTGCGGGAGGCGGGGATCGAGTACGAGAAGGTGATCGCGGCGCATGGCAACCCGATCCCCTTCCTGCGCAAAGGCTCCCGCGAGCAGTTGCGGGAGGCGACGGGTACGACGAAGCTCCCCGCGATGAAGCTGCCCGACGGCACGGTGCTCGCTCACTCACGGGCGATCCTCGACTGGGTCTCGACTCATTCGACGCCGGCCGCGGGGTAGGCTTGGTGGATGACTCAGAGCGATAGGCAGATTGACGAGAAGGATCGCTGCTCGACCTGCAAGGGCGCCGGCTGGACATGGTGGTCGGGGGGCGAGGCGGCCGGCGAGGAGGGCCGGTGGATCGTGTGCCGTGAGTGCATCGGCACCGGACGTTCCGACCAGAAGGGTCGCAAGCGCCTGAAGCCAGCCGACCCGGCTTAGGCCCCTACTCAGTGACAGGCTCCGATGGCCATCTGGCTGGCCATCTGGCTGGCTGGCTGGTCATCCTCTGTGGTGGGTTGTCGTGTCTCGACGAGTGCTGTATCGCATTGGCGATACACCGCCCGCGAAGAGACATACATCACCCCCCACGTCCCGCTTCGCTCACCGTCCGGCGACTGCCACCTCGCCGGGGAAGTGGCAGGCCACCTGATGTCCCGGAGCGTCCGGTTCGGTGATGGGGGGCCGCTCGCCGAGGCAGATGTCGCGACCCCGACCGACGGGGCAGCGCGGCTCGAAGGGGCAGCCGGGGGGGCGCTCCACAACGGAGCCCACTTCGCCGATGGGCGCCGGCCGACTTGCCCGGCGAGCGCGCCCGCCGGCGAGGGGCACGGGCACGGCGTTGAGCAGCGATACGGAGTAGGGGTGCAGAGGGCTGCGGAAGAGGGCGGCGCGGTCGGCCACCTCCATCACCTGGCCGAGATAGAGGACGGCGACGCGGTCGCAGAAGTACTCGGCCACGGCGAGGTCGTGGCTGATGAAGACGTAGGTGAGCCCGAGCTGCTCCTGCAGCGAGCGCAACAGGTTGAGCACCTGGGCCTGCACGGACACGTCGAGGGCGGAGATGGGCTCGTCGAGGATGACCACCTCGGGGCGCAGGACGAAGGCGCGGGCGATGCCGATGCGCTGGCGCTGACCGCCGGAGAAGGCATGGGGCCGCCGGCGTGCCTGCTCGGCGGTGAGACCCACGTCGGCGAGCATCTCCAGGGCGCTCGCCCGACGCTCCCGTTCGCTGCCGATCTGGTGGATCTCGAGGGGCTCTTCCACGATGGCCCCTGCCGTCATGCGGGGATCGAGCGAGGCGAAGGGATCCTGGAAGACGAACTGCATCCGTCGCCGCAGCGCCCGCAGCTCGTCGCGGTCGAGGGTGGTGAGATCGACACCGTCGAACAGCACCCGCCCTGCGCTCAGCTCGAGCAGGCGCAGCAGGCAGCGAGCCAGGGTTGACTTGCCGCAGCCGGACTCGCCCACCAGCCCAAAGCTCTCACCGCGGTAGACGGTGAGCGAGATGTCGTCGAGCACGGTGATGGAGTGCTTGCGCCCGAGCCGGTCGCCGCCACGCACCTCGAAGGCCTTGGAGAGACCCTCGGCCTGGAGGATGGCGGCGGGCACCTCTCCGGCCTGCGTTGAGGCACCGCCCCCCTCGGCTGCGGGCGCGGCGTCGGGCGGCGGCATCGATACGTCGCCTGGCTCGCCGGCGGGAGCGGGGCTCGGCTCGCTCATGCCCTCACCGCGCCGATCCGCTCCTCGGCGAAGTGGCACTCGACGCTGGCGGGACCGGAGGGACCGGTGACGTGATGGGGCACGGGGGTCTGCTCGTGGCATTGAGGCAGGTCGCGTCCGATGGGGCAGCGGGGCGCGAAGGAGCAGCCGCTGGGCAGCTTTGAGAGGTCGGGGGGGAAGCCGGTGATGGCGGGCAGGGGCCCGTCGGTGAGGCGCTCGGGGTTGGGCACGCACTTCAGCAGGGCCTCGCTGTAGGGGTGGGTGGGGGCGAGGAAGATGTGATCCACCCCAGAGGTCTCGACGAGGCGTCCGGCGTACATCACCGCCACGGAGTCGCAGAAGTCGGAGACGATGCCTAGGTTGTGGGTGATGAGGATGACGGCTGTGTTGTGCTCGTCGACGAGGCGATCGAGCAGGGCGAGGATCTGCGCCTGGGTGGTGACGTCGAGGGCGGTGGTGGGCTCATCGGCGATCAGCACGCTGGGGTTGTTGGCGATGGCGATGGCGATGGCCACGCGCTGGCGCATGCCGCCTGAGTACTGGTGGGGGTAATCGTCGAGTCGTCGCTCGGCCTGGGATATCTCGACCTCGCGCAGCAGCTCGGCGGCGCGTTTGCGGGCGGCTGCCCGGCGCAGGCCGGGCTGGTGCACGGCGAGGGCCTCCACCACCTGTGCGCCGATCGTCTTGACGGGGTCCAGGGCGCTCGATGGGTCCTGCAGGACGAGGGCGATCTCCTTGCCCCTGACGGCCCCGAGCTGGCGGTCGGTGAGCTTGGAGATGTCCCTGCCACCGAGCACTATCTCGCCCTCGACTACCTGGCCGGGCGGCTCGATCAGGCCGAGGATGGACAGTGCCAGGGCAGACTTGCCCGAGCCGGACTCGCCCACCACGCCGAGGCGTTCGGTGGGTCGCAGGTCGAGGCTCACGTCACGAACGGCGTGAACGACCGATTGGCCGGTGTTGTAGACGGTGCTGAGGTTGCGCACGGACAGGGCAAGCTCGCCCACCCCGGGGGCCGGCGCGGTCGGCGACTCGGGATCGGCGTGAACCGAGTGCGAGCGCGAGCGGGAGCTGAGGAGGGGAAGGCGCACGTTAGGCGGTGGCCACCGTGGGGATGCGAACGCGGGGGTCGATGACGGCGTAGAGCAGGTCAACGACGAGGTTGACGAGCACGAACATGACTGCGCTGAGCAGGATGAAGGTCTGCACGACGGCGTAGTCCTGCTTGGTGATGGCGTCGAACACGAGCGACCCCACCCCGGGCCAGTTGAAGACGCGTTCGATCAGCACGCTGCCGGCGAGGAATTCTCCGAGCACGAGGCCGCCGGCGGTGAGGGTGGGCAGGAAGGCGTTGGGAAGGGCATGGCGGCGGAAGGCGCTCCAGCGGCGTAGGCCCTTACCGCGGGCGACGGTGATGAAGGGCTCGCGGGAGACCTCGAGCAGGTTGGCGCGCAGCAGGCGCACGAGGAAGGAGAAGGAGGATAGGCCGAGCGCGACGGCGGGCAGGATCAGGTGCTCGAGCGAGGACCAGAACGTGCCGAGCTGTCCCGCGATCAAAGCATCGAGCGTGTACATGTGCGTGACGGTCGGCGGCGGCGTCGACTGCAGGCCGAGCCGGCCCTCGGGGCCCGGCAGGATGTGAAAGGAGCGGAAGAAGACGACCAGGAGCAGAAGGGCGATAAAGAACGGGGGGGTACCGAAGCCGAGGTAGGAGACGCCGCGTACGATGCGATCGGCGATCGGGCGCCGGCGGTAAGTAACGAACAATGCACCGGCGACAGCCGCGAGCATGGTGATGAAGAACGAGAAGATTGCCAGCTCGATCGTTGCCGGCAGCCGTTCACCGATCAGCCCGCTGACGGACTTACCGTCGGCATAGGAGTAGCCCCAGTCGCCCTGGAAGAAGTGCGAGATGAACAGCCAGTACTGCGTAAAGATCGATTTGTCGATGCCGATCTGATGGCCGACGGAGGCGACCGCCTGCGGTGTCGCGAGCGGCCCGACGATCAGCCGAGCGGGGTTGCCCGGCAGCGCGCGCAGGAGCAGGAAGGCGAGGATCGTCGCGCCGATGACCGCGCCGATGGAGCCGAGCACCCGCATAGCGATCACGCGAGCCATCGTCTACCTAGAGCCTCGCGTACTGGCCGCGGGGGTCGAGCAGGTCGCGCATGCGGTCCGACAGCATGCTCGCTGCGGTGACGGTGATGAGCAGGGCGACCCCAGGGCAGATGGCGATCCACCACTGTCCGGTGAGGGCGTAGCCCTGGCCTTCGGTGATCATCGCTCCCCACTCCGGCGTGGGCACCTGGGCGCCGAGGCCGACGAAGCTGAGGCCCGCGAGGGCGAGGACGGCGTAGCCGAAGGCGGCGGCCATCTGGATGAAGAGCACGGGCAGCATGTGGGGAACGACGTGGCGGGCGATGATGCGCCCGCGGGTGGCGCCCATTGCGTGGGCGGCTTCGATGAAGGGCAGGGAGCGGATGCGCAGGGCCTCGCTGCGCAGCAGCCGGGCGTACCAGGGGACCGATACGAGGGAGACGCCGATGGCGGCGGTGTCGAGGCCGATGCCCAGGCCCACGGTGACGGCCATGGCGAGGATCAGCGGGGGGAAGGCGAGGATGGCGTCCATCACGCGCATGACCACGCCGTCGCTCGCGCCGCCGAGGGTGCCGGCGAGCAACCCGATCAGGCCGCCGACGATCGCCCCGGCGACGGTGACGAGGGTGGCCACGACGAGCGAGATCCGCGCCCCGCTGGAGACGCGGGCGAGCACGTCACGGCCGAGCTGGTCGGTGCCGAGGGGATGAGCCAGGGAGGGACCTTCGAGCGAGTTGATCAGGTCCTGCTTGTCAGGTCCGGCGCTCAGCAGGATGGGCGTGAGGACGGCGAAGAGGATCATCAGCAGGAGCACACCCAGGGGAACCGCGAGCTTGCGGTCGGCCAGGACGGACCGCAGTGCCCGACCGGTGCGCACGGAGAGGCCGGGCCTGTCGGGGCCGCCGGGCCCGTGGGGGAGTGCAACGGCGCCATCGCGGCCGCCGATGGTCAGCGATCCCGAACCCATGCGCCCCAGCCAGCCTCCGTTCGATTTGAAACTACTTCGTTCGGTATATTACGGGCGTGATGAGCGCTCCGGCGATGCTCACGTGTGCGGTTGCCGGCGGGGTGATCACCGGTAACCCCCATCAGCCGGTCACCCGCGAGGAGGTCGTCAGGGAGGCTGTTGGAGCGGCTCGGGCGGGGGCGAGCATCCTCCACATCCATGCCCGCACGGTGGACGGCGAGATGACCCAGGCGCCCGAGGACTATCTCGCGATCAAGCAGGCCATCCGCGAGCAGGTGGACGACGTGGTGCTCAACTTCACCACGGGCGGCAAGCTTGGGGCGCCGGCCGAGGAGCGCCGGCGCTCGCTGGAGGCCCAGCCGGAAGTGGCGTCGCTGAACTGCGGGAGCATCAACTTCGGGCCCGGCGATGTGGTGTTCATGAACCCTCCCTCGCTGATCGGCGAGCTCGCCGAGGAGATGGCCCGGCGGGGGATAGTGCCGGAGTACGAGTGCTTCGACATCGGCATGGCTGTCACGGCGGCCAAGCTCACCGCCACGGCGGGTGGTGCCAAGGGGATGATGCACATGGTTCTCGGGGTGCTCGGGGGGGCGCCGCCGAGCGTGGAGACGATCTCGCTGTTCGCGGGGCTGGTACCGGAGGGCATCCCGTGGATGGTGACTGCAATCGGAAGACACAACTTCCCGATGATGGCGGTTACGCTTGCCCTCGGAGGTCACATTCGCACGGGGCTCGAGGATGTGGTGTATGTGGCCTCGGGCGAGTTCGCCGAGTCCAACGCTCAGCTCGTCACCCGCGCGAGGTCGCTGTGCGAGGCCCTGGGACGTCCGGTCGCGACGCCGGCTCAGGCCCGAGAGATGCTCGACATCGTGGAGTGAGGGGTGGGTTGCGATTGGGGCCGGCACGATCATGGTCTAGCCTGATCCATCTCCTCGAACGACTCCGATTCATGGTACGGGTGTGTGTCGGGCAGGATGACTCTCTCGGACCCCCATTTTGCATATCGATCAGTCGATCCGGAACCTAAACCCATGCTCTCTGCTTGTCAAGCGACGGCTGGAGGAGAGCTTTGGACACGTGTCCAAATCCCGCTCGAGGCCTTGTGACAGCGGCCCTTGACGGGGGTACGGCAGGGGGGATAGGTTTGGCATATCGACTGATCGTCATGAATAAGAAGATGCCCTCGATGGGGGGATCAAGAGCCAACGGAGGCCGGCGGCGGGGGCGTGTGCAATGAAGCGGAGCAGGACAGATCCCCCACTGGTGGGGTCAATACGTCAGAGTGACGCCGCAGGAAGAGACCGATGAACCGCACTACCGATGGAGGCCCAATGAAGCGCATCAGAAGACAAGGCACACGAGGCCCGCTGAGCGGCATGTGCGCTCTCATGGGGGTGGCCGCGATGCTCGTTCTCGCCGCCTGCGGGAGCAGCTCCAGCTCCAGCTCGAGCTCCGGCTCGGGTAGCTCCTCGGGATTGAGCAAAGCGGCGAGCAACGCCGATGCGACCCTGATCGTCAACAACTCGGTTCCCGTGGCGACGCTCGACCCCGGTCTCACCACCAACGACCAGGACCCCGGGTTCGACGGGGCGATGTACTCGACGCTCACCCAGGTCACGCAGAACCCAGGGAAAGTTGCGGGCACGACCGAGCAGAACCTGGCCATCACGGCGGTGAAGCCCTATGTGGCGCAGTCCTATGCCTACAGCAACGGCAACAAGACGCTCACCTTCCAGATCCGTCCGGGGCTGAAGTTCCCCAGCGGCGACCCGCTGGATGCCAAAGCGGTGGTGTGGTCGATCGAACGCGACATCAAGCTCGAAGAGGGTGGCTACTCGGTGCTGGAGGAAACCGACTACACCCCCCCTCTGATCAAGTCGGTCAAGGCCACGGGCCCGCTGACGGTGGTCTTCCAGTACAAGCGTGCCGCCCCCAACCAGCTCCAGGTCCTCTCGACGCCCACGGCGGGGGCCATCTATGACCCGAAACTGGTTGAAGAACACGGCGGGGTGAAGAAGGCGACACCGAACCAGTGGCTTGCCAGCCACGATGCGGGCTACGGACCCTACCTGCTCAAGAGCTACAGCCCCAACCACGAACTGGTTCTGGAAGCGAACCCCAACTTCTTCGAACCGCCGAAGACGAAGACGATCAAGCTCAACTTCATCCCAGACAACGAAACGCTGCTGCTCGACGCCCAGTCGGGTGCGGCGGACATCACGTTGGGGCTGACCAACCAGGCGGCCCACAGCCTGGTGGGCAACTCCTGCTGCACGGTGGCTTCGTTCAAGTCACGCCAGGCGGAGACGTTGAACTTCCCGGAGAACTCCAAAAACCCGTTCTTCAAGAACCAGGACTTCCGCCAGGCGCTGAGCTATGCCTTCCCCTACGAAGCGGTGCTGGCGAAGGTGGCATATGGGTATGGCAAGCTCTACTTCGGAGAGTGGATGCCCTCCTACTCGTGGTATGACCCGAAAGTGGGGGCGCCGCGGCCTACGGATCTCACAAAGGCCAAAGAACTGCTCGCCCAGTCGGGAATCAAGACACCGGTGAGCTTCACCATCTATGTCGGCCAGGGTGACAATGTGGGCAAGGAAATCGCCACAGCGGCGGCCGGCTCCTGGCAGGCGCTGGGAGTGAATGCAAAAGTCCAGGTGGTCTCACCGGCGGCATTCCTGGAAGTTGTGTACACCAACCACGATGGAGCAACGGTGTTCCTCGACGGGCCGCAGGTGGTTGCCCCGGATTACCACTGGGCGTATGACCTGCAGTGTCCGCCGAACAATCAGTTCAACGACACCGATGTGTGCATTCCGGCTGCAGACAAGCTGATGAAAGAAGTTTCCGTCACCACTCAGGAACCATCACGCCAGGAAAAAATCAACAAGGCCGACGAATATTACATCGAAGCCACACCCCGGGTTTGGGTGTATGACAGTGAACTGGTGGCAGTGCTCGGCAAGAAGGTGACGAGCTACTACTCCAGCGATCTGCCCGACATGCGCTTCTGGGCGAAGGGGTAGTACTCGACGATCGACTCTGACCGACCGGCGCATGCGCCGGTCGGTTGGGTCGTACATGTACGACCCAAATGGGCCCGCACATGTGCGGGCCCACGGTTGGCGCATGCGCCAACCGAACAGCGTGAATCTCGCCTGGATATCTAGTGCGCGAGATCTCCGACGGCGGCCCGAAGATCCTTCATCAGCAGAATCAGATGCAGCGGATGGGTCGGCGAGCGTTCGAAGCCGAACTGCCCATACCAATCCCGCGCGCGCTCGTCCACTGCGTGTAGGAGCAGAGCTCGAACCCCGATCAGCTCGCTGGCTTCGAGGACACGGGTCATCCCATCCAACAGCAGGGAGCGTCCGAGGTGCTGCCCCTGATGGCGGATGTCTACGGCCAGACGTCCGAGCAGGATGACGGGCACAGGCTGGTTGGCCGCGAGGCCCCGCACGAGTCGTCTCGGAGCCTCCCGAGGCTGAACGGCTCCGGCCGCGAGGGCGTAGTAGCCGGCGACATTTGGATCGGCCTCGGTCGTGACGAATACGCGTGAGCTGCCGCCGCGGTGGCTTTGGAGCCCCTGCCTGTGCAGCCACTCGTCGAGCGACCGGGCTCCGCAGCGGAAGCTCTCTGTACGGTGCCCTGCCTCCAGGGGGACGGGCCGTTGAAAGCCCACCGGTCAGTCGTCGAACACGCTGACAGAGGACAGCAGACGCCCAAGCTCGGGAACCGATCGGGCGGGCCGATCGAGGATCTCCACGAACTCCTCCCAGGCGCCCTCGTCGAGGCGGAACACCCTGCGATCGGCAAGCGTGTCCTCTGCCACCGCTCGCGCAGCCTGGACGACGAAATCGGTCAATGGCTGATCGGTTTGCTCGGCAGCCAGTCGGACGATGGAGTCGACATCCCGAGCCACGCGCATGTTCCAGCGCTGCGTCTTGCTGTCCGTAGTCTTCATCCCCCTTATCGTACTCCCGGCGTGCGTACACATCAAGGCCGCGACCGAGCCGCTAGGCTCCGCCCAGCCCATGAGAGCAGTCACCTTCCAGGCCCCCGGGGTGGTCAGCGTCGAGGACCGCCCCGAGCCCGAGATCGTCGATTCGCAAGATGCCATCGTCAGGATCGAGGCCACGGGGGTGTGCGGGTCGGACCTGCACATCTTCCACGGCCGCGTCCAGATCGAGCCGGGCTTCACCATCGGTCACGAGTATGTGGGCACGGTGCTCGCCGTCGGCGATGAGGTCACTCGGGTGGCCGTCGGCGACCGTGTGCTCGGCTGCTTCCAGACGGCCTGCGGCGAGTGCTGGTTCTGCCGTCGCGGCCTCTACCACCGCTGTCTGCAGTCGCGCACCTTCGGCCATGGCGCCACCCTCGGCTCGCTGCAGGGCACTCAGGCCGAGATGGCGCTGGTGCCGCGCGCCAACCTCGTGCTGCGCAAGGTGCCCGAGGGGATGAGCAGCGACATTGCCCTGTTCGCCGGCGACGTGATGGGCACGGGCTTTCACGCCGTCGACTCCAGCGGGCTGAGGCCAGGCGACGTGGCCGCCGTTCTCGGCCTCGGGCCGGTGGGGCTGTGCGCCGTGCAGGCAGCCAAGGCCGCCGGTGCCGCCCATGTGTTCGCCATCGACACCGTGCCAGAGCGCTTGGCTGTGGCGGAGTCCTTCGGCGCCGAGGCCCTGCATCTGGGCGAGCAGGACGTCCGCGCCGCCGTACGCGCCGCCACCGAAGACCGTGGCGTGGACGTGTCCATCGACGCCGTGGGCGACCCCAGGGTGCTCGAGAGCGCCATCCGCATCACCCGCGCCTGCGGCTCCATCCAGTGCATCGGCGTCTATGCCGAGCGCACCGAGGTGCACATGGGGCTGCTGTGGCTGAAGTCGCTCACCCTGCGCGGCGGGCAGGCCAACGTGATCGGCCACGTCGACCGTGTGCTCGCCATGCTCTCCGCCGGTGTGCTCGACCCCACCGCCCTCGTCACCCGCCACATGAAGCTCGAGGAAGCCCCCGAGGCCTACGCCGTCTACGACCGCCGCGAAGCGCTCAAGATCGTCCTCACGCCCTGAGCATCGAGGGCACTCCCTCGCCCGCCCGCTGCAGCTCGCTGCTCACGCCACCACCGCCACCAAGCGCCAGTCGAGTACCTGCACCGGCTCCTCCTCGCCCGCCCTGCCCACCGCCTCGACCCGTGAGCGCAAGTGGGCCAGCGCGCCCCCGTTGGCAAGCTCCTGCACTCCCTCCAGTTCCAGCTCGCTGCGCAGCGTGTCCCCTTCGCGCACCGGGGCGAGGTGCTCGCAGGAGTGCCAGCCCGCGATCGTCACCATCTCCGGCACCAGCCTCGCGGCCTGAGCCGCCGCCAGCCCGATGGTGTGCCCTCCATAGACGAGCCTCTGACCGTCGCCCTGGCGGTGGCCGTCGTGGTGTACCGCCGCCACGTTGAGAGTCAGCCTCGCAAGCTCGGGCGCACCGCTGACCACATCGCCCCCATGCACCCTCCAGCAGGTCCCCGGAGGCGTGCTCGCCAGCCGCTCCCAGCCCCCGCCGGGGAAGGCATCGAGTCGCCACTGCGCCGTGGCTGCCCCCAGCCGCTCGGCGTCCAGCTCGGAGGGGATGTGCTCGAAGGAGTCCGCATGTGGGCTGTCGCCGCCCGGATCGCGCAGCGGCAGCATTGCGCAGCGCCAGAAGTCGAGCACCGCCCGCCCCTCCTGATCATGGGTGCGCACCCGCAGCACCGCCAGCCCCGTGGCCTCCCGCTCCCGGCGGGGCGTCGTCTGGCGCAGCGCCGCCACCTCGGTGCTCGTGGTGAGGGTGTCCCCAATCAGGGGCGCCCGCTCGAACACCAGCCCGCGGTAGAAGAGGTTGGCTATCACCCGGCCAGTGAGCACTGTGGACTGGCCGATCGCCACATCCCACACCAGCGCAGGGTGAGCCATCGCGGCGCGCAGGCCCAGCACGTCGCGGGCGAGCTTGCTGTCCAATGCCAGGCGCAGCCGATCGCCGACAATCGACTGGTGGACAGCCGCCATCCCCTCGGTGAGCGTCACCGAAGGAGCCGAGCTCTCCACCATGCCCACCTCCAGGTCCTCGAAGAAGGGAGCCTCGCCCGTAGAGGCCATCGGGGATCGGTTGCTCATCAGCGCTGTCCCACCGGTATCGCGCTCGCAGCAGGCTCACTCCTGCGCGAGAGCGCCACAAAGCCCGCCAGCAGCGCCGCCGCGATGACCGCATAGGCCCAGCGCTGCCCCGCCGCCTGGGCGATCGCCGCCGCGCCCGTCGACCCCAGGGCGTTGCCCGGAGGCCAGGTGAGATCCATGATCGCCACCGCCATCACCTGTCCCACGCCGGCAGCGGTGCAGGCGTCGGAGAGCATCAGCATCAGCGGTGCCCACAGCACCCCCGTCAGCACCAGCGCACCCACGATGAAGACGGCCACCGCCCAGCGGCTTTCGAACCACGGCACCGCGAGCACAACCGGGGCGCTCGCCAGCAGCCCAATCCGGATCGGGCGGATGGGGCCCTGCCGATCCGACCAGCGGCCGAACAGCGGGCGCACGAGGATGCCCAGCAGGGCAGCCACCCCGAAGGTGGCCGCTATCTCGCCGGCCCCCGCTCCCAGGTGGTGCTGCTGCAGCGGTGCGAGCACGCTGATGGCGGCCAGCAGGATGGCGGGCAGCACGGCGATCCACATCGCCATCCGAACCTCCCCCGAGGAGACCATCGAGCGCAGCCGCAGTCGTCCTTCCGTCGCACGCCGCGGCGGGGGAAAGCGCGTCGCAAGCGCCGCCAGCGCCAGGCACAGCACGGCGATCGCCACGAACGTCGAGGCCCGGCCCGCAGCCGCCGCCACCCCCCCCACCACCGGCCCGGCGATCGCACCTGCCTCGCTCACCCCGAAGGCGAACCCGAGCATCTCCCCACGGCGGGTGGGGGGTGCCACCTCCAACAGCCATACCATCGCCGCCGTCCACAGCGCCGCGCCCGCCAGCCCCTGGGCGAAGCGCGCCGCCAGCAGCGCTCCATAGCTGTGAGCCACCCCGAAGGCGATGCTCATGGCGGCGAACGTCACCAGGCTGACCAGCGCCATCTTCCTCACCCCCACATGCACAGCCACCAGCATCGCCGGCACCGCCGCCACGAGCGCCCCGAGGGCGTACATCGCCACGAGCAATCCCGCCTGCGAGGTGGACAGCTCCAAGTCGTGCTTCAGACCCGGGAGCAGCGGTGAGAGCACCGCGTAGAAGAACAGCTCCAAGAACATGAACGCCGAGATCAGGAGCAGTAGTCGACGCACCTCCCGAGCCTAGCCCGCGGGGCTCGAATGCGTTGCGCGGCCTCCTTCAGCCGGCCCAGTCAAACGAGCGCGTCACGGCCTTCTTCCACTGCCCGTACTCGCGTTCTCGGTGGCTCTCCTCCATCTGCGGCTCCCAGCGGCGCTCCAGCGACCACCGCTCGCGCAGCTCCTGCTCATCGGCCCAGAAGCCGACCGCCAGCCCGGCCGCAAAGGCTGCCCCGAGGGCTGTCGTCTCGGTCACCTTGGGCCTGATCACCGGCACCCCCAGCACATCGGCCTGGAACTGCATCAGCAGCTCATTGGCCGTCATCCCTCCATCGACCTTCAGCTCGGTGAACGGCTCCTCCACCACCGCATTGGCCGCGTCGAGCACCTCCCGCGTCTGCCACGCCGTGGCCTCCAGCACCGCCCTGGCGATGTGCCCGGCGCGGGCATAGGCGGTCAGCCCCACGATCACCCCGCGGGCGTCGTCACGCCAGTAGGGGGCGAACAGACCCGAGAAGGCCGGCACGAAGTACACCCCCCCGTTGTCCTCGACAGTATGCGCCAGCTCCTCCACCTCGGCCGCCGTGCCGATCAGCCCGAGCTGGTCGCGCAGCCACTGCACCGCCGCCCCAGTCACCGCAATCGAGCCCTCCAGCACGTAGGTGGTGGGCCGCTCCCCGATCTTGGCCGCCACGCTCGTGAGCAGCTGCTCGCAGTGCACGATCTCCTCGCCCGTGTTGACGAGCAGGAAGGAGCCCGTGCCGTAGGTGCTCTTGGCCTCGCCCCGGCCGAAGCACGTCTGCCCGTAGAGCGCTGCCTGCTGGTCTCCGAGGATGCCCGCCACGGGGCAGCCGCCGAGTGCCGTGCCCGCCGCCTCCCCGTAGACCTCGCTGGAGGAGCGGATCTTGGGGAGCATCGCCCGGGGGACGCCCATCAGCTCGAGGCTCGGCTCGTGCCAGTCGAGTGTCTCCAGGTCCATCAGCAGGGTGCGGCTGGCGTTGGTTGCGTCGGTGGCGTGCAACCCGCCGCTGGGGCCACCCGTCAGGTTCCATAGCACCCACGTGTCCATGGTCCCGAAGGCCAGCTCCCCCTGCTCGGCTCGCTCCCGCGCCCCCGGCACGGCGTCGAGGATCCAGGAGATCTTGGGGCCGCTGAAGTACGTCGACATCGGCAGTCCCACGCGGGGCCGCAGCCGGTTGACCCCCTCCTCTCCCGCCAGCTCGTGAACCAGCCCGTCGGTGCGCGTGTCCTGCCACACGATCGCGTTGTGGATCGGCTCGCCCGTCTCGCGGTCCCACACCACGGTGGTCTCCCGCTGGTTGGTGATGCCGATGGCAGCCACCTCGCCCGCCTCGGTGCCCGAGCCGGCGAGCGCCCCGCCGATCACCTCGCGTGTGCGCCGCCAGATCTCCCGTGCGTCGTGCTCCACCCAGCCGGCCCGCGGATGGATCTGCTCGTGCTCGCGTCGGTCGACCGCTGCGATCGCCCCCTCCCTGTCGAACAGGATCAGCCGCGTGCTGGTGGTGCCCTGGTCGATGGCGGCTATGTAGCGGGCCATGGCCCCACCCTACGCGGGGCAGCCCCCCCTCGTCCACCGTGCAGCCCCGCCCCTGGCGCAGGTATGGTGGACGGCGTTGGGCAAGGTCTCTCACCGGATGCGCAGCGCCGCCCGTCGGCTGCCCGCCACAGCGCTGGCTCTGAGCGCCTTCCTTGGCACGGGACTGCCCAATCCTCTCGCCGGCAGCGGCGCCGAAAGCCACCAGCCCCCGAGCCCTTCGGCGAGCGCCCCGTCGAGCACGAAGCGGCCCGTCGAGCACTTCCGTGTGGTGGGCTGCCGCAGCAGCGGCAGCGGCGCCTACCTCAGCGGCCCCAGCCGCCGCGAGGTGGCCATCGGCTTCGACGACGGTCCGGCCCCCGACACCCCGGCGTTTGTGACCATGCTCGAACGCAGCCACGCCCAGGCCACCTTCTTCATGATCGGCGAGCAGGTGAGCGCCACCTATCGCGCCACCCTGCTGCGTGAGCTGCGGGCCGGCGACGTCCTCGGCGACCACACCTTCACCCACCCCGATCTCACCCGCAGCGGCGAAGTGCGCTCCCAGCTGCAGCGCACCATCGGAGTGATCCGCGCTGTGAGCGGCTACACGCCCTGCATCTTCCGTCCCCCCTACGGGGCCTACAACTCCTCCGTGGTTCAAATCGCGCGATCGCTAGGGCTGGCCACCGTGCAGTGGAACGTCGATCCGAGCGACTACACCCAGCCGGGCACCGCCGCCATCGAGCAGCGGGTCCTCGCCCAGGTGCGCCCCGGCTCGATCATCATCTCCCACGACGGCGGCGGCCCGCGCGGGCAGACCCTCGCCGCCTACCCCGGCATCATCTCCGCGCTGCGCAGCCGCGGCTACCGCATCGTCACCATCCCCGAACTGCTTGGCTTCCGCCCCGTCTACGTGCCCTGCATCAAGCTGTGCGACGGCATCGGAGTGACCCGGCGGGAACTGCCTCGCAATGCCATCGTCGAACGAGCCCCATAGCGGCGAGCCGAAGTGGGAAACGCCCACCGCCCGGGAACTCCCGTCCGCGATGGGGGCGGTGGCGGCGCGCGCCTGCTTAGAATAGGCTGCGCACTCGCAGGTCAGCAGGTCAGACGTCTAAGCGCGCGCCCGTAGCTCAGTGGTCAACGGTTCTCTTCGGGGAGCCAAAGAGCAGCGGTCTTTCAAGCCGCAGGCCGCGGGTTCGATTCCCGCCGGGCGCACTCTTTCCCCTCGGGGCCTCATCGGGCCCGCTTGTGTCGCCCCTCACTGCCTTTCTGGGGACGCATGTTTCTCTCGCTCGTCGTCTTCCCCATTCGGGTCCCGCGAGCCTCGCTCGTCCGCTCAGCCGGAGCCCCTTTTGGCCTGCATTTGGCCCTTTTGCACCTCTACGGGCTGGAGTAGCCCCATTTCAAAGGCTAGCAGCGTTGCATGTCATCCAATCGGGTTAAGTTGACATTCTGCGTAAAACGTGATTTATATGTCCCCGGCGGGAACCAGTTCCGCCCATCCGAAGGCTCTGCGGATGGCTGACTCTTGGAAATGGACCGAAGGGCGCAACTATGGATGTGAGGTCAAGCAAGATGCGAGACCAGGACCAGACGGCGGCTACGGGTTTCGCCCGCCGTCCCGTGACGGGAAATGGAGGTCAGCCGAGATGAGGGTGTTCGTCTGTCACGAGCAGCGAATGCTCCGCGCGCTCCACGGCCGTTGGCCGTACCGCCGCTCCCACTGCCGCCACGATCTGCACTGGCTCGTGGGAGTCAGACGGGAAGCGAGTCTCTGTCCCAGCGCACGCACCCACTCCGTGGTGGGGCTGCGGGCCTACAGCCGCCGGCCCCGGGGGGTCTAGCGGTCGGCCGCTGCTGCTGCTGCTGCGCGGCGGCGACTGGGGATCGACGATTGGCCTGCCACCCCCTCGAATGCCCTGGGGGACCGCTGTCGGGGGATGTTTGTCAAAGCGAACGCTGTAGCACAATGGCTATACAGTGTTCTCTTCGAGAGAACCGCTGGGTGCCGCCGGGGCGGTCACTGCGTTGCCCAGTCGTGCATCGGCTCGGCGGGCGTTCTTCGCGATCGCCTCGATGAGCCTCGGCCATACGGCACGGGGCAGGTCGTGCCCCATGCCCGCGACTGTCATCAGCTCTGCGCCCGGTATCGCCCGTGCTGTGGCCCGCCCACCAGAGGGCGAGACGAGACGATCGCCCGTTCCGTGGACCACGAGTGTGGGAGCTGTGATGGTGCGCAGCTCGGCCGTGCGGTCGCCCGAGGCGATGATCGCGGCGAGCTGGCGCCCAGCGCTCTCGGGGTCATGGTCGCGGTCGTAGCTGGCGCCGGCCAGCGCCCGAATGTCGTCGAGGTCGCGGGGCAGGCCCGGCGAGCCGATCGCGCTGAACACACCCTCCATGTGGGTGACGAAGGCCTCGCGCTCGTGGGGGGCGCGACGGAGCAGCGTGGAGTACACCCGCAGCGAGGGCTGCCCGCTCCAGCGATTGCCCGTGTTGGACATGATCGAGACGAGCGAGCGCACGGCATCCGGATGGCGCGCCGCCAGGGTCTGGGCGATCATCCCTCCCATCGAGGCGCCGATCACGTGGGCCGGAGCCAGGTCGAGCTCTCCCAACAGGCCGGCTGCATCGTCGGCCATGTCAGCGATCGTGTAGACGGCTGACCGCCGCGAGCGCAGCAGCAGCTGAGGGACAGTGGGGGGGCGCCCTCGCAGATGGGTGGAGCGTCCGATGTCGCGGTTGTCGAAGCGCACGACATGCAGGCCACTCGCGGCCAGCCGGCCACAGAAGTCCTCGTGCCAGGCGATCATCTGGGTGCCCAGCCCCATGATCAGGAGGGCTGTGGGGTCCGCCGGGTCCCCGAAGGTCTCGTAGCAGAGGGTGATGCCCCGACCGACGTCGCAGAACTGCTCAGACACGATCCAGCGACTCTAGCGCCCGGTCGATAGCATCGGGCTAGATGTCCGTCCGAGATGAAACGCGCACAGCGGGTAACGAGGGGCAGGTGAGCGAGGACACGGACATCCAGAAACTCTCGATCGACACGATCCGCGGCCTCTCGATGGATGCCGTGCAGAAGGCCAACGCCGGGCATCCGGGGACGGCGATGGCGCTCGCTCCACTTGGCTACGTCCTGTTCAAGCGCTTCCTGCGGGCCAACCCCGCGGAAACCGAGTGGCCCAACCGCGACCGCTTCATCCTCAGCTCGGGCCACGCCTGTGTGCTGCAGTACTCGCTGCTGCACCTGACCGGCTACGACCTCGAGCTGGAGGACCTCAAGCAGTTCCGCCAGTGGGGCTCCCGCTGCCCTGGGCACCCCGAGCGCGGTCACACAGCGGGCATCGAGGTCACCACCGGACCGCTCGGCCAGGGCTTCGCCAACGCCGTCGGGATGGCGATGGCCGAGCGCTTCCTGTCGGACCGCTTCAACCGGCCGGGACAGGAGATCGTCGACCACCACGTCTACACGATCTGCTCCGACGGCGACATGATGGAGGGAATCAGCCAGGAAGCGGCCTCGATCGCCGGCAACTTCAAGCTCGGCAAGCTCGTTGTCTGTTACGACGACAACCACATCACGATCGACGGCAGCACCTCGATCTCCTTCGACGGCGAGAACCACGCCGACCGCCTCGCGGCCGACGGGTGGCACGTGCAGCGGGTCGAGGACTCCGAGGACGTCGATGCGCTCGAGGCCGCCATCGCGGCGGCGCGCGATGAAACGGAGCGTCCCTCCTTCATCGCCATCCGCTCCCACATAGCCTTCCCCGCGCCCAACGCGGTCGACACCGCCAAGTCCCACGGCTCGGCCCTCGGCGAAGACGAGGTCAGGGCGACCAAGGAGGTGATGGGCTTCGACCCCGATCGCAAGTTCTGGGTGGACGACAGCGTCTACGCGCACATGTCGCTGAAGGAGAGCGGCAGCGCCGCCCAGCAGGAGTGGAAGGAGCGCTTCGAGCCGTGGCGCAAGGCGTTCCCCGAGATGGCCAAGGACTGGGATCTGGCCTGGGCGGGGAAGATGCGCCCCGGCTGGCAGGAGGCTCTGCCCACCTTCAAGGCGGGCGAGGCGGTTGCGACGCGCTCGGCTGGACAGAAGGTGATGGCCGCCTTCGCCGAGTACGGACCGACGATGATCGGCGGCGCAGCCGACCTGGTCGAGTCGACAAAGACGATCTACGAGGGCGCCGGACAGTTCTCCGCCGTCCACGCCGGGCGCAACATCCCCTTCGGCATCCGCGAGCATGCGATGGGCGCGATCGTCAACGGCGCGGCCGCCCACGGCGGCATCGTCAAGCCCTACGGCTCGACCTTCCTGATCTTCTCCGACTACATGCGCGGTTCGGTCCGCCTGTCGGCGCTGATGGGCCTGCCCGTCGTGTGGGTGTGGACGCACGACTCGGTGGCTGTCGGCGAGGACGGGCCCACCCACCAGCCGATCGAGCACTACGCCTCCCTGCGCGCCATCCCCGACCTGTGGGTGATTCGCCCCGGCGACCCCAACGAGACCTCCGAGGCCTGGCGCGTTGCGCTCGAACGTGAGGACGGACCGGTGGCGCTGCTGCTCTCGCGCCAGAACATCGACGTGCTCGACCGCAGCGAGGTCGCACCCGCGTCGATGCTCGAGCGCGGCGGCTATGTCCTGTGGGACTCGGCTCCCGACGCCGGCGAGCCGGAGATCATCCTGATCGCCACCGGCGGCGAGGTACCGCCGACACTCGCGGCCGGCAGGACGCTCGCCGGGGAGGGCACCCGTGTCCGTGTCGTCTCGATGCCCTGTGTGGAGCTGTTCGAGGCACAGACGCAGGCGTACCGCGACGAGGTGCTGCCGCGATCGGTGAGGACCCGCCTGGCGGTCGAGCCGGGAGCCACGATCAGCTGGTGGAAGTGGGTGGGAAGCGACGGAGAGGTATTCGGGCTCGATCGCTTTGGCGCCTCGGCGCCGGGTACGACCGTATTGAGGGAACTGGGCTTCGACACCGATGGGATCACCGCGCGGGCCCGGGCACTACTCGACTCGCGACAGTAAGGGAGAGATGATGGCCTCCGACGCACACACTCCACTACAGGGCCTCTCGGCGCTGGGCCAGAGCGTTTGGGTCGACTTCCTCTCACGCGAGTCGATCCGCGGGGGGCATCTGCAGGAGCTGATCGACGGCTACTCGGTCGTCGGCGCCACCTCCAACCCCTCGATCTTCGAAAAGGCGATGGGCTCTGGCGACGCCTACGACGAGCAGATCCACCAGTTGGCCGAGCAGGGCTGTGACGTCGAGCAGACCTTCTGGGCACTGGCCCAGGACGACATCAGGGACGCCTGCGACCTCTTCCGCCAGGTGTGGGACGGGGGCAGCGGTCGCGACGGCTACGTCTCCCTGGAGGTGGATCCCCGCCTGGCCTACGACACCCTGGAGACCTACCGCGAGGCGATGCGCCTGCACAAGGAGGTCGACAAGGTCAACCTGATGGTCAAGATCCCGGCAACCAAGCCGGGGCTGGCGGCGATCGAGGACGTGATCGCCAAGGGCCACTCGATCAACGTCACCCTGATCTTCTCCCTGCAGCGCTACGCCGAGGTCGCCGAGTCCTACATCCGCGGCATCGAGCGTCTGGTGGCCGAGGGCGGGGACCCCCGCAAGGTCGCCTCGGTGGCGAGCTTCTTCGTCTCGCGAATCGACACCGAGGCCGACATGCGCCTCGATCGGATCGGCGGCCAGGACCAGTTGAAGGGCAGGCTCGCGGTGGCCAACGCCCGTCTCGCCTACGCCCACTACCTCGAGGCCTTCTCCGGTCCTCGCTGGGAGTACCTGGAGGGCAAGGGGGCAACGCCCCAGCGAGTGCTGTGGGCCTCCACCTCGGTCAAGAACCCCGACTACCCCGACGTCATGTACGTGGAGGAGCTGATCGGCCCGGACACCGTCGACACGATGCCCGAGGAGACGATAATGGCCTACCAGGACCACGGCAGCCCCCAGCCGCGGCTGCGCAGCGGCCTCGAGGAGGCACGGGCGGTGCTCTCAGAGCTCAAGGCGGCGGGGGTCGACTACGACGATCTCACCGACACCCTCGAGCGTGAGGGCGTGGAGAAATTCGCCGGTGCCTTCGACGAGCTCATGAAAACGCTCGAGTCCAAGCGTCGGGCGCTCGCCCCCGCCTAGATGTAGGGGGTGGGGACGAGCACCCGGATGGTGAGCGGGCCCGAGGGGAACGCCTCGGCGTGGAGGGTGAGCACGCGGAAGTGCTTGCCGCGGTAACTGTAGGCGCCGGCGACGGGAACCTTTCCCGGTGCGGGGCCGAGGCTGTTCTTGACCAGCTGCTGTTGACCGTTGATGTTCATGTACATGAGCACGTCGAGCCCGGCAAGTCGCCCGGCAAGCCGCTTGTAGCCCTCGTCGTCCTGGATCGAGAGCACGATGCTGCCGATCGTGCGCCCCTGCAGGCGCAGGGGGGCGGTGACGGGGGCGAGCACATAGGGACCGCCGTCGTCGGCAAGCAGTTCTCCACCGGGTCCGAGCACGCGCAGGCGCACGATGTGCTGATGCAGCAGGCTCCGCACCGCCGCGAGCGTCGCAACGGGATCGCGCCGTGCCACGGCTTCGAGCAACGCCACGTTGCGTTGGACGCGATGGACCTGGGGCAGCGTGCGGGGGCCGCCCTCGCCCTGGTAGATCAGATGTGCCACCCGGCTGAGGGTGTTGAAGACTGTGTCCTCGCTGGTGCGCCCGCAGAAGGGTGTGGTGGAGCTGACTGGTTTGAGCAGGTATACGCGCAGGGCGCCCGAGGGGAAGGCTTCGCCTTCGAAGGAGGTGTACTGATATCGAGTTCCCTGGGTGCTCAACGTGCCTTCGTTGGGGAGGGAGCCGCCCGGGAGGGCAAACGAGCCGCCCACGCTCACGCCGCCGGCGCGAAGCCCAACGAACCCCTCGCCCACGCCCTGGGACTCGGCCACGAAGCCCACATCCGACCACACGCTGGTGGTGTAGGTGGCAAGCGGTTTGCCATGGGCATCCTTCAGGGTTCCTTCCAGAGGGGTCAACGCCGGGCCGCCCGCGTCGGCCAGCGTGCGCCCGCCGCGCACTATGCGCACGTTCGTCAGATTTCCGGCCGAGACGAGTGCTTGGGCCGCAGCGGCGGTGGCCGCCGGATTCCCCGCTTCGACGGCTCGGCGCAGCGGGACTGAGCCTTCGACCTCGTGCCTGGCCACGATCGTGCGTTCGCTGGAGATGCCCTCGTGGTAGACACGGGCCACCACTCGGCCGAAGGTGTCGAGCACGGCCGCCGCGCACGTATTCGGCGCCGGGGAGGGGTAAGGATCGAACCCGGCGGTGGCGGCGCGGGCGGTGGAGCTGGCCTTGCTGCTCGATCCGCAGCCCGCGAGCAGGATGAGGAGCGCTCCCACAACAGTGGCGCGTGTGGCAAGGCGAGGGGGACGCACGCGCGGAACCATCTCGGCCCATCCTAAGCAAGTGGTAATCGGGGGGTGAGACTCCTCACACCTCGACCGTCGGGTAACGTCGCGGGCGTGCCCCTCGCTCTGATCACCGGCGCCTCCACCGGGATTGGCCGCGCCACCACCCTGCGACTGGCAGCGGGCGGTTGGACGGTGCTCGCGGGCGTTCGTGATCGGCAGGCCGGGGAGAGCCTCGAGCAGGAGGCGCCGCAGGGTCGCGTGGTTGCCCTGACCCTCGATGTGACCGACCCGGAGCAGATCGCCCAGGCGGTGGAGCGGGTTCGCGAGCAGAGCGCCGCGGGCGGCCTGGACGCGCTGGTGAACAACGCAGGCATCGGCCTCGGCGGTCCGCTCGAGCTGATCTCCGACGAGGATCTGCGCAGGCAGTTCGACGTCAACGTGTTCGCCCAGGTGGCCGTCACCAGGGCGATGCTTCCCGCCCTGCGCATCGCCCGCGGGCGGATCGTCTTCACCTCCTCGATCGGCGGGCGGGTGGCTATGGCCTACACCGCCCCCTATGCCGCCTCCAAGCACGCCTTGGAGGCGGTCGGCGACGCGCTGCGGGTGGAGCTGCACACCTCAAACGTCCAGGTGGCGCTGATCGAGCCCGGCTCGGTGGCGACGCCGATCTGGGACAAGAGTCGTCTGGAGGCAGATCGTGTGAGCGTTCCGCCCGAGCTGCAGGAGCAGTACGGCCACGTGCCGGCGGCGATGGACAAGGTGCTGAAGGACACCGCCAGCCGCGGCGTCCCACCCGAGCAGGTGGCGGAGACGATCGAGCGTGCCCTCACCGCGCCGCGGATGAGGGCCCGCTATGTGGTGGGCAGGGACGCCAAGGCGATGCTCTTCGCCAAGCGGCTGCTGCCCGACCTCCTGTTCGACCGTCTCGCCCGCCGCGTGCTCGGCGTCTGAGCCGGACCGTCGCCGGCCGCGTGGCCGTCGGACCGGCGGCGTGGACCGTCAGGCCGGCGGTGGATAGACGGCCAGCCAGGCAAACAGGCTGGTGGTGGCAGTCTCGGTTTGGAGCATGCCTGGCAGGGCGTAGCGGGTGGGAAGCGTTTCCCCGTTCCATGAGAGCAGGTAGAGCCCTTCGCCGTTGAGTGCCCGTGCCTGGGCATTGCGGGCGTTGTCCGCGGCGAGCGCATACAGGCCGCGGTCCCCGTCGAGGGCGTAGAGGGCGAGCATCCACTGCAGGTAGATGGCGTCGTACTGTGGCGAGAAGTCGAGCAGGTAGCCGAAGCGTGAGAGCGCGGTGGCCTTCAGTTCCTCGGCGCGGGTGCATTCGCCCGGCGTGGAGTTCAGTCGGCAGAGCGTGGCCTGGGCAAAGATCAGAGGACCCTCGATGTAGTCGATCGGGGTGGTGCTCACATTGCTGGCGGCATACAGGCGGTCGGCGCCGCTGAAGCCGCTCGAGTTGGCCCAGCCCAGGAACTTCCGCGCCTGACCGAGGGCGAAGGGGGAGTGCGTCTGCTGGTAGATGAGGGTTGACAGCAGCGTGCCCGAGGCGAGCGCCTCGCCGGCCTTGTAGGGGTGGTGGGTGTTCCACCAGATGCCTCCGCCGTTGGGATCCCAGCCGGCTGTGGCGATGTAGCGCAGCGCTCGTTCGGCGTCGGCGAGGTAGCGGCGCTTCCCGGTGGCGCGATAGGCGTTGACGAACGCCAGTCCCCACCAGCCGTTGTCGTCGAACCAGGTCTCGGTGTTGCCTTCGCGATCGCCGGGATAGGGGGAGTAGCCCGGCACTGGGCGCAGTCCGTGGTTGAGGTAGCGCTCGGCTCCCGAGGCGAAGCGGGTCACGGCGCTCCGGTTGGCGACGCTGGGCTGGGCGATGGCGATGGCGTCGAGTGACTCGAACAGCGGCACGATGTCCCAGATGGTGGCCAGGGGGTAGCGTTCGCGGTCGTTCAGCCGGGCGTCATACCAGCGACGGCGGGAGTCTCCCCAGCGGCGCTTGGCCTGCGCGACACCCGCCTGGGCGAGCCCCAGATAACGCTGCTGAACGGCGCTGAGCGTGGGGGCGGGCGGTGTCGTCGCTCGGGATGCAAAAGGCGCTGCCGATGCGCCGGTCGCGAGCAGGGACAGGCCGAGCGCTAGCACTACGGAGAGAGTTGCGAGGAGGGTTCGCACTAGAGCTGTAACCCCGAGGCAAGCGAATGGTCGCGGCGGATGGACGAGCTGTCGTTTGGTCCGGCGGTCGCGCATGGATACGGTTGTATCGGCCGATGAGCACACGCGATCGAATATCTCCACCGTCTGCGGACGTACCGAGCGAGCAGCCGTCCTCGCCCTCCCTGTTCGCCGACCCGCCCGCTCCCGCCTCCGAACGGCGGGCGTGGCTGCTGGCCTGCTCCACTGGCCTGCTCGGCTTGGCCGTGCTCGTGGCGGTGTTGAGTGGCATGGTGGGATCCACCGCCGAAACCACCACCCCTCCCCCGCCGGTGGTGGTCGTTGCCGCCACGCCCATGCCCGGCACGGCAGGCCCCGCCGCGGGGGCGACCGGCCCCGCGGCGAGCGCGACCGCGAAGATCCTCGCGCGTCCGTCTGCGACCCAGCAGAGCCTGGACGCCAGGCGCTTCGTCGATGCTACGCAGACGCACATAGCCAAACGCTGGTTGGAAGGCTTCTATCCGATCTACGCCACCGCCCAGAGCACCTTTGGTGTCAACTGGCTCCTGCTGGCCTCGATCCACATGCAGGAGTCAGCCTTCTCCACCGCGCCGGGTACCTATCACGGGCTGAACTTCGCCCACTGCTGCGGCGGCCCCATGCAGTTCAACGTGACCAACGGGCCGGTGTCAACCTGGAGCCTGGTCAGCAACTCCTACATCTACGGCCACCGGCCGGCCGGCTACGACCACATGACAAAAGTGCACCCCTCGATCTACGACGACTTCGACTCGATCATGGCCGCCGCCCACCTGCTCTCAGCCGACGGCGCCGGCTACGCCCTCGATGACACGGCATGGAACGCGGCCTATGACTACTACGGCCACGACGCCACCGGTGTCACCTATGCCGACCAGGTGCTGGCGCGGGCGATCGGCTGGTCCCAGCATGGCTTCTGCATCAACTGCGGGGTGGAGTCCTCGCTATACGACGCTGTGAGCACCGCCTACGGAGCGCCGATGCTGGCGGCGCTCCAAGCGACAGAAGCAGTTGCAGCGAGAAAGCCGCACGCTAGTGCGGCCCGCACGAAGCGGGGGCCTTAGCTAGTAGCGGAAGCTGCTCCCAGTATCGGCTTTAACGCAAGCGCCCGTGGGTCTCAGGGTCCTTCTGCTTCGCCTTCGCAGGTTTCCGTGTTGGATTTAGCTGCTTCGGCGAGGTTTGCGCTGTCGATTGTTCTGCCGTTAGCATCGCGAACAAGCAGTTCGGTGGGCAACGGAGAGAGCTCTCCGGAGACGAGCACCGCCCCGGCGTGGAGGTGGGCGGGGATGGCTGTCTCGTGTAGCGGAACGAGCATGCCGGACACCCGCGCGAGCACGCTGTCGTTGGGGTTTTTCAGCAGCCCATAGACGATCACGTACGGCTGTGGCCGACAGCCGCTGGATGCCTGTGGCTGAAACACGCGCCAGCCCCGTGGAAGGGCAACGTCGGCTTCGAAGTTTCCGCCGCCTGGACCTTGGAGGAGTTCTTCGTTGCTTTCCGTTAGCTTCAGTTCGAAATGGACGGTGCCGAGCTTGCGGTAGCGTTCCGCGCGAATCGTGAAGGCTGGCAGATGCGGAGGGCTTTCGTGGGCCAGGGGGACGATGCCGCCGGGAAAGTATTTGGTGGGGTGCTTCGTGCATTCCACGACCGCCGGCAGGTTCAGTACGTCCAACGTGGCGCCCTGCGCATTGAGCTCGGTCAGCGACACTGGTATCGGGGAGGGGCCGCGAACTACCTGGTAATAGAGGCCCGCCGGGCCTCCCAGGCGGGCAGGTACAAGGATCGCAGGTGAGGTAATTGTGTTGCCATCGCTCAGCAGCAGACGCACGCTGCGTGTCCTCGCTTGCAGGCTGGCCTCCACGGTCAGCAGGCCCGAGGCACAGTGCACCGCCGGTTCAGGATCGACGTGGGACCGCGAGAGGCATCTCCCGGTACCTTCGCCCGAGAGCGTTCCGAGCAGGCCGGGTGCGGGGCGAGATGGTTCTGTGAGCGTGACGGACACGGTGCAGATCCGAGACATCCCAGAGGTTCGTTCTGCTGTTGCCACGAAGTGCCCGCCGGCTGCGGTCTTGCCGCGACGGATCACCACGGGTCTCTTCCTTGCCGGTTCGGGCTTGGGCAGTTTCGCGGCGGGCAGCCCGACCGCGGCTTCGAGGTGCTTCAGAACAGTCGCCCTTGTATTGCCCCCCTTGTGAAGCTGCCCGCGGAGCGCTTCCATGTGACGAGCGAGCACCTCATCGGAGGCGTCCTCATAGGGCGCGAGGATCTTGGCGAAGCTCTGTATCGGGGTTTGCACGGCAAAGGCGATGATCTCGAAACTGCGCTTCAGGAGTGCTTCCGACCGGCTCTCGAGCTCTCTGGAAATGGGAGTCAGCGTCTTGTAGCTGCTCAGAACCCACGATTTCATGTCTTCGCAGACGTCCGGAGGTGGGAGTTCGAGTTCTTCCTTGGCGATCGTGGCGATCGTCTGGACCAGAAACGTGATCTTGGGAGTACTCCATCTCAGTGGCGTGAGCGCACCAACCAGCGTGGCCGCCGCTTCGCGATCGGACTGAGTCCGCGAGTAGTCAAGCGCGAAGGACAGCTCGAGCGTTAGGGCGCCGAGCTGCCGGGACTGTCTGTGCCTTTCGCCTTCCACCCTTGCTCTCGGCGGACCTTGCGATTCAGGCCCCTGCCGTCCCGACCCAACGAGCCTGATGCCGAGCGCTTCTTCATGGGGCGGGGCGTTGGTGAGGATGCCCGGACATTCGCTGGAGATTCGCGCAGCAGCCGCTTCCCTCGCCGCGATCTCCTGTGGCAGATTTGACAGCTCTGTTTCCTCATAGTGGTCCGTGGCAACCAGAAAGGCGTGGGTCGCGGCGACATCCGACATAGCCGCTGCACTCGCAGGGATGACGACCAATAGAAGTGCGAGCGCCAGCAGCGCCGCCCTCACAGGCACACGGCCAACCTGCAAATGGCGCTCTTCGTAACAACCGGTATCCATCATCGTGCGGGCACTAAACGCGCCCTTCGCGGCGTTCACGCTCCCGCCGCCACAGGGCGTCGTCGTCGGGCGGCGCGATGCTTTCGTCCAGTGCATTACGACGCTGGGGGCCAAATTCCGCGCGGCGCTGTTTCAGCCCCTTGGTCGATCGTCCGCCCCAGCCGCCGGAAAGGCTGCCGCCGAGCAGGATGAGCAACGCGAAAGCGCCAACGATGAAAGCCAACGGCTGTGCCGAGGAGGGCCCGATCCCGGCGGTCGCGAAGCCGCCGATAGCGAGGATCACGATCAGTCCTCCCAGGGGCGTGATGCGATAAGCCGCGATCCAACTCTTGAAACGGTTCACAGCGGCAGACTACAAGACACTTACCAGGGATTCAGATTTCCCGCGCGGCCCTCGTCTGAGCTGGTGGTTCTCCCTTTTCTACAAGTGTGCGCTCAAGTATCTACGAGTGGTAGATACGATGGCGCACGAAACAAAAACCACAAACACCAACCCAGCCGCCCTGCAAGCCCCTCCCTAAGCGGCGTCGGCCTGCGCGATCAGCTCCCCGGCCACCCTGTCGGTCGCGCGGCCGGTCCCGCCGAGCAGCCGACGCGAGAGCTGGGCACGGCGGAAGTACAGGGGCGCGTCGTGCTCCCAGGTCGCCCCGATACCGCCGTGGACGGAGATCATGGTGCGGGCAGCCTCATCCAGCGCCCGACCAGCCACGGAGCGCGCAGCGCTGGCGGCGAGGGGAAACTCATCGGGTGCCCCGTTGCGGGCCCAGCCGGCGTAGTAGAGCAGGGAGCGTCCGTTCTCGAGCTGGCGCAGAACCTCGGTGAGGCTGTGCTTGACGGCCTGGTAGGAGCCGATGGCGCGCCCGAAGGTGAAGCGCTCCTTGGCGTAGGCCACCGACACGTCCAAGGCGGTCTCCACGCTGCCGAGCGACTCGGCTGCGATCAGGCACTGGGCGAGATACCAGGCGCCGGCGAGCTCCTCGACGGGCGTGTCGAGCACGATGGCGGGAGCTTCTTTCAGCGACACATGGCCCAGGGAGCGGGTGGAGTCGTAGCGCATGACAGCCTCCACCGACACACCGGATGCGCTGCCGTCGATGGCCACGCCCACGGGCAGACCGTCGAGCAGGGCGACGCCCACGAGCAGGTTGGCGCCGGGGGCGTCGGGGACGAAGGCCAGCTCGCCGCTCACCCGCGCCCTGCCCTCGCCATCGCCGACAGCGCTCGGCGCGGCAGGCCGGGCGAGCCCGTGGGCGGGGTCGGCGCTCCAGCCGTCGGCGAGGTCGTCGGGGGGGCAGACGGGAAGGTAGGCGGCGCGCTTCTCGCCGGTGGCGAGCTCCTCCAACATGGGCGCACCGCTGCTCGCTCCGAGGATGGCGGTGGCGGGCAGGTGGCCCAGCAGACCGATCCCGGCGATCACGCGACCGCACTCGCCGAGCACGAGCATGGCGTCGAAGGCGTCCAACCCCGCTCCGCCGTGGGCATCGTCGATCAACAGGCCCGGCCAGCCGGCCTCCTTGGCGGTGGGCCACAGGTCGGGGAGGGCGCCCTGATCCTTGTCGAGCGCATCGCGGGCTGCCTCGAGGGTCTTGAAGCGGGAGAGCGCCCCGCGGGCGGCCTCGCGCAGGAACTCCTGCTCGTCTGAGAGTGCCAGGTTCATGCTGCAGCTCCTTCCTTGGAGCGCAGCTCCGAGAATGGGATTCCCTTGTCCAGGCGGGGCTCGGGGGGCAGCCCGAGCACGCGCTCGCCGATTGTGTTGCGGAGGATCTCTTCGGTGCCACCGGCTGACTTCAGACCGGGGAGGAAGGAGATCATGTAGGCCCACTCGCTGTCCTCGAGCAGGGCGTCGGGACCGGCCACATCGGCGATGAGGTCGCCGGCCTTGATGGCGCCGCTGACGATGGTGACCTTGGCCAGGCCCGCCTCGGGGCCGGGGATCTGGCCTTTCTGCAGGGCGGTGAGGGTGCGGTAGCCGGTGAAGCGCACGGCGAGCAGCTCGCTGGCTATCTCGCCGAGCTGGTGGCGCACCTCGGGGTCGCGGCGGGCGTCGGGGTCGGCGGCGATGGCGCCGGCGAAGCGGGTGGAGTTGTAGCCGAGGCCCTCGCCGCCGAGGCCGATGGTGACGCGCTCGAACATCAGTGTGGTGAGGGCCGTTCCCCAGCCGTTTCCAACCCCGCCCACGACAGCGTCGGCGTCGATGGCGACATCGTCGAAGAACACCTCGTTGAACTCGGCCTCGCCGGAGATCTGGCGCAGCCCGCGGATGGTGACTCCCTCGGCGTCCATGGGCACGATGAACATGGTCAGGCCCTTGTGCTTGGGCACATCAGCGTCGGTGCGGGCGAGCAGCAGGCCGTAGGAGGCGAACTGGGCGTTGGTGGTCCACACCTTCTGGCCGGTCAGACGCCAGCTGCCGTCATCCTGCTTGCGGGCGCGGGTCTGCACGGCGGCCAGATCGGAGCCGGCGGCGGGCTCGGAGAAGAGCTGGCACCACACCTCGTCGCCGTGGAGCATGGCGCCGAGGTAGCGGGTCTTCTGCTCCTCGCTGCCGTGGGCGATGATGGTGGGACCGAGCATGCCGACGCCGATGGCGTCGAGGATGCCGGGCACTTTGGCGCGGGCGATCTCCTGGTTGCTCAGCACCTGCTCGATCGGGCCGAGGCCCTGGCCGCCGTACTCCTTGGGCCAGGTCACTCCCGCGAGGCCTGCCTCGGCGAGCTTGCCCTGCCAGATGCGGCGGGCCTTCAAGATCTCAGCCTCATCCTGCAGCGCTCCCGGTCCCGTGAGGACGGGCGCTTCGGAGGAGTGCTCTTCCAGCCAGCTTCGCGCCTGGGCGCGGTAGGCGGCCTGCTCCGGTGTGTCGTCGAGGTCCACGGCTTCTCCTTTGGCTGACTGGCCAGTCAATCGTTGCAAGGAGAACGGTACTCCACGAAAGGCGCGGGCGTCGCGGGGTCCCAGTCGGCCCCTCGGGGGCCTGCTCGGCAGGCACTCCCGGAGCGCTCAGGCGCCGGGAGGCAGAGGCGCTTCGGCGATGCGGGGCAGGTGGTAGACGTCGTAGAAGCCGCGGTTGAGCAGCTGGCGGGCCTGGGTGCCGGGGGCGGTGGAGTTGAGGATGACCACCCCCAGGCGCACGCCGTGGCGTTCGGCGGTGGCCACCAGGCAGCGTCCGGCGGCTTCTGTGTAGCCGGTCTTCAGGCCGGTGATGCCGGGGTAGTGGTAGATGAGCAGGGGGTTGTTGTTGTAGAGGTAGAGCTTGCCCCCTTTGATTGGGAAGGGCAGCACGGCGGAGTAGGTGTGGGTGACGCGGGCGATGCGGGGCTGGTCGAGATCCATGGCGGCGAGCTCGGCCAGGTCGGCGGCGCAGGAGAAGTTGCCCGCGTCGTAGTAGCCCGAGGGAGAGGAGTAGCGGGTGCAGCCCATGCCCAGGGCGGCCGCTTCGTCGTTCATGCGCTTGACGAATGCGTTGACGCTCCCGGCGACGTGCTGGGCGATGGCCACGGCGGCGTCGTTGCCGGAGGGCAGCAGCAGGCCGTAGAGCATGCTCTCGAGCAGCACGTGCTTGCCGAGGGGCAGCACCCCCACCTTGGAGCCGTTGGTGGCGATGGCCTGCCTGGTGACGAGCACGGGGGCGTTGGGCGGCGCGGACTTGACAGCGATGAGGGCGGTCATCATCTTGGTGAGGCTTGCCATGCGCAGCCGCAGATTGGCGTTTCGCTGCCACAGGACCTGGCCGGTGGAGAGGTTGAACAGCAGGCCGGCGCGGGGCGGAGAGTGGAAGGTGAGGTGGACGGGGTCGGCGGCGGGGCTGGTGAGCCCGCTGAGGGCGAGTGCGGGCTTGGCCAGGGGCAGGCCATAGGCGGACAGGGCTGGCGCGGCGGGGCGCTTGGCGAGAGGGTGGGCGCCGGCCGAGTGGTGGTGTGCGGCTGCATGGGCGCTCGACTTGGAGCGGTTGGCGAGGAGCAGCGCGCCCCCGGCGACGAGGGCGGCGATGAGCAGCAGGCCGAGGGCGGTGAGGCGGCGGTTTCGCCGTCGCCGAGCGGCCAGCGCGCGGCGGGCGTGGCTCTGGCCTGGCGTCATGAACGGGGAGGTGCTCATGGGGGTGGGGGGTTGCGCAGCGCCCCGATGATGCCCACGGCGAGCATCAGGAGGATGAAGACGGAGAGCGCTCCGGCGACTGTAACTCCCTGTTCGGCTATAGCGGTGAAGGTGAGGAAGCCGAAGCCGGCGATGAAGACGAGGGCGAGGACCAGCACGAACAGGCGGGTCACGCGGTTCTCCGTGGAGGTTGGGCCATGACCGCTAGTACACCGGGGCCGCCGGCGGGGCGGGGGCCCGCCGGGTGACGAGCAGCTTGATGGCGAGCAGCCCGAAGGCGAAGCCACCGATGTGGGCGAAGTAGGCCACCCCTTCGCTGCCTCCGAGCGGCCCGGCGAGGCCGCCGAGGCCGAAGTAGAGCTGCTCGAGGAACCAGAAGCCGAGCAGCACGAGGGCGGGGACCTCGACGATGGTGACGAAGAAGACGATGAACACGAGGCTGATCACGCGGGCGCGGGGGTAGAGCAGGATGTAGCCCCCCAGCACGGCGGCGATGGCTCCGGAGGCGCCGAGGGTGGGGCCGGTGGAGCTGGGGTCGACGAGCACCTGGGCGCCAAGGGCGACGAGGCCGCCGAGCAGGTAGAAGGCGAGGTAGCGGGGCCGGCTCATGGAGTCCTCCACGGTGGGCCCGAAGATGGCAAGGAAGAGCATGTTGCCGAAGATGTGCAGGAAGCTGCCGTGGAGGAACATGGAGGTGAAGACGGTCTCCCAGGTGGCGGGCTGGGGGCCGGTGCTCCCCGTCACGCCCGGCTGACCCTGGCAGACCACCCCGCTGCGAATCCCTTCGGGGATGCGCAGGGAGACGAGGTCGCAGTGCTTGCCGGGGTGGGTGAGCTCGTAGGGGATGGCCCCGTAGTGGACGGCTGTGCTGTCGGCCGGCCCTCCAAAGAAGCTGCCGCCGTGACGAATCTCGAGCAGGTAGGCGATCACGTTGATGAGCACCAGGGCAACGGTGATGAGGGGGAACCGCGCGAGGGGGATGTTGTCTTTGATGGGGAACATCGCGGCCGCACCCGCGCGGGCGGGGGCGCGTCAGAGCCTACTCACCGCCTCTGGGCACCGGTGCAGGCAAGGCGATGCGAACAGCGAGCGAGACTATGCCTGGGCGGCGGCGCCAGCAGCGGCGAGCGGCCCGACGCCGGCACGTGGCTGGGGGACGTGCTGGTCGGCGTGGTAGGAGGAGCGCACGAGCGGTCCGGCGGCGACGTGGTCGAAGCCGAGCTCGTAGGCGGCGTCCTGGAGGGCGACGAACTCGTCGGGGTGCCAGTAGCGCACGACGGGGAGGTGACGCTCCGAGGGACGCAGGTACTGGCCCACGGTCAATACCTGGACGCCGTGCTCGCGCAGGGCGCCGAAGGTGTCCACCATCTCCTCGTGGGTCTCGCCCAGGCCCACCATCAGGCCGGACTTGGTGACCACCTCGCCTTCGCCCAGCTCGCCGGCCATGCGCAGAACGCGGCAGGAGCGCTCGAAGCGCGATCCGCGGCGGGCGATGGAGTACAGGCGGGGGACCACCTCGACGTTGTGGTTGAAGACGTCGGGGCGCTCGGCGATGACCTTCGCCAAGGGCATCTCCTGGCCCTGGAAGTCGGGGGTGAGGATCTCGATCTGGCAGTCGGGGGCCTGGCGGCGGACCTGGCGGATGACGCCCACGAAGGCGGAGGCGCCCTTGTCGGGCAGGTCGTCGCGATCGACTGAGGTGATGACGGCGTGGCGCAGCCCCATGCGGGCGATCGACCGTGCCACACGGGCGGGCTCGAGGGGGTCGTTCCAGGTGGGCTTGCCGGTCTTGACGTTGCAGAAGCCGCAGCGGCGGGTGCAGGTGTCGCCGAGGATCATGAAGGTGGCGGTGCCCCGCTCCCAGCACTCGCCCACGTTGGGGCAGGCGGCCTCCTGGCAGACGGTGTGGAGGTTCTCCTCGCGGATCAGGGCCGTCAGCTCGCGGTAGCGCTCGCCGCCGGGCGGGGGCACCTTGAACCAGGGGGGCTTGCGCTCGCGGATCGGCCGCACGTCCGAGCCGAGCACTCTGAGCACGTCCATCCCCCCGGGATTCGATCGCGACCGGGTGGCGCTCATGCGGGGATTGGCTCCAGGGCGGCTGGGGAGGTTTTGATGGAGGCTCGCTCGGCGAGCCCCGCGGGGTTCTCTGTGGCGATGCCCAGACGGTGGGGCGAGACGAGGCGCTGGCGGGCGCCGTGGGCATTGGCGAAGTGGAAGGCCATGCGCCGGCGGAAGCATCCCAGGCCGCTCTCGGCTCCCGCGGGCAGCTCCAGCGCGAGCGAGGTCATGCGCACGTCGGGCAGGCCGCAGGCGATGACATCGGAGAAGGGAGCGAGGTCGTTGACGACGTTGACGGCGAAGCCGTGGGTGGTGACTCCGCGGGCGACGTGGACGCCGATGGAGGCGATCTTGCGGTCCGCCACCCACACGCCCGTGTAGTCGATCCCCTCCTCGTGGCGGGAGCGGGCCTGCACCCCTTCCTCGGCGAGGGTGGTGACGATTGCCTCTTCCATCGTGCGCAGGTAGCGCCCCACGTCCTGGATCCGCATGATTGGATAGCCCACCAGCTGGCCGGGACCGTGGTAGGTGAGCTTGCCGCCACGGTCGACATCCACCACGTCGATGCCCTGTGTGCGGTAGTGCTCGTCGGCGAAGGGGAGATCCTCGGCTCCCGAGCGCCGTCCCCTGGTGTAGACGGGGGGATGCTCGAGCAGGAGCAGGGTGTCGGGGATCTCCTCGGCCTGGCGGCGCTCGCGCAGCTGTCCCTGAATGGCGAGCGCGTCGGAGTAGGGAAGGAGGCCGAGGTGGCACACCCAGATCTCGTGAGACAGAGGACCGATGTCGCTCATTTCTCCTATCAGCCTAGCGCCTCACTTAAGTAGGCATCATGACAGCAAATGAATTGATGATATGATGCCTGAGATGCGCACGACGGTGACGCTGGATCCAGATGTGGAGGCGAAGCTCCGCAACACGATGCGCGAGCGGGGGGTGTCGTTCAAGGTGGCGATCAACGACGCCATCAGGGCGGGGCTCGGCGATTCCACCTCCGCTCGCAAGCCGTTCAAGATGAAGACCGCTCCGCTCGGCGCGCGCTTCAACATCGACAAGGCGCTGACGATCGCGGGCGAGATGGAGGACGAGGAGATCATCCGCAAGATGGAAATGGGCAAGTGAAGCTGCCCGACGTCAACCTGCTGGTGTATGCGGCCGACGAGCAGGCGAGCGCTCACGAGCCGGCTTTGTCGTGGATCGAGTCGGCCCTGTCGGGCGCGGAGACGGTTGCGTTCGCGTGGCTGGCGTTGATCGGCTTCCTGCGGATCACGACCAGCCCGAGGATCCTGACTCATCCTTGGCGACCGGCGGATGCTCTGGACGTCGTCGACAGCTGGCTGGCCCAACCGAACGCCACAGTGGTGCATCCGACGTCTCGCCACGCCGCCGTGCTGCGCGACCTCCTGGAGCCGCTGGGTACGGCGGGCAACCTCACGAGCGACGCCCACCTCGCCGCGCTCGCCATTGAGCATGGGGCCACTCTGTACTCCAGCGACAACGACTTCTCCCGCTTCAGGGGGCTGCAGTGGGTCGATCCCCTGTACGCGCCCGCCTGACTGATCCGCTGAATGGGACCGTGCCGCGGGTTGCTTCTGCGCTGATCTTCACCTCACAGAGTGAGCGCCAACGGTGCCTCCAGCAGCTCGCGGATTCGTGCGAGCAGCTGGGCGGCATCGGCGCCGTAGAGGATCCGGTGGTCGCACACGAGGGTGAGGGTCATGGTGTGGCGTGCCACCAGGGCTCCCTCGTGCACCACCGCCCTGGGCGCCAGTGCGCCCACCGACAGGATCGCCGCCTGTGGCGGGTTGACGATGGCGGTGAAGCTCCGCACCCCATACATCCCCAGGTTGGACACCGTGAACGTCCCCCCGCCCAGCTCGGGGGGCGTGATCGTCGCATCGCGCACCCTCTCGGCCAGCCTGCGCGTCTCGCGGGCGATCTCCCCGAGCGACTTCTCCTCGGCGTCGAACACCGTGGGCACAACCAACGCTCCCTCGGCCGCCACAGCCACCCCCACGTTGATGCGGGAGTGCAGCTGCAGGCGCCCGTCGCGATAGCTGCCATTGGCGCGGGGGTGCTCGCGCAGCGCCAGCGCGCAGGCCTTCACCACCATGTCGTTGTAGGTGGGAGTCCCCAGCCCCGCACCTGCCATCGAGCCCGCCTCCTGCTCGACCTCGCTGCGGGAGAGGCGCTTCAGTTCGCTGCGCAGCGCCACGCACTCCTCCATGTCCACCTCCGCCTGGATAGAGAAGTCGGGGATCGTGGCCTTCGACTCCGCCATCCGCCGCGCGATCGTCTGCTGGGTGCGGGTGAGCTCCACATCGCTCGTCTTCCCCTTGGCCGTCATCACCGAATCGAGCGCCGGGGCCTCCCCCGCCGCGGGGGTCTCGGGTCCGGCGCCCGCCGCGTCCCCGCCGGTACTCGCGCCTGCCGTCGTGCCGGTACTGGCCAGGATGTCCGCCTTGACGATCCGCCCGCCGGGACCGCTTCCTCTCACCTCGCTCAGGTCGACTCCGCTCTCACGAGCCATCCGCCGGGCCAGCGGCGATGCCTTCACCCGCTCGCCCTCGTTGTCCTCACCGAGAACGCCCGCGGCCGGCCCCCCAGGGGGCGGCTCATCATCAACGACAGGCGCGGGCGCCACCGTAGGCTCGTGAGGACGCTCCGCCGCCGCACCCTCGCCGACGGTGGCTATCAGCTCGCCCACGGGGAGGGTGGAGCCCTCGCCGGCCACGATCCTCAGCACTCCCTCCAGGTCGGACTCGTAGGTCATGGTGGCCTTGTCCGTCTCGATCTCCACCAGCTCCTCACCGCGGGCCACCGTCTCGCCGTCGGACTTCAGCCAACGCAGGATGGTGCCCTCCTCCATCGTGTCCGACAGGCGGGGCATGACGAGGTCGCTCATCGGCTGGCTCCTTCGGTGGCTGAGTGGTCCTCTGCACGTAGCCCCAGCGAGGCGAGCGCCGCATGGACGATCTGGGGCTCGTGGGGATAGGCGATGTCCTCGAGGGGCTTGGAGTAGGGCATCGGTACGTCCGCCCCCGCCACCCGCTGCACGGGTGCGTCGAGGTCGTCGAATGCCTGTTCTGAGACCAGCGCCGCGAGGTTCGCCCCCACCCCTCCGTGGGGCCAGCCCTCCTCCACGATCACGCAGTGGTTGGTCTTGCGCACCGACTCGAGGATCGTGTCGAGGTCGAGCGGGCGCAGTGTCCGCGGGTCGATCACCTCGGCCTGCACCCCATGCTCGCCCGCCAGCCTCTCGGCTGCCCGCTCGGCTGTGAGCGCCATTCGCGACACTCCCACGATCGTCACATCCGAGCCCTCCCGGGCGATTCGCGCGAGGCCGAAGGGCACCAGCTCCTCCTCGCCCTCGGGCACCTCGCCGCGCACGCCGTAGAGGGACTCGTGCTCGATGAAGATCACAGGGTTCTCCTCCCGGATGGCGCTCTTGAGCAGGCCCTTGGCGTCGGCTGCCGTGGCCGGCACCGCCACCAGCAGGCCCGGCACGTGCAGGAACATCGCCTCCAGGCAGTGCGAGTGGGTGGGCCCCAGCTGGTGGCCCGCACCCTGGGGCATCCTCACCACCAGCGGCACCCTCGCCTGGCCGCCGAACATGTAGTGGATGTGGGCCGCATGGTTGACGATCTGATCGAACGCCAGCAGGGCGAAGTTGATCGTCATCAGCTCCACCACCGGGCGCAGGCCCGTCATCGCCGCCCCCACCCCCATGCCCACGATGGTGTTCTCCGAGATGGGCGTGTCGCGGATGCGCTTCTCCCCGAACTCCTCCAGCAGGCCGTCGGTCACCTTGAAGGCGCCCCCGAACACCCCGATGTCCTCGCCCATCAGGATCACCCGCTCGTCACGGCGCAGCTCCTCCCGCAGCCCCTGGTTCAGCGCCTCGCGGTAGCGCAGCTCGCTCATCTGCCCGCTCCGTTGGCCGGTGCGCTCTCGCCGCTCTCTTCGGCCGCCGCCAGAGCATGGGAGAGCTGCTGGGGGATCTCGTCGTTGGCCGCCCCCTCCCCTGTCGGTGGGGGGCCTGGGGCATCGTGGGCACGGGTGCGCTCCTCGGTGGTCTGGGCCGAGTAGCGCCCCCTCACGTTGGGGTCGAGCACATACACATCGTCATACAGCGACTCCGGCGCCGGGAAGGGCGAGGCGTCGGCGAACTGCACCGCCGCATCCACCCGGGCGATCGCCTCCACGTCGATCCGCTCTCTCTCATCCTCGTCGATGACGCCCGCCGCGATCAGCTGCCCGGCGAAGGCCGGGATCGGGTCGCGCTCGCGCCAGTGGGCGACCTCCTCCTTGGTTCGGTACTGCTCCGGGTCGGCCATCGAGTGGCCGCGGAAGCGGTAGGTGACCGCCTCCACCAGCACCGGGCTGCGCTCCTCGCGCACCTGCCTCACCGCCTCGCAGAGGACGGTGTGGGTGTCGATCACGTCCATCCCGTCGCAGCGCATCCCCGGCACACCGAGGCTCTCCCCCTTGCGCTGCAGGTCGGTCACAGCCGAGTGGCGGCCCAGGGCGGTGCCCATGCCGAACTGGTTGTTGGTCACCATGAACACCACCGGCAGCTTCCACAGGGCTGCCAGGTTGAGCGTCTCGCCGAACGTCCCCTGGTTGGAGGCCCCGTCGCCGAACACGCACAGCGTCACCTCATCGGTTTCGCGGTAGTCGCTCGACAGGGCGATGCCGGCGGCGATCGGGAGGTTGCCCCCCACGATGCCATAGCCGCCCATGAAGCGGCGGGCCATGTCGAACATGTGCATCGAGCCGCCGCGGCCGCCCGAGCAGCCGTCCACCCGCCCGAACAGCTCGGCCATCACATTCTCCGGCGGTGTGCCCCGCACCAGCGCATGGCCGTGGGAGCGGTAGGTGGAGATCAGGTAGTCGCTCTCCCTCAGCGCCCTCGCGCTGCCCACGATCGTGGCCTCCTCCCCGATCGACAGGTGCAGGAAGCCGCCCACCTTGGCCCGTGCGTACATCTCGCCCGCCCGCTCCTCGAAGCGGCGGATGAGCGTCATCGTGCTCAGCCACTCGCGCGCGAGGTCCGGGTGGGGTATGTCTGCCATCAATGCTCCACGGTAGCCCAGCGCGCCATGAAGTCCTCCGCCTCGAGCTGGGCGAGGTCGGCCCGCAGCGCCCGCGCCAGCTTGGATGCCCCCTGGGGAGGCCGGTCCCAGAACAGCACCGCTTCGCCGCTGTCGACCTCCACCACCTCGATGTGGTCCACCCTGCTGGCGTCGGCGAGCAGTGCCGGTGCCCGCCCCCCTCGGGTGACGATCAGCCGGTAGGCGTGCTTGGCTCTCACGCTGCCACCGCCCGCATGTGCGCCGCCGCCTCCTCCACCGCGCGCTCGCCAACCCACACCCGCTCACCCACACGGACGGCGGGAACGTCGCTCACACCTCTGCTCGCAGCCTCGGCCGTTGCCCGCTGGAGCTCCTCACGAACTGAGCTCAGCGCCTCCCCCTGCTGCACCGCCCGCGGGTGCATCTCGCAGGCGGCAGCGGAGATCAGCACGTAGTCGAGGTCATCGAGGGCGTGGCCGCCGGCGAAGGCCTGGCGGAAGGCGGCCTGGACGAAGGGCACCGTGCGCCCGATGCTCTTGGCATACGTCGCCGCCCGCATCGCAAGGGCGCTGTCGAAGGGAAACGGCCGGGGCCACACCAGCGGCTGCAGGCCCTGCTCCCGCGCCGCGTGCTCCATCTCCTCCCGGAAGATCCTCTCTTCGTTCTCACAGCGGAAGGCACTGAACGGCTCCGCCCCAGGACCCAGCTCCCGTGCGAGCACCGGCTGCCACTCGGCGGGGCCGGGAAGCGTATGCAGGATGCGCTCCGCAGCCAGGTAGGCCAGCGGGCTGGCGAGATCGAAGTAGAAGGCGGCGGAAGGTGAGGACACGCCCTCGGGGCCCCCTGCGCTCAGCCGTGGATCAGCCAGCCGTCGGCTGCGCGCCCGGCCTCCATCACGGCCTCGGAGAGGGTGGGGTGGCCGTGGATGGTGCGGGCCACCTCCGCATAGCCGCCCTCCAGCGCCCGCACGTTGACCAGCTCCTGGATCAGCTCGGTGGCCCGCGAGCCCACGATGTGACCGCCGAGCAGCTCGCCGTACTTGCTCTCGCCCACGAGCTTCACCAGGCCCGTGCGGTCGCCATAGACGGTGCCTCCGCCGACGGCGCCGTAGGGAACCTTGCCGATCACCACCTCATAGCCCTGCTCGCGCGCCTGCGCCTCGGTCAGCCCGAAGGAGCCCACGTTGGGAGTGCAGAAGGTGGCGCGGGGGATGTCGTTGTAGGCGATCGGGTGGGTGGCCAGGCCGGCGATGTCCTCGGCGGCAATCACGCCCTCGTCCGATGCCTTGTGGGCCAGGGCCGGCCCCTGCACGAGGTCGCCGATGGCGTACACCCCGGGGCGGGAGGTGCGCAGGGCGCCGTCCACCCGCACCAGCCCGCGGTCGTCTAGCTCCACGCCCGCCTCGGCCAGGCCCAGGCCGTTGACGTCCGCTCCACGCCCCGCAGCGATCACGAGGTAGTCCACCTCGCCTGAGCTCTCGCCGTAGGAGAAGGTCACGCTGCTCTCGCTCGCCTTCACATCGGACACGGGGGTGCCCGTGTGGATGCTCATGCCCTGACGCTTAAGCCCGCGCTCCACCAGCCTGGAGATGTCGGCGTCCTCGGTGGGCAGCACCCGCTCCAGGGCCTCCAGCAGGATCACCTCGCTGCCGAGCCGGGCGAAGGCCGAGGCGATCTCCGCACCCGAGGCACCCGCGCCAACCACCGCGAGGCGGGCGGGGATCTCGGGCAGCGCCCACGCCTGCTCGGTGCCGATCACGCGTCCCCCGAACTCCACTCCGGGGATCGCCCGTGGCGTCGAGCCGGTGGCGAGGATCACGCTGCCCGCGCCATACGCACGGTCGCCCACCCGCACGTCGCCGTCCGCCGTCAGGGTCGCGTCGCCCTCGATGTAGTCGATGCCGTTTTTCTTGAACAGGCCGGCCACTCCCGAGGTGAGGGTGGAGACGACCTTCTCGCGCCGGGCCTGGATGGCCGCGTAGTCGACCTCCACGCCGCTCACCTTCAGGCCGAACTCCTCCCCGTCGCGGATCTCGCTGAGCAGGTCCGCCGAGCGGAGCACCGCCTTGGCGGGGATGCAGGCGTAGTTCAGGCAGCGCCCGCCCGTCTTGTCGCGCTCCACCACGGCCGTCCTCTTGCCGAGCTGGGCGGCGCGGATCGCCGCCACGTAGCCCCCGGGCCCCGAGCCGATCACGATCACGTCATAGGAGTTCTCAGCCATCTGGCCTGAGCCTATCGAAGCGCCGAAGGACGTCCGTCACCGGCCTGGATGCGACCCATCACCCGCACGAGCTTCCAGAACAGCCAGCCTCCGAGCCCCACGCTGACCACGCAGGTGGCGGCGGCGGGAATGGTGGAGGCCACCACCAGCGCCAGCGAGGTTACGAGGATCTGAAAGGCCAGCAGCGCCTCGAAGCCGAGCACGGCCCAGTAGCGGCGGGCGAACATGCCGCGGGCGAGCAGTGCCAGCAGCCCGGCGAGGAAGATTGCGCCCGGGAGCGATCCGCCGTGGCGGGCAAGGTCGTGCACGCTCAACGCACCCACGATCACGGCGATCGACAGCAGCACGCAGACCGCAACCGCCACCAGCAGAGCGGCGGGGCGCTCGCCGGGTGCGAGCGGGGTGAGAGCGGCGCGTGCAAGCTCCTCGCGCTGCAGCCGCTCGGCCGCACGCTCGGTCGCCGAAGGGGCTTGTTGGTCAGGCATCGCGCCGGCGCTCCGCCGTGCGCTCGTCAAGGCGCTCGCGGATCGACGCGGCGGCCGCCTCGGGGTCCTCCGCGTCGGCGATCGCCCGCAGCACGCACACCCGCTCGGCGCCCGCCTCCAACGCCTCGTCGAGGTTCTCGTCATGCAGTCCGCCGATGGCGAAGAAGGGCACGGGTGAGTGGGCGGCCGCATAGCGGATCAGCTCTAGCCCCACCGCGGGACGCCCGGGCTTGGTGGGGGTCTCGTGGATGGGACCGACGCCGATGTAGTCCACCACCCCCGGGTCGACCGCATCGATCTCCTCCGGCGCATGGGTGGAGAGCCCGATCAGCATGTCGGGGCCCACGATCTCGCGGACCTCCGCCACAGCCATGTCGTCCTGGCCCACATGCACGCCGTCGGCGCCACACTTGCGCGCGACGAGGGGGCGGTCATTGACGATCAACAGAGCACCCAGGCGCTCGCAGAGGGCACGCGCCGCATTGGCCACCGCGGCGAGGGCTTCATCGGAGAGGTGCTTGTCGCGCAGCTGCACGATGTCCACCCCGCCCGCAACGGCGCCGCGCAGCAGATCGGGCAGCTCGCTCCCGTCGGGGAAGGATCCGCACACCAAATACAGGTGCGCCGCCGCCAGGCGGCTGCGGCGCTCGGCGCCTGTGTCGAGGGTTGCCATCTGAGCGTCAAGTCTCGCACGCCCGCCGTCGAGCCTCGGGCGAGGCCGTACACGCCATCTCTGGCCTCAGGCTCGTGGAATCACCATCTAGCATCAGTGGCCATGCCCGAGAACCACCCAGTTGACGTGGTCGTCGTGGGCGGCGGCATCATCGGCCTGGCGGTCGCCTGGCGCCTGCGCGGGCGCGGTCTGTCAGTGACGCTGCTGGAGCGCGAGCGCGTAGGAGGAGCCACCTCGCGGGTGGCCGCCGGGATGCTCGCCCCGGTCGCCGAGGTGGAGTTCGGGGAGGCGGGCCGCAGGGTGCTCGACCTGGGACTCCGCTCAGCCGAGCTGTGGCCCGGCTTCGCCGCCGAGCTGGCGGAGGCGTCGGGATCGGAGGTCCGGCTGCTCGCCAGCGGCACGCTGCTGCTCGCGCGCGACGAGGACGAGACGCGCGAGCTCGAGCGCCAGCTCTCCTTCCGCCAGTCGCTCGGCCTGCGCGTGGCCCGCCTGCGCCCGAGCCAGGCCCGTGAGCTCGAGCCGGCGCTGGCGCCCACCCTGCGTCTGGCGCTCGAGGTGCCCGACGATCACTCGATCGATCCCCGAGCAGTGCTCGGCGCGTTGCGCGAGGCGTGTCTGCGGTCGGGGGTGCAGCTGCGCGAGCAGGCAGCTGTGGCCGCCATCGAGCTCGACGACGTGCGGGAGCGCATCGTGGGGGTGGTGCTGGTAGACGGCGAGCGGGTGCGGGGGAGCGAGGTGGTGCTGGCTGCCGGCCCGTGGACGGGTGAGCTGGCGGGCCTCCCGGCTCAGGCGCGCATCCCCGTGCGCCCCGTCAAGGGCCAGATTCTGCGACTGCGCGACCCCGAGGGGCCGGGCCTGATCTCGCGGGTGCTGCGCTTCGAGGGGGGCTACCTGCTGCCACGCGGCGACGGGCGCTACGTCCTCGGCGCCACCATGGAGGAGCGCGGCTTCGAGCTGCTCCCCACCGCGGGGGGCGTCTACGAGCTGCTCCGCGACGCCCGGGAGCTGGTGCCCGGCGTCAGCGAGCTGGAGATAGAGGAGCTGTCGGTGGGCCTGCGCCCCAGCACCCCCGACAACGCCCCCGCAATCGGCCCCGGTGCGCTCGCGGGACTCACCTGGGCGACCGGCCACCACCGCAACGGCATCCTGCTCGCCCCCCTGACGGCCGAGCTGGTGGCCGACATGCTCGACCCCGGTTCGCCCGCCGGGACGCATACGGAGCTGCTCGCCGCCTGCGATCCCCTGCGCTTCGCGACGCCGGCCTCGCCGCCGCGGGACCTCCCGTCACTGGCCTCGACGGCGGGAGAGCGAGCGTGATCGTGCTCAACGGCGAGGGCTCCGACCTCACGGCGGGCGTGACTGTGGCCGCCGTGCTCGCTCGGCTCGGCCTGGACATGGGCGCCCGCGGCGTGGCGGTGGCAGTCGACGGGGAGGTCGTGCCGAGGGCGTCGTGGAAGTCGTTCACCCTCGCCGCCGACGCCCGGGTGGAGGTCCTGACGGCGATGCAGGGAGGATGAGGGGAATGGACGAGTCAACCCAGCTGCCGGCTCTCGCCGTGGGTGAGAGCGGCGGCTCCCGGGACGCGCCGCTGAGCATCGCCGGGCGCAGCTTCAACTCGCGGCTGCTACTCGGCACCGGTGGCTTTCCCTCGCTGGAGCTGATGGCAGAAGCGATCGCCGCCAGCGGCAGCGAGCTGGTGACCGTTGCCCTGCGGCGGGTGGGCACGGGTGGGCATTCGCAGGGGGGAGGCTCGCTGGTCGAGGTGCTTGCCGAGGCGGGCGTCGAGCTGCTGCCCAACACCGCCGGCTGTCACACAGCGCGCGACGCCGTGATCACCGCGCGGCTGGCGCGGGAGGCGTTTCACACCGACTGGATCAAGCTCGAGGTGATCGGCGACGAGGACACGCTGCTGCCCGACGCGCCCGAGCTGCTGCGGGCGGCGGAGGAGCTCGTCGACGAGGGCTTCGTGGTGCTGCCCTACACGACCGACGACCCCGTCCTGGCGCGGCGCCTGGTGGACGTGGGCTGCGCGGCGGTGATGCCCCTCGGCTCGCCCATCGGCAGCGGAATGGGCATCCGCAACCCCTACAACATCGCCCTCATCCGCGAGGCGGTCGGCGTGCCGGTGGTGCTCGACGCGGGGATCGGCACAGCCTCCGACGCCGCCCTCGCGATGGAGCTGGGCTGCGACGCCGTGATGGCCGCCTCGGCCATCTCCCGCGCCCAGGATCCCGTGCGCATGGCGCGGGCGATGCGCAGCGCCGTCGAGGGCGGTCGGCTGGCGTACGGGGCGGGGCGGATCCCCCGCCGCCGCTACGCCAACGCCTCAACCCCCGACGAGGGTCTTGCCGCCTTCGACCTGTAGCCGCGCCCCGCTACTTGACGACTTCGATGGTCCCGTTCATCGAGGCGGGGTGGATGGTGCACTGGTAGTGGATCACGCCCGGTTTGTTGGCCTTGATCTCAAAGGTGCCCTTTTCGCCGAAGTCCTTTGAGGCGAACTGCTGCGGGCCGCCCTCGCTGGTGACGTTGTGTTCGACCGAGTCGTAGTTGGTCCACTTCAGCGTCGAGCCCACCTTCACCTTGAGCGTGTCGGGGTCGATGGCGATGTTGCGGTAGGCGATCTGCACCACTCCGCTCTGCACCGGGGCAGAGGACGAAGGCGCAGCGTACTTGGGCGTGGTGTTCGCTTTCAGCCCCCCCGAGGAGGTGCTCGAGGTGGCCGGTGTGGAGGCTGGGTTGGAGGAGCTGGTAGTCGAGCTGCTGGAGCCGCAGCCGGCGATCAGCACCAGCGCGCCTGAGGCAATGAGAGCGGTAATGGCTCGTCTCATGGTGAGGGTCGATCCTTTCTCTGCAAGTTCATATCAGCGGACCTTCGCACACGGGTGGGCTTCGCGGTCGCACCGCCGTGGCCTGCCTCCGAGCGCCGCCGGCCGGTGCTGGAGAGCCACACCTCCTAGACTCACCGCTTCGATGAAACCACGACATTTCCTCACCGGCGCCGAGCTGAGCGCCCCCGAGCTGGACGGCCTGCTGGACCGGGCGCTCGAGCTGAAGGCGGCGCCGCTCTCCTCTCAGGTGCTGGCGGGACGCAGCGTGGCGCTCATCTTTCAGAAGCCCTCCACCCGCACGCGGATCTCCTTCGAGGTTGGCGTCCATGAGCTCGGAGGCCACCCCCTGGTGCTGCGCCCCGACGAGATGCAGATCTCGCGGGGGGAGGCGCTGCGCGACACCGCGCTGGTGCTGTCGAGGCACGTGGCCGTGGTCGGGATGAGGACGGGAGCCGACTCCATCCTGGAGGAGCTCGCCACCTACAGCACGGTGCCGATCGTCAACATGCTCACTGCCGGACACCACCCCTGCCAGGCGCTCGCCGACCTGCTGACCCTGCGCGAGGCATACGGCTCGCTCGCGGGGCTCCGCCTGGCCTACGTGGGCGACGGCAACAACGTGGCCCGCTCGCTGGCCCTGCTCGGGACGCTCGCCGGCATGGACGTGGCGGTGGCATCCCCCGAGGGCTACACGCTGGAGAGCGACCTCGCGCTCGCGCCCGGCGCCACCGGCCGGCTCACCCTGCACACCGACCCGCACGAGGCCGTGGCCGGCGCCTGCGCCATCTACACCGACGTGTGGGTGAGCATGGGCGATGAGGCCACAGCCTCCGAGCGCCGCACGGACCTCGCCGACTACAGGCTCGACGAGGCGCTGCTCGATGGGGCCGCCCCCGGCGCGTTCGCCATGCACGACCTGCCCGCCCACCCCGGCGAGGAGATCACCGCCGAGCTGCTGTATGGCCCCCGTCAGCGCATCTGGGATCAGGCCGAGAACCGCCGCCACGCCCAGAAGGCGCTCCTGGAGCTGCTGGCGGCGCCGGCGTGAGCGCCGAGCCGGCCGAGACGGCCGAGCCGGACGCAGCGCCTCGTCCACAGCGAGGCGACGAGCTCGAGCTGAGGATCGACTCGCTGGCTTTCGGCGGCGAGGGCGTGGCCCGCCTGCACGACGGCGGATATGTGGTGTTCGTGGCCGGCGCGATTCCCGGCGACCGGGTGCGGGCGGTGGTGCACAAGCGCAAGCGCACCTATGCCAACGCACGCACGTTGGAGGTGCTCGAGCCGAGCCCCGAGCGCATCGCCCCCAAGGCCGACCACCCCGGTGTGGCCTGGCAGGTGCTCCCCTACGAGCGCCAGCTGGAGATCAAGAGCGCCCAGGTCGATGAGGCGCTGCGACGGATCGGCCACCTCGACGGGTTCGAGCTCGAGCCGATCGTGCCGGCGCTCGAACAGTGGCGCTATCGCAACAAGCTCGAGTACTCCTTCGGCAACGAGGGGGGGAGAACGGTGAGGGTGGCGGCGAGCTGGTGTGCGGCTTCCACGCCCCGGCGGGAGGCAACAGCGTGGTGGCGCTGGAGGACTGCCTGCTGGCCTCCGAGCGGGGGAACCTGGCGCGCAAGGTGGCGCTCGCCTGGTGTCGCGCCGAGGGGCTCTCCGCCTGGGAGCGCAGCAGCAGCGAGCGAGGGCGCCGCGGACGCGACGAGCGGGTCAGGCCGGGCCCCGATGGGCGCGCCCGGTTGCGCAACCTGGTGGTGCGCGAAGGCCGCCACACGGGCAAGCTGCAGGTCAGGATCGTGACCACCGAGGGGGAGCTGGAGGCGGGAGCGCTTGCGGCGGCGCTCAGCGCGGAGCTGGGCGAAAGCCTCTCGGGCGTCCTGTGGACGCGCTCGCGCAGCGTGGCCGAGACCACCCAGGGAGGCCAGACGGAGCTGGTGTGGGGAGAGGCGGAGCTGCCCGAGCGCCTCGGCGCGCTCGACCTGCGCATCTCCTCCGAAGCGTTCTTCCAGACGAACACCGAGATGGCCGAGCTGCTCTATGAGATCGTTGTGGAGTACGCCGCCCTGGAGGGCTGGGAGCGCGTCTATGACCTCTACTCGGGCATCGGCACCATCGCTCTCACCCTCGCCCCCAAGGCGGGCGAGCTGTGGGGGATCGAGCTGATCGAGCAGGCGGTTGCCGACGCCATCGCCGGGGCTCGGCGCAACGAGATCACCAACATGAACTTCTTCGCCGGCGACACCCGTCTCGCGCTGCCCGAGCTGCTCGAGCGCGCCGGTCGCCCCGACGTGATCGTGGTCGACCCGCCCCGCGCGGGACTCTCCAAGAAAGTGGTCCGCCGCATCATCGAGGCCTCGCCCAAGCGCATCGTCTACGTGTCGTGCAACCCCACCACCCTCGCTCCCAACGTGACCGAACTGGTGGAGGCAGGATGGACACTTCGCAAGGTCCGCCCCGTGGACATGTTCCCCCAGACCCACCACATCGAGTGCGTGGCCCTGCTCGAGCGCTCGGGCGGCTCGGCGTCCGCACCGGCTGCGTCTGCCTGAAGATAGGCTGGAGTGATGCGCGCCGCCACCATCCGCGACCAGCAGATCGTGGTCGAGGAGCACCCCGACCCTGAGCCCGGCTCGGGCGAGGCGCTCGTCCGCGTTCACGCCGCCGGGCTCAACGGAGCCGACATGATGCAGCGGCGCGGCCTCTACCCCGCGCCCCCCGGCTCCCCCCAGGACATCCCCGGGATGGAGTTCGCCGGCGAGGTGATCGCCCTTGGTCCCGGAGCCGAGCGCTTCGCCGTCGGCGATCGCGTGATGGGCATCGTCGGCGGGGGCGCCCAGGCCGAGCTCCTCACCGCCCACGAGCGCGTGCTCATGGGAGTGCCCGAGGGTCTCGACTGGACCGCCGCGGGCGGCCTGCCCGAGGTCTTCACCACGGCCCACGACGCCGTCTTCACCCAGGCCGAGCTGCGCAGCGGCGAGCGCCTGCTCGTGCATGGCGGAGCCGGCGGGGTTGGCACCGCTGCCATCCAGCTCGCCCGCGCGGCCGGCGCCCGCGTGAGCGCCACCGTGCGCAGCGAGGACCTGCGCGAGCAGGTGGGGGAGCTCGGCGCCGAGGTGATCGCGCCCGAGGGCTTCGCCGAGCACGGCCCCTTCGACGTGATCCTCGAGCTCGTCGGCGCCCCCAACCTGGGGGAGAACCTCACCGCGCTGGCAACCGGCGGGCGCATCACCGTGATCGGCGTGGCCGGCGGGGCCAAGGGCGAGTTGAACCTCCTGGCCCTGATGGGCAAGCGCGCCCGCATCCACGGCTCGACCCTCCGCGCACGCTCCCTCGAGGAGAAAGCGATAGCCGCCCGCCGCCTCGAGCACGAGGTGCTGCCCCTGTTCGACACCGGCGCCTTGCGGGTGCCCGTGGCCGACACCTTCCCCCTGGTGGAAGCCTCAGCCGCCTACGAGCGTTTCGCCGGCGGCGGCAAGCTGGGCAAGATCGTCATCACCATGTGACAAGCGGCTGCGGCGGCTGCGCGCCGCGTTGTGCTCGCGCGGGGCGGCGGCGCGCGCGGTACCGGTGCGGGGCGGCGCCCGACTGCCCGAGGTCGACGGGGTGTATGACTTACCCTTTAACTAGTGTATAGCCATAGTTATACACTAGTTAAAAAAGGGAGAGAACACCTCAGCTCCATCTCCACCTCCACCTCCAGCCCGGCCTTCGCCTCCGATCGCGAGAGCCCTTGTCAGTAGGGAGGCTGCGCGGAGTACCAGTCGCCCAGCGTCCGGAAGGCGGCCCAGAAGGCACGCTTGGCGTCCTGCTCGTCGAGCGAGTCGTCGATGTTGGGGACGTAGAGAGCGTCGATGGTGGGGGTCAGCGACTGGACCTCACCCAGCCGTGGCTGCAGGGGGCGGGCCAGGGGGATGTCCATCTCCTCGAGCGCGCCCAGTGCCTCGGCGCCCATCACCACCACGATCTTGGGTTGCACGATGGCGATCTCCTCGACCACCCGCGCCACGCAGGCGAAGTCGGCGAGGGAGACGTCGCTCAAAGGGCACTTCACACAGAGGGTGCCGTAGACGGCCAGGGGATCGATGGACAGCCGCTTGAGGGACTTCATCAATGCGCTGCCCGAGCGACCGTAGAAGGCGACTCCCTCCTCGATCTCGGAGGGCACGGCGGAGTGCTTGAGCAGCATGATGTCGGCCTGGGGGTGCCCGGAGCCGAGGACGGGCATGAGGTTGCCGCGGGGGCAGTGCGGACACGCCTGCAGCTCGCGCGTGAGCGTGTTCAGCTCGCGGATTGCGCGCTCCAGGTACTTCTCGCGGATCTCGTCATCGGTCACGGGCATCGACCCCGAGGGATTTGACGGGGGGTCGTCTTGTCCTTGACGGTGCATCAGTAGTTGCGTGGCGATCGATGGCACTTCGCGGGGCGGCGTCCTCGGTCGCTCGTGTGCAGAGCACACTTCGCTCCCTGCGTCCTTGCCCCACTCGACCCTCGACCGCCACGTCGCATTTTGTATTCGCCCAGGCCTTCTTATCTCTAGCGCCTGCCGTGCGCTCGGCCGAGGCGTTTCAGACGGCGCGCCTTGCTGGCTCTGCGTGCGCTCGGGGGGGTTGCCCGCGTCTGCAGGAACTTGAGCGCCTGCACGTACAGCAGCGAGGATGGACGGGTCACGATCTCGGCGTCGCGCAGCGACTGGAGGAACTCCGCCGGCCCGTCGAAGTCGCGCATGCGAATGCGCACCGAGCCGAGCCCCTGGGCCACGTGGGAGTCCGAGCCGGCGCCGGCCGGGATGCGGTACTTGGCGGCGAAGCGCTCGGCCTCGTCGTTGAAGGCGGCGATGGCCACCCGCGGGTTGAAGATCTCGATGGCGTCTACCTGCTCGACGATCTTCAGCAGGTGCTCGTAGTCGGGCACGGAGTGCATGCGGTCGAAGGGGTGGGGGACATACACGAGCCCGCCCTGGCGCTTGATCTCGGCGACGGTCTCCTCCAGGGTGAGCCCACGGGGGATCTTCTCCTTGATGAACAGGCCGATCACCTCGCCCTGCTCGGCTGTCTTTACCTCCTCGCCGACGATCACCTTCACGTCTGCCGCCGCGGCCTGGGCGCTGGCCTCCAGGGCGCCGGAGATCTCGTTGTGATCGGTCACCGCGATCGCCCCCAGGCCCTGTTCGCGGGCGGTGGCGAGCAGCACCTCCACCGGGGTGGCGCAGTCGCCGGAGTGGTCGGTGTGCATGTGCAGGTCGACATCGATCAGCGGCCTCTGGCTCAGCTGGCGCTTGAGGATGGGATCGCCCCCGACGGGGTGCCTGCGCGCCGCCAGGGCGCTGTAGATCCGCTCGAGCTCCTCGGCCGTGTGCTCGTCGTCGGGCACCAGCCGGTAGTCGGCGGGGAAGTAGCGGTCCATCAGCTCGGCTGTGGCGGGCAGGCTCGCCGTGCGGGCATCGAGACGACCGAAGAAGCTCTCCACGAAGCGCCGCGCCACGAGCGTCGAGAGCAGGTGCTCGCTGGAGGAGTGGAAGGAGCCGACGTTGAGGGCCCGGGAGTGACGCAGGGCGGCGGCGGAGGCGCTCGGAGCAAAGGGCTCGTGGACGTGGACGAAGTCCAGCTCCACAACGCTCATCAGTTCCTCGATCGTTCTGGCGACATCGATGGGCAGTGCCGCGGTACGTCGCCGCGCCCCACTGGCGACATCGAGCACCTCGCCCACGGCGATCACCCGGGGGCTGCCGCCGTCGGTTCCCTCCAACAGGGGCGAGATGGCGCCCACCCCCCCGCGGGCGACGGAGGTGCGCCCCGCGCGCAGCGCCTTGCGCGATGCCCGCACCCGCTCCTGCGAGCGCGACGGCGCGAGCACGAGCACCCGATGGCCGCGCCGGGAGAGCTCTCCCGTAACGCGGCGCACGTGATCGTTGACCTCGTTCTCCGCCTCCCACGGGTAGGGCGTGACGTGGGCTATCGAGAACCGCTCGCTCATCGGCCCTCGATTATGCTCGCTGGGGCGCCCGGCGGGCCGCTACTTGGCGGCCGGTGCTTTGACCACTCGCGCTTTGGCCGGCTTCCTCGATTTGGAAGTCGCTTTGGCGGCCGCCGCCACACGCCCTTTGGCGAGCGCTCTGGGCCTCCCGGCGTATTTGGCGATGAACTTCTCGGTGTCCGTTCTCGCCAGCTCGTCCGGTCGCTGGTTGTGGGGCGACTTCATCAGGTAGGAGGACGGTCCATCGAGCTGGCCACCGACGCCGTGGTTGAGAGCAAGCTTGCAGCAGCGCACGGCATCGATGACGATGCCGGCGGAGTTGGGCGAGTCCCACACCTCGAGCTTCAGCTCCAGGTTGAGGGGTACGTCGCCGAAGGCCTGGCCCTCGACGCGGATGTGCGCCCACTTGCGGTCGGTGAGCCAGGGCACGTAGTCCGAGGGCCCCACGTGGATGTCCTCGGCCGGCAGTTGGTGATCCATGATCGAGGTGACGGCGTTGGTCTTGGAGATCTTCTTCGACTCCAGCCGCTCGCGCTCGAGCATGTTGTAGAAGTCCATGTTGCCGCCCACGTTGAGCTGGGAGGTGCGCTCGATCTCCACCCCGCGCTCGGCGAACAGGCGGGCCAGGGTGCGGTGCACGATGGTGGCGCCCACCTGGGACTTGATGTCGTCGCCGACGATCGGCAGTTTGGCCTTTTTGAAGCGCTTGTCCCAGTAGTCCTCGCGGGCGATGAACACGGGGATGCAGTTGACGAAGCCGCAGCCCGCCTCGAGCACCTGCTCGACGTACCACTTGGTCGCCTGCTCGGAGCCGACGGGCAGGTAGGAGACGACGACGTCGGTGTGGGTGTCCTTGAGGATCTTCACGATGTCGGCCGTCTCGCCGGGGGCCTTGGTGATCTTCTCTTTGAGATATTTGCCGAGTCCGTCGTGGGTCATGCCGCGGTGGACGGGCACACCCAGCTTGCGTGGGACCTTGGCGAACTTGATGGTGTTGTTCTGCCCCGCCCAGATCGCTTCGCCGAGGTCTTTGCCGACCTTCTTCGAGTCGATGTCGAAGGCGGCCGTGAACTCGATGTCGCGGACGTGGTAGCCGCCGAGGTCGACGTGCATCAGACCGGGGACGCGCTGATCGGGGTTGGCGTCGCGGTAGTAGTGGATGCCCTGGACGAAGGCCGAGGCGCAGTTGCCGACGCCGACGATGGCGACGCGCACCTTCTCGGACTGGTAGCGACCGGCGCCGTTGGTGGAGGGGGCGCCGTTGCTCTGGGCGCCGCCGTTGGAATGCTCAGTGATCACGGGTGAGATGTCCTTTGTGAGGGCCGCTGCGGGCGAGTGAAGATCCAAGCGAGGGAGCCTCGCGGGCTCCCTGCTTCTCAGAGGATGTGACGGTCGGACGGGGCGCCGAGCCGTTGGCAGAGACTACTCCGCCGAGCGCTTCAGGTCACACCGAAAGTTCGCGTCGCACGTGGGCGATGCGCTGCGCAACAGTGACCACGCTCAGTGCGGCGAGCACGAACACGGCCGGCTCGAGCAGCTGGAAGTCGCCGAGCGAGGCGCCGCGGGCGAAGATGAGGCCGATGGCGAGGATGACCACCCGTACGGGCCTGGTGGCGATCCCCACCTTGCACTCCACTCCAAGCGCCTCGGCCCGGGCGCGGGTGTAGCTGACCATCAGCGATGCCAGCACGGCCACCACCACGGCGGCAGCCGCCGCGCGGTTGCTGTGCAGGGCGAAGTAGCCCGCCACGGCTGTCAGCACCACGCCCTCCTCGATCCGGTCGAGGGTCGAGTCGAGAAAGGCTCCGAAGGGGGTGCCCTTCCCTGACATGCGCGAGTAGCGCCCATCGAGGGTGTCCATGATGGAGCCCACGATGAAGGCGATGCCGCCGAGGAAGAACAGCCGTTCCCATACGAGCACGGCGGCCACCACGTTGAGCACGAACCCCGTGAGCGAGATTGCGTTGGGGGTGAGCCTCGACTCGATCAGACGGTTGCGCACCAGCTCGCGGCGCGCCCCGGCACCGATGGGGGTGCGCGCCCCCCGCGACGAGCGTCCCGCCACACGCCGGGATCGGCGGGGGGAGGCGTGCTGTCTTGGCGCCATCGGCTCTCGGGCGCCCTAGCCGCTCGCGGTGAGGCGGGCGGAGGGGACGGTCGAGAAGTCGGCGGGCGTGGTGGTGAAACGCCACACGCCTGGGCGGGCGCGGGCGAGCCAGCTGGCGCCATAGGCCGACGCTGCGGCGGTGAGCGCCCCGAGGAAGGCGTCGAAGATGAAGTGGTTGGCGGTGACGACGATCACGAAGGCCATCAGCAGGGGGTAGAGCATCCACAGGGCTTTGACGATGCGCCGGGGGGAGAGGCGGGCGAGGGGCCAGCCGATCATCAGGGCGAAGGCCACATGCATGGAGGGCACGGCCGCATAGGGGTTGAACAGTGCGTTCATCGAGGCGCTCATATGGGACACGTGCACCCCGGTGAAATCCGAGACGCTGTCGATGAAGCCCCACTCGGGCAGGAAGCGCGGGGGTGCGGTGGGGAACACTGTGTAGCCCACCAGCGCGATGGCCATGGCGATCATGAACATGTTGCGCACGAAGTAGAAGTTGCGGTTGTGGCGCAGGTAGAGGTAGAGCAGGGCCCCGATGGTGACCGAGGTCTGAGCGTTCACGTACAGCCAGCTCGCAACCACCATCACCCCGTGACTGCCCGAGGCCCAGGCCTGGATGGAGGGCTCCACGAACAGGTGAACGGAGCGCTCCAGCGAGATCAGGTCGCGGGCATGGGCGAAGGCCTCGTTGGCTTTTCCCTCGACCAGTCCCCGCACGAGCCGGTAGGCAACGTAGGCGGCGGCGAATAGTGAGACCTGCCGCAGCGCATCCAGCCAACCATGCGGCAGGACGCGCGCCTGCAGGAGACGAGCGCGGGCGACCATCAGCGAAGTAAGCCTAGACCATGCTCAACCGCAACGAGGCCCGCGGCTGAAGATGCGACCGAGCGAGAAGCGGATGACGGCATGGAAGCTGCCCCCGTGACGGGCGCGAAGCTCGGTCCATTCTTCGCTGCCGCCGGTGGAGGCGAGGCAGCCCTCGCCGCGGGCGAGGGCCCAGTAGGGGGTGAAGCGCAGTCGCACCGTGTAGGTGCCGGGGCGAGGCGCATAGACGGTGAAGGAGTCTGTGCCCAGCTGGCTCAACTGTGCCGGCTGCTGCACCAGGGGCGTGGAGCCGAGCACGGCGAACAGCCGCCAGTGGGGTGAGCGCCAGATTTCGTGCAGGTATGGCAGCGAGGCCCCGCGCAGCAGTCGCGCCTCGGCCTTGGCGGAGTAGTCGAGCGGGGCGTCGGGAAGGGCGACATAGGAGACGGCGCCGCTCATCAGCCAGGTGCGGTAGCGGGCTGCGGTCAAGGCTGTCGAGCCTTCATAGAAGAGGGCGTTGCGCAGGCTGTCGAGCTGGCGCTCCCAGCCGCGGGCGATGCTCACATGAGGGGCCAGCCAGCGGGCCTCCCAGTGGTCGGCTGTGGGCACCACCTCGATGCGGGTGGGAGCTGCCCCAAAGCCAACATGCAGAATGCCCAGCTCCTGCAGCAGAGGCGAGTAGTAGGAGGCGTGCACCGAGGGGTCGGACACCGACGAGGTGAAGTCGGCCACGGGGGCGTTGACCTGCCAGTAGAGGAGAAAGGGGGCCAGTACGAGCAGCGCCTTTGCTCGCCACGAGCGAAGCGCGGACGGGCGGGCGCTCATCAGAGCGCATGCCGCCACCGGGCCCGCCGCGAGGGCGCCGAGACGGTCGGAGTTGCCGCCCACCGCGGTGGCCAGCACGTAGGAGCCGGTGAGGGCGAGGGCGTAGAGCAGCGTCCCGATCCGCAAGGTGCGCTGCTCGGCGGGGATCAGCGCTCCCACTACAACCACGCCGGCGAGGGCGGGGTAAAAGGCCGAGGCGACGAACGGCTGGGTGCCGCCTTCGGGAAAGACGAGCGAGAGCAGGCCGATCGGCGCGAGGGCAGCCACGGTGAGCGCGGCGGGCCAGGCGCGCACCGGGCCGGTGAGCGCCCAGGCGAGGAAGGCGAGCGCGAGGAAGGCGCCGGCGACGGGACTGGAGAGCGAGCAGATCATCGCCAGGGCGAGCGCCGTCCGCGGGCGCTGTCGCTGGGCGAGGAGCAGAGAGCCGAGACCGATGGCGAGCCCGAGGTCGAAGGGCACGCGGCTGGAGAGCAGGCCGACAGAGGCACCGAAGGCGAACCAGACGCCCGCAAGTCGTGTGGCCCGGCGAGGGAAGCGACCGTCGATGAGCGCTGTGAACAGAGCGGTGGCGGCGATCATCGATAGCGCTGCCACCAGCCGCGGGGCAAGCAGCGCTCCGAGCGCCGGCGCCAGCACCGAGTAGGCGGGCAGGTGATGCCCTCCGTACCAGGAGTTGTCCCACAGGGTGAAGCCCATGCGGGAGAACAGGTTGCTGCGATAGCTGGCCGCGGCCAGGTCGGGGCTCGACGGTGAGACGATCAGATAGGCCACGGCGAGAGCCGCGGTGATCGTCCAGGGAGGGGGCAGCCTCGCCGAGCGGGGAGCGAGGCTTCGCAGCCGGTTCACCCGTCGCTCAGGAAGCTCGCCAGCCGCTGTATGAGCTCGGGGCGGTCGAGCCACGGCCAGTGGCCGGCGTCGGGAAGCTCGAGCAGCTCGGCATTCCCGAGGGCGGCGGCGTACTCGCGGGCGAAGCGGCTGGGGATGTAGGGGTCCTGCATGCCCCAGGCCACGAGCGCGGGCATGTCCAGCCGGGCGAGCTCCAGGCCGCTCGCGGCGAGCTTCTCTGGGGGCGAGCTGCGGTAGAGGCGCAGGATGGCGCGCTGGGTGCCCTGGTCGAAGTGGGCGAGCACGCTGTCCATCCACGTTTCGGGCAGGGGGCCCGGTGTGACGTTGGACTCCCTGGTGAGCAGTCTCAGGGTGAAGCGGTTGGTGGTGCCCATCGCCAGCTCGCCGAGGCCGGGGGTGCGCCACAGGCGTGCGGTGCGGTGCCAGCGGTAGCCGGGCAGGAAGGGCACGGCGTTGACGATCGCCACCCGCGCCACCCGCTCGGGCAGGCGTTGGGCGAAGGCCAGCCCCACCGCTCCCCAGTCGTGCACGAGCAGCGACACCCGCTCAACCTCGCGCTCGTCGAGGAAGCGCTCGATGAAGCGGTCGTACTCCTCGATGGTGTAGCGCAGCGACCCCGGCTTGCCCGAGCGGCCGAAGCCGGGCAGGTCGGGGGCAAGGCCCCCGCTGAGCTTCAGGAAGGGGACCCATTCATCGGAGTTGCTGGGAACGCCGTGCAGGTAGAGCGGCATCGGTTCATCGCCGCCCGCGGAGCCGTCGGCGGCGGCGGAGGGGGGGGCGCTGCGCCAGAACACGGGCAGGCCGTCGATCTCGCCGTGATGCTCGCTGACCTCGGGCATCGGCCGAGGATATAGATGGGTGCAGGAGGCGGATACGGTGATGCGGTGCCTGGTGCCGCCTCCCGCATGAGCAAGCAGCGCGCAGCCTGGACGTCACCGACCCGTGGGCGGGTGATCCGTGTCCGCGAACGTCTGCGCGAGGTCTACGGGGAGCCGCTGATGCGTCCCCACGGCGATCCCATCGCCGAGCTCGTCCTCACGGTGCTCTCCCAGTCCACCAACGACCGCAACCGCGATGTCGCCTTCCTGCGCCTGCGCACACGACTGCCGACATGGGAGCAGGTGCGCGATGCGCCGCTGGGCGAGGTGGAGGAGGCGATTCGCCCGGGTGGCATCTCGAAGGTCAAGTCGGTCCGCATCCAGGCGATTCTCCGCGCCATCACCGACAACCCGCGCGATCCTGCCGAGGGGCTGTCATTGGACTGGTTGGCCGAGGCTCCGCTGGCCGAGGGACGTGACTACCTCACGGCGCTTCCCGGCGTGGGGCGCAAGACGGCGGCCTGCGTGCTGCTGTTCTCCTACGGGCTGCGAGATGTGCCTGTGGACACGCACGTCTCCCGGGTGGGCACCCGTCTGGGGCTCCTGCGGGAGGGAGCTCCCTTCGAGGAGCTCCACGACGAGATGCTCGCCCTGACTCCGCCGGGGCAGGAGCTGGAGCTGCATGTGAACCTGCTGCGCCACGGGCGGCGAACCTGCCATGCCCGTTCTCCCGCCTGCGGGGAGTGCGCGCTGGCGCGGATGTGCCCCAGTCGCGCCCTGTTCGGCTAGAGAAGCTCAGCCGCGGGGCAGCACGGCGAAGGCGATGACGGCGAAGTGCAGGGCGGCGGCGAGGATGACGAGGGTATGGAAGACCTCGTGGTAGCCGAACACCTTGGGCCAGGGGTTGGGCTTGCCGCTGGCGTAGACCACCGCACCCACCACATACAGCAGGCCACCCGTGGCGAGACCGGCAACGCCGAGCCAGCCGATGGTGGCCGGGAGCTCGCCCATGATGGCGGCGGTGGCCAGGCCGAGAGCCACGTAGACGGCGGCGAACAGCCACTTGGGAGCGTCGATCCACAGGAGCTTGAAGATCACCCCGCCGAGGGCGCCGGCCCACAGCACGATCAGGATGGTGCTCGCCAATGAGCCCTTCAGGGCGAGCAGCGCAACGGGGGTGTAGGTGCCGGCGATGAGGACGAAGATCATCGAGTGATCGAGCCTGCGCATCCAGCGCCGTGCCTTCGGCCGCCAGGTCACTCGGTGGTAGAGCGCGCTCGTTCCGAGCAGACCCGACAGTGCCACCGCGTAGATGGCGGCGGCGAGCCGTGCCCGCCCGTCAGATGCCGCCAGGATCAGGGCCAGGCCGGCGGCGAGGGATACGAAGAACGCATACTCGTGGAGCACGCCGCGCAGCCTCGGCTTGATCGGCTCGGCGGGCAGGATGTTCATACAGGGACGGTACCGCTGTTGCGCGCCGCATGTGTGAATTGATCGCGGGGCGTGCGATAATTGGAGCATGGCTTCCGCACCCATGAAGGTCACCCTGCGAGAGCCTGGGATCGCCGGCTCTTACGAATTGATCGAGCGCCGGGGCGACGGGTCGCTCCTCCTGCGCCCAGAGCATGAGCGCCTGTCCGATGTGCTGCGCGAGACCGAGGGTCAGGTGTTCCGGGATGAGGAGTTTGCCGCGCATCTTGAGCGGATCGCAGCGAGCGACGACGATCTGCCGGACAATCCCTCCGAGTAGACGTGCCGACGTTCGAGCGGCTCGCTCGCTTCGACCGCGAGTTCCGCCGGCTGCCCCGTGAGATGCAGCGGGCATTTCTCGAGATGCTGCCCCTGTTTGTAGCCGCGCTCAAGGAGCGGCCGCCAACGTTCCCCCCGGCCCTACGGGTTCATCGTGTGCAGGGCTCCGCGGGAGTGTGGGAGATCTCCTTTGCGCCCGATGGGCGGGCGACGTTTGAGTACGGCGGCGAGATCATCGGTGGGGAGCCGCATGTGATCTGGCGTCGCGTGGGGACGCACTCGGTGCTGCTGGAGCCGTAGAGCTGTGGCTTCTGTCGATCTCTCGAAGACCCCGCCGCATGCGGCGGGGTCCGGGGGCGCGCATGCGCGCCCCCGTCGGTCGGCGCATGCGCCGACCGCACAACCCCCTCTCGCCTGCCCCTTGAACCATGGCAGGAAATCTGCCACAATCTGACTTAGATTTATAAAGCGTATTAGAAGGAGCTTTTCAATTATGGCCAAGACCATAGGCATCGACCTCGGCACGACCAACTCGTGCATGGCCGTGCTGGAGGGTGGCGAGCCGACCGTCATCGAGAACTCCGAGGGAGGTCGCACCACACCGTCGGTTGTGGCCTTCACCGCCTCGGGCGAGCGGCTGGTGGGCACCGTTGCCAAGCGCCAGGCCGTCACCAATCCCCAGAACACCATCTTCTCCATCAAGCGCTTCATGGGCCGCAAGGAGGCCGAGGTCCGCGAGGAGGAGTCGATCGTCCCCTACAAGGTCGTCTCCGGCCCCAACGGCGACGCCCGCGTGGAGGCAGCCGGCGAGCAGCACTCCCCGCCGGAGATCTCCGCGATGATCCTGCAGAAGCTGAAGTCCGACGCCGAAGCCTATTTGGGCGAGACCGTCGACTCGGCTGTCATCACCGTCCCCGCCTACTTCAACGACGACCAGCGCCAGGCCACCAAGGATGCCGGCAAGATCGCCGGGCTCGACGTCAAGCGCATCATCAACGAGCCCACCGCCGCCTCCCTGGCCTACGGCCTCGACAAGGAGTCAGACCAGACCATCCTCGTCTTCGACCTCGGCGGCGGCACCTTCGACGTGTCCGTCCTGGAGATCGGCGACGGGGTCTTCGAGGTGAAGTCCACCGCCGGTGACAACCACCTCGGCGGCGACAACTTCGACAAGGCAATCGTCGACTGGCTCGTGTCCGAGTTCAAGAAGTCCCAGGGCATCGACCTGAGCGCCGACCCGATGGCTCTGCAGCGTCTCTACGAGGCAGCCGAGAAGGCCAAGATCGAGCTCTCCACCACCCAGGAGACCCAGATCAACCTGCCCTTCATCACCGCCGACGCCTCCGGCCCCAAGCACCTCGACACCCGCCTCACCCGGGCCAAGCTCGCCGAGCTCACCTCGGCGCTCCTCGACCGCGTCGTCGCACCTGTTCGCCAGGCCATCGACGACGCCAAGAGCAAGGGCGTCAAGGAGATCGAGCACGTCGTGCTCGTCGGCGGCATGACCCGCTCGCCCGCAGTCCAGGAGAAGGTCAAAGAGCTGACCGGCAAAGAGCCCCACCGCGGTGTGAACCCCGATGAGGTCGTGGCCGTGGGCGCCGCCATCCAGGCGGGCGTGCTCGCCGGCGACGTCAAGGACGTGCTGCTGCTCGACGTCACCCCTCTGACCCTTGGCATCGAGACCAAGGGCGGCGTCATGACGAGGCTGATCGAGCGCAACACCACCATCCCCACCCGCAAGGGCGAGGTCTTCTCCACGGCCGAGGACAACCAGCCCTCGGTGGAGATCCACGTGCTGCAGGGCGAGCGGGAGATGGCCCAGTACAACAAGTCGCTCGGCAAGTTCCAGCTCACCGGCATCCCGCCGGCGCCCCGGGGCATCCCTCAGATCGAGGTTGCCTTCGACATCGACGCCAACGGCATCCTCAACGTCTCCGCCAAGGACCTCGGCACGGGCAAGGAGCAGAAGATCGAGATCAAGGCCGGCTCGGGTCTCTCTGACGAGGAGATCAAGAACATGGTCACCGACGCCGAGTCCCACGCCGAGGAGGACCGCAAGGCGAGGGAGCTGGCCGAGGCCCGCAACAACGCCGAGAACGCCGCCTACCAGGCCGAGCGCCAGCTGGTGGATCTGGGCGACCAGGTCGACGCCGACTCCAAAAGCCGCATCGAGGAGGCCATCAAGGAGGTCCGCGAGGTGCTCGAGGCCGAGGACCCGGTGGCCATCAACGCCAAGGCCGAGGCGCTGCAGACGGCCTTCCACGCCGTCTCCGAGGCCATGTACCAACGGGCCCAGGAGCAGGCCGCGGCCGCGGGCAACGGTGGGGCTCCCGATGGAGATGGAGCGGCACCCTCTGGCTCCTCCGAGGAGGAGGACGTGGTGGATGCCGAGGTCGTCGACGAGCCCAAGGTCTAGGTAAGCCATGACAGACCTCAAGCCAATCCTCGACGAGGAGCAGGAGCTGCCCTCCGAGGAGCACTTCACAGACGAGCAGTCCCAGTCACCCCCCGGCGCCTCTGCGCCGGGGGTGGCGGGGGGTGAGATCGAGGACGCCGGCGAGCAGGCCGACCAGGATCTCGACGAGGCGGCCGACATCGAGGGGGACATCGACGAGCTGGTCAAAACAGCTGCCCAGCGCGATGAATACCTCTCGCTGGCCCAGCGGACCCAGGCCGACTTCGAGAACTACCGCAAGCGGATGGCCAAAGAGGCCACGGCAGCCCAGGAGCGCGGAGCAAGCGCACTGGCCAAGGAGCTGCTGCCCGCGCTCGACAACCTCGAGCGGGCGATCGACGCAGCCGCCACCGACGACCCCCTGCTCGAGGGTGTGCGGCTGGTGCGCTCGGAGCTGAGCGCCGGGCTCGCGCGGGCGGGAATCGAGTCGTTCTCCCCCGCCGGCGAGCCCTTCGATCCCGCCCTGCACGAGGCGGTGGCAACCGCCGAGCAGCCTCCCGACGGGCACCCCAGCGGGACCGTCGTCGAGGTCTACCAGCCCGGCTACAGGCTCGGCGCGAGCATCATCCGCCCCGCCCGCGTGGTCGTGGCGGCGTAGCCGAAAGGAAAACCGGATGGCAACCCGTCCCGACTACTACAAGACGCTCGGGGTCGACAAGAAGGCGAGCGCCGAGGAGATCAAGAAGGCCTACCGCAAGCTCGCCCGCCAGTACCACCCCGACCGCAACCCCGATGACAAGAACGCCGAGGCGCGCTTCAAGGAGCTCTCCCAGGCCCACGACGTGCTCGGCGACCCCGAGAAGCGCAAGCAGTACGACAGCGGTACCGGACCGTTCACCACCGGCGCCGGACCCGACGGCGGCTTCGGCGGCTTCGGCAACTTCGACTTCGACGCCTCCTCCATGGGGGACATCCTCTCCAACCTGTTCGGCGGCTCCGCCAGCGGCCGGCGCGTGCGCACCAAGCCACGGGCTGAAAAGGGCGCCGACCTGGAGGCTCAGGTGTCGATCACCTTCGACCAGGCCGTTGCCGGTGCTCAGGTTCCCCTGCAGGTCCCCATGCACGAGACCTGCCCCACCTGCCGCGGCACCGGCGCCAAGCCCGGCACCACCCCCACCGTCTGCCCCAAGTGCGAGGGACGGGGGATCGAGACCCAGGGCCAGGGCATGTTCTCCATCTCCCAGCCCTGCTCTCGCTGCGGCGGCGCCGGCACGGTGATCGAGGATCCCTGCCCCACCTGCCAAGGCAGCGGCGCCGTGCGCACCGTCAAGAAACTGCGCGTCAACATCCCCGCCGGCGTGCGCGAGGGCAGCCGCATCCGCCTCGCAGGCAAGGGCGAGCCGGGCCGCAACGGCGGAGCCGCAGGCGACCTCTACCTCATCACCCACGTCACCCCCTCCCCCCTGTTCAAGCGCAAGGGGGACAACCTCGAGGTCGAGGTTCCCCTCACCATCCCCGAGGCCCTGCGCGGGGCCGAGGTGCGGGTGCCCACCCTGAACGGCACCAAGACCCTGCGGGTGGCGCCCGGAACACCCCACGGCACCGTCCAGCGCCTGCGCGGCGAGGGACCGCCAAAGCTCGGCAGTGGCGGGCGGGCGGGGACTCCAGAAAGAGGCGACATCCACTATCGCTTCGTCATCGACGTTCCCCAGAAGCTGAGCAAGGAGCAGGCGCAGGCGGTGGAGGAGCTGTCCAAGTCGATGGGCGCGGGCGATCCGCGCGCCGCCCTGTTCCCCAACGGCGCGTCGGCGGCCGATGCCGCGGATGCGACCCCCACGGGGTCGGAGAAGAAAGGTGAGAGCTGATGTCGATCGACGCTGACCGCGGCGTGTTCATGATCTCGGTGGCCGCCGAGCTCGCCAACCTTCACCCCCAGACCCTTCGCATGTACGAGGCCCGCGGGCTGATCGAGCCCAAGCGCTCCTCCAAGGGCACCCGGCTCTACTCCCAGGAGGACGTGGAGAAGCTGAGGCGCATCCAGGAGATGACCGCCGAGCTGGGCCTGAACCTGGCCGGCGTCGAGCGGGTGCTGCGCCTGGAGGAGGAGCTCGAGAGCATGTACGCCCGCATCGAGGAGATGGAGCTGGAAGCGCTGCAGACCCAGGTGCGCCTGGCCGAGGAGCTCGAGCAGGTGCGCCGTTCCTTCCGCGCCGAGCTGACCGTGCCCTACCGCGGGGGCCTCGAGCTGGTGCGCGCCGCCGACGCCCGCTCGCCATTTCGCAAACCGCCAAAGCGGACCTGACAGAGATGCAGGCCGATCGTTTCACCATCAAGTCCCAGGAGGCCCTCGCCGGCGCCGGCCGGCTGGCCGAAGAGCGGCGCAACCCCCAGGTCACCCCCCTGCACCTGCTCGCCGTCCTGCTCGCCCCCGGCAACACCGGCGCGAGCGCCGACTCGCCCGGCGGCGTGGTGCTTCCCGTGCTCGGCAAGCTGGGCATCCAGGCCGCCGCCGTACGCGCCCAGGTAGAGGACGCCCTCGGCGCACTGCCCACCCTGGCCGAGGGCTCGCCCGCCCCCTCCGCCCCCGGCTCCGAGCTCGTGGCCGTCATCCGTGCCGCCGAGCGCGAGGCGGGAGCGCTGGGCGACCAGTACGTCTCCACCGAGCACCTGCTGCTCGCCCTCTCCGAGGAGAAGGACCTCGCCGGCAGGGCCCTGAGCAGCGTGGGCGCCACCCACGAGCGGCTGCTGCAGGCGCTCTCGGAGGTGCGCGGCTCGCACCGCGTAACCGACCAGTCGCCCGAGGAGAAGTACGAGGCCCTCGAGCGCTACGGCACCGATCTCACCGAGGCAGCCGAGCAGGGCAAGCTCGATCCCGTGATCGGCCGCGACGAGGAGATCCGCCGCGTCATCCAGGTGCTCTCCCGCCGCACCAAGAACAACCCCGTCCTGATCGGCGAGCCCGGCGTGGGCAAGACCGCCATCGTCGAGGGCCTCGCCCAGCGGATCGTCTCCGGCGACGTGCCCGAGTCGCTGCGCGAACGCCGTGTGATCGCTCTGGACATCGGCGCGCTTATCGCCGGAGCCAAGTACAGGGGCGAGTTCGAGGACCGCCTCAAGGCCGTCCTGGGGGAGGTCTCCGAGGCGCAGGGCAGCGTGATCCTGTTCCTCGACGAGCTCCACACCATCGTGGGCGCCGGCGCCGCCGAAGGGGCGGTGGACGCCGCCAACCTGCTCAAGCCCATGCTCGCCCGCGGCGAACTGCGCTGCGTCGGCGCCACCACCCTCGACGAGTACCGCAAGCACATCGAGAAGGACGCCGCTCTGGAGCGCCGCTTCCAGCCCGTGATGGTGGGCGAGCCCTCCGTTCCCGACACCATCGCCATCCTGCGCGGGCTGAAGGAGCGCTACGAGGTCCACCACGGGGTGCGCATCCAGGACAACGCCCTGATCGCCGCCGCCACCCTGTCCGACCGCTACATCGCCGACCGCTTCCTGCCCGACAAGGCGATCGACCTGATCGACGAGGCCGCCTCGGGGCTGCGCATCGAGATCGACTCCCTGCCCACCGAGATCGACGAGGTGGACAGGCGTGTGATGCAGCTGGAGATCGAGCTCACATCGCTCAGCAAGGAGACCGACACCGCCTCAGCCGAGCGCCGCGAGGCGATCGAGCGCGAGCTGGCCGAGCTGCAGGAGCGCTCAGCGGCAATGAAGGCCCAGTGGCAGAGCGAGAAGCAGGCCATCAAGGGAATCTCAGACCTCAAGGAGCAGCTCGAGCAGGCGCGCATGGAGGCCGAGCGGGCCCAGCGCGAAGCCGATCTCGAGCGGGCATCCAAGCTGCTCTACCAGGACATCCCCGAGCTCGAACGCCAGCTCTCAGAGAACGAATCGAGCGAGCGTGAGCAGGACGAGAGCCCCAACCGCCCCGCCCCGGTGTTCCTCAAAGAGGAGGTCGACGCCGACGACGTGGCCGAGGTGGTGGCCCGCTGGACCGGCATCCCCATGAGCCGCCTGATGGAGGGCGAAACGGAGAAGCTCATCCACATGGAGGACCGCCTCCACGAACGGGTGGTGGGCCAGGACGAGGCCATCGAGGCCGTCGCCACCGCCCTGCGCCGCTCGCGCGCCGGGCTGCAGGACCCCGACCGCCCGATCGGCAGCTTCCTCTTCCTCGGCCCCACCGGAGTGGGCAAGACCGAGCTCGCCCGCGCCCTGGCCGAGTTCATGTTCGACTCCCAGGAGGCCATGATCCGGATCGACATGTCCGAGTACATGGAGAAACATTCCGTCTCGCGACTCGTGGGCGCTCCCCCCGGCTATGTGGGCTACGAAGAGGGCGGCCAGCTCACCGAGGCCGTCCGCCGCCGGCCCTACTCCGTGGTGCTCCTCGACGAGATCGAGAAGGCCCACACCGACGTGTTCAACACCCTCCTGCAGGTGATGGACGACGGCCGCCTCACCGACGGGCAGGGACGCACGGTGGACTTCAAGAACACCGTGCTCATCATGACCTCCAATATTCCAGTGGCGGAGGGGCTCGGCGAGGAACAGATGCGCACCGCCCTGCTCGACTACTTCAAGCCCGAGTTCATCAACCGTCTCGACGACATCGTCCGCTTCCAGTCGCTCAGCCGCGAGCAGCTCACCGAGATCGTCGACCTGCAGGTGAGGCGCGTGATCGAGCGGGTGGCCGAGCGCGGCATCGATGTGACCCTCACCGACACCGCCCGTCAGCTGCTCGGGAACCTGGGCTACGACCCCGCCTACGGCGCCCGGCCGCTGCGGCGGGTGATCCAGCGCCAGCTCACAGACCGGCTGGCCCTGGCGCTCCTCAAGGGCGAGATCCACAGCGGCGAGAGCGTGCGCGTGGACGCAGGCGAGGGGGAGCTGGTGCTGGAGCCCTCGTCGCCGGCATCGACGCCGCCGTCTGAGAACGCGCCGAGCGGATAGGCCCGGCGCGTTCACCTGACGGACGTCAATCAGCGTCTAGAAGCAGAGGTAGGTGACCTCGGTCGGTGCCGGCATTCCCAGCCATTCACCTGAGGTGGAGCCGTAGTAGCCGCCGAAGTTGTAATGGTGCCCCGCTTTGACCGGCACCAGACGCGTCCGCGACAGCATGGTCGATTCGGGGCCAGAGGTGCCCATGAAGTAGTAGCCATAGTTTCCGTCGTTTTCGTCTGTACCGTCAGTTTCGATTGCGAGGCGGAAGAACGGGCCCGAGTTGGCGGGTTTGCCAGGGGTCAGGCCTTCGATCTGCCCCATCACCGTTACAAGGCACTGCGCGTCGGCCGAAGGGGTGAACTTCAGCGACGAGTCGAAGCAGTAGTTGTCACCCAACGTCAGCGTGCATCCGATCGTGTTGCTCGAGTTGGAGGCGATGACGCCAAGGCCCTTCGGCCCCATGGGGCCTTCTTTGCCCTGGGCCCCTTCTTTGCCCTGGGCCCCTTCTTTACCCGGCGCGCCGTTGAGCCCGTTCGCGCCGTTCAGGCCAGCCCCGTTCCACGAGATCTTGACCTCGCTCTTCTTGCACTTGGTCTGCTTGGAGACGATGCGTGCGTTACCGCCATTCTTCTTCACACATGCATAGATCGTCGCTGCGTCTGCCTGTGGCGCCACCGCGAGTGCCGCGAGCAGCAGAGCCCCGGCGCTTGCAGCCGCAGCCAGCGTCCTTCGAATGTTGAGCGTGAACATGTTTACGTTTGCCTCCGATGTCGTAATTGGCCACCGCGTTGGCGATGTCGTGCTCGGCCCGCTCTGCTGGATAGCCAACTGGCGGCCCCCCCGGTGCGCGCGAGCGTGACCATGCTTGCAACCGCATCGGACTCTTCGAGCGTCGGCGTCGGAGCCTAGCCCCGGGCTCCGTCGGCTCGCCGCGCATCTGGACGCATTTACGACAGCGTGGTGGTCGATCGGGTACAAACGACCCTGAACGGCGCAGCGCATAGATCGACCATCCACCCGGGGAGGAGCCACCCATGCCCACCTACATCATGCTCTCGACCCTCACGCCCGAGGGCGTGCAGACGGTCAAGAACAACCCGCAGCGCATCCAGGAGGTCAACAAGGAGGTCGAACAGCTGGGCGCCAAGGTCACCGCGCAGTGGGCCACGCTCGGCCATGTCGACTTCATCTCGGTGGTCGAGGCGCCCGACGAGGGGACGATGGCCCGCGTCTCGCTCGAGCTGGGCTCGAGGGGAACCGGGCGCTACGAGACCCTGGCGGCAATCCCCGTGGAGGACTTCATAGCTTCCCTCTAGGGCTCGACGCAGGCTCTGGCGCTGACGGGAGCCGTGGACCGCAGCCCACGACTCCCGTTTCCTTCGGATGCGATTGAGATCGCGGCTACTCCACCACGATGTAGCCCGAGAACGAGCAGGCCGGTCCCGATTCGCCCTGCAGCCAAACCCCCTGGTTGGTGAAGCCGTTGAGCGAAACGCTCCCATCGGCCGACGCGAGCGCCCACGAGCCGTCGTTGGGCCCGGTGAAGTCGGCCTTGTGTTCGGAGGTGGTCCCCCTGGCGGATTGGGCGACCGACTGTTCTTCGCCTTTCGGAAGCGGGCTGTTGAGGTTGCCTTCGTAGCTCTCTCCCTGGGCGCCTTCTTCGCTGGAGCTCACGTACGTGCCCGACACCGTGTTCGCGCCGGCGACGTAGCATTGGCCCGTCACGGTGAACGGCCCGGCTGTCGCCAGCACCACCTTCGTGGCTTCCGCTTCGCTTGGCCCCGCCGTGGCAACGGTGGTGCGCCAGCGCTGCAGCCCCACGGCCGCCCCTTCCCTGCCGGCGGCGCCTTCTTTGCCCTGGGGGCCTTCTTTGCCGGTGGCGCCTTCCTTACCGGGGGCGCCTTCCTTGCCGGGGGCGCCTTCTTTTCCCGGCGCACCGGTCAGACCGGTCGCGCCCCTGGCGCCCTTGAGCTTCCCCAGAACCTTGGGGCTGATCTGCCTGGTGGAGCTGATCAGGTAGTGATTGGCGGCCAGCGCACCGCCGCTCATGGCGAAGACGAGAGCGAGGGTGGCCGTGATGTTCGCGTAGTTGAATGACCTGCGTTTAAATATATGCATATAGACGTACGCTAAGGACAACCCCAGATGTCGCCGCGGCGTCGTATGCTGCACGGCCATGAGCCCCGAGCGCGAGGACGAGCAGCCGCTGGCCCAGGAGGGCCGGCCCGGAGGCGCGCCGGGGATCTCGCTGGTTCCCGAGCCGATGCAGGAGGCCGAAGTGCAGGCGCAGCTGGACGACATCGACGTGGACGCTCCGCGTGTCGGAATAGTGATGGGCTCCAAGAGCGACATGGAGACGATGGAAAAGGCAGCTAAGGAGCTTGAAGAGCGGGGCATCCTGCACGAGATGCGCGTCATGTCGGCCCACCGTGAGCCCGACGTGGTGGCCGAATACGCAAAGAACGCCCACATGCGCGGCCTGCGCGTGATCATCGCCGGCGCCGGTATCTCGGCCGCTCTCCCCGGCGCGGTGGCCGCTCACACCGACCTGCCCGTCATCGGGGTCCCCCTGTCGGGGCGCCTGTCGGCCGCCGGGGGCCTTGACGCGATCCTGTCGATCGTGCAGATGCCCCCCGGGGTGCCCGTGGCGTGCGTGGGTCTCGACAACCCCCGCAATGCGGCCATACTGGCCGCGCAGATCCTCGGCGCCTGACCCACCGCCCGCCGCGGGTGGGTGGGCCAGCGATAATCAACAGGGTGATCCCCCGCTACACACGCCCCGAGCTCGGCCGTCTGTGGAACGACGAGGCTCGCATGGAGACCTGGCGCGAGGTCGAGGTGGCCGCCTGCGAGGAGCTGGGGGGCCTGCTCGGACACGAGGGACCCGACGAGGCTGAGCTACAGGCCATCCGCGCCGCGAGCTTCACTGTCGAGGAGGTCAACGAGCGCGAGCGCACAACCGACCACGACGTAGCCGCCTTCGTCGACGTGCTCGCCGCCTCCGCCGGCCCGGCCGGCCGCTGGATCCACTTCGGGCTGACCTCCTCCGACGTGCTCGACACCGCCCTGGCACTCCAGCTGCGCGCGGCCGGTGAGCCGATCGTGGCAGGCGCCCGCGAGTTGGCCGCCACGCTCGCCGCCCGGGCCCGCGAGCACGTGGACACCCTCTGCGTGGGACGCACCCACGGCGTGCACGCCGAGCCCACCACCTTCGGCCTGAAGCTCGCCGGCTTCGCCTTCGAGGCCCACCGCAACGCCGACCGCCTCCAGGACGCCTTCGAGCAGGTGGCCGTCGGTGCGCTGTCGGGAGCCGTCGGCACCTATGCCGCCACCAGCCCCGACTTCGAGGTGCGCGTGCTGCAGCGGCTCGGGCTGCGGCGCGAGGACGTCTCAACCCAGGTGGTGCCACGCGACCGCCACGCCCAGCTGCTGAGCGCCATCGCCCTTGCCGGAGCGGGCCTCGAGCGCTTCGCCACCGAGGTCCGCCACCTCCAGCGCACCGAGGTGCGCGAGGTCCAGGAGGCCTTCCGGGCGGGCCAGAAGGGCTCCTCGGCCATGCCCCACAAGCGCAACCCCATCAAGGGCGAGCAGATCTCCGGCCTGGCCCGTGTGCTGCGCGGCAATGCCCAGGCGGCGCTCGAGAACGTGGCCCTGTGGCACGAGCGCGACATCTCGCACTCCTCGGTCGAGCGGATCATCCTCCCCGACTCGACCATCCTGATCGACTACCTCCAGCACCGCACCATCGCGCTCGCACGGGACATGACGGTGGACCCGGAACGGATGCAGGCCAACCTCGAGCTGACCCACGGCGCCCTCTTCTCCCAGCGCATCCTGCTGGCCTTGGTCGAGGCCGGCTCCTCGCGCGACGACGCCTACCGCGTGGTGCAGGAGCTGGCCCAGCGCGCCTGGGACGAGGCGACCCCCCTGCGCGACCTGCTCGCAGCCAACGAGCGCGCGAGCGGCCTCGATCTGGAGGAGATCTTCGACTACGGCCACTACCTGCGCCACGCCGAGGACATCGTCGCCCGTCTCGACGAGTTCGCCTGAGCCGGGCCTGCAAGACACCCGATCTCGCTGGTAGCATCGCGCCACGTGAGCGCTCTCGCCGACCTGCCCCTAATCGCCAGCGGGAAGGTGCGTGAGATGTACGACCTCAGCAGCGCTGAGGGAGTGCAGCAGCCGGCCCTGCTGATGGTGGCCAGCGACCGCATCTCCACCTACGACGCCGTCCATCCGACGCCCATCCCCGACAAGGGCAGGGTGCTGACGGGCCTGTCGGTGTTCTGGTTCGCCAAGACCGCTCACATCCTCGCCAACCACCTGATCTCTGCCACCGACGGCGTGCCCGCCGAGGCGCGCGGGCGGGCGCTCGCCGTGCGCAGGCTGCGGATGCTTCCCGTGGAGTGCGTCGTGCGCGGCTACATCACGGGATCGGGCTGGAAGGACTACCAGGCCACCGGCACCGTCTCGGGGATCGCACTGCCCCCAGGCCTGCGCGAGTCCGAGCAGCTGCCCGAGCCGATCTTCACGCCCAGCACCAAGGCCGAGGTGGGCCACGACGAGGCGATCGACTTCGACCGGGCTGCCGAGTTGGTGGGAGACGCTGACCTGATGGCTCGCGTCAGGGACGCCTCCGTCGAGCTGTACTCCTTTGCCGCCGAGCACGCCCGCGCCCATGGCGTGATTCTCGCCGACACAAAGTTCGAGCTCGGCCTCGACGAGTCCGGCGAGCTGGTCCTCGGCGACGAGGTGCTCACCCCCGACTCCTCTCGCTACTGGCCCGCCGACGGCTACGAGCCGGGCCGCGGGCAGCCGAGCTTCGACAAGCAGTACGTCCGCGACTGGGCCGCCTCGAGCGGATGGGACAAGAAGCCCCCTGCCCCGGCAATACCCGAGGACGTCGTCGCCGGCACCCGCGCGCGCTACATCGAGGCCTACGAACGCATCACCGGCGAGCCCTTCGCCGCGTGGCTCGAGCGCAGCGGGGCGCGCAGCGGGGCGAGTACGGCGTGAGGGCGCGAGTCCTGATCCGCCCCAAGGACGGAATCCTCGATCCCCAGGGCGCCGCCGTCGAGCGCGCGCTGCCGGCCCTGGGCTTCGCCGGCGTGGGCAACGTCCATGTCGGGCGCCTGGTCGAACTGGACGTGGAGGACGAGGCGCAGCTGCGCCCCATGTGCGAGCGGCTCCTTGCAAACCCCTTGGTCGAGGACTACGAGGTCCAGCTGCTCGACGGCAGCGGCTGAGCAAGTTGAAGTTCGGCGTCCTCCAATTCCCCGGATCCTGCGACGAGGTGGACGCCCTGGGGGCCGCCAGGCGAGTGGGGGACGCGGAGCTGATCTGGCACGCGGACCGCGACCTGAAGGGCGCCGACGCGATCGTCGTCCCCGGTGGCTTCTCCTACGGCGACTACCTGCGCGCCGGAGCCATCGCCCGCTTCTCCCCGGCGATGGAGTCGGTGATCGACTTCGCCCGCGACGGCGGGCTGGTGCTGGGGATCTGCAACGGCTTTCAGGTGCTCTGCGAGGCGCACCTGCTTCCGGGCGCCCTCCTGCCCAACGCCAACCTGCACTTCACCTTCCGGCAGGTCGACGTCGAGGTGCTCTACAGCGGCGGCATGTTCACTCGCGCCTGCGCCCTCGGCGAACGGCTGAGCATCCCTGCCAAGCACTCCTGGGGCCGCTACTACGCCGACTCCGACACGTTGAGCGCGATGGACAGCGCGGGCCAGCTCGTGCTCCGCTACGCACCCGGAGAGAACTTCAACGGCTCCCTCCACGACATCGCCGGCGTATGCAACGAGCGCGGCAACGTCTTCGGGCTGATGCCCCACCCCGAGCACGCCGTCGACGAGCTCACCGGTGGGTCTGCCGACGGCCTGAAGATCTTCCAGTCCATGCGCCTGGCCGTGGAGAGCGGCGCGGGTCGATGACCGCCGTTGCCGTTGCCGTTGCCGTTGCCGTTGACGTTGGCGTGGCCGTTGGCGTTGGCGTTGCGTTTGCGGTTGAGCCTGGCGGGTGTGAGTCATCTCTTTTGAGAGGTGTATGACAATGGCGATACACCATTCTCAAGGAGACACACAAACCCCCACCCTCGAGGATGCGCTGGCGCTGGGGCTGACACGGGCGGAGTACGAGCTGGTGTGCGAGAAGCAGGGATCGGAGCCCAACCAGGTGGAGCTGGCCATGTACTCGCTGCTGTGGAGCGAGCACTGCGCCTACAAGCACTCCAAGCGGCTGCTGCGCACCCTGCCCACGGAGGGCCGGCACGTGGTGATGGGGCCGGGCGAGAACGCGGGCGCGGTCGATGTGGGGGGCGGCCTGGTGTGCGCCTTCAAGGTCGAGTCGCACAACCACCCCAGCGCGGTCGAGCCCTTCCAGGGCGCCGCCACCGGCGTCGGCGGGATCCTCAGAGACATCTTCGCCATCGGTGCGCGGCCGATAGCGGTCCTTGACTCGCTGCGCTTCGGCGAGCCCACCGGCGAGCGTGCCCGCTACCTGCTCGAGGGGGCGGTATCGGGCATCGGGCATTACGGCAACTCGATCGGCGTTCCAACCGTCGGCGGGGAGGTGTACTTCGAGGGCCCCTACGAGCAGAACTGCCTGGTCAACGCGATGGCCCTGGGCCTGGCTGATCGCGATCAGCTGGTGCGCAGCGCCGCGGCCGGCCCCGGCAACGTGGTGATCCTCTTCGGCGCGTCCACCGGCCGCGACGGGATCGGTGGCGCCTCGGTGCTCGCGTCGGCCGAGCTGGGCGAGGAAGCCGAGGGCGAGCAGAGCAAGCGTCCGACCGTTCAGGTGGGGGACCCCTTCGAGGAGAAGAAGCTCCTGGAGTGCTCGCTGGAGCTGCTCGAGCGCGGCCTGCTGGTGTCGCTGCAGGATCTCGGCGCGGCGGGCCTGACCTCCTCGGCCGCCGAGATGGCATCCAAGGGCGAGGTGGGCATCGACCTCGACGTGGCAAGTGTGCCCCTACGCGAGGCCGACATGGAGCCCTTCGAGGTGATGGTGAGCGAGTCCCAGGAGCGGATGCTGTGCGTGGTGGTCCCGGAGAACGTTGCCCCGGTGCTGGAGCTGTGTGAGAAGTGGGAGGTAAGCGGCGCCGCCATCGGCACCGTCACCGACACCGGACGGATGCGGATCCTGCGGGAAGGAGTGCTCGTGGGGGACATGCCGGTGAGGGCGCTGGTGGACGACTGCCCTCTGTACGACCTCGACCCCCACAAGCCCACCGAGCCGATCTACCCGGCTCCGCCGGCGACGCTCGCACCCGAGGCCACGCCGGGGGAGTCGCTGCTGGCGCTGCTGGCAAGCCCCAACCTGTCATCGCGCAGGCCACTGTTCGAGCGCTACGACGCGATCGTGCAGTCGCGCACTGTGCGCCGGCCGGAGCAGGCCGACGCCGCCGTGCTCGCGCTTCCCGCGGAGGGCCCCGACAGCGCCCGCGCGGCGCTGGCGGTGAGCATCGACTGCAATGGCAGGCGGGTGGCGTCCGATCCCCATACCGGCACCGTGGCGGCGGTGCTCGAGTGCGCCTCCAACCTGGCCTGTGTGGGCGCCGAGCCGCTGGGCACCACGAACAACCTCAACTTCGGCAACCCCGAGAAGCCTCACATCGCATGGCAGCTCACAGAGGCGGTGCGCGGCCTCGGCGAGGCGTGCAGGGCGCTCGACGCGCCGATCGTGGGGGGCAATGTGTCTCTCTACAACGAGGGTGCGACCGGTCCCATCTACCCCACGCCGGTGATCGGCATGGTCGGCCTGCTGCCCGACGCCCGCAGGGCGGGACGGATGGGCTTCGCCCGCGCGGGCGATGAGATCGCGCTGGTGGGCTCCTTCGCGCCCTCGCTGGCGGCGAGCGAGCTGGCGAAGCTGCGTGGCGATGCGCTGCCCGACGGCCTGCCGGCGATCGACATCGATGCCGTGCGGGCAACCCAGTCCGCCATCCGCGAGGCGGTCAGGGCGGGATCCCTGTCGAGCGCCCACGACATCGCCGAGGGGGGAGTGGCGGTGGCCCTGGCCGAGTGCTGCATCGCTGGAGGTCTCGGCGCGGAGGTCGCGCTCGAGGAGGAGGTGTGGCGCTCCGCGACAGCGATGGGTGCCCTCTTCGGTGAGGGCAGCGGCGGGTTCGTGGTGAGCGCGGCGGCGGGCGAGCTGGAGGAGCTCGGCCGGCTCGCACCGGTGCGCCGGATCGGGGTCGTCGGGGCCGACGCGCTGCGAATCTCGCTCACCGGAGAGCCGCTGGAGGGTGAGACGACAGGCGAGGTGATCATGGCCACGCTCAGCGAGATGAGCGCCGCGCATGACGCACTGGGCATGCTGTTCGGATGAGGAGGTCGGGATGAGTGAGAAGCCGGTCAAGACCAGGGCGCACCTCGGGGTCGTGTTGCACCCCAGTCCGCGAATGCTCAAGGAGGCGATGGCGGACGTGGACGGGTTCAACGCCAAGTTCGCCGTGCTGGTGACGCGGCTGGTGGGCACGATGTGGTGCGCCTACCTGTTCACTCTCATCGCCCTGCTCGGCTTGAAACCGGCGCTGGCGCCCGGCGGAGAGGGAATCGTGGCGTGGGTCGCCCAGACCTTCATCCAGCTGGTGCTGCTGTCGATCATCATGGTGGGCCAGAACGTCCAGAGCATCGCCTCCGACAAGCGGGCCGAGAACACCTACGACGACGCGGTCAAGATTCTCGACCGCCTCGACCTCAGCACCAAAGGCGGCATCGCCGACCTGAAGCTTGCGCTGGACGAGCGCCTGGACGCGATCGAGGCTCGCCTGGAGGGACAGGCCGAGGCGGGGAAGAACCCGAAATGAACCCTGCTAGCTTGGGTGGAGTGATGCGTGACGGACCGCGCGATGAGTGCGGAGTTTTCGGACTGTACGCGCCCGGCCACGAGGTATCGCGTCTTTCCTACTTCGCGCTGTACGCCCTTCAGCACCGCGGCCAGGAGTCTGCGGGTATCGCGGCGGCCGATCGCGGCGGGCACATCATCACCCGCCGCGAGCTCGGGCTGGTCAACCAGGTGTTCACCGAGAACGACCTGCGGACGCTGGCGGGGGAGCTCGCCATCGGCCATGTGCGCTATTCCACGACGGGCTCGAATGCCTGGGAGAACTCCCAGCCGGTGCAGCGCTCCGAGGGCACCAACGGCTCGCGCCGCGAGGTGGCCCTGGCCCACAACGGCAATCTGATCAACGCCCTCGAGCTCCACGAGGAGCTGCTCGAGCGGGGCGTCAGCTTCAGCTCCACATCGGACTCGGAGATCATCGCGGCGATGATCGCCACCCACCCAGCCGAGCGCGTCGAGGACGCCATCGCCGATGTGCTCCCCCGGCTGCGGGGCGCGTTCTCGATCGTGACCATGACCAAGGATCGCGTGGTCGCCTTCCGCGATCCCCATGGGCTGCGCCCGCTGGCCATCGGTGTGATCGAGGCCGATCCCGCCCATCCGGACCCCACGCACGGCGAGGCCCGCTACTGCGTGGCCAGCGAGTCGTGCGCATTCGACATCATCGGCGCCAAATACCTGCGCGATGTCGAGCCCGGCGAGATGGTCACGCTCGGCCCCGAGGGCTTGGAGAGCCGGATGGTGTCAGGCGGCGGGCGGCGGGCGTTCTGCGTGTTCGAGTACATCTACTTCGCCCGCCCCGACTCGCGCATGAACGACCAGGTGCTGCAGGTGGCGCGCGGGCGGATGGGCGAGATCCTCTGGCGCGAGTCGCCCGTGGAGGCCGACCTCGTGATCGCCGTTCCCGACTCGGGCAATCCCGCCGCCCGCGGCCTGGCCCGCGCCGCGGGGCTCCCCCAGGACGACGGCTTCGTCAAGAACCGCTACGTGGCACGGACCTTCATTCAGCCGGGGCAGGAGTTGCGCAAGCACGGTCTGCGGCTGAAGTTCAACCCCCTCCCCGAGGTGATCGCCGGCAAGCGTCTGGTGGTGGTCGACGACTCGATCGTGCGCGGCAACACCACCCGCCAGATCGTGCAGATGCTGCGCGACGCGGGAGCGAGTGAGATTCACATGCGCATCTCGGCGCCGCCCATCAAGCATCCCTGTCACTACGGCATCGACATGTCCACCCGCGAGGAGATGATCGCCCACGGGCGCACGACCGAGGAGGTGGCCGCCGAGCTGGGCTGCGACTCGCTTCACTACCTCTCGCTCGACGGTGTTTATGAGGCCGTGCGGGGCACCCGCGCCAAGCACTGCGACGCCTGCTTCACCGGTGAGTACCCCCTCGCCGGCAGCGACGGGGCGGCGGGCAAGTTCTCACTCGAGGACGGCCAGCCCGACCAGCCGCCGCTCCCGCTGATCAAGGCCTGAGGCCAACGACCGCGCCGGCGAGCCTTTCGGTGGGCCTAGCTGAGGTGATCCTCGCGAGCGCCCGAGGCGTCGTTGTAGCGGTTGTTGTACGGCCGGCGCACGATCAGGCTGTCGCGGCCCGTGGGGCGCACGGCATGGCCCAGTGCGGCGACGATGACGATGGTGACTGCGAGTGCTGTGAGCATTTGGGTGGGTCCTTTGAAGCGATCGGGCAATACAGGATGCCTCTCCACCCTGGTTCCAATTATCGGACGAACCAGGGGCGAGCTGTGTGATTTCGGTCACAGCTAAGGTGCGCCAGGCGTGAGCGAACAACTGCCCATCGCGGTGCTGGTCTCCGGCGCCGGCACCAACCTGCAGGCACTCCTGGACACCGTCCACCGACGCGAGGCGAACGTCGTGGCGGTGGCCTCGAGCGTCGCCGGCGCTCCGGCACTGTCTCGGGCTCAGGCTGCGGGTGTCGCCATAGAGGTCTTCCCTCGTGCCGACTACCCCAACCGCGAGGCTCGCGACCAGGCGCTGGGAGAGTGGATCGCGGGCAGGGGCGCAAGGCTGGTTGTGCTGGCGGGATACATGGAGCTGCTGGGCGCCCCATTCCTCGACCGGTTTCCGGACGCCGTGATCAACGTGCACCCATCGCTGCTGCCCTCCTTTCCCGGCCTGGGCGCCGTCGAGCAGGCGCTGGCCTACGGGGTGAAGGTGTTCGGGGTGACCGTCCACTTCGTCGACGCCGGCGTGGACTCGGGACCCGTGATCCTCCAGGGCTCCGTCGAGCTCCCCGACGCCCGGGACCCCGCCGAGGTGCTCGCAGCGCTGCGTCCGCTGGAGCACACGCTGCTGCCTCGGGCCGTTCGCCTGTTGGCACGGGGAGCGGTGAGCCGCGACCCGGATAACCCTCGCCGGATAACCCTCGCCGGATGACGATCGCCGCGGGCGAGGGATAGGCTCTGAGGGTGGCCGCCGACCGTGACCTGACCGCCGATCCCAGCACCGGGGTGGAGCGTGCGGCTCCGGGCGAGGTGAAGGTGCGCAGGGCGCTGCTGTCGGTCTCCGACAAGCAGGGCATCGTGGGGTTCGCCCGTGGCCTGCGCGAGCTGGGAGTCGAGATCGTCTCCACCGGCGGCACCTCACGGGAGCTTGCCGAGGCGGATGTGGTGGTGCGCTCGATCGAGGACTTCACCGGCTTCCCCGAGATCATGGACGGACGTGTGAAGACCCTTCATCCCCGCCTGTACGCGGGCCTGCTGGCGCGGCGTGACGATGAGGAGCACCTGCGCGCAGCGAGCGAGCAGGCGATCGAGCAGGTGGACCTGGTGTGCGTGAACCTCTATCCCTTCGAGCAGACCGTCGCGCGTGGCGACGCCACCGAGGGGGAGGTCATCGAGAACATCGACATCGGCGGCCCCACGATGATCAGGGCAGCTGCCAAGAACGCTCCCTTCGCCGCTGTGGTGGTCGACCCGGGCGACTACGAGGGCGTGCTCGAGGAGCTGGCCCAGTCTGAGGGCAGGATCTCACTCGCCACCCGCAAACAGCTCGCCGCCAAGGCATTCGCGTGCACCGCCCGCTACGACGCCGCCATCGCCACCTGGTTCGCATCGCAGACCCACGACGGCTTCCCGCCCGCCTGGAGCGAGACCTACGAGAAGGTGAGCGACCTGCGATACGGCGAGAACCCCCACCAGAGCGCGGCCTTCTACTCGCGTGTTGGCGCTGCCACCCACCTGCTGGCTGGCGTCGAGCAGCTCCACGGCAAGGAGCTGTCGTTCAACAACCTGCTCGACCTCAGCTCGGCTCGCGAGCTGGTCGAGGACTTCGACGTGCCGGCCTGCGCGATCGTCAAGCACAACAACCCCTGCGGATGCGCCATCGGCGACAGCGGCCGGCAGGCCTACGAACGAGCTTTCGCCTGCGATCCCCAGAGCGCCTACGGCGGCGTGATCGTCGTCAACAGACCCGTCGATGGGGCCTTCGCGGAGGAGCTCTCCAAGCAGTTCATCGAGGTGCTGCTCGCGCCCGGCTACGACGCCGTGGCGCTGGAGACGCTGCGGGTCAAGAAGAACGTGCGGCTGCTGGAGCTGGCCCACTGGCCGGAGCCGAGCGGCGAGGTCGAGGCGAAGGCGGTGATCGGCGGCCAGCTCGTCCAGAGCAGGGACACCGTGACCGAGACCCGTGAGCAGATGCGCGTGATGAGCGATCGCGAGCCCAGCGATCGGGAGTGGCAGGACATGCTGTTCGCGTGGAAGGTGTGCCGTCACGTTCGCTCCAACGCCATCGTGATCGCCGCCGCCGGCGCCACCATCGGCATCGGCGCCGGACAGATGAGCCGCGTGGACGCCGTGCGGATCGCCATCGAGAAGGCCCAGTCCTTCCAGCCCGGCCTGCTTGCGGGAGCGGCGCTCGCCTCCGACGCCTATTTTCCCTTCGCCGACGGGCCTCAGCTGGCGATCGATGCGGGAGTTACCGCCGTCATCCAGCCGGGTGGGTCGGTGCGCGACGCCGAGGTGGTGGCGGCGGTGGACGCAGCGGGCGTGGCGATGGTCGCCACCGACCGCCGGCACTTTCGCCACTAGCGCGTCGATCGCCCACGGGGCCCGCGGAGCCGGGGTCGGGCTGCTGGTGGAGGCGCACCATCTCTTCGCCCGGGATCACGAGGCTGTGGGCGCTGGGGTGTCTTCACCGCTTGCGACTGGTGTATAACAATGGCGATACACCACTCCAAAGGGAAGCACGCACCAGCGGACAGCAGATATTTCGGGGAGGGACTTGAAAAAGAATACATAGCGATATATCGTGATGCTCACAAGATAGTTCACGATAGGAGCAGATATGTTTAGTAGTACGAGTTATACGAGAGGCGAGAAGCCATCGGGCTGCGCCCCCGGCCACCACGGTGGCCACCGCGCACATCACTTCGCTCACGGGCCCCGCGGCGAGTTCGGCGGACCGTTTGGCGGTTTCGCCGGGTTTGGAGGCGGTCCCCGTGGCCGCGGACGCAAGGCTCGGCGTGGCGACATCCGCACGGCGGCCCTGCTGCTGCTGAGCGAGGAGCCGCGCAACGGCTACCAGATCATGCAGGAGGTGCAGGAGCGCAGCGGCGGCGTGTGGCGGGCGAGCCCCGGCTCGGTCTACCCCGCTCTCCAGCAGCTCGAGGACGAGGGGCTGATCCGCTCCGAGGAGTCAGACGGGCGCAAGCTCTACGTGCTCACCGATGCCGGTCGCGCATTTGTAACCGAGCGCGGTGAGGACAAGCCCGCGCCGTGGGATCAGATGAGCGGCGACGTCAGCGACCAGGCCCACGAGCTCGGCAAGCTGATGCGCGAGGTGGCCTTTGCCTTCTCGCAGGTGATCCGCACCGGCAGCGAGGGACAGATCGGCAGTGCCCGGGAGGTTCTGGCCCGAACCCGCCGCGACCTCTATCGCATCCTCGCCGACGGCGAGGTGGACTCGGGTGCGGTGGACGCAGAGAGCTGAACAGCCGACTGCGCGGAGCGGCGCTCGGCTCGCCGCCGGCGATGGGCGGCCGACGAGCTGCCCCGCGCAGTCGGGCCGGCCAGGCCCGACCTCCTAATCCTTGATCGCCTGGGTGGCCACTCCCAGCAGGGGATCCTGGCTGTCTGACTCGTGGCTGGTCTCGGCCGTACGCATCACCTCGGCCAGCTGCGCGTTGTCTTTGGCGGCCTGCCTTTCGGTGAGCGGCTGGAGCAGCCCCCGCAGGAGCATCATCGGTCCGACCCACCGCGGCGCCCACAGGCGCGCCGAGCGGCGTTCGATGCCGAGCTCGATGGCGTCGATGGCCTTCGACAGGGGAGCGGGGTTGCGGATGAAGCCGGGCAGCTGGCCGGTGAGCACCTGGGCGGAGGGCTGGGCGAAGCTGGCGCGCACGAGGTCGGTGTCGATGAAGCCGAAGTAGGCGCAGCCCACCTGGGTGCCGCTGGGCGCCATCTCCATGCGCAGGGCGTCGGTGAGCGCCTCGACCCCAGCCTTGGCCGCTGTGTAGGGGCCCATCAGGGGAGAGTGGCTGATGGCGGACAACGAGGAGATGTTCAGGAGGTAGCCGCGGCGCTTGGCGATCTCGCCGATGACGGCCCGGTCGGTGCGCCACACCCCGAGCAGGTTGACGGCGAGTGTGCGCTCCACCTGCTCCACCGGGGCGGTGGCGAGGGCACCCGTGTAGGCGATCCCTGCGTTGGCGATCGCCACGTCGATGCCGCCGAAGCGCCCCACCGTGGCCGATACCGCCGCTTCGAGAGCCCCCAGGTCGGTGACATCCGCCTCGAAGAAGGCCGCGCGCTCGCCGAGGGCCGCCACGTTCTGCTCGAGCCGCTCAGGCTCCAGGCCCACGAGCGCCACATTGGCCCCCTTGGCGTGCAGACGCCTGGCGGTCTCGGCACCGATGCCGCGGGCGGCTCCGGTGATGAACACGGTGCGGCCGTTTACGTCATAGGGGACGCTCTGGGTGCGGCTCATGCAGGGACCTCCGGCTGTCTCAGGATGGGGCGCTCTATGGTGAGCACCGCCAGAGCCTACCCTGGTAGGGTCGGCCCATGGCTACGCTCGGTCCGTCCAGCCCGGCCCTCGAGCTCGCGGCCGCATTGCGCTCGGGCGAGCTGTCCGCGGTTGAGCTGCTCGACTCCTGCCTGGCGGCGGTGGACGCGCTGAACCCGCAGATCAACGCCGTGATCTGGCGCGACGACGACGAGGCCAGAGTGGCCGCCGCCGAGGCCGACCGTCGTCTCGCCTCCGGTGATGAGGCGCCGTTCCTGGGCGTGCCGCTGCCCATCAAGGACCTCACCCCCGTGGCCGGCTGGCCCGTCACGTTTGGCTCTCATGGCGCCCCAGCCGGCGTGAGCGAGGAGAGTGAGCTGGTGGTGGACGCGCTCGTGGATGCCGGCTTCGTGCTGTGCGGGCGCACCAACACCCCCGAGTTCGGTGTCATCACGGTGGCTGAGAACAGCCGCTACGGCATCACCCGCAACCCCTGGGACACCGAGCGCTCGCCCGGGGGCTCGAGCGGTGGCGCCGCCGCCGCGGTGGCGGCTGGGATGTTCCCCATCGCGCACGCCAACGACGGTGGAGGCTCGATTCGCATCCCCGCCTCCTACTGCGGGCTGGTGGGGCTGAAGCCGAGCCGCGGCCGCGTGCCCCGGCTGGCTCAGAGCTGGCTTGGAGCTGTCGTCGAGGGCGTGGTGGCACGGACCGTTGCCGACTCCGCCGGCGTGCTCGACTCGATCGCCGGACCGGACCCGCTGGCCTGGTACAACGCCCCAGCTCCCCTGCGTCCCTTCGCCGAGGAGACGAGCACTCCCCCCGGCACACTGCGCATCGGGCTGATGGCGCAGGCCCCGTTGGGCATTCCCACCGACCCCGCCTGCAGCGAGGCGGCACGATCGGCCGCAGGCGCGCTGGAGGCTCTCGGGCACTCGGTGGAGGAGGTCGAGGTGCCCACCATCTCCGAAGAGATGGTGCCCCCCTTCATCGCCCTCACCCAGGGCGGTCTGGCCGACTACCACGGCGTGGACTGGTCGGCCACCGAGCCGCACATCGCCCACCAGCGCGGTCTCGCCGGCGAGACGGGCGCCTATGACTACGTGCTCGCCGCCCGCACCCTGGAGCTCCTCAGCCGACGCGAGGTGGCACGCTGGGGCCGCGACTTCGACATGCTCCTCACCCCCGTCTCGGCCATCCTGCCTCCGCCCGCCGGCTCCGTCATGTCCGCCCAGCACGCCACCCCCGACCAGCCCCTGTTCGAGGTGGTGGCCAGCGTGTCGTTCACCGCCTTTGGCAACGTCACCGGCCTGCCCGGCGGTGAGCCTGCCCTTGCACTGGACCGACGAGGGCGTGCCCGTGGGGGTGCAGCTCGTGGCCGGACCGTGGCAGGAGGCCCGGCTGATCGGCCTCGCTGCTCAGCTGGAGCAGGCGCGGCCGTGGGCGGCTCGTCGTCCCGCCATCGCCCAGACCGCCTAGCGGCTGCACAGCCATGAGTGGCCTGGCCGATCGCATCGACGGACTGCTCGGCGACGGAATCGAGGCGGCGTTGGTCGCCCATCACCGGCGTCGCATGCGGAGCGCCGGGAGGATCGCCCAGCTCGAGCCGCCCGAGGACGGCTCGCTGTGGGCCGCCGGAGATCCGCCCCCGCGAGCGGGGTGCGCCCTGGAGATCCTCATCGACGGCGCCCAGGCCCTTCCCCGCATCGCCCAGGCGCTGGCGAGCGCCCGCTCGCACGTGCACATCGCGGGCTGGCACATCACTCCCGGCTTCGGCTTGACCCGCCACGAGCACACCGCGCAGCTGCGTGACCTGCTCGGCGAGCTGGCCGAGCGCCTCGACGTGAGGGTGCTGCTGTGGGCGGGGGCGCCGCTCCCGCTGTTCACTCCCAGCCGCTCTGCAGTCCGCCAGGTGCGCGACGAGCTGACACGGGGAACGAGGGTGCGCTGCGAGCTCGACTCACACGAGCGTCCCATGCACTGCCATCATGAGAAGCTCGTCATCGTCGACGGCGAGGTCGCCTTCGTGGGCGGCATAGATCTGACCTCGCTTGGGGGCGACCGCTACGACGGGGACGAGCACCCCATGCGCGGCCGCCTCGGCTGGCACGACGCCTCCAGCCGGCTCGAGGGCCCCGCCGTGGCCGATGTGGCCACGCACTTCGCAGCCCGCTGGAGGGAGGTCACGGGCGAGCAGCTCTCCCACACGCCTCCCCCGCCACCCGCTGGAACCCATGAGGTGCAGGTCGTGCGGACCGTCCCCGAGCACATCTACGACTTCCTGCCCCAGGGAGACTTCCGAATCCTCGAGGCCTACATGCGAGCTCTGCGCTCCGCTCGCACGCTCATATACCTCGAGAACCAGTTCCTGTGGTCGGCTCAGGTCGTCGAAATCCTCGCCGAGAAGCTCCGTAACCCGCCAAGCGAGAATTTCCGCCTGGTCGTGCTGCTGCCCTCCAAGCCCAACAATGGCGCCGACACCACTCGTGGGCAGCTCGGTGTGCTGGCCGCTGCCGACGCAGAAGGTGGGGGCGGGCGGCGGTTCCTGGCAGCCTCGATCGCCGCTCGCACCGGTGGGTTGACCGGACCCCTCTACGTCCATGCCAAGATTGCGATCGTCGACGATCGGTGGCTGACAATCGGGTCAGCCAACCTCAACGACCACTCGTTCTTCAACGACTCCGAGATGAACGTGGTGGCTTGCGACCCAGTCCTCGTCCGGGAGACACGCCTGCGCCTGTGGGCCGAGCATCTGGAGTGCTCGTCCGAGCGTGTCGCCGCCGCGCCGTCACGTGTCGTGGATGAGCTGTGGCGTCCGACCGCTGTCGAGCAGCTCGCCCGGCGCAAGCGGGGCGACGCCCAGACGCACCGCCTGTTCGAGCTGCCGGGCGTATCGCGCCGCTCGATGGGGCTGCTGGGCCCGCTCGACAGCCTGCTCGTCGACGGCTGAGCCACACGCCGCGTTGCGCCGCGCTCAGGCGGCGGTGCGCATCTGCGGTGAGGTCGAGCTCGTCGTCCGCCCGGCGCGCTCGTGCCCGCTGGAGGCAACGATCGTCAGCCGCTCGCCACTGTGCCTCTCGGCCGCAGACGGGTCGGCCCAGATGAAGGCCAGCCCCTCGCAGGCGAAGCAGCTCGGGCAGATCACCCCGAGATAGACGCCGTCCGCATCTGCTCCCAGGTGCCAGTCCAGATACTCAGAGGACTCCCACGGGGGTGCTGTTGTCAGGCATCGGTCGCAGTGCTCGAGCATCGCGGTCAATGCTAGGCGGCCCATCGGCGGCATTCGCATGCTCGCGCTGGAGCTCGGGCACGATCGCCAGGAAGGCATCTACCAGCCGGGGGTCGAAGTGGGTGCCGCGCTGACGGGCGATCTCCTGGACCACCCGATCGAACGGCCACGCCTGCTTGTAGGGCCGGGCAGCGCTCAGCGCGTCGAACATGTCCCCGATCGCGCAGATACGCCCGACGAGCGGTATCTGCTCGCCGTGCAGGCCGTGGGGGTAGCCGCTGCCGTCCCAGCACTCGTGATGGCTGGCGGCGATCGTCTCGGCCATCTGGATCAGCGGCGAGCGCGAGCTGGACAGCAGTTTGGCGCCGGTCAGGGTGTGCGTCTTCATCAGGGCCCGCTCGCCGGCGTCGAGCTTGTCGGGCTTGAGCAGGATCCGGTCAGGCACGCCGATCTTGCCGACGTCGTGCAGGGCGCTTGCGATCCTCAGGTCTTCCGCTTCGAGCGGCGACATTCCGGCCTGCAGGGCGAGCCGCTCGCAGATACGCCCCACCCGTTCGATGTGGAGGCCTGTCTCCTCGTCGCGCAGCTCGGCCGCCAGCGCCAGCCGGTGAATCACCTCGAGCTGGGTCTCGCGCAGCTCGCGCGTGCGCTCGCGCACGTCCGCCTCCAGCGTGGCCCGATAGCGCTCGGCGAGCTGGCGCTCCCAGGCCTCGCCGAGGTAGCTCACCACGAGCGTGCCGAGCACCCCGATGGCGAGGGCGAGCAGCGGGTAGACGAGCACGAGGATGAGGTTGGCGTCGAAGGCGAGCTGGACGCCGAGCCCGTAGGCGAGAGCGAGGAGCAGGCCGGCCGAGACGGCCCTGCCTGCTTGCAGCCTCATGCACAGCAGCGGGGTGGCGACTCCCGCGAGCAGGATCGTCAGGAGGGCCAGCCAGGGGGGAGCGTCGCGCAGCGGGTTGCCCGCGAGGGCGGTGAGGATGGAGGCGGCCTGGACTTCCGGGCCGGGCATGCCGTTGCTGGCCGTCACCGAAGTGGCGTGGACGTCCTGCAGCACGGGGCTCGTGGCTCCGATCACCACGATCTTGCCCGCGATGCGGCTCGCTGGGACCTTGCCGGCGAGGAGGTCTGAGAAGGAGACCGTCGGCACCTGGCCGACGGGACCGGGAAAGTCGATCCAGGCGGAGCCGCGATCGAAGGAGGATCGCGCTACGGGGTGTCCGCTCGCAGCTTCCGCCGCCGCCACGCCGATCGTCTTGAGTCCCCCGATCGAATAGGCGTAGCGCTGGATGACCCCTCCGGAGTTGGCCTGGAAGTTCGCGGCCGCCGCCTTCGCGTCGGCGGCCGCGAGGTTGGCGTCGCCTCCGAGCACGTCGGTGGTGCCCTTGGGGCCGATTTCGGTGGTGGCGAGGATCACTCCCCGGGCGCGCGCCACGGAGGAGTAGAGGGCCATGTCCTGGGAGGGCGTCGTCGGCTGGGTGAACTGCACGTCGTAGACGATCGTGTGCGCCCGGTCGGCGTGCAGGACGTCGAGGGCACGGGCATCCACCGAGCGCGGGAACGGCCAGCGCATGTGCAGCGTGTCGAGCGTCCTGTTGTCGATTCCCACCACCACGATCCCTGTGGGTCTGGTGGTCGGGCGCAGCGAGAAGCGCAGACCGATGCACTCGTTTTCGAGCGTGCCGGCGGCGCTGAGCAGGTAGGCACCTGCGCCGCATGCCACCGAGACGGCTGCCACGATCGCCAGCAGTCGCACGCGCGCCGTGCGTGGGCTGCCTCCTCGATCGCCCCTCTTCAGGACAGCGCCGGCCATCCGAGCTCCGCCCCTCGACTCAGGGACGTGCGAGGTAGCTGTGCCCGGCCGTGACGGTCACCGTTCTGTGCCGGTGCAGGTCACGTACCCGAACCTTTCCCCGCCTCACCCGGGTGACCGTGCCCGAGCAGGTTTCGAGTGTCTCCCATTCGGTTCCGAGCACGGTGGCCACGCTGTTGGCGCCATGGGTGCTGTACTGGCCGTGGTTGTCGCGTGCCCACAGCGAGCGCTTGCCGGCGCCGGAGCTGCGCGCGGCGCTCGCCCGGCCCTTTGCGGGCTTCGGGCACGCCAGGGGGGCGATCGCAGTCGTGAGGACCGTGTTGCCACTGTCGCGTGCGCTCTGTCCCACGCTGAAGGTGCCTCCCCAGATCGTCGCCGCCTGCGTGTGTCCGCCGGGCAGGGCGGTGATCAGGTCGAGCACTCCATGGGTGGTGTCGATGGTCGAGCCGATCGCCACGATGGTGGTGCCGGTCACCGGCGCGAAGCCGCCGGCGGCGTCCTTTACGAGGACCACCCCGGAGACGGCCTGGAGGCCCGCGGCACGGCCGATCACAGGCTTTGCGACAGGTTGGCCTGTGAGCGGGGGCAGCCCGGCTTCCGTGACGAGCCCTTTCGCCCCTGGTGTCGCGTTTGTGAGGGTCACGGGAGATTCGTTCGGAGGGCTCGGGGGAGCCGGCGTGGCGAAGGTCCGATCGGGGCCATCGGTGGTGCCCGAGGCGTTGCCGGCCACCGCTCGGAAGTGATAGGTGGTGCCCGGGGAGAGCGAGCCAACGGTCGTGCTCACGGAGCTCGGCGTGGCTGAGTTGCCGGCCGGGGTGGATGGGGAGAGCGATCCATAAGCAGGGGTTGTGCCGTATTCGAAGCGGAAGGTGGTCGGCTGCGCGTTGGCTCCTACGCTTGCCGTCAGCGTGGCCGCCTGTCCGGTCGCGCCTTCGCTGCCCTCGTCGGTGACGCTCGGAGCGATCGTGAGCCTGCCAACCTTGGCGGGGTTGGCGTTCTCAACGAACCAGATGTTGCCGTCAGGTCCGGGCGCGATGCCCCAGGGGAGATTGCCCGGCGTGAGGCCGGCGGTGTACTCGCTGATCGCCCCGGAGGGCGTTATCCGGCCGAGCGCGCCGTTGGCGTGGCTCTCGGTGAAATAGAGGCTGCCGTCACTGCCGCTCGCGATGTCCAGGGGGGTGCCCGCCATCAGCCCTGCGGAGAACTCCTTGATTTCTCCACTAGCCGGGTCGATCCGCCCGATCGCGCCGGGATTGGTGGCCTCGGTGAACCAGATGTTCCCTTCGGGTCCGGTGGTGATTCCCATCGGCCGTGCATCGGTGGTCAGCCCCGTGGTGAACTGAGTGAACGTCCCCGTCCGCGGGTCCAGCCGCCCAATCGCTCCCGGGTCGGCGTACTCGGTGAACCAAAGGTCCCCTTCGGTTCCGGTGGTGATGCCGAGCGGCTGACTCGATTTGGCCGGCACTTCGAAGGTGCTGATCGCGTGGGTGGAGGGCACGATCCGTCCGATCGTCGCGGGGCTTCCGGTCTCGGTGAACCACAGATCGCCTTCTGAGCCGGCTGTGATGCCGAATGGTCCGGCGCCCGGGGGGAGCGGGTATTCGCTGACGGCATGTGTCAGAGGGTCGATCGTGCCGATCTTGGCCGATCCCCCGCTCTCGGTGAACCACAGTTTCCCGTCTGCGCCGGCTGCGATCTCCAGCGGAGGCCCCGCGCCCCCGGTGGTGTAGCTCGCGATCGCTCCAGTGGGGGTCACCTGGCCGATGGCGTCCGTGGCGCCGTTCTGGGTGAACCACAGGTTCCCGTCGGGCCCTGTGACGATGTCGGCGGGGGCGGCGTTTTTAGAGAGTCCTGTGCTGTACTCGCTGATCGTCGGCGCCGCCGCTGCAGAGGCGGCGCAGAGGAGTGCGGGCAGGGTGGCACCGAGCGCCATCGAGGGGCGAAAGCTCATGGGTCAATTTTCGACAGCTCCTCGGAACACTTGACGGTCTGACCCCTGAGATGCCTGGATGTCCAGTGCCAGCCAGGGCTCTCGAGCTTTGGCGACGCTCGCGAGCCCAGGCCTGTGCGCCGGCCGCCGCGGGCCTCGTTCTCAGCTCCTTCACAGCTAGGTCACGCGATGTACACCAGGGTGACTGCGGCTCGTCGGAGACTGGCAGGCGCCGGAGATCAACTATGACCAAGGCCAAAAGGAGCTGAGACGAGCATGAGCCGCAAACGATTCGGTCGCAATGCACGGGAGGTGCGGGAGCGACGCTCAGCCCCCGCCACGCAGGCCCCTCGAAGGCGGCGCCGCAAGGGCCTTCTCGCCCTGGCCGCTGTGGCGGTTGCCGTGGCTGGCGCCGTGCCGATCGTCTCGGCGGGTGCGTCCTCGGCGTCGCGGCCGGTGGCGGCGGACAAGCTCGGAGTGGGCAAGAACAAGATCAAGCACGTGTGGCTGATCATCCTCGAGAACAAGTCCTACGACGCCACCTTCACGGGGTTGAACAAAAACACCTACCTGTGGCAGACATTGCCCTCACAGGGAGTGCTGCTGAAGAACTACTTCGGCACGGGTCACTTCAGCCTCGACAACTACATCTCGGCGGTGGCGGGGCAGGCTCCTCAGCCGGACACGCAGGCCGACTGCCCCTTCTACGACAAGTTCTCGGGCACGGTCAACACGACGGGCAACATCAAGAACAACCCCGAGTTCGGCCAGGTTGCCTCCTCCGCGGGCCCCAACGCCGCGGCGGGAACCAACGGCTGCGTGTATCCGGCAAGCGTGCCGACGCTGTTCAACCAGCTCGACTCCGCCGGGGTGAGCTGGAAGGGCTATGCGCAGGATCTCGGCAACCCCGATGAAAGCGGACCCACTCACGACGCGGGGACTGAATACTGCGGCGCTCCCTACGGCGAACCGGGTGCGACAGGCTCGACCACGCAGCCAAACCCGGGTGGCGCGAATGGGACGGACCAGTACGTGCCGAAGCACTTCCCCTTCCCGTGGTTCGAATCGATCAAGACGGCCGGTGACTGCAACTCGCAGCACATCGCAAGCCTGTTCGACTCCGGCAACGGGCTCTACCACGACCTGCAGAGCGCGGCCACCACGCCGGCGTTCAGCTGGATCTCGCCGAACAACTGCAGCGATGCGCACGACGCAGTGTGTCACGGCAACAACCTGTCGGGCGGCTTCTCCGACCCGAACACTCCCAATGCGCCTGTGAACTACACGGGCGGCCTGTATGCGTCGGATCTGTTCCTCCAGCACATCATCCCCGAGATCGAGGAATCGCCGGCCTTCAAGGAAGGCGGCCTGATCGACGTCACATTCGACGAGGGCTTCCCGCCCTTCACCTACACGGGCAACAGCTTCGCCAACTCCACCATCGTGCAGCCGAATGCCGCCACCTCGGTGGCGGCGGACTCGGCCGGCGAGACGCTGTTCGGAAACAGCATCAACTGGGAGCCCACCGGTCCCAACACGCCGCTGGAAAGTGACGAACACGGTAACCAGCTGCTCCCTGGCCCGGGCGACAACGCGTTCCTCGACCGTCCCGGCAGCTGTGTCGCTCAGACGGTTCCGGCGCAGCCGGCGGGCACCTGCCTGCTGGGAGGAGGCAGCCACTCACCGGGCGCTCGCACCGACAAAGGGGCCACCGCAAACGAAGGCAGCTCGACGATCGCCGACAACTCGGTGGTGGCGACGGACGCGGGACGCTCGGTGACGGGCACGGGCATCCCCGCCGGGGCATATGTGGGCCAGGTCACCGACACGCCGGTCACGGCGAGCGCCCCGTCGCAGAGCGGTGGGTTCGTGGACACGGGGTCGTTCACCCTGGTGAACGCCACGGGCGAACCGCTGTCGAGCACGGCGGCGGTCAGCGGTGTGACACTGGGCGCGAGGACGCCGGCCACGGATCCGCTGTATGACGCCACCGACGCAACCACGGGGGGCGGCGACACGGGCAGCGTGCTGATCAGCCCCTACATCAACCCCGGGTCGACCAGCACGGTTTATTACAACCACTACAGCTGGCTGCGCACGATGGAGGATCTCTTCAACGTGAAGAGCGCCTCCCCCGGATTGGACAAACAGGGTCACATCGGCTACGCCGCCCAGCCGGGGCTAGCGCCGTTTGGGCCCGACGTGTTCAACAACCCCAAAGGTCCGCGGGGCTGATGGAGAACGCCGCAAGCGCGGCAGGTGAGGCAGGCAAGGGGGGTCGGGCCGGACGGCTCGGCCCCCACCCCGCTCTCACGCTGGCGATTGCCGTGGCGGCGATCCTCCTCGGGATGGGCGTCCTGTTGGCGATCGGCAACAGAGGCACTGCGACCGCGGGCTCGCCGCGCGCGGCGTCGCATCCTGCCTCGAGTGCGAGATACGGGGGCCTGCCCTCCTGGCTGCCCAAGCGCAAGGTTCAGGTCGGTCGTGTGCTGCATGCCAGCGTCGCTCACCCTGCGCTCTCCATCCAGGGCGAAGCGGTGGCGGTGCAGCTGGCGAGCGGGCGGGTGCTGGCCACGGCGGTCGGTCCACAGGTGCCCGAGGAGGGCCGCTTCCCGGTTCCTCCCGTCACCCCGGTCTCGTTCATCGTCAGCTTCTCAGGCGGCTCTCACGCGATCCGCCTGGATGCCTCGGCGTTCAAGCTCATCGACGAGCGGGGAAGCCTTCACCAGCCGAAGGTGACCGCCGTGGGCGGGGGTAGGGCGCCTGCTTGGATCATGCCCGGACGGGCGGTGTCGGTGGAGCTTCACGACATCCTGCCGACGGGCGATGGGGGACTGAGCTGGACGCCGGAAGGCGGACGGCCGGTGGTGACGTGGGACTACACGGTGGAGATCGACTGACGCGAAGCGGCGCGGGCGTCATCGACGCCGATGCTCACCGTCTGATCTCGTCCGCCGCGCTTTGCCCGGTAGAGGGCGGTATCGGCGCCACGGAGCATGTCCTCGATGTCCCTCGGCTCCTCGGTGGCGAGGATCCCGGCGCTCACCCGCACGTCGGGCAGGCCCGATGGGTCGCGCTCGGCGAGGGCGGCGCGGACACGTTGGGTGAAGGCGTCGGCGTCGATGCTGTCGCTGCCGGGCAGCAGCACGGCGAACTCCTCGCCGCCGATGCGGGCCGTGACGTCGATCTCCCTCGATTGCGTACGGAGCAGCAGGCCGGTGCGGGCGAGGACGCGGTCGCCAGTCTCGTGACCCCACTCGTCGTTGATGCGCTTGAAGTAGTCGAGGTCGAAGGTGGCGAGCGCGATCGGGCGCCCCTCACGCCTGGCGTGTGCCAGCTCCAGCCTGGCCCGCTCGTTGAAGCCGCGACGGTTGAGGAGCCCCGTGAGGGTGTCTGTGCGCGCCTCCCCCTCGAGCTGGGCGAGGAGCAGCTCGTTGCGTTCGACGAGCCTCAGCACCACGCCGGCCACCACGCAGACGCACACCATCACGTCCACCCAGCGCCCCGGATAGCTGCTCGGCGCCGGGCAGGGAAAGCAGCGTGACGGCGTGGGCCACGCCGACGAAGGCGACGATCACGATGGCGCCGCGGCGGCCGAAGAAGAAGGTCATCCACAGCACGGGCCACACGTACAGGACGGCGCCATCGCCGGCGCGTGGGGTGGTGGCCAGGGCATAGGCGATCAGAGTCACACCGAGCGGTCCCAGCAGCGCCAGCCAGCCGCGCGCGAGCCTGGGGCCCAGCACGAGCAGCAGCGGGATCAGCACGATCGCGATGAGCACGGGAGCGATCGAAAAGCTCGGATCTCCGGGGAGGAAGCCCTCGATCGCGCCGTCGAAGGCGGCGGCGGCGAAGATGGCCGTGGCCGTGTAGACCATGGTGCGCCTGTTCATGCGGGCGCTGACGAGCGAGGGCCTCATCCACTCCCATCGGCCGACCAGCAGCGAAACGTCAGGCCCGATCGCCTAAGTCGGCGATTGTCTGAAGGCGGAGATCCACCGCGCGACACCAGCGCGCTGAGGCGATGCCCCGTGCGGGACTCGAACCCGCCCCACCGGATTAAAAGTCCGGCGCTCTACCAGATGAGCTAACGGGGCCTTGCGGGCGACAGTCTGGCAGACCGGGTGAGTGATTGGGAGGGAGGGACGAGATCTTCCTAGGGCTCTTCGGAGGCGGCCACGCGCAGCAGCTCATCGATCCGGGTGAGCTTGACGCGGGGACGCCCGGACGGCTCGCCGAGGGCGCGCTCGTGGCGATCGATGGCCTGCCAGCCGTGGTAGGGGACCAGCTGGGGCTGGCGGGAGCGCAGCAGGGCCTCGAGCTCGGCGGCGTCGGGCCGGCTGGGGGCGTGTCCGTTCGCCGGGCCGTCGGCTGCGGTACCGTTGCTCGAAGCCGATGTCGGCGCCCCTAGGTCGGCGAAGATGGCGTCAACTGTCTCCTGGGCGTCCTTCTTGTTGGTGCCGATCACGCCGGAGGGTCCGCGCTTGATCCAGCCGACGACGTACTCGCCGGGGAGCACCGACCCGCTGTCGGGGTCGGTCACCCGTCCCCGATCGTTGGGAATGACGGCGGAGCGCTCGTCGAAGGGCACGCCGGGGAGGGGGATGCCGCGGTAGCCGATGGCGCGGAAGACGAGGCCGGCGGGGATGGTCTCGCGCTCGCCGGTGGCCTGGGCGCGCAGCCCGCCGTCGGGAGTGGCCACGAGCTCGTTGCGGACCAGCTCGACGGCACCGAGGCGCCCATGCTCGTCTGCAATCAGGGCGGTGGGTGAGAGCAGGAAGCGCAGGACGATCCGCTTGGGGTGCCCGGAGGGCTCGCGCTGGGCGTAGGAGCGCAGGATCTCGACGTTGCGCCGGGAGGTGGCGTCCTCGGCGGCGGCGGGATCCTCGACGGCGAGCGCTCGCTCGAGCTCGTGGGGATCGACGATTACGTCGGCGTCGGCCAGCTCGCCGAGCTCGAGCAGCTCGGGGTTGGTGAAAGCGGCCTGGGCGGGGCCGCGGCGGCCGAGGACGACCACCTCGCGGACCCGGCTCGCGGCCAGCACCTCGAGGGCGTGGTCGGCGGTGTCGGTGGGGGCGAGCTCGGAGGGGGCGAGGACGAGCATGCGCGCCACGTCGATGGCGACATTGCCGTTGCCCACCACCACGGCGCGCTCGGCGCTGAGCAGGTCGACCTCGAGGTCGGTGTGGTCCGGGTGGCCGTTGTACCAGCCGACGAACTCGGTGGCGGCGTGGGAGCCGGGGAGCTCTTCGCCGGGGATTCCGAGGGGTCTGTCGGAGGGTGAGCCGGTGGCGTAGACGACGGCGTGGTAGCGATCGAGCAGCTCCTCGCGGGATACGTGCTCGCCGAAGGTGACGTTTCCGAAGTAGCGAAACCGGGGGTGGGCGGCGGTCTTCTCATAGACGCGGGTGACGGACTTGATCTTGGGGTGGTCGGGGGCGACGCCTGAGCGCACGAGTCCCCAGGGGGTGGGCAGGCGCTCGAGCATGTCGACCTCCAAGCCCTCATCTGAGCCCTTGAGCAGGTGTCCGGCGGCGTAGAAGCCCGCGGGCCCTGAGCCGATGACGGCGATGCGGATGGGAGAGGGGTCGTTCATGGTTATGGGCGCGGCCCGACTCGAACGGGCGACCCCCTCGGTGTAAACGAGGTGCTCTGGCCAACTGAGCTACGCGCCCCTGCAGCGGGGATCTCAAGGCTAGCGAGCCGCGCCTCATATAGCTGTGGGAGAGGGCTGGGAGTTTGCTGGATGGAATCGTGGGGTACGATTGACAGACCCGGCCGGGACCTTTTCCTTGAAGACTGCAGACACCGCCCATGACGAGGGGCCGTCGGCGTTCGCGCAGGCCGCCGAGCTCGAGCTGCGCAGCGTGAGCAAGCGCTATGCGGGCCAGCGCGAGGCCGCGATCACCGATCTGTCGCTGACGGTTCCGGCGGGCGAGGTGTGCGTGCTTGTGGGCCCGTCGGGCTCGGGCAAGACGACGGCGATGCGGCTGATCAACAGGATGATCTCGATCAGCAGCGGCGACATCCTGCTGGGCGGGCGCAGCGTGCTCGACCGCGAGCCCAAGGCGCTGCGCAGGGAGATCGGCTACGTGATCCAGCAGATCGGGCTGTTCCCCCACCAGACGGTGGGGGAGAACATCGCGACGGTGCCGAGCCTGTTGGGTTGGGAGCAGGAGCGGATCAAGCCGCGCGGGTGGATGAGCTGCTGGAGCTGATCGGGCTGGACGCGGCTGAGATGAAGGATCGCTATCCGGCGCAGCTCTCCGGCGGGCAGCGCCAGCGGGTGGGCGTGGCGCGGGCGCTGGCGGCTGACCCGCCGCTGATGCTGATGGACGAGCCCTTCGGGGCGATCGACCCGATCAACCGGGCGCGGCTGCAGGACGAGTTCCTGAGGCTGCAGGAGAAGGTGAAGAAGACGGTGGTGTTCGTCACACACGACATCGACGAGGCGATCAAGATGGGCGACCGTATTGCGATCCTCAGGGAGGGGGGCGTGCTGGCGCAGTACGACACCCCCCAGGAGATCCTCACCCACCCGGCGGATGAGTTCGTGGCTCAGTTCGTGGGGGCCGACCGCGGGCTCAAGCGCCTGGCGCTGACGACGCTCTCGGAACTGAAGCTGATCGAGCCCAACGGCCTGCGGGCGGATCTCGACAGGGACGGATCGCGGAGGGTGTCGCGGGAGACCTCTGTGAGGGATGCGCTGTCGGCTCTGCTGACGGGCGCCGGCGTGCCGCTGACGGTGGTGGACGGCGACGGTGAGGTGGAGGGCCTGGTGACGCTGGAGGTGGTGGAGCGGCTGCTGGCGGACGAGGCGGCGGGCAACGGTGGTGGGGCGGCGTGATCGGCTCGCTGGCGGCGTCGGGACCGGTGATCCCGAACTATGCGGCGCACAGCTCGAGCTGTGTGGTGGCGAACAAGCTGTTCTGTGCGGACTGGGTGAGCAAGAACTGGGGCCCGGTGCTGTGGCCGGCGCTGCGCCAGCATGTGCTGCTGTCGCTGGCGGCGGTGGCGATCGGGTTCGTGATCTCGATGGGTCTGGCGCTGGCGGCCCACCGCTACCGCCGGCTGGAGCGCCCGACGCTGTTGATCACGACGTTCCTCTACACGATTCCCTCGCTGGCGCTGTTCGAGCTGCTGGTGGCGCCGGTGGGGCTGAACGTTTTCTCGGCGGAGATAGCGCTGGTGTCGTACACGCTGCTGATCCTCTTCCGCAACATCCTGACGGGTCTGCGGTCGGTGCCGGCGGAGGTGCTCGATGCGGCGGAGGGCATGGGGATGTCGCTCCGGGAGCAACTGCTGCGGGTGGAGTTGCCGCTGGCGCTGCCGGCGATCGTGGCGGGGCTGCGGATAGCGGTGGTGACGATCATCGCGCTGGCGACGATCGTGTACACGATCTACGACGCGGGGCTGGGCGTGCCGATCCACACGGCGCTTGGCGAGGGTCCGTTCAAGACAGAGCTGATCGCGGCGGGGGGCCTGGCGATCCTGCTGGCGCTGGTGTCGGATGGGTTGCTGGTGCTGCTGCAGCGGGTGCTCACCCCGTGGACGCGAGCGGGGACGGGCTGAGGAGGCCAAGGGCGTGCACGAATTCATCGAGGCCTTCAAGTTCATCGCCCACAACGGCGCCATCGCGGGGCAGCCGGCGCTGCCGAGCCTCACGCACCTGGCGCTGGAGACGCTCAAGGTGGGCGCCTACGGGGTGGCGATATCGGTGGTGCTGGCGGTGCCGCTGGGGGTGTGGCTGGGGCATATCCACAGAGGCTCGTTCGTGGCGATCAACGTGGGCAACCTGGGGCGGGCGCTGCCGAGCCTGGCGGTGCTTGCGATCGGCGATGCGTTCCTTGGTCTGGGCCTTCCGGTGGTGCTGCTGGCGCTGGTGATCCTGGCGGTGCCGCCGATCGTGACCAATGCCTACCTGGGGGTGGATGGGGTCGACCGCGACCTGGTGGATGCGGCCCGGGGGATGGGGATGGGCGAGTGGGAGCTTCTGGTTAAGGTGGAGCTGCCGCTGGCTGTGCCGTTGATCTTCGCGGGGGTGCGCACGGCGGCGGTGTTCGTGGTGAGCACGACGACGATTGCATCGCTGGCGGGCTTCAGTGGGAGCCTGGGGGACATCATTGCCAACGAGACGAGCTACCACTTCTCGGGGGTGCTGGGGGCGGCGATCTGCGTGGCGGCGCTGGCGCTGGCGGTGGAGGGAGTGCTGACGTTGGTGCAGCGGGCGCTCACTCCAAGGGGCCTGCGCCTGATCGAGCTGGAGCGGGTGGCGGGGCTGCGCCCCGAGACGAGCGCCACGGTCTAATCGCCTGCTCGGTGGCAGTTTCCTATTCTTTCCGATCAACTAAGTAAACAATTAGGAGGCGTTGGATGAAAGTCAGTGGATGGAGCAGGTTGGGCAGGTACGTGACGAGCGCTGGAGTGGCTGTGGCGTTGAGCGTCGTTGTGGCGGCGTGCGGGAGCAGCAGCAGCTCGTCGTCGACCGGCTCGAGCACGACGGCATCCACGGCCTCCTCGTCGGGGTCGGGTCCAGGGGCGGGCAAGCCGGCGGTGACGATTGGGGACAAGAACTTCGCGGAGGAGAACATCCTGGGAGCGCTCTATGCGCAGGCGCTGGAAGCGAAGGGCTACAAGATCGCGCTGAAAGATAATGTGGGCTCCTCGGAGATCGTCTACAAGGCGCTGACGTCGGGCCAGATAGACATGTACCCGGAGTACACGGGTACGCTGCTGTCGGCGATTGCGGCCCAGACGAAGGCGCCGACGAGCGCGGCGAACGCCTACCAGGAAGCCAAGACGTTCGTGGAAAAACATGGTCTGACGCTGCTGAACTACACGCCGTTCTATGACTCGGATGCGCTGGCGACGTTGCCGAGCTATGCGAGCAAGCACAGCCTGTCGAGCGTGGCGGACCTGAAGAGCCTGGGCAAAGCGGTGACGCTGGGAGCGGCGCCGGAATTTGCGACGCGCTTCGAGGGCCTGCTGGGGCTGGAGAAGGAATATGGGGTGAAGCCGACGTTCAAGCCGATCTCGATTGAACTCTCCTACAAGGCGCTGGAAGGCGGCCAGGTGGATGTGCAGGATGTGTTCACCACCGATGGCCAGCTGCTGGGTGGCAAGTTCAAGGTGCTGGCTGACCCGAAGCATGTGTTTGGCTTCCAGAATGTGGCGCCGGTGGTGAAGCAGAGCGTGCTGACGGCGGAGGGCCCGGCGTTTGGGGAAACGCTGAACAAGGTGAGCGCGCTGCTGACGACGCAGGCGATCCAGCAGATGAACAAGGCGGTGAGCATCGACAAGCAGTCGGCGTCGAGCGTGGCCAAGCAGTTCCTGGCGGCGAACGGCCTCGGCTAGAGACAGCCGGTCCCATGGCGCCTCATTCCCTGCGAAGCTGCGGGGGATGAGGCGCGGTGGCGGTTCGATGGGATGGCGGAAGCTCGCTCTGGGGGCGGGGGGAGCGATGGTGCTCCTGCTGGTGGCGGCCCAGCTGATCCTGCCCAGGATTGCAGCGAGTGTGATCTCCTCGAGGGTGGGCCGCTATGGCAGGGTGGAGAGTGTGAGCGTTTCGGCGTGGCCGGCGGTGAAGCTGCTGTGGGGAAGTGTGGACTCGGTGAAGGTGAAGGCCGGATCGCTGGCGATCGAACCGGGGCAGGCGGGGAAGCTGCTGTGGGAAGCCAGGGACACGGCAAGGATGGAAGTGATGGCGGAAAGGGTGAGGGTGGGCTCGCTGAGGTTGAGCGATGCGCGCCTGACCAAGCGGGGCAGCTCGCTGAGCGCGCAGGCACGAGCGAGCGAAGCGGACGTACGGGCGGCGCTCCCGGCGGGGTTCTCGGTGCAGCTGGTGAGGAGCGAAGGAGGGGAGGTGGAAGTGCAGGCGAGCGGAGGCCTGTTCGGGGTGGGGGCATCGCTTGATGCGGTGGCGCTGGCGAGTGAAGGAAAGCTGGTGGCGCACCCGCTGGGCCTGCTGGTGGAAGGGCTGCGGCTGACGCTGTTCTCAGACCCCCATGTGTATGTGGAAGGGGTGGGTGCGAGCATGTCGAGCGGTCCGCCGCTGACATATGGGCTGTCGATGAGGGCGAGCCTGCGCTGAGGGCTGCTCCGGCGGCGCGCTGACCGCCCAGAACTGGGTGGTGGGATGGGGCGCTTTCAGGCAGCGGCCGAGAGATCGGCCAGGGGAGCGGTGGTTCGGGGGCCGACGAGCATGGGCAGGCCTCCCTTGGGACTGATGGTGGGCATCTGGCGGATGCTCAGCTGGAAGTCGGGAGGCAGGGAGAGGGAGAAGCGGGAGAGGATGAGGGTGGCGATGGCGCGCACCTCGAGCTGGCCAAAGCGCATCCCGATGCAGGTGCGGGAGCCGCCGCCGAAGGGGACGTAGGCGCCCTTGGGCAGGGCTGAGCGAGCGTCGGGGGCGAAGCGCTCGGGGCGGAACTCCTCGGGCTGATGGAAGACGTCGGGGAGGTGGTGGGAGGCCCAGGAGCAGTAGTTGACGAAGGCGCGGGCGGGGACGGTGTGGCCGGCGAACTCGAAGGGCTCGATGGCGCGCCTGGGACCGACCCAGGCGGGGGGGTACTTGCGCAGGGTCTCGTCGAGGACGAGCTCGAGCTGGGTGAGCTCGCCGGAGGCGAGCTGGTTGGCGGTGGGCATCCCACCGGGGAAGAGGGCGTCCTGCTCGTCGGTGAGCTGGGCGGCGATGTGGGGGTGGTGGGCGAGCTCGTAGAACATGAAGGAGACGGTGGAGGTGGTGGTGTCGTGCCCGGCGAACATGAGGGTCATGACCTCGTCGCGGATCTGGAGGTCGGTGAGGGTGTTGCCGTCCTCGTCGTGGGCATCGAGGAGCAGGCTGAGGATGTCGCTGCCGCGCTGTCCGGTGCTGCGCCGGTGGGAGATCTCGGAGTAGATCAGGGTGTCGAGCTTGCGGGCTGCTTTCTGGAGGCGGTCCCAGGGGGTGCGAGGCCCGCGCAGAACACGGAGGAAGTAGTCGCTGGCGTAGAAGGAGAGGGCCTCCTCGAACAGGCCGGCGGCGTCGATGGCCCTGGCCTGGGGTCCGTCGGGGTCGAGTCCGAAGAGGGCGCGCATGGCGACGCGGAGAGCGAGATGGCGGGTCCAGGCGTAGAGGTCGATTGTCTGACCGGGGACGATCCGATCGAGGGCGCTGGTGGTCTCCTCGATGATGGTGTCGACGGAGGCGAGGATGTGCTCGCGGTGGAAGGCGGGGAGCATGATTAGGCGGGAGCGGCGGTGGAACTCGCCGTCGATGGTGAGCAGCCCGTCGCCCATCAGCCCGATGAGGTCGCGGAAGTGGGAGTCGCGCCAGAGGAAGTTGGAGGCGTGGGAGACGGTGATGTAGTGGTTGGCGGCAGGTCCGAGCATGAAGACGACGTTGCTGTGGAAGAGCCGCAGGGTGAAGATGGGCCCGAAGCGCTCATAGGCCTCGAGCAGCAGGGGCAGGGGCTCCTCGGCGAAGCGCCTGGTGCGCATGAGCGAGAAGCGGGTTTCGCCAGGAGGGAAGGGAACGGTGGCGGAACGCTCGGAGCGGAGGTCTTCGAGCAGGGCTGCCATAGGGCTCGAATTGAGCAGAGGAGGAGGTCCCACGAGCGCCACAGGGCAAGACTAGCCCAAACTGGCCGCACGGCCAGTTTGGGCTTTCAATGCCCCTCCAGCGGCCGGGCGGGACACCGAGACGTGGCCGAGGGCCAAGCCTTGGCATACTGGTGGAGCACGGAACCTCGCCCCGATGATCCGTGCAATCGCGGGGGCGTAGCTCAGTAGGTTAGAGCGCTGCCCTGTCACGGCAGAGGTCGCGGGTTCGAGTCCCGTCGCTCCCGCTTTCGGCACCACCCTGTGCCGGTTGGTGTTGAAGGAACTGCTGTGTTGTTTGGAAGCAGGGCAGGAAGTCGTCGTGTGGTTGCACGGCGACGATCCTCCCGTTCTGAGCCCAGATTTGCTCGAACAGCGAAAGCAGGAGCTTGCGTCGCTCGGCGGGCTCGGTCTCCAGCTCCCAGAAGCGGGGGAACTCGTCGAGCAGCGCTTTCGCGCGGTCGAGGGCTGGTTTGGCGGGTGGGCCTTGGCGTTGGAGTTCTTCCTCAAGTGCTTGACGGCGCATGATGTATTGGGCCTTGGTGAGGTCGCCCAGAACGTAGAGGTCTTGCAGACGCCGTAGCTGGTCGAGCAGCTCGTTTCGCCGCTCGGCCGGCTGCTCAGCGTGCTCGGCGGCTTGGGCCTTGAGGGTTTGCAGGAGCAGGTCGTGGAGTTGCCCGTCGGGCTGGAAGGCGCGTATCCAGTCCACCAACTGGTCCTCCAGGGCTTCGGCTTTGACGATCCGCTCGCCGCAGGAGTGCCCGTAGCGGCGGGTGGAGCACATGTAGCGCCGCACGGCGGCCTTGGAGCCTCGGGTGCCGTGCATTCGTGCTCCGCAACGCTCGCACAGCAGCAGCTTGCGCAGCAGGTATTCATCGGACGGCGGGCCGGGCTTTACGACACGGGTGCGCCACCCCCGGACCTCCTGCACGCGGTCGAACAGCTCGTCGGTGACGATCGGCTCGTGCAGTCCTTTGATCGCACGCGACTTGTCGCGCAGCCCACTGACGTATCCGGCGTAGGCGGCGTTGCAGAGCATCTCGCGCACGGTGTCCTTCCCGAACTGCCGTCCACCCGCGCGGGGTCTGGGATGGCGATCTTGGTGGTGGGGTCACGCAGATAGCCCCACGGCAGGCTGCCGACAAGGTGGCCTTGGCGTGCCTTCTCCTTCAGTCCGCTGCGCGTCCAGAAGGACAGCGAGACGGAGTAGTACTCGTGGATCGACTCGGCGAGGAACGCGGACGGGTCGGTGTGATCTTCACCCATCGGCTGGGAGACCGACACGACACGGATGCCGAGCCGCTCGCGCAGAAGCTGCTTGTAGCGGCGGGCCTCGATCTGGTTGCGGGCGAACCGCGAGGTGTGGAAGACGAGCACCACGTCGAACTTGGCCTCTGCCGCGTCGGCCATAAGGCGCTGGAACTCAGGGCGGGCCTCGGACTTGCGCCACCCCGAATGGAAAATCGCAGTACTCGCCGATCAGTTCGAGGTCGTTCTCGGGGGCGAAGCGGCGGATGCTCTCGCGCTGCGCGTCGGGCGAGAAGCCTTGGCCTTGCTCCTCGGTTGACTCGCGGATGTAGGCGACGGCGCGCTGGGGGCTATCCACGATCCCGGCCGGGATCGGTGAGGTGTTGTCGTCGGCGCAGCCACCAGTCAGCAAACCAGCGCGCGAACGCGAGGTGCTCGGGGGTTGGGAAGCAGTCTTGCTCACGGCGATGTCCTCCCGTGGGTTGTGGGTCATCGTGGCGGCCAGAGCAGAGCCCAGCCGGGATCTCAAGACCTTGCCCTGGCAAGCTGGCCGGCGCGGCGGCGCGCAGACCAAACGGCGATCGGTGGCCGCGTCGCACCCGGCTGAGCCGCGCCTCCTGGCGGTAGGCCGTGATGCTGCTGTCGCTGGGCGGCCGTTCGGTCGCTCAGCGCCCCTGTCGGTATGGCTGGCGTGCTGGGACATCGCGACGCCCCATCCGTGCGCCGGGCGGGCGAGTCGGGTGCAGGCACGACACGCCGCACGAGCGGGGAAAGCCGACGACGAGCCACGACGACACGACTCGTGCGCGCCGCGAGCAGAGCAATCGAACGGTCACAGTCGCTGGTGGTAGAGATGTCAAAACCGCGCGACCGCCGGAATCCCGCACAGCCATCAGCGAAACACGACATCCCGAAGGCAAGCACCTGGTCCCCCAGTTGGTCCCTCAGTTGGTACCGCAGTTCGTCCCTCAGTTCGTCCTCAGAACGAACACCGGAAAGCCGACGAAAAGGTTGTGGTAGAGATGTCGAAAAACGCCGAGACGCGAGATCCCTCACGGCGACAAGGGAAACTCGCGGTCGGCTGATCCCGCAGGCGGAACTGCAGCCGGAAGTCAGCCGGAACTCGATTCTTGCCCTCGGGCGGCGCACCCGCTGGCCAGGGCTACATAGCGAGTGGGGTGCAGCGGGTCTACCCGGAGGCTTTGTTGCAGGAGAGAGCATCTCTGCTTTCTACCTCCCCTCCGTCAAGGAATCCACAAGTGGACATCATGTGAAAGCAAGCGCTTTCATTGCCGGTCCCACTGCCAGACGCTTCGTCGTCCTCGGAACCTCGTCTCCTTGTCGGTGTCGGCACGTGCGCCGTCGGGCTCGGGCCACTTGTGCAAGCAGTGTGTGGCCGAGCCGAACTGCCAGCACGCCTGCCCCAGGCACTTGGCGAGATCGAACCACGCATCCGAGAGGACCTTCTCAGCGCCGAGCAGAACTCGCGCGCGATCTCAAGAGGTGCTGTAGACCACGACAACGATGGAGCCCCGACGCTGGTCGCCTTACACGCAAGCCGCGGGCTCTGGTGCCGCAGCTTCTTAACTCTCGGCAGATGCGTCCTTTTGTGCGTGAGTCGTTGTACTTGGGTTAGCGCGCAATCCGCCGAGGTGTCTGCGCAATGTGGTCGCTGCCAAGCCGCCGGACCTTGGCGTAGTCGCGATCGCTGAAGGCCGTCCTAGTTCTCTTGCGCATCCCGGCAATTACGGCGATAGCCGGCCCACGTAGGCCACGCGCTGTCAGCGTGCGCTTGTCGGCGTTCTCCAGCATGCAGAAGAGGCGGAACTGCTCGCGTCCTGGTCCGGTGACGCGGATCTCGTAGTAGCCGCCCATGTCGCCGTGCATGGCCTCCCACTTGCCTCCCCCGGAGAACGCGGGCGGCGGAGCGGCGGCGACAGCATCGAGCACGGCCAGGATCGTTCCTCGGACCTTCGCGGGGCAGCCGTCGAGGAAGTCCGCTCCCGGCACAGAGCCGTCAGCGGTCGCATAGAAGATGACGTCCCACGTCATTGCCGCAGCCTACGAATCGGCGCGGCCGTTATTGATGCCCGTCAGGCGGCTACGCGGCGCGCTTGCCGTTCGATGATCTGCGCGGGCGGCGCTTGATCTCGATACTGGCGTCCAGCGCGTTGGCGATCGAGATGATGAGAGGTAGCTCTGGGCGGGCCTGCTCGGCCGTGAACAGGCGTCTGATGCTGGCAGGGTTGCGCCCCACGCGCCGCGCGAGCTCGGCCTTCGACATCCCCGCGTCCTCGCGCAGCTCGTCCAGTGAGCGGATGACGGCATCGATCTGCTCGATTTCGCTCCGGGCTCGCTCATACTCCGCGCGAGTGTCCTCGTCCGCGAGCCAGCCTTGGCGGCGCTTTTCGTAGTAGCTGGTGTCGAGAGTCTTGGCCATGATCGGGGACCGACGTGGGTGGCATCGTGACCGTCTGCCCGCGCCACCGCGCATCATAGTGTAACACAAGCGCTACACCCGATTGCTGAAGCGCCCGATCGCGAGGCGATCGACTGCCTCGCTCCTCGTGCGAATCTCAATGGGGTGCCGAACGAGGGTTGGACCCCCGTCGCTCCCGTATTTGTTGCCTCATCCCCCGCGTCGGCTTTTGGGTGCGTGGCCCGCACCTCCGACGCGGCGGTGAAGTAGAGGGCGAACGCTGGGTTGGGCTTGACGGCCACGATCCGGTGGTCCTTGGCCCAGACCTGCGCGAACAGCAATCGCGGGTTCGAGTCTCGTCGCTCGGCTCGTGTCACCCTGCGCTCCCCGCTGGCCCCCGGCCCTAAGCGCGAATCTCGTCAGGTGGCGCTATTCGGTAGCCAGACTCCCCATCCCAGATCATGTGCCAGCGAACCATGCGCTCAAGTGCCGCGTCGATGTGCTGAATATCACCTGTAGGCCATCCCTCCGGGATCATCGCGAGTAGTTCGGCGGGTTGCCACTCATGGTCCATAGGCTTCTCGCCCATCGCGCGCAAGACGGACTGCTCCAAAGTTCGAGGAGCGGGACCAGCGAGCGCGAGGTGGATGTCCGGGATGGGGCGCATCAGATCTAGCATCCACGTATGCAGTGTTTGGGTGCTCAGCCCAGTCAAGCGTGAGATATCACGGATCTTGATGCCGGCCTCGCGTGCTGGTCCGACGAGTCGGCGGATTCGCTCGCGAGTCCACCCCTCCTGCTGAGCGAGAGTGGTTCGTTCCTCCCCAAGGGAGAGGAGTTCGTCCTCGATCGCGCGACGCTGAGCTATCTTGGTGTGGGCGTCTTGGCGCATGATGTCTTACTATAGGCGATAGATCCAAAAAATCAAGCGCTTGATACTGCGGAGAGTCTGCAGTTTCGTACTACAATTCCCGAGTGGAGGTCCATTCGGCGGCGCGCAAGCACGGCATCGCCGATGCCGACATTGACCACGCTGTGGAGCACGCCATGACGATCGAGGATCAAGACGACGACACCCGTCTGTATCTAGGACCAGCGAGGAGCGCTGCGCTTCTAGAGGTCGTAACGGTCGTGCGCGACGACGGGTCGGAGATCGCGATCCACGCGATGGGCATGAGGGCCAAGTACCAACGGCTGCTACCGGGAGGCTGAGCATGGCAACCAAAGCACACGGCAAGACGGCGAGCGGGGTGCCGATCACCGATGAGTTGATAGATAAGCTCGCAGCCAAGGCGGAGGCCGGCTACGACGTCGAGGAGACGCTACGCCGACGCGTCGGGCGGCCCGCCATGGGCTCGGGGGCTGCCAGCGTCGAGTCCGTGCGCCTCGAGCCCGAGCTGCGCGAGGCGCTTGCCCAACGCGCCGAGCACGATCACGAGACGACCTCGTCGGTGATCCGCAAGGCGCTGCGCGAATATCTCAAGGTCGCCTAGCCCCAAGCCTTATAGCCGGATCTCTATCCCCGAGGCAACAAACGCGGGTTCGAGTCCCCAGCTCCTTTTTTCAGCCCGCTTTCGGCTCGGCTACGCAAGCGTACGGTGCCTCGACCTCTGAGCGCAGCGTCGCTGAATTGGTATCGCGAGCACAACCCTGCAAGAAAGTCTCTGAAATGCCGGCGAGCAGAGCGCATGCATGCCCCACTCGCTGGCCTCGTGAACCTACATCCACGTCACTCGTCCTCGATCGCAAAATCGTTGATCGTTCGGACCTCAAGTCCGAGAGACCGAGCGACGCGATCAAGAAACTTCAGCGACGTGAGGAACCACTCCGCCCCGACGCGACCTCCGCGAATGCCATCGTGATCTGCATCGCGTAGGAAGCCATGAAACTCCGTCTCCATGTGCGACGCGTCATCCGCGGGGTATATCCGAAGAAGCCAAGGGTCCTCGGGGAGCGAGGTGATGCGTGCCTGACTATTAGCCCTGTAGAGGGCGTCAACCGACGAGTGGCCTACCTTGAGGAGCGTTCGGCCTGTCTTCTGGTCATACGGGTAGCGTACGTAGTGCGGGAGCGTGTAGACGTAGATGCCAGGCTCGTTCTCGGCCTCGGCCTCCTTGCTTTTTTGCACGGCCTGTTCGGACTCCACCTGAGTGGCCCGCGAGTCGTTCACGACCTCGTTCAGCTGCCGCTCCTGTTCTTCGAGAGCGGTGCGTAGCTCGTCGCTGAGTTGCTTCGTCCGCAGCCACTTCCGAACGCGTGCGGCAACCTGCCGCGCCACCGTCGGCGCGCTTGAGACAGTTCCGTCCTGCAGAGCCGACGCGAGGTTCATGAAGCTGTAGACAGGCCCGAGAGTGTTGCCGTCCTCCTCTGCCACCTGCGGCGGAGTCTTGCCGGCTTGGATGCGACGCCACACATCGCCGAGCGTCGTGTCGTCCTGCGCCAGGAGGACGGACACCTCGGCCCGTCGATCGAAGCCCACTACATCAGCGGAAGCCTCGATCGACTCCGGAGGCGTGTCCTCGGTCACGCCCCGAGAATAGCCGACCGTCGCACCCTGCCTCGCCAGAGTAAAGCCGTCCGACAGTAGTCCACTCACACCGCGCCCGCGACTACAGTCGAATCTCAATCCCCGAGGCAACAAACGCGCGTTTGACCCCCGTCGCTCCCGTATCTGTTGCCTCATCCCCCGCGTCGGCTTTTGGGTGCGTGGCCCGCACCTCCGACGCGGCGGTGAGGTAGTGGGCGAGTGCCGTGCTGGGTTTGACGGCGACGATCTTGTGCGGACCATCGCGCGAAGTCGAGGAGTGCGAGATCCGGATCTCAAGGGCACGGTTCACGGCTTCTCCGGGTTGCCTTGTCCCGACCGTGAAGCGCCCGACGGCTCGCCAACCCTACTCAGGGAGCGCTTGAATGCTGCTGGCACCCAAAACTAAGTGACGCCTCGCCAGGCCGTTTGGTGGGCCAGATAGGGGCGGCGATCTATGCGGTGTGCGCTGAGTCCCCTGCGGATGTGACGCCGTAGTCACGCGGAGCTTGCGGTGATACGGAGCGATGGCGGGATGCAAGGTCGAAGTACAGCAGCGCTGTCGCGAGTGCCGTGAACGCGGCGGCGAATGCGTGGAGCAGGACCCCGCCGATGAACGCGGCGGCAAGCGTGTCGTGGCCGGTCACACCGGCTCTGGCGATCACGAGCGGAACCTGGCCAATGATGGCGATGAGAATCCCAAACGCGAACAAATGGCCGTAGACGCCTGCCGTGAGTTCGCGGCTTCGCCGCATGGCCGGAAACCATCCCTCGTGCTCGATCGCAGCCGCCTGGACGGCGACGTACCAGCGGAAGGCCAGGATGACCCCGGGAACGATCAACAACACGAGGCCGACTGCGATGCCGAGCGTCGTCATGATCGCCGTTGCTGCTGCTGAGGGAAGCACCCGTAGTCCGCGGGCAGCGATGTTACTCAGACGCGGGGCGCGGCCAGCCTGAGCCTCTGCCACCGCATGGATGTGCAGAGCGGATATGAGCGGCGAAACCAAGAAGACTGCAAGCAGATAGTTGACGCCAAACCCGTTGCTTTTCGCCAGAGGCCCCGACCCGGTGGCGATCAGTACCAGCAGGTCATACGGAGCAATCACGCCGAGTGCGAGTACTAGGAACAGCAGCGGGTAGCGACGGTAAAGCTGGAAGGTCTTCCCGACGATTGCGCGTGCCAGTTCAGGCTCGCGCAGCGCCTCTACGTGTAGCTGCTGGCGCTCGCCGGAATCGACTTTGAAGCCTCGAAAGCGCAACGGCCTTTTCTCCTTGCCAACCACCCGCTTAGTATCGGCAGGTCGGCGGACGGCCAAGTCGAGCGTGTCGTATTCGAGCGTGATCCCTTCTGACGCGTGCAGAGACTTCTTCTGCCTGGGGCACCCGAGCCGCCGCGGACGGACGAATTTCAATGCCTGTTGCGAGTCGAAGGTGCTGGGCAATTTCGCCCTTCGCACTTCGCCCAGGCCAACCACGCCAAGGTTCTCAGTGGAGCGATAGACGCTGTTGCCCCCGAGTAGTCCGACCCCGTCGTTTGCGCGATGGTTTTGGGTGACTGTGTCTTCAGCTGTCGGCGGGGAGGATCGTAAAGGCTCCGCCTTGCAGAGAAGTGACTACTCGGAAATGCCGCTCGTCGAAGGTCACGATGCGGTCGGTCTTATAGCGGTTTGCGATCACGACCAGCACGCAGTCGGCAAGCCCAAGCTCGAGGTCCGCATAGCGCGCGTTTAGCTCTCCGACCGTGGCGTAGTCCTCGCGCTCCAGACAGGCAACAGTGAAACGCCCGGCTGCGAGGTCGGCGATGAAATTTCGCTGTGGCCCACGTCCCACCCGCTGCCCCAGCAGGTAGTCCACCTCGGCTGTGACGGGCGCTGGAATGATCAGCGGTCCAGCTACAGTCCGAAAAAGCTCGTCGACGCGAGTGAAGTATGGGTCGTTGGCATCGCCAAACGCGACGAGCGGCGCAGCGTCGATGATGACGGTCACTCGCCGAAGCCCTTGAGCAGATCCTCCTCCGAAACGTCCGCGATCGATGAGCCATCGCCGTGACCGGAGCCGGCCAGTGCGAAGTCCCGAGCTTGGGATGGCTTTGGCTGGTAGCTAGCAACGGCCTCACGCAGAACCTCTGCCTGTGATCGACCCTCCTCACGGGCCAAACGGGCGAGGCGCTGAGCCTGATCCTCATCTAGATAGACGCTGGTCTTCCGCATCGCCATCTATGTAGGGTATCACGTAGGGCAGGCGCTTTAGGCCCTGCCGCAAGCCGAGCCTGAGCGCGGTCGATAGCCAAGCTCACAGAGCATGGCAAGCCGGATGGCGGCCTGCGGCTCGGCCGACGCAGCTACGAGGAGATGCTGACCTCCCTGGAACGCCCAGGGCGGTCCCTACAAGGACGCGCTCAATGCCGCTCCGAAGTACGTCGCCTGCAGCAGCTCAGAGGAGGCGAGCTCCCGAGCCGGCCCGCGATGGCAAAGAACGGAGGTGGTGGTGGGCCCACCCCAGGAGCCCACCACCACCGGATCTAGCCTTTGATGGCCAGTTCTTTGACCGTGTTCACCAGTTTGCTCGGTTCGTGCGGTTCCCAGCCGTTGAAGAACGAGTATTTGTCTTCAACCGGATAGGCCACATACCACCACAGTCCCTTGACCTCGGGGAATTTGCTCCCAAGCAGTTCGTGGTAGTTGGTTTCAGCCTGCGTGTTGTCTTCGGTTTCCGTCTTGAGGGTTCCGCTGGTGTTGCATTCTTTGTGCCTGCACACTCCGAACTCAGTCGCATACACGTTCGTATGCTTGAGGCCGAGTTCGACCGCCTCGTTGTAATCCACTTTCAGACCGCGCAGGCCGTAGTCGTATTCGTAGGTGACTAGTTCTTCTTCCTGGGCGAGCGTCTTACCTTCGATGTCATAGGGGTGAAAGGTGAGGCCTTCGATCCTGGTTTTCAGTTCAGGCTGCGCGCTCAGCGCATCACCCAGCCAGCCATGTTTTTCGTTCGAGTTGGACCATTTACCTCCACCCAGGTAGTAGTCGCCTGTAAGGTCGAACAGTAGTTTTACATCCTGGGGGATAGCTTTGGATTCCTTGTATTTCTGCACTTCTTTTGAGAGTGCAACGAACATTTCTCCATACTTTTTCGGTTCCGTGCATCCTTCGCAGCTGTTTCCCTTCAGCCACATCTCATTTCCCACCTCCATCAGCACGTAGCCGTCTTTGGCCGCTCGTTCCACCTGTTCGCGGGCTTCTTTCGCCCAGGTGGCGGTGACCACGCTTGAGAGGCGTTCGGAGTCCGGGGTGTTGCCGACGATAATGTCGTCATTGACGTAGTGGTGTTCGTGTGAAGCCGATATGTAGTTGCCGTTGGTGTCGTTTTCTTCGGCTTCAACGCTGGTGTACATTTCGTTGCGGTTCGAGGTGATGTCGGCCGCTTGGAGCGTTTCGGCGTTTTCGACGAACTTTGCCTGTATTTCTTTGGAGCAGCAGAGACCGCCGTTCGTGCCGAAGATGCGGCGCGTAACGGCCGATTTGCTGCCTTCGACTTCAACCGAGCAGCCTTCTGGGTATTTCGTGCTTTTGCCATACACGGCCACGATCGACAGGCCATATGATGTGCCCGGTTCTATGAACACCTGTTCGCTCGCTTCACTCGTTTCGCCTTTTTCGCCCAGGTTGTTGAAGGTGAACGCACGGTCGGTCGTCGTTTTGTCGGCCACCTTCCTGCCGAAGGAGTGTGCTTCTCCGACCACCCAAACCCTCACCGTCTGTTCGGTGAGTTCTTTTTCCACCGCCGTGGGAATTTTCCATTTGGCCGTCACAGACGTGATGGCCGTTGGGCCGTTGGAGGTGCCGGTGAGTTCCGTGGGCTTGTAGCTCGCTTCGCAGGTGGGCAGCGCGTCGGCCGCTGTTGCTCCCGCCAGCATCACAGCAGTCAATGTCAGTGTCACGGCGAAGAGAGTCCCGAGTCGTCGGTTCATGTCCTGCCTTTCGATTGTCGCCAGGGTATGGCGTGGGATCACAGGACTCGCGCTCGTGCAGGAGCCTGTCGGCCTCTGCATGTCCCCCGCGGCGCTCGCCGATAAGCAGCATGCATGTGGCGGCATCGGGCCACAAGCGATTTGCCGCAGCGAGAGCAGCGCGCGGTGAATTGCCCGTGGGTGAGCCAAACCCGCTCGACCGAGACGCCGGCAGGTTCTACGGACTGTTTCTCTCCGTCCTACCCGTTCGTGGCGGCCGGTGCCCGCTCACCCGCCAGGGCAAAATGGACGCCCGTGAGTTGCTCTGACACATCCCACAGCCGGGCTGCCATCTCGGGGTCCTGTGCCGCGCGCGTGGCCTTGACCAGCTTGGGCTGGCCGCGCATCTCCTGAAACCCGTCAGGGCCGACGAAGGAGCCGCCGGGGATGTCGGCCGTTGCTGCATAGAGCGTTGGCAGCGCACCGTGCTCGGCGTCCTGGGCGACGACCCGGTTGAGTACCACCGAGCCGAGTCGCTCCACCCGTGACGGCGTCGCCGCGAACTGAAGGTTGGTGGCCGCATAGCCCGGGTGTGCCGCCACGCTCAGCAGGTTGGCCTGCGTCGCGCGCAGCCGACGGTCGAGCTCGAACGCGAACAGGAGGTTCGCCAGCTTCGACTGCCCGTAGGCGCGCCAGCGTTGGTAGGAGCGTTCGCTCTGGAGATCGTCGAAGTTGATCCGCCCGAACTTATGGGCGTTGCTGCTGACCGTCACCACTCGCGCATTCGGCGTCGCCAGCAGCTTGTCGAGCAGCCGGCCCGTGAGTGCGAAGTGGCCGAGATGATTGGTGCCCAGCTGCAGCTCGAACCCGTCCACCGTTATCTGGTGGGGCGGCACCATCACGCCGGCATTGTTGATCAGAAGGTCGAGATGCTCGTGCGGATAGCTCTCGGCAAACACTCGTACCGACTCCAGGGAGGCCAGGTCCAGTCGCGCCACATCGACCTCGCTCTCCGGCACCCCCGCCCTGATTCTCTGAGCTGCCGTCTCGCCCTTGGCGGTGTCGCGGCAGGCCATGATCACGCGGGCGCCCGCCCGGGCCAGGCTCAGGGCGGCCTCGAACCCGATCCCGCTGTTGGCCCCCGTGATGAGAGCCATGCGGTCGTGCTGGTCGGGCAGGTCGTTCGTGGTCACGGCATCTCCAGTCCATTTCTATTGGCGATCGGAGGGTAGTGCGTAAAACGCACTCAGCACGCTGTCACGTAGCTGACGTTGGGCCGACGGTTTGAGCTGTTTGTGACCGAAAACACGCTGGCGCAGCTCGCCGGGTGCGCGCGTGCCGCGTCGACCGTGCGCTAGCGCGAGGTTGTCGAATATCAGTAGTTGTCCTGGCTGCAGGGCGATGTCGATCGCGACCTCTTCGACACTGAGGCCGTGGCGTGCGAAGAACGCCAGCTCGGCACACAGGTTCTGAAACTCCAGCCCGCAGAGGAAGGCGAGGTCGGTCTTCACGCTAGGTAGCTCCGGCGGCGAGCCGGCGGCAGCCTCGACGATTCGAGCGAGGCTTCCCTCGACGTACCCCTGCGCATCGTCCCAGGCCCCGTGGGTACGCCCGTACGCGATAAGACGATTAATCAGCTCGGGGCGCGTAGCCCATCCCCGCTGAGCCAAGAACGCACGCAGCGGCACGAGCCTTGTTCGCGCCGAGACGTTGAACTTGTCATCGGGAACATAGAGCGCTGTGTATCGCGCGACGTCCTGATCGACTCTGGGGTCGAGCGGCAACCCGAAGTCGAAGTGCAGGGTCTGGAAATCCCGAGTCGCAGTACCGTCCGCGGGTGGCAGCACGTAGTCCCCGATGATCGAGAGCCGATCGATCTCACCGCCGTGCCGCGGGTCGATCGTGGATCTCGCGCGGGCGAAAGCCTCTTCTGCCGTACGGAATGTCCCGTCGATTAGCACGAATCCACTAGCTCTGAGTACGTCGCGACTGGCGTCCACGCTGTGATTTTGACCGATCAGCCCCCGGGCGGCCGCGGCTACGGCGGGCCCACTCGAGCGCCGCGGCGCGAGCGGGAGCGTTGTGCTCGCCGCCCGCGCCTCGAATGCTGCTTCTCAGCCGGCCACCCCCGTGGCCGGGTTGTCTGTGGTGGGGTTCTGGGGCAGGCTGCTCGCGGCAACCGGCGTGACCGTGAACACCACCACGGGCGACGCGGCGCCCTGGTTGCTCGGACCGCCCGGAACGAACGCCCGCAATGACACCGTCCCCGTCGCGAACAGGGGACGAGTGAGTGTGAACGTCGAGTCGCCCGCGGTCAGGGTGCGGGCTATGGTCACCCACTGCCCCGAGGCGGCCTGCTCCTGGAGGTCGACCACGTGGTCCGGGCTCGCGGGGGCGACAGAGCCCTTGAGCGTCACCGGCTGGCCCTGTGCGACGGTTGTCGTTTCAGAGCTGGCGCTCACCACGTATTTCACCCCTACGAACAAGAGCGTGGAATCGACCGACCCGCTGCGCACCTGGTAGTAGGTGCTGCTCTGGAGCGTCTCTGCCGGGAAGGCGTAGGCCCCGCCCGTTGTGCTCGTCGTGCTCGCCACCGGCTCGAACGTGCCACCGGCGGTGCGGCCGAAGAGCGTGAGGCTCGTGCCCGCTCCACTGGCGAGCGTGCCACTGATCGTCTCGGCCTGTCCCGCCGTGATCGGGTTCTGCGACGATTCGATCTTCAGCGCCGGGTTCTCGGCCTGCTCGATCTGGTAGGAGAGCACACTCGACGGGCTGGCAATGTTCAGTCCGTCGCGACGAAGCAACACGCGGATGTTGGCATCGCCGGGAAAGCGGAACTCGTGCACGATCGAGTAGCTACCTCCGGGACCCACCCTCCCGAGCTGAATCGTGTGCCACGTTTCCCCGCCGTTTGCATCCTGGCGCTGAAGGACGATCTGCTGTCCCACGCTCGCCGGGGTGACCGTTCCCGAGAAGGTGACCGGGTTACGTGGACCCGTCTGCACCGTTGAGCCGGCCGGCACCGAGCCTTCGAGTGTCAGCTGGGCATAGACGTGCTCGTGTACCGTCGCGCTGCGGGCGCCGAGCGAGCGCACATACCATTCGCGGTTGGTGAGAACTCTTTCCGGCAGCCGCTCGAAGGCGTAGTAGCCGGCTGCATCTGTCGTTGTCCTCTGGACCGGGGTGAACTGCGAGGCGTAGGGCGTGCGGTGGTAGAGCACCACCTGCCTCCCGCCGTCATTGGGTCCTGTCAGGCGACCGTAGATGACGATCGGCTGTCCCTCCACGATCGGGTTCTCCGATACCGAGATGCTCACGCTGTGATTGCCGTTGGGGCTTGGATGCGATGCTGCGAGTGCTGCTCCCCCCGGCACGAACGCCAGCATGGCCAGCGTCGATGAGGCGAGCAGAGTCAGTCTGCATAGGCGCATGATTGCTCCTTTGATGGTGACCGCCCCGGGTCATTGCCAATAAACCGGAAAGAGTGTGAAAGTCGCGCTCAGCCTTTGCTCCCGCGAGGGGGCCGGGCCGATATGAGCGTCTTGTGGGGTCCCTGCACCACGGTGATGCGGTCCCCGGCGCTCAACGCCGAGAGCGATGACTTCTGTCGCGACAGTCTCACCACTGCGTCACTGGGCAGCGTCACCGTGACCGTCTTGTAGGCCGCCTTTGGGGTGCCCTCGCGCAAGGTGATGGTCGAGCCCGAGACGGATTCCAGCGTGCCCCGCTCGACCGAGATGGTTGCGAACTTGCCGTTGCCCGCAGGAACCACGGCGGTGATCGATACGGCCCGGCGCAGCCGTGCCTGCTCGCCCTGGACACGGGCGTGGCGCGCCTTCGGGGTCGCCGTGTGACCGGTGCCGGCGCCGGATGCGCTCGCGGCGTAGCCGCCCGCTCCGCCCAGCGCGGCGCCACTGAGCAGCAGCGCTCCGGCTTTGAGCGTTTTCGGTGAATTGAACATGTGGGTTGCTCCTTTGGGTGATGTCTGTTGAAGCGGCTCGCGCCCGCTGACCCGGGGCAGGGATTCAGGGCGCGAGCCACACGAACGCGATGTCCGTGCCCACAGGGTGTGACGCTCTCCCCAGCGCTCGGTCATGGCAAGGTCAGGGCTGGGTAAACTCGCCCGCTGCAACGCCTCGTGGCCTCTTACGATGAGCCCATGGGATCGCGAGTGATGGTGGTGGAGGACGAGGCGAACATCGCCTCGATCGTGCGTGCCTACCTCGTGCGCGACGGCTTTGAGGTGACATGGGTGCGCAGTGGCGAGCAGGCGATCGACGAGCTTCGCCGCTTCAACCCCGACCTGATCGTGCTCGACATCGGGCTGCCGGGGATGGACGGCTTCGAGGTGTGCCGGCGGCTCGGCGGCAGGGTGCCCGTGATCATGCTCACCGCTCGCGACGAGGAGGCCGACCGTGTGGCGGGGCTCGAGCTTGGCGCCGATGACTACCTGGCCAAGCCCTTCTCCCCGCGCGAGCTGACCGCTCGGGTGAAGGCCGTGCTGCGTCGCGCCTCCGCCTCGCCCTCCTCCGAGCAGCCGCTCACGCTCGGCTCGATCGTCCTGCGCCCAGCCGCCCGCGAGGTTCGTGTCGGCGAGCAGCCTGTCGAGCTCACCCAGCGCGAGTTCGACCTGCTCGAGTACCTGCTCACCCAGTCCGGCAGGGTGGTGGGCCGGGCGGAGCTGCTGGAGGCCGTGTGGGGGTTCCTCAGCCAGGGCGAGACCCGCACCATCGAGGTGCATGTGGCGCAGCTGCGCAAGAAGCTCGGCGACCCGCGGCTGATACGCACGGTGCGCGGAGTGGGTTATCAGGCGGTGGCGCCATGAGCCTGCGCGCGCGCCTGTTCGCCACCATCGTCGTTGCCGTTCTGCTCTCCACCGTGCTCACAGTCGTCGTCTCCGAGGTGTTCCTGCGCCATCGCGCCGAAGCCCAGGCGCTGCGCACGCTCTCGAGCAACGCTGCCGTGGCCGCCGCGAGCCCCCTGCGGGCCGCCGATGCCGGGCGCCGACCCCGCGCCGACCGCCGCGCATTGCAGCGCTCCGGCGCGCTCGGGTCGGTGTTCTCTGCGCCGGGGTCGCTGACTGCGCTGCGCCCGCTCGCGCCCGCTCAGGCCGCCGCGGTGCTCGCCGCAATACCCACCGGTGCAGCTGTGAGCGGGCACGTCACCATCTCCGGGCACCAGCTCCTCTATGCCGCGCGAACGGGCAGGCTGGGTCGGATCGTGCTCGTTCGCAGCGCCCGGCTGGGTCAGGGCGATGCGCCGAGCTTTGCCACCTCGATCGTGCTCGTGGGCCTGCTCGGCGCAGCTCTTTCGGCGCTGATGGCCTGGCTGCTCGCCCGGCGGGTCACCCGCCCGCTGCGAGAGCTGGCGGCCGCCAGCACCGAGCTGCCCAGCAGCCAAGAGCCGCCCGAGATACAGCCCTCGCCCGGTGCTCCCCGCGAGATAGTCACCCTCGTTGACTCCTTCAACGAGATGGCCCGCGAGCTGATCTCCGCCCGGGGAGCTCAGCGGGACTTCCTGCTCGCCGCCAGCCATGAGCTGAAGTCGCCCATAAGCGCCATCGTGGGCCACGCTGAGGGGATCGAGGATGGCGCGGTCACGCCCCGGGAGGGCGCCGGCGTGATCCTCACCGAGGCTCGCCGATTGGAGCGCCTCGTGCGCGACCTGCTCGATCTGGCCCGCCTCGACCGACGCGAGTTCGACGTGGTGCGCGAGCCTGTGGCACTGGTCGCCCTGGCTGAGACCCTGATCGAGCGCTACCGATCGCGCGGAGGAGAGCGGGGCGTGGAGCTGCGCTGCCGTGGCCTGGAGAGCGCCCCCGTCGTTTGGGGCGATCCCGGCCGCGTGCTGCAGGCGGCTTCGAACCTCCTGGAGAACGCGCTGCGGGTCTCCCCTCCGGGGTCGACGGTGGAGGTCGAGCTCGCCCCGGGGATGCTTGCGATCAGCGACAGCGGGCCGGGGCTCGAGCCCGAGGAGCGCAGGCGGGCGTTCGAGCGCTTCTACCTGCATCGTCGAAGCCGCGACGCTCAGCACGACGGGGCCGGTCTGGGACTGGCGATCGTCGGCGAGCTGACGAGTGCGATGGGCGGAGAAGCACAGGTCGAGCCCCGCGCCGGCGGGGGGACGCGTTTCATGCTCCGGCTGCAGCCAGTCGGCGCAGCTACCGACGCGCCCCCGGTAGCTGAGGCGGCCGTGCCCCAGCCTCACTAACGAACATTCATTAGAGATGATACGCTGCCACGGTGGGCGACCCCTCCCGGCAATCCTTCGACTTCATCCAATGCGACTGTCGGCGAGGCAGCAGGTGAGCGTTCTCTTCGACCGCGACGGAGCCACCGCGCTGATCACGATCGATCGGCCAAAGAAGCTCAACGCGATGGACTCCACCATCTACGCCGAACTGGGAGAGGCCTTCGCCGAGCTCGACGCCGACGAGGAGCTGCTGGTGGGCATCGTCACAGGCGCCGGCGAGCGGGCCTTCTCGGCCGGCGCCGACCTCGAGCAGATGCACGGCCCCGACAGCAAGCCCCGCGGCTGGGGCCCCTGGCGGCCCGACGGCTGGAGCTTTGGCCGCACCACCCGCAAGCCGCTGATCGCCGCCATCAACGGCTACGCGCTCGCCGGCGGCCTCGAGCTCGCGCTGACCTGCGACATCCGCATTGCTACTCCTGACTGCACCTTCGGGGCACCGGAGGTGAGGTGGGCGCTGCTGCACGGCCTCGGAGCCACCCGCCTGCCCGCCGCTGTCGGTCTGTCGAATGCCATGTCGCTGCTGCTCACAGGCGAGTTCATCGACAGCGCCGAGGCGCTGCGCATCGGCCTCGTCTCGAAGGTCGTGCCCTTCGAGGAGCTGCTCGAGGAGGCGCGCCGCATCGCCGTAAAGATCGCTTCCAACAGCGCCATCGCCGTGCAGATGACCAAGGAGCTTGCCCTGCGCGCTGCCATGCCTGCCGCCGAGGAGAGCCTGCGCCTGTATCGCAGCTACTTCGGCTACCTGGAGAACCTCACCGAGCAGAGCGCCGCGACGGCGAGCTTCTCCACCCGCGAGCGCGGCAGCTGATTCGCGGCTTGGGCCGCCCGTCGTCGAGGCCTGGACTCCCAGCTGAAATTCCGGTCACCGGCGGCGAGATCAGTGGCCGACCATCCACGGCCGGCTCGGAGCACCGTGAACGTGGGGCATGGGCAGCCCTCGAGGCTGTGACGCTCTGTCCGGCTCGTGGCGGCTGCGCTCTTCACGGCCCTGGGCCTCTCTGAGACCCGGCGAGCTTCGCCGGGTCAAGGGCACGCTGAACACGCGGCTCGCCACGCCTCCGCAGGCCGGGCAGCGAGCATCCGTGCTCGCCTCGGCCATCGCCCGACGCTCCTCGAAGCGCCCGCAGCGCTCGCAGGTGAACTCGTAGGCAGGCACTTGCTCAGCTCGCCAGTGCGACCTGGCCGCTGCCGATTTTCGTCGGGCCGCTGCTCGACGGCAGGAAGGCGCCGTCGAATATCGAGGAGGGGATGTAGAGCGTGCAGCAGCAGTTGGGCGTGTCGACGATCCCACTGATCCGCCCCTCCACCGGCGCTGTGCCCAGGATCACATAGGCCTGCTCGCGGGTGAAGCCGAAGCGGCTCATGTAGTCGATCGCGTTCAGGCACGCCCGCCGGTAGGCCACGTGGGCGTCGAGGTAGTACTGCTCGCCGGTGCGCACGTCCACCGAGATGCCCTCGAAGACGAGGTAGTCGCTGAAGTGCGGCTCCACCGGTCCGGGCTTGAACACGGGGCTGTCGAGCCCATAGGTGGACATGCCGCCCTTGATCACATCCACGTGCAGGTCGATCCAGCCGGCCATCTCGATGGCGCCGCAGAACGTGATCTCACCGTCTCCCTGAGAGAAGTGCAGATCGCCCATCGAGAGCTTGGCTCCCGGAACGTAGACGGGGAGATAGAGACGTGAGCCGTTGGACAGGTTCTTGATGTCGCAGTTGCCGCCGTGCTCACGAGGAGGGACCGTTCGCGCACCCTCCGCTGCAATCCGGTCGAACTCCCCACCGGACAGGGATCCGAGCACCGCGCTTGCCGGATCGGGGAGCGCGCACAGCGCGGGCACGCGCTCGGGGTCGGTGTCGAACAGCGCCTTCTCGCGGCGGTTCCACTCGGCCAGCAGGTCGGCCGATGGCGCGCAGCCGATCAGGCCTGGGTGGATGATGCCGGGGAAGCGCACCCCCGGGATGTGGCGTGAGCTCGCGTAGATCCCGTCGAAGTCCCACACGGCCTTGGCGGCGTCGGGGAAGTGATCGACGAGGAACCCGCCGCCGTTCTCGCGCGCGAAGATCCCCGTGAAGCCCCACTCGGACTCACGCAGAGCGCCGATCTGCAGGATGTCCACGACCAGCAGGTCGCCTGGCTCCACTCCGTTGACGTGGATCGGTCCGCTCAGCACGTGCACGTGGCGCAGGTCCACGTCGCGCACGTCGTCGGCGCTGTCGTCGTTCGCGATCTGCCCGTCGGTCCAGTCCAGGCACTCGATCCGGAACGTCTGGCCAAGGTCCACCGACGTCGCTGCGGGGATGTCGGGATGCCAGCGGTTGTGCAGCGGAAGCGCCTGCTCGTGGGCCTTCTTGGCGACATCTACGCCTATCTGTGTTTCTGGCATGCAATTCTTCTTTCTCGCTAGCGGATCGCGGGCTCCAATACCGGATAGGATGAGCCGGTAGTTACGACTAACTAATGTACGTTAACCAACGAGAAGAGTAGGCTATGCCCTCCGCAGCCGCCATCTACATACGTCCAAACCGGCTTCGACACGCGCGCCGTCGCGGAGCCCATCGGAGGGATCAATGCCAAGCCGCGCCCAGCATCCCGTCACCCACCGTCGAGTCAAGCTCAGGACCCGCCCGATGACCGCTCCAGTGCAGAGCCCCCCGGCGGCAGCCGACCACCCCGGCGAGCAGCTCGACGCCGATGCCACGGGCCGCTGGCTCGATGTGCAGGAGGCCGCGCTGAGCCTCTTCTCCGAGCGTGGCTACCACGGCACCACGATGAAGCACGTGGCGGGCCTGCTCGGAGTGCAGGCGCCGAGCCTCTACAACCACGTGGTCTCCAAGCAGGAGATCCTCCAGCGCATCATGACCACGGGGATGAGGCGTCTCGCCTCCTACCAGGAGGAGGCGCTCGCCAGCAGCACCGAGGCACCGGCCCAGCTGCGGGCGATGACCGAGGCGCACGTGCTGATGCACATCCGCCACCGCCGCTCGGCGATGGTTGGCGACCGCGAGATCAGCAACCTCGAGGAACCGACCCAGGGCGAGGTGCGCGCGCAGCGCGACGCCTACGAGCGTCGCTTCCGCGCCGTCATCCAGCGGGGCGTGGACGAGGGCTCGTTCACCGTCGAGTCGGTCAAGCTGGCGTCCTTCGCCATCATCGAGATGTCCACCAGCGTGACGGTGTGGTTCAACGAGAAGGGACCGCTCTCGCCGGAGGAGGTGGCGCGCGAATATGGGGAGATGGCCCTGAGGATCGTCGGCGCCGGCGCGTCCAACGCGCGCAGGAGTCGCGCCCGCAGCGCGCGCACCTAGACCATCTAGCTCGTGCGGTCGAGCAGCCGTTCGGCGTTGCCGAACATGTAGGCGTCGAGCGAGGCCGAGCGCAGGCCCAACTCCCCGATCTCCTCGAGCGCGCGCTCGTAGCGGAGCATCGGCCAGTCGGTTCCGAACAGGATTTTCTCGCGCAGCACGGTGTCCATCAGGTGGACGATGTCACCCCAGCCACCGCCGGCCCCGGCCCCCATGTAGACCGGCGCGATCGCTCCGAACTCGAGGTAGACGTTGCGGTGCTTCCAGGCAACGGCGGCCATCTCGTGCGGCCATGGCCAGCCCCCGTGATGGGCGATGATGGTCAGCTCGGGGAAGTGACAGGCCACCTGGTCGATCAGGATCGGACGCTCGTGGACCAGCGGCCCGTGGGATGAGAAGTTCACGCCGCTGTGCAGTCCCACGGGGATGCCCAGCTCCACGCACTTGGCATACACCGGGTAGCAGCGCGCATCGGTGGGTGAGATGTCCAGGAATCCCGGCTCGAAGATCACGCCGCGCAGGCCGAGGTCGTGATAGCAGCGCTCGACCTCCCGCACCGCGGCCATGTTGCGGGTGGGGTTGACCAGGCCCCAGCCGCCCACGAAGTCCTCGGGATGGCTGCGCATGAGCTCGGCGACGCGGTCGTTCCACTGGGCGGGCTCACCGAACTCGTGCTCGGCCTGGAGGATCGAGCCGCCGATGCCGCACTTGCGCTTTTCGGCCAGGAGGTCCTCCAATGTAGCTTTGCCCGAGCCCCCGTTGCGATAGACCTCGTCGTAGCGCGCGTACTCGGGAGGCGTCTGCACCTCGGGGTCGCTCTGGCCGTTGCGGATTGGGACCTTGATGCGGATGTCGATCACCTTGGGGCTCATCGCTCGCCGTCCCACGCCTCGACTGGGACCCGCCCCCGAGGTAGCTGCTTCTTGGCCACGCGCATCGATGGCGTGCGGGGGAAGTCCTCGGTGGTGAACATCAGATACCGGGGAATCTTGTGGCGGGCGAGCTTCGCCCCGCAGAACTCGACCAGGGTCTGCGCGAGCGCCCCCACGGGCTCCTCGCTGGCGGTGTAGACGTGGGCAAGGATCTCCTCGCCGCGCAGGCGATCCTCGACGGGCACAACCGCCGCATCGATCACCGTCGGATGTGAGCGCAGCACTTCCTCGACCTCGCTCGCCGCGATGTTCTCGCCGGCGCGGCGCACGATGTCCTTCTTGCGCCCCACGAAGTACATCCACCCATCCTCGTCGCGGCGGACGTAGTCGCCGGTGTGGAGCCAGCCCTCCTCATCGATCGCCTCGGCCGTCGCCTCGGGCCGGTTCAGGTAGCCACTCATGATGTCGGGAGCCTTCACCAGCAGCTCGCCGGGCTCGCCCGCGGCCGCCTCCTGACCGTCGTCGCTCACGAGCCGCACCTCGATGCCATCGCGGGGCAGCCCCATCGTGCCCGATCCCGTCATCCGCTCTGCATGCTCGGGGGGAACGCTGATCAGCCCACCCGTCTCGGTCAACCCGTAGGCGTCCATCCAGGGTATGCCCCAGCGGTCGGTCATCTCGCGGTGCAGGCTCGCGTCGACCGCCACCTGCACGCCGAAGCGCACCCTGTGGTCGCGATCGCGCTCTGAAGGGGGTGCGCTCAGCAGCAGGGCGGGGATCGAGCCGATGGTGAACAGCTGGGTGACGTCGTTGGCCCGCACCACGTCCCAGTAGCGCGACACGCTGAACTTGCGCATCACGATCAGGGGAACTCCCACCTGAAGGGATGTCAGCAGCTGCCAGGAGGGGTCGTTGTAGAAGAACTTCAGGCAGCAGAGGATGCGGTCGTCCTCATGCAGTCCCCGCTCCTTCAGATAGGAGCTCACGAGGCGCCGCCAGTAGGCGTGGCCAACCAGGCAGCCCTTGGGGGGCCCGGTTGTTCCCGAGGTGTAGTAGACGTTGGTGACGGCCTTCGGGTCGACATCGGCTTCGGCGAAGCGCAGCGGGGCTGCGCCCTGCCAGGGCTCCAGGCGCGCCGGCTCGTCGCCCGTGAGCACGATCCGCTCGCGCAGATCGCGGGGCTGGGGATCGAGTTTCGCGAGCCGCTCGGCCGAAGGCTCATCGCATATCGCCAGCACCGCCTTGGAGTCGCTGAGCACGTGCGCGAGGTCGTGCTCACCGGCGTCGGGGTTCAGCGCGACGAACACGCAGCCGCTGGCCACGGTGGCCAGCCACGCGATCATGAACTCGGCGCAGTTGCCGGTCATCGCCGCCACCATCTCACCCGGCTGGGTGACCTCGCGCAGATAGCCGGCGAAGCGCTCGCTGCGCTCGAGCAGCTCGCCCCGGGAGATCTCGAGGCCGTCGTCGAAGATCAGCGCGGGACGCTCGGGGTGCTCGTGCCCCGCCCGATCCACCAGCTCCACGATCGTGTGGGGGATTCGCTCGAGTTGCTCGGCGTCCGCCCCGCTCATGAGCTGAGGTCCGTGCGCCGCTCGTCGAACTCGGTCGAGACCAGCTTCGCCAGGCCGGGCAGCAGGTCGTCGAGCAGCAGTTGGCCGATCTCGGCTGTGGCGTTGCGCGGAGAGGTGAACGAGCCTGTGGGGGAGACCGCATCGCCGGGCATCGGCACCACGTCGTAGGAGAGCTTGGGCAGCGACGCCTCGACGTTGGCGAAGTCCCGTACCCGCTCGGGTGCGAGCGCCAGCATGACGGAGGTCTCGATCAGCCCCGCGTGCTCGAACTCACCCGGTACGGGGCCATCGACGTAGGCCTTCTGGGCCGTCTCGCGGGAGACGAGGCTCCCCGGCGAGTCCAACACGATGACCTTCGCGTTCTCGGCGTGTGTCAGCGATGCCGCCTCGCGGACAGCGTCGTAGATGACGGGTGCGTTCTCTGTGTGCCAAGAGAGCACCAGCAGGTTGCGCGCGCCGCGTGAGAGCAACCCGGCCACGATCCCGCGGACCACATCGAAGTAGGTGCCGAAGGGGATCTCTGCACCGAGGGGGAAGCCCGGTCCGCCGCCGCTGCGGGGGCGCGATGGCGCGCCGTAGCTGAGCGCCGGCAGGGAGATGGCGCTCGCTTCCTGGGCGCCGCCGTCGGCGACCGCCTGTACACAGACGGTGTCGGTGTCGAAGGGAAGGTGCGGTCCGTGCTGCTCGAGCGAGCCCAGGGGAAGAATCAGCGGTGTGCCGGCCTCGGCCGCTGTGGCTGCGTCGGGCCAGGTCAGATCGTGCAATCTCATGCGCCACTACCTTTCTCATCGAGCTGGACCAAACGCGAAACGGGTTGACTAACTTACGTTAGTTTACAGAGACCGCCGCCACGTGCTTGTGGAAGTGCAGGACATGGGGAAGTGCATGCAGTAGTATGAACTAACGTTAGGTAGTACGGAGTTGGGCGCTGTCTGAGGGCGTCCTCTCGAACTCACACGAGCAAGGGGAAGCCTTCATGGGACAGCCGTCAATTGCAGTTACGGGCGAAACCTTCCTCCGCGCCCCGCGTGCGACCGCTGCCGATCTCGGGCCGGGAGACGTGGGCGTGCTCGGTGTCGGTCACGAGCTCACCAAGATCTCGCGACCCGGCGTGGCCTACGGGCCCCGCGCGATCCGCGACGCTACCCAGATGGTCGACTGGGGCGGTGAGCTGTATGCGGCCCCCGACCTGGGCAACGGCTTCGTGGACATCGTGCGCAAGCGCGCCTACCGCTACAACCGCCGTGGAATCTATGATCTCGGTGACGTCCCCGTCGGGCCCGACCTGGCGATCAACCGCGACCGCATCCGCAAGGCCGTTGGCGATGTCGCCAAGAGCGGTGCCCTGTCGATGGTCCTCGGCGGCGATCACTACCTGACCCATCCCGCCGCAACCGGGGTGGCCGACGCGAACCCGGGCAAGCTCGCCTTTCTCTCGCTGGACATGCACATGGACCTGGCCGATGAAGTGCCCGAGTTCGGGCGCTACAACGGCGGCACCTACCTGCGACGGCTGATCGACGAGGGCACCTACGACCCCGCCCGAGTGGTGCTGATCGGCATCGAGCCGCGGGTCTTCCGGGAGGAGTGGGAATTCGTGATGGCCAACGGGATCACGGTGATCCCGGCCGAGCAGGTCTTCGAGGAGGGCATCCAGAGCACCCTCGGCCCGGCGCTCGAGAAGGCCCTCGACGGCGCGGACGGTCTGTACGCCACGCTCGACATCGACGCGGGAGCCCGCTCCCTGGTGCCGGGCACGGGCAACCAGAATGGCGTCGTCGGTCTCACTCCTCAGCAGATGATCGAAGTCGCCTCGATGCTCGCCGACAAGCCGCTGAAGGGCGTGGACATCACCGAGCTGTCGCCGCCGCTGGATCCCTCGGGACTCACGGCCGGCATGTGCGCGGTGATGCTGCTGAGCATCCTGCGCCCGAAACTCTATGAAGAGGTCGACTTCCCCGACTCGCCCCAGGCAAGCGAGCCGTCACCAAGCTGAGCGGGCCTCGCCCGCCCAAAATCGGCGGGGCGTGAGGACGCTCACCCCTCCCCTCCCTCACGCCCCGCCACGCTCGATACCGCCGTTGGGCTGCAGTATCTGCCCTACGAAGGCATCCGAGTCGGGGCCCGCCAGGAACGAGACGAGGCCGGCGATGTCGCTCGGCTGCCCGATGCGCCCGAGCGGCGTCATCTCGGCATAGCGTGCACGGAGCTCGTCGAGGCTCACTCCGGCGTCGAGCGCGTCAACCTCGATCTGGGGCGAGTCGATCGCCCCGGGTGCGATCGCGTTGACGAAGATCCCCTCCCCGACGAGCTCGACGCCGAGCGACTTGGTGAGCGCGATCAGGCCCGCCTTGCTGGCCGAGTAACCCACGGCCCGCGCCCACCCATTGACGCCCGCAACCGAGGTGATGATCACGATCTTGCCCCGCCCCTTGCTGCGCATCCCCGGCAGAGCGGTCTTGATGCAGGTGAAGGTCCCGGTGAGATTCACTTCGACCTGGCGCCAGAAGTCCTCGGTGCTCTGTGTCTGAAACTCGCCCATCGTCTCCAACGCGGCGTTGCAGACGAGGATGTCCACGGTGCCGAGCGTCGCAGCAACGCTGTCGAGCATCTGCTGCACCGCCTGCTCGTCGGACACGTCGGCGGGTGCCGGCATCCCATCGATCGAATTGCACACATCGATCAGCTTGTCGGTGCGCGCGAGGTCGTTCACGGCAACGCGCGCCCCGTCGGCGCTCAGCCGTCGAGCGATCTCGCTGCCGATGCCCTGAGCGGCGCCTGTGACGAGCGCCACCTTCCCTTCGAGGGGGGCGCTCACAGGATCCGCCCACCATTCGGAGAGAGGATCTGCCCGAGGAAGAAGTGGCGTTCCTCCGCCAGATACAGGGCGGTGGCCGCGATCTCGCGCGGGTCGACCCCGCGGCCGAGCGGCGAGCACTCGGCTTCGCCCCCGGCGGGGAACTGCGCGGCGATTGAGTTGACCTGGACGCCGGTCTTTGACATCTCGATTGCCAGCGCCTTGGTGAAGCCGAGGACGGTGCCGCCCGCAGCTGCCTGATGGGCGCCCGCGCCGGGGGCGCCGAGCGAGGTGTCTGAGCAGATGGTGATGATGTTGCCCGAGCCCCGCTCGATCATCGCCGGGAGCACCGCCCAGGCGAAGTTGGCCGTGCTCAGCAGGTGCAGGCGGAGCATTGTGCGCCAGGCGATGTGCGTTATCTCCGCGACGGGGGAGGGGATCGGAGCGCCGGCGACCGCGATCAGGCAGTTGATCTCGCCGAGCTCGCGAGCGCTCGCCTTGACCTCGCGCTCGACGCGATCTCGGTCGCACAGGTCCAGCACCGCTGAGCGGGTGGCGTGGGACCTCGTGACGTCGAAGCCCGCCACCTCCCAGCCGTGTGCCAGGAGCGTCTCCACCACGGCCGTGCCCAGCGCTCCCGCCGCGCCGGTGACCGCGGCTACGCGCGGGCGACTCACTGAGTGGGAGCCCGCCGGTGCCACGGAATGACCCGGCGCTCGACGATCACGGTAAGCACGAACAGCATCAGCCCGATGAGCGTGACGAGGACCACCGCAGCCACGAGCACGTTGGTCTCATAGCCGCTGTTGGCTCGCGACATCAGCGCGCCGAGACCGGTGGTGGCGCCGATGTACTCCGCGATCACCGCGGCGATGGCGGCGTAGGAGAGAGAGATCTTCAGGCCCGCGAACAGGTAGGGGAGCATGCTGGGGAAGCGCACCTTCCAGAACAGCTGCCAGTTGCTGGCGCCGAGGCTGTGGCCGAACACCACGATCGCCGGATCGACTGTCGAGAGCCCCTGGATCGCCGCCACGCACACGGGGAAGAAGACGATCTGCACCACGATCACGATCTTGGATGCGATCCCGAAGCCGAGCCACAGGATCAGCAGGGGGGCGAGCGCGAGGATCGGCACTGACTGCGACGCCACCACCAGTGGGTAGAAGGCCGCGCGCAGCACCCGCGACATTGCGATGAGCGAGCCTATGAGGAACCCGAACACGATCCCGATCACCCCGCCGAGCGCGATCTCGGTCAATGTCGTTTCGGCGTTTTCCCAGAACAGGCCGGGCTGTTCATAGAGCTCCTTGACCACAGCGGTGGGAGGCGGGAAGACGTAGGAGGGGAGGGCGCCCGTTTCCGATCCCACCTGCCAGCCGACGAGTAGCAGCAGCACGATCACCAGTGGCGGCAGCGTGCTCTTCACCATCAACATGGCGCGGGAGTCCTCTCCCGGCTGGGTCACCGCGGCGGCTCGTCGAGGCTGCTTCGTGGTCGACCCGGCGGAAGACGCAAGCTTCCCCGGCGCCCTGCCCTGCGATGACTCAATCGGTGGGGTCATTGCCGATCGGCTCCTGTTCCTCTCGCGGGATGCCGCTGCTGCGCAGCATGTGCATGATCTGGGACTTGAGGCTCGCAATTTGAGGATCGGCCGCCATCGCCTCGGGGTCACGCGGCCTGGAGGCGGCGATCGGGATCTCCGCCATGACGGTGGCCGGGCGCTCGCTGAGGACGATCACACGATCGCCGAGCAGCAGCGCCTCATCGACGTCGTGGGTGATGAACAGCACCGTCCTGTCATCGCCCTCCCAGCGGCGCAGCAGGAACTCCTGCATGCGCACACGGGTGAGAGCGTCGAGTGCGCCGAAGGGCTCGTCGAGCAGCAGCAGGGGGCGTTTGGTGGCGTATGTCCGAAGCAGCGCCACGCGCTGGCGCATGCCACCGGAGAGCTCATAGGGACGACGGTTCTCGAACCCCGCCAGGCCGAAGTCCGCCAGCGAAGCCATCGCTTCGGCGCGGGCGGTCTTGCGGTCGATGCCGAGGAACTCCTGACCCAGGGTCACGTTGCCGAGCACCGTGCGCCAGTCCAGGAGCGCATCGTGCTGGAACATGTAGGCGACGTGTGGGTTGGTGGTGTCCAGCGAGACGCCGTTCACCAACACGTCGCCCGATGTGGCGCGGGCCAGTCCGGAGGCGAGGTTGAACAGCGTTGACTTGCCGCAGCCGGAGGGCCCGAGGACGGTGACGAACTCGCCTGCCTTCAGGGTGAAGCTGACCCGACCGAGGGCCTCTGTGCCCGTGCCATAGCGGAATCCGAGATCGCGGAACTCGAGAGTGTGAAACGGCGGGCTCGAGTCGCTAGCTCCTACGGATGCCTGGTTGACGGACACAGAGGCCATGGTCCTAGGGGATTACCTGTCCGACGTTTTTCTTGAAGTATTCACCGGAGCAGGCTTCGGTGAGCGCCGGCTTCGGCAGGAATTCGTTGGTGACGAGTTCGCTCTCCGGGAAGCTCTTCTTGAGCACCGCCGGATTGCTGGCCGTCAGGTCGATGAGTTCCTGCCAGTATTTTGGTTCGTTGTAGCCAATCCCGTTCTTTTCCGAGTAGGAGGCACAGTAGGTCGGCGCCGTGGCGATCGCCTGCGGCAACGTCTGCTGGGCGTTCTGGTCAGGGAAGCGTTTGACGAATTCGGCATTCGCTTCTTCGGGGTGACGGGCGGCAAAGGCGACACCTTCCATCTCCGCCTTGACGAACTTGCGCACCGTTTCGGGGTGCTGTTCGATCATCTGCTTGCTGGTCACGAGCTGAATCGGGTACGGCGGGCAGAGGTTTTCTTCATTGAACTGGTACACGTGGCCTTCTTTGCCCGTGATCGCCTTGACGATCTGTGACTCGTAGTTGACCGAGCCGACGACCATGTCGACCTTGCCCTGCAGCAGCGAGGCCACCAGGTTGTAGCCGGGGTTGACCAATTTGATCGACTTTTCCGAGACGCCGTACTTTTTGAGCTGACGTTTGAAGCAGATTTCTTCCTGCGGGAGGAAGCCGTTGCCAACGGTCTTGCCTTCGATTTCCTTGTAGTTTTTGATCTTGGACGGCAGTACCAGCATGCCGAGACCCATGCGAGGCTCCACGGTGCTGATCACTTTGATCGGCGAGCCGGAGGCGTAGGCTGCCGCGCTGAGGGTGCTGAGGCTGAGCGCGAAATCGGCCTTGCCGCTTGCCACGGCCTTGATCGGGACGCTGATATCACCCGGAACCTGGTAGCTGACGTTGAGCCCCTGTTTGGCGAAGTAGTTGCGCCCGAGAGCGCTGAAGAAACCCTCCTGGGATGGGCTGATCGCGAATTCGAGCACCATGCTCACCTTGGTGGCGCCGCTCGCGCTCGATCCTGAGGATGGTGTTGAACTGCCTCCGCTGCTCGACGTACCGCTGCCGCATGCGGCCAACAGGGCACCGGCGGAGAGGCAGGCTATGACCACAAAGCTACGGCGAAGATGATGCATTGCATCGACAACCTTTCTTGCTGATCGCTCGATTACGCCCGTGTCCTGGCGCCATGAGGTGCTTGACTCAGGAGTGCATAGATGTTTCTCCCGCTCTCCACGGGGCGAGTATAACCGTGTGAACGAACGTTAGCTAGCCCAGTTGTCTAAATTAAGTTGACGACGTTTGGCCAGCTGCGCACCGCCCTGGATCGGGGGCTGCCGAGCCCTCTTCAGGCGGAGGGAGACGCGTCGGCGTCGGCGCCGTGGGTCGAGGCGGAGCTGCCCACGAGCTGGCCGCCATCGATGACGAGCGTCTCGCCGGTTATCCAGTCGGCGCCATCGCCGGCTAGGAAGGTGACCGCCCGGGCGATGTCGCGCGGCTCGCCGATTCGGCCCAGCAACGTGGCCCCGGCGGCGCGGGCCTCGTCGGGCTGCCACAGTGCCTCGGCGAGCTTGGTCCGCACGAGCCCAGGCGCCACCGCGTTTACCCGCACCCTCGGTGCCAGCTCCAGGGCGAGTTGGCGGGTGGTGTGGATCAGCGCCGCCTTCGAGGCGCGGTAGGCCCCATTGCCCCGCCCCACGACCAGCCCGCCGAGCGAGGCCACGTTTACGATCGCACCGCCGCGCTCGGCCATGGCGGCGTGCCATGCCAACCCGCTCCAGAGAATCGGCGCCCAGAGGTTCACATCCATGGTCTTCGCAAAGCGACTGTGGTCGAGATCGACCAGCGGGCCGAATGCCGGGCTGGTGGCGGCGTTGTTTACGAGGATGTCGAGGCGTCCGAAACGCTTGAGCGCGTAATCCACACATGCGCGTGCCGCCGGCTCGTCGGCTGCATGGGCGGCAAATCCAACAGCGCCCGCTCCGAGCTCGTCCACCGCTGCGTCGATCGCCGGCTGGCGGCGGGCGGTGATGAGCACCTGTGCACCGGCGTCGAGCAGGCTGCGCGCGATCGCCAGTCCAATTCCACGCGAGCCTCCGGTGACGATCGCGCAGCGTCCGGTGAGCTCGCCCGGGATCAGCTGCTCCCCGCCACGCTGCCGGAGGAGTCGAGCGCCGCTGCGATTCCCGCGCTCGCCCGCTCGCTCACCGGCGCCAGCGGCGCAAAGTTAGGTGCGCGCTTCTCCACATAGCTGGCCACGCCCTCTTTGACATCCGGAGCGTTGAACGAGGCGAGCATCAACTCGTCGCACTGGGCCAGCGCCGTAGAGAAGTCCGCGTCGAGGTGGGCGCGCAGCTGGCGCTTGATGATGGCCATCGACAAGGGCGAGCAGTTCGCCGCCAGGTCCGCGGCGTAGGAAACGGCCTGCTCGAGCAGCTCCTCGCCCGCCACCAGCCGGTTGACGAGGCCCATCGCCAGGGCCTCCTCACCGCGTACCACTCTTCCGGAGAGGGCGAGGTCGAAGGCGTTGCCAATTCCGACCAGCCGCGGCAGCATCCACGAGAGGCCGTACTCGGCGATCAGCCCACGGCGCGCAAATGACGTGGTGAGCTTGGCCTCGGGCGTGCTGAAGCGCACATCGCAGCACAGCGCCTCGACCAAGCCCAGGCCCGCAGCCGCGCCGTTGATGGCAGCGATCATGGGCTTGTCGAGCATGCGGGGGAAGGTGCGCGAGCGAGGTCGCACTGAGCGGGAGGCGGCCGCCTCTATCCGCTGCAGATTGGCCATGTCGGCGCCGGCGCAGAACGCGCGTCCCGCGCCCGTGAGCACGATCGCCCTGACATCCGGGGCATCTTCGGCCTCGTCGAGCAGCGCGAAGTAGCGATCCTCCAGCTCGTTGTTCCAGGCGTTCATCCGCTCGGGCCGGTTGAGCGTGATCACCATCACGCTGTCGCGACGCTCGGCGAGCACCGGTTGCGCGACGGCTGTCTCGAGCTCGCTCATCGCTCGGGCAGCTCTGCGACGGCCTCGATCTCCGCCACCCATGACTCATCCCAGATGCCACAGATGACCACCGTCACTCCGGGGCGCAGGTCACCGAGCACCTCGCCACGGACCTTCGAGAAGACCTGCTTGTGGCTGCGGTCGGCGAGGAACACCCGTACGTGCAGGAGGTTCGCGAGCTCGGCCCCGGCGGTGTGCAGGACGTTCTCGATGTTCGCCCAGATCTGGCGCAGCTGGCCCTCCGGGTCCCTCGCCACGGGGCCGCCGTCGGGCCGCTTGGGCGTCTGGCCGCTGATGAACAGCAGGCGTCCCTCGGTCTCGACGCCGTGGGTGTAGCCGAGCGCGATCGGGTGGTTGGCCGGGGTGTGCAGCTTCATGGCACTGGCTCCTGTCTTCGGGGGCGGGGGGTCCGCTCCGGGGCGTCTGCGGAGCGAGTCCGCGGTCCGAATCGCGAGACTAACAAATATTCACTAGTTTTGTTACGGTGCTCGTATGTTGAGCTCGTTGAAGGGTCGCAAGGTCCTCGTTACCGGCGCCGGAAGCGGCATCGGGCTGGCCATCGCCGGTCGCTTCGCCGACGCCGGCGCAATCGTCGCGGCCAACCTCCTGCCCGGCGACGAGCAGGGCCATGCGGCGCTCGCCGCGCTCGCCGCTCGCGGCAGGGTCGAGATCGTGGAGGCAGACGTCTCCGACGCGGAAGGGGTGGCCGGCGCTGTCGCTGAGTTCGTCGCGCGCCACGGGGCGATCGATGTGCTCGCATCCAACGCCGGGATCGGGCAGAAGGCGCCGTTCATGGAGTTGACAGACGAGGACTGGCAGCGCATGTTCGCCGTTCACGTCGGCGGAGCCGTCAACACCACCCGCGCCTGTTTGCCGGGCATGGTCGAGCAGGGCTTCGGGCGCATCCTCTACACGGCCTCCGAGCTCGTCCCAATCGGCATGGCCAACCTCACGCACTACTGCGCCGCGAAGGGCGCGCTGGTCTCACTCTGCCGCTCGCTCGCACGCGAGGTCGGCCCTCGCGGCGTTACCGTGAACTGCGTGGCGCCTGGGCCGACGGAGACCCCCATGCTGATGAAAGCCCCCGACGAGTTCAACGACGAGGCACGCCTCACGATCCCGATGCAGTCCTTCGGCGAACCCGACAACGTGGCCTGGAGCTGGCTGTTCCTCGCCAGCGACGCTGGGCGCTGGTACACCGGGCAGTTCGTATCGCCCAACGGCGGCGTCGCGATGTAGAGCGCTGCTGCGGTCAAGCCGCTGTCGCGTGCTGTGGTTCACTCGTTGGATGGTGTATCGCACGGGCTATACACCATTCAATTGAGAGAACATGACCACGCCCCGGTCGTGGTCCCCGCCCCCGTAGCCGCGGGCCCCGGACCGGGTCGGTCTGCGGCGTCCTGTCCTGTCCTGTCCTGTCCTGTCCTGGGCTGGGCGCCCCGGTGAGTCGCCGCGCCCCCAGAAGCATCTGCGCCGGGCGCGACGACTCTCCGCAGGCGGTCTCAGCTGGTTTCCACCAGCAGCAGGCTGTTCCCGTCTGCATCGCGGAAGGAGAACATCGGCGGTATTGGATCGCCCATGCGCATGACCTCGTCCACATCGACGCCCTGCTCGAGCAGGCTCGCGTGGTCGGCCTCGATGTCCGTCGTTTGGAGCGCGACCCGTGTCTCGACGCCGGTCGGTTCGCCTGGACGGGGGATCGTGAGGGCGAGGGTCGTGGTGGCTCCCGCGGGCGCGACTTCCACCCAGCGGTCGCCGTTGCCAAAGGGCGTGTCGCTGCGCTTCTCCATGCCCAGCTTGCCGGTGTAGAACTCGAGCGCCCGATCCTGATCGCTCACGGGAATCACCACCGTTGCCAGCTGGGTCACATGTGTTCTGCTCGCTGTGTCGGCCATTGAGTTCTCCTGTTCGTGGGTTGCGCAGTTGAGACGTCCACGTGCGTCCAAAATCATCGCGCGCCGTCGAGCTGCGAGCGTCCCCTGGGGCGGAGATCGTCGGGCCTTCTATAATGCTTGCCGGCAAGCAACTAATTGGAAGGGCGGAGTTGGGCGCAGCCAAGATCCAGCCGGATGAGACGCTCGATGTCGATCAGCTCGAGTCGACGGCGCGCCTGCGGGCGGTCATCGGCAGGCTCTCGCGACGGTTGCGGCCAACAGTCGCCGGATCGGGACTGACGCCCTCGCAGATCTCGGTGCTGTTCACGATCGTGCGCCATGGGCCGCTGCGACTCTCGGAGGTGGCAGAGCTCGAGAGCCTGAACCCGACGATGCTCTCCCGCATAACCGCCCAGCTGTGTGACGCGGGCCTGATCCAACGCACGGCCGACCCCGGCGATCGACGCGCGGCGTTCGTGCAGGCGACGCCGGCAGGCAGGCGAATCCGCGAGCGCATCCACCGTGAGCGCACACAGGCCCTGGGCGCCCACGTGGAGGAGCTCACCGAGCACGAGCGCCGGCTGCTGTGGCGGGCGCTCCCGGTTCTGGAGGAGCTCGCCGACCGTCTCCCCGGCGGCCGTCCGTGACGCGCCTGCGAGGCGTCGGGCGCCTCACCTTCGCGGCCCTCGCGATCCCCAACTTCCGTCGCTACATAGCCGGCCAGTCGGTCTCGCTGATCGGCACCTGGATGCAGATGGCGGCCCAGTCGTGGCTGGTGCTGACCCTCAGTCACTCCTCGGTCACGCTCGGAGTGATCGTCGCCCTGCAGACGCTGCCCGTGCTCCTGCTCGGCCCCTACGGCGGGGTGATCGCCGATCGGGTCGACAAGCGTCGGCTGATGGTCATCCTCCAGATGGCGATGGGCGTGCAGGCACTCGTGCTCGGGGTGCTGACGGTTACGGGAGCGGTGAGGTTGTGGGAGGTGGGTGTGCTGGCCGCGCTGCTGGGCCTGAACAACGCCTTCGAGAACCCCGCCCGTCAGTCGTTCATGCTCGAGATGGTCGGACCCGAGAGCCTTCGCAACGCGGTGAGCCTCAACTCCGTCATCGTCAATGTCGCCCGGGTGATCGGTCCGGCGGTGGCCGGCGTACTGATAGCGACGGTCGGCGAGGGCGTGTGCTTCCTCGTCAACGCCGCGAGTTTCGTGGCCGTCGTCGCATCGCTCGCCACGCTCGACACCGCCGCGATCTCGCCGAGCCCACCCAGCGGCCGCGAGCCGGGACAGCTGCGCGAGGGGCTGAGCTATGTCAAGCGCACGCCCCAGCTGGGCGTGCCGTTGGTGATGATGGCCGTCGCCGGCTGCCTGGCCTACGAGTTCCAGGTGACCCTGCCTGTAATGGCCAGCCAGGGGCTGCATGCCGGAGCCACGGGCTTCGGCTTCATGACCTCGGCGATGGGCGTGGGCGCGGTGCTCGGCGGACTGGTGGTGGCCGCCAAGGGCAAGACGGGCCTGCCGCCGCTGGTGGCGGCCGCCGGCGCGTTCGGCGTGGTTCTGCTGTTCGCGGGCCTCGCTCCCAATCTTCCGATCGAGCTCGTGGCGCTGGCGCTGGCCGGGGGTGCCAGCATCTCCTTCATGTCCACCGGCAACTCCACTTTGCAGTTGAACGCCGAGCCGAGCATGCGTGGTCGTGTGATGTCGCTGTGGTTCGTCGCCTTTCAGGGATCCACTCCGATCGGCGGCCCGATCGTTGGCTGGGCGATGGCCGAGCTGGGGGCCCGTGCGGGCCTCGGCATCGGGGGCGTCACCTGCCTCGTCGTGGCCCTCATCGGTCTCGTGGCCATACGCCGTCTCACGCCCGGCTCGGTCGGAGCGAGATTGGCCACGAGCGCCCGCTGAAGATGCCAGCCGCCGAGATCGAGGTGCGTTGGGCTGACGGTGCCGGGGAGCTGGAGGGTGCGATCGCCGTGCGCGAGGAGGTGTTCTGCCGCGAGCAGGGCGTGCCCCGCGAGGAGGAGCTCGACGGACGCGACGCCGAAGCGCTGCACGTGGTCGCCCTCCATCCGGAATCCCGCCGCGTGATCGCCACCCTGCGTTTGCTCCACGATGGGAGGCGAGCCAAAGTCGGCCGGGTGGCGGTGCAACGCGAGTGGCGCGGGCACGGAATCGCCAGCCGCATGCTCGCGCTCGCGCTCGCCGCCGCGGGCGAGCGCGGCTGCACCGAAGCTCGCCTGGCCTCCCAGCTGCCCGTCGTTGGGCTCTACGAACGCGCCGGCTTCGTCGTCGTCTCAGATCAGTTCGACGAGGCTGGAATCCCACATGTGTGGATGGCACGTCCGCTGCCGGCCGGCAGCCGGCCATAGGCACACGTACGAGAACCGGCGCCGCCTCCCGCACAAGGGTCTATGATCCGCAGCGATCAACCCGTCGGTTCGGAACGTTCCGGCGACTGAGCCACTGATGTGGCAAGGGGATCGGTACATATGAGTCAAGTAGCTCCGGCGACCCGCGCCGTCACAGCCGGGAGCTCACACCCCGAAGGTGCCTTCTGGCGGGAGACGCTTGCCCCGTATGCGCGGCCGCACCTCGGCCGCAGCCTGCTCGACCTCGCGAGCTCGGTGGTGCCGTATCTGGCGCTCTCCTATCTGATGTACCTGTCGCTTGGCGTCTCCTACCTGCTGACGCTCGCCATCGCGATTCCCGCGTCGGGCTTCCTGGTGCGCACGTTCATCCTCTTCCACGACTGCTCACACGGCTCGTTCCTGCCGTCCAAGCGGGCGAACATGTGGCTGGGCACCGTGCTCGGCCTGTTCGTCTACTCGCCGTTCCTGCGCTGGCGTCACGACCACGCGATTCACCACGGGAGCTCCGGCGACCTCGACCGGCGCGGCGGCGGTGATGTGCGCACGCTGACGGTATCCGAGTACGCCGAGCTGCCGTGGCGAGGACGACTCGGCTACCGCCTGTTTCGCAATCCCCTGATCATGTTCGGCATCGGTCCGATCGTTGCTCTCCTGGTGGGGCCGCGCCTGGTGTCGCGCAGCGCACGCCCGCGCCTGCGTCGCAGCGTGATCGGCACCAACTTCGCATTGGCGGCGCTCGTGGCGGCGCTCTGCTGGCTGATGGGCTGGGAGAGCTTCCTGCTGGTGCAGGCGCCCACGGTTCTGCTGGCGGGCTCGGCGGGGATCTGGCTGTTCTACGTACAGCACCAGTTCGAGGACGCCTACTGGGAGAGCGCCGAGGACTGGAGCTACGCTGACGCGGCGCTGCGCGGCAGCTCATATCTGAAGCTCCCCAAGGTGCTCCAGTTCTTCTCGGGCAACATCGGGCTGCATCACGTGCACCACCTGAGCGCGCGCATCCCCAACTACAACCTGCAGCGCGCCCATGACGAGAACCCGATCTTCCACGATGTGCCCACGCTCTCCATGTGGGACGGCGTCAAGGCTGTGCGCTTCAAGCTGTGGGACGAGGACCATGGACGGCTCGTCACATTTGCCGAGGCTCGACATGCGCTGCGCGGGGCGCCCCTGTGATCGGTATGAAAACCGTTGGACGCCGGGAATCACCTGCTCGGCGCGCTAACCTGGACAGATGATCACGCAGGCAGATCGAGCAGCTGAGAAGCGACGCTTGAAGCTGGAGGATCTCCAGCGCCAGCTCAAAGAAGGGTCGCTCACGATTCGCAAGATGACCGCCGAGGAGCGCAAGCGCTACCCGGCACTGCCGGTCAAGGCCCGGCGCAATGGACGATGATGGGATTCGCGTCCTCGTAAAGCGCTTGGCTCGCCCTCACTCTTCTGGGGGCGATGTGGTGGAGCGGGCCGCGATCCTCGCCGAGGGGGATGACTTCCCCTCGATCATGAGCTGGATCACAGATCACGCCGGCGTTCCCGAGGCCGCGGTGGCCGCGACACCCAAGGGCCTGCACGGCGCGCGCCTGGATGGTGGGGGCGCACCGCCGCGCGCTCCACTTCGCTACGTGTTGCCCGCCGGATCGCTGAACTGACCCTCGTCGAGTTGGCGTCTGCGTCGCAGGGTGGGGGCGCACGTTAGCCGCGTCTACCCAACGGGTACTCTGGCTCAATGCCCGACACCCCGCCGGTAGAGGACGCGCTGGTGTGCGTGGTCGAGATCCCCAAGGGCGGGCGCAACAAGTACGAGTTCGATCCCGAGCTTGGCGGCATCAAGTTCGACCGGCTCCTCAGCAGCGCCGCCACATACCCGGCCGACTACGGCTACCTGCGCGGGACGCTGGGACAGGACGGCGACCCGCTCGACGCGCTCGTGTGTCTGTACGAGCCCACCTTCCCCGGTTGCCTGATCCCCGTGAAGCCATTGGGAATGTTCAAGATGCGCGACGAGAAGGGCATCGACGACAAGGTCATCTGCGTCCCCCTCCACGATCCCTATTGGAACGGCTATGAGGAGCTCGACGAGCTGCCGCTGCTGCTGCGTCAGGAGATCGAGCAGTTCTTCTCGATCTACAAGGATCTCGAGGGACACGTCGTGAGTGTCGAGGGCTGGTGTCCCCGTGAGGACGCCGTCCGCGAGATCGAGCAGGCGCGCCGGCGGCTCGGACACGACTGATCCGATGGGCACAGCCATCCTCGACATCGACGGCACGCTGGTGGACACCAACTACCAGCATGCGCTCGCCTGGTTTCGCGCCTTCCAGAGTTCCGGCATCGTGCTCCCGGTGTGGCAGATTCACCGGCACATCGGCATGGGCGGCGACCAGCTCGTCGAAGCGCTCACCGACGAGCAGACCGAGCGCGAGCTTGGCGAGGACATCCGCGCTGCCGAGAAGTCCCTGTACATGCGGATGATCGACGAAGTCCAGCCGATGGATGGCGCGCGCGAGCTGATCGAGGACCTCCGCACGCTGGGCCATACCGTTGTGCTCGCCTCCTCGGCCAAGCCCGACGAGGTCGATCACTACCTCGACCTGCTCGACGCACGCGAGCTCGCCGACGCCTGGACCAGCGCGGAGGACGTCGAGGCGACAAAGCCCGAGCCCGACCTGGTGCACTCGGCGCTCGAGCGTGCCGAGGCGGACCCGCGGGAGGCGGTGATGATCGGCGATACCCCCTGGGACGTGCAGGCCGCCGCGCGCGCCGAGGTCCAGACGCTCGCTGTGATGACCGGCGGCTTCTCGCGCGAAGAGCTGAGCGAGGCGGGTGCTGCAGGCGTCTATGAATCGGTCGCCGAACTGCGCACTCGCCTGGAGGACCTGCCCCTCCCGGGTCCTCGCGCCTCGCGCTGCTGAGCTATCCGCAGACCCGCTCGGGGTGTGTGTAGACGTTGACCTGGCCGCCGCGGGCGAATCCGCACAGCGTCAGGCCCCGTGCCTGCGCCAGCTCCACGGCCAGCGAGGTCGGTGCGCCCACGCCCACGAGGAACGGCGCTCCCGCCACCGCCGCCTTCTGAACGAGCTCGAACGACAGGCGCCCGCTCACACACAGCAGGCGCGGGTACAGCGGCAGCCCTCCCCCGAGCAGCGCCCAGCCGATGACCTTGTCCATCGCGTTGTGACGCCCCACGTCCTCGCGCACGCACAGCAGCTCGCCGTCCGCGTCGAACAGGCCCGTGGCATGCAGGCCCCCCGTCCGGGCGAAGCCCGGCTGCACGAGCCTGTCCGGCAGGCCCGCGAGGAGGTCTCGCGCCAGCTCCGGGCCGGCGGGTAGCGGGGGAGAGTGCACGGCCACCTCCTCGAGCGCGCCCTTGCCGCAGACTCCGCAGGAGGAGGTGGTGTAGAAGCGCCTGGCGCTGGGCTCGCGCGCGAGCGGGCCACCCACTTCGATCGTGTTCGCCGCCAGGTCGTCGGTCAGCCCGACGGCGGGGGCTCTCACGATCAGGCCCTCGCCGTAGAGGAAGCCGACCGCCAGCTCCTCGTCGTGGCCGGGGGTGCGCATCGTAACCGCCGTCGCCTTGCCGTCAACGCGGATCTCCAGCGGCTCCTCAACCGCCACCAGATCACTCTCCCCGTCGCGGAGCACGCGGTGCAGCGCCCCCGTCGGCGCCTGCTCGGCACTCGTGCCGTGCTCCCCGTACGCATGGAGCGTCCCGTGGCCGTCGAGCGGCCGTGGAACGGTCATTCTCCCGCGGCCCGCAGACGTTCGCGCTGGGGCACGACCGTGTACTTGGGATCGCGCGCCGACTGGCAGCCGGCCTCGAAGATCCCAAAGCGGGCGCAGGCAGAGGCGGCGAGCAGGGCGGCCCCGGAGAGAGCCGCCGCGCCCCGGCTGCGGCGGCCTCGCAGCAGCGCTCCGGCAATGCCGGCCACCGTCAGCGCCTCGGCCGCGCGCATCAGCTTCCCGGCCTTGCCCTGGTGGTAGTTCTCGGCCACGATCCCGATGCGTCGCTCGAGCAGCTTCACGGCCCCCATCTCGGCGGCCGCTCCGATCACCGCGAGGCGGACCGCCGGTGCGTTCTCCGCCAGGGGTGCGCTCAGCAGGCCGAGGCCGGCGGCGGCGCTGGCGGCCGAGCCGACGAACACGAACGGCAGCTCCCTGTGTCCCTCGTGCCATGCTGGGGTGGCGGTGTTGGCGATCAGCACACCTGTGTAGGAGGCCACCGCCGGGCCGAGCAGCGCCGCCCCGGCGGTACCGGCACGGCCGAGCGGGCGCAGGCCATCGATCAGCTCCCCGCCGGCCGCCACGATGGCCGCGGGGGCGTAGGCGGAGAGGATCCACACGCCGACGCTCATCGGGGAGGTCGGCTTGAAGACCCTCAGCATGTTCAGGAAGCGCGCCGGGCGACCGAGATCGTGCACGAGCGCCACGAGCGACAGCGAGATTGCGCCGGCGGCCCCCAGCTTCAGCGGTCGCGCGAGCGCCGGGCGCCCGCTGAGGTCGGCCGCCGCCGCGAGCGTCGAGGATGCGCCCGCGAGGCCCCCGAGGAAGAGATAGCCGGCGATGTCCAGCGCCGCCCAGGTCGGCTCCTTGACGATCGGGCGCCCGTAGTAGCTCGAGAACTCCGCCCGCGGAACCATCGAGCGCTCGCCCCTGCCGCCGCGCCGGCGCCTCGATCCCGGATCTCCGTCGGGCCCTCGCTCGTGGTTGACGCCCGTCATCGCCTCGCGACCGGGCCTGATGCCCTTCAGGCCGTCGACGGTGACATCGGAGCTGCTCATCGCCTGCCCGCGAGACTGGCGCCCACCGCCGCCGCCAGGCAGCCTGCGGCCATGGCCGCGTGGCGCCACATGCGGGGGAGATCGCGCGTCGTGGCCACCGGGTCGGGCGGCAGACCGTAGACCTCGGGCTCGTCGAGCAGCAGGAAGAAGGCTCCGTCGCCCCCCACCCCGTCGGAGGGGTCGTGGCCATACAGGCGAGCGTCCGCCACTCCGGCCTGCTGGAGCTGCTCGACACGCCCGCCGGCCCGCTCGCGCAGCTCCTCCAGCTCGCCGAACTGGATCGAGTTTGTCGGGCAGGCCTTCGCGCAGGCCGGTTCCATGCCCTCGCCGAGGCGGTCGTAGCAGAGGGTGCACTTGAATACACGCCCGTCGTCCTCGCGTTTGGCGATCACGCCGTAGGGACAGGCGGGCACGCAGTAGCCGCAGCCGTTGCACACGTCCTCCTGCACCACCACCGTGCCGAACTCCGTGCGAAACAGCGCCCCCGTCGGGCACACGTCGAGGCAGGCCGCGTCGGTGCAGTGCTTGCACACGTCCGAGGACATCAGCCAGCGGAAGTCCCCGTCGAGATCGCCCGCGCCGGGGGCCGGGGGACGATCCGCAGAGGCCGGCAGCGAGGGGCGCATTCCCACGGAGGGAGTGTCGAGGCCAAGGTCCACGAGCGTCGCGAGGCCGCGCTGCATGTTCGCCTGTGACTGGCCCACGGGCTTGCGCTGCTCGATGAAGGCCACGTGACGCCAGGTGTCCGCGCTCAGCCCCTGGCTGTTGTCGAAGGACATGCCCGTGAAGTTCAAGCCGTCCTCGGGCACTTCGTTCCACTCCTTGCAGGCCACCTCACAGGCCTTGCAGCCGATGCACAGGGAGGTGTCGGTGAAGAACCCCATCCGCGGCGGGTGATCCACATAGCCCGTGTCGCTCGCGGGATCCCCGTGGCCCCGCACCGAGCTCAGCAGGCTGGACTCGTGCGGGCTCACGGCTTCGTCCCGGTACCGGCGGTGACACCGGCACGACGCTGGTAGTCCTCCACGAGCTCCTGGCGCCCGGCGCCGCGGGGGCGCCGTCCCGGCTGGATGTCGGCTGTGAAGGCCTTGTCCTCCTGGATGTGGGCGTTGGGGTCCAGCGACATCGATGAGAGCTCGTTGGCGGAGTCGCCCTTGGAGTAGCCGTTGGGACCCCAGTGAAAGGGCATCCCGATCTGGTGGATGGTTCGGCCTTGGACGATCAAGGGGCTCATGCGGTCGGTGACGAGGACGCGCGCCTCGATCACCCCGCGCGCGGTGGCGATCGTCGCCCAGCCGCCGTGCTCGAGCTTGCGCTCCTCGGCCAACTCCGGGGATACCTCACAGAAGAACTCCGGCTGCAGCTCCGCGAGGTAGGGCGACCAGCGTGTCATCCCGCCGGCCGTGAAGTGCTCGGTCAGGCGGTAGGTGGTGACGACGTAGGGGAAGACCTCCGCTCCCGGCTCCTCGCCGCTTGGGTGGTAGCGGTTGTTGGGGTGCGGGTAGGTCTTGCGCGCCGGGTTCGCTCGCTGGGCGTACAGCGGGTTCTCGAAGGGGGAGTCCTGCGGCTCGTAGTGGGTCGGCAGCGGCCCGTCGGCCAGACCCGCCGGCGCATACAGCCAACCGCGACCGTCGCCCTGCATGATGAAGGGCTCGGCGCCCGCGATCGCATCGGGACCCTTCGCGTCCTTCTCCGGCACATAGCCGGGCGGCTTGCGCGCCTGGAAGTCAGGAGTGTCGTGTCCCGTCCAGGAGCCCTGCTCGGCGTCCCACCACACGAGCGCCTTGCGCGGGCTCCAGGGGCGGCCCTCGGGATCCGCCGAGGCGCGGTTGTAGAGCACGCGGCGGTTGGCCGGCCACGCCCAGCCCCACTCTGCGCCCGTCCAGTTCTGCTCCTCGCGCGAGCGACGCCGGGCCGACTGGTTGACGTTCTCGGCGAACACCCCGCAGTAGATCCAGCAGCCGCAGGCGGTGGAGCCGTCGTCCTTCAGCTCCTCATAGCTCGACAGCAGGCCCTCGGGGCCGCTGCCGTTGATCTCGCGCAGCACCGCCTCCGCGCTCGGCTCGGCCACCTCGCCGCTCGTCGGGTAATCCCAGGTGAGGTCGAGGATCGGACGGTCCATCTCGTCCTCGGAGCCCGCCAGCTTCTCACGGATCAGGCGGCCGAGATGGAACATGAACCACAGATCGGAGCGGGCGTCGCCGGCGGGCTCCTGGGCCTTGTGGTGCCACTGCAGCAACCGCTGGGTGTTGGTGAACGTGCCGTCCTTCTCGATGTGGGCGGCGGCGGGGAAGAAGAAGACCTCGGTGGCGATCTCCTCGGTGCGCATCTCCCCGGTCTCGATCTCGGGACCGTCCTTCCACCAGGTGGCGCTCTCGATCAGCGAGAAGTCGCGCACGACGAGCCAGTCGAGGTTGGCCATGGCCATGCGCTGCATGCGGTTGTTGGCGGACCCCACAGCCGGGTTCTGGCCCATCAGGAAGTAGCCCTTGCACTTGCCGGCGAGCTGGGCCATGACGGTGTCGTAGGTGCCGTGTGCCCCGGTGATGCGCGGCAGGTAGTCGAAGCAGTAGTCGTTCTCCGCCGTGGCCGCCTCGCCCCACCAGGCCTTCAGCAGGCTGACCACGTAGGAGCTCATGTTGCCCCAGAAGCCCTTCTCCGCCGAGTCGGCTGCGATGTACTCCTGCAGGTTCTCGTACTCGTGGGCGTGGGGCATCGGCAGGTAGCCGGGCAGGAGGTCGTAGAGCGTGGGGATGTCGCTCGAGCCCTGGATGCTCGCGTGCCCGCGCATCGCCATGATCCCGCCGCCGGGACGCCCGATGTTGCCCAGCAGCAGCTGCAGGATCGCAGGCCGTGCGGATGTACTGCGAGCCGACCGTGTGCTGGGTCCAGCCGACCGCGTAGACGAATGCGCTCGTGTGGTCGCGGTCGGAGCTCTCGCAGAGCTTCTCGCACACCTGCAGGAAGACATCCTGGGGAACCCCGCAGGTCTGCGCCACCATCTCCGGGGTGTAGCGCGAGTAGTGGCGCTTGAGGATCTGAAAGACGCAGCGCGGATCCCGCAGGGTCTCATCGCGCTTGGGCTCACCCTTGACGCTCTGTCCGCCCGAGCCGGCGCTCTCCCCGTGTGCGGAGTCGCGCATCGCCTGTCCGTCGCCGTGGACTTCCTTGTAGCGGTCGCGATTGCCGGAGGCCGCCGCCACAGGCGCCCCCTCGTACTGCCAGCTCTCGTAGTCGTAGTGGCCGGCGACGGGATCGAAGCCGGAGAAGACCCCGTCGAGATCCTCGGTGTCGCGAAAGTCCTCCTCGATGATCGTGGAGGCGTTCGTGTAGGCCACGACGTAGTCGCGAAACCAGCGTTCGTTCTCCAGGACGTGGTTGATGATCCCACCGAGGAAGGCGATGTCGGTGCCCGTACGCAGCGGCACGAAGATGTCCGCCAGGGCGCTCGTGCGGCTGAAGTGGGGGTCGACGTGGATCACCGTCGCCCCGCGGGCCTTCGCCTCCATCACCCACTGGAAGGCCACCGGGTGCGCCTCCGCCATGTTCGAGCCCTCGATCACGATGCAGTCGGAGTTCTGCAGATCGCCGGGGAACGTCGTGGCGCCGCCGCGCCCGAATGAGGTACCCAGTCCAACCACCGTCGAGCTGTGACAGACCCGCGCCTGGTTCTCCACCTGGATCACCCCGAGCGCCGTCCAGAGCTTCTTGATCAGGTAGTTCTCCTCGTTGTCGAGCGTCGCTCCGCCGAGGCTCGCGATGCCGAGGCTGCGGCGCACGCGCTCCCCCTCGCTCTCCCACTCCCAGCCCTCCAGGCGCGCCTCGATCACTTTGTCGGCGACCATCTCCAGGGCGGTGTCGAGGTCGAGGTGCTCCCACTCGCTGCCATGGGGCTTGCGGTAGAGCACCTGATGCTCGCGGGCTTCGCCGGTGGTCAGCTGCAGCGTCGCCGAGCCCTTGGGACAGAGCCGCCCGCGGCTGACGGGCGAATCGGGGTCGCCCTCGATCTGCACGACCTTCCCGTCCTTGACGTAGACGTTCTGGGCGCATCCGACCGCGCAGTAGGGGCAGACCGACTTGACCACCTCGTCCGCGCCCGCGGCGCGGTTGCCCAGGTTGGCGGTCCGTCGCGACTTGACGGCCGCACCGCGCGCGAGGGGGTCGCTGCCCTGCAGCTGGCGCAGCAACGGCCATTCGCGCACCGGGTTTCGCATACTCCCAGCCACCCTACCCGCTGGGCCCTCGCGCGAAAACTCGAGCGGCCTCCTCGCTCGCTCAACCCCCGATGAAGGACATCTCCACCTTGGGCGCCGCGGCACGATCGCCCTCCTGCAGGCGCAGCTCTGAATAGCGGTCGTCACGGGCCCCCCACAGCTCATGCAGGCGCGCCGCGAGCATGTCGTCCTCCGCGCCGGAGCGCAGCACAGCTCGAAGGTCGTGGCCCCTGCGCGCGAACAGGCAGGTGAACAGCTGTCCGTCGGCTGACAGGCGGGCGCGTGAGCAGTTGCCGCAGAACGGCGAGCTGACGGAGTGGATCAGGCCTATCTCCCCGGCCCCGTCGAGATAGCGGTAGCGCGTCGCAACCTCGCCCGGGTGGGAGCGGTCCACGGCCTCCAGCGGCCAGCGGCCGGCGATCTGCTCGAGGATCTCGCTCGCCGAGACCACCTCGTCGCGCCGCCAGCCGTTGCTCGATCCCACGTCCATGTACTCGATGAAGCGCAGCGTCTGCGGTCGATGGCGGAAGTGCTCGGCCATGGCGAGGATCTGGTGATCGTTGACTCCCCGCCTCACCACCATGTTCACCTTGACCGGGTCGAGGCCGGCATCGCTGGCCGCCTCGATGCCGGCGAGGATCCGCTTCGGCGAGACCGGGGTATCGCTCATCGAGCGCAGCACCTCCTCGTCGAGCGCATCGAGGCTGACCGTCACACGGTTCAGGCCTGCCTCGGCGAGACCGTGCGCATGCCCGGCGAGCAGCAGGCCGTTGGTCGTCAGTGCGAGGTCCTCGATGCCCTCGATCCCCGCCAGCATCTCAACCAGGCGCTCCAGACCGCGGCGCAGCAAAGGCTCGCCGCCGGTGAGCCGCAGCTTGCTGACGCCCTGGGCGGCCAGGATCCGTGCCAGTCGTGCGATCTCCTCGAAGCTCAGCAGCTCGGCACGCGGGAGGAACTCGTGGCCGGGACCGAACACCTCGCGGGGCATGCAGTAGGGACAGCGCAGGTTGCAGCGGTCGGTGACCGAGATGCGCAGATCGCGCAGGGGACGGTCGAGGCGGTCGCGTGTGCTCACCCCGAACCTCTACCCGGCGCCGAGTGGAGGCTAAGCTGCCAGCGGTGACCCGCGATGAATGGATCGCCGCCTTCGCCCGGGAGACAGGGGTCCCGGGGCCATCCGTGCGGGAGGTGCGCGAACTGCTGGAGCTGGCCGGCACGGCAGCGCACGCCTCCGAACGGACGGCCGCGCCGCTGGCCTGCTGGATGGCCGGCCGTTCTGGTCTGAGCCTGCAGGAGCTTCGCGCCGCCGCCGAGCGCGTCGCCGACGCCGGCGACGAGGGTGAGCCGCGTTTGCGGGGCTGAGTGGCTCACGCGAGCCACTCCTCGGCGAGGAGCAGCTCGTCGCGGTCGTTGACGTTGAAGACCAGGCGCTCCGGGGGGCCGAAGCGGCCGAGCTCGGACGAGTCGAGGATGCGGGGTTCGAGCGAGCGCATCGCCGCGGTCAGCGAGCTCTGGCGCGCGAGCGCCGCCTGCAGCTCGTCGCGGTGCTCGGGCTCACAGCGCGCCAGCAGCGGCTGAGCGCGGCCGTCCACCTCGGCCATCGCTGCGCCCTCGAGGCTCGCGAGCCATTCGAGCAGCGGCCCCGTGAGGAAGGGCATGTCGCAGGCCACGACCACGACCGCCGCGGGCGACGGGAGAGCGGAGGCGTGATCGAGCGCCGCCAGCACACCCGAAAGGGGATGCACGGGGCTCTGCGGCTCGTGGAGCACCTGCACGTCGAGCGGGGGCAGGGTGGTGTCGGGCTTGACGACCACCACGGCGTCCAGCCCGGCCGCTCGCGCTGCCGCCAGTGGGTAGGAGATCAGCGGCCTCTCCGCCAGCAGGGCCGTCGCCTTAGCGCCACCGAGGCGCTGTCCGTGTCCGCCGGCGAGCACGGCGAGGATCGTTGGTTGGCCCATTGGATGAGTGTGGCACTACAGTCCGAGATCATGGAGGCGAGCACCCAGCGCTCGAGTCAGGCCGCAGCGGGACTGCTCGAGATCGACGACGCCCGCCGGCTGGTCCTGGATTCGGCAAGGGCGCTCTCCGGCGAGCCGGTCGAGCTGCGGATGGCGCTGGGACGAGTCCTCGCCGAGGACGCCGCCGCGACCGAGGCGGTGCCCCCATTCGACGGCTCGGCGATGGATGGCTTCGCCGTCCGCGGCGCCGATGTCGCATCGGCTGCGCGAGAGAGCCCAGTCTCCCTCGAGCTGGTCGACGAGTCGCGGGCCGGGTCGCCTGCCGGGCGTGCCTTGGATTCGGGGCAGGCGATCGCCATCTCCACCGGTGCCGTGATCCCGGTGGGCGCCGACACCGTGGTGCGCGTGGAGGACACGCGCCGCCACGGCGAGCGGGTCGAGATCCTCATCGCCTCGCCGGAGGGCCAGAACGTCAGGCGCGCCGGGGAGGACATCCAGGCGGGAGCGACCGTGCTGCGGCGCGGCACCCCGCTCGGGCCGGCCGAGCTCGGCGTGCTCGCATCGCTTGGGAGCGCGTCGGCGATGTGCGTGCGACGCCCCCGCGTTTCGGTGCTCGTCAGCGGCGATGAGCTGATCGCGCCCGGCGGTCCCTCGAGGGTGGGCGGGGTGCGCGACTCCAACTCGCTCACGGTCTCGGCGCTCGCGTCTCGCGCGGGAGCCGAGGTTGCGAGCATCGGCGTGGTGGGAGACGAGCGCGATGCGACCACCGCCGCGCTCGCGGCGGCACTGAGCGGAGTCGATGTCGCAGTCATCTGCGGTGGCGTGTCGGTCGGCGCCCACGACCATGTCCGGCCCAGCCTCTCCGAGCTGGGCGTGAGCGAGGCCTTCTGGGGTCTGGCCCTGAAGCCCGGCCACCCAACCTGGTTCGGCACTCTGGGAGATACCCTGGTGTTCGGGCTTCCCGGCAACCCTGTCTCGGCGATGGTCACGTTCGTCCTGCTCGTTCAGCCCGCGCTGCGCGCGCTGCTCGGCATGTCGGGCGCCCCGCTGCTCCTGCCGGCGATCATGGACCGCGACTACGTCAAGCAACCAGGCCGCGCGCACGCGGTGCGCTGCCGTCTGAGCACCGGGCCGGACGGCTGGCATGTGCAGCCCACGGGTGCGCAGGGCTCGCACGTCCTCACCTCGATGCGAGACGCCGATGCGCTCGCGCTGATACCCAGCGACTCCATCGGCGTGCGTGCGGGCGAGCGTGTCGAGATCGAGCCGTTGCGGATGTGGGTGGAGGGCCTCTCGTGAGCTCGGCGGGCCGGCACGAGATGGTCGTGGAGGTGCGGATGTTCGCGATCCTGCGCGAACGCGCCGGTGCCAGCGTGCAGCTGAGGCTCCCGGTCGGCGCCACCGTGGCGGACGCGCTGCGCACCCTCGGTGAGCTGGAGTCGCTGCGTGGGCTGCTCTCGCGTCTGCCCGTGCGTCTGGCTGTTAACCGCGACTACGCAACCGCCGAGACGGTGCTGCGAGCGGATGACGAGCTGGCGCTGATCCCACCCCTCAGCGGCGGTGCCCCCGCCGGGGCCGGAGTCGCCCTGCATGTGCGGGTGACCGATGAGCCGTTGTCGCTCGATGCGCTCTCGCGGGCCGTGAGTCATCCGGGCGCCGGGGCGATCGTGGTCTTCCAGGGTGTGACCCGAGAGGTGGAGCGCCTGGACTACGAGGCCTACGAGGCCATGGCCCGCGAGCGGATCGAGCGGATCATGAACGAGTGCGTTGCCGCGCACGATCTGTGCGCCGCCGCGGTCGAGCACCGCGTGGGGAGCGTTGCCCTGGGGGAGCCGAGCGTGATCGTGGCGGTCTCCGCCCCGCACCGCGCCGAAGCGTTTGCCGCCGCCCGTGAAGCGATCGACCGGCTGAAGGCCGAGGCGCCGATCTGGAAGCGCGAGCACGCCGCCGGAGCAGCCGGACGGTGGGCGCCCGGCACGGAGCCACCCCTGTGAGCGCTGAGCGCCCGACCCACATCGGCGAGGACGGCCGGGCGCGAATGATCGACGTCGGCGCCAAGCCGATCACCGAGCGCGTCGCCCGCGCACGCGCGCGCGTGCGCATGTCCCCGGCCACCGCTCGCGCGGTCCAGGCCGGCGACGGTCCCAAGGGCGAGGTGCTCGGGGTTGCGCGCCTGGCCGGTGTGCAGGCCGCCAAGCAGACCGGTCAGCTGATCCCGCTCGCGCACCCACTGCCCCTCACCTTCGCCGACGTCTCGGGCAGCGTGGACGTCGAGGCGGGAATCGTGGAGATCGTCGGCGAGGTCCGGACGGTCGCGCGCACGGGTGTCGAGATGGAGGCGATGGTCGCCTGCGCCGTGGCAGCGCTCACCGTCTACGACATGGTCAAGGGCATCGAGCGGGGTGTGCTCATCGAGGAGGTCGTTCTGCTGGAGAAGCGAGGTGGTCGCAGCGACTACCGTCTCGGCGAGGACGCGGACGGGTGAGGCGCGGGTGACGCGCGCGGCGATCATCACGATCAGCACGTCCAAGGCACAGGGCAGCCCGGAGCAGGACGAAAGCGGCGCGCGGCTGGCGGCTTTGGCCGAGGGGATCGGGATCGAGATCGCCGGACGCGACCTGATTGCCGACGAGCGCTCCACGATCGAAGCGCGGCTGCGCCACTGGGTGGCCACCGAGGGGTGTGCTCTGGTGCTTACCACCGGCGGCACGGGCCTCGCGCCCAGCGACGTGACGCCCGAGGCGACGCGCGCGGTGATCGACCGCGAGGCCCCCGGCATCGCCGAGGCGATGCGCGCCGCCTCCAGGCCGCACACCCCTCACTGGATGCTCTCGCGCGGCCTCGCCGGTGTAGCCGGCTCGACGCTGATCGTCAACTTCCCGGGCAGCCCACGCAGCATCGAGCAGGCCGGAGCCGCGATCGCGCAGGCGCTGCCGCACGCCCTGGAGCTGCTCGCCGGTCGCACCCCCGCTCATTAGCGGCTACGGTTTCCGAATGGCGAGCGGGGGCGATCAGGAGGCTGGACGCGAGGAGCAGGGCAAGACGCTGGCGGCGATCTCCAGGCGCATCGTGGGCCTGCTCAAGGAGCACTACGGCAAGGGCCCCACCAAGGCGCGCACCTACTACTCGGGCGATCTGGTGGTGGTGCTGCTCAGCGGGGGCTACACCCAGGCGGAGAAGACGCTGATCGAGGATGGGCGCTCACGAGCGGTGATGGACCTCCGGGCCGAGCTCCAGGAAGTGATGAACGAGCGCTTCAGAAAGGTCATCGAGGAGGAGCTGCACCGCGACGTGGTCGCCTTCATGAGCGCCGGACACCACGACCCTGACTACAACGCCGAGGTCTTCGTGCTCGCCTCACCCGAGGCGGGGGAGTCAACCGACCCCGGCCAGGGCGAAGAGCTCCAGTGGGGGGCCGAGGACTGAGAGCCTAAACGGTCGATCGCACTCCGCGCTCGCGTTGCCTCTCTCGATATGAGGCCAACGGCGGGCGCTCCTCGACGGGCACCCGACGCGATTCCATCTGGCTCTCGCCTCTCAGCGGAGGCAGGGAGAGCGAGCCCACGGCATGGGCGTCGGCGAAATCGCTCCCCAGCAGACGGGTGGAGGCCGCGACGAGCACCGCGTAGGCCATGGCGGAGAGATCCCGCAGGGACTGGTGGCGGTTCTGGCGCACTCCGAGATCGACCTGCGCGAGCCCGTCGAGTCCGGCGATTCTCCAGGAATCGATCAGCATCGCGATCTCCACGCCGTAGCCGGCGCTGAAGGGAATCCGCTCGAGCAGCTCTCGGCGTCCCGCGATCTCGCCCGCGAGCGGCTGGTCGAACACGGCCAGGTCGGGCGCGTGCAGGTTCAGCAGCGGTCTGGCCATCAGCTCGGTCACACGGCCGCCGCCCTCGGCCAGCACCGTGCCGTCGGCCCGGAAGGGACGCCTGAAGAAGCCCTTGACCAACTGCACCTCGGGCTCGCAGATCAGAGGTCCGAGCAGGCCCGTCAGGAAGTGGAGGCCGAGCTCCTCGGTGTCCGTGTCGGCGAACGCCACCACCTCGCTCTCCACCACGCCGAGCGCGCGCCACATGGCGTCTCCCTTTCCCTGAGCGGGACCAAGCTCGCTGGCGAGCTCGTCCTCCTGAACCACGGTGACGCCCGCCTCGGCGGCCAGGCGGGCGCTGCCGTCGCGCGAGCCCGCATCGACAACGAGCACCTCATCGAGCAGCCCCACGTCCCGGAGCCGAGCGGCCAGCTCGGCGATCGGGCCGATGGTGGCGGCCACTTCGCGAGCCGGCAGCACGAGCGCGATCGAGTTTCGCTTACGCTCGAGCAGCAGCTCCAGGGGGAACTGCTCGGCGCGGTAGCTGCGCCGAGCGCGCCAGTCCGAGCGCGCGAGGTCGCGTGCCAGGCCCCGCGGTGCCCGGCTGTCTCTGCGCGCGGAGGTGATCACCCGCACGCTGAGGCTGCGATGGATCGGGATGCCGAGCGCCCTCAGCTCGAGCTCGAGCGCCTCGTCCTCCAGGGCCGCACGCACGGGCAGCCCACCGCACTCGCGGTATGCCTCGGCGGTCAGCGCAAGAGAGGCGCCGCTGAACTGGTGGTGCTCGGCCTGCGCTCCGTCCAGCTCCGCGCCGAGGACGGCGGCCATGCGCTCGTGGCGACGGCGCTCACGCTCGCGCAGCGCTTCGTCGGAGAGCTCGAGCGCCTCGATCGGGTCGAGCTCGATGTGGCCCCCGATCGCGCGGGCGCCCTGCGCGCTCAGCCTGAGCTGCGAGGACAGCCAGCTGCTTGCCACGACGCTATCGGCGTCGGTGCTCGCGATCAGCCCATCCTCCCGGCCTAGCCCGAGCAGGCGCTCGCAGGCGAGGTCCATGCCGTGGCGGCGGGCTCGTCCCACGCCCCTGGGACTTGGAAGCTCCACCACGTGCAGGACGAGACCCGGTTCCCGCACCGCGAACTCGCCGACGACATCGGCTGTCGCGTCGCTGCAGCCGTCGAGCACCACGATGACCTCGTAGGTGCTCCGCTTCACGTCGCGCTGGTCGGCCAGGGCGCGCAGGCATGCCGCGATGCGAAGCGCCTCGTCACGGGCAGGCACGACGACGACCGCGCGCAGCCGCGGTTCGGGAGCGGGCAGGAAGGGCAGCTCGATCGAGGGGCTGCTCACGGCAGTGGCGCCCCTCTGGAAACGAGCTCGCGACCGTGCTCGTAGTCCTCGTCGCGTTCGTGGCTGAGCACACCCACCGTGGCTCCGTGGCGGCCGTACCAGATGGTGAAGGCGCCGTCGCTGCCGGTGACGAGCCTGGAGTCGTCGAATCCGTCGCCCCAGGCCGCGTACTTCAGCGTCTGCTCGCCGATCGTCGACCAGAACCCGGGTACCTGACCCCAGCCTCCCCCGCCGCCGGCGAGCGTGCGTCCGGCCACCTCGCCGTGACCCAGCGCATCGCCCCAATGCTCCACCCGCAGATGCCGCCCGGCGCTCGTGTTGAAGGCGCACGCCACGTCGCCCACAGCGAGGACGTTGCCGCCGTCGCTGCTCGGGGAGCGCATCGATCCGTCGACCACCACCGCTCCCCCGCGCATCTCCAGGCCCGAGTTTCGGGCGAGCTCGCCCCGCGGCTCCACGCCGGTGCCGAGCACGATCGCCGCGCCGTCGATGCGGCGACCGTCGCGGAGCTCCACCTCTCGGCCGTCGCGCACGGCGCTCACCGCCGTCTCATAGATCGTCTCGACGCCCAGCTCCTCGAGCCAGGCGGCGATCCGCTCGGCCGCCCGCTCGCTCAACCGCTCCAGCTGGGGCAGGCGCTCTTCGCCGATCAGCGTGACGCGCAGGCCGCGCATCGCAAGCGAGGCAGCGACCTCGCAGCCGATAAAGCCGGTGCCGATCACGAGCACACGGCGGTCGGGGTCGCTCTCCTGGGCGAGACGCTCACTGTCGGAGAGCCTGCGGATTGTGTGGATGTCGGGGTGCTCCATCCCGGGGACCGGTGGTCTTGAGGGCTCCGAGCCGGTGGCGAGCACGATTGCGTCGGCGGGCAGCTCCACGTACTCCTCCAGGGTGACCGCCCCGCGGTGCGGGTCGATCGCTGTCACGCGCGAGCCGCGCAGCAGCTTGACGTCGTTTGTCTCGAACCACTCCTGGGGCTCGATCGCGAGCTCGGAGGCGGCCAGCTCGCCACGCAGGAAGTCCTTGGTCAGGGGCGGGCGCTCGTAGGGGATCGTGGGCTCCTCGCCCACCAGCGTTACCTCGCCCTCGCCCCCGCAGGCGCGGTATGAGCGTGCGGTGGCGAGCCCCGCCGCGCCCGCGCCGACGATCACGATCCGCTCAGCGCTCATGGCCGTCGAAGCGATCCAGCCTGTAGCCGGGGTGCCGGCCGTCGAGGGTGTGCCACCGTCCGAGCTGGGTGCGCAGCAGGTCGTGCACCCAGTCTCCCCGCAGTGGCTCGGTGGCGCCCTCTCCGCGCCAGCTGACCGCCACCACGCACGCGCCACGGGAGAGTTGGCCGTGCAGGAAGCGCACCCCTTTCATCAATGTGGGGCGATCGAGGTAGTAGAGGATCTCCGAGCAGACGAGCAGGTCCCAGTCACCCTCGGGTATCTGCTGGGGGAAGGCGCCGTGGACGAGCTCCACGCCTCCGGTGTTGCCAACCCGCTTGCGAGCCAGCTCGAGCGCACGAGCGGAGAAGTCCATTGCCACGAGCTTCTCGCAGCGCGGTGCGAGCAGCTCGGTGAAGACCCCGATTGAGCAGCCCACCTCCAGGGCTCGCCGGTGGGGGCCATCGCCGATGGCGGCGAGCGTGGCCGCGTACTTCCCGCGCTCGTACTCGCTGGAGGTGTAGCCCCACGGATCGGGGCTCGCCGCGTAGAGCTCATCGAAGCGCTCCACGGAGGTTGGCGCTGAGCCGGCCGGTGCCCCGCTCATCGCTGCGCCTGCAGCGTGGCGCGTCCGAGCTGGACCAGCTTGGGCTCGAGGCGATGCTGGAGCAGGAACAGGTCGAGGTCCCGTCGCGCCCGGTCGAGCACGCCGCCTGTGGCCAGCTCGCGTGCACCGCAGGCGCGGGCGGCCTCGCCGGCGATGAGACGGGCAGCATCGGCAACCGCCACACGACATTCGCCGGCGAGCTCGCCCGGAGCCTCGGTGCCGTCGTGCAGATGCTCTCCGGCGTGCGCCAGCCAGCGATCAATCGTTCCGCGGGCCACCCGCATGCGTCCAAGCGCGTGCAGGCGCAGATCGTCGGCCCTGTCGGGATGCAGGGCCGCCACCGCGCTCGCCAGGATGCAGTCGGCGAGTCCGGCCCAGGTCGCCGCGGTGCGCACTCCGTCGCGGGATATGTAGGGCTCGCGCAGGAGCTCGTCAGCCCCGCCGAGGATCGCCAGGACGGGTGTGTCGTGGAAGTGGACGAGGTGGCTCTCCGAGGAGCGCAGGCCCGACGCGCGGTACCACCCACGATCTATCTCCAGGCCCTGCCGGGCATCCACGTAGGCCACGCGGCGGGCGCCGTCCCAGTCGTTTGCGACCACGAGAGCCCGCTGCACGCCCCCAGCCCCCGAGCAGAAGGTCTTGGCGCCCTGCAGCAGGAGGGTGCCGTCGGCCGCGCGTTCGATGCGGGCGGGGATGCCCTCGCCGCCAACGGGATCCGCACCCCAAACGCCGAGCAGGAGGTTCCCCTGGGCCACCTCGCGCAGCTCGCGCTCGCGCAGTTCGCCGGGCGCCGAGAGGGCCACTCGCTCGACGCCGTTGAAGTGTCCGTCGAGGATGCGGGCGCTTGAGGCGTCGACGCTCGCCACCGAGCGAACCAGCGCGATCTCGCTTGCCAGCGTCGCTCGGTCGCGGTCGGCGGCCAGCTGGGTGATACCTGCGGCCTTCAGGCTTTCGATGTTCTCCGTCGGAAAGCGCGGATGCGCGTCGAGGTCGGCGGCGCACACGGCTATCTGCTCGAGCGCGGTGGTCAGCGTTATCGAGTCGTGGCCGCCCGGGGTGTCGGCTATGGCTTGCATCCTATGCCTCGACTGTCTCGAGGCCCAGGCCGCGCTGGCCCGCAAGCGCACACAGCGGCGCGAGCAGCTCCACGGTGTTCGCGCAGCCGTCTCTGCGTGCTCCCGGGCCGAGCCCGTCGTGCATCAACACGATCGCGCCATCCTCCAGGTCCTCCGCGGCAGCTTCGAGCATGGCGGTGCTCGTGTCACCGCGCCAGTCGTGGGTGTCGATGCTCCAGTGCACCAGCTTCAGCCCATGGCGCGCGGCCACCCGAGCGCTCGCGGGCGTCTGCACTCCCCATGGAGTGCGCCAGTGACGGGGCGAGAGGCCCAGCTCGGCAAGCGAGGCGAGCCCGGCGATCGTGTCGGCCTCGATCTCGCTCTCGTCGAGATCGCTGTGGCGCAGATGCCGATCGCAGTGAAGGCCGATCTCGTGTCCGGCGTCGATGACTTCCCGCGCCACCTCAGGCGCCGCCCTCAGTCGCTCACCGATCAGGAAGAAGCTCGCCCGCGCCTCGCAGCGCTCGAGCTCCGCGAGCACACGCGGGGTCCAGGTCTCGTCGGGACCGTCGTCGAAGGTGAGTGAGATCTGGCGGCTGGGCACATCGTCTCAGTTGCCCTGAGGCACGTTCTTCGAAACTCTCACACGCGCTGCTCGGCGGCACGGTAGGCGAGCTGCAGGAAGTCCGCGAGGGTCAGCTCGGCATAGATGGCTGCGATGAACCTGGTGGGACGTGGCGCCGCGACGAGCCCCACGCTCATCGCCGCGGTGATCCACTGCGCGAGGCAGTAGGGGCACACCAGCAGTTCTCCGATCAGTCGTCTCGCTCCCTCTCCCCGCGGCTCCTCCGAGACCTCTGCGTGGCCGGCGTTGCCCTGGAAGCGGGTGAATGGAGCACGCAGGAAGCTCGTGGCCTTGTCCTTGGTGGTCATCCGGCTGAGCTTGTGCGAGGCGACTCCCACGAGGAGCACGTCGACGATCGCCAGGCGCTCGGGCAGCTCGTGACCGGAGGCGCGCATGGCCAGCAGGGCGCCTCCCAGGCCGGCGCCAAACACACCCGTCAGCGCCGCGTAGCTGGCGAGCGGCCGGTGCTCGTGTGGCGAGTAGCCAGATTGCTCAGAACCGCCGTTCTTGTGTGCTTCGAAGTCGTGGTTGGGGTGAAGCTCACTGGTGCTCATGCGATCCCACTACCCGCCGGGGTCGCTCGTCTCACGTTCTCGCCTTCGTTTCGTGCAGCGGCGGGTGGGGTAGCAGAGTGACTCGCTGATGCCACGACTGCGACGATCCAGCTGCGCCGCTCCTGGGATCGCCCGTCGCAGGCGCGGTCGTGGGTTCGAATACCGCGACCCGGCAGGCGAGCGCATCGACGATCCCGAGGTCCTCCAGCGCATAGCCGAGCTGGCGATCCCGCCCGCCTGGAAGGAGGTGTGGATCTGCATGGACGCTCTGGGTCACCTGCAGGCCACCGGCCTGGACGCGGCGGGGCGTAAGCAGTACCTCTACCACGAGCGCTGGCGCTCGCATCGCGACCGGTTGAAGTTCGACTCGATGATCGCCTTTGGCGAGGCGCTCCCGCGGCTGCGCCGCCGGGTGGCGCGCGACCTGCGCCTGAGCGCGGGGCAGGCCGACGGCTCGGGATCCTCGGCCGCGGAGGATCTCCCGCGCGAGCGGGTGCTCGCCTGCGCGGTGCGGCTGCTCGATCTCGGCTTCTTTCGCGTGGGCTCCGAGGATTACGCGGAGCGAAACGAATCGTATGGGCTCACCACGATGCGCCGCGAGCACGTGTCGATCGAGAGGGACGGGCAGATCGTGTTCGACTTCCCTGCCAAGTCGGGCCAGCGCCGGGTGCAGGCGATCGTCGATGCGGATGCCCTGCGGGTGGTTGCCGCGCTCAAGCGCCGGCGCAGCGGGAGCCAGCTGCTCGCCTACCGCGAGCGGGATCGGTGGGTGGAGATTCACCCGGAGGACGTCAACGCCTACATCAAGCAGCACACGGGCGGCGCCTTCACGGCCAAGGACTTCCGCACCTGGAACGCGACGGTGCTGGCTGCCGTGGTCCTTGCCGCCTCCCCCGAGCCTGCGGCCGGCAGGACGGCGAGCGCTCGCGTGGTGAGCGCGGCCATCAAGACGGTTGCCGCCTATCTCGGCAATACCCCGGCGGTGTGCCGCGCCTCCTATGTCGACCCGCGGGTGATCGACCGCTACCAGGCGGGTATTACCATCGCTCCCGCGCTGGGGTCGCTGGCCGAGAAGGGCCCGGACCTGGCCGACGTCCGCGTTCGCGCCCGGGTGGAGGGCGCGGTGGGCGAGCTGCTGGCGGACGCGCCGGCGTCTCGGCGCGCAGCTGCCTGAGCGCTCGCAGCTGCCTGAGCCCTGTTAGCCGCGCAGGACCTGCGGGTAGTCGTGGAGCGTGAGCGCCACCCCGACAGTGGCCGTGCTCGGAGCCGGTGGGACGATGGGCTTCGGCATGGCGGCGAACATCGCCCGCGCCGGAATCGATCTGCGGGCGTGGAACCGCTCGCGCGAGAAGGCCGAGCCGCTCGCCGAGCACGGCGCCACGATCGTCGACTCGCCTGCCAAGGCCGCCGACGGCGCTTCGATCGTGGTGACGATGCTGCCTGATGCCGATGCTGTGATCGAGGTGATGGACGGCGAGGATGGCTTCCTCGCGGCGGCAAGCGGCTCGCTCGTGTGGGCGCAGATGAGCACCATCGGCGTCTCTGGGGCAGAGCGCTGTGCCGAGCTGGCCGAGCGCCATGGGATCGCCTTCGTCGACGCTCCCGTGCTCGGCACCAAGCAGCCCGCCGAGCAGGGTGAGCTCGTGATCCTCGCCTCCGGTCCCGACGAGACCTGGGAGGTGCTCGAGCCCGTCTTCGGCGCGGTGGGCAAGCGGACGATGTGGGTCGGTCCGGCCGGCGCCGGCAGCAGGCTGAAGGTGGTGACCAACAGCTGGATCGCGACCCTCGTCGAGGGCGCGGCCGAGGCGATCGCGCTGGCCGAGGGCGCCGACCTCGACCCGCAACTGTTCCTCGACGCCGTGGCGGAGGGCCCGCTGGATGCGCCCTATCTGAAACTGAAGGCCAAGGCGATGATCGAGCGCGACTTCGAGCCATCGTTTCGCCTTGCGCTGGCGGCCAAGGATGCCGCACTGGCGCAGGAGCTCGCCGAGCGCCACAACCTCGACCTCCCGCTCGTGAAGACCATCTGCAAGCGTCTCGAGCAAGCGGTGCCCGAGCTCGGCGAGGAGGATCTCGCCGCCACCTTCCTCACCAGCGCTCCGCCGCGCTGAGCGTCAGCCGGGCGAGAGAGGAACAGCCACCACCGGCACGGGGGAGCGGGCGAGCAGCCCGTCGGTGACCACGCCGATTGCCCGGTGAAGCCGTGAGTGCGGCTTGCTGCCGATCACGATCGCGCGAGCGTCGTGACGGGCGGCCGCCTCGATCAGGGCTGTGACGGGATCCACGTCGAGCACCTCGACGTGGAGATCGAGGTCGCGCAGCTCATCGTCGCCCTCCAGCAGGAGCTCGTCGATGATCGCGCGACCCAGCTCAGTGCGCTCGTGGGCGCTCGTGAGGGGGGAGGGCGGCGCGTGCAGCGGGCGCCCCGCGTGGACGATCACGAGCTTTCCGTCCGGCAGCAGCTCACGTGCCGCCCATCGGGCGGCGCTCTGAGCGCCATCCGAGCGGTCATAGCCGAGCACCATGCACCCCCTGCTCTGCTCTCCCGAGCCCTCCGCGCTCATGTCGCCGCTACCACGTGATCCGCGAGGTAGGGCGCCAGGTACTTGGATGCGATCTTGCTCGCCGGCGACCAGGTGGGACTGTCTGTGATCTCCGAGCTGAAGCCCGCGCCGCCGGTGATCCGCGCCGTCAGGTAGCGAGGCTTATCGCCCGTCAGCAGCATGCCGCGGATAATCGGGTGAAACGGCTCGGGCACCACCGCCGCTCCCGCCAGCGCCGCGATCGACTGGGCGACCGTGTCGGCCTGCTGGGAGGCGATGCCGCCGTGCTTGACGGCGAACTCGGTCGCATCGCCGGCGGCGTAGATGTTGTCCGTGTCGAGCAGCTTGCAGTAGCGGTCGACGCGCAGGAACCCGTGTTCGCTGAGGGGCACTCCGCGCACGGAGGGCCCATACAGCTCGGGCAGGGCTACGATCCTGTCCACCTCGAGGTGGCGGTCGCCGGGGTTGATCACGATCTCGCGGTTGTGCGGGATCTCGGCGTAGGCCGAGGTGATCGTCTCGATCCTGGCCGCGGTGAGCAGCTCGCCGACGGCGGCGCTGGCCGCGGCGCCGAAGATTGCCAGGGGGCTGTCCTCGGGGGTGACGATCGTGGTGGCGAGCTCGACATCCATGTCGTAGGCGCGCGCCGAGGTCATCAGCGCCAGCTCGTACAGCGGCAGCGGCCAGGCCATGCGGCCGGGGGCCACGAAGGCAATGCTCTTGACGTAGCCCTCCTCGACGTCCTGGATCAGCCCGTGCAGGGTCTCGTCGAGCTTGCGGTCGTCGATCGTGACAGCGTGCTTGTAGCGCGGGCAGATGCGGCCGCCGAGCGCCAGCACGAGCACGTCGTAGTCGATCTCCAGCTCGCCCGCGGTGTGCACGCGCCGCTCCCTCGGCGCGACCCAGCTGAGCTCGTCGGCCACGAGCTCGGCGCCCGCATCCCGCACGATCGCCTCGAGCGGATGACGGCGTGCCCTGGGGTAGGCGAAGGGCTCGCGCACCGTCATGGGGCGTTCCACGAACTCGCTATTGGGGGCGAGCACCGTGGTGGTGGTCAGGCCGGGTGCTAGCTCGGCCAGGGCGAGGGCGGTCTCGAGCGCGGCCACGCCGCCGCCCGCGATCAGGACACGAAGCTTGGAGGTGGGGTCTTGAGTGGACATGACTGCAAGCTAACCCGCCAGTGGGCCAGCGCCAGCCGAGTAAATCCGCTGTCGTGACCGGGAAAACTACGCAGACCGCGAGAGGTCCTGCGCCTCGGCGCGCATGAAGCAGGCCCGGTGGTAGCAGGGGGCCGTGAGCACATCGACGCCTGCCTGAGCCGCGCGGGAGGTTTCGAGGACCTGGCGGCCGTCCAGGAGGGCGATTAGGGGCTCATACACGCCGATCGCATCGCCACAGTGGTGGCAGTGCAACATCTCAACCGTCATATCGGGAGCGTAGGCGGGGGCACGGGTCGGGTCATTGGTGGCGAGCCGCACCAAAACGTGGTCAACTACTGACGCCAGACGGCTACGCTTGACCGATGGCCGCGCCCTCCGAGGAGCAATGGATCCGCCGCCTGCTCGACGTGGGCCGCGTGCTCGTGACCGAGCTCGACCTCAACAAGGTGCTCGACCGCGTGCTGGAGACAGCCCGCGAGACCACCGGAGCGCGCTATGCGGCGGTGGGGGTGCTCAACGATCGCCGTACCGAGCTGTCGCAGTTCCTGACCTCCGGCGTCGATGAGGAGACGCACCGCTCGATCGGCGACCTCCCGCGTGGTCGGGGCGTGCTGGGTGCGCTGATCGAACGCCCGGAGCCCCTGCGTCTCGCCGACGTCGGCCAGCATCCGCGCAGCTACGGATTCCCGGCTGGCCATCCCACGATGCGCACCTTCCTCGGCGTGCCGGTGCTTCTGCGGGGGGAGGCCTGGGGAAACCTCTACCTGGCTGAGAAGGAGGGCGGCGGGGAGTTCACCGAGCGCGACGAGCAGGCCGCGGTGATCCTCGCTGACTGGGCGGCGGTGGCGATCAACAACGCGCGCCTGTTCGAGACCAGCGAGCTCCGTCGACACGAGCTGGAGAAAGCGGTCCGCGGCCTGGAGGCCACGCGCGACGTCGCCGTCGCGATCGGCGGCGAGATCGCACTGGAGCACGTGCTGGAGCTGATCGCCAAGCGCGGGCGTGCGCTGGTGGGCGCAAGGAGCCTCGTGATCATGCTGCGCGAGGGCTCCGAGCTGGTGGTGCACGCGGGCGCGGGCCATGTCCTTGAGAGTCGTGGCGCGCGCCTGTCGATCTCCGAGTCGACCTCCGGGCAGGTGCTCGAGCGCCGCCGGCCCGAGCGCGTCGTCGACGTCGCAGCGCGGCTCGGCATCGCTCCACGCGAGTTCGGAGTCGAGGACGCGCAGACGGCGCTGCTCGTGCCGATGCTCTATCGCGGCGAGGCCGTCGGGGTGCTCGCGGCCTTCGACCGCGGCGAGGACGCGGGCGTCTTCAGCGAGGACGACGAGCAGACGCTGCGCACCTTCGCGGCGAGTGCCGCCACCGCCGTGGCGCTGGCCCAGAGCGTGCTGGCCGATCGTCTGCGCAGCGCCCAGGCCGCCGCTGACGCCGAGCGGCGACGATGGGCGCGAGAGCTCCACGACGAGACCCTGCAGGGACTGGGCGGTCTGCGGGTGCTCCTGTCGGCGGCCCTGCGCCGCGACGATCTCGAGCTGGCTCAGGGTGCGATGCGCGACGCGGTGGCGCGGATCGAGCACGAGATCGGCAACCTACGCTCGATCATCACCGACCTGCGGCCTCCGGCGCTCGACGAGCTGGGGCTGCGCGCCGCGATCGAATCGCTGCTCGATCGCCACCATGACCGCAGCGGCATCGCCGTCGAGCACGATCTGGCGATTGCCCGCCTGTCGGCCGGCGGGGAGCGCTTGGAGGAGGAGCTCGAGAACGCCGTCTACCGGCTCGTGCAGGAGGCGCTGACGAACGTGGTCAAGCACGCCGGCGCGAAGAGCGCACGGGTCGCCGTCACCGAGGCGGGCGGGGAGCTGCTCGTCGAGGTGCAGGACGACGGGGCCGGATTCGACACGGCCAACGTCGACCAGGGCTTCGGCCTGACGGGCATGAGAGAGCGTGTGGGCCTGGCGGGGGGGACGCTGAGCATCGTCTCCGGCGAGGGCGGGACCCTGCTCACCGCGAGGCTCCCAGCACGGCGAAGCGCGCGGGACCAGGCGAGTGCTCAGGCTCCGATCAGGCCGCGGCGCAGCGCGTAGCGGACCAGCTCGGAGCGGGTTCCGAGCCCAAGCTTCTTGTGGATGTGCGCGCGGTGGGTCTCGATCGTACGCGGCGAGAGGTGCAGCATGCGCGCGATCTCCACGCTCGTGTGGCCGAATGCGATCAGGCGCAGAACCTCGACCTCGCGCTGGGTCAGCTTGTTGTCGGTCAGCGCCCTGTGCAGGGCGTCGAGACGCGCGGCCACCCGCGGGCTGACGTATTCCTCACCCTGCGCTGCGGCGCGAATCGCGTCGGGCAGCTCGACGTCGGCCAGATCCTTGGCCACGAAGGCGAGTGCCCCGGCGGTGAGCGTGCGCTGGGCGAAGATCGGGTTGTCCTCCATCGTCAGGATCACGATCTTCGTCTGCGGTGCGTGTTCGCTCAGCGAGCGGATGGTTTCGATGCTCGATCCATTGCGCAGGCCGAGGTCGAGCACGAGCACCTCGGGCTGATGTCCGTGGACGTGGCGGGTGACCGCGGCGTGGTCGCTGGCCTCGGCCACGACCTCGAAGCCGTCCTCGTTGTCGAGCAGCAGCCGCAGGCTGCGGCGCATCCCCACGTGATCGTCTGCGAGCACCACGCGGATCGGCGCTGTCGCCTGGAGTTGGCTCGGCTCGAGGTCCGGCTCGGGTGCCACGTGCAGATGTGGATGTGCGGCCATGAGTCGAAGGTAGTCGCACCGGCGAGGACTCCGCTACCGGGTAAACACTCCAATCGATGGTGGATAAGCACGGATAACACCGGATCCCCGGGTGTCGCGCATCGGCGGCAGTTCCGAGGGTGCCTCAGGGAAAAACCCGGATGCCCGGACCGCCGGGACGAGCAATCCTCCGTGCATGAGACAGACGGCCGCGCCGGCGATCGGCACCGAGGGCTTGGGCAAGCGCTACGGGCGCACCTCCGCTCTCGCCGACCTGAGCCTGAGCATTGCTCCGGGGGAGGTCTACGGCTACCTCGGCCCCAACGGCTCGGGCAAGACGACCACGATCAGGCTGCTGCTGGGACTGCATCGGCCGAGCACTGGACGCGCCGAGCTGTTCGGTGTGGACGCTTGGCGCGACCCCGTCGAGGCCCACCGGCGGGTGGCCTATGTGGCCGGGGAGCCGTTCCTGTGGCCGGCGCTGACGAGCGATGAGACCTTTGCCTTCCTCGCCAACCTGCGCGGCGGCACCGACGTCGCCTACAGAGAGCTGCTCGTCGGGCGTTTCCAGCTCGACACCGCCAAGCGCGTACGGGCGCTGTCGAAGGGCAACCGCCAGAAGATCCAGCTGATCGCGGCGTTCGCCAGCCGCGCCGAGCTGCTGATCCTCGACGAGCCGACGTCGGGTCTGGATCCGCTGATGGAGGTGGCGTTCAGGGAGACGGTGTCGGAGGCAAAGGAACGCGGGCAGACGGTCTTCCTCTCTTCGCACATCCTCAGCGAGGTGGAGGCGCTGTGCGACCGGATCGGCATCCTGCGCGCCGGGCGGCTCGTCGATGAGGGCACGCTGGAGCAGCTGCGCCACCTCAGCGCTCAGACGATCGAGGTCACCTTCGACGGTCCTGCTCCTCGCCTGGACCCGCTTCCCGGCGTGCACGTGGCAAGCGCCGGTGTGAACGCGCTGCGCCTGGAGGTGAGCGGCTGCGTCGGCCCGGTGATCGCGGCGCTCGCTCGCCATCCCGTGCTGGCACTCACCAGCCGCGAGCCGTCCCTGGAGGAGATCTTCCTGCACCACTACGACACATCCGACGGCCGTGTCAGCGACTGACGCGGGTGCGCTGGCCCACGGTGGCTCCTCGGCGCGGGCGGGCCGCTCGGTGGGGCTGGGGCCGGCGGTCGCGCTCGTGCGCCGCGCGCTCCGTGACGCCCGGACCCGCACAATCGCGTTCGCCTACCTCTTCGCCCTCTACGCCTATATCCAGCCGGTTGGCTATCGCAGCGCCTACCCCACGCTCGCCGACAGGGTGGGCTTCGTCCGCAGCTTCGCCAACAACGATGCCATCCGCCTCTTCTACGGCTACCCCTATGACCCGCTGACGGTAGGGGGCTACAGCGCGTGGCGTGTCGGGGGGACGCTCGCCATCGCCGCGGCGGTGTTCGGGGTGCTGGCGGCCGTGCGAGCGCTGCGAACCGAGGAGGAGGCGGGTCGCACCGAGCTCGTCCTCGCAGCGACCGTCGGACGGCGAACGGCACTGCTCTCGGCGCTGACGGCGATTGGCGCCGGTGTCGCGATCCTCTGGGCCGCGGAGCTCGTCGGCTTCATCGCGGGTGGCCTGCCCGCGGGCGCATCGGCCTATCTGGCGCTGTCCACCGCCTCTGTGGTGCCGGTGTTCGTGGGCGTCGGCGCTCTCACCAGCCAGCTCGCCCCCACACGCCGAAGGGCGATGGAGCTCGGAACGGCGGTTGTGGGACTGTCGCTGCTTTTGCGCGTGATCGCGGACACGGCGGCCGGAGCCGGCTGGCTGCGGTGGGCAACGCCGCTCGGGTGGGCGGAGGAGCTGCGCCCCTTCAGCGGCGCGCGGCCGCTGGCGTTGGCGCTTCCGTTGGCGGCAAGCGTGGGGCTGTGCGCCCTCGCTGCACGGATCGCCGCGGGCCGCGACGTCGGCACGGGGATGCTGGCCACGCGCGACAGCGCCAAGCCCCGCCTGAGCCTGCTCTCCTCCTCCACCGGCCAGGCTCTGCGCGGCGAGCGGGGCAGCCTCGGTGTATGGCTGGGCGGCGTGGGGGTGTTCGCGCTCGTCTTCGGGATGGTCTCCAAGGGGGTCTCCTCGGCCGGGATCTCCCAGGCCACCCGACGCGAGATAGCGAAGCTGGGCTCGGGGTCGATCGCGACGCCGAGGGGCTACCTCTCGTTCGTGTTCATCTTCGTGATCCTCGTGGTGAGCCTGTTCGCCTGCGCCCAGGTCAACGCGGCCCGCCACGAGGAAGCCGAGCAGCGGCTGGAGACGCTGCTCGCCCTGCCTGTAGGCCGCGGCCGCTGGCTGGCCGGCCGCCTGCTCCTCGCCGCGCTGGGGACGGCGGCGATCTCGCTGACCGCCGGGCTGCTCACCTGGGCCGGGGCTGCCTCCCAGGGAGTTGCCATCTCGCTGTCGAGCACGCTCGAGGCGGGCGCCAACTGCCTGCCTGTCGCTCTCCTGTTCCTGGGGCTGGCGGCGCTCGCCTTCGCGCTCCTGCCGCGGGCCGGCGCCGGCATCGCATATGGGCTCGTGACGGTGGCGTTCCTGTGGCAGCTGGTGGGCTCGCTGCTGGCGGTGCCGAGATGGCTGGTGGAAGTGACGCCGTTCGCCCACGTCGGGCTGGTGCCGACGCAGTCGTTCAAGGCCGGCGATGCGGCGGCGATGCTCGCGCTCGCGCTGCTCGCCTGCGCGGTGGCGCTGTGGGCGTTCGCGCGGCGGGACCTGATCGGCGAATGAGCCAAGGGCCGATGCTGCAGAAGGTGAACGTGGGGCGCTGGTCGCTCGACGCCTACGAGGGGATCTCACCGGCGCCGATCCTGGAGGAGCTCAGGGAGCTGGCCCGTGAGCTCGCCGGCGCGCGCATCCTGGAGGTGAACGCCACCCCCTACGGCGGTGGAGTCTCGGAGCTGCTGCGCTCGAGCGTGCCGCTGCTGCGCGATCTCGGCCTGGCGGTCGACTGGAAGGTGATGGGCGGCAGCCAGGACTTCTTCGCGGCGACCAAGGCGCTCCACAACGGACTCCAGGGCTCTCCCCGCGAGCTCACCGACTCCGAGCGGGACGCCTACCTCGATTGCGTGCGAGAGAACGGGCAGGCGCTCGACGGCGACTACGACTTCATCGTCGTGCACGATCCCCAGCCGGCGGGACTGTTGAACGTGCACGGCCGCGGCGGGGCGCGCTGGATCTGGCGCTGCCACATCGACACGAGCGAGCCGAACCCGCAGGCGTGGGGCTTCCTGCGCCCGCTGCTCGCCGGCTACGACGCCGCGGTCTTCACGATGGCCGAGTTCGTGCCCCCCGACTTTCCCGTGGCGCGGGTGGAGACGATTGCGCCGGCGATCGATCCGCTCAGCCCGAAGAACATCAACCTCGATCTGGGCACCGCCGGGCAGATACTCGACTGGATCGGGGTGGAGCTGCCTGGCCGGCTCGTAACCCAGGTGTCGCGCTTCGACCCCTGGAAGGACCCGCTGGGGGTGATCGAGGCCTACCGCATGGTGCGCGCGGAGATCGGGGAGCTGCAGCTGGCGCTGGTCGGCTCGATGGCGCTCGATGACCCCGAGGGCTGGGATGTCTACCGCGAAGTCTCTGAGATCGCCGAGCACGACCCCCTAATCAATCTCTACACGAACCTCACGGGTGTGAGCAATGTCGAGGTCAACGCCTTCCAGCGCCTGTCCGAGGTCGTTGTCCAGAAGTCGATCCGCGAGGGCTTCGGGCTCGTGGTGTCGGAGTCGCTGTGGAAGCGCACTCCCGTGGTGGCGGGCCGTGCGGGGGGCATCCCCCTGCAGATGCCCCCGGGCAGCGGCGGGCGGCTCGTGTCGAGCACCGAGGAGTGTGCGGCGGGGATGCTCGAGCTGCTGCGCGACCGCGAGCTTGCACGCGAGCTCGGCCGATCCGGCCACGAGCGCGTGCGCGAGCACTTCCTGCTCCCGCGCCTGCTGCGCGACGAGCTGCACCTGCTTTCGTCGCTTTGACCGCATACTGAGCTCGTGAGCTTCGGGACCCTCGCGGTGGTCGTGCTGGCGGGCCTGGGGGGCCCGCTTGTGGCGGTGCTCGGCCGAGGCTTCGTGCCGGTGGTGGTGGGCGAGATCCTCGCGGGCATCCTCGTGGGCCCGGCGGTGCTCGGCGTGGTGCATCCAGCGGGCTCGACGGTCTCGTTCCTCGGCGAAATCGGCTTCGCGATGCTGATGCTCACGGTGGGGATGCACCTGCCGCTGCGCGACAGGAGGCTGGCGTCCTCGATCCGCGAGGGTGCGCTGCTGGCAGCCGTCGTGTGCGTGCTGGCGCTCCCGGCGGGGCTGCTTGCGGCAGCTGTCGCCGGAGGAGGGCATGCGGCGGTCTATGCGGTGGTGCTGGCCTCGGGCTCGGCCGCTGTGCTGCTGCCGGCGTTCGAGGAGCTCGGCCTGGAGGGTGTGGAGGCGATGACGGTGATGGCGCAGGTGGCGCTGGCGGACATCGTCACGATCCTGTCGGTGCCGATCGTGCTGCAGCCCGGCCGGGTAGGGCACGCGGCCCTCGGCGCCCTGCTGGTGGCGGCCGGGGCCGCGGCGCTGCTCCTGCTCGCACGGGCGGTTGCGGGCGCCGAGTGGATCCATCGCGTGCGCCATCTCTCCAAGCGCCGCCACTGGGCGCTGGACCTGAGGGTCTCGCTGCTGGTGCTGTTCCTGCTGTCGTGGATCGCCCAGAAGGGCGGTACGAGCGTGCTGATAGCGGGCTTCGGGGCGGGGCTGATGGTGGCGGTGCTCGGTGGCCCCAAACGTCTCTCCACCCAGGTTCGCGGTGTGGCCGAAGGCTTCTTCATCCCGCTCTACTTCGTGGTGCTCGGGGCACACCTCGACCTGGCGGGCCTGGTGCGCGACCCGTCGATGCTCGCTCTGGCGGCATCGCTCGCGGCTCTCAACGTGGCGATCCACCTGCTGGCATCGCGGCTGCTGAGACGGGGCGTGCCGGCGGCGCTGGCCGCCACGGCACAGCTGGGGGTGCCTGCGGCGGTGGCCTCGCTCGGCCTCTCCGAGCACCTGCTCTCGCCGGTCGTCGCGACGGCGATCGTGGCCGCGGCGCTCGTCAGCCTCGCCGTGTGCACGCTCGGGGTGGAGCTGCTCGTGCGGGGGTCCGCGGCGGCCGCTGAGCCGACTCCGGCTGCGTCGGCGTGAGCGCCCAGGCGGAGTGGCGCTCAGGCTGGGGTGACGCTCGGCGGGGCCGGTGCGGCGCTGGGGGGAGCCTCGGTGGGGTCGGGCTCCATCTCGGGCATCGGCAGGCCGGCGGCGGCGTAGGCGGCGGGCGCGTCGAGGGTCTCGGCGGAGAGCAGCGCCTGGGCGAGGCTGTCGAGCTGGTTGCGGTGCTCGGTGAGCAGGCTCGTGACTTCCTGGTGGGCGCCCTCGACGAGCCGGTGGACCTCGTCGTCGACGGTGCGCTGGGTGTGCTCGGAGGTTGGGCTCACGCCCGGGAGGAAGGGGCCCTGGCCATCTTCGGGCAGCACCGAGATCGGGCCGATGGCGCCGCTCATGCCCCAGTGGCCGACCATCTGGCGGGCGATGGCGGTGAGCTGCTGGATGTCGGACTCGGCGCCGGTGGTGATGGTGTCGTAGACGATCTCCTCGGCGACGCGGCCACCGAGCGCCACCTTGATCTTCGCCTCGAGCTCCTCCAGCGAGTAGGACACGCGATCGGAGTCGGGCGTCGAGAGGGTGACCCCCAGGGCCATGCCGCGGGGGATGATCGAGACCTTGCGCACGGGGTCGGCTCCCGGCGTGAGCATCCCCACCAGCGCGTGCCCCGCCTCGTGGTGGGCGGTGCGCTCGCGGTCGGCCGGTGAGAGCAGGATGCCCCGCGGCGAGCCGAGCATGATCTTCTCCAGCGACTCGGTGATGTCGCCCATCTGCACCTTCTCGTGGCCGCGGCGGGCGGCGAGCAGGGCGGCCTCGTTGGCGAGGTTCGCGAGGTCTGCGCCCACCATTCCGGGAGTGCTCGCGGCGATGGCATCGAGGTCGACGGAAGGGTCGAGCGGGATCGAGCGGGTGTGGACTTCGATGATTTCCCTGCGGCCCTTGCGGTCGGGCGGCTGCACGGTTACGCGCCGGTCGAAGCGCCCGGCGCGCAGCAGGGCGGAGTCGAGCACGTCGGGGCGGTTGGTGGCGGCGAGCACGATCACCGCCTCTGAGGACTCGAAGCCGTCCATTTCGGTGAGGATCTGGTCGAGTGTCTGCTCGCGCTCGTCGTTGGAGCCCGTCACCGACACCGAGCCCTGGCGGGAGCGTCCGATGGCGTCGAGCTCGTCGATGAAGATGATGGCCGGCGCCGCCTCCTTGGCCTTGGCGAACAGGTCGCGCACACGGGACGCGCCGACACCGACGATCGCCTCGATGAACTCCGAGGCGGAGATGGAGAAGAAGGCCGCATGGGCCTCCCCGGCGACGGCGCGGGCGAGCAGCGTCTTGCCGGTGCCGGGGGCTCCGGAGAGAAGGACGCCGTGCGGCATGCGCCCGCCGAGGCTCCCGTAGCGGTCGGGATTTCGCAGGAAGTCGACGATCTCAGACAGCTCGCGCTTGGCCTCGTCGATGCCGGCGACGTCGGCGAAGGTGACGCGGATGGTGTCGGGATCCACGCGCCGCGCCTGTGATTTCCCGAAGTTCCCGAGCGCGCCCATGCCCCCGCCCATTTTCGCGGCGCGTTTGGCCAGCAGCACGAACAGCCCCACGATCAAAAGCGTCGGCCCGAAGCCCAGCAGCAGCTCGGCCAGCAGCGACTGGCTGGTGCTGGTCGACTTGGCGTTGATCTGGACGCCCTTTTCCTCGAGCAGGGCGGAGAGCTGGCTGCCGTTCCAGAAGCTCGGCACCTCGGTGGCGAACTGCTTCGTCAGGGTCGCCTTCTTGTTCGAGGCGGGATAGCGCAGCTTGGCCTTGAAGGTGCCTTCGACGGTGTCGCCCTTGGAGGCGATCGATTTGACGTTCCCGCCCTTGACCTGTTCGAGGAAGTAGGGGCTGAAGGGAACGGTCACCCGCTGTTCGCCGGTGGAGGGCTGGAAGAAGAAGACGGACAGCCAGTTGATGGCGATCAGGATCACCACGAACCACAGGAACCCCGGCCGGCGATGAGCGGGGGGTCCGCTGGGAGTCTGCTCGGGCATTCCCCGGCCGTCGGGTGCCGGCGAGACCTGCCAGCCGCGCTTGTCGCGCGGAAGTGGCGGGTGCGGACCCGAGCGGTCGCTGTTCAGGCCGTCGGGTTCGGCGGCGGGTTGGTCGGGCACCTGCCCAATGCTACGCGTCGCGGGGCGTGTTCCCGGTGGCCCCGCTTCAGATCGTCAAAGTGCACTGGAGGGCACGAGCGGCGTTTTGGCCATTCCCTCCTCCACATGGCCATGGGTGATGAGGGGCGCATTGGGATCTCCGAGAGCGATGTCGAGCGCTGCCCGCATGACTGCCAATGTACGTCTGAGGTCACCGGCTTGGCCGTCGTTCGCCGATTCCAAGTAGCTTCGAGATAGCAGCTGAAGCCCTTCTGGTTCGAGGACATCCTGGACCGGGGCCTTCACGCCGGCCAAGCTCATCCGCCTCTCCAGGACGATGGAGAGGCCCCGCTCGACGTGCGGCAGCTGGGGCAGGAAGACCTCGGCGGTCAGCCTGTCGCGCACTCGCTGGTAGCCGTCGAGCTCTGTGTAGTCGCTCTGGGTGGCGACGACCATGACTGCGTCCATGGTGGCGAATGCACGTGAGGTTTGGTCGAAGAACGCGTTGGCCAGATCCGGTGAGCCGCCCCAATGGTCGGTGTCCTCGACGATCATGACTGGGCATCGCTTGAGTCGCCAGAAGACATCGAGGAGTCGCTGCATCCCGCGCATCGCATCTGCGGATCTGCACTGCGCGCGAGTTCCTCTGTCGCGAAACGCTTGATGTCACCGACGACCTTGCCGGTCAAGATCCGCCCGGCCGCGATCTCAAAGCCGGCGCGAAGCTCACGGGTGACGATCTCCGTTCTGTGCTCAGCGGTCGCACGGTTGAGCGCGTGAGCCTCATGGCGAGTGAGCTGCGCTTCCGGGAGGTCGCGAATCTCCGAGATCGCGTGGCGCGCGAACGCAGCTGGATCTCCAGCCTCGACGCCGATCACGCTCACTCGAAGGGGTAGGAATCCCTCGTCGAGACTGTCGGCGACGGCGGCGATGAGGCTGGACTTCCCCGAGCCCATGCGTCCAACCACGGTGGTGACTCCCTCCCCCCGCTCGATACTCCTTCGCAGGGCACCATCCACGTCGGGTGCTCCGAGCACGGCGTAGGCCACGTGCTCGCCTGCCAAGAGGTCGAAGCGGCCAGAGGTCTGGAAGGCAAAACCATGATCGAGTGATTGCAACATGTCCCGCATCAGCGAAGCGCCTCCAGCAGCTCGTAGAGCTTGCGGGGACGCCCTTGGCGCTCTTGCTGTTCGGGAAAGGAGCGGACGAAGCCCGATGTCTCGAGCTCTCGCAGCGCCTTTCGAGCGCTCTGGCCGGATACTCCGAGCGTCGCCAGCAGCTGTGGATCCGAGCCGGATGTGGGTCCGTGGTCTGCCAGGTAGTCGGCAATCGTTGTTGCCAGGCGGGACAGTCCCTCCAAGCGGGCACGCTGCCTGCCGCGCTCGGCGAGCAGTTCGTCCACAGGCTGGGGCGAGAGCACCGCCGCGCGCGCCAGAGCGAGCAGGGAACGCGGCAGGCCATCGGTCTGGCCGACCATGGCGTCAATCTCGATTCCCGGCTCTCCCGCCAAACGCCGGGTAAGGAACTCCGTCTGCTCAGGCGTGGAGAGCGGGGCGAGGTCGAGATGCACGTCGAAGAAGGCACTCGCGGGCGGTCGAGTGAGCTCGTCGCGGAGCACGTCGTTGGCAGCGACCACCCACTGGTGCCCCTGCTGCCAGAGCTCGTCGCGTAGACGTCCGAAAAGGGTATGGGCGTGACCCTCGCCGGGAGGTGCATCGATGAGGAGCAGCGACGCGGGCGCCTCGCCAAGACGCCGAACTAGGCGGAGCAAGGCACCGGACGGTGTGGTCTCGGGGACGATTCTCGAGCGAAGGGCGTCGCCGAAGGCCCCCCATCGCTGGCCCAGCGCATCGGCGATGACCACCAGCGCATCGGTCACGTTGCGCGCGGCGCCGAGGTCGACATACACAGCTGGTCGCCCGGCATCCTCGTGATCGGCCAGGAGTGCTCGCAGGAGGGTCGTCTTTCCAGACCCGGGAGGCCCGAGGACGAGCACGTTGAGGTCTCGCTGGACGGCCGCGTCCAGCTGCGGCATGATCGCCGGAGCCATGAACAGATCGCGGTCGATCGTTCCGAGCAGGGGACGGTTGTCGAGTCGCAACACCATGATTGCGAAACTATAACAAACTTTTGCACCTAGCTCAAATGCCCATGCGCTCGCTAGCAGCCTCCGCCGTTATGAGCCTCCGTCCTCCAGCAGCTCGCGGGTCTGGCGGGCGATCTCGAGGTCCTCGCGGGCGGCGATGACGAGCGTGCGGACGCTCGCGCCCTCCGTGGAGATGTCCTGCTCGCTCGAGGCCCCGCGGTTGCGCTCCGCGTCGATGGCGATCCCCAGGAAGCCGAGTCCCTGACAGGCCTGCTCGCGCACCGCCGCCGCCCGCTCGCCCACGCCGCCGGTGAACACGAGCGCGTCGAGCCCGCCGAGCGAGGCTGCCATTGCCGCGATGCTCCCTCGCAGCCTGTGCAGGTACACGCCCACTGCCAGCTCGGCCCGCTCGTCCCCGGTCTGGATGCGCTCGAGGATCTCGGCCATGTCGGCGCTCCCGGCAAGGCCGAGCAGCCCCGAGCGGTGCTCGAGCGCGTCGGTGAGCTCCTCGGGGGAGAGCTGCTCGCGCTCCATCAGCCACAGCAGCATCCCGGGGTCGAGGCTGCCCGAGCGGGTGGCCATCACGAGGCCCTCCAGCGGGGTGAAGCCCATGGTGGTGTCGATCGAGATGCCGCCGGCGATCGCGCACAGCGAGGCGCCGGCGCCGAGATGGCAGCTGACGATCCGCGGCTGCGCGGAGTTGGCGCCGAGCAGTAGTGGCACCCGGCGCGCCACCCAGGCGTGGGAGAGGCCGTGGAAGCCGTAGCGGCGCAGATGCCAGCGCTCGCGCCACTCGGCGGGCAGCGCGTAGGTGGCGGCGGCGGCCGGCAGCGTGGCGTGGAAGGCTGTGTCGAAGCAGGCCGCGGCAGGCACCTCGGGCAGCGCTGCGGCGACGGCGTCGAGAGCGGCGAGCGACTTCGGCTGGTGCAGCGGCGCCAGGTCGACCAGCTCGCGCAGCCGCTCCTCCACGGCGGCGTCGATCCTCACGGCCTCACGGAACTGTGTGCCGCCGTGGACGATGCGGTGGCCGACCGCATCGGCTTGTCCGAGGGTCGAGGCGAGCGCTCGACGCAGCTCATCGGGATCGACGCTCGCGCCCGGTGCGTTCAGCTCGCGTGCCTCGATCGTCTCGTCGCGCTCGTCGATCAGGGCGAGCTTCAGGCTGCTGGAGCCGGCGTTGACGGTGAGGACGCGCATCCCGTCTAGGCCGCGTCCGCGGACCCGCCTGCGTAGCCGTGCGGAGCGGGATCTTCGACCGGCCACGTCCATTCACGCAGCTCGGGCGGGTCCTCGCCGTGCTCGCGGGTATAGGCGCGGTGGCGCAGCCGCTCGTCGGCCATCCGCTGGCGCAGGTGCGAGGCGCGCTCGGCCAGGCCGGGGACGCGGTCGATGACGTCCATCACGATGTGGAAGCGGTCGAGGTCGTTGAGCATCACCATGTCGAAGGGCGTGGTGGTGGTGCCCTCCTCCTTGTAGCCGCGCACGTGGATGTTGTGGTGGTTGTTGCGCCTGTAGGTGAGGCGGTGGATCAGCATCGGATAGCCGTGGTAGGCGAAGATCACCGGTCTGGAGGTGGTGAACAGCGCGTCGAACTCCTCCTCGGGCAGGCCGTGGGGGTGCTCGCTGTCGGGCTGCAGGCGCATCAGGTCGACCACGTTGACCACCCTCACCCTCAGCTCGGGCAGATCGCGCCGCAGGATGGCGGTGGCGGCGATCACCTCGAGGGTGGGAACGTCACCGGCGCAGGCCAACACCACGTCGGGCTCTGCGCCCTCGTCGCTGGAGGCCCAGTCCCACACGCCGATGCCGCGGGTGCAGTGGGCGATGGCGCCCTCCATCGTGAGGTAGTCCAGGGCGGGCTGCTTGCCGGCGACGATCACGTTGACGTAGTCGCGACTGCGCAGGCAGTGGTCGGCGACGGACAGCAGGCAGTTGGTGTCGGGCGGCAGGTACACACGAACGATCTCGGCCTTCTTGTTGACCACGTGGTCGATGAAGCCGGGGTCCTGGTGTGAGAAGCCGTTGTGGTCCTGGCGCCAGACGTGGGAGGAGAGCAGGTAGTTCAGCGAGGCGATGGGCCTGCGCCAGGGGATGTCGCGGGTGACCTTCAGCCACTTGGCGTGCTGGTTGAACATCGAGTCGACGATGTGGATGAAGGCCTCGTAGCAGTTGAACAGGCCATGGCGGCCGGTGAGCAGGTAGCCCTCCAGCCAGCCCTGGCAGAGGTGCTCGGAGAGCACCTCCATCACGCGACCGTCGGGGGCGAGGTGGTCGTCGCCAGGCAGCATCTGGGCGTCCCAGGCGCGGTTGGTGACCTCGAACAGGGCCGACAGGCGGTTGGAGGCGGTCTCGTCGGGACCCATCACGCGGAAGCTCTCGCCGTTGCGGCGCATGACCTCGCGCAGGAAGCCGCCGAGGACGCGGGTTGCCTCGCTGCTCACGGCGCCGGGCGATGCCACCTCGACACCGTGCTCGCGGAAGTCGGGCATCTCCAGGTCGCGCAGCAGCAGGCCGCCGTTGGCGTGCGGGTTGGCGCCCATGCGCCGCTCGCCGGTGGGCGCGAGTGCAGCCAGCTCCTCGTGCAGGGCTCCCCGCTCGTCGAACAGCTCCTCGGGGCGATAGGAGCGCAGCCAGCGCTCGAGCTGGGCCAGGTGCTCAGGCTTGGTGGCGAGATCGGCGAGGGGGACCTGGTGAGAGCGGAACGATCCCTCGGCGGGCAGCCCGTCGACCTCCTTGGGGCCGGTCCAGCCCTTGGGTGTGCGCAGCACGATCATCGGCCAGCGCGGACGCTGTGTCTCGCCTCCCGAGCGGGCGCGCTCCTGGATGTGGGCGATCTCGGCTGTGATCTCGTCGAGCGTGGCGGCCATCAGCTGGTGCATGGCGGCGGGGTCGGAGCCCTCCACGAAGCGGGGCGCGTAGCCATAGCCCTCGAGCAGGCTGTGCAGCTCCTCGGGCGCGATCCGTGCGAGCACGGTGGGGTTGGCGATCTTGTAGCCGTTGAGGTGCAGGACGGGGAGCACGGCACCGTCGCGAACGGGGTCGAGGAACTTGTTGGAGTGCCAGCTCGCCGCCAGGGGACCCGTCTCCGCCTCACCGTCGCCCACGACACAGCAGGCGAGCAGGTCGGGGTTGTCGAACACGGCGCCGTAGGCGTGCAGGAGCGAGTAGCCGAGCTCGCCGCCCTCGTTGATCGACCCCGGCGTCTCGGGCGCGGCGTGGCTGGGGATGCCTCCGGGAAAGGAGAACTGACGAAAGAGGCGGCGCAGGCCCTCCTCGTCGTGGCCGATATGCGGGTAGACCTCGGTGTAGGTGCCCTCCAGGTAGACGTTGGCCACCAGCCCGGGGCCGCCATGGCCAGGGCCGGTCACGTAGATCGCGTCCAGCTGGCGCTCACGGATCACACGGTTCATGTGGGCGTAGATGAAGTTCAGGCCCGGGGTGGTGCCCCAGTGGCCGAGCAGCCGCGGCTTGGTGTGCTCGATCCGCAGGGGCTCGCGCATGAGCGGATTGGCGAGCAGGTAGATCTGCCCCACCGACAGATAGTTGGCGGCCCGCCAGTAGGCGTCGATCCGCTCCAGCGCGGCCGGCGCGAGAGGGCCCTCGGGGGTGTCGGGGTTCGGAGCGGCTGACACGGTTGGCTGCGTGCTCGAACGGTGTGCTTGAGGTGATATCCGGTTTGCCCGGTGCGCGGGTGTCGGGATGGTTATCGAGGTACGTAGAAACCCGCAATGGCGCGAGGGCCTAATCCGGAGGTTCGGGCACATCCCGCTGCCTAGCATCGTCTTCAGCGACCCCAAGGAGACTGAGATGTTCAAGAACGTGCTCATAGGCGTCGACGGCTCGGATAACAGCCGCGATGCGATTGCCCTCGCCGGGCAGCTCGTCGATGCGGATGGAAAGCTCACGCTCGCCCACGTGCACCCGGGCGAGCTGCATCCTCTGCACGCTGTCTCCCCCGGTGTGGTTGCCGAGGAGCGAAGCGCCTCGGAGAAGCTGCTCGAAAGCGAGCGCGCCGAGGCTGAGGTGGAGGCGGAGCTCGTCAGCGTCACCGCCTCGACCCCCGGGAGCGGCCTGCACCGCCACGCGGAGGAGCTGGGCGCCGACCTGATCGTCGTCGGATCGTGCAGCCGGGGCGCCTTCGGGCGGGTGATGCTCGGCGATGACACCCGCGCGGCGCTCAACGGCGCACCCTGTGCGGTGGCGGTTGGAGCCCGCGGCTATGCCCTACACCCCAAGCCTTTCGCGAAGGTGGGAGTCGGCTACAACGACTCGCCTGAGAGCAAGGCGGCGCTCGCCGTGGCCAGAGAGGTCGCCGCGCGGACGAGGGCCGCTGTCCAGGCGCTCGAAGTGGTCTCGATCCCGACCTATGCCTACGCGGGCCTCGTGCCGCCGGCGATCGGCGAAGGCATCGATGCGATGCTGGCCGAGGCCGAGGCGCGCCTGCATCAGCTGCCGGACGTGGAGGGCCGGGCCGTGTACGGGCTGGCGGGCGAGGAGCTCTCGGCCTTCAGCGAAGAGGTGGACATCCTGGTGGTGGGATCGCGCAGCTACGGTCCCGTCCGACGTCTCGTGGTGGGCAGCACCTCGGACTTCCTCGAGCGCCACGCGCGCTGCTCGCTGCTGGTGCTGCCCCGCACCTTGAGCCAGTCGGGTGAGGAGTCGTCCTCCGTTCCGCTCGGCGAGGCGGTACCGTCAGCGGCGTGAGCGAGACCGAGCAGACAGACGAGGGGCAGGCCAACCAGATCCGCATCGTTCTCGCCGACGACCACGCGGTGGTGCGCAGCGGCCTGCGCATGCTGCTGGACAGCGAGAGCGACTTCGAAGTGGTGGCCGAGGCGAGCGATGTGGAGAGCGCGGGACGCTACGTGCGCGGGCACCACCCGCGGGTGCTCGTGCTCGACCTCAACATGCCCGGCGGCTCGAGCCTGGAGGCGATCCCGGTCATCCGCAAGGAGTCGCCTGACACGCAGATCGTGGTGCTGACCATGCAGCAGGAGCCGGCCTTCGCCCGCGAGGCCCTGGGGGCGGGCGCCCTTGGCTATGTGCTCAAGGAGGCGGCCGACGAGGAGCTGGTGGAAGCGGTACGGCGCGCGGCGGTGGGCGAGAGCTACCTGAACCCGCGGCTGGGAGCGCGGATCGCCTCAGAGCCTCCGCCGGGACCGCCCGATGATCTGTCCGAGCGTGAGGTGGACGTGCTGCGGCTGATCGCCCTGGGGCACACCAATGCGGAGATCGCCGAGCAGTTGTTCCTGTCGGTGCGCACGGTGGAGACGCATCGCTCCCACATCCAGCAGAAGCTGCGCCTCTCGACGCGGGCCGAGCTCGTGGGCTACGCGCTCGACCGCGGCCTGATCACCCGCTGAGCGGCGCGTGCGCCTAGCGACGGGCGCTAGGCTGCGCGGGTGCGTCCCTTTCCCACAGCGCCGGTGGCGGCGGGCTCGCTGATCGCCGGTTTCGCTGTGGCGGTGGCGAGCGGCTCGAGGCCCCTGGGCGGGGCGGTCATGCTCGCGGGGGGCGTGTGGTGCATGCGCGCATGGACGCAGCGTCGTGGGCCGCGGACGGCCGTCGCGCTGACGGCGGTGGCGTTCAGCGCGTTCGTGGTGTCGCACGTGCTGGCGCTGGCGATCGGAGCCTGGCCTTCGGTGCTGGTGGTCTCGGCTGTGACCGCCGCTGTGAGCTGGATCTATGCCGACGCGCGACCCGCGCAGGTTGCGGCCGCGCCGCTGGCATTCCGCCCGCCCGTCCGTTAGATTCCGGCGATGGCGCAAGCAGCGGTGAGCGCTCCGCAGGGCGCCGTGGGGGATCGGCCCGCGGCTGCGCTGGAGCGCCCGGACTTCCAGATCGTGCCCCGCGCGGGCCTGCCGATTGTGGCGTTCGTGCTGGTGCTGGTGATCGTCGGCATCGCGGTCAACGAACTGTGGCCGCTGATGTTCATGCACGTGGTGGGAGGAGCGGCGTGGACGGTCATCGACCTGTTCCTCGGCTTCGTGCTCGGGCCGATCATCGGCCGCATGTCGATCCCGGCGCGAGTTGAGTTCACGACGCGGCTGATGCCAAAGATGGTGCTGATCATGCCTACCGTCGTGACGGTGACGCTGGCGGCGGGATGGCAGCTGGCGACCAAGCTCGGAAACACTCACACCAGCTATCCGCTGCACGGCTGGATCGTGGCCAGCTACATCGTGGTGGGGATCATGGCGGTTATCGCCCTCGGCCTGCTGGAGCCGGCCAACATCGCGGTGCTGGTGGAGATGAAGAAGCCGCGGCCCAACCCCGAGGTGATCGAGCGCCTGATGAAACGCTTCATCTACACGGCCGGTGCCACGGGCCTCATGCAGGTGGCGACGTTCGTGATCATGACCAGGCTGGCGACGGGATGAGCGAGCGCCGCCTGCCCCCGGTCACCCAGGTGGGGATGCTCTCGCTGGCGATGATCGTCGCGGGCGGCATCTACCTCTCGGCGCACATCCCCAATCACGTCTCGCTGGCGCCGGCGGTCATCCTGCTGGCTGCCTCGGCGCTGCTGCTGGCGGGAAACCTGGCTTCGCTCGCGCGCGTCCAGGGCTTCGCGTGGGAGCGCTTCTTCGAGATTGCCCGCTGGGCCCTGCTCGCCTATCTGGTGATCGCGGGGATGATCGAGTACGCCTTCCTGCGCAACAACCTCAGCGGCGGTCCGCTGGTCGTGCTGAGTCTCTCGCTGGTGGTCTTCGCGGTTCACGTCCCCGTCCTGATCGCCTTCACCGTCGCGCGCTTCGCCGACAGCTGACGCGAGCCGGGTAGCATCGAGCGCATGCTCGCGCTGACCGCCTCACCGGGATCGCCGGGGAATGTCGAGTTGCGAGAGGTTCCCGATCCACGCCCGCTGTCGGCTCAGGCCCTGGTGCGCGTGCGGGCGTTCTCGCTGAACCGGGGCGAGACGAGGCGCCTGGCGGAGATGAGCGACGGGCAGCTCACGGGCTGGGACGTGGCGGGAGTGGTGGAGCGCGAGGCACCCGACGGTAGCGGCCCCTCCGCGGGCGCCAGAGTGGTGGGGGTCTCGCAGAACGCCGGCTGGGCGCAGCTCGCGGCTATCGCCACCGACGTGCTGGCCCCCCTGCCCGAGGGGGTATCGGATGTCCAGGCGGCGACGCTGCCGGTGGCCGGGTTGACGGCTTTGAAGGCGCTCGACATCATCGGCCCGGTGCTCGCACGGCGGGTGCTAGTCACGGGCGCCAGCGGCGGTGTGGGCCGCTTCGCGGTGCAGCTGGCGAAGCTGGCGGGCGCCCACGTGACTGGCGTCTCCGCCAACCCGGAGCGAGCACGCGGCCTGGTGGAGCTGGGCGCCGACGAGGTGTTGCACGAGCTCGATCCAGCGGGCCCTGAGTTCGACGCGATCGTCGAGGGTGTCGGCGGCGCCACGCTCGCGGCGGCGATGCAGCGGGTGGCGCCATTCGGGGCGATCGTGTCCTTTGCATCGAGTGACCCCAACCCGGTGGAGTTCCCCACGCGCGCTTTCTTCGGCCGAGCGCCCGGCGCGCGCCTGCATGGCATCTTCCTCTTTGCCCTGCTCGCGCGAGAACGCTCCGGCGCGGAGGACCTGGGACGCCTGGCGAAGCTCGTCGAGGAAGGACGCTTGGAGTGCTCGATTGACCGCGAAAGCTCCTGGCGAGAGGCCTCGGAGGCGATCGAGGCCCTGCTCGAGCGGCGCATCGTGGGCAAGGCCGTCCTGTGCGTGGACTGACCGATGCAAAGGTGCACCACCCGTTGTTCGCCAGGGTGTATGCACGGCTGTCGAAAGGGGCGGACAGCCGGGGAGGCGCCCAGCACCGGCGGGCGATGCTCGAGGGAACGGCCGGGCGGGTGCTCGAGGTGGGTGCGGGGGCGGGAGCGAACTTCGCCCACTATCCGCAAACGGTGGTGGAGGTGGTGGCGATCGAGCCGGAGAGCCACCTGCGCGAGCGGGCGCAGCACGCTGCCGAGCAGGCGGGCGCCTCACCGCGGGTGTCGGTCCGCGACGGGCATGCCGGCCAACTTGATTTCGCGGCCGGCTCGTTCGACGCCGGGGTGGTCTCGCTCGTGCTCTGCACGGTGCCCGACCAGAGCCAGGCCCTCGCTGAGCTGTTTCGCGTGATCAGGCCCGGAGGGACACTTCACTTCTATGAGCACGTACGCGCCCACGGTCACGGGGAAGCCCGCATCCAGGACCTGGCGGATGCCACCTTCTGGCCGCGGATCGCCGGCGGCTGCCACCTCGGCCGCGACACGGCCACGGCGATCGCGGCGGCTGGATTCCAACTCGAGCGCTGCGAGCGCTTTGCCTTCAGCCCCGCTCGCCTGCTGCCCCCGGCGCCCCACATCCTCGGCGTGGCGCGACGTGCCTAGGGCGACAGCGGAGCCGTGGTGCCCGCGCGCTGGGGGTGCTCAGGCGATGAGGTAGATCAGGCGATGAGGTAGACGAGTGCGACCCGTGCCGTGAGGGTGCAGCTCGTGGCGGTTGCCTTTTTGGCCACTGGGGCCCTCTTCTTGACGCGCGGCTTGGACCTCGGTTTGGCGACATGCGAAAGGGTGGGCGCGGCGGCGGCGCCGTAGGTGACGCCCCCTTGCGAAACCGAGCCGAAGTCCGGCTGTTCGCCTTCGTAGTTGGTGTAGCCCGATTCTTCGCCTCCCGTGCAGCTGATTTCACCACCGCCTTCGCCGATGCTCTGGACGGAGCCGAGGGTGGCGCCCACCTTGCCGGCGAGGAATTCGGCCTTGCTCTGTCCGTCGGCCACGGCGGCGGCCATGCCCTGGCGGTAGACCGCGGTGGCGCTTGCCGCGTTGGCGCCCTGGGCGATCGGCACCACGGCGACGCCTCCGACGCTGACGGTACGTGGCGGGATGGGCGCTGGAGCTTCGGCCACAGCCACTCCGAGCATGTTGGCGAGCAGGAAGCCTGCCACCAGGGTGGTGATTGCTGCAATTGCGCTTCTCATCGACCGACCTCCTCCGGGTCGCGACTGAATGCACTCTCCTCGAGTGTAACGGTGCCGTCCTCGAGGCACGCTGCCTGAAGAGACGCGCTTGGACATAATCTCCCGAGTGAGAGCAATCCAGATAGTCGAGGAGTCGGGTCCCGACACCGCGTTGTCGCTGGTTGACATCCCCGAGCCCGAGGCCTCGCACATGCTCACGCCTGGCGAGGGGGTGCTCGTGGATGTGCACGTCGCCGGCGTGTCCTTCCCCGAGCTGCTGCAGACTCGCGGCGAGTATCAGATGAAACCGCCGCTGCCGTTCGTGCCGGGCAGCGAGGTGGCGGGGATCGTGCGCAGCGCTCCCCCCGGCGCGACGGTGGCGCCCGGCGATCGGGTGGCGGCGTTCTGTGCTCTCGGCGGCTTCGCCGAGACGGCGGTGGCGCCGGCCTACTTCACCTTCCCACTGTCGGACGAGCTCGACTTCGCCCAGGGGGCGGGGCTGATCCTCAACTACCACACCGCCTACTTCGCGCTGGTCATGCGGGGACGCCTCGAGCAGGGTGAGAGCGTGCTCGTGCACGGCGCCGCGGGGGGAGTGGGCACCGCCTCGCTGCAGGTGGCCAAGGCGGTGGGTGCGCGCACGATCGCGCTGGTGTCGAGCGAGGAGAAGCGCCGCGTGGCCGAGGAGGCTGGGGCGGACGAGGTGGTGATGCTCGGTGAGAGCTGGAAGGACGAGGTCAAAGAGCTCTCGGGCGGCGGCGTCGACGTGGTGCTCGATCCGGTGGGCGGCGATCGCTTCACCGACAGCCTGCGCTCGCTGCGCGAGAACGGCCGGCTGATCGTGGTGGGCTTCACGGGCGGCTCGATTCCCGAAGTCAAGGTCAACCGGCTGCTGTTGAAGAACACCGAGGTGGTGGGCGCGGGCTGGGGCGCCTTCGTGATGGGCAAGCCCGAGGTGAACCGCAAGATCGGTGCCGAGGTGGGACTGATGGTGGACGCGGGCTTCGTCCGCCCGGTCGTGGGTCCGCGCTTCCAGCTGGAGCGGGCGGTGGACGCGTTGAAGTGCCTCGACGAGCGTCGCGCCACGGGCAAGGTCGTGCTCGACGTCCGCTCCGCCTGAGGACTCCCCGAGTGGAGAGCCTTCTCTAGTGTCCTGATGCGTTGATTCGGTTGCAGTAGCGTGCGATTGAGTCGAGGATGTGGTCGGCGGTCTTGGTCCAGACGTAGGGGCGGGGGTTTTCGTTCCAGTCGGCGATCCAGGCGCGGATGTCGGTGTTGAGTTGGTGCACTGAGCGGTGTGCGCCGCGGCGGAGCTTTTTGCTGGTGAGCTCTGAGAACCAGCGCTCGACGAGGTTCAGCCAGCTGCTGCTGGTCGGGGTGAAGTGCAAAACGAATCTCGGGTGGGAAGCCAGCCAGCGGTGGATAGCGGGGGTCTTGTGCGTCGAGCTGTTGTCGAGGATCACGTGAACGTCGAGCTCGGCGGGGACCTCTTTGTCGAGGGTCTGGAGGAATTTCTTGAACTCGATCGCGCGGTGGCGTGCGTGCAGTGAGCCGATCACCTGGCCGGTCGTGATGTCCAGCGCGGCATAGAGGCTCGAGGTACCTGCGCGCTTGTAGTCGTGCGTCGCGCGCTCGGGTGTGCCCGGGAGCATCGGCAGGATCGGCGTTGTCCGGTCGAGCGCCTGGATCTGGGACTTCTCATCGACACACAGCACGACAGCCCGCTCCGGCGGGTTCAGATAGAGCCCGACGACATCTCGGACCTTCGCCACGAACTGCGGGTCCTTGGAGAGCTTCCAGGTCTCCGTTCGGTGCGGCTGCAGGCCGAACGCATGCCAGATTCGCAGAACTGCTGACTGGGTAAGCCCGACCTCCCGGGCCATCGACCGCGTCGACCAGTGCGTGGCGTTCTTGGGCGTGCTCTCAAGCGTCTTGACGATCACCTCCTCGACCTGCTCGTCGGTGATCGTCCGTGGTTTTCCCGGCCGGGGCTCATCAAGCAGCCCATCGAGGCGATTCTCTGAAAAGCGCGAACGCCACTTCCTTACGCTCGCGCGATGCACCCCGAGGCGCCCAGCGATCTCCGTGTTCTTCAGCCCCTCGGCAGCCAGCAGCACAATCCGCGAGCGCTGCGCCAAAGCCTGAGCACTCGTATGACGACGCGCCCACGACACCAGCTGGGCACGCTCCTCCTCCGACAACTCAATCGAAACAGCAACAGGAATAGGCATACATACTGCCTACCCAGACGCCAACCAATTAACGCATCAGGACACTAGCCGGCCTTGAGCAGCTCGCGCCAGCCGGCCGCGTCTAGGGTGGTGGGCTCGGTGGTGTCGATGAAGTCCTCGAGCACGTGAAGGAAGCGCTCGGGCTCGTCCAGCTGGGGAAAGTGCCCGGACTCGGCGAAGATCTCGAGCCGCGAGTCGGCTACCTGCTCGTGGGTGGCGGTGGCGTGGGCGACGGGAATCAGGGAGTCTTGCTCGCCCCAAACAAGCATCAGGGGCAGGTGCCTGGCGAGATACAGCCGGTTGGAGGCGTTCACCCGCTGCCCTCCCGGCTCGACGACGGCGCGGAGGGTGTTGATGAAGGCGCCGCGTGCCTCGCGGTCGGACAGCGAGGCGTGTCCGCGGGCGATCTCCTCGATGTCGGTCCCGGCGCGCAGGCCGAGGCGGGCGAGCATGTTTCCCGCCAGGCGCCCCGCGTCGAGCAGTCTGGTTGCCACGAGCAGGGGCAGCACGAGCTCTGAGCCGGGGAGGGTGGCGGCGCGTAGGAGCAGGCTCACATTGCGCCCGAGGCCACCGCTGTCGACGAGCACGAGTCGCTGGCAGCGCTCCGGGAACTGGTAGGAGAGCTGCATGGCGATGCCTCCGCCGAGGGAGTGCCCGACGAAGGTGGCGCTCTCGTGTCCGAGGGCCACGAGCAGGTCGCGCACGGTGCTGGCGTGAGCCCCCAGCGAGTAGTCGCCCTTGGGCTTGGCCGAGGCGCCGTGGCCGATCAGGTCGGGCGCGATCACGGTGAAGCGCCGGGCCAGGTAGGGCATCACCCTCCGCCAGGTGCTCGAGTCGGAGGTGATCCCATGGATTAGGACGAGCACGGGACCGCTGCCGGCATGACGGTAGGCGACCCGGTGGCCGTGAAGAACTAGCTCACACAGCTCGAGCTCGTCTACTGCGCTCAAGTTCGCCTCGGGCTCATTCGCTCCTCCAACAGTAGCGCCCGGCGCAGCGGGGATCTCGGCAAGGGGGGTTATCCCGAAGTCGCGTGGGGGGCGTGCCCGCGCTTACTCGGTGGTCGGCGGTATCGACAGGCGCGAGCACGGGGCGGAGGATTGTGAGGCATGAGCGCAACCGCCCCCCACAGGCCTGTCGCGCCCGCTGTCGAGCCCGGTCCGACAGCGTCCGCTCGGCCTCCAGAGGGTCCAACGCCGGAGGAGATCCAGGTTCCGGTGCTGGAGAACGTGGACCGGGCGATCACGGGCTTGATCACGGGAGTGCCGCCGCTGCTGCTGGTGCTGGCCGGCTGGCAGTTGTGGAACCGCGAGCTGCACTGGCGCGACCTGGCGATTCTGCTGGTCCTGTATGTGGCCACCGGCCTGGGGGTGACGGTGGGCTTTCACCGCCTGCTGACGCATCGGAGCTTCAAGACCCACCCGTGGCTGCGCGGTGTGCTGGCGGTGCTGGGCACGATGTCGGTGGAGGGTCCGGTGATCTCGTGGGTGGCGGACCATCGCAAGCACCACGTCTACACGGATCGCCTGGGCGACCCTCACAGTCCCCATGTGGACCACGGAGGCGGCTGGCGGGGGGCGCTGAGAGGGCTGGCCCATGCCCATGTGGGCTGGCTGTTCGATCACACTCAGCGCGGTGCCCGTGAGCGCTTTGCTCCCGATCTGCTGGCCGACCCGGTGGTGGCGTTCGTGGACAGGACGTTCCTGCTGTGGTCGCTGCTGGGCCTGGCGATCCCATTCGGCTTGGGGATGCTCTTCGGTGGAACGGTGGACGCCGGTCTGGAGGCGCTGCTGTGGGGTGGTGCGGTACGCATCCTGGTGCTCCACCATGTGACCTACAGCATCAACTCCCTGTGTCACTTCTTCGGCCGCCGGCGCTTTCGCACCGACGACCACTCACGCAACCTGCTGTGGCTGGCTCCTCTCTCCTTCGGAGAGGCTTGGCATAACAACCATCATGCGTTCCCCACCTCGGCGTTCCACGGAATGGGCCGCGGCGAGATCGACCTGTCCGGCTTGGTGATCACGGCACTGGAGCGGATGGGCCTGGCGTGGGACGTCCAGCGTGTCGGCTCCGAGCGCCAGGCGGCCAAGGCGGTGTGATCACTGCGGCTCGGCGGCTGGCGCGCCGTGGGAGGATTGATCCCGTGGAGCAACGTTCCAGGCTGTCTCTCGAGCTCTCGCCCCCGTCGGGCACTCCCTCGCGGCGCTGGATGCCCACGCTCGCGGCGGGGTTGTCGATTGGCGAATACGCCCGCTCGCTGGTCCGTCGGCTGGCCTTCCTGACCTCGGTCCTGCTGGCGGCCATCTGGGCCCTGGCAGGGCAGGGCTACTTCTGGCCGGCCTGGGCATGGCTCGGTCTCGGCGATCTGGTCCTGCTGGACTTCACGGCCGGCTGGGCGTGGTCGCACGCGCCGGGGGCGGTCAGGCGGGTGGCATGCGTATGGGCGCTGGTGGGCGCCGCGGCGGTGATCCTGGTGTTCACCTGGCTGTTGACCTGGCTGCTGGCCGGGGCGCACTCGTTCTGGCCCGCCTGGGCGCTCTTGGGGCTGGCGACAGCGGGCAGCGCCTACTCGCTGATCTCGTTGCAGGATCGCGTGGTGGTGGCTCACGGCCGGCGCGCCCTGAGGGCCCGAATCGACATGCTCACCCACACGCGCCGCCAGGCCGTGGTGGCGCAGGCGGCGGAGCTGAGGCGGATAGAGCGCGATCTGCACGACGGCGCACAGGCGCGGCTGGTGGCCTTGACGCTTCAGCTCGGGCGGGCGGAGCTGCGGGTCCAGGACCAGCCGGAGGTGAGAAGCCTGATCGCCGACGCTCAGCACGAGGCGCGTCAGGCGATCGAGGAGCTGCGCGACCTGGCGCGCGGAATCGTGCCGCCCCTGCTGGCCGATCGCGGTCTGGTGGCGGCGGTGGAGTCGCTGGCTGCCCGCTACGGGCTGGGCACCTCGGTGCAGGCGGCGGTGCCCCGCACCCTGACGCCGGCGGTGGAGAGCGCCGCCTACTTCGTGATGGCGGAGGCCTTGACGAACACCGCCAAGCACGCCGCCGCCGAGCGGAGCTGGATCGTGATGACCGACGAGCGTCGCGAGCTGACAGTGGTGGTGGGCGATGACGGCCGGGGCGGGGCCGACCCGCAGGGCTCGGGGCTCAGGGGTCTGCGAGCACGGGTGGAGGCCCTCGACGGAAGCCTGTCTGTGAGCAGCCCTGACGGCGAGGGCACGATCGTTGAGGCGAGGCTCCCTTGCGGGTAGTGATCGCCGAGGATCTTGCGCTCCTGCGCGAAGGTCTGGTGGCGCTGCTGCGGGAGAACGACATCGAGGTGGTGGCGCAGGTCGAGGATGGACCGGGGCTGCTGCGGGCGATAGCGGGCCACGAACCGGACCTGGCGATCGTCGACGTGCGCCTGCCTCCGACTTTCAGCGACGAGGGCCTGCTTGCGGCAATCGAGGCGCGCAAGCGCCAGCCGGCACTGGGCGTGCTGGTGCTCTCGCAGTATGTCGAGACCGCCTACGCCAGCGAGCTGATCGGGGAAGACACAGCCGGGATCGGCTATCTGCTGAAGGAGCGGGTGGGTGATGTGCGGGCGTTCATCGACGCACTGCACCGCGTGGCGGCCGGGGGCACGGTCCTCGACAGGCAGGTGGTCGCCGAGCTGCTGGCGCCGCGCGACGGCGCCGGGCGAGAGGACCTGGCCGGGCTCACCGCTCGCGAGCGGGAGGTACTTGCTCTGATGGCCGAGGGACGCTCCAACGCGGCGATAGCGGAGAGCCTGGTGGTGACATCTGGGGCGGTGGAGAAGCACATCACGAACATCTTCGCCAAGCTCGACCTGGGAGCCTGCGACGACGATCACCGCAGGGTGCTGGCGGTGCTGGCCTATCTGCGCGGCGCGCACTAGCTGCGGCGTCCAACGCGTCCAACCTGATAAAAACACGCAATGCAAATGAGCGTTCCCTCATGAAGGTGATCGGCGCGGGGCTCCCCCGCACAGCCACCACCACGCAGATGTTCGCGCTCGAAAAGCTCGGCTACAGCCCCTGCTACCACATGCGCGACCTGCTGGCCGACCTCGAGAAGGGTCTGCCGCTGTGGGAACAGGTGACTGAAGGAAAACCGGACTGGGAGCGGATCTTCGGCGAGGCGCGCTCCACCGTTGACTGGCCCTCGGCCCGCTATTACGAGGATCTGATCGAGTACTACCCCGACGCCAAGGTGCTGCTGAGCGTACGCGGCGGCGAGGAATGGGCCCAGAGCATGCGCGAGACGGTGTGGGGCATGTTCCACGGCGAGTCGGTGCTGCACTACATCTCCGAAGCGCGCACGGTGCTCGATCCGCTGTGGTGTCGCTATGTGAAGCTGATGAGTCACATGAACTGGGAGGAGGGAGTGGGCGCGCTCGCGGGCGACACCTCCACCATCGCCGGCTTGATCACGGCGATGGAGCGCTGGAACGAGGCGGTCAAGGCCACCGTTCCCGCCGAGCGCCTGCTGGTTTGGAATCCCAGTGAAGGGTGGGAGCCTCTGTGCGAGTTCCTCGAGGTGGCGGTTCCCTCCGAGCCACTCCCACGGTTGAATGACACGACGTCCTTCCGCGAGGGCATCATCGGCAGCGCGCTGGATGCTGTGAACGAATGGTGGGACGTGCGTGAGCGCCCTGCCAGCGGACTCCACGGCGCGACCCTTTGAGCACAGTGGGAGCAGCCTGATGGCCGGCGATCTGCTGGCGAGCATAAGCGCGGAGATCGACACTCGGCTGGAGGAGTTGCGCCCCGTCCTGGCCGAGTACGAGCAGCTGCTCTCGGCCGCCGAGGCGCTGGGGCTCGACGAGGGCCCGACCCCGCCCCCGCCGGCTTCGCGCTCGCGGCGAGCGTCAGCCGCCCAGGAGAGGCCCGCCAAAGCTCCGAACCGGAGCACCGCCGCGGCGAGCCGGGCGGGCCCACGCCGACGCGCTTCGGGCCGACGGGGATCGGCTGCGGGGACGATCGTGAGGGCGGGATCTTCCGCCGCGAAGGCCTCCTCTGCCGATGGCGCCAAAGCTGCGCGGGCCGTGCGCGGAGCCGCTCAGCAGGCGATTCTGGCGGCACTCGAGCATGGGTCGCACACGGTGGGCGAGTTGACTGTGGTGACGGCGATGAGCGGGCAGAACGTCCGCGAGAACCTGCGCCGGATGCTCAGCTCTGGGAAGGTCGCCCGCGCCAAGCGCGACGGCAAGGCCGCCTATGCCCTCGCCGGCGGCGGCTGAGCGCTACGGCGTCGCGCTTGCGACGGCGGTCGCGGCGTCGGCTCCGAGGAAGGGCGTGAGCGCGAAGTAGGTCAGCTGTGACGCTGCCTGGGGGAGCTGTGCGATGCAGTCGTTCTCGACGTAGTGGTGCATCACCTGCCAGATGCCCCCGGTTACGGCCTCGGCGGCGATGGCGGGAACCTCGCCCCCCGATCCGCTCTTGGCGATCGCGTAGCCGGGCTGGAGGTAGGTGGCGAAGGCGCTCATGGAGGCGTTTCGTATCTCGATCGCCTCGGGGCTCGCGGCGAATGTGTCGACGAGGTTGAGATGGGCGTGAGCAGGCTCGGAGGCGAGGTAGTCGATCAGCGCGCGCAGACCGGCGGCGATCGCCCGGGGCCAGTCGTCCGGGTGTGCGTTGTAGGCCTCGATTGCGACCTGCAGGCCCTGGTGCATGCCGATCTTCTGGGCTCCCTGCAGAGCCTCGCGCTTGGAGCCGTAGATGCTGTAGAAGGTCTGGTTGGACACGTTGGCTCGCTTGGCGATCTCTGGGATGGTGAGACCGGCCAGACCCTTCTCGGCGACTATGGCAGCGGTCGCGTCGACGATCCGCTCGCGCTGGCTTTTGACGATGAACTGCCGCGGCAGGTCGCTGCGGCCGCTGGGCAGGCGACCCTCGGCGCGACGCGCACGCTCGGAGGCATGGCTGGCGATTGGGCCGGCCTCGCTGCGGGCGACGGGCGGCGCACCGAGGCCGGGGGGCAGCCGGCGGGGATAGGAGGAGGCCCAGGTGGCCAGGGAGTCGACGAGTCCGGGGAGCTCGCTTTGGCGTCCCTCGCGCAAGCGTGAGGCGCTCACCTCGCGGATGCCGCCGAGGACGGCCTTGACGGTCAGGTTGGTGGTGCCCATGGCGGGAGCCCGGTCGCGGCTGGCGAGGATGCTTTTCTCGAGCGCGTCGAGGGTGCGCCGGCGGCGGTCGAGCACCCTGGCGCCGGCGCCGAAGGCGCCGAGGATGAACAGCGACATCGCGGCCGGCTCGGCGACGGCCAGGTCGGCGAAGGCCCGCATGGCGATGCGCAGGCGCACATCCTCGCTGCCGTCGGTGTTGTAGGCCTGTAGGACCGTCTTTCCAGTCTGTTGGGCGATCTGCTGATAGGCGCTGAGGAACAGCTCTTCCTTGTCGCCGAAGAGGCTGTAGAAGGTCGGCTGGGAGACGTGGGCGAGCTTGGCGAGATCGACGATGCGCACGGACTGGTAGCCCTTTTGGGCGATCAGCTCGATCATTGCTCCGCGCAGGCGTTCGCGCTGGTCGTCCTTGACGAGCTCCGGGTCGAGGCCGTGAGTGCCGGTGGGCAGCGGCCGATAGCGCCCGCCGCCATCCTCCTCAGCGCTGGAGCTCGGATTTGTGGCGGCCGCTGCGCTTGTTGGGTCGTCGAGCGGCTTGGGTGTGACATCGCTGGGCGCCATGTCCCGTCTCAAACCTCCCCCTTGACATCAAGCAAAATCGAGCGTATCAAACTGCGCGAACAGGCAATCCCGGAGTGGACGAACCGCGTCGTGACGAGCGATCGGGCGGTGTCTGTCGTGTCAACCCTTGATGACGTGCGAGGTGCCGAGCACGGCGCCCGACCCGTCGAGAGCCTGCACGGCCACGTAGGGCTCGGGGCCCGGCGCGATCAGGACGGTCTCGAAGCCGCTCTTGGCCGCGTTGGCGACGGGGGCCAGCTGGGCGGGGCTGGGCCCGGCAAGCAGCCGCCAGCTGGCGGTTCGGGTGTCTCCGTTCCAGCTGGCATAGACGGTGGTGGGGGTGGCTGCGACGGGAGCTGAGGCGGCGAGAGCAGGCGGTTCGCTGGGGGCGCCCGTCCAGGGAAAGCGGTAGGCGCGATAGGACTCATAGGAGCCGTGCAGGTGGGCGTCGTAGAGGAGCTGGCCGGCGGAGTTGAACTCGGAGAAGTAGGGCTGGGCGCCCCAGCCCACGAACATGTCGCCGTTGGCGAGCGTCTGGATGTTGCCCTGGCTGCCTGAGGAGATCGGGCTTGGATGCTCGAACTGGGAGAGGACGGTGTCGGTCTTCTTGACCGGGTCGATGGACAGCACCAGCCCGCGGGACTGGGGGTGGACGTTGGGCACGCCGCCGTTGTCGAACACGCTGATGGTTCCATTGCCGAGCACTGTGGAGTCGTGCTGGAAGGCGGTGGCGGCGCCGGGACCCAGCTTCACGTCGGAGTGCCTGCCGCCGATGCGGGTGAGGATCTCCCCCGTCCGGGAGTCGAGTTCGTACATGGCCCAGGTGTTGCGGGCGGAGATGAGCGTCCTGCCGTTTGCCAGCACGTCGACGGTGTTGAGGTGGAAGTAGTCATAGGGCCATTCGTCGCTGGCGTGGGTGGCCGTGCTGTAGGAGTCGGCGAGGCCCACATGGTCGAGGCTGTGCCAGTCGCGTCTGACCAGGCCGGTGCGCAGGTCGACTTCCTGGAAGATCGTGTCGGTCACCGCTCCGCCGCCGGGGCCGCCGACGGAGGTGAGGTCGCAGGTGACGGGGTCGAACACGGTCAGCAGGGCGGTGTTCTGGGCGGTGATGTGGAAGTCGTGGAGGTCGGCTTTGAGGCCGTTGCCGGCGTGCACCCGTCCGATCTGCCGGTAGGAGCTGTTGTCGATCATCTCTTCGCCTTCGCCGAAGCCCTGGGCTGTGATGGTGCCCTGCCACCAGGTGAGCACGGGGGTGGAGCCGTGCTGCTGCACCTGCAGGTTGGCGGCGGCATCGACGCTGGGCAGAGCGTCGAACCAGACGAGGTTGCCGGCTTCGTCGAAGATCATCGGACCGGGGGGGCCGGGCCCGGAGTAGGGCGCGGCGAAGATGTCGCCGCCGGCGGTGGCGGTGGAGGCGGCCGTGACGGCGAGTGAGGGTGCCTGCAGTTCGGGATGCGAGTAGAAGTGCTGCATCTCGTTCTCGTCGCGGGCGACTTTGGCGGGGGCGGGCGCGTAGAGGTGGTTGTCCTGGTGGGCGATGACGAAGTGGAAGGCGAAGGAGCGTGTGTGGGTGCCGACCTTGACGTGCCCGTGCACGACCACCTCCTCGCCGGCCTCGAAGGGGTGGGAGGGGACGAAGCTCGCGCCGTCGCCCTGGGAGTAGCCGATCAGGCGCCCGGAGTGCGAGCCGGTCTGCGAGCCGCTCACGCGTAGACCGCTGAAGGCGTGGGCGGGGGCCCCGAGCAGGCTGATCTGGGTGCGAGGTGTGGCGGCGTAGGAGCCCGGCAGCGGCGAGACGGCGATGTTGGTGCCGGGCAGCAGGGCGGAGCGGTTGAGCTGTTCGGCTTCGCAGCGTCCCACGGCGGGCGCCAGGAAGGCAGCCTCCTCGGAGACGATGCGCTGGGAGGCGATGGCGAGGGTGACGATGCAGGAGAGCCCCACGAAGACGCCCCCGGCGAGCAGGAGCCTGCGCATGCGAATCAGATGGAGGTGGCGTCGCCGTTGAGCGCTCATCCGGTGTTGGCCGCTCATAGGGCAGCGGGGGCGATGGCCTTGGAGGTCCCGATCACTTTGCCCGAGGCGCTGAGCGCGTGGACCTCGACGAAGGGGGCGGCGGGCACCGCGATGGCGGTCTCGAAGCCGCTGCGGCTGACCGTGGCGACGGGTGTGAGGCCGGTGGCGCTGGAGCCGCTCAGCAGCTGCCAGGAAGCGACTGTGGTGGCTCCGTTCCAGCTGGCGTAGGCGGTGGTGGTGGCTCCCGTTGTGGTGGCGGCGAGGGCTGGCGGTTCGAGCGGCTGGGCGGCCCAGGGCAGGCGGTAGACGCGATAGCTGTTCTCCCCGCGGGGCAGCTGGGCGTCGTAGACGATCTGTCCCTGGGAGTTGAATTCGGTGAAGTTGGGCAGCCCGCCCCAGCCAACCATCCAGCCGCCGCCGGGGAGTGCCTGTACGTCGCCCTGGCTGCCGGTGGCGAGGGGGCCGACGGTGCGCTGGAGCTGGGTGACGAGGGTGGCGGTCCGGGCGCTCTGGTTGAGGCTGATGATCTCCCCTCTCGAGGGCGGGTTCACGGGAGGGGCGCCCTCGTCATCGAAGACGCTCAGCTGGCCGCCCGGCAGCCAGCTGGCGTTGTGCTGATAGGCGAAGGGCACGCCGGGGCCGAGCTTGAAGGTGCTGGCCTTGCCCCCCAGCCGCCACAGCAGCGAGCCGCTGACACCGTTGATGTCGTACAGCGTCCAGGTGTTGCGGGCGGAAATCAGGATGTTCCCGTGGCTGTCGGTGTCGAGCGAGTTGATGTGGAAGTAGTCGAAGGGAGCGGTGGGCGAAGGGGATGGCTTGGAGTAGGACTGCGAGACGGGGATGTGGGCGAGACTGTGCCACTCCCACATCACCAGGCCGGTGTGGATGTCGATCTCCTGGATGACGCCCTCGATGGCAATGCCGTGTGCCGATCCGCCAGCGGAGGAGAGATTTGCCTGCACTGGACTGTAGGCGAGGACGTAGGCGGAGCCCTGGGGGGTGATGTTGAACTCGTGCTCGTCCGCCTGCAGGCCGTTGCCGGCGTGAACCACTGAGACGGTCCTGTAGTTGGCATCGGCGACGATGTCATCGCCAAGGCCGTAGCCGAGCTGGATGGTGGTGCCCTGCCACCAGGTGAGGTCGTTCTTGCCGTGGAGCACCTGGGTGCGCAGGTCAGCGGCATCCTGCTCGGGGGGAAGTGGGTGAAACCACACCAGATTGCCGGCGCTGTCGAAGATCATGGGCCCGTACTGGCCCGGGCCGAGGAAGGGCGCGGCGAACACGTAACCGGGGGCGCTGGCAGCGCCGGCGGGTTGGTGCACCGCCACGGTGGGCGGATGCAGGGTGGGCTGGGAGCTGAAGCTCTGAACTTCAGCGGGGGTGCCGGGAGTGATGGGAAACTGGGCCTGTGAGACGGCGACGGGTTGGGCCACCTTGAAGTGGGTGGAGAGAACCACGGTCCTCGACCCGCTCCGTAGGAGGGCGTGGACGGTGACGTGCTCGTTGGGCAGGAATTGCCTGCCAGGGATGAAGCTGGCGCCGGTGGCTGAGGAGTAGGAGCGCAGATGCCCGCTGTGATGCCCGCTGCGCGAGCCCACGACGGAGATGGCGCTGAGCGCGGAGGCGGGGGCGCCGAGGAAGCTGATCTGAGTTCGGGGCATGGCGGTGGGTGTGCCGGGCAGCGGTGAGACGCTGATGGCAGTTGCCGCGCCGGCGGCGGGAGCGCCGGCGAGAGGCACGATGGAGGCGAGCAGGGCGGACAGGAGCGCGACCGAAGCGGCGAGGCGCTTTGGATTGTTCATCGAGTCTCCAGGAGGGCGCTGGGATCTACGGGCGAGGGGAGGAATCCTAAGCTGTGGACACGACAAGGGGCTAAGAAGTTGCGAAGTTGGGCCGCATCGAGCTGTTGGGCAAGGGTGGCAACAGCGGTGCTCTGGTCTCGTGCGCGAGGGTGTGGTTCTCTCTCTTCCAACAGTGTATAGCCATGGTTATACAGAGTTAATTTGGAGATATACCCAGCCCACACACGCCCCCGATATCGCCGCTCCCTCCCTCCCGGCCGCCCGCGCCCCCGCCCGCTCCGGCCCCCGCTCGTCCCCGCCCGCCCGGCGGCTAGAAGACTGGCGTCTCGGTGTAGTCGCCGAAGACCTGCTGCAGGGACTCGATGATCTCGCCCTCGCTGGCGTGGGCGCGGGCGCAGTCGAGGAGAGGCTCCATCAGGTTGCGATCCTCGTGGGCGGCGTGCTCGCGCAGCAGGGCGAGGGAGCGCTCGACGGCGGCGCCGTCGCGCCGCGCGCGAGCTGCGTCGAGGCGGCCGATCTGCTTGCGCTCGAGGGCGGGGTCGACGCGCAGGGTGGGGATGGGCTGCTCGTCGGAGGCGAGGTAGCGGTTGACGCCGACGACGACTCTTTCACCTGCGTCGATGTCCTGCTGCAGTGAGAAGGCGGCGTCGGCGATCTCGCGCTGGGGATAGTTGAGCTTGGTGGCGGCGACCATGCCACCCAACTCATCGATCTTCTTGAAGTATTCGTAGGCCCGGGCCTCCATCTCATCGGTGAGCGACTCGAGGAAGTAGGAGCCGGCGAGGGGGTCGACGGTGTTGGTGACGCCGGTCTCGTGGGCGATCACCTGCTGGGTGCGCAGGGCGATGGTGACGGCCTCCTCGGTGGGCAGGGCCAGGGCCTCGTCGTAGGAGTTTGTGTGCAGCGACTGGGTGCCCCCGAGCACGCCGGCGAGGGCCTCGATGGTGGTGCGGACGATGTTGTTGAGGGGCTGCTGGGCGGTCAGGGAGACGCCGGCGGTCTGGGTGTGGAAGCGCATCTGCCAGCTCTTGGGGTTCTTGGCGTGAAAGGTCTCGCGCAGCTCGCGTGCCCAGATGCGACGGGCGGCACGGTACTTGGCGATCTCCTCGAAGAAGTCGATCTGGGCGTTGAAGAAGAAGGACAGCCGGGGTGCGAAGTCGTCGATGTCGAGCCCCCGTTCGACGGCCTGCTCGACGTAGGTGAGGCCGTCCTTGAGGGTGAAGGCGAGCTCCTGCTGGGCGGTGGAGCCGGCCTCACGGATGTGGTAGCCGGAAATGGAGATGGGGTGCCAGCGGGGCATCCGCAGGGTGCACCACTCGATCATGTCGCCACATAGGCGCATGGCGGGGTCGACGGGGAAGCACCACTCCTTCTGGGCGATGTACTCCTTGAGGATGTCCGCCTGGATCGTTCCCGAGAGCCGCTCGGGCCCCACCCCCTGGGTCTCGGCGGCGGCGACGTAGAAGGCGAGCATGATGGCGGCGGGGGCGTTGATGGTCATCGACACGGACACCTCACCGAGGTCGATGCCGCCGAACAGGGTCTGCATGTCGTCGAGGGTGTCCACAGCCACGCCCTCGCGGCCGACCTCGCCGAGGGAGCGGGCGTGGTCTGAGTCGTGGCCCATCAGGGAGGGCATGTCAAAGGCGGTTGACAGCCCTGTCTGGCCGTGGGCGAGCAGGTAGTGGAATCGCTCGTTGGTCTCCTCGCTGGTGCCGAAGCCGGCGAACTGGCGCATCGTCCACAGCCGCCCGCGATACATGGAGGAGTGGATGCCGCGGGTGAAGGGGTAGGAGCCGGGCAGGCCGATGGGATCCTCGGCGGTGCCGATCCCAGGGGGCAGGTCGGCGGGGGTGTAGAGCTCGCGGACGGGCTCGCCGGAGAGGGTGCGAAAGCTCGTCGTCTCGTGCGCTACCCCGCCTAGGGTCTTCCCCTGCTCGCTGTCCTCCCCGGAGGGCTTGATGCTGATCGCCATGACCGCCCCAATGCTACTCGTAGCGCTAGCCTCGCCCTGGATGACAGGCAGTGGCAGCCAACGGTCTTCGATGGAGCAGGCCCTGGGCCGGATTGTGGGCTCAGAGCATGTGCTCCAGGCGCCGGCGGGCTCCCCCTACAACAGCGACTGCACCCGCCGCAGGGGGGTGGAGGGTCGAGCCGATGGGGTGGTGCTGCCGGGCAGCGCCAGGGAGGTGGAGGCGGTGGTGGGATGGTGCTACGCCCACGACGTGCCGATCGTGCCGAGGGGCGGGGGTACGGGATTGACGGGCGGGGCTGTGCCGGTGCACGGCGGGGTGGTGTGCTCGCTGGAGCGGCTGCGGGCGGTGAGGGAGCTCGAGCCGGAGCTGTGGCGGATGCTGCCAGAGGCGGGGGTGAGGACGCGGGAGGTGCAGAGGCTGGCGAGGGAGAACGGGTTGTTCTTCGGCCCCGACCCGGGGGCTTCGGAGCAATCGCAGATAGGGGGCAACGTGGCGACCAACGCGGGTGGTCCCCATGCGCTGAAGTACGGGGTGACGGGGGCATGGGTGTCGGGGCTCGAGGTGGTATTGGCGCCGGGGGAGCTGGTGGAGGTGGGCGGCTGGGCTGACAAGGATGTGGCGGGCTATGACCTGAGAAGCCTGCTGGTGGGCTCGGAGGGGACGCTGGGGGTGATCACGGCGGTGCGGCTGCGGCTGCTGCCGGCGCCTCAGGCGGCGCTGGCGGTGGTGGCGTTCCTGGGGGATCGCAGGGAGGGATGCGAGGCAATGGGGGCGATCTTGGGCAGCGGGCTGAGGGTGTCGGTGCTGGATTTCCTCGATGGGGAGACGCTCGGGCACCTCGCCCCCTCCTACCCCGGCCGCATTCCCTCCGAGGCGGGCTTTGGGTTGGTGGTGGAGGTGGATGGCAGCAGCGAGGAGGTGAGGGGGCAGGCGGAGGAGCTCAGGGATGTGCTGGGGGGAGCATTGGCGGTGCGGGAGCAGCCGGACCAGGAGGCGCTGTGGCGGTGGCGGGAGGGAGTGAATGGGGTGCTGACGGGGGTGAGGGGGGCGAAGGTGAGCGAGGATGTGGTGTTCCCGCGGGAGCGCCTACGGGAGGGGCTGGAGCGTTTCGAGGAGATGGCTCGGCGCCATGGGGTGCGCTCATGCGCGTTCGGCCATGGGGGCGAGGGCAATGTGCATGCGACGGTGCTGGTGGACCCGAGGAGCGACACGGAGATGGGGGCGGCGGAGGCGGTGGGAGAGGAGCTGTTTGCGCTGGTGGTGGAGCTGGGGGGATCGGTGGCGGGGGAGCATGGGGTGGGCTGGCTGAAGCGGGGGCGGCTGGCCGCTCAGTGGAGCGACAGGGCGGTGGGGTTGCATGAGGAGATCAAGCGTGTGTTTGATCCCAAGGGCCTGCTCAACCCGGGGAAGAAGCTGGCACGGTACCCTGCGCGGTCGCCGGTGACATCTAACTGAAAGGAAGCATGCTTCATGAACAAGTCCCAGCTGGTTGAGGCGGTTGCGTCGGACAGCGGCCTGAGCAAGGCCGATGCGTCGCGTGCGATCGAGTCGCTGTTGGACACGGTGACCAAGACGCTGAAAAAAGGCGACGAGGTGAGCATCACGGGCTTCGGCAAGTTCTCGGTGGTCAAAAGAGCTGCCCGCCAGGGCGTGAACCCCCGCACGGGCGAGAGGGTCAAAATCAAAGCGTCGAAGGCTCCGAAGTTCTCGGCGGGTGCGTCGCTGAAGCAGGCGGTGAGCCCGAAGAAAAAATAATCCGATCGGGCTGCCGCCATGGCGCTGGTCACCGAGCTGGAGCTCCCCGCGTTCGACCACACGGACCTGTCGATGCGGGGGGACCGCTTCCATTCAGAGATGGCGCGGCTGCGGGCCGGCGGCTGGTTGGCGCAGGGGCCGTTCGGCTATGTGACGCTTGACAGGGAGGCGGGGGAGTTCTTCCTGAGGACTCGCTCGGCGATCTTCCCGGGGATGAAGATTGCAGAGATCTTCGGGGTGAGCGAGGGGCCGCTGTGGGAGCAGATGAGGCGCAACATCCTGCATGTGAACGGCCCCGACCATTCACGGCTGCGCAGCCTGGTGAACCCAGCGCTGTCGCAGCGGGCGGTGGAGCGCTACAGGCCGGCGATGAGGGCCTCGCTGAGCGAGCTGCTCAAGCAGGCGGCGACGGCCGGGCAGGCGACTGGCGGGGAGGGCGAGGAGGGGAGGATCGTCAGGTGCGAGTTCGTGGAGGCGTTTGCCAAGCCCTATCCGTCGCAGGTGATTGCGACGGTGATGGGGGCGCCGCGTGAGGATGCTCCGCGTCTGCACCACTGGTCGAACTGGATCCAGAAGCAGTTCGATGCCATCAGCATGGCGAGCGAGCTGGAGGGGATTGAAGGGGCGGTTGAGGAGTTCTATGTGTACGCCCAAGAGCTGGTGAGGGCGCGAAGGGAGAGCCCGGCGGATGACCTGATCTCGAAGCTGATCGAGGCGTCCGATCCGGACCACCCGCCGGAGAGGCTGTCGGAGGAGGAGTGCATCAACCTGGTGTTCAACGTGCTGGTGGGCGGGGTGGACACGAGCCAGAGCCAGCTGGCCCATGCGATGAGGCTGCTGGCGGAGCACCCGGAGCAGTGGGAGCTGCTGGTGGCGGACCCGGGGCTGGCGGGAAGGGCGGTGGAGGAGGCGCTGCGCTACGAGCCGATAACGCCCTTCACGGCGAGGATCCTGACGGAGGATGTGAGCTACCGCGATGTGGAGTTCCCGGAGGGAACGATTGTGATGGTGTGCGCCTTCACGGGCAACCGCGACCTCGACGAGCAGGCAGCGGGCGCGAGGGGGGCCGACTCGTTCGACATCACAGCCGAGAGGGGCAGCTCGCGGGTGCTGACGTTCGGAGCGGGGGTGCACTACTGCCTGGGGGCGAACCTCGCGCGGCTGGAGCTGCAGGAGGCCCTGGAGTTCCTGGCTGGCAACCTGCGGGGGCTGGAGCTGGACGGGGAGCCGGTCTATGAGAGCGTGTCGGGGATCTACGGCCTGGCAGAGCTTCCCCTCCGTTTCTCACTCTGACGAGAGGCGGCGGCCGGCGGGGAGGGCCGTTTTTGGGAGACACGTTCGCCAAGTGGCCCCTCGGGCGTTGGAGGCACCGGTCATGGTCGCGGTTGGGATTGCTGATGCCTACGATCTGGAACAATTTCGAGGGGGGGTCAACAGGGGTCACGGAGCGACATGGTGTTGATGGTGTGGGCGATCGAGCGGACAAAGATGCGGGTGGCCGCAGCGGTGCTGCTGGCGGTGGCCATGTTTTCGGTGGGCGCGCCCACGGCTGCTCGAGCCGGTAGCTACCACGTGTATTCGTGCCGCACGCCGTCGGGGGAAAGCGCACCTGTGGACGGGTGGAGCGGTTCTAGGGCGCCAGGAAGTGCCTTTGATGACCATGCCTCCAACACCTGTTCGTCTGGTGGTGCACTTATCGCTTCGATCGGCGAAGAACATCCCCACCTTGAGGCCGTGGATCGCTCCACGTGGGCATTTGAAGCCCCAGGGGCCACTCGACTCGCGAGCGCGAACCTGTGGCGTGCTGGCTACCTACATGGCGCGGAATCGGACGAAGCGTTTTACGAGTTTTGGCTAGCCGGTTCTTCAGCTAAGTCAACCTTCAACAGCTGCGCTTACGGCGAAGAATGTAGGTCCCAGGGCGATCCCGGGCAGCCGATGGCTCCCAGCAATCTCGTGCAGGTACCGAAGGGTAGCTTGGGCTCGGGTCTATCAGTCAATACGTCCTGCGCTCCCGCGTTGCCGGGTCAGGAATGCGGCCACGTGTTCGGCGATCCGAACCACTACGCCGCCGTGGTCTACCTCTACGCGGCGGACCTGACGCTCGAACAGACGGCGGGGCCGACGGCGGACAACGTGGGTGGGGAACTGGCGAATGCGCCGACGGTGGGTGGGACGAGCGACCTGACGTTCAGCGCCGGCGATCCTGGGTCGGGGGTCTACGAGGCGGTGTTCAGCGTGGATGGGCAGGTGGTGCAGAGCACGGTGGTGAACGAAAATGGGGGTCGCTGCAGGAATGTGGGGCAGACGAGCGATGGAAGTGCGGCGTTCCTGTACGTGCAGCCCTGCCTGGCGGCGGTGAGCGCCGATATGGGGCTGGACACGACGGGGCTTGCCAACGGTTCCCACCATCTGGTGGTGAGCGTGGTGGATGCGGCGGGGAATGCGGCGCCGGTTCTGGACCGGGAGATCACCGTCTACAACCCGCCGCCTCCGGGGGCGCCGAACGGAACGAACGCCTCGACGGGGGCGCTGCTGGCGGTCCGCTGGAAGAGCACGGCCAAGGCGACCCTCACCAGCTCCTTTGGGGCGGCCCACACGATCACCGGCCGGCTCACGGCGCCGGGCGGCGCTCCAATCGGGGGAGCCCGGATCGACCTGGTGGCGACGCCGTCATCGGCGGGAGCGACGCCGGTCACGATGCCCAGCCCGATCACGGGTATTGACGGGCGCTTCACGGTCCATCTGTCCCGCGGGCTCTCCTCCCGTACGCTGCGATTCGCCTATCGCGCTCACATCGGCGATCTGCTCCCGGTGGTCACCCGCAGCCTGAGCTTGGACGTGCGGGCGGGAATCGCCCTGACCATCAAACCGCGCAGGACAGGTGTGGGAGGAACGATCTTCTTCCACGGGCGGCTGCGTGGAGGCCCGGTGCCGTCAGATGGCAAGCAGCTGGTGCTCGAGGCTCGCTCGCCCGGGGGGCCGTGGATCGAGTTCCAGGTGGTGCGGACCGATGCTCGCGGACGCTTCCATGCGAGCTACCGCTTCAAGTTCCCGGGACCGGCCATCTATCAGTTCCGCGCCCGCTCGGAACCCGAGTCGGACTATCCGTACGCGGCCGGTGCCTCCAGTGTGCTGGCTGTCAGCGAGCGGTGAGCCCCCAGCTCGACGGCCCGAGGGCTTATCGAAACCGATTCTTATGTGAGGGAATGCATCCCTCGCGCTACCGGGCGCCGTAGAGGGTGTTAGCGGGGTGCCGGCGTATTAGAGGTCCTCACCGTTGGATATAGGAGGGGGCTCGGCGTATGAGACTCGAACGAGAGGGCAGAGGATGAGAGGCACGAGGGAAATGACGGCCAGAGCGAAAGCGCTGGCCGGCTCGGCGGTGAGGGCGGGCCTCTTTGCATGGCTGGCCGCCACGACGCTGCTCGGGGCGATCACGCTCGCTCCAGCCACCGCGGCAGGCGCGCTGGCTGTGGCCGTGTCGCCGCTCAACGGCACTCCAGACGCCTCCCCCTATACCCAGATCAGCTTCCTCGGCGTCCCCTCCAATGAGATCGCGGGCGTCTCGGTGGTGGGGTCCCACACCGGCGGCCATCCGGGGCGGCTGGAGGGCTACCTGACGGGGCCGGGAGCGAGCTTCGTCCCCTCCCACCCCTTCTCCCAGGGCGAGCGGGTGACGGCCACGGCGGTGGTTGGCCCCAAGGGCCACACCCAGAGGGTGAGCACCGCCTTCTACGTCGCCCGCCTCTCCTCATACACGCCGCCACCGTCCGGGTCCCCCGCACCGGCGCCTGCGGGCACGGTGCAGAGCTTCGCCTCCGAGCCGACGCTGCATCCACCCAAGGTGGCCGTCACGATCAACTCCCCGGCGGCGAGCACCGAAGACATCTTCCTCACCCCCAGCCACGGACTCGGCTCCTCAGGGCCGTTGATCATCAACAGCCGGGGAGGGCTCGTCTGGTACCTGCCGGTGCCCCCGGGTGAGATCGCCGAGGACTTCCAGCTCGAGCGCTACCAGGGCCAGCCCGTGCTCGTGTGGTGGCAGGGCCACATCCCCGAAGTCCTGGGGGTGGGCTTCGGCATCGATGAGATCTACAACACCGCCTACCAGCAGGCTGCCACGGTGGCGGCGGGAAACGGCTATCAGGCCGATCTGCACGAAATGCAGATCACGCCGCAGGGCTCGGCCTTCATCACCGCCTACACGCTCGTCGATGCCGACCTGACGGCGGAGGGCGGCTCGCGCAATGGAGCTCTGCAGGACGCCCTGCTCCAGGAGATCGACATCCCCACGGGGCTGGTCATGTTCGAGTGGCACGCCTACGGGCATGTGGAACTGGGCGACTCCTACACCCAACCCTCCTCCTCGGGCAGCCCCCCGTGGGACTTCTTCCACATGAACTCCATCTCCCTGGACCCCTCTGGCGACGGCAACTTCATCGTCTCCTCGCGCAACACCTGGACGGCCTATGAGATCAACCACGTCACAGGCGCCGTGCTCTGGCGCCTGGGGGGCAAGCGCTCGAGCTTCAAGATGGGAGCGGCTACGGGCACTGCCTACCAGCACGACGTGCGCTGGCAGCCTGACGGCACCCTCACCGTGTTCGACAACGGCGCCGTGCCCAAGGCGCACTCCCAGTCGCGTGTGATCCGCGAGCGGATCGACGTGGTGCACCGCAAGGTCACGCTCGTCTCGCGCTATGTGCGCACCCCGGCCCTGCTGGCGGGCAGCCAGGGCAACGATCAGGTGCTGGCCAACGGCAACTCGTTCGTGGGCTGGGGCGAAGTGCCCTACTTCAGCGAATTCAGCCCCACCGGCCAGTTGCTCTTCGACGGTCACATTCCTCCGCCCGGGCAGTCCTACCGCGCCTTTCGCTTCCCCTGGAGCGCCGTCCCAGCCGCCCAGCCCAGCGTGGCCGTAAGCGCCAAGGGCGGCACGGCCACCATCTACGCGAGCTGGAACGGAGCCACCGCGGTGAGCTCCTGGAGGGTGATCGCCGGTGCTCATCAAACCGGGCTGGTGCCCATCGCCAGCGCCCCCGTGGCCGGCTTCGAGACGGCCATCACCGTCCAGAGCCCCGACCCCTACTTTGCTGTCCAGGCCCTCGACTCATCGGGACAGGTGCTGGGCAGCTCGCCCGTGCGGTGAGCGCAGCGGCGGCTGCCCGGGGGACGGTCCACTACCCTGCGCTGCTGTGAAGGCCGTGATCCTGGCCGGTGGATTCGGCTCGCGTTTGAGCGAGGAGACCGCCGTGCGTCCCAAGCCCATGGTGGAGATCGGTGGCAAGCCGATCCTGTGGCACATCATGAAGATCTACGCAGCCCACGGCATCGACGAGTTCGTGATCTGCCTGGGCTACAAGGGCTATCTGATCAAGGAGTTCTTTGCCAACTACTACCTGCACACCTGCGACGTGTCCTTCGACCTGGCCAGCGGCGCCATGGAGGTCCACCGCTCCGAGACCGAGCCCTGGCGGGTGACGCTGGTGGACACAGGCGAGCAGACGATGACCGGCGGGCGCCTGCGCCGAGTGCTGCCCTACGTGGGCGATGAGGACTTCTGCTTCACATACGGTGACGGTCTGGCAGACGTGGACGTGACCGCCTCGATTGCCTTTCACCGCGAGCAGGGAGCGAGCGCCACAGTCACCGCGGTGCAGCCTCCGGGGCGCTTCGGTGCGCTCGATGTGGAGGGCACGAGGGTGCGCGAGTTCGAGGAGAAGCCACGCGGCGACGGCGGCTGGACCAACGGCGGCTTCTTCGTGCTCTCCCCCGCCGTGGCCGGGCACCTCCAGGACGACGACACAGTGTGGGAGCAGGAGCCCATGCGGGCACTGGCGCGCGAGGGTCAGCTCGCCTCCTACCGTCACGACGGTTTCTGGCAGGCGATGGACACCCTGCGCGACCGCAACCACCTCGAGCAGCTGTGGCAGTCGGGGCAGGCGCCGTGGCGGATTTGGCAGTGAGCGCCGCCGAGCCGGGCAGCGGACAAGTGGACCCCGCGTTCTGGCGCGGGCGGCGGGTTCTGCTCACCGGCCACACCGGCTTCAAGGGCGCCTGGCTGTCCTTGTGGCTGCAGGCGCTTGGGGCTGAGGTGACGGGCTTCTCCAACGACGTTCCCACGGAGCCGTCGCTGTATGAGCTGGCGGGGGTGAAGCAGGGGATGCGCAGCATCGAGGGAGACGTGCGCGACGCAGATGCCCTCACGGCGGCGTTCGCGGCGGCGGACCCTGAGGTGGTGATCCACATGGCTGCCCAGTCGCTCGTGCGGCGCTCCTTCGCCGAGCCCCGCGAGACCTACGAGACGAACGTGATGGGCACCGTCAACCTGCTCGATGCGGTGCGCCGACACGGTGGAGGGGTGCGGGCCGTTGTGAATGTGACCTCGGACAAGTGCTATGAGAACCGCGAGTGGGAGTGGGGCTACCGCGAGGAGGAGCCGATGGGCGGCCACGACCCCTACTCGAGCTCCAAGGGCTGCGCCGAGCTCATCACATCGGCCTTCAGGCGCTCCTTCTTCTCCGCGCCAGACGGCGTCAGGCTGGCCTCGGCGCGCGCCGGCAACGTGATCGGCGGCGGGGACTGGGGTGAGGATCGCCTGGTGCCGGACATCATGCGCGGAGCGCTCGCCGGGGAGCAGGTGCGGGTGCGCAACCCCAACTCGCTGCGTCCCTGGCAGCACGTGCTCAACCCGCTCAGCGGCTATCTGGTGCTCGCCCAGGCTGTCTGGGAGGCGCCCGAGCACGCCACGGGCTGGAACTTCGGGCCAACCGACGAGGACGCCCGTCCGGTGGGCGCGATCGTGGAGCGTCTGGCCGAGCTGTGGCCGGGAGAGCTTCGCTGGAGCATCGACGATGGTCCCCATCCACACGAGGCGCGCTACCTCAAGCTCGACTCCTCCCGTGCCCGCTCCCGCCTCGGCTGGCAGCCGCTCCTGTCCCTCGACGATGCCCTGAGCAGCATCGTCGACTGGTACAAGGCCCTGCAGGCCGGCGAGGACATGGGCAACGTGACACGGAGGCAGATCGAGGCGTTTCAATACGCTGCCCCCTCGTCATGAGCCAGACCACCTGTCGCTTCTGTGGTGCCCCCGTCGAGGCCGTCTTCGCCGACCTCGGCATGTCGCCACTTGCCAACTCCTACCTGCCGGCCGAGTCGGCCAACGGCATGGAGCGCTTCTATCCCCTGCGGGCGCTGGTGTGCGGGGAGTGCTTCCTGGTGCAGCTCGAGGAGTTCGAGACCCCCGAGCGGATCTTCTCCGACTACGCCTACTTCTCCTCATACTCATCGAGCTGGATCGAGCACAGCCGCCGCTACTCCGAGCAGATGGTCGATCGTCTCGGCCTCGGTGAGTCGAGCCACGTGGTGGAGATCGCCTCCAACGATGGCTACCTGCTGCAGTTCTTCCACGAGCGCCAGATCCCCGTCCTCGGCATCGAGCCGGCGGCCAATGTGGCCAAGGTGGCCCTCCAGAAGGGCATCCCCACGCTCGTCGAGTTCTTCGGCACCGAGACGGCGAGCTCGCTGGCGGAGGACTCGGCGGCCGACCTGCTGCTCGGCAACAACGTGCTCGCCCACGTCCCCGACCTCAACGACTTCGTCGCCGGCATGAAGATCCTGCTGGCGCCCGATGGGGTGATCACGATGGAGTTCCCCCACCTGATGCGCCTGATGGAGGAGAACCAGTGGGACACCATCTACCACGAGCACTTCTCCTACTTCTCCTTCCTCACCGTCAGCCGGGTGTTCGAAGCCCACGGCCTGCGCCTGTTCGACGTGGAGGAGCTGCCCACCCACGGCGGCTCTCTTCGCATCTACGGGGCCCACGCAGAGGACCGCGCGAAGCCCGAAACGACCGCCGCACGCGAGCTGCGCGAGCGCGAGCGGGCTGCGGGCTATGAGAGCCTCGACACCTATCTCGGCTACGGCCGGCGGGTGGAGCGCGACAAGCGCCAGATCCTCTCCTTCCTGATCGCCCTGAAGGAGCAGGGGCTCTCGATCGCCGGCTACGGCGCCCCGGCGAAGGGCAACACGCTGCTCAACTACTGCGGGGTGGGCCGCGACTTCATCGACTACACCTGCGATCTGAATCCTCACAAGCAGGGCCACTTCCTGCCCGGCAGCCACATCTCCATCCGCTCCCCGGATGCGATCCGCGAAGAGAAGCCCGATGTGGTGCTGATCCTCCCCTGGAACCTAAAGGACGAGATCGTGGAGCAGCTCGGCTTCATCCGCGAGTGGGGCGGGCGCTTCGCCGCGCGCACGCCGGAGCTGACGCTCATCTCGTGAGTGGCGCGCCAGCCAACCTCGGTCTCGGCGGGAGCTGATGCGGTTCATCGAGACGCCGCTGCCGGGGGTGTGGGTGATCGAGCTGGAGGAGCTGGGCGACGAGCGCGGCTGGTTCGCCCGGACCTTCGACGACGAGGAGTTCCGGGCGCGCGGCCTGAGCCCGGCGGTGGTGCAGTGCAACGCCTCCTTCAATGCCCAGCGGGACACGCTGCGGGGGATGCACTACCAGGCAGATCCCCATGGCGAGTCCAAGCTCGTGCGCTGCGTGCGGGGCGCCATCTTCGACGTGGCCGTCGACCTGCGCCCCGGCTCCTCCACCCGATGCGCCTGGCATGGCGTGGAGTTGAGCGCCGAGAACCGCCTCGCCCTCTACATCCCCGCGGGGCTGGCCCACGGCTTCCAGACGCTTGGAGCGGACTGCGAAGTGCTTTACCAGATGGGTGCCCGCTACGTGCCCGAGGCTGCCCGGGGAGTTCGCTGGGACGATCCCGCCTTTGCCATCGAATGGCCCGAGCCTCACGGCGAGCGGGTCATCTCCGCGCGCGACGCCTCCTACCCCGACTTTGCCCCGTGAGCCGGGTGCTGCTGACGGGCGCCGGCGGCTTCCTCGGCAGCAGGGCGCTGGTGGCCCTGCTCGATGGGGGCCATGAGGTGCACGCCGTCGGGCGGGGCGAGCTTCAGGATGATGCGCTCGCCCTGATCGAGCGTGAAGCCGGCCGCGGGGGTCGGCTCGTGTGGCACCGGACGGACCTCACCGATGCTCTCGCCGCTCAGGCTCTCGCTCGCGAGGTGGGAGCCGAGAGCCTGCTGCACATGGCCTGGTATGTGGAGCATGGGCGCTACTGGCAGGCGAGCGAGAACCTCGACTGGGTGGAGGCCACCCTGCGGCTGTTGCGGGCCTTCGCCGAGGCGGGGGGGCGCCGGGCGGTGCTGGCGGGCACCTGCGCCGAGTATTCATGGACGCTCGATCGCTACAGCGAGGCCAGCGCCCCGCTCGAGCCGGCCACGCTCTACGGAGTGGCCAAGGATGCCACCCGCCGGGTGGCCGAGCGCTTTGCTGCCAACGCCGGGATCGAGCTGGCGTGGGGGCGCATCTTCACCCCCTACGGCCCCGGCGAAGCGCTCGCCCGCCTGCTGCCGAGCGTGATCGTCTCGCTGCTCGCGGGTGAGCCCGCCTCGGCACCCGACGGAGACCAGGTGCGCGACCTGATGTATGTCGATGACGTGGGGGGCGCCTTCGCGGCGATCCTCGACAGCGATGTGCAGGGCGCGGTAAACGTGGCCTCGGGGCGGGCCACGAGCATCCGCGAGCTGATCTCGCTCGCAGCCGAGGCCGTTGGGCGCCCCGAGCTCCTCCGCTGGGGTGCGCTCCCCAAGCGCGAGGGGGAGCCCCCCGTGCTGGTGGGCGAGGTGAGGCGGCTGCGCGAGGAGGTGGGCTTCCAGGCGAGCGTGGATCTGCCCGAGGGAATCGAGCGCACGGTGGCCGCATGGCGTGAGAGCGCCCCATGAGCGCCCGCGACGATCGTCCGCTGGGCGCGCTTCGGGATCTCCTCGGCAGGCCGCTCGACAAGCTCATCGACAGGCTCGGCGAGCGCCGTGGACGCCTGGTCGAGCGGGCGGTCGAAGAGCACCTCTATTCGAGCGAGCGACTCAGCATGGGGCGCTGCAGCTATGGCGATCCGTTGGTGGCGACCTTTCCCGGTGACACCGCGCATGTGCGGGTGGGCGCCTTCTGCTCGATCGGCCCCGACGTGATCCTGATGGACGGCGGCGACCACCGCGTCGACTGGGTCTCCACGTTCCCCTTCCGCGCCTACCTGGAGCTCCCCGGTGCCTACGAAGATGGGCACCCGCGCAGCCGGGGCGACATCGAGATCGGCAACGACGTGTGGATCGGTCGTGGCGCGCGGGTGCGCTCGGGCGTGAAGATCGGCGACGGCGCGGTTGTTGGCGCCTACTCACTCGTCACCCGCGATGTGCGTCCCTACGCGGTGGTGGCCGGTGTGCCCGCCCGGGAGGTGCGCCGGCGCTTCAGCGACGAGCAGGTGGAGGCGCTTCAGAGGATCGCCTGGTGGGAGTGGCCGATGGAGGCGATCGAGCGGAGCGTGGGGCGCCTCTGCAGCGATGACATCGACGCCTTCATCGAGGAGCACCTGCCGGGATGAGTACCGTCGAGCCCGACGTCCCACCGGCCTCCTCGGAGGCGATGGCCGCGGACGATGTGCTCGACACCCGGGAGGCTGGTGGCACAGCGCTGCGCGGCAGCGTCCTGCGTACCGGCTCCTACGTGCTGGGCATCCTGCTCTCGCTCGTCTCGGCGAGAGTTCTGATCGAACACCTCGGCGTGTCGAGCTTTGGGCGCTACACGACCGTGGTGGCGCTCGTGACGATCGTCAGCGGCTTCACAGAGGGCGGGTTGAACAGCGTGGTGCTGCGCGAATTCGCAACGCTCGACGAGCGGGGCAGGCGCGAGATGATGGCCTCGGCGATCGGCATGCGCATGGTTCTCACGATCGTTGGAGTGGCGCTGGCGGTGGCGTTCGCAGCGGCGGCCGGCTACGGCACCACGATGGTGGTGGGCACGGCGCTGGCGGGTGCGGGGCTAGTGCTTCAGCTGCTGCAGAGCACGCTCTCGACCACATTGCAGGCACAGCTCCGCTTCGGCTGGGTGTCGGCGATCGAAATGGGACGTCAGGTGGTCAACGTGGGGCTGCTGGTGGTGCTGGCGCTCGCCGGTGCGCACCTCGTCCCGTTGCTGGCCGTCGCGATCCCCGCCTCGGCGGTCTCGCTGCTGTTCACGATCCCCCTAGTCAGGCGCTACACCTCGCTGCGCCCCTCCTTTCACGCGGGCCACTGGTGGCGCCTGCTGCGCGAGACGATCCCCTGGGCGGTGATCGCCGCGGTGAGCATCGTCTACTTCCGTGTGGCGCTGGTGCTGATGTCGCTCACATCGAGCGCCAGGCAGACGGGCTACTTCGCCACCTCCTTTCGCATCACCGAAGTGCTCGTGGCGATCCCCGTGCTCGTGATCAGCGCAGCTTTCCCGATCCTTGCGCGGGCGGAGCGAGAGGACTCGGAGCGCTTCAACCTCGCCAGCGCGCGCATCTTCGAGCTGGCGCTGTTCGCGGGCACGTGGCTGGTGCTGTGCCTGGAGGTGGGCGCGAGCTTCGCCATCCATGTGATCGCCGGTGGCAGGGCCGACCCCTCGATCGCCGTGCTGCGCATCCAGGGTCCCGCCCTGATCGCGAGCTTCGTGGCGGTCGCCTGCGGCTACCCGCTGCTGATGCGCCGACGCTACCGCGAGGTGCTCCTCGCCAACCTGCTCGCGCTGGGCATATCGGCGGTGCTGACGCTGTCGCTCGCACCGTCGATGGGAGCCCAGGGGGCGGCGCTGGCGGCGCTCGTGGCCGAGATCGGCCTGGCCATCAGCCAGGCGGCGATGCTCGCCCGTCATGCGCCGGGCCTGCGGCTGCGGTTGAGCACGGTCGCGGTGGTGGCGCTGGCCGGAGGCGCAGCCGTGGCGGTTGGTCTAGCGCTTCCCGTCCATCCCCTGATCGGGGTGGCGGCGGCGAGCCTCGTCTACTTCGCTGTGCTGAAGCTGCTCGGACGCTTTCCCGGCGAGGTGCGCGAGGTACTCATGAGCTGGACGCCTCCCCCCACGCGTTGAGCAATCGTCGTCTCATAGACCGCGGCGGCGCGTGAGGTCTCGGTCGTAAAATGGAGATGGTCGGCGGAAGGGGCCCTGTGGCCGCGAGCCCGGCTGATCCTGACCAGCGAGCCGAAAAGCACGAGCATCTGGGCTGTGAGGCGCGGCTATAATTTCTGTTGTGGATAACAAGACGCTGGTCGGCGCGTACCGAAACCGGGTGGTGCTTTGCGAGGAGCTCGGGCCGGTCATGGAGAACCTCGTGCGGCAGTTCTTGGCCGCGGCAAACGTAAGGGTCCACTCGGTGGATCACCGTGTGAAGCAACCGGCGAGCTTCACTAGAAAGATCTCGCAGCCGGGTGTCGAGTACTCCTCGATTGATGATGTACACGACGTTCTGGGGCTTCGGGTAATTACCTATTTCCCAGACGAGGTCGACCTAGTTGCAGCCGTTATTCAGGAGCACTTCAGTATCGATGATATTAATTCGGTGGACAAGCGCGTAGCGTTGGATCCTGATCGATTCGGTTATCTGTCTCTGCATTACGTTTGCTCACTCAACGAAGCCCGAGCTGCACTTGTTGAGCATGCGCGGTTTGCGGGGTTGAAGTGCGAGATACAAATCAGGTCTCTTCTGCAGCACGCTTGGGCCGAGATTGAGCATGATCTGGGTTACACGACTAGTATTGCGATACCGGCAAGTATCCGCCGTCGCTTCTACCGTCTAGCGGGGCTGCTCGAGATTGCCGATTCCGAGTTTCAGAGTCTGAGGGATCAGGTTGAGCAGTATCAGAAACAGGCGCATCGGCAGGTCGCGAGGAAGCCAGATGTTACACCTATCGACCGAGACACATTGGTCGCATACGTGGCGGCATCATCCACCGTTGGAGAGGTTGCGCAGTTCATGGCGACGGCGGTCGAACAGGATCCCAAAGATATCGACGGAGCCTATGCGGACATGCTGGTTGGAGCGTTTACTGACTTGGGACTCACGACAGTGGGTGAGATCGATTCCGAGCTGACCTCTTATGTTGAGCTAGTGAAGCAGATGTTCATAGGGTGGATCGATAAGGCGAGCTTCGATGAACTGTCGCGTGGCGCAGTTCTCTTTTATCTCGCCTACGTCGTCGTATGCAATGGGGAAGATAGAGATAACGTGATCGCATATGCCGAGGCGCGGAATTTCCGAATTGAGTCATCTGAGGTCGCTGAGCGGCTACTGACCGTGCATGATCTAGCTCGCAGAACCCTCACACAAAATGGTGGAGTCGCGACTCTATGACGGATGATGTCAGTGCTCCCGATGTGACATCGGTCACGGGCTGACTTTCCTAGCTGGGCTATCCTGGTAGATGCTGGGCCTGGGATCTGGCCCAACCACTGCATCGAGCGCTGCCAGCGTCACACGCCGGCGCTCCTGCACCCGGCGGCGCTTGCGCAGCACACGCGGCAGGCCGCGCAGGGCATCGCGCCACACACGCAGCCAGATGTCGAGCTTGCGGTCGCGGAGGGCCACCGCCAGGTTGAGGAGCTGACCGAAGGCGAGCTGAGGAGCGTGACGCAGTAGGGCTCCCGCGGGGATGTCCTTGGCGATGATCCACAGGGTGTTGCGCCACAGGTGGTAGCGGGTGAAGTCCGACAGCCCGCGTCCGATGGTGGCGCTGCCCATGTGGTAGACGACGGCACTCGGCACATAGCGGCAGCTGAAGCCCGCCAGCTGGGCGCGCAGGTTCCAATCGACGTCCTCATAGAAGGCGAAGAAGTCCTCGTCGAAGTCGCCCACCAGCCGCAGCACGCTGCGCCGGTAGAGCGCCGCGCCGCCGCAGGCACCGAAGATCTCACCCGCCGTGTCGTACTGCCCGCGGTCGTGCTGGCCGTGACCGCGCCGCCCGCCGGTGGCCGCCCAGGTGAACACGTCGCCTGCGCCGTCGAGCAGCTCGCGCTGCTCGAAGTCCCTCAGCTTGGCTGCTGCCCATCCCGCCTCCGGATGGTTCTCCAGTGCGCTCACCATCTCTCCCAGGCAGTCCGGCTCGAGCTCCATGTCGTTGTTGAACAGCGCCAGCAGCTCACCCTCTCCGGCGTGGGCGCACACGTTCAGGGCGGCCGTCACGCCCACGTTCTCGGGCAGCGAGATCACCTGCACCTGCGGCCAGTGCTCGGCGAGCCAAGCCACCGTGTCATCGCGCGAGCCGTTGTCCACGACCACCGTCTCGAAGTCCTGGTAGCGCTGGCGTGCGAGCGATGGCAGCATCGTCTCCAACAGGTGGCGCCCGTCGTAGGAGAGCACCGTAACGGTCAGCCGCGGCACGGCCTCCTTGCTCTCGCTCGGCAATGATGCGCTCATGGAGTCCGACAAGCTACCTGCCCACCCCGCAGAGGCTCTCGTCGACGTGGTGATCGTGTCAGCCGACATGGCCGACATGACGCTCGCCTGCGTGGCCGAGCTCTCGAGCCCGGCGGTGGCCCGGATCGTGGTGGTGGACAACGCCTTCGATGCCCAGGCGGGGGCGGCCCGCGAGGAGCTGGCGGCTCGCACGGAGGTGGTGAAGCTCGACACGCCGCATGGGTTTGCGGCGGCCAACAACCGCGGCATCGCAGTCGGGCAGGCGCCGTATGTGCTGCTGCTCAACTCCGACATCCTGGTGGTGCCCGGAGCGATCGAGCAGCTCCTCCAGGCGCTGCGCGAGCGCCCCGCGGCGACAGCCGTGGGCGGGCGCCTGGTCGACCCCGAGACGCTCGAGACCCAGGGGGGCTACCGCCCGCGGCCCTTCCCCACGCTTGCCAACTTCCTCGTGATCATGCTCGGCATCGAGGAGCTCTGGCCGACCAACCCCATCACCCGCCGCTACCACGGCGAGCCACTCGGAGCGACGGGGGTTCAGGTGGTTGACGCCCAGCCGGCGGCCGCCGCGCTGATGGTGCCGCGCGCCGAGCTCGACGGGATCGGCGGGCTCGACGAGCGCTTCTGGTTCTGGTTCGAGGACTCCGATCTGCTGCTGCGCCTGAAAGCCCGCGGCGAGATCCTCTATGCGCCCGAGGCCGTCTTCCGCCACCTCGGCGGCGGGACCTTCAGCCGCTGGAGCAAGAGCGAGCGGATCCGCTCCATCTACCACGGCATCCTCCACTACGGCGACGCCCACTTCGATCGGCCCCGGCGAATGATCCTGGGCGTGGCCGCCCTTGCGGTGAGCGCTCCGCGGATAGCGCTGTTCGGGCGCTCGCGCCCCGATGAGGCAGCTGCCTGGCGGGCTGTGGCGAGAGGGGGGTGGGCGCTGTTGCGGGGGAAAGGAGTGGGGGAGATTGCGCCGTGATGCGTTGATGCGATAACATCACACTGTGCGTACGACACTCGCGATCGATGATGACGTCGTTGTTGCGGCCAGAGAACTGGCAGCCAGCGAGCGCCGCTCCCTGGGGTCGGTCATCTCCGAGCTGGCTCGTCGGGGGCTGACTCCTGCTCGGGTCGAGACTGTCGATGGGCTGCCTGTGATCCGCGTGCCGCCCGGAACTCCCCCCATCACCCCCGAGATGGTGAGGCGAGCCCTCGAGGAGGATTGACGCAGAGCGTGGCCCTGCTTGATGTCAATGCGCTCGTCGCGCTTGCGTGGGACTCGCATGTGCACCATTCGCGGGTACGCGCCTGGTTCGGCGAGAAGGGCTCGGGCGGATGGGCCACCTGCCCGGTTACCGAGAGTGGCTTCGTTCGTATCTCATCCAATGCGAAGGTTCTTCCGGCTCCGATCGGAGTCGAGGGGGCACGTGCCACGTTGGAGGCGCTGCGAGCTCACGAGGGGCATCGGTTCCTGTTCGATGATGTCTCGCTGACCGACCCCGACATACCCACGATGACGGGCTACCGCCAGGTGACCGATGCGCACCTGCTTGCGCTGGCGCGTCGCCGTGGCGTGAGTCTCGTGACCTTCGATGCGGGGATCTTCGCATTGGGTCAAGGGCAGGATGTCGAACTGCTCACCGTGCTGTGACGACTGCGCGCACCTACCGCCGCGCCAGAACCGCCCGTCCCCCCGCGAGGTAGGCGGCTTCGCGCGCCCGTTGGGCCAGCGGCGCCCGCAGCACTTCCGGGCTATCGCCGGGGCGCCTTGGGGGTGTTGGCTGTGACATCCACCTGAGGATCGGCTGGGCGACGAGCGGCCAGGTCTGCCGGCGGGCGGCATCGCGCAGCGCCGGCGCGTAGGCATCGCGGCCGTTGTCCAGGACCTGTTCCAGCGCCGTTGCCAGGCCCTCGACGTCGCCCGGCGCTGCGATCGCTCCGAGCCCGTCGCGCTGCACCCGCTCGGCGAGGTCGTCGCCGCCGGTGCACACCACGGGAAGTCCCGCCCAGAAGCAGTCGAGCAGTCGCGTGCGGTAGGCGAAGCGGGTCTCCAGATGCTCGCCGGCTGCCGAGATCGCGCAGTCGGCCGCGGTCAGCCACGCTCCACGCTCGCCGTAGGGGATCCAGTCGTGGAAGTGCACCACCGAGTCGAGCACCCCGAGCTCGCCGGCGAGTCTCCGAGCATCCTCGGCGGCGGCTGCGCCCGCCGGGTGGGCGGCTGCAACGCCCATGAACACCAGCCTCACCCGGGGGCGCCGCTGCGCCAGCATGGCGGCCGCGCGAATGGCGCTCTCGGCGTCCAGCCAGCTCCAGATGCCGCCGTTCCACAGCACGATCTCGCTGTCGGGCTCGAGCGCCGCGATCGCCTCACGCGGTCCGCCGCCGCCGGCGGGGAGGGGGGGCTCCTCGGGCAGCCCGAAGGGCACCAGGTCGATCACCTCGCGCAGGCTGGGGTCGCGGTCGTAGAGCTCCGGGCCGATCATGCGCAGGGCGAGCATCGTCCCGAGCCACAGATCGCGCTGGGTGTCGCTTGCGCAGATGAAGTTGTGCCCCGTGCGCAGCGCCGCGTGCAGCCGGTCCACGGTCGTGGCGGTGCGCTGGCGGCGCTCCAGCGCGCCCCCTCCGGCGAGCAGCTCGAGCGTCTCGAGTGTCTCTGGACAGTAGAGGTCGACGATCACCCTCGCACGCGCTCGTTGCAGCCAGCGGTCGACCAGCGGCCACTGGGGGTGGGCGACCACCACGTCGGCATCGGCGATCGGCTGGCGCAGCGCCTGCGGTGCGTGGGGCCGAAAGGCGATCGTGCGCACACCCTCGCGCTCACCCTGCTCGCTTCCGCCGTGGGCCACTGTCACCGACGCCCGCCCGCTCAGCGCCCGGGCGAGCTCCCAGCAGCGGATGCCCAGGCCGGCCATCTGCTCGCCCACGGGGTCGGCGCAGATGAACAGCAGCCGCGGCTTCTCAGGCGGCGCGACGCCCATACACACCTCGCCTCATGGCCAGTGAGTCGCGAAAGCCGATCGAGTGGTCCACCGCCTCGGGTGGAGGCTGGGGCAGGCGTGGAGCCCGCCGAGCAGCCCGCCAGCCCGCCACCCGTCCACTCAGGGCCGCCAGGTCGCGCGAGATGACGAGGTCTGCGACCACCACCACGATCTCGGTGGCCAGCGTCCGTGGGGCTGTGCGCCCGCGCAGCAGGCCGTAGCGGCGCAGCATGTACCCCCGCCCGAAGCCCCCGTGGCGTCGCTGCCAGGCCGAGCGGTGCCCATGGGTGGCGGACCCCAGGTGCACCCCTACCGCGTCCTCGGCCAGGACCGTCTTCCAGCCCGCGCCGCGCAGGCGCAGTGCCAGGTCGAAGTCCTCCATGTAGGCGAAGATCGCCTCGTCCAGACCCCCCACCTGCTCCCAGGCCGAGCGCCTGTAGGCAGCTGCGGTCCCGGCCGGTCCCGCCAAGACCGGCCGCTCGCGACCCGCCTCGTTGGCATCGAGGCCCTGCAGGCGGGGAAAGCCACCCAGCGCGCTATCGGCCACGAGGCCGGCGCTGTCGATGAAGCGCTCGCCCGGCTGCAGCATCAGAGCCGCCACTGAGCCCACCGCTGGGTCCGTCTCCAGCGGCGCCACGAGCCGCTCGAGGAAGTCGGGCCGGGCATCGACGTCGTTGTTGAGCAGCACCACGATCTCGCCCGCGCCGGCTCTCACCCCGCGGTTGCACGCTTCGGCGAAGCCGCGGTTCTCGTCGAAGCTCTCCAGTGCAACGGCCGGCCACTCTGCGGCGATGCGCGCCCGCGTGTCGTCGGTGGAGCCGTTGTCCACGAGGATCACCCGGTGCTCGAGTGTCTGCTCGCGCAGGTGGCGCAGGCAGCTGTCGGTGAGCTCGTAGCGGTTGTAGGCCACGATCACCACGTCGATCGATGGAGGCATGGACGCCCATCGTATTGGCAGCCATGTGGGACTCCGCCAATGGCAATAGCCTCTCCCGCCTTGAGCGCGTCCCGGCTTCACATCGGCCTGAACCTCATCTTCCTGGTCCCCGGCGAGACGGGTGGCATGGAGGTGGTGGCGCGTGAGCTGATCCCGGCTCTGCTCGCCGCGGCTCCGCCGGGAATGCGCTTCACCGCCTTCGTCAACCGCGAGGCGGCTGCGGCGGGCGGCGGGCCGTGGGGGCAGCTGCTGCCCGGCGGTAACCGTGCCGGTGCAGGCCCGCAACCGCGTCCAGTGGGTTCTCGGCGAGCAGACCCTGCTGCCGCTTGCCGCCGCCAGGGCAGGGGTGCAACTGATGCACAGCATGGCCAGCACGGCGCCTCTGTGGGGTCGCTTTCGCCGGGTGACCACGGTGCACGACCTGATCTATGCCCGCTTCCCCGATGCCCACCCGGGTATCCGCGAGAAGGGGATGAGGGTGCTCGTGCCCCAGGCCGCCCGGCGCTCAGACCGCGTGATTGCCGATTCGGCCAGCACCCGCGATGACCTGGTGAGCCTGGTGGGCATCGCTCCCGAGCGGATCGACGTGGTGCCGCTGGGGCTCGGGGCGGTGCGACGCGAGGCGCCGCTGCCCGAGGAGGAGGTGCGCAGGCGCTTCGAGCTGGGGGATCGACGGGTGCTGCTCAGCCTGTCGGCCAAGCGGCCGCACAAGAACCTCGCCGCGCTGATCGGCGCCCTGGGGCGGATCGCACCCGAGCGGCGGCCGCTGCTCGTGCTGCCCGGCTACGCCACGTGGCACGAGGACGAGCTGCGCGAGCGAGTAAAGAGCGCCGGTGTGGAAGAGGACGTGCGCCTGTGCGGCTGGGTGCAGGAGGCCGAGCTGGAGGGCCTGTGGGCGATCGCCGAGGCCTTCGTCTTCCCGTCGCTGTACGAGGGCTTCGGGCTGCCCGTGCTGGAGGCGATGGCCCGGGGGGTCCCGGTGGCTTGCTCCAACACGTCGTCACTGCCCGAGGTCGCCGGTGAGGCGGCGCTGTTGTTCGACCCCCGCGATGAGTCGCAGATCGCGGCTGCGCTGGAGCGCATCCTGAGCGACGGCGAGCTGCGGGGCCGCCTGCGCGCGCTCGGTCGCGCACGAGCACAGCTGTTCACCTGGGAGCGCACCGCGCGGCTGACGCTGGAGAGCTACGCCCGGGCGCTGGCGTAGAGCGCGAGCACCTTGCTCAGCGAGGACTCCAGCGACAGCTGCTCGGCGTTTTGCTCGAACCAGCGGGCGGTGCTCTCCCGCAGCGCCTCCCCTCCCTCGTGGACGCGCACGATCGCCTCCGCCAGAGCCTGCGGATCGGGGCTCGGGGCGATGGTGCCGTTGACGCCCTCCTCGATCAGCTCGGTGGCGGCGTTGTCCTCGCCCGCCACCACCACGCTGGGAGTGCCCCGCGCCGCGGCCTCCACCACGACCATGCCGTAGCCCTCGCGCCTGGAGGGGAGCAGCATGCACATCGCCCTGCGCATCTGCGCATCGAGGGTCTCGGCGTCGGCGAAGCCGGGGGCGGAGACGCTGTCCGCGAGCCCGTGCTCCTCGATCGCCGACCTCAGCGTCTCGCGGTCCGGCCCGTCGCCGAGGAACTCTCCCCGCAGTCCCGCTATCCGCGGCGCCGCCTCGGCGATGGCGGCGACTCCCAGGGGGGCCTGCTTCTCGGCGATCAGCCGCCCGGCGAAGAGCACCAGCGGGTTCTCGGCTTCTCGCTCGGGAGGCTCGGTGGATTGGGTGGTGGGCCCACGGTAGAGGCCGCGCAGAACGGTCACCGGGCCGCGCAGCCCCTCTTCGCGCAGCCGCTGAGCATGCAGCTCGGAGAAGCAGAAGGCACGCTGGGGCACGGCCGCGCACAGGCGCTGCACGAGCGCTCCCACCCGGCCCCCGAGTCCGCCGAGGTAGTCGAGCCAGTAGGAGCGGCTCCACACCTCGAACCAATCCACCACCAGCCCGTAGCCCATCGGCCTGCGCAGCAACGAGGCCGCGAGCAGCGAGAAGTAGGGAAAGGCGCAGCAGTGCACCACCTCATAGCGGCGCCCATGGCGCAGCAGGTGCGCGAAGACACCGAGCCCGAACACGAGCGGGGGCAGGATGCGCCGGCGGCCCCCGTCGGTGTAAAGGTCCATGCGCGGCCCCGCCGTCACCACCCGCACGCGGGGGTCGAGATCCAGCTGCTCGCCGCGCTCCCATTGGCGCAGGGTGAGGTAGGTGACCTCGTGCCCGTCCGCGGCGAGACGCTCGGCGAGATTGCGGTACCAGCGCTCGCCTCCCCCCACTGTGTAGGGGTATAGGCAGTCGTATATGACGCAGATGCGCATCCCGCTAGCATCTCATCTCGCTGGCTCGCCGCCCGCTCCTACGCCACTTTCCGCCCTTTGGAGCGTTATAACCCGGTAGCGCGCCGCCATCCCCGACGGTCGTCGTACCGCGACGGGCCCCAGCCGATGAGCACACTCGCCCAGACAAGCTCCCCCACAGCGCTCGAGCCGCCGGACTCTCAGACACCCCTGGTGTCGGTGGTCATCCCCTGTCTCAACGAGGCCGAGAACATCGAGCGCTGCGTGACGGCCGCGCTTGGAGCACTCCAGCAGATGGGGGTCCAGGGCGAGGTGGTGGTGGCCGACAACGACTCCGAGGATGACTCGGCGCGGCTGGCGGAGGAGGCCGGGGCGCGCGTGGTGGTGGAACGCAGGCGCGGCTACGGCAGCGCCTACCTCGCCGGGTTCGCCGCCTCGACGGGGCGCTACATCGTGATGGCCGACGCCGACCTGACCTATGACTTCAACGACATCCCCCGCTTCGTCGCCGCGCTGGAGGAGGGGGCGGAGATGGTGATCGGCGACCGCATGGACAACATCCAGCCGGGCGCCATGCCGTGGCTGCACCGCTATGTGGGCAACCCGATCCTCACCGGCCTGCTCAACCTCTTCTTCCGAACCGGCATCAAGGACGCCCACTGCGGCATGCGTGCGCTGCGCCGCGACGTGCTGCCTCGCCTGGACCTGCGCACCACGGGCATGGAGTTCGCCTCCGAGATGGTCATCAGGGCATCCAAGGAGAAGCTGCGGATCGCCGAGTTCCCGATCGAATACCACCCCCGCGGCGGTGAGAGCAAGTTGTCGAGCTTTCGCGACGGCTGGCGCCACCTGCGCTTCCTGCTCGTGCACAGCCCCAACCACCTGTTCATCATCCCCGGCGCCGCGCTTGCCGGAGTGGGCACGCTGATCGTGGTGCTGGTGGGGGCGGGTCTGAACTTCTTCGGTCGCAACTGGGGTCTGCACACGCTGATCGGGGGCTCGCTGCTGATGATCGTCGGCACCCAGGTGCTTGCACTCGGACTGTGCGCGCACGCCTACGGGACCTACTTCATGGGGGAGAAGGACCCGTGGTTCGATCGCATGCGCTCGCGCTTTCGCCTAGAGCACGGCCTGCTGCTCGGCGGAGCCTTCCTGTTGGTGGGTGTCGCGATGGCGGCGGTGATCGTGGGAACGTGGATCTCACACGGGTTCGGCTCCCTCAGCGATGAACGTCTGGCGGTGGTGGCCGCGTCGCTGATGATCGTCGGCATCCAGATCTTCTTCTCCTCCTTCCTGCTCTCGATTCTCGGTCTGCGCCGGCGCTGAGGGTGGGGCTCCTCCGCCGGACGATGGCGGCGGTCTTCGCCGGCGATCGCCGCGTGTGGCGGGTGGCCGCCCTGGCGGCATTGCCGCTGGTGGCGCTCACGGCCTACTACTGCCTGCACCCACGCTTCTACGAGACGGGCTCCGACAGCGTCGAGGCGGTGGAATACAACGAGCACACCGTCCCGGGAACGCAGCTGTGCATACCCGGTCTGGAAATACCCGCAGGGAGCGCATTCGTCCGCCTGCGCCTGGAGACGCCCACGAGCGCGCGTCCAACGCTCACGCTCATGTTGAGGGAGGGGAGGCACACGATCGACTCGGTGCTCCCACCCCTCCAGGTGACGTCCGTGACCCGCCCCAGCAACGCCGACTTCCCGATCCCGCGAACGCCCGCCAGCCCCGCGGCGATTCCCGCGACGGTTTGCGTGAGCTCGGCCACACCGGTGAAGTGGGGTGCCACGCCGCTGTCCAAGCCCCCCATCTCGGCGCCCACTCTGCACGGACAGCAGCTGTCGGCGCGGATCGCCGTCTGGTACCTGCCGCCGGCCGGCTCGCTGCGCAGCTACCTCTCCCGTGCCGGGCAGATCTTCGAACGGGCCGCTCTCTTTCGCCCGGGGATCGTCGGTGCGTGGACCTATCCGCTGCTGCTCTTCGTGCTGCTACCGCTCCTGGCGCTGCTCGCCCTGCGCTGCCTGGCGCTGGCGGCTGCCGGGCGCGGCCGGCACACGGCGGCGTGGCTGTTCGCGATCGCCGCGCTCAACGCGTGTTGCTGGGCGTTGATCACCCCGGTCTTCCAGGGACCGGACGAGGTCGATCACTTCGCCTACGCGCAGTCGCTGGTGGAACGCGGCGAAGGCCCGAGCCATGAACCGACCTCCTCGCTGGCGCGCTGGTCGGGGTCGGAGAACCTTGCGCTGGAACGCAGCGCCTTCTTCACCGACCATCAGGTGGGCGATACCCACGCTCCGTGGCTGGCCGCGACCGAGCGGGAGTACTTCAGGGAGGTGGCGAAGACCCATCCGCGCGCCGACGACGGCGGTGGGTACACCACATCGGCCACCCACGGCCCGTTGTACTACCTCGCGCTGTCGCCGGCCTATCTGCTCACTCGCCACAGCTCGATCTTCTCGCAGCTGACGCTGATGCGGATCGCCTCGGCGCTGATCGGCGCGCTTGTCGTGCTGTTCACCTTCCTGATCGCCCGCGAGCTGGCGCCGCGCAGGCCGTGGCTGGCCGTGCTCGCCGCGCTGCTCGTGGCCTACGAGCCGATGTATGGGTTCATCTCGGGCATCGTCAACAACGACGTCGGCGTGAACGCGGCGGCGGCCGCGCTGGAGCTCCTGCTGATACGCATGCTCCGCCGCGGGATGACGGTCCCCTGGGGCCTGCTCACGGGTGCCCTGCTGGTTGCGCTGCCACTAATCAAGGGCACGGGGCTCTCTCTGTATCCGGTGGCTGCGCTGGTCTTCCTGGCGACGCTGTGGCGCCATCACAGCCGCTCAGATCTGCTGGCGTGGGTCGCGCTGGCGGTGGGCGCGGTGGCCATGACCGAGATCTCCTCCCACTTGCTCAGCACCTTCCAGCCGGTCTCGGCGGCGACGGGCTCGGGAGCTATCAGCTCCAATGCGAGCGCTGCCAGCGAAGCGCTTCACCACCTGCCGAGCTACCTCTCCTACCTGTGGCAGGCGCTGCTGCCGAAGCTGCCCTTCATGACGCGCTACTTCCCGCTGCCCACCCACCCCGGCTTCGTACTGTTCAAGGACCCCTTCTTCGTGATCTTCGTCGAACGTGGCTGGGCGGCCTTCGGCTGGTATGTGGTGCTCTTCCCCCACAAGATCTACGTGCTGATCTTCCTGGCGATGCTGTCAGCCGTCCCACTGGGTTTGTGGGCAGCGCGTCGCGAGTGGGTGTGGGTTCGCCGGCACTGGCTCGAACTGCTGGCGTTGATCATCATGCCTGTGGCCGTGATCATGGGCTTCGAGGCGGCCTACTTCACCACCTCTCCACGAGTCCTGATCGCTGAATTCGGTCGCTATGCCTTCCCGGCCATCGGGCCGGTGGCGATTCTGGTGGTGGGAGCGCTGCACGCCTTCGGGCGCCGCTGGATGCTCACCGCAGGAGTGCTCCTGGCGGTGGCCGTGCTCGCCCTCAGCTATGCCTCCCAGCTCCTCACCCTGACGAGCTTCTATGCCTGAGGTGACCGTTGCCATTCCCGTTCGCAACGGTGGCGAGGAGCTTGCCGGGGTGCTCGCCGCCCTGGCGCTCCAGACGGTTGAGCATGAGCTGCTCGTGTGCGACTCGGGATCTGGCGACGGCTCAGCCGAGTTGGCCCGCAGGCACGGCGCGCGAGTGCTCGAGATCTCCCCTGCGAGCTTCTCGCACGGAGGGACGCGCAACCGCCTGATGCAGGCCGCGAGCACCGAGCGGGTGGCACTGCTCACCCAGGACGCCCAGCCGGCTGATGCGCGCTGGCTGGCGAGCCTGCTCGAGGGCTTCGAGCTCGCCGAGGACGTGGCGATCGTCTACGGCCCCTATCGCCCCCGCCCCGATGCCTCCACGCCGGTGCGCCTGGAACTGCAGCGGTGGTTCGGCTCGCTGGCCGAGGAGGGAGTGCCCCGGCTGGAGCGCCTCGCGGAGAGCGAGCGCTCACTACCGGCGGTCGAGCTCCTGGGACGTCGTGGCTTCTTCAGCGACGCGAACGCGTGCGTGGCGCGCAGCGCCTGGGAGCGGGTGCCCTTTCGCGAGGTGGCCTATGCCGAGGACAGGGTGCTCGCGATCGACATGCTGCGCGCGGGCTACGCCAAGGCGTTCGTGCCCGCCGCGGCGGTGCTCCACTCGCACGACTACACGGCCGTCCATCAGCTGCGCCGCTGCTTCGACGAGTGGCGCGGTCTGCTCGAGGTGTATGGCTGGCGCGAGCCGGCCGGTCCCGCGAGCCAGCTGGCGCGATTGCGCGGCGAGCTCAGCCGCTCGCGGACCGAGCTGATGGCGGAGGGACTCGCCGGCATCAGCCTGCTGACGGCGCTCGGGGCGGTGGCCCGCCATCATGTGGTCCGCTCGGCGGGAGCGCTGCTCGGCTCCCACGCCGACCGGCTGCCCCCGGGCGCGAGGCGCAGGCTCTCGCTCGAGGGTCGCGCCGGCTATGCCCCCCTGAAGCTCGATGCCGAGCACACACCGAGAACCGAGGAACCCTTCACCCGATGAGTCAGAACCCCACCGAGGGTCGCCCGCAGGGCGCCCTTTCGAACCTGAGACGCCGCATCTACCTGACCTACAGGTACTTCGGCCTGCGGACCATCCTCTTCCGTGCGCTCACATTCCCGCTGCGCTTCACCCCCCTGCAGCGCCGTCTGCGCCTGCGCACCCATGCCCGCGACCAGGAACTGAGGCGCGCGGTGGAGTGGTATCGCGAGCACGGCCGTCCGGTCGACATCGTCATCCCCAGCTATCGCGACGCCGAGCATGTACGGGTGCTCGTTCGCAGCCTCCTGAAGACCGTGCCGAAGGGCATGGGTCGCGTGATCGTCGCCGATGACTGCAGTGGCACCGAGCACCTGGCGGCGCTCAGGCAGATCAAAGGCATCGACCTGGTGGTCACGGCCGAGCGCAACGGGGGCTTTGCCGCCAACGCCAACCGCGGGCTGCACGCAACCGAGTCAGATCGGGACGTGGTGGTGCTGAACTCCGACACCGAGGCGCTGCCCAGCTGGCTCGAGTGCCTGCAATACGCCGCCTACCGCCACCCCGACATCGGGATCGTGGGCGCCCAGCTGCAATATCCCGATGGGCGCATCCAGTTCGGGGGCACGGTGCGCAACCGCGATCAGCCGCAGTGGTTCGATCACCGCTACCGCTTCAAGCCCGCCGGCTGGGGTCCGGCCGATCAGACCAGCCCGGCGCTGGCGGTGACCGGGGCCTGCATGTATGTGCGCCGCGAGCTGATCGAGCGGGTGGGCCTGTTCGACGAGCGCTACGGGATGGCCTACGAGGACGTCGACTGGTGCCTGCGGGCCTGGCAGGCGGGCCTGCGGGTGATCTACTTCCCCGCCGCCCAGCTGATCCACCATGAGTCGCTCACCCGCGGCACCGAGCTGGGCGAGCGTGAGAAGAGCTCCCAGGAGATCTTCTGGGAGCAATGGTCAGACTTCTTCGATCGTCGGGAGGTGCGAACCGCGGACGGAAAGCTACGGATCGTCTATGTGACAGAGGACACGGGCGTGGGGGGCGGGCACCGTGACATCTTCGAGCACCTCAACCGTCTGGCTGCACGCGGACATGACGTCTCGCTGTACACGCTCGGGGAGCCACCCGAGTGGTTTCCCCTCCATGCTCCCGTGCGCTCGTTTTCCGACTACCAGGAGCTCGCAAATGCGCTAGCCGAGGTGGATGCGATCAAGGTGGCCACGTGGTGGATGACCGCGGTGCACGTGTGGCGGGCGAGCATCCCGCGAGGCATCCCGGTGTATTTCGTGCAGGACATCGAGACCTCCTACTACCCCGACCACGAGCGCGCTCGTCACGCCGTGCTCGACTCCTACCGCTCTGAGTTCCGCTACATGACGATCTCGGAGTGGAACCGCGAGCGGCTGCGCGAGCTCGATCTCGACGCGGAGCTGATCCCCCCGGGCATCGACCTAGACACCTTCCGCCCGCGTGAGGACATCGAGCGCCGCGAGGCGATGGTGCTCGCGCTGGGGCGCTCCAATCCGCTGAAGAACCTGCCGCTGACTCTCGCTGCCTGGCGTGCGCTACCCGAGCCCCGCCCCGAGCTGTGCATGTTTGGGATCGAGCCCGAGTTGGCCGAAGGCTCGGGGATGCGCTACGTGGAGTCCCCCGACGACGAGCAGGTCAACGAGCTGTTCTGCGAGGCGACGGTGTTCGTCCAGACATCCACCCACGAGGGCTTTGCGCTGCCGCCGCTGGAGGCGATGGCCACGGGTGCGGCCGTTGTGTGCACGGATGCGCATGGAAACCGCGACTTCTGTGTGGATGGGGTCAACTGCCTGATGCCGGAGGCCGATACAACCGCGGTGACGACCGCGCTGAAGCGGCTGCTGGACGACCCCGAGCTGCGCGGGCAGCTGGGACAGGGGGGGATCGAGACGGCCCAGGAGTACGCCTGGGAGCGCCGGATCGATGCGCTCGAGGCGTTCTTCGAGCGGGTGGCGGAGGCTGGGGCGTTGGCGCGCGGGGGAGAGCTCGCGCACTAGTCGCATCTCTTCCTGCTCAACTACTCGACTTCCGGGGCGCCGATCTCTTTGGCGTGGAAGATCCCGTGACGGAAAACGAGGAAGTTCATGCTGATCACGACCGCGACGGTGGCAACGTAGACGATCTCTGTTGGAACGCCGAGCGCCGACGGCACGAGCGACGTCGAAGCTGCTGTGATTCCGTACTGCACCGCGGCCGCGGCAAGATAGCGCCCGACCTGATGGTGTATCGGGAGAGCGAACTCCTCGTGATGCGTCCACACGAAAAGCCTCTGGAGGGAAAAGTGCACCGCGATGCTGAAACAGAACCCGATCCCCAGGGCGAGTTGAAACGGAAGCCCGACCACGTCGGCGAGAAGCGTCGTCGTTAGAAGGTAAACGACTGCGACACTTCCTCCCGCGACGGCAAAGCGCATGCCCTGGCCGAGCACTCCTGACTCTGGTGACCGCAGGGACGCGCCCGCCGAAAGAATGCGGCGACCGGGCAGGTCCGGTTCTCGCGGGCTCGGTGCCACCGCCTCATCGTAGAGCGTCGATCAGGCGTGTCCACGCCGGATAGAGTGCATCACCTGTCCACCACGACTCATACGCAACTTCCCCCATGCCGCATCTGCGCTGGCGAAGCCACGGCGGTTGGCATCGTTCACGGCAGCTTCAGCGATCGCGACTACCAGCTGGCGCGTTGCACCAGGTGTCATTACACCTTTCTGGCAGACCCGTGGCTGGAGTTCGAGAAGATCTACGACGATCGGTATTACGCGGGGCAGGGAGCCGATCCCCTTGTCGATTACCGCTTCGAGCTCGAGCACCCGGAGCGCTCGATTCGCCAGTACGAGTGGCGTGGCATCTCAACGCTGGTAGCCGATCTGCTCGGGGGTCCCGATCCGGGCCGCCGCTGGCTGGACTTTGGGTGTGGCAATGGGGGCCTGGTGCGGCATCTTCGCAGCACCAATGCGGCCGAGGCCTTCGGCTTCGACGAGGGCTCGATCACCGCCGCGGCCGGCGCTCGGGGAGTGCCGACGCTCGATGGCGCCGACCTCGACAGGCTCGGCGGGTCCTTCGACGTGGTCACAGCGATCGAGGTGATCGAGCACACACTCGATCCGGTCGCCGAGCTGCGTCGTATGCGCCGGATGTTGCGTCCAGGTGGATTGCTGTTCCTCACAACAGGTAACGCAGAGCCGTTCGCCAAAAGGCTGACACACTGGAAATATGTGATCCCGGAGCTTCACATCTCCTACTTCGAGCCCTCGACGCTCGAACGTGCTCTCGTCGATGCCGGCTTTCGCCCGGAGCGGCGTCCGCTGGGACGAGGCTTTGACGAAGTGATGAAGTTCAAGGTTCTCAAGAACCTGCACTTCCGCCGGCGCTCGGTCGTCACCGACATGCTTCCGGCGCGCATCATCGGTCCTGCCGCTGACCGCATGGTCAAGCTCAGTGCGCACCCCCTGGGGTGGGCGGTTTGAGCGCGGCGTCACTGGGTCCTTAGGACAGGCGCCCGTAAAGCTGCTCGCACAGCTCCGTCACGGCCCTGCCCTCCGCCATCGTGGCTGGATGGGCCGCCCCCGCCGGCGTCTTCCCCATACGCCAGGCCTCGAGCACACCGGCGAGCTCGTCGCGTAGGCTCACGTTCTCGGCGCCGTAGTGTCGCTCATCCTCCGTCTCGCGCTGTCCGGGCGCGCCCGGGCTGCTCCATGCCCACCGTCTGCCCACTCTCAAGCTCATGGGCCCGTAGTTACCGCCACGCCCCGCGGCGATGGCGTAGCCATCCTCGCCGATCACCTCGACCCTGAACGTGTTGATCCAGCGGATGTGAGAAGTACGCACCGTTGCGAGCAGCCGCTCGCGACGGAAGACGGCAACGACGTCCTCCTCGATGCCGGTGCGCCAGAAGCCCCGAGTCCCCTGGACATCCGTGCATTGGACATCGGGAGCCATCATCAGGAGAAGATCGAGGAGATGGACTCCAGGGTCGAGCAGTACCCCGCCACCCGCACGCAGCGGATCGAGCTTCCAGCCCTCGTCCGACTTGGGATGGCCGCCGTGTCCGAGCAGGAGGTCGATGTTTCGCAACCGACCCAGCGTGCCTGAGGCGACGAGCTCGAGAATCGCGGCGATTGCAGGCAGGAAGCGATAGTTGTATCCAACGAAGCTGGGAGCGGGCAGGGCGCGGGCCAGTCGCTCGAGCTCTCCCGCTTGGATGCCCGTCACGCCGAGCGGCTTCTCGATGAGCACCGGACGACCTGCCCGTAGGATCGTTGAGGCGAGTTCGACGGCTCGATCGTGTGGAACAGCGACGATCGCGGCGTCGTATGAATCGATGGCGACGTCGGCGATGTTCGCATGGTGCGGATGTCCATCCGCGATGGACATCTCGGCTGCGATCGGGTCAACCACACCGACAACGCGCGAGCCAGGCAGTGTGCGAAGCGCATCGGCGCGCTGGCGTCCGATCAGCCCATACCCGACGACGAGCACACGCAACTGACCAGGTGTCTCGGGTACGGCATGTGTCTCCTCGCGACCGCCTGCGGGCTCCTGCGCGCCCGGAGACCCAGGCATCATCTCCGGCTCTCTAGCTCCGCCTCGCGGATGTTGGCGTCGATTGAGTCGAGCAGAGCCTCTCGTGAGCTGTGCACGCAGCGCCAGCCCCGGGACTCGAGCTTCTCACTGCGAAATCGCACGACCGGGACATCTCCCTTCCAGCCGCGGCTTCCGCCTGAGTAGCTCCGCTCGACCCCATCGAGGCCCATGCGCCCGATCACCAGGTCTGCGATCTCGTTCACGGTTATGTAATCCCCCGTGCCGGCATTGAAGACCTCGAACCCGGCAGGCGCCTGCTCTGCGAGCAGCAGCATGGCTCCCACGACGTCGCTCACATGAATGTATGACTTACTCTGCTTTCCGTCACCAAGAATCTGCAGCCTTGTCGGATCCTCGAGCAGTCGTCGCACGAAATCGTAGGTAACACCGTGAGTCTGGCCGGGACCGACCACGTTGGCAAACCGAAACACGACCGCATCGATCCCGAACATGTGAGTGTAGGCGGCGAGCATGGCCTCGCAGGCCAGCTTGCTGGCCCCGTAGGTTGAAACGGGGACCAGTGGTCCAAAAGCCTCATCGACCTCCTGCGTTCCGCGATCGCCGTACACGCCGGATCCGGACGCGTAGGTGATTCGTGAGACTCCGTTGATCCGCATCGCATCGATCAGATTGCTTGTCAGGTAGGTTCCCTGCCAGAAATCGATCGTAGGCTCGGTGACCGCGCGAGCGATATCGGGGTTCGCCGCGAAGTGAAAGACTTGGTCGCAGCCAGCCATCGCCCTGTTCACGCTCTCCGCGTCTTGGAGATCACCCACCACCAACGTAAGACGAGGGTCATCCAGCACCTCGACCAGATGGTCTTCGTCGCCGGAGGAGAGGTTGTCAAACACGACTACTTCTCGGGTGGGACGCTGTAGAAGGCTGCGCGTCAGGTGACTGCCGATGAAGCCCGCCCCACCGGCGACAAAAGCTCGATTCATCGACATTACGCTACCCGATGTCACTGGCGAGGAGGCTCGAAGGCGACAGCGAAGATCTGCTTTCCCCACGGAGATCGAGGAACGCTGATCGCCAGCAGTGGATTGAACGCAAGCATCGCGAGCCGCGCCGACATGCTGAGTCGGCCACCGCCGGCGAAGACGTCATCGACCACCTTCTCTCCGCGCCTGATCACAAACCAGCGGTAGAGGTTGAAGAAAGGGAACCCGGCTCCTCCCGCCATGCCATTGAGAAGCCCTGCCTCGGCGAGGGTTCGTTCCAACAACTCGGGGGTGTAGTGACGGCGATGGCCGATGTGACGGTCGAAGGCAGACATCTCGCCGCCTGGGACTGTGACGACCACACGCGCACCGGGCTGCAGATAGCTACGGGCGTTTCGCAACAGCCCAACAGGGTCGTCAACGTGCTCGAGTACCTCGGAGCACACTGCGTGTGTTGCCCAGCCGACCAGTTTCTCATCGGTTGCCGGCGTCGTTTCGAGATTGGCCTGAATGAACTGGGCGGCCGGAACGTGCCGCTTCGAGTAGTCGACTCCGCTCGCGCTCAGCTCCAACCCGAGCAACTCGACGCCCGGCCATCGCTGGTTCGCGTCGTCCAGGAGATCGCCCGTCCCGCTTCCGAAGTCGACGAGGCGCTGCGGCGTGCCGCGTCGCTCGAGTAGACGCAGCGCCAGCCGGCGACGGTAGATCTGCGCCGGGCTGTGCTTGGCGACCGGAGCGTAGTCGTCCCAGTGCGTGTCCCAATCATCATGGTCAATCGAATCGGTCATGGTCACTCACACTATTGTTTCCACCGGAGGGTCGTCGCGTAGGGCGGCCGTCGGCCGAAGTCTCACGAGTCATCCAACGATCGCAGGAAGAGATCTGTCTCCCGGAGCGCCTCGGGGGTGCCGATCTCATGGAAGCGCATCGTCGCCTCATAGCCACACAGCTCGCCTTTGGCGGCGAGCTTGTGGTGCAGAAGTGCGAGATCGCTCACGTCGCTATCGACGAGATCGAGAGTGCTTGTGGTCAAACCGCTGAGGCCGTAATCGATCCAGTGCATGTCCGGTGTTGGGTTGAACTTGTCATAGCTGGTGACGGCGCCGTCCATGTATACAGCGTTGGATCTGTCCCATCGGTCTTCGTTCCTCAGGACGGTCATGAGGGCGCTGCGCCCGCTCGCCTCCCAGGTGATCGCGGCGGCGTTGTAGTCGAGTTGCAGATAGCTGTCGCCGTACAGAACGAGGAAGCGGTCTCCAAGGAGCGGGAGAGCACGCCGGATGGCGCCCAGCGTTCCCACGAGCCGCGGTCCGTCATAGCTGTAGGCGATGCGCATCCCGAACTGCTCGTCGCCGATCTCTTGCTCGATCAGCTCCCCTAGATATCCCACTGACAGGACGATCCTGGAGGCTCCGTGCGATCGCAGCGAGCGGAGCTGGTGCATCAGGAACGGCTCGCCGGCTACGGGCAGCAGTGGCTTGGGAACTCGCTGCACGAGCTCACCCAGTCGAGCACCAAGGCCGCCGGCCAGGATGCAAACCGGCGGAAGCTCACGCTGAGGACTCATACGCGGCCCCACGCTTGGAGTTGTTCAGGTCAACCCCATACTGAGACTCGACGATGAACTTCGGCCGCTGGCGAGTCTCGTCGTAGATGCGCCCCACGTACTCGCCCATCACCCCCAGCGAGAGCAGCTGGATGCCGCTGAAGAAGGCCACCACGATCACGATCGTGGGGTTTCCCACGGGGAATGACACCCCGCCGAGCTTCAGCCCGAGGTAGGCGACGGCGAGGACGAAGGCGAGTCCTGAAAGAAGGATGCCGAACAGCGAGATCAGCTGCAGGGGATAGCGTGAAAATCCGATAACCCCATTGAGGCCGATGAGCAGTGAGCCCCAGAAGCGGTTGTACTTGCTCTCGCCCGCGGCGCGGGGCTCGCGGTCGCAGAGGACGCTCGTCTGGTGAAAGCCCACCAAGCCCACGAGACCTCTCAGGAACCCATGTGTCTCCTTGAGCGCCACGACGTTGTCGACGACACGACTGCTCATCAGGCGAAAGTCCCCGGTGTTCGGCGGGATGTCAACCTCGGCAATGCGCCTGATCACGCGGTAGCCGACGGCAGCCACAACGCGTTTCGCCAGCGTCTCTTCGCCGCGACTGCGTCGCTGCGCATACACCACGTCATAGCCATCGCGCCAGAGCGCAACCATGTCGAGGATCAGCTCGGGAGGATCCTGTAGATCGCAGTCGATGACGACCACGGCATCGCCGCTGGCAGCCTCCATGCCGGCGAGTATCGCCATGGGCTGACCAAAGCGTCGCGAGAAACGCAGCATCTTCACGCGAGGATCCACGGCTCTCAGCTCGAGGATGCGCTCTTCGGTGAGATCTGTCGAGGGGTCGACGCTGAATATCAGCTCCCAGGGCATATTCAGGCTGCTCATCACCTTCGACAGGCGCTCGTAGACCGTCTTGATGTTCTCCTGCTCGTTGTATGCGGGAATGACGATGCTGAGCAGCTCGTCTCCGGTTAGGGAACGCGGCGTGAGTGCTTGGCTCACTTCTCAGCACCGGCCGATGTGAAGAGCATGTCGTCGATGCGGCGAAGCGTAGCCAGGTCGCGCCGCTCGACGAGCCGGCGTTGGAAGTCGGGGTCTCGCCAGGGGTCCCATTGCGCGGATATCAGCTTCCCTGAGAATTGCGAGGGCCCGTCGTTCTCCAAGAGCTTGCAGACCAGCTCAGCCGCCTCGCCGACGGGCACGCCTCCCTCTTCGAGCTCCCTCTGCGTGCGCTCGAAGTAGTCGGCGCCGACGAGCTCCGGACCGGCCGCGAGAGTGCTCCTGTGGATGTCCGTCGCCACGAACCCAGGCGCAACGCAGTTGATCCGAACACCCATCGCGCGGAGGTCGCCGGCGAGGTTCTCGGTGAGACGGGCGACAGCGGCCTTCGAGGTCGCATAGGCATCGAAGCGTGGGAGGGGCGCTGTTGCACCGCCGCCGCTGAAGGTGACAGCAGCACCCCCTGTCCTGCGCAGCCCCGGCAGGCATGCCTGGATCGCGTTGAGCGTACCCAGGACGTTGACCTCGAGCGTATGCCGGAACGCCGACAGTGAATAGCTGCCGACGGGGCCGATCGGATCGATGACGGCTGCTGCGCAAACGAGTCCCTGGACCTTCTCCAGGTCACCCGCCAGCCGCTCCCAGCCGTTCTCGTCGGTGACATCGAGCGCCAACGCTCGATGTCCCTCGCCCGGAAGCTCAGCGCAGGCGCTCTCGAGAGCCGCCTGATCGCGGGCCAGCAGAAGCACACTCCATCCCTGCTCGGCCAGCGCCTGCGTCACGGCTCGACCGATACCCCTCGACGCCCCCGTGACGAGCACCTGCCGTTCACCCATGGTCAGATCCTGGACCTCTCGGCTCACGCGTACTCGCTGGAGTAGGCGCCACCGAACTCGAAGTCGAACGGGAGCTCCGACGCCTTGGCGGCCGCCATCGCCTGTCTGGTGTCCTCGGGCCGGCTGGCGTAGACGAGTAGGAACCCGCCGCCGCCGGCGCCCACGAGCTTCCCGCCGAGCACGCCGCTACGACGCGCGAGCGTGTAGAGCCGGTCTATGCGCTCGTTTGTCATGCCTGAGGAGCGCCTGCGCTTGTGTTCCCAGTGCTCGTGCATGAGTTCGGCGTATCCGTCGAGGTCGCCCTCCAGCAGGAGGTCTCGGCTGCGCAGGCCGAGATCCTTGACGCCATGGAGGTTCTCGACCATCTCCTGCTCCCCGGCCTTCGATCGCTCGTCCTGATCGGCGAGCAGCTTGGACGCAGACCGGGCTTCGCCGGTGTAGAACAGCAGCATCTGGTCGCGCAGCCGCCTCAGCACGCTTGGATCGAGCTCGAGCGACTCCACCTCAACGGTGCCATCCCGATTGAACACATACGCACAGATTCCGCCGTGGGCCGCCACATAGGGATCCTGCTTGCCGACCGGCTCGCCGAGCACGTCGATCTCGATCTCACAGGCGGCCTCGGCGAGCGCGCCGGTGGGTATCGAGGTCCGTCTCGCGTGCGCCAGACCCTTGATCAAGCACACCGTGTAAGCGCCCGAGGAGCCCATGCCCGTTCCGGCCGGCACGTCGGCGACGGAGGCTATCTCGAGCGGATCGCCACGCCAGTGGCGAAGCAGCGTCTCGCGCAGGATCGGATGCCGAATTTCACCAATCTCATCAACCTCCTCGAGCTCGGTGTACTTCATCCGATAGCGGCGCTGGAAGACGGTGTGCGTGAGCATGTACACGTACTTGTCGATCGCCCCGGCGACGAGGAAGCCGCCGTGCTCCGTGTAGTAGGAGGGAAGGTCTGTGCCGCCGCCGCCGAGTGAGATTCGCAGCGGAGCGCGACTGAAGATCATGCTCATCGTCTCGTCCCTCTCATGGCTAGAGCGTAAAGCCGGCGGCTGCAGCGTCGCCGTGGAACATCCTCACGGTCTCCAGCGAGAACTGCTCGAGGTTCTTACCCAGGCTGTCGAGCTTCTTCAGAAGGTCGTGGGTCATCGTGATGATGTGGCAGCCGACATGGTCGGCTTGGACGAGATTGAGGATCTCGCGTGGGGAGGCCCAGATCAGCTCGGCGCGCGGCGCCTGCACCATGATGTCCACCGCACGGGCCATGATCGGCACGGGATCGACGCCCGCATCGGCGATGCGCCCGGCGAAGACCGAGATGCAAGACGGGGCACCGTCCTTCACGGCCGCGGTGATCAGCTCGACCTGAGCCGTCGTGAACAACGCGGTGACGTTGACTTTGACCCCGTCCTCGGCGAGCTCGCGCACGAGCGGCGCCATCGACGCACCCGTGGTCGTCGTGACGGGAATCTTGACGTATACGTTCTGCCCCCAGGACGCGATCAGGCGTGCTTGGCGGCGTATCTCCTCGACATCGTCGGCGAAGACCTCGAAGGAAATCGGGTGCTCGGTGATCCGCTCGAGCAGACGTTGAGCGAACTCCGCGTAGTCGGTCAGGCCGGCCTTCCACATGAGCGTCGGGTTGGTCGTGAACCCGGCGATGCGCGGATCGGCGGCGAGCGTCAAAATGCCGTCGAGATCGGCTCCGTCGGCGAAGATGCGCGTCGATATCTGGTCTAGCACCGCTTAACCCTATCCGCAGGACCGGTCGAGTCCAGCTGGCTGATTCTCCGAGACTAGCTCGACCTCTCGAGAAGCTGCGCAGCAGCGTCGGCCAGGTCCGTGGCGCGAAGAGTTGGACGAGCGAGCCCCGACCGCTTGTGGACGCTACCAGGGTACTCGATCAGCGCGGTGGCGCAACCGGCTGCTTCTCCCGCGCGCACGTCGGCATCGGTGTCGCCGAGCATCCATGACCCGCTCAGGTCGATCTCCAGGTCTGCCGCCGCATCGAGCAGCATCCCGGGCGCGGGCTTGCGACAGTCGCAGGTGCCCGCCCACTCGCTCACCACGCCGTCGGGATGGTGCGGGCACAGCCGCGAGGTGTCCAGGCGCGGACCCTCGAGCGCGGCCTGCTCGAGCACACGCTCGTGGATCGCACACAGATCCTCGATCGACGCCTTGCCCTTTGCGGCTGCCGGCTGGTTCGAGACGCAGACGAGTGCATATCCGGCCTGCTGTAGCCGCAGCAGAGCGGCCCCCGTTCCGCCCAGCAGCTGGACGTCCTCGACGCTGAGGGGGGACTCGAGCAGCTGCGTCTCGGGGTCGGGCCTGCACTCGTTGAGGACGCCGTCGCGATCGAGGAACACGGCGCGAGTCCCCCGTCGAACATCGGCTGGGTCAAGTTGATCGAATCGGAGCGGGCCTCGGCCGGCGGGTCCGACGACCCAGCGGCCGCTCACGACCCGGCTGAGGCGAGCAGCGACTCCCAGTGTCCGGGCTGAACGGCGAGCTCGGGGTGGGAGACGAGCGCGTGCCAGACGAGCGCTTGCAGCGACTCGACGAGCGGTGTGCGCAAAGAGGAGGGAGGATCGATCAGGATTGCCACATCGGCCAACTCGGCCAGCGTGCCGCCAGGGCTGCCGACCACCCCGTAGATCGAAGCGCCCGCGTCGCGCGCGGCCTCCATGGCACTCACGAGATTGACCGAGACGTTGCGGTGACGTGAGCCTCCACCCACGGAGAAGACGAGCAGCGCATCGCGGTCACTGAGTCGCGATATCCGCAGCCAGGCGCTGAACGACGTCTCCCAGCCGTCGTCATTGGTTCGGGCCGTCAGCTCGGACACGTTGTCGGTCGGTGCGTAGCTCTCGAGGCCGCAAAGCTTGCGAAAGTCGTTGACCGCATGCGAGGCATGCCCGGCGCCACCTCCGACGCCGAGGATAAAGAGACGGCCACCGCGGTCGCGCACGCGCGCCAGGCCCAGGGCCATCGCGTCGATTCGGCCGGCCTCGATCGCCCGCACGAGCTCCGAAGCGGCGTCCAGGTAGCGCGCGCTGTGTTCGCTTGCCGCCATCGCAGCGCAGTCTGGCAGGTCGGGACTCGCCTATGAGGCGGGCGCCACAAAGCCCAGATAGCTCAGGTGGGCCGCCGCTGGGCGCAGATCGGGCGCCGCAAGCGGCACTGTCGCGGCAAAGCGCAGTTCGAGACGTCGAGTTGACTTGGAGGCTGGCACGGGCACGCGCACGTTGAGTGGCCCCGCGGCGACCGGGAGTGAGGCGACCAAGCGTCCGTTGACGAGCGCTTCCAGGTGCTTGCCGGCGCCAAGAGGCACCTGTCCCTGCACCACGAGATTCGCGCCGCCGCCGCCCGCGAGCCGGACATACGCGTGATCCCCGATCCAGCCGTCCTCGTAGATCCCGGAGTATTCAAGCGCCTTGTTATTCAGGTCGGTCGGGAAGTTGCTCACAGCAGCCGGCGGAGTGAGGCTGGCGTACTGTGCAGCGCTGACGAGCGAGACATCCCTGACGTAGCCGGCAAGGTAGCGGGGATCCGTCGGGACCGAGCGGCTGTACAGGCCCTGCAGGCCGGTGTGGGTGGATGACGGCAGGCGCCCGTCTTCACCGATGTCGAGCATCAGGTAGGGAGCCCCGTCGATCATCTGCGGCGTCAGCGGGGGCGAGAACGCACGCGCCGATCCCTCTCCCTCCAACGGAAGGGGGACACGAGCTGCGCCCACCGCCGCCGCGGGAGGCAGCCGGTTCACCCCGTTGTGCGTCAGCGACTCCGTGAGCGAGAGCTCGAGCCTTGCTCCGGGGGTCGGACCCAATGCGCGAAACAGCGCATAGCGGCCGAAGCCGACCATGGTCTGATCGGTGAAGAATGGATCCTGTTGCAGCTGGAAGAAGCTCACCGCCCTGCGTACCAGCGGCAGGTAGAAGCTCTCGCCGAGACTGGAGCTGGTGAACGCCAGCAGATCTTGGGGGGCGGTGCAGGGCATGGTGACGAGGTCGGGGCTGGAGGCTGGAAGCTGGAGGCGATTGAACGGGAGTTGGCTGCCGCTCGGGATGACGAGCTCGCACCGGCCCGAATTCAGGGTCGAGGAGGCCTTCTCGTCGTCTTCGAAACTGTTCACCGTGCCTTTCGGATCTAGCAGGTGAAAGGCGCGGTGCACCCAAGGGCCCGATTGAGTGAACAGCCGAGCGCCCGCGCGTCTGCCGCCTTTCACCAAGCTCGCGTATTCCGCGATGAACGATGAGAAGACATTGCGACTCTGGAAGTAGACGGAGTGGCCTTCGGCGCTTGCCGCCTCGAGCTTGATCAGCACGGGATTCTCGGTGACGGACACCACCGGGCGATGTGTATGGATGACAGTCGCGTGAAACGCGGGAACCATGTCGGCCGCCGAGAGATTCGGCACGCTGCTGGGGGCTCGGCTGGCCTCGACATACGCTCGCTGGCTGGACACTTGCGCGACGATCAGCACCACCAGCACAACACCACCGATAACCCCGACGAACAGCCGTCTGCTTCCAACAAGCCACGCGGCTATGAACGCTGCCAGAAATGGCTGCACGTACATCATCAGCTTGAAGATCCCGAAGTCGCTGTTCTTGACCACGAGCACAATGCCAAGGACGCTCTCGACCAGCAGCACGAGCGCGGCCGCGCCGCCTCGCCTCGCACCCGCCCCGCACGCCACGAGCAGGCCGGCGATCGCGACCATCGCCAGCACGATCGTGAGATTCAGATGGGGGGCGCCAAGTCCCGGTGGAAGGGTCTGCAGCCCAAAGATGCCCGGCAGGCCGCTCGGCACCAGGACATAGCCGAACAGGGGGGGGTATGACGCACCGGACAATCCATGGGTGGATTGCAGTCGCAGGAAGTTGAGCTCGGTAAACAGGTAGCTGTTCAGGACGACCACGACGATCGCCGCTACCGGCAGCCACAAGCGGGCCACCGCCGAGAGTGTGAGCTCCTTGCGGGCCGCCAAGACAACCAGGAAGCCGAGATAGGCCAGCCCCACCTCGGGCAGCAGTTCGGGGTATGCGAAGACGAGGCCACCACAGATCACGGCGATCGGCATCACATCCCCGACTCGGGGACGCTGCCCGTCGTGCAGCTCCGGCCGCAACAGCAGCGCGCACAGCGCGGCGGCCAGGCCGAGCCCCAGCACCTGCCCCAGAAGCTGCTGCAGCACGCCGAAGCTCGCGAGGGGTGAGATGGACAGCAGCCCGGCGGCAAGCACCGCGGCCCCCCAGCGGCGCGTGGCCTGCAGCGCCAGGGCTCCCACCGCGCTCGCTCCACAGAGGTTGAACGCGAGGATCGTTGGCATGAACGCCTCATAGGGTGCCCGGCCGGCTATCCGCGAGACGAAGGCGAGCAGCATGTCGCTACCCGGCCGAGCGCCGGCTATGTGCAGGGAGGTGAGCACGGTCGCGTAGTCCCGTCCCTGCCGCAGGGCGCCAAAGTCGATCGGCGCGAGAAGCCCATGATGGAGAAGGTCCTGTGCGGAGAGCACGTAGTTGGCCATGTCGTCGTTGCCGTTGGCCAGCCAGCGAAAGCCGAGTGAGAACATCGGCCACGCAACGAGTGGCAGGCAGCCGACGCAGACCCCCCATACGGCCGCCGCTCCGGCATGGATTCGTGGGCGGCGCACAGCGAGGATCGAGAGGGCGCACAGGAGCAGGCCGATCCCGGCGGGAAGCGCGCACGAACCGATGCCCGCACCAGCCTCGCTGCAGACGAACAGCACCAGCAGCGTCACGCAGACCCCGAGCGATGGCGCCGTCAGCACCACACGTAGCGACATCAGATCGGCTCGCACGAGAGCGAGCAACGCAAGGCCGATGAGCCCCCAGAATGCGAAGGCGCCCAGCGTGACCAGGAGGGCCGTCACGGCGTCAAAGGCCGGCAGGCCGCGCTATGCGGCGTCGCCTCGAAACGGTTCCGTCGCGGCACCGGCGCAGTGTAACCGAGGAGTGGAATCCACCGATTCTGTACCACTCCGGTGTCGGAAGCCGCATGGATGGGCGGCGCCTGCTTGATCTACCATCGTGGCGATGGCCCTCTACGGTCAAGATCCCGAGTTGAGCCTGCTGAGCGAGCTTGCGGTGCGCCTCGATTGCCGATCGATGATCGACGTGGGAGCGGAGCAGGGAAGCCTGGCCAACGCGATGCTCGCTGCGGGGGTGGAGGATCTGCACGCCTTCGATCCGCATCGCGACAACGCCGGGGCGATGCGCACTCGCTTCGCTGGAGATGCGCGTGTGAGCGTGCATGAGCTCGCCGTCAGCGACAGTGACGGCACGGGCGAGCTGCACATCTCGAGCAGGCCCGACGGGAGCCCGCTCTCCTTCGGGCACACGCTGCTGGAGCGCGAGGACACCGACGAGGTCGCCTGGGGAGAGAGCGTCACGGTGCAGCGACGCTCGCTGGGATCGTTGCTCGACGCCGGGGAGATCCCGAGCCGGGTGGGCATCCTGAAGATCGATACAGAGGGTCACGATCTCGCTGTGGTACGAGGCATGGGCGTCTTGGATGCAGACGTTGTGATGGTCGAGCACTGGACCGATCTGCCCCACGGCCTCGGTCGCTGTCCTTGGAGCGCAGAGGAGATGCTGGGCGAGCTGGGACCTCACGGATTTGTCCATTTCGCCTTCGTCGTGCACCGCGGCGAGTTCGTGACGCTCAAGTGGGATGACGGCGAGGTTGAGCCGGGGGCGATGGGCAACCTGATCTTCCTGCACGAGCGAGTCGTGGCCGACCTGCTCCCGTTCGTCCTCGAGTTAGCGAGTCGGCTCGCCGAGCAGGCGGTCGGTGTTGGGCAGATGTACATGCGGGCCGCCATCGAGCGCTTAGCGCTGGTGAACGAGCTCAAGAAGACGGCCGATGAGCGCATGGAGATCATCGATCGACTCACCGAGTCGTCTCACGCCGGAGCCGACACCGCCTGATGTCTCGCGTCCGCTGAGTGGACGTGGCCTGAGGCTGGGCGGGTACCGGGTGTCCGGGCCCTGCGTACTATGTCTTGGCGATGAGAAGTCACGAGCAACTGCATCTCGCCAAGATCCTGAATGAGTGCGTACGGCGCCTGGAGGACACCCTGACAAGGCTCGAGGGTGAGGGTCATACCGGGGTCGAGAACGACGTCGCCGGGGACGATCCGAGCGAATCGATCGATCTGCTGAGCTCCATCGACGTGGTGGCAAAGCGCATCATCGACGTCGAGAAGGCGCTGCGCGAGGATCTCGCCCGTCACCAGCAGCGACGTGCGCTGAGTCTGGCACTCAAACAATGGACGAGCCCTCGTCTTGGGATGCTGCGCCACCACCTTCCCGAGCCGCTGCGTGTACCCGCCAGCTATCTGCGCACCACTCCGAGCCAGGATGCCCCCGCCGTCTCGATCGTGACGCCCTCATACGAACAGGGTCGCTATCTCGAACGCACCATCCACAGCGTGCTCAACCAGAACTACCCGCGGTTGGAGTACATCGTGCAGGACGGCGGCTCGAGCGATGAGACGGGGGAGGTGCTCGAGCGATACGACAGCGAGCTGACCCGCTGGGCCTCAGAACCGGACGACGGTCAGGCCGACGCGATCAACCGCGGCTTCGCTCACGCCAGCGGCGAGATAATGGCCTACCTGAACTCGGACGACCTGCTGCTGCCCGGCTCGATCTCCTACGTGGCCAACTACTTCGCCAGTCATCCCGATGTCGACGCTGTCTACGGCCATCGGGTCCTGATCGACGAACACGACCGCCAGATCGGCAGTTGGGTGCTCCCCCCGCACGACGGTGAGACGCTTGCCTACGCCGACTACGTACCCCAGGAGACGTTGTTCTGGCGGCGGGATCTGTGGGACCGGGCGGGCGGAAGGATCGATCCGAGCCTGCGGTTCGCGCTCGACTGGGATCTCCTGCTGCGCTTCCGCGACGCCGGCGCCAAGATGGTTAGGCTGCCGCGGTTTCTCGGTGCTTTCCGTGTGCACGACGAGCAGAAGACCACGCGCCAGCTCGAGGTGTGCGAGGCGGAGACCCGGGTCCTGCAGCGTCGCGTGCTCGGGCGTGCCCTGAGCGACGAGGAGATCCACGTTCGCGTTCGGCCCTACCTGCGCCGCCACGTTCTCCACCACACGCTCCACCGCCTCCAGGAGCGCCTGCCGCTGCCGCGGGTTCACGTGCGCACGTTGCCCCGCGAGGTGGCGCTGAAGCAGGCGGAGATCTCATCCTTCGACCTGCGCTGAGCGTCCGGGCGCTCTAGAGGTCCTCGGCGATGTGGGGGGCTTCGCGGTTGAAGACCCAGAAGCCGAGCACGAACACGACTGTCACGAGCCCCAGCGGCTCGAGCAGCGCCACCCAGCTGCCGAGCGCCTGCCCGGCGCTCAGGGTGGCGTGATTGACCATCGCGTGACGGAACTGCTGAAAGACGGTGACCAGCGGGTTGAGCGTGTAGATGTGGTAGAGGAACTGGTGATGCAGAAGTTCCCGCCTGACGGTTTCCACGGGGATGATCACCGGGGAGGAGTAGAAGAGAATCTGGGAGAACACGTCCCAGATCGGCTGGATGTCGCGAAAGCGCACGAACAGGGCCGAGAGCAGCATCGCGACCCCGGTGGAGAGCAGGACGACCATGAGGATGATCAGGGGAAGCTCGAACCAGCTGAACATCGGGTTCACCCCGGAGGCGACGGCGAAGATCATCACCACCACCAGGTTCAAGCCCAGGTTGAAGGCGGCCAGGAGCACGACGGAGATGGGGATGGCCAGGCGGGGGAACTGGATCTTGCGCACCAGGGTCTCGCGGTCCACGACGCTGCGAACCGCCCCGGCGGTCGATTCGTTGAAGAAGGTGAACAGCACTATCGAGCCGAGCAGCTGGACGCCGTAGAACTTACCCGCCGCTCCGTGGGCCTTGTTGACCTTGAAGATGACCACGAAGAACACGTACAGGACGCCGAACAACAGCAGCGGGCGCATCACCTGCCAGATGTAGCCGAGCGCGGAGCCGAAGAACTTGAGTTTGAATTCACTGCGCGCGATGTTGTAGGCGAGCTGCCAGAAGCGCGACCAGCTGTCGTCAAGGGCACGCGGTCCGCGGATGGGATGGCTCCCAAGCTCCACCGACGCCGGCTCGACCTCCACCGGCGGGATGACGGTCGGCGTGTTCATCTTGGCTCTCCGGCGGCCTCGATTGCCGCCGGCGCCGGCATGCCCCAGCGCACGACTTCAGTCTGCACTGGAATCTCGACCATGCCGCCGCTTGCCGTCAGGCCGGAGACGACGAACGACAGCCCCCCCGCGAAGCGATCGATCACGTCCAGGCCGTCACCGCGGTGGGTGATCGTCAAGACCGTGTGGTAGCGCCCGGGCGCGAGCATGTTGTGAAACGAGAAGGCAAACACGGCCTGTTCGCCTGCCTTGAAGCCGCCCGTCTGCTCCTGGGCGTGCGCGGTTGTTGCAACCACCACGGGCTGGCGCTGCTCGTTCAGGAGCATGAGGCTCACAGCCGGATCCCGCACGTCGGCGTTGAACGTGACGAGGGCCTTCAGGGTGAGCGCCTCCGCCTGGGGCGCCACAGAGCGCCGTTCGTGGGGTTCGTCGCCGAGCCAGACATCGCTCACACGGGCGTCGCCGTCGCCCATCCGAGCGCTGCCGACGCTCGTGTCCTCGTAGCCCACCTCGCGGCCAAAGGCGATCTCGAGATAGCGGTCGGCCACATCGCGCGGGTCGCCGATGCAGACCATCTCGCCGCGCTCCAGCAGCATGGCGCGGTGGCAGAAGCGGGTGACCGCACCCATGTCGTGGGTCACGAACACGATCGTGCGACCTTCCTCGCGCATGCGGTTGAACACGTCGAAGCACTTCTGCTGGAAGGCGGCATCGCCGACGGCCAGCACCTCATCGATCAGCAGAATGTCGGCATCGACCTGGATGGCCACCGAGAAGGCCAGTCGCACGTGCATTCCCGAGGAGTAGTTCTTGAGCTTGAGGTCCTGGAACTCCTCCAGCTCGGCGAACTCGATCACGCGCTGATAGCGGGCACGCGCCTCGCGCGGGGAGAGGCCGAGCATGATCCCGTTGAGTGCCACGTTCTCGAAGGCCGCCAGGTCGGGGTTGAAGCCGACCCCCAGCTCGATGAAGGTGGACAGGCGCCCGTTGATCCAGATCTGCCCCTGGTCGACCCTGTAGATGCCGGCCAGGCACTTCAGCAGCGTACTCTTGCCGCTGCCGTTGCGCCCCACGATCCCGAAGAACTCCCCCGGCTCGACCGCAAAGGAGATGTCCTTCAGCGCGTGCAGCTGCTCGTGGCGGGATTTGCGCAGCGGATGGAGCGCTCGCTCCTTGAGCGTGTGACTGCGCTCCTCGGGAATCTTGAAGTGCTTTTCGACGCCCTGAGCGGCCAGCGCGGGGCGTCCCTGAGGGGTTGTCAGCTCCGTGGACACGAACACCCAGGGTATAGCCATGGGCCCACGGGTCCGGCAGGTAGGGGTTCAGCGTCCTCGGCCTGGGCGCCGTGCCAAGCGGCCGAGCGCGCGAGCCAGGGCGAAACCCTTCGAGACCAGGCCGTAGAGCGGGCGGCTAAGCGCGGGACGGGCGCTGAGGGTGAGCAGGGCTCTTTGCACGTTCTCCGGCAGCGTCCCGTTCGGGCCGATCAGGCTCAGGCCGAAGCCGACCTCGGCATTGAGCTGGTCGTACATCCGCTGCGCGTGCTCACGCTCGCCGATGAGTCGCTTTACGACCACCTGGTGGGCGGCTGTGAGCGCAGCTTCGCGCTCGACCATGTCGCGGCTCAGCGTGGCCGCGTCCCGAACCGGCGCAATGGCCGCTTCGCGATAGGCCTGCACAGTCGCCGTTGCGGCTGAGGCCCAGGTCAGCTTGCGGGCGGCGCCGGCCAGCGCATCGAGGTGTCGTGCGCGCAGCTGGTCGTCGATGAGCAGGCCGTGGGCTGCCCGGGCGCTGAGCGAAGGGTCCCACGGCAGGATCGTGGCGGTTCCCTCCGGGGCGACCTCGCCGAGCGAGGACTGGGCGGCGAACAGGCACGGCGCTCCGCTCAGCGCCGACTCGAAGGGGACCAGCCCGAACCCCTCGTATGCCGAGGGATAGAGCACCGCGGCGGCGTGATCGAGAAGCCAGCTCTTCTCCTGCTCGCTGACCGCGCCGAGCGTGATCACCGATCCGCGCAGAGCGGGGCGCTCTGCGAGGAAGTCCTGCTCGGCATCCCGGGAGGATCCGCGCGGGATGTGCGTACCGGCAAGCACGAGCGCACCCTCCCATCCGAGCTCTTCGCGCAGCGCCGCGTGCAGTCGCAGCGCGAAGACACGGTTCTTGTGGGTGAAGTCGGTGCCCAGGCATAGCAGGAAGCCCGCGCCGGGCAGCTCGGCGGGAAGCTCCGCTGGACGCTGGGGATCGCCCACCCCACGATGGTTGAGACCGGGGGGGATGACCCTGATGCGCTCGTCCTCGACCAGCGCATCGCCGATCAGCTCGCGGCGGGTGTGATCGGAGAAGACCAGAACGCGCTCTGAGGCGGAGAGGCCGTGGCGGCTGGCACGGCGATAGGCCTCCCAGGCGCCGGCATCCTCGAAGTAGCCGGGGTTGCGGTAGGCGATGAGGTCGAGCTGGCTGAGCACGATCCGCTCGCCCAGCGCCAGCGCGAGCTCGACGTCCTCCGGGGCGAAGGCCTGCTGGGGGCGATGGAAGATCGTGCTCCGCGGTGTCGTGGGGTCGAGATCGTCCTCGGAGAGGATCTCCGTGCCGGGTAGGGCACGCAGCAGCTCGAGCGTCTCCCGGTCGATCCGTGCGGGACGCACGAGCAGGCGCAGGCGCAGCTCGCCCGTGTCCGCCAGCGCCAGGATCAGCTCGAGGATGTTGACCTGGGTTCCCGTGATGGCTCCGTCGAGAGCGCGCGCGTCGAGGGTCACCCACAGCTTCGTTCGGGGGCCACGAGCCGCCTCGAGGGCGCGTGTGAGCACGCTCGACTCGGGACGCTGAGGCGGCGGCTCGGGAAGGCCGCTCGCGACGGTCACCAGCGGTTGCACGACGACGTTGTCGGCCGCCACATGAGCGAGCCCCGCGCGGATGCAGCGCTCGGAGAAGTCCACCTCCAGAGCCCGATAGAGCTCGAGCTTCTCATCCAGTGGGCCCGCGAGCTCGAGCGCCTCTCTGCGCACGTAGACGCATGGCCCGACGATCCGGCTGAGGTGAGGGAGCAGCCGCAGGGTTAGCCTTGACAGGCTCTCGGCGAGGGCCGCCAGCTCCATTCCCGGGGAGTCCTGGTCGAGGATCGCGAGCGGGGTGCCAATGTCGACCAGTGCGCTTGCCGTCGCCGTGTTGGTGTCGGCACGGGCCGCCTCTTGGAGGTGCTCCAGCCATCCCGGGGTGAGCAGGCAGGGACCCTCGAGGACAACGACGTCGGCAGGGGCGAGCTCGTCGAAGGCTATGTTGAGGGCCTGCGCGCTCGGATCGACGCGCAGGGGTCGGGCGGCGGATGCGCTGTGGCGCGCGATCGAGTCGAGGCAGTCCTGCAGCTGCTCGTCATCGGGCCGGGTGGCGATCACGATGCGGACGTCGCCCCGGCGGTTGGCCTGGCGCGAGTTGGGCGACTGTGTCGTGCTCATCTGGATTCTGACGGGAGGGGAGTCAGCCTAGAGAACTCCTGCCGGTCTCGCGGCGCCGCCCTGCTGTCGGTGATAATGCCCGCCAGCCGCCCCGATGACCGTCGAGAACCAGACCAGCCCGGCAGTTCGCGTTGCCCCATCGGTGCGACGTCGCCTGCGATCGCTGGCGGGCAGGCTCGCCCCGCGCCTCATGGACGCCTACCTCCGCCAGCGCGCCCGGGAAGCCGAGCTGGCGACCTCGGTGGGACGGATGCAGTCCGAGGTCGAGCACATCGGCACACGCCACGCCGAGCAGATCGAGCGCCTGGAGGATCTGGCACGCGAGCTCATCGCCACGGCCGAGGCCCTGCGCCGCCGGGTCTCCGACGTCGATGCCCTCGCCGGATCGGCCCTCGCCGCGATCGAGCCGATCGCGGCGGAGCTCCAGGCGCTTCCGTACGTGGCGGGCGCCCCGTTCGAGGCGATGGACTCTCCGGTTGGAGAGGTGCTGGGGTATCGCTCGCGCGACTCGGTGGTGCATGACGAGTCCGGCTACGCCGCCTTCGAGGATCTCTTTCGCGGGCCCGCCGAGCGTGTGGCGGCCTCCCAGCGTCCTTATCTCGCGCTCGTCCGCGAGCACCAGCCGGTCCTCGACATCGGCTGTGGCCGGGGGGAGATGCTGGGGCTGATGGCCGCCGAGGGCATCGCGGCGACCGGTGTGGACAGCGATGAGGGCATGGTCGAGCGCTGCCGCAAGCTCGGGCTCGACGCCACGCTCGGGGAGGCCAACGACCATCTCGAAGGACTGGCGGATGAAGCCCTCGGGACGGTCTTCTGTGCCCAGGTGATCGAGCATCTCGAGCTCGAGGAGCTGCGGCGCCTGCTCGAGCTCGCGCGGCGCAAGCTGCGGGCCGGCGGGCTGTTCATAGCCGAGACGGTCAACCCCCACCGGATCTCCTCGCTGAAGACCTTCTGGGTAGATCCCACCCATCGGCGCCCGATCTTCCCCGAGGCCGCTCTGGCGGCTGTGGCGATCGCCGGTTTCGAGTCCGCCTATGTGTTCGCCCCCACCTTCGACGGCTTCGAGCGATTCCGCTATGACGCGCCCTCATACGCCGTGGTGGCCACGGCAGCGGCGCCGGCTCCTGAGCCACCGGGTCCCGCGGAGGAAGGCCTCAGCTGATGCAGGTCCTCACCCTGGCCACGCCTGACGCGCTGCCCCAGGCGCGGGTGCTCGCGCGCTCCCTCGCTCTGCACCAGCCCGACTGGCGTCTCGATGTGCTGCTGATGGGAGGTGAGCTTGTCGTCGACACGGTCAGCTCATCCGACGAGCCGTTCACGGTGCGCTCGGCTGCGGCGGAGCTGAACCTCGACATGGAGCGCCTGATCGCCCGCCACGACGAGCACGAGTTGTCGGTCTTGCTGCTGCCGGGCCTGCTTCGCCTGTATGCGGGGCGCGGCAGCGGTCCCGTCATGCATCTGCCGCCCTCGGTGTGGGTCGTCGGCTCGCTGGCGCCGATCGAGGCTGCGCTGGCTGTCCACAGCGTGCTGCTCGTACCGCGGATGCTCGCCGACGTGCCCGACGACGGCCTGGAACCGAAGCCCCGCGAGATGCGCCGGCTCGGACGGATCGACGACACGCTGATCGCCACCGACGGCTCGCCGGGCGCAGAGGGCTTTCTCACCTGGTGGGGTGCCCATGTCGAAGACGCGATTGGACCGATCGACGGCGGTCGGCGTCGCTCCCGGCCGGAGGATCGGCCGTGGCTCGCGCGCCTGCTCGAGCTGGCGCCTGCGCGCTTCGCCACCGCTGTGCTGGAGGATCCAGGGAGCAATCTGAGCATGTGGAACCTGCACTCTCTCGAGCTCCAGGACGATCCCTCTGGCGTGCTCGTCGACGGGAATGGCCCGGCGCGGTTCCTGAACCTCCCCGGCTTCGAACCCGACCGTCCCCACCGTCTGGCTCCAGGGGCCAGTCGCGTGCGGGTCAGCCGCTCGCCGGCGCTTCGCGATCTGTGCATCCGCTACGCCGCGGAGCTGCGCGAGGCGGGCTGGCAGGATGCAGGCCGGCGTCTCGAGGTCGGCCGCCGGCTCGCCGACGGGCTCGTCTACGACGAGCGGCTGTATGCGCTGTATGCGCGCGCCCGCTGGCTGGGGGAGCAGTTCGGCGAGCTGTTCGGTGCCGAGGGGACGAGGGCGTTCACCGAGTGGCTGCAGGGGCCGGCCCCAGAGGGTGGCGCTCACGGGATCAACCGCTACGTGTTCTACCGGGTGGCCGCGGAGCGGCCCGATGTGCTGCGCGCCTACCCCGACCTGGACGGGGAGGACGGGGCGGAGTACGTGGCCTGGTGCTGGGCCTTTGGGTATCGGGAGCTCTCGATACCCACGCATCTCATGCCGCCCCCACCGGAGGGGGTGAGCGGGCGCCCGCAGGACGAGCGGGACCCGGCGCCCAGCCGCGAGCGTCGTGCGTCGACGCCCACCGCGCCGGGTGGCGCCCCGGCGGTGCGCGTAACCGGCTACCTCGGCCACACCCTGGGTCTGGGGTCGGCCGCGCGCGGATATGTGAAGGCGCTCGCGGCCGCAGGGGTGCCGGTGAGCACGGTGAGCGTGCCACTGCACCACCTCGTGCGACCGCAGGAGCTGGCCGGCGACTACGGACAGCACAGCTTCGAGGAGCTGATCCACGAGGGGCGCCACGGGTTCGACCTGGTTGCGGTGAACGCCGATGAGCTGCCGGGCTTCGTGGAGCGCCTCGGGGAGGACTACTTCGAGGGTCCACGCATCGGGATCTGGGGCTGGGAGACCAACAGCATCCCACCGCGCTGGCAGCGTGCCTTCGCGCTGATCGATGAGATCTGGGTCTACTCCCGCTTCATGGCCGAGAACATCGGCGCCGTGGCGCCCATCCCCGTGATCGCCCTGCCACCTCCCGTCGAGGCCCCGGCGCAGGCCGCAAGACCGATGCGCCTCGGAGTCCCCGAGGGCTTCCTGTTCCTGTTCGTCTTCGACTACCTGAGCACGGTCGAGCGCAAGAACCCGGTGGGGCTGATCGAAGCTTTCTCGCGGGCTTTTGCGCCGGGCGAGGGACCGCGATTGCTGATCAAGACGATCAACGCTCCGCTGCGCCCCCTGCCCGAGGAGGAGGTGCTGTGGGCGGCTCATGGGCGCCCCGACATCCACCTCCTCGACCGCTCATTGAGCGCAGAGGAGCTGCAGGGTGTGATGGCGGGCTGTGACTGCTACGTCTCGCTGCACCGGGCCGAGGGCTTCGGCCTCACGATGGCGGAGGCGATGGCGATCGGAAAGCCCGTGATCGCCACCGGGTACTCGGGCAACGTGGACTTCATGGATGCGGAGAACAGCTACCTGGTGGAGCACACGATCACGCGGGTGGGGCCCGAAAGCGAGATCTACCCAGCTGAGGGAGAGTGGGCGCAGCCGAGCGTGGAGCACGCCGCACAGCTGATGCGCCACGTCTATGAGAACCGTCAGGACGCCGCGCGAGTGGGCGAGCGCGCGCGTGAGGACATCGCCCGGCTGCTGTCGCCGTGCGTCGACCGGCGAGCAGATGCGACGACGCCTGGAGCAGCGCGGCTGAGGAGGCCGGCTTCGCGGCTCAGGCCGCGCCGGTGCGACGCAGGATCTCCATCCACTCGTAGCCCACCGGCGCTGCACAGACACGCGGCGCTTCGCGGCCTGGCACCACGACCAGCTGACCGTCCTGTGGTCCTTCGAGCGCGAAGATCAGCGGCCCGATCACTCCGGAGTTCCCGTCGGGGCCGTCCCCGCTGCCAGGAGCGAGGCTTCCGTTGCCACGAACGAGGCGGATGTGATGGAGGCCCGCGCCGAGCGTGATGCGGCCATAGCGGAGGAACTGCCCGGGATAGCGGAACTGATAGGCGACGCTTCCGGCACGATGGCCGTCGACGTATAGCGTGATGGGCCGCCCGACAGACCCCGGCATCGACACTTCATAGCTACCGGCGGCGGGGAGCGAGATGTCGCCTTCGATGGCACCGGCGCCGTAGGCGCGGAGTGCTTCGGGGCCCACCACGTGCCAGTAGCTCGGGTGGGTGACCTGGGTGGGTATCAGCGGCACGCGCGGGGCGGCCGGGACGTAGGCGAGCCGTGCCCCGGCTCCGGCCTTGCGCAGATCCGCCGCGAGGTTGCGGCAGAAGGCGGGCGTTCGCTCGGTGGGCGACCCTGACAGGGGCAGGTGTTCGATCACTTCCGAAGCGGGACGCGCTCGCCGCCACACTTCGAATTCGGCGGTCCTCTCGGCCAGGTTGTAGTTGGCCGGCGCGCGCGAGGCGACCGGGCTGCGGGCGAGCACCAGCAGGGGGAAGCCCTCGGTGAAGCTGAGTTCGAGCTGGTTCACGTCGAGGGAGAAGGAGAACTGGCCGGGTGCGAGGTTGACGGCGCCAGGACGCAGGCGCAGGCCCGGCGGTCGCACGAGGTCATAGCCGTGCTCGCGACGCAGGAACAGCTCGGAGTACTCATCGAAGGATGGGTAGAAGGCCGTTCCCTGCCCGGCGAAGCGTTCCCCTATCTGTTCGAGCTGGCGATAGCGGACGGCCGAGGCAAGCGAGATGTCGTGGTAGGTCAGGGCGTTGCCGTAGAGCACCGCGGCGGCCACCGCCAGGACTCCGATCCAGCCGACGGCCCTGATGGGCAGCGTCAGCCCGCGGGGGCGCGAGGTGGCGAGCCAGCCGGCACCGACGAACGCCATGGCGAGGAAGAAGGTGGCGGTGATGGTAAAGCCCTTCAGTTCCACCCAGGGCCCGGCGTGGGCGACGACGTAGGTGATCGCGATCGGCCCGGTGACACCGAACACGACGATCATCCAGCGCCGTCTCCACAGTGCCCCGACGATGCCCACGATCCCGAGCGCGATGATCAGGTAGTCGAACGCATGACTGGCGTTGACGTGGGCGAACTGGGGGAAGCGATAGTCGTTGCTGATCCACACCCCGACGGTGGAGATCTCGGGAATCGGGGCTGTGAGATTTCCGAGCCCGACTTCGACCACGCCCTGAACGGCTTCCTTGGCCGTCCCATACAGTTTGACGCCGGCGATCACCGTGGGTATCGCCAGGATCGCGGTGGCAACGCCCGCCAGTATCCAGGCGCCCAGCGTGCGCAGGTGAGCGCCGCGGACGAACAGGCTGAGCACGAAGGCCCCGAGCACGATCAGGCCCAGCCAGGGCAGCGCGCCATAGCTGAAGGCGGCCACGGCGGCTGCCATCGCCGGAGCGAGCGGCAGCGCCGAGCGAACCGTCCGCGGCCTGCGCACGAGCCACTCGGCGAGGATCGCCGCGGCGAGCAGGATCAGCGTGGCGGTGGTGAGCTCCTTGATCCCTCCCTCCAGTGCGTAGTCGTAGAGGATGTTCGGCTGGATCGCGACGGCGGCCCCGATGCAGCAGATGAGCCGGTTGTCGAGCATCCGCCTGAGCAGGGCGTAGAGCGCGAGCGCACCCATCGCGGCGGTCATCGCCAGGTAGGCCTGATAGCACCAGGCGACGTTCGTGCGGATCAGCGCGGAGAGCGCCCCGAGTGTCGCCTGCCCGCCCCCCGGGTAGCCGTTGCCGGTCAGCCCTTCGATGGTCTCGTTGAAGGAGGAGTTGCCGACCGGCACCGATCGCCCGGCTTCGGAGAGGTGCTGGGAGAAGGCCATCTGAAAGGCCGTGTCGACGATCCGCCCGAAGCCCGTCCAGGTGGGGGTGCCGGTGAGCACCACCGGGGCCGCGATCACCCCGAAGCCGACGAGAGCGGCGATCGCGGGGAAGGCGAACGAGCGGGAGAGCCGCAGGCCGGTGAGCCGTGGGCGCGAGCCGCGCAATCCTGGGAGCTCGAGCAGGAAGCCGACCACGGCCACGACCACCACCAGCGCCCCGGTGTGCGGCGCAAACGAGGTGTTCGACGTGCCGAGCGTGCACAACGCGACCGTGAGCGCAAAGCCGACGGGGAGTAGCAGGACTCCCGACACAGCACCCCCGCTCACCCGCCGCACGAGCAGGCCAATGCCGGCGCTCGCTCCGATTAGGAGCAGCGGGAAGATAAGCCATGCGCTCAGAAATAGACCGGTCATGATGGAGATTCGGAGGTGCCGAACTAGCACAATGCCCGCTCGGCGAGCGAACCATGCGCGGGCAGCCGAGCCTGGATGGGCTAGGCTACTTGGCTAGTGCCAGAGTCCAGCCGAGCATATTGGACAGGGCGTGCGGTGGCCGTCACCGGAGGGGCAGGATTCGTCGGCAGTGCGCTCGTTCGCGACCTGGAGGCCCTCGGGGCCGAGGTCCGGGTGGTGCGCTCCGCCCAGCACGATCTGCGTGACCCGCGCGGTGCCCGTGAGGCTGTGGACGGCGCGCAGGTGGTCATCCATCTGGCGGCGAACGTCGGTGGGATCGGCTTCAACCGGCGCAATCCGGCGCCACTGGTCTACGACAACATGATGATGGCCGGCAACGTGTTCGAGCAGTCGCGCCAGGCGGGCGTGGAGAAGCTCGTCTCGGCCTGCACCGTATGCGCCTATCCCAAGTTCACGCCCACCCCTTTCTCCGAGGACGAGCTGTGGAACGGCTATCCGGAGGAGACCAACGCCCCGTACGGACTCGCCAAGAAGATGATGCTCGTGCTCTCCGACAGCTATCGGCGCCAGTACGACTTCGACTCGGTGGTGCCGTTGGTGGTGAACCTCTATGGACCGGGCGATCACTTCTCACTGGAGGACTCCCACGTCATCCCGGCGATGATCCGCAAGTTCCACGAAGCGGCCGCCGCCGGCGAGCCCCAGGTGATGATGTGGGGAAGCGGCAATCCGTCCCGGGAGTTCCTCTACGTCGATGACGCGGCGCGAGCGCTGATCCTGGCCGGTGAGCTTCTTCAGACTTCCGACCCCGTCAACATCGGCACCGGTGTCGAAACGCGAATCCGCGACCTGGCGGACATGATCGGGCGCTTCACCGGCTATGAGGGCGAGATCGTGTGGGATGCCTCCAAGCCCGACGGTCAGCCGACGCGCTGCCTGGACGTCTCGCGCGCTCGGACGCTGATGGGCTTCGAGGCTCAGGTTGGCCTGGAGGAAGGCCTGCACAAGACCGTGGAGTGGTTCCGCGAGAGCTTGGGCGATGGCGCCGTCGCCGGCCCCTCCGCCGGACGAGTGTGACCAAGCTGTCCCGCGCCGTGCCGTCGGCCGTCTGAACGGTCGCCTGGTGCCGGATGCCTGCTGATGGAGTCCAAGGCGGTCTACTTCCACGTTGGGCGCTTCGGCCACCCCTTCTTCGCGGAGCAGCTGCGGTCCGGACCGGCTGACTTCCCCTATCGCACGATCGAGTCGGACGCCGGCGCGGCTGCTCCCCGTCGGATCGCGCTGCAGGGGACACGCACGCGCAAGCTGCGTGAGGTGCTGGAGCGCGGCGCCGTGCGAGGGCTCTCGTGGGCGGGTCACGTCCGGCGGGTGGCCATCGACCCCCCACCCGGCTGTGTGCTGATTCACAGCGCGCAGCAGCTGCTTCGCTCCGCTCCGCTGCCCTACGTCGTGGACTTCGAGTGCATCGAAGCCTTCTCTCTCTACCAGCGTGCGGCGCTCAGCCGCCCGTGGGCCCGGCGCAGGCTGCTGGCCTCGATGCTCGACGACCGCTGCCGGTTCCTGCTGCCCTGGTCGGAGGCGGCCAGACGCGGCCTCGAGGCCGCCCTCGGAGCCGAGCAGGCATCTCGTCTGGCGCACAAGACGGTGACGGTGCTTCCCGCGATCCACCCCCGGGCTGCACGTCCGGCGGAGAGAGGCTCAGGGCCACTCCGTGTGCTGTTTGTGGGCACCGCCTTCGAGGCCAAGGGAGGCGTGGAGGCCGTCAGAGCCATCGCCCGGGCGCGCGCGGCTCACCACGACGTGGTTCTGGACATGGTCAGCGACGTGCCACCCCGGTGGCGCTCGGAGGTCGAGGCGGTGAAGGGCGTCACGATTCATCCCTGGCCGGCGCCGCCCGAGCGCGTGAAGGGCCTGTTCGAGGCTTCGCATCTCCTGCTCTTCCCCTCGCACATGGACACGCTGGGCTTTGTGATGCTGGAGGCGATGGCGCACGGCATGCCGGTGCTCGCCTCCCGTCATTTCGCCGTTGCGGAGCTGGTGCAGGACGGCGTCTCCGGGCTGGTTGTGGAATCCGAGAACACGCTCTACGGCGAGGATGGCCTGTGTCGCTTCGCGCACACCCTGCCGGCGCCGCGGGCATTTCGCCGGGCGCTCGCCTCGCCCTCGGACGCCTATGTGGAGCGGCTGGCCCGAGCTCTGGCGGCTGTGGCCGAGCAGGGCGAGCTGCACGAGCGGCTGGCCGCGGGGGCGCTTCAGAGTGTCACGGAGGGCCGGCTCTCAGTGGCGCGTCGCAGCGAGATCCTGGGTCGGGTCTACAGCGACTCGCTGGCGGGCTGACCGGACCGGCGAGCGACTCCCGGCTAGGCTCCCCCAAATGTTCGGTCAGGGAAGCATGATTCGCAGCCGCCGCCTCTGGGACAGCGGCGCCGCGGTCAAGGCATATGGGATCGCTCGGCGTGCGGCCGAGCGGATGGGCTTGCAGGTCGTGCTGAAGACCTACTACAGCCCGATTCCGGATCTCGGGACACTGCCGGAGAGCATCTGGGTCGAGGCCGACCCGCTGCGGGGCATCGAGCTCGATCTCGACGGGCAGGTGCAACGCCTGCAGGGCGGGCTCTCGGGATGGATCGGCGAGTTCAACGCAGCCAATTCCCCGGCCGCCGGCGACGAGCAGCCCAACGCCTCCTATCCGCTTCCCGATGCCCGCCTGCTCTACGCGATGGTGCGCGAGGTGAAGCCCCCGTCGATCGTGGAGCTCGGATCGGGGCAGACCAGCCGCATCATCGCTCAGGCCTGCGCCGCCAACGCCGCGGAAGGGGCTTCGGCTGAGTTCCACGCCTACGATCCCTTCCCGATCGCCGTCCAGGACGGTCTGCCGGGCCTCTCCGCTCTGCACCGCGTCCCAGCCCAGGAGGTCCCCGAGGAGGTGTTCACGGCCTTGAAGGCAGGCGACATCCTGTTCGTGGACACCACCCACACGGTCAAGATCGGCAGCGATGTCAACCGCATCATCCTGCGCATCCTGCCGCTGCTCGCGCCGGGGGTGATCGTGCACTTCCACGACATCTGCCTGCCCTATGAGTATCCGCGCTATCTGCTGGAGGACTACGCCCTCTACTGGGCCGAGCAGTATCTGCTGCAGGCGTTCTTGTCGATGAACCCGAGCTTCGAGGTCCTGTACTCGACAGACGCCCTGTGCCGTGACCGCCGCTCTGAGGCGCAGGCGGCGGGCCTCGCCGGGCCGAGCGAGAGCGGCAGCTCGTTCTGGATCCGGCGGCGTCAGACCATCTAAGCCCCCCGGCGGGCGCGGCGCAGCAGCAGCCCCAGGCCTCGCCGGCCGGCGAGGTGGCAGGCGGCACCGGCCAGCAGTCGGCGCCGGTTGAGGTCGAGCGGCAGGGCGAAGATGAGGGGGAGCGCCACTCTCAGTGCGGGCGAGGCCTGCGAGGTGCGCCAGTTCTGCCGTCGTGAGGCGAACAGGAGGGGGTGGCGCATCCGCAGCGAGTCGTAGATCTCCTGGTGACGAGTGGCTGAGTCTCCGAGCATGCGAATGCCGTGCTGGCGGTACTCATAGGCAACGATCGGCACGCGTCGTCCACGCTCGCCCCGCTCGGCCAGACCCATGAGCAGATCCCAGTCCTCATATCCGCCGCGCAGCTCCCAGCCGCCCGCCTCGATCAGCGCGCTGCGGCGCACCATGATCGAGGCGGGTATGTCGTTCTGGTAGCTGATCTGCCAGGGATCGAGCAGCGGCGCGGTGCGCTGGCGCCAGGTGCGATCGCCGAACAGGCGATAGTCCCCCCAGGCCAGCGCCAGCCCCGGATCGCCGTCGAGCGCGGTGGCGAGCTGATGGAGGGCCCCTGGCAGCAGTCTGTCGTCGGCGTCGAGGCAGAAGACGTAGTCGCTCGTGGTGTCCTTTACACCCGTCATGCGAGCGGCGCCCAGGCCACCGTTGGGGCGGTGGATGACCTTCACCCCTTCTGCGCGGAGGGCAGCGAAGACCTCGAGGGTGGCGGGGTCGGTGGACCCGTCGTCGACGACGGCGAGCTCGTCGATCCTGTCCTGCGCCCGCGCGGAGCTGACCGCCTCGAGAAGGGTGGCGCCGTCGTTGAAGCAGGGGATGACCACGGCCACGGTGCCGCCCGGCGGTGCAGGTGCGGGAGCTGGGGCCGACACGGCTCCTATGATGCCGATGATGCCCGCCCGCCACACAACCGCCCTGCGGCTCGGTGGCGCACGGTGGCGCACGAGCACCTAGGTGGCAAAGCTGAGGCTGCTGATCTTCAGTCCCTACTTCCCTCCCCATGTGGGTGGGCTGGAGGGATATGTGAGCGACCTCGACGACGTGCTCCTGAGCAATGGCGAGGTCGACGGGATCACGGTGTTCACGCCTCGCCTCCCACCCGAGGGGGCCGCTTCAGAGGATCGCGGCGGGAGCTACTCGGTGGTTCGCTATCCGGCCTACGAGCTGATTCCCAACTTCCCGGTACCGAAGGTGTGGGTGCGCGAGTTCTGGCGCTGCCTGCGCGCGGCCGACCCCAAGGGCCACGACGTGTTCGTCAGCCATACCCGCTTCTTCCTCAGCTCGGCACTGGCGCTCGTTTGTGGGCGCGTGCTCTCGCGGCCGCTGCTGCACGTGGAGCACGGCTCGGACTACGTTCAACTCAGCGGCCGCTGGCCGCGAGCAGCGGCCCGTGTGTATGACCTGCTGATCGGGCGTCTGCTGTTGCGCCGGGCCGACGGCGTGGTGGCGATCTCGCGTGCCGCGGCGGATTTCGTGCGCCGGCTCGCGGGCCGGGAGGCAGCGGTGGTCTATCGCGGAATGTGGACGGCGCGCCTGCAGGCCACGGCCGCCGATGCGGATGTGCTCGCCTGGGCGGCCGGACGCCCGGTGGTGAGCTTCGTGGGACGCCTGATCGACGGCAAGGGCGTGCCCGATCTGCTGCGGGCGTTCGCCGCAGCCGACATGGCGCCCGCGGTGATGTGCATCGTCGGCGATGGCCCCCGTAAGGTGGAGCTGGAGGCGCTGGCCGAGGAGCTGGGGCTCACGGAGAGCGTGCGCTTCCTTGGGTATCTCCCCGAGGAGCGTGCGTGGGCGGTGACGCGAGCGTCGGACATCGTGGTGAACCCGAGCTACACCGAGGGCCTGCCCACCTCGGTCCTGGAGGCTGCGCTGCTGGGCAGGGCGGTCCTCGCCACCGATGTGGGCGGCACACCCGAGATCGTCACCGATGGCGAAAGCGGGCAGCTCTTCAAGGCACGCGATCTCGACGCTCTGCGCAGCGGGCTGGAGCGGCTGCTCGGGGACCCAGATCTGCGCGAGCGGATGGGGAAGGCAGCCCGCGAGTCGGCCTCAGGGCGCTTCGACTGGAATGCCGGCGCTGCGCGCTTCGCCGAGATCGCCCGAGGCCTGGCCGTCTCGCACCGCTCCCGCGGAGCTCATCGCGCGGATGCCGCCGGTGCGTCCAGCACCTCGGCGAACACCGACTCATAGCGCGGGATGATCTGCTCCCAGCGGTGGTCGGACTCCCAGGCGTCGCGCCCCTGGGCTCCGAGCTCGGGGTGGGCGCCGTCGAGGATCCGAGCGGCCGTGGCGCGCTGCTCCTCGGCGCTCGCCACGACGATGCCCCCGGCCAGCTCTGAGACGTTGCCCACGTCGTAGCTGACCCACGGGGTGCCTCCCGCCATGGCCTCGAGGATCACGAGCGGCGCGCACTCGACCCGGGAGGTGAAGAGGAACAGGTCAGCAGCGCCGATCGCGCCGGCGACGGCGCCTGGCGCAGAGCCGTCGAGGATGCGAAGCGATTGAAAGCGCGAGCGGGCGCTGCAGGTCAGCTGGCAGCCGCGCAGCGCGTCCAGGCCGTGGCGAGGGGGGGCCACGATGAGGCCTGTCAGCGGACGCTCGTGGGCAAGCCGGCGGATCGAGCGGGCGAACTCGGCGTGGCCCTTGCTCACCACATGGCTGCCGACCGTGACGGCGATCGCGCCTGGGGGGAGCCCGAGCTTGGAGCGGAAGGCACCGTCCGTCACGGGGGGGTCCGCCCCGTTGGGCACAACGAACAGGCTCTGGGCGCCGGAGGCCTGGGCAAAGCCCCAGTCCTGGTAGACGGTCGAGTGCAGGATGAGCGCGTCATAGCTGCGCAGACGCTCTGGCATCGCCTCGAAGTAGGAGCGGTAGCGGCGATTGCTCAGCCCTGAGAACCCACAGGGGGCAAGCACCATGCGCGGTCTTCCAGGGCGCTCGAGCAGCTCGAAGCAGCAGTCGGTGGCCCAGGTTTGGGCGGCGTAGTTGAAAACGACATCGGGAGCGACACGCTCGATCGTGTCGAGGACCGCTGTGCTCGCACCGCGGATGCCACGGACCTCGTTGCCGCTGACAGGCACCCGGTGCACGTGCACCCCGCCGAGCTCACTCTCATCGGGGGCGCCGCCGGTGAGCACGTGGACGTCGTGACCGCGTGTCGCCAGACCCTCGGCCACACGCTGCACCACTCGCTCCGCGCCGCCGATGGCGGGCGCGTACCGCTCCACGGTCGCCAGGATTCGCAAGAGGTGCCGTATCCCGTCAGCTGGTGGGCGTCAACTGCTCGCGGTCGTGCTCCCCGCCCGGTGCCTCGAGGTCGTCCGTGGCGAGCCTATCCAGGCGTTCGTCGTGCTCGTGCAGGCGCTGCTGGAGGATGCCCAGCCGCTGGGCGAGGATCTTGTTCTGATCGGACAGACGCGAGACCGCCAGGGAGAAATGCACGAGCAACACGAGCACCACACCGAAGGCAACCGCGAACAGGGCGGAAGGCGGATAGGAGACGCCGAGCGCGGAGGCCAGATCATTCAGCAGGCCGCTCCACAGCGAAAGCACCAGTAGCAGCAGCGTCGAGAACAGCCACAGCAGCGCGTAGCGCTCCATCAGTCGCTTGCGGCGCACGAGCTCGAGGATCAGCAGCAGGATGCCGCCGCTGATGATGATGGCGAGGATTCGCTGGGTGCCCATCTCGCTCAGATCGCCGCTTCGGCGCGGATCGGGGGATCGCCTGGATCGACCGGTGGGCTCGAGCGGAACAGCCCGATGAACACGGCGAGCAGGACCTTGACCATGTAATAGAGCGGCTGGGTGGAGGAGATGGCTGAGGTCCCGCTCGTGCGCGGGCGCATCACGACGGGGACCTCGCAGCTGTTCAGGCGGTGGGCATGCATCATCAGGATCGCCTCGACCTCGGGGTAGTCGTGGGGGTAGTCGCGAGCGAACAGCTCGATGCCGATGCGGCTGGTCATGCGCAGCCCGGAGGTGGGGTCGGTGACGCGCCGCCCGGTTATCAGCGAGACCAGCCGAGCGAAGATCGCGATCCCCACGCGCCTGGAAGCCGAGGAGCGATGTCCATCGCCGTCGGGCTCCAGGAAGCGAGACCCCGTGACCATGTTCAGCTCCGGGTTGGATTGCAGGCAGCGAAGCAGATCGTGGATGTAGCGCGGATCGTGCTGGCCGTCGCCGTCGATCTGGACGGCGACTTCGTAGCCATGCTCCTGGGCGTAGATATAGCCCGTTTGCACGGCCCCGCCGATACCGAGGTTGAACGGTAGGCGAACCACCATGGCGCCGGCGGCGTGGGCGTGGGCAGCGGTCCTGTCGCTCGAGCCATCGTCGACCACCAGCACGTCGAAGTCCGGCGCGTAGCGCTGCAGCTCCTCGACGGTGGCGGTGATGGCGTCGACCTCGTTGTGGGCGGGGACGATTGCGAGATAACGGTTCATGGCAGTTGGAGAGCGCCTTCAGCGCGCGGCGGCCTCATATGGAGAACGGCTGCCGGTGGGCACAGTTGCGGCGATCGGGCTCTTTGTCAGCCTAAAACGGTAGCGGCTCCTCTGGCGGTGAAATGATGCGCCCAGTGTTCGAGCCGACCGACGAGCCCACCGCCGACGTGCTCGACACCGGGGAGGCGGGCGGCCTGGTGATGCGTGGTGCGCTGATGCGGCTCGCCGGGTTCGGTCTCGGTGGCCTGCTGACGGCGGCCTCGGCGATCCTGTTGACCCGCCATCTCGGGGATGCCCGCTTTGGGCAGTACGCGACGATTGTGGCGCTCGGAACGCTCGTGGCGCAGCTCACCGAGGGCGGGCTGACGAGCATGGCGACACGCGACTTCGCCACGGCGACGCCCTCGGGCAAGGCAAAGATGCTCGGCGAGCGGCTGGGTCTGCAGATCGTGACCACGGTTGTGGCGGTGGCGGTGTGCGCAGCGTTCGCGCTGCTGGCGGGCTATGGCACGGTTCGCGTGTGGGCAACGCTCGCTGCCGGGCTCGGCCTTGGCTTGGCGGCGCTGCAGGTGACGGTCTCGGTGCCATTGATCGCGGGCCTGCGCCTGGGGACGACGAGTGCTCTGGAGCTGGCGCGCCAGTCGATCCTGGTGGGGCTCACGATCGTGCTGATCCTGGTGGGCGCCGGGCTTCTGCCGCTGCTTGCGGCGATCATCCCGTCGAGCGTTGTGGCGCTGGCGGCGACGTGGCTGCTGGCCGGTCGGGAGATCAGCATCCGCCCCCGCTTCAAGCCGGCGGCCTGGATGGCCTTGGTGCGACCCGCTCTCGTCCTGTCGCTGTCGAGCGGGGTGGCCACCATCTATGTGTTCACCACGCAGATCCTGACCTCGCTGTCGGCAAGCGCGGTGCAGAACGGACTGTTCGCGGCGTCGCTGCGGGTCTTTGCGGTCGTCGCTTCGATCCCCGGGCTGCTCGTCACCTCGGCGCTGCCGCTGCTGGCGCGGGCCGCCCGAGATGACGCCGATCGGCTCGAGTTCGCGCTCCAGGGTCTCTTCGAGGTGGCGTTGGTCGTTGGTGTCGGCGTGGGTCTCACCCTGGTGGTGGGCGCGCGCCCGATCATCGACGTGATCGGGGGGCACAAATACCTGGGCGCTGTGGCGCCCTTGCGAATCGAGGGCGCCGCTGTGCTCGGCACCTGCCTGATCCCGGTTTGGAGCACAGGCCTTTTGGCCTTGCACAAGCATTCAGCGCAGCTGGCGTGCAACCTGGCCGGCCTGGCCGTCATCGCGGGCGTCACCCTGGGGCTGGCGCCGACGATCGGCGCCCGCGGTGCGGCGGTGGCAACGGTTGCCGGAGAGTGGACGGTGGCGGTTGGCCTTCTGCTCGCGCTCGGCCGCGCCGACCGTCGGCTTCTCCCGGGGCTGTGGAGGATCGGGCCGCGCGTCGCACTCGCGGCCGGCCCGGCGTTCGCCGTCATGCTCGCCCCGATTCCCTCCCTGGCGCAGCTCGCCGTGGCGATCGTCCTCTACACGGCGATAGTGGTGGCGCTGCGCGCATTCCCGAAAGAGCTGCTCGAGCTCCTCCCAACGCGAGGCAGACGAGCCCGGCCCGGCTGAGAGAACAGGTTCTAGGCGGAGCCGATCTGCGCATACATGGCGTCGAACTGCGTCCGCCAGCGTGTGTACAGACCCTGCTCAGATGTCGCGTTGCCGTTCATCGACTGACGGAGTATCTCGAGCGCTCTGTTCCTCTGATCCTCTGGAGACGGTCCGCCGGCGAGTGGGCGAGAGCACCTTGCCACCACGTTCACCAGCAGGCCCCGCTCGTCTGAGAGGGTGCGCGATGTGGACACGTTCGTGAATCCAAGCGCGTCGAGCACATAGCGGAAGCGCTGAGGCGACCAGCCGTCCCTGTGCTGCGCCCACGGTGCCTCCTGGGAGCCGAAGATGTGACGGAGGATCACTCCCTGCTCAGCGGCTGACCTGCCCGCGAAGCCGTCGATGCACGCCTCGAAGTCTGGGGTCTCGATGCACAGCTCGCCACCGGGCCGCAGCCACTCATACCAGCGCAGCAGCAGCGCGAGCGCCTGGGCCCGCTCGAAGTGCTCGAAGAGATGATGGAGCCTGATCTCGGCGAGCGCTTCCGGGGGGCAGCTGACCTTGGTGACGTCGCTCTCGAGATCTGGACGACTGGTACCGCTGGCAACGCCCTCTTGAGGGGGAAGGTCAACGTTGAGGTAGCCGCGACGGTAGACGTCTCCACAGCCGAGATGAAGCCGGCCGTTCTTGGGGGGCCGCAGACGGGCATTGCCGTGGCTGTCGGGTTGTGGATCGGCGGGCGGGGAGGGCCACGCGCGACCGGTGATTTTGCCCACGAGGGACACGCTCATCGAGGCCGAGTCTATGAGATGCGCGATCCAAGGGGTCTGCGTAGAGTGCGCCCGATGCACGTCCTCTACATCGGTATGCGCCACGAATACGGCGATCCGAGCCGTGGCCTGTCCTTCGAGGAGAACAACTTCCGCAGCTCGCTCGAGGGCATGGGCCACAGGGTGACGGCGTTCGACTTCATGGACCGTGCGGCGCGGGTGGGAATGGCCGGGATGCGCTCCGAGCTCGTCTCGCTGGCCGATGAGTTGAAACCGGAGCTCGCCTTCTTCTTCCTGTTCACGGACCAGCTCGACGTGGACACGATCGCGGCGGTGGGCAGTCGCGGGGGATGTCCGACTGTCAACTGGTTCGCGGATGACCACTGGCGCTTCGAGAGCTTCACGCGCCACATGGCCCCGGCGTTCGACCTCGCCGTGACCACCGACGCCGACTCGCTGGCGAAGTACGCCCAGCTGCCGGACACGCGGGTGCATCTCTCGCAGTGGGCGTGCAACCGCTACTCCTATGGACGGGTCACAAACGACCTCGAGCACGAGGTGACGTTCGTGGGCCAGCCCCACGGCGATCGCAAGGCGACGGTGGGAGCGCTCGAGGCTGCGGGCGTAGCGGTGGAGTGCTGGGGCTTTGGCTGGCCTGCGGGACCGCTCGAGCACGCCGACATGGTGCGGGTGTTCGCCTCCAGCAGGGTCAACCTGAACCTCTCCAACTCCTCGCAGGTGCCCGGCCTGAAAGCGGGACTCAGGCGTCTGCTGCGTCTGAACCCGCCCGCTCCCCGTCCGCCACAGATAAAGGGACGCAACTTCGAGGTGCCGGGTTGTGGGGGCTTTCTGCTCACAGAGCGGGTGCCCCATCTGGAGCGCTACTTCGAGCTGGACCGGGAGGTGGCTGTCTTCGACGGTCCCGAGGATCTCCTGGAGCGTACGCGCCATTGGCTCGAGCACGAGAGCGAGCGCAGGGCGGTTGCCGAGGCCGGATACCGAAGGGTGCTGGCCGAGCACACCTACGATCACCGCTTCGCGGCGATCTTCGCCGAGCTCGGGCTTCGCTCGAGCGCCCCCGGCGAGAGCGGCGCCTGATCAGCCAGTCCTGCCACGAGCACGCAGCGCACTCGAGCCCCTGGCCAGGAGCAGATGGAGAACGCCGGCTGAGTGTCTCGCCGCCGCAACCACCTCCCGGAGTCCGATGGGGCGGCGGAGGGCATGCCACCAGGTCAAGCGCGCCACCGCCCGCTGGATGCGAATGCTCTCGTGGCTGAGCCGGTCGCCCGAGGTGTCGTCGTAGCGGATGAGGGGCTCTCCGAGGATCGTGAACCGCACTCCCCGTGCGGCCAGATCCAGCCACGTCACGTAGTCCTCCAGGCCCTTGGCGCGCAGGTCCGTGGGAAACCCGCCGACCGCCATCAGCGGCTCGCGAGCCACGAGTGCCGACGAGGTGATCACAGGGTTGGCTCGCAGCATCTCCAGCCGCGTCGGGCTCCAGGTGCCGGGCGCGTGGGGAAAGTACAGCGTGCCGTCACTGCGCAGGGCGTTCGATGCGACGGCGGTGGCGCCCTCCTCCGCCGCCACGAGCTGGGCTGCCAACTTGCCGGGGAGCCACTCGTCGTCGTCGTCGAGGAAGGCGATGAGCTCGCCCCCGGCGTGCTCGATGCCGAGGTTGCGGGTGGTGGCCGGGGTGCCGGTGTTGTGGGGGGCGCGCAGGTAGCGAACGCGAGGGTCACGCTGCTCCCAGGCGCGCATGCGCGCCTCGGTGTCATCGCTTGAGCCGTCGTCGCAGACGAGCACCTCCAGCGGCGGCTCACTCTGGGCGAGCACCGATCGCAACGCCCGCTCGCAGGCGTCTGGTCGCTGAAAGGTGGAGATCACGACGCTCACTGATTTGCCTGCGGGAGCGTTCACGGCAGACGAGTGTATGGGCGCAGCGAAGCGCCTCCCGCCTGCCCTGCCGCTGATCGGAGGCATGCGGAGAATCTGTCCAGCCCTCACCCTTGCGGTCAAGCGCCCCCCCTACATTGCCGACCATGGGGCTAACGATGTCTGTGTTCAGGGTTCGTCCAGCCAAAGAGAAGATCGTGCGATTTGTCGCGGGCGTCGTGCTGGCGGCCCCACTGGCCCTCGTGACACCGCTTTCCGCCAACGCGGCGACAATGACGATCGGCAGTCCCCTGTCGGTTCCGGCGACGCTGAACACGGCCGAAAACCTCGGTTACCCGGGCACCTACACGCCGGTGCCGCCGGCTCCCGACGCGCCGAACGGGATGTTCCACACCTACCACTATGGAGCCGACACGGCCATCTGGAACGTGGGACAGGCGAGTGGCGTCCCGCAGTCACCGGCGACCGGCCAGGCGGTGACGGTGAGCCTGGAGGGCTGTGCGCAGCAGGCGGAAAACGGTCCTCCGCCGCTGAGCGAAATCCACTTTCAGGACCTCACCCCGCTGCCGGGCGGCGGCGCAAAGGTCAACCTCAGCTCCCAAGGATTCAACATCCCGATCTGTGGCCAGGGCGGCGCGAGCGGCTCGACGATCACGACCTACAACCCGATCAACCTGTGCGTGAGTGCCGGCGACTACGTGGGCTTCAACGACGAGGGCGGCTATGTCGCCAACGAGTACCGCAACGGGGTTCCTTACCAGGTGATCGGCGCGGTCCAGGGCTCGACGCTCGACTCCTTCATCCGCGGTGGCGGCACGGGCAACGGCGCGGTCATGTCGAGCTCGGACGTCTCGGCCAACGAAGGCTTCGCGGTCAGCCACGGCGAGGAACTGATGTTGCAGGCGACGATCGCAACAGGCGCTGATGCCACCCACATCTGCGCGGGAGGATCGGGTGGCCTGCCCCCGGCTCTGCCGCCGATCAGAGTGAGCCGTCAGACAGACGGTGTCAACCACGAACGGGTGGTGGCTGTGGCCGTGTACTGCAGGCTGCAGCCCGCATGCCGGGGCACGGCCACCCTCACGCTGTCCAGCCTCTCCGGCTATGCGGTCAGCCAGGGCCTGGGGCGCGGCGCCGTTGGGCGCAAGGGCTTCAGCCTTCCTCCCAACAAGACCAGCCACCTTGCGATCCGCGTGGCCAACAACCTGTTGGGACTGATCCGCAAGGACCACGGCGTCAACCTGACGCTGACGGCGGTCGTTGCCGGCAAGACGATCACCCAGGCGATCAAAGTCAAGATCCTCTAGCCGGGGATCTTGCCTGTGGCCTCGGCGGGAGGCCATGACCAACAACGCAGGTCTCTGGGCTGAGGATCGACGGCCAGGGCGCCGGCTCCGACGTCGAGATCGAGATCGGTGCACCATGCGGGTTGGGAGCCGGCTGGGAGCGGGCTGCCGATGCCAATACCCAGGCGCTTGACCTCGGCCTCGTGCCTCACCCAAAAGCAGAGGAACTCGCGTGAGCGCTCGGCGGGTGCGAGCTCCTCCAGCCGGGCGCTGACGCCCGGGCGGAAGATGCGCCGGGCAATGGCGAGCTCGTCGATCGAGCGCTGGGCGATCTCCACGTCGATGCCCACGGCGGCGGTGGGAGCGATGGCATAGAGGGCGACTCCCGCGGAGTGGGACAGGCTGAAGGAGATCTCGGGCGGATCCAGCGACGGCTTGCCCTGGACGCCGAAGTGGAAGCGCAGGACCGCGGGATCGGCGTCCAGATACAGGCCCAGCAGCGCCCTCAGCACACCCCTGGAACGAGCCCAGCGCTGCCGGTTGCGAGCGCTCATCAACCGCGCGGCCCGTGCCTGCTCCTCGGTGCTGAGCAGCCCGAGGAGCTCCTCGCCGGCTCCGTCGAGATCGGCCCGCCACACGTGGACGGTGCCCTCGGGGAGTACCGGGCGGGCAGGCCCGGGGGGCCATCGCTCAAACAAGGAGCGCTTCGATGGCGGTAAGAAAGCGGTGCGCCAGCTCGATGGCCCGTCGTGCCTCCTCCACTGGCGCCGACCAGGCGTCGTAGTCAGCCTGCTCGCGCTCGGGCTGGATCTTCTGTGCCTCGGCAGCCAGCTCGCCGTCGATCTTGCCGCTGTCAACGAATGCGCGGCGGAACTCGTGCCAGGTCCCGCGGTGGGTGCGAGCTGAGATCTCCTGCTCACTCAGGGCCGCTCTGGCTCCGTAGAGCATCGCGTAGTAGGCCGCGCTCAAAGCCGTGGAGGGATCCTGTTCGATAGCTACCTCAGCTGCTGCCAAGCGTCGCTGGGCCGCTACGAGAAACTCACTCGAGCGAGGGCTCATCGACCGTCTAGCCGCGTAGGGGGACTTTGTCGCGGTCCAGCTCGGCAACGAAGAAAGACTTGATCTCCCGCCGTGCTGCCAGCCACTCGGGAGTGTGAACGTGGACGGAGAACGACCAGGTGAGGGCTTGCAGTCCGATCTCTGCAGCGGCTTGGTCGAGCATCTTGCGCACACTCATCCGCCCATCCCAGGAAGCGTCATCCACGAGCACGAGCACATCCACGTCGGACTCTGGGGAAGGCTCCTCGCCGCGTGCTCGCGATCCAAAGAGCCAAACCGCGTGCAGCTCGGCCCGCAAGGACATTTCGAGCAGCTCGACGAAGCGCGCGACCAATGCTTGCTCATCCGCATGCAAAGACGTCTGAGCCATTGTCGCCATTGAACTCACGGAGCAAATCTAGCGCGCAAAGATGGAGGGTCGACGCGCAGAGGTGTGTAGTCACGGCCCGGCACCCTCCCCTCGAGGTGAGACGGCTACCCTCTGCGGCCATGCGTGTCCTCCCAACCCGTATCGCCGGCCTGGTGGCAATCGAGCCCCAGGCGCATGCGGACGAGCGCGGCTTCTTCATCGAGACCTACAGGCAGGCATGGGACGAGCAGATCGGGATCCCCGCGGGGCAGGACTTCGTCCAGGACAACCATTCGCGCTCGACGCGGGGGGTGGTGCGCGGCCTGCATTTCCAGGTGGGGGCGGGGGTGGCCAAGCTGGTGCGCTGTGCGCGGGGGCGGATACTCGACGTGGGCGTCGACCTACGCAGGGGCTCGCCCACCTACGGGCAGTGGGCGGGAGTGGAGCTCGACGATGAGAGCATGCGCGAGCTCTATGTGCCGGTGGGCTTCGCCCATGGCTTCTGTGCGCTGAGCGAGGTGGCGGATGTGATGTACAAGCAGAGCTCCTACTACGACCCCCAGGTCGAAAGGGGGATCGCTTGGGATGACCCGGACATCGCCATCGACTGGTCGCTGTCCACATCCGAGCTGACCGTCTCCGAGCGCGACGCTGTGGCCCCCCGCCTGAGTGAGATCGCCGCCGAGCTGCCGTTCGAGTGGCATCCTTAAGCGCGATGACTGCCCGCCTGGAGCGCCTGCGCGCACGCACCAACGATTACTCGGTGACGCCCGCCCAGTTCGTGTGGCTCGCCTACCTGGCGCTGGTGGCGCTCACCTTGATCGTGTTGAGCGGCGCAGCGGTGCGGCTGACTGGCTCGGGGCTCGGTTGCCCGACGTGGCCCAAGTGCTACGGCAACGTGTATCCGCCACTGAACACGCATGCGGTGATCGAGTTCTCCAATCGCCTGATCAGCGTCCCGGTGGTCCTGGCCGCGGGCTTCGCCTGGCTGGGGGCGCTCAGGCGTCGCCCCTACCGGCGCGATTTGATGTGGCTCGGGGCGCTATTGCCGCTGGGTGTGATCGCCCAGGCGGTTCTGGGTGGCTTCACGGTCAAAGGCGCACTGGACTATGGCTGGGTGATGGGGCACTTTGCCCTCTCGATGCTCATCCTGCTGGCAGCGGCGTTGCTGGTCTGGCGAGCCACGCACGAGCGTGACGAGGCGGAGCGGGAGACCGAGAGGAAGCCCGTCCAGACGGCGGCGGGCCACCTGACGGACCGCAGATTCGTGCTGGCGCTGCGCTCTCTGGCGGCCTTCGGCGCCCTCACGATCTTCGCGGGGACGGCGGCCACGGCAGCCGGACCGCACGCGGGCGGCTCGCCGGGGCAGAAGATCAACCGGCTGAGCTTCGACGGGCGGGGCACGATGGACTTCGTCATCCATCGCCACGCGGAGATCGCGCTCGTGTTCAGCCTGGCGGCGGTTGCGCTCTGGTGGATCGCGCGCAAGCGCCACCTCGGCCCGGCGGTACAGCGGCCCCTCACGGTGCTCTGCGTGCTGCTGGCGCTTCAGGGGGTGGTGGGCCTCGACCAATACGAGACGCATCTGCCCACTGAGCTGGTTTGGCTGCATGTGGGGCTGGCTTGCGGGGCCTGGCTGTCGGTCCTGTGGGCGGCCTTCGCAGCCGGCCCATTGGCGTCGAAGACGGCAGAGAATGTCCCTGAGCGGCCGCTGGAGACGTCGTTGAGGCAGTCGGCACCGCTCGAGTTCCCCGGAAATTAGGGGCCTTCGGGGCCAAAAAACGCCCTATTTGGGTTCGGTCGTCCTCGTGAGCGGTTAGCCTGCTCGCAGCAACGACACTCGAGAAGGGAGTGGCATGACCAAGAACGAGCTAGCCGAGCAGGTCGCAGAGCGCACTGGACTGGCCGCCAGCCAGGCACGGCAGGTGGTTGAGGCGGCGATCGAGGTTGTCTCTGACGAGCTGGCCGCTGGGGGTGAGGTGGCTCTTGCAGGCTTTGGCAAGTTCAGTGTCAGCAACCGGGCCGCTCGCGAGGGTCGCAATCCCTCGACAGGCGAGACGATCAAAATCGCCGCTTCCAAGGCAGCGAAATTCTCAGCGGCAAGCGCGCTGAAGAAGCGTCTGAACGGCTGAACGTAGCCGGCGTACCGTCGATGTCACCGGCCCAGACTTGGGCCGGTGACCTCTGTCGGGTTGGAAGTGCAGCAATCCTTACCACTCGGTAACCCCCCGTTTAGGCGCAGCGGCGAGGCTTGGACTCCCTCCAACCTCCTCGCTGAAAGCCGGGTGCCTCATGAGCAGGAAAGACTTCGGATCGACGGCCTCCTCGCCCACGCGCTACGGCTCCCTGGCGAGCTTCTACACGGCCGACCCCAGGCGCATCGAGTCGCGTGAGCTCGACGTGGGGCTGTGGTGGCGAGAGGGGGTTGAGGGCCCGCTTCACCGAGCGGCGTGGGTGAGCGAGACGGGAGAGCTGTACCTCGTGCGCCTGGGTCCCGACACGGTCGGCGGGGGGCGGGTGGAGGTTCTCGGGACGGTCGAGGATCGCGATCGCCTGGAGAGCGAGCTCGATGGGTGGCGGGAGCACTGCGGCGAGCCGCGATCGCTGGCGTGGCTGCGAGGCCGGGCGGCGCGCCTCAGGACGAGCGCGACTCGGGATAGCGAGGCAGTCCATCGTCGGGCAGCGGCTCCCACGGCGCGGCATAGTCGACGAACTGCCGCCGCTCAGGACGGATCCCCGGGTCGCGATCAAGTGCGCCCAGCCGCACCGCGACCTCTGGATCTGAGAGCGGCTCTCCGCTGAACAGCGCCGATCCGCAGTCGGTGCAGAAGAGCTTGGGAGCACCGCCCGTGGGAGGCCTGTAGGTGCGAAGGCGATCCTCCCCCTGCAGCAGCCGGAAGCCATCCTGGGGAACCCGCCCGTTTGCGGAGGCGCCAGTGCCTGTACGCCGTTGGCAGCGTGTGCAATGGCAGTAGCCGGCGGAGATGAACGGGGCGGTGATCTCGAAGCGCACGGCGCCGCACAGGCAGCCACCCTGCAGAGGGAGGCGAGGCGAGGGCGGGTCGGGAAGCTCGGGCTCGTGCATGCTGGACACCACCGGTGATCGTAGGTGCTTGCGGACATTTGTTCGAGTCCGCGTGAGTATCGCCCCGGGCAGGGGTCTCAGCTGCAGTAAACACACCGAGCGATCGCGAGCGACTGCGGTCGAGGAGGTTCTCAGATGAAACGGATGCTGCTCACTGCAGTCATGTCAGCGATGTTCGCAGGGGCTGCACCTGGTCTTGCCCAGGCCCATTCGGCCAAGCATCACCACCGCGCCCATCATGCGACCAAGCACGTAGGCCGCCACGCGGGCCGGGTGCGGGTGCTCAGCTTCACCGCCCAGGGAACGGCCACGAGCTCCTCGGGTGCCACCCCCACCCCCACCCCGGCACCGGGATCCTCCGCGCCGTCGGACACCACTTCCGCTCCGGGCGAAGCAGCCGGGACTGTTGCTTCCTTCACAGGCGGCGTGCTGACGATCACGCTCAAGGACGGCACCACGGTCAGTGGGAAGGTGACCGAAGAGACGGAGATCCGCTGCCAGCCAGCGACGCCGCCCGCCGGTTCGGGCGATGACGGAGAAGGCGATGGCTCGCAGTCGGGCGAAGGCGGTGCAGGGCACGCAAGCTCAGACGCGACAGTGGCGCCACACGACAGCGGCTCGGGCGATGGCGAAGGAGGTGGCGAAGACGGCGGCCATGGTGCGTCGAGCTGCACCACCGAAGCACTCGTTCCCGGCGCGGTGGTGGGCGAGGCGGAGCTGAGCCTGGACAGCTCGGGTGCGGTCTGGGATCACCTCACGCTGTTGCAGTAGCGGCCGATTGAGGAAGGGCTGCATGCAGGGATCGGCCAGTCGGCCGATCCCTGTACCTTTTCGTCCAGGGTGCAAGGTCTTGTGCCCTGTTTGGGGTTTGGATTGCCGACACTGACCAGAGGCTCGCCGATGCCCTTGAAGTCGATCTCATCGCTAGCGCTCAGGTGGCGCGGGAATATGCGGGACTCTCGATGAGCCCGTGGCTGGTGCTCGGTCGTCTTGCCAAGCAGTCGGATGAGCGGCTGATGGAGCTGGTGCGGGCGGGCAACGAGCGTGCGTTCGAGGTGCTGGTGCAACGCTACCGTCCCGAGCTGCTGCGCTACAGCGCGCGCCTGGGTCTCACCGAGGCGCGCGCTGACGACGTCCTCCAGCATGCCCTGCTGCAGGCATGGCTGGCGCTTCAGGGGGCCACGGAGGTGCGTGAGCTGAGGCCCTGGCTCTATCGCGTTGTGCACAATGCGGCAATCAACGCCATACGTGCTTCGGCACGTGACGGCGGATCCCCAGCGGAGGTGCTCGAGCTGGGATCGACGGCGGGTGTGGAGTCCGAGCTCGAGCGAAGGGCGGCAGTGCGTGAGGCGCTGAGCGAGGTTGCTGCGCTGCCGCAGATGCAGCGCGAGGCGATTCTGCTGACGGCGGTGGAGGGCAGATCCCACGACGAGGTGGCCAGTGCGCTCGGTGTCACCAACGGGGCTGTTCGCGGCCTGCTCTACAGGGCGCGCTCCACGCTGCGCAGCGCCGCGGCGGCGGTGGCTCCCCAGCCGCTCATCGGCTGGGCCCACAGCTGGCTGGGGAGGGCGAGCTCCACAATCGAGCGTCTGCCGCTCCAGGGCGATGGCCCGGTCGTGCTGTTGAAGGGTGCGGCGATGGCGGCGACAGCCGCGTTGGTGGTGGGTGCGACGGTGGGACCGCTCCACGGCCCTGGAGCGCACAGGGTCGCGGCGTCTGCGCCGTCGACGGGACAGCGCAGAGCGCTCACCAGAGCAGAGACTGCTTCCGCCCCGAGCCGCACCGCAGCTGTGGCCGCCGTCAGGAAGACGGTGCCCTCCCCGCCCAGAGCGGAAGGAGCGAGGCGGATCAGCTCCACGGTGGCGCAGCCGCGAAGCGGGGTCGTGCCGGTGACGCTGGCGCCCACGAGAGAACGCACGGGGCCTGCCTCTGGGCGCGTGGTGGTGGGGCAGAGTGCTCCTGCTCAGCAACCTGCGGCAGCTCAGGTGAGCGTGAGCTCGCCCGTGGCGCCCGTCCAGGCGGTTCAAAGCAGCTCCTCCTCCACGGGTGCCGGTGGCCCTGTCGCAGGCGTCCCTGCAGGTACGAGCGAAGCGCCGGCGGAAAAGCCAAGCGCGGGAACAGGGGGCTCGAACGGCGGGGACTCGGGCTCCGGGGAATCAGGTGGCTCGGATGACCCCCACGGCGGTGAAAGCACGGGCGGCGGCAGTGACGGTAGTGGTTCCGATCACGAAAGCGAAACGGACGAAGCCAAGTCCAAAGAACATCTCGGCACCGAACCCGCGAACGAAGGCGAACGCGACAACTAGGCCGCGATTTCGTGCGGCCACGGCGAACGCGAAACTGGCCCGCCGGGCCGATTCGACCACGAGCCCCCTGACGCCCGAGGATCAAGCAGATCAAGGACGCAGGGAGCGTGGCGTACTTGGTACGCGAGCGACCGAGGACGCAGACATGCGCCGCATCCTCGGACGTCAGGTCAGCCGCAGCCGGTGTTGTTGCCGCATGACGAGCACGTGTAGCAAGACCCTGTCCTCTGCATCATGCCGCCGCACTGGCTGCAGGCAGGTCCGAGGTCGAGTCCCTGCAGGCGTGCGGGCACCACTGGCGGGGATTCGGTGAACGAGGCTGCCGGGGCGCTCGAGCCGCCGTTGCCTGCTGACGCCTGGGGTGAGCGATCCTCGCCATCCGAGCTCGGGCCCGCCGTGTCGGATGACATGACCGCCTGGGCTGCGTCCTGGGCGGCTTTGCGCGCTCGTACCTCGGGGGTCATGATCCCGAGCTCCTCCTGCGCGTCGGTGTCGAGGAAGCGCGAGGCCAGCCAGCGCATGATGTAGTCGGGCATCGACTTGGCGAAGGGGATCTCGGGGTTGCCGGTGATTCCCTCCGGCTCGAAGCGCATGTAGCTGAACTTCTGCACGAGCGTTTCGAGCGGCACGCCGTACTGCAGCGAGATGGAGATGGCTGTGGCGAAGGAGTTCATCATGCCCCTGAGCGTCGAGCCCTCCTTGCCGATGTCGGTGAGGAAGATCTCTCCGACGCTCCCGTCGGCGTACATGCCTGCCGTAATGTAGCCCTCATGGCCGCCGATGGAGAACTTGTGGGTGAGCGACTGGCGCTCGCGAGGCATGCGCTTGCGCTTCGGGCCGGCCTCGGCCAGCGCCTTGGCCACCGCCTGTTCGACGACGAGGTCCACGTCGACGGGTGCCTCGACGCCCTTCTGTGCATCGGTGCGCAGTGCCTGCGCTGTCTTGGAGCCGTCGCGGTAGATGGCAAGCGCCTTGACCCCGAGATGCCACGCCTGGGTGTAGGCGTCGGCGATGTCCTCGACGGTCGCCTCCTGGGGCAGGTTGACGGTCTTTGAGATTGCTCCCGAGATGAACGGCTGTACCGCTCCCATCATCTTGATGTGGCCCATGTGGGAGATCGCGCGCTCGCCCACCGCCACGTCGAACACGGGAAGGTGCTCCTCGGCCAGGCCGGGAGCGCCGATGATCGTGCCGTGCTCGGCGAGGTGCGCCTCGATCTGCTCGATCTGCGGCTCGGTGTAGCCGAGCGTCTGCAGCGCGAGCGGGACCGTACGGTTGACGATCGTCATCTGCCCGCCGCCGACGAGCTCCTTGAACTTGACGAGCGAGAAGTCGGGCTCCACGCCGGTGGTGTCGCAGTCCATCAGGAACGAGATCGTGCCCGTCGGGGCGAGCACGGTGGCCTGGGCGTTGCGGTAGCCCATGCGCTCCCCGAGCTCGACAGCCTCGTCCCACGAGCGTCTCGCGGCGGCGAGCAGCTCGGTGTCCGCACAGGCGCTGTCGGGGATCGGTGTAGGAGGCGTCGCGGTGCATCCGCATCACGCCGTTGTGGGCGTCTCGGTTCATCTCGTAGTGCTCGTATGGCCCGAGCGCCCCGGCCACCTCGGCCGAGCGGCGATATGCGCGTCCTGTCATCAGCGCTGTGATGGCAGCCGCGGCTCCGCGTCCCTGGTCGGAGTCGTAGGGCATGCCGTTGCTCATCAGGTAGGCGCCGAGGTTGGCGTAGCCGAGGCCGAGCTGGCGGAAGGCGCGGGCGTTGACCCCGATCTCCTCGGTGGGGTAGCTCGACGGTCCGACGATGATCTCCTGCGCCAGCAGCATGACGTCGACGGCGTGCTCGAAGGACTCGACGTCCAGCGTGCCGTCGGCGCGGCGGAACTTCATCAGGTTGAGCGAGGCGAGGTTGCAGGCCGAGTTGTCGACGTGCATGTACTCCGAGCAGGGGTTGGAGGCGTTGATGCGCCCGCTGTTGGGCGAGGTGTGCCAGTGGTTGATCGTGGTGTCGTACTGCACCCCGGGGTCGGCGCAGCGCCAGGCCGCCTCGGCGATCTCGCGCATCAGCTCCCGCGCGGGGATCGGCTCGCCGACGGGCTCGCCGGTCACTCGAGATGTGAGATGCCAGTCGGCGCCCTCCTCGACTGCGCGCATGAACTCATCGGTGACGCGCACCGAGTTGTTGGCGTTCTGGTACTGGATCGACTTGAAGCCGTCGCCGTCGATCGACATGTCGAAGCCGGCGTCACGCAGCGCCTCGGCCTTGTCCTCCTCCTTGGCCTTGCACCAGATGAACTCGCGGATGTCGGGGTGGTCGATGTCGAGCACGACCATCTTGGCGGCACGGCGGGTCTTGCCGCCGGACTTGATCGTGCCGGCCCAGGAGTCGGCGCCGCGCATGAAGGAGACGGGCCCGGAGGCGGTGCCGCCCTTCGCCAGCGGCTCCATCGAGCCGCGGATTTTCGAGAGGTTGATGCCCGAGCCCGAGCCGCCGCGGAAGATGTTGCCCTCCTTGGTGTTCCAGGCGAGGATCGACTCCATCGTGTCCTCGACGGAGAGGATGAAGCAGGCGCTGCACTGCGGGCTCTCCTCGAAGCCGACGTTGAACCACACGGGCGAGTTGAAGGCGGCCAGCTGGTGCAGCAGGATGTGCGTCAGCTCGTGGTTGAAGGCGCTCGCGTCCTCTTCGCTGGCGAAGTAGCCGCCGGAGCGTCCCCAGCCGGTGATCGTGCCGGCGACGCGGCTGATCATCTGCTTGACGGAGTGCTCGCGCTCAGGGGAGCCGAGCTGTCCGCGGAAGTACTTCTGGGCGACGATGTTGGTCGCGTTCTGCGACCAGCTCTTGGGGAACTCGACGTCCTTCTGCTCGAAGGCGACGCGGTCGCCGTGTCCGATGCGGGCGTCGCGCATGCTCCCACTCGACGGTCTCGAACGGGTGGACTCCCGCCGTGGTGAAAAAGCGGTTGATCGAAAGCGCCCTACCGGTGTGGACGTCTTGTGTGAGTGCTGTCTGCGGGGCGCCTTCCATCTAACTTGTCTCCTCGTCTTGGGCCGCAGAAACCCTCAATTTGCGGCTAAAATACAGTGTTCTTGGGGGTAACACCGGATCATCCGCCTTCGCTCGGACGGACCTTTTTGGGGCCGCTCGATGAGGAGCCGGGGGGCCGCTGAACGCTGCTTTGAGAGGGCCAATCTGGTGCTTCAATTGTACCTCGCGCGGCTCTGGCGAGACCCGAGCGCCAAGCCCCCAAATTCGGCGCTGAAACATGTGTCCGGCGGTCGACGGTCTAGCGTCCCGAGCCTGACCCAGTCGGTGAATTCGGCCCAGGTGGCCGAGAGGCGAAAGCCGCCCTCGGCGAGGGCATGGCGGGCCGAGCGGAACCAGTGGGGTTCGAAGGCGGTGAGGCGGGCGGCGACCCAGGCGGCGCAGGCAAGGGTGAGTAGGGCCGCGAGCACGATCAGAGCGATGGCGAGGGTGGAGAGCCGGTTGGTGTGGCTCGCATGCGTGGTGGGCGCTCCAGTCCCCGGGGTCGTGCCGGTGGCGGCGGTGCCGGCGGGGAGAGGGGCGGTGCTCTGTGGCGTGTAGGTGGTGGGTGTGGTGGTTGTAGTGGTGGCGGTTGTAGCGCCGACGGGTGGGACCTTGGCGGAGGCGGGCACGGGGAAGGAGGGGGTGGTGGTGGCGGCGAGCGCCGGCACCGAGCCCAGGGCGACGGGCAGCGACGCGAATATCGCGATCAGCGCGAGGCTCCCGAGGGACCAGGGTCTGCGGGGAACGCTCGGTGGGTGTCGCTGTGTGTGGAGCATCCTCGGGTGCATGCTATTGGGGGGCGAGCGGCGGCTGAAGCAGATCCTCGATGGCGGTGAGGGCTTGGTGCAGCAGCTGCGCCGGTGTGAGGTTGGCGTCGAGTACCCGAATCCGCTCGGGCTCTTGGCGGGCGAGCTGGTCGTAGGCATCGGCGACGGAGGCGAAGAAGTCGTCGTCCTCCAGCTCGAGACGGTCCGGCGACTCGGCACGCTGGAGCTGGCGCAGGCGTCCGCCTTGGGGGGTGATGTGCAGCAGGAGCGTTCGATCTGGGATGAGGGGCCCGGTGGCGAAGCGGTTGATGTTGCGGACCTCCTCGATCCCCAGTCCTCGAGCTGCGCCCTGGTAGGCCAGGGAGGAGTCGACGAACCTGTCGAGCACGACAACCGTGCCATCGCGCAGCAGGGGCTCGAGGCGCTCCTCCACCAGCTGGGCGCGGGCGGCCGCGTAGAGCAGCGCCTCGGCGCGTGGGGTGACGGGAAGGTGGGGATCCTTGACGAGCGCGCGGATCCGCTCGGAGGTCTCGACCCCGCCGGGCTCCCGCAGGAGCTCCACGCGCGCGCCGCGGGCGGCCAGCTCGCGGGCGAGCGCCCGAGCGAGCGTGGACTTTCCGGCGCCGTTGAGGCCCTCGATGGTGATCAGCCGGCCGGGGGGCACGTGGAGACAGTACTGGCGCGGTCAGGCGTTCGAGGGTCGTTGCTCGCCCAGCCGCCCGTTTGGGATGTGCCGACCCTGGGTGCGAGATCGGTGGACGCTCACACCGATCGACTCCTGTATAGCCATCGCTATACACCAACACAAACGAGTAATGCCAGACCCCGCGCCCGTCCCAAGGGTGCGTCGGCATCGACACGGGAGAGCTCCCGTATCACAATGGCTATACACCAACACAAACGAGCAATGCCAGACCCCACGCTCTCCGAACGTAGGAGCGCCCGGCGATGCTGTGGATGGGTGGCGCCGGTAGGTCCGGTGTGAGGGGCGTCTCTAGGATGGCCAGGTGCCACCACCGCTGTCACCCACTGCACAGCAGCAGCATCAGCAACAGCAGCGGTTGCTCCCGGGGCTCGAGGCGCACCCCCACGCGCGAGCGGTGCTTGATCCCGCCATTGCGCCAGGCGGCAGCCCGTCCCATGCGTACCTGTTCCACGGTCCGGCGGGGACGGGCAAGCGGGCGATCGCAAGGGCGTTTGCGGCGGTGCTCCTGCAGCGGGGGGCGCGTACGCCGGAGACGGTGGCGGAGCGGGTGGGGAGAGACAGCCACCCGGACCTGACGTGGGTGAGGCCGTCGGGAGCGGCGGAAGTGCTGGTGGGGGATATCGAGGAGCCGGTGGTGGCGGCGGCGACGCGGACCCCGTTCGAGTCGGCGAGAAGGGTGTTTGTGATCGAGTCTGTGGACACGATGAACGAGCAGGCGGCGAACCGCATGCTCAAGACGCTGGAGGAGCCGCCGGCGTTTGCGCACCTGCTGCTGTTGACGGACCGCAGGGAGGACGTGCTGGCGACGATCGTCTCGCGCTGCCAGCAGGTTCGCTTCGATCCGCTCCCCTCGCGACGGATAGCTGAGGGACTGGAAGCAGAAGCCCAAGCAGAAGAAGGAGGGCGAGAGCATGGAAGCGGGGAGCGGGCGCTTGCGTGCGCGCGCCTGGCGCTGGGCGATGCGAACCAGGCGGGGCTCCTCTACAGCGAGGAGGGGTCCAAGCTGCGTAGGGGAGCAGAGAGCTTCGTCCGAGCGTCGCTGGAGGGGTCGACGGGCGGACGCCCGTGGACGACATTGCTGGAGGCGGCGAAGGCAGCGGGGGTGAAGGCGGGTGAGGCGGCGCAGGAGCGGATGGCGGCGGAGCTCGAGTTCGTGCCGAGTAAGGAACGCAAGAAATACGAGCGGGAAGGGTTGGAGGCTCGCCGCCGCGGTGAGCGTCGGGTGCGCACGCAGACCCTTGATCTGGCGTTGCGCCTGGCGGAGCTGTGGCTCAGGGACGTGATGTGCGTGTGCGAAGGGGCGGGGGAGGTGGTCTATGCGGTGGACAGGCGAGCGGAGCTCGAGCAGGATGCCGAGGGTCGTGCGGGGGCGGCGCTCAGGGAGGGCATGGAGCTGGTGGCGCAGACACGGATGAGCCTGTCGCTGAACGTGTCGGAGGAGCTTGCGCTGGAGGCGCTGGCCTACCGTCTGCAGGCGCTGCTGGCTGTAGCTGCCTGACCCGATGCGCCGGCGCCTCAGGACTCAAGCGGCGCACGCACGGCGCCTCGGCAATCCGCGCAAAAGCGGCGCGAAGGGCCGGCTCAGCCGGCGATGGGTCCGAGGTTGGGCTGCAGGCCGAAGGTGTCGAAGGCCATGAACTGGGAGAAGAGGCGGTTCTCGGGGCCGTGGTAGTCGGCGGAGCCGGTGGTGAGCAGGCCGAGCTCCTCGCAGTGGGCTGCAACCAGGCGGGTCTGCTCCTCGGTGTGGGTGATGTAGAAGGCCTCGACGCCATCGATTCCCAGCTCGTTGAAGCGGTCGATGGTGGAGAGGACTTCGTCGGGGCTCTCGATGTCCCAGAAGGGGTGGGCCCAGATGGCGACGCCGCCGGCCTCGTGGATGGCCTCGATGGCCTGGGCGACGGTGGGTGTCTCGCGCAGGCGGAAGGCGGGCTTGCCCTCGATGAGATAGCCGCGGATGAGGGAGCCGATGTCGTCGATGTTCTCGGCGGCCAGGCGGGAGGCGTTGGCGGGGGCGGCGAGGACGGCTTCGGCGAGATGGGGACGGCCGATGGGCTTGCCGACGGCGATGCGGGCGCCGATGTCGTGCTTCGTCGAGCTCGAAGCCGGCCTCCTCGAGACCGGCGGCCATGCGCAGGGTGCGGCGCTCGCGGTCGGCGAGGAAGGCGGTGAGGCGCTCGGTGAGCAGGGCGCCGGAGTGATCGATGTTGTAGCCGAGGATGTGCAGTTCGCGGGGGACTGAGGAGCCCTCGTCGACGGCGGAGATCTCGACGGCGGGGACGATCCGTACCCCGAGCTGCTCGCCGGCGGCGATGGCCTCGGAGACGCCGCTGACGGTGTCGTGGTCGGAGAGGGCGAGCAGCTCGACGCCGGCCTGGGCGGCACGCTGGACGACCTCGGCGGCGGGCAGGGCACCGTCGGAGTGGGTGGAGTGCGACTGCAGATCGAAGCGGGTTGTTGTCATCCCGCTGAGGGTATGTGATCGACTCAGAGGTTGGCGTGCTCGTGGTCGAGCGGGCCGACGGGGTCGGGGTAGGGCCGGGTTCGGGAGGCAATGCGCTGGCCGATGGACGCGCGCAGACGCTGGACGGCGGTGTGGTAGCGGCGGGCCTTCTCGTAGAGGACGCGATCGTGCTGCTGGTCGTCTTCCTGGAGCTTGGCGTGGGCGGCGTCTGTCTCGCTCGCTCGCAGGCCGGCGTCGAGCCACAGCAGCTCGAGGTAGGCGAGGGCGGCTCCGAGCTGGTCCTCGGGTATCGATCCGGGTGTCTCGATCTGGCGCAGGACGGGTAGGACCTCGGATGTGAGCCAGTGCTGCTCGCCATGGGCGCGGAGCAGGAGGCAGATGTCCTGGGGGTCTGAGAATTGAGGGTTTTCGCTCATGCTGTACATGGGCCTGGGGACCAATCGAGGGGTGTTCGATCTCTTTGGGCTTCGACGGGGTGGATGGGGTGCTTTAGGAGAAGGGGGCACATTCCACGCTTCTCCAAGCCGGGGTGACCCTTCGCGGGGGGACTCAAGGACCCTGCGGTGATGGACCGATGAATGAGTGGGAAAGACGACCAAAGAAAGCGAGATGTACGTAATCCACTCGGATCCCATGAGCCGCACGGCGGGGCAGTATGCGCGCGCGACGGTGAGGCGGCTGCGCATGCGAACGCTGGTGGCGCTGGGCGTGCTGGCGGTGGCCACGGCGCTGCTGGGCCGGGCGTTCGGGCTCCGTGATGTGCGTTTCCTGGCGGCGGAGATAGGGCTGCTGGCGAGCATGTTCGTGATCTCGCGCTATGTGCTGCCGCTGGTGGAGCGCCGCGATCGGGGAGCGGTGGCGGAGGAGCATGTGGGGGAACTGCTGGACGAACTGCCGGAGGAGGAGTGGCAGGTTATCCACGATGCGTCGATGGGGCATGGGAATGTGGACCACATCGTGATTGGAAGGGCGGGGGTGTTCACGGTGGAGACGAAGAGCCATCCGGGGCCGGTGCGGGTGGGCCGGATCCATGGGGCGATCGTGGGACAGGCGCATGCGCAGCGCAAGGTGATCGAACGGGTGACGGGCCTGGATGTGGAGCCGATGATCGTTTACAGCCGCGCGTGGGTGGACAGGCCGGCGGCGCGCAGGAAGGGTGTGAGGGTGCTGCCGGCGAGGATGCTCCTTGGCTATCTGGGGCGCTGCCCGGAGAGGCTCTCCCAGGCGCAGGTGATGCAGGCGCGAAGGGCGCTGGCGCAGGCGCTGCTAGACGAGCGGGACCGCCGCCGCAGGGCGCGTGAGCGCAGATATCTGATGGGCTGAGCGCCCTCGGGTTCCGCATCCGGGCGATAGCTGCCCGCGCGGGCGATGGGCTGCGGCGCTAGTTTGGTGGAGAGAAATGGCTATCTCTCCATTCAGCGCGCGTCCGGCATCTCCGGAGAACGAAAGGCGACGAGCACGGCTGGTGCTTGTGATCGCGATGGTGGGCATCGCGGCGACGCTGCTGGCGTATGCGATCTCGCCGGGGGTAAGGCGCGATGTGCGCCATGCGGCTCACAGCGTGGGTCGTGTGCTGGACAAAGACAAGAGCGGCGAGCGCCGGGCGACAGCCAAGCCGAGCGGCGCCAAGAGCGGCGGTTCGAAACAGTCGACGGCTCCCAAGAAGTAGAGTCGCGGGACGCGGAGAAGCGGACGGCGCTAGCTTGTTGGGGATGGCGGCGGCGTCAAGTGCATCGATCGAGTCGGCACAGGTCCCCGGCGAGGGGACTCCCGGAGACCGCGCCGCCCGCGGCGAGCGCAGAGGCCTTCCTCCGGGTCCGAGGGCGTGGCCGATGCTCCAGACGCTGGCGTGGGCGCTGGCGCCGACGTGGGTGATGGATCGCTGCTCCGAGCGGTTGGGAGAGACATTCACGATCACGTTCGCTCCGAGTGGGATGAAACTGGTGCTGTTCAGCGACCCGGAGGCGGTGAAGTCGATCATGACGGCTCCGCCGGAGGTGGCGCCGTCTGCGACGGGCAACTCGCCGATTGCACCGGTGATGGGTCCGAGCTCGGTGCTGGTGCTGACGGGCCCGGGGCATCTGCGCCAGCGCAAGCTGCTGCTGCCTCCGTTCCATGGGGAGAGGATGAGGGAGTACGAGGATGTGATTGTGGAGGCGACGGCCAGGGACATGGGGGGCTGGGAGCTGGGCAGCCCGATGCGCCTCCTTTCACACACGCGGAGGATCACGCTGGAGGTGATCCTGAGGGCGGTGTTCGGGGTGGAGGCGGAGCGGATGGGACCGCTGAGGGCGGCGATCGGCGGGCTGGTGGAGCCGATGAATGTGGGGGCGGTGGTGAGGGCTCTGATGAGCAGGCCCACGGGAGAGCGCCCGGGGGGTGCGATTGGCAGGGCGCTGGATCACATGGACGGGTTGATCTATGAGGAGATTGCGAGCAGACGGGCTCAGGGGGACCTGGAGGAGCGCAGAGACATCCTGTCGCTGCTGATGCAGGCCCGTGACGAGGATGGGGAGGCGATGGGGGACAGCGAGCTGCGCGACGAGCTGGTGACGTTGCTGCTGGCGGGCCATGAGACGACGGCGACGTCGGTGGCGTGGGCGATTGAGCGTCTGGTTCGCCACCCGCTGAAGCTGAGGAGGTTGATGGAGGAGATCGATGGGGGGGAGGGCGAGGAGTACATGGGGGCGGTGGTGAATGAGACGCTGAGGGTGAGGCCGGTGGTGCCGATAGTGGTGAGAATGCTCATGCAGGAGCTGAGGGTCGGCGACTACATCCTGCCGGCGGGCACGAGGCTGGCGCCGTCGATCTACCTGACGAACCGCAGCCGGCGTGCATATGCCCAGCCGGACGAGTTCCGCCCGGAGCGCTTCCTCGGCCAGGCGCCGGAGACGTTCTCGTGGATTCCCTTCGGTGGCGGTATCCGCCGCTGCATTGGGGCGTCGTTTGCGCAGCTGGAGATGAAGGTGATGCTGAGGACGATGCTGGGAGAGCTCGAGCCGAACCTCCCTCAGGGCGGGCGCTGGCGAGCTGGCGAGTGGACGCGCAGGCGGGCGGTGACGTTGGTGCCGGCGGGGGGCGCCAGGGTGGTGTGGCGTCGCAGGACGGGTTGAGGAGTTTTTATGAGGGCCGCCAAGGGGCGGCCTGCGTGGGTCGCCGGGTTGGCCTGCCGCCGCAAAGTGCGACCTCCGGCTGAAGGTCCCGGCCGGGGTGAGGGGTACGGTCTTTGAGATGGAGGCCAGCATTTTGAGCGCGCCGGTGGAGAGTGGCGCAGGGACCCAGACGCCCGAGCAGCTGCTGGGTCGCTTTGGCCTGAGGGAGTTCAGGCCGGGGCAGCGTGAGGCGGTGCAGGCGGCGCTGGAGGGAAGGGACAGCCTGGTGGTGATGCCGACGGGGGGCGGCAAGTCGCTGTGCTATCAGCTCCCGGCGCTTGCAGGCGATGAGGACCCGGGCCGGCCGCTGGTGGTGGTGGTGAGCCCGCTGATTGCGCTGATGAGCGATCAGTGGCGCAGGCTGCGGGAGGCGGGGGTGCGCTCGACGATGCTGGCGTCGGGGATGGAGGATGGGCACAACGGTAGGGCGCTTGAGGAGATAGAGAGCGGCTCGACGCAGCTGGTGCTGGCGGCGCCGGAGCGGTTCGCGTCGGGGGCGTTCAGGGCGGCGCTGGGGCGCAGGAAGGTGGGCCTGTTCGTGGTGGATGAGGCGCACTGTGTGGCGGAGTGGGGCCATGACTTCAGGCCGGACTACCTGCGGCTGCATGAGGCGATCGCCTCGTTGGGCCGCCCGGCGGTGATGGCGGCGACGGCGACGGCGACGCCGAGGGTGGCGCAGGAGATTGCGCAGCGGCTGGGCTTGCGTGACTGGGTGTCGGTGCGCTCGGGCTTCGACCGCCCGAACCTGACGTTCGATGTGGTGAGCGCGGAGGGCAAGGGGGCGGTGGCGCGCAAGCGGGCGGCGCTGATGCATGTGCTGGGTGACCCGCGGGCGCGCCCGGCGATTGTGTATTGCGGCACGCGCAAGGACACGGAGGAGGTGGCGGGCAGGGTCGGGCAGGAGGGGATTCGGGCGGTGGTCTACCACGCGGGCATGACGCCGGAGGCGCGCAGGGAGAGCCAGGCGGAGTTCATGGAGGGACGGGCGGAGGTGGTGGTTGCGACGAATGCGTTTGGGATGGGGGTGGACAAGGCGGATGTGCGCACGGTGGCGCACTGGGCGCTGCCGACGAGCCTCGAGGCCTACTACCAGGAGGCGGGCAGAGGCGGGCGCGACGGCGAGCAGGGACGGGCGCTGCTGCTGGCTTCGAGGATGGACCTGGGAAGGCTGATCAGGTTCATCAAAGAGCGAGAGACGACGGTGGAGGATGTGAAGCGTTATGTGGGGGGGCTGCGCGGAGTGGCGCAGGATGGGGTGCTGTCGATCGGGCATGGCGAGCTGGGTGAGCGCCAGAGGGTGCTGCTGTCGATTGCGGAGAGGGCGGGCGCGGTGGAGCTCTCACCGGGCGGCCGCGATGGGCTGCTGGTGCGTCTGACGGGTCAGGGCAGCCCGCGCATGGCGGCGGCGGCGATCAAGCAGGCGCGTGACCGCGGCTGGGAGGCATATCGCTCGATCGAGCGCTTCAGCTCGAGCGTGGAGGTGTGCCGCAGGCGCCAGATCCTCGATCACTTCGGCGACTCCGAGCAGGGCCGCCCGACGGGCCGCTGCTGCGATGTGTGCGATCCCGATGGAGCCCTCCAGCAGGTGATGGCGGCGGCGCCGACAAGGGAGCCGCGCAGGCGGTCAGGGACGCCCGCGAGCGCAGGGCGCGGCCAGGGCGCGAGGGAACCGACGGGCCCTCCGGTGGACCAGGGGGAGTTCGAGCGGCTGCGAGCCTGGCGAAAGGACCGGGCGGAAGGCAAGCCGGCGTTCACGGTGGCGGCGGACGCGGTGCTGGAGGAGGTTCTGCGCAGACGGCCGAGCAGTGAGAGTGCGCTGATCGAGATCAAGGGCATCGGGCCGGCATTCTGCGAGAAGCACGGAGAGTCGCTGCTGGCGGAGCTGGCAGCGCTGTAAGCGGCAGGCCGGCCGGCCGCCGTGGTTGGGCTCCCGGAGGGGCGGTGTCGGCGCTAGCATCTTGGGCCGCGCCGACGTAGCTCAGCTGGTAGAGCACTTCACTCGTAATGAAGGGGTCCGGGGTTCGAGTCCCCGCGTCGGCTTGAGGACTCGTCTTGCGCGCCTGGCGAGTCCGATGGCGCCGGTTCGATCCCGGCTAGTTCCACTCGACCTACGGTGGTCGAGCGTCCTCACGGCCACGGTAGGTCGAGCGCTCGCGCTGTGGTGCTGAGCTTCATGATCAGCCGACGCGGGTCTGTGGGCGATGGTTGGAAGTCGTGGGAGCGGTAGAAGTCAGCTGCGTCAGTGTCCACCGCGTCGACTACGACAACGCGCCCCCCGGCTGAGCGAGCGGCCGTGACGATCGTGGTCAGGGCATAAACCAGCAGCTCGGCGCCGAGCCCTTCTCCGTGCAGATCGCTGCGCAGGGCGAGCTTGGCGAGGAGGATCGCGGGGATGCGCTTTGGCGCTCCGCGGCCGACACCCGATGGGGCGGTATCCCGCTCGAGTAGATAGGGCGCGATCGCGAAGTAGCCGGCGATCGCGTCAGTGGAGTTTTCGACGAGCAGATACGTGCGAGTGCCCTGTCCTGTCGCGTTGCGGGCATATCGCTTTAGCCAGTCCGTGAGGGCGTCGTGCCCGCAATCGAAGGCGTCGAGGTCGTGGCCGGCGGCTAGCGGCTCGACCCGGTAGCTCACGTCGACTTGATTCGCCTGCGCCGCCCTACCGCAGCAGCCGCCCGTGCGAGTCCGGGCGCTTCCTCCGGCTCATCGAGAGATGCGACGAGCTGGTCGAAGTAGGCGGCTGGGACGACCGTCGATGCCCGCTCCCGCACGAGAATGTCGGCACGATCCAGCGCTGCAAGGACAACAAACGACGAAACCGACTCGCCGGCGAGCGCTGCTGCTTGCTCGATCTGCTTGCGCTCCGTTGATGTGAGTCGTGCCTCTAGACGCTCTGCCTTGACGGACATCTGTTCCTCCTTGGCTACGTACAAGTGTACGGAGTCTCAATTTAGGCGTCAAGTGCGTGTGCCCCCTCGTCGTGTGGTGCTCCGGGCTCTCGCGACCCACCGACAGATATCCACCTGCCACGCGCGTCGCTGCACTCCTCAAGTCCTGACGCGGCATCCCCCGCGCCCGCCGCCTCAAGTGGCGATGACCGACCAGACGGAGACACCAGCCCAACCCAGGCCCCCTGAAGCCAGGGCGCACCGGGCCGCGGCCTTGCGCACCCCAAGCCAAGCCGCCATCCTGCCCCCACCGGTTGGGAGGCGCCGGCTCGAATAATCAACCGGGAGGAGAGATTCGCATGAAGTCACTTCACGTTGCCACGCGGGCGCGCGCAATCCCCGCAGTGGCCGCACTTGCACTCGCAGTGGTCGGCTTGGGTGTCGCCTCGGTGCAGGCGATGGCCTACCCCAGCTCGATGGATGCGCTGGGGGACTCGATAACCCGCGCCTACAACACCTGCTCGACGTCTTTCATCGATTGCCCGGAAAACTCCTGGGCGACGGGTGAAAACAAAGCGGTCGACAGCTACTACCTGCGACTGCTCGAAAAAAACAAAGGGATCAGCGGCCACAACTACAACGATGCTGTGAGCGGCTCGAAAATGGAAGGACTCAACGCCCAGGCCGAAAAAGCGGTCACTCGCAAAGTTGAACTGGTGGGGATCCTCATGGGCAACAACGACGCCTGCACTTCGAGCATCTCCACAATGACCTCCGTGGCGACGTTTGAAAAAGACTTCAAACAGGCGCTGACCACGCTTACCACCGGTCTTCCCAGCGTCGCCATCAAGGTGGGCTCGCTGGCAAATGCCTACCGGCTGTGGGAAATCTTCCACACCAACTCCAGCGCTGTGAGCACCTGGAACACCCTCAAAATCTGCCAGTCGCTGCTTGCTAATCCCACCTCGACGGAACCCGCCGATGTGACCCGGCGTGAACAGTTCCGCACCCGTGAGGAAGAATACGACAAAGTGCTGGGCAGCGTTTGCGAAGCCTACACACAGTGCAAGTTCGACAAAGACGCGGGCTTCAAATCCCTATTCGGTACCAGTGATGTCACCACCAGGGACTACTTCCACCCCAGCATCGAAGGTCAGGCGTTGATCGCAAGCGTCGCCTGGACGGCGCTTGGGTACTGACGAGTATATCTCGATGTGATTAGCATGGTTCTATGAATTGGAACCCAGCCGGCAGGCGTCCGGCAAGCCCCACGTCCACGCTGGAGGCGGCTCCTCAGGCAGCGAGGCGGCCGTCTCAGGCGGTGGACGTGGGCGAGGCCTCGGTGGTGGGGCGGATGCCCGATTTCTTCGTCCTCGCCCATCAGGAGAGCGACGCGCGGATCCTCCATGGGACGCTCTCCCGTCATCCCCAGGTCTTCATGGCGCCCCGCCGGGAGCCGGGCTTCTTCGCCTCTGACCTGCGCTTTCGTGGTCGAGGACGCCAGGGCGACGGTTCTCCGCATACCCTCGAGGGCTATCGGGGCCTGTTCGCCGAGGCTCCGGCGGCGCAGCGCATCGGGGAGGCATCCTCCTACTACCTGCGCTCTCGCGTGGCCGCCGAGCGCATCGCAGAGCTTGCGCCCGACGCCCGTGTCGTGGTGGTCCTGCGGGATCCCATCAGCTTTCTCGCCTCGTTTCATAGTGAGCTCGTCGAAGAGGGGATCGAGAGGCAGAGGGACCTGCGCAAGGCAATGGCCCTGGAGCGATCGAGGCGTCAGGGCAAGCGCCTGCGGCGAAGCTCACGCCAGCCGCAGGCGCTGATGTACTCAGAGCACGTCCGCTACGTGGCTCAGGTGCGTCGTTTCCACGAGGCCTTCACACCCGAGCGGGTGCTGGTGACAATCGATGACGACCTGCTGGGCCACAGCGATGACGCGCTGCACGAACTGCTCCGCTTCATCGATGTCGATGAGGGCGTCTCGCTGAACTCCACCACGGACCCGGCGCCCGACGCATCCGGCTCTCATGTCCGCGGGCAGGGCGCAGGATTCTGGCGACGCCCGGCCCGCAGAGGGCAGCAAACCCTCGACTCAGAGCTCACCCGGGCGCTGCGCCTTCGCCTCAAGCCCGAGGTCGAGGCGCTCAGCGAGCTGCTGGGCCGCGACCTGGTGGCTCGCTGGGGCTATGACGAGACAGTGAGTTTGTCGCCGACGTGGATCGCTCCGCCCTCGAGCACCTCGCCGTAGACACCGAGAGCCAGCGGCTCGGTGGTGGGCTCCTCCCTGCGGTAACCAGCGAGGAGCTCCAGGGTGGGCAGATCCTGTCTGCCGGTGTCGGGGTCTCGCGAGGTCACCAGGCAGCGGCCCACATGACCCCCGATGGCAACCCGCGCCGAGCCGCCGATCGCAACCTGTCGGCCCACCCATTCATCCTCCTCGTTGGCCTCCACACCGGAGATCTCGATCAGCATGCGAAACCTTCGCTCGTCGATCTCGGGCTCGCCCGCCTCCTGGGCGAGGCGCGCCACAGAGGCCCGGCTGATGATGCTCACTCCCCCCCCTTTGCCGCGGTCAACCGAGCCGCTCGCCCGCTCTGTCTGCACCAGGCGCACCTCCTGACGGAGGTGTCTGGAGAGAGCCTGCGAGAAGGGGCCGAGCACGAGACGGACTGACGCTGGGCGCGAGTAGAAGCGTGTGCTCAGCTCCTCCCCGAGCTCCACCTCTGAGCTCACCTCCAGGCCATCGGGAAAGGCGAGACGCAGGACACCAAGCTCGCCGTCGTAGTTGGCCCGGATCGTGCTCAGCTCCCCCAGGTGCTTGCCGTTGATCATGCGGCTGCGCTCGTCGATCAGGTGGAAGAGCCGGTCCTCGCTCGCTCCTCCAGCGTCGAGCACGACCCCCTTGGGATGAAGCAGGTGGGTGCCCTTGACAGGTGTAACGGAGAGCCTCTCGATACGCGCCGGCATCGCGAGATCCTACGTCCTCGGCGAGAGCGCTCCCGAGCCGCTCAGGCGAGGTACCCGAGCTCTCGCGCCCGTGCGGTGAGCTCGTCGCGGAAGTTGGGGTGGGCGACGGCGATCAGCCGTCGGGTCCGCTCGGCGATCGAGCTGCCCCGCAGCTCTGCCACGCCGAACTCGGTGACCACCTTGTCGACGATGTTCTTGAACGTCGTCACAGCCGCTCCGGGTCGCAGCTGAGGCACGATGCGCGAGACGGTGTCCTCGGCGGTGGTGGCATGCAGCACGATAAACGCCTGTCCATGCTCGGCCATCACAGCGCCCCGGGCGAAGTCGGGCTGGCCTCCCGAGGAGGACAGGTAGTCCCTGCCTAGCGACTCCGAGGCGCACTGTCCGAGGAAGTCCACCTCGAGGGCTGCGTTGATGGCTGTCATGTTCGGCTCGCGGGAGATCACCCGGGGGTCGTTGGTGTAGTCCACCGGGTGGAACTCCACGCCGGGGTTGTCTGACACGAACTCGTACAGTCGCTCGGAGCCCAGCGCCGAGGTGGTGATGAGCTTGTTGCGGTGGGTGCTCTTGCGAGTGCCCGTGATCACGCCGCCTTCGACCAGGTCGACAAAGCCGTCGCCGAGCAGCTCCGTGTGCACCCCGAGCTCGTGGTGGTCCCCCAGCATCCCCAGCACCAGGTTGGGCGCCGCGCCGATCCCGGCTTGCAGGGTGGCCCCGTCGGGCACCCGCTCGGCCACGAGAGCGGCTATCCGGTGGTCGCGCTCGGTGGCCGGCGGCTGGGGCAGCTCGAGCATGGGGGTGCTCGCTTCGCAGTAGCCCACGATGTCGCTGACGTGCAGCTGGTTGGAGCCGAAGGTGCGTCCCATCAGCGGGTTGACCTCCACGAAGAAGGGCACCTCGCCGATGAACGAGGCCGTGTACTCGGCGTTGGGTCCGAGGGAGAAGTAGCCGTGGTCGTCGGGGGGCGAGACGGCGGCCAGCACCAGCCTCGGGGCGAGCGACTGGCGCATGAGCCGGGGCACGTCGCTGAAGGAGTTGGGCACCAGGTCGCAGTCGCCGCGGTGGAAGGCGGCACGGCTGTGGGGGGAGAGGAACCACGACACATGACGCAGGCCCTCCACCTGTCCCTCGATGTAGGGCCGCGGGCGCATCGGCACCATCTGGTGCAGGCGCACGTCGCTCAGCCCGGCGGCGCCCGCTTCGATCGCGTCGACCGTCCTGGCGGGCTCGCCGTTGGCCACTCCGACGATCACGTCCATCCCCGGCTCGATCCACTCGAGTACTGCCTCCGGCTCCCGCCGCCGTTCGGCGATGGCTGCGCTGATGGGCTTGGGGCTCACGCGTCCTCTCCCTGTCTATTGCTGTCTGCTCCGGCCGCAGCATAGGCCAGAATGTGAGCCAGTCATGGACGACCTGATTCCACTCGGTCCAGAGGACCGCGCGATTCTCGCGCTCGAAAGTCCCACCATCGCGGGCCACACCTGCAAGGTGGTGCGCCTGGGGGGAAGGCCCCTCGACATCGAGGCTCTGCGGGCACGGGTGGCGGAGCGCATCGAGCTGGCGCCCGCCTTGGAGAGGAGGCTCGGCGGCAGTGCCGATGAGCCCGCATGGGTGCCCGACGAGGGCTTCGACCTGTCCCATCACATCGGGCCTGCGCCTGTCGGGGAGGCGGTAGATCGGGCGGGGCTACTCGAGCTCGTGGCCCGGTTGTTCGAGCAGCGCCTGGACCGCTCCCGCCCGCTGTGGCGGATGGATGTGGTGGCGCTCGCCGATGGGGGCAGTGCGCTGGTGTGGCGGATCCACCACTCGCTGGCCGACGGCACCGCCTCGGTGCGTTACGCCCGTGCGCTGCTCTGGGACGACGGCCCCGAGGCCGAGATGACCAGGGCTCAGGCCGTGGCGGCGCACAGGACGGATGAGGTGCGCCGGCGGGCCCACCTCGCTGGCTTCCTGCGGCGCGAGTACTCCCGTCGCGAGGGCCACTCTCCACTGGACGGCAAGATCGGCGGTCGTCGCGAGGTTGCCTTCGCGGCGGTGTCGCTGCCGGCGCTGCATGAGGCCGCCAGGGACCTGTGCGGGGCCACGGTCAACGACGCTGTGCTCGCGATCGTGACGGGCGCGCTCGCTAGCTGGATGCGTCTGCGCCACGGTCATCTGCACACGATCAGGGTGAAGGTCCCGGTGAGCCTTCACCACGAGGGCGACGGGGTGGCCAATCACGACTCGTTCTTCTCGGTGGCGGTGCCGCTGGGGGAGGAGGATCCCGTTTCCAGGCTGCGCGCCATCCACGCTGCCACCACGGCTCGCAAGAGCGCCCACGACGCTCTGTACCGTGAGCAGCTCGTGCGCGAGCTCTCGGGGGTTCCCCACCTGAAGCAGTTCGTCAGCCGCCTCGAGCACAGCCCGCGGGCCTTCGCGCTCAACGTGTCGAACGTCCCCGGCCCCCGCACTCCGGTCAGCGTGCTCGACTCGCCGGTGGAGCACCTGCACTCGCTGGCCGAGGTCGCCGAGCATCACGCCCTGCGTGTCTCGGCGATGTCGCTCGCCGGCCAGCTCTGCTTCGGCCTGTGCGCCGACGCTGACCTGATCGACCATCTGCACCTGATGGCCGAGGGCATCGAGGCCGAAGCGCAGGCGCTGAGCAGCGCGGTGCACCGGGTCTAGGCCTGATGGACCGAGGCACCCGCGTTGCGCTCGGCGCGATGGCGCTGGCGGTGTTCGTCATCGCCAACGACTTCACCTCGCTGGGCGTGGCACTGCCCAAGGTGGAGCGCGGCCTCGACGTGGGGGTGGACTCGGCGCAGTGGGTGATGAACGCCTACACGCTCGTCTTCGGCGTGCTGATCGTCACGGGGGGCCACCTCGGCGACCTGTATGGCCGGCGGCGCATGTTCTTCCTGGGCATCTCCATCTTCGCTTTCTTCTCCGCCCTGGCGGGTCTCGCACCGGACGCCCAGACGCTGATTGCGGCCCGCGCCGCCATGGGCATTGGCGCGGCGCTGGTGTGGCCGGCGGTGATCGGGCTGACCTTCTCGCTGGTGCCCGAGGACCGGGCGGGTATCGCGGGCGGGCTGATCCTAGGGGTGTCGGGGCTCGGCAATGCGCTCGGCCCGATGATCGGGGGTGTGCTCTCGGATGAGCTGAGCTGGCGCTGGATCCTGTTCCTCAACGTTCCCATCGCGGCGGTGGCGCTGGTTGTGGTGGCCAGGCATGTGGCGGGCGAGAGGGTTGCGGGGGGCCCCGCCCGGATCGACTATGCAGGTGTGGCAACCCTGTCGCTTGGCCTGGTGGCGCTGCTGGTGGCACTCGACCAGTCGCCCGACTGGGGCTGGGGAGACCCGCGTGTGATTGCCCTGCTCGCCTTCAGCGTGGTCAGCCTCGCGGCGATGGTGGCAATCCAGCGGCGAGGTGGCCACGAGGCGCTGGTGCCACGCGATGTGATCGGCAACAGGGCTTTCGGGGCTGCCTGCCTGGCAACGGTGCTCGCCTCGGGCATGTGGTTCACGGTGCTCCTCTATGCGCCCCAGTATCTGGAGAAGATCCTCGACTTCTCGGCGCTTCGCTCAGGGGTTGCGCTGTTGCCGCTGATGCTGGTCTTCTCCGTCACCTCCTTCGCCGCGGGACCTCTCTACAACAAGGTCGGCCCTCGCCTTCCATTGCTCCTGGGTACGGTAGGCATCGCCCTTGGGGGGCTGCTCTTCAGCCTGGTGGGAGCGGCATCGAGCTATCCGGCGGTGCTCCCCGGGCTGGTTGTGATGGGGGTGGGAGTGGGTCTCTTCTACTCCACCCTCACCACGGCGGCACTCGGTGCGCTGGACCCCGCACGCGCCAGCGTGGGGAGCGGGCTGACGTTCATGTTCCAGCTCGTCGGAGGAGCGATCGGGGTGGGCATCATGACCACGGTGTTCTCGGGGGCGGCCAACGGCAAGGTCGCCCAATCGTCGCTGGCGAGCCATCTCGGCCGAGGCGAAGAACATGCAGTGGGCCAGGTTCTCTCAGGTACAACCGGCGGTCACGCCCTGCTGGCGCAGTTTCCGGCGGCGGCCGTGGAGCTGCGCGATCTGGCCCGTGAGGCGTTCGTGACGGGGCTGCACGCCGGCCTTCGCGTCGACGCGGCGATTGCATTGCTCGCCCTGGCGGGCACGGCGATTCTGATCCGGGCGGTGAATGCGGGGGTGCAGCCCTCGGGCTCCTCCCAGCCCGAAGCCGGGACGAGGTCAGCCTGATCGAAGCCCCGCGCCCATGGCCAGCTCGGCGGCGATGGGGTGGCCAAACAGCCCGGGAACGCCACCGGTGTGCACGAACACGGTGCGCTCGCCGGCGCGGATCTCACCGCTCTGCACGGCGGCGGTGAGACCGGCCATCGCCTTTGCGGTGTAGACGGGATCGAGCACCACGCCCTCGCAGCGTCCCGCGTCGCGCATGGCCTGCAGGGCTCCGTTGGTGAGCTGCTCATAGCCCGCGCCCACCTGCTCGCCACTGAGACGCAGAGTGCCCTCCTCCACATCCCCGCGCGAGCTGTGCTCCGGTCCCGCGAGCTCGGCCACCATCGTGGCCACCCGCCCCCCCACATCGGGCACTGCCCCTGCGTCCACCCCGAGCACCCGTTTGGGGCCGAGTCCGGCCACGAGACCGGCCATAGTGGCGCCCGAGCCAACGGCCACGATCACGTGGCGCGCATCGGGCGCCTGTGTGGCCAGCTCGACTGCGCACTCCAGGTAGCCCCTGGCACCGAGCGCGTTTGAGCCGCCGTAGGGCAGGAGGGCCGGCCGCCGGCCATCACGGCAAAGCTCCTCCGCGACCTCGGCGGCAGCGGCGTCGAGCTGCTCGCGGGCGAGGTCTCCGGCCCAGCGGATCTCCGCTTCGAACAGTCCATCCAAGGTGAGGTTGCCGGTTCCGCCACCGGCGGGACCGTGGCCGGCGAGCACGAGCACCACGTCCAGGCCGAGACGTCGCGCGGCGGCTGCGGTGAGGCGGGCGTAGTTGCTCTGGGCGGCTCTCGTTGTGACCAGTGTGGTGGCTCCCTGGGCAATGGCCTCGCCACAGAGGAGCTCGAGCTTGCGCAGCTTGTTGCCGCCCCCGCCAAAGCCGAGCCAGTCGTCGCGCTTGATCCACAGGTCCTCGCTTCCCAGCCCGATCCGCTGGGCCAGCCGGGGGGCGGGCTCGAGCGGGGTGCGCCACACCCCCAGGTCGACTCTGCTCGCCATTCGCCAAGGTTATGCCCCCGCGCCAAGTGAACATCCGTCCGACGAGCGCATGACGTGGTTGACGGCCGCGGTTCGAACGCCGAGGGTATGCTCGTGCGCATGGGGAGGCTCGTTCGATCACTGGCCTCAGTCGCGATCGTGGCGGCTGCGCTGCTCGGCGTGGGCTGCGGTGGTGGAGGCAGCGTCAAAGGGGCCGGCTCGGCCGACGTCACGTCTGTGACAGACGCCGCCTATGTCAGCGACCTCGCGCCCGGCTATCAGTTCGACCTGAGCCTCACCGCCGGAACCGCCGGCCACAGCTTCGCGATCACCGGCACGGGCGCCATCGACGACCACGCCAAGCGGGGTCAGATCAGCATGACGGTGAAGGGCGTCACGGTGAGCGAGGTCATCGCGAGCCCCTACATCTACGTGGAGGTGCCGAGCACGGCGAGCTCGACGGGCCCCCGCTGGGTGAAGGCCAACCTCAACGCCTACAGCCAGGCCGTCGGCGGGGGCGATCCACTCGGCGGCAGCTCGGCCAACCCGAGCCAGCTGCTCGGTTTCCTGAAGGCGGCGGGAGCGGTCTCGGTGGTCGGCTCCGAGGATGTGCGCGGGACCTCCACAACGCATTACCACGCAACGATTGACCTCGCTCGCTACGCCACCGTGCTCGCCGCGAGTGAGGGCGCCAAGGCCAAGCGCTACGCGGAACTGCTCGAACGGATGACCGGCGGCGCCACCATGCCGATGGACGTTTGGATCGACTCAGCCAAGCGCGTGCGGCGGATCGCATTCACGTTGAACGTCTGCACGCCCGAAGGCAGGCTCACGGAGTCGATGAGCATGGATCTCTATGGCTACGGCCACCAGATACCTGTGGCTTCGCCGCCCCCTGGCAACGTCCCCGATATCACCGCGCAAATGACGAGCGGGCTGGCGAGTGTGCTGCCCAAGCTCAGCTGTCACTGAGTCGTCGGGTACTGAGAGTCGTGGGCTCGTCCGGCTGCATCTACGCGCCGGCGCCCTCTGTGGCGATCGTCCGGTGGGCACTCTCTCCCTGGTTCTGCTCGGCTGCGCGGTGTGCCTTGGGCACGAGCAGGCCGGCGATGAGGCACACGACGAGGAAGCCGGTGGCCATCAGGAAGGTCTCGGAGAAGCCCGTCACGGCGGGCAGGCCGTGGACGGTGTGGGCGGCGATGAAGGTCGCCGAGAGCTGACCGCCGAGTGCGCCGCCGAGCGTGCGCATGACGGTGTTCATGCCGCTTGCCACACCCGTCTGCTGCGGTGAGACGGCCTGCACGATGAGGTTCCCGAGCGCGGCGAAGGCCAGCCCGATCCCCACGCCGAGCAGTCCGGCGGAGATCAGCAGGTCGTAGGGGTGGGCGTGGGCGACGGCGAGCAGGGCGAAGGCCGCCGTGGTGAAGGCCGTGCCCGCGATCAGCGCCGTTGCGCGAGCCGAAGCGGGCGGAGATGCGCCCGGCGAAGATGCCGAGGATGGTCATGCCCGACCGTGGAGGGCAGCAGGTAGAGGCCCGAGACGACCACCGAGGCTCCGAAGCCGAAGCCGGTGCTCTTCGGCAGCTGGGCGAACTGGGGGAGGATGATGAAGGAGGCGTACATCCCCGCCCCCAGCAGGAAGGCCGACGAGGTTGGTCGTCCACACGCCGCGGATGCGCATCATCGTCATGTCGATCAGCGGGTTGCTCGCTGCGTGCCTCCACGGCGATCCAGATGCCAGACACGACGAGGCCCGCGGCGAGCAGTCCCAGGGTCTTGGCCGATCCCCAGCCCCAGGTGGTGGTCTCGCTGATCGCCAGCAGCACGGTCGAGATGCCGATCGTCATCAGGGTGGCGGCCAGCCAGTTGACGCGGCCGGGAACCCGTACAGGCGACTCGGGGATGAACCGCCAGGTGGCGACGGCCGCGATGACGGTGGCCACGAGCGGGATCCAGAACAGCCAGTGGTAGTTGAGGTGCTCGACGATCACGCCGGAGAGCACGATCCCCACGCCGGCGCCGACGCCGAGGATCGCCGACAGCAGCCCGATGCTTCCCGCCACCTTCTCGCGCGGGAACTCGTCGCGGACGATGCCGAACGCGAGCGGGAAGATCCCGCCGCTCGCACCCTGGATGAAGCGGGCCACGATGATCACCCCGAGCGAGCTCGACACGGCCGCCAGCAGGGTGCCGGCGGCGAGGATCACGAGCGTGACCAGCAGCAGGCGCTCCTTGCCGTACATGTCGCCCAGGCGGCCCAGGATGGCCGTGCCCACGGAGGCCGAGAGCAGGTAGGCGGTCAGCAGCCAGGTGATGCCCGTCTCGTTGGTGTGCAGCGCGTGCTGCATCGTGGGCAGCGCCGGCACCACCGAGGAGCTGAGCATCGCGTAGGCCACACCGCCGAGCGACAGCACGGCCAGGATCAGCGTTGGATGAGTGCGCTCTGTGGCGGTCGAGTCCATCGGGACGGCTCCGGGGCGAGGGGCGGAACAGGGATTCCGCCGACGAACTGGCGAAGTCGCCGGCGGAGGAGACTACAGTAGCGGAATGAGCATTCCGTCCCAGATGCCCAAAGCTTGCTGGTCCGATCTGGACGCGGCGGAGAAGCGGCTGAGGCTGCTGCGGGCTGCCGGTGAGGTGTTCGCCCGGGACGGTCTCGACGCGCCGATGCCGGCCGTCGCGGCGGCCGCCGGCGCCGGGGTGGGGAGCGTCTACCGGCAGTTTCCCTCCAAGCACGATCTGCTGGCAGCGCTGGTGGTGGAGCGCCTCAAGGAAACCGAGGCGCGGCGCGGCAGCCGCTCTGGCGGGCTGTGAGGGACCGTTCTCGGCGCTCATCGGGTTGCTGTGGACCCTGGCGGAGCGCCAGGCCGTCGATGACGTGCTCGGCGAGGCGATGGCGACGGTGTCCTGAGCACCCTGCGGTGGAGGAGGCGCTGCAGAGCACCGTCATGGCGCTGGAGCGCCTGCTGGCGGCCGCTCGCGCCGAGGGGCGCCTGCGGGCGGACGCCACCACGCTCGACCTGCGGCTCCTGTTCGCCGCCACCCGCGCCGCCAAAGGGCTCGAGCCGGGAGCGTGGCGGCGGATGCTCGAGCTCGGAATCGACGCCCTCGAGGCCGGAGCACCGGCCTCAGGGTCCGCTGGCTAGCGTCCACAGGACGTTGACCCGGTAGACCTCTTCGGCGGGCAGCGCTCGCAGCGTGGTGGGTATCGCCAGCTGCAGGCTTTTGGTCGACAGGCCAGTGCTCGTCCACGTGCCTTCGCCCGCTCCTCCGGTGGCGGCCGAGACGATCTTCACCGCTGTGGCGCTGTCCACGTTGCACGCCGTGGAGCACTGGAAGGTGGGGGCGCTCCCTGTGCCCCCAGCGAAGGAGGCGCCGGTGCTCGAGAGTTTGAGCGATTTGGCCGGCAGGGTCTTGCCGCCCGCCACGTAGCCTTCCGCTTCGGCCCCGCATTTGGCTTTGGGGCAGTACTGGGCGAACACGGCGCTCTTGCCGGTGCCCGACTGGCCCTGCACGGTGACGTTCCAGCCGAGTTTTGCTCCCCGCGTGTCGGCGATGGCAAAGCTCGTCATCGTCGTGTAGAGCGTCTGCGATTTGGCGGTGATGGTGACGCCGGTGAGGGTGGGCAGCGCGGGTGCGGTGGCGAAGCTCAGCGAGCCTTCGGCCCCGCCGCGCGCCGGCGCGATGAGCATTCCGGACGCGACCGCGCAGACGGTGAGGCAGCGGGCGAAGCGCTTGGCGCTCACCTCAGAACTGCCTCCCGGGGTCGCAGCCGGCGCCGCAGCAGGAGGAAGGTGGTGAGCAGCCCGTAGAGGAGCGCCGCCGCGAATGCCACCACCTTCCACCAGGGCGTGCCCTTGGCGGCGGTGGTCGGGGCGTGGGCGTAGTGGCTCTGGAGCACGGCGTCGTGGCGAGCGAAGGTGACGAGGGTGTCGAGACGGGCAACGCTTCGGCCGTAGCGCAGCAGCGCCCGAACGCGATATCTCGTTCCTGCCGTGGCGCTCTGAGCGCTTGCGGGCACCGGGTAGGCGATGCTCGTCCCGCTCACGAAGGTCCCCGAGTGGATCGCCCGCGACACGACCATGTGCCCTGCGCGCGTGATCAGCACTTGCCCGTGCACGCCCTGCAGGATGACGTTCCCGGGGTTGCGCGCTCTCAGCGTGAACGTGAGCCCCGCCGGCTCGCGCTGGACGCTGGCGCCGGTGAGCTGGACCGCGGGATGGCGAGGGCCGGGCAGGAGCACCTCGACCCCGATCACGTAGCGCTCCACGCTCGCTATCGACACCCCCTTCTTGGCCAGCCCCTGCGGCTGCTGGTGCAGCGCCTCGACGCTGATCCCGCTGAGGTAGTCGCCGGCTGTCGCCGTGGCGGGCACGCTGACGGAGAGACCCACCCTCACGCGTGTCGACGGCGGGAGCGTGACTCGACGGGCGGCCAGTGTGAGCCACAACGTCGATGCATGGTCCTGTGAGCCGGGCGGTGCGTAGCCGGAGCCGAGGGTGTCGAGGGTCTGGCCGTCGACCGGCGAGAGGGCCACCACGAGCCGCTTGGCGGTCGGGTTCTGCAGTTCCAGCACGCCCGCCTGCACGGTTGCGCCGGGCTGGGCGCGCAACTTGAAGTAGCTCAGTCCGAGCTGGGGGGTGGGCCGCGGAATAACCGACAGCCCCGGCGTGCCGTTCGGAGCAGCCCACGCGCTTGCGCAGGGCAGCCACGCAGATATGAGGATCAGTGAGGAGAGCGCCCGAAGGAGCCCCGCCCTCAAGCCCGCGAAGGGCGGGCTTGAGACGCCCGCCCTTTGTCTGATAACCGAGATGATCTCGAAAGTCGGATGTCTGCCAATCATCGATCAGGGCCCGGTGCCGAGCGTCCACAGCAGGTTCACTCGATAGACCTCTTCGTTGGGTAGCACTTTCAGTGTGGTGGGGGTGGCCAGTGCAAGACTGGTTGAGGTGAAACCGGTTGTCAGGTAGGTGCCCATGCCGGCTTCTTTGGCAGCCGAGACGATCTTCACGGCCGAGGCGTGATCGACGTTGCACGCCGTCGAGCACTGCAGCGTAGGTGCGGTGCCGGTCGTACCGCTTTGGGCTGACAGGCTCGCTCCTGTGCTGTTGAGCGTCAGCGAGTTCGCCGAGAGGGTGGCGCCACCGGTCACATAGCCTTCGGATTCGGCGCCGCATTTGGCTTTGGGGCAGTAGGCGGCGAACACGGCGCTCTTGCCCGTTCCGCTCTGGCCTTCCACCGTCACGTTCCAGCCGGCGCCGCTTCCGGTCGCATCCGCCACGCCGATGTTGGTCATCGTCGTGTTGGTCGTCTGGGCCGCTCCGTTAAGAGTTACGGCGCTGAGGGTTGGCAGTGTGGGCGCTGTCGAAAACGAGAGCGACCCTGCTGTGACGGAGAATTGAGTTTTGTCTTCCTGGGTGGCGGCGCCCGCGAACGCGGGGAGCAGCAGGGAGAGCCAGATGAGCGTGACAGCGAGAACGAGAAGATCTCTGCCACTGCCCCCGCGGGCTGCCTGTGCGAGGCTTGGCCGATTGATTGTCGTGAACATCCGAGTCCTCTCGTGGTTATTGTGATGTCGGATTAACTTCTGTTTCCAATTCCGCACCCCGGATATCGGCCGTCTTATGGAACGTAGAGAGTGCATGTTGCGACCAGCTTCGGAAACCCACGGTTTCCGCACGGCCAAGCGGCGGCCCGACTGATGCTCAGGTCTAGCCCTGTACGCCCCCCCGATCTCGCCGAGCTCGAAACGCTGGTGGTCTGCGCTGCCGAAGGCAGCATGGCCAGCGCAGCGCAACGCCTCGGTATCAGCCGGCCGGCTGTGGCCAAGCGCATCCGCAACCTCGAGGCGCTGGCCGGCCGCGAGCTGCTGCTCCGCGGCGGGCGCGGGGTGCGCCTCACCGAGGCGGGAGCCACCTTGCAGGCCAGTGCGCGCAGGATGCTCGCCGAGCGCGATGTCCTTGCCGGGGTGCTGACGGAGATCAGAGGGGAAGGCTCGTCACCGATCGCCGGCCTGCGCGAGCTGCTGGGCGGCTCGAGCGCCGCCTCGCGCGCCGCCCAGCAGCCCGAGGCGCGCCTGCGCGAGACCGAGCGGGTGCTCGAGCTGGTGCTGCGGGCCAGCGCAACGGGCGTCGTGATCTCAGACCCCGACACGGCGGCCATCTATGAGATCAACGAAGCTTTCTGCCGCTTCACGGGACGCTCGCGGGAGGATCTGCTCGGCCAGCCCGCAACATCCCTCAGCGCGCGCTACGACGGCGGTGGACGCAGCGACTTCATCGAGGAGATCAGGCGGGTGGGGGTGGCCGAGCGTGTCCTGATGCGCATGCCCCAACCCGACGGCTCGGTGCGAGTGGGGGAGGTGACGGCGCGCTTCGTGGGGCTTGCCGGCACCACCCAGCTGCTGGCCACGGTGGATGACGTAACCGAGCAGCACCGCCTCGACTGCGAGCGCGCGAGCACCCTCGCGGCCTACCGCGCCGTGACCCACGCCGGCGCTCTGATGCTGGCAGGCAACTCGGCGCTGGACAGTCTCCTCGGCATCCTGCCCGAGCTGCGCGACAGCGGCGGCTTCGCCACGGTCCTGCTGTGGAAGCACGGAGCCGGCGCCCCGGCGTTCCTGGACGGCGAACCCGTGCAACCGAGGCTCCTGAGTGAGCTCGGCCGCCACCACAACGGCTCCTCGCCTCAGGTCACTCGGTTGCAGCCCTCGGCCGGCGCGGGATCCTCAGGCGGTTGGTTGGCTCGCCTGGCGGCGCTGGAGCATTCGGTGGTGCTGCTCGAACAGGGACCTCCGCGGGAGGTCGGTCACGAAGTGTTCGCCGATGCCCTGAAGGACCTCGTCGACCTGATGTGTGGGGAGGCCGTGCCGCTCGCCGGCAGCGAGGGCGCGCCGGACGCGGCGGGCCAGGCACTCTCCGCGCTCGCCTAGCCACGCGGCTCCCGTCCCAGCCACCGCTGCAGCCCGAGGGCGCTCGGCCGGGCCAGGGCGGTGAAGTCGTAGTCCTCCGCTGCCTCAGCTCCCATCCGCCCACGCAGGTACTCGCTGAGGCGCTCGACGAACACCTCCTCGCCTTCCCGCGCCCAGCCCTCGTGACGGTCGAGCGCCTCCCGCAGCTCGCGCAGGTGCGCCGCGGGATCGTCGACCCTGCCGTAGTGGGGGAGGGCAAAGCGCGCCGGGCGCCAGCCTTCGAGCACCTCCAGCGATGCTCGCCAGGCGGTTAGGTCGATGTCGGGCGGGGGCGTCGGTGGGATGACGACACCCGGCGCCAGCCTCACACCGGCCACGTCGCCGGGGAAGGCCCAGCGGCTCTCCTCATCGAGAAAGGCCACATGGTGGTTGGCGTGTCCCGGCGTCCAGGCCGCCCGGAAGCGCCCGATCGGCTCGCCATCCTCGATCGTGCGCAGGTTGGCCTCGGGCACCGCCACCACCTCACCGAGCAGGCTGTCGAAGCGCTCCCCGAACACCCGCATGGCGCTCGACACCAGCCGGGTGGGGTCGATCAGGTGGGGAGCTCCCTGTGGGTGCACGAACACGGTGAGCTGTGGCCAGCGCTCAACCAGCGCGCCCGCCGCCCCCGCATGGTCGAAGTGGATGTGGGTGAGCAGCAGCTGCCTGGGTTCACGACCGCCGAGGCCGTCGAGCAGGGCATCCAGGCATGCCCTGGGACCGCAGTCGATCAGAACATCGCCGCTGAGCCACGCGCCGAGGGCACCGCTGCGGCCTCCGTAGTGGAGGTCGATGATCTCGGCGCTCACCGCTCGCTTCTCAGGGGTGGTGCGCCCTGGCCCGGCTCAGCAGCAGCGTGTAGAGCTGCTGCTCGGTGGCCGCGGGGAAGGGGACAGGTATGCCCGAGGTCTGCAGTGTGACCTCGGTGGCGCCGTAGACGAAGCCGAGGATGTCCAGGAAGAAGGGGATGCGGGCGGTGCGGCCATTGGCTTTCAGAACGATCGCGGTGTTGACCCGCAGGCCAAAGCTCCCCGTGGCGTTCGGAGCCGGCGGGGTGCCGTGGGCGATCGTGACCGGGCCGATGCCCCCTCCTCGAGTGGCGAGGCCCTTGAACAGCTGTTCGATGTAGCGCGTAAGGCATGAGCGGGCCCGGGCGCTGCGGATTGCCTTCAGTTCGGTTGTTGCGACCGTCGATGTGCCGGCGACGGTTACTGCGGAGCTCACGCTCTGCTGGGCGATCGAGCCACCCCGTTGGAAGTTCAACGAGCTCTGTTCCAGCAATGGCTTGTTGGCGGTCGTCCGTCCCATGCAGTGCTGCAGTTCGGCGCTGGCGCGCTTTTCAGCGGGATCGCTTCGTTCTTTTTCTTTGAGCGAGGCCCGGTAGCCCGGCACGTCGCCAGGGCGCAGGTTCACCGCCTGGGCAAACGCCAGGGCCTGCGCCTTCGCCTTCTTCACTGAAGTCGAGCCGCCCGTCGACGGACTGGACGGCTGAGTTGAGGATCCCGTTGACGCCTGGACGGTGACAGTGCGGGTCGAGCTGCTGCTCTGGCCCTTGCCGCACGAGCTGATCAGCCCTGCCGTGGCGAGCAGGGTCAGCAGGAGTGTCGGCGGGGGGCGCATTCGCCGACCATTGTGTCAGTGGAGGCGCCCCAGACCACCCACGGGTCGTGACGGAGCCGATCTCCGCCACGACCCGGGAGCTGGGTTGGCCTATCCCCCGACGACCGGTAGCACCGGCGTGCAGGCCGGATGCTGTGGATGTTCGGGATCGAGCGCCGTCAACACGTCCCCATCGGCGATGTGGTCATACGGCATCGACAGGTGCTCGCCGGCGTCGAGGAAGCATTGGCTCTGGAGGTTTACGTTGCTCACTTTGGAGCCCGACAGCCATGCTGAGGTGTAGGGGGTGACGACCTCGTCGTAGATCGACTCGATCACCGTGTAGTTGACCCCGGGCACCGTGTCGCCGCCTGCGTTGAGACTGGTGATGAACGACGACCCGGCAGTCTGCTGTTCGCAGGCCGGGCACAGGATCCCAAGGAAGGCGTCCGCTCCCGGGAAGTAGCCCGCCAGCGTTGCCAGCCCGAGCAGCGTGGTGCCGTGGTTGGAGGGCGCAAGGCCCACCAGCGTGTGCACCTTGGACTCCCCGCCCAGGTTCTTGAGGTAGTAGCGGGGCATCATGCCGCCCTGTGAATGACCCACCAGGTCCACCTGGCTCGCACCTGTAGCTGTGAGCACCCGGTTGACGAAGCTCGACAGTTCTTCAGCCGATTTCACGATGTTTCCAGTGGCGTAGATGCCCAGGGCGCCGGCGCCGGCATATGAGCCGTAGTTGAGGGCGAAGACGCAGTAGCCGTGGTTGTAGAGCAGCGGTGAGAGCGCCTGCCAACTGTCGTTCATGTCGGCAAAGGTCCCGTGCACGAGGATCACCGGGCGCGGGTGCGCGGCCGATGGTTTGCACGAGAAGTTGTTGGCTCCGGGCGGGCTGGCCGTGGAGCTGATGTGGGCGTAGCCGAGTGTGCCGTTGTAGATGACCGGCAGTTCCGATGCCTGGGCGGCGCCTGCTGCCAGCGCCAATGCCGCCACGGCAGCAATCGCGAATCCAAGAATGCGTCGCATACCTTCTCCCTCTTCTGTTTGGACGAGCTGTGGCGGCGCTCCCCCACCGCCATGGCTCTTATAACCGAAGAGGTGCTCTCCACACCAGACAGTGGACGACGTTTGGCTCCCTCCTGCGCCCGAGCCTCCATCGAGCCCCGCCCCACCTGGCGAGATGTTCATGAGAGCGCTTCGGCGGCCGGGCGACTTGGAGTCGATGTCCCCGATTCGGCATATGGTGGGCGGCCATGGCAGACCTCGATCGCACCCTGCACCGCGTCCCGGGGCGCACCGGCCCGGCCACGCACCATCAGTTGTCGATCTTCGCCAAGCGCATCCTCACGCTGGGGGCGGTGGCGCTGGGACTGCTCGTGGCGGGCGCCATCGGGCTGGCGCTCAGCGAGGGACGGGGTCTGTGGTACTGCTTCCGCTGGGCCCTCGACACGGCCGCCACAGTGGGTGGCTTCCCCCAGCCGCACTCCACCGCAGGGCAGATCGTGCAGGTTGCGATCACCGTGTTGGGCGTCGGTACGCTCTTCTATGCGCTGGCAACCGTCACCGAGTTCTTCGTCGCAGGACACCTCGGCGATCTCCTGGCCGCCAGGCGCATGCAGAGGATGATCGACTCGCTCACCGACCACCACATCATCTGCGGCTTCGGCCGCGTTGGGCGCCAGGTCGCCGGCGACCTGCACGCTGCTCGCGCCGACTACGTCGTGATCGACTCGGATGATCGCAACCGCCACCGGGCGGAGGGGCTCGGCATCAGCTTCATCGAGGGTGACGCGGCCGACGACGAGGTGCTGCTGAAGGCGGGCATCGATCGTGCGCGCTCGATCATCGCGTGCGCCGACTCCGATGCCGACAACGTGTTCATCACGCTCACCGCACGGGGCCTGCGCGGTGACATCCCGATCGTGGCGCGGGCTGCGATGGAGGACACCGAAAAGAAGCTCAAGCGCGCGGGCGCCGACCGTGTCATCTCCCCCTACAAGGCCAGCGGAACGGAGATGGCGCGCCTCGCGCTACACCCGCAGCTGAGCGGTGTGGTGGATGTCAACGCCGAATACCGCCTCGAGGAGATATTGCTCGACGAGGGCTGCCGTGCGGTGGGGCAGACCGTGGGCGACATTCGCGGCAGCTCGATGATCGTGGGCGTCCGTCGCGGCGGCGACTTCCAGCCCCAACCGCCCGCCGAGACCCAGCTCAGCTCCGGTGACGTGATCCTGGCGATGGGTACACCCGAGACGCTCGAGCGTCTCGAGGATCTCTCCGATGCGCGCTCCAGCCGAAGCTGAGCGGTGAGGCGGGGCTCGTCAGCCCCAAGACCAAGCTTCCGCACTACCCATACACTGCCGACCATGCGAGCACATCACGTCCACATCGAGCACACCTTTGCCAAGGCGCCCGAGCGTGTCTTTGCCTACCTCGCCGAGCACGAGAACCTGGCCGATGTCTTCGGCGCCAGGGTCACGCGCCTGCGCGACGGCGACGGCGGCGAGCGCAACGGCGTGGGCTCCGTGCGCAAGCTGCAGATCGGCCCCCTGCCCCCCTTCGAGGAGACCGTCACCGAGTTCGTCGTGCCCCAGCGCATCGCCTACCGCATCACCAAGGGCAGCCCCATGCGCGATCACCTCGGCGTCATGACCTTTGCCCCCACCTCGGCCGGCGGCACCGCCTTCGTCTACGACATCCGCCTCGGCTCACCCATCCCCGGCGTCGCCGCCATCGTGCAGGCTGCCCTCACACGCTCCATCGCCAAGAGCCTTCCCAAGGTCGACCGCGAGGCCTGATTGGGGACGCGTTGCGGCTCGCCGACGACGACGCGAATGCGAATGTGGTGTCCGTGCGGGGGGAGTCGTGCGGAGCGGGCCGGGGACCATGTTCCTCCTTTGCACTGGTGTATCGCAACGGCTATACACCGCTTGTTGCAGAGACACACATGAGCCCCACGTAAGTCCTCACACCCCGCCCGTCACGCCGCCCGCGAACGGCAGCCCTCTCAGGCGCCTGTGGTGAGCACCATCCTGAAGCGCGCCTCGCCGCTCATCATGCGCTCATAGGCCGCTTCGGCCTGCTCCAGGGGGAAGGTCTCGATCATCGGGCGCACTCCTGACAGGGCGCTGAAGTCGAGCGTGTCCTCCGAGTCGCCCGAGTGCCCCGAGGCGTGACCCACGATCGATTTGCTGCCCCCGATGAGCATCGCCGGCGGGATCTGCAGCGGCTCCATCGAGGCGCCCACGATCAGCAGCTTGCCGCGCACGCCCAGGCCACCGAGCACGGCCATGACGGCGTCTGTGTTCGTCACCGTCGAGAGGATCACCTTGGCTCCCCCCAGCTTGCCCAGCTCCGCCGCCGGATCCTGGGCGGTGCTGTCGATGTAGTGGTTCGCCCCCAGCTTGCGAGCGAGCTCTCCCTTCTCCGCTCCTCGCGCAATCGCCACCGTGTCGAAGCCGAGCTTGGCCGCGAACTGCACTCCCAGATGCCCCAACCCACCGACGCCAAGGATCGCCACCAGATCGCCCGCCTGGGCGCCGCTGTGGCGCAGCGCGTTGTAGGTGGTGATCCCCGCGCACAGCAGCGGCGCGGCCTCCTCATCGGACAGCCCCTCGGGCATCGCAGCCATCGCATTGGCCTTCACCAGCACGTAGTCCGCATAGCCGCCATCGATTGTGATGCCCGGCGTATCCATGTGGGCGCAGTTCATCAAGTCGCCCCTGCGGCACTGGCGGCAGTAGCCGCAGCTGCCCCCGAACCAGCCCACACCCACACGCTGGCCAACCTCCCAGCCCTTCACGTCCTCCCCCAGCGCAGCCACCACGCCCGCTATCTCGTGTCCAGGAACATGCGGCCAGGAGATACCCGGGAAGCCTCCCGTTTTGGCGAACGAGTCGCTGTGGCAGATGCCGCAGGCATGCACACGCACGAGCGCCTCGCCGCGTCCCGGCTCGGGCACCTCGCGCTCCACAAGTTCAAACGGACCGCCCTGCTCCTTGACCTGCACCGCGCGCATGCTCGCCATCGTTCTTCGCTCCTCTTTTGATTGTCCGCTCAACAACTACCACCCTGACATGGAGCAAAAAGTCAAGGCCCTGCGTGGGGTGGCGCTGAGTGCTTCGGGCGTGGGGTGGCGGGCGTCCCTGGGCAGCGACGGTGGATCAGACTGACATTCGCGGGTTGGTGCCGCATGACTGGTATCCGTCGGGAGCTGCCTCGGTCTAGCGTCGCGGGTTCCCGGCGGGCCGGTGCCGCATAGGTGAAGCGAGGGTTCTCCTTCTGGGAGGGTCCGCCCGCCACCCCACGCTCGAGCACGTGTTCTTCAGCGAGTCCTGAGTGGCTGCTCGGTCGCGATCGCCCACACGAACCCGGCGAGCTCGCGGGCACACGCGACCACGATCTTCTGGTGTGGCTTGCCGCGACCGGCCATCCGGGCCCACCGTCGGTGCAGCCGTTGCTGGCAGCGCCACGCGTGCTCGAGGACCTGTGGGTCTTGTCCGCGTTGGCGGCGCGCAAGCTCATAGCCGACGGTTGGGCGCCGGCGGCCATTCCAGGCTGACTCGACGAGCAGCCGCCGGGCGTGCGCTGAACCGGCCTTCGTGATCGAGCCCTGCCTTCGGCTCTCCCCGGAGGAGCGCTCGCTGGGGACGAGCCCGACGAAGCTCATGAACTGCTCAGCGGTCTGGAACCTGCTGAAGTCCCCGGCCTCGGCGACCAGCCCGATCGCTGTCAGCGTGTCGATCCCGCGCATGCAACGCAGCCGGCCGATCAGCTCGCGGTGCGGGCCCTCGCTGGCGAGACGGTCAAGCTCGACCTCAAGCATCTCGATGCGCCGGTCGACCTGATCGACAGCGAACAGGTAGTCATCGAACGCCTGCTGCTGGCCGGGCAGCGGAAACGCCTGGCGGCCGAGCCACGCGCGGCGCGTCGGGCCCCAGCACGTCGTCGGCATCGTCCGCTCGTGGCGCAGGCAGAACTTCCCGAGGCGGTGGCGCGCACGCATCCGGTCCAGACGCGCGTCCTCACGCGCCCGGACGAGATCGCGCAGCGCCTCATGCTCCGGCGTCGGGATGAAGATCTCCGTCAAGAGCCCAGCCGCGTGCAGGCCCGCCAGGCGGCGGGCATCACGCTTGTCGGTCTTCACGCGATCCCCGGGACGCGAGGGCACGAGCCCCGGCGCCACGATCACGCTGTCGATCCCCGCAGCGATGAGCGCTCGGTGCAGCCCGAACCCGGTCGGCCCGGCCTCCTGGCAGACACGCGCTCCCGGCCACGCTCGGACCTCTCCCAGCAGCTGCTCGTGGTCATAGCCAAGCGTTCTCTCGCGCAACAGCTCACCATCACGCACCGCCGCAAGCCTCACCGACGACTTATGCACATCCAACCCCACAACGACCGTCCTGCGATCCTCCACCATGGTCGGCGACCTCCGTATGTGGCTCGGCCGGGATCAAACCCGGCAACCCACGCAGATGCGCAGGCCGCCGACCATCCTCACCAAGCACCCGGACTACCCGGCCGCTCCATCCTGTCTAGCCACGTACCCCTCCCGGACCCAGGGCATCCCCGGGTGTGCCTATCGTGCTGAGCTCGTGTCCTCGCTGCCCTTCTCCGCCGAGCTCGCCCAAGAGGAGGCCGTGCTGCGCTTCCCCTACGACGACGGGCTGCGCCAGCTGCTGCGCGCCATCCCCGGCCGTCGCTGGGATCCCCAACAGCGTGCCTGGTGCATCCCCCTCGAACCCGACCAGGCCGAGGCACTGGCGCGCCTGTTCTCCGGGCTCGCCGGCGAGCCCGACGTGAGCGCAGAGCTGCAGCGGGCAATCGGGCGCAGGCGCGCCCGGCGCAGGCGCGACGAGTGCCTCGTGGACCTCGCCCGACCCGACCAGGACTGGTGGCTGAGCTTCGCCACCGACGCCGCCCCCGGCCCCGTGAGCGCCCTGCTCGAGCATCCCGACGCGCGGGAGCTGCCCGCCATCGGTCGGGCGCTCGTGCCCCTCGACGATCGCGCCGCGGGACTCCTGGAGGATCTCGGCGAGGGAGCCGGCAGGCTGCGCCTGAGCGAGATGGTCCGCCGTGCCCTCTCTGCCCGCGCCGCACCCGAGGGGACGGAGCGGGTCACAGGCGAGCCGCTCGAGCGCATCGAGTACGACGTGGAGTTCCGCCGCGACCGCCGTGGCGAGCACTGGATCCTCATCGCCCCTCCTCATGTAGGGCTTGCTCGCGTACTCGCCGCTCAGGCGGGGCTACGGGCGCTCGAGGGGCCCGGCCACACCCTCGGATTGGGGGCAGTCGACCGTGACGCCGAGCAGCTGGTCGAGCTGCTCGGCCACCTCGAGGACGCCACCGTCGATCCTCGGGTGGCGGCCTGGCTGACCCGGGCCACCACCTGGCGCGGCAACATCGAGGTGCAGGGTCCCCCCGAGGCGCCGGTGTTCCTGCTGCTGGGCGATGTGGAGCGGCTGCCCCAGGTGCTGCGCCAGCGTGCCTCCCACGTCGAGGGGGGAGCAACTGTGCCTCTCACACTTGAGTCCTGGCGACTGATCGAGGCCAAGCTCGAGGGCTGGATGAGCCATGCGGCCAAGCGCTGCGTGTCAGCGCTCGCCGCCGGACGGCCCGCCCCCCGGCGGTGCTCGAGCTCTCCGGGGTGCACGAGGAGGAGAGCTTCGTGCTGGCCCCCGGACACGATTCCTCGCTGCTCGAGCGCTTCGCCGCCCTGCGAGGCGCTCAGCAGCCGCGCTCCCAGCCACGCCGGGCGATGGCTCGCGAGCACGCCAGGCTGCCCGCCATCCGCTCCGATCCCTTCTGCGTGCCCGAGCTCGACCGCTTCCTCGGGGCCGGTGGGGTGTGGGTGGAGCCGCAGGCGCTCGAGGTTCTGCAGGAGATCCGCGAGCAGCACGCCGCCGCCGCCGGCCTGGTCGAGCTCTCGGCCGCAACCGATGCCCCGCTGGAGGTGCCAGGTCTCGGCGGCGAGCTGAAGCCCTTCCAGCGAGCCGGTGTGCGCTACCTGCTCGCCCAGCGACGAGCCTTCCTGGCCGACGAGCAGGGTCTCGGCAAGACCATCGAGGCGCTCGCCACCATCGAGGCCGCCGATGCCTATCCCGCGATCGTCGTCTGTCCCGCCAGCCTCAAGCTCAACTGGATGCGCGAGCTCGAGCGCTGGCTTCCCGGACGCAGCTCCCAGATGCTCGCCGGCAACGGATCGGCCGGCGCGTCGATCGCCCAGGCCGACGTCACCGTCGTCAACTACGACATCCTCCCCCCGCGCCTCGACGAGCTGGCTGCCCTTCAGCCAGGTGCGCTGATCCTGGACGAGTCCCACTACTGCAAGAACGCCGCCGCCAAGCGCACCCAGGCGGTGCAGCGGCTCTCCTCCCAGATGGCCGCCGAGCGCATCGTCCTCGCCCTCACAGGCACCCCCGTGGTGAACCGCCCCGCGGAGCTCATCTCTCAGCTGCGCATCCTCGGCCGCCTCGATGACTTCGGCTCGGGAGCGAAGTTCGGCGAGCGCTTTCGCGGGACCGACGCTCATCTGCGTCTGCACTGGCATCTGCGTGCCCGCTGCTTCGTGCGGCGGCTGAAGGAGGACGTTCTCACCCAGCTGCCCGCCAAGACCCGTGCGGTGGTGCCCGTGGAGCTCGACAACGAGTCCGAGTACAGGCTCGCCGAGCGGGACCTCGTCGCGTGGCTTCGCAGCCAGCCACTGGACCTGCGCGAGCTCGACGCCAAGGTCGCCGCCGCCCTGCGCGCCGAACGCCTCGTGCGCCTCAACGCGCTCAAGGTGCTGGCCGCCCGCGGCAAGCTCCACGCCGCCCTCACCTGGATCCACGACTTCTGCTCCTCGGGCGAGCGGCTCGTGGTGTTCGCCCACCACCGCGAGATCCAGCGGGCCGTGCTCGAGCACTTCCCCTCCGCCCTGCACATCCTCGGTGCTGACAGCCATGCCGCCCGCGACCGCTCCGTCCAGGCATTTCAGGCGCCCGACGAGCCCGGCAACCAGCTCATCGTCTGCTCCATCGAGGCGGCCGGTCACGGCCTCACCCTCACCCGCGCCTCCAATGTGGCCTTCATCGAGCTCGACTGGACGCCCGCCAAGCACGACCAGGCCGAGGACCGCTGCCACCGGATGGGCCAGCAGGACGCAGTCAACGCCTACTACCTGCTCGCCGCCAACACCGTCGATGAGACCATCTCCACGCTGCTGGAGCGCAAGCGCGCCGTCATCGGCGCCGTCACCGACGGGCGCGAGGAGGACGAGGAGGGTGTGGTCGACGCGCTGGTGCGCGAGCTGCGGGGCGGCACGCCCTATCGTCACCTGCGGGCCGTTGCCTGAAGAGGCCCTCCGAGCATGGGGCTTGGTTTGATCGCCTGCCTGCCTGCCTGCCTGCCTGCCCGACAGACTGACTGACCTGCTTGCCGTGAGCTTGCTGCTGCTCGTGGAAGAGCGGGGTGAGGTTCTCTCTTTCAACTTGCTGTATGACCGCTGCGATACAGCAACCAAAAGGGACAACTGCACCCCCGCTCGAGCGAGGCTCGATCAGGACCGGATCAAGGCTCCAGTTCGAGCTCGTTCATGATTTTGCCCCACGATTCCACCGCTCGGGCTTCGCCGTCGGTCAGTTCTTCTTCCAGCGCGTTCGAGCGGGCGAGCACGCTCCTCTCTGCCGAGCCCTCATACGCCTTCAGCGACCCAGGCAGTTCGCCCAGGGCGACCCACGCAGGCATGAACACGGCGTCGAAGCGGAGGGTGCTGGCGGGCAGCGTCTTGTATCCGCTGCTTGCCCACGCTCTGATGTCGGCGCACAGGTTGGGGGGCGCCAGGCCGGCCAGGACCTTGAGCTTGCCCGCATAGCCCCTGACAGTGCGGGTCAGGCCGCCGTTGCTCCAATGTAGGCGTGTCACCTGAGCAATGAAGCGCCGCAGTCCAGGAACGTCGAGATGATAGGCCGAGATCACCATCGCGCCGATCACCTCGTCACTCAGTTCTGTGGACTGTGGGTCCTGTGGAGAGTTGGCTGCCGCCAGGGGGCAGTCGCGCCTCACCTGTGCGAGAACCCCCAGCGGTGCCGCTTCGGCCCGCCGTAGGTAGGACCGGGCGGTGCGCACCAGCGAGTAGTTGGCGGCGATGTATTCCCTGGTGGCGCTCGCATCGGTGGCCGCCGCCACAGCGCTCACCTGGCCGCCGCAGACCAACAGCGCCAGTGAGGCGAGGAAAAATGCCGGGACGGCTCTGAAGCGCATCGAGCAGAGCGTACGCCACCCACACCCCCACGGGAGTCGCTAAGAAGTCGGTAAGGATCGCCGCAAAGCCGTCATTGCCACAGGGGCGGAAGGGTTCGCGCAGTATTGTCTGGCCTGCACGTTTCTCCGTCAGAGACCCGGGGGGGTTGCAGGTGACGGCGGGTGTCGTGTCAGTCCAGGTGCCGGTCGCTCCCGGCTCTGGGCACCTCAACCCATATGCGAACTCGATACATCGTCCCGCTGGTCGTGGCGCTCGCATGGCTCGTGGCCGCCATCGCGATCGGCTCACCAACGCTTGGCATCGGTGGCTCCAACGCGACCGGGCAGGCGGGCGGCGCCTCGCCGGCCTGTCTGCCGGCGACTCTCGAACACAGCGCGCGGCTGCCCGGCACCGATGTCGACGTTTCACCCGAGCCGGAATCTGCAACGGCCAATCCCGCTACCCAGATCAGCTTCCTCGGAACGAGCGTCGCGAACGTTCACGGCATCTCTGTCGTCGGCTCCAAGTCAGGCGAGCACAGCGGCAACCTGTCCCCCTACTTCCAAGGCGACGGCGCCAGCTTCGTGCCCGGCAAGTCGTTCGATCCCGGCGAGCTGGTGACGGTGCGTGCCGTGATCGGCTCGGGCAACGGAGGCAGGCAGGTCACCTTCGGCTTCCACATCGACACGCCCTATCCAACAGCGAGCACTTCGGAGTTCCCCAACCCGCAGCCTCCCACAGCCGACTATCAGGCCTTCCACACCATGCCCGGCGTCCAAGCCCCCGTTCTCACTGTAACCGTGCCAGATCGCGACCCCGCCGCGGGGGACATCCTGACGACGAATGGCCCCGGCCCCGGCCAGTACGGCCCCCTGATCTACACCCCGCAGGGGCGTTTGGTCTGGTTCGACAGGCTGACGGGAGGGGAAACCGCTGAGAACCTCAGCGAGCAGACCTATGAGGGCCGGCCTGTTCTCACGTGGTGGAAGGGCCGGGTGCTCTCGCTCGGCTTCGGCCAGGGAGAAGACATAGTCATGAGCTCGAGCTACCAGACCGTTGCGAGGATCCCCGGCGCCAACGGTCTGAAGGCCGACCTTCACGACTTCCAGATCGCCCCTCACAACACGGCCTACATCACCGCCTTCAACCCCATCCGCTGCGATCTCGGTTCAGTCAAAGGGGCGCGCAACGGGTCGATCGTCGACACCGCTGTGCAGGAGATCGACATGAAGACCGGTCTCGTGCGCTGGGAATGGCACAGCCTCGACCACGTCGCCGCCGCGGAGTCCGAGGTCGAAGCCTCGACCGACGCCACACCGTGGGACTGGTTTCACATCAACTCGATCGACCCTGAGCCCAACGGCGACATCTTCATCTCGGCGCGGAGCACCTGGGCGGAGTATCAGCTCGAAGGTGGCAGCGGCAAGATCCTCTGGCGCCTCGGTGGCCTGAAGAGCACCTTCAAGATGGGGCCGGGCGCCGAAACGGCATGGCAGCACGACGGGCGGATCCTCCCCAACGGGCAGATCACCCTCTTCGACGATGGCTCCAATCCACCCATCCACAGTCAGTCTCGTGGGCTGCGGATCGCGCTCGACTTCAAGACTCACGAGGCACATCTCGCCCGTGCCTACCTCCACCCGGGCCAGCCCTTGCTCGCAGCGAGCCAGGGCAACATGCAGACGCTCGCGAGCGGGAACACGCTGCTGGGCTACGGCGGGGTACCCACCATCAGCGAGTTCGCCCCGGACGGCTCGCTGCTCTTCGACGCCCACCAGCCCTTGGACATGTCCTTCTACCGAGCCTTTCGCTTCCCCTGGAGCGCTCGTCCCCTGAGCCGCCCGGCGGTCCTCGCCGGCCTCAACAACACCGGCGAAGAGACGATCGTGCACGCGAGCTGGAATGGCGCCACCGGCGTCGCCTCGTGGCGGGTGCTCGCGGGGCAGCGCTCGGGCTCGCTGACCGCCCAGGGCACAGTCCCCAGCGAGGGCTTTGAGAGCTCGACCACCCTGACCAAGAAGTACGCCCAGGTGGCGGTGCAGGCGCTCGATTCCGCCGGTCATCCGCTCGCCAGCTCGCCGACCGTCGGCGTGGTCAGCTACGCCGCTTCGCTCTCCACCCCCGGCAAGGCGGGATGAAGATGACGCCAACTCACACAGAGTCGCTGGATCCGCGGCTGGCCGAGACGGTCCGCCGGACCGCTAGTACGCCGGTTTGGACTTGTGCTTGTGCGTCGTGGTCGTTGGTGTCGTCGTCGTCGGGGTGCTGCTCGTCGTGGCCGGCGTCGAGGAGGACGAGCTCGCCCCTTTGCCGCCACACCCCGCGACTGCGAGGGTGCTCACCAAGGTGGCGACTAGCGTTAGCATTGCAGTCGGTGGCGTTCTCTTCATGGGCCGGGCTCCAGTCTTCGTTCGCGTGCTCGGGGGCCCACCTTAACAGCCGTTTGCAAGGCCGATCTAAGTTTGGTGGCGCCTCGTGAGCGTCGAGGCCACAGTGGGTCCAGGAGTGAGCGAGACACCTCCCGCCGAGGGTCGCAAGGGCGCAGGTTCGGCGTGGCTGCTGGCTGTGTGCTGCGTGGCGCAGTTCATGGTCATCCTCGACCTGAGCATCGTCAACGTGGCACTGCCCTCGATCCAGTCGAGCCTCGGCTTCTCCTCGCCGGACCTGCAGTGGGTGGTCGACGCATATGCGATCACATTCGCCGGCTTCCTGATGCTCGGGGGGCGTGCGGCCGATCATTTTGGGCAGCGGCGCACGCTGATCACGGCGCTGATCCTGTTCGCTCTCACATCGCTGGCCGGCGGCGCCGCCCCTGACCAAGTGGTGCTGATCGGGGCCCGCGCGCTGCAGGGCCTCGCCGGCGCTCTGATGGCCGCCACTTCCCTTGCGATCATCACCGCCTCCTTCCCACCCGGTCCCAAGCTCCATCGCGCGATCGGCACCTGGGCCGCCATGAACGGTCTCGGTGGCGCCGCTGGGGTGCTGCTGGGAGGGATCATCACCGAAGTGCTCAGCTGGCGCTGGGTCCTGCTGATCAACCCCCCCATCGCGATCGGGGTCGCGGCGGTGGCCTACGTCGTGGTCAGCGAGCGTCGTCGTGCGCGCGACGGCTCGAGCTTCGACCTCGCCGGCGCGTTGACCCTGACGATCGGTCAGATGGTGCTCGTCTACGGTGTTGTCGAAGCCGGCCTGAAGGGCTGGGGTACCTTCGACGCGCTCGGCCCCATCGCCGTCGGTCTGATCCTGCTGGGGATGTTCGGGGTGATCGAGACGCGGGTGGCCTCGGCCCCCCTGATCCCGTTCAAGCAGCTGACCAAGCCGCTGCGAGTAGCCAACACGGTCGTGCTGCTGTTCAGCGCCTCGCTGTTCCCGATGTGGTTCGTGAGCTCCCTGTACATGCAGCAGGTGCTGGGCCTCTCGCCGCTGCACACGGGCCTCATCTTCCTGCCGATGACGCTCACCATCATGCTCATCGCCTCACGGGCGGGCAAACTCGTGAGCAGCTTCGGCGTGCGGCCGGTGCTGGGTGGCGGACTGATCATGCTCACCGGTGGGCTGCTGCTGTTCACCAGGATCAACTCGAGCGGCAGCCCGCTCGTCTACGTGGTAATTCCCGGAGTGCTGACCGCGGCCGGGATCGCGATGTCGATCGTGCCCTCGACGATCGCCGCCACCCAGGGAGCGAAGGAGGGGCAGGCGGGGCTTGCGTCGGGACTCGTCAACACCTCCCGTCAGGTGGGGGGAGGCCTCGGGCTCGCGCTCCTGATCTCCTTCGCCACCCAGCGCACCACCCATCTGATCGGCACAGGCCAGCAGGTGGCGCAGGCATTGACCCACGGCTTCGTCCTCGCCTACCTCATCGGTGCCGGCCTTGCCGCGGTGGCGGCGGTGGTCACCTTCACCTCGGTTCCAAAGCCCGATGCCACCCTCGGATCGGCGCCCCGTCGTTTCGCCCTCGTGATCGGCGTGGTGCTCGCGTTCTTCATCGCCCTCACCGTTGCCTTCGCCGGCAACCACGGTGCTCCGCTCGGCGCCTACAGCACCCGTGACACCTACAGCTTCGTCACCGCGCCGTCGCTGCATCCGCCCAAGATCCGCGTGCTGAGGAGCGCCCCGGCCGGCGAGCTGGCGCCGGGCTACATCTTCACCGCCAACTTCTACGACCTCAACGAACCACCCATCGTCGGCCAGAGTGGGCCGCTGATCCTCGACCGCAACCTGCAGCCGGTGTGGTTCGAGCCGGTGCCCGAAGACGTGGTCGCCTCCAACCTGAGCCTGCAGAGCTATGAAGGCAAGCCCGCGCTCGCCTGGTGGCAGGGTCGTGTGACGAACACCGGCGCAACCGAAACCGGCGAAGACGTGGTGGTCGACCAGCACTACCAGCCGATCGCGAGGCTGAAAGCCACGGGCGGCTGGGTGCTCACCCTCCACGAGTTCATCATCAGTGGCGAAGACGCCTGGGTGACGGCGAACAAGAACATCCCCATGGACCTCTCCAAGTACGGTGGCGCCTACAACGGAGCGCTGATCGACTCGGCCGTGCAGGAGTACAACCTCAAGACGGGCAAGCTCATCCGCAGCTGGGACGCCCTCCAGCACATCCCCCTGGGCCAATCGCAGGCCTCGCTGCCCACCAACGGCTTTCCCTGGGACGCCTACCACGTCAACTCGATCGACCTGACGGGCAACGGGACCTTCCTCGTCTCCATGCGCGATACCTGGGCCGCCTACCTGGTGGACGGGGAAACGGGCAAGATCGAGTGGACCCTCGGCGGCAACAGCTCGAGCTTCAAGTTCGCCGCGGGAGCGAGCTTCCAATGGCAGCACGATGTGCGACTGCAGGGCAGCTCCACGGTGACGCTGTTCGACGACCACTGCTGCCAGCTGACGGGAGGCGGCACCTATGTCGCGGCGACCGGGCCATCGCGGGGGCTGGTGCTCACCCTCGATCAGCAGGCACGCACGGCGACGCTCGCAAGCCAGTACAGCCTCGGCACCGACTTCGACTCCGAGTACATGGGCGACACGCAGCCGCTGAGCAACGGCAACGTGCTGGTGGGCTGGGGCTCGGAACCGTACTTCACCGAGTACAGCCGATCGGGCAAGCTGCTCTCCGAAGGCGAACTCCCCGGGCCCGACCTCACCTACCGGGCAACACTGGAGCAGTGGGTCGGCCTTCCCACCTCATCACCGGTGGGCGCTGCCCGCACGAGGAGTGGCGCAACAACTGTGTATGCGAGCTGGAACGGGGCCACCAGGGTGGTTAGCTGGCGTGTCATGGCCGGCGCCGGCGGCGGTCGGCTCACCGCCGCTGCGACAGCGGCCAAGACCGGCTTCGAGACGGCAATCTCTGTGCCCGGGGGAAACACGAGCTTCCAGGTACAGGCTCTCGACGCCGGCGGTCGGACGATTGCGAGCACCCAACCGTTCTCAGCGAGCGACTGACGCAACCAGCCGCCCGGGACTGTAAGTTCATCGCCTTGATGAAGCCCAGAATCGTCGTTTCCTGCCTCGCCGTGGTGCTGGGCGCTCCCACGCTCGCCGCCTGCGCCGGCGGCACTTCCTCCGCCAGCCAGGCGGTCGTGGCAAGCGACACCACAGCCGGCGCCGCCACGAGCAACCCCGTGGCCGTCTCTCCCCAGCCCGGCACGCCCGATGCCTCGCCCGGCACCCAGATCAGCTTTCTCGGGACGGCGGCCACGCAGGTCTCCAACGTGCGCGTGGTGGGCTCGCACAGCGGCAGTCACCCGGGTGTGCTGCGCGCCTACTCAACCAACACCGGTGAGAGCTTCCTGCCCGCACGTTCCTTCTCCGCGGGCGAGCGGGTGAAGGTCACCGCAACGGTCACCACTCAGGGCGCCACCGCCCAGGCGAGCACGTCGTTCACGATCGCCCACCAGGTGTCGGTGAGCCAGAAGCAGTTCCCCGTCAACCCCGGCGACCCGCACGCGGTCCAGAGATACAGCACCGCTCCCTCGTTCACACCCTCGACGGTTCACATCACCACGGCGGCCAAGCCGGGCGCTGCGCCGGGCGACCTCTTCCTCGCCCCCTATCAGGGCATGGGCTCACCGGGGCCGATGATCACCGAACAGAACGGCAGCCTCGTGTGGTTCCACCCCCTGCCGGCGAACGAGGCCGCCACCAACTTCGAGGTCCAGACCTATGAAGGCAAGCCGGTGCTCACGTGGTGGCAGGGGCGGATCCTGGAGGTTGGCTTCGGCGAGGGCGAAGACGAGATCTACAACACCTCCTACCAGCATGTGGCGAGCATCAGGGCGGGCAACGGCTACCGTGCCGACCTGCACGAGATCAGGCTCTCCCCCGAAGGCACCGCCTGGATCGACATGTTCGACCCGATCAAGATGAACCTCTCCTCGGTGCACGGCGGCTATCCCAACGGCGTGCTCACGGATTCGGTCATCGAGGAGGTCGACATCAAGACCGGCCTGGTCATGTGGGAGTGGCACGCGCTGGGCCACATACCGATCGGGGAATCGAAAAACCCACCCCCCTACTCGAGCTATCCGTGGGACTACACCCACATCAACTCGGTCGACCCCGGCACCGCGGGTGACGTGCTGCTCTCCTCGCGCAACATGTGGACGCTGTACGACGTCGACATTCACAGCGGCTCGGTGCGCTGGCGCCTGGGCGCCGCACACAGCAGCTTCAAAGGCGGTGCGGGAACCAAGTTCTACTGGCAGCACGACGCTGAGTTCCAGCCGGGTGGCCTCATCTCGGTGTTCGACAACGGCTCCGACCCGCCCAAGGAGAAGCAGTCGCGCGGCCTGCTGCTCGACCCGAATGCAGCCAACCACACGGTGAGCCTGGTCAAGCAGTTCACCAACCCCAGCCACACCCTGCTGGCCTCCAGTCAGGGCAACACGCTGAGCCTGGCTGGCGGGAACTGGCTGATGGGCTATGGCGGGCTGCCCAACTTCACCGAGTACAGCTCCTCGGGCCAGGTGCTGCTCGACGGCACACTCGGCAAGAACGTCCAGGACTTCAGGACCTACCTCTCCCCGTGGAGCGGGCAGCCGCAGACCCCTCCAGCGGTGCTGGCCAAGCCCGGGGCGGCGGGGACGCTGTCGGTTGCAGCCAGCTGGAATGGAGCCACGAACGTGTCCTCGTGGCGAGTGCTGGCGGGCTCGTCCGCGAGCACCCTCGCCCCCGTGGCCACGGGTGCCAAGAACGGCTTTCAGACCACGATCGTGGCGCCCACGGCCGGCCCCTATGTGGCGGTCCAGGCGCTGGACGCCTCAGGGACGGTGCTGGCGGTTTCCCCGACGGTCAAAGCCTGACCGCCGGCGCTCCGGCCGGAGTGGCGCTCTGCCTGGGTCAGGGGTGCTTCGATCGTTCGCGGCGTCCCCCGAGCGTCGGGCGTTGGCGATGTTCCGCGCGTCTGCCGTGGAGGGCGTCCTGGGTTTCGGGACCGCCGATGGGCGCTGTGGTGGGAGTGCCTCCCTGTTCCTCTCGCTGTCTGCGGTGTTCGGTGGACGCCACGGCGGCTTTGCGAGCAGTTGAGAAGTAGTCGGCAAAGCCGCGGGCATGCGCTGCGGTCAAGCGTGGCGGCAGCGGTCCGCGCAGCTCTTCGCGGAAGGCTCGATCGAGCTGGGAGCGCAGCGATGCCTCCAGCGAGCTTTCGCCTGCGCTGTTGTGCAGCTCCATTCGACCAGACTGGGTCGAGTAATCGTAGAGCTCGGTTTCCTCCCCCTGGGACTCCGGCGTGATGCCTTCCGCCGGCCAGTTGGAGTAGGTCGCGAACTTGGCTTCGGGGGTGCGTAGGGCAACAACATGCAGGGGCGCGTTGGCAGCATAGGTCTCCGTGGCGAACTCGGTGACGATCTCGTCGGTGGCGTGCAGCACGTAGGGACGCCCAGGCGCTTCGGGATCGGTCAGGATGCGGGCGAGGTCCAGACGTGGAGCGAGGTGGGAGTAGTGACCCTCGCTGCGCCAGGTCGAGGAGCCCGTCCCGATCGTGAGCAGGAGCGGCGCGAGGTCGACGTGCGAGCTGAGCTGGGTGCGGGGCTGTCTGGTTGCGTTGGTGAGGACCCCGCGGGGATCCTTGACGATCAGCGGTACGCGGATCGCCTCCTCGTAGGCGCTTGCTCCCTTGCCGCGCAGGCCGTGCGAGGCGCCGTACTCGCCGTGGTCGGCTGTGAACACGATCACCGTGTTGGCGGCTATCTCGGGTCGGCTCTCGAGCGTGCGTAGGACGTGGCCGATGTGGCGATCGACCTCGCGCTGGAGCTTCATGTAGAGGTCCAGGAAGGAGAGCCATTGTTCTTCGGATTCGGGGCCGCTGAAGGGGACGGGGCCGAAGGAGGCGGCGGCGGTTTCCTGGAAGGAGCGCTGAAGCCGCGGCTTGCGGCGCTCGAGCAGCAGTTCAGGGGTCTCGTAGTTGGGGGGCATCCGCGACACGGTCGGCCGGGCGCTCACCTCGGTCGGCACGCGATCGCTCCAGCGATACCACCACGCGATGTCGTGGGGGTTGACGAAGGACACCGTGGTGCACCAGGGCTCGGCGCGGCCCTCCTGCTTGAACCAGTCGGAGAAGGCCGAGGCGATGTGCGGGTCGGTGTGCCACCCCTGGCCCGGCCCGCCGTCGGGTGAGGGGTAGACGCCACCGGCGAAGCCGTAGCGCTCGAGCGCCCTTTCGCCGGTGTCCGGGGTCCAGTGGTTGTCGCGATGGGTGAGGTGCCACTTGCCGAACCAGCGTGTGTGGTAGCCGTGCTCGCGCAGCATCGTCCCCCAGGTTGGAAAGCCGGGGTCGAGGGTGCTGCCGCCGGTGATCATGCAGCCCGTCTGGTGGGTGTAGAGGCCGGTGAGCATCGCCGCTCGGGCAGGGGTGCAGTCATTGGAGACCGTGTAGTGGCGGGCAAAGGACACCGCTCCGTGGCGCAGGCGGGCGAGATTGGGGGGCAGCCCGAGTCCCAGCGGCGCCGGGGAGAACCACTGAGGGAAGCGGAGCTGATCGACGACGATCACGAGGATGTTCGGTTTGCTGCTGCTTGTCGCGGGGGCGGCGACGGGGATCGCTGCAGGCGCCGAAGGGGGAGCCGAAGCGGTGGTGGAGGAGGAGTCGCTCGTGGCGTCGGCCACCGCTTTGATCCCGATCCCTGCGCCCGCGATCGCGCCTCCCGCGATCAGGCCGGTCTTCAGGAAGGTTCGTCTATCGACTCTCTTATGCTCTTTTGGATTCATGTTCTCCATACGCGCTCTCATCCTAGGGCCGGGGGTGGTCGCGGCTCTGGGGCTGACCGCGGCCGGCGCCATGGCGGCCGGCCCCACCGCTCCCACCTGCACGCCGGCGGCATTGAACAACTCCGTCCTAAAGGCCGGCTCAGTAACGGTCTCGCCCATGTCGGGCAGTCGCGATGCTTCGCCCGCGACCCAGATCAGCTTCCTCGGTGTCCCCGCCTCGGCGATTGGCGCGGTGAGCGTCATCGGCTCGCGCACCGGCATCCACACGGGGCGCCTTTCAGCCTACTCCCAGGGCGACGGCGCGAGCTTCCTGCCGAGTAGGGGGTTTGCCGAAGGCGAGCGCGTCACGGTGCGCGCCCGGCTGCGTGTGGGAGCCGCGGTTCAGACGGTCACCGATGTGTTCGGGATCTCTACCCGGGACTCGATCTCGACGACCCCCGAGACGATTCATCCCGGAAGCGCCGGCGATGTACAGAGCTTTCACTCGCGCTCGGACCTGCAGCCACCGGTGGTGTCCGTGACCGCCCAATCACCCGGGGTGGCCCCAGGGGCGGAGTTCGTAGCGCCCTATGGCGGGCCGGGCCAGGCCGGGCCGATGATCCTCGACCAGCAGGGCGGCCTGCTGTGGTTCAAGGCGCTCCCGCGCTACACCTCGGCCACCAACTTCCGCGTTCAGGAATATGCCGGCAATCCGGTGCTCACGTGGTGGCAGGGCGACATCTCGGTGCACGGCTTCGGACGTGGAGAGGACGTGATCGCGGACAGCACCTACACCGACATCGCCCATGTGAGGGCCGGCAACGGCGATGAAGCCGACCTGCACGACTTCCAGCTCACGCCGAGCGGGACGGCTCTGATCACCGCCTATGACCCCATCCTCTGCAACCTCTCCTCGGTGGGCGGTCCCGCCTTGGGGGCGGTGACCGACGGGCTCTTCCAAGAGGTGGACGTGAAGACGGGGCTCGTGATGTACGAATGGACGAGCCTCGACCACGTCGGCCTCGATGAGTCCTACGGAAGCGCGCGAGCGTCATCGACGAGCGAACCCTTCGACTTCTTCCACATCAACTCGCTCAGCCTCGACCCGGACGGCAGCCTGCTGATCTCGGCGCGCAACACGTGGACCGTCTATCGCCTGGACGGTCGCAGCGGTCAGGTGCTGTGGCGTCTGGGGGGCAAGAAGAGCAGCTTCAAGGCCGGGCCCGGTTCCAGCACCGCCTATCAGCACGACCCGCGTGAACTGCCGGGTGGGCTCATCAGCCTGTTCGACAACGGCGCTTCTCCCACCGTCCACCCGCAGTCGCGGGGGATGGTCCTCAGCCTCGACGGACAGACCGGAACAGCGACCCTCGTCAGCCAGTTCACGCACTCGCCCCCGCTTGTGGTGCAGAGCCAGGGAAACATCCAGGCGCTCGCCAACGGCGACTGGTTTCTCGGCTGGGGTCAGGAACCGGACTTCTCCGAGTTCAGTCCGTCAGGTGCGCTGCTGTTCGATGCTCACTTCCCCGTCCACGAGCAGTCCTACCGGAGCTTTCGCTTCGCCTGGACAGGCACCCCCGCTCATCCCCCCGTCCTCGCCTTCCAGGCGGGCGCGCCGGGCGCCGGGACGGTCTATGCGAGCTGGAATGGGGCAACGCTGGTGTCCTCCTGGCGAGTGCTCGCCGGCTCTGCTCCCGGCAGCCTCAAGCTGGTTGGGCAGGCGGTGCGCTCTGGCTTTGAGACGACGATTGCGTTGCCTGTGGGAACGGTGGGACCGTATGTGGAGGTCGAGGCGCTCGACGCCACGGGCCGGCTTCTGGGGACATCCGAGCCTGTGGCCGAGGCCGGGCTCTGAGCTCGCCCTGGATCGTCGCGCCCGTGCATGAGTCTCGCCGTGGAGGCACCCCCGCAAAGGGGAGATGCACGGAAGGGGGGGGATTCGAACCCCCGAGGCGGGGGTTGCCCGCCTGCCGGTTTTCAAGACCGGTGCATTCAACCGCTCTGCCACCCTTCCCGAGCGCAACTATGGGAAAGGCTAGTCGATCCCCCACTGGTCGCGTACGTGTGGGTCAGGCGGTCATCCAGCGGCCGGGCGAGTACGAGGACGCGGGCTTCCACGTCCAACTCGGCTCGCTAGACAAAGCTGCCAAGTCGGTGGAACTCCGAGTAGCGTCGCTGAGCTCCGACCGTCGGATCTGGCCGCGGCGCGCGCCCTGCGGCGGCTCAGGATCAGCTCGTCCAGGTCGAGCTAAATGTCTGTCCCCGACCAGCGCAAACGTCCTCGCGAGCGGCCTTCTCACCGTGGTCGCCGTCTGGTTATCTGGCGGCATCACGCTGCTGCTTGGTGCCCTACTTGCCTCGTCCTCGTCCTCGTCCTCGTATTCGCGGACGACCTTCCACCGCCGCCTGGGTAGAACTCAGGCGCACTGGCCAGTGTTGAGTCGGACGAAGGCCTGCCTCACTGTCACCCCTCGGTGGGATGCAATCAGGGACAACTTAAATGACAGTAGTTCCAGTTGTTGTGATCCGGCCGACATTTGGCCTTGACAAGACTGCGGGCTGGCAATATGTTCTGCCCGATTCGGCTTTACGGGTTCCTGCTAAGTGTTAGAAGAGGGGGGGGGAGCGTTGGGCCCGCTAGATCGAGGGCAGCAAGCACATATACGCAGTGACGTGACGCTCTCTGGGTGCCGTCTGCATGTGGTTATTCGTCTGTGCGAGCCAGGCGTGGGAGGCTCAAGGTGAAAGCTAGTCTTCCGCGCAAGCTGACGGTCGCGCTAGCTGTGCTGGCGGTGCTCGTATTTATCGCGGAGGCAGCGCTCGGAGAGGTAGGAACCGGCTCGGCGAACGCATCGGGCGAAGCGCCGAACGGAACCTGCGGATTTTGCGTGCTGGCGACCTCGGGCGAGTCGCTACAGCTGACTAGTAGCGCCAATCTTAGCCTCAGCAAAGGCCACGTGATTGTGAACTCGTCCGGCAAACCGGCGGTAGCAGTGACCGGAAGCGGCAGTCTTCAGGCACCTTCGGTCGGGGTATCAGGCACGGTGTCGATCACAGGCACGGGTACGGTGCAGAACCTCACCACGGGTATAGCTCCGATCGGTGATCCGCTTGCTGGACTCCCCGTGCCATCCTTGACGGTGCCGAGCCCCGTTCCGTCGGTGAGCGTGACAGGGAGCACGGGGAAGACGATCACGCCCGGTGTTTATAAGGAAATCACCGACACGGGTAGCGGTGGGTTGACGCTGTCCTCTGGAACGTACGTCGTGTTGAGCAAGTTCGCCGACACTGGTAGCGGGGCGCTGACCGCGCCGGGCGTGACGCTCTATCTGGCGTGCTCGAGTTATCCGATGCCGTGTAAGTCCGGGGAAAAGGGCGCGCTCCTGACGCTCACGGGCTCGGGGCCGGTGAACTTCACTGGGCCCGAAGAAGGCTGCTCACCGGTGTCGATCTTCGCCGACCGCAATAGCACCGCGTCGCTTAGCATCACGGGTAGCTCTAATCAGGCATTGGACGGCGTCATTTACGCTAAGTCGGGCTCCCTGAATCTAACCGGCAGCGGCTCGACATTCGTGATCGGCGGGCCGATCGACGTCGGCGGCGCGATCCTCAGTGGCAGCGGCAACATCTCAGTCGCAGGCACGCTGCCGTTGACGGAAGGTCTCAGCCTGGCGCTATCAGGAGCTCCCACGAGCGCCCGCGTCGGTGAAACCGAGACGCTCACAGCCACGCTCAGCTGCCACGGGAAACTAATGGCAAATCAATCGGTTGCATTCTCGGTCACGGGCGCAAATCCGCACAACGGCAGCGTTATGACCAACGCCTCCGGTGTCGCCAGCTTCTCGTACAAAGGGGCCGCTACGGGCACCGACACCGCTCAGGCTTCCTATACCGGCGGCGGAGCGAGCGTGACCTCGACACCGACGACCATCAAATGGGCCAAGGCTCAACCCGCTATCACCACCGCCGTAAAGGCCGCGTCAGTGACCCTCGGTGAACCGATCGCCGACACCGCAACCGTCACAGGCGGCGCGTCCCCGACCGGGACCGTGACGTTCAACGTCTATGCCGCAAGCGATACAAGCTGCAAAACGCCGCTCAGCACCCCGCTGACAGCGTCTCTGGCGGGCGGTCAGGCAAACTCACCGTCCTTTACCCCCACTGGCGCGGGCACATACCAGTTCCTCGCCACCTACGGCGGCGACGCTACCAACGAATCCATAGCCGAGAAATGCGGCGAAAGCTCGGAGAAGGTCACGGTCAGCCCGACGATCGGTCCGGTGACGGGGCAGCCGTCGGGTGTGACGGTGGATGAAGGCCAGTCGGCATCGTTTACGGCAGTGGTGGCGGCTAATCCCGCGGCGAGCGCGCAGTGGCAGGTCTCGAGCAACGAAGGCAAAAGCTGGAGCAACGACACGACGGACACTGCGAGCACATCTAGCGAAGCGGGTAAGACGACGAGCACCCTGACGGTCAAAGCGGCCCTGCACTCGCAGAATGGGTACGAGTATCGGGCGGTGTTCACGAACACGGCGGGGAGTGTCACCTCGAACGGGGCGACACTCACGGTCGACTGGATCGGACCGATCACCACACAGCCGGAAAGCCAAACCATAAGCGAGGGGCACCCCGCGACGTTCATGGCCTCGGCCGACAGCAACCCCGCTTCGACCGTCCGGTGGGAAGTATCAAGCAGCGGTGGCCTTACCTGGGAACCAGACACGAGCGACAAAGGCAGCACCGTCGGCGAACCAGGACGCACCACCAGCACGCTGACCGTAGCCAATGCTGTCCGTGCCGACAGCGGCTATGAGTACCGCGCCGTCTTTACGAATGCCGCTGGAACGGTCACCTCGACCGTAGCCACAATCACCATCGACTGGATCGGCCCGATCCAATCGCAACCCCAAAGCGCCACTGCCAACGAGGGCACGCCTGTTTCATTCACGGCTGCGTCCTCCGCATATCCAGCTGCGAGTGTGCAGTGGCAATTCTCCGCCAACGCCGGGTCGAGCTGGAGCAACGACAGCACAGACTCCGCGAGCACCTCGAGCGAACCAGGCAAGACGACAAGCACGCTCACACTCGCTAGCGCGAGCCGCGCCCAGAACGGCTACGAGTACCGAGCCGTCTTCTCGAACGCCGGTGGCAGCACCACCTCGAACGCTGCGATGCTGACCGTGCACTGGATCGGCCTCGTCGCGACGCAGCCAGAAAGCAGAACCGTCAATGAAGGGCAATCGACCTCTGTCGTGGCTGCTGTCGCCGCAAACCCAGCCGCCAGTGTGCAGTGGCAGCTATCAAGCAACGGCGGCAGCTCATGGAGCAACGATACGTCCGATACGGCGAGCAACTCAAGCGAAGCAGGGAAGACGACAAGCACGCTCACGATCTCTAGCGCGAGCCGCGCGCAGAACGGCTATGAGTACCGAGCGATCTTCACCAACACCGCAGGCAGCGCCACCTCCAACGCCGCGTCGCTAACCGTGGAGTGGATCGGCCCGGTCAGCACACAGCCCGAAAGCCAAGCAACCGCCGAAGGCAAAACGGTTTCGCTCACCGCCGCCGCCTCCTCGAACCCGTCCGCGAGCGTGCAGTGGCAATACTCAATCGACTCCGGCGCGGAATGGGCAAACGACACCACCGACAGCGCCACCACCACGAGCAGCGACGGGACCACCACCAGCACCCTCTCCATCGCGAGCGCCAAGCATTCGCAGTCAGGGTACGAGTATCGCGCGATATTCACCAACCCTGCGGGCACCTCCACCAGCTCCGCGGCGAGCGTGATAGTCGAACCGGCGTCCCGCTGCACGGACACCTACGACGGCCCCTCCGGGGGACTGTGGCAAACCGCGTCGAACTGGTCGACCGGCAGCACGCCGACATCCAGCGACGTCGCCTGCGTGGGCCCGGGCACAACCGTCGACGTGACGGAAGGGACCAACGTGGCCGGCGTGCTCCTGGATCAAGGCGGCCTCGCGATGCTCGGCGGATCGCTGGAACTCTCAAGCCCAGCCGCACTCATAGTCATCCCCGGCCTTGAAGTATCGACTACCTCCACCCTCAACCTCTCAGGCGGCACCCTCAGCCTGGGCGGCACCCTGGATGTGTCCTCCGCGCTGTCTGGCGGCGGTGCGCCGGTGATTTCAGGCTCGGGGAGGCTCGTGCTCGAGCCGGGTGCGAGTGGCACGCTCGATAGCGGGAATTGCAGCACTTTCCCCGAGCTGAATGGTGCGACGTTCGTGAACGATGGCACCTTTACGTTTGGGCATGCTGGTGGTTCGACAGATGGCGCGTTCTTGATGGCCAATGGTGCGCAGGTCCAGAACGCGGGTACTTTCAATGATGATTCGTATGACCCCGGCTGCGGACGGGGCTATGGGGGCAGCTCGATCGCGAACCTCGGCGGCACCCAGCCGTCCGTGAGCAACACGGGCAGCTTCAACGTCAACCTTGGCTCGCCGAGTGCTTCCACCCAACTCGCCGCCGCGTTCAACAACAGCGGCACCCTCGAGGACGAACAGGGCACCATCAACCTGAGCGCTGGCGGGTCGGGAACGCACGCCACCTGGTCCGCGGCGAGCGAAGCCACGCTCGCCTTCGCTGGCGGCTCTTTCGCGCTCGACGAAGATACCTGGTCGGGCGAAGGCACCGTCGCGGTCAACGGCGCAGCAGTTAGTGCTACCGCGCTGAAAGGGACCCATGCGAGCGCCAGCGTCAGCGGCGGGACCCTGACCATCGACGAAGGCCCAACAGCCACGAGCTCAAAGCTCACGCTCGTCGGGGGCACCCTTTCGCTCGATGGCGAGCTCGATGTGTCCTCCGCGCTGTCTGGCGGCGGTGCGCCGGTGATTTCAGGCTCGGGGAGGCTCGTGCTCGAGCCGGGTGCGAGTGGCACGCTCGATAGCGGGAATTGCAGCACTTTCCCCGAGCTGAATGGTGCGACGTTCGTGAACGATGGCACCTTTACGTTTGGGCATGCTGGTGGTTCGACAGATGGCGCGTTCTTGATGGCCAATGGTGCGCAGGTCCAGAACGCGGGTACTTTCAATGATGATTCGTATGACCCCGGCTGCGGACGGGGCTATGGGGGCAGCTCGATCGCGAACCTCGGCGGCACCCAGCCGTCCGTGAGCAACACGGGCAGCTTCAACGTCAACCTTGGCTCGCCGAGTGCTTCCACCCAACTCGCCGCCGCGTTCAACAACAGCGGCACCCTCGAGGACGAACAGGGCACCATCAACCTGAGCGCTGGCGGGTCGGGAACGCACGCCACCTGGTCCGCGGCGAGCGAAGCCACGCTCGTCTTCGCTGGCGGCACCTATGCCCTCAGCGGGGACAGTTTCACGGGGGAAGGCACCGTGGGCGTGGGGGGCGCCACCGTCACCGCTAAGGCATTGCGGGCGAGCGCCGCAAGCACACTCATCAGCGGCGGCACACTGGCAATCAACGAAGGCCCCGTCGTACCGGTGTCGCACCTAACTCTGGCCGGCGGCACCCTTTCGCTCGGCCACGAACTCGACGTATCCTCCACGCTCTCCGCCAGCGGCGCCCCAGTGGTAGCGGGGACTGGCAAGCTCGTGCTGGAGCCCGGTGCGACTGGCACGCTCGATGGCGGGAACTGCAACACCTTCCTCGAGCTGAACGGGGCGACGTTCGTTAACGACGGCACCGCGACATTCGGTCACACTGGCGGCTCGACTGACGGCGCGTTCTTGATGGCCAACGGTGCACAGATCGAAAACGCAGGCACGTTCAACGACGACTCCTATGACCCAGGCTGTGGGCGAGGCTACGGCGGCAGCTCGATCGAGAATCTTGGCGGCACCCAGTCCTCGATCACCAACACCGGTAGCTTCAACGTCAACCTCGGCGGATCCTCCCAGATCGGCGTCGGGTTCCTGAACGACGGCAGCGTCAGAGCACTCGGCGGAACCGTAAATCTCACGGATGGAGGCATCGAAGAACAAGTCGCGACAGGTTGCTGGTATGCCGAATCGGGAGCCCTCAACCTGAGCGCCGGCACGTTCGTGATCGAAGAAGGCGGGACCTTCCAGGCGACCGTCAGCGGCGCCAAAGTCACGTTCACCGCCACCGGGCTGAGCGGATCCCTCGAAGCGCCACCGCATGCCGCAGGAACCATCACCCTGAAAGGGCACGGCGAAGAGTCGAACACCCGGTTCGTCTTCGCCCACGCCACCGTCGAAGCAACTCCGAAGGGCAGCAGCGACTGGAAGGCGATCGGCGCCCCGCTCACACCCGACTCACACGGGAACTTCAGCACGCAATGGAACACAGCCTCGGGCGCCTACCCCGACGGCCCCTACGAACTGCGCGCAAAGATCTCAAACAACTGTGCTTGCGAAAGAAGCATCTACACCACGCCAAGCGCCGTACGGGTCGCGAACTCGCCGCTTACACTCTCACCCTCAAAGGGAGGCCCCGACGCGATCGGCGCCTCCCAAGCCTTCACGGCCACACTCTCAGGCGCGAGCGGTGAACCGCTGGCAGGCAAGACCGTCGAACTTCACGTAGCGGGCGCAAACCCAAAGACGCTCACGGCGCTCACGAACTCAGAAGGCGAAGCCTCCTTCTCCTACAAGGGCGCGACTCAAGGCACAGACAAAGTCCAGGCCTCCTACGCTCCCTCGGGCGAAGCACCGATCACCTCGAACACAGCGAGCGTGAGCTGGTTCCTCGCGCTAAGAGAGGTCTCCTCGACCCCGATCCAGGGCAACTTCTACCCCGCGAATGACTCGGCGAGCGGCTTCTCCGCCAAACCGGGCGACACGCCGGTGTTCTCGCAGACCTTCCCGACTATCGACTTCAACCCCCAGGCCGTCAATCCAACGGTGGTGGGTAGCGTCGAGAACGGCGAAGGCGGGCCTTTCTCCGGCGCGGGCTCGGTCGCGTTCTCAGGTCAAGGCGCTCTACTTAGCCCGCAGACCCCGATCAAAGCTCGGGCCAACTGGACGCTCGAGGCGTGGATCGACCCGGCGAAGCTCAGCCAAGAAGGGATGGTCATCTACAACGGCGATCACGGCGGCGGCAACGGCTTCGGCTTCGGTGTCTTTGGCCAGAACGGCTCTGCCGGCGGGTGCCTCACGGGCCTGTACGAGCTGGTGACGTGGATCAACACGCCCTATTGCTTCTCGGCGGCGAACCAGTGGTACTACGTGGCCGAGGTCAACGTCGAAGGGACTGTGACCTTCTACGTCAACGGCACCCAGGTGTACCGCGCCTCCGAGCCAACACCGTATACACCGTCCGGGCAGATGATCGGCGGCTACGGGGCATCATCGGAGCGCGACTTCTACGGGCAGATCTCAAACGCCGCGTACTACACCAGGCCCCTGAGCGCCGCTGAAATCCGGTCCCACTACGGCGCAAGCCAAGCCTCAAACGTAAGCCAGTTCTCCTACGGCGGCACAATCGAAACGGGCGCGCCAGCTGCCTTCTACGCACTCTCGAAGGTGCCGCACAACACGGACCCATGGTTCGTCACGCCCGAAACCCGCCCCTTCACAGACCTCACGACCGACGAGACGGGTGCCGTCAACGGCACGATCCCTGCGCAGGGCAACGAACTAAAGGCCGGAGTCGGCAGCCTTGAAACCTTCGAAGCGTCGTTCACAGCCAAGTTCGAGGTCGCTCAAGCAGGCGACGTAACGTTCAAGATCACAAGCGAGGACGGCTTCCTGCTGGGCGTCGGCGGTGGAGCCTCGCGCGTCTCGGGCGAATACGAAGGAGCCCCTGAATCGAACACCTCCGTCTTCCAGGGTCTACCGCTGGCGGGCGCCTACGACAAAACCTATGGCTCTGAACCGCAGGCGCACCTGGTGACGGTGCATTTCCCCGGCCCCGGCTCCTACCCGTATGAGCTCGACTACTTCCTGCATGGCGGCAAGCAGCTCTCGCTGCAGATGGAAGTGCAGAGCGTGATACCTGACGCCTCGCCGCTCTCAGTCTTCGTGGGCTACGCGGACGGGCTGCGTCCCTCGGGCAACATCTTCCCGTTCCCGTGGGAAGGCTCCCCAGGCGTCAACTTCATCGGCCAGCTCGGCCCGGGCTATGACTCCGGCGCGCTGCGCCTCGATAACAGCGGCGAAACGCCAATCTCCCTCGAAGACGTGTCTGTGGACATTGGGTCCGCCCACACGGAACTCTGGGGGAACCACATCGAGGTCGCGCCACACGGGATCACGATCCTCGCGCAGACCGAAGGCAACAACTTCGACACCTCCGATGAGCCGACGATCTTGCCGTGCAGCGAAACGCCCGCCAGCTTCTTGCCGCAAATCCACGTCACGAGCGCGGGCAGCACCACTACCTACCAGGACACCGGGCAGGTGCTCAACACCGGCGGGATCGACCCCGGCGACTGCAACCAGAACGAGTCTCACGCCTGGACGCGGATCGGCGGCGAAGGCGTCCCGATCAATGTGCCAATGCCCCCGGCAGTCTCGCTCGAACTATCGCCGTCGAGGATCTCCGGCGACCAGGTCGGCCAGACGCAGAGCATCAGCATCCACGCACGGAACGCGGGCGGCGCCGACATCGCCGGGTTGCCCATCACCGTGAACATCTACGGCCCTAACGCGCGGAACATCTCGCTGACCACAAACGCGGCGGGCGTCGCCGAAGGCTCCTATGTAGGCCACATCGCCGGCAAGGACAACATCAGCGCGACGGCCTCCGTCGAAGGACTCCAGGCCGCCTCCAACCAACTGATCGTGCCGTGGGCGGTCCCGCTCCAGCCGCCACCGCCACCGCCACCGACCGAAGTCAGCGAAGGCGAAGCTGGCGGAGGCGAACCACCGTCTGTGGAAATCATCACGCCCTTCGGCGGCAGCATCGTCACCGGCAACCAACCCGTCATCGGCTACGTATCCGGCGAAGCAAGCACGCACTGGTCGTTGACGCTATCCCCGGCAGGCGGCGACGCCACCCCAGTGCAACTCGCGAGCGGAACCGGCTCAGTGGAACTCAGCACGCTCGGGACCATCGAAGCGTCCAAGCTCGGCCCCGGCAGCTACACCCTGGCCCTGACCGCCAAAACCGGCGGGGGCAGCGCCACCGAGACGGTGCCGCTCACAATCGGATCAAAACCGGGCGTCCCACCACCACCGCCGACCGAAACCTCCAGCGGAGCACCGACGCTCAGCGAAGAGTCGCCCGCAAGCGGCTCAGTCATCGGCGTCACTACAGCGGTATCCGCTCATGCGACCGCCCCGGAAGGACAGACCATCAGCGGATGGACGGTCACCCTGACCCCGCTCGCCGAAGGTACGCCAACAGTGGTAGGCGAAACGACAGCCGAACACCCGTCAACCCTGGCCGTCATCGAACCGGAACGGTTCAAGAGCGGCACCTACACGCTCACGATCGAGGTCAAGGCCTCCGGTGGCGGCTACGCCACATCCTCGGCCACCGTCACGCTGGGAGTCGGCGTGCCCATCACCGGCAAAGAAACCAAAGAAGAAAAAGAACACAAGGAAGAAAAAGAAACAAAAGAAGAAAAAGAACACAGAGAAGAAAAAGAAACCAAAGAAGAAAAAGAAACCACGCAGGTCGCGTCACCTCCCGAAATAGGAGAAGTCACGCCGGTGAGCGGCACGGTCATCACGGCGCCTACACCTATTAGGGCGCACATCAGCGCGCCATCGGGCGAATCGATCGCAAGCTGGACTGTGGCCTACCAAGGAAGCGAACAGCACGCCACCACATTCGCTAGCGGGAAAGGCGCGCCGCCGGAAACGCTCGCAACCTTCGACCCGACACGGCTGGCTAACGGTGACTACAAGATCACGGTCACGGCGACCACCACGGGCGGCGGCGTGCAGAGCGAATCGACATCGCTCACGGTCTCCGGGAACCTCAAGCTCGGCCGCTATCTCAAAACCTATAAGGATCTCGAAATCCCAGTCGCGGGCTTCAACATGGACGTCAAGCGCGTGTATGACTCAACCAACAAGTCCGTCGGCGACTTCGGTGTGGGCTGGAACCTCATGCTCTCGAACTTCAAGGTGCAAACCAACGGGCTACTCGGCGAAGGGGGCTGGGTCCAGCGAGAGTCCGAATGCCTCTTCAGCGAACCTACCGAAAGTGAACCGGGCGAAGAATCCGCTGGCCTCTGCGCGTATGCGTACGAATCACGTCCGCAGCACACGGTCACGGTCACTCTGCCCGACGGGCAGACCGAAGTGTTCGTCTTCGAGCCGCACGGCGAATACTTCAACAACCTCGAAGTGCTACCGCGCTTCAGTGCCAAGCCCGGCACCGACACGACATCGACGCTTGAAGTCGACGAACCGACCGAAATCCTCAACGGGTTCAACGGCACCCTCTACGACGGCGGCTTCGAGAACCCATGGACCGCCCAGACGTTCCTGCTCACCACCCGCACTGGCGTGCGGTACGTCCTAAACACCGAACGAGGCCTCATCTCAGAGGAAGCCCTCGACCACGATAAGCTCACGTTTACGGCCAGCGGGATCGAATCGAGCGCAGGTTCAAAGCTCACATTTACAAGGGGCTCACAGGGCCGCATCACGGAAATCACGGGGCCGAGCGGCCAGCATCTGCACTACCACTACGACGCCGCCGGCAACCTCGAGCTCCTACACGGACGCCGACGGGAACACCACCACCTACACCTACAATCAAGAACACGACCTCCAGAAGACTGCCGGCGAAGGCGCCGCCAAGCCGCTGCAGGAACTCGTCTACAACCCCGAAGGGCGCCTCAGCGAAGTGATCGGCGCCGACGGCTCGGTCGAGCACATCTCCACTAACGTAGGCTCCCGGACAGAAACGCTCGCCAACCCGAACGGCAAGCTCTCCGAGATCAACACCTACGACGAACGCGGCGACCTACTTGAAGAATTGAAGGCCTACGAAGGCAAAACGCTCACGACAAAGCACACCTACGACTCCGAAGGCCACGTGCTGTCCACAACCGACCCAGAAGGCCATGTCAACACGAACACCTGGGACGGAAGCGACCTCGCCGCGCAAACCGACGCCCGCGGCCACACCATCAAATACGAATATAACTCCGCAGGCGAACTCACTGGCGTGATCGGTCCCGACGGCGCGAAGGAGATCGCCGTTACCCGCGACGGCGAAGGCAAGCCCACCCGGATCGAACACGCTGGCGCTGGTACTTACACCTATGAATACGACGGGCACGGCCACCCCACCCAAATCACGAGCCCCGCGGGAGTCACCGAGAAGATCGGCTATGACGCAAACGGCTATCCGGCGACGATCACAGGCGGGGCTGGGCAGGTGACGCACCTGACCTACAGCCCATCCGGACAGCTCAGCGAAGAAGTCTCCCCGACGGGAGCCAAGACGAGCTTCGGATACGACGCCGACGGCAACCTCACCAGCGTCACCGACCCACGCGGCGACACCACTGAATTCACTTACGACGCGTTCGGTCGCCGACTCACCGGGAAGTACCCCATGGACCACAGCGAATCCTTCACCTACGACGAAGCGGGCCGGCTCATCAAACGCGTCGACGCCGAAGGCCATGCCACCAACTACGCCTACGACACAGACGGGAACGTCGCCGAAGAAGCCAACTCGGAAGGCGAACGCACGCTGATCGAATACAACGCGCTGGAGCAACCGATATCGATCGCGAACAACACCCAGACCCTAGGCTACGCCTACGACGGTGAGGGACACGTGACCGAAGTCACGGCCAGCGCGGTCGGAGCGGCGCCGGCCACGACGCTGAAGTACACCTACGACGGCGCCGGCAACCGCACATCCCTGACTGGCCCCGACGGGACGACGCACTACTCCTACGACTCGCACTCGCGCCTCGAATCGGTGACACCGGCGGCCGAGCCGGGCGGCCACACCTTTGGCTTCACCTACACGCCCGCCGGCCAGCTCACACAGCTCACCCGACCTAACGGCGTTACCGACACGCTCACCTACGACGGCGGCAAGCTCGCGTCGAGAACGTCCAAGCTCGGCGCTGAAACGCTCGCGGGTAGCTCCTACACGTACAACGAAAGCGGACTTCGTGGCTCGCTTGCCACGGCAGGAGGGGGACGCACGGGTTATACGTACAACCCCGTCGGTGAGCTAACGCAAGAAACGCCGGAAGGCGCCGCTGCCACCAGCTACGAATATGACGCGGCCGGCAACCGCACTGCCTCGAGTGGACCCTCAGGCAGCTCCGCCTACACCAACAACGAAGCCGACGAGCCCACCTCCAATGGCTCGGAAACCTTCTCCTATGACCCTGACGGCGAGCTCACCGAACGCAAAGTCTCCGCCACCGCCGCCGCCACAACATACGGATGGAATGCGCACGGCGAGCTCACCGCCATTCACATGCCGGACGGAAAGACCGAGGCGTTCGCCTACGACCCGCTCGGGCGGCGCGTATCTGCGACGAGCGGCGAACAGACAACCTCCTACGTATACGACGGTCAGAACGTCCACCTCGAATACACGGCGACGGGCGGCGGCACCTCTACTTCGCCATCCGCCATCTACACCGACGGGCTAAAGCCAAATGAAGTGCTGGAGATGGCGAGAGGGGGCAAGCGCTACTCCTACCTCGTGGACGGTCAAGGCTCGACGCTTGCCCTAGCAGACGAAAGCGGAGCCGTGGTCCAGCGCTACTCCTACGATGCGTTCGGCGTCCCGACCATCTCAGGGTCGCTAACCAACCCGTTCCTCTACACGGGCCAGATATGGGACCCCGAATCAGGGCTCTACTACGACCGTGCTCGCTACTACGAACCAGCAGCCGGACGCTTCATCAGCAAAGACCCCTTGTTTGCGGTCAACCCGTATGCATATGTCCAGGGCGATCCCACGAATGCAACCGACCCGACAGGCAAGCAGTTCCTGGCCGAACAAGAGGTTGTGCTCACCGACGAAAACACGCTTGACCGGATGGAGGCGTACGTCACCGACCAAATCGCCAAAGACGTGCTCAAGCAAGAGCTCCAGGTTGTGCAGAGCAAACTGGAAGACCAGCTCGTGACCTTCACACTCGAACAGCTTCCCGAATCGGAGTCGACGGATCAGGCTTATAAAGCAGAGACAACTGCGCTCGAGGTCAAAGATGCGATCGAGGCAATCGGAAACCTGAAGGAGCTGATCACCACGTCATCGCCGTTTGCGGCAACGCACATCTACCACGACGTGGAAGCGGCGCTCAACCTGCTATCGCTCTATCAAGCGGGGGATGCCCTGTCCGAGGAGGCTAGTTTCGTCAACAACGAACTCTGATGGGGCTCTGCGGAACGTGGCGTGGCGTGGGGTTCAGGCGCTGGGCGGGACCGTCCGTCGGGCGCTTGCCTCGCCGAAGGAAAGCGTCGGCGCGTTTCAGGAGTACAGGCGCGACGCTCGGATGCGGCGGAGTCGACTTCCACGTCGGCACGAGGCGAAAAGGACGTAACGGGCTGGCCTAGAGTCGAGGGTGCCGCGTTAGCGGCAGTGAATAGCCGATAATAGGACTTATGTCGCGGAGGATCGACGGACAAGCAATGCCGGGCGATCTCGGGCGGGTCGTGAGATCATTCCAGCGACCGGCGAACGGTGGCGGGTCAGGTTGACACGGTTCCGATAGCGCGGCTAGAGTAGCTTTTGCATGAGGTGCCTGCTTTGTATCTTGCTGCTGGCCTCACTCTCGCTTGGCTTCGCTGGTGCAGCGCTGGCTGATCCGACTAAGCACGTCACGAGCCGTGGCTGTGGTGTGCTAGCTGTAAGCGGCAAACCGCGCACCAAAGTAGTCATCGAGATCGGGAAGCTCGGTTGCTCACGCGCCCGCGGCATTGTGACTTTCGCGCTGAAGCACGTTGCCCCAGGTGGCGCAGCAGCGACGTTGCGCGGCCCGAAGGGATGGGAATGCACGTTCGGAGTGTTCCCGCTCAATCCCACCCAGCATGGCGCGCACTACGACACCGCGCACTCGATGTCGTGCGCCACGCCGGCTGATACTCCGCATATCAGAGTCATGATCGCCGGCTTCTTCGCTTCTTAGCTTGACGATGGCACCGAGCTTGCGCAGCAATCTCAGAGACGCCTCCCGGAACGGTCCTCGATCAGAGGCCGTAGTGCAACCTGCGCGTGAGGTGGCTGAAGATCCGGTCGAAGCGGTCACTTGATGGTGGCCATGAAGGTCGATGACTGTAACTTTTCTACGTCTCCGACGTACGAAAACGCAGCTTGGCCACTTAACGCACCTTCCGGTGCGGATGTCACGCGTGTGGCCGACATGTACTCGCAGGGGGAGCTATACATCGATATTGCGCCCCCCACGAAGTCGGTTCGCGTCGAGACGGAGCTGGGACCGGACGGCTCGGTGCGATGTCGGCTTGTCGAGGATACCTTGCTAGCGCGGCGCATTCTCCGCGTCTTCTGCGTAAGGACGTTTGTGCTCTTGCGCAGGAAACTGTCAAAGAAGGCGCTCGGGGTCGGTGTGCTGGCTGTAGGAGTTGGTGCCGGACTCGCCGCTCCGGCTCTAGTCGCGGCGCACATCATCGGCGCTGCCGTTGCGGGCATTCTCGCCGGAGGAAGCTCGGGGGCCGCCGCTGCAGGTGGAGGCATTCTCACATTGCCGCCAAGCAAGGGACGGCGGGACCTCCGCACCGAAGAGAAGGACGTGATCGAGCTCGTCGACGATGCGGTCCAGAGTGACGTCCGCTCGACACCAGGGCCATGGAGACCGTGTCGCGACACCGATAGCACCCATCGCGAGTGTGCCTGTGTCTGAGACCGGCGAGACTGCAGCGGCCGTTGCAGCGATGCTCAGGCTAGTCCCCGCGGCGGTACCCGGCGCGGTTTCGCTACAGCGCGACCGTGGCTCGCTGTGGCCGAACTATTCCCTCCAGTATCTCAAGAGCCGAGGGGCGCACTCGATAGCAGAGGCGCCTCCTCCGGGCGTCGAGGCCGTCCGCATCCCAATTGCGGCGGCGTGGAGCGTCCATTTTTTGGTCGGTATCATGTTGCTTCTTGTCGGCATGGTGGTCGCGGTTCTCTTGCCACCGGCGACGCACGATCGGTCCCTTGCGCTCGTTGCGATCATATTTGTCGTGCTCGGCTTTGGCGCGCTATGGCGGTCGCGCTTCACGCCGGTGGAGCCCGATCGCCTTAGTCTTGCCAACGCTGTGATACGTGCGCGGCTTGCGGCGCTCAGCGTCGACGCCGATGATCGCAGCGAGATCGCCAAGACACTCACAAATGAGCGGCAGATCATCGATCTGCTGACTTGTTTGGCCCTGCCGTCGCGCAACACCCGTCCGCGGTCGTGGCCTGCCGCGTGGGCACGCGCCGACGACTCACCTTCGGACGATGACCGCGACCCGGCGTAGGCCGATGCCCTGGTCACCCGAGGCGAGTCCCCCTCCTCGTGTTTGCCGCCAGCGTTCGCTTAGGGACCCAGTGTGGAAAGCGTGTGACACCACACGCCGAGTGCCGTCGCGGAGGAGGCACTGATCGCGTGGTTCGACCCCGCCGTATAATCTCCACAACACCGGCCCGCGCAAGTCTCCACACTCCGTGTCCGGCGAAAAGCTCACGGCGCAGGGGATCCGCGCCGTCAACATCGCTATCGCTCAGCTGCCAGGCCGCGTTAGCGTACGAGGGGGTGCAGCACTCGCGGACTGCACGAACACCGCATACCGATTCACGCTCACACGGGCCAAGAGCTAACTCGACCGCGGACGCCCACATTGCGGCGGTGCCACGATCTTCGTCTATCGACCGTAGCTATGCGCGGTATCCCAACAGTCGAGAAGTGAACTTGTGGCATCCGTAACGCGCGCAGACCAGCAAGGCCCTGCGGGATCTCTGCCTCTCATAGCCCGACTGGCGACGGGGTAGGACGTGGCGCTCGTAGCGCGATGAGCGTTATACCCAGCGCCCCTGAGAGATAACCGGCGAGACCTGCTTAGGCTTCTTTACGCCTTAAGGGCAGATATTGCGGACGAGCTGGCCGTTTTCGGCTTCGCTATAGCCGTGAGGGTCTTCGTCGGTAAAGAGGTTTGAGTCGCCGGCGAGCACAAGTTGACCGCTACCGACGCCCTGGGCCGCGATCAGTGTCCCTTCGCCGTCAGCGGTACCTGCGAGTGGCATTGCCGAGCCTCCGACTTCTAGCGTCGAGGCCCAGTTGTCGCCTAGCTTGAAGACACCTTCGGTGAGCGGCGAGGGGTTGATGTCAAAGGTGGTGCTCGGACCGTAGTCGTGGTAACCATCGATCAGCGATAGCCCCACACCAAGCGACGCCGCGAAGGCGTTAAGCGTCTCGTTTGCGAGGGCGTAGCCGCCGCCTTCGTGCTCGCCGAGCGCTACGATCGTGCCACCCTGACGCGCGTAGCTAGCTAGTTGAGATTCCTGGGCAGGTTGCAGTGAGCGCGGGGTTAGCAATACCACACACCTGTACGGGTTGATGTTCGCTGGCATGGTTTCGCCGACTTCCGCGGGCTCTCCAGTTGCCGCGGACCAGCTGCTAAATGTCCGGTCTCCGAAGAAGGAGAGCGATTCTTCTTCTGGCGGCAGCGCCGCATCACCGTCAAAGACATAGGTTGCGCCAGAACTCGGCGTTTCGGTTGTTGGCAGCGCGGGAGGAGGCGGAGGCGGAGGCGGAGGAGGTGGGGTAGGAAGCGGCGTACACGCCTTTGAGAACTGGTGTCTCCAGAAGGTGACGTGCGCGAGATCGAACGTCCAGTCGGCAAAGAAGACGTGGGCGAAGACTTCAAGGTCAGCGATAGCCGAGCCGTCCAATTTGCGACAAATCTGCCCACCTGAATTGGACACGCTCTCATCCAGTTGGGGTCCGAGTGTGCCATCGACGCCCTACGCGCCCGCCCGCGCTCACGCCGACCTTCAACGCGAGCTGCGCCCCGATGCTGGCACTGCCACCGAATTCGATGCTGCCTTGGTTGGTGAACTGATGAATATCGAAGTTCCCCGAGCCTGTGCGACTGCGGAAGAACGCGAACGTCAGTTTCGGCTTCCACGTGAAGGCGGCGCTCGCGAGTCCTCCCGCGGTGATGGAGAACTGCGGACCGATTTCCAAAAAGAGGCCAGTGCTGCCGAGCGGAATCCGCGCTGTGAGCGAGCCGGAGCACGTCACTTGGGCGGGGAAGTTGAAGCCGAGGCTAAAGCTGGGAGTTCCGCCGATGAAGACGTTGATCGAGTTTGGTATCGAGAGATCAAACGAATAGCGCATGGCCGAGAGGTCAACGTCGATGTGTGGCGTGGGGGCGGCGCCTGAGCACTTGAAGTGCGGGTTTAGGGGGCCGACGCCAGCCGCATGCGACCTAACGCTGGCTGCGGTCACGCTGGCTGGGTCGAGACTTCCGGAGGCCGTGATATCGAGCGACTTGAAGATCTCCGACAGGGCGGCTGGTCGCAAGTGAGCCACTTGGACACCGCCTGGGCCGTCATCCACGGCAATCACCACACCGAGTACCCCGTCCGGGGCCTTCGCTGACGGCCGCTCGATCACCGGTGACCCAACGTGTAGCGCCGGGGCACCGGGCCGCAGCGTAAGAGTTAGCCCGACATCCGCCGAACCGCTGATCGAACGTGTCTGTGTAGCCGATACCGTCTTCACCGCATGGCGCATCGCAACGTGGTCAATCCGCAGCACTTTGTGCTGCTTTCCCGCTCGGTGCTTCTTGTGTCTGCTGTCGGTGGCGCTCTCTCGCGGCGTCGGCGGGGGGCTAGCGGCACCGGCGAGGTCCGGCGTCAAGAGCGAGTTGCTCCCGGCCGGCGTCGCACTCGCCATGCTCGCGCCCAGCGCCAGTGAAAGTAGGGCGAGAAAGGCAGCTATCGCAGGCTGCCATGGGCGTAGGCTCTCCGCACGTTCGCGATGGCGTCTGGCGCGCTCATCTCGTGTCGAGCCCGTCATCATCGATTGCCCTCCTTCCACAATGTCCCCCCTCTATCGGCGCGGCGCATTCTTCACTATGCCGAACTGTCCCAGCATGCGCGAAGCTAGCACGTCGCGCAAGCGAATGGCAAGAACACGAGGGGCGAAGGTCGACAGATAGGACCTCACGAGTCCCAGCGGTACTCCAAAGCTGCCTCGTCAGAGTCTGAGTGAGCGCCAATCCCGCCGCGCTGGAGCCTTGAGCATCGCTGCGGCTATTGCTGGGGTTGCTTCGGGCGCTAGGCGAATCCGCCGGACGAAACGAGCTGAGAGAACGGCCTTGACCGGACTTGCCGGCTGCGCGATGCTTGCGTCTCATGTCGGACCACGATCAGGCATACGAGTACGAGACGATGGCGCGTCCACCCGTCTCGCCTCCAGCAGCCTGGCCTGACGACTTCAACAACGAGGACACCAAGGCGGGGCTGGAAGTTGAGATCGCCGCGCAACGGGAATTCATTCACGCGATGGAAGCGCATTTGCGCAACGTCAAGGATCCAGCCAAGAGGACTGAGATCGAGAACCGCGTCGAGGAGCACACGCAGACGATGTGGTACTTGCAGCGTCAGCTCCACAACTATCCCTAGCTAACTACTTCCCCCGGATAATTGCGGAGGACTGAAACGGCCGCGTCCGGGTGGGCGCGGCCGAGTCAGGCTCATTCATGGTTTGCCCGGTTGGCGGGCTGGCGGAGTGTTTCAGTGGGTTCGGATGGCGAGTGTGTCGAGGTCGTAGGCGAGGATCGCCCACCCGGTCCAGGTTCTCATTCCGTCATCGCCCTTCAGTCTGCTTCGGCGTAGCCCGTAGCCACGCTTGAGGTGGCTGATGCGGCCCTCGATGCCGGTTCGGTAGCGGGCTCTTCGCTTGCGGGTCCTGCGTGAGCCGGGCTCGTGGCGCCCGGAGATCTGGATCTGCTGCTCGGTGAGATAGGGGAACGCGTCTTTCGTCGGGCGGGCTTGGAAGCCGCCATCGCAGACGATCTCTTTGAGCTTGATCGCGGCGTGTTCGAGCTCGCGGGCGGCCTGTGGGAGCAGCCGGTTCTCGACGGGGTTGCCCGGTGCGTGCCCGGCGGGCAGGATGAACCCGCGGGCGCCGTTGCGGGTGTTCTCGGTCACCTCGCAGATCTGCGCGACATACCCAAACTCCGTCGGCTTGCCGAGCTTGCCCTTGCGGATCGGCCGCGCGTCGGGGTCGGCGAGCGACACGAGCCGGTCGGTGATCTTCAGCCCCCTTGCGCGTCGGTCGATCTGCTCCGTGACTCGTTGGCAGCGGGCGGTGAGCTGTTCGAGCTTCCTCGCTGCTGTGAGCTTGGCTTGGGCGCCGCGGCCGCGTGCCGATGCCCTGGCGGCGGCAGCGAGCGCTGAGCCTCTCTGGCTGAGCGTGCGATCAGGCGTCCAGCCTGCAGGTTGAGGGCCATGACCTCCGCTTTGGCGTCGCCCGTGCGTCTGGCCAGCGTCCTGGAGATAGCACGGACAGCCCGCCCGACCGAACGCGAACGGTCGGTGACCCGTGGGGTCTTGCCCTTGAGCATCACCTTGAGCTTGCGGCCCTCGCGCGCCAGCGCCCGCGCACCGGCCAGAGCCAGCATCGCGTCCGATGGATAGCGGACGTCCGCCTCCACGACTGTCGAGTCGATCCTCGCCGCCCGCGCACGAAAACGCGTCTCGCGCTGAGCCTTGGCGATCACCGCACGCGTGATCTCCGCCACGACCTCTGCTCCCAGCCTGCGGGCGAGCTTTCTGACCGTCGACTCCTCCGGCACGCGCTGATCGATCGCGATCAGGCAGAAGCGCCGCAGGTGCAGCGAGTCTGAGACCTCCCGCACGAGCGTTTCGTAGCCCCAGCCCGTGCGCTGCTTGATCACCATCAGGCGCACGAAGCTCGCCATCGATATCGATGGTCGGCCACGACCACGCGCGCTCTGCTCCCAGGCGGCCGCGATCGGCTCGAGCAACAGCGGATCTGAGAGCACCCGGTCCAGGCGAGCGAGATCCTCTGGCAGCTCCCGCGCCTCGATCGGCAAGACCTCGTCCCACAGGCACTCCACCTGCCCGCCACTGAGCGTGAGCATCACACCTCCAACCGGTCGGAAACCAATTCATGAGCAGGTGAATCCTCTTAAACACGACGGATGGAACGGGTGTTCTGACCGGCCCGGATGAAACTCTCAAGAACACCCGAACTGAAGGAGACGGCGATGCCAAGACCAGGACGCAACGATCTATGTCCCTGCGGCTCGGGACGCAAGGTCAAGCGCTGCTGCGGCCAGCAACGCGGACCCTCTGAGGAACAGCTCGCGCGCGCTCACGTGGCACTGCTCGCCCGCGACGCCACCGCCGACCTCGAAGGTCTTTCTGAGAGAGCCCTTGATCACCTCTGGGAGCAGCTCCTCGACGTTCCCGCCACTGACCTCTCGCTGCTGGTGAGCCTGCCCAAGCTCATCGGCCCGGACCTCAAACGCCTGCAAGAAGCCATCTCCAGAGACGACCCGGACTGGGGCTGGGACGCCCTCACCACCGTCGCAGAACAAATCGACACACCCCAACAGCGAGCCAAGCTCGCCGACGCGCTCGTCCGGCTACGCGACCAACAACGCCTGAATCCCCGGCAAGCCGCCGCTGCGCTCCTGGACCTCGACAGCCGCTCCACACGCTTCATCGCCGCCAGCCTCCTCGACGCCGTCGCCATCTCAGTCGGCATCGAAAACACCCCCGGCGGCCTCCACATCGCCGCCTAAACCCGCCCCTTTATCCGGGGGAAGTAACTAGGCGAGCGGGCGTCAAGGAACGGTCGACGCCGCAGCGAATCTTGCCTACATGCCAACATCCCCCCGACTGTGACCGCACTCGGGCGGGCTGTTCAGGCCATCTGGGCCGAACAGGCATGAGCCGAGTGCAGCGCGCTGCCACGACCGGCTTCCGACAGAGAGCTGGATCAGCAACGTCGATCATGGGCGACGCATTAGTCTCGGAGCTGGCGACGCGGGCAGGGTCGGACCGCTGACTAGCCGACCCCGCGTTCGACCGCCTCTAGCGGCCCAAGTCTGAGCGCTCACTCACGGATCCACGAGCTAAGAAACCGTTCGCCCATGCGGGGCCGTGTCCCATAGCCATCGCATCTCGCCGGCAAGCATAATGTCCGCCATGAAGGGGGCCATAAGGTCTGTTAGCGATCTCGCGGCAGCTCGCTGGTGCGCCTTCTATCTTTGAGTCGTGTCCTGATGCTGGCCACGAGGGCCGGCCGCATAGCTGCGGCCAATATAAGAAGAGGTGGCGGCGCGAAGACGGCACCGAAGATTCCTGTGGCTTCTGCTAGCGAGATGCCGTTTTCGGAGCTGGAAACCGCCCACCCAAAGAAGAGGCTCACACCCAGCCAGGCTGTAGCGGTACCAACGCTGAGCCAGATGCGGAGGATAGGGCGGCGGTCTCGTCCGCCGACCCACAGTGCCGCAGCAAGCCACAGGACGGAGATTGCACCAGTCGGCAGTGCGATGTGTATGGGCACCGAACCGAACAAATCGGAGAACATGCCGTCGGTGTATAGAACGATGAGGGCCGCGCCAGCGAGGGACGTGGCCATGAGCCCAAGCATCTTTAGCGGGCCTGAGACGATGACCTCCGTCCTTGTAGTGAAGACGCGCCCGATTCCAACTGACTCCGCCGCTGAGGCGACAATCAAGGCCAGCGATGATGCCAGCGCATTTGCAACTAGGTATGTCGTTGCGGTCGCGAGAACGAGACTAGGTTGGCCAGTCACGCCCTGTGTGACAATCGCCATCACGAGTCCAACGCCAGATCCCAGCATCACGAGAGAAAATGCCACCGCAGCAGTCGCTGAGAACTGGGCAGCAGGCTCGCTATGAAAGAAGCGTTTCTCCACTGCGAAGGTCAGAAGAAGAATTGGCAGCACCTGGGATGCAGTAGAGAAGAATGCAGGGTTCTCACTTCGTGGGAGCGCGCCCTCGGCCGCCCACAGCCCGAGCCAGACAAATGCGACGACCAGGCTTGTGGCTGCCGCTGCGTAATAGGGCCTCTCGTGTGGACGAGCCTCGACACTCTCAGTCATGCCACGCAATTTCCTTCGTAGACCACTTACGCTTCGCAGTACCGGCTGAGGCGGCGATGCGCTGCTGAGGCTTCACCGGATCGCGCCCGCTGAGCCTGTAGCTGCGGGCGACAGGAGTGGCAGTTTCGAGGCGCTCGAGTAGGTTAGTCGGAGGTTTGCACCCGAATTGCTCGCCCGCTCGGTATCCGCCATGTGCGGATTCTAACTACGCGGCATGACGTAGCTCGCTTCGTCCTGTGGGCCATTGGTGAGAGCTATGCCCCGGCGAAGCCCCCCACCGGGCAGGTGCCGTGACGTCGGTCGACGGTTAGGCTGGGCTGCAGTTCGGACGATTGAAGAGCGAGCGACATAAGGTCCGTTCTCGACCTTTCGGATATCACGCAGATATCTATGTCGACGGGTGAGGATCGTGGCACTGCCACAGCGTGGGGGTTTCGGTCGAGTTAGCCTTTGGTCCGTGTGAGCGTGAATCGGTGTGCGGTATTCGTGCAGTCCGCGAGTGCTGTGCTCCCGCGGACGCTCACATGGCCGGGGAGCTGAGCGATGGCGATGTTGACGTTGCTGATTTCGTGTGCCCGGAGCTTTTCGCCGGACGCGGAGTGTGGGAACTTACGCGGACCGGTGTTTTGGACGTTATACGGCGGGCTCAGCCACGCGATCAGCGCCTCCTCCGCAACGGTGCTCAGCAGAGCTCGCGGGATTCTCGTCGTCCTTGCTGCCGTGTCCAGTGGCTCGGCTGTGACCGGCGCGGTTGTCGAGGTCGCGCGACGCGTATATCGCACGGAAGCATGTACAGGAGGCGGTGCGGCTCATACAGCAGGGTCCTCGCCAGGATCTGTGCGACCCGGTGGTGGGCGCCGGCAGGCCTTCGTAGAGCTTCACGTCGTCGCTTGCCGATGTACTCGAGCCGGAACTCGATCTCGCCACCATCAACTTCGCCGCGCCGCTCCTCCCGCGGGTGGGCGAGCTCGAGGTGCCGGTCATAGATCCAGGGCAGCAGCTCTTCGCGGTGTCGACCGTCGGCGCCGTCTGGGTCATCGACGTCCGTCTGCTCGAAGTCGGCTGCCCCGGCCGGCTCGCCGGAGTCGACATCGAGAATCGCCCAGGGCACGGTGGATGGTCTTGCGTTTTCCGGTAGCGTCACCCACGCCCAGACCTTGCGTGTGTCCCAGCGTATGGCGCCGCCGAGTTCGCCGCCCGCCCGCAGCACGGGAACACGCTCCTCGTGCTTCGCCAAGGCGAAGCGGATGCGCTCATGGGTGCATACGAGGTAGATCACCTCGTCGCGTCCACCGGCCAGCGGTGCCGAGATAGCGAGCTGCACCTCCCCATTTGGGATCGTCGGAGCAGGGATCAGGTGCGGAATCGCCGCGATCGAAAGCGTGTCCATCTCCCGAGTCTCGCACGCCGCCCTCGTGCCAGACACGCCTTAGCAAACGCGGCTTGCGCCGTCTCGGCGTGTGCGAACAAGGCGGGAAGCGAAGGACTAGCGAGGCCGGACAACCCTCAACCAGCCCCGCCCGACTCGCGCCAATTCCGCGCCAGTTCAAGCGCGGATCACGCGGTTTCAGGCGGTTAACAGCGGCTACGCGGCGCTGGGCACCAGCAGCCGCTAACCCGCTGATTCCGGCTCAACCGTGCGGAAAACGGCTCAGGAAAGCCAAGAATCCGCGGACCCCAGCGAGACGCGACTTTCCGGACGTCCGGTTTTCAAGACCGGTGCATTCAACCGCTCTGCCACCCTTCCCGCGCGAGCGATGAAAGGCTAGTCGATCCGCCGCGGATGGCCCTTCGCTTCGCTTCGCCCGACGCCAGCCGGGGGTTGGTCCCTCGCGCCGCTTCTCCGTCAAGCTCTAGACTTGGCGTCCGATCCAAGGAGAGGTGGCCGAGAGGCTGAAGGCACTCGCCTGCTAAGCGAGTATGGGGGTTAAACTCCATCGCGGGTTCGAATCCCGCCCTCTCCGTTTTCAAGAGGTGCGAGGTCGTTGTTGAGCTAGGCCGGCTCACCGTGTAGTTCGCGGATGCGCTGCTGATCACTCCCCTGCTCGGCGGATAGCGTCGGTATCCTCAACCTATGACGCGTGATGAGGCGACGGCTGAGGCGGCACGGAGCCAGCGCTTGCATTCAGACGCGAAGTGGGTCCCTGTGCAGCGTGACGGTGAGTGGGTGGTCGCGCGTATCGGGTTGGCTCCAACAGCGATCGAGCAGACTGGCACGGCGACGAAGCCGCCGGCGGTCCCGCCGCGCGACGATCCGTATTCGCAGCGCGAGATCATCACGAGGCTTTACGGCAGCGTCGGCTGACTCCAGGCCTCAGCTGTGGCGCCCTCTCCCCAGAGGCCCGCCCGGCGGGGATCCTCCAGGGTCTCGGCCAGCTCGAGGATCAGCTTGGAGTGGATGTCCGCGAGCGCGTCATGCAGCTCGGCGGCGTCTGCGAAGTTCCTGCAGTCCAGGGGCGGGGCGATATCGACGTGCGAGCGACCGCGGACTCGTCGTGTGCGAGCCGGCAGGATCAGGGCGTCGGCATCGAATGCCAACCGTGCAGTGCCGCTGGCAAGGCTCACCCGCTTACCCAGAAACATCGTCTCACGTGAGCCGGGGATATCGAACGTCACCATGACGATCTCGCCGTCCTCGAGCAGGGCGCGGACGGTCTGGTAGGAGTTGCTCGCGTGTATCGGGTGGCCGTCTCGTTGGGCCGTGCGCCGCCACCACTGCACCAGGCGCCTTCCCCCGTAGTCGGCGCTGGGGGGAGCGAAGAACCATGGTCCGTTGATCGAATAGCGGCGGCGAGCCAGCCCAGCGAGTGGAGCGCTGAGGTCGAAGAAGGGTCCGAGATGACTGCCGCTGAAAAGGATGCCCCGGCCGCTCGAGAGGGCCTCTTGCAGGTTGGCACTTGACGCCTCGTCCACCGCGGCCGCGCGTAGGGGTTGCCAGAACAGCATCCTCACGGCGTGCATCTCCAGGACATGCCGCCGGGCCAGTCTCTCGATTTCGTGCGCACGATTGGTACCTCCAACGATCGCCGCCATCGCCGCTCGTGCGCGCTCGCGCTCACGCTGCCGCGTGTGCCACTTGGCCCGGCCATGCGCTCGGCCCAGCTGTACCGCCAGATGCCTGGGGAGCAGTCGGTGCAGCGAGGGTGATGTCGCCAGTGCGACGAGCGGGCTCGCCGAGGGCATGGCGGGTGGCTGAGCCGGTTGGCGCACCCGTTCGAGCTCGCCCGGCGACACAGCTGCGGTCATCCTCCCGCTTACGCCCCCAACGTCCATTGACAAATGATTGCAGGCGCGTCCCTAACTTCCAGGAAACTTCCGGTGTGTCGGTTCGTGGCCGCGCCGGGCGAGAGTCGACTCGTGAGTCAGGCCGCTGGCATGGCGTCGCCTCGAGAGGGGATGGTCCAGGCCTCAGCTGTGGCGCCGTCCTCCCAAGCGCCGGCTCGGCGGGGATCCTCCAGGGTCTCGGCCAGCTCGAGGATGAGCCTGGAGTGGATGTCCGCGAGCGCGTCATGCAGCTCGGCCGCGTCGGCGAAGTTCCTGCAGTCCAGGGGTGGGGCGATATCGACCTGCGAGCAGCCGCGGGCGCGTCGAGCCCGGACCGGGAGGATTAGGGCATCGGCATCGAGCGCCAGGCGTGCTGTTCCGCTGGCGAGGCTCACGCGCTTTCCCAGGAACACCGTGTCCCGGGAGCCTGGGACATCGAAGGCCACCACTGTGATCTCGCCCTGCTCTAGCAGGGCGCGGATGGTCTGGTAGGAGTTGCTCGCATGGATCAGATGGTGCCCCCGGTGGGCCACCTTCTGCCACCAGTAGGCCAGCCGTCTGCCCCCGTAGTCGGCGCTGGGCGTGGCGAAGAACCATGATCCGTGGACCAGGTACCGGCGACGTGCCACCTCTGCGAGGGGAGCGCTGTTATCGAAGAACGGACCGAGATGGCTGCTGCTGAGCAGGATGCCCCGTCCGCAGGAGAGGGCCTCTTGCAGATTGATCCTGGAGGCCTCGTCGACCTTGGCTGCTCTCGGCGGCTGCCAGAAAAGCATCCTCACCACATGCCTCTCGAGGACATGCCGGCGGGCCAGCCTCTCGATTTCGTGCTCGCGCTCGGTGTGTCCCACGATCGCCCCCATCGCCGCTCGTGCTCGGTCGCGTTCCCGGGGCTGTGTGCACCACGTCGCCCATCCATGAGCTTCGCCCACCAGCGCCGCCAAGTGCCTGGGGAGAACTCGATGCAGCACGGGGGAGGTCACCAGCGCCACGAGCGGGCTGGCTGGGGGTAGGGCTGGCGCCTGAACCGGCTGGCGAGCCCGCTCGACCTCGGCCGGCACCACGGCGGCGGTCGTCCTTGCGCGTGGCCCCCCAGCCCCCATCGGCAGATGATTGCAGACCTATCCCATTTTTTCGAGAAATTCCGTTCGGCTGTCTTCGCGGCTCATCAGCAGCAGTCGTCTTCGCTTGCCTCGGCGGCGGCGGCCACTGCCGCGCAGTCGAGCACATGGCTTGTCGTCGCCTGCTGCAGCAGGCTGTAGAGCATCTCGCGCTGGTCGGTGTCGAGTGCGCTGAGCACCTCATCCTCGGCCGCTGACAGGGCTGCCTCTGCTTCGGAGAGGCGCTTCTCGCCGTCGTCGGTGAGCTCGACGATGTGGCGCCGGCGGTCATCGCTCGAGCGCCGGCGCAGGATCAGATCCTCACGCTCCAGTTCGTTGAGCAGCCCGATCAGGTTCGTGCGGTCGGTGTGCAGCGTGGCCGCCAGTGCCTGCTGGGTTGGGCTCCCATGGTCGCGCAGGACGGTCAGCACGACGAGGTGACGCGGCCGCAGGCCCAGGGGGGCTAGGGCCGATGCGGTGCGCAGTCGTGTGAGACGCGCGAGATGGTCGAGCAGGGCAGAGGAGCGATGCCTGATGGTTGTGCTCTGCGCCATACCCGCCAATTCTAGAGCACCTGGCAACTATGTTGTCTGCTACAACTCAGTTTATTTCCACAACCGAGTTGAAAAGGACGACATCATGGCCCATCTCCTCCACATCGACACATCGATCAAGGGCGATCTTTCGGTCAGCCGCGCGCTGAGCGCCCGGGCGGCGGAGCGCTGGCGTGGCGCCCATCCCGGCGGTACGGTCACCTATCGCGATTACGGCGCCCACCCGCTTCCCCATCTCGACTCCCGTACGGGCCTCGCGCGCATGGTGCCCGCCGAGCAGCACACCCCCGAGCAGGCTGCATCGTGGGCTCTCAGTGAGCAGGTGGTGGGCGAGGCGCTCGAGGCAGACACGATCCTGCTCGGCCTGCCTCTCTACAACTTCGGTCCTCCCAGCTCCGTCAAGGCGTGGATCGACCACCTGATCGCTCCTGGCCTGTCCTATGAACCGGCAACCCAGACGGGGCTGCTGGGCGGCCGCGAGATGCTCGTGCTGGCATCACGCGGCGGCGGCTACCTGCCCGGCACGCCCCGTGAGGGATGGGATCACGCCGAACCGTGGCTGCCCCACGCTCTGAGCATGACCGGCCTGGAGCCCCGCTTCATCACGGCTGAACTCACCCTTGCCGACACCGTCCCGCAGATGGCGGAGCTGCGTCCACTCGCCGCCGAGAGCCTCGCCGCCGCCGAGCGGGAGATCGACGAGCTGTGGGCGCCCGTGGCCGCGTAGCCGATCTGGCTGGGCGAGCCGCCTCCGAGCCGCTGTGCGGCAAGAGGACGCCTCAGCCGGCGGCGTCCTCGGGAGCGGCCACGGCGAAGACGATGTGCCGCCGGGCGAGCGTAAGGTAGGCGTGCAGCTCGAGTGGGCCGCCCTCCAGCGGAGCCACGGTGACGTCGGTGAGGGTGATGAAGTCGCGCTCGGAGGCATTCAGAACATCGGAGACTCGGCTGCGGTAGCCGTCTCGGGCGAGGGTCAGCACCCCCTCGATGCGGTGGCGCTCGGTCTCGATCCTGATCCGCTCCTTGCGGTGATCCATGCCCGCCTGGTCTGTCTCGGCGAAGGCGTCATCGGTGCTCATGCGCTCATTATGGTTCAGCGGCGCACGATGTAGGTTCTGGAGAAGGTTGTGCGCCGTCCGGTGGGTCCGGCGGCGACGATGGTGAGGCTCGCCAGCATGGAGGCGCCATGCCTCAGCTCGCTGCGCAGCCGTCGCAGTGCTGCCGGACCGACACGCAATCGCACATGGCCCCCTCTGGCGGGGGGCAGTCCGCGGGCGGCGGCGATCAGCGAGACGGGGCGCCGGGCGCCCACTGAGAGCGTTGCGGAGGCGAGGACCTTGCAGCCGCGCTGGCAGCTGACAGTCAAGGCCAGCGCGCGCCGTGCGAGCACCCCGGTGCTGCGCGACAGGCTCACAGTCAGGACTGGAGCGACGTCCAGTGGGGGCGGCCAGGCGGTGGGAGCGAGACAGCCCGGGCCGTTGGCCGAGCTCAAGTTGAAACGCTGAACGCGGTTGTTGTCGGTGTCGGCCACATACACATCGCCGTTGCAGTCCACCGCCACGGCTGTGGGCTGGGAGAACTCGCCGACGCCGGGCCCGTGCACGCCCCACTGGTAGAGGTAGTGGCCTTCGGAGTCGAATGCCTCGATGCGGTTGTTTTCGCTGTCGCTCACATACACGTTGCCCGCCGCATCGACGGCCACCCCCGTCGGCGAGTGAAAGCGCCCGTCGCCGCTGCCCCGCGAGCCCCACTCGCCCAGCACCGCCCCGGTTGGGGATAGCTTGACGATGCGGTTGTTGTAGGTGTCGGCCACATAGGCGTTGCCGCCGCCGTCCACCGCCACGGCGCTCGGGTGGTTGAATTCCCCCGAGCCGTGTCCAGCCTGGCCGTTGCCTTCGCCGCCACCCCACCTGGCGCGCAGGGAGCCTTCGGGCCCGTAGACGAGCACGCGGTTGTGAGCGGTGTCGGCCACGTAGGTCTCATCCGGACCCGCTGCCACGGCCACCGATCCCGCTTCGCTGAGCTGTGCCCCGCCGAGGTCTCCCGGACCTCCCAGTTCTCCCAGGAAGGTGCCATCGCCCCACAGGCGCACGAGGCGGGCGTTACCGGTGTCGGCGATGTACACCGAGCCCCTCGGGTCCACAGCGATGCCCGCCGGCGTGTTGAAGCCGCCATAGTGTCCTCCGGTGGCCGTCCACTGCCCCACGTACCCATCGGTTCCCGGCGCGAACAGCTCGATGCGATTGTCGAGCGGGTCGGAGATCAGCAGCCTGCCGGTGGGGTCGACCCCCAGCCCACGGGGAGCCGTCAGCTCTCCGGGACCGCGGGCCGAGGTTCCGATCGTGCGCAGGTAGTTGCCTTCGGGGCCATACACCTCGACCCGATCGTTGGCGGTGTCGGCGACATATGTGTCGCCCGCCGGATCGGCGGCCAGCGCCCGCGGAAAGGCGAGCTGTCCCGGTTTGGAGCCGAGGCCGCCCCAGGCGCCGAGAAAGCCGAGCGCCCCATTCAACTTGACCACACGGTGGTTGATGTCGTCGGCCACATAAACGTTGCCGGCGGCGTCGAGAGCCACTCCGTAGGGGTAGCCGAACTGGCCGGGGCCCGTCCCATAGCTGCCCGAGGCCGATTGGAAGGCGCCTTCGGGCGCGAATTTCTCGACCCGATGGTTGTCGTCGTCGCTGACGATCACCTCGCTTTCGTTGGCCGCCACCCCGCGGGGGTAGGAGAACTGTCCGAGGCCGCTCCCCTTTTCGCCCCAGGCCATCGCTTCGCCGCCGGTGAGGTTGAAGCGCTCGATGCGGTCGTTGCCGCTGTCGGCCACGTACACGTAGTTGCCTGCCACCGCAATTCCCCCGCCCGGCGGCTGGGTGTAGTTCTGGGAGGAGCCGAAGGAGAACTCGCCCAGTTCGCTTCCGTGGTGTCCCCAGGAGGTGAGGAAGTTGCCGTTGGGGTCGAACTTCTCGATCCTATTGTGGCTGGAGTCCACCACGTAGACGTTGCCTGCCGCATCGGTGGCGAGGCCGCCGATCGGCCCGAACTGGCCGTGAGCGGCGCCGAAGGAGCCCCACTCGTTCTCGAATGTCCCGGTGGAGCTGAACTTCTGGACCACGTAGCTCAGCTGGTCTGCGACGTAGACATCTCCCTGGGCGTCCACCGCCACCGCCTCCGGGAAGCGCAGCACGCTCTCGGCGCGGTTGCCGATCACCTGGGCGGCCGCATAGGGGCAGGAGATCGCGCCGGGACAGGGCGTGGCCCAGGCGGCGGCGGTTGTGATGCTGAGGGCGAGCGCCAGAGCCAGACCCAGGGCCAAGAGGGATGCCGCCAGCGGGGCGACGCCTACGGCAGTGGGGTTCTTTCCATCGGCAGGCTGCGCAAGGGACGGCGATGAGGGGCTCATTGCCCGCTCGGAACACGGGCGGGGGGCGCAGGGTGCGGTCGTGTGCAACTCCTTCACGAGCTCATATGTTGGCCGTCGAACGCTGTATCACCATTGCTATACAGCGATTTTTATGTCGTGCGGGCGAGCTGGGGCCCGCCGGCGCGAGCTTCTGGACACAGGGCCGAGCGGCCGGTTCAGCCGATGGGCTCGCGCTGGCGCACGGCGGAGAGCCCCGCACGAGCCACGGGAGCGAGATTGGCGGCTGTCCCCGGAGGGCGGTTGCGCTCATCGCGCACGATGTAGAGGGGGCGGTGCTTGACCTCGTCGTATATCCGGCCCACGTACTCGCCGATCACGCCGAGGGCGATCAGCTGGATGCCGCCGAGCAGCAGGATGGCGATGGTGATGGCGCCGAAGCCGGGGAGATAGGAGTCGAAGATCCGCAGGACGATCACGACCGGTATGGCGATGAAGGCGACCCCGGCGGAGAGCATCCCGACATAGGTGGCCAGCTGCAGCGGAAGATGGGAGAAGGAGGCGATGGCATCGAGGGAGAAACGGAGCATCTTGCGCAGCGTGTACTTGGTCTCGCCCGCGTGCCGGGCCTCGCGCTGATAGGAGATGGCGGTCTGGTTGAAGCCAACCCACACAGTCATGCCGCGCAGGAAGCGTGAGCGCTCGGTCATCGCCAGCAGGGCGTCCAACGCGCGTCGGTCGAGCAGGCGGAAGTCGCCGGAGTTGGGCTCGAGGTCGACCTGGGCGAGCTTGTTGAACAGCTTGTAGAACCACGATGCGGTGGCGAGCTTGAAGGCGGTCTCGCCTTCGCGCTCCTTGCGTACGGCGTAGACGACATCGGCGCCCTGGCTCCAGCGGGCGATCATGTCGGGGATCAGCTCTGGGGGGTCCTGGAGGTCGGCGTCGATCATGGCCACGACATCGCCGGCAGCGTGCTCGAGCCCGGCTGTGAGCGCCGCCTGGTGGCCGAAGTTGCGCGACAGGTGGATGACACGGACGCGTGAGTCGGCGGCGGCGGCCCGGTCGAGCAGCTCGGGCGTGCTGTCAGAGCTGCCGTCGTTGACCAGAACGAGCTCGAACTCGTAATCGGCCATCGCGGCGACCGTGCGGGTGATGAACTCCTCGACGAGCAGCTCCTCGTCGTAGACGGGCGCCACGACGCTGAGAAGAGTGGGGATGCGCAGTTGTGTGTCCGGCATGGTTGTTGCCTTCCCGCGGGCGGTTGAGCTACGGCTGGCAAGTATCTTCGAAGAAACCCTTAAGCCGCCGCTCAATTTATCGTTCATCCTGTGTCTATATGAGCCCCGAGCACACCGACCAGCAGGAGCGGTCCCCCAGCGTAGCGGTGCGGCTGCGCCGGCTGAACACGCCGGTGGTGATCCAGTTCGTCAAGTTTGGGATCGTCGGGGTCTCCAACACGGCGCTCACCTTCATCGTCTACACCCTGCTGCTGAAGGTCTTCGGGGTGTGGTACCTGGCGGCTTCGGCCGTCGGTTTCGCGGTGGGCGCCACCAACGGCTTTCTGCTCAATCGCCGCTGGACGTTCCGTGAGCATGTCGGCGACACGCTCACGCCGGTGCGCTGGGCGGTCGTGCAGGGCTGTGGGCTTGCCATCAACGAGGGCCTGCTCTTCCTGTTCGTGCACGACGCGAGACTCGACAAGCTCGTGGCGCAGGCGCTGGCGACGGTGGTGGTGACCGTGAGCACCTTCTTCGCCAATCGGGCGTGGACGTTTCGCATGCAACCCACCGTGCCCGGTGAGATGACGGGCCTTTAGCGGAAGACAGCCAGCAGGGACAGCCCGGCGGGGATGCGCCCGCCGCGCTTGATCAGCGCGGCCTCGAGGGCGAGTGGACGCTCGAGCGCCCAGTTCACCGGTTCGGGGGGCACCCACAGGTCGAGACTCGACTCGGTGGTCTTGGTGTTGAAGCGCTCGAGGATGCGCAACACGATGGCTACGGGCAGCAGCAGCGAGTTGAAGTAGGTGGTGCGCGCCTGCTGCCAGCCGGCCTGCTCGGCCACCCGCTGCAGCGAGCGTCGTGTGTAGCGGCGGTGGTGGTGGTTGATCTCGTCGTGTCCGCTCCACAGCCACTGATAGGCGGGGACGGTCACGAGCAGCGCGCCGCCGGGCGCGACGGTGCGCCGCAGCTCGCGCAGCGCGCCGAGGTCGTCCTCGAGATGCTCGATCACGTCGAGGCTCACCGCGAGGTCGAAGCTGTCCTCGGCGAAGGGCATCTCCAGCACCGAGCCCGACACCACCTCTCCGGCGCCGCGGTTGCGGGCCAGCGCCACGCTGGTCTCCGAGAGCTCGATACCCGTCACCGTGCCGTAGCGCGCGAGATCGACCATGTTGCGTCCGCTGCCGCAGCCTGCGTCCAGGATGCGGGCGGGTGCGGACAGGCCAAGGCTGGCCACGACCACGTCGAGCACTGTGCGCCGCCCTCGATACCACCAGTGTCGATCCTCTGCCTGATGGGTTTGAAGCTCGTAATCCCTATCCATGCGTGGAGCATCTTTTCCTAAAGGCGGTCCTCCGCGCTGTGCGCCTCCCTGCCACGAGCGCTCAGGAAGCCTTCGCGGGAGTGCGAATCGCGTACTCGAGGGCCCCGCCGGCGCCCCGCCAGAGCGCTGTGGCGTCGTCGTTCGCGGGGTCGATCGCGACCGTTGGTTCGCTGTTGGGGCCGGCCGGCTCCACTTCCTCGGCGGGACCGAAGATGGTCCGTTTCGGATGGGTGTCGAACCCCCTGGCAGCGAAGATCGACTGAGTTTGAGTGCCGGTTGGCGCCAGGGTCTGCTGGGGCTCGGTCCACAGCAGCAGCGCGTCGCCGTCGGGGCCGGCCGCTAGGCCGGCGAGCAGGGCATCGCCGGTAGGTGCGGCGATAGTGGTGGGCTCACCAACGCCTTCCAGGTCGATGGCGGCGCTGCGTACCACCCGGTGAGCGCCGCTCGCACCGCCCCAGGCCAGCATCACGCTCTCGGAGCTGAGTCGCACCAGGCGGGGAGGGATGGGTCGAGCAGCCTGACTTCCCGGATTGGGGAAGCGTTCGAGCAGTGCGGGTGAGGGAAACCGCACCCCAGCTGCCGAGCGATCGACCCACACGGAGGTTTCGCCTCGGGATTCCTCCGTCCAGGCGACGATGGCGCGGTTGTCGTCGCTGAGCAGAGCGGCGATCTGTGAGCTGCTGCCGGCTGGCCCCAATCGCTGGGCTCGATGGGCGATGCCTGTGGCGGGCATGTCGCGGGCGTAGATGGAGGCGCCCTGGGCCCACACGGCGAGCGCATCGCTGCGGTAGTCCATCGCCAGCCTGAGGGTTTCCTCCGGCTTCGGTTCGGTGCTGCCCACCTTTGCCCTGTGTTCGATGCTGTGGGCGTAGTAGCGCTCGACGTCCACCTGCAGATGCCCGTCCGGGGTGGGAGAGGCAAAGGCCACATCTCCGAGGTAGGCGTTGGTGATCGTCGCCGGGGCGAGCGTGCCGGTGAGCCCGCTCAGGGGGGCGAATGGCCCGCCTGCCCGGCCTTGGACGGGCGCGCCACCGCGCGCGCCGGCGATCAGGATCTGCCCCTGTGGCGCAACGCCGGCGAGCAATTCTCCACGAGTGCCGATCGGTCGGCCCCGAGGGGAGAGGGGAATCGCCGACGGGCCTGGAGCGTCGCTCGCGGCCAGAGTCGCAACGCGTGCCCCTTCGCCTCCGGGGCAGCTCGACGACGCTCGCCAGACCACGGCGCCTGGGCCGGTGGGGTGGTTGGGACTGTCGCTGGGAAAGAGAACTCGCCCTCCTTCGACCGCGGGGCACGAGCTCAGGATGCTCGGCGTAGACCATGTGGCGGGACTGGCCGCTCCTCGGGCGGGAGCAACCAGGGCGAGCGCCATGGCGAGGAGGGGCGCGAGCCTCCTCGCCCCGCGTGGCCAGTGCGCTTCAGGGTGAGGTGAGGCGCTCAGGAGCCGAGCGCCGAGCGCAGGAAGCTCACCGTGCGCTCCCACGACTCCTCGGCCAGCTTCTCGTCGTAGGTGCCCAGGCGGTTGGTGTCGTTGAAGAAGGCGTGTCCGGCACCCTCGTAGTAGTGGAAGCTCACCTCGGCGCCGGCGTCGCGCAGCTCTGACTCGAGCTTGTTGGCGTCGTCGAGGGGTATGAATTCGTCTTCGGTGCCGAAGTGCCCGAGCACCGGCCCTTTCAGCTTCGTGAAGTCGGGCTTGCCATGGGGCATCACGTAGTAGTAGGTCACCGCGGCGGTGATCTGGGGGCATGTGGCGGCAGCCCAGATCGACAGACCTCCGCCCAGACAGAAGCCGAGTGAGCCCACGCCCTTCGCGCTCTCCACTCCGGACTGGGAGGCGAGGTACTCGGCCGCCCCGCACATGTCCTTCTCGACCTGCTCCATGTTCAGGGCCATCATCTTCTGTTCGGCCTCGCTGGGCTGAGCGGTGGTCTCGCCGCGGTAGAGGTCGGGCGCCAGCGCGAAGAAGCCCTCGGCGGCCAGGCGGTCGCAGATCGAGCGGATGTGCTCGTCAAGGCCCCACCACTCCTGCATGACGATCGTCGCCGGGCCGCTCTCGCCGGCGGGGACGGCGAGATAGCCGGGAGTGCTGCCGGCGCTGGTGGGGAACTCGATGTCGGGCATGTCTGCTCCTTGTGTGGATGTTCGTGGCCCGCCACGGCGGGTGGGGCGACTCGGAAGTCTCTCACGCCAAGAGCCACGCTGTGGCGGTCTCTGCCCGGGCCCGGCATCTCTGAAACAACGGACCGATTTCGCCTGCGCACGTCCACCGATATGGTGTCGCCCCGCGCCAGCGGCGCCTTTGGTCAGCCACCAGGAAGGGCAACTCCATGGATGCCTCAAACCACCAGTTCAAGCTAGCCGCACGTCCCGTTGGATTGCCCAAGCCCAGTGACTGGGAGTACGTAGAGGAGCCCGTGTCCGAGCCCGGCGAGGGCGAGGTCCTCGTCAAGGTGCTCTACCTGTCGCTCGACCCGGCCATGCGCGGTTGGATGAACGATGCCCGCTCCTACGTCCCGCCGGTGGGCATCGGCGAGGTCATGCGCGCACTCGGCGCGGGCGAGGTGGTGGCGTCCAGGCACCCGGGCATAGCGGTGGGCGATCGTGTGACGGGCCTGCTCGGCGTGCAGGAGTACGCCCTGGTGCACGGCGATGGGGTGATGAAGGCCGACACATCGCTGGCGCCGCTGCCGGTGTATCTCGGCACGCTCGGCATGACGGGTATGACGGCCTACTTCGGCCTGCTCGACATCGGTCGCCCGCAGGCGGGCGAGACGGTTGTCGTCTCGGGTGCGGCCGGCGCGGTGGGCGGGATGGTGGGACAGATAGCCAAGCTGAAGGGCGCTCGCGCAGTGGGCATCGCGGGTGGCAGGGAGAAGTGCGGCTTCGTCACCGAGGAGCTTGGCTTCGACGGGTGCATCGACTACAAGTCCGAGGATGTGGGCGCTGCGCTCGCCGAGCACTGCCCCGATGGGATCGACGTGTACTTCGACAACGTCGGCGGAGACATCCTCGACGCCGCGCTGGCCAATCTGGCGCGGAATGCGCGGGTGATCATCTGCGGCGCCATCTCCCAGTACAACGTCACCACCGCTGTGCAGGGGCCATCCAACTACCTCTCCCTGCTGGTGAACCACGCCAGCATGACCGGGTTCGTGGTCACCGACTACGGATCGCGCTACGCCGAGGGGGCCCAGGAGATGGGGGCCTGGCTCGCGGCGGGCAAGCTCGTCTCCCGTGTGGAAGTGGCCGAGGGCGGTCTGGAGAGCTTTCCGGAGGCGCTCCTGCGCCTGTTCAGGGGCGAGAACACGGGCAAGCTCGTGCTCGAGGTGGCTGACGCCTGAGCGTCAAAGCGTCGGCAGCGAGACCGTGAGGTTGCTCACTTCGATTGCGAAAACACCGTTGCTTGCTCGGTAGTAGGGGGCGTCGCGTCCGAGTAGTTCCAGCTTCACCGTGTCCCCGGCTGCGAAGGTGTAGCCGCCGCCGTGCAGCTGGAAGGTGATGGGGCCCTGCTGGCCTTCCTGTAGGCGGTAGATGCCGCGGCTGATCAGCCGTTGTTCTCCGCTCGGGAGCACGTCCCACAGGCGCGAGGCGAGCTCACCGAAGGTCCCGGTGCTCTTGATCGTTGCGGTGACCGTCGGCAGCCCCATCAGTGTGAAGCCGTTGCTGGGGAGCGTGTAGCTGGCGGTGTCGGGCTCCGCTTCGCCCGGCACGGTCTTGCAGGCTTCGCTGTTGACGATCGGGTCCAGCTCGGCTGCCACCGTGGGGTTCCCGCCGGCCGAGGTGACGCTCTGCGGCGCGCTCCCTCCGAAGCTGACGGTTCCAGGGTGAAGCGCCGCCCAGCTCGCGGCCGTGTAGGGCCCGCCGCCGGGTGCCGCCGTGGGGCATGTCTCGGTGTAGGCGGTCACGCTTCCGCTCGCCGGAGCCTGGCCTTCGTGCTGGAGCTCGGCTGTGAAGAAGCCGGCCGCCTCCTGGTTGAACGCTTCGTCGGTGTTGGGCTTGTTGGTGCCTGGGCTGTGCCCCAGATCGCCGAACATCAGGGCAACCTGACCGTGCTTGGCCTGGATCGCGTTGTAGACACGCAGCGACTGTTCGACGGGGAAGAGATCGTCGGTCCAGCCGCTCTCGAGCAGCATCGGCGCGGGCTTGCCCGACAGGGGGATGCCGTAGCCCTGGTGGAAGTCATAGATCTGGTGGGCGATGGCTTCTGCTTCGAGCACATATGGCTCCCCGGCGTTGATCAGCGTGTACCACTTGACCAGTTCGGCTTCGGGATCGGCGCCCGGTGGGGAGATGTAACCCGTCGTCTCGCCCTCTGCGATCAGGCCGGTGACGTAGCTCTGGATCTCCACTCCCGTGGGTTCGTAGCTCTGGCCGAACGGCGCGATGCCGGTGTCGAGGAAGCGGCCGTTGGGCTCGAGTGCGGCGACGAGGTCCGACCACGGCCAGCGCGGGTAGGCGGCCTTGATTTCCAGCGGCCTGCCGGCGGGGCTGCGCCATCTTTCGAATTCCCCGTTGGGGAGCCGGACGCGATTCTTCAGATAGGCCAGCTCGATGCTCTGCCCGCCGCCGTAGGAGGTGCCGGTGACACCGAGCGCGCCGGCCTTGGCGATGCCCTCGTCGACGAGGTTGCCGAGCAGGAACTGCGTGTCGCGCGCCTCGTAGCGCTGGTCGGCGAGGCGAATCCAGCCTTCTGTGCAGTTTCCTTCGCTACGCGATTCCACCGTCCCGCACGATCTGCCCCACCCGCGAGCGGAGTAGTTGACGACGGCAAAGCCGTGTTGGGCGTAGTAGATGTTGTTGTAGTCGTAGGTCTCGTTCCCGTCGCCGGCGGGTGTGGTGGACTCGAAGGACGTCTTGCTGCCGCCCCAGCCGTGAAGCATCACGATCGTGGGGAAGGGTCCCTTGCCGGTCGCTGGCAGCGTCACGTCGACGTCCAGCGGCATGCCGTTGAAGGAGGAGACGCGCTGAGACAACGTGGTGGTGGGGCAGAACCGCACTCCGTTCTGGGCCGCGCAGGCGTGTCCGAACGGTGTGGGTTCAGCGACGCCCTTGCCAGCCGCCAGACCCGGAGCGCCGGCGAGTGCGCCGATCGCAGCCAACAGCGCTCCACACGCTCGCAGCCAACCTCTCATGTCATCCCCATTCCCTCGTATGCGGTACCTGACCACGCATACCCCGATGTGCTGTGTCACAAACCGCACGAGAGCGAAGGCGCGGACCGGTGTTGCCTTCGCCCACCTACAGCGGTGGAGCGTCCTGGTTGTTCAGTCCTGCAGCGTTAGCACGTGCGCGCGGGCCGGATCGATGCGGCCGTCGAGCAGATCGAGATAGGCGCTCTGCAGCGACTCCTCACCCTGTCCGTGGACGACTTCCAGCCAGCCCCCGGTCCACTCGACATAGGGCCGCCACGCCTCGGCGAGGCGGCGCTCGAAACCGTCGCGTCCCCACTCCTGACTGCGTTTGGCGACCCGGTCGGGCGCGAAGAAGAAGGTGGGGCGAGGGCCGGGCAGATCCTCCGGCGCCGCTCCCATCTGATCGTGATGGGTGGCACCCACGACGGCCGAGTGGGCCAGCTCATCGCCGAAATGGGTGTGCACGGCGCTGCGCACCGCTGCGTCACCCGCCATGTCCACATAAACGGTGTGCCCGGCGGGCAGCGAGTCCAGTTCGGAGTAGCTCAGGACATGGTCATAGACCCCCAGCCCGCGGGCGAACTCAACGCTGCGCTGGGAGGTCAGCCCGACGACGTCGATCCCTGTGCGGCGCGAGAGCAGAAAGGCGAGCGCGCTCGACGTCTTGCTGGAGGCGCTCGACAGGATCACGGTGGCCGAGCCGAAGAAGTTGCTGTCGTGGAGGAAGTCGTCGATCAGGTACGAGGTGAAGAACAGGGGGCGCAGCAGCATCTGCTCGTCCTCGTGATCGGCGTCGTAGATGGGGTCGGTTGCGGTGCTCGCATAGCTGTTGTACGCGGCCGGCAGGGCGGCGCGGTGAGGGGAGGCGTCGATGAAGCCATGAGCGCCGATGTGCGCAGGCTTGACGAGCAGCTCGCGCGAGGGCGGCAGGTAGCCAAACACTCGCGTCCCGGGCTGGAGCTCCTTGGCGTTGCTGTGGGAGACCTCGGCAAAGCCCCAGACTGGAACCCGGCCCCACCCCTCCTCGGCGGGGAAGAAGCTCCAGTAGGACATCGCCTCACCGAACATGGCATAGGTGATGTTGTTGGAGGTCAGGCCGAACGAGCTGATGCTCAGCAGCGCCTCGCCCTCGGCGAGCTCGGGTTGAGGGGCGTCGAGGAAGCGACAGCGGTGAAGGTCGTCTCTGGCCACGAGGAAGTCCATGGGGGCCACTCTACGCACCTGGTCAGCCGGGTGAACGCCTCACGATGTGAAACCCGATATACGTCTCTACGACGTATGTCAGTTGACAACGGCCAAAGCCCCGGCGACGAAGCTCGCCTGCTCGAGCTGATCGGCGACACACTCGGGCTGCTCGAGCTCGAGGAGCTCCGGCAGGGCCTGCTGGAGGCCCTGCATCGGGTGCTTCCGTCGGACTATGTATCGCTCAACGAGGTGGGGCCAACCCCGGAGACGATGGTGGCGATCATCGAGCCCCACCAGCCGGCTTCCCAGTTCGTGACCTGGGCTGCACATGGGCATGAAAACCCGATCCTCCAGCACTATCTGAAGACCGGAGACGGAGGTGCGCTGCGCTTCTCCGATGTCATCTCCAGGGAGGAGCTGCACGAGCTGGCGCTGTACCGCGAGCTGTACGAGCCGATGGGGGTGGAGCACCAGCTTGCCTTCACGCTCCCAGGCGGCCCCGGCCGAGTTCTGGCCATAGCGCTCAGTCGTCGCGATCGCGACTACACCGATTCCGAGCGAGCCTTCATCAACCGCGCCCGGCCGTTCCTCATCCAGGCCTACATCAACGCGCTGGCCTTCGAGTCTGTGCGCGCGGGCGATGTGGGGCCCCGCGACGAGCACATCGTCGATGGGCTGCTCACGGCGGGGCTCACCGGCCGCGAGGCTGAAGTGGTGCGTCTGGTGGCCCTCGGCGGATCCAACCAGCACATCGCCGCGGAGCTCGGGATCAGCTACCGCACGGTGGGCAAGCATCTGGAGCACGGCTTTCGCAAGCTCGGGGTGGGCGATCGCTCGACGGCTGCCGGGCGCGCCTGGGAGCTCGCCGAGGCGGCTGCACAGGCCAGCGGCTCAGGAGCGATGGGTCAGACTGCGTAGCGGATCCTCGGGAGGTCGGGGCGATGTCTGTCCGCTGCGCAGACGCTCGAGCATCCGGGTCTGGCGCGGGAGCAAGCCGAGAGCGAACGCCACGAACGCGAGGATCGAGCCGCCCAGCATCACTTCGACGGCGCCGAGCTCGCGGGCCAGCGGACCGGCGAGGATGAAGCCGATGGGGAGCAGCCCAAGGGAGACCATCCAGTCGTAGGAGGTCACCCGTGAGAGAGACCCGGGGGGTATGCGCTCTGCCAGCGCCGTCATCCACCACACGTCGAACAACGCGATCCCCATCCCCGCGAGGACGGTGGCGGGGATGACTAGGATCAGCGTGACGCCGGTGGCGTAGAGGATGTCGGTGAGCGGCCAGATGCAGATGGCGAGCATCCCCAGCCGCATCGGATATCGCGGCCGCCACACGACGGCGGCGATCGAGCCGATGATGGTTCCCACGCCCAGAGTGGCCTCGACGACCCCGTAGATGGAGAGATGGCCGTACTGCTGGCGGGCGATGATGGGGCCGAGCACGAACCACGGCGCCAGCCCGAAGAAGAGGGCAACGGAGAAGGACAGCAGGGTCGCCCAAACCCATACTCGGGAGCGCACCTCGCGCCATCCTGCGCTGATGCCCTCCCACAGGCCGACGTGCTCGGAGGCCGATGTCGCGGTGGTTTCGGCGGTGTCCGCTGCTGCTGTCTCGCCGGCGGCGTTGCTTGCCCGCCGGCGCGGATGCACGCGTGTGAGGAAGGCGGCGCTGACGAGGAAGGTGGCGGCGTCGAGAGCGAATGCCCAGCCCGCTCCCGCTCCCAGCACCAGGGCGGTGGCGAGTGCGGGCCCGGCGAATTCGGCGACGTTGCCAGACATGGTGACCACTGCAGTGGCGGGCTGGATGTCGCCCTCGGGCACTGTCTGGGGGAGCAGCCCGTTGGCGGCGGGACGGAAGAAGGCCTCGGCGCTTCCGAACAGCACCTCTATCACCACGACCTCCCAGATCTGCACGGAGCCGGCGAGGATCAGGACGGCCAGCAGAGCGTGTAGGACGAAGCGAATCAGGTCGGTGGCGATCATCACGCGGTGGCGGGGAAGGCGATCGGCCCACACCCCGCCGATCAGCAGGAAGGTGACCAGTGAGAGGGTGTGGGCTGCGAGCACCAGCCCGAGATCGGTGGCGCTGCCGGTAAGGCCGACCACGAACAGCGCGAGCGCGACCAGCACGATGTTGTCGCCAATCACGCTCGCTGACTGGGCGAGCCACAGCATGCGGAAGTCGCCGTGAGCGAGCACCCGCCTGATCTCGGAGAAGTTGGCCATCCCGCTGCCCAGCTTGACGCAGCGCGTCCTCAAGCGACCCGAGGCCTGCGGATCGAGGCGGCCTACTCGCCGTCGTAGTAGTCGACGTGCCCGTCGGCGCGGCGGAGCATCAGTTGGTCGGCGTCGTTACCCGGCCATACGCCGATCTTGTCGCTGTCGGGGTACACCGCCACGGAGGGCTCGCGGGCACTCGAGAACATCACGAAGCGGGCGTCGCTGTCGCCGCGATTGGTCACCTTGTGGGCGCCATCGGGACCGGCCGGGAAGGCCACCACATCGCCCCGCCCGATCTCCTCCTCGCCGGAGGGCGTCCTCAGGAGGAGCGCGCCTTCGAGCAGCATCAGCCACTCCTCCTCGTACTCGTAGTGGTACGGACAGAGGCTCTGAGCCGGCGGAAGAACGAAGGACTTGACGGCCAGCGCCTGCGCGCCGAGAACCTTGGTGAGGTGAAGGGCTGCTCCCCGATAGCCCTCGGGGTCTGTCTCGTCAAGCTCGTGCTCGTCGTTGAAGATGTTCACGCGCCGCACGGTGGGAAGTCTGGCAGGTCGCTGCGCGCGGGAGCCCTGGCGATGGGCGCCGCGCTCTATCGATCCAGCCCGAGCCGGGCAACCTCGCGAGCCAGTCGATCGTCGAAGGTGAGCACCGACCCTCCCACGACCTCTGCGGCGAGGAGCACGCAACAGTCGGGTAGCCTGAGCGCGGTGTCGATACGAAGAGCGGCGAGTCGCTCCGAGGAGTTTGAGGGGAGGGGGATCTCATCGACCCCGAGAGCTTTCAGGGCGGCTTGGGCAGAGACCATGCGCCCGCTCCGGGTTGGAGCCACGAGGACCTCGGCGAGAGTGATCGAGCTCGCCCCGAATCGTTCGTCGGCGGCGCCGAGCAGCCGTTCTGTTGCAAGTGTGTGGTGGGCGTCGTTCTGATCCAGATGCGCGATGAGGACGCTTGCGTCGAGGACGATCACGCAGGCCAGTCGCTGCGCAGCTGCTCGAGGTAGTCGGCGGGGTAGGCGCCGGTGAGCATCCCCCCGCTCCGCTCGATCGCTGCTCGTCTACTGGCGAGCTCACTCTCGGCGTCCGCGGTGATCGCTCGATGCCCCTCGCGAACCAGCTCGAGCAGGAGCTTCCCCGGGCGCTGGCTATCGCTCGGCCACTGTCTTGCGGCGTCATCCAACGCACGCGCCACCTCGTCGGTCTCGGTGATCGTATGACGGGGCCGAGCGGTGGGCATGCCGGTAAGTGTAGCACCCGCATTCAGGTGCAGCACCGCGCGGTTGAGGCCCCTACTTCCGCTTGGCCTGGTGCTCGATCACCTTGCCGAAGGCGGTCTCCAGCTGGGTGGTCATGCGCAGCTTGAACAGGGCGAGCAGCGCCTCGGAGGCGAGCGGGCGCAGCGAGTCGACACCCTCGATCAGCTCATCCCAGCGCTCGTCGGGCTGGCCGGCCTGCTCGAAGGGCTCCCACAGCTCACGCAGGAACAGCTTGGTGAAGGCACGTGAGATCGATTCGCAGTCGCGGCTGACCCGCTCGACGAGAGCCAAGGCGGTGTGGAAGGAGATGCCCAGGCCCATCACCTGCTCGGCTGCGTCCATCAGGGCCGGGCTGGGCGCTTCGAAGCGCCCGTCGCCCAGTGGCACGAGCAGCTTGAGCTTGCGCACCCGCTCGATGTCCTTGGGATCGATCTCGCCGAAGCGGTTGAGGAGTTCCTCGGCGGTGATCAGTTCGGGTGCCTCGGCCTCGAAGGGTGTGGTGACGGCGCGTCTGAGCCCCAGCAGGCGCTCGGCGAGGCCGTCGGATCCGCCGAGCAGCCGCTCGATGGCGGCGAGGTTGAAGCCGTCGGCCTGCAGGTCGAGGATCAGCTTCAGCCTCGCCACATGCTCGGCGTTGTAGTAGCCCACACGCGCTCGCACCTCGGGCGGGGGGAGCAGGCCGCGGGTGTGGTGGTTGCGGATGTTGCGTACCGACATCCCCACCTCGGCTGCGAGCTGCTCGACGGTCAGGTCGTAGCCCGACGGGACGCTGGGGCGCTTCGCGCCCTTGGTGCTTGCCTCTGGAGCCACGCTTGCCATCGCAATTTCAAGATACCATGTTTCATGTTCCCTCGTTTGAGGTAGCATAGGTCTGCGTCATGTTCATCGAGGTCATTTATCCGAGCGAGCGAGCCCTCTCAGGCGGCGCGCATGGCTGAACGCGGCGCCGTTCCCCAGGTCTCAGCCGGCCGGCGCAAGGCGCTCGGGCTGATTCGCTCGTTCACCTCGCCCCTGCTCCCGGACGACTACCTCGAGCTGATCAACCCCCTGTGGTCGACCCGCGAGCTGCGTGGACGCATCGAACGGATCGAGCGCGAGACCTCCGATGCGGTGACGGTGCTGATCAAGCCGGGCTGGGAGTGGCCGGGCCACCGCCCCGGTCAGTACCTGCGCCTCGGCATCGAGGTGGACGGCATCCACCACTGGCGCGCCTACTCCCTGACCTCCCGCCCGGGACGCCCGGATGGGTGCATCGCGATCACCCCCAAGCTCGTGGAGAGCGGCAAGGTCTCGCCCTTTCTCTTCTCCCGCGTCAAGCCCGGGGCGATCGTGCGTCTGGGAGGGGTGGAAGGCACCTTCGTGCTCCCCGATCCGCTCCCCCCGCGCCTGCTCTTCATCAGCGCCGGCAGCGGCATCACGCCGATCATGAGCATGCTCCGTCATCTCGCCGGTCGCGAGGAGCTGCGCGATGTGGTGCATCTGCACTGCTCGCGAACGGCCGAGGGAGTGATCTTCTCCCGTGAGCTGGCCGAGCTCGCGGCAGAGAACGAGGGATATCGACTCCAGCTGCGCATCACAGGCGAGTGCGGCCGTATCGCACCAGAGGGAATCGAGCAGCTGTGCCCGGACTGGCGCGATCGTGAGACGTTCCTGTGTGGCCCGGCGGGGCTGCTCGATTCGATGAGCGAACGCTGGAGGCACGAGGGAGATCCCGCGAGGCTTCACCTCGAGCACTTCCAACCCGATGAGAGGGTGGGCGATGGCGAGCGCGGCGAGGGCGGCTCGATCACCTTCCGCAAGAGCGGCGTCGAGGCACACAGCGACGGCGAGCAGCCGATCCTTCAAGCAGGGGAGAGCGCGGGGGCCACGCTGCCCTTCGGCTGCCGCATGGGCATCTGCCACAGCTGTGTGGGGCGACTGCGCACGGGTCAGGTCCGTGACCTGCGTACAGGGCGCGTGCACGGGCAGCCGGGCGAACTGTTGCGCACCTGCATCAACGCGCCCGAGGGCGCCATCGAGATTGAGCTATGAACTTCCCATCCCAAAGGAGCCACCGTGTCAGCCACCCAGACTGAGACCGCCCACCTCGACTCGATGATCGCGGAGATGGAGAGCCCTCTCGCGCGACTCACCTCGGAGCAGATCGAGCAGCTCGGTAGGGAGTTCGATGCGATCCACGAGGAGGTCTACGGCGATCTCGGCGAGCGCGACTCGCGCTACATCCGCTCCACCATCAGGCTCCACCGTCAGCTCGTGCTGGGCGCCCGAGCACTGCTGATGGGCTCCCGCTACAAGCCGGCCTGGCTGGGGGGCACCACAGCGCTGTCGCTGGCCAAGATCCTGGAGAACATGGAGATCGGCCACAACGTGATGCACGGTCAGTGGGACTGGATGAACGACCCGGACATCAACTCCCAGAACTGGGACTGGGACACGGCCTCGCCGGCGGATGCGTGGCGCCATTCTCACAACTACGAGCACCACACCTTCACCAACATCCGCGGCAAGGACCGCGATCTCGGCTACGAGATCATGCGCATCGACCCGCACCAGAAGTGGCATCCGGTCTACCTCTTCCAGCCGCTCTACAACCTGCTGCTGATGGGCTTCTTCGAGTGGGGAGTGGCCGTCCACGATCTCAATCGGGGGGCGATCCACTCGGGAGAGAAGTCCAAGGAGCAGCTGCTCGAAGAGCTCAAGGCGATCGGCGTCAAGGCACGCGATCAGATTGTCAAGGACTACATCGCCTTCCCCGCCCTCGCTGCCCTCGCCACGTTCGCGACCTCTCGTGGCTCGCTGGAGTCGAGCCGGCGTTCGTTCAAGGCCACGCTCGCGGCGAACTTCACCGCGAACATCGTGCGCAACGTGTGGGCCTACTCGATCATCTTCTGCGGGCACTTCCCCGACCAGACCTACACGTTCAGCGAGGAGGAGGTGGCCGACGAGACCCGCGGTGGCTGGTACGTGCGCCAGCTGCTCGGATCGGCCAACATCGACGGAGGTCCGCTCTTCCATCTGCTGGCGGGCAACCTCAGCTTCCAGGTGGAGCACCACCTCTACCCCGACATGCCCTCCAGCCGCTACTCCGAGATCGCCCCTCGCGTGCGCGACATCTGCCGCCGCTACGGCCTGCCCTACAACACGGGGCCGCTGCACAAGCAGTTGGGCACCGTTCACCGCACAATCCTGCGCCTGGCCTTCCCGGGCGGCAGGCAGCGCCCGAAGCCCGGCCCCTACCGGCCCGAGCCTGTCTGAGGGCGGTGGCGCCTAGTTGCAGCCGGTGATGCCGCCGTCGAGCGGGATCACCGTGCCCGTCAGGTAGGCGCCGGCACGCGAGGCCAGGAACAGCGTGAGGCCGGCCACATCGTCGGGGCGGCCGATGCGCCCGAGCGGTACCGACTGCTCGATCGCCTCACGGGTCTCGGGGTTCTCGAGCGCGAAGGCCATCATCTTGCTCTCGAACGGTCCCGGGGCGATCGCGTTGACGGTGATGTGATCCGAGGCCAGCCGCTTGGCGAGATGGCGGGTGAGCATGTGCACTGCGGCCTTGCTGGCGCTGTAGCTGTAGTTGTCCACCCCGGGCGTGCGCAGGCCGTCGATCGAGCCGATGTTGATCACTCGCGCCGGCACCTCGGGCGTGGCGGCCGCCCGCAGCGCGTCGAGCAGCGCCACGGTGAGGTGAAAGACGCCCTCCACGTTCGTGTGCAGGACCTTCTCCCAGCCCGCTTGGGGGAACTCCTCCAGCGGCGCGCCCCAAACGGCGCCGGCGTTGTTGACGAGGATGTCCAGCGCACCGAAGCGCTCCCGGGTTGCGGCGGCGAGCGCGGCGGCCCCCTCGGGGGTTGAGATGTCGCCGGGGATCGCGTGACACTCGCCGAGCGCGGCCAGCTCCTCTGCGGCACCCTGCAAGTCGGCGCTCTTGCGGGAGGAGACGACCACTCGAGCGCCCCCCTGCACGAGCCCGCGGGCGATCATCAGTCCGATGCCGCGCGAGCCGCCCGTCACGAGGGCGCTCTTGCCGGAGACGTCGAACAGCTCGTTCACTATCGCGCATCCTATGGCCTGGGCCGTTGTGTGACACTGCTGGCCGTGGATGCGAGCCGGCCGAGGGTAGGGGTGGTTGGGCATGTCGAGTGGGTGGAGTTCGCGCGCGTCGAGCATGTCCCCCACGGCGGTGAGGTGGTGCATGCCCGGGAACCCTTCGAGGAGCCTGCCGGTGGGGGAGCTGTGGCCGCTGTGCAGCTGGCGCGCCTGGCCGGCGCTGCGGTGCTGTTCACGACTCTGGGCGACGATCAGCACGGTGGCCGCTCGGCCACTCGCCTGGGTGAGCTCGGGGTCGAGGTGCGAGCATCGATCGGGCAGCTGCCCACCCGCCGGGCGCTGACACTCGTGGACGACGCCCGCGAGCGCACGATCACGACCATCGGGGAGCGTCTCGAGCCATCGCTACACGACCATGAGGACCTGCGCAGGCTCGCTGGGATGGAGGCGATCTACTTCACCGCCGGCGATTCCGAGGCACTGAAGGAGGCTCGCTCGGCGGCGAGGGTGCTCGTCGCCAGCCCTCGCGCTCACCATGCGCTCGGTCACGGGGTGGAGCTGGATGCGCTCGTCCTCAGCGGCGGTGATGAAACCGAGCGCGAAGAGGCCGCTGTCGCTGAAAGCGAGGCGGCGCTCGTGGTGTGGACAGAGGGTGCGCGCGGGGGCAGCTATCGAGAGCGCACTGGTGCGATCGGGCGCTGGGCTGCGGTTCCGTTGCCGGGCGAGCCCGTCGACTCCTACGGCTGTGGCGACTCGTTCGCGGCGGGGCTCACCTATGGCCTCGGCACCGGCATGGCCGTCACCGACGCGCTGGGGCTTGCCGCCCGCTGCGGAGCGGTGTGCCTGACCGGACGTGGCCCCTACGAGCGCCAGCTGACGGCCGTCGATCTCTAGGCTGTGCCGCTATGGGCTTTGAAGAGATAACGAGCGAGGCGCCGCAGATCGCCACCGAGGTGGCCAACCGGGTGATGACGATCACGCTCAACCGGCCCGAGCGGCTGAACGCCTGGACGGGGCAGATGGGCGGAGAACTGATGGCCGCCTTCGACCGCTCGGACGCCGACGATGAGGTTCGAGTTGTGATCGTCACCGGCGCCGGACGCGGTTTTTGTGCGGGCGCCGACCTGGCGAGCGGTGGGGAGACCTTCGACTACAAGGCCCGAGTGGGCGCGAGCGGGGACACGGCCCCTCGTGACAACGGCGGCCAGTTCACCCTGAGGGTCTTCCAGTCCAAGAAGCCGGTTATTGCCGCGATCAACGGGCCGGCAGTCGGCGTGGGGGCGACGATGACACTGCCGATGGACATCCGGCTCGCCTCCGAGGAGGCACGGATGGGCTTTGTGTTCGCTCGCCGGGGCATCATCCCCGAGGCCTGCTCCAGCTGGTTCCTGCCGCGGCTGGTGGGAATCAGCCGCGCGATGGAGTGGGTTGCCACCGGCCGGGTGTTCTCCGCGCAGGAGGGACTGGAGGCCGGGTTGCTGCGCAGCCTCCATCCCGCCGGAGAGTTGCTCGAGGCGGCTCATTCGCTCGCCCAGGAGATCGCTGAGAACACAGCGCCCGTCTCTGTGGCGCTGGCCCGCCAGCTGATGTGGCGGATGTTGGGCGCCGATCACCCGATGGTCGCCCACCGCGCCGACTCGCGGGGGATGTTCGCCCGCGGCCAGTCCGCCGACGCAGTCGAGGGGATCACCTCATTCCTGGAGAAGCGCCCCGCCGTCTATCCCGACCGCGTCAGCGACGGTCTGCCCGAGATCATGCCCTGGTGGAGCGAGCCGGAGTTCGAGTAGGGCAGGGGGGGATCACCTTAGCCGGTCAGTGGTACTGCGTGCCGGTGGGCTCCCTTCGCCTCGGTCGCCTGCCTAGTACATACGTCCGCACACTCCGGGTGGTTGGTTCCCGGTGGAGCACAGTGGGTACTCAAATGTCAACCCTTAACGGTTGAACCAAACCCACATAGCTGTACAGGGCAAACTCGTCGCGAGGCGGGGACGCAAAGCCAGAGGTCTCTCCGAGATGGCTCAGCCGCCAGCAGAACCGACGGAGGAGTTTCTTGTTCGCGTCCCGCCCTGCTGCTTCCGGTCGCGCCCCTGCAACCGGGGGCTCTTCGGTCGAACGGAGCCTCAATAGGGGATCCCGGGCTGATGGATCCGGTGCGAGGCAATGGGGGCTCGTGGTGGCCGTCACACTGCTCGTGGTCGGCTCCCCGATAGCGGCCGTGTGGTGGTTGCGGGTGTCGGGCACACTCACCTCCCCCGTCCTCGCGGTCATCGTCGGAATGGTTCTCTCACTCGGCGTCTCACAGGCCGGCCGCATGCTCTGGCAGACGCGGCCCGGCTCGGAAGACCTGCTCTTCAGTGAGCTGATGCTCTGGGGGTTCCTGCACCGTCGCCACAGTCAGCGACGACTGGAATCCGCCCACGCAATGCTCGGAGCTTTGGGCGAGGGTCAGGCGCGGAGCGCCAGAGACAAGACGAGGCTGCTCGAGCGCCTCGTGGCGGAGATCGAGACACGCGATCCCTATCTTCACGGCCACTCCCGTCGCGTCGCCCGTCACTCGTGGATGATCGCCAAGCGGATGGGGCTCTCCCGCGACGAGGTGGCGAGGATCCGCACGGCTGCGGCCATCCACGACGTGGGAAAGGTGAGAACTCCCGCCGCGATCCTGCACAAGGCAGGTGCCTTGGACGAGGAGGAGTTCGCCGTCATCAAGCTCCACCCTCTCGATGGCGCCCAGATGGTGAACGCGTTGGGGGACGACAGGCTCACGGCCATCGTGCTCCACCACCACGAGCGGCTCGACGGCAGCGGCTACCCATTTGGCCTCGCCGAGGATGAGGTCCCCCTCGGAGCCCGGATCGTCGCTGTGGCGGACACGTTCGACGCGATCACCTCCTCGCGTCCCTATCGCTCCGCCAGTCCGCACAAGAAGGCGATCGACATCCTCAAGGACGAGGCGGGAAGCAAGCTCGATGCCGCCGTCGTGCAGGCTTTCTGCAGCCACTACTCGGGACGTCGCTTCATAGCTCTCTCAATGCTCGTCACCGGCCTCCCTGAACGAGCCCTCTCCTGGCTGGGCGGAAGCGCCGGAAGCGTCGCCTCAGCCGTAAAGGTGGTGGCGGCCGCGGCTCTGCTCGCGGGCGGTACCGTTGCAACCGCATCGACCCTCGAGGGCGGAGCGAAGCACTCGCCCCCCGCGCTCCGCACGGCTTCCAACACGCGAGAGCTCGCAGTCCTCCCAGGCGGTCTCTCCTCGGCTCTCACCCATCGAGGTGCTGGACCCTCACCCTTGGCGCACAATGTACGGAGGGGGGTGGCTCGCCGAGTTCCGCACGAGGTGGCGCCGCCGAGGTCCGGCCTCCTCGTGCCCGTGAAGAACGCCGTACAAGCGTCTCCCCCGACTTCCGCTGTCGCCGGCGCGACGACGGGTGCAGCATCGGTCTCGCTCCCTCTCAACGCGGGCGGCAGTCAGCCACAGTCGGCCAACCAGCCCAGCTCCTCCTCCTCCAGCGGTGTCGGCAAGGCTCCCTCTGTGCCGAAGAGCGAAGAAGCGCACGGCAAAAGCGAAGGAGCGTCCGCCAAGAGCGAAGAAGCACACGGTAGAAGCGAAGAAGCGCATGGCAAAAGTGAAGAAGTCCACGGGAAGAGCGAAGAAGCCCACGGCAAGAGCCAGGAAGTACACGGCAAGAGCGAAGAAGCGTCGGCCAAGACCGGCGAATCCTCGGCGGCGAGCGGAGAAGCCCACGGCAAGAGCGAAGAAGCCTCAGGCAAGAGCGGAGAAGCGCACGGCAAGAGCGAAGAAGCTCACGGCAAGAGCTGAAAGGGCGTACGGCTTCGATGACCACTCGAGTGGTGGAGGCGGTCGGGCGTCGGGTGGCGCGCGATCGACGGCCGGGCGGCCGGAGTGGGGGCGACGATGACACCGCCGATGGACATCCGCGTCGCCTCCGATGTTGCACGGATGAGCCTTCCCGCGTCAGTGACGGGCTGCCCCGAGATCATGCCCTGGTGGAGCGAGCCCGAGTTCGAGTAGGGGGTCTCTACTCTCCGCTCCCGTTTTCCTCTCGGGGCGCCTTAGTGGACGAAATGCTTGTGAACAGCCGGTCGCAAATTCGGTTCAAGGCTCCATCGAATGCCGGTGCGAGCCTGTAAGCGACCCATCCTGCTACGAGAAATGCTCCTGACCACAGGCTCAGTTCGAGCGTGTCGCTGGGCAGCGATCGGCTGACGGCAATCTCGGCCAACAGCACTCCGATTAGCCCCATGGCGCCTGCAACAAAGGTATAGAGAAAGCACGCTCCCGCACCACCGCGTAGGCGCCACTCTCTAACGAAGGGCTCGAGGTGCACGAGCCAGGCGTAGATGATCAGGAAGATCACGGCGCCTCGCAGCAAGGCGTTGGATCCTGAGTCGAGCTGCCTGTGAAGCGCCGCATCCAAGGTGATCAGCGCGTAGCCAACCATCACCAGCGAGAAGCAGGTCAGGGCACGTTCAGCCCAGACGCGGCTCGAGGGTGACTCCTCCGTCAGGCGCTCGACCCACCTGAGCCTAGGCCGCGTCAGCGCCACCGTGAGCATCGTGCCGCCGACGATTGCGACGATCACCTCGCGGCCGTTGAGCACAGCGCTGGTCGAACTGGCGACCGCCATGCGCCATGTTCGACATGTTCGACTATGACCTTTAGCCCGGCAGCTCCTGCACAAGCGAGAGGACGGGCGCGAACAGGTCTCCCCGCTCACTCACCCGCTCCAAGACCTCGTTGGCCTCGAATGCAAGCTGCTCGGGCTGCCCAGCGCGTAGAGCCGCCTCGACCTCCGTCCACTCGAGCGGGGTGGAGACGGTCGGCCGCGCGGTGGCCCGCAGCGAGTACACGCACACGGTCGTCTTCTTGCGGTCGTTCTGGCTCCAGTCGATCAGCACCTTGCCCTCACGGCGCGCCTTGGACATGCGTGAGACGACCAGGTCCGGTTCTGCGCCCTCAAGCAGCTCGGCGACTGACTTGGCGAAGGGCTTGGTCTGTGCGTAGGTGACGCGCTCGTTGTTGAGCGGCAGGTACACCTGCAGGCCCTTCGATCCCGACGTCTTGACGAAGCTCCTCAGGCCGAGGTTCTCGAACATTCCGTGCAGCTGGAGAGCCACCCTGCAGCACTCCATCACGCTCGCCGGCGCGCCCGGGTCGAGGTCGAAGACGAGCGTGGTCGGTCTCTCGATCTCCTCGGCACCCGACAGCGGGGTGTGGAGCTCGATGGCGGCCAGGTTGGCGAGCCATACCAGCGTGGCGAGGTCGCCGGCCACGGTGTAGTCGATCGGCTTGCGTCTCGCTTGCCACCGTCGCGGTGCGGACCCACTCGGGCCGGTGGGCGGGCGATTGCTTCTGGAAGAAGGACTTGCCCTCCACGCCGTCGGGCCAGCGTGTGACGGTCAGCGCGCGGCCCTCCAGATGGCCGAGCAGTGCAGGCGCCACGGCGGCGTAGTAGTCGATCAGCTCGCGCTTGGTGAAGCCGGTGGCCGGATAGAGCACCTTGTCGAGATTGGAGAGCTTCAGCTCGCGGCCTTCAACACTCGCCATGGCGCCGTCGCGGCCCTTCTCCGAGATCGAGAGCCCTCCGGCCGCAGTGGCTGCAGCGTCGTGGGCCTCGGTTTCCCGTGTCCGCCCGGGCGCCTCGGCGCCCGCGGTGTCCTCGCGTACGACCTGCTCGGCCGGCTTGTCCTCTCGCAGGCCCTTGTAGGTGGGCGCGCGGAGGCTGCCTGCGGTCGTCCACTGGGCGAACTCCACCTCGACGACGAGCTGCGGCTCGCAGAAGTTGGCGCCGCGCGGCGGCTTGCCGCCGGCCGTCGAATGGAGAGCTCTTGCGCTGCAGCGGCTGCGAGCAGCCCCGAGAGGCGCTCGAGCTCGGCGTCGCTGAAGCCCGCTGCCCACCCGCCCCACGAAGCGCAGGGCCCCGTCTGGCTCGTACACGCCCAGCAGCAGCGCGCCGATGCTCTGCGCGCGCTTGCCCTTCCCCGCCATCCAGCCGCCGACGACGAACTCCTGGCGGCTCGACCGTCTTGATCTTCACCCAGCCACGCGAGCGCTGCCCGGGCTGGTAGGGCGAGTCGATCCGCTTGGCGAGGATGCCCTCGAGGTGCTGCTCGGCGCTCGCCTCGAGCAGCGCCTTGCCGTGGCCGACGACGTGCTCGGGCGCCTGCAAGCTCTCGCCGGCCAGCTCCAGCGCCGTGAGCAGCTCGCGGCGCTCGGCCGTAGGGCAAGCTCCATCAGCGAGTGGCCGTCGAGCCACAGCAGGTCGAAGACCATGTAGGTCACGGGCGTGTCCTTCATCAGCCTGCGCGCCTGCGCCGCGGAGCTGACCTGCATGCGCTGCTGCAGCGCTTGAGAAGCTCGGCCGGCCCTCCTCGTCGAAGGCGACGATCTCGCCGTCGAGCACCGCACTGTGCGAGCCGAGCGCTCGGCCGACGCGGCTCAGCTCGGGGTACTTGTGGGTGATGTCGTTGAGGTTGCGGCTTTCGAGGCGCAACTCTCCTGGGCGAGGAGTAGGCGATCGCGCGCACGCCGTCCCACTTGATCTCATATGCCCACCCTCCATCTTCGCGTGGCAGCGACCCCGTGCGGGCGAGCATCGGCACGATCTGCCGGGGCATCGGCTGCGCGGTTGGATCGGCCGGCAGGGTCCATGCGATGGATCATCCACTCGCCGGGCTGCTCTCCCTTGGCGATCGGGAACAGCGCATAGCGGGCATCGATGCGCTCGCCGTGAAGGGCCACCTCGATCTTGCGCGGCTCCCACTTCAGGCACTCGTAGGTGCCCCGGTCCCAGATCGACATCTTCCCGGCGCCGTACTGCCCGGCCGGGATCTCGCCCGCGAAGTCGATGTACTCGAGCGGGTGGTCCTCGGTGGCGGCTGCGAAGCGGTTGTCCTCGGGCTGCCTCGGGCAGCCCCTTGGGGACCGCCCACGAGGCCAGCGCACCGTCGCGCTCCAGGCGCAGATCCCAGTGCAGGCGCCGGGCGTGATGCTCGTGGATGACGAACCGCGGAGCGTCGTTCGCTGAGGCCGCTCCCCGCCGGGGCCGTGGCTCGGGCGTGGCCTTGAAGTCACGTTTTGCCCGGTAGCCCTCGAGCTTGCGGGCGGGAGGCACCTGAGGCGGCTTAGCTCTTGGCTGTGGACTTCTTGGGCGAGGCTTTTTTGGCAGCCGGTTTCTTGGCGGCCGGTTTGCTCGAAGAGGCTTTGCTCGCTGTCGCTTTCTTGGCAGCGGGTTTCTTCTTGGCTTTCGTCTCGCCCTCGCCTTCGCGCGCCCGTACCGCATCGAGGCTGGCCTTCAGCGCGCTCATCAGGTCCGGTGCGGGTGCCGCCACCTCCTCGGCTGCCGGCTGCACGGCGATCTCCTCGCCCTGGGCCTTGCGCTCGATCAGCGCGAGCACCTCCTCGCGGTAGCTGTCGCTGTACTTCTCCGGCTCGAAGTCGCCAGCCAGCGAGTCGACCAGCTGCTTGGCGATGTCGAGCTCGCGCTTGGTGGTCTTCACCTCGGCCGCCTCGGCGATCTCGTCGATGCGGTCGGCCGCGAGGATTTCGTCGGCAAAGATCATCGTGGCCATCCCCAGCGCGTCGCCCATCGGGCGCAGCGCCACGAGCTGCTCCTTCTGGCGGATGACCACGCGGGCGATCGCCACCTTGCCCGTCTCGCGCATCGCCTCGAGCAGCAGGCGGTAGGGCTTGGCGCCACTCGGCCCCGGGGCGAGGTAGTAGGGATGGTCGTAGAAGACAGGGTCGATCTGGGAGAGCTCGACGAAGTCCTCGATCTCGATCGTCTTGGTCTTCTTCGGCTGCAGCGTCTCCAGCTCGCCCGGCTCGATCAGCACGTAGCGGTCGGGAGCGATCTCATAGCCCTTGACCACGTCCTGGTAGGCGACCTCCTCGCCGCTCTGGGGGTCGACTCGCTTCTGTGCGATGCGCACGCCCGTCTTGCCCGAAAGCTGGTGGAAGCGCACGCTCTTGCGGTTGAGGGCGCTGTACAGCTTCACGGGTACGGTGACCATCCCGAAGCTGATCGCGCCGGTCCACATCGAACGGGGCATATGAGAAGTACTACCACGTGGGAACGGCGCGCAAACAGAGCTGCAACCGGCGTGGCGCCGCCCCGGACGGCGATCGGCCAGACTGTGAGCGTGTCGAGCGTCGGCCCTCCAGGATCGTCCCGTCGAGATCCTGCAGCGGCTGATCCGCTTCGACACGAGCAATCCGCCGGGCAACGAGCGCGAGTGCATCGATTGGATCCAGCGGAGCTGCTGGAGCAGCTCGGCTGCGAGGTGCGGATCTTGGCGCGCGAGCCCGACCGCCCCAACCTGATCGCTCGCCTCGCCGGTCGCGGGAGAGCGGCGCCGCTGCTGCTGCAGGGGCACGTGGACGTCGTGGCGGCCCGCGGGGAGTGGCGTCACGACCCCTTCGGCGGGCGAGCTGCACGACGGGTACATCTGGGGCCGCGGAGCGCTTGACATGAAGGGCGGCGTGGCGATGCTGCTCGCGGCCTTCATGCGTGCGCATGGCCGGCGGCGAGCCGCCCCCGGGCGACGTGATCCTCTGCGTGCTCGCCGACGAGGAGGCCGGCAGCGAGCTCGGAGCGGAGTTCCTCGTGAGCGAGCACCCCGAGCTGTTCGACGGCGTGCGCTACGCCATCGGCGAGTTCGGCGGGTTCACCCTGGAGATCGGCGGGCCGGCGCTTCTACCCGATCATGGTGGCCGAGAAGCAGGTCTGCTGGACGCGGGCAACCCTGCGCGGCCGCGCCGGCCACGGCTCGATGCCGGTACGCGGCGGAGCGATGGGCAAGCTCGGGCGGCTGCTGCGCGCGGCTCGACTCGCGCAGGCTTCCCGTCCACGTCACGCCGGTGGCGCGCAGCATGGTCGAGGCGATCGCGCAGGAGCTGCCGGCGCCGCTGGCGACGCCGCTGCGCGGACTGCTCGTGCCGCAGCTCACCGACCGGCTGCTCGATCTGCTGGGCGAGCGCGGTCGGCACCTTCGACCCGCTGCTGCACAACACGGTCAGCGCAACGATCGTGGCGGGCGGGGAGAAGATCAACGTGATCCCCGACGAGGTCTCCGTCGAGCTCGACTGCCGGCTGCTGCCCGGGGTTCGGTCCCCAGGAGGTCTTCGCCGAGCTGCGTGCGCTCGCGGGCGTGGAGATGGACTTCGAGGTGGTCCGCCACGACCCCGTCAGCGCCGAGCCCGACCTGGCGTTGTTCGACACGCTCGCCGGGACCCTGCGCGAGCTCGACCCCACAGCCAAGCCGGTGCCGCTGCTGCTGCCAGGTGTCACCGACGGGCGCTTCTTCTCACGACTGGGGATCCAGACCTACGGCTTCCTGCCGATGCAGCTGCCACGAGGAGATGCGCTTCATGGAGCTGATCCACGCTGAGGACGAGCGTCTGCCGGTGGATGCGCTGGAGTTCGGCACGCGGGCGATCAGTCGGGTGCTAGAGCGCTTCGTGTGATCCCTTCCACCGAGCTCTCGTCGGGGTGCTCGTGGGGAGAGAGGCGCGCTGAGTAGATCGAGGGAGCGCCCAGCACGCGCGCGAGCACCGTCGCCTCGACGACCGCCAGCAGGACAGGCACCATCAGGGCGTCGGCGTGGTGGGTGAGCTCGAGCAGCAGCACCACGGCCGCCAGCGGGCCCTGCATCGAGGCTGCTAGCACGGCGGCTCCGCCGATGATGGCGTAGCCGCCGAGTGGTGCGCCAGGCCACAGCTGGGACCAGCCCTCTCCGAGCAGGCCACCGAGCAGGACGCCGTAGGTGAGGGTGGGCGTGAACAGCCCACCGGGGGCTCCGCTGCCGAGGCAGGCCGCGGTGGCGATCGGCTTGAGTACCAGCAGCACGGCCAGCAGGGCGACGCTCAGCTTGGCCACCAGCGCGAGCTGCACGACGGGTTTGCCGTTCCCGAGCACCTGCGGATAGGCGATGGCGAGCAGGCCGAGCGCGGTGAACACCGTGATGGGGGCAGCGAGACGCAGCCACCCGCTGGGACGCAGGCTGTGGGCACGGGCAATCAGTCGGATGTAGGCCACCGCCGCCAGTCCCGCGATCGGTCCGATGACGAGCGCCCACACCACTTGCGCCGCGCTGATGGGATAGGTGGAGATCGTGTAGGTGGGGCGGCTGGGAAGCGCGATCCAGGCCACTGCGGTGGCGATCAGCGACGTGGCCAGGGCGGGCAGGACCAGTGGCAGGGTGAGCGTGCCCAGCAGGACCTCCAGCGCGAACAGAGCCCCGCCGAGGGGCACGTTGTAGACGGCCGCCATGCCCGCTCCGGCCCCACAGGCCACGAGAAGCCGCCGCTGCCACTCAGGCAGCTTGGCCCAGTCGCTCAGCGCGCTGGCAACGGCCGCGCCGGTCTGCTGCGGGTGCCGCCTCGCGCCCAGCGAAGCGCCGAGTGCGACGATCACGATCGAGTGGACAGACCGCGCGATGCTCGCCGCCAGCGGCAGGCGTGCGCCACGCAGCCACAACGCCTCCGATACGTCGGTGCTCGAGGTGCGCGAGAGCCCGATCGCCCCAATGCCCGCCACCACTCCGCCGACGAGCAGAACAAGGACGCGGTGAGCGGAGGAGGTGCGCTGGACTGCGTCGAGGAAGTCGCCCGAGCGGTAGGACCAGGCGAGATGCTGCACGGCTCGCAGCAGCTCCATGAGCAGCGCGCCGCCGAGGCCGGCGCCGACGCCCACCAGCGCCACCAGTGTCCAGAAGCGCAGGCTGTAGGAGGCGACGATCCCCCGGCCGGGCACGTTGGGTTGGGCGGAGGGTCGCGTCACGCACACAACAGTCTGACGGGGCGCCCAGTGAACTGGTCAACAGCGGGTTATCCCGCTCGTTGCCGCCGGTGGACCACCCTGGCCAGTCAGCCAGTACCATCGAGTGGCTACCAGGGTGGGCGATCTCGGAGGTTGAAATGGCGACGGTTGGACGTGACATCGCAGACTTGGAACTGACCGGCCGCGAGCTGTGGCTGGATGGGCCGCCGCTGGAGACCTTCAAGGAGATGCGCAGCGGCTGCCCCGTCCATTGGACGGAGAGCTTTGAAGAGTTCCCTGACGAGCCCGGCTTCTGGTCGGTGACCACCGCCGAGGACGTGCATACGGTCAGCCGCGACTTCCGCACCTACTCCTCAGAACTTGGTGGCGTGATCGTGGCGGCAGCAGGATTTCCGATCGAGCTCGCCCGGGCGATGTTCATTGGGATGGATCCGCCCAAGCACGACCGGCTCAAGGCGTTGTTTCAGGCGGGTTTCACGCCGAAGCGGATCGCCGCCCATGAGGATGCGATCAGGGCGATCGTGGTGGGCGTGTTGGATCGGCTGGAGGGCCGGGAGGGCTGTGACCTGGTGAGCGATGTCGCTCAGCCGGTGGTGGCGAGGGTGATCGGCAGCTTCATGGGCATCCCCGAGGAGGACGACGCGATCTGGGCGCGGCTGATGAACTCGACACTCGGAGCGGCCGACCCGGATCTCAACCCCAACGGCTTCGAGGGAGCCGTGGAGAAGGATATTCCTGAGATTTTTGAGCGTTGTCGGGTGTTGATCGCTGAGCGGTTGGAGCGTCCTACGGATGATTTGACGAGTGTGTTGGTGCATGCCGAGGTCGATGGGCAGAAGCTCGAGGAACATGAGATCGTGATGGGGTTCTTCCTGCTGATGGCTGCGGGCAACGACAGCACGAAGGCGACGTATTGCAGCGGGATGCGCGCGTTGATGGAAAACCCCGAGCAGATGCAGCTGCTGCTGGATGACCCAGGGTTGATCCCGGGGGCGGTTGAGGAGTCGCTGCGGATGTTTCCCGCGTTCGCTCATTTCCGCCGCACCGCGACGTGTGACACCGAGCTTCACGGCCAGCAGATCAAAGAGGGCGAGAAGGTCGTGATGTGGTACGTCTCCTCAAACCGCGACGAGACACGCTTCAAAGATCCCGACCGCTTCGATGTGACCCGCACCGAAGCTCACCAGGCGTTCGGTGCGGGGGGAAGGCACTTCTGTCTCGGCACGGCCCTCGCCCGGCTGGAGCTGAAGATCATGCTCGAAGAGACCCTCAAACGCCACCCCAACATCCACATCACAGGCAAACCGCTGGCGGTGGAATCGCTGTTCCTCAACCAGCTCAAGACGCTGCCTGTCGCGTTCTAGAGGCCGGCAGAGCACTGCCACCCGTCCATCGGGCGTTTGAGTCTCGTGCACAGCGGGCATCCGAGAGGTAGATGACAAGTTCCCTTGCCGAACCAGATCTGGCGATTTCCCTGCATCTCGACGCCTTTGCGCCGCGCGCGGCTCGCCATCACGTGGGGCTCGTGGACAGGCCGTCACCGGACCTTCGCGATGCCGTGATGCTGCTCACCAGCGAGCTGGTGACAAGGGCGGTGCAACACCAGGGCGAGCAGGCGGCCGAGGCCGACGAGGTGGAACTGCGGGTGTGGATGCCCGGCGATGTCGTCCGGGTTGAGCTGAGGGGAGCCTGCGAGGTGCTTTCCAGCCGGCCGAGTGGCGCCCACGGCAGCGCTGACTACGAACGCCTCCTGCTGGAAAACGTGGCCGACCGGTGGTCGCTCGATACGTACGAGCAAGATGCGTGTGTGTGGTTCGAGATAGATCGCCACGAGACGCGCGAGAGGCTGCCCGCAGCTGTCTGACGCAGCAAGTTGTGTGATGGATCGGGGTGTGCCAGCGTAGTTGGGTTGATGAGGACGCCCGCGAGTTCCCCTGAAGATCATCGGCCGGCGCCCGGCGTGGATTCGGGCGAGCGGTTCGATGACCGGGCTTTCGATGCTCTCTACAGGGAATCTGTCGCGGACGTCCACGGGTATGCGATCTCGCTTCTCGGGGAGCGGGCCGGCGCCGAGGATGTGACGGCGCTCGCCTTCGAGCGCCTCTATCGTGCGCGCGGCCGTCTCGACCGCGGGCGCGGGACGCCACGCGCATGGCTCTTCGCGATCGCTCGCAACGCTGCTCTCGACGAGCTGCGCCGCCGCGGCCGTCAACCGACCTACGAGATGGGTGAGAGCGCAGGGAAGCTCGAGGTGGTGGAGATGCTCGAGCAGGTCGAGCGGCGGGCGACGGTTCGTGAGGCGCTCGCCGGCCTGCCCCTGCGCGATCGTGAGGTCGTGCTGCTCAAGTTCCACGGACAGCTCACCAACGGCGAGCTTGCGCGAGCGCTGGGGATCAGCGAGTCCAATGCCGGGACGCGTCTGCACCGGGCGCTGCTGCGTCTGCGCGAGATCTGCATCGAGCTGGAGCGCGAGGCGGTGGCATGAGGATCATTCCCTTCCCCATCCGCGGCGAGGCGACGCCCGAAGACACGTGGCTGGTGGAGCTCGAGGCCGCGCTCGACGGAGTGGGCGATGGTCCCGGCGACGGTGGCTGGCGTGATCTGCGCGAGGACGTGCGGGCCCTGGCCTCGCCGATGAGCCCGGAGTTCGAGCGGGCGCTCGCCGAGCGGCTCGCCAAGTCGCGCGCACCTCACCGGAGCGCAGGGCGCTCGCTCAGCCGAGCGGGCTGGATGCGCGCCCATCGCCCGCTGGCGACGGCGCTCGCCACGTGTGTTGCGGTGCTGGTCGCGGTGAGCATCGCGGTGAGCCCGTGGAGGGGCGGCGGCGGGACGTCGACGCCGCTCCCCACCCGATCCTCCCCGAGCGTCGCCGCATCGGGAGCAGCTTCGAAAGCAGCCGGCAGTCAGGCGGCAACGAGCGCTGCGCCCGCCGCGACGGCGCACGCCACGATGGCGCCGTCCCTTCCAGTGGCGCCCCTGACGTCGGCTTCGCCCGCAGCCCCCCATCGCGTCCAGCAGCGGGCCGCCGCAATCAGCCTGGGGGCGAGCGCCTCCGAAGTCCAGACGGTCGCCGATGGTGTCGCGCGCCTGGCAGGCAGCGTGGGGGGGTTCGTGGAGAGCTCTCATGTGCAGGTCCAGCAGGAAGGATCGAGCGGCGCCGAACTCACGCTCAGCATTCCCAGCGCCAAGCTCGGCAGCGCGCTGGCCTCGCTGGGAGCGCTCGCCTCGGTGCGGTCCGAGAGCCAATCGGTACAGGACATCACCGACTCCTACGAAGCGGCAAGGCGCCGGCTCGCGGATGCGAGCGCCGAGCGTCAGGCGCTCCTGAGGGCGCTCTCGGCGGCGAGCACGCAGGGGCAGATCGACAGTCTGCGCGAACGTCTAGCGGGTGTGAGCCGTGCGATCTCCGAAGATCACTCCGCTGTCCAGGCGATAGCCCGGCAGGGCAGCACCTCCGAGGTGGAAGTGAGCGTCGTTGGCGATTCCCATGGCTCGAGCGAAGGCCTCACCGTGCACAGGGCGCTCCACGATGCGGGTGACGTGCTGCTCGTGACGCTGGACGTGCTGCTGATCGGTGCGGCCGTGCTGGTCCCGCTGGCGTTGCTGGCCGCGACTCTGGTGGCTGGGCTGGGAGCCCTGCGCAGATATCGGCGTGAGCGGGTGCTAGGCGGGGGCTGACGCCTGCGCCGCGAAGCCTGCGACCAGCTCGGCCAGCCGCTCGGGCTGATCCCAGGGGACGAACGCCCTGCTGTCGGCGACCTGCTCCAGGCGGGCGCCAGGGACCATCGCGATAAGTCGCTCGGCAAACCGCAGCGGGAAGATCAGATCGTTGGGAGCCCACGCGAGCAGCAGCGGGATCGGATGCTCGCTGAGACGCTCTGCGGCGGCGATCGTGTCGCACCGGTCGATGGCTCGGAGAGTCGCGGTCACGTCGGCGCGGATGGCGGGGTCGGATAGCGGAGCAACCCACGCGGCCGTGAGCTGATCGGGCAGCGGGCGGTGGCTGAGCATTCCGAAGCCGAGGCTGGAGCGGCGCAGTCGTGGCGAGCGCAGCAGGCGGGCGATGAGTCGGTAGGCGCCGGGGACGTGTGCGAGCCACTGCAGAGGACGGAACATGGGAGGCAGGAAGTTCTCCAGGCAGTCGCAGTTGGTGAGGATCAGCCCTTGAATGTGCTCGGGATGCTCGGCCGCGAGAATCTGGGAGATCGCGCCACCTGTGTCGTTGGCCACGACCGTGACCTGCTCGAATCCCAGGGCACCGATGAAGTCGGCGATGAGCGCGGCGATTCCGCGGGGCGATCGATCGGCGTCGGCGTGCATTGGAGAGCGATGCGCTCCGAGCGGCCAGTCGGGCACGAGGCAGCGATGGCTGGCGGCGAGCTTCGGTGTCACTCGATCCCACAGGCGTCCGTCAACGAGTAGGCCATGGACGAACAGGAGGGTCTTGCCCTGTCCCTCGTCGCGGTAGCGAATCGGCCCTTGAGGAAGCTCGATGCTCTGCTCCATCGTCTGACCCCTCCTCTAACTTGCAAGACTTACAAACTTACGTACATGATGCACGTAACTTACATACATACTGCATGAATGTCAATCGACAGGCTGCGCGGTCGGCGGCGACCCGCGCCAAGCTGCTTCGCTCCGCCCGCGTGTTGTTCGCACGCAAGGGCTATGCGGGGGTTGGCACGGAGGAGATAGTCCGGCGCGCCGGTGTGACCCGAGGGGCGCTCTACCACCAGTTTCCCGCCAAGCAGGACCTGTTCCTTGCCGTCTATGAGGAGGTCGAGCGCGACCTGACGCAGGGGCTGGCCGAGCGCCTGGGCTCGATCGAGAGCCCGTTCGAGGCGCTACGAGCCGGCGCGGTGGCCTTTCTGCGGGCCTGCCGCACGCCGGAGGTTCAGCAGATCGTGTTGGTCGACGGGCCCGCCGTGCTCGGCTGGGAGCGCTGGCGCGAGGTGGCTGAGCGGAACGGGTTGGGGCTACTCGAGTCGGTGATCGCTGCCGCGATCGAGGCGGAAGAGATGGCACCGGTGGCCGTCACGCCGCTCGCACATCTGCTGATGGGCGCCCTTGACGAGGCTGCGCTCTTGGTGGTGCGAGACCCAGACTCAACTGCTCAGGTGACAGGGACGCTCGAGCGTTTGATCGACGGTCTGCGTGCAGTCACATGAGCGCCCGTCCGTCGGGATGTGCGCGCCGTGGGCGCCTCACCGCCGATTTCAGGTAGCGACGAGCTCGCGCTCGTACTCGACGGCCAACTCTCGATCGAGGGGTCCCGGTTGCGTGTGGTCGATGCTGAGCAGGGCACGGAAGCCGAGCAGGAGCGCGATCCCAACGGCGACGGCGCCCGCGGCGATGAAGAGGGGCGCTCCGAGCGAGACCGACGTGGAGAGTTTGCCGGCGAGGAACGGTGCGAGGGCGCCCCCGACGAAGCGCACGAAGTTGGTACCCGAGGCCGAGACGGAGGGCCCCGCCACCGACACGCGCATGAGCAGGGTGGAGAGCGTTGCGTTGGCCACCCCGAGGAACAGGCCCGAGAGGATGATGGCGGGGATCATGGCGGCCTTGGAGTGGATGCCCACCCCCACGGCGAGCAGGTCGATCAGGATCAAGACGAAGGCGCAGGCGAGCAGTGGCACGACGGTGAAGCGACGATTGAGGGCGGGGGCGCCGAAGACGGCGCCGAGGGCGACGAGCACGCCCCAGGCGAAGAACACGATGCCCAGCTGGTGTACGCCCAGCCCGAGCGGAAGGGGGGTGTAGGCGAGCAGGGTGAAGAAGCCGAAGTTGTAGAGCAGCGCGATCACCGAGGCGGTGAGCAGCGCCGGATGACGCAGCGCGCGCAGGGGCTCGACGGCCCCGATCCGCTCACGCCGTGGCGGGGGCGGGGTGGGCTTTAGACCGAGCACGATTGCCACGAAGGCCATCGCCATCAGCGCCGCCACGCCGAAGAAGGGCGCTCGCCAGCTGACCCCGCCGAGGAGCCCTCCGACGAGCGGTCCGCTGGCGATGCCGATGCCGAGAGCGGACTCGAACAGGACGACGGCCGCGGAGACGCCGCCGACGGCGCTGCCAACGATGACCGACATGGAAGTGGAGACGAACAGGGCGATACCGAGGCCCCAGCCGGCGCGAAAGCCCACAACCTGGGCCACGGTGTTGGAGGCGCCGGCGAGTGCGCTGAAGACGACGACCAGGGCGAGGCCGGCGAGCAGGGTGCGCTTGGCGCCGATCCGGGTCGAAGCGAAGCCGGAGAGCAGGTTGGAGATGCCGATGATCAGGAAGTAGCTGGTGAACAGCAGCTCGATCTGGCTGGAGGAAGCGTGGATCCCCTTGGCGATGACTGGCAGGATGGGATCGACCAGCCCAATGCCCATGAAGGCCACGATGCAGGCGAACAGCACGGCCCAAACCACCCGTGGCTGTTCGCGAAGGCCCCCTCGCCTGGCCGCGGCGCCGCTCGTTCCCCTGCCCTCGCCTTCTTGCGCGGGGGGCTTGACGGAGGAGGAGGGCACTCATTTATGTATAGCGCCCTCCAGCCCGTCTCCCAACATCGCCGCAATCGACACATGCAGACAGCTGGACCTCTGTCCTATGCGGGCGTGGCGAGCTCCAGGTCGACCACCACGGGTGCATGGTCGGATGGCTTTGTGCCCTTGCGGGCGTCGCGATCGATGTAGGCGTCCCGAACGGACGAGGCGAGTGAGGAGCTGAGGAGCATCAGATCGATCCGCATGCCGCAGCCGCGATGGAACATGCCGGCGCGGTAGTCCCAGTAGGTGAAGGGCGCGCCCTTCAAGGCTCGAGGCCGCAGGTCGGTGAGGCCGAGCTCGAGCAGGGCGCCAAGAGCTTGGCGCTCGGGCTCGCTGACGTGGGTGGAGCCCGCGAAGGCCAGCGGATCCCACACATCCTCATCGGTGGGAGCCACGTTGAAGTCGCCGCACAGGGCGAGCAAGTCGCCTGCTGTCATCTCCTGCTCCACGACGGCGCGAAGCGCCTGGAGCCACGCGAGCTTGTACTCGAAGTGAGGGCTGTCGAGAGAGCGCCCGTTGGGCACGTAGATCGACCACACACGCACGCCCCCGCAGGTGGCGGCGATGGCGCGTCGCTCGAGATCGGGAAAGCCCGGCTCCTCGTCGAAGCCGCGGGTGACCCGCTCGATTCCCACGCGCGAAAGGATGGCGACGCCGTTGTAGCCGCCGTCTCCATCGGCGGCGCTGGCATAGCCGAGGCCTTCGAGCTCCGCCCTCGGGAAGGCCGAGTTGGTCACCTTGGTCTCCTGCAGGCAGAGCACATCCGGCTTGACCCGCTCGAGCCACTCCTGAACGCGCGGCAGGCGGGCGGGCAGCGAGTTGACGTTCCAGCTCGCCAGTCGCAGAGTGTTGGTGGCCGCTTCGCTCAACGAGAGCCAGGGCCGTTGGGGGCGAGCAGCGTCTCGAGGATGGCCATGGCCACGAGCGCCCGCTCACGCAGTGAGGGGCCGTGGACGAACTCCTCGGGAGAGTGGGCATGACCTCCCCGCGGCCCGAGACCGTCGAGCGTGAGGGGGATGGTGGCGGCGAAGTGGCTGGCGTCGCTGGCCCCTCCACGCGCGACGCCGACGATCGAGCGGCCGAGGCGAGCGCTCGCGGCCTCCAGCAGGCCGGCGGTCGCAACACGGCTGTTCATGCCTGGCCAGCTTCGCTGCAGTTCCACCTCGAGTGTGGCCGTGTCAGTGGACTGGGAGATGTGCTCCAGGACGCGCCCAAAGCTGGCCTCGCTGTGGGCGCGTACATCGATCGTCAACTCGCCCTCCGCGGGCACAACGTTCATGGCTTCTCCGGCGCGCACCATGCTTGGCACGACGCTCAGCGACTCCGGGCCCGAGGGGTCGTGCAGGGCGGCCGCTGCCCGAGCTGCATCCGCCAGGGCCAGTAGGGCGTTGGCGCCCGCGTCGGGGTTCGACCCCGCGTGGGCGGAGCGGCCATGGGCAAGCACGCGCAGGGTGGCGGCCGCCTTGCGCTGCACGACCACACCCTCCGCATCGCCGCTGCGCTCACCGGCCTCGAAGCACAGGCATGCGTCGAACCCGGCAAAGCGCTGGACGTGTGCGAAGGGCTTCAGACGCCACTCCTCGTCGACCACCAGCAGGACGGCCAGCTCGGCGAAGCTCTCTGGCCGCTCCGCGACCCAGCGCGCCAGCTCGACCGACAGCGCGACCCCACCCTTCATGTCCACGGTGCCAGAACCGCGCCAGGTATCTCCCTCTCGGCTGAGGGGGATGTGATTGGAGTGGGCGATCACAGTGTCCACATGACCGAGCAGCAGCACCCGTCCGTGCCCGCTTCCCGGAAGGCGGGCGATCAGGTCGGGAGCGTGATCGGGGGAGGAGCAGGGCACCCGTTCGATCAGGGCCTGGGGAGGCAGGCGATCGACGCAGACGCTCAGAGCGCGCTCGGCGGCTGCGCGATCGCCGGAAGGGCTGGAGATGGCCACCAGGTCCTCCAGGTCGCGTGCTGCCAGATCGGCGATGTCGGGCGCTGAGGAGTAGGCGCGCGGATGAGCATCCGGACCGATGGCGGTTCCGGGAGAGGCGGGCAGTTCAGGTCTGGACGACACGGACGGCCACACTAGCTGACGCTTGAAATGGCGCCGGCAGGCGCCGGGGCGGAGAGTCAGGAACAGAGTGGGGGTGCGGGGTGGCTGGCGGAGCGCGCGGTGCTGACGCTGTGGAGGCTCGATCGAGGAGCGGTGGAAGCACGATCCACCCAGGGATAGGGTCCGGGCCGATTCGGGGGCAACGCGGTAAGGAGACCATCTACAACGACAAGAGGAGGAGGGATCTCCATGAAGATCGGTAGGAGAAGCAGGACCATCCGTCGCCTGGGTGCCCGTCGGGCATTGGTTGTAACGGCGGTCGCCGGAGCGCTGTCGCTGGTGGCAGCCACGCCGTCGTTGGCTGCCGCGCCGGGGTATGTGTCACTCGGCGATTCGTATGTCTCAGGTCCGTTCATCCTGCCTCCCGCTTTGGGAGCGCCGCTTGACTGCCTGCAGTCCGCCCGCGACTACCCGCATCTGACGGCGGGCGCCCTGGGGCTGGCCCTGACCGATGTGAGCTGCTCGGGGGCAACGACGTCTGATTTCACCACCGCCCAGTACTCCGATCAGCCGCCCCAGTTCAACGCCCTCAAATCCTCCACCCAGGTGGTCTCGGTTGGGATCGGCGGAAACGACAACGGTCTGTTCGGGGAAACGCTCGTCACGTGCGGCCTGGAGGATCTGGTGTTCCCGTTCGGTACGCCGTGCAAGAACACCTACGGGAACAAACTCGCCGAAGAGATCACAGCCGACGGGCCGGTGGTGGGCGGTGCGCTGCACCAGGTCCACGTGCTCTCACCATCAGCCAAGGTGTTCGTGGTGGGCTACCCGGACATCCTTCCGCAGAGTGGCAGCTGCTGGCCGAGCGTCCCGCTGACGAGCGGCGACGTGGCCTATCTCAATGGCGTGGAGAAGGACCTGAACTCGATGCTTAGCAGCGAGGCGAAAGCCAATGGGGCTACCTACGTTGACACCTACACTCCGAGCATCGGTCACGATGCCTGCAAGTCGGTGAGCACTCGCTGGGTTGAACCGGTTCTCCCGGAATCGGACGCCTTCTCGGTGCACCCAAACGAAAAAGGCATGGAAGCGGACGCCTCCGAGGTCGAGGCGTCGATGCGCGCTCAGGGCATTTCCTAGGCGCGAGGCACAGCTCGTCGTTGCGTATGGACCGGCGCTCGAGGCGTCGGTCCATACGCCTTACCCACCTCATCATTGCTCGCAATCGCCGCGCGAGCGAGAGCCGAGTGCCAGAGCGGGACGCAGGGAGGCAGCGACCTCGCCCTCGTAGAAGGGCAGGGAATCGTCGAGGCCGGCCTGCTCGAACGCGCTTTGGATGAGCTGCGGGCCAGGGATCAGACCGAAGTCATATCCGCGTCGTTCGCACAGGCCACTGCGGAACGCGATCACGGCGACCCCGATGGGGTCGATCGTGGTGAGTCCACGCAGATCCAGGGTGATACCCGTCACCCCCTCATCGCAGAGGCGCTCGATCTCCGCTTCGAGGATATGGACAGACTGACGATGCAGATCGCCTGTCAGCCGCAGGGTGTGCGTCCAGGGTCTGACGCTTGCCAGTGCCGGGCGCGATCTGCTTTCGGTGGGTTGGGTGAGCCTGTTGTCGATGAACGCGCTCAGCGTTCGATCTCCGGCGCCAGGGCTTGGCGCCCTTCGCTTGCCGGTGCCCACCGCCAGGGCGGTTGGTTGAGATTCCATTAGTACAGCTCCTTCTGAAAGACGTCGAATTGATTTCCAGAGGCCTGGATCAGGAGATCCAGCGCCGAGATGAACAGCCGGGAGGAGCTAGCCCGGGCGCTCTGGAATCAGGACGAAGAAGGAGGTGAGCCACGGCTGGCATGAGAGCCGCAGCTGACGCAGCGCACGCGGTGCCGCCAGGAGCAGGAGCCCCGCGAGCGTGAGAAAGGCAGAGAAGGCAAGGCCTGAGCCGCCCATGGCAGAGCCGCCCGAGGCTCCACTGGGGGCGGGGCCAGGAGTTGGCCCAAGGGGACGACCTCCATCGACGGACCCACCATGGCCGCTGCCTGCTGGAGCCTCTGTGCTCACCACGGGGCGTGGAGCCATAGCGGAGATGAACCCGACAGACGATGTCGAGACGTAGCTTCTATTGGTCGACCATCCAGTGCTGCAGCCTTCTGCGGCCGGCCTCAGGACGGCGAGCTCGCAGGCGAAGCCACCGGCCTGCTGCACGGCCGTCATACCGGACCGCGAGCTGGCCTTGGGGGTGTTCGTCGCAGGAGTCGTTGTGCTTTCTCCTGAGAGCTGCTGGATCGTTGCCGATGGGCCTATCGGCGAGGCGGCGGCGGGCGCTGGGACTTCGCTTCCCCCGCCGCCGGGAGGACCCTGACCCGAGGCGGCGGGCGAGAGAGAGGCTTCTGGGGCCTTTTCGCTGACGGCACCTCCGCCGTGGGCGGGCAGTTCCGCGGTGACGACATCGATTGGCGTTGCGGTTGTGACTTCTCCCCCGGTGGGCGTGGTTGGTGAGGATGGTTCTGAGGTGGGCGGTGTGGGTGTGGCCGGGATCGATTCTTCCGGGGTCGGCAGTGTGACTGTGACGGGGACCGGTTCTGGGGTTGTGACGGTGGGTGTGCTGGCCGGTTCTTCTGTGGTCGACCCAGCGGGTGCGGCGGGTTCTTCCGGGGTCGATCCGGCGGAGGAGCTGGCGGTGCTTTCTTCTGTGCCGCCGGTGGTTTCCGGAGTGGTCGTTTCTCCCGCCGCCGTCCCCGTGGGAGGGGTCGAGGCGGGGCCTTCTGCGGGGGGGCCGGCCGATGAGGTTTCCTGGGGCGTCGTACCGGTGGAAGGGGCTTCAGGACCTTCAGCGCCTTGGGCGCTGCCGGCGAGAACGAGCGCTGCCAGTATCGCCAAAATGACCAACCTCATGGCAATGACGGGCTGGGATGTGGAACGAGCGACGGGACCTGGACCCGTGGGGAACATGTTCGTGATCAACCCGTGGCCCGGTAATCGCGCGTGGAGTAGGGGAGCTCGGAAGTGCTCACGACGGGGCCGTCCTGCCGCCCTGGGAGATGATTCGTGGCGATCCACTCGGCCACCGCGATGGCTTGAGAGTCGTCGCTGAGCGCAGCCAGGCGACACATGGTCAGCCCGAAAAGCAGGGCTGCCAGCCAAGCGGCGGGGACGAGGATGACGATCACGGTCATTACAGGCTAGGTGATCCGTAAAGCATACGCATGAGATTGCGCCTCTCTGGCACCGAGGATCTCGAGGCGGCGGACTTCAGGAGGCCAAAGGCCGCTCTGAAGGGTCAGTGGGTCCACGGCTCGGGGAGGCAGGCCCTCAGGTTGGGATGGGCATGAGCGTGTCCTTCTAGATCTTCTCGGGCCGGATGACCACAGCCAGTCACTCCGTGCATCCAACCCGAATAGCAGCCGATTGCGGGCGACTATGCCCGATAGTGGCGGGGCTCCCGCTTGGAGAGACGCCTATGGACGCGTCGCATCGATCGTGCGAGATGCCCACCCTCGCACGGCCACGACGGTCGCCAGTGCTTCGGCCCGGTCTAGCGGAGATGCGTCGAACGGCTCGGCGTAACGAAACTCCACGGCCCATGGCGTCATCGCAACGGCTTTGCGCAGCTCGCTCGAGACCGGCAGGCCCGACTCCTCGATCAGGCTGCACAGGTAATCGATGTCATGGCTGCGCTCGAACGGCACGCCTCGCGCCGTAAGGACCGCCTTGAGTGACTTCTCGATCGCCTGCTGTGCAAGGAAGCCGGCGACGTGATCAGGTACGTCCGGATGGTCCGCAAGAACGCGCAGCCCAGCCTCATCTCCGGCAGCCTTGGCGAGCAGCGCTTCAGCTACGTCGTGTCCGTCACGCTTCGACAAGCACTCTACCCTCAGAAAGCGCAGCGTGCAGGGCCGTTCCGGGTGCCTCGCCCCATTCCTCTACCTGCGCCTCACTGTAGACAAGCACGTCTATTGGTCTGCGCAGATCATGTAGCGCGCTTCGCAGACGCACCATCTCGGCGTGCCTATCGACCACCGCAGACTCGATCACGAGAAAGTCGAGATCACTCCCTGCGCGTGCATCTTCACGCGCGTGCGACCCGAACAGAATGACGCGCACCGGCGAGCCGGCTGTCTCGGCCAATGTACGTGCGGCACGCTCGATATCCGCATCCATGGGGACCACGCTAGCGAAACCCACCGACAGGCTGGATCATTGGCTCCTCTAGGAGCTTCCGCAGATTGCATGAGCTTTCAGCCGCCAGCAGCTACTCTTGCTCGCACGGCGCTATCCGTCCTCTTCAGCGCGAAACGAGGCAGACAGCGTTACAAGTCTGGCCTTGTCGACTGCTTTCTCGTACCGTGCGAGGGTCTCGTCGGACGGATCGAGACACGCGTAAAGTCGATCGTGTTCAACGCGAGAGCGAGTTGTTCGCGGTGAGCCGTCCACGCGTCGTCGTAGCCGGACCAGTTCGTGATCATGTCGTGCCAGTCGCGTAGCTGCCTGAGATCTTTGATCGATGACTCGGCGCCGTGCAGCTCGATATAGAGGATTCGTGCCGCGGCTCGAGCGGCCCTGCGCCGATCGGACCGGGCAAGCGTGGCTTGGACGCCCCCGCTGGCGATGGCACAGACGGCGACACCGCCAATCGCGTACTCGGCACCCGTCATGGACCCATCGTAGGGCGCTCGTCGCTGCGGACAGGCACGTTCTGCGACGTCGGCGTCAGCTCGATCGCGTGGGGCTGGACCACCAATGACGGAACGGCACATAGAGGCCTGCGCTTTCAAGAAGCTTCCAGACGATCCGGGCGCTCCCCTTTCGAGGCAACCGTATGGGCGCGGCGGGTTTCGAACCTGCGACCTCTCGCGTGTGAAGCGAGCGCTCTCCCACTGAGCTACGCGCCCTGAGCCCCTGAGTCTATTGGGCTGCGGGCTGGCCGGCCCTTCCGAGCGCTATGTGGGCGCACCCCACGATCGGTCCCACTCCCGCCAGTGGCCAACAGGGCCGCCGGCGGGAGTGGGTGAGGATCGACCGCGGGGCACGCGGGTCGATCACGCCTCAGGAGCTCGCAACCGGGCTCAGCTGATCCTTCAGCTGCGGGTTGGTGGTGGTGCTCAGCTCGCTCTGGACTCGCGGGTCGAAGAACACTTTGATGAGCTTCTTCACCTGCGGGTCGTTGCTGTAGGCATCCCCCACCACCAGCTGGCCGGCGAAGCTGCGCGGGGCGGGCGGCGCGTAGATCCTGTCCTTGGTGGGTGTGCCCGCGGCGATGAACTGCATGTTGTAGGCGATCACGGCAGCCACCGAGCCGAGCGTGCGCGGTCCGGCGCCGTAGTCGACGAACACGAACTGCAGGTTGTGGGGGTTGGAGGCGATGTCCTTCGTCGTCGCCGACCACGGGACCGTGCCGGGCTTGAACGTGATCTCGCCGGCACGCTCCAGCAGCCACAGCGCCTGCGCTGTGTTGGCGGGATCGTTGAGCAGCGCTACCTGGGCCCCGTTGGGCAGTGCCGAGAGGCTCGGGTACTTGGAGGAGTACACCGAGTAGGCCCACTGGAAGACAGGTCCGATCGCGGTGAGCTTCATGCCCGTGGACTTGACCACCTCGTTGAGCCAGTGGATGTGCTGGTAGATGTTCGCCGCGAACTGGCCTTTGGCGGTGGCTTCGTCGAGCTGGTTGCCGTCCTGGATTCCCACCGGTTCGATCTTCACCCCGTAGCTCGGCGCGATCGCCTGGTTGAGCCACACCAGCAGCGCACGCTCGGAGCTGCTGGAGGCTTCGTATGCGACGGGGAGCGTGGTGCCGAAATGGCTTCCCGCCACCGTCTTCGCCGAGGACCCTTTCGATAGCAGGACGACGAGCAGAACGACTATCACCCCCGCCACCGCGGCTCCCGCGAGCCAGTTACGTCGGTTGCCACCCCCGCGCAGCTGGAAGTCCTGAGGGGGGTAGTCGGGGGTGGGCGGTCTGGTCTTTACCTCGCTCGACATGGTCTGCTCCTTTGCTGGTCAGTGTGTGAGCGACCGGACGATGCGGTCGCCGCCGAACTGCACGATTTGCACGATCAGCACGAGCACGACGATGCAGCTGATCATGATGTGGCTGTCGAACTGCTCGTAGCCGTAGTTGACGGCCAGGTAGCCGAGGCCCCCGGCCCCGATGGCCCCCGCGATCGCCGAGTATTCGATCATCGCGATGACGTTCAGAGAGAGCCCCGCCACGATGCCGGGGAGCGCCTCGGTGAGCTGGATGGTCCGTATCACCTGCATCACGCTCGCCCCCGAGGCGATGCCGACGTCGAGGCGCGTGCGAGGGATCTCACGGACGGCGTTCTCCACCAGCCTGGCGAAGAAGGGGATGCCGGCGAGCGACATCGGGATGATCGCCGCCTTGATCCCGATCGTCGTGTTCACCACCAGCTGGGTGAAGGGGATGACCGTGGCCATCAGCACGAGGAACGGCAGCGAGCGGCCAAGGTTGGCGATCCAGCTGATCGAGGCGTGGACCGTCGAATGCGGGGTGAGCCCGCGCGGCGAGGTGTTGAAGATCAGCAGCCCGAGCGGCAGGCCGAGGGCGACGACGATGGCCATCACGATGCCCACCATCGCGGCCGTCTGTCCGAGCGCGGGCAGCAGCAGCGTGGAGACTCCCGACCAGGGTGTTGCGGTGGCGATGATCATGCTGCGCTCCTCACGAGTGCCGCATGGGGCTCCTCCGCCTCGGACTCGGAATCGAGCGCCGGCTCGTTTTCCAGTGCGACGGTTGCCTGCACGGCGTGGATCCCGCGCGAGGCAAACGCCGCTCGCACCTCCTCGGCTGCCAGCGGGCGCTCGATGCGCACGGTCACACGGCCCGCTGCGCCGCCGTCGTCGATCGTCTCGATCAGACCCGCCAGCACGGAGATGTCGGTGTCGAGCTCGCGGCCGATCGAGGTGAGCCACGCCGGGTCCACATCGGGTCGCTCGTAGCGCAGTTGCCACACCTCGGGCTCGTGCGCCGGTCCGGGAGGCAGCGGCAGCAACGCTCGCGCGAGCTCCGAGTCCGAGGAGCGCACCACCTCGGCGACGGTGCCCCGCTCGATGATCTTCCCTTCGTGGAGCCTTGCAACGCTGTCCGCCACGTTGCGCACCACGTCCATCTCATGCGTGATCAGCACCACCGCCACCCGCAGCTCGTCGCGCAGCTCCGCCAGGAGCCTCAGGATCGAGGAGGTCGTCTGTGGATCGAGTCCCGAGGTGGGCTCGTCGGCCAGCAGCACCGACGGCTTGAGCGCGAGGCCCCGTGCGAGTCCGATCCGCTGCTGCTGGCCGCCGGACAGCTGCGAGGGGTAGTGCTTGGCCCGGTGGAGCATTCCCACTCGCTCGAGCAGCTCCTGCACGCGTCTGACCCTCTCCCCGTGGGATATGTCGAGGTAGCGCATCGGCAGGGCGACGTTCTCGGCGGCCGTCAACCGCTGCAGCAGGCTCGCCGACTGGAAGACCGTGCCGATCGCACGGCGGGCGCTGCGCAGCTCGCGGCGTGAGAGACGCGTGAGGTCCTTGCCGTCGACCCGGATCGAGCCCGAGGTGGGCTTCTCGAGCAGGTTGATGCAGCGGGCAAGCGTGCTCTTGCCAGCGCCGCTGGGTCCGACCACCGCTGCGATTTCACCGGCCTGCACCGCGAAGTCGACACCGTCGAGGACGGTGAGCGACCCGTAGCGTTTGGTCAGCGCGGTTACTTCGATCATCGCGGCGGCTCCTTTCGCGAACGCCCCACAGGAGAAGTTCTTAATAAAGTCAGTCGGAAATACGCGCAAAGCATCCCTGCGAAGTGGGGAGCCGTCCAATAGAGGTTCGCGTCCACCCGATAGCAATTGCCTATAGCCCGGGCTGTCGCGTGGTACTCTGCCGCTACTATTTCCGAGTTTCTTGATAGAAATTGTTGTTGACGGCGCGGCGCCATGCGCATCGAGCAGATCGAATATGCAGCCGCTGTCGCGCGCTTTGGATCGTTCCGGCGCGCCGCTGAGGAGCTGCACATCTCTCAGCCGGCGCTGAGCGAGGCTGTGCGCAAGCTGGAGGCCGAGCTCGGTGTCAATGTCCTCGACCGCCAGCGCACCGGGGCCGTCATGAGCGCCGAGGGGCGCGAGCTGCTGCCCCACCTGCTCGACGTGATCGAGGCGGCCAAGCGGTTGCGCTCCGCCGCCGACGAGCAGCACGAAAGCAGCCGCACCATCAGGCTCGGCACCGTCAGCGCCGCCACCTCGCCGCTGCTCACCGCCACGATTCGTGCCTTCCGCGACACCCACCCGACCACACAGGTCGACGTGGTGCTAGTGCAGCAGCAGCGCCTGCACCGCATGCTGCTCGAGGGGGGCCTGGACCTCGGACTGGTCAACTACCTCGACGGCGACGAGATCAACCCCGAGCTGCACACGGTCGAGCTGCTGCGCGGTCATCCCGTCGTTTGCATCCCCGGAGACAGCCCCCTCGCGGATCTCATGTCGGTGAGCATCGCTGAGCTGATGGCCCAACCCCTGATCGCAATGCGCGCCGGCTATGCCATGCACCGCTACGTCAACCGCCTGTTCGGAGACGAGAAGCCCTCCTTCTCCTACTCCGCCGACGGAGCCGAGATGGGCAAGCTGATGGTGGCCGGTGGCCTCGGCGTGACGGTGCTCCCCAGCTACAGCATCTTCGGAGACCCGCTGGAGCAGCGCGGCGCCATCAGCGCTCGCACGATCGCCGACGACGACACGGGAGTGCGCCTGGTCGTTCAGCGCAGGCGCTCCGGCTCTCCCTCGCGGGCCACGCGCGACCTCCACGAGCTGTTCGTGGCCGAGGCCGTCGCCTATGAAGCCACGGCGGTCGCCTCATAGGCAGGTGGGTGAGAGGAGAGCCCTATCACCCACTCCACGATCCCTATTTGACCACCCCCCCTGCAGCCACCATGCTCGTGTTCGTGAACGCCATGCCACAGGGCCACATCCGATGAGCAGCCCGTTCGACACGATCGCGGACGCGATCGCCGATATCCGCGAGGGGCGCACCGTGATCGTGTGCGACGGCGAAGACCGGGAGAACGAGGGCGACCTGGTGATGGCCGCCCAGTTCGCCACCCCCGAGTCGGTCAACTTCATGGCCAAGGAGGCCCGCGGCCTGATCTGCCTCGCGCTCAGCGCCGAGCGCTGCGATGAGCTCGGCCTCAGCCCGATGACGCGGCGCAACCAGTCGCTGCACGAAACCGCCTTCACCGTCTCGATCGAGGCACGCCACGGTGTCACCACGGGCATTTCCGCCCATGACCGTGCCCGGACGATCCAGACCGCCATCGACCCTGCCAGTGAGGCCGGGGATCTCGTGCAGCCCGGCCACATCTTCCCCCTGCGTGCGCGGGCGGGCGGGGTGCTGGAGCGCACCGGGCACACCGAGGCGGCCGTCGACCTGGCACGGCTTGCTGGCGTGCTGCCTGCCGGCGTGATCTGCGAGATCCTCAACGAGGACGGGACGATGGCCAGGGTCGGCGACCTCATCCCCTACGCCCGCCGTCACGGCCTGCGCATGATCACCGTGGCCGAGCTGATCGCCTACCGCAGGCAGTCGGAGAGCCTCGTCGAGCGCGTCGCCAGCGCCCGCCTGCCCACGCCCTTCGGGACCTTCCGCCTGCACGGCTACCGCTCGCTGCTCGACGGCGGACAGCACCTCGCGCTGGTGTATGGCGAAGTGGCCGGCGTGCCCGATGTGCTCGTGCGGGTGCACTCCGAGTGCATAACCGGCGAGGTGTTCGGCTCGCTGCGCTGCGACTGCGGCGCACAGCTGCAGGAGGCCATGCGCCAGGTCTCGGCCGAGGGCGCCGGCGCGATCGTGTACCTCGCGCAGGAGGGACGCGGGATCGGGCTGCTCAACAAGGTGCGCGCCTATGCCCTCCAGGACACCCAGGGACTGGACACCGTCGATGCCAACCTCGCCCTCGGCTTCGCCGCCGACCTGCGCGACTTCGGCATCGGCGCGCAGATACTCGCCGATCTGGGCCTGTCGAGCATTCGCCTGCTCACCAACAACCCGCGCAAGATCATCGGCCTGGAGGGCTACGGCCTGGAGGTCTCAGGCCAGGTCCCGATCGAGGTCGAGCCGCATCCCGAGTCCGAGCGCTACATGCTCTCCAAGGCGCTGCGCATGGGCCACCACCTGGAGCGCGTGGCGTGAGCTCGCCCCGGCAGGACATGCGAACGGTCATGGGCCACTTTGCCACCGGCGTATGCGTGATCAGCGCCCGCCGTGCAGACGGTAGCCCCGTCGCCACGACCGTCAACGCCGTCACCTCCGTGTCGCTCGAGCCGCCCCTGCTGCTGGTGTGTCTGGCGCGCGACAGCGAGACGCTCGCCGCCGTCATGGAGTCATCGAGGTTCGCCGTCAGCATCCTCACCGAGGAGCAGCGCGAGCACTCGGTGCGCTTCGCCGCCAAGGGTGAGCAGGCCCACGCCGAGGAGGTGGACTTCAGCGAGCACGACGCCGATGTGCCCTGCCTGGAGGATGCGCTCGCCACGATCGCCTGTCGCATCAGCGCTGTGCATGAGGGTGGCGATCACATGATCGTGCTCGCCGAGGCGCTGTCCATGTCCAGTGCCGGACGGGACGTCGCCCCGCTGCTGTTCTTCCGCGGCTCCTACACACGGCTGGCCGTGGACGAGAACCCCGAGGCCTCGTTCTCTCAGTTGCAAAGCGTGGGCTGAAGGACACACCGCGGGGCCCATCCGAAGCGCCGGCCGTGCCGCAAACAACGCCAAATCTCATAAAAACAATAGAAGAACTAGACAAGGAGTTGGGTAGATGAGCAACGAGGACCAGATCAAGTTCGCCTACTGGGTGCCCAACGTAAGCGGCGGGCTGGTCGTCTCGAAGATCGAGCAGCGAACCGACTGGGGCATCGAGTACAACCGCGAGCTCGCCCAGCTGGCCGAGCGGCGTGGCTTCGAGTACGCCCTCAGCCAGGTCCGCTACATGGCCAGCTACGGGGCCGAGTATCAGCACGAGTCCACCGGTTTCAGCCTCGCTCTGCTGCTCGCCACCGAGAGGCTGAAGGTGATCGCCGCCATCCACCCCGGCCTGTGGCAGCCCGGCGTCTTCGCCAAGCTCGGCGCCTCGGCCGATGTGATCACAGGGGGGCGCTTTGCCGTCAACGTGGTGAGCGGCTGGTTCAAGGGCGAGTTCCAGGCCCTCGGCGAGCCATGGCTCGAGCACGACGAGCGCTACCGGCGCTCGGAGGAGTTCATCCGTGTGCTGAAGGCCAGCTGGACCGAGGACGAGGCCAACTTCTCGGGGGACTTCTACAACCTGCACGACTACACCCTCAAACCCAAGCCCCTGCAGAAGCCTCATCCGGAGATCTTCCAGGGGGGCAACTCCACCGCCGCCCGCCAGATGGCGGGGCGGGTCTCTGACTGGTACTTCATGAACGGCAACTCCTTCGAGGGGGTGCGCAGCCAGATCGAGGAGGTCTCGGGCCACGCCCAGGCAGCCGGGCGCACCCCTGGGCGTGACATCCGCTTCGGTCTCAACGCCTTCATCGTCGCCCGTGAGAGCGAGTCCGAGGCGCGCGCGGTGGTCGAGGAGATCGTCGCCAAGGCCGACCGCGAGGCGGTCGAGGGCTTCGGCAATGCCGTCAAGCAGGCCGGCCAGTCGAGCTCCGACGGACGGGGCATGTGGCAGGACTCCGAGTTCAAGGACCTCGTGCAGTACAACGACGGCTTCCGCAGCGGCCTGATCGGCACGCCCGAGCAGATCGCGCGGCGGATCATCGAGTACCGCAAGCTCGGCGTCGGGCTGATCCTCAGCGGCTTCCTGCACTTCCAGGAGGAGGTGGACTACTTCGGCCTGAAGGTGCTGCCAATCGTGCGCGAGCTGGAGGCGGAGCTGGGACTCGAGCCGGAGCCCTCGCCGCTCTCTACGGCAGACCTCTCGAGGGCGGAGGGTGGCGCGCACCTGGGCGGCCAGCTCTCCGAGCCCACGCTGTCCACATGAGCACCCGTGAGCTGCAGCCAACTGCGTCGGCGGGCGCCCACCTGATCGAGTCCGACGAGGAGGCGCTCGAGCGGGTCTCGGCCCTGCACGAGCAGATCTCCGCCGGCGCCGCCGAGCGCGACCGCCTGCGCGAGCTGCCCGCGACCGAGATCGAGCTGCTCTCCAGCGAGGGGCTGCTCGGGGTCACCGTGCCGCGCGAGTACGGGGGAGCGGAGGTGTCGCTGGAGACCCTCGCCCAGCTGGTGAGCATTATCGCCAGCGCCGACCCCAACGTTGCCCAGATCCCGCAGAGTCACTTCGTCTACCTGGAGCTGGTACGCCAGCTGGGAACGCCCGCGCAGCGGGAGCTCATGTTCAGCGAGGCGCTCGCCGGCCGGCGCCTGGCAAACGCGCAGTCCGAGGCGGGATCGAAGACGGTGGCAGACATCCGCACCCGCCTGAGCGGCAACCGCCAGGAGGGGTATGTGCTCGACGGCGAGAAGTTCTACTGCACCGGCTCGCTGCTCGCCCACTGGCTCACCGTGCTCGCCAAGGACGACGAGGGACGCACGCAGGTCGCGATCCTCCCGGTCGAGACGCCCGGTGTGACGATCGTCGACGACTGGGCGGGGATGGGACAGCGCACGACCGCCAGCGGTACCGTCAAGCTCGAGCGCGTCGCGGTGGCGGGCGAGATGGTTGTGCCCCACCACCGTATGTTCGAGCGCCCCCAGGTCTATGGCGCAAGGGCGCAGCTCATGCACACGGCAATCGACGTGGGCATCGCCGCCGGTGCGCTCCAGGACGCCTGCGAGTTCGTGCGCACCACCAGCAGGCCGTGGTTCGAGGCGGAGGTGGAGCGGGCCTGTGAGGATCCCCTGCTCATCCAGCGCGTGGGCGAGCTGGCAATCGGGGTGCGAGCGGCTCAGGCGCTGCTCGGCGAGGCCGCCCGCACGATCGATGCGGTCGAAGGCGGCGGAGTGGACGAGGCCGGCTCGGCGCGGGCGTCGATTGCGGTGGCCACCGCCAAGGCGTGCGCAGACCGTGTCTCGGTGGAGAGCTCGAGCGCCCTGTTCGAGCTGGGGGGAACCCGCTCTGCAGCCAACGCCCTCAACCTGCACCGCCACTGGCGCAATGCCCGCACCCACACCCTGCACGACCCCGTGCGCTGGAAGCTCCAGCACATCGGCCGCTACACCCTCAACGGCACCTTCCCCCCACAGCACGGTCAGGTGTGACGGCTGTGTGCCCCGCGCTTACCTTCCACTGGTTCCTGCCCACCCAGGGGGATGGACGCAGGCTGATCGAGCAGCCGCGCCCGGCGGGCGTTGCGGGCGGCCCGCGGGCAGCGTCGCTCGGCTACCTCACCCAGGTGGCGCTCGCCGCCGAGGAACTTGGATTCGAGGGCGCTCTCACCCCCACGGGGCTGTGGTGCGAAGACGCGTGGGTGACCACTGCGATGCTCAGCCAGCGCACGGAGCGGCTCAAGTTCATGATCGCCTTTCGGCCGGGCCTCGTGAGCCCCACGCTTGCGGCGCAGATGGCTGCCACCTTCCAGCGCCAGAGCGGTGGGAGGCTGCTGCTGAACGTGGTCACAGGTGGCGACAGCGAGGAACAGCGTGCGCTGGGCGATCACCTCGACAAGGAGGCGCGCTACGAGCGCACCGCCGAGTTCCTGTCGATCGTGCGCGATCTGTGGCGTGGTGCAGAGGTCGACCTGGAGGGCGAGCGGCTGTGGGTGTCGGGCGCTCAGCTCGAGCAGCTGCCGGCGCCCGCCCCCCCGATCTACTTCGGCGGCTCCTCTGCCGCCGCGCTCGATGTGGCCGCCCGTCACGTGGATGTCTATCTGAGCTGGGGCGAGCCCCCTGCGCTGCTGCGCGGGAAGCTCGATGCGCTGGCGGCGGTGGCCGCGGCGCGAGGCCGGCAACTGTGGCATGGAATACGTCTGCATGTGGTCTGCCGCGACAGCGCAGCCGAGGCCTGGCAGGAGGCCGAGCGGCTGCTCGATGGCATCCCGGCTGAGACGATCGAGCTCGTCCAGCAGCGGCTGGGGCGCAGCGAGTCCGAGGGGCAGCGGCGGATGATCTCGCTGCACAATGGATCGGCCTCCGAGCTGGAGGTGGCCCCCAACCTCTGGGCCGGGGTGGGGCTCGCCCGCGGCGGCGCCGGTACAGCGCTGGTGGGCAGCCACGAGGAAGTGGCCGATCGCATCGAGGAGTATGCGGCGCTCGGCATCAGCGAGTTCGTGCTCTCCGGCTACCCCCACCTCGAGGAGGCCTACTGGTTCGGTGAGGGAGTGCTGCCGGTGCTGCGCGAGCGGGGGCTGTGGAGCGGTGCGCGCGAGCAGGCTGTGGCGGCCCTCGGTGCTGGCACCCAGGCAGAGGACAGCCGCTCGAGCGTGCCTTTCACGGTGGGCGGTGCGAGGCCCACGGCGGCGTCCGTGGGCCTCGAGCTTGCCGGCGGCTTGGATGCCCGCTGAGCACCCTGCGCGCTCAGCGCGCCTTGACGGTGAAGTGGATCACCCCGGGACCGCAGCTGCTGGTGAATTTCCCGCTGACCTTCTGGCTGAAGCTGATGCTCCCAGTGGCCGTGCGGGCGCTGGTGAAGCGACCGCTCACGGTGCTGGTGGTCTTGGTGATGTCGCCGAAGGAGTTGGATGTTGAGACGGCTCCTGAGATGGAGAAGCGCCCCGCCTTGGAGAGCTTGACGTTGCCGACCTTGATGATGTTGTTGGGCTGTGTGTAGTAGTCGATGCCGGGTCTGAAGCCTCCAGCTCCGAAGCAGCCAAAGGACGAGTACTTGAAGTTCTGGAGCGTCGAGCCGTTGCTCGAGACGTTGAATGTGACCGGTGCCTTGAACCCGTTGATGGGCGAGGCCGAGGTGAAGCCGCTGAAGCGGCCCCCGGCGTTGGGATGAGCGGCGAGCGCGGCGGCTGCTGTGATCAGGGCTATAACGGCCAGGGCAACGGTGGCCCCCGCATGGCGGGCGATTTGGCGGTGATTGGGTCGGGTTCTGCGAACGTTGCTGCGCATTGGTATCTCCTCGCAGTGTGAGTTGGGTTGCCTCGGCGCCAAGGGGCGGGGAGCGAGAGTCTATGCAGGCAGCGCTTTTCCGGTGAGTGGGACAGCCGGCGTCGATACGTCAAAGCGCCGTATGGGGGCGGTGCTCAGGACCCCAGCTTGACGCTGGGATGCGGATACAGGCGGTCGCTTGCCTCGGAGTAGGCGGCGGCCAGAGCGTTGACTTCATCCTGCGTGAGTGACGAGCCGAATGCGATGGGGCCGCCCAGCTTCTCGTAGCCGGCGGCGAGCTGCTTGCCGATCTGGGCGACGCTGAAGTGGGCGTCGTAGACGGTGTCGATGTAGAGGTTCACCGTGGCGCGGGCGAAGCGGGCTGCGGTGGGTGAGCCGTGCTCGACCTGTTCGACGGTGTTGAGGATCATCTGCCACCCCCGCATGGATAGGACGGAGTAGCCGCGAAACAGCGATGCGATGCTCGAGGCGGGCCCGGTGATGGAGGCGGCCCGATGTTCTTGAAAGAGCTCAGGAAGCTTCAGTTGGGCGGCCGCGGTGGCGGCTGCCTGGATGGTGTGCTGCTGTGAGGAGGCGCCTGACCGGGTGGCGGAGCCGTTGAGCTGGAGGCCGTTGGCCACGAGCGGCCATGCGACCTTGGTCGCCGCCACCTCGGTTGCGAGCTGACGCTGTGCGCTTGCGAGCGCCCGGCTCGCCAGCACGATGTCTTCACGCTCGAGGCGCTTTGCTGCGGGAGTAGCTGGTTTGCTGCTCCCGCAGGCGGCGGAAAGGAGAGCAGCGCCGCTCACCAGGAGCAGCGCTGCCGCACGACGCAAGGCGCTCTTGCGTGGAGCTTGCGTGGCTAGGTGCCGAGCAGGTCGATCACGAACACGAGGGGCGCGTTCGGCGGGATGGTGGGCGGCGAGCCTTTGGCGCCATAGGCGAGCGCCGAGGGGATGATCAGCTCACGTCGTCCGCCCACCTTCATGCCTGCGACGCCCTGGTCCCATCCGGCGATGACCTGTCCCTTGCCGAGGCTGAAGGAGAACGGTTCTTTGCGTTTCCAGGAGGCGTCGAACTCTTTGCCGCCTTTGTAGAGCACGCCCACATAGTTGACGGAGACGGTCTGCCCGGCTTTGGCTTCGGCGCCCGTCCCCGTGATCAGGTCTTTGACCTCGAGTTTGCTGGGGGCGGGGCCAGATGGGGGAGTGACCTTCGGTTCGGTTGCCAGCGGGCCGCTGGTGGGGGTCTTGGCAGTCGTGGAGGTGCTCGATTCGCTTGATTTCTTGCCCGGTTCGGCGGCTTTGATCAAGGAGTTGTCGGATTGGTTCTCGGCGCCCACCGTGATCGTGCTCGATTCGCTGCTGGAGCCGCAGCCGGCAATCAGGAGGGCGACTCCGAGTGTCGCCAGCGCTGCGCCGGAGCGCGCGCGGAAGTTGGGGTGAAGGATTTTGAAGTTGGTCACGGTCGCGCAGCCTATCGGAACTTGACTCCCACGGTGTGCATTAGGCGGTGTGCGCTGGGTGGTGTGCGTTAGGATCGGCCGCGGACCGTGCTAGGCGGGGAGGTAGCGGTGCCCTGAATCCGCAATCCGCTCTAGCGGGGCTGAATTCCCTTCCGAGGGGCTTCGGCGCCGGTCGCTCCGCTGCTCGGGGCGTCGATGGTTCGGGTCCCGCGCGGTGTCGGCTTGCGAACCAGGTCAGGTCCGGAAGGAAGCAGCCTTAAGCGATCACCGGCAGGCGCAGCGGGAGTTCCCGAACCGGAGCCGTGGGCAATGGCAGGCGTCGGCTGCTGGAGGTCTCGACGAGGGGTGCACGGTCCATATGCGCTCAGTGCGCCGGTGGGGCGTGCCTTGGGGAAACCACCTCTGTCTAACCATGGCTATACAGAAGTTAAAAGAGGAAACCAACCTCCCCCGCGCTCGGCACCACGCAGCCGCGCCGGGCGCCTATAGCCCCCACCGCCGCCCCGCCCCGCCCCCGCCTCTCACGCCCCGCCTGCGGTCGCCACCTAAGGGCAGCGTTGGAAGATCAGCCAGGAGCGGTTGTCTGCTGACTCGATGAAGCCGGGAGGGACGGTGACGGCGATGTGGGGATCCTTGGGGTCGAGGACGTAGTCGTCTTCGACTTCTCGGCTGGCGGGGTCGATGTACACGCCGCTGGTGATCTGCCCGGATCGCAGCTGTGCGTTGACGATGTTGCGGGGGCTGGTTTCGAGGTAGAGGGCGAGGAGAGGGATGGGGGCATGGTTGGGGACGCCGACGGGGCCGCAGCGGAGGTTGACGGCGTGGGTGCGCACGAGGGCAGCGAGGTCACCTTCGATGCTCTGCTGGTGTGCGAGTTTGTCCAGTTCGCGATGAGCGGAGCGGTACTGGGCGGGGATGTAGGCGATGAGGGCGAGGATGATGAGGGCGCCGCCGAGCATCCACCATCGCCGTCGGGGATCGTTCCGCTGGAGAGCCATCCAGCCGAAGGCGCCGGCACCACAGAAGACGGAGAGGATGGCGGCGAGGAGGAAGGCGTAGCGGGTGTTGATGGGCAGCCCGAGGGAGGCGAAGAGGGCGAAGACGACCACGGCGAGGACACCGGCGGCAGCACCGAGCAGGGCGCTGCGTCGCAGCCACAGCAGGGAGAGCACTCCCCCGAGGGCGGCGCCGACGAGCACGGGCGGTCGCAGGATCTCGCCTATGCGCCGGGGGATGTACTCGGGGACGTTGGCGATGCCGGTGACCCGATCGAGGGCGCTGGCGGTGTGGCGGGTGTGGGTGAGCGACCACAGGGGCTGGCCGGTGATGGCGAGGTCGCTGGCCACCCACAGCAGCGGGGCGGCCCCGGCGAGGAGGGTCAGCTGAACGAGCTCTCCCAGGGTGCGCTGGGGGCGTTTGAGGAGATAGAGCCAGTAGAGCCCGGAGAAGGCCCAGGCCTCGGGTCGCAGCAGGCCGGCGAGGGCGAGGAGGGCGAGGACGGGGGCGCCGGCGGAGGTGCTCTCACGACGCTGGTGGGCGGACTCGAGGAGCAGGGCGGTGAGGACGAGGAGCAGGTAGGGGAGGTCGACGTAGGCGCGGACACCGTAGGAGAGGACAGGGGTGCGGGTGAGGAAGATGAGGGCGGCGAGGGCGCCGGCGAGAGGGCCGAACCAGTGGGAGCCCAGGCGGAAGATGACCCACCCGCAGCCGGAGAGGGCGAGGAAGGCGAGGGCGATGGTGATGGTGAGGACGGCGTGGGCGCCGAGGGGGGAGAGGATGGCTCCGATGATCTCCAGCAGGGGATGGGGGGTGGGGGCGATTGCGACGTCGTAGGCGGGCCCCTGGCCGCGAGAGAGCTGTCCGCCCCAGGCGAGGGCGAAGAGGGTGTCGTAGTTGACGAAGCCCACGCCGCTGATGAGGCGCAGCAGGAGGGCACCGAGGGCGATGAGGATGGGCGGGGCGAGCCGTCGAAGGAAGGGTTTGGCGGAGGCGGGCACGAGGGCGGACGCTACCCGCTCAGGCGCACTATGGAGCCGGCCCATGGGGTGGGTAGACTCAGGCGAACGGTGTCGCAAGAGGAGCAGCCACAGGAGCAGCAGCGGTCGCTGTACCGCAGGCACCGTCCTCGCACGTTTGCCGAGGTGGTGGGCCAGGAGCCGGTGGTGAGGACGCTGCGCAATGCGGTGCAGCGGGGCAAGGTCCACCATGCGTACCTGTTCGTGGGCTCCAGGGGGACGGGCAAGACCTCGATGGCGAAGATCCTGGCGGCGTGCTTGAACTGCGAGCGGGGGCCGACGATCGATCCGTGCGGTGAGTGCGAGTCGTGCCTGTCGATTGCGAGGGCGACGTCGCTGGATGTGATTGAGATGGATGCGGCGTCGAACAACTCGGTGGATGACATTCGCGAGCTGAGGGAGAGCGTGGCCTATGCGCCGGTGAGCGGTCGGCGCAAGGTGTACATCCTGGACGAGGCCCACATGCTCTCGACGGCTGCGTGGAATGCGTTCTTGAAGACGCTGGAGGAGCCACCGCCGAACACTGTGTTCGTGCTGGCGACGACGGAGGCGAACAAGGTGCCGGCGACGGTGGTGGACCGCTGTCACCGCTTCGACTTCCACCGCCCGACGGTGGAGCAGATAGCAAGCGTGGTGCGCAGGGCGGCGGAGTCGGAGGGGATCGAGATCCCGCCGCCGGCGGTGGCGGCGCTGTCAAGATCGGCGACGGGGAGCTTCCGCGATGCGCTGGGAACGCTGGAGCAGCTGGTGACCTACAGCGGCAACAGGGTGGCGCTGGAGGATGTGCTGGCGGTGCTGGGGGTGGCGGACTCGAGGCTGCTGGAAGAGACGGTGGATGCGGTTGACCAGGGCGATGCGAGACGAGCGCTCAAGGCGTTGGAGGAGTGCGTGGAGCAGGGCCGGGAGGCAGCCTCGTTTGCGACGGACCTGGAGGTGCGGGCACGCGAGCTGCTGGTGGTGCAGACGCTGGGGGAAGTGCCGGAAGAGCTGGCGCTCACACCGGAGTCCGACGCGGCGCTGGGCGCGCAGGCGGAGCGGGTGGAGCATGCGACGGTGGTGCGGCTGCTGGAGCTGCTGGGGGAGGCGATGGAGGGAGTGAGGGCGGGCGCGGATGCGCGCACGCGGTTGGAGCTGGCACTGGTGAAGGCGGCCCGGCCGGCGCTCGACAGCTCGATCCAGGCGCTGTTGGCGCGGATCGAGCGATTGGAGAGCGGAGGGCCGGTTGGAGGGGGAGGGCGAGCCCAGGCGCCGTCTGTAACGAGGCCCGAGCTGACCGCCCAGGACGTGCAGGCCAAACAGGCCGGCGCGACAGCCGGCCCCCCGCTGGCGTCAGCGCCGCAGGCGAGCGGGGCGTTGCCGGGTAGCGAGACGCCGCTGGCCTCTGCACTCCCACAGGCACAGGCTGAGCCGACGCCGGTCGCCACGCCGGTTGAGGAGTCCCCTGTGCCGGCTCCCTCACCCCCGCTGGCGGCTGACCTGGAGGCGGTATGTGCGCTGTGGCCGGCGGTGGTGGAGCTGGTGCGTGGTGAGAACCAGCTGATAGCGGCGGTGATCCAGGAAGCGAGGCCTGTGGAGGTGGACGACGGCGACCTGACGCTGGCGTTTGCCTCGAGTGCCCAGTTCTTGAAGAAGAAGGCTGAGGATCCGGCCTACCGCATGACGGTGGGCGAGGCGCTGCGGGCGATCAGCGGCAAGCGCTGGCGACTGTCGTATGAGCTGCGGGAGGATCTCGGTGAGGGAGGTTCGGGTGCGTCCAACGGGCAGTCGGAGGAGGATTGGATCAAGCGCTTCGTGGAGGAGTTCGACGCGGAGGAGATAACGGGGGAGTCGGGGACGGGGCCGGAGGATGTGTCGGTAGCGACCAGCAACGAGAAAGGCGCCTGATGGGAAAGCAGCCGCAGATGCCCAACATGCAGAAGATGATGCAGCAGGTTCAGAAGATGCAGAAGGACATGGAGCTCGCCCAGGAGGAGCTGCGCAACGAGCAGGTGGAGAGCTCGGCGGGGGGCGGGATGGTGACGGTGAAGATGAGCGGGGATCTGGTGCTCAGAGAGGTGCGAATCGACCCTTCGGCGGTGGATCCGGAGGATGTGGAGATCCTCTCGGACATGGTGCTGGCGGCGGTCAACGAGGCGTTGCGCATGGCCCAGGAGCTGGCGGAGCGCAAGATGGGCGGTGCCACGGCGGGGCTCGATCTGGGCGGCCTCGGCGGGCTGGGCATGCCGGGCCTGTGAAGCTGTGAGCGGAACCTCCTACGCGCCGCCCGTCCAGAGGCTGGTGACGGAGCTCTCGAAGCTGCCTGGCATCGGCAATCGCACGGCCCAGCGGTTGGCGTTCCACATCCTGCGGGCATCGCCGCAGGACGCGGTTGCTCTGGCTGAGGCCATCAGGGAGGTCAAGGAGAAGATTGGGCTGTGCGAGGTGTGCTTCAACCTCACCGACGAAGCCCGCTGCCGCATCTGCCAGGACCCGCGCCGCGATCAGGAGCTGGTGTGCGTGGTGGAGGAGCCGAGCGATGTGATCCCGATGGAGCGCACCCACGAGTACCACGGGGTCTACCACGTGCTTGGTGGAGCACTCTCGCCGATCGACGGGGTCGACCCGGAGGATCTGAAGATCGCCGAGCTGCTTGCCAGGGTGGCCTCGACGGAGGTGGCGGTGAGGGAAGTGGTGCTGGCCACCAATCCCACCACCACGGGGGAGGCCACTGCGCTCCACATCGCCGAGGAGCTGCGTGAGCGGGCTCCCCAGGTCAAGCTCACCCGTCTGGCCAGCGGGCTGCCGGTGGGCTCGGACCTGGAGTATGCGGACGAGGTCACGCTGGGCAAGGCCTTCGCGGGCCGCCGAACGGTGTGAGAGCCAGAAACACGGCGTGATAAGCGGGTGGCCGAAGGGTGGCCTCGCGATTTGCCGGCAGCCGCCCGGGCGGTCGTTCGGGCCCAGGCCAATATCCTGCGGAGGATGGGCGAGTTGATAGTGATGAAGTTCGGAGGAACCTCGGTGGCGGACGCCGAGCGGATCAAGCGTGCGGCGCGCCGGATTGTGGAGAAGCGCGAAGCTGGCCAGCAGGTGGTGGCGGTGCTCTCGGCGCGAGGCAAGACGACGGACGAGCTCATCACGATGGCCGAGGAGGTCTCGGCCGTGCCCGATCCGCGCGAGATGGACATGCTGCTCTCGACGGGGGAGCGGATCTCGTGCGCGCTGTGTGCGATGGCGATCAACGACCTGGGGCACAGGGCGATCTCGCTGACGGGCTCCCAGGCGGGGATCGTGACGGACGAGTCGCACACCAAGGCGCTGATCCTCGACGTGCGGGCCGAGCGCATCCGCAGGGCGCTGGAGGAGGACAACATCGTGCTGGTGGCGGGCTTTCAGGGCGTGTCGAAGGACGCTCGCAACGTCACCACGCTGGGCCGCGGCGGCTCTGACACGAGTGCGGTGGCGGTGGCGGCGGCGCTGGGGGCGGAGGTGTGTGAGATCTACACGGACGTGGCGGGTGTGTACTCGGCGGACCCGCGGATAGTGCCCAATGCGCGCAAGCTCGACACGGTGTCCTTCGAGGAGATGCTCGAGATGGCAGCGTCGGGAGCGGGCGTGTTGCAGCTGCGCTCGGTGGAGTATGCGCGCAACCACGGAGTGCGGATCCACTGCCGCTCATCATTCAGCGAGGAGCCGGGCACGATTGTGCTGGCGGAAGGAGAGACGATGGAGCAGCCCCTGATCACAGCAGTCACCCATTCGGTGGCGGAGGCTCGGATCACGCTCACAGGTGTGCCCGATGCGCCGGGGGCGGCGGCCCGGATCTTCGAGGCGCTGGCGAATGCCAATGTGAACGTGGACATGATCGTGCAGAACGAGCCGGCGTCGGCGGGCGGTCAGGCGGAGATCTCGTTCACGGTGCCCCGCGAGGACCTGCGCACGGCGAGGGCGGCCCTGGAGCCGCTGAGCGGCGAGGCGTTTGGCGAGCTGAGCAGCTACGAGGACATGGGCAAGGTGTCGATTGTGGGCGCTGGGATGCGCTCGCATCCGGGGGTTGCGGCCAAGGTGTTCAGCGTGCTGGCGGAGGAAGGAGTGAACATCGACATGATCTCCACCTCGCCGATCAAGATCTCCTGCGTGATCGACCGCGATCGGGTGGCGCAGGCGGTGCAGGCGCTCCACAGCGCCTTCGAGCTGGCTGGAGAGGACACGATCCTGGTTGAGGACACCTTCCGTGCCAGTCCTGCTCCCTGATGGTCATATGTCACAATAGCTGCGCATCGCTATACGTTTGGCCACCTTCAAGGACGATAGGACATGCGCAGAGTTCAACGACCGCGTCGCTATGTAGCGAACCACTGGCTGACCCTGATGACGCCGGTTCTCCGCTACAGCAGCTCCCGCGACGCATATGTGCTGAGGGGCCTCGGCAATCGCATGGGTCCCGTTCTGCGGGTTGACCGCAGGTCGCTGCGGCGCCGCCGGCTCGACGGGCCTGAGCGTCGTAGCCCCCACGCCGCCTGAGCTTCTCCCGCCCCATGCGCGGCTTGAGGCGTTGGGTCTAGCGACCGTGGTCGAGCGAGTGCTGCAGCTGCTCCAGCACCTTCACAACACGCAGCCCGCTGTGCCCGTCTGAGCGGGGGGTGGCTCCGGTGCGGATGCAGTCGATGAAGTGCTCGCACTCGATGCGCAGGGGCTCGAGGTTGGGGATGCGGGGGGAGAAGGTGTCGCCGGCGCGGGCGATGTACTCACCCCACGAGCGGGTGTCCTCGTCAAAGCCCTTGTCGTAGATGGTGAGCTTGCCCTCGATGAGCATGTCGTCGAAGGTGGCCATCCGCTTGGAGCCCACAACGGTGATGCGTCGCTCCTTGTGGGGATCGAGCCAGGAGAGATGCAGGTGGGCGACGATCCCTGAGGGGAAGCGCAGGTAGCAGAAGACCACGTCCTGCACTCCCTTGCGCACGTAGGAGGCGCCGTGGGCGAGGCACTCCTCGGGCTCTTCGCCGATCAGGTGCAGGGCCACCGAGACATCGTGGGCGCCGAGGCTCCAGAGGGCGTTCTCGTCCTTGCGCAGCTGGCCCAGGTTGAGACGGTTGCCATATATGTAGAAGAGCTCGCCCAGCTCCTCGCTGTCGATCAGCTCCTTGAGACGGCCAACGGCGGGGTGGTACTCGAGCAGATGGCCCACCATCAGGATCTTCCCGGCCTGGGCGGCCGCTGCAACGGCGCGTTCGGCGTCGATGGCGTTGGTGGCGAGTGGCTTCTCCACGAAGCAGTGCTTGCCGGCCTGGGCCACGGCCACAGCGAGCTCGGCGTGGGTTGGCACGGGCGTGGCCAGCACGACGGCGTCGAGCTCAGGGTCGGCCAGCAGGTTCTCGATGGAGGCGGTGGAGCGGGCGTCGGGGAGGGAGCGAGCGAGCTTTCCCCGGGCGTCGGCTGAGCCGTCGCACAGCCACGCCAGCTCACAGCCGGGGATGGCGGCGAAGTTGCGCGCCAGGTTGGGACCCCAGTAGCCAAGACCAACCACCCCCACTCGGACCAGTGGGGGGGCTGAGCCTGAGTCGGCGGCGCCCATCAACCCAGCGTCCCGATCGCCTGCACACAGCGTTGGGCGGCGTGCCCGTCGCCGTAGAGCTCGGGCCGCTCGGTGGGCGGCTCGCTGTTCAGGGCGGCAAGGGCGGCATTGGCGTCGAGGTCGACGAGGGTGTTCCATCCGGCCCGCACGGTCTCCACCCACTCGGTGTTGGCTCTCAGGGTGAGGCAGGGCACACCCGCAAGGTACGCCTCCTTCTGGACGCCGCCGGAGTCGGTGAGGATGGCATGGGCCTGACAGACGAGGGCGCTGAACTCCAGGTAGCCGAGAGGTTCGGTGAGGGTCACCCGCTGGATGCCCTCCAGCTCCCCCAGCAGGCCCGCCTCGAGCAGGCGCTTACGAGTGCGGGGGTGCAGGGGAAAGAGGACGGGCTCGGGCAGGGCGTGGATCAACTCGACAAGGGCCCGCAGCCGGGCGGGGTCATCGACGTTGCCCGCACGGTGGGCTGTGAGCAGCAGGTACTTGCCGGGGGCGAGGCCGTAGGCTCCGGGCACCTCGGTGTTGGCACGGGCGGTGGGCTGCCAGCGAAGGGCCACGTCGACCATCACGTCGCCCACCACCTCGACGCGGCCGGCGACGGACTCGGCGCGCAGCTGCTCGGCGGCGCCGGGGGAGGAGCACAGGAGCAGGGAGGCGATGTGGTCGCTCAGCACACGGTTGAGCTCCTCAGGCATGCGCCGATCGAAGGAGCGCATGCCGGCCTCGACGTGGATGACGGGCACGCCGGTCTGGGCCGCGGCGAGGGCGCCGGCGAGGGTGGAGTTGGTGTCGCCGTAGACGAGCACGGCGTTGGGCTGCATATCGAGCAGCAGGGGCTCGAGGGCGGCCAGCATGCGCGCTGTCTGCTGGGTGTTGCTGCCGCCGCCGATGCCCAGCTCGCGCTCGGGCCGGGCGAGGCCCAGCTCGGTGAAGAAGACGGTGGAGAGCGAGTCGTCGTAGTGCTGGCCGGTGTGTACCAAGATCTCCTGGTGGCATTCCCGCAGCGGCCCCGAGACGGCTGCCGCCTTGATGAACTGGGGGCGGTTGCCGACGACTGTGAGGATGCGCACCCGGCGCAGACTAGCCAGTTCGTCGGCGCGGCCGGTAGGCTGACCTATGTGTACGTAGATGTTTTAAACGTGCCTTCCTGGAAACGGATACGGGGGTCTGTGGTGAGCTCGATGCGAATTGGCGGCGGCGCGCTGGTCAGAGGGATGGGAGCGTTGCTGGCTCTCGTGCTCGTGCTGTCGCTTACGGCCGTCTCCTCGGCATCGGCCGCCACCACGGTGGGCGAGCTCTTCACGCCGACTTTCGAAGGGGTGACAGGCTGTAATCCCGGCACCTACCTCCAGACCGGGGTGTTGAGCGGCGGCTCGTACACGATCCCCGTGTCGGGGAGCATCGACTCGTGGAGCTTCGAGACCAACAAAATGGTGGTCCCGGGCCTGCAACTGAAGGTGGCGAGGCCGGCCGGAGAAGGCAGGTCCACGATCGTTGGCGAAGCTACCGCCGGCACGCAGGCGCCGAACGCGGTCAACACCTTCGCGGCGAGCATTCCGGTGCAGGCTGGAGACGTGATCGGGATCTACGAGGGAGGCGGCGGATGCTTCTCCGCCACGGGCAGCGAAGCCGACACCTATGCGTGGGTGAACAGCGAAGACGAGGCCATGGGTACGACGGGCTCCTATGAATCGCTGAAGGAAGACAAGATCCCCGTGTCGGTGAGCGTGACAGCCCTGCCGACGTCCGCGCTGGTGGTGGCGCCGTGCTCCCAGGCAGGCACGTTCCCGGGAAGTGTGAGCGCGGACTCGGCGACGAGTGCGAAGGCGATGCGCTTCAAGGTCGATGGCGGAGCGGAACAAAGGGTGACGACCGGCGGCGGCTTGGTCTCCCTCACCGTTCCCCAAGGCTCTCACACCCTCGAATACTGGGGAGAAGATGCCCTTGGGCAGCAGGGCCAGCGCCACACGGTTAGCGTTGTGGTGGACTCCACCGCGCCCACGGTGTCGATGTCGAGCGATCAGCACACCGCCTCCTACCTCGCTGGCCAGGCTGGGTCGGTCACGACGCTCGCGTCCGACACAACGAGCGGTCTGGCGGTGGACCCATCGGGTGCGGGCCAGGTCATAGCCACAGCCCATGCGGGGAAGTTCTCGGTGTCGAGATCGGCCACGGACAGGTGCGGGAATGTGGGTATGGCGAGCTTCGGCTACACGGTGCAGCCGGTGGACTCGAAGCCTTTGATCTCACGCTCGGCGTTCCGCGCCGCGCCGCGCGGGCCGTCGATTTTCACGGGGAAGGGTGGCACTCTGGTCGGCTACACGGCCTCCGACCCGGGCAGGACCGCCTTTGTCGTCTTGAAGGCAGTGGTGGGGACCAGGCATGGGAGCAGTTGCCTGAAACGGCGCAGCGGCCACACGGGTGGTAGGCGCTGCACGCTCTATGTGAAGGTCCGGGGCGGGTTCGTGCACACCGACAAGGCGGGCAGGAACTCCTTCCACTTCAGCGGCCGCCTCGCGGGCCAGGCGCTCGCCGGGGGGACGTATCGCCTCGCTCTGACGCCGACCGCGGTGGGGATCACTGGTCCGACGGTCGATGTGGGGTTTCGAATAGCTTCCTAGCGCTGTGGCGCTTACTCGCCAGATCCCAGGTTTGATTGTGACCGAGCGCGAGCATTCGGTTCCGCTCGATCACGCCGATCCCGACGGCGGGCGCATCACGGTGTTCACCCGCGAGGTGGCGGACCCCGATGGGAAGGAGCGTCCGCTGCTGGTGTTCCTGCAGGGAGGCCCTGGGTCTGAGGCGCCGAGGCCGTCACGGACAGCGGCCTCGCCGGCGTGGCTGGAGCGTGCGCTGGAGGACTTCCGGGTGCTGATGCTCGACCAGCGGGGAACGGGACGCTCGAGCCCGATTGGCTCGCATCTGCCGGGCAGCCCTGCTGAGCAGGCGGACTACCTGGCGAACTTCAGGGCCGACTCGATAGTGGCCGACGCGGAGCTCATCCGCAAGGAGCTGGGGGTGGAGCGCTGGAGCGTGCTCGGCCAGAGCTTCGGAGGTTTCTGTGCGCTCAGCTACCTGTCCTTCGCGCCGGAGGGTCTGAGGGAGGTGCTGTTCACCGGTGGCCTGCCACCGGTGGGGGTCTCGATCGATGAGGTCTATGGGGCCACATATGAGCGGATGCGTGAGCGCAACGCTCGCTTCTATGAGCGCTATCCCGACGATCGCGAGCGGGTGCTGGAGCTGCTGGCTCGCCTGGAGAGCGATCCGCCGCTGCTGCCGAGTGGCGACCGGCTGCATCCTCGGAGGCTGCTCCAGTTGGGTCAGGTGCTCGGAATGAGCGATGGGGCGGAGCAGCTGCACTACCTGCTGGAGCTGGACCCTTACTCGCCGGCCTTCCTGCACGACGTGGAGGAGATGAGCCCGTTTGCGCGCAATCCCCTGTATGCGGTTCTGCAGGAGGCGTGCTGGGCGGACAGGGGCACGACGGGCTGGTCGGCGCAGAGGATGCTCCCGGGGGAGTCCGAGTGGGCGCCTGAGCTGTTCACGGGGGAGCATGTCTATCCGTGGATGTTCCACGACTACGCTGGGCTGGAGCCTCTTGGCGAGGCGGCGGAGATGCTGGCGCAGAGGGAGTGGCCGGCGCTCTACGACAGCGCTCGGCTGGCGGCCAGCGAGGTCCCGGCTGCGGCTCTGATCTACGTGGATGACCCCTACGTGGAGCGCAGGTTCTCTGAGCAGACGGCCCGAATGGTAAGCGGCCTGCGCCCATGGATCACCAACGAGTACGACCATGACGGCCTGCGCAAGGATGGAGAGCGAGTGCTGGGACGCCTGCTGGACATGGCGCGGGGTCGAGTTTGAGAGGAACATGAACATGCTAATGTATGTGCATGTTGGAGCACCGATTGCAGATACTTCTGGATGAGGAGCGCCACAGGCGGATCTCAGCGGTGGCCCGTCAGCGTGGAGTATCGGTGGCCACGGTGGTGCGGGAGGCGATAGACCGCGGAGTTGCGGATCCCTCCGATCAGCGGCGGGCTGCCGGCGATCGTCTGCTCAATGCCCCAGAGATGTCTGTGCCGGATGTGGCCCAGCTGAGCGAGGAGCTCGAGGCGCTCCGTTCCAGGCGCGCATGATCGTTCTCGACACGACGGTACTGGTGTATGCGATCGGCGCAGAGCACCCTCTGAGAGACCCCTGCAGGCAACTGGTGGAGGCGATCGCAGCAGGGACCATCGAGGCAAGCACGTCGGTTGAGGTAATTCAGGAGTTCGTCCACGTGAGGGCTCGGAGGCGTGGCCGTGAGGACGCGGCGGCGACAGGACGCGACTACGCGGAGCTGCTGTCCCCGCTACTCGGTGTTACTCGCGAGCACCTTCAGCAAGGACTGACGCTGTTCGAGAGGAACGACCGACTCGGTGCATTCGATGCGGTGCTTGCGGCTACGGCGGCGGCCAGCGGTGCACGTGCGCTGGTATCTGCCGATGCGGCCTTCTCGGCGGCCGGCAGCATCGTCCACGTAATTCCCGACACTGCGGGTGTCGCGAGCCTCCTTGGGGGCAACTGACACGCAACGTCAAGTGTATCGCCGTTGCGATACACCAACTCAAAAGAGATACAAGCTCCTCCTCCCCCTCCATCCCCCGGCGACCGCCTGGACCGTCGTCGGCGCTGCCGCCGTTGTTTGCCGCGACGCCGAGCGCTAGGCCGCTGCGGCGGCGCCGACCACTGAGGTGGACCAGTCGATGACGGAGGTGGGACGGACGACGTGACGGCCGAGGCCGAGCTCCTTTGGGTCGAGCCCCAACGCCAAGCCGACGAGCTGGGGAAGGTGAAGGACGGGCATGTTCAGCTCGCGGCCGACGACTTTCTCGGCGACTGGCTGCTGGAGGTCGAGGTTCAGGTGGCAGAGAGGGCACGGGGTGACGAGGCAGTCGGCCTCGGCATCGAGGGCGTCACCGAGGTGGCGGCCGGCCTGCCTGAGGGAGGCTTCCTTGTTCATGGTGATGATGGGGAAGCCGCAGCACTTGCGCATACCGGCGTACTCGATGACGGTGCCGCCCAGGGCCTCGATGACCAGGTGCAGGTAGTTGTCCCGGGGATGCTCCGCATCGATTCCCAGGCGGTTTCGAGGGCGTACGATGTAGCAGCCGTAGAAGGGTCCGACCTTGAGGTTGGTGAGCGGCTGGCGCACGCGCGCCCGCAGGGCGTCCAGGCCGATCTCCTCGACGAGCAGCCAGAGGAAGTTCTTGTTGGTGAGGCCCTTCTCGTAGCTGAGCCCCTCGGAGGCGAGGGTGGTGTTGACGTGGTTGCGGTACTCGGAGTTGGCGTCGAGGCGCTCCTGGCACTCGCTCTGGGCTCCCTGGCAGGTGGAGCAGATGTTCATCATCATCTCCGCTCCCTCGACCTGCTGGGCGAGGGCGAAGGTACGCGCGTTGAGGGTGTCGGCGAGCTCCTGGTTGTGCTCGGCGATGACGCCGGCGCCGGTGCAGCAGGCGCGGTCGAGCTCCACGAGCTCGATGTCGAGCAGGGGGGCCACCTTGGCCATCGATCCATGAAGCTCGGGGGTGAAGCCGCGGCTCACGCAGCCGGGCCAGTAGGCGACCTTCATTGGTTGCTCCCTTCAGCTTGCGTGTCGTCCTCGGCGTAGCTCTCTCCGTGCTCCGGGTCATCGCCGCCGGGACCGACCTGGGGGCTCTCGCCCTCGGGTCCGACAGACGAGGGTGGGCCGGGGTCTGGCGGCGGGGGCGTTGTGGAGGTGGGGTTCTCGCCGGCCGGCGCAACTGCCTCGGCGCCTGTGCCCACGAGCACCGGCACCTCGTCCTCGCCGGCGATATAGAGGTTCAGCTCATAGCGCTCGGGGCGGCTCTCGATCTTGTCGTAGATGGCCTGCACGCTCTTGAGGTCGGCACTGGGGATCTTGTGGGGTTTGAGGATCTTGGGGATCGTCATCTTGCCCCGCAGCAGGCCCCTGACGGCAGTCGGGATCGAGCCCACGAGCTCCTTACCCGCGGCGGGGGCGAATTTGCCGAACCAGGAGTTGCCGCCGTAGGAGCGGGGGATCAGCTCGGCCTCCCACAGGATGCCGTTGTCCTTGATGAGGGAGGCGAAGGCGGCCTCGTGGCGCTCGCCGTTGTTCTGGTCGACGATGTGGTGGTCGCCGGTGGCGATGCGGCGCAGGCGCATGATCTGGCCCATGGGGTTGACGTCCTTGGGGCAGGCCTCGACGCACTTGAAGCAGTGGGTGCAGTCGAAGATCCCCTGGGGGTCCTGGGCGAGGTCGTTGAGGCGCTCGAACTGCTGGTCGTCGCGGGGGTCGCCGACGAAGCGGTAGGACTTGGCGAGGGCGGCGGGTCCGATGAAGCCGGGGTCGACCTCCATGGCGAGGCAGTCCGATACGCAGGCTCCGCACTGGATGCAGGCCATGGACTGGGTGACGTCGACCATGGAGTCTTTGGAGACGAGGTACTCGCGCTCGGGCACGGGCTCCTTGGCGAGCAGCCAGGGGGTGACGCGGCGGATCTTCTTCCAGTGGACGGCGTCCATGTCGACGATGAGGTCCTTGAGCACGGGCATGTTGCCCATGGGCTCGATCTCGATGACACCGTCCTTGGCGCCGGCCTTGGCGGCGTCGAGGTGGGTGTGGCAGGCGAGGGCGGGTTCGCCGTTGACGCGGATGCCGCAGGAGCCGCAGATGGCCTGGCGGCAGGAGCAGCGGATGCCGATGGAGCCGTCGAAGCGGTCTTTGGCCTGCAGGACGGCCTCGAGCACGGAGCGGTGGGGCTCGAGCTCGATGGTGTGCTCGTCCCAGTAGGGGGCCTCGCCCGACTCGGGGTCGTAGCGGCGCATGCGCAGCTTGAACTCCTCGGGCGGGTGGTGGACTTCGGCCATCAGCGGCGCTCCTTTGGGTTGGCGTACGACATCAGTATTTCCTCTCCTCGGGCTGCCACTGGGTGATGGTGACGGGCGAGTAGCTGACCTTCGGGCTTCCATCCTCGAGGGTGATGTCGATGTGCTTGAGCCACTCCTGGTCGTTGCGCTCGGGGAAGTCGGTGCGGAACTGGGCTCCGCGGGACTCCTTGCGCTCGAGTGCCGCCACGACGGTTGCCTCGGCGCAGTCGACCATGTAGCCGAGCTCGATGGCGCCGAGAACGTCCTGGTTGAAGACGGTGCCACGGTCGTCGATCCAGGCCTTGGAGGCTTCCTCTTTGAGGCGTCCGATCTCCTGCAGGGCGCCCTGCAGGCCCTGCTCGTCGCGGAAGACGGCGGCGTGTTTGTTCATCAGCTCGCCGAGCTCGTTCTTGATCTCGGAGACCCGCCGGCCGTCGTGTGGGCGGGCGATGATGGCGTCGATACGCTCGGCGTCCTCGCGCAGCTGGGCCTTGGTGTCGACGCTGGGCATGCCCATGGAGGCGGCGCGCTCGGCGGCGTGTTCGCCTGAGCGCCGGCCGAAGATGAGGGTGTCGAGCAGCGAGTTGGCGCCCAGGCGGTTGCCGCCGTGGACGGAGACGCAGGCGACCTCTCCGGCGGCATACAACCCCTCGATGGGGGTGCGACCGTCGACGTCGGTCTTGACGCCGCCCATGATGTAGTGCTGGCCGGGGCGGATCATGATGGGTTCTTTGGTGATGTCCACGCCGGCGAAGTCGCGGCCGAGGTTGACGATCTCGCGCAGGGCCTCGAGGGTGCGCTTGCGCGGCACGACGGTGACGTCGAGGTAGATGCCCGATCCGTTGGGACCCACGCCGCGGCCCTCGTTGATCTCGATCTGCTCGGCGCGGGAGACGACGTCGCGGGAGGCGAGCTCCATCTTGTTGGGAGCTGATTTCTCCATGAAGCGTTCGCCGTTGGCGTTGAGCAGGTGGGCGCCCTCGCCGCGGGCGCCCTCGGTGATGAGGATGCCGGTCTCGACCAGGCAGGTGGGGTGGTACTGGACCATCTCCATGTCCATGAGGGGGGCTCCTGCGCGATAGGCCATGGCGATTCCGTCACCGGTGACGATCAGGCCGTTGGTGGTTGGCTTGTAGGCCTGTCCGGAGCCGCCGCAGGCGAGGATGACGTTCTTGGCTGTGAAGGCCTCCATCCGCCCGCTGCGGACGTCGCGGGCGAGCACGCCGCAGCAGCGTCCGGCGTCGTCCTTGAGCAGGGAGGTGGTGAACCACTCCTCGAAGCGCTCGACGGTCTCGTGGTGCTTCATGAGCTGCTCGTAGAGGACGTGCAGGAGGGCCTGGCCGGTGATGTCGGCAACGTAGGCGGTGCGCTTCATGGAGGCGCCACCGAAGGCGCGGAGGTCCATTTCGCCTTTGTCGTTGCGGTGGAAGGTGACTCCCATGTGCTCCAGGTGCATGACCTCGCCGGGGGCCTCTGAGCACATCACTTCGATGGCGTCCTGGTCGCCGAGGAAGTCGGAGCCCTTGACGGTGTCGTAGGCGTGGGAGTGCCAGTCGTCATCGACGCTGATGGCGGCGTTGATGCCGCCGGCGGCTGCTACGGAGTGCGAGCGAACGGGGTGAACCTTGCTCATGATCGCCACGCTGGCGCCCTTCTGGGCGGCGGCGAGGGCGGCACGCTGGCCTGCGAGACCGGCCCCGATGATCAATACGTCGTGTGCTGGCATGGCTCCCTGTTCTCGATTGGGCAAAGAGGCGATTGCGCCGCGGGGGACTCTATAACGCGGCGGCGGGCGAGCCCTGGGTGGTTGCCCGCAGGGTGGGAACGGGAGGGGGTTTTGCGCCCGGCTCTCAGCTCGCCTGGCGGGCGGGTCGCAGCGCCTGGCGGACCTGGCCGAGTGTGACGACGCCCTGCAATACGCCCTCGCTGTCGACGGCCACCATCGCCCCGAGGCGCCCGAGGCCCTCGGATCCGAGCAGTGTTTCGAGGGGGGCCTCCTGCCCGATGCGCACGGGCATGTCGGGCTCGAGCACGTCGATCACCCCCAGGGCGGGGCGCCCGGCGGCGATCTCGCTCTCGACGCGCTGCTGGCGCACCACGCCGAGGAAGTGGCGGGCGGGGTCGACGACGGCGAACCAGGGCCAGCGGTAGCGCAGGAAGAACTGCTCCTGGGCGTCCAGGAGGGTGGCGTCGGCGGGGATGGTGACGGGCTCGCGGTCCATGATGTCGCCGACGGTGACGTGCTGGATGCGCCGGCCGAGGGCGCCCTGCACGACGGCGGCGCCGGCGGACTGGTAGAGGAAGAAGGCGAGGGTGACGGTGAGCAGGGCGAAGACGGAGCCGCTGGTGGCGAAGTCGAAGAGCCCGAGGGCGCCAACTGCGAGGGCGAAGGCCTGGCCGGTGCGCCCGGTGGCGACGGTGGCACGGTTGCGGTCGCCGGTGCGCCACCAGATGATCCCGCGGGCGACCCGTCCGCCGTCGAGGGGGAAGGCGGGAATGATGTTGAAGATGAAGAGCAGGGCGTTGATGAAGCCGAGCCAGCCGATGAGGGCGAGGGCGGGGGTGGTGGTGAAGCCCTCGTTGGTGAGGGCCACGTCGGTGAAGCGTCCGGTGGAGGCGATGAGGGTGCCGGTGGCCAGGCAGATGACGAACAGGGCGAGCGTGACGGCTGGGCCGGCGGCGGCGATCTTGAGCTCCTCGCCCGCGGTCTGGGGCTCGCGGCGCATTTGGGAGAGGCCGCCGAGGAACCACAGGTTGATGCCCGCGATGGGGATGCCGAGGCGTCGGGCGACGAGGGCGTGGCCGAGCTCGTGGAGTATCAGCGAGGCGAAGTAGCCGAGGGCACCGGCGACGGCCACGGTGTAGGCGGTGCCCTGCGATCCACCGAGCACGGTGTGAAAGTAGCGGGACAGGTAGTAGATGAGGAAGAAGAGGACCACGAACCAGCTGTAGCTCACCCCGATACGGATGCCGAAGATGCGTGCCAGCTGGAGATTGGAGCGTGTGGGCATCAGCTCAATGGTAGGCCCATGCAGGGAGCTCCCGGGGAGGGGGGCAGCAACGGTGTGGGCCGCCGAGCGGCCGGGCTGGAGCGGGCACCGCGATGCGCCCGCCTGGGCTCTTAAGGCTCAGGGCGGGAGCTACAGCTCAGGGCGCGAGCGGGCGATGATGCTCTCGAAGTCGACGCCGGCGGGGAGGGTGCCGTACTCGAGGCCGCCGTCGCCAGCGAGGCGGGAGGCGCAGAAGGCGTCGGCCACGGCGGGGGCGCCGTGGCGCACGAGCAGCGAGCCCTGCAGGCAGAGGGCCATGCTTTCGACCACCCGCCGGGCGCGACTCTCGAGCGTGGCGGGGTCGGCGAACTGCTCCTTGAGATCCTCGACGGCCCTGTCGAGGCGAGGGTCGGCGCCCTGGGCCTGCTCGACCTCGGCGATGAACACCTCGAGCGAGCGGGGCGAGCGGGTGAGGGCGCGCAGCACGTCGAGGCTCATGACGTTGCCCGAGCCCTCCCAGATGGAGGCCAGGGGGGCCTCGCGGTAGAGGCGGGGCATCCCCGACTCCTCCACGTAGCCCACGCCGCCAAGGCACTCGAGCGACTCGAAGGCGTGGTTGGGGGCGCGCTTGCAGCTCCAGTACTTGCCCACGGCGGTGGCCAGGCGCTTGAACAGCTGGGCGTCGCTCGAGTCCTCGCCGTTCTCGGCATCGAGGTGCGCCTCGTCGTAGGCGCGCGCCAAGCGCATGGCCAGGGCGGTGGTGGCCTCGGACTCGACGCAGAGGTCGGCGAGCACGTTGCGCATGAGCGGCTGGTCGATCAGGGTCTTGCCGAAGGCACTGCGGTGGGCGGTGTGGTGGGTTGCGTTGACCACCCCCACGCGCATGCCTGCGGCGCTGCCGATGACGCAGTCCAGGCGCGTATGGCCGACCATCTCGATGATCGTGGGCACCCCGCGGCCGGGCTCGACCGACCATCCGCGCCCAGGCGCCGTGGAGCTCGATCTCCGAGGATGCGTTGGAGTGGTTGCCGAGCTTGTCCTTCAGGCGCTGGATGTGAAACGCGTTGCGGCTCGCCGTCGGGCAGGATGCGCGGCAGCAGGAAGCAGGACAGGCCGTCGTCGGTCTGGGCGAGCACGAGGAAGATGTCGGACATGGGCGCCGAGCAGAACCACTTGTGCCCCACGATCTGGTACTCGCCGCCGGCGCCCGCCGCCGTTCAGGGGGGTGGCGACGGTGGTGTTGGCGCGCACGTCGGAGCCGCCCTGCTTCTCGGTCATCGCCATGCCGGAGATCGCGGAGCCCTTCTCGGAGGCAGGGATCGGAGCGGGGGTCATAGGTGGTGGCTGTGATCAGCGGCTCCCACTCGGCCGCCAGCTCGGGCTGTGGCGCGCAGGGCGGGCACGACGGCGAAGGTCATGGTGATCGGGCAGGCGAAGCCCGCCTCGGCCTGCATGGCGGTCATGTACATGGCCGCGCGCGCCGTGTGGGCGAAGGGCTCCCCGCTCGTCCACGGCAGCGAGTGCAGCTCGTTCTCCACGCCCATCCGCATCAGCTTGTGCCACGCGGGGTGGAACTCGACCTCGTCGATGCGGTTGCCGTAACGGTCGTGCGTGCGCAGGATCGGCTTGTTCTCGTTGGCCAGGCGCCCCCACGCTGCTGTGGCTCGCCGCCGACGACGCGTCCGAGCGCGGAGGCGCGCTCGCGGACCCAGCCTGCGCCCTCGCGCTCCACGGCCTCTACGAGCGGCAGGTTGCTGGAGAAGACGTCCACGCCCTCCAGCGGCGGCGGTTGGTTGAACACCGTGTGCGTCTGCCACGGCACATCCCCACGTGTTGCTCCTGACAGCGTGCTGGCCATCGTGTGACAGTGAAGCAGAGATGGAGGCCCCGGGTGGGCCGTGGGATAGCGCTGGGCCCGCGATGCTTGGTGCGCTTCCGCGGCAGGGTCCCGCGTTCGGTGGCGCCGCTGTTGCTGTCGCTGAGCGCCGGCGGGAGGGGCGCTGCCAGCGAAGTGCCGGTGCCGCGCCTGGCCTACGTCGACGAGACGGCGCCGCTCGACCGCCGAAGGTGTGGGTCGCCTCGGCCGACGGCAGCGAACCGCAGCTGCTCGGGCCGGGGCTGGACCCGCTGCTCGCGCCCGACGGGCAGCGGTCGCCGCGGCGCTGTTCGGCGCGACGCGCGAACTCTGAACAGGGCCCGTCGCTCGGCATCTACCCACGGCGAGGCCGGCAAGCCGACCGCCGAATACCTCAGCCTCGAAACCGTGACGGCCACGCCCCTGGCGTGGTCGCCGGACTCGCGCTACCTCGCTGTGGAGCGGCAGTCAGACGGCGGCCACCAACTGCGCTGCCGGCTCCGGCCTGGATGTGATCGACACGCACGACGGGCACCATCACGACGATCGCCGCCGGCACAGATCTACGGTGCGAGCTTCGCGCCCGACGGCAGCGACAGGTCTGGTGTTCGGGCTGCTCGCACTCGCTGGTCGCTCGCCGGCGCCGAGTCAACCTCTACATCAGCGAAGCCAGACGGCGCGGGGCTGAGGCCGGCTGACCGCGCGACGGGCGCAGCCTCAACCCCGTGTGGGGGCCCAGATACATCGCGTATGACCGCGAGCGGCCTGCGCAGCACGACTCGCCGGAATACCAGATTGGCTCGCATCGCCGAGCGGCGCTCGCGTCCCGCCGGGTCACAGACGTCCCCGCCGGGCCGCTCGTGCAAGGGCTGGTCCCGCTCGCGTTCTCGGCCGACGGCAGCCGGCTGCTGGCCCAGTTCGAGGGCCAGGACACGAGCGGAGCGTGGACCGTGCACGTCGCCTCCGGTCGCGCCCGCAGGTCACGTCCACGGTCAGGCGGTGCATCGGCGCGGGCATCTCCAGCGACGGGCAGCACGCTGCTCGATCGACAAGGGCGCTTCATGGCGCCGCCCTCGGACGGGCGCGTCGTCGAGCGACCCCTTCGCCGGCGGGCGCGCCAGGGTGCTCGTCGCGCACGGCTCGCAGGCCAGCTGGAATCGCTGACGTCGATAGCATCGGCCACCCCCCAACGAGAGCCCAAGGACCCGCTATGGCCAAGATCAAGGTGAAGAACCCCGTCGTCGAGCTCGACGGCGACGAGATGACGCGGATCATCTGGTCGTTCATCAAGGAGCAGCTGATCCTCCCCTACCTGGACGTGGATCTGAGGTACTACGACCTCGGCATCGAGAAGCGCGACGAGACCGGCGATCAGATCACGATAGAAGCGGCGGAGGCGATCAAGCGAGCACGGCGTGGGGGTCAAGTGCGCGACGATCACGCCCGACGAGGCGCGCGTGCAGGAGTTCGGCCTGAAGGAGATGTACCGCTCGCCCAACGGCACCATCCGCAACATCCTCGGTGGGGTGATCTTCCGCGAGCCGATCGTCATCGCCAACATTCCCCGACTGGTGCCCGGCTGGACCAAGCCGATAGTGATCGGCCGCCACGCCTTCGGCGACCAGTACCGCGCCACCGACATGGTCGTTCCGGGTCCGGGCAAGCTCACGCTCACCTACACCCCCAGCGACGAAGGCGAGCCGATCGAGCTCGACGTGTACGACTTCCCCGGCGGCGGCATCGCGATGGCGATGTACAACCTCGACGACTCCATCCGCGACTTCGCCCGCGCCTCGCATGCGCTACGGACTGGACCGCGAGCTACCCGGTGTACCTGTCGACCAAGAACACGATCCTCAAAGCGCTACGACGGGCGCTTCAAAGACATCTTCGCAGAGGTCTACGAGGCGGAGTTCAAGGCCGACTTCGAGGCCGCCGGCATCACCTACGAACACCGCCTGATCGACGACATGGTCGCCGCCTGCCTGAAGTGGGAAGGCGGGTATGTGTGGGCGTGCAAGAACTACGACGGCGACGTCCAGTCGGACACCGTCGCCCAGGGCTTCGGCTCGCTCGGGCTGATGACGAGCGTGCTGATGACCGCCGACGGCAAGACCGTCGAGGCGGAGGCCGCGCACGGCACGGTCACCCGCCACTACCGCGCGCACCAACAGGGCAAGCCCACCTCCACCAACCCGATCGCCTCGATCTTCGCCTGGACGCGCGGCCTGGTCGCCCGCGGGCGGATGGACGAGACTCCCGAGGTGAGCGCGTTCGCCGAGACGCTCGAGCGCGTCTGCATGGAGACCGTGGAAAGCGGCAAGATGACCAAGGATCTCGCGCTGCTCGTCGGCGCAGATCAGCCCTGGCAGACCACGCAGGAGTTCCTCGCGTCGATCGACGAGAACCTGCAGGCGGCAGTGTCGCCTGATGCCGAGCAGCAACCCTGGACTGAGTCCCAAACCTCAAGGCAGCACCCCCATAGGAGATGAATCGTGAGCAATCCCGTACGAGTGACCGTCACCGGCGCCGCCGGGCAGATCGGCTACAGCATCGTGTTTCGCATCGCCAGCGGACAGCTGCTCGGGCCGCGAGCAGCCAGTCGACCTGCGCCTGCTGGAGATCCCCCAGGCGATGGGTGCGCTGGAGGGCGTGGCGATGGAGCTGATCGACTGCGCCTTCCCGCTGCTCGAGGGCCTCGACCTGCACGACCGTCCCGCCGACGCGTTCGACGGCACCAACATCGCGCTGCTCGTCGGCTCGCGGCCGCGGACCAAGGGCATGGAGCGCGCAGAGCTGCTCGAGCGCCAACGGCGAGATATTCACAGTTCAGGGCAAGGCGCTGAACGCCGTCGCGGCCGACGACATCAAGGTGCTCGTCGTCGGCAACCCCGCCAACACCAACTGCCTGATCGCGATGAACAACGCGCCCGACATCCCCCGCGAGCGCTTCACCTCGATGATGCGACTCGACCACAACCGCGCGATCGCCCAGCTCGCCAACAAGCTCGCCGTGCCCGTCACCGACATCTCCCACATGGGCGTCTGGGGCAACCACTCACCCACCATGTACCCCGACCTCTTCCACGCCAAGGTGGGCGATCAGCTCGCCGGCGGCGTTCGCGTCGACGACCAGGCCTGGATCGAGAACGATTTCCTGCCCAACGTGGGCAAACGCGGTGCCGCCATCATCGAGGCGCGCGGCGCCTCCTCGGCCGCCTCCGCCGCCAGCGCCGCGATCGACCACATGAGCGACTGGGTGGCGGGCACGGACGGCGCGCTGGGTCTCCATGGGCGTCCCCTCCGACGGCTCCTATGGCGTCCCCGAGGGGCTGATCAGCGGCTTCCCCTGCACGTGCTCTGGTGGGGAATACGAGATCGTCCAGGGGCTCGACCTCGACGAGTTCTCCCGCGCGAAGATCGACGCGTCGGTGGCCGAGCTGGCGAGCGAGCGTGACACGGTCACAGAGCAGGGGCTGATCTAGGAGCCTGCCTGCGGAGGTCTCGGCCAGCGGCGAAGGCCGCGGACGACGGCGAGCAAGTGCGCTGCATCTCAGAGCAACAAAAAGGGGGCGCGGTCACACTGACCACGCCCCCTTCGCGACTGCGCGTCCGAGGATCAAAGAGGTAAGTCCGACGGATCGTCGTTCCTGGCAAGGACGCACCCCTGCGGGGCAAGGCGTGCGTCGTGCTCAGCACACGAGCGCCCGAGGACGCAGCCAGGGGCGACGAGACTAGCACTTCGGGTGCCAGCCGCGGCCTTGCTTCTCTACCTTGTTTTCCTGCTCGAGGCCGGGAAGCACGCGGTAGAGGTAGTTCTGCTTGATGCCCATCTTGGCTGCCAGCTCGGGGATGGTGATGCCGGGCTGTCCCTGCACGAACGACAGGGCCTCGGCGGCGCGGGTGCCGCTGCCTTTGCGACGGCCGGCGCGACGTTTTGCGGGCCGGCCCGGTTTGCGGGCGGCTTTGGGGGCGGCGGCTGTGGCTGTGCTTGCGCTTGCGCGGTTGACCGATCCGCGCGGACGTCCGGGGCCACGGCGGCGGGTGGTGGTTGCAGCAGCGGAGCCGGAAGCGCTCGAGCCGCCCACGCCGGCGAGGGCCGCGGCGGCAGCCTCGAGGCGGGTGTACTCGTCCACGAGCGGCTTCAGCTCTTTCAGCCGATCTGTGATCTCGCGGCGCTTCTCGTCAAGAAAGTCAGTCACGGTTTGATTCCTCTTCACTAGTTTCTACGAATTTTGATGTCACTTGACCTTACACTAGTTCTCTTTGTTTCCTCGCTCCATGTGGGTGCGCAGGCGCTCAAGTGTGCGCTTCGCCTCGCGTTCTGGCATGCCGCCGACGAGCGCTCGACTGACTATCGCCCCGACCGGTCCGAGCGGAGGGCGGAATTCATTGCGATAGTCAAAGCGGGTGCCGTCTTTGTCTGCCGTGAGGACATATTCGCTGCGAGCATGCGAGCGGGCGGGGCCGCGGCCCTCCCACACGGCCAGCTCGCCGGGACGGCAGTCCACGAGCTTCCAGTGAACCTCGAGGCTCACTCCGCGCATATGGATCTGCTGGTCCATCCTGTAGCCGACTCGGAGCGCCCCGCGTCGGCGTGGACGAGCTTGCGGTGAATCGTCACCCACTGCTCCAGGCAGTTCGGATCCATGACCGTCTCCCACACCTCAGCGGGTGGGGCTGCTATGTGGATGGAGGCTGTGACGAGGCTCATCGGGGGCGGGGGTGCGGAGGCGAGGCGAGTCTGAACGGTAGCTGGTGAGAGTCCTGTCGCGGCCGGTCATTCATCAGCGCGCTGCCAGTTGCTCGAACTGCTCCCACTCGCGCAAGGCGTGTTCGACGGCCGAGTCGAAGGAGTGCAGTCGCACGCCAAGCAGCTCGGCGGCGTGGTCTTCCGCGGGCAGCAGATCGCCCTGCAGCCCCTCCATCAGTGGCACCACCAGCTCGGGGCTCTCGCCGGCGATGGCCGCCGCGACGCGCGCGGCGACTGCTGTGAGATTCACACGCAGTTGCACTGTTGGACGTCCGACGAGCATCAGCTCGGCGATGCGGGTGAGCATCTCGCCGTAGGTGAGGACGTCGGGGCCGCCGATCTCCAGTCGAGCCCGAGATCTCGCTGGTGGCGGCGGCGGCGAGCATCTCGATGACGTCGCGCTCATCGATCGGCTGAGTGCAGAAGCGTCTGCCAGGCGGGGAGTGCGAGGACGGGTAGGCGCTCGACCAGATGGACGAGCAGGCGGAACGAGCGCGAGCGTGCGCCGATCACGATCGAGGCGCGCAGGGCGAGCGAGTTGGGGACTGCGTCGAGCAGGATCCGCTCGACCGCCTCGCGGCTCTCCAGGTGACGCGACACCGGTGTGCGGAGCGAGCGATGAGGAGTGCCCGCGCGGGACGAGTCCGCCGAGGTAGACGATCCGTCCACCCCGGCCTCGGTGGCGACGCCGGGCGAAGTTCTCGGCCGCCGCCCGCTCGCGCTCGGGGAAGGAAGCGGAGGCGGCGGGCGTGCGCTCCATCGAGTGGATCAGGTAATAGGCGACGTGCACATCCTCGAGCGCCTCCTCGAGCCCGACTCCCGTGAGGGCGTCGCCGCGGAAGACCTCGATCTCGCCGGCGTCCGTTCGCTGGGCGCCCCTCGTGAGGGCGCCCGGATGCGATCCTCGTTGCGGCCGAAGGCGCGTACGGCGTGTCCCTCGGCGCTCAGCCGGGGGATGAGCAGGGAGCCGACGAAGCCGCTGGCGCCGGTGACGAGCACTCGCATATCCCAAGATCATGACGCGGCGTTGGCGCCGAACTCCCGGAAAGTGCGGCTACGAGCGGAGGATGGTCACATCGAGGTGACTCGTCGAGCGGGTATTTCCGGGTAGAAAAACCTTTTGTCTGCGATTTGCGGGGTGGGTGCCCGCCCTGCCTTGAGCGACCCTACCGATGGTGCTTTGATCGCTGCGCGTTCAGTCATCAACCTCTCGACAGGGGGCATGTGAAGGTGCAGAGGACGCAGAGTGGGCGCGCGCCCAAGCGCTCGGCGCAGAAGGTCAGCTGTGAGCAGTGCTACTTCAGGGTCAACCTCCTGTGTGCGCTGGAGCTGTCGGAGCCCTGCGCAACCTTCCGGCCGAACGAGGCCCAGCTGAAACCGCCGCAGCAGATGCGCTTCGTGTTCCGCCAGGAGCGCCGCACCCGCGCGGCCTGGGCGTTTCCCTCCGCTCAGGAGCAGGCAGCCCTCCACGCCTAGGGCGGTTCATCTGAGCTCGCTGGCGCGGGGTATATTGAGCTGAGACCAGCAAGCTTTCGGCAGAGGCGGTGCAACGATGGCAGCGAAAGACAGACTGAGCAAGGCTGAAGAAGCGGCCAAGGCGGCTCAGAAGAACCCTTATCTGCAGCGTCTGATCGAGGACGAAGAGCTGCGTTCCAGCCTGCTCGCGGCCTATGGCGCGGCGCGCAACGCCTACGGGCGCATGAGCAACGGCAAGCCGCCTGCCAAGGCGCTGTTCGAGGATCGCAAGCTCCAGAACGAACTGAAGAGCGCAGCGGGCGCCCTGAAGGACGCGTCGAGCTCGCTGCGCGAGCCCCCCAAGCGCGCACGTCGCAAACGGGGCCTCGGGCGCTCGCTGATGCTGCTCGCCGTCGGCGGCGTGCTGGCGATGGCGCTCAGCGAGAGCCTGCGCTCGAAGGTGCTCGACCTCCTGTTCGGTGCCGAGGAGGAGTTCGACTACAGCTCCACCACCACCCCGGCGACGCCCGCTCCGGAGCCGGTGGCCGGCAGCTGAGCCGGTCACCAGTCGCCAGGGGAGAGCCGATGGGCGCCGTAGACCTCACCAGCCGAGGAGGCGCCGCGCCGACGCCGATGTCGACGGCGCGAGCACTCCCGCGTTGGCCACTCGCTCGCTCTCGGGCGAGAAGGCCAAGCGCATCGTCGATGCGATGCGCTCGAGCGTCGCGCAGCGCGGGCACGGCCGGCTCGACCTTCGACCACGTCTCGCGCGAGGCCGGCGTGTCGCGGGGGCTGCTGCACTACTACTTCGGCACCAAGGAGCAGCTGCTCGTGGAGGCGGTGCGCCGCGACTGCGAGCTGCGCCTCGAGCGCCTCGAGCAGCCAGCTGTCGACGGCGAAGACGGCCGATGACTTCATCAACCTGATGGCCCAGAACCTGCAGGAGACCGTCCACGAGGACCCGGATTTCGTCACGCTGGTCTTCGAGCTGTTCACGCTGTCGCGGCGCAACGCGGACATCGCGGCCGAGTACGCGGGGCTGATGCGCCGCACGCGCGAGCAGGTCGCGGGGATGCTCGCGGTGGCTCAGCGCGAGGGGGTCCTGCGCCTGCACGCCGAGCCCGAAGCGGTGGCCGAGATCCTGTTCTCGCTCGGCGACGGCTTCGCCCTGCGCATGCTGAGCGAGCCCGAGCGCGACTTCACCGCCACGATCGTCGGCGGGCATCACCTGCGCGCGGGCGCTCCTCACCGACTGACGGGGCGCGCTCGCCGTCGGTCGGCGAGTGACGCACCTATAATCGGCCGCCATGCCGATATATGAGTACAGGCGCCCGGACGGCACCACCTTCGAGATCCAGCAGTCCTTCAGCGAAGATGCGCTGACGGTCGACCCCGACACAGGCGTGCCCGTCGAGCGGGTTCTGCACGCTCCGGCCGTGCACTTCAAGGGCAAAGGCTTCTACAACACCGACTACGGCACCCGCAACCGCCAGCGCGAGACGGCGGCCGCCGCCGCAGACAAGTCCTCGTCTTCCTCGCAGAGAAGTCCTCGTCAGAGAAGTCCTCGTCGGAGAAGTCCTCCTCCGACAGCTCCAGCAGCAGCAGCAGCTCCTCCTCCTCGTCCTCTTCGTCCTCCTCCTCGGACGGCAAGAGCGAGAAGAGCGGCGCCGGCGAAAGCCAAGGGCGACTCCAAGCCGGTGGCGGCCAAGAGCTGAGGCGCCGGAGCGGGTGCTCGCTCAGCCGCTCAGGAAGCGCGCGACGGCGGCGTGCTTTGCGGATTCTGAGACCGTGAGGCCCTGCTCGCCGTCGGGGAGCGTGGTGGCTGCCGGAGGGCTTGAGGATGTGCGTGGGCGGCGTGCCGCCGATGGCAAGCGCCGCCGAACAGCCCGAGCAGGGTCTCGCCGCTCATGTCGGAGATGATCGCCGGCGGGGTGTTCCAGGCGATCAGCGGCAGGCGGAAGAAGCTCGAGACGCGAGAGCAGCCGGCTCTTCATGGAGTTGAACAGCGCCTGCTGGTGTTCCTCGCGCTGCAGGTCGGTCTCGTTGGGCGCGCAGAGGTTCTCGCGGGTGCGGGCGATGGCGAGCGCCTGCTTGCCGTCGATGTGGTGGGTGCCGGCGGGCAGGCGCAGCGTGTAGCCGCCGCGGATGAAGCCGCCGTCGAGGCGGGAGATGATGCAGCCGCCGGTGTAGTCGACGCCGCCCATCGCGTCGATCAGCTGGGGGAAGTTTTCGAAGTTGACTTCGACGACGTGGTTGATGGGGATGCCCAGCCAGCGCTTGATCACCGACGACCGACTCGGCCGGGCCGCCGAAGGCGTGGGCGGCGTTGACCTTCTGCAGTCCGTGGCCGGGGATTTCCACGACCGTGTCGCGCGGGATCGACAGGCGGGCCGAGTGCCCGCCGCCGGTGCGGATCAGCATGATCGTGTCCGAGCGTCCGAAGCCTGTCGTTTCGGCGCCGGGTTCCTTGCTGTTCTTCTGGCGGCGGTCGGAGCCGAGCACGAGGATGTTGTTGGCCGAGGTCGAGCGGGTAGCCGGCCGGAGTCGAGCACGGCGCGCCACGTTGCTCGGCGAGCGAGGTGCGGTTGAAGTGCGAGCTGATCAGGAACAGCAGCAGCGAGAGCGCCAGCCAGCCGAGGATCAGGCAGCAGCAGCGCCAGCAGCGCGCGCTTGGGGGTGGCCCAGCGGCGCCAGCCGGCTGCCCGAGCGCGCAGCCCGGCGTCCGCTGCGACCGCGCGACCGGCGCCCTGCTCGGCTGCCCTGAGGTCTCCCGACCGCCGGGCGCCCTCGGGTCCGCGGCTGGCTCGGCCGGGCGGAGCCAAGCTCCTCGTCTCTGTCGCCGAGCAGCCGGCGTCGGGCGCGGTAGCGGGTGTACTGCGGGGGCTCGTCGCGGTCGGCGGGCATCGAGGGACACTATTCGCGGGGCATCGAGGGGACCCTATATTTGCCAGATGACTCGCACCGAGGCGCCGGTTGGGCGGCTGGTGGTCTGCCCGACCCCGATCGGCAACCTCGAGGACGTCACGCTGCGGGTGCTCTCGGCGCTGGCCGACGGCCGACGTGGTGGCCTGCGAGGACACGCGCCACACGCGGATCCTGCTCGAGCGCCACGGCATCATCGCGCTCGGCTGGTCAGCTTCCACGAGCACAACGAACGCGCACGGGCCGCGGAGCTGGCAGCGCGGATCGCCGCGGGGGCGGTGGTGGCGCTGGTCTCCGACGCGGGCATGCCGCTGGTCTCCGATCCCGGGCTTTGCGCTCGTGCGGGCGTGCCTGGAGGCGGGCCTGCCGGTCGAGGTGCTGCCGGGCCCGAGCGCGGTGCATCACGGCGCTCGTCGCCTCGGGGCTGCCGGGCGAGCGCTGGCGCTTCGTGGGCTTCCTGCCGCGCGCCCGCGGTGAGCTGCGAGCGCTGCTGGGCGAGACGCGCGGAGACGCTCGTCGCGTTCGAGTCGCCCCGCCGCCTGGCGGCCACGCTCGCGCTGCTGGCGGAGCTCGACCCCGACGCGCCCGGTGGCCGTCTGCCGCGAGCTGACGAAGCTCCACGAGGAGGTCCGCCGCGGCAGCGCCGAGCGAGCTCGCCGGCGCACTACCGCGAGCACGCCGCCGCGGGGCGAGGTGGTGCTGCGTGTGTGGCGCGGCCCCCGCCGGGCAGGCGTCCCGCTCGAGGAGGCGCTCGACGCGCTGCGCGAGCTGGTCGACGCCGGCGCCAGGGCCACGGCCGGCCGCGGCGGCGGTCGCGCGGCTGACGGGCGCTGGGCGCCAACGAGCTCTACACGGGAGCTGACGCGCGGGCGAACAGTAGCCTGGGGCGAGCATGTCCTTCTACGTGACCACCCCGATCTACTACGTCAACGCGGCGCCCCACCTGGGGCACGCCTACACGACGATCGCCGCCGACGTGATGGCGCGCCACCACCGCCAGCGCGGCGAGGAGGTGTTCTTCCTGACGGGCACCGACGAGCACGGCGAGCCGGTGGCCGACGCGGCGCACGCGCTCGGGATCGAGCCCCAGGAGCTGGCCGACCGCAACGCCGAGCGCTTCAGGGCGCTCGCGCCGCAGCTGAGCGCGACGCAACGACTTCTTCATCCGCACCACCGACCCCCAGCACGAAGCGGTCGTCCAGCGAGGTGCTCACGCCGGGTGCGCGACAACGGCTTCGTCTACATGGGCACCTACGAGGGCTGGTACTGCCCGCGCTGCGCCGACTTCAAGGCCGACAACGAGGTCGACGAGGGCAACCGCTGCCCGATTCACCACATCGAGCTGACCCGCGAGCAGGAGGACAACTACTTCTTCAGGCTGTCGGCCTTCCAGGAGCGCCTGGAGGCGCTCTACGCCGAGCGCGAGGACTTCGTGGCGCCGCGCACCCGCTACAACGAGGCGCTGTCGTTCATCCGCTCGGGCCTGCGCGACGTGCCGCTGACCCGCCACAAGCTCACCTGGGGGGTGAAGGTGCCGTGGGACGAGGAGCACGTCTTCTACGTGTGGTTCGACGCGCTGCTCAACTACTACTCGGCGCTCTCCTACGCGCGCCCGGGCGAGGATCTGACACCGCGAGCTGTGGCCGGCCGAGCTACCACCTGATCGGCAAGGACATCCTGCGCTTCCACGCCGTCTACTGGCCGGCGCTGCTGATGGCGGCCGAGATCGAGCTGCCCGAGCACGTGTTCGTCCACGGCTTCCTGCTGATGGACGGCGAGAAGATGAGCAAGTCGCTGGGCAACGTGCTCGACCCGTTCGCCGTGATCGAGCGCTTCGGCGCCGATGCGCTGCGCTTCTATCTCTTCCGCGAGGTGCAGTTCGGGCAGGACGGGTCGGTCTCGACGGCCTCGTTCGAGCTGCGCTACGAGAGCGAGCTGGCCAACGAGCTGGGCAACCTCGCCAGCCGCACGATCGGGATGCTCGCCGCGCTACCGCGACGGCGCGGTCGTCGGCGGGCGAGCTCGACCCGGCGCTGGCGGCGGACTTCGCGGGGCTGCCGGAGCGGGTGGCAGCACATGTGGACCGCGCCGAGCTGACGCTCGCGCTCGAGGAGATCTGGCAGCGGGTCAGGCGCCTGAACCGCTATGTGGAGGAGCAGGCGCCGTGGGTGCTGGCCAAGGACGAGGAGCGCGCGTGAGAGCTCGACCGCGTGCTGCGCAGCCTCGCCGAGGGCCTGCGCGCGGTGACGGTTCTGCTGTGGCCCTACCTGCCGGCCAGCGCCGAGCGGCTGCTGGCGGCGCTCGGCGCGCCCGAGCTCTCGCTGGCGGGGGCCGAGCTGGGCGCCGGGATCGATCGAGCGGGTCGAGGGCGCTCGAGTCGCTGTTCCCCAAGGACCTCTAGCCGATCGACTTCGACTGCACGGCGCTCAGGTGATCGACTCCCACACCCACCTGCGACCTGTGCGAGCCGCCCAACGCGGAGCTGGTGGCGGCGGCCGACGCGGCGGGCGTGACGCGGATGCTCACGGTGGGCATCGACGGCGCCTCCTGCCGGGCGGCGCTGGCGGCGGCCGAGGACTTCCCGCAGGTGTACGCGGCGATCGGCCGCCACCCCAATGCGCCGACGGGGCTTCGACGACGCCGACCTGGCCGAGCTGCGGGCGCTGGCCGCACACGAGCGCTGCGTGGCGATCGGCGAGACGGGCCTGGACTTCTACCGCGACGGCGCGCCGCCGGCCGACCAGCAGCGCGCGTTCGCCGCGCAGATCGCCCTCGCGCGCGAGACGGGCAAGCCGCTCGTGATCCACTCCCGCGCCGCCGAGCGAGGAGACGCTCGCCCAGCTGGCGGCCGAAGCGGAGGGGGTGAGCGTGGTGATGCACTGCTTCTCGATGCCCGACCACCTGGAGGAGTGCGTGGAGCGCGGCTATGCGATCTCGTTCGCCGGCAACGTCACCTACAAGAGCGCAGCCGACCTCGCCGAGGCGGCCGCGGCGGGTGCCCGAGGAGCGGCTGCTGGTGGAGACCGACGCTCCCTACCTGACGCCCCAGCCGGTGCGCAAGCAGCGCAACCAGCCGGCCTTCGTGGCGCACACGCTGGCTTTCATGGCGGAGCTGCGCGGCGTCGAGCGCCGAGGAGCTGGGGGCGCGGTGACGCGCAACGCGGCGCGCGTGTTCGGCTGGGCATACCCATGAGCGGGCACAGGTGAGCGCGGTGGCCGAGGCTCCCGCTCCAGCCCAGCCTGCGCCGGATGCGCCGCTTCGGCGTGCGCCCGGACCGCGACCTGGGGCAGAACTTCCTGATCGACTCGAACATCCTCGGCGTGATCGAGCGCGCCGCCGAGCTCGAGCCGCGAGGATGTGGTGCTGGAGATCGGCGGCGGCCTCGGCGTGCTCTCCGAGCATCTCGCCGCAGCGTGCGCTCACGTGCACGTGATCGAGATCGACGAGCGCCTGCGCGAGGCGCTGCTGGACGCCACCGACGCCCACCCGAACGTGACCGTGCACTGGGGCGATGCGATGACGATCGACCTCGCCCGCGCTGGAGCCCGCCCCGAGCAAGGTGGTGGCCAACCTCCCCTACGGGATCGCCGCGGGGGTGCTGCTGCGCACGGTGGCCGAGCTGCCCGGCGTGAGCAGCTGGGTGGCGATGGTGCAGCGCGAGGTCGGCGAGCGGCTGGCGGCGGCGCCGGGCAGCGGCGCCTATGGCACCCCGTCGGTGCTCGCCCAGCTGGAGTGCGAGGTGGAGGTGCTGCGGGCGATCCCGCGCACGGTGTTCTTCCCGGTGCCGAACGTCGACTCGGTGCTGGTGGGCATGCGCCGCCGCCCGCAGCCGACGGAGGGGACCCGGGCTGCCATGGAGGGCAGCCGCCCGACCTCCGGCGCTGCGCGCGCTCGTCAGCGGCGGCGTTCGCGCACCGGCGCAAGCAGCTCGCCGGCTCGCTGGGCATCTCGGGCGGGGCGCCGGGGCGCTCGCGGGAGCAGGTGCGCGAGGCGCTGACCCAGCTCGGCCAGCCGGCGGACGTGCGCGCCGAGCGGCTCTCGCCGGAGGACTTCAGGGCGCTGGCGGGCCTGCTCGAGCTATGAAGCGCCTGCGCGCGCTGGCGCCCGCCAAGATCAACCTCGGCCTGTTCCTCGGACCCGTCCGCCCGGGCGACGGGCGCCACGAGCTGGTGAGCGTGATGCAGTCGATCTCGCTGGCCGACGAGCTCACGCTCGAGCCGGCGCCTGCTCCGGCGCGAAACGGCGAGGACGAGGTGCTCTGCCCGGGCGTGGCGGGGCCGGCCCGACGAGAACCTCGCGGCCCGCGCCCTGCGGGCGTTTCGAGCGCGCACGGGCTGGGAGGCGCCGCCGCTGCTCGCTGCGCATCGAGAAGCGGATACCGGTGGCGGCGGGTCTCGGCGGCGGCTCGGCGGACGCGGCCGCGGCGCTGCGGCTGGCCCGCGCGCGCGTCGGGCTTGGGCGACGATCGGCTGCTGCTCGAGATCGCGGCGGGAGCTCGGCGCGGACGTGCCCGCGCAGATCTCGCCGGGTCGCTGGCTGGCCACCGGTGCGGGGGAGCGGCTGGAGGCGCTGCCTCATCCCCGCGGAGCGCTTGGGCGTGCTGGTGCTCCCTTCCACGGTGGCGCTGTCGACGGCCGAGGTCTATGCCGAGGCCGACCGTCTGGGCTTGGCGCGCTCGGCGGCTGAGCTGGGAGAGCGCAAGGGTGAGCTCCGATCGGGGCTCAGCCACGGCGAGGCGCTGCCGGCGGCCACGGAGCTGCTGCACAACGACCTCCAGCGGGCCGCCGTGTCGCTGTGCCCGGAGATCGCCTCCCAGCTCAGGCGGCTGCGGGAGGTGGGGGCCGATGTGGAGCTGGTGAGCGGCTCAGGACCAACTGTGATCGGGCTGTTCGTCAACCCCGGTCGCGCCGAGCTCGCCGCCGAGGCGCTGGCGGGTGAGGGCCCTGCGCCGATCTGCGCCACGCTGGTGGGCGAGGGGTTCGGGACGAGCGCAGCGGGCGAGCGACACCTGCGTGCGTAACAATCCCGTTCTCACCCTATGAGCAGAGCGACCATCAACGAGCTTGTGGCGGGCGGCGCGGGCATCCTCGGCCTGGCCCTCTACGCCGGGCTGATCCTGCGGCCGGCGTGGACCTCCTACTCGCGCCTGTGGGAGCGGGTGGCGGCGACGGTTCTCTCGCTGTACGTGCTCGCGGTGCTCGTCGGGGCCGGGGTGGCGGGCGCCCTGGCGGCCGTCTACTTCTGGGGCTGAGGCATGTCTGATCTTGCAGCGCTCGACGCGATCACCGAGGCGGTCGAGTCGGGAGCGGGATTGCCGGAGGTCGTGAGGGCGGCTGCGCGAGCGCTCGAGGCCAGCCTGGCGGTGACTGACGCCTGGGGTGCCACGCTGGCGGTGGCGGCCCGCTCGCCGGCGGAGGAGCGGGCGCTGCTGTCCCAGGGCGAGGGGGTGAGCAGCTCGCCGCTGCGGGTGGCGGACACGGTCGTGGGGACGCTGCACATGCGCGCCAAGAGCCGAGCCGAGCGACTCGATGCGCAGGCTGCTGTTGACGATGATCGCCTCAGAGGTGGAGCGGGTGAGGGCGCCTGAGCGTGTGTCGGAAACCGCCTCGGGGGACTTCCTGCGCGCTGTGCTCCGTCGCGAGCTGGGCGGACGCGAAGAGCTGATGGCGCGGGCCAAGGAGCTTTCGCTGGACCTCGATGAGGGCGCCTGCATGATCGTCGCGCGGGCCCTTCCCGCAGGCGCCCACCGACGAGGGCTGGCGGGGGCGCGTGCGGGCGGTGGCCGAGCGTGGGGCGCGGGCGGTGGCCAGCCGCTCGATCGCTGCGCTGTCGGATCGCGATGGCATGCCGCGGGGCGGAGGTGCTGGTGCTCGTGCCCGGGGGCGACGACGCCGCCGCGGCGCGGGCCGCCGAGGCGGTGCTGCATGAGATGGAGTCGGGTCTCGGGGGCTACACCTTCGCGCTGGGGCGCAGCCGCATCACGGAGGACCCGGCCGAGCTGCCCAGGGCGGCCAGCGAGGCGCTGCTGGCGGCCAACGTGGCGCAGGGCTCGCGCGAGCCATCGGCGCTGGCGTTCGAGCAGACCGGCGCCTACAGGCTGCTGCTGAGCGCCATGAGCGAGAACCCGAGCGAGCTGCAGCGCTTCTATGCCGAGACGGTGGAGCCGCTGGTGGCCTACGACGAGCAGTATGAGACCGACCTGGTGCGAACGCTGGAGACCTTCCTTGAGGCCGATGGCAACGTGGCGGGAACAGCCCAACGCCTGTTCACCCACCGCCACACCATCTACTACCGCCTGGAGCGGGTGAGGGAGCTATCGGGGCTGGATGTGAGCTCGAGCGACGGCCGCGAGAAGCTGAGCCTGGGGCTGAAGTCGATGCGGGTGCTCGGCATCACCTCGGCCGCGGGGCCCGCTCTGGAGGCGGGCGCCGAAGGGGGCCGCGTTCCCCGCCGCTCGGGGCGGCGGGCCTAGCGCCTCAGCTCGCTGACCCGGGCTGGGAACGAACCCGACGCCTGGATGATCGATCCACGGATATGTGCCGTGCTCCGAGGGGGCAGCTCGGGGGGGCGTGTGTGTAGAGGTGTTCCCTTTTGGCTGGTGTATAGCCGTGGCGATACACCGTTGCTCTTGTGTATATGCAACTACGACCCCGCCGGGGACTGCCTCTTCTAGCGCCTCACGCCGAACTCGACTGCGTAGACGGCGCCTCTGCGGCCGCGGTGCAGGACGCTGGGCAGGGCGGGCGTGACGGCCACTCCGGCGTCGTGGAATTCTCCGCTCAGCATGATGGTGCGGTGAGGCGGGGAGGCCATCCATTCAGCGACGATGTGGGCGGGGGTGGAGTAGAGGCCGGTTCCCCAGGCGATGTTCTGCCCGACGGAGATGCGGGCGGCGTGGGCTCGGTAGTGGGTGCCAACGACGAGCGACATCGGCGTCTGTCCCGTTGGGCGGTTGTCGGCGAAGTAGTCAGAGCGAACCATGCTCCCAACCTGGCTGAACGCCACGCGGCCCAGTTCGGAGTTGTTGTGCAGCCATTGGATCCTGTGGGAGGCGCGGATCTGGTCGATCAGGCAGAGGATGGCCTCGTCGACGGCCGCTGTGTTGACGGCGGTTGGCCGCAGATTGGCGCCGGGGCAGCCGGCGGTGGGCGAGTGGGCGGCGGCGGAAAGGGGATTGAGCAGGCAGGCGCACAGCAGGCCCGCTGCCAGTGCCGTCCAGATTCGGTGCCCCGTTCTCGTCTTTGCTGCTGACAGAGTGCAGGAATGGTTGCAGGCGGAGGAGATGTAGGCGTCACCACGTTGTTACCGTGACCTGGCAGCCCCCCTCGAGAGGCCGCGCCCTGTACATCTGCCCGAGGGCCGTCGAGGATCTATCCTTCTAGCTCCCTTGGGGGGTCGTCCAATGGCAGGACATCAGGTTTTGGTCCTGAGAATCGGGGTTCGAATCCCTGCCCCCCAGCTCACGATGGGCAATTGCGCCAAGCCAATAGCATCCGCCCCTTGAGCGCTCCCATCGTTCTGATCCTCGCGGCGGGCCAGGGCACTCGGATGCGCTCGGCCACTCCGAAGGTGCTGCACGAGCTGTGCGGGCTGCCGATGGTGCTGTGGCCGCTGCGGGCGGCGCTTGAGGCGGGAGCGGGAAGGGTGGTGGTGATCGACTCGCCCCGCCGGGCGCTGGAGGGGGTGCTGCCGGATGGGGTGCAGATCGTCGTTCAGCCCGAGCCCAACGGCACTGGTGGGGCGGTGGCGGCGGCGATGGAGGAGCTCGGCTCGAGCGTGGATCCGGCGGCGGCGGTAGTGGTGCTGAGTGGGGATGTGCCGCTGGTGAGCGCCGAGACGATTGGCGAGCTGATCGAGGTGCACGCTGCCGGTGGGGCGGCGGCCACGATGGCGACGACGGTGCTGGATGACCCGACGGGATACGGGCGGGTGGTACGCGACTCCAGTGGGGCGGTGGAGAGGGTGGTGGAGACGAAGGGCCACGGCGACTCCACCCAGGCGGAGCGTGAGATCAGTGAGGTGAACACGGGCATCTTCGTGTTCACGGCGCGGGCGTTGAACAGTGCATTGCCGCGGCTGAGCACGGAGAACGCCCAGCACGAGCTGTATCTGCCGCAGGTGCTCGACCTGCTGCGTGCCGATGGTGCCAGGGTGCAGGCCCATGTGGTGAACGACGAGCGGCTGGTGCTGGGGATCAACGATCGGGCGGGGCTGGCCCGGGTTCGCAGGCTGGCCCAGGCGGCCATCCACGAGCGCCACATGGAGGCGGGGGTCTCGATTGTGGATCCGGCGGCAACGGTGATCGATGTGGATGTGGAGATCGGCCCCGACACGGTGATCGAGCCATTCACCACCATTCGTGGGGCGACAAGGATCGGCAGCGGCTGTACGGTGCGCCACTCCTATCTGGTGGACTGTGTGCTGGAGGACGGGGTGAGCGTGGGCCCCTTCGGCTATCTGCGCCCAGGAGCGGTGTTGCGCAGGGGAGCCAAGGTGGGAACGTTCGTGGAGGTCAAGAACTCGGATATCGGTCCGGGCAGCAAGGTGCCCCACCTCTCCTACATCGGCGATGCGGACGTGGGGGAGGGCTCGAACCTGGGGGCGGCCACGATCACGGCCAACTACGACGGGCATGCCAAGCACCGCACCACTGTCGGCAGGGGGGTGCGCACGGGGGTGGACACCACGCTGGTGGCGCCGGTGACGCTCGGCGAGGGCTCCTATACGGGGGCCGGCTCGGTGATAACCGAGGATGTGCCGCCGGGGGCGTTGGGGATGGCGAGGGAGCGCCAGACCAACATCGAGGGCTATGCCGAGCGCAAGGAGGGGGAGGGAGCATGACCGAGTCCACCGGGACGTTTACACTCACTCAGGAGATGAGCGTGATGGATACGCGCAGTGAGTCATCGCGGGCGGCGAGCCTGCCGATCGACTACAACAAGCGCCTGATGCTCGTCAGCGGGCGTGCCAACCCGCAGCTGGCGATCGACATCGCGGACAAGCTCGGTGTGGATCTCGGCCCGGTGACGCTGAAGACGTTCTCCAACGGCGAGGTGTACTGCCGCTACGAGGAGTCCATCAGGGGGGCGGATGTGTTCATCGTGCAGTCCACCTGTGGCAACCCCCAGACAGGGGTCACTGCCAATGACTCGTTGATGGAGCTGCTGTTCATGATCGATGCGGCGGTGGGCGCCTCGGCGCACAGGGTGATCGCTGTGACTCCCTGGTTCGGCTACTCCAGGCAGGACAAGAAGTCGGCGCCTCGGGAGCCCATCTCGGCGCGACTGGTGGCCAGGATGCTCGAGGCGGCGGGGGCCGACAGGGTGCTCACGATGGATCTCCACGCCGGCCAGATCCAGGGCTTCTTCCAGAAACCTGTGGACCACATGACGGCGCTGTTCATGCTCACCCAGTACTTCAGCGATCTGGGGCTGCCCGACCTGGTGGTGGTGGCGCCCGATGCGGGCAGGGTGAAGCTCAACAAGAAGTTCGCCTCCAAGATCGGCGCCGAGCTGGCGATCCTCGACAAGGAGCGCCCCGCGCAGCAGGTGGCGGAGATCGGCTATGTGATCGGTGATGTGAAAGGCAAGACGGCGGTGATCGTGGACGACATGATCGACACGGCGGGCACGCTGAAGGCGGCGGCAAAGACGGTGAAGGAAGAAGGCGCCACCAAGGTCTATGCGGCGGCCACCCATGCGGTGTTCTCGGGCAATGCCTTCGAGAACCTGAGGGAGGCGGGCTTCGAGGAGATAGTGGTCACCGACACCATCCCTGTAGGTCCCGACCGCCCGGCCAACGTGAGGGTGCTGCCCTGCGCCGAGCTGCTCACCGACTCGATCCGCAGGATCTTCGTGGACGACTCGGTGAGCGAGGTGTTCGGCGGCGAGAACCAGCTGTTCTGAGGCGAGCCGGCGCCCCTCGACGAGGCGGCAGTACAGAAATCCGATAGCTCGAACTCATGTAGGTTGAAGCGCATGCGGGGGTGGCTGTCATCGATGGGAGGGCTGGCGGTCCTCGCCTCCCTCGCCGGCTGCGCAAGCGCGGGCGTGCAAACCACGACGGCTGAAAAGCCTGCCACCACAACGGCCGCCTCCCCCGAACGGTCGGCGCCGGTCAACTCGTCCGTGCCTCGAGCACAATCCTCCAGCAGGAGCGAACCGGCCGAATCGCCAGCGACCAGCAGCTGTGGAGGGGAAGTTCATGCGGGCTCGCACACCAGCTGCCAGTTCGCGCAGAGCGTTGCCCAGCACTTCCAGACCCTGCAAAAGTCGGCCGGCTTTCCGCCGGGAATCGTCAAGGCATACAGCCCGGTGACGCGCCGTGGGTACAGCTTGCGATGTGTGTTGGTTGCAAACGGCGCCACCGCTGAATGCACTACTGGTAACGCAGTTGTGTCATTCCCAGCAAAGGGGGCCGAAGCGACGAGTCCTTCCCCCTCGGAATCGTCGTCGAGCTCTGGTGGCGAAGGTGAAGACGAAGTGGGCTCCTCGAGTCACACGGGCGACGCGAAGTTCTGCGAAGAACACACATGCATCGGAAGCTTCACCACCGAGGGCGGCACCGTCGTGAAATGCACGGACGGCACCTACAGCCATGCTGGAGGGATCTCGGGCGCCTGCTCCCACCACGGCGGGGAGGAATGACGTCATGGTTGCCCGGCCGGTACATGTACCGGCCCCAGGAGCCCCGCATGCGCGGCTCCTGGGGGTTCGCATGCGAACCCCCTCGGCAGGGTCACATGTGACCCTGCCCGGGTGGGCACATGTGCCCACCCGTCATCATCTCGACCGTGTCCTCTCCCTCTCCCACCCCCGTCACGGGAGCGCGCGGCCCGCGGGAGTGGTGGCTCGGCCTCTCCTCCCGCCAGCGCCGGCTGACGAAGGTGGTGCTCATCGTTGGCGCCCTGCTGGTGCTCGTGGTGAGCGCTCTGCTGGCCCGCTTCCTCAGCGTGGAGAACGCCGAACGCAGCGATGAGCTGGCGCTGGTGCAGGCCGAGGTGAGGGGCGATGAGGCAGGCATGCTCGACCAGATGGGGGGCTGCCGCCACGACCCCGCCTGCCTGGCTACCGCCAGGGCCAACGCCGCCAACCCCCGCCTGCGCCGCTCGGGGACGGTGAAGATCCTCCAGATCGAATCCCCCACCTCCTACTCCCCCTTTGGCGCCTCCGGCAAGACCCGCCTGGCCTGGACTGTCATTGGCTCTCTGCCCGTGGTGCAGTGTGTGGAGGTGCGCCGCACGGGCAACTTCCTCTCGGGTATCCATCTGCACCTCCTCAGCATCAGCCCGCCCATCTCAGGGGAAGGGAAATGTCACAAGGAGAGCACCATCGAAAAGGAAGAAGAAGAAAGCACCGCCGTGGAACTGGGAACTCGGCCGGGATCCCAATGAGGAGACCGCTGTGAGCCCAATGGACGGCGATTGCTAGAGTCTCATCTCCTCCGATGGCCAACTCCACCACCAAGCTCAACGTCAACAGCCGCTCCGCCGAGGGCTCGCGTGCCGCACGCCGCCTGCGTCGCACCGGGCGCGTTCCCGGCGTCCTCTATGGCGGCGGCTCCGACCCCGTCGGCTTCGATGCCGACGCTCGCGAGCTGCGCCTGGCCCTGGCAGGCAGCGGGGCCGTCCTCGACCTCAGCGTCGACGGCGCCAAAGCCACCCCTGTCGTGCTCAAGGAGACCCAGAGGGATCCTGTGCGCGGTGAGACAACCCATGTGGACCTTCTCCGGGTGCGCCTCGACGAGAAGATCAGCGCTGTGGTGCCCGTCGAGCTCACCGGCATCGAGGAGGCCCCCGGAGTCAAGCAGGGCGGCGTGCTCGAGCAGATCACCCGCGAGCTGAACGTCGAAGCTCTCCCCACCGCCATCCCCGAGTCGATCGTCTATGAGATCGGCGAGATGGAGATCGGCGACACCATCCTGCTCAGCGCCCTTGCCGTGCCCGACGACGTCACCCTGATGGACGATCTCGAGGAGACCGTCATCGCCACTCTCTCCGCTCCCCGTCTGCAGTCCGAGACGGCCGATGAAATCGAAGCCGAGACAGAGCTCGTTGGCGAGAAGGGCGAGGGCGGCGCCGACGAGAGCGCCGAGGGCTCCTCCTCAGACGAGGAGTAGCACCGCTGCGACGCCCCTTCGGTGGCGGTGGCGGAACCGTCGACTGGCTGGTTGTAGGGCTGGGCAACCCCGGCCGCGAGTACGCCCGCACACCCCACAACGTGGGCTTCATGGTGGCTGACGCCCTGGTCGAGCGCTGGGGTCTGGGACGGGCCAAGGACCGCTTCCGCGGGCGGCTCGCCGAAGGGCGCCTGGCTGGCGGGGTGGTGGTCACGCCCGGTGGGACCTCCTTGGGATCTGCCCTGGAGTCGGCTCCGTCGTCGGGGGGCTATCACTCCCAAGAGAAGGTGTATAGCCATCGCGATACACCAACTGAATCGGATGTAGTGACTCCCCCGCCCCACGCCGCCACCGCGCCCGCACCCGCACCCGCACCCGCATCCCGTCCCCGTGTGGCAGTGCTCTGTCCCCAGACCTACATGAACGAGGCGGGCCGCTCGGTGGGGCCGGCGCGGGGCTCCTTCAAGCTGCCAATCGAACATGTGCTGGTGGTGCATGACGAGATCGACCTTCCCTTCGGCGAGGTACGCACTCGCCTGGGAGGTGGCTTGGCGGGCCACAACGGGTTGAAGTCCATCAAGAGGGAGCTGGGCAGCGCTGACTTCATGCGAGTGCGGGTGGGGGTTGGACGGCCCAACTCCACCGATCCCGAGATCGTCTCAGCGCATGTGCTCGGCCGCTTCCGCCAGAGCGAGGCTGAGGTGAGCGAGCTGGTGGAGCGCGCCTGCGAGCATGTCGAGGCGGTTGTTCTCGCTCCCCCGGACGCACCCACGAAGCCGGCCGCCAAGAGGCGGGGCGCCTAGATGGCTGATTCCACGGTTTTGCACCGCCGGCTGGCACGTCTGGCCTGCGCTGGCCTTTGTCCTCGGCCTCGCCCTTGGCACCACCAAGGCCTTCGGCCTTTAGTCCGCGGCAGCTTGACCACCCGCACCCCCGAAACACAGCACACAACCGTGCAATCAACCATCTGATGGCTCCCACCAAGACCACCGGCGCCCTGCGCAGCCTGCTCGGGTTGGTGGAAGAGGACGAGCAGGCTCTGAGGCTGGCCCGCGAGGGCGGCCATGCCTTCGTATCGAGCGCCCTGCGTCCCTATGTGCTTGCCGCCCTAGCCGACATCGACGAGGCGGCCAGGCAGCGCCCCACCCTGGTGGTGGTGGGAGACGATCGCGCCGCCCGTGACCTCGCGGGCGACCTGCGCGCCTGGCTGGCCCCCCGGCGGGTGCGCTACTACCCCTCGAGGGGGGTTGCCTACGAGTCCCACCTCGCTCCTCCCGCCCATCTGGTGGGTCTGCGGGTGGCCGCCCTCGACGCCCTGCTCGCCGGGGGCGACGGTTCAGGCGGCGCCCCACCTGAGAACGAGCTGGGCGCTCCCGTGGTGGTGGTGAGCGCGGTGGCGCTGTCGGAGAAGGTGCCCGACCCGGCCCTGCGACCCCACTCCTTCACCCTCAAGGTGGGCGAGCTGCTCGACCTGGAGGAGTGCGCCACAGAGCTGGTGGGGGCGGGCTATGAGCGGGTCGATCAGGTGGAGGAGCGCGGGCAGTTCGCCCTGAGAGGCGGACTCCTCGACGTGTTCCCCGCCACCGAGGAGCGGGCTGTGAGGGTGGACATGTTCGACGTGGAGATCGAATCGCTGCGCTGGTTCTCCACCTTCACCCAGCGATCTCTTGGCGAGGTGGAGGAGGTGGAGATAGCGCCCGCCGCCGAGCTGGCGGTAGAGCACCGCGAGCTGGCCGAGATAGCTGCCGCCACGGGCGCCTTCTCGGCCGCCGAGGGCAATGAGGGCGAGCGCCCCGACATCGCCGAGCTGCTCCCAGTGGAGCGCTTCGGCGCCCTGCTCGACCTGGTGGGCGATGCCGAGCTGGTGGTGGGAGCGGAGGAGGAGATCGCCCCCGTGCTCACCGACCACTGGAGCGACGTGTGCGCCGCCTTCGGCGACGAGGACGCCCACCACCTCTATGTCAACCCTGAGAGCATCCACTCGACGCTCGCCCACCGCGCCCGCATCTGGCTGTCGGCGCTCTCCAGCGGCCAGGAGATCGAGCTGCGCGCCCAGTCGGCCGACACGGCCGCCCGCTCGCTCGGCGAGGCAGAGCCCGAACTGGAGAAGCTCGTGCGCTCGGGCTACCGCACCGTGGTGGCCTTCCCCCGCCGTGGCGAGGGCGAGCGGGCGGCCTTCAACCTCGGTCGCCTGAAAGCCACCTGGCTGGCTGAGGGGGAGGGGCTTGACGTCACACACCAGGTGCTCGAGCCCTCCCTGCGCTTCGCAGCAGCCTCGCTGCGCGAGGGCTTCGTGGCGCCCCAGCTGAAGCTGGCCGTCTACCCCGAGCATCGTCTCCTGCGCCGCCGACGGGCCGAGCGGGCCGGCGAGGGCGGAGCACGCCACGGCGGTCCCGGCGGGGTGCGCCGTGGGGCGCTTCGCTCCTTCACCGAGCTCCGGGCGGGGGACATCGTTGTGCATGAGGACCACGGGGTGGCCCGCTTCGCCGGCTTTGAGACCCGCACGGTGGCCGACATCACCCGCGACTACCTCTACCTGGAATACCAGGGCGATGACCGTGTGTTCGTGCCCACCGACCAGCTGGCCAAGATCTCCAGGTATGTGGGTGCCGGCGGCGAGCACCCGCCGCTGTCGAAGCTCGGAGGCACCCGCTGGGAGACGATGAAGGCCCGTGCCCGCCGCGCCGCCCAGGAGCTGGCGGGAGAGCTGCTCAGCCTCTATGCGGAGCGCCGGCGTCGCAGCGGGCATGCCTTCGAAGGGGACTCCGACTGGCAGAGGGAGTTCGAGGAGCGCTTCCCCTACACCGAGACCCCCGACCAGCGCGAGGCCATCGAGCTGGTGAAGGCCGACATGGAAGCCCCCCGCCCCATGGACCGGCTGATCTGCGGCGATGTGGGCTACGGCAAGACCGAGGTGGCCCTGCGGGCCGCCTTCAAGGCGGCCGGCGAGGGCAAGCAGGTGCTGATGCTCGTGCCCACCACCATCCTCGCCCAGCAGCACTACGGCACCTTCGTGGAGCGGCTGGCCGACTACCCCTTCACCCTCGAGCACGTCTCCCGCTTTCGCACCGCCGCCGAGCAGAAAGAGGCCATCAAGGGCTTTGCCGAGGGCCGGGTGGACATCCTGGTGGGCACCCACCGGGTGCTTTCCCGCGATGTGCGGGCCAAGGACCTGGGCCTCTTGATCGTCGACGAGGAGCAGCGCTTCGGGGTCAAGCAGAAGGAGCTGCTGCGCCAGCTCAAGCTAAAGGTCGATGTGATCTCCATGTCGGCCACCCCAATTCCCCGCACACTGCAGATGTCGCTTGCGGGGCTGCGCGACATCTCGGTGATTGAGACCCCGCCCGAGGGCCGCCGTCCGGTGAAGACCTATGTGGGCGAGTATGAGGAGGAGCTGGTCAAGCGGGCCATCATGCGCGAGCACGCCCGCGAGGGACAGGCCTTCTTCCTGCACAACCGGGTGGAGTCCATTGAGGAGACAGCCGAGCGGCTGCGGGCGCTGTGCCCTGGGGTTCGCTTCGCGGTGGCTCATGGGCAGATGGGCGAGGGGGAGCTGGAGGCGGTGATGATGGACTACCTGCGCGGTGGAGCCGACGTGCTGGTGTGCACCTCCATTATCGAGTCGGGCATCGACATCCCCCAGGCCAACACGCTGATAGTGGAGCACGCCGACGCCTTCGGCCTGGCCCAGCTCTACCAGATCCGCGGACGGGTGGGTCGCAGCCGCGAGCGGGCCTATGCCTACCTGCTCTACGACTCCTCCGCCGCCCTCACACCCGAGGCGGCCCAGCGCCTGGCGGCGCTGTCGGACTACACCGAGCTGGGGGCGGGCTTCAAGATCGCCATGCGCGACCTCGAGATCCGCGGCGCCGGCAACTTGCTGGGCGACGAGCAGTCGGGCCACGTGGCGGCGTTGGGCTTCGAGCTCTACATGCAGATGCTCGACGAGGCTGTGCGAGCGGCCGAGCCCGAGCAGGAGGGCGAGGAGCTACCCGAGCCGGTGCGCCTCGATGTGAGCGTCGACGCCTATGTGCCCTCTGACTACATCCCCTACGAGCAGGCCAAGATCGAGGTCCACCGGCGGGTGGCCGGCGCGCTCGAGGTGGCCGAGGTGGAGCGGCTGCGGGAGGAGCTCGAGGACCGCTTCGGCGAGCTGCCCGAGCCGGTGGAGAACATGCTGGCGCTGCAGCGGGCGCGGATCAAGTTCGGGCAGGCCGGCGCGCGGACGGTGAGCTTCAAAGGTGACCGCCTGGCGGTGGTGCCGATCGAGCTCGACTCGACCCGTGCCAAGCGCCTGCGCGAAGAGCTGCCCGAAGCGCTGTACGAATCGAGCCGCTCGCAGGTTTCGATGCGCGTTCCAAAGGACGGGATCGGCCGTTTCCCCAGTGTGGTCCGTGCAGCCGACGCGCTGCTGGCGATCATGCGCGAGGCCGCTTAGAAAGTCGTTAGAAACTCGTTAAGCACAGCTATGCGGCTTTCCGCTAGAGTGCGCGCCGTCGTGTCCAAGGCTCTCCGTACCACATCGGCGCTAGGCGCCGTTTTGTTTGCCCTCATGGGTCTTTCGGCCTGCGGTGGCGGCATTCCTGGTGACGCGGTGGTCCAGGTTGGCAGTACCCCCATCACCAAGACCACGTTCAACCACTGGATGTCGGTGGCGGCCGCCTCGAGCAAAACCAGCCCCACCGCCAAGACGGTGCTGCCGGAACCGCCCAACTACACGGCCTGCATCTCCAACCTCGCTGCCACTGCCGCGAAACCAGCCAAAGGTCAGAAAGCGCCCACGACAGCACAGCTGAAGACCCAGTGCGAAACGCAGTACAAAACGCTGAAGACCGAGGTGGTCGGGTTTCTCGTCTCGCTGCAGTGGATCCTCGGCGAAGCCAAATCGCTGGGCGTCAAGGTGAGCGACGCGGAAGTCAAGAAGCAGTTCGTCAAAATCCGCACCGCCCAGTTCCCCAGCACGGCCGAATTCGAAAAATTCCTTTCCACCTCGGGCCAGACGGTGTCGGATCTGCTGCTGCGGGTGAAGCAGAACATGGTCTCCCAGAAGATCCAGGCCAAGATCCTCAAGACCCACGGCGCGGTCACCCAGGCTCAGGTGCAGAAGTACTACAACGAAAACAAGTCGAAGTACGGCACGCCGGAAAAGCGCAAGGTGGAGATCGTCCTCACCAAGACCGAAGCTGCGGCCAGCGCCGCCAAGAAAGAAGTGCAGTCGGGCAAGAGCTTCTCGAGCGTCGCCAAGAAGGTCTCGATCGACCCCACGAGCAAGGCCACCGGCGGCCTGCTGCCGGAAGTGATCAAAGGCGAGGAGGAGAAAGCGCTCGACGCAGCCATCTTCTCGGCCAAGCCAAACGTGCTCAGCGGCCCCATCAAGACGCCCTTCGGCTACTACATCTTCGAGGTGCTCGGCTCCAAACCGGGCACCCAGCAGAGCCTCGCGCAGTCACAGACGGCGATCAAACAGCAGCTGACCTCGACCCAGCAGCAGGCGGCGTTCAGCAAGTTCGTCAAGGAATTCAAAACGAAGTGGAAAGCCAAAACGGACTGCCGCCCCGAATATGTCGTGGAAGACTGCAAGCAGGGCAAAGCCGCCAAAACCGCTGCCGGTGCCGCTGGCGGCGCCGGTGCCACCGGCGCCGGGTAGCGCGCACCACACCGTTCCAGGGCTCTCCGGGCACGAGGCGCCCACGCTAGGAATGACAACCGGCACCGGTGACGACGCCGGTGTCATGATGGGAGGCCCGCCAGATGAGCCAGATCGAGCGCATTCACGCCCGCCAGATCCTCGACAGCAGAGGCAATCCCACGGTGGAGGTGGAGGTTGGCCTGCGCTCCGGTGCCCAGGGCCGCGCGGCAGTGCCCTCAGGGGCCTCCACGGGCGAGTTCGAGGCCACCGAGCTACGTGACGGCGGCGAGCGCTGGCAGGGCAAGGGAGTGACCCGGGCGGTGGGCAACGTCAACGGCGAGATCGCCGGCGAGCTCGCCGGCGCGGAGGTAGCCGACCAGGAGGGGCTGGACAGCGCTCTGATAGCGCTCGACGGCACACCCAACAAGTCCCGGCTGGGCGCCAACGCCATCCTCGGCGTGTCGCTGGCGGCGGCGCAGGCTCAGGCGGCCGAGCAGGGCCTGCCGCTGTGGCGCTACCTGGGCGGCGAGTCGGCCCGGATCCTGCCGGTGCCGATGATGAACGTGCTCAACGGGGGCGCCCACGCCGACAACAAGGTGGACTTCCAGGAGTTCATGGTGGTCCCCTGCGGCGCGGAGAGCTTCTCGGAGTGCCTGCGGATGGGCACGGAGGTCTTCCACGCGCTCAAAGGAACCCTCCACCACCGCGGCCTCGGCACGACCGTCGGTGACGAGGGTGGCTTCGCCCCCGACCTGGGATCCAACGAGGAGGCGTTGCAGATCCTCGTCGAAGGCATCGAGGCCGCCGGATATCGGCCCGGTGAGGATGTGGCCATCGCACTCGACCCCGCCACCAGCGAGATCTACAGCGATGGTGCATATGTGCTCGAGCACGAGGGCCGCACCCTGAGCGCATCCGAGCTCACCGGCTACTGGGCCGATCTGGCTGCCCGCTATCCCATCGTGTCGCTGGAGGATGGGATGGACGAGGAGGACTGGGACGGCTGGAAGACCCTCACCGAGCGCCTGGGCAGCTCGGTGCAGCTGGTGGGTGACGACCTGTTCGTCACCAACACCGAGAGGCTGCGCCGGGGCATCGATGCGGGGGTGGCCAACTCGATCCTCATCAAGGTCAACCAGATTGGAACGCTCACCGAGACGCTGCAGGCGATCGCCATGGCTCGCGATGCGGGCTACACGGCCGTGATGAGCCACCGCTCGGGCGAGACCGAGGATGTGACCATCGCCGACCTGGCCGTGGCCACGGGCTGCGGGCAGATCAAGACCGGCGCGCCCTCCCGCTCTGACAGGGTGGCCAAGTACAACCAGCTGCTGCGCATCGAGGAGCAGCTGGGAGACGCCGCCGAGTTCCCCGGCCGCAGCGCCTTTGGCGGCCGCTAGATCATCTAACCCCGAGCGCGTCATCCATCCCAGCGGCAGGAGCTGGGCGCCCCGCCGCGAATGCGTGGGGATGCCGGCATCCTCTGCCACACGACGGGCTCCCTCCCGCTCACGTCCCCAGCCTCGGGCAAAGCAGCGCGGGGGGCTCCTGGCGGGAGCGGGGGCGGGTGCCCGTGTTCGCTGGGACCGGCTGGGTCGTGCGGCGATGCTCTGTGTGATGGCTGCTCTCGTATATCTCTACCTGAGCGCTGGAGTGCACATGTTCTCCACCTGGCGCCAATCGCACCGCGACAGCGCCGCCGTGGTGTCCCTCGAACGCGAACACGCCCAGCTGCAGGCCCAGCACCAGCATCTGAGCAAGCCGGGAACCCTCGAAGCGGCAGCTCGCCAGCTGGGCATGATGAAGAAGAACGAGCAGACCTACGTGATCAGCGGTCTGCCCACCAACTGACCCTGACCTGGCCATGTGTCGCCTCCTGGGCTCGTGGCAGCCTGCAGGCGGCTTTGCCTCCGCTGCTCACAACGCGAGACCGGCCGCTGCTAGCCTCGGCCAGTGTCCTACGAGGTGGCGATCTATCAGTGGCAGCAGGGTGAGCGCAGGCTCCGAGCGGCGCCCTCCGAGCAGGGGTCGCTGCTCGAGCGGGTGATCGATGCGCTCGTGGCCGAGCTGCGCCGGCGCCTCGGCGGGCGCTTCGCGGCGGATGAGCTGGTGGAGCTCTACGACACAGGCACCAGCTGGTGCCTGCAGGTGGCGATGAAGGTGGCTCCAGCCGATCCCTGGGCTTGGGAGGCGGGCATCGTGGTGGATGCTGCCTTCGCGAGATACCTGCGCGAGGCCAGCGACTACGCGGGCGGCCGGCGCGAGATAGTCACCTGAGAAACACCACCCCGCGGACAGCCCCGCCCGCGGGCACGCTCGGATGGAGCTAGTCGTCCTCGCCTACGCGGCGGATGACGATGCGATCCTCCTCGACCACTACCTCGACGGGACGGTGCCCGGCCCAGTGCTCGGCATATATGGGGTTGTCCTGGATGGCGGGGTCGAGCCACAGCCCGTAGCCCTCCTCCCCATGGTCGAAGGTCCCCTCGAGGGGGGTGTTGCGGGTGGAGCGCCGGCCCCGTCCACCGCGACGACTGCGGGTGCGCGCGCGGGTGCTGCTGGGCTCCTCGTCGGAGTCCTCCGTCTCACCCGAGGCGGCGGCCTCTGCGCGGGCGCGCTCAGCCTCTGCTTCGGCTGCTTCTAGCTCCGCCGCGATCAGTGCGTCGTCCTCGGCGCGAAGGTCGATCTCCTCGGGGTAGTCAGCCGATCCTGCGCCCCCCTCGGGCAGCTCCTCATCGCTGACCAGCTCGTTCTGGCGCTTGAACTGCTCGATGTCGCGCACGGTGACCTCGAGCTGATGGGCGACCCAGGCGTCGGTGCGGCCTTGGCGCACCCATGCGCGGATCTGATTGAGGTGCGGGCGCAGAGATTTACGGGGCATGGACGGTCCGGGAGACTAGCGCAAAGGGCCATCGTGCGCCGTAGGGCTCCGCGGCGGCCGCTGTGAGGGTACGCTCGGGATCGCGCTCGGGATCGCTTTCCCCCGCCCCTGGGACTATGCTTGGCGCACCGGCGGTTGGGGCTCGCGCCGGTTAGCCAATCGGCAACGAGGAAGGTGCACCCATGCTGGTTCTGACACGCAAGTCCAACCAGAGCATCATGATCGGGGACGAAATCGAGGTCTCGGTGCTGTCGGTCATGGGTGAGAAGGTTCGCATCGGCATTCAGGCACCTCAGAAGGTTCCGGTGTTCCGCAAGGAGATCTACCTCGAGATCCACCGTGAAACGGGAGCCATCACGGCCATCAGCGAGGATGGGCACCCGGCTGAGCACGCTGGCGACGTCGACCAGTCGCTGCGCGAGCTCGGCGACAGCGCCTAGTAGTAGTCCTCGCCGCCGGCTGTCTCTCCGACTGGCCGAGTGAGCTCGATGTCCCGGACAGGTGTTGAGGCTCCCTCGCTTACACACACTCTGTATCGCATCTGCGATACAGAACTCTCGACGAGACATACCGACCACCCGAGGGGCGGATGGTGTCAGGTCGGGTCGGGAGGCTTGTTACTTACCCCTTACTAACGGTGTATCGCACCTGCGATACAGAACTCTTGACGAGACATACCAACCCAACCACCCACTCAAGGGACGGGTGGGGCCAGAGGGGCGCACGTGATCCCATCGGACGATGGGGGTATCAGCCCAGCAGCAGGTAGAGGGTGCGGAACATGACCACGGTGACGATGACGGCGGTCATGATGAGGGTGAGAACGAGCATGAGGTAACGCAGGGAGCCGCGCTTGTGGCGCTTCTCGATGTTGCGCTTGAGGGCCCGCTGCTCGGTGGTCCGCCTCAGCGAGTCTCGGCGGTGGCGGTCGAGGGTGATCTCTTTGACGAACGCCTGCTCCCACTCGGCCAAGCTCTGGCGCATCTTCATGACGCTGCCTCCACGTCGGTGGCGGCGTCCTCGATCGCGTGCGGGCTGAGCACCTCTTCCCCCACTAGGAGTGGACGGGGGCTTTGGCGCGCTCGTAGACGGATACGAAACGGAGGTAGTTCTCGGCGATCTTGCGGGCGCCGGCGGAGCGCTCGATCTTCCCGTCCACGTAGGCCTTGAGCGGATCCCACCAGATCGAGCGACCGATGGCGAAGCCGATGAAGCCGTCGACGGGAGCTGCCGCTGTGAGCCATTGGTCGACCTTCTCATCGTTGGCCCCGCGGCCGAGAACCACGCAGGTGACGCCCTCGCGACCCTCGCCGGAGCGGGCCTGGGCGACGAGCATCTCGCAGTCGGAGCGCTCGTCCACGCCCTCGATCTTCCAGATGTCGACCTCGATGCCCGCGTCCTGGATCTCGGCGATGGCGCGGCGCATCAGCTCGGGACGCAGCTCGGCGTCGTAGCGGTCGCCATCGCCGCCGACGCTCTCGAGCTGGGCGTCCTCGGCGGGCACGAGCAGCTCGAAGAGGAACTTGCGATCGTGGGAGTGCAGCCAGTCGCTGAGGCGCCTCAGCTTGGTCAGCTGCTCGGCGTTTTCGTCCTTGTTCCCGTCGGGGTTGTAGCGGACGAGCACCTTGGTGAAGTCCGGCTCGAAGGACTCGATGTGTTTGCCGAAGTCATCGCCGTACTGGAAGTCGAACATGTTCTGCCCGGAGCGCTCGGCGGGCATGGCGAGCTTGAGCCCCTTCTCGCGTGCCTCGGCGGGGACGGTGGAGCCGAACTGCTCGTCGACGAGCACGCCGGTGGCTGCGGCGTCGGCACCGGCGCCGACGGCCTGCAGCAGGCCCTCGTAGATCAGGTGCTTGGCATCGGCGATGATCGCTGTCTGCTCAGAGTCTGGCTCGCCCTCGATGCCGAAGAACTTCTTCTGGAAGGAGCCACGATGGTCGAAGGCGAGGATGTATAGCTTGTGGTCATATCCGAGGTTCATGGACCCAGTATTCCAGAGGTGAGCGGGCTGGGGTCGGGAGGTCCTTAGAATGGACCGACGATGACCTCGGGTGCTGATCTCTTCGTCGTATGCAAGCAGTGCGGGTCCGAGGTGAGCCCCTACATCACCGAGTGCCCCTACTGCGGCAACCGCCTGCGACGGCGCGCCCCCAAGCTGCCGCGGGTGCATGCCCCGAGCGCCACCGTCCGCCCGCGGCCGCGTATCCCCTCGCTCCTGCGCCGCTCGAAGGCCCCCTCGGGGCACGCTCAACGGCCCCGGCTCCGTCGGGGCGTCGGGACGAGTCGATGGGAGGCGTCGCGGCCGTATGCCACGAGCGTGCTGGTGGCGGTGGGGGCGGTGGCGTGGATCGTGTTCCATGCCGATCCGAGCCTCTACTTCCACATGGCGATCATCGGCCCGCTGGGAGGGGAATGGTGGAAGCTCCTCACCACGGAGTTCGCCTACGTCTATGGCTTCTATGCCTTCGCCGCGCTCGTCGCGATCGCCCTGTTCGGCTGGCTGCTCGAGCAGCGCCACGGGCCGGCTGTGGTGGTCGCGATCTTCTTCGGCGGCGGGGCGACGGGTGCGCTGGCGGCGTGTGCGGTCTACTCGGTGCCGGTGGCAAGCGGCGGCAACGGCGCTGCCCTGGCCCTGCTGGCGGCATGGGCGGCCCCCGACCTGAGAGCTCTGCGGGCGGGTGCCTACTACGAGGGCGATCTCCTCGGCGCGGCGGCGATTGCGGCGCTTCTGCTGGCGCTGCCGTTCGCGCGGATCTTCTCCGAAGCGAGCTGGCTGGCTGGCGCGGTGGGTGCGGCGTTCGGCCTGATCGTGGGGCTGGGGCTCGATCGAGCGGCTGAGGCGGGGCGTTAGCGGCCTATGATGGCCTGCACATGAGCATGACCCATGCTGTGGTGCTGATCGAGGCCGAGCGCGATGCGCTCTCGAGCCTGGGGGGCCTGCTGGCTGATGTGGAGGGTGTGGCCGAGGCGTATTCGGTAACGGGGGAGTGGGACTTCGTGGCGATTGTTCGGGTGCCCGACCACGAGCAGCTGGCGGATGTGGTGACGGGGAACATAGGGGCGCTTCCAGGTGTGGTGCGGACACAGACGATGGTGGCATTCGCGGCCTACTCGCGCCACGATCTCGAGGCGATGTTCTCGATTGGCGAATGATCGCCTGAGCGCGATGGCGGCAGTCCCGATGAAGTCCGAGTACGGGCCCACCCTGGGCCGCCTGCTGGCGCCCCGCTGGCATGCGGCTTCGCGGCTGGCGAGGAGCGTTGTGGTGCTGGGCGGCGTGGCTCTGCTGGCGCTGGCTGTGGGCCTGGGGCTCACGCTGGAGAACGCGACCTATTCAGGTGGGGGTGCCGTTCCCTTCAGTTTCGAATACAGGGGCCTCTTTCGAGCTCATCCGGATGCTGGAGCGTTTGTGAAGGTCGAGGGTCGCAGCTCAACGGGCTCCCTGAAGTACGCCTACGAGGTCTATCCGCTGAAGCTGCCCCCCTACACGGGCGAACTATGGGGCGAGCTCCCCCGCTTTGCGACGAGCTACATCTCGACGCTGGCCAGGAGCGAGAAGGAGTTCACGCTGAGGGGCGAGGGGAAGACCAAAATCACCAACACGCTGGTGGGCTATGCGGTGCTCTACACCACCGAGGTGGAAGGTCGGGAGATGTATGGGCGCAATGTGATGCTGCTGCCCGAACGGCCGGGTGTTCGCGAAGGGGTGGTGATAGCGATGCTGACCGCCACCACGGCGAGCGCCCAGATCAAGGCGCCGGCTGAAGTTGCATCCACGGGCGTGCTGCTGCGCCCGCTGAAGACCTTTACCTTCGGTTAGAGCGCCGGCCGTTCCACTCGCCGCTGGGCAGGCGGGAGGCTGTGGTTGCCTCGGTGCCTCCCGTATCGGGCCTGTGACGCGAGGGGGGGCTGGCTTGGGGAGTGATGACGACCACTTTGGGAGCGCTCGTTTCGGCCACCGAGGAGACGGGGGGTTCCTGGGGAGGGGCACTCGTGGGGGTGGTGGAGGTCGTTGCAGGGGTTTCGGCGGGCGTGGTGGTGGGGGGCGCCGGGGTGGTGCTCGTAGGCGTGGTTGCGGTCGGGGTGGTGGCCGGCGGCGGCGGGGTCGGGGTCGTGCTGGTGGCGGTGGTGGGCAGCTGGGTGGTCTCGCTGGTCACCTGGGTGACCTGGACCCCGCTGGCCGGATCTGCGGGTTTTGCCGGCGGAGCGACGGGGGGCGTGGCTGGGGTCACGGGTGTTGTGGGGGTGGTGAGCGGCGGGGTGACGGCAGCGGGCAGGGGGGTCGTCTTGACCTTGGCGAGCCGGCGGGCGTGGTGGGCGGCGTTGCGAAGACGAGGAGCTGCGATGCCGGAGGTGGCGGGCTGGGCCAGCTCGCGCACGACGGTGGGAGCACTGGCGTAGTGGGCGGTGGGAACGCTCACTGAAGCGGTGGCAGCAGGCGGGCGATGGTGGTGATGCACGACCACGGCATGGTCGGCTGCCACTGCACCGGCGGTGACGATGGCGGCGGCGGCGAGGCCGGCGACGGCTTTGGTGGCCAGGGCACCGGCCCCGGCGGTCATCAGGCCGCCGGCGAGGCTGCCGCCACCGGCGGCGGCGCCTGCACCGACGGTGGCTGTGGCTGTGGCACCGACGGTGGCTCCAGCACCGGCTGCGTGGGCTCCCCCGGCCGAGGCTGTGGAGCCGATCTTGGCGAGGAGCACCTTCTTGAGGATCAGCAGAGGCGCCACGGGCAGGATGGCGGCGAGGGCACGGTTGTTCTGGCGCAGCTGCTTCTTGAAGAAGGTGCAGCGCTCGCAGCCGCGGACGTGGCGACGGGCGGATGTGCTGAGCTTGGCCAGCCCCTCGGCCACTTCGCCCAGCTCCAGGCGGACCTCCTCGCAGCTCAGCTTGCGCGCCTCGGCTGCCTCGGCCAGTGAGATGCGGGCGCGCACGAGCAAGCGACTTGACGGAGGGCACTGTGGTCTCCATGGCCTGGGCGATCTGGTCGTAGGAGAGAGCGTCGATCTCGCGCAGCAGCAGGGCGGTGCGCTGCGTCTCGGGGAGCTCGTGGACGTCGGCTATCAGCTCGCGGAAGCTCTCGCGGCGGAGCACCTTGTCGCCGGTGGAGATGCCGTTCTCGGCGAAGTGGATGTCCATGCTGTCCACGCCGATGGCGGCGGTGCGGCGCAGATGGTTGAGGGAGCGGTTGCGGGCGATGCGGTAGAGCCAGGGCCGCACGTTGATCTCGCGCTCGTCTGCGAGCACGGCGTTGAAGGCGGCGGCGAACACCTCCTGGAGGACGTCCTCGGCGTCCTCACGCGAGCTGAGCATGTGGCGGCAGAAGGACAGCAGGCGCGACTGGTAGCGCGAGCAGAGCGTCTCGAAGGCGGCCGGCTGGCCCTTGCGGGTGAGCGCTATGAGGCGCTCGTCGGACTGCAGGCGCAGCAGAGCAGACGGGCCGCGCAGGCCCGGCATGGTGCTGGGATGTGGGAGAGCGGAGACCTCCATGGAAATGGTCCGATGCTGCCTTCTCCCCCCACAGACACGGTAGCAAGGCAAAAGTTGCGCCTCCAGCCGTGCCAGATCCCTGCCGAGATGGGCGAGCGACCCATCGGCCGAGGTTGCTCTATAGAGCCATTTGCATACAGTCTCGGCGAACCCTGCCCGGGTGGCGGAACGGTATACGCATTCGACTTAAAATCGATGGCCCAGAGGGCCTGTGGGTTCGACTCCCACCCCGGGCACTCCGCATGGGGCACGAATGGGTAGAGTCGCGTTTGTGGCCGCTGAGAGTGCTCAGGACACCAGGACCTTCCACGGCGGACGGCTGGTGGCGCGCCGGTTGAAGGCTCATGGGGTGAGCAAGCTGTTCACGCTGTCGGGAGGCCATCTCTTCTCGATCTACGACGGCTGCAGGGAGGAGGGCATAGACATTGTGGATGTGCGCCACGAGTCGACGGCGGCCTTTGCGGCGGAGGGCTGGGCGAAGGTGACCCGCGAAGTGGGGGTGTGCGCGTTGACGGCCGGCCCGGGAGTGACCAACGGGATGAGCGCGATGGCCTCGGCTCAGGCCAACCACTCGCCGATGGTGGTGCTGGGAGGAAGGGCTCCGGCGATGCGCTGGGGCCAGGGATCGCTGCAGGAGATCGACCACGTGCCGTTCGTGCGGCCCCTGACCAAGCTGGCGGCGACGCCGGAGAGCACGGCTGAGATACCGGGGCTGGTGGACGATGCGTTCGCCATGGCGCTGGCTCCCCACGGCGGGTCCCACGTTCGTGGACTTCCCCATGGACTACGTGTTCCAGGAGGCGGAGGAGCCGGAGCAGGGCCTGGGGGGCTCAGCGAACGGAGCGGGCGCGATGGGAGCGCGGGACGCCGAGTGGAGCGGGCAGGCGAGCTGCTGCGCACGGCGGAGCGGCCGGTGATCATGGCGGGGACGGACCTCTATTGGGGCCGTGGCGAGCAGGCGCTGCTGGAGCTGGCGGAGACATTGAGGATTCCGGTGTTCCTCAACGGCCTGGCGCGGGGCTGTGTGCCGGCCGATCGACGAGCTGTTCTTCTCCAGGGCGCGATCGCAGGCATTGAAGGGCGCCGATGTGGCGCTGGTGCTGGGGGTGCCGATGGACTTCCGCCTGGGCTTCGGGGCTTCGTTTGGGGAGGAGACGGAGATAGTGGTGGTGGATGTGGCGGAACCGGAGCGTCGCCACCCGCGTCCGGTGTCGGGAGAGCTATATGGGGCGATGGGCCCCACGCTCAGCGCTCTGCGTATGGCGGCCGGAGGGAGACCGCTGGCGAGCGAGCGGTGGATAGCGGAGCTGAGGGCGGGGGAGACGGAGAAGCGGGAGGAGGAGAGAGCTGAAAGGGAGGATGGGAGGGAGCCGCTTCACCCGATGAGGCTGTATGCGGAGCTGGCCAAGGTGCTGGACCGCGATGCGATTGTGATTGGCGATGGGGGCGACTACGTGTCGTATGCGGGAAGGGTGGTGGACAGCTACCAGCCGGGCTGCTGGCTCGACCCGGGGCCGTTTGGATGCCTGGGCTCGGGGCCGGGGTATGCGCTGGCGGCCAAGCTTGCGCGGCCCGAGCGCCAGGTGGTGTTGCTGCTGGGAGACGGCGCCTTTGGGTTCTCGGGGATGGAGTTCGACACGCTGGCCCGCCATGGGGTGAATGTGGTGGGGCTGATGGGCAACAACGGCATCTGGGCGCTGGAGAAGCACCCGATGGAGTTTCTGTATGGCTACTCGGTGGCGGCGGACCTGCGTCCTGAAACGCGCTACGACCAGGTGGTGGAAGCGCTGGGTGGCCACGGCGAGCTGGTGGGGCGCCCGGCCGATGTGGGCCCGGCGCTGGAGCGTGCGTTCTCGGCGGGCAAGCCGGCCCTGGTGAATGTGCTGACGGATCCCACTGTGGTCTATCCGCGGCGCTCGAACCTGGCCTGAGAGGGTTTTGGCCTGAGAGGTTTTTTATGGAGGCACGGCCGAGGGCCGTGCTGGCGCGGGCGTTCTCAGTTATCCGACGGGGCGCTCTCGATCAACGGAGGCCGGCGAGGCTGAGGGCGCCGCCGTAGAGGATGTCGTGCTCTGAGGCCTCGATGTGCTCGAGCTCGAAGGCCTTCATGGACTCGATCAGGAGGATCATGCCGGCGACGATGGTGGGGGCGCGGTCGGGGTGAAGTCCCACCACGTTGCGGCGCTTGGCTTCGTCCATGTCGGCCAGGCGGGCGAGGAGCAGTTCGACGGTGGCCAGCTCCAGCTTGTAGCCGTGGACGCGCTGGGGGTCGTAGGGGTCGAGCTCCTGGTCGATGGAGGCGGCGGAGGTGGCGGTGCCGGCCACGGCGATGCCCTGTGTGACGGGGGCGCGCTCATCGGGAGGGAGCCCGTCGAGCAGGGTGGAGCGGACGTCGTGGGCGAGCTCCTGGAGCTCCTCGGGCAGGGGTGGGTCGCTGTGGATGTGGCGCTCGCTCATGCGCACGACACCGGCGTGGAGGGAGACGTGAAAGCCGGCGGTGCGGCCCACGCCGACGACGAACTCGGTGGATCCCCCGCCGATGTCGATCACCACGGTGGGCTCGACTGCGACAGGCCGGCCGGCCATGGCGCCGAGGAAGGTGAGCTGGGCCTCTTCCTCGCCCTTCAGCACACGGGCGTCCAGGCTGTAGTCCTCGCGGACGTGGGCTGCGAACTCGGCGCCGTTGGCGGCGTCGCGAACGGCGGAGGTGAGGACGGCGAGGTTGGCCTGGCACTGGTACTCCTGGATCTCGGCGTGGTAGAGATCGAGAGTGGAGAAGACGCGGGCCATACCCTGCTCGGAGAGGGTGCCCGAGGCATCCACCCCGTCGCCCAGGCGGGTGACCTGGGAGCGGCGCACCAGCTCCTCGATGGATCCGTCGGAGGGATCCACCTCGGCGATGAGCAGCCGGGTGGAGTTGGTCCCAATGTCCACAACGGCCACGCGCACGGGCGGGATGGTAGAGGGGCGGAGGGAGCGGCGCGGGGCGGGGGCTGGGAACTTGGTGCGGTTCTTTGCTAGAACATGACTAGCGACGCGGGGTGGAGCAGTCTGGTAGCTCGTCGGGCTCATAACCCGAAGGTCGCGGGTTCGAATCCCGCCCCCGCTATGCGAAGAAGCCCCGCGAAAGCGGGGTTTCTTCGTTAACTGCGCGGGTGGCTGGAGGGGACCATGGTTCCAATAGGGTTCCGTCTCAGCTTGGCGCTAGCGACTCGCGGAGTCGTCGGTTTGGGGGCGAGCGCGTAGGTGTCGAACCTGCTCCCCGGTAGCAGGCCTGTTGGTTCCTAGAGGGGCTGGAGGGAACCAGGCGACTGCTCGGTACTGCGAGTGCTGCCCGACAGGGCGAAGGGCGGTCGAGGCGGTGTGCGGCCGACGACATGGAGGCACTCGGCATTTTGTTCGGCTGAGGAATGCTGTAACCGCATCAGCCGATTGCATCGCCGGCAAACTCACAGACCGTCTGAGCCGAGCAGCGGGCGGCAGCGTTAGGCTGACCGTCTCGTCTCTTCTCGCCAGGGTCCGCCCGATGCCCGACTGGTCCCGCACCTCTCACTCCACCCGTCCCGGCCGAGCGACATGAACTCGCCATCAGCCCCGCCACCCGACTCTGGCCCGCCGCTCAGCGCGGGCCCACGGCCGCAGGAGCTGACGATCTTTCTGTCCTCAGGCGATGATGCCCTGGAGGCCCGCGACTGCATCGAGGGGCTCGTGGAACGGGTATTCAACCCGCAGCTGCGTCGCACCAACGCACCGTTCCGTTTCGCGGTCGAACGCTGGGAGCGCGAAGCTGCTCAGCGAAACGAACCCGGCGAAGGCACCAATGACCGGTTCGTCAGGATGGCACGCGAGGCCGACATGACCGTCGCGCTGTTGCTGGAGCGTCTGGGCTCCGGCACCCGCGAAGAGCTACAGGCCGTCCTTGATGAGACCAACCGCCAGATTAAGCCGCTCTGGTTTGTCGCTCCTCACACCCACCCCGAAAGCGACGTCGCCACCTTCCTCGAGGAACACGCCGACATGCTCTTGCACGAGAAGCTCGGTGAGATCGGGTCAACCGAAAGCTGGGAGGGCATCGTGAAGGTGCTGCTCGCCCGCACTCTCGACGCCATGACCCTCGGCGAGGAGGTCTACCGTGAACAGCGCTGAGCCGCTCCCCGCCGAGACCATCGCCGCGCTCTTGTGGGATGCACCGGCGCTCCGAGCCGGGAGCCCGGGCGCGCAGGCTTTCGCCGACGCGTTCGGCCCGCCGCCCTGGAATGAGCCGCTCCCGAACCTAGGCTTGCTTGGTGCGGCCGCGCAAGCCGTGCAGCTTTACCGTGGCGGAGAGAGCGCCGACGCGCTGACACTTATGCGCACTCTTACCGAGCAGCCCGACGGGATGCTGCTCGGTCTGTGCCTAACTGGCTGGGCTGCGCCGCCCGAGCAGGCGACTCCAGCGCTGCACGACGCCGCGGGTCTGATCGACATGGCGTCCCGCGACAGTGAGACCAGGGCGCGGCTGCTGGCAAAACTGGCGGGCCTCGCGCTGGGTGCCCACGACCGCGTTCTGTACGAGCGCTGCGTGCGCCGGACCATCGAGCTGGCCCCCGGCGGCTCGCCGCTGGCGTGGCGTGTCGCGATCGACGCTCTCGGCGAGGGAATCACGGTACATGAGCCTCCCGTCCGGCCCGTCGGCGGACACTATGACGCGTTGACGTGGCTGCCCTGGGTTTGGGGTGCGGTCGCTGACGCCGGTGCCGAGGTAGCCAAGGAGCACGTGAGGGCGCGCGGCCAAAGCACCTGGAGCTATACCTGGCACGCAGGCCGCACCCCTCTGGATCAGATGCTTGCCGGGGAGGCCCAGGCGGGTTGGGCGGGCGTACCGGGCATCCGCCGCCAGATCCGCATGCGGATCGGTGCGCACCTGATCACAGACGTCGCGCGCACTCGCCAGGACTGGCTGTATGGCCTGTACGCATGGATCACCGGCGGCGGCGGGGATATCCCCCAGACCGTCACGCTCGCCGAGCCACACCTCGACCCCGCCGCCGCCGCCGAGTTGCTGCGCAGCCTCGACAGCGACCTGTCCATGCGTACCGGCCCGTATGCGCTCGCGGAGGTCGCCGACGCCCTCTGGGCGCTCATCCCCGACGAGCAGCTCGACTGGATCTATGAGCACGTAACCCCCGACACGGGGAATCTCATCCTCGCGCAGACCGCACGGCAACTGTGGAGCAAGCTTTGCTGGCGTGACCCGGAGCGCTTCTATCGCCACTGGGCTGCCCTGCCCGAGCATCCGGCGGCCGAACAGCTAACGAGCGCACAGCCCCAGCCGCTCCTGACGCTCAATGAGGAGCAACGACTTCATCTGCTGGCCGTCGCCGAAGCGCAGCTGGAGCGCGCCCCCGATGCGGATGTCGCGGTGCTCGCCGCCGAGCTGGCAGAAAGCGTCGACCGACCTGCGGTCCTCACGCAAATCCGAGACCTTGACCTCCCGATGGACGCGCTGGTCGAGCTGGCTGGAGTGCGCCCTGACCTGATCGACCCCAAAGCGCTGTCCGCTGCAGTCACGGACCTGATCGGTCGTGTCCGGGGAACGCGCGAGGAAGCGGGGGAGGGTCGCGTCGAGTTCGGCTCCCGGAGCGCGAGGGTGATGCTCGCCAGGGCGCTCACTCTGACTCCAGCCGGAAATCGCAAGGCGGTCGAGCTGCTGCTCGACCTCGCGGAGGATTCGGGGTCGCCGGCGCAGCACATGTTCGAGGCACGCGAGGCGCTCGTGATCCTTAAAGCAGCCGGCATGCTGGACGAGTCAGACCGTGACCGTATTCGGTCCATGGCCGACACCCCGGGAACGCTGCTCTCACACGGTGAATTCACGGTCCCCGTACTGGCCGCGCAGCGGCGCCGCATCCTCGCTCCAGACCTGAGTATCGCGGACCGCACGCGTCTAGCGGTCGATACCCGCGACCCCGATGGTCGTGTTCGCCATATCGCGATTCTCACCGCCTCCACAGTCCTGTCTGCCGATCCAGATCAGGGCGTCGGCTGGGCCCTCTTGAGCGGCCTGTTCGACCCGCAGGACGAGATCGTTCGGGCGGCGCTCGCTGCGGTCGCCCGGGGCGCCCTAGACGCCGTCCCGGATGCCCGCACGGTCGCCTGTGAGCGGGTGGCCCGCCTGTATGAGGGCACCCATTCCACGGTCCGCGAAACGGTCGTCCACACCGCCGCCCACCTTGCTACCGACTCTGATCGCCTGCGGCGCCTCATTGCCGACGCCGCGTCCGATCCCTCCTGGCGAGTCCGCAGAGCCGCGGAGGAAGCCGCCGAGAAGATAAGCGCGTGAGCAGCGGCGAGCCAGCCTCGGGCAGGCCACCGCAGACCATCGAGATGGCCGCGCTGCTCGCCGGTGGCAGACCTCGGTCCCGCGGGTTCAGGCCAGGCCGGGAGCGCCTGACTGACACACACCCTTATGTCCCTCTGGTAAGACACAGGGCGACCACGTAGTCATCTCAAGATTTGTTGCTACCAGTTTGAGGCACTGAGGCCCTGGGTCCATCGCGAATGCTGACGCTGGCCGTGGCGTTGGCTCTTGTTTGGACGGTGCCGGCTTTGCCGAGGGCATAGGCCAATCCTACGCCGATCCAAACAGATAAGACCACCCCGGCTGCTCTGCGCGAAGCGCTCAACGACGGCCCGGAACCAAACCGGCCAGCCGGATGCCAACAAAGACAACCAAGACGCGGCTCTCAGCAAGCTGAGGCACGCCACCCGGGGCGCTTCGCTCGATTCCCACCATCCAGCGTCAAGCAGCTTCGCGCTCAGGACGGACTAGATGCACGGGATACCGATCGGTCCCTGTTCGGTACCTCCTGGATGGGTACAGACCGGCCTCGTGTGGTGCTTACGGACACAGTGATCGCACAGCGATTGCTGTGGCGTGCATCTACGGATGAAAAGTCAAGGGGCTTGCTCGAGGTTTTCTTCGAGGTTGCTGAGGCGTTGATCCACGCTCGAGGGTGCGCTCGGACGGCACAGCGATCGCACAGCGCCCGGAGGGTCGTGCATATGGTCTGTCCTGGCTTTTTGTCGTGCCGGCGGGTGCTTCCCGGCGCAGGGGTGAGCCTCGGCGGCGGGGTCGCGCCGGGCGCTTCGGAGTGGAATGATCTGGCGTGGTGCGGGTGACTGACGTAGCGAAGCGCAGGCGTCAGGGGCTTGTGGCCTGCCGCGCGGCTTTGCCCTTCGAGGGCCTTTGAGATGCGCGCCCCGGTGTCGCACCCGCACCACCCTTCGGTGCCGTTGTGCGCCAGTCATCGACGAGGCGCCGGTATGCCTGCTCGGCCTGCGCTTGCAGCTCGCGCTCGGCTGCGCGCTGGCTGCTGGTCGGGCTGACGGGTGGCCCGCCGTGACGGCGCGCCAACGGCGGAGCGCCGGCCAAGAGTTCCAGGCGACGGGTCTTCTGCCTGGTCAGCGATGGTCGCGCGAACGCGTAGTCCTGATCCTTGGTGAGTAGATGCCAGCAGAGCACGACGAGCTTGCGCGCGACGGCGACCGCGGCGATCTGTGCGCCGCGGCGAGCGCGGACGCGTTCACCGAATGCCTTCAGTGGGCCGGGGCTTCGGATCGAGATCCACGCGGCCTCGACCAGCATCGAGCGTGCCTGCGGGTCACCGCGCTTTGAGATGTGCCCATAGCGCGCTGGCTCTGACCCGGACTGGCGGACCTTCGGGTCCAGGCCGAGATAGGCAACGAGCTGCCCAGCGGTCGGGAAGCGCGTGATGTCCCCGACCGCGGCGATTACCGCGGCGGCGGTCCCGACGTCGACCCCGAAGCGCTCGCCTGGCTCGGCGGATGGGCTCACACGCGCCCAAGCTGAGAAGGAAGCGGATCGAGCGCGATGTGATCGTGTCCGGAGCCGCCAGGCGCACCTTGGAGGAGGCCGGCAACGCGTATGTCGATCACCTGGAGCATGTGATGGAGCGCAAGCGCTCCACGATCCAGGACTACCGCGGACATCTCCGCCGTCACCTCGTGCCGTTCTTCGGCGACCGGCCCATCGACAGGATCGACCCGGCGCAGGTCGCGCAATACCTCAAGCGCAAGCGCAGCGACGGTCTGTCCTCAAAGACGGTCCAGAACCACCTGAACTTCCTGCACGGCATCTTCTCGTTCGCGATCAAGCGCGGCTGGGCGCACAGCAACGCCGTGGCCTATGTGGATCGCCCGAAGAAGAACCGCTCACCCCACCAGCGCGTGCGGTTCTTGCAGCCGAGCGAGCTGGACAGGCTGATCGACGCTGCACCCGACGACAACCTCGGCGGGGTCGAGCGGGCGCTGTATCTCGCCGCTGCCCTTACCGGCCTGCGCCAGGGCGAGCTGCTCGCGCTCAAGTGGCTGGATATCGACTTGTCGGTCGGCCGCGTACGAGTGGCCGACAACTTCACGCGCGGCCGGACGGATACCCCGAAGTCCCACGAAGGCCGATCGGTCCCGATGGCCGCACGACTCGCCAGGGAACTCGAAGACCTACGCCAGCGCTCGCGCTTTCGCGCCGACACCGATCTCGTCTTCTGCCATCCCGAGACGGGGCACGTGCTCGACCCCTCCAAGATGCGCAAGCGCTTCAAGGATGCTCTCGCCCGCGCGGAGGTGCGGGCGATTACGTTCCACGAGCTGCGCCACACCTTCGGCACGCAGATGGCCGCAGCCGGCGCGCCGCTGCGCGCGATCCAGGAGTGGATGGGCCACGCCGACGCTAAGACCACCGAGATATACCGACACTATGCGCCCGATCCGTCCAACGGGGCGGCGTTCGTTGAACGGGCGTTTGGGGAGGGAGCGAACAGCGATGATGCCTCCTAGAACGGCCTGGGGGACTCGGCGGAAGGTCTCTCACACCGTGTGAGAAATGCCGCAGTCCGATATTGCAGCATTGCCGTGGGCTCACGTCACGCTGTTGTTCGACAAGCTCGGGGGAGCCGCTTGATCATTGCCCTGAGACGAGCTAGGATATGACCACATGGTGACCACAAAGTGCCCACAATCCGAAGGACGAGCATGAAGAGCGTCGGAGTCAGGGAGTTCCGGGATCACGCAACGACTTATCTCTCGGGGGCCGATGCGGTGGCCGTGAGCAAGCACGGCCAGGTCATCGGCTTCTACATACCGCTCGAGCGCAACGAGGACGAGGTGCAGCGGGCTGTCGCCAAGTTGGGCGAGGCGGTTGAGCAGGTGCTCCAAGAGACGGGGATGAGCGAGGAGGCGCTGTCGCGGCTCTTCGATCTGCGGCGGCCGCTTCCCGAATGATCGTCGTCGCAGATGCGAGCGTCCTCGTCGGCGAGCTTCTGCGCCAGCGAGGACGAGAGCTTCTCCTGCATCCCAATCTTCGCGTGCTCGTTGCGGAGCATCAGTGGGAGGAGACCGAGCACGAGCTATCTGGGCGGCTGGAGATCCTCGAATCAAGAGGGATCTTCACGGCCGCGCAGCGCGAGGCTCTGGAGCAGTCCGTACGCGGCTTGATCGATGTGCGCGCCATCGAGGTTGCGCCGAGAGATGCGTACGCTGCTCTGGAGGCCACAGCACTGCGCCGAGTGCCGCGCGACCCACGCGACTGGCCAACGGTCGCGCTCACGATCGTCCTCGACGCCGCCATCCTCACCGGCGACAACGACTTCCTCGGATGCGGCTGCCCGACCTGGACGGTCGAGACGCTACGGCGTGAGCTGGAACTCGACGGGAAGTAGGACCTGACGTGCCGCCGCTGAGGTTTCGCACACCGTGTGCGAGACCAAGCTTCGATCGAGCATCGACGAAATGCTCCAGTACCGTGCTGGAGCATTGTCCACGCTCAACCGCCGTGACCGCGGCGGCCGGCGAAGGTCCATTCAGGTTCCGTTTTGAGCGAAGTCTGTCGATGCTTGCACCCAGGTAGGCCCCACAGGTGACCGCTGATCGGAGCAGCCAGGTCGAGGTCTGCGTTGCCATCGCTCGACGTGTGGAGATCTGAGTGCGAGAACCGCTCTCGACGGTCGCGTTCGGAGCACAGAACTTCTTTCCGAAGTTCTGTGCTCCAGCGAGCGATGTACTGTGCGCCAACTCGCTAATCGGTCGAGTTCCGCTCTCTGGTACCGTGCGCGCGGATCATATTTCTGACGTCCACTGGGGGAACTGATCTGCGTAACAGCACACCGGTCGTTCTGCACTGCTGGCACGATCTGTGTGAGCGGCGAACAACGGCATCCTCGCACCTACTCCATCGAGCCGGTCGCGGTCTCAAGGCTCCCCCTACTGCCAGCACGATGACGAGCGCCGCAAATAGCGTCAACATCGAGCCTGGCAGCGCACGTCGGGACAGGAGACAGGCTCTCGTATTTCAGCATGACGATGATGCGCCGGCTGGGCTCTTTACGGATTGGGCTCGAGGGCGGGGTTTCCACGTGGAAGCGATGCGAGCCGACGCACTTCAGAAATGGCCCAGCCTCGATGAGACGGCTATTGTCGTGAGTCTTGCTGCGAGCGCTTCGTCCCGAGGCACTGAGCGGTGGATTCGTGACGAGATCAACTTCTTGCGGGAAGCGCACGCGAAGGATGTTGCCGTACTTGGGATCTGCTTTGGAGCCCAGGCATTGGCCGCGGCGCTCGGTGGAAGGGTCGAGCCAAGACAAAAGATGGCCGTAGAGTGGTCGATGGTTGACGTGGAGGACGAAGACCTGATGACGGCTGGGCCATGGCTGCGATGGCACGAGGAGGAGTTCCATTTGCCGCCAAACGCGCGGTCGCTCGCGCGGGCGGGTAGTACACAGTTGGCGTTTGTAGCTGGGAAGAGCGTCGGTCTCCAGTTTCACCCGGAGGTCGATGCGCGGATCGCCCAAGAGTGGGTCTCGAACTCCGCTGAGAAGCTGCTACGCCATTCAATCAATCGGACGATCCTCGAGCGGCAGATAGCAGCTGGGGTGCGAGGGGCACGCGTGCGTGCTTGGGATCTGTTTGATCGACTCTCATGTCTTTGGAATCTCTGAGCGCCGCCATACACGAGCGTCATGTCCCTCGACCCCTGGGGACGCGCGAGCACTCGTGCCTGGGTCTAGAGGAACCAGCGGAGTCGCGGATCGCGCAGCCGGATCAACACATGACAGCTAGTTTGGATAACTAGGAATTATCGCCGACACAATGACCTCACTGTCGGCACGTTCGACGTTCGCATCCGAGAGTAAGTGGCCCTTCAGTCTGCGTACCGCAGAGCTCGCGATGTGCCGCGACTTTCTGGACCGGCAAGGATCGACGCCACGAGTCCTCCGCATCTTCGGAGCTTCAGGCGCCGGGAAGTCTTTTCTCGTCCGCGAGCTCATGGTGCAAGCAGCGGCATCCTGGAAGGACGGGATCGGCGTCTACCTCGACGTGCCCCCCGGCGAACTTGAGGCATCCGCGATTTTCGACACGCTTGACTCGCTTCTTAGCGGGCCGCGTAAGACATCCCGTGACGCGCCCTCGTTCGTTAGTAGGAAGGCCGCGCGGGCGTGGATCTCAGCAAAGCGCGGGCGTTCCGCCAAGCGGGTGTCCTATCTCTACGGCGCCTTTCGAGAACTCACGGCGCAGGTCCCACTTGTTGGGCCGTTCATCAAGCCTCTGCTGCCAGCGTCCGCGCCTATCAAAGCGGCGACGGGCGACAGTAGTGCCTCGATGCGGTTCCTGATGAGGCGGTCTAGGTCTCAGCGCGTCCTTCTAGCGATCGACAACATCCAATTTCTCCCGTTCGCCGCGCGCGAGACGCTGGCCGCTGCGCTTGTCGATGCTGGCCCGCATCTACGTCTCGTTCTTATCGAGCGGGTTCACGAGCAACCACGTATCGAATGGTCGCCGGATATTCCTGATGCCGAACTGATGGATGTCGACTTGGAAAACGCCTCGCTGGATGAGGTCGTGACTCTGGTAAAGGAAACACTTCCTGGGGCCGACGATTTCGGAACTATCGCATCCACGATCTTCCGTCGCAGCGGCGGCAACCTGAAGTCCGTGTGGTTCCAACTGCGGCTGATCGCGTTCCGCCGCGAAGAACAAGAGGCACTTCCGACGTCGTATGAGGACGTCATTCTCACGCTGCCAGACCTCGATCAGGCTGTCCTTCGGTTTATCGTGTTCACAGTCGGCGGGTTGAAGATCGCAAGTCTCATCTCGCTTCTCCACGCGACGGATCTTCGCCTGCAACCAGATGCCGTCACCGGCACGATCGTCGATCTCGCTGCGCTTGGTCTTCTCGTGATCAATAGCGATAACGCCGACCGCGTACGAGTGGAGCACGAGCTTGTCGCTCAGGTCGTCAGCGAGATCACGCCTGAGGATGAGAAGCTGGAGCTCCACACACAGGCAGTCGCCGCCTTGAGCGCCGTCCTAGGCAGTGGGGCGACGCCCAGCGAGGAGGCGGTGCTGTACGACCGGCTGCTGGGAATCGTGACCGACATTGAGCTGCGCCAGGAGCCTTCGCTGCTGTCGCATGTGGTGCAATTTATCCAGCTCCAAAGTGAGCAAGAGCGCCACGGCTACTTGTCGAGCATCTGTCGCGACTCAGTCTGCTGGGATGTTCTGGATGTGCTGCCCGATACGACGTTGCGTTCCCTGCTCGACTCTATCCAGAAGTCCGCGCTGTTCAGCTTCGGCTTGGTAGCCACAACGCGACTGAGACGAGCTGGCGGCTTGCACGAGGCCATAGCGTCGCTGTATGAGGCAAAGTATCTCGTGCAGCTTTTTCGCTACGAGGAGGCGGCATCGGCGTTGGAGCGCGTGCCAGAGTCGAAGGAGAAGCGCGCTGTCTCTTTCAACATAATGCTCAACCTCGCCCAGGACGACGAGGCAGCCGACATCGCCATGGAAGTCTACGGGGAAACCATGAGGTCAACCGGGACAGAGCAGGACTACCTGATCCTGAGGAACTCGGGGCATTTGTTTGGACCGGCGGATGCACGAACGATCGTCGAGGCATCGCTCGTAGGCTTCGAGTCTCTTGGCCGACGCTTTGGCGTTGCGACCGCGCTGAACAATCTCGGTGTCATTGACCTCGCTGAGGGCGCAATCGGCGTGGCTCGTGATCGGTTCGAGACGGCTCGCCGGCAATTCATTGACCTCGATTCGCCTGAGGTCTACCAACCACTTGTCAACCTGAGCGCTGTTGCGTTGCTCAGCGGGGATACGCCGACGGCAAGGCAACTGCTTTCATCTGCCCGCGACGCTGCACCCCGCTCCTTGCTACAGGACAACGCGATGTTCGAAGTGAACGCGATTGCTCTCGAGGCTTGCGATGGCAGTAACCTTGGGACTTCCCTCGTGGACGATATGAAGAAAGCGCTAAGCGCGGCGCGCCAGACCCGAGACGTTCGGTTTATCGACGTAGCAACCTGGTTCGCGGAATGCCTTCAAACAGCACTTTTGGGAAGCGAAGAGCCATCTGGACCTGCGAGCCGACGAGTCGAGAAGATTCGTAGCAGTGGGCGTGTGGCCATTGAGGTTTTCATCCCGAAGGAAATCGGCGCGACACGCATCGACATTCCGTTCGTCCTGTCACCACAGTGGCGCTATTAGATGCCCTTGATACTTGTCGACGAGATATTTGACCGTCTCGGTTGATGCGCCCTGATCAGTGAGTACTTCGATGATCCATTCGGCCAATAGCCGAAGGTCCTCGGGCGCGTATCCGAGGATTGCAAGATTTGTCGTGCCAATTCTCAAACCGGAGGTGTCTTTTGGTGAGCGAGGGTCACCGGGAACAAGATTCCTGTTTGCGAACACGCCGAGAAGGTCCAGCCTGCGCTCGGCGTCGGCCCCGGAGATCTCGAGGTCTCGCAGATCCAATAGCAGGATGTGACAATCCGTCCCCCCCGTGACCAGACTTATCTTGTGTTTGGTCAAGTGCTCACCCATGATCCTCGCACATTTGACGATCTTGGCCGCGTACGGTTCAATTTCACGCTCGTGCCACTCCAGTAGGCACGCCAGCTTTCCCAACATGCCGGTCTCATTGGCGCCACCCTGCGTGGTGGGAAACACCGATGCGTGGACCGCCGCCTCGAACTCCGACCGGTAAATCAGAATCCCAGAGTTCGGGCCACGCAAGTTCTTCACAGAGTTGAAGGTGACGAAGTCGCAGTGGGGGAAGGTGCTCGAATGCAGCTTCGCTGCAACGAATGTCGCGGTGTGGGAGATGTCGGCGTGAAGCAGGGCACCGACCTCGGCCGCGATGTCGGCCGCCCTCGCAAAGTCGATGGCACGAGGAAGTGCGCTTCCGCCAACGACAATGAGTCGCGGACGGTGCTTGATCGCCAAGTCTCGCATCTGGTCATAGTCAATGGTCCCGTCGGCCGTCAGACCGTAGTTGACGGTCGGGTGTCTGCGTGCGATGACGATGGTATGTGAGATGTGCCCGCCATCTCTTGGTCTTAGACACAGAACGGTATCGTCTGGTTTAAGCACCGCGTTGAAGACAATCTGGTTTGCCTGAGTACCGGAGTGCGGCTGCAGCGTTGCCCTGTACCCCGGCGGCCGGCCGAACAACTCTAGGGTCAAGTCCTCGCCCGCCTCCTCAACGAGGTCGATCACTTCAGCACCGGGGAGGTAACGGGCGCCGGGCATCCCCTCGGCTGGAAGCACAAAGGCCGGCTCGGCAAGAGCCCGTAGAACCGAGTCAAACGGATAGCAACCGCTCGCGATGAGGTGTATCCGAGTAGCGATTACGCCTCGCTGAAGTGCGACCAGCTCGTCGAGTCGGCTCGTCGGCCGAGCCGAGTACCGATCGAAATAGGACACTCGTCGTGACACCAGCGATAATTCCTAGTTATCGATGGAGTCAAGCCTCCCAAGGATGTCTGCGTCCGAGACGACTCGCTTCAGCGCCGCGTTCGATACATGCGTGTAGATCTCCGTAGTCGAGAGACTCGCATGTCCCAGGAGGCGCTGGATGTAGCGGATGTCGACTCCTGCTTCAATCAGCTGAGTGGCGGCCGAGTGTCTAAGCATGTGTGGCGTCACGCGGCAGCGCAGTCCTGCCTCTTTAGCGGCCTTGGCAAGGCGGTCGCGCATAGCGGGAGGTGTCAGCGGCGAGAGATGGCGATTGAACAAGAGGCGGTCATGGCTGATGCCGAGTTGTTCCCGGACGACGAGGTACGACTGCGTGAGCCCTGTCAGCCATCGGTTTGTGAGATATACCTCGCGCTCTCGTCGCCCCTTGCCGAGCAGCCTCAGCGAACGCGACCAGATATCGATGTCCGTGGTCCGGATACCGACGACCTCGTGGACACGGACACCAGTCGTGAGCATCAACGAGACCGCGAGAAGTGTGGTCGCATGGTGAGGATTCTGCAGCGTCGCTCGCTCATCACTCACGCCGCCCAAACCAACCTCGCGACAGAGATGCTGGATGAGTCGCCGGAGCTCAGACGGTGGTACCACGCGCGGCAGCTGGCGGGTGCGAACGGCCGCAATCGAGAAGTCCAGTGCCGAGTCATCGATAAGCAAGTCGGTGGCTTTGAGCCACCTACAAAATCCGCGCAAGGCGGAAGCACGGCGCTTAATCGAGATGATCGAGAGCCCGGCGTCGCGCTGGAGTTCGACGAATGCCAGTAGATGCTGACGGTCGATCTCTTCGATGGCTGCTGCGGGCCCGAGATGATGCTCGAACGCCACGATATCTCCACTGTAGGCACGGATAGTGTGCGGCGACAGATCGCGCATTGCACTTAGCCAATGGACGTAGCGTTCCCGCGCCACAGAGATTCGCATGGAGCGCTCTTTATCCGCTCTGGGAGTCGAAGGGGGTCAAGTAGTGCATACGTGGAGTCCTGTACGGGCCAGGGATGTATCGGCAGCAAGCGCCTGTAACTTGTGGTCAAGCCCATCGGTCTGCGTGACGCCTTGATGCGTGTCTCGATTGCCCAATGGCTTGCGCTGGGCGCTGGTCGGCATAAGAAGAGCACCCACGCTGGTGACCCTCCTTGACCGGTCCACGGTCCTCCTATCGAGATGGCGCGTTTAAAGGTCGAAGCTACGCGAGAAGCTCGAGGAGCCCTCTCGCGTGTATCGCAGACGTCGAGTGCCGCACGCTTATGAGTTGCACCGGCACGAGGATCGCGTCCGTGCTGTACGTCGTGGGCAAACGTAGCAAGCGCTGCGACCACGTTGTAACCAACTGCTTGCCGGAGATCGCAGCAGCGGTCGAACACAGCGATTCAGCAATCTATGCGGCGCCTGAGCCTTTGGGTAGTCAGACCGACGGAGCGAGCACGTCCGGCCCGGTGCGGTAGTCGGTGTCAACCACACGCCAGCCGTGCGGGCGCACGCTTTCGCTACGCGCGAGGTCCCGCGTCAGGTACGTGCGTAGCAACCAGCGGTCACGGCCGTCGCCGCGCGCCTGGAATGGAGTGCGCCCATGGAAGGCATGGTGGTTGTCGACGACCAGCACGTCGCCCGCCTCAAGTAGCACCGTGACCGCGACACTCACGGCGGCTTCTCGCAAGGCGAGCAGCGCTATCGCGGCGGTCTCGTCGTCATCCACGCCGCGCGTCTCGGCGAAGTCGGCACGCAGCCATGGCCGGTTCTCCTCTCCCGCAAGCACGGCTATCGGCCCGATCCAGATCAGGTCGCTGTAGCCGCAGCTCCGCAGGAACGATTCGTCGACCGCTGTCTTGAATCGCTTCTGGCGCAGCACCTCGATCGTGTCTGCATCCAGAAGCGCGAGCGCGCGGTGCCCCGACGCCAATGTTGTGCCCGCTATGCGGTTATGGTCGGGACGTAGGCACGCGAGCACCACGAAGTCGGAGCGATGATCGCTGAATGCCATCTCGACGTGGTCCTTCAGCCGGACGTCTGAGGAGATCGAGCTCTGGATTCGCTCCTCGCCGGCCACGGGCAACACGTCCTGCACAATCTGCCCGCCGCGCTCGGGCTCGAATCCATACTGCTCACCGAGCGTCGCCACAAGAACGCCCATCATTGCAGCCGCCGGCAGGCTGATACCCATAGGCCGATCCGTGGTCGTTGGCGTCGCGGGCACCTCGCCGATCGGCATCCCGCGGATCAGTAGCCCACCCGCGTCACTGCCGAATCGACGAAAGGCAAGTAGCGCTCTACGCGTCGGCTCGGATAGTCGTGCTGCCTGGATCTGCGCCTCGGCCACGTAGTCCTCGGTAGCCTCAACGGGGTCGTGCGCGCTGAGCACTCGAGCAGCGCCAAGAAGCGTGGCACGATCCTCGTCGCCAAGCTCAATCACGAGCAATCCGCGATCGTCAGTGTGGGTCTCAGTAGTCATGCTTCCTCCGTTCCACTGATTGTGTACCACGTCCCCGTGGACGCTGCGGTGGTCCGAGTCGCATCCGTACGTTCGCCAACGCAGATCTCTTGGTTCCATTCAAGGTTCCGTTTTGAGCAGATCGGACCCTATCGAACCCGACCTAACCCCAGCGAACACGGGCAACCTCACCGTACCCGACCCCCCTTGGGCGAACTCATAACCCGAAGGTCGCGGGTTCGAATCCCGCCCCCGCTATGGCCTTATTTGCGACCATGCCCGCAAAGTCGTCTAGGTCGCTTGCTGTGCTGAAGGCGCTCGATATGAGCGCCTTCAGTCGTACTTGGGGCTTGTTTCGGTCAAGCTCGACGGCGAAGTGGAAGGCTTCGTAGACGCGGCGGCGCAACTCGGGGTCGGCTTTGGCGAGTGGCTTTGCGAGGTTGGGCAGCGAGTCGAGCACGCCGCAGGCGTCCTCAAGGTCGAGGATGGTGCGCTGGCGTTGCTGGAGGTCCATTTCTGCGAGTGCTGTCTCGGCTTGGTGGCGTTCGCCCTTGAGGGCACGGATACGCTCGCCGACGAGCACGGGATCGACGCCGTACTCGATGGCGGCGATTTGGCGCTCGATGCGCTGGTCGAGGTCTGAGAGCTGGGAGGTCAGCCGCTCGCGCTGCTCGGCGCTCTCGTCTTCGATGGATGGTGCGAGGTCCGCGTGCTGGGCGCGGAAGTGCGCGACGGCGTTCGGCCCGAAGATGTAGGTTGCAAAGAAGCGGTCGATCATCTCGGTGAGGCGGTCCTCCCGTATGTACTGCCATTTGCCGTGGCCGAGTGCTTCGGCGGCGTTGTCGCCGTAGGCGGCGCGGTAGCCGCAGGCGTAGTAGGTGATGCCCTTGCGTTCCTTGCCGTGCATCCGCAGGGGGTTGTGCCCGGTGCCGCAGTGCACGATCCCGCGCAGCAGGTAGAAGCGCTGTTGTGGGCGGCGTCGCTGGTTGCTCTGGCGGGTGCGGCGTCCGGCCATATCGACTTGAGTGCGGGCGAACCAGTCCTCGGGGATGAGCGCCTCGTGCGGGCGCTCTGCCTGTATCCAGTCCTCTTCGGGGCGGCGGATCAGCGGTCCCTCGCCGAGCTTTGTCTGGCGGAAGTCCAGGCGGTTCCAGTAGAGCCGGCCGGTGTAGACGGGGTTTTCGAGGATGCAGCGGATCGTGGTCTTTGACCACTTGCCGGCGGTGTTGCGTTTTGAGTCCACGTGCTGCGGTGGGGGCGGACCTCCCGGCTGGTTGAGATGGTTGGTTATCTCCTTGAAGCCGGACCCTCCGAGGTAGCGCTTGAAGATGTCAACGATGACGGGGGCTTGCTCGGGGTGGGGCTCAAGGCGGCTCTTGTGATCACCGGCGCGGGCACGTCGCGGGTCGGGGTGGGCCTCACGCCGTAGCCGGTAGCCGTAGGGTGCCCGGCCGCCGTTGCGGTAGCCCTGCTTCGTGTTCTCGGTCTGTCCTCGTCTTACTTCTCGCCCCAGCTTCTCGACCTCGAACTGGTCGAGCGCCTGAAACATGTGGCGCATGAGACGCCCCTCGGGGCTTGTCTGATCCCCGGCTGCGATTGCGTAGTAGACCTGCACGCCCGCGCGGGCAAGCTCGCGCTCGAACGCGAGCGCATGGAAAAGGTCACGCGCCAGCCGGGAGGTTGAGTAGATGATTACCCCGTCAAAGCGTCGCGTGTCGCGGTCGCGTGCCTCTCGCACCAGTTCACTCCACGCCTCGCGGTCATCGCGCCGTCCGGATTCTTGGTCTGTGAACTCACAGACGATCCGTCCGTTCAGCTCCACGAGTTTGCGCTCGCACGCCTCCCGCTGCGAAGGGAAGGAGATGGTTGGGTCCTGCTTGTCCTTCGTTGATAGGCGGCCATACCACGCGAAACGCATCATGCGTCCTCCTCCGCAAGTCTGACGATGGCCCAGATCAGCGCCTCGTCGGTTGCCCATGTCCAGCGTCCATCGGGTGCGGTCCAGCGTCCGCGCTCATCCTTCTCAAATCCCGCACGGGCTAGAAGCGCGTGGGCTACTGACCCGGTGACGGTGGTGGTGACTTCACTTGCTGTCATTGCTCGGTTCCCTTCGGTTAGCGGCATCGAGGCGCGCACGTTGGCGGGTGGCGTGGTCGGCCAGGAGGTCGAGCAGCGCGCGGGTCTGCTCGCGGCGCAGTTGCTCATCGAGCGGACTGCCAGGCGTCGTGTGTTCGATGGACACGACGATCTGAGCCCTGTCGAGTGGATCGTCCGAAGCCGGGTTCGGGCGACCGTGGCACTGCTCGGAGTCTCGTGATCGTCGTGAAGCATTGGCGCTGCCGATCAGAGCAGAGCCGGGCCGTGATCTCAAGGTCCTGACAGCGGGAGCCCGCCGGGTGGTTTGGTTGCAGGCGCGGCGGCCGTCTTTGGTCGGTTGAGCCTTCCTTGTCGGGGGCATCGTCAGGCGGCCTTCCGCACGCTGGTGAGTTGTGCCGTCGGGAGGTTCGGCTTGCGGAAGACGAGCACGTCCTCGTGCCCGACGATATGTGTGCGCTCGCCTCTTGCCTGCGCCCGCCGGGCGTGGAGCATCTGCCAAAACGACGGGCGCATGACGAGTTCGCTGTCGCGGATCGTGGCAAGTAGACCGATGATGCGTTGCCAATAGCGCAGGTCCAGGCGTTCGCAGAGCGCGATCGTGTCGCCGCTGAGGTTGTGCAGCGCGCCGCCGGAGCGCATGTCCTTGGTGACGAGCACGAGGAATCCGCCGGGCTTCAGGACGGCAGCGCAGGCCGCATAGACTTCGGCCATCGCGGCGAGGTAGGTGTCACCGCGAGCGTGTCCGAGGTTGCTTCGGTCGGGGCTGTAGTTGCTTGTGTCCTCGCGGCGGATCGACCCGCTATGGCTGATCAGGTTCTCGGTGGACACGTCCGCGACTTGGCAGGCGTAGGGCGGCGACGTGAGGATGAGGTCGACCTGCCGGTGCTGTGCGTCGGTGAGCAGACGCGGCGTCTGGCGTGCGTCGCCTTCGATGACGTGCGCGGCGGAGCTTGCGCCTTGGTCGTGGGCGTGCTCGATGTTGGCGCGTGCGAGCTTCGCCCATCTGGGCTCCAGCTCCACGCCGACTGCTCGGCGGCCTGCGTGAATTGCCTCCACGAGTGTCGTGCCGATCCCGCACATCGGGTCGAGGAGGAGGTCGCCCGGATTGCTGTAGGCGTCGATCGCCCGGCGCGCGAGCGCGGGGAGCATCTTGCCGGGGTGGCGGTTTGACTCGGGGAGGTAACGACTGTGGCGCTGCCACTGGCTCGTCGTTTGTGCGCAAGGCCAAATTGCGATCGGCAGATTGGCGGTGCGGTACGGCGCGTGGGTTCTTACCCGTGTTCGGCGTCGTGGGCGTTGGGGTGTCGCCGGGCAGCCTTGGTCGGGTGCGCGACGACGGGTTGGGAGTGAGTGTGTGGTTGTGGTCTGCGGGTGCATCTGTGGTTTCACCTTTCAGTGGTCTTGGTGGGTGTGTGGTCGAGCCAGTCCGTGAAGTGGTCTGGTTGGTCGGCGGGGATGAAGATCGGCGCGAACGGGCCGCGTGCGGTTAGCTCGGGAAGCGTGGTGAAAGAGGTGGGTACGGTCCCGTAGCGGCCTTGTGAGGGGTCGGAGCGATACAGCGCGATCGTCTTCTGGATGCGCCTTCGTGCCGCTGCCGGCGTTTGGTCGGCGAGCACGACCAGCACAGAGGGAAAGGTGCGGTAGTAGGCGCGCCACAGCGGACCATCGGGCGCGTCCTTGGCGGTCGTGTACTGGCGTAGCTGGGCGTAGCGCGCGAGCTTGGCTGCTAGCTGCTCGTGCGGGATCGTGCCCCGGTCAAGCTCGATGAACCGCTGGTGCAGGATCAGTGACTCATCCGGCGCGGCTTGCAGGTAAGAGAGGAGCGCGTCGGCGATCAGCAGGTGCGTCCCGTTGCGGCCACGTCCAGCGATGTATGGGTGGGCGATCTCGTGGCGCCAGGACAGCGGGCCGCAGTCATCCCCCGCCCGTTCGCGGGCGCCCTTGACGAACGCGATCCCGGTGTCGTTGACCGCGAGGGTATGTGAACGCAATGGGCCTGCCGCTTGGGCGGGTGTGGTGACTCGCCGTCGGGGCTCAGCGAGCGTGCCGGCCGCGTGGATGGTGTCTACGCCTTGTCGTGTGAGGAACCACAGCCCGCTACCGCGTGGCCCGTTCACCCGTTCGGCGAGCCCACGTCCGGTGATCTGCGCAAGGACGAGGCGCGTCCACCGTACCGTCGAGTTGGGGGTGTGTAGCGCGTGGACTTGACGCGCGGTGAGCAGCCGGTGTTGGTGAAGGCTCTCGAGCACTTCGACCGCGACGACGGGGAGCGCCCCAAGCTCGGACTGTGCCGGGCGGCTCATTTCGTGTCCTCGGCGTCGGGGAGCCTCGGCATCGCAGAGCGTTCCGGCCCGCTCGCCTTCGCCGTGCCGCTGGCCTTGCTTGTGAGGTGAGCGCGGATGCGGTCGTCGAGCGTGTCGAGTGCCCGGATCGTGTCTTGCGCGTTGGTGCGGCCGGATGCTTGGTCGATCGCGGGCTGTATGTGTGGGACTTGCTCGGGCCGGTGGGCGTCGGCGAACAGGTCGGTGACGGCCAGGTTCTCGAACTGGAACGGCCGGGTCAGCTCGCCGTGGTGGGTGGCTTGCGCGATGAACGTGTGGCGCGGTAGCCCGGTGATCGCGTTGGCTGGTGGGTCGGAGGCCCACTCGCGGGCGATGAGCGCGGCGGCGTGCGCGTTTAGCGCGGTCGCGATCAGGTGCGAGCGGTTGGTCGTCAGCGCGTTCAGCGTCGCGCTGGTCAGCCGCTCGGGATTCTGATTTAGGAGGGTTGCGCGGATCCCGTACTTCGCTGTCTGCTCCAGCAGCGCGGCGAGGTTCCCCGACGAGGCGCCGTCGTAGGTCTGGACCTCGTCGAGGAACACGTAGAACTCGCGGCGGCGGTCGGGCGGTATGTGCGCGCGGCCCTTCGCGGCGTGCAGCAGGTCGAACACGAGGAGGTTTGCGAGGAGCCGGTCGCGGGCGCCCCCGGCGCCGGGGCACGCGAGCACGATCCGCCCGTCGTTCATCGCCTTGGCGATGTCGTAGGTGGTGTGCTGGGAGCCGAGCAGCGCCGCGAGCTGGGTGGACGAGCGCAGCCGGTCGATCAGGTTCGTGACCGGTGTGATCGCCTCCTCAGCCATGCGTGGGAACCGCTCGCTGAAAAACTGGCGGCGCGGCACCGACAGGTACGGCAGGACGGCCGCTAGCCACTCGGGGTTGCCGAGCAGCGTCGGTATCTGAAAGATCGTCGGCTGCAGGTCGGCGGGCAGGGCGGTCGATAGCTCGATCAGCGCGGCCGTCGCCTGGGTGGTGAGAGTGAGGGCGCGGTTGTTTCGCTCGCCCCATTGGAGCGCGGAGGCGAACGAGTCAACGATCGCCTCGACCCGTCGCTCCCTGCTGTCGTCGGAGAGGCCACGCGCGGCGAGCAGGTTCCAGCCGGGTTGCCCCTCGCGCGAGCGGGTGCCCACAAGGTCAAGCTCGATGATCCGGCTGGCTAGCTCGGGCTCGGTGAGGCAGCTCTTGATTCGCCGGATTGCGTCCTCGTGCGGGTCGAGGAACATTCCGCCGTGCCCGGAGCGGACAAGGCTCAGGAATTGGGTGATCGCGAGCTCGGTCTTCCCCCACCGGCTGCGGCCGGCGGTGTAGGTGAAGAACGTGTCTGCGAGCCGCAGCCCGACGATCCGCTGTCCCTGCTCGCCGGTTACGCGGCCGAGGGGGAGCACGTCGCGTTGCCCGGTGTACTCGGGCAGGTTGCGCGGCGGCGGGTAGACCGCTGCGCCGAGGCGCAGCACGTCCGGCGCGGCGCAGTTGATTGTCGGGGGCTTCAAGAACCCGGCGACCTCGCGGGCGCTCACGACGCCTTGGCGGGCGGGGCGGAACAGGCCGGTGTCGATCCGCCGGTCAAACCACGAGCGACGGCCGGGAAGGTCGGAGCCGAGGAACGCGAGGCCGAGCAGCCGGACGCCGACGACACGGAATGAGTTGGCGGCGGCCCAGGCATCGAAGCATCCGAGGAGCCCTTGCAGCCGTTCGGCGGCCATGCCCTTCACTGGGGCTTGGCAGCGCACGAGGACCTGCATGTGAAACAGCGGCTCGTTTTGGAGCACCTTCGCGGCGATCTGCTCGCGCTGCGCGCGCTGCTCGACAACATCGGCCGCCGGCTCGACGACCAACCTGGCGACCGCCGCCCGCCAACACGTCGAGCACCCCGCCGCTGTTGTAGGGGACGGTCGGGTTATCGCGGCGTGCTTGTCGGAGTAGCCGGCGCCTGAGCCGTCGTCGTGCCCCGGCGGTGCAGGGCAGAAGATCGACCGCGACCTGCGCGCGCTCACGCGAAGGGTCAAGGCCGGCGAGCGCGCGTGCGAAGCTCTGGAGCGGGTCGGGGTCGAGCGATAGGTGCGCAAGCGGCTCGCTGCTTGCCTGCGCGAGGCGAAGCTCGGCGCGCATCACACACCCGCCCTCTCTGATTTGGGGCTCGGGGTCGGCGCGGCGGACTTGTACCCGGTCGTAGTTGCTGAGCGCCGAGCGGATCGCGGGCAGGGCGCGCTCGGGCACCACGAGCGAGTAGCGCATCGTCCCGTCGCGGCTGCCGTCGAGCAGCACCCGCACGGCGCTCGCGCGGGGGTCAAGCCAGCCGCCGACGAGCCGCCGGACACGGGAAAGCTGAGCGGCGCAACGCAGCACGCCGTCAAGCGTCGGCGCGAATGAGTCGGGGGCGAGCACGACGAGCCGCGCACGCCGGGCAAGCGAACGACGAGTCACGACGACACGACACGTGAGCGCCGCTAGCAACACCAGCACCGCCGGGAGAGCCGCATACACAATGAGCGCTTCGCCGTGCTGAGCGACCCATGCGGGCAGCGAACGGTTACGCAACAGCGCGAGCAGTGCCAGCACCCCCACGACAGCCACCAGCGGCCGAGCGTCCTGTGAGGGGCGACGAGTCACAGGGAGTTACCAGTACATATAGAGATCTCGAAAAACGCGAAGGCGCGCAATCCCGCATAACCAAGCGGGAAACCCGCGATCCGCTCGCGGCGCGGAGTGAACCACAGCCGGAACCACAGCCGGAACCACAGCCGGAACGGCAGCCGGAACCACAGCCGGAACTCAGAAGGAACAGTCATCCCGCTCGCCCACCCGGCGTGCTCGGTGGCTGGGCGTACCCGTAGATAGGGGCGGCCTCGCCCGCGCTGGTCGCGCGGGCGGGCTGGAATGGGCCGACGATGGCGACGTGGTTTGCGTAGTTGCCCTCGATGGTCGTGATCTGCCCGTCGGGGTAGACGCGCTGCACGATCCCGACGTGCGCGCTTTCGCTCGGCCCGGTGCCGTAGAAGACGGCATCGCCCGGCGCGGGTGTCGCGCTCGGCGGGAGGACCCTGCCGCCGTGTTCTCGCGTCCATGTGTAGAGCGACCCCGAGTATCCGTAGGTGGCGGTCGAGCCGGGGAGCGGCACCCCGGCGTGCTGCCACACCCATGCGGCGAACAGCGAGCACCACTCCTCGCACGGCCCGTAGATCGTGCACTGAGACCCTTCGGGGTGCTCGCCCTGACCGATCTGGCTTTCAGCGACCCGGACGATCTGCGAGCTGCTCGCCGCTTCGGGAGCGAACGCGCTCGCGCTGCACCCGCTGGTCGAGACTGGCTGCGAGAGCGGCGGGCTAGTCGCGGAAGGGGAGCCGGTGCCGGTGAACCCGTATTGCACGGCGCGGGCCATCACCTCGTCCGCGTAGCTCACGGTGCTGTCGGAGCACGCCCCGTAGTAGTGGCAGGCCGCCTGGCGGTATTCGGCGTAGCTGCCGCCGGTCGCGGGAGCGCGCATGTCTTCGCGCAGGATGCGCGCGGCGGTGTAGATCGCGTCCGCCGGATCGTTGATGTTCGGTGCGTGGCCGGGATGCGCGGAGACGGCGTAGCGTTCCCACAACGTCGGGCCGGCACCGGGGCTGCAAGCGCTCCCCCGGACGTAGGCGATCTGCATAGGCCCGGCGCACCCTGAGCTGTTGGTGCCGGCGCACCCTCCGTTGTTGCACTCCTGCGCCCCGATCGACGCGAGGAATGACCAGTCGATGTCGAACTTGCTGCCGGCCTGTTGGTAGAGGCGCAGCCGTTCGGGTGGGATGCTCTGAAGCGCGTAAGCGGAAGGGGTTGGTCCGGTGGACGCGAGCGCCGGTTCACTTCCGGGCTCACAGCCGGTGAAGCTCGCGCCGAGCACGGCGACGGCGATGCCGAAGATCGCGAGCAGCGCGAGGCCTGTGCTGCCTGCCCCGGCTGCGAGCCACCACATCACCTTGCCGGACGGCTTGCTCATCACGCGCCTTCCAGTCCGGTGACGAGCAGCTGCCCGCCTTCGGATGCGAGTACGAGCGCGACCGAGTAGTCGATCAGGCCGCCGTCGTTGACCACCGCGCTCACCGTGACCTCGCGGGCCGAGGTGGCGGCGAGGTGCAGCGATAGGACTCGTGGGCGGCGCGCTTGCGCTGCCGGCGGGACACGCGGCGGGTGCGCCTGTAGTGAGCGGATCAGCGCCGGAGTGGCGTCCTCGATTTGCCCTGCCGGGGTGTGCCCGTATACGTAGCCGAGGTAGCCGGCGAGGAAACGCTCGGCCGTCTGCTTCGCTTCATGTTCAGACGATCTGGTGTGGTTCTCGGCGGCGGCCGGTGGCGGGCTGAGCGGGGTGCTCCGGGCCGAGTTGTGGGCTTGACTGGCCGGCTGGGTGAGCGTGAGCAGGATCGCGACTGCGCCGAGGATCACGACGACAGCGGCCATCGCGGTGCGGCGCTCGTGCTCGGCGATCGGCCGGTCGCGCTGCTGGCGCATCCACGTGGCCGTACTCATCGCCGGTGCTCCAGTAGCGCGGCGAGTCGCTTGCGGGCGGCGTCGGCGTGCGCAGGGTTGGGGTCGATCCCGAGGTATTGGCGGCCACGGCGAACCGCCACGATTCCGGTCTCGCCTGTGGAGCAGAACGGGTCGATAACTAGGCAGCGCCCCCGCCCGTCTTTGTGGGTGCAGGTTGCCTGCCAGCGCTTACAGCGCTCGGTGTGCTTGAACGGCGCTCCGCATACCCCGCACGCGCACGGGACGGTGCTCGCAACGATGCACCACTCGATCACCTCTCGTGGCGGTATCCCGGCTGCGCCTGGCGACGGGACGCACCACGCGCGACGAGGCCTCGGGCAACGCTGGCAGCCTCGCCCCGGCCGCTGCGCGACGGGATACCGGGCACACAGCGGACTCTGAGGCGAACCGGCGCCCGCTGGTGCCGCCGGGTGAAAGAGGAAATCGGGCTGCTTTGTGAGCAGCAGGACCCCTCTTGGAATCGTGCTCGCCGGGCGCGGCTGAACCCAACGGGTGTCCTTGAGCGCAGCCTTCAGGTGGTGGGAGTTGCCTCCCCTGGTGAGCGCGAGCCAAAGCGTCCCGTCTGCGCGGAGTACCCGGTGAACCTCATCGAGCACCTCGAGTAGATAGGGGATCGGCGCGTCTCGCCTGGGGCTGGTGACACAGGTTTGCGCCCACTGGTCGGGTAGCTCACTCAGGAGAGTGAGCGGGTCTGTCTGTTCGATGCGGAAGCTCATGCGGGCTCCTCCGGTGTGTCGGGTGGGGTTGAGTCGGGATCAGGCGATCCGCCTAGTCCGTTGAGGTGAATCTCGACGTGGGGCGGCTGCGGCGGTTGGGGCGGTTCAGGTGGTTTTGGTGGCTTGCGACGCCGTGCCATTTGTGTGAGGCGCGTGGCGTAGTAGAGGGTCTGTAGGCGGCTGTTGCCGTCTCGCGCGGCCTTGGTGCCGGCGGTCGCGGCGAGCAGGTCGCTGGTCAGCCGCTCGCGCTGGATGAAGACCATCCACAGGAACGTCGCCTGGAGCGCGAACGCAAGTAGCCATCCGAGGTTCGAGGTCGCGTCCGCGAGAGCTTGGCTGACAGCGAGCGTGACGGCGAGGATCAGGCTGTAGATCACCTTCCGCGCGAGGTAGCCCGCGAGCTTGCCGAGCCACGCGCGGAAAAAGTCGTGTCCGCGTCCGGGGAATATCCCGATCAGCAACGCGACCGGAGCGAACGAGAGCAGCAGGAGTAGCAGGAGCTGGGCGAGGATTACCCCGAGCGCGAGCGCCCCGAGCAGCAGGAACGCGCCTAGCTCCCCGAGCAGAATCACGATCGAGAGCAACATCCGCTGGTATTGGCCGCCCTTGCCCATCGCTTCGGCGGCGGGCTCGTCTGCCTTCCCGAGCTTGTAGGTGCCGTTGCGCTTGCCGGGGTCAGACGACGGGAGGTCCCCGGTGTCGCCCTTTTCGAGGGCTTCGTGCTCGCTGTTGCGTTCTTTGCTCTGGAACTCGTAGGCGAGGAAGTGGGAGGCGTACTTGTTGCGGTCGTTGATGCACGTCTTGCTCTGTGCGTGGACTTCTGTGCCCGCTTCGAGCTGGGAGGCGAGTTGCGCGTCCTGGTTGGCGTTACCGCTCAACGGGCGGACTGCGACCGAGTGGCTGCTGTTGGTTGTGCAGTGCTCGATCCCGCCGAACTCAAGAACGGTCCACGGGTCCAGCACCAAGAATGAAAAGAGCTGGTTGCTCGCCGCGGTCTTCGCCTGTTGTTCGCCTGAGATGCTGCCCTGGCTGGTGAGTGACAGCAGCGCGGTCGATAGCTGGTTTGAGAGCTTGCTTGCTGGGGCGATCGTCCGCTGTGGCTGTGTGACGATCCCGATCGCCAGCACGCAATAGAGCAGCGATACGGCGAGTGCGCCGGCTGTCTCGGTGTAGCGGCGCTGCACGAGGGCCTTCCACATCGCCCAGCACCCGGCGAGGACGATCGCGGCGATGAGCCACGGTGCACCGAACGTGTTGGTGTAGAGGTTGTGGATTGCGCTCGCAACGGGTGTGAGTGCACCGGAGCCGGGGGTGCCGTTTCCGTTAACAAGGTCGAGGTTGAACGCGAACGCGAAAAGAGTGATGACCACGTTCGCCAGAAAGGCGGTGATGAGCCAGATGACCTGTGCGATAAAGAACGCGATCATCGGTGGCACCCCGGAGACGTCCACGCCGCTGAACAGGCCGGCGCTGACCGCCGGGAAGTATTGGTCGAGCTGGTAGTTCGTGAACGGGTAACGATCGACCAGCCCACCGGCCGGGAGCTGGGGCGCGGGACCGATGTTGCTGTAAACGTCATTCGCTCCGGCGGGCGGGCCGGCGAGCAGCACGAACCCCGCCGTCAGAGTGAGCAGGAGCGCGACCCGGCGCCGCCGCGTTGAGGTCAGACGACGTAGGGCGTGGAGAATGGCGGGCTTCATGCCTCGCTCCTTCCGGTCTGTTGTGGGGTGGTCGCGAGTGTTTGCAACAGGTGTGGGTAAACGAGGTCGATCTGCACCTCGCCGACGCGGCCGTGCAGGTCGCGCATGAGGCAGCGCCCGGCGCGGAACTCACGGACCCGGCCGACAAGCTCACGGGTGGGCTCAAGGCCGATGAACCGCAACGCGGCGCTCGCCGCGTCGTCGGAGTCCTGGCCAAAGACGAACACGACCCCGATCAAGTCCGAGAGGTCCCCGAGGTCCCCAATCCGATGCGTCCCCAAGAGCAAGGTCGCGTTGAACGCGCGCCCGAGCCTGACCAGCCGATTGATGATTTGCCGTCCCTGCGGGGAGGCGAGCAGGAACCAAATCTCGTCAAGGCCGACGACCTTGTGACGAGAGCGGTCGCGTGAAATCAACTGGAGCGCATACGCCGCGACGAGTGAAAGCGTGGCGACGGACACCCGCTCCGCGCGTGTGTAGGTGTCGCGGGCCGCTGAGGGTTCGGGGAGCGACAGGCCGGGCATACGGATCGTCGTGACTGGCCGGTCAACTTGAATGTCTGCGCTTTCACCCCCGCCGAACCCGAGCCGTGCGAGGCCGAAGTCGCGGATCACTTCCAGCGCTTCGCCGGCCTCGCGTGCGGTGGCGCGCTCGCTCGCTTGCAGCAGCTCGACGACGCGGGAGAGGCTGCGTGATCCCTCGCTTACGGTGTCCTTGACCGCGAGCGAAACGGCGTTCTCCCACGCCGCCGTGTTGCCGGGCAAAAGCTCAAGCAGATACGAGCAGGCGAGTTCCTCTCGCAAGTCCTCGAGACCGATAGCGAGCGGGTCGAGCTTGCCCTGTTGCGCAGGGTCGCCCGAAAGCTCAAGGACCTGCACGCGCCCCTCAAGCTCGGGCAGCAGGTGAAGCGCGTGGTCGGGCTTCGGGTCGAAGTCCACCACGAGCGACCCGCGACGCTCGGCGGCGTACTCGATCGCCTCTGCCGCAACCGTCTTTCCGGACCCCAAGGTGCCGATCAGTAGGACCGCTGAGGCGCGGTCTTCGCGCGGTGCCTGCGTCGGATCGAACCGAACGGGCAAGGGTGCCCCGGTCGGGGTGTATCCGAGATATGGGCCGCGTTGGGAGCCGACCATCCGGCTCCCGGTCGGGGTCAGTGCTCCGAACTGCTCGACGGTGAGCTGTTGGGTGTAGTCGCGCATCACACCCACCCGTCCGGTCGCGGTAGGTGGTCGAGCCAGAGCTGGTGCTGCAATCCGGCGGGGCGGTGCAGGGTGATGTCGCCGTACTGCTCTTTGAGCATGGCGACGCGGCGCTCTAGCTCCTCCTCCGTTGGGGCGCCGACGGCGAGTGAGATCTGCGCGTAGAGCATCGGCGGGTGCCCGCCTGCCTGTAGCTGAGCCTCGTACTCGCGGGCGAGAACCCGGTCGGCGCCGGCCATGAGACTTGGGCCGTGCGCGGCGCCCTCGACCTGCTCGTTGTAGGCGTGCTCCACGTCGGCGATCCGCTTGCGGACCTGCGCGAGCGCCTGCCGGTTCCCCAACCACTGTGCGTGAAGGCACGCATCGACAGGGAAGCCGACAGCTTCCAACGGGGCGAACAGGGCCTCGGCGGTCGCGCCTGGGAACTCGGGGGCGTCCGCGAGCGCGCCGAGCGTGAGCATCGCCTGAAAGCAACGCCCCTGCTCGCCATCCACCACGAGCGTCTGCTTCTGCTCTGTGATCGCGGCGTTCGCGCACCGCTCAAGGTCATGGCCGAGCGGCTGAAACGCCGCGCCGCCACCGGGAGCCGCGACGATGAGCGCGTCGGGCTGCCAGTGATGGTCAAGCTCGGGCTCGGCCACCCCGCGACAGGCGGCGCGGCGTAGCAGCCATTGAAGCTCGGCGGTCCTTGCGCGCCGCGCTCCGATCACACCATTTACTCGCTCATAGATGCGCTGCTCGCGGGTGGCGAGTTCCGCGAGTTCGCCGGCCGGGATCGGCGAAGCTGAGCCGATCCCGGCCAGCTCCTCGACACGACGGCGGACACGATCGACGCTCCTGACGAGCCCCGACCCGACACCTGTTGGTCGGTTGCCGGCGAGTGAGACAGCGAGGTACACCTCCGGGGTGTGCGACCCGAGTTCGTGTAGCCGCCGTTCGTGCCCGGCGAGGAACGACCGCCACGCATCGGCGCTCTGGTGGCGGTCGTCGAGCAGCCGGGCGGTGTGAGCGACGTACCGCTCGGCGGGGTAGGCGCGGTGGACGCGCCACAGCGAGAAGTCGGCGGCGATCGTGTGCGCGAGTCGTTGTAGGCGGCGCTGTAGCGACCACTTCTCCCCGGTGGGGAGGTACGGGTAGGAGGTCATCGCCAGCCGGTAAAGGCCGGCAGGCTCGCCACCACGCCCGAGGAGCACGTTGCCGTGCGCGTAGCGAAGCGGGAAGGTCATGGCCGGACCTCCGCGACCTGGCCGTCCGTCAGCTCGATCACTTCGGCAAGCCGCTCGCCGTTGCGCAGCCGGTGTCCCTCGGAGTGCCTGACGATCAGCCGGCCACGGCCGGCAATCACGGCGACCGGGCGGGCGAACACGAGCCGCGCCGGGCCCCGCACCTTCCCGTGGTGAAGCAACGGCGAGTGCTCATCCGGTGCGACCCAGACTTGCGGCGCCCACACCTGCGCCTCGCCATCCACGCACACAGCACGGTCAAGCGAGCGGCGCGCGGCGCGTGCCCGCAGCGAAAGCAGCGAGGTCAGATAGCGGTGTGCGGGCCGCCCATCCGGGGATGCCTGCCCGGCAAGAGTGGCGACCATGCCGGGGGCGATCAGCAGCCGCAGCGGCCAGTCAAGCCACCCCAACACCACGCCGGCAAGCAGCGTTGTTACGAATCCCGCGAGCGCACCGACGATGGCGCCGGGCCAGCCGTGCGAGCTTGCGCCAAGGAGGCCGCCGATTGCGCCGAGCACGACCGCGAACAGGATCGAGCGCTGGCTCAGCACCAGGATCGCGACGAGCGCGGCGAACGCCCAGCCAAGCCACTCAAGCGGCACGCCGCCTGGGACCGGCAGGCGCCGACCGTCGATCTGGTAGATACGCCGGTCGGGCCTGAATATCCGCTGGTAAGAGCGGATCGTGTGTGGAGAATCACTCATCGCCAATCAGCCCCGGACTCACCCAAAGACCTGTTTGCCGATGCCTTCAGCGGCTTTGGCGATGTCAGACGGCGCGAACACCATCCACGCGACAACGATCGCCGCGAACAAGAACACCGCCAGCTCGGTGTAACGCCGGTTCAGGAGAAACATCAAGCTGATGACGCCGACGATCCCGCCGTAAAGCTCCCCCGCGTAATGCTTGAGAAGACCCCCGACGTTCGCACCAACATCGTTACCCGCCGCGAGAGCGACGGCCGGGAGCAAGGCCACTGTGTAGATCGCCAGCAAACAGCACAGGCCGATACGCCGTATGTGTGACATACAAATCACTTCCTCTGCGCTTGCGAGGTTTCGGTGCTGGCGGGCTGTGTCACCGTCACACCGCTTGTCGTGGTGGGCACGCGGGAAGTGGTGTCGAAGTAGGAGGCGATGCCGCGAACCAGCAGCAGCAGCACACAGCCCCACAGCAACACACGACCCGCAAAACGCGCCAGCCGATTAACACTTTCGGGCTGGCTTTCACTAGTTGTCGTCCTACGGAAAACAGTCATAGGGCGACGGTAGACGGCGCACGCCCAAACAACCACAAGCGCACATCATGTGAAAGCAATTGCTTACATCAAATATGAAAGCAAGCGCTTTCATAAGGAGCCTGCGACAGCCCAGCGCGCATCCCTCCGATGCGCACCGGGCTCACGACCACGCTGTGCGTGGCGTCTATGCGGCGAGCTTCACAACGTCGGCCAGCTCGTCAATCTGGCCGGTGATGCTCGCGAGAACCTGGTCGAGAAGCCGACAGGTCGAGAAGTCCGCTAGCGAGTAGTACACCGAAGTCCCATCACGCTTGCGCGCGACGATACCCGCCCGATGCAAGATACTGAGGTGACGTGAAACGTTCTGCGGCGTACAAGCCACCTTGCTCGACAGATCCTGCACAGTGCTCTCGTGCTGTTCGAGCAGCACCAGCAGTTGCACACGGGTAGGATCAGCGAGAAGGGTAAGGCGACCCGTCACTAGAGCGACCACAGACTCAGACCAAGCCGGACTCATCTCAAGACCCCTAACGACCTAGATAAGCGAACTGTTCCGTATTACCGACCTGTCCAGGCGGGACGGGACGTTCGGAACCGACGGGTCGTGCTCCACTGGGACGCCCGACCGGCTGACTGGGCCGCTTTACGACAGTGGGCGGCGCTTCAGAACTAGGCCGAACCACATATGTAGTGTGCCTGCGTCGATGCCGACGCTTGGGTCCTGTGTAGTGATGCTGCGCTCGTGTAGCGTGAGTTTGCGGTCGTGGATGGGGATAGCTCAGCTCGATGACGAGCACGGCGAGCAAGGGCACGATCAGCACCCCTGCCAAGCACACCAGCCATCGGGCCGCCAGCCACTCTGCAATGGTTACCGCAGGCGCGGGTACCAAAGGTGCCGGCGGGTTCGCGTGGTCCTCTGGGCTCGACGGTGATGCGCTCGACAGCGGATCGGCCGGAGCGTCATCGTCAAACCACTCGTTCTCAGAAAACGGGTCCATGCTTGTTAATGCGAGCACGATCGCCGGAGAGACAACGAATGCGCGAGCCGTGGCGTTAAACACTTACGCCCACCGTGGTGACGGCGGGCGTAGTCTGAATCCGGGCCACGTGCCAGCGCGGCGGGACAGCAGCGTCAGCGCTGAACGGTCACACGCACCGGCTTGCTGTGGGTGCTGAGGAACGGGTATCCGGCGTTCGGGACCGTTGCTGCCCTAAAGAGGTAGGACGCACCGACCCCGAGTGAGAACACGTACTTGTAGGTCCAGCGGCCTTTGCTGTTGGTCGGCAGCACTTCGATAGTGCGCCACCGTCCGCCGTAGAAAATCTCGATCTGCACGGACTCGCCGCCAGCGGGTACATAGCCACCTGCGATCTGGCCGGTGAACACGACCGTCCGGCCGAGCCGGGCTCGGCGTGGTGCGTGCATTGACACCGTGCCTTGGACGTTCTCGTGAAAGTCGAGGGTCGATGCCGGAATGGTGTCAAGGGTGTGCGAGTAGAACGCGACCTGTAGTAGCCGCGATGGTCCTGCTGGAGCCTTGAGTGCCCAGTTGCCATCCGATCCGGTCGTGGCGGTCGCGATATGGACCATAGATGCAGAGCCCGTCACCTGTGCGAGAAGCTGCACCTGCGCGCCTTTGACCGGAGTGCCCGTTGGCGTGGTCAAACGTCCTGTGAGCGTGATCGCCGAGTGGCCGATAGCCCGCGTGAGCGTGCTGGGCTCGTGTGCCGTCGTCGTGAGCTTCGCGGCTTCATCACACGGGCTGCCGTTGCAAGGACCTCTTTCCGGGGGCACTGTGGCGGCGGAGGGTACGCTGGATGTCGTGGGTGGGGCGGTAGTCGAGGCGAGCTGGTTTTCGACCGTGATCGTCTTTTGGTAGACGGTGCTTACATGGCCGGCGGCGTCTTCGACATCGACGGCCAGCTGATGTTGACCGTTGGCGATGCTGGATGTGGGGACTTCGAGGCTGACGCCCGTTTCCTGCGGGCAGGGCTGACGCCAGCGGAAGTTCAGTGCTTTGTAATAGGTGCCGTTGGCGATGCACTTGCCTTCGTTGAGGTTGGGCGTACCGGACCACACAGTCTGTTCGTCGATCTGGGCGACGACGCGGTAGACGCCCGGACCCTGCGTGTCTTGTGCGTTGAACGTGAGGCTTGCGCTGCCGCTCACAGGAGCGCTGCCCGCGAGGCTGCCGGCGAAATCCGCTTGCGGTCGGCGTCGATTCGTTCTTGAGCATGATCGTGGCGCTCTTGATCGCCAGTTCGGCGTCGCCTCCGTTCGGGCAAGCGCTGGCTTCAGGTTCGGGGAGACACATCGCTCCCGCGAATAGCTCCCAGCCGCCGGTATGGGTGATGTTGATGGTTCGTTCTTCGGTGCTCGGGCATAGGGTGCTGCAGTTCAGTAGTTCGTCTTGCACATCGAGTTTGTCTTGTGGTGTGGCGATGTAGACCTCGCCGTGTGGGGCTTTTAGACGGACCTTCAGTACGCCACCGGCGATGTAGGAAACCGGCGGCGTTTCGTAGATGAACATCGGCCCACTTTCAGGGGTTGAATCGCGGTAGCCTTCGTCTCGCATTTCCATCGCACCACCTAGCTCTAGGCATGTGTCGATGGACCCGTACATGGTGGGGTATCCACCAGTCGATTCGGTCCGCCATCCTTCCGTATAGGCGATTTCGTTACCTTCGGAGCAAGAGGTTTGCGCCCAGTAGCCGGGGTGCCCGGAGGGGGCAGGTTCGCTCGCCGGCTCGAACATCACCGGCGACCGACGCAAGCGCAGCCTGCGACTCGATGCACGGTGTGACTAGCGCAAGGGTGAATATGAGCGCGATTGCATACGGGAAAGCGCGGTTACGGGTGGGTTTGAGAGTCATTTGTTTGGATTCCTTTCCAGTGTGGCTTGCGCTCATTTGCCTAGATAGTTCAGGTTGCTGCCGCCGCCGCTACGTGACGGTGGCGGCGATTCTTCGACATACCCGGAGGGGTGGGTGTTCGCTGTTACTGCCACAGGCTTTTGTGGGGCGGTGCCTCCGCCCGTGCCTCCGCCGAGCGCGAGATATTCGAGGTCGTGACTCGGCGGCGGTGTCGAATGGTGCTTGGCACGGGCCGGGGTCGCGGCGTGCGGAGCGGTCGGCATCCGCGTGGAGGTCAGTCCACCGGCAACGGTGGTCGGCTCGATGCTCGCTGCGGATGCGCTCGCGGCCGGGTGCGTAGCGACCTTGTGATGGTGGTGGGCGGGCGCAGGCGCTTCGATGGAGTGGACAACTCTCGCGCCGACGCCGGCACCCGCGATCACGATGGCTGAGGTCGCGGCGGCTGCCTTGACCAGCCCGCCGCCGCCCAGCACCCCGGCCGTGCGCTCGGCCGTCGCGGTTCCGGTCGGTGCGCGACCCGTCGAGAGCAGAGAGGTCAGCCGCTCTATCCAGCGGCCGTGTAGCTGGACGGCGAACATCGGCGGCGGCAGGAAAGCCGCGCTCGCAGCACGCTGGAACTCCCGGCCGCTCATCTCCCGCACAAGGGTCGTGTAGGAGGACCGACAGCCAGCGCACGCGGCGAGGTGTGCCCGTGCGGTCTTCTCTTGCTCGGCCTCTGCGGTCCCTTGCGCGTGCGCGTGGATCGCCTGCTCTCGGTAGTCGCACAAACGCCCAGCGGCCGTGATCGCCGCGACCTGATCGAGCTTGCGCTGCGCGCTACGCGACGCTGCGAGCACGGTCTTGATCGGCTCGCCCAAGGCCTTCGCCGTGCGCTTGACGCCGAGGTTGTGCGTCGCCATCACCGCGACTACCCGCTGCTCGAACGGGTCGAGCTGCGCCATGAGGTCGGCGGCCGTAGCGATCCGCTCACGCGCGGCAACCAAGTCGAAGGGCTCGCTGTCGTCGCTGAGCACGTCGGCGACGGGCTCGAAGTCCACGCGGCGGCGGGAGCCGACGTGCAGATCACGGCGACCGGAGCGGTACTCGACCAGCAGATAGCCGATCGAGGCCCAGAACGCGCCCTGTAGGTGCTCCTCGCTACGGATCGGCTTGCTGGACATCACGACCAGGCCGATCGCCTCGTCCACGATCTCATCGCGCACATGAGCGGGCATCCCCGCCACGTCCCGCCGCCAGTCGAGCCGCTTGCGAAGCTCCGCGCGCTTCGCCTTCAGCGCGTGCGCGGCCTCCTCAGGAGACAACGCGCCCTGCCGGCCAGGAGCCCGCACAAGCCACCGCGTGTGGCCGCGCCGCACCAGCGGCAAGCCTGGCTGGGGTATCGCGGCAGATTGAGCAGAAGATGCCATCACCCCGTTAATGCGGGCTGGCGCCTCAGCGCGACAACCAATTTCATCCAGGGGCAGGGAAGCCGTCGCCGACGACGGCCCCGTACCGGAGCGACGGCTATTCCAGCGCATACGCGATCACGTCCCCTTTCAAGGACTATTCGGCAGGCCGGACTACTGCTGTAGGCGCGCAACGCCTCCGTCAGCGGGTCTACGGTGCTGGAGGAGCCGGCTACGAGTCGAACAGAGCGTCGATCTCGTCTGCCAGGAGTTCGAGAACGCGCAGGCTTTCGGTGGGCGGCGAGATGTGGCGGATGCTCGCGTGCGTGGTCTCATTGCGCAGCTCTCGGATGGTATTCCAGCGTCCTTGCTTCTCGGCCGGGATCACGCTGTTCTCGATCAGCCAATCGACTCGCCTCTTGAAGCTCGGCCAGGTGGGCGTGTCCTCATCGGGATCGCGCCTCTTGCTGGCTGGTCCGTCGGCCTGGCGATAGCGGTGCAGAATGGCTGCGTCTGCGATGCGGCGTAGCTGGTGTTCTCCGATTGCATACAGTGGGTAGTAGAACCAGCCGTAGCAGAGGATGCCCTGTGCGACCTCCCACATCTCGCGCACCTCCGCAGGCGCCGATGGCGCGAGCGTCACGGCAAGAAATCGCTCGACCCATGCATCCCCGGACGCCGCCCGTCGCTCCCCGGTCTGCTGATTGATTTCGACATATTTGGCTGGGATGTCGTCTGGTTCGAGCCAGTTGCTCGTGGTCAGGTGCTTCACGCCGTCGTCGGGTATGGTCGGCTCGCTCATCGCCGGTTCCCTTCGGCGGCTTCTCGAAAACGCTTACGCGAGTCGCCGACCTGTTTGTAGAAGGGGTGGGACTTGTTGTGGCTGCGGTTCAGCGGCGGGCGCATCTCGTGGACGATCGTAGTCTCAAGTTTCCAGGGCTCGCGGACGCTGACCCATTGGACACGCAGGTTGGTGGTCATCCAAACCGTCAGAGCGGAGTTGTGGGTCTCAGAGAGCAGCGCCCGGTCGGTCCATCGAAGCCGCCAGCCTTCTCGTTTATAGAGAAAGGAGGCGAGCCCTTGGCGTAGCGTGGAGTGTCCGGTGTCTCGGCTGTGGTCGCCAAAGCGTTCGAGCAGCGTACGTTTTGAGCCGGCCCTGCCTGGGCCGATCCCGATGTAGAGCAGTCCGATGGGCTCAAGCGGGTGTGGCGTCGTCGGTACTCCAGGGAGCGCGTCGGCGTTGATGAGCCACCATGCGTAGATGCCGTGCGCGGATCGGTCGGCGTCGAGGGCGGCGGTCATCTCGGCGATCGAGAGTAGCGGCGTCCGTCTAAGCCCCACCACGACTTGATCGCCTGTGACCGACACGACTGCGCAGACTACCCCTCGGGTTTGGCAGGCTCCCTTGGGTTGGCCGGTGCCACGGCCGCAGTAAGCGATAAAATCGAGGGCATGGGTCTTGTTCTGTCGATAGCGACTACCGCGATAGGCGGGGTCGCAGCCGCCATGCTGCTCAGGCTGCCCGCGAAGCTCGGCCAGTGGCAAGCTCGCCGACGTGAGTCTCGTCGCACTCCTGCACTTACGGTCTCGCGGCCGATGGGCTCCGTTTCCCGGTCACGGTCTGACTCGTGGAGTGGGGTCACGGCAACGCCGGGCAGCTACGCAGAGCGTCGGGTGCGGCAGGCTAGGGATCGTGGACTTTCGCCAGCCGACTACGCTCGTCGCGGCTTGCGCTCACCAGATAGTCAGTAGCCGCGTGTCGCGCAGGGCTTCCTCGCTGGATGGCTAGAAGTGGCTTCGATTCGGCAGCGCACCGTCGCGCTACACCTTCCAGTCGAGCAACGGAAGTGCCTCTACTGCTTGGCGAACGATGAGCCGTTCACAAAGGATGAGCACGTAGTTCAGCGTGCGTTCGGCAGGGCTGCCGATCAGTACAAGTTGCGGCCCGGCGCGGTGTGCGACCAGTGCAATTTCTTTCTGGGCCGCCACGTCGATTCTCGCTTTACACGCCGATACGACATATCCCTAATTCGGGGACTTGAGGGCTGGCCGGGGAGAGGCGGTGCTGTAAAGATGATTGAGTGTCGTCAACCAACGGCGAAACTGGATGTCACAATCAAGCCGGGCGTGCAGGTCGCGATGTTCGTTAGCGACTTTGAGAAGTTGCCGAATGGCGGTTTTCGTGTGCGCGTGCGGCCTAAGCACCCAGAGCCCGAAGTCGCCCTTACGCTTCGTGCGCTGTGGAAGATTGCCCTCGGAGTCATGTATGGATACCTTGGTCCCGCCTTCGCGCTAGACCCCCAATGGGACCCTCTACGCGAGGCGGTTCTGGGAGCGCCATTTTCTGGCTTTCTGATCCAGGCTCCGTTCCACGCGATCATCGACGGTCAACTCCACGTCGGTATCCGGCAACAAACACCACAGTCTCCAAGCGCCGTGACGTTTAAAGTGGGAGGAGTGATCTTGGGCGCACCGCTCGTGCCAGGCACAAGTCCGCCGGATGATGAGGAGATGAGACGACTGCGAAGTGAAGGGTGGACAGCGTTGACGACTAACGATCAACCGCCGAAGGACTTGTTCTTCGAGCTTGAGCCGGGCTCTACGACTGATGGGGCGGACTGAAGGTCCCGAGGTGCCTGTGTCGCAGGGGCACGCCAGTCGAAGCGGCTTCTGCAATTATCGTGCTTATGGACCCCGACGACGAAAAGCTTGTCCGTGCGCTCGTTCACGACGCCAACGTGAGGCTCACGGGTTCCAGCGCGGATGATCTCGGGCACGATGGCGACCTTGATGTAGTCCGGCGAGTACTAGCCGTTGCCGAGAAGATCATCGAGGGCAAGGCGTCCGATGACGAGAAGGCGTCCGTACCCGACATCGTCCATCCGCAGGTCCGCGGTTTCTACCTGTCCTGAGGATCTCCGTGTGTCGCCTCGTCGAAGGCTGGCGCGAACGACTCGATGATGGTCCCGACTACCCGCCATATGACTGGAAGCTTGTCCGACGCCAGACCAAGCTCCCCGAAGCCTACCCGCAGGGGAAACTCGATCTCCATGCCCATGTTTGGTTTCAACGTACCGCTCACGAGTGTGACCCGCGCGAGTATTGCGCCGTCATACAACGGCTTGCCGACCGTAACCGGTTTGATCTCCAGTTCGATGTCACCCTCCGGGACGGCGCGCCACGCCCCAACCGCGTCCGGTCGTGGATCAAGCGCAGTAGCGACTACGTGTATAGCTTGGTGCTTGTCGATGTTGTCGAAGTCGCGTATGGCAGCGAGCGCGAGCTGCACGGGCGTGGCCCGTCCGTCATACGGCTGCGATCGCTCAACCATCGCGATGTGCTGCTCGCTGACGCCCGCGAGTCTCCCGCGCTTGATCTGCGCGGCGAACTGCTCAGGCGTTCCACAGATGGGGAACTGCGTTTTGTCGCAGCTTTCCGCACCGCCGAGGTACGCGAGCTGGCAGGCGAGGTTGTCCAGCGCGGAGCGCAGGTTGTGGATGAAGTCCCCAAAGACTAGCCCGAGTTTCACGGGGGGCTTCTCTCGCTCTCGGAACCGCAGCACCTGCCGTCCTTCGTCCAGTTCGTCGTCCGGGACAATGCCATGCGGGTCACGATCCGAAAACGCCTTGAGTTCTGCCCCAAGCACGTCTAGGTGTTCACCTGCCCGGTCGAGCTTCGCGCGGGGATCGCTCAGAGATGGTCGCATCCCGGCTGACGATAGCGACGCGCCACGCTCTCACAGTGCTTGAGTCGATCAGTCCAACGGTGGGCCGCGAGCCTGCGGTCTACCCACGCGGTTCTCGCGCGTCGCCCCAGAATGTCTCTCGTGCGGTTTATCAGATGATCCGTACATCGAGCCTCGGCGAAACGGAGTCTTGGAGTGGGTCCGAGGCCGACTGCGCGATGCAGACGACGATGATCGTGAGGCAGAACCACCCAGGGGTTCGTGCCGGTCTCTATTCCTTCGCTGCTGTAGCTCAAGACACGTCTCACCGACTAGCTTGATTGCCGGCTTGCTCCTCGTTGTATGACTCGGGGAAGGCCAAGAGAGGCACCTGATTGGAGTAGCTGGTCTTGATGAGTTCGCCAATTGTGGCTGCGTCGAGTGAGAGGTCCAATAGGAGATTCACACGGATCACTAGCTCAAGCCGTGCGACGGCATAGAAGAGGTCTGCGCCGGCCAGCGGTGGTGTTCCTGATGGATCAAAGTGTGTGAGGGCGTTGCGTGTGTCGATTAGCTGGTTCGCCAACTGGCTATCCAGTCTAGGCACGTCAAGCAATGACTCAGAGGCTCTATGTATTAGTGCCTTTGCGCGCTGCCGTGCGTTTTGTTCGGCGGCATACCGCAGCTTTTGTTTGTAGTGGTCGCGCTGTGACTTGTCCTCGACGGTAGCTAGCATCGCTTGGACGTTGCGGTCGTGATCTTCGGCTGGGATCTCGGGCTTCCCATGCTTGATGCGGTGATAGCTCTCCAAGAAGCTCATCTCGGTCAATAGCTTGTTCTCAAGAAACATGCGACTACCCAAGGCGCCGATGAGAAAAATGGCCGCGCTCCCAAGCTCTCCGTATAGATCCCACCAATTCGCTATGAACTCGTGGCTCTTGTCGGCTAGTGCCGCAAATGGAACCAGCAGGTGCTTGTACTCAGATGGGGGCTCGGCCGAGAGCCCGGGCGTTTCCGTCAAGACATCCACATGCGTCTCGTTCCAGATTTCGGGGTTGCTTCCGTGGCGAATAGCTGGATGAACGGCCGCTGCTGCGTCGGGGTCGCTGACGAGGATCGTGAAGCCTTGCAATGACGTGGGCGCGCGGCTGGCAAATATGACAAGCGCCTCAAGCGGGCGAATCCACTGCTCTTCAAACTCCGTGAGCGGGAGTGGTCCACTAACCTCGATCAGGATCTCCACGTCCTCCTCGGATGACTGCTTGAATCTGCTTTTGCTTCCCCACGTGCTGTGGAGGAATGTCAGTGAGCCACCCGCTACTTCGACCCGCTGCGCCGATCCTGATCCCAGGAAGTGGACAAGATCGCCTCCGGGGCCAGGCCAAGGCTGAAGGCAAAGCTCCCGCAGGCCACTGAGCCGTACGCGGGCACGATCGACGACTATCGCGTCGTGGCTCTCGGCATGACCCCCGTGAAGCAGGGTCTGGCCGCGCAAGCGTGTGCGTACTCGGCCGTGTTCTCCACCGCCGATGTTGGTCGTCTCTTGAAGGACGACGGGCTGCAGAAGCGTTAGTGGTGTCCCATCGAACGTTTCGCCTATCAGTGTGGGCGCGCGAAACTGCACGGCGCGTACGCCAGGCAATGGAGCGAACAGCGTGAGGCGCGGCCCCTCGCTGGTGTCGAAGTGAAGCTCTCCGGTCGCACGCTTGTCAGGCGAGCCGGGCACCCACCACTCCGACCACTCGTTCAGCGTCTCGTCCACGAGGTCATTGTGACGAAGCATTCCCGCCGTGACCGAGCAGCTCTCTAACAGGCGGTGCGAAAGGCGGTCGGTGAGACCCCGAAGCATCCCCGGAACGCGCGGGCGAAGTGGGGAGGCTGGCGGTAGCCGACCTGTAGCGCTACGTCGCGCACGGGGATCGCGGGCTGGGTGAGCAGTTCGGCGGCGGCGTTCATCCGTCTGGCGACTAGATCGTCATGGAAGGTGCTGTCGCTGAACTGGGCGAAGGCGCGTTGTATCTGGCGAGGGGACGTTGCGAGTGCCTTGGCGACCATCTCGACCGTCAAGGGTTTGCGGTAGTGACGCTTGATCGCGACGCACGCGAGCAAATACAGCCGGCGACGTTCGATGAGCGTGTGCTTGCGCAAGCTCGGGGGCGGTGGTCGGCGCGCTTTCGCGGCGGCGGGTACTACGTCCAGGTGGAAGTGCAGGCGTAGTAGCTGGTGGATGCGTCCACGGCTGAGGTTGAACCGCTCGCCGATCTCATCGAGGGTGAGGCCCGTGACCGCGCGCAGTCGGAACATTTCGCGCTCGCGCTCGGTCTGAACGTGCCGTCCGTACCGGGAGAACGTGAGGCCGTGGCGGTGTAGCTCGCAGATGATCTCGTACAGCTCCAGTCCCTTGCTGAACTTGGGGTGCTGGATCAGGTCGCCAGTCCCGTGTTCAAGTAGCTGGTCAACCAGGTGGATGTCGGCTGCTTTCAGGCAGGCGAGAGTGGCCGGGCTGAGGTCAAGCTCGGTGACGTGCATGGCTTCGGGGGCGACGCTAGAGCGTCATTATTTGGTCGAAGCTCTTGGCGACCTCAGAGACGATGGCCCGGTCGCCACGGCGTTCGATGAGCCCGGCGCCATCCAGACGGTTCAGCGCGTCGGTGATCGCGAGCTTTTGCTTCTTTTTCTTTGCGCTGAAGGCGTAGCGGAGGTCCGGCTCAGAGAGCGGGCCCTGGCCGTCGCTGTCGCGTACCAGCAGCGATTCGAGGACAGCTTTGTCCCAGTGGCGCTCGTGCTCTGAGGCTTGGTCGTTGGGGGACTGGGTGATCTCATAGAAACGCACGGCCGGGTGCGAGGCGGTCGCCAGGTCGTTCCAGCGGTGGACGAGGCCCGCTATGCGCAGGCGCTTGAGGCTGGCGGGGACGTTGCCGGGGGTGCTGATCGTGCGTGCGATCTCGGCTTCTGACCACGGCCGCTGCCTGTCGCCGTCGAGCATGAGTTCGAGGACGGCTTTGTCGAGGCAGGCGTTCGCTTCGGATTCGACTGAGCTACGTTGGTCGGGCATGGGAGTCGTAACCTCCTGTGTCACGGTCCCGGGCGGGGTTGCCGCCTCGCGCCGGGGCCATCTTGTTTAGAGCCGTATCCACACCTATACAGCGGGTTAGGGGCTCTGCGGGCACAGCGAACGGGGCTGGCGCGAGTACGTCACGGTCGTGTAACACACCCGGCAGCGGCCGATATCGCCAGCAGCCGGCCGTGGGAGTTCGGGGCGAGGCGGTAGCCGACGCCACGAGTTGCGGGCACCCAATCCTCGGCGCCCGCGCGAGCAAGCGCGCGTCGGAGCCGGCAGGCGTGCGAGTCTACGGTCCTCGTCGTGCCAGCGGAGCGAAAGCCCCACACTTCTCGCAGCAGCTCATCCTTGGTGCAGACGCGCTCGGGGTCACGCGCAAGATGCACGAGCAGCGCGTACTCCAGACGGCGCAGGCCGACGCGCATCACGCCGACCGAGACCTCGTGCGCTGCGGTGTCGATCCGAAGCTCGCGGTACTCGATTACGCCAGGAATGTCCTCCGCTGGGTCTCGGCGCACGAGTGCTTGCACGCGGGCGCGAAGCTCGGTGTAGGCGAAGGGGGCGCGTAGCACGTCGTCGGCTCCGGCCTCGAACCCACGCAGCACGTCGCCCAGCTCGCCGTTTGGGCTCATCCATAGTGTGCGTAGACCGGGCTTGACCTCGGGGCCGAGCGCTCCCGCTCGCAGTTGGCGGAGCACGTCGAGCCCGGCGCCCCGGCGCGTGGCTCGCCCGAAGATCACGAGGTCGACCTCGCAGGCGTCGCACGCCGCTCGCAGCTTCGCGGGGTCGGTGGCGCGGCGGACCTCATAGCCATCGAGTGCCAACTCGTCCGCTAGCGCCAGGTTCACGTGCTCCTCGCCGTAGAGGAGCAGGACACCCGGGCTCCTGCTCGTGGTCGAGCACGCACCCGGAGCATCGAGCAAGTGCGGGGCGAAGTGCTCGGGTGGGCCGGCTCGCACTAGGGCGGGTTCGGCAGACATTGCGCTCATTCGGCCTCCTTTCGAGCACCGAAAACGCGCCAGCGAGCACACCGGATCATCCGCAGACAGCCCTACGGTAGGCATGGCATCGAAGGTCGTGACTTCGGTGCTACAGGCCGGGCGGGTGAGCCAACACCCGTCCGGCCGAATCGGTTTTTGGGCTTGCCGGCGATCAGAGCAGAGGTCGCGGCGGAAACTTTTCGGCTGGGCTGGGCGTGCTCGTCCAAGGGGCGGCTCCGTCGGCGCGCTGAGGAAAGTAGGCTGCGCATGGTGCCGCTGTATGAGATAGGCGAATCCGGGTTGGCGCGTCACGAGCAGGCCTCACTCGCTGATCTCGGGCTGCGCGAGCGGCAGGACTTGCAGCGACTCATCCGCGACGAAGTCCGCGTCCTAGACGACGACCTGCTCATCGTCGCCGAGGAGTTCGGCCAGTGGGAGGACTCCAGGCGTCGGATCGACCTACTGGCCGTGGACAAGACCGGCTGCCTCGTCGTGATCGAGCTGAAGCGCGACGACGGCGCGCACATGGATCTTCAAGCGCTCCGCTACGCCGCGATGGTCTCGTCTATGGACTTCGGCGATGTCGTCGCTGCCTACGAACAGCACCTCGCCAACACCGAGCCCGACGCTGCTCTGGACGTGCGTGCGGAGCTGACGGCGTTCATCGACACTGGCGACGAGGAGGAGCCGACGATCTCGACCGACGTGCGGATCGTGCTTGTCGCGGCGGAGTTTGGCCGTGAGCTGATGACGTCAGTGCTGTGGCTCAACCGATTCGAGGGCATGGACATACGCTGTATCCAGCTCGTCCCCTACAGACTCGACGGCCGGGTGCTGTTGGACATCCGCCAGGTTGTGCCGCTGCCCGAGGCGGCCGACTACCAGGTGCGCGTGCGACGTAAGGAGCAGCAGCAGGAGCGAGCACGCAGTCAGAGCCGCGATATGACGCGCTACCACGTGATCGTTGACGGTGGCGAGCTTCCGGCGACGAGCAAGCGTGAAACGATCCTCGTCATGGTCACCAAGCTGATCGAGCATGGCGTTTCAGCATCCGCGATCGGGGACGAGCTTGGCGTCCGCTTCCGGTCGATTCAAGGCGAACATGAAGACCCGGCGGCGGCGTTCTTGAAGGACTATCCACGGGAGTACGGGCGCAAGTTCCACCCTGAGTGGTGGTACATAGAGCACCCGTTCCTACAGGAGGGCCGAACCTGGCTCGTCAGCAAGGGCTGGGGCACCAACACCGAGCCCGCGCTGACCGCGCTGTGCAAGCTATTCCCGGATGCTGGCGTGGGCTTCCGCCGCGCGGACTCGCAGTGACCTCGCTCAATTGTGATGTGGTGTCACCTGCGCGTGTGCCGCAGGTGAGGTCGGCCATTACAAAGAGATCGAGTGTGCCCACGATCCGTCGCCACGGGAAGCGATAAGGACCGGACGCGAGTCAACGAGCCGAACCCTCAGTTGGTTCAGGCACAAGGCGCCTGGCGGCGCATTGGGCCAGAATCAGTCCTATGGCTACGTGGGATGAAGTCGATGATCGGGTTCTGCGCTGGCTGCTCGATCAGGACGCGAATCCAGAATGGGTCGGTCGCACCGACAACCTGACCTTTCGGCCGGCGTCAGAGCCGCAGGCCGCCTTTGACAACGATCTGGACGCACGTCAGGTCGATGAAGCGCTAACGCGCCTCAGCGGCCACGGCTTCATAGCGGGCGAACGCATTTTGACGACGCACTACGCTCGCTGGTCGCAGCTCCGGCTTACGGCCCGAGGGCTCGTGCTACTCGGGGAGTGGCCTGATCTCGATCGGGTCGCGTCGGCCCAGGGATTGACGGTCCTCCTCGCAGAGCTGGCAGAGGAAGCCGGCGACGCTGACGACAAGAAAGCGCTCCGACGAGCAGCCGGCACAGTGAGCCGGCTCGGTGAGGGCATCGTCAGCTCGACCGTCGAATCGCTCGGAAGCGAGCTGGCGTCTTGACGGGGAGCTACTGGACGGACCGTGCGTTGCCCGTTCTTCGGGCACTAGAAGCCCCGAGCAACGGCCAGGTCCGCGACGGCTTCTTGAGCATCGGGCGAGGCCGGGCTGAGAAGAATCTCGGGGTAGCGCTGTCCGACGACGCGACCCACGACACGATCCTGCAACTGCACGATGCCGGCTACGTCGAGTTCAAGAACGTCAGCTACGAGACCGGCGGCGGCGCTCATTTCTCCGGCCTACACATCACAGGTCGCGGGCTACAGGTGCTTGGGCAATGGCCTCGCTTCGAGGCGATCGTCTCGCCGCTCACGTTCGCTGCCCTGCTAGACGCGCTGGCCGAGTACGCCCCCGCCGACGAGGCAACCGAGATGAAGCGGGCTGCGAACTTCGTCAGGCGCGTCGCGGGCACAACGCTCACGAGCCTTGCCCTTGGCGCCGGAGGCCAGCTCTTGAGGGGCGCATTGGGCATCCCGTAGCGTGTGGGGAGTGTCCGACAGCGCAAAGAAGCGGCTGGCCCAGGCGCTTAATCTGGTGCTCGCCGATGACGAGAATCAGGCTCTACGGGAGCGGGTCGCGCGGGATGTGCCGTCGGCCTTGTCCTCGAACGGTCTACGGCTGCTCATCCATCACGAACTTGACTCGAATACGGCTGGGGTTGGATTCGCCACGGCCACCCTCATGGCGGGCGAGTTGGGCGAGGGCGCACAGCGGTTGTTCGGCGCTGGCCTGTGGTATCCCGGCGCCGCGCTTGTGCGGCAGCTCATCGAGTGTGGCTATCTGCTGACGCTGATGAGCGAGAGCCGCGACGAGGCCGACGCTTGGATGCGAAGCGGCCATGACGAGATCGTCAGTCGATTCATGGTTCGTCACATGCGCAAGCGCGCCGTGCAGAACTTCCGTGCAACCGAGTACGAAAAGCATTGCGACCTTGGCGGCCATCCCAATCCTGCCGGACGCACGCTGCTCCGCTCGCGTGCTGACCACCAGCTCGTGTCGTCCCGCTGCCATTGGCTCGACTTGGCACAGCATTTGGCCGACACTTGGACGGCTTTCGTCGCGGCCGTGCCCTTCTATGACCCGCGAATGCAGCCGGGCGATCCGCTTTACGGGCCGCACCGCTCACCGGAGAGCGGCGACTCGATTGCACGCCTCCTTGCCGCATGGCGCCGGGCCGATCATGCCGGCCTGACGGCTTCCGTCCCCGAGCTGGCCTCTGGAGCGACCTGATCGTGGAGCCACTGTCGCAGGAGCAGGGGTATCGGCTGGCGCTTGCTCGCAGTACGGCCAACGACGCGATTCGTGCTGTGGCGTTGCAGCGTGACCGCATCAAACACCGCGAGGATGACGCCTACTTCGCGGCTGCTGGCTTCCGTCAGGAGGTCGATGTGGCGTTCCTGCTAGTCGCCCTGCGCTGGCTACGCGAAGCCTGCCAGCTCGTTGTCGAGCTGACGCAGAACGCGGCGCTGGCCGCAGCCATCGGCAACTTTGATCGGCGACTGCCGGCCGCCCGCGATCTCCGCGACGTGCGAGAGCACATCCGCGACTACATCCAAGGCAGCGGCAAGCTACAGAGGGACACGACGCCACCGGATCGGCTTGTCTCGATCGCCTCGCTCGGTTCCCGCACTTGGCTCGGCCACGACGAGCTATCGCACTTCATATGGGCGGGCAAGGAAATCCGCCTCGATGACGCCCTCCCTGCCGCCGAGCGCTTGTACCGCGCCATGCAGGAGGCGATTGCGCCCTACGTCGTGCGAGGCAGCGACGGACAGGAGGGGATTCAGGTGCAGGTCGGTTCGGGGGACAGGCCCGAGACGATCTCCCACAGGCCCAGCTAAGCTGATCCCGCCTCGCGCCCTATACGGTGGGCGCATGGCGGCTGACTTCCCCGACTTCTTCGCGGCCTCTGGGTGGCAGGACACCGACGACGAGCATCCTCCAGGGGAGGGCCTGCCCGCCTACCGGGTGGTGTACAAGACCGTCAAGACCCACCTCCCCGAGGTGAACATGGTCTGGCCGAACCTCGTCATGCGCTTTGGCCACGGGAGCGTGCGGCGCGGCGGCATGAAGCTCGGCGAGGCCCTACCGCTGCGGCGAGACGGCCACTGGCTGCTGCCGCAGCCGGGGGAGACGGTGATCGAGGGCACGACGATGACCTTCAAGCCCTCGGGTGTCACGAACTTCGAGTTCCACGCCTGGCAGGAGGAGGTCGAGGAGCTGTTCTTCGTGGAGCTAGTGCTGCACACCACCGAGGAGCGCCCCGATAGGCGCCTGGCCGAGGGCCGCAGCAGGCTCGCCTCGCTCAAGACGTTCATCGAGCTGGCTTTCGGACCTCGCGTGCTCGGCGCGCTCGTCACCGAGGGCCTCGGCGAGGTCTTCCCCGACGGCCACTTCAATCGCAGCCTCGAATCCGACCGCGTGGGCAACGAGTACCAGATGGGCCTCGCGGCGGTCACGCCCGATGAGTTCAGCGCCTGGACGAGGACGATGCTGGCAAACCACCTTGAGCGCCCGGTGGAGGAGCTGCAGCGCATCGGCCTCGCCTGCGACTGGTACTGGCGCTCGACCCAGACCTCGGACCTCGTCACCGAGTACCTAGAGCTGTGGTTCGCTGTCGAGGTCATCGCTATGCCCGACACCGCGGACGTGAGGCCGGTGCGTAAACGCCTCTCAGCCGCGTTCGGAGGATCTGAAGCCGAATGGAAGGAGTTCGTCGGCAGGCACGTCAATCGTCGCAGCAAGCTGGTGCATGGCGACGCCAAGCGCGCGGTGGAGGAGCAGGAGGTCGAGAGCCTGCGTGATCTCGTCAAGGCCCTGCTGGAGCTGGAGTTCGGCATCGAAGGCGACGAGCGCAGGGAGAGCCTGAGGCGGCGCGCCGGCATCAGCGCTGGGTGAGCGCATCGAGGAGCTGCCGAGCCCGGAGGGCGCATAGCCCACAGATCACGCGGCTACAGTCGATTACGAGATGCCAGGCACCAGGAACGAAGCCCTCCAGCACCACACGACGCCCCGGCACATGCTCGCGCGCTTCGCCGGGCACCGCGATCCCACAGGGTTTCTCCTGCGCACGCACCAGCACGACGCCCCGAAAACTGGGATGGAGACAGGACGCCGTCGCGTCCTGTCAGGCGCCGTCCTCGGCGAGTGCCGCGGCGGCGGCGGCGATCTTGGCGGCGACCTCCTCCAACGACGACTCCGCGGTGTCCAATCCGGACCGCGAGGCGAGCAGGGGGCTGACGTTCCGGAGGGCATCAAAGGTCGTGCCATGAGCGACCGGGATCACTCGGTCGGTCGCAAGCAGTGCGGAGAGCTCCTTATCGGCGGTTCCTTCGGCTGCCAGGCTTGTCAGCAGCGCCGGGGTCACCAGCACGACGCCGACCCGGGAAGTCACTAGCCCCTTGTCGATCTCGCGGAGAAGCGACTTGCCGAGGCCGATGTCCTTCTCGCTGAACCAGACTGTCGCGTCGTTGGACTTCAGGAGGTCGAATAGCTCGGTCGCGCAGCCGTTCCGGTCCTCCCAGGCATGGCAGAGAAAAAGGTCGCGACGCTCCGGGTGTTGGAGCGCCTGCTCCTCGGCCTTGCGAGCCAGGGGCTCGATCGAGCGCCACTCGGCTGACGTGTACGACACTGAGCTACCGCCTCGGGTACGACGCGACCTCCCGCCGCCCGACGACGCGCCTCTGCCGGAGGCTCCGCCCCCCGCCGACGATTCACCCCCGCCACTCCGGTACGAAGTGACCGGCGGGGAGTAGGCGTAGGAGGGACGGTACGACGACCGGCGGCCGCACGCCGGGCAGTTCGCGGCGCCGCTCGCCGTGCGGTGGCCGTAGACGGGTGCTGTGCACCGAGACATAAGACCATGCTACGGTCGAAACCGGCGACCCGCAACAGCAGGACGACCACACCACACGCCAGCACCGATTCGGTCGGGCCAGCGCGACGAACCATTCTTGGGTCACTCATACTCCCGTGGGTGAGCCCGAGTGAGCGCGACCTCCGCGAGGCGCTGGCAGCAGAGCCGGAACTGATCGAGCCTAATCTCAAGGTCGTCGGTCAGGAGATCCGCTTGCCGAACGCACAGGGCACCCGCGGCTCAATCGACATCCTGGCGCGTGACGGGCACGGCTATCACGTCGTCATCGAGCTCAAGCGGTCAGACAATTCAGCTCGTGAAGCGCTTCACGAGCTGTTCAAGTACGTCCAGCTTCTCCATCGTGAACGCGGGCTGCAGATCGACCGCATTCGCTGCATACTGATTTCGACCGACTGGAACGAGCTTCGGGTCCCGTTCGCGGCAGCTGCGCTCGCGTTTCCGTGCGATCTACGCGGGCTACATCTCGAGGTCGACGAGGCCGGTCGGATCCGGAATCTGAGTACGGTGCTTCCTCTGGCTGAGCCGTCCAAGCACGGCATCACCCTGATCCAGCGTGTGTTCTGCTTTGACGACGCGGCCGGCCGTGACGCCCTGTTCAGCGATCTCGTACCGCATTTCGAGAACGCGCACTGTCCTTCGATTCTTGGTGTCCGCTTTGACAACCAGCATCCGAAATGGCCGGGTTATCGGCACCTTCTGTACCTCGTTGTCGGCCGCGCAACCTGGGATGGACAAGAAGAGATGATGGCGGACATCAAAGACCACGACTTCAGCTCGGATGCCCTCAAGGCGACACTCGGGTTCCCCGTCGAGAGTGATGCGGTCGAATCGGTCCCGAGAGATGTAATGCGCCGAGTCGCCGAGATCGAGATCGGCTACGCGGAGAAGGCAGCCGACTTGGTGGGCGGCCCGTACGGTTGGGTGCTCGCTGGGGTAGAGCGGTCGGGGATATTCCTTGATCAACAGGACATCGTCACCGACGAGGAGCTGGTAGCGGACGTCTGCTCATTCGATGGGGGAAACCGTACGGTGTTCGGGCGGCGGTTTAACCCAAACATAAGAGGAGCCACCGACCGCGTACTTCGGGAGATCAGCAGCCATTTGGAGCCTATTCCCATGTGGAGAGATGGCCTGACGTGGTGGCTCTCGGAACATGCCGATGCGGCCGAGATCACCATCGACATCTTCACACCGTATGACCTCCCCGGGGTAATTCTGAAGCGACGTACCGAAGACGACATCGATAACCGGCTCCCAGTGCTCGCCGCGTACGACAGTGGCGAGGGGTCTACCCCGCCGAACGAGTTGCTGTTCGGTGAGCTGATTTGGAATGGGACGTCGGACGCCGAGGTAGTACCTGCATTCGAAGCGGCATACACGAGCGCGTTCCTCTGGAACATGGCTTCGTCTCCCGAGTCAGATCGCGAGTTCCTCCAGACATTGGGCATCGAGTACGCGCTGTTCGTGAGGTCGGCAGGGGAGCCACCTCAGAAGGTCGAAATCGACTGGACCGGTTCGCTGACACTGCGAGCGGCAGATGACGTCTACGTAAACGACGAGGGCTCAGTCACGATTCGGTGGGATCGTGTGCATCGGATGACCGAGTTCTGGAAGGCTCGCGGACCTGAACTCGAGACCCTGACCGATGCACTTCAACGGTCGATCATCCACTCGTTCGATGACCACTACTGGTCCAAGGTCAACGCGCCATCGGAGGCAGACTAAGCTAAACGACCCACGTCGAACACTGCGGCTTGCCACTGGCGGTCCGGTGGCGCACCCGTCGGTGGACCATCTTGCGACCGAGCTGTGAGTGTCTCGCCCGACGATCGCTTCGCGATTAGCGAGCGTCTTCGCGCGCGAGCGACAAGCGCTTCGCCACGAACGCAGTCGTCAACGCGAACGGGTCGGACGATCGCCTCCACAGCGGGCGTCTCACCGTCGTTGACGAGACGACCGAGTTGGACGAGGAGCAGCGCGGTCGCCCGGCGCTGGTGCCGCTGCCTTCGGTGCGCCCCCGATCGAGGCCCGCCCTCGGCGGCGGTTGGCGCTACTATCCGGGCCAGGAGGGGGCGATTTGCTCCAGCGGCCAGAGGTCGCAAATAGGATCGAATCGTTCCCCCGCTATAGCCGCATCAGCGACCTTGCTCAGCGCCTATGCCAGCGAGCAGGCGCTCGATAACTTCTTGCAGATCGCGCCATGTGTCGTGGGTCGAGCGGCCGGAGCCTGTGGGAATACCGACGAAGGCAAGGTCGCTGCTCATGGTTTCGAGTAGATCATTGGCCCGGCTTGAGCGCAGATAGTCAGACATGGTTGCGAGCTCGGGTTGCTCGACCCACCGCAGCACTTGCCTAAGGACGTTCAGCAGCTGGGGCCAGTCACGGTGGGCTGGCAGTTCGTCGGGTCTGCTGCCGAGCAGGGCCGCCCACGCGGAGCGATCAGCCGTGTAGCGCTGTTCAGCGCCAACGGTGAAAGCCGAGAGGACGCCTGCGGCGTTCAAACCCGCGAGTGCATCGTGGACGTTGCGCTTGGAGTATCCGGTTGATCGGGCCAGTGCTTGGGCGTTGACCCATGGGGCCTCTGTGCCCAGCAGAACGCGAACGACCTCGGCCCGAATGCCTACGCCAAGAATCTGGCGGAGCCGAAAGGCCAGGTTGATGGGTCTGGTGGTATCGGGATGCTGAGACTTATGCGAGGGTGAGAGCACCGGACGCAACCAGCCTGCGGCGGCAAAATCCTCGTCTGGCTGGCTTATTGGGATCTTGTGTTGAAACAGCGGTTGGAGCTTCGCTGGGGCGTGCGCCTTTGATCCCTTACCGAGCCTTGCCCGCGGACGGTGGCGAGTAAGCCACGTCAGCGTGGCTGTCGTGAGCGTGCGGTCGGTCTCATCGATGCACATTGCTCGCAGGCGCCGGACGCTGAGCAGTGGCTCGTTGAGAAGCATCCAGTCGAGAAGCTCGTCAAACAGGCGCGGCTCGGCTCGAGCGATCTCGAGCGTAAAGACGATCAGAGCCTCGGGGTCCTGTGCCCAGGGACTGCGTCTGTGCGGTGTGGCGAGTAGGCCCATCTCTGCCCACTCGGCCCATGCGAAGGCAACGAGTTGGTCGCTCAGCCGCTGTCTAAGAGCCGAGAGGTCCATCGTCAATCCCGAAGTAGTTGAGAACGCGAGCAAGCACGCTGCGATATCCGTCTGAAGGGTCGTGAGTCTGACTCCAGCTGGCGGCGTCGCGCAGCTCTCGCTCGGTTGGGGCCAGCGCCTGGAGGTCTTTGAGGTGCTTGCCGGCGCCTTGGTCGACTGCCGCGTAAAGCTTGAGGTGGATTTGGTCGACACGCGACGCGAACAGGACCTCCAGCCCGGGTCCATAGCCGCGGTGCTGCGCACGTTCGAAGAAGCCTACGGGCAGTCCAAGATCGAGTAGCGAGGTGGGTCCTGGATTAAGCCAGTCCTTGGATAGCCCGAAGTCGCGGGCCACAGTCTGCGCAGCGTCAACCAGACCGGCAGGAAGCGGCTGCGCTGAAGTGAGCTCTCCACCGTCGACGATCGCGAGCACGTCGACATCTCTCGTGGCGCGAGAGACAAGTCCGAGCGCAAGCAGTGCAGAGCCGCCGACCACTGCAATGGTGAAGCACTCTCGCTGTGCCGCAAGCTGTTCGCCGAGCGCATCAAGGAGATCGTCGGCTGCCTGGGCGCTATCAATCGAGCTGTCAGTCATCGCAATTCAGGATGTTATGCATCCTGCCAGTATCGGTCAACCATGATGGGGGGATGCCCGTCTCGGGCTTCCGGGATTCAGGGCGTGGCGAGTCACTCCACTCCAAATGAGGGCTCGTTTACCCTTCGTGCGACCGATCCGCTCACCGCAAGGCAGACTAGGAGCCGACGGTGAGGGGATAGAGCGCTTTCACGGCTGCTTTCAGGGTGGCATCGTCTTCCGTGATCCGCGCCCGCGTGGCTTGATCGAGGCGAACTTCCGCTCCACGGGCGACTTCCTGTGCCTGTCGTTCTCCGAGTGTGGCGGACTCAACGAATAGGCTGTATACCCCAAGCCCGGTAGCGACAATGGACCAGTCACCGAAAGACAGGTTCGTCGCAATGGCCTCCTCATCTTGAGTGGAGGGGACGAGCGGTTCGACAGAAGAGTCGGGGGCGAGCAGAAGGCCGTGCTTGAGCATGAAGGCGAAGCGCGCGTCGGCCTGATTCAGTCTGGCCTGCAGCACGCGTGCGTCGCCCACAGCGACGCTCCGCGACTGGTTTTCCTGAAGGCTCTTATTCCCGAGATAGGTTGCACCTCCGCCAGCCAGCGCTCCTAGAACCGCCGCCGAGGCAGCGATCAGTGCTACAAGGAGCTTGCCACCGTTTTCGCTGCTGGCGGGGTCGGTGCTTTGGTGGTCCGACGACACGTAGGAATGCTTCCACTGGCCCCGGACATCGGAGTCAACGGAGCCAGTCTTCGTGAGGCCGGCGCAGCACGTGGCTCTCCGCTGCTGTTGTTCACCGCTCGGCCTGATCAGCGCGGCCGGTCGGCAAGCTGTCTGCCATGTCTGTCGTTCTGCCAGTAAAGCGCTGTCGTCAGCCCCAGAAGATGCCGGTCGGGTCTCGATCGATCTCGTTGATCAGCGCACGGATATCCGGTGTAGGGCCGATTGGGTCATAGACGTGCCAACGTTCGTTGCGATCGCGCCAGTAGAGCGTCCAACGGCTGCTCGCTGCCGTGTATCGCAGGCGTGCAACACCATGGCTCGTCCACTCCGGCCGAATGCCCTCGCGCCACGGTGCACGGCGTTCCACGATGGTGACAGATCCTCGGGTGGCGACGAGTTCGAGGCGTACTTGGTGAAGGGCGTGTGGTGGAATGCGCTGCTCGCAGAAGTGGCGTACGGCAGCGACGTCGATTCCTGGCAGCACGCGTCGATCGTAGTTATGGACGGATGACACGGCAACACGAAGTTGAAAGCTCACTTTCCAGAATGTCTCCTGCGGTCCGCGAGGCCCTTGACGCACCGACGCTGAGTCTGGATACGCTCACATGATGCCCGGGTCCCCCGCTCGATTGCTCGTCGCCGGCATCGACCTCTCCGGCCGCACGACCGGCACAACAGCGCTCGCTTGGTTGACCGGCGACGTGTGGTCCAAGCGTCCTGTCTTGGATCGGCCAGTGGTCGCCGAGCGCGGTCTACGAGGTGCCGATGGCGACCGCAGGATCGTTGATCTCTTGGCGGAGGCCCGTCCGGAAGTGGTAGCCATCGACGCGCCGCTGCGGCTGCCTCACGCGGTGACGTGCCGAGACGAGGACTGCGTGCGGTGCTTCCCGCCTACCGGCGCCTACCCTTCGTATACGACGCGGATGCTGGAGCGCATCGCCCGGTGGCGTGACTCACCGACCGCCAGACCGCCGATGCCGACCGTCATGGTGGCGGCCATTGCGTTCCGCGCCATCTTCCTACGCCGTCTGCTGGAGCGCGAGAGCATCCAAGTGATCGAGACATGGCCGACCGGCGTGTATCGGCGGATCGCTGAATCCGACGGTCCGCTGCAGTCACCTGTGGATGCTGCAACCCGGGCTCGACTCTTGCTCGGCCGGCTCGATGATCCCGGCGAGCAGCTCACCCAGCCCGATGTGTCACTGGACGTGTTGGATGGCGTTGCGGCGGCGCTTGCCGCATGGGCATACGGCACCGGGAGAGCAGATCAAGTCGAGGATCGAGGATGGCTTGATGAGGGCATGATCATTCTCCCGCAGATCACGTCGGCTAGCCGACCACGTCGGACGGACGCCCGCCAATGAGCCATGGAGTAGTTGCCGCTCAGCGCGTCTGCTCCACGAATGCCGCGATATCCGTCTATCCCGGCCGGCGATAGCAGATGTGCGTTGCCAGTGGCGAATGGAGAATCTCGGCCGGCTCGAAGTCGAACTCGGCGACGCCCTCGAATATCCCCTCGCCGGACCCGAGTAGAACGGGGGCGATGTCGAGCCAGAGCTCGTCGATGACGCCCGCCTGCAGCGCTTGGCGGACGGTCGAGGCGCCTCCCGCGATGTCGATGCCGTCGGCGCCGGCAGCCTCGCGGGCCTGGGCATAGGCCGCGTCGAAGCCATCGGTGACGAAGTGAAACGTCGTCCCACCCTCCATCTCGATCGGCTCATGAGGGTGATGGGTCAGGACGAACACGGGCGCGTGGTAGGGCGGCTCGGGGCCCCACCAGCCTGACCACTCCTCGTCCCACTCGCCCCGGATCGGGCCGAACATGTTGCGGCCCATGACGTAGGCCCCGCGGGGGCGCAGCAAACGGCGTTCGGCCGCGGCGTCCGCCTCGTTCGCGCGCTCGTCGCCAAGGTGCCAGCCGTGAAGCTCGGGGCCTCGCTTGCCGAGCGGGTGCTCGCGGCTTTGATCCGGCCCGGCGACAAAGCCGTCGAGGGAGATCGACATGTGGCAGGTGGTGTCGGTCATTGCTCTCCTCCAAGTGATTGTGATTTGCAGCCGCGGCGCGGCGGGGACCATAACGTCGCTCCTCGTCCTGCAGGTGTCTGATCTGATCCCCCAGCATATGTCGTTATGCGTATATACTTCCAAACGCATGCCAGAGATCCCCAAGCTGAAGGCAGAGTTCTTCAAGGCGCTCGCCCATCCGCAACGCATTCGCACGCTGGAGTTGCTCAGTGAGGGTCCGAAGACCGTTTCGGCCCTGCTGGAGTTCGTAGACACGAGCCAGCCTCAGCTCTCACGACATCTCGGCCAGCTTCGCAGCGCAGGCATGATCGTTCCCCAGCGTTCCGGGTCCATGGTGGTCTACTCCATCGCCGATGAGCGAATCACCGAGGTGCTTCGACTGTCACGGGAGATGCTGCTGGACAACGCAACCGCGGCCCGCGACGAGTTGCAGCGATCCTAGATCGGCGGGCGCTGGCCGCGCTCCTGCCGTCTTCTCGTGACTACCGCGGCCTGCGATCCGGCTGGCGGGCGGATCTGCTGGCCGGGGTGACGGTGGCCATCGTCGCGCTCCCACTGGCGCTTGGCTTCGGCGTGGCCTCGGGCCTGGGAGCGAAGGCGGGGCTCGTAACCGCCATCGTCGCCGGCATCGTCGCGGGAGTCTTCGGCGGATCGAATGTCCAGGTGAGCGGGCCCACGGGAGCCATGACCGTGGTGCTGGTTCCCGTGGTTGCCTCGGCCGGCCCTTCGGGCGTCGTGATCGTCGCCGTGCTCGCCGGGGCCCTGCTGATGGCTGCCGGAACCGCGCGGCTTGGACGCTACGCCGGGCTGCTCCCCTGGCCGGTTATCGAGGGCTTCACCCTGGGCATAGCGATGCTGATCTTCCTGCAGGAGGTGCCGGCGGCGCTCGGTGTCCCCAAGCCTCATGGTGTCAATACCGCGGCCGTCGCATTCCGTGCGCTGGGCCGCTGGGACGGACAGGACTGGAATGCGCTCGCGATCATGGCGCTCGTTGCCGCACTAATGGGCGGCCTGCCGCGGCTGTACCGGGCGCTGCCCGCCTCGCTGCTGGCGGTTGCTGCAGCGACGGCCGTTACAGAGCTCTCCGGCCTCTCGGTTGCCAGGATCGGGACGATCCCGGGCGGCCTGCCTACGCCTTCACTGCCACAGCTTTCTCCCGCACACGTCGGCTCGGTGCTGGGAGCTGTCCTGGCTGTCGCTGCGCTCGCCGCCGTGGAGAGCCTCCTGTCGGCCAAGGTCGCAGATGGGATGGCCGACACCGAGGCACACGATCCCGACCGCGAGCTCTTCGGGCAGGGGCTCGCCAACGTCGCCGTCTCGTTCTTTGCCGGCATGCCGGCCACCGGCGCCATCGCCCGGACTGCCGTCAACGTCAAGGCCGGAGCCCGAACCCGCGCCAGCGCCATCCTTCACGGCTTGGTCCTGGCCGTGGTGGCAATCGCGCTGGCTCCCCTCCTCTCCCGCATTCCCCTCGCTGCCCTCGCCGGCGTGCTGATCGTGACCTCCGTGCGGATGGTTGAGTTCGGGACCGTCAGCCGAATCCTGCGCTCCACCCGCAGCGATGCCTTGCTGCTCGCTTGCACAGCCGCCGCCACCGTCGCCTTCAACCTCGTGATCGCAGTAGGCGTTGGAATCTCGCTGGCGTCGCTGCTCGCCCTCCGCGCGGTTGCCGATAGCACCACCTTCGAGCAGGAGACGATCGACCGGATCGATGTCGATAGCGAGCTCGAGCACGCCCTGTTGCAGGAGCACATCGTCGCCTACGCGCTCGACGGTGCGCTCTTCTTCGGCGCCGCGCAGCGCTTCCTGCTTGAGCTGGCCGACACCAGCGACGTCCAGATCCTGATCCTGCGCCTCGGACGACTCCGCGTCCTCGACAGCACCGGTGCCCGAGCCCTCGGGGACCTCATTGCCCATCTGCAGCACCATCACGTGATGGTCCTCTTGACCTCGGTCAAGGAGCCTCATCGCAGGCTGCTGGCAGACCTCGGGGTGCTGGAGAAGCTGGCAGACCCGAGTCATCTCATGCCCACCTTCGCCAAGGCACTTGAGTACGCGCGAGCCCACTTCACAAGCGCCACCGGACCTGCGCTGCAGCCGGCGCTGAGCACGGCTCGACAGTAGGAGATAGCCGCGAAAACATCGTTCAGCGGGTGGGCGTTGACGTAGGATTTCGCCATGCGACCAGTACGGAAAACTCGATGAGTACCGGAAAATGGACACCAAGGAGTCGCCCTCTGCGAGGCGGGCTGCCGATGCTCGTGTTGCTCGTCGGCCTGCTCCTCTGCCTGCTCATGTGGCCCCTGACGAGCAGCGCGTTTAGCGAACCTGCGTGGACCACCTACCATCGCGACGGTGCTCGCTCCGGCGATGATCCGGAAGCAACGAAACCGATCACACCGACGCTTGCGTGGCAGTCCCCCGACCTGGGCGCGCCGATCTGGAGCCAACCGTTGATCCTCGGCTCGCGCGCCTATGTGGCAACGGTCGGCGATGAGATCTACGCGTTGGACGCCGCCACCGGCAAAGTCATCTGGCGGAAAAGCGCCGGTACGCCGGTGCCCGACAAGGATGTGGTGTGCGGAGATGGGCGGTGTCAACCGGTGGGCGCAACGGATCCTGTGGGATGACCGAGGAACCGATACCGGAGGTTGTGGATGCGTGGGCACCTGAGCGACGAGCAGAAGCAGCTCGCTTTCAAACTGCGAGCGAGTGGCTGGCGGCTGACGGATATCGCCAGAGAGGTCGGGTGTTCGGCGCCGATGGTCGGGGTGATGGTGCGGGAGAGGAGGTTCACGAGGGGCGTCCCTTGCTCCTGGGCACCTAGGGATGGATGTCTCTCGATCGGTGATCGTGAGCAGATCTTGCTCGGGATCGGTCGCGGTGACTCGCTGAGCGCGATCGCGAGGATCCTCAAGCGGTCGCCTTCGACGGTCACGCGTGAGGTCAACGCAGACGGTGGGCGCGAGCAGTACTCGGCTTGGCGCTCGCACCAGCGCGCGAGAGAGCACGCTCGTCGGCCCAAGAGCTGCAAGCTGGTGCGTGGCAAGCTGCACCGTGAGGTCACCCGCCGTCTGGGGCAGCTGTGGTCACCCCAGGAGATCGCTCGTCGCCTACCGTTGGATTATCCCGATGAGCCGGCTATGCGCGTGAGCCACGAGACGATCTACCAATCATTGTTCGTGCAGGGCCGCGGCGAGCTGCGCCGCGAGCTCGCTCGCTGCCTGCGCTCGGGGCGAACCACCCGCCGGCCGAGAGGACGCACGGATAAGCGCGGTCAGCTGCCGGGGATGGTGATGATCTCAGAGCGCCCTGCAGAAGTGGAGGACCGGGCGGTGCCTGGGCACTGGGAGGGCGACCTCATCCTCGGAGCGAACTCCCGCAGCGCAGTTGGCACCCTCGTGGAGCGTTCGAGCCGGCTTGTCCTGCTGTTGCACATGAACGGCGACCGGTCTGCCGTTGCCGTTGATGAAGCCATGCGCAAAGCGATCACCACGTTGCCGCGTGAGCTGAAGAAGAGCATCACCTGGGACCAGGGCGCCGAGATGTCAAAGCACGCAAGCTTCACCATCGAGACAGGGATCCCGATCTACTTCTGTGACCCTCACTCGCCCTGGCAGAAAGGATCCAACGAGAACACCAACGGGCTACTACGCCAATACCTACCAAAGGGCACAGACCTCACCACCATCACCGCAAGCGACCTCCGCAGCATCCAACGCAGCCTCAACGGACGACCCCGCAAGACCCTCGGCTACCTGACACCATCAGAGAAGTTCGCGGAGTACGTTGCAACGACCGGTTGAATCCGCCATGTCGAACCTACCGTCGGGATTGTCGGCACGCCGGTGATCGACGTCTCCACAAATGCCATCTATGCGGTTGCTGACGTCTGGAACCCAGCCACCGAAGAAGCGCACCACCTCCTCGAGGGCTTCAACCTGACCAGCGGCGAACAGGTGCTGAGCACCGACGTTGATCCCCCCGGCGCCAACCCGAAAACGCTGCTCCAGCGGCCCGCCCTGAGCCTCGATGAAGGGAAGGTCGTGTTCGGCTTCGGCGGTAACGCCGGTGACTGCGGCGAATACGACGGCACGGTGGTGGCAGCCCCGGAGGGGGGAGGAGCGCCCAGCTTCTGGCAGTACAAACCGGCGGCGCCGGCATATGGAGGCGCGGCCGTTTGGGGAACGAGCGGACCGGCAGTCGACAGCGAAGGCCACATCTATGTGAGCCTCGGAAACCCAAACTTCCCCAAAGGCACAGAAATCAAAACCTATGACTACTCCGACAGCGTTATCGAGCTCAACTCCTCGATGCAGCTCATTGGCAACTTCGAGCCTGAAAGCTGGCTCAGCGACAGCAATCACGACCGCGACATGGGCTCGGCCGGACCTGAGCTGCTTCCCGGCGGATTGGTGTTCCAGGCCGGCAAGAACGAAATGGGCTATCTGATCGATGAGGCGACCATGGGCTCCGGTGCCCCCGCCGTTTACAGTGAAAAAGTATGCAAAGCCAAAACCGAAGGCAGCGGCGAAGGCAGCTTTGGAGGCGACGCCTACGCGGACGGGACGATCTATGTCCCGTGTGAGGACGGGGTGCGCGCGCTCACCTACAACCAGGCCGCACGCACCTTCACTCCCCTCTGGCATGGGCCCTCCGACGCGACCGGCCCACCGATCGTCTCCGGTGGCCTCGTTTGGGTCATCTCCGGCAAGTTCCTGTCGGGGGGTGGCACGAAGCTCTATGGGCTCGATCCCGCCACCGGCGTGCCGCGCTACACCGAGACACTGCCCAGTCCCGTGACCGACCACTTCGCCTCCCCCAGCGCGGCCGGCGGACGCGTGTTCCTCGCCACTGGGACGAGCGTCACCGCCTACCAAATCGGCATCCCACCCAGTCCCCCGACCGTGGTCACCGGGGCTGCTACTTCCGTGACACAGACCACAGCCACGCTGAGCGCCTCCGTGAACCCCAACGGCGCGAACGTCACCGAATGCAGCTTCGAATATGGCCCCACAACAACATACGGCTCCAGCGCACCATGCTCGCCACTGCCAGGATCAGGCGAAGCCTCCCTCCCGGTCTCCGCATTGCTGTCGAGCCTAACAGCCAATACCACCTACCACTACCGCATCACCGCTACGAACCCCGGCGGCACCCGCCAGGGCACCGACGAAACCCTCACCACACTCCCTGCGTCGTCCAAAGTGCCGACCCCAACGAGCCAATCTTCCGGCGAACCTACGCCAACGCCTACGCCCCTCACGCAGCAGAGTCCGGGCAACGTGGGCGTGTTGAGCTTCCAGGAACACAAATCGCCTGCCGCGAGCATCGTGCTGCTCACCAGATCGCTGAAGGCCAGCCGTTCCGGCAGGCTGGCGATCGAGCTGAGCTGCCCGACCGTCGCCGGCGCGTGCAGCGGCACGATAGTTGTGCAAACGATCCCCAGCGGGCAGCGATCCCGCAAATCGACACCGAGCCTGAGGCTCGCTGTCGGCTCGTTCAGCGTTCGCGAGGGTCACAGCAGGGTCATCACGTTGCATCTCACAGCGAGGGCTCGCGGACTGCTCGCCCGCAGTCGCCTCCTGCGCGTCCGTGTGACAACCGTCACGGTCGGTGTCGGCGGCGAGACTCACACCACACACTCCCTCGCGACGCTGCGCTAGCTGGGCGGGGAGATCGGACCGCAGATCTCCCACCTGGCGCCCGCTACGGTGCGTTGCCCCCTCTAGGGCGTGAGGCTTACGCCGCGGATCAGCGTGGAGGTGGGAAAGGTCTTGCTGCTATGAGTGTTCTGGCGCACCCTCGTCTGCGCGAGCAGGTAGACCTTCGAGGCCCTCTGCAGCGACGCAGGCAGTTGGAAGGTTGCTGTGAAGGTGCCGGCCGACGTCAGTCTGACGTTTGCCACGATCGTCCCAGCAGTGATCGCGCTGCAGGAAGACGCGGCTCGGATCGTCACCGGTTCGATCCGCTTCGAGAAGGGGCGTGTGACGTTCCCGCTGAAGGTGATCGAGCGGCCGGCCGCCGTGACCGAGGTGGTGTACATCCGGCGCGCGAACTTCAACGCGCCGCTGCGGGCAGAGCCGAGCTTGGCGAAGTAATTCGCACGGTTTGTGAACCGCAGCGATCCTGGCGGGAAGGCGACGGTCGCCTTGAACGAAAGGTCGCTGCGCACCTTTGCCACGGCGACGGGCTTTCCGTTCCACGTTGAGATGATCGTCACGCTCTTGCCGGCAGCCGCGGCGGGGGCCACGCCGAGGATCTGTGTCTTTCCTCCCTGGGGAAAGACGTCGGTGAGGATCAGCTTGTTCGCCGCGCAGCCTGCCGGCGCCGGCACGGAGGGAAACGCGGGCAGGGAGGGAAACGCGGTCAGTGGGCTCGACGAGATGACGGGCGGCGAACCGGGCCTCGGTGAAGGGCTCGGCGCCGGACTCCCGGGTGGCCCGGCGGGAGCGACGTTGGTAGTGATCGCGCCGAGCGAGCCGCGGTTGAACTCGTTGAACCACATGCGTGAGTCGGGTCCCGCGGTGATGTACTCGAGGCCGGTGTTGCTGAAACCGACCGGGTACTCGATGATGTCGGCCCCCGAGGTGGCGGTGGTGGGGATCGCGCCCACCGCATCGCCGTTTCGCTCGACGAACCAGATCTGCTTGTCCGGGCCCACGGCGAGCCCGAAAGGCAGGCTGCTCGGTGTGGGAGTCGGAAAGATGGTGATCGTCCCCGTGGGCGTGATCCGCCCGATAGCCGCCGGGCTGGCGAGGCTGAACCAGATGTTCCCATCGGGGCCGAGCACCAGGCCGTTGATCCCGCTGTCGCTGCCGGGCAACGGGAATTCATTGCCGACGCCCGTGTGTCCGGCGGTGTCCATGCGCGCGATCTTGTTGCCCTCGCCGTACCAGAGCTTCCCGTCCGCGCCAACGGTCACGCCCGAAACCGAGGTGCTCGAGTTCGTTTCGTAGCCTTTGACTTCTCCAGTCGTCGTGATCGCACCGATCTGCGTGTTCCAGCCGAACCACAGCCGGCCGTCGGGGCCGGAGGCGATGGAGCCATAGCCACCGGTGCCGCTGCCCAGCGGGTATTCGGTGATTTCACTCGTGAGCGAAACCCCGACCGGTACCTTGTCGATCTCGGCATCCTGGACCACCCACATGTTGCCGTCGGGGCCCAATGTGGCCGCCAGGCCCAACGCCGACGAGGGGAGCTTCACAACGTCCGAGCTCGAGATCGTTCCGCTCGTGGCCATCCTTCCGATGGAGGGGCCACCGACATGATTGCCGCTGTCAACGAACCAGATCTTCCCGTCGGGCCCCGTCGTCGTCCCGTAGGGCGTCGTTTCGACCGGGATCGGATAGTGGGTGATTGAGCCCGCGGCAGCTCCGGCGGAGTCCGAGACGATCCCAGCGATGAGGAGGGCGACCCCGAGCGCGACCCCCAGTAGCCGCGCTTGAGAGGTGCGCACGCGATGTTTATATCACGCTCGGGATGAGCGCCGCGAGCTACATGATCTGACGCCGCCCGCGCGTTGGCAATACTCACGAGCCAGGACAGGAACGCTCTTTGCTCAGCTCGCCGCGATGAGATTCCCCTCGGCCGGCCGTCTCACTAGATAGAGAGCGGAGCCGCTTTGATCAACACAACCAATGGAGGCAAACACATGGACTGGAAGCTCGAGCTGATCGTCGTCCCCGCCACCGACGTGGATCGGACGAAGGCCTTCTACGTCGATCAGGTGGGCTTCGACGTGCTCGTCGACCACTCCGCGGGGGAGGACTTTCGCGTTGTGCAGCTCGTCCCGCCGGGCTCGGCCTGCGCGATCGCGGTGATGAAGCAGCCCCAACGCGCGGGCAGCGTGCTCGGGCTGCACCTGATCGTCACCGACATCGACGCCGCGCGGAGCGAGCTACAGGAGCGGGGAGTGGCGGTCACCGATCTGTACCACTTCAGCGAGGGCGGACAGATGCCTGGGCCGGATCCCGACCGCCGCGACTACAACACCTTCTTCAGCTTCGACGATCCCGACGGGAACGGGTGGCTGGTGCAGGAGGTCAAGCGCGAGGCCGCAGCCTGAGCGAGGCTCCAGGAGCGCTCACCAGCTAGACGGTCGATCCGCCTGCGGCGTCGCCTGCCGCCGGACGCGGGCATCCCAGGTTCGCTCCATCTGGCGCATGAGCGCCGGGTAGACGATCCAATAGCGGAAGGGCTTGATGAGCTGCATGTATGCCTTGCCCAGCGTACCGCGGGGCTTGACATACACGGCCATCTGCCCCTGGTAGCGGCCTTCGCCCTGATCGACCCACCCCAGGTGCATCACCCCGTGGACGGTCTGGTTGGACAGCTCTGCCGCGAACTCGACATCGGTGAGATAGAGCGCAGCGAACGGCAGAGAGTTGAAGTGCACACCCGCCGCAGAGTCCCGCAGGTCATCCGGTAGCCGCTCGGCGAGGGAGGTTTCACGCTTGCCAGGAATCGGCATTTGGCCCCCCGCGCCGCTCTCTCCGGCGTCGATCGGGGCGGAGATCCGGCCGAGGTCGAACCAGCTGCCGAGACGATCGCGCACGTTCCACAGGACGCGCGCCGGGCGTGACGTCAGGGTGGCTGGGTCTGAGGATGTCGCAAGCTCAACCAGTGCGGCGAAGTCCTCCGCGCTGCCATGCACCGGGAGAGCCCAAACATCCTCCAGAGTGAAATCCGGCGCGATATCGCGGATGCGCCAGGGGCCGGATTCATGCGTTGTGTTCGGGAGCCTCATACAAATCCTCCTCGATCCATACGGTTCCGTATGGACTTTAGAGAGGTGGCTTGCATCTGTCAATACGGTGGCGTATAGATGTGGGGTGGCAAACGTTCGTACACCGCGAAGCGCATGGATCGATGCGGCTCTGCAGGCGCTCGCTCGAGGGGGCCCCGATGCCGTTCGGATTGAGACGCTGGCCGGCGATCTCGGTGTGTCCAAGGGCGGCTTCTACTGGCATTTCGCCAACCGCCAGGCGCTGCTCATGGAGATGCTCGACACGTGGGAGCGGACGAGCACCGAGCAGGTCATAGCGCGTATCGAGAGCGAGCCGCTCGAGCCACGGGCCAAGCTCAAGGAGCTGTTTGCCCTGGCGTCCTCAGCCGATTTCGCTGTGGAGCTGGCACTCCGCGACTGGTCGCGACGCGACCGCGAGCTCGCCAAGCGACTGCGCCGGATCGACGGTCGGCGCATGGCATTCGTGCGCTCCCTGTTCGGCCAGTTTTGCCCCGATGAGAACGATGTCGAGGCTCGCAGCATGCTGGCCTACTCGCTGCTGATCGGCAGCTACTTCATCGCGGCGCCCCACGGCGGCAGGTCCCGCTCCCAGATGCTGGCACTGGCTCTGGATCGGCTGCTCGGCGAGTGGTAGGGCTGCGAGCAACCCGCATACATCAAAAATCCGTTCCCCCCAGACTCCGGTCGAGCGCTACAGCAGGAACGGGACGATCGCGTGGACTCGAGTCCTGTACTCGGCGTAGGCGTCGGGGAAGTGCCTGCTCATGATGCGCTCCTCCTGCCGGGCCTTCCACCACAGTGCGCCACACACCCCCACGAACACCGCGAAGCCGATCGCCCGTCCCACGCTGATCGCCGTGCCGAGGGCCATCAGGAGCAGGCCGGTGTAGATGGGGTGCCGAGCCAGCTCGTAGGGACCCGACTCGATCAGCTCGTGATCCTGCTTGAACGTCACCTCCGCGCTCCAGTTGCGCCCCAGCGTGATTCGCGCCCAAACGGTGAAGGCGCCGCCCGCAATGACGAGGCAATCGCTGACCACTCCCAGCCCCACCCCCGTATGCCAGAGCTGTGACCGCGGCGAGAGGTCTAGGAGCCGCATCACGCCGAGCCCGCCAAGGACGAGGATGCCCCCCACCAGGCGATATCCGAAGAATCCACCTCGCTCGAGCGTGTGCTTGTTGGCGAAGCCCATCGCCAGCCAATAGAGCAGCCACCCCGCCCAGCAGAACTCGATGAATATCCAGGTGGGACCGCTCATGCCCTCAAGGTATCTTGCAGTCGGAGCCGGGACACGCCGCCGGAGACGACCAGAGGAGAGCTGATGGCACACAGTCGCAGGCCCTTCAAGGCGTTGAACGCCCTCGCCACCCTGGGCGCGGCTGCGCACAACGGCTTCGAGCGCTACGCCGGGGTGGGTGTGTTCCTCGAGCCCTGGATCGGGCGCCGGGCCACCAATGTGCTGTGGAGCGTCACCCTCCCCGTCGGCTTCGTGCGCGCTCTCGTGGGCAACGACGACCGCGATGGCCCCCTGCTGGCCTTCAACGCCGGCATCGCCATCGCCGGCATGGGCGTGCACTTCGCCGACTGGCCCTGGTCGCTGCGCTGGGGCGTGCTGCCGTGGCTCGACGAGGCCGAGGGGCTCACCCCCGAGCAGATGCCCTACTACAACGCCCTCCTGTGGGCATGGCTGCTGGGAGGGGTGGGGAGCGTGCTGTTGGAGACCCGCCGCGAGCACCTGAAGTATGCCCTCGCCGGCATCGCCACGGCGCCCCTGCTGCTGGAGTCGGCACGCCATCACTTCGCCTGGGCCAAGCAGCAGGCCCAGCAAGACCCCGAGCACTGGAGCGCAGCCCTGCTGGACGGCAACGCTCCCCGGCCCGCCAGGTGAGCGCCCCGGGGATCTGGCCGAGAGGGGCTCGCGGGGCCCTCTCTCTCACCATCGACAACCTCGGCGAGGCGGCCGAGATCGAGCTGGGACTGCGCGCCCCCGACGCTCCCCGCGGGGAGCACTACTCCGTCACAACCGCCCTGCCCATCATGCTCGAGACGCTCGCCGCGGCCGGGCTCGCCGCCACCTTCTTCATCGAGGGCATCAACGCCGAGACCTATCCCCATGCGCTCGCCACAATCGGCGACGCCGGGCACGAGATCGCCTTCCACGCCTGGTGTCACGAGGATTGGTCGGGCCTCGATCCCGCCGCCGAGCAAGCCAACCTCGATCGTGGTCTCGCGGCGCTCCACGACATCGGCGTCGAGGCTGTCGGCTTCCGTCCCCCCGGGGGCCGGATCACCCCGAGGACCCTCGAGCTGCTCGCCGGCAGGGGGCTGCGCTACTGCTCACCCGCCGGCAGCGCCGCCGGCATCGACCGGGTGGCCGTGCTCCCCTTCTCCTGGCCGGCCGTTGATGTCTTCCACGTGCTCCCCTCCTTCGCCGCCCTGCGCGAGCATCTCGGCCACGACAGCGAGCCGGGGGGTCCCGACGCCGTCCGCGCCGCGCTGCTGGCGAGCGTCGAGCAGGCAATCGCGGGCGGCGGTCACACCGCCATCGTGCTGCACACCTGGATGATCGAGCTCGAGCTCGATGCCGTTCGCGACGTTCTTGCCCGCATCGGCGAGTGGATTGGAGATGATGATCTGTGGGTTGCTCGTTGCCGTGACGTGGCCGCCTGGATGGTCGAGCACCCCGAGAGCTTCAGCGGTCCGCCGATACTCGACCAGACCTCCTGGACGATGTCCTGAGGGCTATCCCCGTCAGCTCGCTCCGTCAAGGCGCCGACCTCATGGCTCGGCCGTCAGCGAGCTCACCCCGCTCAGACTGCCAAGCGAGCCCAGCTGCTGCGTCAGCCCGGGAGCGGGCGCCAGGTAATCCTCGAGGAAGGCCGTGCTAACCCGCTCCACCACCCCCAGCTGGGGTTCCTCGCGCGTGTATGGGGGCAGATGCTGAGCGCCCAGCAGGCGCAGCAGGTACTTCGGCCGCCGGGCGGCCTTGAAGTAGGCGTAGGTGAAGCGCGGTTCGTTGAAGGTGTCCGCCGTGCCCTGGGCCGCCAGCAGCGCCGGGCTGCCTGGGGAGAAGGAGTAGCCGCTGATCCCCGACATCTCAGCTCCGGACATGATCACCGCTGCCCGCACCCTCGGGTCGCGCAGGCGGCGGCTGTAGGCGAGGGCCAGCGCCGCCTCGCCCCCGTCCGACTGTCCCGCCACCGCGATCCTCGTGGGGTCGATCAGCCCCGACAGCGGGCCCCCGGGGGCGGCGCTTGCTGCTAGCAGCTGGGAGATCACGAAGCTCATGTCGCCCGGCTCGTTCACCAGATCGGACTCGTCCGGGCCGCCGGGTGCGTCGGCGCTCTCCAGGGGAAACACGGGTGCTGCCACCACAAATCCCGCCTGGGCCCAGCTCTGCAACAGGTGGGCGTAGATGGCGGGGGTGACCGCGAAGCCGTGGGCGAACACGATCAGGGGGAGAGCCCCGCTGCTCTTCACGGCCGGCGCGCCTGTGACGTCGAGGCTGCCCGGCGCTGCGAGCGCGGGGTAGCGCAGGATCGTGGTGAGCGCTCGGGCGCGGGGCGCTCCGTGCGGCGGTTGAGCGAGCCGGCTCGTGTCCACCAGGCGCAGGATCCTCACCCCCACCGCCGGTAGGAGCGTGGTGGGTAGGCCCTGGCTGGATGTCGAGGTTGGGGCCGCGGTCGCTCCAGTGCCCGCCGCGGCGAGACCGCCGCTGCCGGGCGCAGTAATCAGCAGCGTGAGCAGAGCTGCTGTCAGCGTGATCCATCGGCCTGCTCGGGCAGCTCTCATCTTCCGGCGTCGCCCTTCAGCTGCTCCTCCAGCGCATCGAGGAAGGCGCTCTGGCTGCTCACCAGCTTCTCGCGCGCCGTATCCAGGTCGAACCATTCCACGCGGTCGATCTCGGGGAACGCTTGTTGGCGGCCCGAGCCACGCGGCCACTCCATCGTGAAGGTGTTGCTCTCGATCCGCGACGCATCGAAGTCGCTCTCGATCGCCCACGCTGTGACCAGCTTGCCGCTGCGCTGGCGAACCACCCCCAGCTCGAGCGCCGTCCCCTGCGGCGGTGGCGTACCCGTCTCCTCCTCGAACTCCCGACGGGCCGCCGTGTAGGCGTCCTCCTCCTCGTCGTATTCGCCCTTGATCACAGACCAGGCGGCCGCGTCCTTCTTTGCCCAAAAGGGGCCGCCCATGTGGGCGATGAGCACCTCGGGCTGCCCATCGCTGATGCGATACAGAAGCAGTCCGGCGCTTGTCCTCGGCTTGCTCACGTCGCCTCTCTCAGCCCTCGGTCGAGAAATCGGGTGGGGGTCGCTAAAGAAATCGGGTGGGGGTCGCTAACGTAGAATCATGATGATGAGCACGGCAGAGCCGATGACCACCCGAGCGGCCCACTACACGGCGCTCCTCGACACGATGGGCCACCAGGGTGCCACCAAGCTCCACCCCAAGGAGCGCGAACAGCTCCTGGAAGCAGCCGACGCGCTGCTGTTCGGCGAGCCGGAGAGCGAGGAGCTGCTGCGCACTGCCGAGACGTTGATCGAGTCGTTGGAGACGAGCGAGCGCTGGTCGGCGGAGAGCTGCGACCAGCTGCGCGAGCACCTCTACGGCTGCGACGCTCCGGCCGCCGGCTCCTGACGCCTCAGCGCTCGATCGCCACCGTTGGGGTCTACGGCTTCTCCGGGCCGAGCTTCCTCGATGCGCTGGCCAAGGCCCACATCGGGCTCTTGCTCGACGTCCGCCAGCGTCGCGGAGTGCGTGGGCCACAGTACGCCTGGGCCAACTCCCTGCGCCTGCAGGCGGCGCTGGCCGGGGCGGGCATCGCCTACAGGCACCTTCCGGAGCTGGCGCCGACGACCGAGCTTCGCCACCTCCAATACCGCGAGGACGACAGGCTTGGCGTGGGCAAGCGCACACGCGAGCTGCTCGCTCCCGAGTACCGGCTCCGTTACACCAAGGAGATCCTCGACAGGGCCGACCTCGACGCGCTCGTCTCTTCCATCCCAGAGGACTGCCGCGCCGCTCTGCTCTGCGTCGAGCGCGATGCTCCCGCCTGCCACCGCTCCCTGATCGCCGAGCGCCTGGCCGTCGGATATGGCTTTGAGGTGACACACATCCAGCCGGCCTGATTGGCGGCGTCGCGCGCCCCGACTGCTATCAAGCCTGCGCGTTACCCTCGGGCAGGTGCAACAGGCCATCCATGTGCTTGGCGGCTCCTCAGGTGCCCTCGCCCGGGCCCGAAGCCAGGCGCTGCACCCGTTGCAGTGGCTCTCCAGCCGCGACCGCGATCTCGCCGCCCTTCGGCGCTCCGCCAGGGCAGCGATCGTGATGCCAGCCATGTTCGCCCTGGGGGACAAGGTGATCGCCAACCCTGCGCTTGCCACCTTCGCGGCGTTCGGCTCCTTTGCGATGCTGCTGCTGGTCGACTTCGGCGGCACGATGCGCGAGCGACTGCAGGCCCAGGCGGCACTCGCACTCGTGGGAGGGGCGTTCGTCTGCCTCGGCACGCTGGCCTCGGAAACCCTCTGGCTCGCGACCGCCGCGATGGTGCTGGTGGGGTTCGCTGTCATTTTCGCTGGGGTGGTGAGCTCCGTGCTGGCGGGTGCGAGCACCTCGCTGCTGCTGGCGTTCATCCTGTCCGTTACCAACGCCGCACCGCCATCGGCAGTTCCCGATCGGCTGGCCGGTTGGGGGATGGCCGCCGGTGCCGCTCTGATTGCCGTGGCGCTGCTGTGGCCGGCGCCGGCGCGCGGTCCCCTGCGGGCGGCCGCCGCCCGCGCCTGCAGGGCACTGGCCGCAAGGTTGCGTGCCGAAGCCGCCCACGTGTTGAGCGCTGGAGACGAGTCGCTCGCACGCGAGCGCGATCGTGCGGTTGCGCAGGCCGAGGCTGCTCTGGCCACGCTTCGGCGGGTCTTTCTCGCCACCCCCTACCGGCCAACCGGACTGAGCACATCGGCCCGCACGGTGGTGCGCCTCGTCGACGAGCTGGACTGGCTCCACACGATCGTCATCCAGTCCGCCCGAGTGGCGCCGGGCGCTTCGATCCACCGCGAGGCATGTCAGGTCAAGGTCGCTGCGGCCGCGGTGCTCGAGCGTGGCGGCGAGCTGCTCGAGCTCACGGGCGGCGACTGCGGCGAGCTGCGGGCGGCGATGGCTGAGCTGAGCGACAGCGTGGGGGCGATGGAGCAGAGCGCCACCGACGAGCAGGTGAGCGAGTTCATCACCTCGCTCGATCCGAGCTTCCGCGCCCAGGAGCTGGCCTTCGCCGCCTCGAGCGTCGCCCACAACATCGATCTCACCGCCGCCGCCGAGCGTCGCAGGTGGTGGGCGAGACTGCTCGGCCGCCAGCCCGAGGGACTGGCGGGGACGCTGGCCACGGCCCAGGAGCGAGCCGGCGCTCACGTCGACAGGAACTCGGTGTGGCTGCACAACAGCGTGCGTGGGGCGGTGGGGTTGGGCCTGGCTGTGTTCGTGGCCAACCGTACCGGCCTGCTGCACTCCTTCTGGGTCGTGCTCGGCACGCTTTCGGTGCTTCGATCGAGCGCGCTGAACACCGGCCAGAACGTCGTTCGCGGCCTCCTCGGAACGGTGGTCGGGTTCGTGATCGGCGCCGCCATTCTGGCCGTGATCGGCACGAACCCCACCCTCCTTTGGTTTCTGCTGCCGCCCGTCATCCTCGTGGCCGGGGTTGCCCCTGCGGCGATCTCGTTTGCCGCGGGGCAGGCTGCCTTCACCCTCACCCTGGTGTTCCTGTTCAACATCATCCAGCCAACGGGCTGGCGGGTGGGACTGCTGCGGGTCGAGGACATCGCCATCGGCTGTGGGGTGAGCCTGCTCGTGGGCCTGCTCTTCTGGCCGCGTGGCGCCGGAGCGGCGCTGCACCGCGCGCTGGCCGATGCCTACGCCGACAGCGCCGCCTATCTGGCGAGCGCTGTGGACTTCGGGATGCTCTGCTGCGAGTTCTCCGCCGCCCATCCCGCGGCTCCCACGGACGATGCGATTCGCGCTGCCGCCGCCGCCCGTCGTCTCGATGACACCTTTCGCGGCTACCTGGCCGAGAGCGGGGCCAAGCCGATCCCGCTCTCGGAGGTGACGAGCCTCGTCAACGGCGTGGGCGGCCTGCGTCTTGCGGGCGACGCCATCCTGGATCTGTGGGGGCGCGAGGATGGCTCGCCGGGCGGCGATCGCACGGCCGCCCGGGAGGAGCTGCTGCGCTCGAGCGAGCGTGTGGAGGGCTGGTATGACGAGTTCGCCGAGCGCCTGCTGGGCGGGCTCGACCCGCGCGAGCCGCTTCCTCACGATCGTCTCGCCGACAGCCGTCTGCTCGACGCGGTGCGTCGCGACCTGCGCGGCGAGGACGGAAAGGCCAGCGCCACCGCCGTGCGCATGATCTGGACGGGCGAGCACCTCGACGCCGCGCGGCGCCTGCAGAAGGCGATCGTAGGGCCCGCCCAGACGGCAGCAGCGCTGCGAAGGTCCTGATGAGCGCGCCCGGCGCAACCGAGGAAGGGGCCGGCTACTCGGGCAGGACGGCCTGGGCACGAAACCTCGCCACGCCCGTACGCGACTTCCTGGGCACCGAGACGGGCAGCGGCAGCGTGCTCGCGGCGGCCACCGTGCTCGCGCTGCTGTGGGCAAATTCGCCGTGGTCGCACTCCTATGAGTCGCTGTGGCGCACCACCCTTGCCATCCGGCTGGGCGGTGGAGCCGTCTCGATCGACCTGCGCCACTGGGTCAACGAGGGGCTGATGACCTTCTTCTTTCTCGTCGTCGGCCTGGAGGCCAAGCGCGAGTTCGACCTCGGCGAGCTGCGCGAGCGCCGCCGGCTCGCCATCCCCATGCTCGCGGCGATCGGAGGCATGGCCGTCCCTGTGTTGATCTACCTCGCCTTCAACGCCGGCGGACCCGGGGCCAAGGGTTGGGGCGCGGCGATGTCCACCGACACGGCCTTCGCCCTCGGTGCGCTGGCGCTGCTCACCCCCCGCGCGGCCACCCGCCTGCGTGTGTTCCTGCTGACGCTGGCGGTGATCGACGATCTGTTCGCGCTGCTCGTCATCGCAACCGCCTACACCAGCCGGGTCTCGCTCGCCGCTCTCGCTGTCGCCGTCGCCCTGCTCGGGATTCTGCTCGCCCTGCGCTACGCGCCGGAGCGCGCCCGCCCGGTGAGCATCGCGGTCGCTGTGGGCCTGTGGGTGGCGATGTTCAAGTCGGGCATCGACCCCGTCATCTCGGGGCTTGTGGTGGGGCTCGCCACCAGCGCCTATCCGCCCTCGCGCGGCGATCTCGAGCGCGCCATCGCCCAGGCGCGGGCCTTTCGCGAGCAGCCCACCCCCGAGCTGGCCCGCTCGGCCCAGCAGGGAGTGATGTCGGCCATCTCACCCAACGAGCGCCTCCAGTACAGCCTGCATCCCTGGACGAGCTACGTTGTCGTGCCGCTGTTCGCCCTCGCCAACGGGGGCGTGCACTTCACCGGCGGCTTGCTCGGCGACGCCGTCAGCTCTCCCATAACCCTGGGGATCCTGATCGGCTACGTGGTGGGCAAGCCCGTGGGCATCGCCGGTGCCTCCTGGCTCGCCTCCCGGCCCGCGCTGCATGGGCCTCGCTCGCCTCTGAGCGGGCCGCTGCTGGCGGCCGGCGGGGCTTTCGCGGGCGTCGGCTTCACCGTCTCCCTGCTGATCTCGAGCCTGGCCTTCTCCGGGGAGCGCCTCGATGAGGCCAAGGTGGGCGCGCTCGCCTCGGTGGTGGTGGCCCCCCTCGTGGGGTGGGCCGTGCTGCGTGTGGTGAGGCGCCTGCCGAGCAGCGTGCGGGCGCGACAGCTGGCGCGCACCGCCGAGGACATCCTCGACCTGTCGATGGACGTGGACCCCGAGCGCGACCACATTCGCGGCCCCGAGGACGCTCTGGTCACGCTCATCGAGTACGGCGACTTCGAGTGCCCCTATTGCGGGCAGGCCGAGGGGGCGATCCGTGAGCTGCTGGCCTCCTTCGGAGACGAGGTTCGCTACGTCTGGCGTCACCTGCCGCTCAACGACGTCCACCCTCATGCACAGCTCGCCGCCGAGGCATCGGAGGCCGCCGCGGCCCAGGGCAACTTCTGGGCCATGCATGACATCCTGCTCGGCCATCAGGGGGATCTGCTGCCGAGCGATCTGGCGGCCTATGCCGAGCAGCTCGGTCTCGACGCCGAGCGCATCATGCGAGAGCTTCGCCGCCGCGAGCATCAGTCGCGGGTGAGCGAGGACGTGGCCAGCGCTGACGAGAGCGGGGTCTCGGGAACGCCGAGCTTCTTCGTCAACGGGCGCCGCCACTACGGCGCCTACGACATCGCAACGCTCACCGAGACGGTGCGTGCCGCCAGTGGACGCGCCCGCCTGACCGCCGGCGCCTGACACGGGATTCGCCTTACACGGTCTGGATGTGCGAGACCAGTTCCTCGCCCACCAGCGCGTGCAGGGCAAAGCCCGCCGGCTCGATCCCCAGCACGAACTCCGGGGCGGTGAAGTCCAGGAGCCCCTGCAGATAGGTGCTGGGAACGGCGAGCACCGCCCGTCCTGCCAGCTGGGCGACGATCGTGCGGTGCATGTGCCCGCCCACTACGCGGCGCACCTGGGGGTGGCGGGCGAGCACCTCGCCGAGCGCCGCCCGCTCAGGGTCGGGCAGGCCGATCTCATCCCACGGCGCCACCCCCGTGAGCAGGGGCGGGTGGTGCATCGCCAGCAGCGTCGGCTGCTCGGGCACGGCGGCGAGGGTCTGCTCGAGCCACTCCAGGCGGGCGGCGTCGAGCTGGCCGGCATCGCTGCCCGGACAGGTGCTGTCGAGCGCCACCAGGCGCAACGGTCCCAGGTCGACCGCCTGCTGGACGGGCGTACCGGCTGCTCCCTCCAGCCCGAAGTGGCGGCGCAGACGATCGCGGTCGTCGTGGTTGCCGGGGAGCACATATGTGGGCGTCTGCAGCCGCTCGAGCAGCTCGCGTGCGATCTCGTATTCGTGGTCGCCGGCGCTGTGCGTGAGATCGCCTGTGACGATCACGGCATCGGGGCGATCGGGCAACGCCTGCACCGCGTCGACGGTCGCAGCCAGCGCCGATGCCGCATCATGCTCGCCGTGTGAAGTGCCGATGTGCAGGTCGCTGAGCTGCGCGACCAGGAAGGGCCTGCTCATGAGTCGCTCGCCGGGATCGGGATCACCTGCTCGATTATCACGCGCTCACCCCTCGAGCAGCTCCGAGGCCTCTAGCCAGGACATCTCCAGCTCCTCGCGCTCGGCCACCGCCAGCTCCAGCTCGGACTGCAGCTCGCCGAGGCGCGCATGATCGCTGGCGTGCCCCGCCATCTCCTCGTTCAAAGCGCTCTCACGCGCGGTGAGCCGCTCGATGGCGCGCTCCAGGCGGCGGAGCTCGAGCTCGCTGCGACGACTCTGCTTGCGATCCGCGCGTATCTGCGCCCCCGTGGGCAGCTCATCGCGCGGAGCGGATGGTGACTGGGCCGATTCCTGGACCTCGCCTCCACGCCGCTCCTCGATGTACTGCGCGATCCCGCCCGGAAGATGGCGCAGGCCACCTGAATCGGTGAGGGCATAAACGTTGTCGCACACCCGCTCCACGAAGTAGCGGTCGTGGCTCACCACCACGAGCGTGCCGGGCCACCCGTCGAGCAGATCCTCGAGGGCGGTGAGGGTATCGATGTCCAGATCGTTGGTGGGCTCGTCCAGGAGCAGCACGTTCGGCTCACCCATCAGCAGCCGCATCAACGCCAGACGCCTGCGCTCGCCGCCGGAGAGGTCGCGCACGAATGTGCGAGCCTTCTCGCCGCGAAAGCCAAAGCGATCGCACAGCATTGCCGCGGTGATCTCCTGGCCGTCGCTCAGCACCGCATGGCCACGTACCTCCTCCAGCGACTCGAGCACCCGCAGCTCTCCAGGGATCTCGACGGTGTCCTGGGAGAGGTGCGCCACCCGGATGGTCGCCCCCCGCTCCACATGGCCCGAGCTAGGCTCGAGCTCACCGGCCAGCAGCCGCACGAGCGATGTCTTGCCCGACCCGTTCACTCCAACAACCGCCACACGCTCACCCGGCCCCAGGCGCCAGGTGAGATCGCTGAGCACCTCTCTCTCGCCGAGCTTCAGGGATATGTCGAGCGCGTCCAGCACCTTGTTGCCCAGGCGCGCGCCGGCGAAGCGCAGCAGCTCGGCGCTGTCGCGAGGGGCGGGCTCGTCGGCGATCAGGGCGTTCGCCGCCTCGATGCGGAACTTCGGCTTGGTTGTGCGCGCCGGCGGTCCCCGCTGCAGCCATGCGAGCTCCTTGCGCATCAACTGGCGGCGACGGTCCTCCCGCGCGCTCGCCTGGCGCTCGCGCTCGGCGCGGGCGAGCACCCAGGCGGCGTAGCCTCCCTCGTAGCGGTTGACAGCTCCCTCGGCCACCTCCCAGGTGGCCGTGCAGACGGCGTCCAGGAACCAGCGGTCGTGGGTCACCACGAGCATCGCGCCGCGCCGCGCCGCCAGATGGTGGGCCAGCCAATCCACGCCTTCGAGATCCAGGTGGTTGGTGGGCTCGTCCAGGAGCAGCAGCTCGGGCGGCTCGAGCAGCAGGGCGGCGAGCGCGATGCGGCGGCGCTCCCCGCCGGAGAGACCGGCCACGGGCGTGTCGATTCCCTGTGGGAACCTCTCGATCGACACTCCTCCCATGAGCCCGTCGAGCACACCGCGAAAGGCGCCGTCGCCCGCCCACTCGTGGTCGGCCCGTTCGCCCACCAGCAGCTCGCGGAGCGTCCGTCGCTCGTCGAGCTCGTCGCGCTGGGAGAGCAGCGCCACATCCACATCGCCCGTCCGCGTCACCACTCCGCCGTCGGGCTCCTCGACGCCGGCGATCAGGCGCAGCAGGGTGGACTTGCCGTCGCCGTTTCGTCCCACCACGCCGATGCGCTCCCCGGCGGACACCCCGAGTGTCACGTCGCGCAGCACCGAGCGGCTGCCGTAGCCCTTCTCCACGGACTTCAGGTTCACGAGGTTGCGTGCGGTTGCCATCGCCGCCCATCCTGGCGCATCGCGCCCGGCTCAGACGGCCGCTGCTGCTGCTGTTTCCGCGGGGACCGGCGCCTTGGCCCGCATCTCGCCCACCCAATCGTCGAGCTCCTGCCAGCGGTCGTACAGCCAGGCGATCAGCTCGGCCCGCTCGATGGGCACCTCGGAGGCGGCAAAGCGCCAGAACTTCAGGCGCACGGTCGTTCCCACCAGCCCCCCGGCCCAGATGTCGCTGATGAACTCGAACCCGTCGAGTCCCACGTGGCCGAAGATCACCACGTCGGCGCCCCGTGCGGATTGCAGCAGCTCGACCGTGCCGCCGAGGCGAGGTGGCAGCAGGTTCTGCAGGCGGGCCGCCAGGGGGGCGATCTCAGGCTGGCGCTCGGCGATCACCTGCTTGGCGCGGGCGAGCTTCTCGGGTGTCGAGCGGGTGCCCTCGGGATAGATGAGCAAGCCGTCGTGCTCGCCCAGGTTGACCGTCAGGGCGGTGATCCGCTTGACCTCATCGGCGGTCTTACCCGAGGCTCGCTTGACGAACAGCGTCGGCACCCAGCGCCCGCCGATGTCGATCGTTGGGAGCATCTGCAGCTCGCGCTTGATGATGAAGCGGAACCCCAGGCCGTGGGCGCGGCCCACGACGGCATCGGGGAGCGCGTTGTCGATGATGGAGGCGTGGCGGATCATCATCAGCACCGGTCCGGGGCCGGCCAGCTCCAGGTCCTCGATCTCGAAGCGCAGGTCGAAGATGGTGCGAATGCCCGCCAGATGGCTGATCAGCCAGCGGCGCTTGAGGCGGTAGACGCGCTCGCGCCGTCGCGCTCCGTCGCGGCCCCCCGAGGAGGCCCCGATGACGAGCAGGCCGAGCAGCCCGTAGAGCTCGCCGAGCAGGAACCACCAGCCCATCGCGAGCAGCCGAACGGCCATCCAGGGCTTGCGGTGCATCAGCCACAGCGTCCCGTCCAGGAGCGCCGCGCCGAGCAGGAGCAGGGGCGAGAGCACCGTCAGCAACGCGAAGGCGAGTACCTCGATCGAGATGCCGCGCACACGACGCCGCAGTCGGGAGGCGCGCGGGCTCTCATCGGGGATCAGCGGTCCCAGCTCTCCCATCCGTGTGAATCGTACTCGCAGCCGCAGCGCGGGTGCGGTGAACTACGGACCGTCGGGGATCACTCACTGGACATTCGTTCGAGTAGGCCCTTGGTGTTTAAGCGGGCGAGCGCTCCTGCCGAAATTCCAGATGTACGTGTCAGCGAAGTACGGCTCGGCTCGGCCCCGGGCTCCTCGAACAATCGCGAGCGCGTGAAGGAGGACCACCATTCTGAGCAAAGTCGACATATCCCCGGAGCCAGAGGCAGTGACGGCCCCGTTTTCGATCACCTGCCAGGAGCTCGATGAGAACACCAGCGTGGTCTCTGTCGAGGGAGAGCTCGATCTCACCACGGCTCCGCGCCTGAAGTGGATGCTGCTCGACACGCTCCAGGAAGGGCGCAGCCGGCTGATAGTGGATCTCTCAGCCACGACATTCATGGATTCGACAGCGCTCGGTGTCCTCGTCGTGGTCAACCGCCGCCTCGAGCCGAGCGCGCGGATGGCGATCCTCTGCGACCGGCCGGTCGTGTTGAAGATCTTCGAGCTCTCGGGCATGGACGGAGCGTTCACGATCGTGCCGAGCCTCGAGGAGGCACGGGCCTACGTCCAGTCAGGGAGCGCCGAGGCGAGATGATCGACCGGCCTCGCGCGGCAGTGTTGGTCGCGGCGGTCAGCTCAGCGATCCTCACTGCCGGGATCCCGACGGCGACGGCGCGCTCTGACCGCGAACACACGGGCTCGAAGTCGACTGGGTCCGGCTCGCACGAAACCGCTGCAGCTCCAAGCGGAACTCCCTCCGCCGGCACTCAAACGCCAGCAGGAGCGAGCTCGCCCACAGGCCCCGCGCCGTCCACGCCCGAACGACATTCCAATCACTCCACGGCTGTCACCCCGGCCAAGCGCGGTGGGGGAGCAGGCACCGGCACCACCACCACCTCGAGCACCTCCCCTCCCATCACGACTTCCACTCCTGGACCTGCGGCACGGCACGGGGGAAGCGCCGGCGCGAGCCATCATCAGGACAGCGGCCGCGGCGGTCGTGGTCAGGGAGGCGACCAGAGCAGCGGGGCATCGAGTGGCCCGCGTGTCTCGAGCGGCACTCCGGCCAAGACCGGCACCGGATCAACCAGCACCGGGCCGGGTGGAGGAGCCGGCGGTACGGCGGAAGGACGTCGCAAGCAGGAACGCTCAGGCAAACCCAAAGGCTCCCATGTGGCTCAGGGCAAGGCCAACAAAGTCGAATCTGCTCGTCCCGCCACTCTGCCGAGCGAACCGCCGAGTGTGGCCCAGCAGAGTTCCTCGGCGGTCGCAGCCCCCGCTGTTGCAGCGCCGGCGACCAGCGCACCTGTAGGCACTGCTGTGACAGCGACCGTGGCGCAGCCCCCTGTGCTCACAGCGGGCTCGGCTCCCGCGGTGGCACGCCGATTCGCCCAGGGCTACGGTGCTGGGAAGGCCCACAACCAGCACCGGGCCGGCGCACGGAGGACCGGACATGGCATCACAGCCTCCACCGCCGCGGCGGCGATCGCTGGCACCGCCTCCACGGCCGCAACCTCTACGTCCACGACCTCCTCGGCTCATCCCAAGTCCCTTGCCAAGCATGGCGCCAGGCCCCGGAGCTCATCGCCGCTGACGAGCACCATCACCCGCATCGTCGACGTCGTTCCGACGCCGATCAGGGTTCTGATCGCGGCGCTCGTCGCGCTCGCGCTGGCCATGGCCGCGCGCACGCAGCTGGCGGCACGCCGCGCGCGGCGCTTGGAGCAGCAGCGCAGCGAGCTGCTCGAGGACGTGGGTCTGCTGCAAGCCGCCCTTCTGCCCGTCACTCCCGCTCGCCTGGGGCCGGTGGGGACGAGCACGGCCTATCGGCCGGCGGCCGGTCCCGCGGCCGGAGGAGACTTCTACGACGTGTTCGCCCTCGAGGATGGCAAGCTCGCTGTGATCCTCGGCGACGTGTCGGGGCACGGCCGCAAGGCGCTGCCCCATACCGCCCTCGTGCGCTTCACGCTGCGGGCATATCTCGAGGCCGGGCTGTCCCCGCGGGGAGCGGTGCAGACGGCCGGGTCGGTGCTCGAACGCCAGCTGGGCGGATCGTTCGCCACCGTGGTGGCCGCCACCTACAACCCGCGCGAGCGCCTGCTGGTGTACGCCAGCGCCGGCCATCCTCCGCCGCTCGTGCGCGGGCGCGAGCCTGGGTCGAAGCCGCTCGAGCCCGTCACCGTCTCCTCCTCCCCGCCCATCGGCGTGGGCCTGGGAACGGGCATTCGCCAGAGCGTGATCGCACTGCCGGGCGCTGCCCAGATCTGCTTCTTCACCGACGGTGTGACCGAGGCGCGGGTGGGAGGCGATCTCTACGGCATTCACCGACTGGACGAGGCGCTGCTCGCGATCGGCGAGCAGGGGACCGCGGCCGAGCTGCTCGACCGTGTGTCCGAGACGGCCGACAGGCGCCCGGATGACATGGCCGCATGCCTGCTCCACGTCGAGGGCTCGAGCGAGGCCCCCGTCGCGGTGCTGGAGGAGCTCGAGCTCAGCCGCGAGGAATGCTTGAGCGAGCGCCCCGAGCAGTTCCTGCAGGCCTGTGGAGTGCCGGCAGAGGACGCCGCCCAGCTGATGCGCTCGGCCAGGCTCGCCGCTGAGCGCAGCGGCAGCGTGGTGCTCGAGTTGCGCCGCACGGCCGGTGCGCCCGAGGTCTCCCTGCAGCAGGACAACCTCGCTTACTTGCAAACGCGCCACGCGGCGCGCCAGGCCGATCTAAGGATGTCGATATGAGCGCCACCGGACTTGCACTTGCGCCCGATGCGGCGATGGTTCTGGGCATCGCCTCCACCGCCATGCCGTTCGCGCGCACCCGCGAGGACGAGTCCGAGCGCTGGCTGCGGCTCCTGCGCCTCCACGGCGAGGTGGGCATCGCGCTGCAGGCACTCGGCGTGAGTGAGGTTCCGCTTCCGCAGGGCAACCAGCACGCCGAAGCGGACCCATCGCGACCGGATGGGGTGGCCGCGGTGACCGAGCAAACCATCCGCATCGCCGCCGAGCGCGGCGTCCACGGCGTGGGCACCACCGAGGTGCTGATGGCCGTGATGCACGTCTACGGTGAGGACTTCGACCGCGTGCTGCGCGCCCACGGCACCGATCGCGAAGAGGTACTCGAGCGCCTCGGCGCCGCTCCGCTCGCCTGAGCTCTGGCGAGCGCCGAGGCTCAGCCCGGCCAGACGTGCCGGCCGGCGCTCGAGAGCTTCGGGGTCGGCCGTCAGGTTGCCTGTGGGGCTCGGCGGCGCAGCAGGTAGCGACGCAGCTCGTCTGCACCCCACACGATCAGCGGGTAGGGGAGGAGGATCGCCAGGTCGCGTACTGGCAGCGCGGCCGTCCCGAGCAGCGATTGCAGCGGCGGCGCGTAGACGAAGACGGCTGCCACCACTATCTCCCCGACGATTGCGTAGATCAGATAGGGGTTGCTGAAAACGCCGATCGAGCGCAGCGACGCGCGGCGGGTGCGAACGGCGAAGGCGGTGCCGATCTGGCCGGCGATCATGCCGAGGAACGTCATGGTGGTGGCCTGGAGATAGGCGTGGTGCAGTCGATGGCCCGTCCCGACGGCGTCCCCTGGGTGCCAGCCGGCGCGGTCGAGCACATAGAAGAAGCCGCCGATGGAGAGTCCCGCCACCAGCACTCCCAGGAACAGCCAGGCGCGTAGCAGCAGCGGTCCCTGGATCACGTTCTCGCTGCGGTGTCGCGGCGGCCGGCTCATGATCCCCGGCTCGGCCGGGTCGCGGGCCAGGGCCAGCGAGGGCAGCGTCTCGGTGCCGACGTCGAAGGCGAGCAGCTGCAGCACGGTCAACGGCAGCGGGATCGCCCCGCCGCCGAGGGCGAACAGGAGGAAGGGCACGACCTCGGGTGTGGCGTGGGCGAAGATGTAGACGATGAACTTGCGCACGTTCTCATAGACCCGCCGGCCCGCCTGCACGGCAACCACGATCGTGGCGAAGTTGTCGTCTGTGAGCACCATCGTCGAGGCCTCTCGCGCCACATCGGTGCCACTGAGCCCCATCGCCACCCCGATGTCGGCGCTGCGCAGGGCGGGGGCGTCGTTGACGCCGTCTCCGGTCATCGCGATCGTGTGCCCCTGAGCCCGCAGAGCTTCGGCGATCTGGAGCTTGGTCTCGGGTGAGGCGCGCGCGAAGATGAGCTCCTCGCCTCCGGCCAGCAGCTCACGCAGCTCAGCCTCATGGCGGTGGTCGATGGCCGAGGCGTCGACCGTCCTCGGGCTCGCTCCACCGATCCCCACCTGGCGGGCGATGGCGGCGGCCGTGAGGGGATGGTCGCCGGTGATCACGATGATCCTGATGCCCGCGCTGTGGCAGGCTGCGACCGCCTCGCGTACCTCGGGACGGGGCGGGTCGAGCATCGCGATCAGCCCCACGAAGCAGAGCTCGCGCTCGGCGTCCTCCCGCGCCGGTGGCGCGAGAGCGCCCCCCATCTCCCGCTGGGCCAGCGCCAGCACACGCATGCCCTCGCCGGCGAGGCCCATCACCTGCTCGGTGATCCGCTCGCGCATGGGGGTATCCAGCTCGATCTGCTCGCCGTTCTCGTCGAGCGCCTGGCTGCACCGGGGCAGCACGCTCTCGGGCGCGCCCTTGGTGTGCAGGACAGCGATCGTCTCGCCGGCAGCGTCCAGGGTGGACATCAGCTTCAGCCGTGGGTCGAAGTTGAAGTGCGCGCGACGGCCCTGCTCGCGCGCGGTCGGGTCCACGTCGGCGCCCAGCATTCGCGCCGCCACGAGAACAGCGACCTCGGTCGGATCGCCGCCGCTGTCGTCCTCGAGATGGGCGTTGTTGCACCTGGCCGCGGTCACCGCCAGCGCCCTGACCGGCACAGGCAGGCTCCCCGCGCCCCTCGTCACGCTCATCTCGTCATCCAGCGAGATCGTGCCCGCGCTCGTCCAAACGGACACGGGGCGCATGCGGTTCTCGGTGAGAGTGCCCGTCTTGTCGGTGCAGATGACATCGGTCGAGCCGAGCGTCTCGACGGCACTGAGACGCTTGACGAGCGCTCCCCGGCGGGCAAGGCCGCTGACGGCCACGGCGAGGGCGAGAGTGATCACCGGCAGCAGGCCCTCGGGCACGTTGCCGGCGAGCAGCCCGACGGCGAACACCACGCTGTTTCGCAGCGACAGCCCGGCGCCGAGCAGCGCGAGGGGGATGAAGGCGGCTGCCATCGCCACGGCGATGGCAGCGATCAGCCAGGCGACCCGGCGAACCTGGCGCTCCAGCGGGCTCGGCTCCTGCTTGACCCGCTCCGACAGCGCGGCGATACGGCCCAGCTCGGTGCTCATGCCGGTTGCGAAGACGACCCCGCGAGCCTCTCCTGCTGTGCAGGAGGTGCCGCTGAAGACGAGATCCCGCGCCTCCAGCCGCGGGCGGTCGTGATCGACCATGTTGGCCGATCGCACGGCGGGCGCCGACTCGCCGGTGAGGGTGGAGAGGTCCAGCTCGAGCGACCCCGACAACAGGCGCATGTCGGCTGCCACCCGGTCGCCTTCCTCCAGCAGCACCACGTCGCCAAGGACGAGGTTCACCGCCTCGATCAGAGTGGGCTTGCCGTCGCGCAGCACGTGGACGTGCTGGGGCATGTACCCGGCCAGCGCCTCCACGGCGCGCTCGGCCTGGAGCTCCTGTGCGAATGCGAAGCCCGCGTTGAGGAGGATCACGAGCAGCACGGCGATGGCGATCGTGTGGCTGCCCACGGCGAAGGCCAGGGCGCCGGCCACCCACAGCAGCAGGGCCAGCGGATGGGTCAGCTGCCGCGCGAGCTCCCGCGGCCACTGGACGCCGCCGTGGCGGCGCAGCTCGTTGGCGCCGTGCTGCAGCAGCCGGCGAGCGGCCTCCGCGGAGGACAGGCCGTCGGGGGAGCTGTGCAGGTCGCGCAGCAGCAGGCGGGCGCTCTCGGTGGCATCGACCGCTTCCACGACTCCGTCGAGCGTCTCCGCTGGCGCTGACACGCTCATAGGCCGGCGCGAATCAGGCGGTCGAGCGGCGGGCGGCCTCCAGCACGACCCGCTGCTCGGCGGCCGCGATCAGACGCCGCGTGCGCTGCACCGCATCCACGCTCACAGAGATGTTCTCGATGCCCAGCCGCACGAGCAGCTCGGCGTACTCGGGGTGAACGGAGGGCGCCTGTCCGCAGATGGATGTCCGCAGACCGAGCTGGCGTGCCCGGGGGATCAGCTCGGCGAGGTAGTCGAGCACGGCCGGGTCGCGCTCGTCGAAGGTGGCGGCCAGCACCTCGGAGTCGCGGTCGGCGCCGAGCATCAGCTGTGTCAGGTCGTTGGAGCCGATCGAGATGCCGGCGATCCCCAGTCGCGCGTAGCGCTCCAGGTTGAACAGCACGGAGGGCACCTCGGCCATGATCCACAACTCGAACCCGGGGCGTCCGAGCAGGCCGGCGTCGGCCACCAGCTCACGGCAGCGTTCGAGCTCCGAGGCGGTGCGGACGAATGGAATCATCACGTGGAAGTTCTCGTGGCCCGCGTCCCACACGCGCGAGACCGCCTGCATCTCGAGCGCGAACACCTCCGGCTCGCGCACGTAGCGCAGCGCTCCGCGATAGCCGATCATCGGGTTTGCCTCCTGCGGCTCAAAGCGCTCGCCGCCGCGGAGGTTGCGGAACTCGTTGGTGCGGAAGTCGGTCGCCCGGTAGGTCACCGGCCGCGGGGAGAAGCCGGCGGCGAAGGTGGTCAGCCCCTCGGCCATCCTCGCGACGAACTCCTCGGTCCTGCCCTCCTCGATCAGCTGTCGGGGGTGGGTGCCGTCGAGCGCCTCGATCAGCATCAGCTCGGCGCGCAGCAGCCCCACGCCGTCAACCTCCAGTGCGGCGGTGCGCTGCACCTGGGAGGGCTCCGAGAGGTTGACGAGCAGCCGCGTCGCGGTCACGGGCGCCGCGGCGCCGGCGAGGGCCGGCTGTGCGCTCGCCGCGGGTGAGATCGTCGCTGTGGGACCGGCCGGCTCTGCGGCGGGGGCCCCGGAAAGCACGGTGCCGTGGGTCGCGTCCACGGTCACCAGCTCGTCGTTGCGCAGCCGCTTGGTGGCTTCGCCGGTGCCCACCACACAGGGGATGCCGAGCTCCCGGGTGACGATCGCCGCGTGACAGGTCATGCCGCCGGAGTCGGTGACGATGGCGGCCGCCCGGCGCATCAGGGGCACCCAGTCGGGTGTGGTCATGTGCGCTACGAGTATCTCGCCGTCGCGAAACGCGGCCGTGTCGTGGGGGTCGGCGAGTATTCGCACGCGACCGCTCGCAGATCCCGGGGCCGCGCCGAGGCCGCGCACGAGCTCCTCCTGGGGGGCGTTCTGCTCGCTTGCGATGGTGGTGATCGGCCGGCTCTGAAGCATCCAGGCGTGGCCGTCGGAGTCGAAGGACCACTCGGTGTCCTGGCCGCTGCCGTAGTGATCCTCGATCGCGAGGCCGAGCTTTGCGAGCTGGGTCACCTCCTCGTCGTCGAGGACGGGGCGCATGCTCTCCTCGGCGCTCAGCTCACGCGTGAGGGTGCCGCCGCTCGGCGCCGCCTCGATCACGAGCTCCTTGGGGCGTACCGAGCGGGTGAGGATCGCCAGGTCGCTCTTGCGCACCACATAGCGGTCGGGGGAGACGCTCCCCGAGACCACGGCCTCGCCGAGGCCGAAGGAGCCCTCGATGACCAGCTGGTCGCGCTCACCGCTGGCAGGGTCGATGGTGAACATGACGCCGGCGCGGGTGGAGGGGATCTGGATCTGCACCACCACCGCGATGTCCATGTCTGCCTGGCTGAAGCCGCGCTGTCCGCGGTAGTAGACGGTGCGCGCCCCGAACAGTGACGCCCAGCAGCGTTTGACCGCGTCGAGCACCGCGTCGGAGCCGCGCGTGTTGAGGAAGGTTTCGTTCATCCCCGCAAACGAGGCTGAGGCGGTGTCCTCGGCTGTGGCCGAGGAGCGCACGGCGACAGGAGTCTCGGGGTCCTCGCCGGCAAGCTCCAGGTAGGCCGCCACGATCGCGTCGCGCAGCGCCCCGGGCATGGGCGCCTCGAGCGCCGCCTGGCGGGCGAGCTTGGAGGCCGCCTGCAGGGCGGTTCCATCTTCGACGTCGATCCCAGCGAGAGTCTCCTGGAGCTGGGCGCGCAGCCCGGACTCGTCGCAGAAGTCGGCGTAGGCCGGAGCGCCCACCACGAACCCGCCCGGCACGGGCAGTCCCGCCCGCGTCAGCTCGCCGAGGTTCGCCCCCTTGCCGCCGGCGAAGGCCACATCGGCGCTGCCGAGCTCTACGAAGGGCCTGATGAAAGCGACTGGGACGGTGATGCTCACTCCACCAACCTTCGCGCCCGGGGTGGCGCGGGTCATCCGTGCAATGCCGCTGAGCTGGTGGGCGAGTCCCGTCGAGCGGTGCGGGGTTTCACGGATGGCCGCCCGAGGCGCCGTTACCAGGATGACGAGAGATGCCATTGACGGCCCCCACCTCCACCGCGAGCAGCTACCCCCGTGCCTGCGATGTGGATGTGGCGCTGCGTGATGGCTCTACGATCCGCGTTCGGCCGGTCCTCGGCGGCGATCGGGCGGCGGTCGACAGCTTCCTGCACGCTCTCTCGCCGCGGTCGATCGGGTTTCGCTTCTTCGGTCAGGTCGATCTCGACTGGGCGCTGGACTGGTCGCTGGACGTCGACTACTCTGACCGCTACGCGCTGATCGCCACCACCGGCCAAGACCACATGGTGGTTGCGCACGGGGCCTACGTCCGGACCGGTCCCCACAGCGCCGAAGTCGCCTTCACGGTGGCAGACGAGTGGCAGGGGCACGGCATCGCGACGATCATGCTGGGCCATCTGGCGAGCGCAGCCGAGGAGCGCGGCATCACGCTGTTCACCGCCGAGGTGCTGCCGGCTAACCACCACATGATCCAGATGTTCCGCGACAGCGGCTACGTGGTGGACATCCACTCGGCCGACGGGACCATCCATGTCGAATTTCCGACTTCGCGCTCGGAGCGGACGAGGGAGCGCTTTGAGCAGCGCGAGCAGTCCGCCGCGATAGCCGCCGTCGCGCGCTTCCTGTGTCCCCGCTCGGTGGCGGTGATCGGCGCCTCACCCAAGCGTGCCACGGTGGGCGGGGCGATCCTGGCCAACCTGCGCGCCTATGGCTTCACCGGTCAGGTGCATGCGGTCAACCGCCGGGTGCGCACGATCGACGGTAAGCCTGCCTACAGCTCGATCATGGGGGTGCCCGGGCGGGTCGATCTCGCGGTGATCGCCGTGCCGGCTGACCAGGTCGGCGAGGTGGCGCGCGAATGTGCGGCGGCGGGTGTGCACGCGCTGCTCGTGATCTCGGCCGGCTTCGCCGAGACGGGCGCTCAGGGCGCCACGCGCCAGCGGGAGCTGCTGGAGATCTGTCGCGAGGCGGGCATGCGCCTGATCGGACCCAACTGCCTGGGTGTGCTCAATACCGCACCGACGGTTCGTCTCGATGCGACGTTTGCCGAGCAGCAGCCGCCGTCGGGGCCGATCGGCTTCCTCTCCCAGAGCGGGGGGCTGGGGATCGCGATCATCGAGGCCGCCAGCCGTCTCGGCCTTGGCCTGTCCTCGTTCGTGTCGGTGGGCAACAAGAGCGACATCTCGGGCAACGACCTGCTCGAGTACTGGGAGCAGGACCCCGAGACGAGTGTGCTGATGCTGTATCTCGAGTCCTTCGGCAACCCCCGCCGTTTCGCGCGCATCGCTCGCAGGGTCGCCCGCACCAAGCCGATCGTGGCCGTCAAGAGCGGGCGTTCGGCGGCCGGCGCCCGGGCGAGCGCCTCGCATACTGGGGCGCTTTTGTCGGCCTCCGACATCACCGTCGATGCGCTGTTCGCCCAGGCGGGGGTGATCCGCACCGACACGATGCAGGAGCTGTTCGACGTCGGTGGGCTGCTGGCCGCCCAGCCCGTCCCGGCAGGTACCCGTGTGGCGATCGTGACCAATGCGGGAGGGCCCGGCATCATGTGCGCCGACGCCTGCCAGGCGGCGGGCCTGGAGGTACAGGAGCTCGAGCCCCATGTTCGCGCTCGTCTCGGCGCCTTCTTGGCGCCCGAGTCATCGCTGGCGAATCCCGTTGACATGATTGCGACGGCGAGCGCCGAGAGCTACCGGCGCACGATCGAGACGCTCGTCGAGGAGCGCTGCTGCGATGCGGTGGTGGCGATCTTCGTCCCACCGCTGATCACCCGCGGCGAGGATGTGGCACGCGAGCTGCGTGCGGCGGCTGCCGGCGCCGATGGGGTGGCGATAGCGGGTGTGTTCATGAACAGCGAGGGCGCTCCGCCCGAGCTGGAGGGCGACGCCCATGTTCCGATGTTCGGTTTTCCCGAGGATGCGGCCCGGGCGCTCGGTCACGTCGCCCGCTACGGCCGCTGGCGCGGTAGCCCGCTGGGCAGCGTGCCCGAGCTACCGGACTGCAACCCCGACGAGGCAGCGGCGATCGTGGCGAAGGCGTTGAGTGAGCACGAGGGCTGGCTCGCTGCGCCGGAGGTGGCGGCACTGCTGGACTGCTATGGCCTCGAGCGCATCGACACGCGCTTCGTGGGCGGCCCCGGCGAGGCTCAGGCCGCTGCGCTCGAGCTCGGCGTCCCGGTCGCGCTCAAGGCGGTCGCCTCGGGTCTGCTGCACAAGAGCGATGCCGGCGGCGTGCGCCTGGGACTCGAGGGAGCCGAGGCGGTCGGCGAGGCAGCCGACGAGATCGCTCGAGCGGTACGCGCCGCGGGCCACCGCCTGGAAGGGCTGATCGTGCAGCCGATGGTGGCACCAGGAGTGGAGCTGCTGATGGGGGTGGTTCACGACGAGAGCTTCGGGCCGGTGATCGCCTGTGGCGCCGGCGGCACCTCCGTGGAGCTGCTCGGTGACGCCTCCGTGCGGATCACGCCGCTCACCGATCTGGACGCGAGCGAGATGCTGCGCAGCCTGCGCACCTTTCCCCTGCTCGAGGGCTATCGCGGCTCGCTGCCGTGCGATGTGGCGGCGGTTGAGGAGATGCTGCTGCGGCTGAGCGCACTGGTGGAGGGACACCCGGAGATCGCCGAGCTGGACGCCAATCCCGTGGTGGTGAGTCCCGACGGTGCGGTGATCGTGGACGCGCGCATCCGGGTGGCGAGCACCCCGGCGCCCCGGCCACGCCCGTCTCTCCGATCGCTTGACCTGGGAAGACCAGCAGCGCCTTGAGGTCAAGGTAGAAGCCGCGCCCAAAGTGAGGCAAGTCACCGATGGCGTGGATGGGGTGCGGCGGTAGCGTCGAGCCAGATCGCCGGAGCGCGCTCCGGCCTCGTCTCGGCCCCCAGCGAGGAGGACTCTCATGAAGGCGCTCGTGTACCACGGCCCCGGCCAGCGTGGATGGGACACGGTGGACGATCCCACGATCATCGACGCCACGGACGCCATCGTCGAGATCGACACCTCGACCATCTGCGGCACGGATCTCCACATCCTCAAAGGTGACGTGCCGGAGACCGTGCCAGGCACGGTGCTGGGTCACGAGGCCGTCGGGACGGTGCGCGAGGTGGGCTCGGCTGTCAGCACGGTCAAGCCCGGGGATCGCGTGCTGATGTCGTGTGTCAGCTCCTGTGGGCGCTGTCGCTACTGCAAGGAGGGACGCTACGGGCAGTGCCTGGGTGGAGGCGGCTGGATCTTCGGTCATCTGATCGACGGACTGCAGGCCGAGCTCGCGCGGGTGCCGTTCGCGGACAACTCGGTGTACAAGGTGCCCGAGCAGCTCAGCGACGAGCAGGTGTTGTTCCTGGCTGACATCCTGCCCACCTCATTCGAGGTGGGGGTGCTCAACGGCATGGTCTCGCCCGGGGACGTGGTGGCGATCGTCGGCGCCGGACCGATCGGCCTCGCGGCGATCCTCACGGCGCGGCTGTACACGCCCGGACGGATCGTGGCAATCGACCTGGCCGACAGCCGTCTGGAAAGCGCACGGCGCTTCGGTGCCGACACCACCGTCAACAACGGCCGCGAGGACGCGGTGGCGCTGGTGATGGAGCTGACCGACGGCCTCGGCGCGGACGTGGCCTTCGAGGCGGTGGGGGTACCCGACACGTTCGAGCTCGCCGCCGAGCTGATCCGTCCGGGCGGGCGGGTGGCGAACATCGGCGTGCACGGCAAGGCGGCGGCGCTGCATCTGGAGAAGCTCTGGATCCGCGATGTGACGATCACGACGGGGCTGGTCGACACCTACAGCATCCCCCAGCTGATGCGGTTGATCTCGAGCGGTCGCCTGGACCCCTCGCTGTTCGCCACCCATCGCTTCGCCCTCGGCGAGACGATGGCCGCCTACGACACGTTCGCCGACGCGGCCAACTCGGGCGCGTTGAAGGTTGTGCTTCAGGGTGAAGTCGCTCGTCCCTCCACTCCACAGGCCCATGCCGATGCTGTTCTCGTGTGAAAGCCGCCCTCACCAGGTGCTGCCAACGCCGCTGCGTCTCGCTGGATACGTAGAAACGCACGTGCCGGTGCGCGAAAGACCCCGATGTCACGCGGATGCGACGTGCTTAGGGTCAATGCAGAGGATCAAACCGAGACCCAAGAGGAGACGGTAATGGCCGATGCAGCCGTTGTTCACGATTTCAAGGCTTCACCGACGATCGAGGAGAAGACGACGTTCAGGGCTGCGGTGGTGCGCGACTTCAAGGCTCCGCTGACGCTCGAGGAGCGTCCCATCCCCACGCCCGAGGACGGCCAGGTGCTGGTGCGCATCGAAGCATCGGGTCTCTGTCACACCGACATCCACGCGGCGCACGGCGACTGGCCGGTCAAGCCGACCCTGCCGCTGGTGCCCGGTCACGAGGGAGTGGGCAGGGTGCAGGAGATCGGCCCCGGCGTGCACGGCGACATCGCCGAAGGCGACCGTGTGGCGATTCCCTGGCTGGGGTACGCCTGCGGCGAATGCCGCTACTGCAACGACGGTAGGGAGACTCTGTGCGAACGCCAGCTCGACAGCGGCTACTCGCGCGACGGTGCCTACGCGGAGTACGCCACGGCCTTCGCCCGCCACGTGGTCAAGGTGCCCGACGGGGTCGACTCGCTGGCGGCCGCCCCGCTCACCTGCGCGGGTGTAACCACCTACAAGGCGGTCAAGGTCTCAGGCGCCCGGCCCTCGATGCTGGCGGTGGTCTACGGCGTTGGCGGTCTCGGGCACATGGCTGTCCAGTACGCCCAGATCGCCGGTTGCACGGTGGTGGCGGTGGACATCCACCAGGACAAACTCGACTTCGCCAAGCAGCTCGGTGCCACCCACACGGTCAACGCCCTCGAGCAGGATCCGGTGGAAGAGATCAAGAAGCTCGGCGGCGCCGACGTGGCGATCGCGACGGCCGTCTCGCCGCTGGCCTTCGAACAGGCCTTTGCCTCGATGGCCCGTGGCGGCACCCTCGTGTTCGTGGGTCTGCCGGCGGACAACTTCGTCAAGCTCCCGATCTTCGAGACGGTGCTGCAGGGCATCACCATCAGGGGCTCGATCGTGGGCACGCACCACGACCTCGAGGAGGTCTTCCGCCTGCACGAGCTCGGGCGCACTCGCGTCCTGTACGAGACCCGCCGCCTCGATCAGGTCAACGAGGCCTTCCGCGAAGTCGAGGAGGGCTCAGCCGGTACGGCCCGCCTCGTGTTCGAGTTCTGACACCGCCCCCGCCCAACCACAGCTATCCGAAGGGACACGACTCAAATGGCAACGATCGAGCAGACCACAGACTCGACCAGCTTCGAGGCGCCGGGCAATCCCGGCAGCCCGGTGCAGGTAAAGGAACGCTATGAGAACTTCATCGGCGGAGGCTGGGTGGCGCCGGTGGAGGGCGAGTACCGCGACAACCTCACGCCGGCGACCGGGCGGGCGATCTGCGAGGTCGCCTATTCGGGTGCTCAGGACATCGAGCTGGCGTTGGATGCGGCTCACGGCGCCAAGGACGCATGGGGAGAGACCTCCACCACGGAGCGCTCACAGGTGCTGAACGCTGTCGCCGATGCGATCGAAGAGAACCTGGAGATGCTCGCGGTGGCCGAGAGCTGGGACAACGGCAAGCCCGTGCGCGAGACGCTCGCCGCGGACATCCCGCTGGCGGCCGACCACTTCCGCTACTTCGCCGATGTGATCCGCGGCGAGGAGGGGCGGATCTCCGAGATCGACAAGGACACGGTTGCCTACCACTTCTCCGAGCCGCTGGGTGTGGTGGGGCAGATCATCCCGTTCAACTTCCCCCTGCTGATGGCCGCCTGGAAGATCGCACCGGCACTGGCGGCGGGCAACTGCACGGTCGTCAAGCCGGCCTCGCCCACGCCCTGGTCGATCCTGAAGTTCGCCGAGCTCGATCGAGGACATCCTGCCGCCGGGAGTGCTGAACATAGTCAACGGCCCGGGCGCCGAGACGGGCAAGGCGCTTGCCTCCAACAAGCGGATCGCCAAGATCGCCTTCACGGGTGAGACGGTGACGGGACGCTTGATCATGTCCTACGCCGCTCAGAACTTGATCCCCTCGACGACGGAGCTGGGTGGCAAGTCGCCGAACATCTTCTTCGAGGACATCATGGCCGCCGACGATGAGTTCTTCGACAAGGCCATCGAGGGTCTGGTGCTCTATGCCTTCAACAAGGGCGAGGTCTGCACGTGTCCCTCGCAGGGCATTGATCCAGGAGTCGATCTACGACGAGTTCATGGCTCGCTGCCTGGAGCGGATCGCAGCGATCAAGCAGGGCAGCCCGCTCGACCGGACCACCCAGATCGGTGCACAGAACTCGGCCGCCCAGCTGGAGAAGATCGAGAGCTACGTGCAGATCGGCCGCGAGGAGGGAGCCGAGCTGTTGATCGGCGGGTCAGCGCAACATGCTCGGTGGCGAGCTGGCGGGCGGCTACTACTACGAGCCGACCGTGTTCAAGGGCACCAACGACATGCGCATATTCCAGGAGGAGATCTTCGGTCCGGTGCTCGCCGTGACCACGTTCAAGGACGAGGCCGAGGCGCTGCGGATCGCCAACGACACGCTCTACGGACTCGGGGCGGGAGTGTGGAGCCGCGACGGCAGCCGTGCGTTCAGGATGGGACGCGCAATCAAGGCCGGCAGGGTGTGGACCAACTGCTACCACCTCTACCCCGCCCACGCCGCCTTCGGCGGCTACAAGTCCTCTGGCGTGGGGCGTGAGAACCACAAGATGATGCTCGACCACTACTCGCAGACGAAGTGCCTGCTGGTGAGCTACGACAAGAGCGCGATGGGCTTCTTCTAGGGATTCAGAGTGGGGATGGCATAGCAGCCAGGTTCGAGGCCTCCCCCGCCGCCGGCTGGACGCGCCGGCGGCGGGGGCCTCAACGGCTGGCGCGGCCCGGGGGTCCCAGTCAATGTCAATACCCCCCCCAAAGGTCATCGACGCCGGTCCTCAATTAACACTTTTGATTTGGTGTATATCCATGGCTATACACCACTTAAAAAGAGTAATACGCCCCACGCCGAGGAGGGCGAAGACGCCCCCGCCGAGTAGGGCGGCAGCGAGCAAGCAAGCGCGCGCGTGTGCGAGCGACGGGTTGGTGGGCCAACGACCGAGAGCGGCTGCGGATTTGCACGGATGTTCAGAGATGAGCCCGCTGATGAAGTCTGAGGTGCGATGTCGGAGGCGACCCTCACCCCTCTCACAGCCACTGCGGCGGCGACCGCGATGCTCGAGCGGCTCACGGCCGAGCGGGGACCGCTCGCGATCTTTCAGTCCGGCGGCTGCTGCGATGGGACCTCTCCGATCTGCCTGCAGCGCGGAGAGCTTGCGCCGGGGCCCAACGACCTGCTGCTCGGCGAGGTGGCATGCACCCCGTTCTACGTCGACGCGGAGCAGTATCGGCGCTGGGGGCGTCCGGCATTCCTGATCGATGTGGGCTCGGGTCCGGCACAGGGCTTCTCGCTGTCGTTGCCCGACGCCCATCTCGTCACGCGAGCCCCATCGTCCGGCTCCGCGGCCCCGGCGCCGCCGAAAGAGGGTTGAAGCGTGTTCCAGGTGCGCATCCACGGTCGGGGTGGCCAGGGGGTGGTGACGGCGGCCGAGCTGCTGTCGCTGGCGGCGTTCAAGGAGGGCCGGCATGCGCAGGCGTTCCCGAGCTTCGGATCGGAGAGGACGGGGGCGCCGGTGGTGTCGTTCTGCCGAATCGACGATCATCCGATCCGCACGCGCGAGCCGGTGTCGGAGCCGGATGCGCTGATCGTGCAGGACCCGACGCTGCTGCATCAGGTGGATGTGTTTGGCGGCCTGCGAAGGGATGGCTACGTGCTGATCAACTCGGGCCGCACATTCGCGGAGCTGGGCCTGGAGGAGTGGACGCAGGACTTCCAGCGCGAGCGCCTCCTGACGGTTCCGGCGGCGGAGATCTGTCGCGAGGGCGAGCGCCCGGGACGACCCAATGCGGCGCTGTTGGGCGGCCTGGCGGCGCTCACGGGCATGGTGTCGCTCGGGGCGGTGGTGGCGGCGATCGGGGATCGATTCTCAGGCCCGGTGGCCGAGGGCAATGCGGCTGCGGCAGAGGCGTGCTTCGAGCACGTGTTGGCCGAGCGCGGGGGCGAGGGCAAGCCCGAGGCCGACCGTGAGGCGGAGCGCGAGGCGGAGAGGCCAGTCCATGTGTGAGAGAGGGGCAACACCGATGCTCGAGCAGCTTGAGGGATCGCGGGCGGTTGCGCGAGCGGTTGCATTGTGCCGGCCGGAGGTCATCCCCGCCTATCCAATCTCCCCTCAAACGCACATTGTTGAGACCTTGTCGGCGATGGTGAAGGATGGCGAGCTATCGCCGTGCGAGTTTGTGAATGTGGAGTCGGAGTACTCGGCGATGTCGGTGGCGATTGGGGCGTCGGCAACGGGGGCGAGGACGTACACGGCGACGGCCAGCCAGGGCCTGTTGTACATGGCGGAGGCGCTGTACAACGCCTCGGGGCTGGGGCTGCCGGTGGTGATGACGGTGGCCAACAGGGCGATAGGCGCGCCGATCAACATCTGGAACGACCACTCGGATTCGATGTCACAGCGCGACTCGGGCTGGCTGCAGCTGTATGTGGAGTCGAACCAGGAGGCGGTGGACACGCACCTGCTGGCGTTCAGGCTGGCGGAGGAGCTGTCGCTGCCGGTGATGGTGTGCATGGACGGGTTCATCCTCACCCATGCGTTCGAGCGGGTGGACATGCCCAGTCAGGAGCAGGTTGATGAGTTCCTGCCCTCCTATGAGCCGCGTCAGGTGCTCGATCCGGCGGAGCCGGTGACGATTGGGGCGATGGTGGGGCCGGAGGCGTTCACGGAGGTGAAGTACCTGGCGCATGTGAAGCAGATGCAGGCACTGGAGGCGATCCCGGAGCTCTCGGGTGAGCTGACGGCGATCCTGGGGCGCGAGCAGAGTGGCCTCTTGCGCCGCTACCGCTGCGAGGGGGCTCAGACGGTGGTGGTGGCGCTCGGCTCGGTGCTGGGCACGATCGAGGATGCGGTGGACGAGCTGCGCGAGCAGGGTGTGAAGGTGGGTGCGGTGGGGGTCAAGGCGTTTCGCCCCTTTCCCGTCGATGCGCTCAGGGAGGCGCTGGGGGAAGCCGAACGGGTGGTGGTGATCGAGAAGGCGCTTGCGCTGGGGGTAGGAGGAATACTGTCGGAGGGTGTGCGCATCTGTGTGGCGGATGGAGGGGTGGGGGTGCACACGGTGATTGCTGGTCTGGGGGGACGCCCGATTACGACAGCCTCGCTGGTGAGCCTGCTGGAGGAGGCGGGAGAGGAAGGCCTCGCGCCGCTCACCTTCCTGGACTTGAACAGGGAGCTGGTGGAGCGTGAGCTGGAGCGCACGAGGACGACACGACGGTCGGGGCCGCATGCGGAGAACATGCTGCGCGACGTTGGGGCGATTGCGGCGGGGTCGGTGTAGGCGATGGCGACGCGCGAGATCAAGTTCTACCAAGTGGGCTCCCATGCGGCGGGCAATCGCCTGCTCGACCACGAGCTGGGCTCGGTTCAGTCGGATGCCAACCGCAGCAACTCGATCACGAAGGGCCACCGCGCCTGCCAGGGCTGCGGGGAGGCGCTGGGGGCGCGGTATGCGCTGGATGCGGCGATGAGGGCGACAGGGGGCCAGCTGATTGCGGCCAATGCGACGGGCTGCCTGGAGGTGTTCTCGACCCCCTATCCGGAGTCCTCGTGGCAGATGCCGTGGCTGCACTCGCTGTTTGCGAACGCGCCGGCGGTGGCGAGCGGCATTGCGGCGGCGCTGAAGGTGAAAGGTGAAAGCGATGTGCGTGTGATTGGCCAGGGGGGAGATGGGGGCACGGTTGACATTGGGATGGCGTGCCTGTCGGGGATGTTCGAGCGAAATGACGATGTGCTCTACATCTGTTACGACAACGAGGCGTATATGAACACGGGCGTGCAGCGCTCGGGCTCGACGCCGCCGGCGGCGCGGACGATGACCACGCAGGCGGTGGGTGGGGAGCCGGGGAATGTGTTCGACCAGGGCAAGGACATGCCAAGGATTGCGATGGCCCACGAGATCCCCTATGTGGCGACGGCGACGGTGGCGGACTTGCGCGACATCGAGGCCAAGGTGGAGCGGGCTATGAGCCTCCGTGGTGCTCGCTACCTGCACATTCTGGTCACCTGTCCGCTGGGCTGGAGCTGTGGGGCGGGGGACACCATCAAGGTGGCCCGCCTCGCCACCCAGACGGGTTTGTTCCCGGTGTTCGAGGCGGAGCATGGTGAGGTGACGGCGGTGTCGAAGATCCGCAGTCGCACCCCGGTTGAGGAGTACCTGAAGCTGCAGGGACGCTATGCCCATCTGTTCAAGCCGACTCGCCGGGAGGATGTGCTGAAGCACATCCAGGCGCTGGCGGATCGCAACATCGAGCGCTACGGGCTGGTGTGATGGACAAGCCCTTCGCGATCACGCTGGATGTGGGCTCGAGCCTGGCCAACAAGACGGGCGCGTGGCGGGATGAGAGGCCGGTGTACGTGGATCGCCTGCCTCCCTGCAATGCGGGGTGCCCGGCGGGGGAGAACATCCAGAGCTGGCTGTATTTGGCCGAGGACGGCCACTACGAGCAGGCGTGGCGTCAGATCATGCGGGACAACCCCTTCCCGTCGGTGATGGGGCGTGTTTGCTACCACCCCTGCACCACTGTGTGCAACCGGGCCGAGGTGGATGAGGCGGTGGGGATCAACTCGGTCGAGCGTTTTCTGGGGGACCAGGCGATCGAGCACGGGTGGGCGCCCGATCCGACCGGCGGCGAGCTCGGGCAGGCGAGTGCTGGTGGTGGGCGCCGGCCCGTCGGGGCTCTCGGCGGCCTACCACCTGGCGATGCTGGGCCACGAGGTGAGCGTCCGCGACGCGGGCCCGCTCCCGGGGGGCATGATGCGCTTCGGGATACCCACCTACAGGCTGCCGCGCGATGTGCTGCAGGCGGAGATCGAGAGGATCCTCGCGCTGGGGGTGACGCTGGAATGCGACCACAAGGTCGAGCACATCGAGGAGGAGATGGAGGAGGGTGCGTTCTCTGCGGCGTTCCTGGCTGTGGGCGCTCATATCGGCCGCCGTGCGTACATCCCGGCTGGTGAGGCGGCGCACATCCTCGATGCCGTCTCGCTTCTGCGCGGAATGGAGGGCGGGGAGCGGCCGCTGCTGGGGCGCCGGGTGGTGGTCTACGGCGGCGGCAACACGGCGATGGACGCGGCGCGGACGGCCAAGCGGCTGGGGACGAGCGACGCGATCGTGGTCTACAGAAGGGGCAGGGAGCAGATGCCGGCCCACGACTTCGAGGTGCAGGAAGCGCTGGAGGAGGGGGTGGTGATGAAGTGGCTCTCCACGATCAAGAACGCCCGCGACGGCAATCTGCTGCTCGAGCGGATGGAGCTCGACGAGACGGGCTTCCCCCAGCCCACGGGGCAGCTGGAGGAGCTCCAGGCGGACTCGGTGGTGCTGGCGCTGGGCCAGGAGGCGGACCTGTCGCTGCTGGACGGGGTGGAGGGCTTGGAGATCGAGGACGGTGTGGTGAAGGTGGACGCGAGCATGATGACGGGCCGCCCCGGGATCTTCGCCGGTGGGGACATGGTGCCGGCGGAGCGTTCGGTGACGGTGGGGGTGGGTCACGGCAAGAAGGCTGCGCGGCGCATCGACGAGTGGCTGCGTGGCGATTCCCCGGCCACCGTCTCGAGCCACGAGCCGGCGACGTTCGACCTGCTCAACACCTGGTACTACGCCGACGCACCCAAGACGGTGGCGGCGCGTCTGGATGTGGTGCGGCGTCAGTCGAGCTTCGCCGAGGTGCAGCTCGGCCTGGATGAGCAGAACGCGCTGTTCGAGGCCAGGCGCTGCCTGTCGTGCGGCAACTGCTTCGAATGTGACAACTGCTATGGCCTGTGCCCCGACAACGCGGTGGTCAAGCTCGATCCGGGCGAGCGCTATGAGTTCGACTACGACTACTGCAAGGGCTGTGGCATCTGCGCCGAGGAGTGCCCCTGCGGGGCGATCGAGATGGTTGCGGAGCCGACCTGATCCCCCCGTGCATGTCGAGTAGTAATGCGCAGCGCCAACGTGGCAAGTCACCGTTTATCCGGCGGCCGCCCATCCGTAGCGTGTGAGGTGTCAATCGCAACGGAAAAGGGAGTTCACTGATGGCCACCAACGTCGCACGCGGCCCCGTCGCACACGTTGCGAGCAGGGAGCGTTCAATCCCTCGCCACCTCGCAGACATCGCCAGCTACTGGATGATCAGCGCAGGGGTCTATCTGACCTTCGGGCTTCTCTTCTACTACTCGGCCAAGGAGAAGCTGTTCGATACGAACGGCACCATGCCGGCCGGCCTGGCCAAGAGCTATCACGGCACCTTCGTGGCCTCGTTCCCGGGTACCAACACCTCCTGGCTGCTCATCGGGCTGCTCGAGGCGGTGGTGTTCCTGGCGATCGTGGCCAGCGTGCTGTCGCGTGAGTTCCTGCCCACACGGCGCAAGCCGATTCTGCTGAGCGCGCTCGGCCTGTCGATGTTCACCTTCGCGATCATCGCCTGGGGTGAGAACATCACGGCCCAGTACGCGACGGTTGCGGAGCTGTTCCAGTACCTGACGGGAACGGCCGTGCTGATAGTGCTGGTGCTGTTGATGCCGCCATATCGCAAGACGGCCTGGCTGTCGGGCCTGCTCGGGGGCGAGAAGCAGGAGTAGCGGCTGGCCGCCGGATTGCCCTCGGGTGCAGTGAGGCCCGGGGGCTTCCGGCGTCTTGGTGGCACGCGTCGCCGAAGTTCGTCTCAACCCGTGGCGCCGGTGGGATCGCCCGCTAGCCTGACGCGGTAATGGGCACTCCGTGGGACGCGGGCACTTACGATCGCTCGAGCGAGCCTCAGCAGGCGTGGGCCTCAGAGGTGCTCGCACGTCTGGAGGGCATTGCTGAGGACGCGACCGTGCTCGACGTGGGCTGCGGCACGGGACGAGTTACGGAGGCGTTGCTGGAGCTCGTTCCACGTGGCCGCGTGCTGGCCATGGACGCCTCGGCGGACATGGTCGCGCTCGCGCGTCGCAGGCTCGGAGACCGCGCTGAGGTGTGGTGCCAGGACGCGCTGGACCTCGACCTCGATGGGCCCGTCGATGCGATTCTCTCGACGGCGGCGCTGCACTGGGTCACAGACCACGATCGCCTCTGGGCGCGGCTTGGGCAGGCGCTGCGACCGGGCGGGAGGCTCGAGGTTCAGTGCGGAGGGGAGGGCAACATCGATGGCGTGCGCGAGGTCATCGAGGAGGTCTCGCTTGACATCGCCCCGGCGCTCGTGGGCTGGTCGCCGTGGGTCTTCGCGGGACCTCGGGAGACGCAGCGGCGGCTGCGGAGCGCTGAGTTCATTGAGACACGGTGTTGGCTCGAGGAGCGCCCGACATATCCGCAGGACGTGGCGGCGTTCGTCTCCACATCGATTCTGGCTGCCCACCTCGCGCGCCTGCCCGAGCCCCGCCGCGCGGAGTTTGCCGCGGCGGTCGTCGCGGGAGTTCGTCTGCCGCTCGACTACGTGCGCCTGAACATCTCCGCCATCCGCGGGCCGGCCGACATCGGATCAGAAATCAGCTGAACGGAATTTATGTAATATTTGGAAACAAGCCCAGGCGGGCGATCCAAACCAGAAGGGGGCGACATGGCAGGAGTGACGATCAGCGTTCAGAACCTCGCCGACGAACTGGTGAGCGAGCAGGATGCACAAGGCATCGTTGCGGCGCTCGACGCGCAGGCGAAAAACGACTATGGCGGGTCGCCGTGGGTGACGGACGGCCTCGCGACGGGGATCCAGGAGGTGGTGCTGGTCGCGAAAGGAGCCTCACCTCCACCGGACACCTGGCACCTGGAAATCCTGCTCAACTCAAATCAGCCGGGCGCTCTCGGCTATCACGAAGAACAAGATGCGGTGATGAAGGGCGGGTCGGCCGCCGGCGGTCTCCTGCGCAAAGCCTCGCACCACTCCAGCCGTGGGCTGCGCGGGGACAAACCCGGACTGCCGCTTATGAAGATCTTCGCGGAGACCACCAGGGAGGACCAAGCGAGCCTTGCCGAAGTCTGCTCCCACGAGATGTTGGAGGCGGCTGTCGATCCCATCCCGATGAAGAAACCGCTGACCGCCACCAACGCCGCGCAGGGGCGCATCTACATCGTCGAGGTCGGTGACCCGGTGCAGGAGTGCGGATACGACGTCAACGGACAGACGGTGGCCGACTTCGCGCTGCCCGCCTGGTTTGGCATCCCGCAGAGCGAGCACCCCGACCAGATGAGCTTCCGCTCCAGCGTCGCGGGACCGTTCCAACTGGCTCCCGGCGGCTACATCAGCTGGGCTCCGCAAGACGAACCGAAAAATTGGAGACAGGAACAGGGCGGGGGCTAGGGGCACGGCGCCTGACGCGCTCGCCGCGACTCCGGAGTCGGTCGGTTACGGCGCCGGCGCCTTGCGAGAGGTGAGGCTATGGTTCGCGAGATGCGGGGGCGGTGCGGGGGTGCAGGCGGTACGGGGAGTGCGCCCTGGGCGCCGTCATATCGAGCACTGCTCGGCGTGGTGCTCCTGTCCATCGCGATGGGCGGTTGCGGATCGTCCAGCTCGACGGCGCCCACCACTTCGGCTGCCCTGCCAGCACTGACGGGGAACCGCGTCATCCTGGTCTATCGCGCACACGCGGGAGTCAAGCCTGTATCGAGCGAGAGCATCGATGCGGCGATGGCGATCATGCGCAAGCGCGTGGCTGCGCTGGGCCTACCGTCTTTGGTCCAGCGCGACGGCGCGAGCGAGATCAGGGTGGCGCTGCCGGCGGGCAGCCTCGCTCTCGGAGAGCAGGCCGGCAGGACGGCACAGCTGGACTTCTACGGTTGGGAGCCGAACGTGATCGGCCCCTCGGGAGAGCCGGCGCCGAGCGATGGCACGGTGACGGGCGGACCCGATGCCGGCGCCGCGCAGTTCGGGCTACCCAAGTACCAGGCAGCTCTTCGCGCCGCAAAGCGATCGCCGATCATCCGCTCCAATGACACGACCCTCGACCCGGGCTGCACGCCGGCGCAGATCGGGGGGTGCCGCTACGGGGTTTGGTACCTGCTCGACACCAGGCACGAGAAGATGCTGAGAGGTCCCGAGGAGAGCGAGCACAGCCTCCACGAAGCCGGCTACGCGCCACCGGGCGATGCTGTGGTCGAGGACGTGAAAGTTAACCCGGGGACCGTGCTCGTCCAGGCCAGAGCACTCGAGAATGCGGGTGGGAAGATCGTCAACGCAGCTCCGAACAGCTGGTACGTGCTGAACGACGACCCGGCGCTCACGGGGTCCGATTTGACCAACCCGCAACCAGCCTCCGAAGAAGGCGGCAAACCGGATGTGACTTTCGACTTCACGGCGCACGGTGGGACAGCCTTCGAACAGCTCACCAAGGAAATCGCCCACAGCGGTCAAGAAGCGCAGCTACCAGGCATCTCCAAGCAAGCGGCACTTCAGCACTTCGCGGTCGTGCTCGACAACCAGATCCTCACCGCGCCGTCGATCGACTTCACGAAGTACCCGGAAGGGATCGATGCTTCAGCCGGCTCGCGGATCTTCGGTGGACTCACGACCAACTCGGCCCGGGATCTCGCCACCGAGCTGCGAGCCGGCGCCCTGCCGATCAACCTGGAATTGGTCTCTCACTCGCCTGTGCAGGGCGAATGACGAGCTAGTCGAGCAGGATCGCTCGCATGGTGTGCTCGTCGGGAAGCTTGTCGAGGATGCTGTGCAGAACCACGCGCTCGGATGCCTGCTCGCGCTGGCTGTCGTTGAGCAGTACCCGCAGGGCTGTGTGAGTGATCTTCATCTGCTGGGGGGCGAGCGAGACCGTCAGCATCCCCTGGGTGTCGGGTGTCCCCTCGAGCTCGACGAGGACCTCCCGTGCGAGCCGTCGTATGTCCTGCTCGTGCGCCTCGTCGGAGATGAGCAGGCGCAGGGCGCCGGCTGTCTCGGCCACCTCGTCGCGGTCGAGGAACAGGTGGTAGGCGGGCTCTGGCTCGTTGGGTGGGCTGGGGTCGCTCATGGCCGCTCAGGTTACTTGCTGGTGGACGCTTTGCGGCGCCAGTGCTCCTGCATGGCTTCTGTCGCCGGGGTTTCACCGACGAGAGCGACGGAAAGTAGGGCTCACTCCACGGGGGCGGCCCGGCGCTCGCGCTGGGTGCGGCCGATCCATCCGCCAAGCGCACCCAGAAGCATTCCGATGATCGCGGTGAGCACGGCGAGGAAGGGGGGGAAGCTGCCGAGCGAGACTTTGGCGTGGGTGCCCGCCACGGCGTGGGCGAGGAGCAGCGCGGTGCCGTAGACGGCGCCGCCCACGAGTCCCCGATCTGCGCCACCCCAACCGTCCTGGTGCTCGAATCCGGCGATCACGCCGCCGATGGCGACCACGGCGGCGATCGCCCAGTAGGCCCCGGTGGAGACACCGATGAGGATTCCCGCGACGATGCCGAGGACCGCCGGGACTACTCCACCTAGGACGATCTGCACGGGACGTGCGCGGTCGCGGAACAGCGTCGGCTCGAACATCGAACTCCCTCCCCGGAATGTGCCGGGGAGTCTAGCGCCGCCTACGATGAACGGTATGCGTCTGTCTGTACTCGACCAGTCCCCGATCGCGCAGGGCTCGAGCGGCTCGGAGGCACTGCGCAACACGATCGATCTGGCGCGCACGGCCGACCGCCTCGGCTACCACCGCTACTGGGTGGCCGAGCACCATGGCGGCCCGATGCTTGCCGGCCCGAGTCCCGAGGCGCTGATTGGGCCGATCGCGGCGGCCACCGAGCGCATCCGGGTGGGTAGCGGCGGGGTGATGCTCCCTCACTACAGCCCCTTCAAGGTGGCCGAGACCTTCAGTCTGCTGGCAGGGCTGTTCCCGGGGCGGATCGACCTCGGCCTCGGTCGGGCGGCGGGCACCGATCCGCTCACGACCTTCGCCCTGCAGCGCGACCGCCGTCAGGCGGGCGCCGATGACTTCCCCCAGCAGCTGGCCGAGCTGCTCGGCTATCTCGACGACACCCTTCCCGAGGACCATCCCTTCGCCCGCCTGGCGAAGACGCTGCCGGGGCTTCCCGAGCGCCCCGAGCCGTGGCTGTTGGGCTCCTCTCAGCAGAGCGCCCTGTGGGCGGCCGAGCTGGGGCTGCCATATGCGTTCGCCGACTTCATCAACCCTCGCGGTGCTGAGATAGCGGCGCTCTATCGCGAGCGCTTTGCCGAAGCCGAACATGCGGGGCGCAGCCCGCGGACCGCTGTGGCCGTGTGGGTGATCTGCGCGGAGGACGACGAGCAGGCGCGCCTGCTGGCGGCGAGCGGCCGTATGACCTTCACCCTTCTGCGCCGCGGGCAGCTGATCGCCGTGCCGCCGCCCGAGCAGGCGCTCGAGTTCCTGCAGGCGGACGACCTCACGGGGGTGGGGCCCAAATCCGAGCGCCGGGCGGTCCAGGGCTCGCCGGCGAAAGTCAGGGCGGAGCTCGAGGAGGTGGTGGCCAGGTACGGAGCGGAGGAGGCCATCGTGGTGTGCATCACCTACTCCCACCAGGCGCGGGTGCGCTCCTACGAGCTGCTGGCCGAGGCATTTGAACTGAGCCCGGCATGAGGGCTATGTTCCACCGATGGGTGAGCAGCCACAGGTGCGCCGGGCGGGTGTCGCCGACGTGCCCGCTCTGGCGGCGATGCTCGCGCGAGCGTTTCTCGAGGATCCCGTAGCGAGCTGGGCCTGGCGTCCGACGGCACTGCGTCCGGCGGCGCTCGAGCGTTTCCAGGCCGTCCGGCTGCGCCAGCTGCTGGCTCACGAAGAGGTGTGGACGACGGAAGATCTCAGCTGTGCGGCCTTGTGGGCGCCGCCGGGAAGCTGGAAGACGACGTTGCGCGAAGACGTCGCACTGGGGCCGTGCTTCGTCCATCCGCGGCTGCTCGCCCGCCTGCCGCTGGTGGGGCTCGGGTGGCTCGGTCTCGAGCGTAAGCACCCGGTCAGTCCTCCTCATTGGTACCTGGCTGTGCTGGGCACCGACCCCGCCGCCCAGGGGCGGGGGCTCGGCTCGATGGTGCTGGGCGCGGTGCTGGAGCAGTGCGACGGCGACGGGGTGGGGGCCTTCCTGGAGTCCTCCAAGGAAAGCAACATCGACTTCTATTCGAGGCACGGCTTTCGCGTGACCGAAGAGGTGAGGCTGCCGCGGGGCCCAAGCATGTGGAAGATGTGGCGCGAGCCGCGAAGTTGAGCTCCTGGCCGATCGCGGAGAGGCTGACCGCGCAGCTGCTGGCGGGGCCGGCAGCCGGCGACCCGGTCGCCGTGACCCGTCGTCTGCTCGCCGTACAGGGCCAGGATCCGCGCGGCGCGCGGCTGGCGATCAGGGCGCGGAGCACGGGGCTGACGGCGGCGGATGTCGATCGAGCGCTGAGCGAGGATCGCTCGCTGCTGATCACGTGGGTGAATCGCGGCACCCTCCATCTGGTGGCCAGCGAGGACTATCGCTGGCTGCACGCCCTGACCACCCCTCAGCTGCTGACGGGCAACGCACGGCGCCTGGCCCAGGAGGGCGTGCCACCGGCGGCCGCCGAGAGGGGCGTCGAGGCGATCGAGCGAGCGCTGTCCTCAGATGGGCCGCTCAACCGTTACCAGCTGCGCGAGCGGATCGATGCGGTGGGGGTGCGAACGGAGGGTCAGGCGCTCGTGCACCTGCTCGTGCTCGCCTCCCTGCGCGGGCTTGTGGTGCGCGGCCCGATGATCTCAGGCCACCACGCCTACGTGCTGGTCAGGGAGTGGCTGGGGACGGCGCCGCCTGTGGACCGCGACCGTGCGCTGGCCGAGCTGGCGAGGCGGTATCTGGCCGGTCATGGGCCGGCCGAGGACCGCGACCTGGCGCGATGGGCGGGCGTGGGCCTGGGCGAGGCGCGTGCCGGGTTGGCCGCGATCGCCTCCGAGCTCAGCGAGCGCGAGGATGGGCTGCTCGAGCTCGCCGCGGCTCCGCCTCCGGCGCCGCTGCCGCCACCGCGTCTGCTCGGCGCGTTCGATCCGCTGTTGCTCGGGTGGCGCTCGCGTGAGGAGCTGCTGACGCTGGCAAGCAATCAGCGGGTCGTGACGAGCAACGGCCTGTTCCGCCCGGTTGCACTCGTCAAGGGCCGTGCTGTGGCGACCTGGAGATTGGCTCGGGGGAAGGTCGACATCGACGCCTTCGGCCGGCTCGAGCGAAGCGACGAGCGGGCGTTGAGAGCAGACGGCGAGGCTGTCTTGCGCTACCTAGGTATGTCTAGCGCGGGGCAGGCTCTTTGACGCGCAGCACCGGCGGGCCGGTCGGCGTTGCGCTCCCGCCGAGGGGCTCGCTCGTGACCAACACTTCTCGCACCCCGCTCGTGGCTCCACCGGGAACGTCGACGGTGGCGTTCCCGGCGGTGGTGACGTTGAACAGAGCGTCGGTTGGCCGCGGCTCGGGTCGGTCCCTGTTCACGAGCCAGACCTCGTAGACCTCACCGACGGGCGGTTGGGGCATGCCCGCGACCGTCAGTTCGGCCCGGGATCCAAGTGGTGCGAGTGCCGCGCGAATGCCGTGCGGCTGCTGGGCTGCCATGGTCCCATGGCTCGCCGGGGTCAGGCTGAGCGCCAGCGCGCCGCCGAGCACGATTCCGACGAGGAGGGTCACCATCGGGACCACGAGCGAGGTGCCAGGACTGGGCTTGAATAGAGGCCTGCTCCTCTCCTGCGGAGGCTCACCGCGGACGCCGGCGAGCACCCGCGCGCGCAGGGGCTCGGGTGCGCTCGCGGGAGCGGAGCTTGGATCGCTGGGCGCGCGTGGGCGCCGCCCATGATGGGATACACGGTGGGGTAGGGAGAACATCAAGTGCAGTTACGCACACACGGCGGCTACGGATCAGCGTGTTTCCGACGATTCAGGCTTGTCTTTAGAAGATTCTCAGGGTTGCGTTGATCCGTATCGCTGCAGCCGTCGTACTCACAGGAAACACGGCTAATAGTAGGGACAGAGCTCCCGCGGCCGATTCATACCACCCCCGGAGATGGGAGCAACAAATGAGTTACATGATCAATGTCGACGAGGTCGACGCAGATGGCGCCATTCGCGAAGCGGCCGACGCGGTGTCGGGTGACACGCGCCTGGGCTTCCTCAAGAAGGCGGGCGTCGCCGGTGGCGCCGCGATGAGCGGCGGAGCACTTCTGTCGCTGCTCGCCCCGAGCGCGCTTGCCGCTTCCGGTGGGCGTCCGCCCGCCTCGTTCGGCAAGGGCGATGTGGGCATCCTCAACTATGCCCTGACCCTGGAGTACCTGGAGGCCGCTTTCTACAACGGGGCAACGGCGGCGAACATGTCGCTGAGCCCCCAGGTCGGCGCATTCCTGAAAACGGTCACCACGGATGAGAACGCGCACGTGGCATTCCTCAAGAAGGCTCTCGGCAAAAAGGCAGCCAAGGAACCGAAGTTCGACTTCAAAGGCGCCAACACCAGCCCTGAAATGTTCATGAAGACGGCACAGGTGCTGGAGAACACCGGCGTGCACGCCTACTCCGGACAGGCGCTCAACATCAAGACCCCCGGATACGTCAAGGCCGCCGTCTCGATCCTCACGATCGAGGCACGTCACGCCAGCGTGATCGGCATACTCAACGAAGGCGCTGCGCCGAGCGGTAAGGAAATCGCTCCCAACGGCCCGTTCGACACGCCGCTGACGGCCGCCAAGGTGCTCGCGGCCGTGAAGGCGACCGGCTTCATCGTCTGAGGCTCTACGGCTGACGCCGTCCCGCGGATGTGAGTCCACGGGACGGCGTATCGCCCGCCGCTCGCCTGCGTTAACCAAAATTGGCGATCGGCGGCACCGGTTTTTCACACAAATGTGATCCGTCGCGGTTCGCCGCGCGAATAGGACACAAGCGCGTCGGGACGCTCGTGCGTCCGGGCGGATGTCAAGAGCGGCTGCCTGAAAGCGGCGCTGAAAGCAAATGCGGAGGTATTGAAAATGTCAAGTCCACCCACTGAGGAGTCAGCACCGCAGCCGGCCGGCATCGTGGAGCGTCTCGTTCGCGATGACGTCGACCGCAAGCGCTTCCTGAAGATGGCCGGAACGGCGGGCGCGGCGAGCTTCGGCGCGTTCGTGATGGCGGCCTGTGGATCCAGCAGCAAAACAACGTCGACGACGGCGAGCACGGCCACGAGCACGGGCACGACCGCATCATCGGGAACGGGCGATGTGGCGATCCTCAACTATGCCCTGACGCTCGAGTACCTCGAGACCGAGTTCTACGAGAAGGTCGTTGCAGCGGGGCTGTTCAAAGGCAAGGTGGCTGCGCTGCTGGAGCGACTTCGGCCGGCCAGGAGGCATCGCACGTGGCGGCTCTCAAAGCCGCTGTGACGAAGCTCGGCGGCACCCCCGCGAGCAAACCGGAAGGGAAGTTCCCGATCACCAGCGCCACGCAGGTCGCGGAGCTGGCCTACACGGTCGAGAACCTCGGCGCCTCGGCCTACCTCGGACAGGCGGGCAACATCCAGAGCCCCGAGGTGCTGGCCTCGGCGCTGGCGATCCACTCGGTCGAGGCCCGCCACGCGGCGACTCTCGGCACGCTGGTCAAGAAGTCGATCACTCCGGATGGCGCGTTCGCCAAGCCGGCTGACATGTCAACGGTCCTGGCGGCGGTCAAGCCGTTCCTGGCCTAGAGCGTCGGTGGAAAAGGAGCATGCAAGCATGTCCAACAACACGATCACGACGCCGGGGCAACCGCCTTGGCCAACCCCGAGCTGGCCGGCATCGAGGTGCACGGGCATACGCGCTCGAGCTTCATCCTGCGTGGAGCCCTGGCGGCTGGAGCGTTCTACGGCGCCGTCGGCAGTCACGCCGTTCGTCTCGCAGGCGCTGGCGGCTGAAGCCGGAGGTGGGGACGCGGAAATCCTCAACTTCGCGCTCACGCTCGAGTACCTGGAGGCGGACTTCTACAACGTCAAGGGCAAGTCGCTGAGCCTCAGCGGGCGAGGCCAAGAGCTACGCCAAGCTGTTCGGCGAAGAGGAGGCCGAGCACGTGACCGCCCTGACGGCGGCCATCAAACAGCTGGGTGCCATGCCGGTGGCGAAACCGACGTTCGCTGTTCCCGGTCGACCAGCGAGAGCTCGTTCCTGACGCTCGCGTCGGTGCTCGAGAACACCGGCGTGGGTGCCTACAACGGCGCTGCACCGTCGCTGCAGAGCAAGCAGGTGCTGGCGGCTGCCGGAAGCATCGTCCAGATCGAGGCGCGCCACGCGGCCGCAATCGATCTGCTGATCGGCAAGAGCCCCACGCCGAGCGAAGGGTTCGACACGCCGCTGACCAAGGCGCAGGTCCTCGCCAAGGCGGGCCCGCTGATCAAGAAATAGTCGCACGCATTGGGGCCGCGGGTGATCTGCCTGCGGCCCCTCCGCGTATTGAGTACAGGTGTTCGCCCGTCGGTCAAGGGCTTCGGAGTCAAACTTCAGGAGGCATCACAGTCATGGGTCTCGACAATCCAATTCACATTGCGTTTCTTCTAATTCTGCTTCTCCTCGTGTTCGGCGCCAAGCGCCTTCCCGAGATGGGCAAATCCCTCGGTCACGGCATGCGCGGCTTCAAGGACGCGATCAGCGGCGAGAGCAGCGATCACTCCACCGAGCACGCCGTTGTCCAGCCCACGCTGGTCGTGCCTCACCAGGAGGCCGCGCCGGTGGCTCAGCAGCCGCACGTCGTCGCCGAGGTCGTCCGGGAGAAGCTCCCCGCATAGGGGGCTTCAACCGGCGCCTTCCATACTCGAGTCAAGCGCTAGACGAGCGGAGAGATCATGGCGGCTGCAGCGGTAGGCAGGATCGGACATGAAGACCGACTCAGCGTGGTCGACCACCTGCACGAGCTGCGCGGACGCCTGATCATCTCCCTGGCGGCGCTGGCGGTGGCGTTCGGCTTCTGCATGTGGCAGAACCATGCGCTGCTGAACCTCATCAACAAGCCGCTCGCCCACCAGACCCAGAAACAGGTCAAAGCGGGCAACGGCCCGCTCGGCGCCACCTACTCGGTGCAGCAGAGCACGCGCACGGTGGCCAATCAGCTGCAGGCCGTGGTGGGCGCGCTTGAGCGTCCGGGCAGCGGCGCCTCGGCGCAGACCCGCAGCTCGCTCGAACACGTCGGCCCGCAGCTGCACCGCGCCATCAAGCGCCTCTCGGCGGCGCCGGAAGGCAACAAGCCGGTCACGCTCGGCATCGGCGAGCCGTTCACCACCACGATCGGCATCGCTTTCATCTTCGCGCTGATCCTCTCGCTGCCGATCATCCTGTATGAGCTCTACGGCTTCCTGCTGCCGGCGTTCAGCCCCGAGCAGCAGCGCATCGCGACACCGCTGATGCTGGCGATCCCGTTCCTGTTCGTGGCGGGCGTGCTGTTCGGCTACTTCATCGTCCTGCCGGCCGCCGTGCGCTTCTTTCAGAACTTCAACAGCGGCCAGTTCAACGTGCTGGTGCAGGCGAGCCAGTACTACCACTTCGCCGCCGTGACGCTGCTGGCGATGGGCCTCGTCTTCCAGGTTCCCGTTGGCGATCCTCGCGGCCACACGTGCGGGGATCGTCACGACCAAGCAGCTGCGCCACAACCGCCGCTACGCGATCGCGGCGTGCGGCGCCGTTGCGGCGTTCCTGCCCGGGGACGCGGTGACGCTGCTGCTCGAGACGGTGCCGCTGTACCTGCTGTTCGAGATGAGCGTGCTGCTCGCCAGGGTGGTGGACCGCAAAGACCGCCGCCGTCGCGCTGCCGATCCGCTGGGCGCGGGCGCCTCAGGAGGATCAGCCGACGAGCCGACGCCGCCCTCCGGCGATGGCTGCTGAGTTCCCAGCCGGTATCCGGCAACTCGAGCATTCACACCTATTTGGACTGCTAGGAAGGAGTGATCCGCGGAGTCTAGTAATACGTATGAGAGATAAGCATGTTCAATCCTCTCCGTTCAGCCGGCTGCCAGCGCATCGACCGAGCGTCTGCGCGTGCTGGCGGACGAGGAGCTCATGCAGCTCGTCTACCGCAGCAAGGCGGACGCGTTCGAGGTGATCTATGACCGCCACGCCGACGCTGCCTTCTCGCTCGCCTTTCGCATGTGCCGCCAGCGCGCGCTCGCGGAGGACGTGGTGCAGGAGGCGTTTCTCTCGCTGTGGCACAGTCGCGCGCGCTACGACCGCCACAGCGGCAGCGTTCGCACGTGGCTGCTGGGGATCGTGCACAACCGCTCGATCGATGCCCTGCGCCGCCGCGGGGTGCGCGACCGCGGGATCATCGCCGAAGAGGGTATCGAGGAGCGCCTGGAGGCCCCCGAGCGCACCGACGTGGAGGTCGCTCGGCGAGAGGAGGCCCGCGAAATTCGCGACGCCCTCGACGGGCTGCCCGACGAGCAGAGTCGTGTCATCGAGCTGGCCTACTTCGGGGGGATGACGCACGTGCAGATCGCCTCGATGCTCGACATGCCTGTGGGCACCATCAAGGGCCGCATGCGCCTTGGCCTGTCCAAGATGCGAATGATGCTGGGAGATCCCGCGGAGGTGGTGCAATGAGCCCCGACGAGCACATCTACCCGCCAGGCTGCGAAGGCAACGCGGCGCCCTACGTGCTGGGCTCCTTGACCGATGAGGAGCACGCGGCCTTCCGCATCCACCTGGGGACGTGCGCGATATGCCGCGAGGAGGTGGCGGCGCTGCAGGTGGTGGCCGACGCCCTGCCCGCGGTGGCGCCGCAGCTGAACGCCCCGCCGCAACTCAGGCGCCAGGTGATGGCGGCGGTGAAGGAGGACGCCAGGGCGAGTGTCACCAACGGCTTCGTCAAGCGGCGTTCGCTGCGCGACTCGCTCAGCTGGCGCCCGGTACTCGGCCTGGCCGCCGCGGCCGCAGTGATCGCGCTGGTGGCCATCGTGGTGCTCTCCGGTGGGAGCAAGAGCTCCTCCACGCGGGTGATCCAGGCTCAGGTGACGGCGCCACGGGCGACGGCGGCGCTGCGGGTGAGCGGCGCCCATGCCGAGCTCGACATCGCGGGCATGCCCCAGACGGCAGCCAACAGGGTGTATGAGGTGTGGGTGAAACGGGCCGGTGCGCCTCAGCCGACCAACGCGCTGTTCACGGTGACGGCCAAGGGCGATGCCACGGTCGGAGTTCCCGGCAGTGTGGCGGGGGTGAAGCAGATACTCGTCACCTCCGAGCCCCTCGGCGGCAGCCGTGTTCCGACGCGAGCCCCGGTGATCGTTGCGAGCCTGAGCTGAACAGTAGGATCGCGGCCGTGCCATTCACCCTCAGGAACCTCAGGGAGGATCTGGAGGATCTCGGGTCCAACTTCGACGGCGCGCCGGACCTGGAGTTTCGCGCCGCGAGCAGGGCGCTCGAGCTCGAGCGGTGCGGCCTTAGCTACCAGCGCATCCCGCTGGGCTATCGCTTCCCGTACGGCCACACGCATAGGGAGCAGGAGGAGGTCTACGTGGTGGTGCGGGGGAGCGGGCGGATGAAGCTCGACGAGGAGATCGTCGCGGTCAAGGAGTGGGACGTGGTTCGCGTCCCACCCGGCACGTGGCGAGGCTACGAGAGTGGGCCGGAGGGCCTCGAGATTCTTGTCTTCGGTGCGCCCGGTCTCGGCGAGAATCCGCGCGAGGACGTGGACGGCCAGCGCGACTGGTGGACCGACTAGGGCGCTACTCGCCCTGCGATGACCAATAGGTCTCCGCCTCGGCCTCCATGACGGCCAGGGCTGGGGCGCCGGCGCGCTTTGAAATTTGATGGGATTGCCTCCCGCGGGGGGCCGGAGGGCCTCTCGACATCCACCGGAGAGGACCGGACAGTGTCCCTACGCAGACACATCACCTACGCCAATGTCGCCGCCACGCTCGCCCTGGTGTTCGCAATGGGAGGCAGCGCCATAGCGGCCAAGCACTACCTGATCACGAGCACCAAGCAGATCAAGCCGAGCGTCCTGAGATCGCTGACGGGCAAGACGGGCGCGACCGGCGCCACCGGAGCAACGGGCGCCACTGGAAAAGAAGGCGCTGCAGGAAAGGAAGGCACCCCCGGAAAAGAAGGTACCCCCGGCCTTTCGGCCCTCTCCAACCTCCCATCGGGGGCATCCGAGAGCGGCAGCTTTGCCCTCGGGGCCGAAGTCCCGAAATCGAACGGGTTCGTCGAAGGCGCGATCAGCTTCCAAATCCCGCTCGCCGCAGCAATTCCGTCTGCGAACGTCGAACTCGAGGAACCGGGTGAAACCTCGGCGAGCTGCCCGGGCGCCGGCCATGCCGCACGAGGATTTCTTTGCCTATACGAGGTCGAAGACTCGGAAATCGCCGCCGTCGGGTTCTACAGCACGGAAACCGCCAAAACGCACGGTGCTGGACGCAATGGGACCGATATCGACGCCAGCTCCAGTGGGACGCGCCCCTACATGAGCGGGAACTGGACGGTGACCGCGCCGTAACCCGCGGCCGGTGCGCGCGGCGGCTCCCCCGATCGAGAGCCGCCGTGCACCCGCCGATCTGGCCCAGGGCCGCCGGCCGGGGTGGTGGGCTACTGCGCCGCCCCGCTCACCTGGAGCTGGTGCTCGCCGATGGAGATGGTGTCGCCGATCTGAAGCTGGCGCCCGCGGCGGGTCTCAGGCTCGCCGTTGACCAGGGCGGGAAGCTCGGCCAGCAGCGCCTTGACCTCGCTGCCGCTGTCTACCACGCCGGCGAGCTTCAGCAGTTGCCCGAGCCGAATGGACTGCTCGCGGATGGGCACTTGTTTAATCATCGCGAGCAATGTAGCGGCGGGATCTCTGAGTGCTGTACGCTCGGGCCATGGGTGAGCGAAGCGAGTACGCGCCGGGAACCTTCAGCTGGGTGGAACTCACGACCAGCGACCAGGACGCCGCGAAGTCCTTCTACAGCGCGCTGTTCGGCTGGGAGGCGGACGATCGGCCGGTGGGCGAGGGCAGCGTGTACTCGATGATGCAGATCGACGGACACCATGTGGCGGCGATCGTGGGCCAGCCTCGCCAGCAGCGCGAGGCGGGCCTTCCGCCGCTGTGGAACTCCTACGTCACGGTTGCCGACGCGGACGCTGTGGCGCAGCGGGCGGGCGAGCTCGGCGCGACGGTTCATGCGCCGCCGTTCGAGGTGATGCAGGCAGGCCGGATGGCCGTGCTGCAGGACCCGCAGGGCGCCTATGTGATGCTCTGGCAGCCGCGCGAGCACATCGGAGCGGGCTTGGTGAACGCTCCGGGGGCGCTGGTGTGGAACGAGCTGCAGTCCCCCGACCCCGATGCCTCGGCCGCCTTCTACCGCGATCTGCTCGGGTGGCAGACGGCGGACTTCGAGGGCATGCCCCAGCGCTACATCGGCATCAAAGTGGGTGATCGCTCCAACGGGGGAATCACCGTGCAGAACCCTCCCGGCACACCGCCCTTCTGGCTGGTGTATTTCGGCGTGGAGAGCATCGACGCGGGGATCGCCAAGGTGGGGGAGCTCGGTGGCACGGTGCTGGCGGGACCGATCGACATTCAGATTGCCAAGCTCGCGGTGGTGCAGGACCCGCAGGGCGCGGTGTTCGCGCTCTACGCCGGCGAGCTCGAGCCCTGAGAGCAGGCGGCCCGCGGCGGGGTCGCATATACACGAGGGCAATGGTGTATCGCCATAGCTATACACCAGCCAACGGGTAAATACCCACACACGCGCGCCCCCCCAAGCTGCATCCTCGGAGCACAACAACAGCACGCATATCCGTGGGATCACTCATCCACGTGGCCGCCGTCAGGCCGCGACGCGCTCACGGCGACGGCGGGCGGCGAGCTCCAGCCGCCCTGAGGCAACTGCAATCGCCAGCCCGACCGCTGCCAGACCGGCTGCGACCAGGTTTGGCGATCCGTATCCCCAGCCGGCGGCAATCGCGAGCCCACCCAGCCAGGCGCCAAGCGAGTTGGCGATGTTGAAGGCCGCGTGGATCGATGCCGCCGCGAGGTTGGGGGCGCCTCCGGCCAGCGACACGATCCTGGACTGTAGGGCGGGCAGCAGGGTGAGCGCGGTCGCGGGCAGCAGCAGGATGAAAAGGGGAGCGATCCACATGCTGCGGTCGGCGAGGTAGAACCCGGCGGCGAGCAGGATCTCGCACGTCATCGCCACGTAGATCGTCGGCATCAGCGCCCGGTCGGCCATCCGCGCGCCGATCAGGTTGCCGCCGGTCATCCCCAGTCCGAAGAGCACCAGCAGCGGCGTGATCGCCCCCTGGCTGAAGCCGGCGACGTGGATCATCATCGGCGCGATGTAGCTGAACGTCGCGAACAGAGCGCCCCCGCCGATCATGGCGATCGAGAGCGAAAGCCAGATCTGCGGCTGGCGGAACGCCAGCAGCTCGTGTCGCAGCTCCGGCGCCGAGCCCTCGCGGTCGGCGCGGTCGACGGGGACGACGGCGAGGATCGCGATCGCCGCGGCCACCTCGACCGCTGCGACGAGCACGAACACCACACGCCAGCTGGTGTGCTGCCCGATCAGCGTCGAGGCCGGCACGCCGATGACGTTCGCGACGGTCAACCCGGCGAATACGACGGCCATCGCCGAGCTGCGCTTCTGCTGGGGCACGAGGTTCGCGGCCACCACCGATGCGACCCCGAAGTAGGCGCCGTGTGGCAGCCCGGCCAGGAACCGCACGATCAGCAGCGCAGTGAACCCAGGCATCAGCGCGGAGGCGATGTTCAGTGCCGCCATTGTCAGCGCGACCACGATCAGCAGGCGCCGGCGGGGCAGCCGCACGGCGGCCCCGGTCAGCAGCGGCGCTCCGATCACGACGCCGATCGCGTAGGCCGAGATCAGATGGCCGGCCTGCGGGATGCTGACGTGCAGGCTCCCGGCGATGTTCGGCAGCAGCCCCAGGGTTACGAACTCCCCTGTGCCGATCCCGAAGCCGCCAAGCGCCAGCGCCAACAGCGCCCACTTGACGGGCCCGATCGAGACGGTCAGGCGTGGGGCGGGCATCCTCGGTGGAGGGTAGTGGCGTCACCGTGTCCTGCCCGACGGGCGCGCGCGGCGATCGCTGAGCATTCGAGGGCCATCTTCAGGCCCTTGGAACTTGCGCCGATGCATGACTCATGAGATGGACGCTGCTGGCCGTTTTCGGGGCTGCCCTGGCGGCGGCTGGAATCGCGGGTCTGGGGCTCGAAATAGCCCACGGCAGCGATGTCTGGCGCAAGGGCAACGGCGGGATCGCTCCGCTGGTGATCGGTGGGTTCTGTGTCTGGTATGGACTGGCTGGACGTGAAAGTGGAGTGAGGAGCAAGCCACTCTGGCTGACGCTGATCTGGCTGACAATTCTCCTTGCCATTGGCGCTCTCCTGTACCTGTTGGCGCCCCCGCTCGCCTTCCTGTACGCAATCGTGGTCGGGATCATCGCCAGGTTCACTGCGGTGGCGAGCTGGCTCGAACGTGAATGAGGCGGGCGCGTCGAGCGCGGTGTAGCCGGGAAGCTGCGCTAGCCCACGCGCCGCGCCCGGAACTCGGCGGCGGCCGCTTCGTGGTCGAGGAGCGGCGCGGGGTATCCCAGCGTCTTCAGCTGTGCGGCTCCCACCAACCACGGCTCGTGCAGTTCGCGTCCCTGCAGGGAGGCGAGCTCGGGCAGGTAGCGGCGCACGTAGTCGCCGTGAGGGTCGAAGCGGTGGGCCTGGCGGATGGGGTTGAGGATGCGGTTGGGGCGGGTGTCGTTCCCGGTACCGGCAACCCACTGCCAGTTGCCCACGTTGTTTGCCACGTCAGCGTCGGCGAGCAGCCCGGCGAAGTGGGCGGCGCCGAGTCGCCAGTCGATGTAGAGGGTCTTGGTGAGGAAGGAGCTGACGATCAGGCGGGCGCGGTTGTGCATGAAGCCCTCCTGGGCGAGCTGGCGCATACCGGCGTCGACAATGGGATAGCCGGTGCGGCCCTCCCGCCATGCTTCCAGCGAGCGCTTGTCGCGACGCCAGCGGTCACCTCTGGGGCGATAGTCGCGCGAGGGGAGATCGGGACGGGCGGCGAGCACCTGGTGGTGGAAGTCGCGCCAGCAGAGCTGGCGAACGTAGTCGCCGGCCACGTCGGATGCTCCCGCTCTGGCGAGCACGGTGCGGGGGGAGAGGCAGCCGAAGTGCAGGTGGGCGCTTAGTCGCGAGGTGCCGTCGGCGTCGAGTGCGTCGTGCAGCTCGGTGTAGGAGGCGGCGTGGCGCAGCCAGCGCCCGAGCTGCTCGCGCCCGCCGCTCTCCCCGCCGGGGCGAAGCTCGGGGGAAGCGCTCGCACGGGTGAGGCTCGAGAGCTTGGGGATCGCCATCCCCTTCGCGGTGGTGGGCACCGTGATCTTCCTGGGCGCCTGGAGTAGGGCGCCTGGATCGAGCTGGCTCCACACCCGCCAGTAGGGGGTGAACACCCGGTAGTGATCGCCGCCCAGGGGAGTGAGCTCTCCGGGGGCGACGACGGTGACGCCAGGGTGAGTGCGCAGCTCCACTCGCGCCTCGCTGCATGCCTCGCTCAACCTGCGGTGACGGTCGCGGGCGTAGGGGGTGCAGTCGGCGCTCATGTGGATGGCGGTGAGGTGACAGCGGTGGACGAGCCTCATGGCCTCCTCGACGACATCGCCCTGGCCGACGATCAACCTGGCGCCGCGCTCGCGCAGGGAGCGGTCTAGGTCGTGGAGGCTGTCGAGCAGGAAGGCCAGCCGGTTGGGTGCGGCGCAGCTTCCCGCGAGCAGCTCCCGGTCGAGCACGAACAGGGGCACCACGAAGTCGAGCTCCCGAACGGCGGTGGCGAGGGCCTGCTGATCGTGCACCCGCAGGTCGCGGGTGAACAGGACCAGTGCTCCCGATCCCTTGGCGCTCATTGCCTCCGTGTGTCGCGTGACTTGTCTTCGGCCACGGCACGGCGCAGGGCCTCGTCGAAGCCGAGGGGCTCGATCCCGAAGGGCTCGGCGCCGGAGGGGTCGGTGACGATGGTCTCGGTGGTGAGGCCCTCGACGAGGGGGCGTGCGACGTTGGTGTCGACGGGCGTGACGAGGCCGAGCCACAGGGCGCTCAGCCAGGGGGTGATGAAGGGCACGGGCAGTCGCGGCCGGGGGGAGAGCCCCATGGCGAGGGCCATCCTGTCGAGCATGTCGCCGTAGGAGAGCACGTCGGGCCCGCCGATCTGCACCTCTCGTCCCCGCGATTGCACCACCTCGGGAGCTCGGCGGAGGTACTCGACGACGTCGTCCACAGCGATCGGTTGGGTGGCGATCCGCAGCCAGCTGGGGGCGATCATGATGGGCAGCCGTTTGACGAGGTGTCGCAGGGTGGCGTAGGACTCGCTCTCGGCACCCACCACCATGGCGGCGCGGAAGTAGGTCAGGGGTGGTCCCTCGCGGGCGAGGGTGAGGGCGGTCTCGTGGCGGCTGCGCAGGTGCTTGGAGACGCTCTGATCGCCGAGGCCGCCGAGGTAGACGACCCGCTCGATGCCCTCGCGCTTTGCCATGCGGGCGAAGTTGACGGCGCCCTGGCGCTCGCGCTCCTCGAAGCCGGGGCCGCCGGCCATGGCGTGGATGAGGAAGTAGGCGACGTCGATGTCCTCGCCCATGCCCTCGAGGCTGGCGGCGTCGGTGACGTCGCCCTGGCGCAGCTCGCAGCCGTCACGGTCGAGGTGGGCGGCGCGGGTGGGGTCGCGCACGGGGCAGCGCACCCGCAGGCCGGAGTCGAGCAGTGAGTTGGTGAGGCGGGCGCCGATGAAGCCGGTTGCCCCTGTTACGAGTGCGCGGGTGGCGATCCTGTGAGGTTAGCCGTCGGCGCCCAGCCGACCGCAGTCAGCGGGGCGGCCCGGCGTGGCTGCCGTTGCGCCGGTCGGCCATGTCGGGTCCCGTGGTGGTGGTCATGAGGGCGGCGGCACCCCCGCCGAGCACACGGCGCACCAGCCTCGGGGCCAGCACCCGCAGGGCGGCGGCGAGGCCATAGGGTCGCGGCACGTAGCGCTCGGCTTGCCCTCCGGGGCCGGCTTCGTAGATCGCCTCGGCGGCGGCCTCGGGGGTGGAGACCATCCAGCGTGTCCAGGGCTTCTCGGTGAGCTCGGATTGGGGGAAGCCCTCGGTGGAGATGAAGCCGGGAAGGACGAGCCCGACGTGGACGCCGTGGGGTCGCTCCTCGGCCCACAGGGCATCTGACCAGCCGGCGAGGGCGAACTTGGAGGCGCTGTAGGCGCCGCTGCCCGCGCGGGCGACGCGCCCGGCGGTGGAGGCGACGTTGACGATGGCGCTGGGAGCGCTCGAGCGCAGCAGCGGAAGCAGGGCCTCGGTGAGACGGAGCTGGGCGTCGAAGTTGATGGCCATGGTGCGCCTGACGTTCTCATAGCCCCCGTCGGCGAAGCGGGCGCGCCAGGCGGCCCCGGCGTTGTTGACGAGGAGGTCGAGGCGATGGTGGCGCTCGAGCACGTGATCGCGGATCCGCGAGGGGGCGTCCTCGTCGAGGAGGTCGACGGCCAGATAACTGACCCGCTGCTCGCCCAGCTCGGAGGCGAGGGCCTGCAGGCGCTCCTCGCGGCGGGCGACGAGCACGAGGCTCGTGTTGGGCTCGCGGGCGAGCCGCCGGGCGGTGGCCTCGCCGATGCCGCTGGAGGCGCCGGTGACGAGCATGACGCGGGGGCGGGACATGGAGGAGGTGAAGGGGGTCGAGGGTGCGGAGTGGGGTGCGTCGGCCATGGCTTCCTCGCTTCTCGGATTTGTGGGGAGGCGCTGCTCGGGCGCAGTGTGGTTAGCCTGTCAGATCGCCAACAGGATGAGCTCGTCAACGACCAGTGACGCCAACGGCGCCACATCACCGCGTAAGCGTGAGGCGCTGGAGCTGTTCAGCGGCCTGCCCAGCCGCTACGACGCGCTGTCGGCGGCGCTGAGCTTCTGGCAGGACCCGCGCTGGCGCAGGGCGCTGGTGAGCGAGGTGGCGCCGAAGGGGGGCCAGCGGGTGCTCGATGTGGCGACGGGCACGGGGATGGTGGCGGCGGAGCTGCTGTCGCGCTGTGGGGATTGCTCGGTGGTGGGCATCGACCAGAGTGCGGCGATGCTCGCGGCTGCGCGCAGGCGTTTCGCCTCCGAGCCGGCCTCACGGGTGGAGCTGCTGGAGGGCCAGGCGGAGGCGCTGCCGTTCGCCGATGGGAGCTTCGACGGGCTGACGTTCACCTATCTGCTGCGCTATGTGGACGACCCGCCGGCCACGGTGAAGGAGCTGGCAAGGGTGGTGCGTCCGGGAGGGCGGGTGGCGTCGCTGGAGTTCGGGGTGCCGCCGCTGGCGGTGGCGCGGTTGGCGTGGCGTTTCTACACGGCGGTGGGGTTGCCCACGCTGGGACGGATCGCCTCGCGGGAGTGGGCTGAGGTGGGACGGTTCCTGGGGCCGAGCATCCGCGGCTTCTACGAGCGCCATCCGGTGGAGAGGATTGTGGGCTACTGGCGGGATGCGGGCCTGGAGGATGTGCGGGTTCGCGGCATGAGCCTCGGAGGAGGCATTGTGATGAGCGCTACCAAGCGGGCGGAGAGTCCGACCGCCGCCGCCGCTGCTGCTCGCTCAGAGCCCGTGGAGGGCTGAAGAGGAGATGGGGGTGACGTCGCGGCGACCGGCGTTCTACGCGGTTGGGCGGGGCCGGTTGGGGGATATGTTGACGCTGCTGCATCCGCCCTACACGCTGTGGCATCTGAGCTATTTCGCGTTGGGTGCGGCGGTGGCGCCGAAGGTGCATGTGGACAGGCTGTTGTGGGGGCTGGCAGCGTTCGGGCTGGCTGTGGGCGTTGCTGCCCATGCGCTCGACGAGCTGCACGATCGCCCGTTGGGGACGGGCTTGAGCGACGGTGCGCTGCGGGCGATGGCGTGGGCGAGTGCGATTGCTGCCCTGGGCATCGGTGTGGGGGGCGTGATCACGGTCTCGCCGTGGCTGGCGCCGTTGGTGGTGGCTGGGGGGCTGTTCCTGCCGGCCTACAACCTGGAGCTGGTGGGGGGGCGCCTGCACAGCGACCTCTGGTTCGCCATCGGCTGGGGGGCCTTTCCGGCCTTCACGGGGTATTTCGTGAACGCCGAGCAGGTGGCGCTCCCGGGAGTGCTGATGGCGGTGGGGGCGGCGGCTATGAGCGCGGCGCAGCGGCGGCTGAGCTCGCCCGCTCGGGAGCTGCGCCGGCGCACGGCCGCGGTGAGCGGCACCCGCACACGCCTGGATGGAAGCAGCGAGCCACTCTCGATCGACGGCCTGCTTGGCCCGCTGGACGGTGCGCTGAAGGCGCTCTCGGTGGGAGTGTTCGTGACGGCCTGCGCGCTGCTCGCCGCACGGCTGTGACCCGTTGGCTGTCGGGGATTCTTTTTATGGAGGGGCGTTCTCGGTTGCGGATCCGTCGCGCGGGTGCTCATTGGAACCGTGGCGTGACACCCGATGGGGTGGGTTCATCGAGGTGTTGGGTATGGCCTTTTCGGGTGGTGTATCACGATGGCGATACACCAAGTTCACGGAAGGTCAACGCCCCGATCGTCCCGAGTCGCCATCATCGCGGCGAGCAGCTGTACATGTTTGTCAACCGCGCAGATGAACCCTGGAGGGGGCGGAATGAAACGGATGTCATTGACGGCGGTGGTCGCGTTCCTGTGTGTGGTGCCAGCTGCGAGCGCGGCGACGGTGTCGCACTGGGGCTCCTACCTCAATGGGGAAGAAGGGCTGCAGCCGACGCCACTCTCCGTGTCGGGCTTGAGCGATGTGGTGGCGGTGGACGCCAGCAACTCGAGCGGGTATGCGCTGGAGGGCAACGGCACGGTGTGGGCGTGGGGCAACGGCGAATATGGCCAGCTCGGCGACGGCTCCACCGGCTCGAGCCTGACGGTCCCGGTGCAGGTCAAGCTCCCACCCCACATCGTGGCGATCGGGGAGGCCAAGAACGAGGGCATGGCGATCGACTCCTCGGGCCAGGCCTGGGTGTGGGGCGAAAACGGCTCGGGCTCGCTGTGTGTGCGTGGGAAAATGCTCTCCACTCCGGTGAAGGTGGCGGGGCTGAGCAAGGTGGTTCAGGCGCAGGGCGGCGAAGAACACACCCTCTGGATCTCCGCGGCGGGCGCAGTGCTGACCTGCGGGCGCAACAGCTGGGGCGAGCTGGGGCTTGGAGAAGGCGTGGAAGTCACCCGCACTCCCACCGCCGTGCCGGGGCTGTCGAGCATCGTGGAGGTCTCGGTGGGCGAGCGCACCTCGGCGGCTCTCGACGCCAGGGGCCGGGTGTTCATGTGGGGGGACAACGTCCACGGTGCGATCGGCGTGGGCTCGAGCGCGCCCACGATCTGGACTCCCACATATGTGGCGCTGCCCGAAGCCGCCAGCTCGATCAGCACGGGGGGCGACCTCGAGGACAACGGGTCGAGCTTCGCGATCCTCCCGCACGAAGCGGTGTATGGCTGGGGCTATGACAACCACGGACAGGTGGGCGACCGCTCGTCGGCCGACAAACTCTCGCCGGTCAACACGGGGCTGCACTTCAAGAGCGTGGTGGCGGGTGGGGTGTTCTCGCTCGGCCTGGACAGCGAAGGCAACGTGTTCTCGTGGGGGGCGGGCTTCGGAGGCAGTCTCGGTGTGGCCCCACACAGGGGACCGGCGTTCACCCCGCTGCTCGTGGAGAGCGGCGTCAGCGCGATCTCGGCGACGGCGAAGAACGCCGAGGACCTGCACTAGCCGAGCCGGCCGCTGACAGCTCGGTCTAGCGGTCGAGCAGGTGGGCGCCGGCGCTGGGGCTCACCTGCAGGGTGTCAGGCGGCGGGGTGACGTCTGGGGCGAACAGCCCGAGGATGCTTCCTCCGAAGCCGCCTCCGACCATCCGTGCGCCGGCTGCGCCGGCCAGGCGCAGGCGCTGTACGGCGGCCTCCACGGCGGGTGTGGATATTTGGTAGAGGTCGCGCAGGCTTTCGTGGGAGGCGTCGAGCAGCGTTCCCACGGCGGCGAGGTCGTCGCTGCGCAGCGCCTCGACGGCCTCCAGCACGCGCTGGTTTTCACCGAGTATGTGGCTGGCGCGCAGCTGCAGCGACTTGGGCAGCTGCTCGACGGCAGCGGATGTGGCGTGGCGCAGCGAGTCGACGCCGAGCAGCTGGCAGGCCCGGGCGCACTCGGCGCGGCGTTCGTTGTAGCCGGAGCTGGCGTGGGCGTGGCGCTCACCCGAGTCGAGGATCACCAGCCGCCACTCGCCGAGGCTCAACGGCACGGGCTCGATCTCGAGGGTGGCGAAGTCGATGCAGAGGGCCGTGTGGGGTGCGCCGTAGAGCGAGGCGAGCTGGTCGAGCAGGCCCGTTTGTGCCCCCACCCACTCATTCTCCACGCGCGCGCACAGGCGCGCGAGCTCGGTCCGGTCGAGCTCCTCCTCGCGCGCGGGCGCTCCGAGGCCGATGAGGGCTAGGCACAGGGCGACCTCGAGGGCTGCGGAGGAGGAGAGACCGGAGCCCTGGGGCACGTCGCCGTCGATCTGCAGACGGGCGCCTCGCAGGGGATAGCCGGCACGGGTGAGCTCGGCGACGGTTCCGCGCACGAACGCCTGCCACCCCTCGGCGGGGCGGGGGTCGGCGAGCAGGAACTCGTCGCGCTCGTCGAGATCGCGGGCGTATGCCTCGATGACCTCGCCCACGGGAGAGTGCTCGTCGAAGGCCTCGGCCTGCACGGTGACGCCCTCGGCGATGGCGAAGGGGAGGGCGAGGCCGTCGTTGTAGTCGGTGTGCTCGCCGATCAGGTTGACGCGCCCGGGCGCGAAGGCGCGGACGCGCTCAGCCGTCACGGGCGATGGCCTCGCGCAGCTCGGCGGCCGACTCCTCGGGCAGGACGTCGGAGATGAAGGTGCCGGCGCCCTGCTCGGAGCCGGCGAGGAACTTCAGCTTCTCGGGGGTCCGAAGGGGCGGGTAGAACTCGACGTGCAGGTGTCCGCGCCCGGCGCAGGCGGCGGACGGTGGGTGCCTGATGGACGGCCATCACGTAGGGAAAGGGGCGATCCCAGAGGGCGTCGAAGCCGCGGGCCACGCGCTGCAGCCCGTCGGCGAGCAGGCGCAGCTCGGCGGGCGAGCAGTCGGCCAGGCTGGGGCGGTGCTGGCGTAGGCTGAGGTGCACTTCGTAGGACCAGCGGGCGGCGTAGGGGACGTAGGCGAGCACGCCGTCGTTCTCGTAGATCACCCGCTCGCGCTGCTCGAGCTCGGCGGTGAGCAGGGCACAGGGGGCACAGCCGCCCAGGCGTTCGTCGGCGGCCAGCTCGAGGGCGGGAACGGGCGGCAGGAAGGGGTAGCCGTAGATCTGGCCGTGGGGGTGGTGGAGGGTGACGCCCACCTCGACGCCGCGGTTCTCGAAGATGAACACGTAGTCGATGTCCTCGCGGGCGCCCAGCTCGAGGTAGCGATGGCGCCATACCCACATCAGCGCCTCGGCGCGCTCGGGTGAAAGGGTTCCGAAGGAGCCGTCGTGGTCGTCGGTGTAGACCACCACCTCGGCCGCGCCCCGCGGCGATGTCGAAGGCGGGGAAGCGATTGTCGAAGACGGCGATCTCGAAGGATGGCCGCGGGATCTCGGTCTCGGGGCCGCCGGGTCGGGTGGGGTCGAGTGGGCAGTGCTCGCGGGATGGCAGGAAGGTGCGGTCCTGGCGGTGGATGGCGTAGACGACCGGCTCGCCGCGCAGCTCGTTGAAGCGCTCCTCGCTCACGCGTCGGCGCTCTCGCGGCCGAGGGTGTAGAGGATCAGGGCGCGGCCATCGCCTTTTCTGAGCCGCTCGACGGTGAGCGGTCCGGCGCGCTCAGAACCCGACCGCTCACCGGGATCGTCGTCGCGATCTCCCTGGTCGGGGCCGGTCGATGGCGGCTCCGGTGGTTTCCCTGACATGACCCGAGGGTATACCCACACAGCGGTGCTGCTATGCGCCAAAGCACCCCGGCGGGCCGGGTGCGGCAACCCGCAGAGATGTTGCGGATTTTCCGATGACCCCGACATTGACTATGGTTGTGGGAAGAGAGAGGGTGGTGGCCTACGCTGTGCCGTAGGCCGCCAGGGTCGAACCAAGAGGAGGAGAGCGCAATGTCAGAGAATGACAAGGGGTATCAATCGGGAGATGTGGTCGAGCAGGCCGGGGGTTCGCGTTTCGCGTGGCCGGAGATAGACCGCCGCTCGTTCCTGCGTCGCACGGCGCTCACGGGCGTGGCGGCCGGGTCGGTCAGCACGATTCTCAGCGCGTGCGGATCCAGCGCCTCCAGTGGTTCCAGCAACGGCGGCGTCTCCGGAGAAGTGTTCGGCTCGCACAAGAACTACAAATTCGTGTTCGTCAACCACGTGACGACGAACCCGTTCTTCACGCCCACGCAGTACGGCGCGGCGGACGCGTGCAAGCTGCTCGGCTGCTCCTACCAGTGGACGGGCTCGGAAAACAGCAATGTCAGCCAGATGGTCAACGCGGTGAACACCGCGGTGACGAGTGGAGCGGACGGCATCGCGGTGGCTCTGATCGACCTGCACGCCTTCAACGCACCGGTGGAAGCGGCGATCAAGGCGGGCATCCCGGTCATCGCCTACAACGCCGACGCGGCCGGCAACGCGCGGCTCTCATATGTCGGCCAGGACCTGTTCAAGGCGGGCGAAGAAATGGGCAAGAGGATCGTCGAAGCGGTGGGCTCGGGCGAAGTCGGCCTGTTCATCGCGACGCCCGGCTCGGCCAACCTGCAGCCGCGCATCGAAGGCGCTGAAAAGGCGATCAAGGACTCGGGCAAGTCGATCACGGCGCACTCGGTGGCGACGGGTGCGGCGGTCGCTCAGGAGCAGTCGGCGATCGAAGCCTGGTACCTCAGCCACAAGAGCGCCAAGGGCATGTATGCGGTCGATGGGGGCAGCACGGAAAGCCTCGCCAAAGTGATGCAGAAGCTAGGTCTGGCGGCCAAAGGGGTCAAGGCCGGCGGCTTTGACCTGACCGAACAGACGCAGAAACTGCTGCAGGAAGGCAACATCGAATTCACGATCGACCAGCAGCCCTACCTGCAGGGCTTTCTGCCGGTGCTGCAGCTCTTTCAGTACAAGGTCTCGGGGACGCTGACGGGCCCCTCGGAAGCGGACACGGGTCTGAAGTTCCTGGACAAGGAAACGGTCAAACCGTATGTGAGCTCAAAATCACGCTTTGAGGGCACGTCGACGACCGCAGCGGTAGTGAGCTAGGGGAACAAGAAGGGAGCGGAGGAGGGATCGTGGCCAGCGCGGCGCCGAGCACTGCCGGAAGCGGTCCCTCCTCAGGCTCGACCGAGCCTGAGAGCCACCACGGCGGGCTGCCAGGCGGGCGCGAAGTGCTGAACCGCCTGCTCGCCCTCCGCGAGGGCAGCATCATCGTCGTCACGATCGTGGTGGCGATCTACTTCTCGGCGAACACGAGCACGTTCCTGACGGGAGCGAACTTCAAGACGCTGCTTCCCTACTTCGCTCCGTTGGCGATCCTGGGGGCGGGCGAGGTGTTCGTGATGATCCTGGGGGAGATCGATCTCTCGATCGGGGCGATGTACATGTTCGCGCCGATCGTCTTCTACAAGATCGACACGGCGGGCCTCCCGCTGGTGCCGTCGATGGTGCTTGCGCTGCTCTTGTGCATGGTCGTAGGGGCGGCCAACGGGGCCTTCGTGGCGCTGCTGGGAGTGAGCTCGTTCGTGACCACGCTGGGGATGCTGTTCAGCTTCGAGGGGCTCAGCCTGATCCTCTCCCACGGGACTCCGGTGGCGACGCCGGGAGGACAGATCCACCAGACGACGGTCCAGGTTCACCACATCGTCAACGGCCATGACATCACGCTGCCGGAAAAAATCAACCACATCGGCACGTTCGCAAAAATCTTCGGGGCCGGCGTCTACTCGGAGCTGATCTGGGCGGTGGTGATCGTGGTGGTGCTGCAGATGGTGCTGACGTTCACGCGTTGGGGCCTCTACACGGTGGCGATCGGCTCGAACAAGCTCGGTGCGGCGGAGGCGGGGGTGAAGGTGAAGCTGGTGACGGTGCGCAACTTCGTGTTGAGCGCCCTGCTCGCTGGTCTGGTGGGGATCTTCGAGGCGGTGCGTTCGCAGACGATCCAGCCCGACCCGTCGGGGCCGAACAAGATCCTGCTGCTGGCGATAGCGGCTGTGGTGATCGGAGGCACGCTGCTGTCGGGCGGCTCGGGCACGGTCGTGGGGGTGCTGATAGGAGCTCTGTTCCTGGGCATCCTCGAAGACGGCCTGATCCTGCAGGGCGTCAATGCCAACTACCTGCTCTTCTACACGGGCCTTGCGATCATCGTGGCGATGACCGCCAACGTCTATGTGGGGCGGGCGCGAAGGGGGCATACGGGCAGTGGCTGACGCGGGCACTGAGACGACGGGAGTGGTTGGGCCGGCCTCGGCGCCGGAGGATGTGCTGCGGGTGGAGCACATCTCCAAGCGCTTCGGTCCTGTGACGGCGCTCAAGGATGTGAGCCTGCATCTGAAGAAGGGCGAGGTGCTGGGGCTCCTGGGAGACAACGGGGCGGGGAAGTCGACGCTGATCAAGATCCTCTGCGGCTTTCAGAAGCCTGATACGGGGACGATGACCCTGCACGGTGAGCCATATGCGCCGAAGAGCGTGGACGACGCGCGGGCGGCGGGCATCGAGACGGTCTACCAGGACCTGGCCCTGATAGACGAACTCTCGGTCTACCACAACCTGTTCCTGCGCAAGGAGCGCGTCCACCGCCCGTTTCCGCTGCTGGCCAACCGGCAGATGAAGCGCGAAGCGCGCAAGGCGCTGGATGAGATCGGAATCAACATCCCCCGTATCGACGTGGCTGTGGCGCGTCTCTCAGGCGGTCAGCGTCAGGCGATAGCGGTGGCGCGGACGGTGAACTCCGATGCGGACATCATCCTGCTCGACGAGCCTCTCGCGGCGATGGGTGCCAAGGAGGGGGCGATGATCCTCGACCTGGTTGCCCGCCTGAAGGCGGAGGGGAAGGTCTCGATCATCATGATCCTGCACAACTACGTCCATGTGCTGCAGGCGTGTGACAGGGTGAGCATGATCCAGGACGGGGCGATCACCTTCGACAAGCCCACGGCGGACACGTCGGTGGAGGAGCTGACGGACATCGTGGTGAACGAGTACAGGCGTGCACGCGAGGCGGCCCATGAGGAAGAGGCAGCCGCCCACGCGCGTGAGGCTGCGCGCGAGGGCGACTCGCACTGAGCTCTGAAGTGGCACTCGCCTGAGTGCCGGCCGCGTTGGGGGCGTGCAGTTCAGGCCCGGGCGGCTGAGAGCAGCTGTTCGACGTAGGGCCCGAGCAGCCTGGAGACGGAGGCGGCGGTCATGCTGGTGGGTCCTTCGGGCAGGGCGGCGTAGCTGATGGCCAGGCGGACGAGGCATTCACTCAAGAGCTCGGCGTCGGTGGCGTCGACGAGAGGCCATCCGGAGAGCATGACGGCGGTGATGCGCTCGACGGCGTGGTCGACGAGGGGCTTGCCCTGGGTGGTGAACAGGGCAAGCAGCTCCTCGGCGCCCTCTCCGCCGACGATGGTGCTCACCAGTGGGTTCTCGGCGGCGGCGGTGAGGAAGACGTCGAAGGCTGCAGCGAGTGCCTGGGCGGGGTCGTCGAGATGGGTGTGGACGGCCTGCTCGACTGCGTTGAGGAAGCGGGCGACCTCGCGCATGAGGAGAACCTGGGCGAACTCGTCGCGGGAGCCGAACTCCTTGTAGAGGGTCTGGCGGCTGACGCCGGCGGCACGGGCGATGTCGGCCATGGTGATCTCCGACCAGCGTCGCCTGCCCAGCTCTTCACAGGCGGCGTCGAGCAGGGTGCTGTGCAGCAGCTCGCGGGCGGCCACGGAGTAGGGGACTCGCTGCTCGGTGGTGGCTTGCATCTCTGGGGGTTCCTGAACGCCCGCCGAGGATCAGTCGGCGGGCTCGAAGTCGACCTTATCCCGCACGCCGCAGTCGGGGCAGGCCCAGTCGTCGGGAACCTCGCTCCAGCTGGTGCCCGGGGGGAAACCCCTCGCGGGGGTGTCCCCGCTCCTCGTCGTAGACGTAGCCGCAGGAGGGGCAGCGGAAGCTGCTCATCGGGCCCCCTCGGGGGAGATGGCGAGGTAGCGCTCGAGCTTGCGCTCGCTGAGCCCGGGCTTGACGTTGGCGAGGGCAAGGTCGCCGCGGTAGTGGGCCATGACGCGGTGGTCCATGGTTCGCCGCCAGATGGGCGGAATGACGGCGAGGAGGATCATGCCGGCGTAGCCGGTGGGGAGCTGGGGCGCCTCCTCGACGTGGCGCAGGGCCTGGTAGCGGCGGATGGGGTTGGCGTGGTGGTCGGAGTGGCGCTGGAGGTGGTAGAGCAGCACGTTGGAGGCGGCGCTGTTGCTGTTCCAGCTGTGCTCGGGGCGGGTGCGCTCGTAGCGGCCGTCCTCACGCTTCTGGCGCAGCAGGCCGTAGTGCTCGAGGTAGTTGACGACCTCGAGCAGGGAGAAGCCGAACACCGCCTGAATGAGCAGGTAGGGCAGGACGACCGCACCGAAGACGGCCACCAGCGCGGCGAACAGCGACGACGGTCATGGCCCAGGCGCCGAGGATGTCGTTGCCGAGTCCCCAGGGTGAGCGCTCCATGCGGGCGAGGCGCGTGCGCTCGAGCTCCCAGGCCGAGCGCAGGCTGCCGAGCACGGTTCGGGGCAGAAAGGCATAGAAGCTCTCGCCGAGGCGTGCGCTGGCGGGATCCTCGGGGGTGGCGACGTTGACGTGGTGGCCGCGGTTGTGCTCGATGAAGAAGTGCCCATAGCCGCTCTGGGCGAGCGCCACCCGGCTGAGCCAGCGCTCGAGGCTGGCGCGCTTGTGACCGAGCTCGTGGGCGGTGTTGATGGCGATGCCGCTGACCATGGCCACGGTGAGGGCGAGGCCGACGCTGTCGAGGGTGGAGAGTTTGCCGCTTGACCACAGCCAGCAGGCAAAGACGAGCCCGGCGTACTGGATGGGGAGGTAGAGGTAGGTGCACCAGCGGTAGTAGCGATCCTGTTCGAGCCACTTGATGACGCTTTCGGGGGGGTTGCGGGCATCCATGCCAATGGCCAGATCGAGCAGGGGGAAGATGGCGAAGACGAGGACGGGCCCGTAGAACCAGAGCACGCCAAGGCCGGTCAGCTGGACGAGGCCCCAGCTGAGGAAGGGAAGCGTGGGAACCACGAGCCCAGCAGCCAGGCATGGCGCTTGGGGTCGGTCCAGGTGGTGGGCGCCAGGAGCGTGTCCTCGCCTGAATGGGAGGGAGCAGAGTCGGTGTTGGGCAGGGCGCTGGGGGCGGCTGACATGGAAGTCGGCACCTCCTGTGTGTGGGGTTTGCCTCCGGGGCCGCGAGTTTACATCATCGGGGCTCTATGTCAACTTCAATTACACGGAGCCAAGTTATGACGCCATAAGAGTCGTGAGGCTGGCGCCTGCCGCACGGGAATGGCAGGGGATTTGCCCCTTAGCCACGGGAGCGGGCCTTGGCCGGCCTCGTGAAGCAGGACCGACTGTGCGGAGGCGCCTCGTTCGAGCCGGGATCAGGGCCGGCAGGGGCTACCGAGGATGGGTCAGGAGCCGGGTGGCCGGCGGGAGGCCAGGTATTCCTGGTTCTGCCGGCGCTCGCCGCGAATCTGGACGGCGATGTAGACGATGATCACGTTGACGATCACGCCGATGCCGCCAAAGGTGGCTATGAGGCCGACATCCTTGCTGAAGGCTGCGTTGGCGGCGAGGAGCATGGGCAGAGCCTACCAACGCGAGAGGCGCTGGTGTCGTAGCCTTGGGCCTACCGCCGTCGGCTGCAAACCGACGAACAAGCGCCCGGAGAGGTGCCGGAGCGGTTGAACGGGCGCGACTGGAAATCGCGTAACGGGGGTAACCTCGTTCGAGGGTTCGAATCCCTCCCTCTCCGCCATACGACCTATGTACGAACCCCGGCCCCGAAAATCGGGGTCGCGGTCGTTTTCAGGGCGTCCGTTCTTATGCTTGCCGGTCCTGGGCCGCTTCTGGCCGTTTGGGGCGGTTTCCCTGGCGGCGCGTAGCTCTTGGATGAGGAGGGCGATGGTCTCGAACAGCGGGGTCAGCTGCGCCTGGACGTTGTCGGGGTCTGAGACGATGAGAGCAAGGAATACAGCTTGGTTCACCAGTCGGCGGGCGCTCTCGGGGAGCGCCTCGTAGATGACTTTGTCATCGATGATTGTGAGCGCATCATCGAGGGCTGCAATGACGTCCTCGACCTCGCGCGTCGCGGCATCTGCCCACTTCTGAGCGTTGGTGCGCTCAGATTCGATGCGCTCCTGCTCGGCCTTCAGGACCTCCTCGGAGACTCCGCCCTTGTAGTAGAGCTGTACGAGCTTCTGCTGCTCTCCGGTGAGGTCATGCAACCGCCGGGTGTGGCGAGCTGACTCTCGGCGGGCTATCGCGGCTTTGCCTTCCACGTAGGAGCGCAGCGCCTCTCGGACCATGTCCTGCTCGTTGGCTTTGTAGGTCTCCCGCTTATAGCGGCGCGCGATCGCTCGCTCGGTGGGCTCCACGGGGAAGTAGGGGGCCGCACATTTTTCCTCGCGCTGAACCCGGCTGAGACAGGAGAAATATTCATACTGCCCGCCGCATTTGCCGCGGTGGCGTCCGTAGCCGAGGCGTTTGCCGCAGACGCAGAAGATTGTCCCCTTCAAGTAGTGGTGGTGTTTGGATGACCGATCCCCGCTGATGCGGTGACTGTCGAGCACCTTCTGCACCTGATCGAAGGTTGGTCGGTCAATGAGAGCCTCGTGGCGCCCCTCTCCCTTGACACCGTTATGGGTCACAACGCCGATGTAGTAGTCGTCTCGAAGCATTCGATGGACCATGCTGCGAGTCATGGGTTTGCTTGGCCGCTTGTAGCTCCCACGCGTGCGCAGGCCAGCGCTCTCAAGGATGTCGGTGATGGTCGTGATGGTGTGGTCGCCGGTAGCCGCTAGATCGAACGCCATCTGGATATAGGCGACGCGCTCGTCGTCAACGGCTATCGCTGCGACATCTCGTCCGTTTACCTTCTCGCGGACATTGAGATAGCCGATGCGGGCTACGCCGACGGTGCCACCATCGAGGAACTTGCGTTCGAGCCCGACCTTGACCTTCTGGCCGTCATCGCGCGAGCGAAAGGCGTTGACGCCGGCCATGATCGCGAACAGCAGAAGCCCTTGGGGGCTGTCGTCGACCGGCTCGCGAGTCGACGTCAGCTTGGCGCCGTGGCTCTTGACCTGAGCCAGCAACCAGAAGGCGTCAGACTCCTCGCGAGCAACCCTCGAGAGGTCGTAGAAGATCACATAGGTTGGGGCGACCTCGCCGAGCTCGGCGAGCATCTGTTGAAGCGCTTCGCGGCGGGTGTTGGTGCCGGTCCGACCGGGCTCGACGTACTCGGCCACGATCCGGGCGCCTAGCGAGGCGGCGTATCGTTCACAGGCTTCGCGCTGCGCCTCGATTGAGTAGCCCTCTGGGTTGTGCCCGGTCAGCTGCCCTGAGCTGGACACCCGCAGGTAGATGACTGCCGTGTCCTCGGCGTCAGAAGGAACGGTATTAGTTTGTCTCTCCATTGTGGAAATGGGCATATATCCTCCTCCCTATGGTTAACTAGGCTTAACGATTTTCGCGTTAACTCGCGAGTTAAGCAACCTGTTAATTGGTAGTGCGAGCCGGTCAAGGTGTGAAACCCCGACCGGCCCGCGTTTTCTCACTTCAGCGCCTCCAGGCGCTCGGTGATGGTCTGCTTGCGCTCTCCGGCGCTCGCCTTGAGCGCTTCGTGCTCGGCCTTGGCCTCTTCGGCTCTGGATCTTGCGACCTCGACCTCCCGGTCGATGGCCTCAATCGCTCGTTGCAGGGCGGCTCTTGCGTCGGCCAGGGCGTCGTCGGGAGTGGTCTCCCGGCGACGGGTGCGCGCGGGTTTGGTGCTCTCGCCGCCCTCCAGCTTCTTCTTGTAGGAGTAGTAGCTCCCTCTGACTGAGTCGAATGGCCGTTGGGTCTCCTCCGCGAGTTGCCGGAAGGCGTCTGCCTTCTCGGTGCCGGAGGCGACCATTGCCTCGATGCGGTCATAGATCTGCTGGGCCTTGGTTGCCATGAGCTGTTCTCCTTGGGTTGTGGATGGCTGCTGCGCCCGGCAGAAGAAAATGCGTCCCTTCCGCCGGGCGGTCAGCCATCCACCCCTCACGACTCGCTCCTGGCTTGGTGTGCCCAGTGGGTGAGGCGGGCGCAGGCGATGTCCACGTACTCCGGCTCACGCTCGATGCCGAGAAAGCGCCGTCCCTCAAGCAGCGCGGCCGCACCAGTTGAGCCGCTGCCGGTGAACGGATCGAGCACCACCCCGTCTGGTGGGGTGACGAGCGCCACCAGCCAGCGCATCAGCTCCAGGGGCTTGACGGTGCGGTGAGTGTTGCGCCGCAACCGGGCCGGGTGATGGCGGCCGTTATACAGTTTCACCGACTGGGCGGGGAGCTGTTCGCAACCGGCCTCTCGCTCCTGCTTTGATGCCTTGGCGCAGAAGAACAAGCGGCTGGGGCCGGGCCTAGCGCGCCCCGCGTCAATCAGTCCCGCCGGACAATCCTCACGGCAGCGTTCAGGTGTGCAGCCTGCCGAGTGGGAGAGCGCGACATGCGCCGGCCAATACCCGTTCACGCGGGCCGCTTCGGTGTTCAGCGCGCCGGTGCCCCACTTCATGACATTGCGAGTGGTCGTCCCCGAAGCCGGAGCGCGGGCGAGCAAGATCGGCTCATAGGCTGGCTTCAAGTGGGTTCCCAGCCCGCCCGGCAGACAGCGGGATTTCGGTAGCCCTTGGGCGTAGAGCCACATGAGCTGGTCGCGCACCTCAAACCCGGCGTCCTCCACCCCACAGACCAGCCGGTGAAAGGTTCGCGCGGCGCCGAACGCAACCAGGTGCCCACCGGGCTTGAGCACCCGCCGCAGTTCGGCTGCCCACGCGCCTGTCCAGCGTTCGAACGCCTGGTTGGCGCTGACTCCTTTACCGCCCGCCGAGTTGCGGATAGCCGCGCCGTCCCAGGCTTCACCGGCGAAATCGATCCCATACGGCGGATCAGCCACAACAGCGTCGACGCAGGCGTCCGGGAGCTTGGCCAGCGTGAGCAGCGCGTCGGCCTCAAGCAACTGCCAGCGCTCGGTGTCATCGGAGTAGAGCGCAGTCTTCGTGGTGGTATTCACGAGCGGGCCTCGGCGGTCAGGAAGTCCACGACCTGATCCAGTTGGCAGACGGTGAATAGCCGTCGTGTCTCGGGGGACTGGCGCTCGAGAACTCCCGCGATCTGCCCGGCGCGCTGCTCGTCAGGGACGGCCCACAGCACTCGGGGGTAGGTGCCGTGCTGACGCTGTTCGCGGCCGGAGCGGAAGTGCTCCAGGTATCGAGCGGTCTTGCGGGCGATGGTGCGCCCGGACTCGCTGGCGAGGTCCACCTCGATCATCCAGCGGTCTTCCAGAGTCCCGGCTCCGACCCGGATGAACAGGTCGGGCTTGAGGCTGCGCTGCACCCCTCCGACGCTGGGGTAGCTGCGCCAACAGATTGGCTCTTGCTGGGTCTCGATCACTTCCAGCTCACCGGCCTGGTGGGCCTCGCGGAGCCGCAGTGCTAGCTCGGTGGTTTCGAGGGTGTGCGCCAGGTGCAGCGTGCCGGGCGCTTCGACGCGGGGGCCGTGGATGCCTCGGGATGCGAGGAGGCGTACTCCGGCGCGGCCGACGCGGTAGACCAGGCCGTCGCTGCCGGTGCGTATCCCGCCGATGCGGCGCGGCAGGGTTTCGAGAACCCGCCAGTCGGTCAGGCGCTTCAAGGTGCGGCGGCCTGCGCGGGCCTGGCTGCTCATCGGGTGGGCGGTCTGCCAGAACGCCCGGACTAGCTGCTGGCCGGTAGCGAAGCGGCTGTCATGCACGAACTCTAGGAGCTGCCGGTCACGCTCACGCATCTCCGATGCGATGCGGTGCAGGCGGTCGGTGGTGAGGTAAAGGGACTGAGAGGAGACAGAACCTTTCGGCGTCGAAAATCCGGCAGAAGCCGCACCGGCCTTAGTGGTTTGGCGAGATTGACTCGACGCCCCTGGTCGAGCGGTTGGACTGCTCATGCGGCCCTCCCGGTACGGCCCGGACGTTGCTCCTCTGATGGTTCGCTGGCCGCTGAGGGGGCTTCTACCGGTGGCTCCGGGTCGCTGCCGTACAGCGTGGCCGAGCGGTCACGGATCGCCCCAGCCTGCCCGGTCTCTGGTGGCAGCGGCTGGGTGCGGCCGGTCACGACCGAGACCGCGCTGCCGCCTCCAGTCCCGACCCGTGCGGCCACCTCATAGGGGCCGAGCGCCATCAGGTCCTGGGCGGTAATGCCGGGTAGCTCCCCGGCCAGCGCTGGCGCGTCCCGGTACCCCGCACGGAAGCTGACCATCGTGGCGAGGTTCCCCGTCAGCGCCGAACGGGTCGGTTCGCCGATACGCCCCAGGGTCTGTAGCGCCACCGCCAGGCCCGCACCCAAACCACGGGCACGTTCAGCCAACAACTCGACGCTGAACGGCGTGCCGTTGGTGAGGCTGGCGAGCTCGTCCAGGTAGAGACAGACGAGGTGGCGCTGCTCGGGCGGGAGAGCCACCCGCGCCTCGATTGCGCTCCAGACCACGTACATGATCGCCGCACCCACAAAGGTCGCTCCGGCCTCACTGAGCGCCGCCCCGGGAGCGAGACTCACCAGCAACCACTTCCGTTCGGAGAGCAGCCGAGCAACGTCGAGCTTCGGCGTGGGGGCTGCCAGGATTGCCCGCACTCGGGGACGCGACAACAGCGTCATTACTCTGGCCATCGGGGCCTGCACATGCTCGGCTCTGGCCGCCGGTGACAGGGCGAGATACCCCTGCCATGAGGAGACGAGATAGGGGTCAGACAGCCGCGCGATAGCGGCCTGCAAGAACGCCTCATCATGGAACAACCGGCCCATATCGCTGAGCGAGGCACCCGGAATCTCGCTCAAGGTGCGAAACGCCAACCGGCCGTAAAATTCTGAGCGCACACCCCACACCCCCGCGAAGATGGACTTCAGCGTCCCCGTCAAAACGTCCGCACGGGCGTCCGGGTCCCCACCCGCCAGCAGCGCAATCCCGGGGACCGGGCGAGTGGTATCGCCGCCATCCAACACCACGATCCGCTCGGCGTGCTCCGGTTTGACGCGCCGTAGGACGCTCTCTACCAAGTCCGCCTTCGGGTCGATGACGACCCCGCCGTGACCGGCTTCGATGTCGCTGAGGATGGCGTTGGCCAGCAGTACGCTCTTGCCGACCCCGCTCGGCCCGATAACCGCCATGTGGTGCCGGGCCGCCTCAGCCGACAAGGCCACCGGTCGATCACCAGCCGAGTCCCGACCCACGAACAAGCGCCGCCCCTCGCGCGGGACGGAGCGTGGTACCAGCAGCTCCCGCGAGGCTCCGACCTCAACACCTGCCACCGGCTCACCCAAGGGCAGAGCTAGCAGCGGCATGAGCTCTGAGACGCTCAGCCACCCCGACGAGCGGCCCACTTTCGGTAGCGAGGCCAGTGTGCGGTTGCCCCGCTCATAGGTCACGCGGACGCCCCCGGCCAGGCCCCTCCGGCTACGCAGCACGTTCTCGATGTGTGAGGCCAGCTCGCGGGCACGACCCCTCGTTGCAGCTCGGATCGAGACGAGGCCACTGACAGAGAAACCAGGGGCAGCGGTCTTGGCCGCCCAGGCCCGAGCGATCTCCTTCTGGCGAGGAGTGGGGCTCTCCGGCTCCTGCCGCCGTCTTGGGCTGCCTGGCGCCAGCGCCCAGCGGAGTGCCACAACCTCGTCTCTTCGCAAATGAGCCAGACCGCTGAGCAGCGAGCGAGACACGCTGGCGGCCTCACCAGTGAGCAAGAAGCTCGGTGTCCAAACGAACAGCCGCAGCGTCAACGTCGCCCCTTGAGTGGTGCCGGCCTCCGCATCAGTGATTCGCAGCGACGGAACCGCTCCCGTGAGCGCTGCTCGCACCGACTGGCGCACTCGCTCCGGGACGAGCAAACTGTGGCTGATGCTGCCCTCGGTCGCTATGACCTCGGTGATCAGCTCAGTGGTATAGGGCAACCCGGCCAGGCCGTTCCACACCGCCGTCGCCTGGGCCGCCTCCAGGCCGAGCGGATACCGGACCGATAGCCGCAAGCGGCTTCGGCGCATGGCCTCAGTCGAACGGTGCTCATGCAGCCAGATGCCGCCAAGCATCAGCGAACCACCACCGGCTGCCACAGCGGCCGGAACAAAGTCGGTGTTCATGACCGGCCTCCCGGGCGCTTATCTTTCAGCGCCTCGCGCTCCCGGCGCTTATCTTTGGCAGCTGCTTGGCGTTCCCTTTTTTGTTGGACCAGTCTCTTTCCCTGCTGGAAATAGACATACGCGAGCAGGTCCGTATCTATCTCGCGCCTTCTAATGCCGTTAACTTGAATACGACGGGTCTTCGTCATGGATAATGCCTCCTTTCATGTAAAGTTGTTTCTACATTTGTCACCTCCGTTGTTAGCTATGTTCGCTATTTGTTCGGTATTGAACCTCCTGAGTATTGATCGAGTGAATTAGTTGAGTCAAGGACTTTTTTCTGTCAACGGGAGCGAATCCGGCTGTGCTTCGAGAGGCGAATATGCGTTTACCTCGGGCCGGTCAGCCACCACACGCAGCGCAGCAGAGTGGCGACAATCCCTGCGACCAGAAGCGGGGCAAACAAGGGCGCTAGCGAGCTTGGTCAGCGCAGGGGTGGCAGCCGCCAACACCACCACCCCCACGACCCCGACGAGGCCAGCCTGGGTCAGCTTGGTCATCGCTCGCTCTCCTCGAGCAGACGATCCATCGCCGTTCCCAACAGCACGTCCGCGGCGTCCCGCTCGACCTGGAGGTTGGCGTTAGCGTCCCGGAGCTGGCGGCACTCCCGTTCCACGCGACACAGCTTCTTTTGGAGACAGACGTTGTCAGTCGAGAGCCTGCGAACGAACTGCTGAAACTCTCCGAACTCGCTCATGACCCGCCCACCGCCACAGCCGTGCCCTCGATGACGTCCGAGTCGTCATAGGCAAGACGCTGACGGGCCTCGGCGTCGAGCATGTCGCGAACCGCCCGGCGCCGGATGTCGCGGATCTCCTGTTCGGCGACGTAGCGCTCGTAATTGAGCCCACGGTGGCTGGGGAGACGATCACGGACCCATGCGGCAAACGCCATCACCGCGAACACCGCCCACATCACGTAGCCCCCCACGACGAGAATCGCACAGCCGATGAGCACCAGGTTCAATACGTGCAGGAACAGGTCCATCACAGCCCCCGCCCGGTACGAGCCACAACCTTGCCCATCGCCATACAGGCCGAATCAGCGATGTGGCCGAGCCGCCCGGCAGCATGAGGCGTCCGCATGACGAGCGCCGCCTCCAATCCACTGAGCGCCGAGGCGTGGAGCAAGGCCGTTTCGGCCACGTCGGCGATGGCCTCCAGTCGAGCGGATTCACGGGCCGCCAGCACGGAGCTGGCCGTTCGGTTGACGGCGATCTCGCCGGCAGCGCGACGTTCGAGCTTTGAGAGGCCCCGAGAGGAAGCAAGGACAGGATGGTTTGCCATCACCCCTCACTTCCCGGCTCACCGTCGACGAGCTCGGCGACCCATCCTGCGACCGCCTCACCGCCGAACTCTCCGACATCGGAATTGTACGTATCAGCGAGAGCGCCTGCCCTCCGCTTTGAAATGACCTTCTCTTTCATGACTGACCTCCGATTCGATTGCTTATGGAGGCCAGTTGGGGTGGAGAATGTGGCAGTGTCAAGCACCAGCCTGGAAATGTTTGGTACGTTTGGAAAACTGTGGAAGACCCCTCAATCAGTGCCGTCGAACCATTCCTCACACGGTTCGTAGAACAGGGTGCCGCTGGGTGGAGAGAGGGGAACGTGGATGTCAGACTGCGTGTCGTCGCTATCGCGCGTACAACACGAGCTACTGGACAGAGAAGCCGATGTCCTCGACGAAAACGGACTTCTTGACGCGATTGAAGCGTCGGTGCAGGCGGCGATCGCGGATCTCCGTGAACCCAACGATCAAGCGGCCCTTGAGCAATTCGGATTTACGCCGGGGTCCAAGGGCGATGGTCGCGTGGAGCGGGAGAGGCGCGCTGCAATCAAGCTCGGGCGAACAACACGGCGCTGGATGAGTACGCCTAACAGGCGCTATGGAAATCTCAAGCCACGGGACTGGCTGATTAGGCAGGTCGCGAAGAGCTTGGTGGCTCCAGGCAAGCCGATCGTGACGCCGGATATCGAGTCTGATGGATCCTCAGTGCCAAGTTCGGCGGTTGCGCTTCTCCGGCTAGCCGCGTTGGCACCTGAGCAGCAAAAGGTCTTCTATGACAGCTTCCTGAAGCAGGCTCCGCGGTTTGCCGTCCCACGGTACTTGGCAGCACCTCGTCCGATACAGGAGGCGTTGCAGCAGAGGCGCCCAATCGATACTAAACCGCTGCGCGACCTGCTCGAGGTATGCGGCATCCGGCACGCTATCGCTGACCCGCCGATCACCAACGCCCGCTACGGCAACCTCATGGGACGTGACACACGATGGGCGCCCATCATCAGGGGGGCATTTGAGGATGAGCCGACGGACGCGCACGTCGATGCTCTTCGACGCCTCTACGACTACCTGAGTTGTCAGGATCAAGCGCCTTCGACGGCCCAGCTTCGCCGACTAGACTTGGTAGTCGTCGCTGGAGCCCGACGAGCCATGAACTATCGCCTAGATGAGCTGCTCCGGATTCTATTTCAGGTATCACCGACAGTAATTCTTGCAGGGCTCGCGCCTCTTGATGGGACGTCCGCTGTGCCCGTGAGTGAGGCCGACGCGATGCTCTACTACCTTCGAGAGGAGCGGCACTTCGATACGAGCCAGCTGGAACTCGTTCTCGACCATCGCGCCACAGACACCACCGAGTCTCTCCACCATGCACTAGGGCCGATTAGGGAAAAGGCCCATCAACTGGGCCGCCCAGTAAACGTTGGCCTAGTCACCGGGCCATACCACATGCGCCGCATGTACTACATTGCCCAGCACCACTGGACCCCGTTCGCTCACGCCATTGGATCGATCCAGCCGCTACCCTCGGGAAGCTCTATCGACCTGCGCGTACTTCTCGATCGATCTCCAGCTAGTCTCGAGCGCCGCAACTACGGGTTTCGCGTGTTCATCCAAGAGTATCTAAAGCTCATCGGAGGTCGCTTTGTCGCTGAGTTGTAGTGACGGCTGGTGGACAGCATCCGACATCAATCCAGGATCATGCGTCGTGCCTCTCTGTGACGAGCTCGGCGTCTCCGAGGTACGCAGTCAAATCACCCGGCACGTCTGTTACGGCAGGGGGTTTGTGATCCTTAGATCCCCATCGTCGATTCCTATCGAGAGCGCCCGCGAGCGCCTACTGGCTATGGCAAGGTCTGTGGGCGTGACAAAGCCGCAAAACGCACGTCGTGAGCATGTCAGCGAACTCATAGACAGCCCAGACAAGGCAGACTGGCTCACACCGCAGCCGTTTCATACTGATGCCGGGGATCTTCTCTTTCTTTACTGCATCCGGCCCGCACAGCACGGCGGGCACACGCGGCTCGCTAGTGCTGCGGCTGCCTACCGGCAGCTGCAAGACCGGTTGCCCGATGCCGCGCAGCTGCTGCTTCAGCCGTGGCACTTCGACAGGAAGGGGCGACCAGGACCGCCTACGTTTACCCGCCCCATAATCGAAGACTCCCCAGGTGGCCCGCTTAGCTGCTTCTATCTACCAGGCACACTTCGCATACGCCTACAAAACCACGCAGACCCAGAGATCGCACGTCGCTTGCAAGTGCTTGCAGCGTTCGATGAAGCACTTGAGGATCACGAGAACAATATCTCCTTGATGTTGGCGCCCGGTGATTGTCTGGTCGTCAACAATAGTCGTGTGCTTCACGCACGTATGGCTTATGCGGATGGACCTAACCCGCGACTCCTGCTCCGGTGCTGGGTCGATGTCCCTGATGAGGTGGTGTCGCCGGCACATAGCTTTACAAACTTCGCCATACGCTCGATTGACTGACGGGTCGCGGCTCGCTCCTCGGCCGTCGTGCATGCCAAGAAGCGATGACCTACTCCCGTGGGACGCCAGACGAAGGCTTTATCTGTGTAATTCGAGTAAGTGGTCGTGATCTCGCGGGGGATGATCTCGTCGTCCCGGGGCGCGATCAGTAGCTTGCGGCCCGCAAATAATCGATACTCAGCCAACGCTGGGGAGTTCCGCCACGAATGCGGACGCCTTAGTTCTGAAGTCAATCGAGGCCCAAACTTGATTCTCTCGGCGCGAGAGCCATACGCTGCCGGAACAACGAGAGCCACGCCGTCGGCGTTGCAACTTCTTGCGAGTGTCGATGCGATGTGGCCCCCCATGCTAAACCCGACAAGGACCAAGCAGTGCGCGTGCGTGATGTCTCGCGCGAAGCGAATGACGGCCGACACCTGCGAACGGCGGCTCTCGATAGAGCTCTCACCAAGTTGCCCTGTACTTGCCCCAACGCCCAGGTAGTTGAAAGCCGCAAATGCAACATTAGATTGACCGACTGCGTTGACGACTGCCGATTCCCAGGTACTCGTAACTTTACGCGTTAGCGATATATCACGAGGAGCGCCAGGCACAAACACGACGAGGGCGACAGAATGGATACCAACGGTTCGGTGAAGATCAATGGCGATATCTCCATCCGTTGTTGCGAGTATATACCGTTCCGTCGTCATGCTCCCAATAATGCGAGGGGAGTACCGGGCTTGTCAAGTTGCGGGGTGGGGGCAGCGCGCGCTGGAACTCACCTCGTCCTCTTCGCGACGGATGCTAGTGCTATACGCACGATTTGCGAGTCAGGGTCAACCCGGCCCCTCAATGAAGATACCGCTCGAACAGCGTCAGACCGTAGGCGTAGCCGTTGACCATCTCGATGTTGTAGCTGGCCTGGGTATGGTTGGGCAACCGGATTTCGTGTAGATGGAAGTAGCCGGGAAGCGATTCCTGCAGCTCTACTCGACACAGCGCCACCACTGCGGTCTTGAGCTTCCACCCGATAGTGGCATAGGACAGGTTGGTGTGCACAGCCGTAGCTGCCGGCCCCATAACGAAGTTGGCCCACCCGGCCGGTGGAGTGCCTTCCCCTTCCGGGGGAAACTGCACCGAAGCGTCGGTTAGTTCCACGCCAGTTTCGTTTTTCTCGTGGTCGAAAGCGATTCCTGCCTTGACCGGATGAGTACAACTGGAACCGGGCTTTGTCGCCCGCCGCAGACAAGCTCCCCGAGCGCTAGATCTGGATGGGTACCTCTTGCACTGCGGCGGGAGGGTGGAGTTGCCGGCGGCGTGGGCGGCATGGCCTCTCCCCGTCCACGGCGGACGGATGAAGTAGCCCTTGACCACCAGGTACCACCGCTTGACGGGTGTCGTAAGCATGGGCCAGGTGAAGCGCCCACCCCTGGGCGTGGTATGGACGGGAATGTTCTTGACGTCGAGTTCATGGGCTTCGGTGAACATACCGCTGGGTAGCCGTTCATACATCAGGGATTCTTTGTAGACCACGCCACTCGGATACGGGCAGATGGCTACATCCTTGAGCTTCGGTGCCCAAGACCAGTGCTGTATCGCGCCCTGCTTCTGGACTTCGCTCTCGCCGTTGGATTCCTCACTGAATCGGACGGCGATGTCGTGAACGTCGCCGACTGCATAGGGATAGCTCTTTTGAACTTCCAGCGGGTGGGAGCAGCTCGACCCGGGTCTTGGGGCCTTGCGCGCGGCCGAGGACGCCAGCGCCGGCAGCAGTAGGGCACTGAGCGCCAAAAGGCCGAGCCAGCTAGCAGCTCTCCGACATGCGCGGTGGGCTGACCGGGCACGCGAGTCCGGGTGGGTGCCTCGGCGGCGCTGGGGCACGTTCGGCCGCCCCCAAGGTCGGCAGTGGTGTTGGCTGATTCGCATAGGTGCCCTCCCGGTCAGTTGCAGACAATTGTCGGAGGGACTGTAGCGAGTTGTCTGCCGGAGCAGCAAGCTGTCAGGCGACCTAGGACGAGCGGGAGAGACGCGGCTTGACTCGCCAGTGAGGCTGCCCCACACCTTGACCTCTCAGCTCATACAGCCCTAGCCTGCCCGGCTCCATAAGCCAAGCGGCCCCGACGTGGAGGTTGAGTCCGCGCCGGGGCCCGGACACGAAGGAGCCATAACTCCCCATGCCCAAGAGCAAGCCTACCCCCGAGGGGTGGCCCTCGGATGAGCTGTTGCTGGCCGCGATCGATCGGGCCGAACATCACCGTCGCCTCCAGGACGAGCCGGCCGTCGCACTCGGCCCCATCAAGCAGCACCTCGGGATTGCGCACAACGGCTGGACGACGCGTCAGCTACGCCCCGGCCTGGCCCGGCTCCAGGCCCTCGGCCTGATCGAGCAGGTGCGTCGCCACAGTAGGGATCTCTGGCAGCCCACTCCCAAGGGCAAGCGGCGCCTCACGGCACTCCGACGGGCAGGCGAGCTGCCCGAGCTGCCGGAGTCTCCGCAGCATCAGCGCTGGCAGGAAGCCCGTGCTGCCGCCAGCCAGCAGATCGAGGGGTTCCGGGGGGACGCCCGCGGCGCCCTGTCCGAGGCCACCGCCTTGCTCGAGGCAGACGAGGCGGTGGCCTCGGATACCTGGTTTGCGATGAGCCACCGCCTTCAGTACACCTACTGGCGTCTGGGATCGGCGACCTACTGCCTGAGCGAGTGGGCCGAGCCGGACGACGCCGAGGCGGACATCGATCCCCCGACGCACCAGCGAGGCAACCGCCGCAGCATCTGGCAATGGAGCAGATGATGGCCCACACCACTAGCTGGCTCCCCGGCCAGAAAGGGCACAGCGGATGAGCACTAAGGAGGCATACAAGACGGAGCTCGCCGAGCTTCTCAAGGGGGTCGCCGCCAACGTTCGTCGCTTGCGGGAAGGCAAAGAGTCCGACAAGTTCACCGGCTACTCCCAGGAAGACCTGGCCAAAGACGCCGACCTGCACCGCACCGAGATCAGCAAGATCGAGTGTGGCACCACCGAGCCACGCCTAACCACCCTGCTCGTCCTAGCCGACGCCCTCGGCGTAACCCTAAACGACCTCGTTACGGGCCTGCCGGTGCCGAAAGAGCGCCGACCATCCCCACAATCCAGACGCCCACGACAAGCTGAGCTGTGAGCGTAGGTGCGCACATCCGCACTTGTGCGACGTAGCATCTCAGCCAAACCCTTCATCTTTGGGCGTCACGGTTTCGCTTTGAACCTATTTTGCTCTTATGCTAATTGCTGACGTATACTAATTATGATTAACCGAGACATCTTTGATGGACCAAGCCCCGAGCCCTGACACGCTGCCGCCGGCATCGCCCAGCAAACCAGCGCGACTAGATTCCGTACAGTCAGTGGTGACTATGCCGTCACCACTACCCTTGGGTGACGACCACAGAGATGCACCTAGGTTCTCGTTCACAAGAGCGCTAATCGCAAGCATCATTGGAACACTAATACTGGCGGCGGTCACAGGTGCCGTCTGGGTATATAAAGGCATCCAACGCGCGAGTATCTGAGCGCATCGTGGTACAGTGCCACGGCGGCTACGGGAAAAGTTGCCCTTCCAGCTATGAAATCACCGCAACCTTTACAGCGCAAAATGGCAAGAGTTATTGGTATCGCGATACATTAGGTAATGATTACGCAGTTGGCTCGAACGTGCCTTTGTACTATAATCCGGTGAATCCCACTCAGGCTAGCTTCGTTGGAGGGCATAGCGGCCCGGCTGCCATCCCAATACTAGTAGTCGTATTTGTTGTTTTCCAGCTGGTAATATGGGGTCTATCGGAGTCAGAGCGCAGAGGAAGGCGGCTAGTAAGCCGGAGTTAAGCCGTTTTCTCAGTATTTGCATTTAGGGTCGCACACTGGCCTTAAAGTTTAGGTGATCACGAAGTTCTTGAGCGTGATGTAGTAGCGCCCCATCCAGCGCGACTAGATCACCGCCGTGAAGTCAGACCTTGAATTCGGACACTATGGGATACCGCTGACTGCGACTGGAGTTCTGCTACAGGCGTAAGCAGAACCTACGGCTTCGCAGGTTTCAGGGCCGGCCGAGGTCCCGCCGCCGAGCGCTCCGAACTCGTTGCCGCCCCAGCACTTGATACTCCCGTCAGTAAGCAGCGCGCAGCCGGCGCTGATTGCAGTCGCGTTGGTGATCCCGCTGACCGAAGTAGGCATATCGCTCGCAGTGGTGGTCCCGTCGCCGAGCTCGCCGAGCTCGTTACGCCCCCAGCACTTGATGCTGCCACTGGAGAGCAACGCGCAGGTATCTCCGTTGCCGGCGCTAATGGCAGTCGCGTTGGTGATCCCGCTGACCGGGACTGGAGTTCTGCTACAGGCATACGTAGAAGCTATGCCTTTGCATGTTTCAGGACCGTTAGAGGTCCCGTCGCCAAGCTCGCCCGACTCGTTAGCCCCCCAGCACTTGATGCTGCCACTGGAGAGCAACGCGCAGGTATCCGCGTTGCCGGCGCTAATGGCAGTCGCGTTGGTGATCCCGCTGACCGGGACGGGAGTTCTGCTACAAGCGTAAGCAAAACCTCCGGATTCGCAGGTTTCAGGGCCGGTCTTGGTCCCGTTGCCGAGTTCGCCGATTTCGTTGCGTCCCCAACACTCGACGCTCCCGCCGGAGAGCAGCCCGCAGGCACCGAAGCCACCAGCGCTGATCGCAGTCGCATTGGTGATGCCGCCGACAGTGACCGGCGTGGAACGCTCGGTTGTGGTCCCGTCGCCTACCTCACCGAATTCGTTTCCCCCCCAGCACTCGATGCTGCCGCCGGAGAGCAGCCCGCAGGCACTGAAGCCACCAGCGCTGATCGCAGTCGCATTGGTGATGCCGCTGACAGTGACCGGCGGAGAGCTGGTCGTAAAGGTCCCGTCGCCGAGCTGCCCGCCGCTGTTTTCCCCCCAGCACTCGATGCTGCCGCCGGAGAGCAGGGCACATGCACGGAGGTCACCAGAGCTGACTGCGGTGACATTGGTAGTCCCGCTAACCGGGACTGGAGTTCTGCTGCAGGCGTGAGGAAAACCTTCGACTTGGCAGTTTTCAGGGCCGGTCGTCGTCCCATCGCCGAGTTCGTCGTAGTCGTTGCGCCCCCAACACTCCACGCTCCCACCGGATAGCAGGGCACATGCACCGGCGCCACCGGCACTGATCATGCGAGCGGGACTGCCGGTGCCGCCGCCGCCTCCACTGCCACCGCCGGCGCCCCCTCCTCCACCTCCGCCGCCGCCTCCGCTGCTTCCTGAGCCGCAGTTCCATCCGTAGATCCGCTGGTCGAGTCCCGCGAAGCCCGCGAGCCTGAGCGCAAAGGGCCCTCCCGTCAGGCCAATTTCAAGCGACCCGAGGCGCACATGAAAGAGACACCGCTGGTTGATATTCGTGGCCGACGGTTCAGCCGTAAACGCTACCGCCGCACCCAACGTTGCATGAACGTTGAGGGCCACAGGAATGCTGTCGATATCGGGAACGCCGATACCAACTTCGAGCGCAACGCCTGCAGAAACTTCCCCCCGCGGACTCGACGTCTGTCCCGTTAGGTGCGCCGCGCCGCTCGCAAGAGCGAGGGAGACCCGCGCAGGAGAGGTATCAAACGCCGACACAAGATCGGCGCTCGCTTCATAGCCGTTTGACGTCGCAACCGAGAGCGAGCCTTCCAGCGTAAGCTTTGGTTGCGCAAAGACTGGCAAGCCCAAGCCCGGAATCACGCCGACCCATGGTGGAGGTCCGAGGCTCCATTCGCACGTGGCGCCGCCGCTTGATGACCAGCCCGCCTGTGTCGACACGCCAACCGTCATTTGAAACGCGAGCCGCACGGGCCACAGGCTCGCGACCAAGTTCGCAACCTGGACCTTCGTGATCGTTACAGAGCCGGTGAGCGCCAGCCCCGACGCGATTCCACACGGCGGCTTGCCAGCCATAGTAGCGCTGGCCACCGGCTGCAGCGCGATCGACCCTCGATACGATATCTCCGGTGCGACAGACGCAATCGGTGCAGGCGACAGGCTCAACATCACCTTTCCCGCGCGTGTTTGAGCCCTAGTCACCTTGACCACGAGTCCGCGTGGAAACTGGCCAGTCGGCCCCGAAGTAAGGAACGCCCCGACTGACGGAACTGCACCACGCGGCGCACGCAACAGAATCCCAGCTGGCATGTCTGGATCACCGAAAACATGCAAGACCGAACCGTGAAGTTGATGCACATTTGGATTGACGATCGTCCCATACCCGACGGTGGCCGTCGTAGTCCGCGCCGAACGCACCGTCGCGATCACCAAGCCGATAAGCGGGTACGCGGTGGCACCTACCCGCAAGTTTTGCTCAGCTCGCCAGATCCGAACGCTTGCGACCCGGATCACATAGCGCCCAGCCGGGGCGTGCCTGATCGTGGCCGTCTGAGCACGTCTCGCACGCAACACGAAACCTCGGGGACCGAAAATCTTTACGTTCACCGGAGAACCAGCAGGCACGCCAGCAATATGCACCACGAGAGCCCCCTGGTTCTCGCTCGATCTATGCGCGGTCGCGTCCAGCGGGCTTGCCAGCTCGATAATAGAAAGCAGGACGATCACGAAGGCAGCAAGTCCTAGGGGAACTAGCCGCACTCTCCAGGCGCGTCGTGCACCGCGGCGTGGTTCGCCACGCACTGCTTCAGGCGCCCCTCGTCTCCAGGCTCGCATGATCGGCGGAGCATATTCGACCCTCGCTCTGTCGAACGACACGAAGTGCTTCGACGCGTCGTGCACTACCGGTTGTGCGACGCGGCCCGGCGAGGCGCATCGGCCTTCGGACGGTCAGCGACCGTATCGAGCGACTAGCCGGGCGAGACCGTCTCGAATGTCTTGGTGCCTGCTCGTAACCGCTGTGAGGTCTATCCAGCGTCGAAACCCAAGTCGGTCGCGATGGGCCCAGCTGAAGAACAGCCGGCCGTTTGTGGCGAGATAGATATTGTCTGCCACGGGCGTGGGCCACGTTCGTGCCCGTGCGAGAACGAGCCCAACCGAAAAACTGTCAGGCTCGCCGGGGGTTCCATGTATGAGCCCAACTCGCCGCAGCGATGCCCGATCGAGCCGTTTGGCGACAAGGCTTGCGAGCTTTTGGAGTTCAACGGCCCCTGCGGCATCGCGAACATGTTGCTGTGCTATTCGCTTGCTCGTTGCCGTCCTCTCGGCTGCATGCGCGCGCTGACGCTCCTTTTCCGCTGCCATCTCTTGCCGTGCGGTCTCGACGCGGTGTTCGAAGTCCGTGCTCCACCCGCTCATTCACCTGAGGATACAATCAGGCGGCGCCAAATGCCGCTTGTACGACGTGTCCGCTAAAGCACCTCGAGGAAGCTGATCATTTGCTCATAGACGCCGGCAGCATCGTCGGAGTCACGCAGATAAGCCAGCTCAAGCGCGAGCGACACGCTGTACTTGCGCGCGCGATCGCCATGGAGGTGTGCTGGGTGGCCCGTGTTGAAGACGATTCTGCGAGGCCGGTTGCGGATGATTACCGGGGGATCTTGGGCATCTCCGCTAGCGTATTCGACACGATACTGATGGGCCCCTACGGTGATAGTGGGCGCGAGCAGGGCAGAGCCAATAGTCGCTTGTACGCGCGTTCCGTCTGAGCTGAGGTCAAGCTCGTAGCGCACATCAGTCTCGGCTGCCTTTTGGCTGGCAACAACGTCAGCCTCTAGTTCAGTTAGCCACTCGCGAACGCCATGGGTGTTCTTGAGTGCTCGGGTCGCCTCCGATGACGGTAGCGTTCCGTTGCTCGCAGTCTCTATTGCCCGGTTGGCCACCTTCTCGATTGCCCTTAGCGAGCGAACATGGTCCTCTAGGACACGTCTGACAGCGACCTTCTGGCGTTGCGGGCGTTGTACGCTCCGGGACTTGAACTCTACAATCGCGCGCTCCATGACTCGCTGGATCGCTTTGTAATCCACGCACTCTCGGTTGAATGACGAGCGGTCGATATTGATCAGACGCTCACGGTCAATGTCGCCGAGCAGCCAAACCTCGCCGCTAATGTACTTGCGGAAGCCAGGGTCTGCTGTAACGTCAAAGAATGTGTGCTCCTCGACAGCCACATTCTGAACGCGGGCGGTGAGCCCTGTCCACTCAGCCTGAGCGCGCTTCTGGCTCAGCAAGAACCCGGCAATCGTGATCTCTCGGTGACGCTTGTCGCCCGGAACGCGAAGCGTCTTGATGATCGGCACGGGTGGTCCGTTCCAGTCCTCGACCCGAGCGCCATCGTCGCCAAAAGAGCGACGGTGCAGCTCGACATCGCGCTCCCAATCGCTATGCACGTACACGGGGCGCGACCACTGCCCAATATGTTCGTGAAGAATGTCGATGAGATCCGGCGAGACGCCCGCAAGCGCTTCGGCCAGCCGGCTTTGCGTCCAACGGAGTGGCAAGATTCGTCTTAGGCTTTCCACGAGCCGATAAAACGAGGTTGGGTCCTGACCGATCTCCCAGACGTCTGCACTGACATTCTCAAGGGTGATTCGGGTGAAATGGTCCGAGGCCGAGCCGTCATGGACAAACTCTTCGGCTACGCCCGCGGCCATTTCGTTTAGCCGTGCTCGCCGGTCCTCGCGGTTAAGGCTCCACGGGTGGCTGATGTGAGCGCGGGTTGCCATGCGGCTACCAGTCGTCTTCGTCTCGATGGTGGCTGCCTCGGCGTACTGCAGAAGCGCCAGCGATCCGATGCCGATGCGGCCAAAGCGTGCGCTGTTGCCGAACTTGTTCGATCCACCGAGGCTCATGAACTGCTCGCAGAAGTCCTTAAGAGTCATTCCTACACCGTCATCGCTGACGATCACCTCACGGCGAGTATTGACCTGGGAGAAGTCGATGTCGACACGAGAGGCTTCGGCATCAAGAGCGTTGAGAACTGCCTCCCGCATTGCCTTTGGGAAGCTGTCGTAAGTCTGACGGCTCAGCTCAGGTAGCAGGCCAGCGCGAGCAACATATTGCAGGGCGACTGTGCCGCCGAGCGTCTCAATCTCTCCATCGGAGGACACCCGCCGTAGCGCGTTGTCTCGATTACGTGGCACTTACCACCGGCTCTTCGGTCATCTGTAGCTGGAGACTCTCAAAACGGGCAATCGAGCCGCGCAGGTACTCGTCCTCGATGTCGATGCTAAGCCAGCGTCTGCCTAGTGACTCAGCCACAGCTCCGGTCACGTTGCTCCCGGCGAAGGGATCGGCCACTAGATCCCCTGGCTCGGTGAGGAAGTTGATGAAGAAGTCGGGTAGCTCCGCTGGAAACCGGGCTGGGTGTGAGCGAAGGCCGCGCCTCCGGCAGCTCTCCAAGTACTCCCGGTCGTTACCAGTATTGGAGATCGCAAGCAGATTCGGCGAGATCGCACCGCCGCGGTCCTCCGTAAAGCCCTCCCGAACGACATGTCCCGACGGGCGGCGGCCCCGGTTGTAGGTCCCGCTCTCGATCAGGCGCTTCATCGACTCTGTGTACTCGCGGAGGACGCGGCGGTTATCGGCCTTGGGATTCGGGGTCTTCGAGAGCCACCAGAGGTAGTTGACAGAGTCCTTAACGCGCACTCGGTCGATCGTGACCCACTGGGCTGGACTCGGCAGCCGCGCAGGGTTGTACCAATAAAAGTCCTGAGCGAGCATGAAGGGGCGGTTCGGACGTCGGCAAAGGCTAACGAGCAGCTCAAACTGGTAGATGCTCTTGACGGCCTGGCCGCCCTCCCAGGCCCCGCCGAGGTCGATCACGAGGCTGCCTGTTGGCTTGAGAACGCGCCAGAACTCGTCCGCGAACGGCAGAAACCAGTTCTTGTAGCCCTCCTGGCTCTCGTTGCCGTACTCCTTCGGCCGCTGCAACGCGAATGGCGGTGAGGTCATAATCAAGTCGACCGAATCGTCGGCGACTTGGGCCTGCAGTGTCTCGATCGAGTCGCCGAGCCACGCTTCGCCGTGCTCGGTCTGGTAGGCGAGCACGGGCTCATCGCTGACTGACCTGATCGGCTTCGGCGGCATGGCTGGATCGTAGTCGCCCGACCCGACGGTCCACGGGGCATGATCTCCGGCGTGCCTCGAGGCAGGCCGGGCGCCAACGCAAAGGTCCTCGCAATTTGCGGCGAAGTCTGCGTCGGGACGCTGCGGGGCGCGACGCATAGGAGGCGGCATACGAGGATGGTCACGCGTTTAGGCCCGATAGGGCAAGCTGTGTCCCGAGCGCTCGGTGGCGTCGGAGAGTGCTGCATGGCAACGTCATCAACCCTTACGCGGCGACGCGAAAGTGGTCTATTGCTGTTCGTCAACCGTGGCGGGCCAACCGGGCTCGTCCAACCGAAGGGAGACTCAAGATGGACGCCGCAACTCTTTCCGACACCCTCCGCGATCAGGAAGAGCTGGTCACCCAGCTCGACGCTGAGGGATGGGATCTGATGATTGGTGCGGCCTTTGTTCGCGGCATGCGCGACATCGGCTACAAGAGCACCGCCTTCGCCATGGCAGAGCTGATCGACAACTCGATCCAGGCGGCGGCATCGAAGGTGGAGGTGATCTTCGGCTTCTCAAACGGGACGAAGCCCAGCAAAATCGCGATCCTCGACGATGGGCATGGCATGACACCGAAGATGACGCGTGCCTCGCTCATCTGGGGCGCTGGCACCAGAGGCAATCGCCGCGATGGCTTCGGCAAGTACGGTTACGGGCTGCCGACCGCCTCGATCAGCCAATGCCTGCGCGTCGAGGTCTACTCGAAGGTTGCCGGGGGCGAGTGGTATCGCGGCTATCTCGATGTCGAGGAGATCAAGGACGGTGCTTGGACTCAGGGCAATCGGATTCAGACGCCCATCGAGGAGATCGCCGAGCTCCCGGAGTTTGTGCTGGCCCATTTGAAGGCAGACGGGCGCTGGGCCGATCTTGATCACGGCACGATCGTGGTTTGGGACCGCCTCGATTCGGACCGGATCGACTACAAGCGCCGCGAGGCGCTGCGGAATAAGCTCGTGACCGACCTGGGTGTGATCTACCGCAACTACCTGCTCGACACGCCCGTCACCGTCGACGGCGTCGCGGTTGAACCCTGCGATCCGCTGTTCCTGACCGAGGGGTTCCGCTTCTACGACATCGATCAGGACCGTGCCGTCGAGTTGCCGCCAGCGGTGGTGGAGGTCCGAGAGAAAGGCAAGGACGAGGTGGTCGGGCACATGCGAGTGCGGTTTGCCCGCATGCCGGCTACCTTCTTCCGCAAGCCTGACTACAAGCGTACGAATAAGCCGGGACGCAACACCAACGAGCGGCTCGAGATCGCCGATGCCAACAATGGCATCATCTTCCTGCGGCAGGGTCGTCAGATCGATGTGGTGCGACCCCCGAGGCGGCTCGCGAGCTTCAACGCCACCACCGATCGCTTTTGGGGCGTGGAGGTGGACTTCGACCCCAGTCTCGACGAGCTCTTCTCGATCACAACGAGCAAGCAGCAGGTGACGCCGGGGGACCGCGTTTGGGACATGCTGACCGACAAGGCCAAGCTGTTCGAGGCGATCGGGCAGATGCGCAGCGTCTACGGGAAGGAGGCCGCAGCGGTCCGTACAGAGGCCGAGAAAGAGAAGGCCAGGCGAGCGTCAATCGAGGCTATCGAGGGCGCGGAAAAGTTTCGCACTACCAAGAAGCCCGATGAGACTCCGAAGCGAAGCAAAGAGGCTAAAGATAACCTGGGCAGCCAGGCGCGCAAACGGGCCGAAAAGGCCGGTATCAAGCCGGAGGCGGTCGAGCGTGAGCTGCTCGCCGAGCGGCAGGGCGTCGACCACCTAGTCGAAACGGAGGAGTTGCCGGGTGGCGCCTTCTTCCGCTGTGTTCAGGAGGGAGGCACTAGGGTGCTCTACCTCAATAAGGACCACCGCTTCTTTACGGACCTGTACGCAGGCCCCGGATCTACACCCCGACTACGAGCAGGTCTAGAGGTTCTACTTTGGACGCTCGGCAACGCAGAGGTCGACGCAGAGCCGGAGTCCGACCGCCGACGCTTCTACGAGCGCGAGCGCAGCAGCGTGTGGACGCCTCAGCTGGATGATGCTCTAGCAGTGCTGAAGACGATCTCGGTCGTCGAGACCGAGGTCGAGACCGATCAGGAGCAGGAGGCCGCGTAGCTAAACCGCGCTGATCGGAGTTGGCGCTGACGTTGGCGCTAGCTCCGATCAGCTAGTACACTTGATCCTTACATAGCCGTTCTGAGGGGTTCGTCCCTTGCCTGGGAAACATCCTGGGCCAACCGACGAGGCGAGCCAACCAAGAGCTTCTACCCATCTGGGTGCCCCTCCTTCAGTCGATTAAAGAAAGGTGGCAAGTCAGATGGGTTTTTCCTTTAAGCATCAAGGTCGCGCCAGCCTCGAGGAATTGCTCGAGGAAGCCAAATCCGAGCCGACTGACGACACGCCAGCGATGGCGGAGATCCTTCGTCGCTTCGAGGGGCTGGCGATCAAGATCGGCAGATCGATTAAGGCACCGCCCCACCTGCGCGACGACTTGGTCAATACCGCCCGAATCGGCCTGGTCAATGCCGTCCGACGTCACGATGGTCGACCCGGGTTTCCGGCATTCGCGGAAAAGTACATGCGTGGGGCTGCGCTGCGAGAGTTCAGTAGCTGGGTGGTCCCTGAGGTCGCCCACGGCGTTGACTTGGACCAGCTCCGCGCAGCGCCTGAGCATGAGGTCAAGGCTGCCGAGGACCATCTGGCTCCCTGGGGTGTCGGTGAAATCGCCGACGTCGTCGAGCATTTGAGCGCAGACCAACAGAGAATCGTCGGCCTACGCTACCGCTTCGATGTGCCGGTGAAGGAGATTGGCGCAATGGTGGGGACCTCCGGCCCGGCCGTCAGTCAGCGGCTAGCGACGATCCACCGCATTGCTGAGCGGGCGCTGGCGGCATGATGCCGCAGCGCCCGAAGGCGGACTGCAGGGACCAAAGCCTCAGCCTGGACTTTCGGGACTAGTTCGGGTTCCCGGCTCGCGCAGCCAACGCGCGACTCAAGCCTGCGCGCGGATCGCCTCTGCTGCTCGTAGGCGCGCTTGCCGACCGACCGGCTCCACGAGGAGCTCAAGCAGCCCGTCTAGGTTGGTAGCGGTGTTCGCAGGTCGTCCCGGTCTCCCCGCCATTTTGTCGAAGTACGAACCCCGACCCCAAGAAAATGGGGTCGGGGCCGTTTTGGGCGCTTCTCCTGGTCTTATTTCGCCCTGTTTTGGTGGGCTGGCTGGTGTGAGATACGGGATGCCCTGGTCAATGAGGAGTGCGTCTTTGAGGGCTTGCATGACGTCTTTGACCTCGCGGGCGGCTGCGACTGACCAGCGGGGCGCCTCGGTGCGCTCGGTCTCGACACTGGTTTGCTCAGCATGACCATGCCGATGAGCAGCCTACCCCTGACCCCGCCGAGCGCTACCGTCAGCACGAACTGGAGACCATCTACCTCCTCGCCGACCCCGACGACAACCAGCCGCTGTGGGCGCTCGAGGACCTCGCACGTGGGATGGGTGAGCGCGACATCATGCCTTACGTCCATCGTCTGCAAGGGGAGGACTCATTCACCGCACCTCAGACGGCCCGTCTTCGCTAGCCGCGCGGCCGTCCGTCAGGTCCAGATCGTCGGACACAACGTGTTCAAAAAGCGCGCACGCCACCACTCAACTCGACGTCGTCGGTTGGCCCGGTCTGAACTCTAGACATAGAGGGACGCTCGATAAAGTGTGAATCCACCCGATAGCAACTAGCTTGCAGTAGCTTCCAGATATGGCTCGTCACGAGACCCACGACGACGGCCAAGGCGGAAATCTCAGAGAGCGCTTTTCGCTACTCTCTTTTGCCCAAAAAGTAGCTGTCGGTACAGTCACGGCGGTACTCAGCGCAGTCATTCTTGCTGGCCTCGGTCTTGGGGCTTTCACGGTGGGATCCGGAAGCTCTGCCTCGACCGTGTCTTCCTCAGGCGCAGCTTCGACGCTATCAGGGCCGGCTGGCGTGGCGACGACAACCACATCAAGCACGCGCAACACGGTCGGCACTACCTCGCCCGCACCTTCCAAATCCAGCACAACGGCGCAGCTTGTCGACTCATACAGCGATGTTGGGCATAACACAACGCTCAACGCGTCCGGACGACTGACCCTTACGAACGTCACTGAGAGTGGCATCGGTGCAATAACAGGTCAGGTCATCTGGTCCGATGGCCTACGAGGATCAGGACCATTCAGCGGCACCGTTAAAGGGCGCGATATATCGTTTACCAGTGCTATTGCCTCACCGCAAGAATGCGACAACCGTTGCACATCAATCACCTACACCGGTACCGTAAGCGCTGACGGTACTCTCGCCGGCATATATGTCGCGTATCAGACGTCTGGAAAGCCGGAGCGAGGCAGCTGGGAACTTACCCCTTCTCCCTAATGTTGGTCTGGCTATCAAGGGTCGCTCACGCGACCCTAATAACCGACGGCCGTTCTAATGATCGTCATGTCCTCAAGTTGACTAATGTCGCCGCATTTACAGTGCGAGTGAGAATGTGGTACATACGGTGATAGCCAAAGCTATCGCGACAGCTACCGCCCTTACCAGCGTGTGGTGGCCCGCCCCGGATTCTGGAAAACGAGCAGCGCGATTCCGGTGTGCCTAGACCGTAAGGATCGTGAAGCGTGGCCCGAGTAGCTTTCGCAGGTCGTCCGGATCGGAGGTCGCGATGGCATCGACCCGCTGGCTCACACCGACAGCGATGCACGCGTCGATTGTGCTCACACCAGGGGTTGCTCTGCGCAGGCGCCCCGCGGCTCGGGCCAATCGTTCGTCGAACGCCTCGATCGAGCACGCCTTGAGTAGGCGGGCGACGCGCGCGTCTTTGGCATCCCCCCCGCCACACCTCGGCAAGCGCAACCGCCGGGATCGTCGGTACAAGGCCACGGGCATACGCCACCGCGAGGATCTCCCGCACCCGCTCCTCGCCCCGCTCGTAGGCGATCAGCGCGCCGGCATCGAGAGTCAGGCCGGCCACTCGGCCGCGACCTGGGTTCGTACGTCGGCCGATACCTCGCCAAGATCTGCATTGTCCTTGGCCAGTAGCTCCAAGCCGCGGGTGACTCTCAGCTCACGTAGGACTGCCGCGTTGACGAATGCCGACAGGCTTCCACCAGATCCGGCGAGGCGTTGCTCGGCCTCATTCAGAACCGACTCATCGAACGAAATCGATCGCTTTTGACTGGCCACTAGTGACCTGAGTCGTTAGTTCGTAGGTGCCGGTGGGGTTGCCGCGAAATTTGTCGTTAACCACGACGATTGGAGGCGGCTATGGCTCAGCGTGTGGAGATCGTTCTCAGTGGCGAGGAGCGCGAGGTGCTGGAGCGGTGGGCGCGGCGTCCGAAGTGCTCGCAGGCGTTGGCGTTGCGTTGCCGGATCGTGTTGGCGGCGGCTGAGGGGCAGCAGAGCAAGGACATCGCTGCCGCTCTGGGCTGCACTAATACGACGGTCGGTAAGTGGCGGGGACGGTTCGCGCGGCGAGGCCTGGATGGGCTGCACGATGAGCCGCGTCCGGGGAAACCGCGTTCGATCCGCGACGAAGACGTCGAGCGAGTGATAGTCAAGACACTCGAGGAGCATCCCAGGGACGCGACGCACTGGTCAACGCGCTCGATGGCGCAGGCGACCGGGATGAGCCAGACCGCGGTCAGCCGCATCTGGCGGGCCTTTGGCCTGAAGCCACATCAGAGTGAGAGCTTCAAGCTCTCCCCCGACCCCTTGTTCATTGAGAAGGTCCGCGACATCGTGGGGCTTTACCTGAACCCGCCGGACGCTGCGGTCGTGCTGTGTGTTGATGAGAAGTCCCAGATCCAGGCGCTGGACCGCACCGCCCCGGTGCTGCCGCTGATGCCTGGCGTGCCCGAACGAGCGACCCACGACTACGTCCGCAACGGCACCACAAACCTCTACGCCGCGCTCGACGTCGCCTCGGGTCAGGTGATCGCGGACATGACCCCGCGCCATCGCGCTGAGGAGTTCCGCCGGTTCTTGAACGTCATCGACCATGCCGTCCCAGAGCATCTGGACGTGCACGTCGTGCTCGATAACTCCTCGACACACAAGACCCCATCGATCCAGCGCTGGCTCGTGCGCCATCCTCGCTTCCATGTGCATTTCACGCCGACCTATAGCTCGTGGCTGAACCTCGTCGAGCGCTGGTTCGCGGAGCTCACCACGAAATGGATCAAGCGCAGCACCCACCGCTCAGTCAGAGACCTCGTCGCGTCAATCCGTACCTGGATAGCCACCTGGAACGAAGAACCCAAACCCTACGTCTGGCACAAGACCGCCGACGAGATCCTCGACAACCTCGCCAACTACTGCCAACGAATCAACAACTCAGGTCACTAGCGCAATGCTACCACGGTAGGAAGACCTCACGAACTGCTGCAGTTGTCGAATAGCTGGGCATTGAGCCTACGTATGCGCTGCCAGACGGGGAATGTTTCGAGAGTTGTCCCCTCAGCCCCGTCCGGGCTTCACGCCGAGATATACACCTCTTGATGTGTATCCTGTGGTGTATGAGGACGAACATCGAGATCGACGACCGGGTGCTCCACGAAGCTCAGGAGCTGATCGGGACACGCACCAAGCGCGAGACGGTCGACGTGGCGTTGCGAGAGATGGTTGCCCGCCACCGACGTATCGGCGTGCTTGATCTACGGGGGCGTGTTCGGTGGGAGGGCGACCTTGACGAGAGCCGTAGCGGGCGGTCGTGATTGTCGTCGACACGAGCGTCTGGATTGACGTTCTGAACGAGCGGGACTCGCCGCAGGCCAAACGTTGCGTCGAGCTGATCGAGGGAGGAGAGCCGATCGCGCTCACCGACGTCGTGTTCACTGAGATCCTCCAAGGCTTTCGCTCTGAGGGAGAGGCACGCCTCGTTGAAGGCCACCTGAAGGTATTCCCAGTGCTGCGTCTCGATGGTCTGGAGGACTTCGCCCTGGCAGCGGAGTTGTACCGTCGCGCCCGTCGCGCAGGGGTGACGATCCGTAAGACGCTCGACTGCCTGATCGCCGCGCCCTGTGTGCGCACGGGGGCGCCCATCTTGCACGCCGATGCCGACTTCGACAGGCTCGCAGAATGCACGCCCCTCCGGCTCTATACCTAGCGACCCCGAGGAAACCGCATCCTTACGACGGGCCTGCTCACCGTGTTCCCCCTCGAGCCGATCGACCAAGACCAGGCACGAGGAGGGCGGATTCCGGTGGATCGCGCAGGCGGGCGGCCGCTGATCGCCTCGCTAGAGCGGGGCGCCGGCCCGCGCGTGCTCAACGGCCCAGTCGAGAGCGTAGTCGGCGACCTCCTCCCAGCCTTTCTGGCCGACTGTGAAGTGTGACCTGTCGGGGAACTCCTTGTAATCGGTGAGTGCGCTCGACTTCCGCTGGAAGCGCTCCGATGTGGCCTTGTCGATCGATGCAGGCACAACGTGATCTGAGCCCCCGGCGATGAGCAGCAGCGGTGCCCGGTCGTCGTTCTTGAAGTCGAGCTGCAGCGCCGTGCGGGGGTTGAAGTTCGCGAAGGCGCCTTCGAAGAGCACGCGCCCGGGGCCGGGGACGGCGTAGCGCTCAAATGCCGCGCGGGCCTCCTCGTCCTCCATGGTGTTGGTAAACGAGTAGTGGAACTCGTCGAACGTGAGAGGTACCGCGCGGTGCCGATTCAGCGGACTCTTGAGTATCGGGAACCCTGATCGCAGCGTCGAGAAGGGAAGCTTCGTGATTCCCCGCACGCCGGCCGCGTCGATTGCGACGCCTGCCGCTCCAAGGCCGCGGTCGAGCAGGATCTCGGTGAAGGCGCCACCGAACGAGTGCCCCATGATGATCGGCGGAGTGTCGAGGCTGCGGATGGTCGAGTCGTATGCGTCGATGATTTCTTCGATGCCGAGGTCGTCAATCGCGCTGGTGTCCTGGCGAAGCTGCCCGATCTCCGTGTCCATGCCCGGCCAAGCTGGTGCTAGCACCTTATATCCACGGGCCTGGAAGCGCTCGATCCAATGCTCCCAACTCAGCGGTGTCATCCACAGCCCGTGAATGAGAACAATCGTGTCGGGGGCGGCTGACCGGTCGGCACTCATGGTGCTCCTCCTCGTCTCGACATTCCTCGCGCGACGGACCAAACGCCGGTGTGTCTTATCGGCAGGCGGCTCGCCCGCGAACTCAGGTGTCTCGACTGTACGCTCGCCTGCGGGCCAACGTCGCGTGCCCCCCCAGGGCCCTTGCTCGCAGCTCGTCACACGACAGAACTGCTTCGAGACCTCGGACCACGTCCAAATCGCTGGCAGGCCCGACGACGAGGACATCCAGCAAGCCAGGGAGCTGTTCCAGAGTTCCAAACAACACTATGATTCCCTCGCTGTGGCTCAGTCGCCTTGGCTGAGTTCGGAACCAGGTAGCTGGCCTGGCTAGGGGGGCAGGATTGGTGTCGAAGGCAGAGAGGCTCGCGGGACAGTGGTTGCTTCGAGTTCTACTCGGCGTGGCTGCGCTCACCGCAGTCAACGCTGTGCTTGCCGCTCCAGCAGGAGCCCGCTCGCTCGCTCCGCCGGATTTCGGCTTCGGCAGCGGCTCGGCGAGCATCCAAGGGGTGGTCACGGCACCTGGCGGCAAACCACTGCAGAACGCGGAAGTCCGAGCCGAAGAGCCTGGTCGGGCCTGGAGCGTCTTCACGAACATCCACGGCGAATACAGCATCGGCGGAATCCCAGGGGGCCAATACACGATCGAATTCGCCGATTCCGGACAGAACGTAGCCACGCAGTTCTATGACGACCGCCCCTCGGAGGAACAGGCTGACCACATCACGCTGGCGGAAGGGGAAACGGCCTCTGGGATCGACGCCGCGCTCAAGGAAGGGGCCACGATTGCGGGGAGGGTGACGAGCGCCTCCACACACGCGACGATCGGCGGAGCGTATGCCTGCGCCAAACCGCTCGGTGGCAGCGAAGCACACTGTGTGCGCACGACTGCGGGCGGCGAATACACGGTCGGACATCTCGAAGCCGGCCAATACACCGTTCGCTTCTCGGCAGAAGAACTGGGCTATCTCCCCCAGTACTACGACGACGAGGGCTCAGCGTCGGAAGCGAACCCCGTCACCGCGACGGCGGGCAAGACGACTACGGGGATCGACGCCGCCCTGGTCGCGGGCGGTGGCATCGCAGGAACGGTTACCGAAGCCCGCGGCGGAAGCGCGATGCCGGGGATTGAAGTGTGCGCGACACCGCTCGGGGAGAAGCCATGGCAGGGAACCTGCACGCACACCGGATCCGACGGGGCCTACTCGCTTCGCCCGCTGACGAGCGGAGAATACACCGTCGTCTTTCACGGCACCGGGGATCTGCTGACCCAGTACTACAAGCTTCGTTCCGGGGCCAGCGAAGCCGAAACGGTGCGCGTATCCAACGGCACGGTAGTGGAGGGAATCGACGCAAAGCTCGCTCTGGGCGGTGGGATCTCGGGACGCGTCTCGGATGCGGTCAGCGGAACGCCGCTAGCGGAAATCGAAGTGTGCGCCAAGCCTGCCGGCTCAGGCGGCGAAAGCCGGGTATGCGCCGCCACCAACGCTGCCGGCGAATACACGATCGAGGGCTTGGCAACCGGGTCCTACGTCGTCAGCTACCAAACCTGGCAGAAGAACTACTTCTTCCGCTACTACGGGGGAGCGGGAGAAGAATCAGAAGCGCAAGCCGTGGCAGTCGTGGCGGAATCGACGGTCAGCGGCATCGACGTCGGTCTACAGCCCGGCGCAGAAATCAGCGGCGTAGTGACCGAACATGGAACCGGTGACCCGGTGGCGGGCGCCGAGGTCTGCGCTCAGAGTCTTGGCCTGTTCGGCTTTGGGTTGGACTGCTCGCAGTCGGGCGCTGATGGACGCTACTCCATCATCCATCTACAGGACGGTGCCTACAGGGTGAGCTTCAGCGACAAGGGCTTCGCGCCGCAGTACTACGAGGAAGCTGTGGGCAGCCAGGAAGCGGAACCTGTGATCACGATCTCAGGCGAGGACACGCCCGACGTCGACGCGGCGCTTGTCCGCGGCGCGAGCATCTCCGGACGTGTCACGAGCGCGGCAGCGGGTACTCCCGTGGCGGGGGTCACCGTGTGCGCCAGCGTCGCGGGGGGAGAAGGCGGCGGCTGCGTGACAACCGGAGCCAGCGGCGAATATACCGTCGGGGGTCTTGGGGCCGGGCGCTACCGACTCTCCTTCTCCAGCAAGGAATACCCGGCGCAGTATTACGGTGGCGTGTACTCCTACTCCGGAGCGCCATCCGTGCAGGTTGGGACGGGACAGGCAGTGGAACACCTCGACATGGCGCTGCGCGGCGGCGGGTCGATCAGCGGCTCCGTTCACGCCGTACAGGGTGGCGCGGCAATCGAAGGAATCGGGGTCTGCGTGCACACCTCAGACGGCCCATTTTCCTGCGCCTCGAGCGGCCCTGGTGGTGCCTATTCGATTCAGGGGCTCGCTCCGGGCGCCTACCGCGTGACTTTCGATAGCGGCCACGGTTATCTGGAGGCTGTCCGGCCGGCACGCGTGGCAGTCACAGCCGAAACGGTGACAGGAGGTGTGGATGCGACGTTGACCTTTGGCGGCGGCATCTCGGGCACTGTGCGCGAAGCGGCGACCGGGCATCCGTTGGCGGGCGTCACCGTCTGCCCGACCCTCATCGAATCGGGCTTCGAATCGATCGGCTTTGGTGAATCCTGTACGACCACCGCCGGCGACGGGTCGTATCGACTCGAAGGGCTCGCCGAAGGCAAGTGGACCGTGCAGTTCGGCAAGCCCGAAGCCTTCGCGCAGCAGTTCTTCCGGGGAGCGGCCTCGCCCGAAGAGGCGACATCCGTCGAGGTCACGCTCGGCGCGGTGACAGCGGGGGTGGATGCGGCGCTCGACACCGGCGGCGCGATCAGCGGCGCGATCACGGGGCCCGCGGGTGAACCTCTCGACGGCGCTCAAGCATGCGCCACGCCGGCCAGCAGCCCGAACGGCTACCCCACGAAATGTGCGAGCACCGACTCCGGGGGCGACTTCACAATCACGTTCCTCAGCCCGGGCCGCTACCAGCTGCAGTTCTCCGACTACGGCAAGCACCTCATCACGCAGTATTCCGGCGACGTCTACTGGCTGCTGCAGGCGGGCAAGGTGAGGGTGTCGGACGGAGGCGATACGAGCGGCGTCGATGCGCAACTGCACGGCGGCGGCAGTCTCACCGGCACCGTCCGCAGCCGGGACAGTGAGGCGCCGTTGCCGAGCATCGAAGTGTGTGCGTCCCGCCGTGCCCCTGAAGGAGAAGTTGTGCCGACGCTGCCGGCGTGCGTGTTCACGGCAGGGGATGGTGGATACAAGTTCTCCGGGCTGACCCCCGGTGAATACGAGCTCTCGTTCAGCTCGCCGGTGCACAAGTTCGTGACATTGCGTCTGTCGGCACTCGTCTCGGCCGAACGAGTGCAGGGAGGAATCGACGCGGCGGTCGCTCCCGGTGGCGGGATCGCCGGCCAGGTGAAGGACGAAGGCGGCGAAGCGCTGCCCGGGATCTCCGTCTGCGCGCTCCATGCGGCGGTCTCGGGCGCCTGCGCCCAAACGAACCAGGCGGGCGTCTACAAGATCGCGGGACTGGAACCGGGCAGCTATGAGGTTCGCTTCGAACGCCCGGGGCCATTCGTCGAACCTGGGATCAACCTCGCGTCGGAGTACTACCCCGGCGTGGCGCTGCCGGCTGAAGCGAGCACGGTCAACGTGACGGCCGGGACGCTGACACAGGAAGTCAATGCGCGCATGTCCCCGGGCGCGATCCTCGCGGGAAGGGTCACCGCCGCGGCGAGCGGCGAACCAGTCGACGAAGACTACATCTGCGCGATCCTCCAGCCTCGCTCGTCCTACCAGAGCTACTGCGCGTTCACTGATGAAAACGGTGAATTCGAGATACCCGGCCTTGCGACGGGGAGCTATACCGTGCGCGCTGCTGGGATGGCTGGTCTCGCGCCGCGCTTCTACGGGACGGCCACCGAAGCAACTGCCGTCCCGGTTGTGGCCGGTGGGACCTACGGTGGCAAGGACATTGCGCTTCCGGCAGGCGCGAAGATCAAGGGCAGGGTCACCTCCGCGGAAGGGGGTGGCGCCATCCGGGGAGTCAGCGTCTGCGCCTCCAACGCAGAACAGGAAGGCTCCTGCGGCACCACCTACTCGAACGGCGCGTACTTGATCGAAGGGCTGGACGCCGGCTCCTACACGGTGGAGTTCAGCGACCGCGGTCGTTATCTCACCCAGTTCTACGACCGTGCCTCCTCGGCCGCTGAAGCCACGCCGATCTCTGTCTCCACAGGGGCGCCCACAGAAGGTATCGACGCGGGGTTGTCGCCGGTGTCGCCGGGTGAACCAGAACCGTCGGGCGGCGAAGGCGGCGAAAAATCCTATGGGGGCGAAACGACGGGCGAAACCACGAGGGGAGCGGCGGGCACGGGCAGCACGCCGGGAGGTGGCAGCAGCCCCCCGAGCTCTGGGGTAAGCGGCTATACGGCCGCCCTGAGGGCGACCGTGCTCGCAGGCAAGATCGCCTCCCGGGCGGGCAGCGTCGTTGTGCCCCTCAGCTGCGCTTCCAGTCGCTGTCTACCGGGCACGGTCACCTTGACGGTGGTCGAGAAAGTTTCCCATGGGCGGGTGACCGGTGTTGCCGCCGGGAGGGCGTCCCACGGGCGGCGGACCCTGCGCGTCCTCGTCGGCGTGGCGACGGCGACGCCATCCCTCGGGCGGACGGACCTCGTCATCGTGCACCTGAACGCCGCCGGGCGCAGGTTGCTGCGCCGCTGGCACCCATTGCCTGTGCGAGTCGCCGTGACATCCGGCGTCGAGCTCGTCGCCACGGCTCACCTGCGGATCCGGTAGCCCGATCATCTACGTCGTCACGGCGTAGGAACCGAGCGGCGGCAGGAGTGCCACTCTTGGAGGATTGGTAGGGTCGCCGCGCTCGTGTCTCCGCCGCTTCCAACCCCTGCCGCAGGACGCACGCGTGTGCTCCTGGCGCTGGTTGGGATGCTGTTGGCACTGGTGCTCGCTCACCCCGCCGTCAGCGCTGCGTCGAACGTCAGCTTCGTGGGCGCGTGGGATGACGAACCGTATGCCAACTTCACGATCACCTCGCAGGCTCCGAGCGGCGCCTGCACCGGCACCTCGATTCCCGGCTTCAGGATCACGGGCTGTCAGGTCACGGGCGACGAATACGTATTCGTGGTGGAACAGGAAGGCACCGAATACCGTTCCTACAACCACGGCACGATCGAAGGCAGCCTCGCTCACGGCTTCTTCCACGACACCAACGGCACTGAAGTCTCATACACCGCGCACCGCGTCTCCGGGGGGCCAAGCGGCGGTGTGAGCGGCACGGTGCTCGACCTGCGTGGCGCATCTGCGCCTGGCGTCAAGCTGGCGCTCACGGGCACGAGCGAAGAAGAAAAGCCCGTCTCCGCATCTGCCACATCGAACTCCGAAGGCAAGTACTCCTTCGCGGAAATCCCGGCCGGCAAATACACGGTGGTGGCGTCCGGTGAACCCACGGGGGAGAACGGTGGCTCGCTCACGCTCAGCGAAAACGCCAGTTCCGACTGCCTCGAAAAGGTGGCCGACTCCTCGACCTGCAAGCTGCAACTCGGCAGCGGCGAAGAAGTGCACCTGTCCTTCACATACACCTACTGCACGGCCAAGGAACGGCTCACCAAAGAAAAACCATCGACGGGCTGCCCGGTGATCTTCATCCCTGGTTTCCTGGGCTCGCGGATCGTGTGCAACAGCGGCGAACTGTGGCCCAACATCCCGATCGTGCACTTCGGCGAAATGGTTCTGGAAGCCAATGGGGAAACGAACTCCTCCAGCACCCCCTGCTCGGCGAGCGCCGGCACGGTGCCGGGCCAGGCGGGCGTGGTGAGCACGGCGGCGCTCAAAGACGTGTACGGCAAGACGCTCGAATTCCTCAACAAGATCGAGGCGCACGGAGGTTCGGTGCTGCCCGAAAACGGTGCCTACGCCTTCACCTACGATTGGCGCAAGTCGCCGCTGATCACGCTCAATGCGCTCAACACCGAGGTCGACGAAGTGCTCGCCAAAACCAAGGCTGCACGGGTGGTGATCGAGGCGCACTCGATGGGCGGGCTTGTGACGCAGGCATACGTCGCCAACCCCAGCTATGCCGCCAAGGTTGCGCGCGCCATCACCCTCGGTACTCCCTACTGGGGCGCACCGAAGTCCTCCACCGCTCTGCTGGTGGCGAAAAGCAGCGAACCGGCGCCGGAACTCTTCGGTCTCGATCTATTCCTCTTCAGGGGCAACCTGCAGTTGGCGGCCCGCAACATGCAGGGGCTCTACTGGCTGTATCCCTCAGACCACTACGGACCGTGGATGCAGGTCAACGAACTGAGCCCCTTCAAGGAGCGCTTCGTGCGCAGCTCGGAACTAGGACCGCTGGTCCAGTGGCTAGGCGGAACGCCCGCGCTGCTCACCAAGGCGGTCGAAGGGCATGCGGCCTATGACGGCATCACCACCAACGGCGTCGACTACCGCGTGCTGATCGGGACGGGCGTGCCCACCATCACCTCCGAGGAAGTCAACGCGAGCGAATTCTGGCCTGCGCAGTTCGAGCGCGTGTGGTTCGGCTCGGGCGATGGGACCGTGCCTGCGGCCTCCGCTTCGATGGGAGCTTCGGAAGGCAGAACGCCGCCGGGTGACAGCACGCCGATCACCTACACCTGCGAAATCGACCATGTGTCGCTGCCTGGCAACGGCACTGTGCAGAAAGAGACAGAAAACTTCCTGCTCATCGGCGAGGCTCCCCCAACCGGTAAAGCGTGCCCCTACACCGGTACGGAGACTGAACTCTATGAAGACCCGCTCGTGCACGCCTCATCCTCGAGCGTGCAGCAGAGCGCTCGTGTGGTGACCCCGAGCGGCGGCTCGATGACGCTCGAACAAGCAGCCGAAAGCAATCTTGTGCAGCTGATCCACAACGGCCCTACCACGATCGTGGTAACCGAGAGCGCCCAGCCGGTGACCCTGCAGTTGCAGGGCAAGGGTCTCGCGCTCACCCTCCGCTCGCTGACGAGCAGCGGCAAGGGACCTGGCACGGGCAGTGGCCCGCCCCGCTACTTCGGCCCGCTCAGCGGCACCGTGGCCGTTGGTCCGACCGGAACCGTCACCCGCGCCGGGAAGCCGGTCAAAGCCGGCAAGCAGCGCAAGGCGGCGCACATCACCGTGCATGTTGTCCGTCGGGGCAAGCGCTTCGTCGTGCGTCTGAGCATCAGGGGCGCCACTGGCATATACGTGAAGCTGGGCAAGGGCACGCCGGCGCTCTACCGCCACCCGCTGCGGCTCACCAAGGCTCAGCTGAAGAAGCTGCGCTTCTCGACGGTGAACGTGTTCGGCATCTGGAGCGCGGCCGGGCGCGTCCGTCGTATTCCCCGCTGAGCAGCGCGGCGACTCGGGTTCGAAGCGTCTCAGCCGGGCCTGCGCCCGGTACTCTGCGGACTCTTCAATGAGGACGTCGACCGGAGGGATAAGCCGATGGCAGAGAAGGTGAGCGGTACCGGGACAGAGCAGGACCCCTGGTTGCTGAACACGCCTCCGGGTAGCTCGCAGTACAGCATGTATCGCGACGAGCAGAACGGAGCGCTGGTGTGCGTGGTGGGCAAGACCCGGCTCAGCTACCAGCTGCGGGCGATCGAGGATCTGCACGCAATGCTCCCGGAGCACGGCGACTGGATCGCGCTCGGCAGCGCCGATGAGCAGAAGCCCGCCGCCGAGGGGACCGTGGAGGCGTGGGCGCGCTCGCCCACGAACCCCGTGGGCGGGTGGTACGGCACCAAGAAGGGTCTGCGTGGACGCTTTGGCATGTACATGCCCCCGCTGATGGAGGCCTTGGGCCTGGCAGAGCTGGAGCACAACCCTCGCAACAACCGCATGCGCGCCATTTAGCGTACGCGAGTGCGTCCGCTCATTGGGACTGATACCAATGGAATGCGTGTAGCCGTCACCGGCAATAAGCTCTGGAGGGCGTGACGGGCGCAGCGGAGACCTCTATTGGCGCGAGGCTGAAGCTTCGCCCGCTCGCTGCGGGCGATGAGGCGGCGCTGTTGAGAATCCACCGCACGCTCGAGGTGGCGCGCTGGTGGGATGAGCCCGACGAGCGATTCCCCTGGGATGAGCCCGAGTCGACTCGCTTCACTGTCGAGTTCGACGATGAAGTTGTGGGCTTGATCCAGTTCTGGGAGGAGCGTGAGCCCAAGTACCGTCATGCGGGCGTCGACCTGTTCATCGACCCACGGTTGCACGGTCGCGGCGTCGGCACCGAGGCGGTGAGACGTGTGGTTCGACTGCTGATCGAGGAGCGCGGGCACCACCGCGTCACGATCGACCCCGCCACCGCCAACACGGCCGCCATCCGAGCCTATGAGAAGGCCGGCTTCACGCCCGTGGGAGTGATGCGTCGCTCCGAGCGAGACGCCGAGGGAGGGGGCTGGCACGACTGCCTGATGATGGAGCTGCTGGCCGGCGAGGAGAGGTGAGGGTCCTTCGATCGCCGCCGCTATCTCGGCTGGGGGCGAGGGCGATTGACGATCAGGCGCAACGCCCCCACGAACACGGGCTGGGTTCTCAGTGCTCCATGGCGCTCCTCCCAGCGTCCCTCCGCAAGGTCCCCCTCGAGCTTTGCCAGGCCCCGGGCGGCTGTGGCCTCGTCGATGAAGCCCCACGCCGATTGCGCACGACGCACCTCAGGATCGAGGAACTGCTCGGGACGGGCGTAGAAGGCCTCGGTGAAGCCGTCTGTGCAGTCAATCGGAATCGGAACCTCCTGCACCTCGCTCTCACCCCCGAGCAGCGAGCAGATCTCATCGATTGGGGGGTAGCGCAGCCGCTCGGCCTCGAACAGCTCGGGCACGTACTCTCCGAGCCAGAGTCGCTCGAGGCAGTCGCCGTCGAAGGTGAGGAGCACCACGGGGCCGCGGCTGACGCGTCGCAGCTCGGCGAGACCGCCGGCTGAGTCGGTCCACTGGTGGAGTGTGATGGACGCCATCGCCGCATCGAAGCTCGAGTCGTCGAAGGGCAGGCTCTCGGCGGTGGCGTCGATGGCTGGGGCGTGCTCCGGCGGGCGCAGCGAGCGCATCGACGCCGAAGGCTCGACGGCCGCCACATAGCGGTCCAGCGGCTCATAGGAGCCGGCGCCCGCTCCGACGTTGAGCACCGAGCGCGCCGGCCCCAGGGCCGCGTGCACGAGCGCCGCAATACGGGGATCGGGGCGGCGTCTGTGGGCGTAGCCGCCGCCTTCGCGCTCGTAGTCGAAATCGCCTGCTGGCTGGGCTCTCATGACCACCTTTGGCTCGCTCGCACCATGGCTCGCGGCAGGGCTCGGGAGAGCCCCCACGCGAGCCGCTCTACCTGTGGGCAGAAGGCCAACTAGACTACAGGCCGCTGCGCCCGTAGCTCAGCTGGATAGAGCGTCGGTCTACGGAACCGAAGGTCAGAGGTTCGAATCCTCTCGGGCGCGCTGTTCGCTTCGTTCTCGGCCCTGCCTTTCGCGGGGCGTGTGGCGGCATTGTTGACCGCGCGTAAACGGCTTGTGAACGCGTAAGGCCAGTATTTACTTGGTCACATGCATCCTGGTAGGATCCGCGGGTCACGCTGCCGCGCGAGCCTGGAGGGGCGTACGGATGCAGTTGGGCGAGTAACGAGGCTTTGGAGAGTCGGAGGGTTGGACCTAGTCAGAGGGCCGTCCGCCGTCGCGGCCGGTATCGATCCAGCACCAAGGAGAATGCGGAGACATGAGAAACCTTAGGAGGACGCTGATCGTGGGCGCGGCACTTTGCTCGCTCGCAGTCGCGGCCACGCCTGCCATGGCGGGCGAATTCGTTTCATCGGGGGGCCCCACCAAGGGCAAAGGCGAAGAACAGACGTTCAAGCTCGGTCCCTTCCTGATCACCTGCAAAGCGGTTTCCGCCACAGGCGGGGAAAACACGCCGTTGAAATCGCCGACGTTTGCCACGTCACTGAAGTTCAAAGGGTGCACGACCGAAGCACGGGTGGGCGGCAACCCCATCCACCTCAACACCAAGTTCCTCACGCCGCTGGCCGTCGAATACCACGCCAACGGCTTCGCCGAAGCGGGCTCGGAACTGGAAGAAAAAGGTGGCCAGGCAACGCTGGCAGGCGGGTCGATCGAACTGAAGATCAATGCCATCAAATGCCTCATCACGCTGCCTGAACAGACCGTGCCGCGTAAGGCTGAAAAAAAGCCCAACGGGGAATACACGGCGGCCAGCTACTCCAATGAATCGGTGACCAGAGGCAAGAAGACGTTCAACAAGCTGCTCATCGAAAACGAATGGACCGGTCTCGTCTTCGAATTCGGCGAAGGCCAGTGCGAAAGCTTCAAAGCAAGCGAAGAAGAACGCAAAGGCGGCAAGTACACCGGGGAATTCCTCGAGGAAGTCACCCACACGGGGAACCTCGAATACGCAACCGGTCTCTAGACACCAGGGACAGGAATGATGCGAGGGGCGGGATCGCGCGAGGCGCGGCCCGCCCCTCGGTCGTTGTGGGCGAGCCCCGGCTTGGATCCGTGATCAGGAAGCGAGCGTCGGGTGGCCCTCGCCGTGCTCCTTGGAGCGGTACATCGCCGCATCGGCGAGCCTGACGAGGGCGTCTGCGCTCATTGTTCGACTCTGTGCGCAGGCCACGCCGATGCTGGCCCCGAGCTTGATCGACGCGCCGAAGATTTGAAAGCTGTCGCCTAGCTCCTCGCTGATCCGCACAGCGACTCGCATGGCCACGTCCGGTCCTGGTATGTCCCGCAGGACGATCAGGAACTCATCGCCCCCGAGGCGCCCCACCAGATCGCTGTCGCGACTGGCGTGCCGCAGACGTCCGGCCACCAGTGCCAGCAGCTCGTCGCCGGCCGCGTGGCCCAGGTTGTCGTTCACCGGCTTGAAGTCGTCGAGGTCCACATAGATCACGCCCGTCATGGTGCGCTGCTCGCGTGCGAGCGCTCCTTCGAGGGTGGCGAGGATCGACGAACGGTTATGGCTGCTGGTGAGGGGGTCGAAGGTTGCGCGCTGCTCGAGCTCCATCCGCGCGCGGGCGCTGTCGGTGACGTCGAGCACGCACATGATCGCTCCATTGGCTTCGCCGTTGGGGCGCAGTAGGGCGCGCAGGCTGAACAGCGCCCGCCGCCAGGCCCCAGACGGGAGCTCGATGTCCACCTCGACATCGCGGTCCACGCCCTCAGCGAGCACCGCAGAGAGAGCATCCTCGACGCCGGTGTTCCCCTCGGCGGTGAGAGTCTTCAGGAGGGTGCTCGTGGAGGTGGCGTTGGCGGGAGGCTCGGCCAGGACCGCAACGTCCGGCGCGGGCATGTCCACCATCGGGGCGTGCGATCCGTAGAGGATGTCCAGCAGGCGAGCATTGTGATAGACCACGCCGCATTCGTTGTCCAGGTGCAGCAGCCCCACTGGCATCGCGTTGGTGAGGCGGCGCAGCAGCTCCTCGCGTTCCTGCAGCACCTCCTGGGCCTGCATCTCGGCGGAGATGTCGATCAGCTCGACGAGCACGTAGTTGCGCCCCGGGTGGTGGAGGAAGTTGCGCAGAGTGGTGTCGACCCACATCCAACTGCCGTTCTTGCGCCTGCGTCGCAGCCGGGTCTGCTGGTCGCGTCTGGTGGAGAGCACCGCGAGCCATCCCTCGACGGCGCGGCCCTGATCGTCGGGGTGGATCTGCTCGAGGACCGACTTGCCGAGCAGCTCCTCGATGCCGTAGCCGAACATCTCTGTGAAGGCGTCGTCGCAGTCGACCACTTTGGCGCCCTCGTCCTCCATCAACGAACAGAAGCGCGGTGATGCGGGCGCCGGCTCGGGAGCCCGCGAGCCCTCATCGGCACTGAGCGCGCTCGGGATGACCACCCCCAGCAGCACTCCATGGACTTCCCTGAGGTCCAGGAAGTGCAACGTCGCCCAGGTTGAGGGTTTGCGCAGCATGCGCACCCTGGTGGAGGCCGCTCCCTCCTCCTGTACCCGTAGCCACAGCCTCACGACGGCAGTGCGGTCGGCTGCCACCACGTGGTCCACCAGGGCTCTCCCCTCGATCAGGCCCTGCCCCCAAAGACCCACCGACTGCGGCACGGGAACGATCAGGCCATTGCCCGCCAGGCCGCAAACCAATGCGTCTGGGTGCTCGCGCAGCAGCGCTTCGGCCGCCAATGCGATCGATTGACCGTCGCGGGCCTCGGGCGGGGCGATGTTCGGCATCGATTGATCCATGGTGTTGGAACTGTCGCAATCAAAGAATCGACTCTCCAGGGCCGGCCCATGAATAGGGGAGGCCCTTGCGGACACCTGATCAGGCAGCTGACTGCCTGATCGCCAGGCCGTCATTGCCTCTGAGTTGTAGGGGCGGTCGGTAGGCTTGCATTTCTCCATAATTCTGATAAGATCACTGAGCAATGTCTAACACACGCCCATCGACCCGACGCCTTTCCGTGTGGCGCCGGGCCGGACGCCCAAGAACCTATGAGCTTGGGCGTCGTGTGAAGGCCATTGCTGATGCACATGACGTTTCTCTCCTCCTCATCTGAGGAGCGCAGTGCGGCTTCTCAGAACCCTCCAGTCGACTGGGCCGGCTCCCCTCGCCGGCCCAGTCGCCTTTCTACGCCCCCTCAGCCGTCGGCGAATGGGGCGATCGCTACGCCGTGATCGCGCTCGCGCATGCCCAGCTCGTACACACCCCCGTGGGCCGTGCACAGCGCAGCCCGCTCGCCGGCGCCGGGGAGCGTGACGCTCAGCTCCATGGGGGCCACCGAGCAGTTGATCACGTCGTGCTCGCCTCCATCGGGGTCGGCGTAACGCCATCCCGCGGCTGAGGGGCCGGGGACGTCCACTCGGACCTCGATCTCCAGTCCGCCCTTGCCGGCCAGGTGCAGCATGCAGCCGCGTGCGCTCTCCGTGACACGCAGCCCCCGTGCGGTCAGTCCGCCGACGCGATGGCGCCGTCCGTCCAGCGACAGGGCTCCGTTGGCCACCCAGGGGGTCATCCTCCCCGCCAGCTTCAGGCGCCCGAGCGCCACGTCCAGCCACGCCTCGGGGTCGCTGTCGAAGCCGATCCCATGCAGCCAGATCCATCGCTCGGCGTGCTCGGAGCCCCAGTTGTGCCCAACCATTCCCCGCCAGCCATCGAGCTCGATGGACCGGCCCTCGCTCAGCTGCACCGTCCCCTCGAAGCGGGCGGCGGGGGCGGGGCTGAGAAGCTTGGTGCGGGGCAGCGGCGAGCGGTAGAGCCAGCTCGGGGACAGATGGCGGAGCTCCTCCTCCGAGGTGGTGTAGCTGAGCGACCAACGGGCATCGCCACAGGAGCCCTGGGCACGCCCGGGTCCCATCGTGGCCAGCTCGCCCACGGCGATCCATTCTCCCCGCGGCACATGCAGAGGCTCGTTGGCGAGCTTGTGCATGAATGGGCGCCCCAGGCGGCTGTCGAAGACGGTGCACCACACCGATCCGCTCGCCACCCGGCCCGGCGCCTTATGGACCGTGTGGCGGATCCATACGCCCACAGGCTCATCGGGGGAGACGGCTCGCAGGTAGTAGGACTCATACATCCCACCGCTCAGAGCCATCCTTGGGAAGACTGGACCCCGCTCCATCTCGGCGATCCTAACCCCGTAAGGCGAATCCTGGGAGGATCACGCGATGGAGCGCCCTCCCCTCGTCGAGCTGCCCGCCTCGATCACCGACCCACAGCCGCGCCACGACGTTCGCTATCTGCTTGGAATCGACGGCGGCGCGACCAAGACCCTGGCGGCGGTGCTCGACCTGCAGACCAATGCCCTGCATCTGGCCCACGGCGGACCGAGCAACCAGGACGCCGTTGGCGCCAAGGCAGCGGGCGAGGCCCTGATGGGGGCAGCCGACGAAGCGATCGAGCGGGCGGGCATCGGGCGCGAGCAGCTCGCTGCCGCGGTGCTGGCGGTTGCGGGCACCGATACCGACGCGGTCGCCAGGCACGTGCGAGCGGCCGGGCGAGATGACTGGATAGTGGTCAACGACGTGGTCGGCGCCTGGGCCACCGCCACGGGCGCTGGGCCAGGCGTGGCGGTGATCTCCGGCACGGGCTCCAACGTCTTCGGCGTGGGCCCCGAAGGGCGGGCATGGCGGGCCGGAGGTTGGGGGCACCTGCTCGGCGACGAGGGCTCCGGGTACTGGCTGGGCGTGCAGTCGATCAAGGCCGCCCTGGCCGACCGTGAGGCCTCCGGGCCGCCGACCGCCCTCAGCGACGCTGCCCCTGCCTTCTTCAAGCAGGACAGCGTCGAGGCGCTGGCCAGCTACGTCTACTCCAAGCCTCTCACCAAGGGGGAGATCGCGGCCTTCGCGATCGAGACTGCCAAGCTGGCTGAGCAGGGCGACGAGGTGGCAGGAGCGCTGTTCGAGCGCGGCGCCGCGGAGCTCGGGGCCCAGATCGCGGCCGTCATCTGCCAGAGCGGCCTCGACGGCGTGGGCGGTGGGGAGGGAGAGGGCGACGGCTTTCCCGTGGGCCTGATCGGAAGCGCCTTCAAGGCCGGGCCGATGTTCGTGGAGCCGCTCACCAGGGCCATCCACGCGGTGGCACCGGCGGCCCAGGTGAGTCGGGTGGAGATGGCGCCCGTGGGGGGCAGCCTCCTGCTCGCCGCTGAGGCCGGCGGGGTCAGCTCCAAGCTTTCGGCCGAGGAGCTCGCTCCGCTGATCGACGCGGCACTTGCCCGCGGGGCATAGTCGCTAGGGGCGGCCAGAGACAGCGTGCAGACGCGCCTCGATCAGGGACCGGTTCCCGATCGCCGAGGCGCCTGCCCCCTGCATGCGTACGGCTGCCGCAGCTGTCGCAAAGGTAGCCGCCGCCTCGGGGGCGCTGCCGGCCGCCAACTCCTCGAACAGCGCCGCCGCGAACACGTCGCCCGCCCCCAGATCGTCCACCGGCGAGGCGACCTCGGGCACCGCCAGCTCGAGCTTGGAGCCATCGGCCAGCAGCAGCGTGCTCGGGCGCTCCTCGGCGGTGATCGCCACGAGCGCCCCATTGTCAAGGCTGCGCTCGATCAGCGCTGCGCAGCCTGCCCGCTCCTGTTGGCTCAGCACGAGCGCATCGCAGCGAGCGGCCAAGCGCTCACTCGCCCTCGGGGCCACTCCGAGCGACATCTCCCCGCCGGCTCTCGGGAACTCCCGCATCAGCCCCTGGGGGTGAGCCCCACGAACGTGTTCCGCGCGCTCCAGCGGGCGAGGCTCTCACGGGCGACCGGTGCGAGGTGGAGGATCTCGGTGTCGAGCTTCAGCTCGCGATCCATCGGCCCTGCCCAGGCGAGCACCCGTTGGATGCGTGAGCGGCCCCAGCCCGAGGTCAGCAGGGTGGTGGTGTGCCTGGCGGGCGTCACTCGCAGCTCCAGCTCCCCGGCGTAGGGCTCGAGCAGCTCCTCGATCTCGCGGGGCACGCCCTGGGTGAGGATCAGCGTGCGCAGCCCCAATCGAGCCGCCTGCAGGGCGCTGTAGAAGGCGCTCCCCCCTGGGCGCCGGGTGCCGTCGGCAAGCACGTCGATGGTCACGTGCCCCGTCACTGTGTAGTCGAACTGCAAGGCCGCCTTCACGCTGCCTGGCCGGGCGGAGCCTGTGAGACCATTGCGCGCGCCCGGCGGGGCGGCCCAGCGGCGGTGAGCTGCGGGAGCACGCTATGCGTATACCAAATCGAATGACTCCCACGATTGTTGTGCCTGCTGAGAGCTCATGATCTCCACGATCTCCAGCAGACCTGCCCTTTGGCGCCTGGCCGCTTGGCTGCTTTGCGCTCTGGCGGTGACCTTTGGGCCCGCCGCGGTTGTTGCTCGCGGGGCCGGGCCAACGGCTGGCGCCACCCCACGCACCGAGCAGGCCGCCTCGAGCTATCCGGCGGCGGCCACCCGTCCCTTCCTGCGCCCGCGGGCCAACCAGTTCGCTCATGCGGCCGCCTCCCGTGGCGGGGCGCTCGCGCCGGGAAGCCCGACCAAGGCCAAGGCACGTAAGAAGGCTCACAAGCCGCCGCCGAACCCCAACATCGTGCGCGGCGAGCTCGCCTTTCAGGCGATGCAGAAGGTCTATTACATCCAGGGCTCAGGTCTCTACGCCGGGGAACCGTTCTCCTTTCTGTGGCCCTTCTCCCAGGCTTTGGCCGCCACGGTGAGCATGGCCAGCATTCCCCACACGGGGATCTCCTTCGCGCATGAACTCCAGGCCGAGATGGTCGGCCTGACCTCCTATTTGGACAGCGACAACTCAGGCGCCCCAGAAGGCATCTACACCAGCACCCTGGCCGCCTTCGACGGCACCGCCGCGCCTCCCGTTGGTCCCGGTGGGGCCAAGTACTACGACGACAACGATTGGGTGGGCATCGAGCTCGCGCGGGTCTACAAGCTCACTCACAACCCCTCGGCGCTGGGCAACGCCGAGGCGATCATGGCCTTCGAGATGGCGGGCTGGCAGACCAATCCAGCGTTCGGCTGCCCGGGCGGGCTCCCCTTCTCCAACTCCGTGCAGAACACCGATCGCAACACCATCACCACCGCTCCGGCGGCCGAGCTGGGGGTGCAGCTGTACAAGATCACCGGGAACGTCCACTACCTCCAGTTCGCTGAAATGGCCTATCAGTGGGTGCGCAGCTGCCTGTTGCAGCCGAGTAACCTCTATGCCGACCACGTCAATCGCCAGGGCGTGGTGGAACCGATGTTGTGGAGCTACAACCAGGGAGTGATGATCGGGGCGGGCACGCTCCTCTACCAGGCCACCGGCAACTCCGGCTATCTCTATGAGGCCCGCCAGACTGCCCAGGCGGCCCGCGCCTATTTCACCCCCGAACGTCTCGGCGGCGAAAACCCGTTCTTCCCCTCGGTCTATTTCCGCAACCTCATGTACCTGGACTCGGTCACCCACGATCCGCCCGGCCCGAAGATCGCCCAGGCCTATGTGAACTACGCGTGGGAACACCTGCGCTTGAGCGGCAACCTGTTCGTGTCCGGGTCGCCCGCCTCGGCCCAGCTGCTCTACCAGGCCGCCATCGTGCAGGTCTACGCCCTGCTCTCCTCGCCTGCAAGCACCTACTTCTGAGATCGGCTCCCTCTTCGACGTGTTTGTGGCGCTCACGAGGAAACCCCGGACTGCGCCGCCGAGCGAGTAGGCTCCTTGTATGGCTCACGAAGCGACCAACCTGATCACGGCGGAGGGCCTGGAGGCTCTCAATGCCGAACTGGCCGTCCTGGAGGGCGAGGGGCGCAGGGAGATCGCCGAGCGGATCAAGACGGCTCGCGAATGGGGCGACTTGAAGGAGAACAGCGAGTACCACGACGCCAAGAACGAGCAGGCTCACCTGGAGACCAAGATCGCGCGGTTGCGCGAGAAGATCGCGGATGCGGTGATCGTCAAGGAGGAGGGTTCCGGCGCCGGCGGTGTCGTCAGCTTTGGCTCCACCGTGGTCGTGCGCGATGCGGAGGGAGGCGAGAAGACGTGGCGAATCGTCAGCTCCCATGACGCCGCCCCCGGCGATGGACGGCTGTCGGCGGAATCGCCGGTGGCGGTGGCGCTGCTCGGCCGGGCTCCGGGGGAGCAGACCTCGGTGTCGCTGCCCAGGGGCAAGCGCACCCTGACTGTGGTCAGCGTCAGCTAGGCAAGCTCACCGAGCTCGATGCGCGCCCCGTACGTGGCGCATCAGCTGCTTGGCGCCGGGCTCATAGAGGCGCTTGCCCTCCCTGAGCGCCCGTCTTTGCAGCTTTCGCCGGCGCTCGGCAATCAGCTTCAAAAGCGCCTTGCGAGCTCGCTTAGTTGCGCCTTTGTTGTCGGGCCCCTCCGCTTCTCGCTCGATCCGCAGGGCAAGCACCGCGAGGTCGTGATCCTCGCCGAGCACTTCTCCGAGCTCGTCCGCCCGGCGGGCCATCCGCTTCAGCCACGCCCGGTCCTTGCGCAGGCGCTCATGGCGAGCGCGTGATCGCTTGCCCTTGGGCGCCGTGCGCTGCGCTCCATCCTTTGCCGGCTGGAGCATTTCTGCCGCATAGCGAAGGTCCTTCACCCGTTTGCGCCATTCATGCATCCTGTGTATGTCGGTCTTCTTGGCTCTGGTGGCTCGCCGCCGGCGCTTGTCTCCCTGGCGGTAGAGGTGCAAAAGGCCCGCCTGCACAAGCTCGAGCTCCCCGTGCTCGGTCAGCTGCCAGGCGGCCACCCGCACACGGCAGGCACGCAACTCGGCCAGGACCTGTACCTGTGCCCGCGGGTCGCTCAGGGTCTCCCGGCGCGCTCGTTCGCGTTCGGCGAGCAGCGTTGCGCGCAATCTGATCACCCCGCCCTGGCCGGTCAGTCGCCGGGGGTGGCGCTTGATGAGATTGTCGAGCGTCTCGAGCATCACCTCTGCGTCCCGTGCCACCGCCAGCCTCTTGCCGGCATCGCGCACGGCGCTGCTCTCCCGCTCGTATGCACCCCTGTCGAGCGCCGGCTCGAGCAGCCGCAGCAGCGCCCGCAGGCGCTTGAGCGCCTTGCGCGTCTCGTGCACCGCTCGCTCGTCCGGTGTGCTCTCCCCGCCGCCCAGCAGCGAGAGCACCAGGTCGAGCTGACCGAGGGCCATACGTTGCAACCCGCTGCCGAGCGACTCGCCTGCCAGCAGACCCAGCCGGAGGTCGCGCTTGGCTCGTCGCTCGCGTGCGATCCTGGCCATCGAGAGACCCACGCCGACGGCCACCGAGGCGGCCACGCCGGCCGCGAGAGGCGCCACAATGATGCGATGCCCAGCCTTCCGCCCGCTCCGTGGTGGACGGTGCGTCCTGCGGCCAGCACCAAGCCAGCCACGTATCGTTGTCCATTGTGTGGTCATCTCTTGCCCGCTCTCAGCGAGCATATGCTGATCGCGCCCGAAGGCGACACGCGGCGTCGCAGGCATGCCCATACGGCCTGCGTCATGCGGGCCCGCGAGCAGGGACGACTCGCGTCGCGGGACGAGTGGCGCTCGACCCAGCCGCGGCGAGTGCCGCTGTGGCGGCGCCTGATCCGGCGCGACTGAGCCGCCGACGCCGCATCAGGTGAGACCCACAGGGGCCGCTCGCCGGAAAAGCGCTCTCAGCCGCCCAGCACCTTCGCGTGCTCGGGCTCCACGCGGATGATTATGCGCTGTTCCCCAGGCTGGCGAAAGGGATACTCATCCTTGTCCATGTACTTCTTGGCCAGCGAGTTGATGTGCTCGTCGGCTCCCTCGCGGGTCATCTCCGCCACTCGCCCGCGAACCTCCAGGTATTCGTAGGGGTTCTCCATGTTCTGCACCGTCAGCGTCACGCGGGGGTCGCGTTCGAGGTTGCGCGGCCAGGCGCGACCCTCGGCTGAGTTGACCACGGGCAGGCCGTCCTGGATATCCACCCATACGGGTACCCCGTGCACCGAGCCATCGGCGCGCAGCGTAGCCACATGACAGAAGTTCTTCGCCTGCAGGAGCTCCTCGCCCCGACCTTCGATCTTCACGCTCATCCCTAGCCTTTCTCGCGGTGTGGTCGTCTCCTCGACACACTACCCCTCACGCGAGTGCCCTACCGGCCGTTAGTTGCGAGCCGGTTCGCTGCTGGAGTTGGCGGGTGGGATCTTGCCCACGGGCGTCAGTTTCCCGTTGTTGAGCTGGAAGTGGACCACCGCCTGGCCGCCGCTGGGCGAGCTGAGGGGATCGCCCTTGCGGTAGAGAGGGTAGGCGAGTGTGACTTCGGTGTCGCTCTGGGCCAGCACCTTGACGGTGGCGCTCGGTTCCTTGGTGTCGGTGCCGATGTAGCGTTCGCTCACGAAGAAGAAGGCCTGCTGTCCATAGCCGTCGCTCGACCCCGTTCTCGTTCCCACCAGCACCCTCAGGGTCTGTTCGGCGTGGTATTCGGAGGTGCTGTTCGGCGTGTAGCCCCTGGCGCGAACCAGGGCAGCGGCCTCGCTCGCGCCTTCGGCGTGAGCTTCCTGCTGGGCGAAGGCGGGCTCGGACGCTGTGCGTGTGGTGGTGGGCGCCGAGGTGCCGCCGCTGGTGGTGGTCTGCGCGGGTACGGTGGTGGTGGAGGTCGGTGTTTTCGCCGTGCTCGTGGTGGGTGTGGTCGGGGTGGTGCTCGTCCCGCTCGCCTGCGTCACCACCGGCGTGGTGGCCGAGACGGTCTTGGTTTGAGATCCGCATCCCCCCAGCGCTGTCGCGCCGAGCATCGCGAGGGAGAGGGCAGCGGTTGCTCCGATCAGGGTTCGTCTCATCTCGTCAATGGTATTCGCCGGAGTTCCGCCGCCTCCTCGGACTGGGATAGCTCGACCGGGATCGGCCTCTGAGTCTGCATGTGAAAACGCGGACCTGTGTGAGTCGGGGCGCTGACCTCCGACGTAAGCGTGGGAGCAGGGATGCCTGAGGGGTTGCATGTATCCAAAAAAAACTCTGTAGCACCATGGCTATACACCAAGCAAAAGGGAATACAACCACCCGGCCGCGGTGGCTAAGTCCTCCTCCGCCTCCTCCGGCCGGGCGCCCGTGGCGCCGTGTCGCTCGTGTCGCCGCGCTGCGGCGTAAGCGCCGCCCGATATCTCTTAGTTATTAGTAACTGCTAAGCTAACTGGGCTGTCCCTCCTCGACGGCTCTCGACGACCCCCCCAGAGAAGGAGCAAACGGACATGAGCGGCTCATCGCGTAGAAATAGCTGGACGTTGGCCATCGTCTCGGTGGCGTTGTTCATGGTGGTGTTGGACAACCTGGTGGTGAGCGTGGCGCTGCCGACGATCCACAGGGATCTGGGCGCTTCGATCCAATCGCTTGAGTGGACGGTCAATGCGTATGTGCTGGCCTATGCGGTGCTGCTGCTGACGGGAGCGGCGCTGGGAGACCGCTTTGGCCGCAGGCGGATGTTCGTGATCGGGATGAGCATTTTCACGGCGGCATCGGCTTGCGCGGCGCTGGCCCCGAACACGGGGCTGCTGATCGCGGCGCGTGCGGTTCAGGGGGCAGGTGCGGCGGTGGTGACTCCGCTGACGCTCACGCTGCTGGCGGAGGCTTTCCCGGACGAGCGCCGGGGAATGGCGATTGGGGTGTGGTCGGGGGTGAGCGGGATCGCGGTGGCGCTGGGCCCGCTGGTGGGAGGAGCGGTGGTGCAGGCCATCTCCTGGCACTGGATCTTCTGGCTGAACGTTCCGATTGGCGTCGTGCTCACGCCGCTCGCGGCGAGGGTGCTCAAAGAGAGCCGCGGACCCTACGGGCGGCTCGACATCCCGGGCCTGCTGCTCGCCTCGACGGGGGCGTTTGGGATCGTGTTCGGCCTCGTGCGGGCGCAGTCGCTCGGCTGGACGAGCCCGACGATCCTCGCCAGCCTTGGCGCGGGGGCGCTGCTGCTCGTGAGCTTCGTGGGCTGGGAGCTGCGGGCCTCCGAGCCGATGCTGCCGATGGGCTTCTTCGCCAGGCGCTCGTTTGCGGTCACCAATGTGGCCTCGCTGAGCATGTACTTCGGGATGTTCGGCTCGATCTTCTTCCTCTCGCAGTACCTGCAGAACGTGCTTGGGAACACTCCGTTTCAGGCCGGCCTGAAGCTGCTTGTGTGGACGGGGGCGACGATGGTGGTGGCGCCCCTGGCGGGCGTATTCTCTGAGCGACTGGGCAGTCGCCCATTCATGGTCGCCGGACTGTCGTTGCAGGCGGGCGCTCTGGGATGGCTCGCCCTGCTGCTCTCAACTCATGTGCCCTACGCGGAGATGATCCCCCCCTTCATCATGGCCGGAGCCGGCATGGCGCTGGTGTTCGCGCCCTCGGCCAATGCGATCCTCTCCTCGGTGAGCGCTCAGCAGGCGGGCCAGGCGTCGGGGGCCAACAATGCCATTCGGGAGGTCGGCGGGGTGCTTGGGGTGGCGGTGCTCGCGTCGGTCTTCACGGGATCTGGCGGCTACAGCTCACCGCAGGCGTTCATCGCGGGTCTGCGCCCCGCGATGTGGGTGGCGGTGGCGGTGCTGGCGCTCGGGGCGTTGGTTGTGCTCGCATTCCCCTTCGGGGCTCGGAATGAGGCGACGAGGGAGGCCGACGATGGGGATCGCCGCCGCGCGGGCGACTCCTCGACGGCAACACCCCAGCCGGTCTCGGCGCCGCTGCCCCGGGAGACCGTGCAGGCGTGAGCGTCGAGGGCTCCTCATCCGCGGGCGGGGAGATCTCGGCGCGAACGCTCGATCCTGGACCGCCGGCGGCGGAGCCGCCTCCGCGCCGCCGGGTGCCGGCGGCGGAGCGGCGCGAGGAGCTGATCGAGGCGGCTGTGCACGAGTTCGCCCAGGGAGGGCTGCACGGGACGCCGGTGGAGCGCATCGCCCGGCGGGTGGGGGTGGCCCAGCCGTATGTGTTCAGCCTCTTCTCCAACAAGCGCCAGCTGTTCCTGGCGGCGATCGAACGCAGCTTCGCCAGGGTGGGTGAGACCTTCGAAGGGGCGGCACGCGACTACAGGGCGGGCCTGGCGGATGAGGAATGCGAGGACGTGCTGGAGGCGATGGGCCGCGCGTACAAGCAGCTGCTGTTGAGCGACCGTGACCATCTGATGCTCCAGCACCAGGCATATGCGGCGTGTGACGATGAGCTGGTGCGCACCCGTGTGCGCCATCGCTATGCCGAGCTCGTGGCTCTCGCCCGCGATCTGTCGGGTGCGGATTCAGAGCGGCTCGATGACTTCTTCCGCCACGGCATGGCCCTCAACGTGTCGGCTGCGCTCGGTGTCGAGGATCTGTCGATTGGCTGTGAATGGGTGCAGGCCGAGCTTGATGGATGATTCCATGGCTCTGCACCGCCTCGACCGGCGGGCGGTCGGCGGCGGGGTCGCATACACACGAGAGCAGCAGTGGTGTATAGCCATGGCTATACACCAACTAAAAGGTAATACCTACACGCGCCTCCCCTCGAGCCGAACCCCGGACCACGGCACATAAAACTGGGGAATCGATCATCTAGGATCAAAGAGCGACCATGGCGCTTTCCTCTGAGCAGCAGACACCGGGGCAGCCCAAGGGCCGCAAGGGACGGTCCAAGGGTCTGGGGCGAAGAGGCAACGGCGAGCTTGCCCGCAGTGGCGCTCTGGTTGTGCTGGCGGTGTTGATAACGCTGTTCGCGGTGCTCAATCTGGGCGAGGTGAAGGTCGATTGGATCGTCGGCTCGGGACGGGCTCCGCTGATCATCGTGATCGTCATCTCGCTGCTGGTGGGCATCGTGCTCACCTACTTCGCCGAACGGCTCGTTCGCAAACGCCGCTAGGCGCCGGAGTCCTCGGTGACGATTGAGATGGCTTCCTCGGCGCCGATGTAGGGAGCGAGGACGATGTAGGCGAGGTAGTCAGAGAGGGCGGGCAGGAGCTGGAGCCGCGAGCTGGCCACCTGGCAGCGGACGGTGTGCAGGAATGCCCCTGCGATGCCCTCCACGGCCAGGCCGCTGGCCGGTCCGGTGGGGGCGCCCTCGGTGAGCAGCGTTGCCACGGCGCTTGCCAGTTCGAGGTTCTGAGCGACCGCCTCGGGTCCCGCGAAGAAGGCCTCCTGGGCGAGTGTGCGGGAGTAGAGCGGCCGTTGACTGAGGTATTCGGTCAGTCGCCCTATGACCCGACGGACGGTGCGTGCCCAGTCCTTCTCCTCGGAGACCAGGTCGGGGTCGGCCACGATCCCGATGACGTCCCCGGCGATCATGTCAAGGGCAGCGAGGAAGCAGTCGTCCCTGCTGGAGAACTGCTCGAGGAAGTCGTCGATCGAGACCCGCGCTTCGTCGGCGATCTGGGGGGCGGTGAGATCACGGTAGTCGTGCAGCGCGGTGAGACGCAGGACGTTGTGCAGGAGTCGTTCGCGGGTGCCCGCTCCACTCGGCGTTTCACCGGTTGGACGGTGGGCGCCGGCTAGCGATATCTCGCGCATGCGACGGGCCAGGCGAGGGGCCATCCGCTCGTCCATCCGCTCGGCGGCCGCCGTCCCGAAGCACAGCGTCCAGCGCAGCATCTCCTCGGCCAGCTCGGGTCGCTGCTCTATCTCATCGGCGCTGAGCACGGCCGACATGGCTCCGTGCAAGCCCCCGGTGATGCCTCTGATGACGGGTGTGGGCAGCGCGCAAGCTTCGCGTGAGCCGGCGAAGCTGCGGGCGAGCATCTGTTCGCAGGTGGTGGTGGCACGGCGCATGCGCAGCGTTCCGGCTGTCCCGGCGGTCTGCGCCTCGACCAGCACGAGCATCGTTGCCTTGGGGTTCTTGCGGGCACTCTCGGCGACTTCGCCGAAGACCGCACGCAGCCGATCTTCCAGGCCGCCGTGGGTGGAGGTGTAGGCCTGGGTGAAACGCTTGATGTCCTGCTGGGCGATCACATCGAAGGTGGCCAGGAAGCACTCCTGCTTGTTGGCGAACTGCTCGTAGAAGGAGCGGCGCGAAACGCCGGCCAGCCCGATCACCTGCTTGACGCTCGTGCGCTCATAGCCGTTACGTGAGACAGCCTCGACCATCGCCCCGTAGATGCGAGCCCGCTGGTGGCGGACGACTTCGTTGCGCTCCAGCCGGTGAGGTCCATGGGGCAGGCGTTTGTAGATGGGGGCGATTCGTGGCGCCCCTCCCCCCGTCTTCGCACGCTCTGCTCGCTGTGACAACGTCCCTCTTCCTCCCGATGCCATTCTATCTCCCCGAATCTACCTTTCGAGCCAGACGACTGCTGTCATATGGTCTGGCGCTTGAGATCATCCCATGTCAGCGGTTTTTTGTCTACAGGAAACCGTCTGACGGTTTGACCGCTCCCAGAAGACGGAAAAGCGGGGGGTGGGAGATTGGGCTCAGTGCAGGACGATTTTGAGCGCCAGGATGCCCATGCCCATGGCGAGGCCCACCGACAGCTCGAGCACCAGCTCGGCTGGGGTTGCCCGCGAGCGCAGGCCGGCGACGAGCTCAAAGAGCACGAGGCTGGCCACGGTGCTCCACAGGGCGGCGGTGACGGCCGACTGCTGCCCGGCGCCGGCCGCCCAGGAGATGGTCAACGCCAGCAGCGGTATGGCCGCGCCGCGAATCAGGGGCCAGTCGTGGCCGAGAGCACGCAGCAGGGTGGTGGTGGTGAGGCGTTCGTGGCTGCTCAGGCGGCGTCCGAGCACGCCGGCGTAGGCGTGGGCGAGCCAGTAGAGGGCGGCGGCGATTGCGGTCGAGGCGAGGGTGTCGAGGTAGGTCTCGTGCCGCCCGCTCTCGGCAGCCAGCAGGGCTCCGATGACGATGACGCCGTAGATCATCCCCGAGGGGTTCTCATCGGGCACCACCCAGCTGCCCGCACGGGCCGCCAGACGGCGGGCGCCACTCGGGGGCTTCTTTCCAGATGGGGGAGAGGAGCGCTCGATCCCCCGATTATTGCCAGTGGCCGCCGCTGTGCCCGCGCGGGTGCGGCGGCGCTGGGTCAGCAGCGCTGGGTCAGCGGATGAGCACGGGGGCGCTGTAGGCGGAGACGTGGGCGCCGTCGGAGATCCTGATGAGCGCTTGGTAGAGGCCGTGGCGGATGCGAACAATGCGGTTGAAGCTCGACACGGCGCCGGTGCCGGCTTTCACGACGGTGCCGGCCACATTGGCCGAGCGGTGCCCGGGCTTGAGCAGCTGGAAGCCCACCAGGGCGCCCACCTCGGCGGGGGTGACGGTTCCATACAGGCGGGCATAGCCCCGGCGGTGAGTGGAGCGGGCGTGGAGGGTGACCCGCACGGCCACCCCCTCGATCACCACGGGGCTGCTCACGGCGGGCCTGCCCACGGTGAGCACGCGGATCTGGGCGTTCTGCAGCAGGCCGACGAATGGGAAGGAGAAGCCCCCTGCGGCGTTGGTCAGCTCGGGGTTGCCAACCTGCTGAAAGCCGGCCACATAGGGGAAGGGGTTGGCCTGGAGCACCACCTCGTGGTCGGCCGACCCCGTTCCCGAGAGGGTTCCCTCCACGACGAAGGGGTTGCCGAACAGCACCGGGTTGGGCACTCCCACGATGGCCACCGACAGGGGGACCTTCAGGGTGGTGAGGGTCCTGTCTGCGCCCACGGCTGCGCCGGAGGGGCTGAGGGCGACGATGCGGTAGTGGTAGGTGGTGAGCGGCGTGAGGCCGGCCACTCCCTGACTGACGCTCGCCGAGGAGTTGCCCGAGCCGGCGGGCGAGAGGGGGCTCTCAGAGCCGTATTTGCGGGTGGGTCCATACTCGAACATGTAGTTGGTGGCGAGCCCGTGAGGGTCCACATGGCCGTGGAGCACAGCCGAGGAGTAGCTCACGGCGGAGGCGCCGTCGGTGCTCGCTGTGGGGGCGGCGGCCGAAGCGGCGGTGGCTGCAGTGGCGGCGAGGCTCCAGGAGGCCAGGGCGGCGATGAGCAGGGCCACGCTCAGCAGGAGGCTCAGGTGCGGGCCCGGGGAGCGGTGGGGTCTGAGATGGCGGGCGAGGATCAACCCCTGCTACCCCCGCAACCAAGGGCTAAACCTCGTTGTCCGGCGCACGGCGCCCCTGGCTGGCACCGCGAAGCGTCCGAGGACTGCCCAGAGCGAAGCTCCCGATCCCTGACGGCGACTACCGGCGAGCCCGGTGCAGGCGGGCGGCTTCGCCGAGTGAGGAGAAGCTGACGTCGTCGAACCAGGTGGAGCCGGGGCTTTCGCACACCTGCAGGTCGATTTCCACGGCGGCGGCGCCGGCGGGAGGCTTGGCGGCGACCTTCAGGAGGGTCCATTCGCTGTTGCCCTGAGGCAGGGAGGGGGAGGGGCTCGAGCCGATGAAGTGACCGGCGGCGTCGGTCCAGGTGAGGACCACCCGGGACTCGCCGGCGGTGGAGCGCCCGCGGGCCCAGGCGCTGGCCGTGTAGGTGGTGCCGGGGACGATGGCCGACACGGGTGGGGCGTAGTAGGCGGGGCAGCCCGTGAGGTGGTTGCCCCGGGCGTGGGTGATGCGAGCCGAGGCGAGGCCTGAGTGAAAGACGGATCGGTCGATTGAGAACTTGGCTTCGCCGGGGAGCCAGCGCCTCCAGATGGCGGGCAGTTCGGGGTGGGCGGAGAACTGCTCGAAGCTGTTGTTGAAGGAGTTGCTCACAGGCGCGCCGGCGAATACGCCGGCGATCGTCTGGGCGGCGGGCTTGGGGGTGCCGTTGGAGTGCAGGATGCCGATGTGGTAGCCCCACTGGGTGCCGCCCTGGCCGGGCATGTCGTAGAGGATCCACGGTGCGGCTGCGGGGAGTTCGAGGGCGCGGGTGGCGGACTCGACGATGCGGAAGTAGTAGTCCTGGTAGGTCTCGAGGCTCTGGGGTGTGTCGGGGAGCCCGTGGGCCCAGCCGTAGGAGGAGTCGGTGGCGAAGCCCGTCTCACCCACATACAGAGGGGCCCCGCCCACAGCCTGCTTGGCCTGGTCCAGCACGGCATAGGCGTCGGTGGGGCTGCCGAAGTAGTGGACGTCGTACAGGTCGGGCGGACTCCCGGCGAGGCCTTTGGTGAGGGCTTGCAGGGGGGCGATGCCGCTGCTGATGGAGGTGGAGACGGTGACGGGGATGGCACCGTCGATCGACTGCACGTAGGGCACCATCGCCTGGGCCCAGGCGAGTGCTCCGGGGTTGGTGTCGACGGGCAGCTCGTCATGGAGGTCGATGTAGGCGATCTCAGGGCTTCCCTGGAAGGGTGCGAGCAGGGCCTGGGCCCAGGTCTTGCTGTCCTGGATGTCTGTGTAGTTGTGCCATTCGTTGAACAGGGTCAGCTCCACCCGCAGGCCGTGAGCGGCGGCCATGGCGACGGTCTGCTGCAGGCGGCTCTCCATGGTGGGTGTGGGTTGGGGGAAGCCGAGGGCGGGGGCGCTGACGATGATGCGCACCCCGTTGGCGTGCAGGGCGGCGATGCGGGCGAAGTCGGCTTCCATCTGGGTGGGGTTCCAGCTCCACCACATCGATCCCCAGCCGTTGGCCGAGGGGAAGTAGTCGATCAGGCGCAGGTTGGCCACGGGGTTGCCCCCGGGCGCGGCCCCGCCGGCGGAGGCGCTCGCCGGGGACAGGCCAGGGCCGGCCCCTACCGCCATGGCCAGCGCACAGGCGCAGGCGCGGGTGAGGAGGAGCTTGCGGGCAGCGCGAATCGTGGCCATGCCTGGGGGATCGACACCCAGCGGGTTGTGCTGAGGGTTGGCGACTGTCTCTGGACCATGGAACTACCATCGAGCCCATGCCGAACACGCTCAGCGCGCTGCGATCGCCCAGGCGGCTCGTGGCGATGGTGAGAGCCGATTCGCTGATGCGCAACAGCGTGTACATCATGGCTGTGACGGTCATCACCTCGGCGCTGGGGTTCGTCTTCTGGCTGGTGGCCGCCCGTCGCTTCAGCCCCAGCGAGGTGGGCCTCTCGGCGGCGCTGGTGTCGGCGATGACGCTGGTGTCGCTGCTGTCGAACCTGGGGATCAACACGGCGCTGGTGCAGATGCTCCCCTCGCGCAAAGCGGGAGTGGAGTGGTCGGCAACGCTCAACGCCGGCCTGCTGGTGGGCGCCCTCTCGAGTGCGATCGCGGGAGCCATCACCGTGCTGGTGCTGCCGGCCATCTCCCACCGCTTCGACATCCTCAACCACTCGAGCAGCTATGTGATCATCTTCGTGGCGGGGGTGGTGCTGACGACGGGCACCACTCTCTACGACTACGCCTGCATCGCCGAGCGCAAGGCCGAGAAGACGCTGCTGCGCAACACGGTGTTCTCGGTGGTGAAGATCCCCCTGCTGCTGATCCCCTTCGTGATCGGGCTGGGCGCCTTTGGGATCTTCTTCGCCTGGGCGGCAGCCACCGCTGTGACGGTGGTGGTGGGCGCTGCGATGGTGCCGAGCCTGGGGCGCGGCTACCGGGTGGCCACCGCAGGCATCCGCTCAGAGATTCGCCGCCTGGGAGGCTACATAGCGGGCCACCACTCGATCAACATCGGCAACTTCGCACCATGGTGGCTGCTGCCGGTGTTTGTAACCGTGCAGGTGTCGAGTGCGGCCACCGCCTACTTCTATGCCACCTGGCGGATCTGCGGGCTGCTGTCCCTGATCTCGCCCTCGGTCGCCTCGGCGCTGACCGCCGAGGGGGCTCACTCTCCCGAGCAGCTGTGGCGCACGGCGGCCCGCAGCCAGCGCACGATCATGGCGATGCTGATCCCCGCCTGTGTGGTGTTCGCCATCGCCGGACACTGGATCCTGGCGGCCTTCGGGAGCAAATATGCGGCCGAAGGACTGCCCCTGCTGTTGATGTTCACCGTTGCCTCGCTGCCCGACTCGATTATGGATGTGTGGGTGGGCGTTCTCCGGGTGGAAGGGAGGCTTCGTTTCGGCTCATGGCTGCAGTTGGGTACGGCTGGGTTGGCGCTGGTGATGTCCTGGTTCCTGCTGCCCCCCCTGGGCATCTCGGGGGCGGGGGTTGGCTGGCTCACCTCTCGGGTGGTGGGCATGGCGCTCGTGTACTGGGACTATCGCCGCCAGCGTGCCATGCGCGGTGGGGGCGGTCATGGGCTGCCGCCCGATCCGGCCGGCGGGGAGCCTAGTGCGAGCCCTGGCCAACCAGCCCTGCCTGTGTGACCCTCCGCCAGCGGGCGAGGGCCGCGCTGGTGGTGCGGGCGAGCATCCGACTCACCGATGGGGGCAGGGATGACACGGCGAGGGCGGCTGCGCCGCGGGGGGTGCGGCGGACCTGCATCGAGCGTCTGGCCGCCTGGGAGGCGCGCTCGAACTCGCCGTCGCGGAGCAGCGCCACCGCCCAGTTGGCCGAGGCGCTTGCCAGCCGGCGGGCGAGCAGGTCGCGGTCGACGTCGAAGCTCGGCTGGGCCCAGAAGCGCTCGTAGGCGAGGGTGAGGTCGCCGAGCATCGGGGTGGAGGCAACGGCGCTGCCGATCTGGGCGCCGTGGCGGCGCTCGCGCACGAGCCGTCGCGGCTCATACACCACGCCGGCGCCGTCGCGGGTGGCCAGGTATGAGACCCAGATGTCATAGGCGTGGTGGAGCTCCGGGGGGAAGTCCTCGAGGTTCACCGCCGAGCGTCTGATCAGCGCGCAGGAGGCCAGCGGGATACTCCCGTCGAAGGTCACCTTGTAGGCCGGTTCGATCAACCCCGCCGGCAGCGCCAGGCGTCCCCAGTGGCGTGAGTTCTCATCGGTGGAGCGCTCGTCGAGGTTTCCCTGCTCGTCGATCACCCAGTGATCGCAGAAGGCGATGGCGGCCGAGGGGTGGGCGTCGAGCAGCCCCACCTGGTTTGTCAGGAAGCCGGGATCCCATTCGTCGTCGTCGTCCATGTGGGCGATGTACTCGCCGCTGGTCGCCTGCATGCCCAGCTGCACCGCATGCAGCACGCCGAGGTTCTGTGGGTGGCGGTGGTAGCGCACGCGGGGATCGGCCAGCTCGGGCACGAGCTCCTCCATGTTCTCGATGCCGCCGTCGTTCCACACCAGCACATCGAAGTCCTCATAGGTTTGGGCGAGGATGCCCGCCAGGGCCCTGCGCAGATACTCGTGGCGACGGTAGGTGGAGACGAGCACCGATACACGCTTGGCTGTCTGACCGTCCATGGGGCCAATCTATCTAGACTCGCCCTTTCATGATCCTCGGACGCCCTCTCGAGCGCAACCCGGGCAACACGCGCGCGGGTGAGCCGGGAATGCCCGCCCCGGCCGGCGCCGGGGGGCTGGGGTGGACGGCTCCGATCGCTGTGCTGGTGGGGGCGGGCGCCCTGCTGATCGCCCTCGCCGACAGGGCCGCCCGCGAAGGCCACAGCTCCAAGGGCGTTCTCTTCTGGGCGGGGATCGTGGCGATCGTCGCACCGGTTGCCCTCAGGCTCTGCACGGCCGGCGCCTCCCGGCGGGAGCGGATCTGGCTGGTGGTTGTCTTCGGGGCGGGGCTGTATCTGGCCAAGGTCACCTACAGCCCCTCGCGGCTCGCCTTCTCCGACGAGTTCGTTCACCTGCGCTCCGTGCGCGACGACCTCGCCTCGGGTCACCTGTTCAGCTTCAACCCCCTCCTGCCAGAGGCCGCCCGCTACCCGGGGCTGGGGAACCTCGCCGCCGCCATGGTGCGACTCACGGGGCTGCCCATCTCCACGGCCGGGCTGGTCCTCGTGGGGGCCGCCCGGGTGGTCCTGATGCTGGCCATCTTCCTCGTGGTGGAGCGGCTTTCAGGCTCGCAGCGGGTGGCGGGGCTCGGCTGCCTGCTGTATGGGGCCAACCCCAACTTCCTCTATTGGAGCGCCCAGTTCAGCTACGAGTCGCTTGCTCTGCCGCTGGTGGCTTTCACCCTGTATGTGGTGATTAAGCGCAGCGCGGGGGGGACGTGGCGGGTGACTGCCCTGGGGACCTTGTGTGTGGCGGCGGTGGTTGTCACCCACCACCTCTCCTCCTACTTCCTCGCCGGCGTGCTCACCCTGTGGTCGCTGGTGGTTCTATGGCGAGGTCGTGTACGCGGGGTCTCCGGGGAGTACAACCCGTTCGCCCTCGCACTGCTCGCCCTCGCTGCGATCGGCGTGTGGCTCGAGGCGGTGGCTCCGATCACGGGCCAGTACCTGGGCAGCATCGCCTCCTCGACGGGGGTGGGGCTGTTCAACGTGCTCACCGGGGCGAGCACCACGCGCGCCCTGTTCACCAGCGGCGCCGAAGTGGCCCCCCTGTGGGAACGGCTGCTGAGCGTCGCCTCTGTGCTGGTGACGCTCATCGCCCTCGCCTACGCCGCCTGGCTGATCTGGCGCGGCCGGCGGGCGGCGCCGCTGATGCTGATCGCCCTGGCGCTGAGCCTGGCCTACCCGCTGCTGCTGCCGCTGCGCTTCATCGGCAGTGCCGCCGAGACGGCCAATCGCTCCACCGAGTTCCTGTTCCTCGGTCTCGGGGCGGTGCTCGCCACGAGCGCTGTGGAGCTGCGCTCGCGCCTGCGCGGATGGCCGGTGGGAGTGGCGGTGTCGGCGCTCAGCGCCCTGGTCGTGCTGGGGGGAGTGGCGGTGTCGTGGCAGTACTCCGAACGGCTGCCCCAGTCGCGGTCAAAGCGCGGCGCCCCCTATGAACTGGGGGTCAAGGCCCTCAGCGCCGACCGCTGGGCGGCGGCGAGCCTCGGCACGGGCAGGCGCTTCGCCAGCGACTTTCTCGACCACCTGGGCCTTGCCACCTACGGCCTGGAGCGTCCCCTGTGGGCACCCGTCGACGGGGTGAGTGCCTGGCAGATCCTCGAGCCGCCGAGCTCCAACGCGAGCGTGCGCCAGGCGATCAGCCGCGGACGGGTGGAATACGTGATGATCGAGCGCAGCCTCAGCCAGGGGATTCCCACGTCGGGCTTCTACTTCGACAAGGGCGAACCCCAGGCGGGCAAGTTCAAAAGGCCGATCAGCGCCGCCACGCTGGCCAAGTTCGACCGCACGGGGGGCGCCTCGCGGCTGTATGACAACGGCGAGCAGCAGATCTACGGCGTGGCGCAGGTGGGACAGTGAGCGCCCAGGCTCCCGCTCCCCACGCGCACACGCCCCTCGGGCTCCGCCTGAGCTCCAACCGCGATCTCGTTGCGGTGAGCGTGCTGGCGCTGATCTGCGCGGCGGTGTCGGCCACTGTGGACCTACCCGCCGTGCGCATCCCCGCCGGTCTGATCCTCGAGCTGGCGCTGCCGGGATATGCGCTCGGCGCGCTGGTGTTCGCCCGCCGCTCGCTCTCCGGCGCCGAGCGGGTGCTCGTCACCGTCGGGGCGAGCCTCGCCGTGACGGCGCTCGGCGGGCTGGCGCTCGATGCGCTGCCCGGCCACATGGGCAGGACGGGCTGGGCGGTGCTGCTGGGGGCGCTCACCCTGATCGCGGCTCTTGCAGCTGTCATCCGTCCCGCTGGGATCGGTGAGGGGGCGAGCGACCTCACGGCCGGGGAGCGCCCGGGGGAGACAGGCGAGGACTGGCTCTTCGCGCGCTGGGCACACGCCTTCATCCGCGGTACCCAGGCCATCGCCAACGTCGCCCTGGCCCTCGTTGCGCTTGCGCTCGCCGTGGCCGCGTTGGCCGTCGCCCGCCATGCGGCCGACCGGGCGCCTGGGTTCACCGAGCTCTCGGCCCTTCCCAGCACCTCGGGGCAGACCCAGCGGCTGGCCATAGCGGTGAGAAGCCACGAGCCCCATGCGATCACCTTCAACCTCGCCGTCAGCGAAGATGGGCGCCTGGCCGGCTCCGCCCACATCCTCCTGCGCCCCGGAGAGCTCTATCGGCGGCTGACCGGGCCGTTGGGCCGATCGACGCGGAGGGTGGCGGTGGTGCTGAGCTATGACGGCAGCTCCACTCCCTATTTGCACACCCTGTACTACCCCCACGGTAGGCGATGAGCTCCGCGGGCGGCGGATATGAGGGAATGGCGATCGTGCCGCGGCTGCTCGCAGCGCGGCTCGTGCGCGCCCAGGCCGGCGCACTGCGATCCCCGCCCCCCGGCTCGGAGTTGCTGGCGCCGGGGCTGTCGGTGGTGATGGCCGCTCACAACGAGCAGGCCACCATCGAGGGCTGCCTGGCGCAGCTGGGGGGGCTGGCCGATGAGGTGGTGGTGCTCGACGCGCAGAGCAGCGATGGGACCGCCAAGATCGCTGCGAGGCTGGCCGACCGGGTGATTCCCACCACCAACAAGGCGATGCTGGAGGTCAACAAGAATCTCGCCATGGACGCCGCCACGCGGCGCTGGGTGCTGGTGCTCGACCCCGACGAGCGCCTATCGGCGAGGCTGAAGGATGCGATCCGCGAGGTGGTGGAGCGCGACGATGAGCACATCGCCGGCTACTGGATGGCGCGGCGCAACTACATCCTGGGGCAGTGGTTTCGCACGATGGGCATGTACCCCGGCTCCCAGCTGCGCCTGGTGCGAAACGGCGAGGGCCGCTTCAGCGAGAGCGAGCACCACCTGCCGATGGCGGTGCAGGGACCGGTGGGCTTTCTCGCCGGCGATCTCGTTCACCTCTCCGACAGCCACGTCTCGGAAATAGTGAGCAAGCGCACTCGCTATGCGCAGTTCGCCGCCGAGCAGATGTATGAACGGGGGGTGCCCTTCAGCGCCAGGCGCCTGGCGAGCGAGCCGCTGAGGTCTTTCCTGCGTCAGTACCTGCTGCTGGGAGGCTGGCTGGAGGGAGTGCGCGGGCTGATCTATGCGGGCCTGTCGGCCTACGGCGCCCTGCTGCGCCATGCTCGGCTGTGGGAGCTTCATCGCCGGGGCGGTGGGCCTGTCCTCAGAGCTTGTCGATGGCGCGGTGCAGGTCGCGCCGGTCGATGACTCGTGCCACCAGGTAACGCGCGTCGGTCTCGTCGGTGAGCTCGCGGTAGAGCACGCGATGCTCACCGACGCGCAGGCGACGCCATGGGGCATGACCGGCCACCGGCTTGACGTCGAGATTCGCGGCCTCTGCCCCCAAAGCCTCGAATGCCTGCTGCATCCGCGTGCGGGTCTTGCGGTCCAGGTGCCTCAGGTCGCGGACAGCCCGCGGAGCCAGCTTGATGTTGCTGAGCGGGTCGCTCATCTACGACGCATCCTGCTCGCAGGCGCTATCTCCCAGCGTCCTGCTCGTCCAGCTCAGCGAACACGTCAGCAGCCGAGCGCGCCTCGCCCTTGGCATGAGCCTGATCGGCGGCGGCCATGTCCTCGGCGAAGCCCGGGACCTTCGAGAGCAAGTAGTCCTCGAGGTCCTGCGCGTCGATCGGCACCAGCGCAGCAATAGGCTCGCCGTGCCGTGTGACGAGGGCAGTGTGCTTGGAATCGGCGACGTCAGCGACGACGCTGCTTGTGTTGCGCTGTAGATCACGGATGCTGATGGTGCTCATGGGCCACCCTGGCTAGTACAAGACAAATATTGTCCGACAAGTGTATGTACATTGCCCTGCACCGTCAAGTCCATTCCTCAGGGCGCGCGTGTGAAGGTGTCTCAAGCCGGCTCGCCAACGCAGATGCGGAATACCGGATAGCGGTCGGCGATCTGGTCGAACTCCGAGAGCGGTGCAACGCGATCTACGGGGAAGTGAGCCCGGGCTCCGGGCGCCACCTGGAGGTAGCGCCGCAGGATCGGGGCACTCTCGCTTGGATCGATCTCTTCCAACCTCACGCTTTCGCGGTGACCGTGTCTCAACGCCGCTCTGCCGGACGAGGCACGGACGTTGCGGACCCAATTCGCGTCCTCGCCGAGCATCGCCACCAGATACCGCTCACCGTGGTGATCGGTAACGACGACCGGCAGTGAAAGCACACGACCGGTGTGTCGACCACGGACCTCGAGCGTGACCAGGCGCTTGGGGGCGAGCCCGGCCGAGGCGGCAGCGGCGGTCCCGTGGTTGAGCAGCGCCGCCACGCGATTGGGACGGGCACGCTGGAACATCCATCGCCTCGAACTCCCTCTGACCTGTGTCATTGCCGGCTCCTTCCCCGTGGGGCACTCGCTTGTCCGTTTACGCCCTAACGAGGGCATGAGCTCAGGATGGCCTTAACGGACATCGGGCCACATCGGGTCCAACTCCGCTGGGCGATACGTAGTTCTCGGCGGCTACCAGCAGCGCGAGCCGGCGCCGAGGTGCGCTCCACCAGACCAGCTAGCTGGTGTCCGAGATGCCGGGGGGCTGCATTGGCGGGCGCGCGTAGGAGAGGGACGCTTGCGGGGTGTTGCAGCCAAGCGAATCGGAGGCAAAGTGAACATCGCGGCCCGTGCAGGCATGTGGAGTGCAGGACATTGGAAGACCGCCACCTTCGGATGGCTGGCGCTGGTGGCCGGCGCCCTCCTGGCGGGCAACCTCGTGGGGACGGTCAAGCTCACCGACTCCGAACAGTCGACCGGGCAGTCGGCGCGTGCCCAGGCGATGCTGGCCGCTGCCGGGTTTCACAACCATGCGGGCGAGAGCGTGCTCGTGCAGAGCCCGACCCGCCTGGCGAGGGACCGTCCGTTCACCGCCGAGGTGCAGAGCGTCGTGGCGAGCCTGGCCACGCTCCCCCAGATCCAGGGGATCCGCTCGCCGCTGGCCTCCGCCAACCGCGGCCAGGTCTCTCGCGACGGTCATGCGGCGCTGGTGGAGTTCGAGATGAAGGGCGATTCCGATACGGCGGGTGAACGGGTGCGGCCCGTGCTGGCTGCCGTGGCTGCGCTCCAGCGCCAGGCGCCGAGCTTCACCATCGCGGAGTCCGGTGATGCGAGCGCGAGCTACGAACTTGGAAAATCGATCCAAAGCGGACTGGCTCAGGCCGAGGAGCTCTCGCTTCCCATCACCTTCCTCGTGCTGCTGCTCGCATTCGGTGCGTTCGTGGCCGCCGGTCTGCCGGTGCTGCTCGCGTTCTCCGCCGTCCTCGGCGCCGGCGGCCTGGCCGCGGTGGCGAGCCACCTCGCACACGCCTCCGGCGCCATGAGCTCGGTGATGCTGCTGATGGGCATGGCCGTAGGCGTCGACTACTCCCTCTTCTACCTCAAGCGCGAGCGTGAAGAGCGTCGCGCCGGCCACGGCGAGGACGCCCTGCGGCGTGCGGCGGCGACATCGGGGCGAGCTGTTCTCGCTTCCGGGATCACCGTGCTCATCGCGATGGCGGGTCTGCTGCTCGCCGGCTCCAAGGTGTTCGATTCGATGGGGATCGGCGCAATGCTCGTCGTGGCGATGGCCATGCTCGGCTCGCTCACAGTCCTCCCCGCCCTGCTCGGCAGGCTCGGTGAGAACGTCGACAGGGTCCGACTGCGCAAGGGGCGCACGACCTCGCGTATGTGGGACTTGCTGCTGCGCCCCGTGTTGCGCTTCCCGGCGGTCGCCGCGGTCCTCTGCACCGCCGTGCTCGTCGTGCTTGCCGTCCCCGCCCTCGCGCTGCACACGACCCTGGTCGGGCCATCCGATCTGCCGGGAAGCATCCCCGTGGTCCGTGCCTACGAGAAGATCCAGGCGGCCTTCCCGGGCGCCCAGACTCCCGCCCAGGTGGTCTTCAGGAGCGCCAACGTGACCTCCCCTCCGTCCCGCGACGCGATCGCCGCGGTGCGAAGGCTCGCGCTCGCAAGCGGTCAGGCGCGCGAACCGATCATGGCCTTCACCAACGCGGCCCACACGGTCGCCCGCATCGAAGTTCCCCTGATCGGCAAGGGGCGAGACAACACCTCGATGGCGGCCCTGCAGGTGCTCCGCACGAGGGTCCTGCCGGCGAGCATCGGGCGCGTACCGGGCGCCACCTACGCTGTCGGTGGTGAAACCGCCGGGACCCACGACTTCAACAGCACGATCAAGGAACGGTTTCCCTTCGTGTTCGCGTTCGTGCTCGGGCTCGCCTTCCTGCTGCTGCTCATCACCTTCCGCTCGCTGGTGATCCCGGTCGTCTCGATCCTGCTGAACCTGCTGTCGGTCGGCGCAGCCTACGGAGTCCTGGTGTGGGTGTTCCAGGACGGCAACCTGCAGGGTCCCCTCGGCTTCCACTCAGACGGAGCCGTCGTCACCTGGCTGCCGCTGTTCCTGTTCGCGGTCCTATTTGGCCTCTCGATGGACTACCACGTGTTCATCGTCAGCCGTATCAAGGAGCTGCACGACGACGGCGTCGCCACTGCCGAGGCGGTCTCGCGGGGAATCAGGACGACGGCGGGCACCGTCACCGCGGCGGCAGCCGTGATGGTGGCTGTGTTCGCGATCTTCGCCTCGCTGCCGACACTGGAAATCAAGGAGCTCGGGGTGGGGCTGGCCGTGGCGGTGCTGCTCGACGCGACCCTGATCCGCGGCGTCCTGCTGCCTGCCGCGATGACGATCCTCGGCGAGCGCAACTGGTATCTGCCGCGGTGGCTCGGATGGATGCCGCACGTCAGTCTCGATAGACATCGCCTGCGGGCCGCCGCGGATGCACGCTGAGATGGCGGCACTGCGGCAAACGCTGAGCGGTCCGGAGACCTACCGCCGGCTGGCCTTCCTGCTCTCGGCGCTAGTGCTCGGGCCGCTGTGGTTCTCCATCCTCATCATCGGCTGGAGCCTGTGCGTGGGGCTGGCGTTCACCCCGCTGGTGATCCCGCTGCTGATCGCCCTCGCGCTCATCACCCGCGTCCTCGCCGGCGCGGAGGCCGCGATCGCCCGTGAGCTGCTCGGCATCGAGGCTCACCCCCCGGCACTGCCACCGCCCGGACGCTTCTGGGTGCGCTTCCGCGCGCTGTTTGGCCCCGAGCTCTGGCGCGCGCAGGCCTATCTGCTGATCAGATGGCTCGTAGGCTTTCCGATCGCAACGGCTCTGCTGGCTTCGCTCGCGGCAGGCTTCGGGCTGATGTTCGCGCCCGCCTGGGTCCCATTCGTGGACGGTGGCGCACACCTGGGTTTCTGGCGACCCCACACCTTCATCCAGTCGCTGGCGCTGGTGCCCGTCGGGCTCGTCCTCCTACCGGCCGTCATGTTGCTGATCGCACCGCTCGCCACCCTGTTCGCTCCCATCGTTTCCGGGCTCCTGAGCGGTCCAGGGCACCTCGAGCAGTCGGGCGCCGGCGAGAGCGCTCAGCCGGCGGGCGCCCCCCCTCGACAGCTTCTGAAGGCCCATGCCGCGGTCGACTGCACGCTCGTGGCGGGGCTCGTGTTGATCTGGGCGCTCACCTCGCGGGGATACCTGTGGCCGATCTGGGTGGCACTCCCGCTGGCGGCGGCGCTTGCGATCCACGGTTGGCTCGTTCTGATCGCCGCGCGCCCCGCGGTGCTGCGCCGCTTTCGCGGCAGTCGCCTGTTGGCGGGCTCGAGCGGCGTCGCCGTCGTGGGAGGGCTGTTCCTGGTCGCGATCTGGGCGATCACCAGCCGCGGGTACTTCTGGCCCATATGGCCGATCCTGGGGATGGCGATCGTCCTCGCCCTGCAGGGGGCAGCCGTTCTGTTGTGGTCGCCCGATCAGGCCGAGCTGACCGAGCGAATCGAAACGCTCGAGAGCACACGCGCCGGGGCAGTCGACGTCCAGGAGAGCGATCTGCGCAGGATCGAGCGCGACCTCCACGACGGCGCCCAGGCGCGATTGGTGGCGCTCGGCATGAGCCTCGGGATGGCCGAGCAGAAGCTCGCCCGTGATCCCACGGCGGCCGGGGAGCTGCTCGCCGAGGCGCGCGTCGGCGCCCAGGAGGCGCTGAGGGAGCTGCGGGATCTCGCACGAGGGATTCACCCACCCGTCCTCGGCGACCGTGGCCTTGAGGCGGCGATCGCCTCGCTCGTGAGCTCGGCTCCGATGCAGGTCAGCCTCTCGGTCGAGGTCGCCGAGCGGCCCTCCTCCCCGGTGGAGAGCGCCGCCTACTTCGTGGTCTCCGAGGCCCTGGCCAACGCCGCCAAGCACGCCCATCCCGAGCGGCTGGAGATCCGCATCGCGAGAATCGGCGACGTGCTGGAGCTCGAGGTGGAGGACGACGGCGTCGGGGGAGCCGACCCCGGCGGCACGGGACTGGCCGGGCTCAGGCACCGGGTCGAGGCGCTCGACGGGCGCTTCCTCCTCTCGAGCCCCCCCGGTGGCCCGACGAGGATCCGCGCGGAGATCCCATGCGGGTAGTGATCGCCGAGGACCTTGCCCTGCTCAGGGACGGTCTCACCCGCCTGCTCCGCGACAACGGCTTCGAGGTGGTGGCGGCTGTGGGCGATGGCGAGGCGCTCGTTCGAGAGGTGGTTGAGAAGCGGCCAGACATCGCGGTGGTGGACATCCGCCTGCCGCCCGAATATCGCGACGAGGGCCTGCGGGCGGCACTCGAGGCCCGCAGGCTGGTGCCCGGCACGGCGGTGCTCGTCGTCTCGCAGTACGTCGAACAGGCCTACGCCGAGGAGCTGCTCGCCGACCGCGCCGGCGGCGTCGGCTACCTGCTCAAGGACCGCATCATGTACGTGGCGGACTTCATCGAGGCGGTCAGGCGGGTGGCCGACGGCGGCACGGCGCTTGACCCCGACGTCGTCGCCCAGCTGTTCTCGCGCCGGCGCCACGACGAGCCTCTGGAGCGACTCACCGCCCGCGAGCGGGAGGTGCTCGCGCTGATGGCCGAGGGCAGATCGAACGCCGGCATCGCCGAGTCGCTCGTGCTCACCGTGGGGGCGGTCGAGAAGCACATCCAGAGCATCATGTCCAAGCTCGACCTGCCCCCCTCGCCGACCGACCACCGGCGCGTGCTCGCCGTGCTCGCCTACCTTCAGCGCGAGGAGTAGCCGCCCTCCGGGACACCGAGCGCCCGGCGTCCGCGAAAACGCCAACCGCAACCCTGGGGGCGCTCGAGGTGTCTTAGCTGCAACCCGTGGCTGCCCTCGCCCCCCTGCCCAAGTTTGCCCGCGTCCTCCTGCTCGCCCTCCTGGCGGCTGCGGCGCTCGCCCCCGTCGCCGGGGCGTCGCACTCCCAGACCAGCTTCTTCGAGTCCCCCGCCCTGCTGACGAACCCGGCGACGCGGCCCGCGACGATCGCCACGCTGCAGCGACTGGGTGTGAGGGCGCTGCGGCTCGAGCTGAGCTGGCACAACGTCGCCCCGGCGGCCAACAGCGCGCGCCGGCCCTCCTTCGACGCCACCAACCCCGCCAGCTACAACTGGAGCGAGTACGACCCCGTGATCGAGGAAGCCCACGAACGGGGGTGGCAGGTCCTGCTGACGGTCACCTCGCCGGTGCCGCGCTGGGCGACGGGCAATCCCCATGGCCGCTCGCTGCTGTTCCGTCCAAACGCCGGTCAGTTTCAAGCCTTCATGACAGCTGTGGGTCGCCACTACGGATCGCTGGTGACGCTGTTCTCGATCTGGAACGAGCCCAACCACCACGAATTCCTGGAACCCCAGTTCAACACCAACGGCACGCCCGCCTCGCCCAGCATCTACCGCGCCCTCTACACAGCCGGCTACGCCGGGCTGAAGGCAGCCGGCCTGGCCTCTCCGCATGTGCTGATCGGCGAAACGGCGCCCGAAGGGGAAACCCGCCCAGGGGTGCCCGTGCGCGGCTCCAACCACAACCTCTCGCCGATCGCCTTCCTGCGCGGGGTTCTCTGCCTGGACGGCAGCTACCACCGGGCCCGATCCTGCGCCAGGCTCTCGGCGAGCGGGTGGGGGCTGCATCCCTACGCGAGCATCCAGGGACCGCTGTATACGCCGAAGAACTCCGAATCGGTGACGATCGGAGTGCTCTCCCGGATGACCAACGCGCTGGACCGCGCCGCCCGGGCTGGGGCGCTCCCGAGCGGGCTGCCCCTGTACATAACCGAGTTCGGCGTCATCAGCCAGCCGGCCCGCTACATCGGCCAGCCGGTGGCAAAGCAGGCTGAGTACGACGCGATCGCCGAACGCATCGCCTACTCCAATCCCCGGGTGGCCTCCTTCTCGCAGTATCTGCTGCGCGACGACAGGGCCAAAGGGCGCCACGCCGTCGCCTTCACCACGGGCCTGGAGTACTCCAACGGCAAGGCCAAGCCGCTGCTGGCGGCATTTCCCGTACCGCTGACGGTGTCCCGTCGCGGGAGCGCCTACTCGCTGTGGGGCTATGTGCGACCGGCGGGGCAGGCGACGACGCTGACCGTCGAAGCCGAACGTCGCGGATCGCGTCGCTTCAAGGCACTCGCCCACCTCAACACCGACGCCCGTGGCTACTGGACGCTCAGCTCCACCGTGGCCGCCACGCGCTGGCGCGTGCGCTGGGTCAGCCCCGAAGGCACCATCTACACCGGGGCTCCCATTCGCGCTTATTGATGGAGCGCGTCGCTGCCTGAAGGCCGAGGATGTGGGATGTTGCCCAGCTGTGAGTCGCGATAGCCGACTACCCCTTCGACATGTAGCGGCGATTCTGCTCTCGGTCGTCTTTCTCGGTCGAGCGGGAATCTCGTTGGTCGGCTTCGCGGAAGGGGGCGAGGCGGACATCAATCCCAATGCCCACGCCATTCTCGTCGTGGCGGCTTCTCTGGGGACGTGCATTGCGCTGGGCGCGCTCTTCCTCTCGGCATCCCAGTGGAGGAGTGCGCGAGCCGCCCGCTGGGAGGTGCTGAGAGCGCTGTGGCTGATGTGCTTTACGTTGATGTTGCTCGAATGGATCGTGTCATTGGCATCGAGCGGTTGACTGTCCAAGCTCCGTCTGGCTGTTCTGGACTTCGAAGTCTTGACACTGTAGGTCTATACCGAATAGAGTCGCTGCGTGTCGGCGTAGGTCACCCGGGGGGCATCGGAGGGGGGGACAGGTTGCGCGATAGGCACATTGCTCTAGGGATTGCGGTAGCTCTACCCTTTGCATTGACAATCGTGGTCCTCGCCACCGCGCGCGGCACGAGCAGGGTCTCGGCGGCTCGTGACTCCGCCTCATGGAAGGCGATCAACCCCCGACCATTCGCCGCAGTAGGGTGCATGCGCGGAGTCTGCGATCACGGCAGGCTTCTTCCAGCTCGGCAGGAAGTTCAGCGGACTCGCCGCGTCCCGCGAGACAGTTGAATGCATCCCGACGCGCAGTCGGATCGCCGTCTCCGGCCCACTCAGACCTGTCGGCTACGTGTATCTGACGTATGGCTCCTGCAACTCTCATCTGGAACCGTGTCAGGACCCGCTCGAGATTCAAACCTGGCCGGAGTGCGCCCGCGACCCCAACTCCTACACGCCAGAACGGGGAGCGTCCCGGCGCAAGCAGCCGCTCCTGAATCCCAGAGAACTTGTCAAGATCAAAACGGCCCCCGGGCTGCCCGCGGCCTCATACAACGAAGGCACCCGCATCGAGCTCTATGGCGGCGGGAGCACCGTCGTCATATACGCGCAGAACACGAAGCTGGCTCAACGGGCCGCTCAGGCCTTGGCGCGTGCGGTCCTGCTCCATGCCTCCCCCACCACCGCGGCGCGCCTGAACGCCGAAGCCGCTGAGCCCGGCAACGCGCTCGCCTGTCGCCATCTCCTCGTCGCCGGCGGGCACCGGTGAACATCCAGAACCCCGCGGCGGGAAGCCTCGCAAGAACGACGGGGGCCGCGGTGGTCGCCGTCCTCATAGCTTTCCTCGGGCTGAGCGTGGCTCCTCCCGCGCGGGCGACCTCGGGACCGTGGAACAACGTTGGGCTCACCTACTCCTATACATACAAAACCTGCAAGAGCAACAAAATCGTCGATCCGATCAACGTCTACTGGTACGGCGGTGAACCAACACCGAAGAAGGTCGCAAGCGTCCTCGCGCGAGGGGAAGAATGGACCCGTAACGACACCACCAGCATCCTGAGTGTGATCAGCATCGATCACCAGTACGTATGGCGCTCGCAGGGGAGCTGCCAAATCGATCTGAGTCAACCCGCCACCGGGGTGCCGATTGCCTATCACAGGCAACACGTCCGGCTATTTCCCACCTACAAACCGAACCCAAAAGGCGGATATCTCGGGTATGTGGTCGGCGACGCGCACGAAGACCAGGTGGTCCCGTGCGGGAAGTACATCCCCCTCCCGAAGCATCGCGCGGAAAAGTACGACGAAGCCCGCCGCTCCGTCGGAAAAGCGTGGTTCGCGGCCACCGAAGAAGGTGGCAACCAGGCTGAAGAATACTGGGGCAACATCGACCACATCGAACAATGTGACGAAACGCACCCCGCGAGCAACGGCTACGTGCTGAAGATCGACTACGGGAGCAAAGCCGGCAAAATCGCGAGCACCGCGCCGGAAGCGCTGAGCCTGCCGGAAATCACGGGGACCCCCGCTGTCGGCTCGGTGTTGACCGCCCACCCCGGTGAATGGTCGCCCGCCCAGGGATCGTTCATCTACGAATGGGGCTACGGCACACCGGAATCCGAATCCTGGACAGTCGTGCAGGAAGGGTCCTCCCCCACATGGACACCACCCGCCGGCGACGTGGGCAAGGAGATCGCGGTCCGCGTTCGACCCTCCAGCCGGCCCTCGAGCGAAGCGGTCCCGAGCGAACCTGTGGTGATCGAAGCGAAACCGCCGAGCGCGACGACGGAAGGGGTGAGTGAACTACGTCCCTTCTCGGCAGTGGTGCACGGCACGATCAACGCCAACGGCACCCCGACGACAGGCAGCTTCGAATGGGGAACGACAACCTCATATGGGTCGAGCGCCCCCGAATACGACCTCGAAGCCGCAGGCAGCTCCGGCATCCCCTTCGCCGCCACCATCAGCGGCCTGCAGGCATGTACCAGCTACCACTACCGAATGCGGGCGGACGACGTCGTCGGGCTTACGGCCTACGGGGGCGACGCCGGCTTCACGACACGGGGACTCCCCAAACCCACAGTCCACGGCATACCCGGGACGTGGGTGCAATACGGGCCCACAACCGACTACATCACCGCGGTGGCGCCATGCGCAGGGCTGATCCACAGAGTTTCAATGGAGATCCCGGCCGGCACAGCAGATCTGTTCAGCCAGGAATTCCCGTGCAACTGCGAAGAATCGGTGACCTCGAACAACATCAACCTGTCTGGTGAGCCGACCGGTGTATATGCGGTTGGGACCTACGCGGAAGACCCGTGGGGGGATCACGAAGAAGAAACGCCGCACCCCACCCTCTATGTCGATCACACTCCGGCGGCTTTGACTGTGCTCGGCACGCTGGCCGAAGCCAAGGAAGGGCAAGTCGGCGAAGGCTCCTATACGGTGAACGCGAGCGCGGTGGACGGCAGTACCGCCAGCCCGCAGATCGGCACGGCCGAAGTATGGGTAGAAGTCGACGGCGTGCGCCAGGAAACCTGGAAATCGCTTTGCAGCAAGCCGCTCGGAGTCCCTGCGGAAGGCTGCTACGCAGTGACGGGGACGTGGTCGTTCACCGGCGAACGGTTCGGCGTGGGGCAGCATGCGATCACGGTCAGGGCGAAGGACTGGCTCGGCAACGAAAGCTCGCACACGGTCACGGTCACGGTGCACGGCGCCGCGACGAGCCCCGTGGGGCCGGGGCAGGTCAACCTCTACTCCGGCGACTTCGCGCTGGCGGCTGAAGACCTGCAGACATCCGGGGGACCGACGGGTTTGAGCGTTAGCCGCGTGTATCACTCGCGGCGGCTGACGGCGGGCGCGGGCGAACAGCTGGGGGCCGGATGGCAACTCGGCCTGTCGGAGTCCGGCATCGCCGGCTGGCGCAGCCTCGCGGCGCTTCCCAACGGGTCCGTCACGCTCACCGGCGTCTCAGGGCAGCGGTACACCTTCGCCGCGAAAGAAGGCGGTGGGTTCATCTCACCGCCAACTCTGACCAGCGCTGCGCTTTCGGGGCCTTCAGGCTCCCCGGCGACGTACCGGCTGACAGACGCCAAGGGGAACGTCACGTCCTTCACGGTGCCATCCGCCGGCGGTAGCGCATATCTGCCGAACGGCATCGAACGGGCAGGCGGGGGCGGCACAGTGGCCTACAACTACGGCGTGGACGAAGCCACCAAGGCGATCGTCCCCACCAAGGTGCTCGGCGGTGTGCCTGCGGGGGTGTCGTGCTCGCCGACGATGACGCCGGGATGCCGCGCCCTGACGTTCAACTACGCGACGAGCACCACCGCGACGGGAAGCGGCGAATCCTCCACGGAATGGGGGGACTACGCGGGTCAGCTGACGCGAGTCTACGTGGAAGCCTACGACTCCGAAAAAAAGGCGATGGCGACTCGGACGGTCGCGCAGTACGCCTACGACTCCCACGGTCGTCTGCGCGCGGAGTGGGACGCGTTGATTACCCCCGCGATCGAGACCACCTACGCCTATGACTCCGAAGGGCACGTGACGGCGCTGACGCCTCCAGGGCAGGAACCGTGGAAATTCGAATACGCAGCCGTCGGCAGCGACACCAACAAGGGGCGGCTGGCCACGGTCAATCGCTACAACCCCGAACTGGGGCGCACCGCAACCGAAACATTGCACTACGGCGTGGCGCTGATGGGTGTGGAAGGAGCCCCCAACCTCGAAGCGGCCCAGCTCGCGCAGTGGAGCCAGACCGACACGCCGGCCACCGGGACAGCGATCTTCCCCGCCGACGAAGTACCGGCGCAACCACCGAAGAACTATCAGCGCGCAAACGTCTTCTACCTCGATGCTCTCGGACGCACCGTCGATGACGCGCGATCGGGTGCAGGCGTGGAAGTCCGCGAATACGAAAACAAGGACAACCTCGTAAGAAAGCTGTCAGCAGCCAACCGCGCGAGCGCGCTGGCAGCCGGCGCCGAAGCGGCCGCCAAGTCGAAGCTGCTCGACACAGAGCTCAGCTACAACACCTCCGGCACCGCGCCCGCGGGAAGTGAGCTGACGGAAACGCTGGGGCCACAGCACAACGTCCAGCTGTCCACCGGCTCGGAAGTGCAGGCACGCGACCGCACACACTACGAATACGATGCCGGGGAACCCGGCTCGGGACCGCACTTCCTCGTCACGAAGGTCACCGAAGGTGCGCAGTACAGCGGCGGCGAAGCCGACGTGCGCACGAACACGCGCTCCTACAGCGCCCAGAGCAACCTCGGATGGAGCCTACGTAAGCCGACCTCGACGACGATCAACCCGGAAAGCCTCAATCTGATCAACACCGAGGCCTACGAAGCCGCCACAGCTGCCGCCACGGAATCCTCAACGCCGTCAGCGAGCTCCGGCGGCCTGGGTTATCTGCTGCAGTTCGGGGCCGGTGGCACGGGTGAAGGCCAGTTCTCGAGCGCAAAGGGCGTCGCCGTCTCGAGTACCGCCAACGTGTTCGTCGCCGACAGCGCGAACAACAGGGTGCAGGAGTTCTCGGCGACCGGCGCCTACCAGCGGAGCTTCGGTCCCGCGTGCTCGCAGACGAGTGGAACGCCGCTGTCCGCGCCGGCGGGCGTCGCGCTCGACTCGCAAGGGAACGTGTGGGTACTGGATACAGGAAACGACCGAGTGGTCGAGTACAGCTCCGAAGGGGTGTGCCTCGCGGTCTATGGGCAGAAGGGCACTGCCGCCGGGCAGTTCGAAGCTCCGCAGGGAATCGCTGTGGACCAGTTCGGGAACCTGTGGGTCGCCGACACGGGGAACAAGCGCATCCAGGAGATCTCATCGAGCACCGGCAAATCGCTGCTCACGTTCGGAGCGAAGGGCAGCGGGGAAGGCCAGTTCGAAGGCGGCCCGACCGCGATCGCGGTCGACGCTCAGGGTGACGTTTGGGCCTCGGACACCGGCAACTATCGTCTGCAGGAGTTCTCCACGCAAGGAAAATTCGTTAGAGCGGTCGGATCGAAAGGCTCCGGAGAAAGCCAGTTCGGCACCGGTCCCGCCGGGATAGCGGTCAATCCCCAAGGATCTCAGCTGTCGGTCCTCGACCCGGGGAACGCTCGGGTCGAGACGTTCGACTCGGAAGGGCACTACACCGGCCGGGCAGGCAGCGAAGGGACCGGCCGCCTCCAGTTCAAATCGCCGATCGGCGCAGCGTTGGACGCCACCGGCGACCTTTACGTTGTGGACAGCGGCAACGCGCGGGTGCAGGAGTTGCGTCCCGCGAGCAGCCCGCTGGGAGCGCATACGACAAAGACGGTCAACTACACGGCCGCAGCGAACTCGACGGTCCCGGCGTGCGGCCTTCACCCCGAGTGGGCAGGACTGCCCTGCCAGGTGGGTCCACTGGCGCAGCCGGAAACCACCGGCGTGTCGAACCTGCCGGTGAGCACGATCGCCTACAGCTTCTTCGACGAGCCCCAGGAAGTGACGCAGGTGTTCTCCAGTCAGGCGAACATGGTCACGAACCCGAGCTTGGAGAGTGCTCTGGCGGGCTGGAGCGCCACCCCGAACATGTGGGTTGCAAGCGGCGCAAAACTGGCGAAAGCCTCGGTGGGAGAGTCCGGGAAAGCATCGCTCGAAATCAGCGGCGCCGGAAACGCGAACGAAGGCGCGGAGACTGTCGTCCCGGGGATCTTCAAAGCGCGCGTGAGCTACACGGCCTCGATATATGTGGAGGGCGCCAAAGCAGCGAGTGGGCTCCAGCTGCGGCTCGGGAACCCGGTCACGAATGACTCGGCGGTCAACGGCGAAGTATCGCTCGGTGCGACCTGGACGCGCTACAGCGTCACCTGGACTCCGGTCAGGACCACGAACTACGCGATCTTGGCGCTCACCAATCCGCATACGGGCGCTCTGGCGTGGGACGCGGACGCCGCGCAGGTGACCGTCTCCCCGAAAGCTGTCGCCTACACGGACGGTGAACAGGCGGGCTCGAGCTGGGCGGGCAAAGCCGGGGAAAGCGCGACGCTTCAGCCCACGAACACACGCACCCAGACCTACAGCTACGACTCCTCAGGTCGGCTGAAGAGCGCGGGGATGAGCGCGAACTTCGGCACCGCGCTCCCCTCGACAACCTACGAATACAGCCTCACCAACGGGCTGCTGACGAACGTGATCGCGAACGCGACCGAACACCTCACGGTGTCGTACTCGTGGAACAAGCTCGGCCAGCTCATCAGCTACAAGGACTCGACGGGCATCAACAGCGAATCCAGGTATGACGTGGACGGCCGCATCAACTCACGCAGCGATGGGGCCGGCACCCAGACATTTACCTACAGCGGCACCACCGGCAAGCTCGGGAACCTGTCGGACAGCTCCGGCATGAACTTCACCGCCGAATACACCCCCTCGGGACAGCTGAAGTCCGTGGGCTACCCGAACGGGATGGCTGCCAACTACACGTACGACTCCACGGGGGAGAAGACCGGCGTTGAATATGTCAAGAGCAAAAGCGCCTGGTACACCGATGCCGTTGTCCCCACGATCCACGGGCAGTGGGCGAAGCAGACCAGCAGCCTCTCCAGGCAGGCATACAGCTACGACGCCGCAGGCAGGCTGACCCAGGTCCAGAACACGCCGACCGGGGAAGGCTGCACCACCCATGTCTACCAGTACGAACAGGACGGCAACCGAACCGCCCTGGCCGCGATCGGACCCAACTCCAAAGGAGAATGCGTCTCCACTGGTGAAACCACCGAAACGCACTGGTACGACGCCGCGGACCGTCTCATCGACGACGGGACCGTCTACGACCCCGCAGGCGACCTCGCCGCGTTGCCGGGAGTCGACAACTCGGGAGGCGCGAACCTCGCGAGCACGTTCTACTCCAACAGCAGAACCGATACGCAAAGCGAAGAAGGCGAAACCACCGGCTACCTGCTCGATCCCGAACAGCGGCCACGCGAAACCGTCCTGTCGGGGCTCACGAACGCGACGATCACGACCCACTACGCCGGGCCAGGGTATCGGCCGTCGTGGACCGTCACCGAGCCCGGCGGCGAATGGGTCCGCGACATCTACGGGATCGAAGGCAATGTGGCGGCGCTCGAGACGAACGGCACTCCGACGTCCCTCGAGGTGGAGAACCTGCACGGTGACGTGGTGGCGACTGCGAGCCCGTCCACGACCGCTACCGCGCTCGCGAGCACGGCCGACACGACGGAGTTTGGGGACCCCACGGGCGGGCGGCCGCCGACGAGCTGGTGGCTGGGCGGATTGGGTCTCACCACACAGGAGTACTCGGGCACGCTGCTGATGGGCGGACGCGCCTACCAGCCGCAGCTCGGCAGGTTCCTGCAGCCCAACGCAGCCCCCGCCACGAGCGAGGACTCCTACAGCTATCTCTTCAACGACCCCGTCAACAGCCGCGACCCCTCGGGAGAAGGGACCATTACACCCACCAGCGCCACGGAACCGCCTGTCGCCCAATCAGCGGTCCCGCTCGGCGCCTTTGCCCAGTTCGCGGCCGTGCAGCCACCGGCTGTGGCGGGCGAACTGGCTGAACAGCCCGCCGCGGCGGGGGCGGCCACCAGCCCGCCGAGCATCTTGACGCCAGAAGCCTTGGCCCTGGGTAGGAAATGGTAGGAACGCACGACCCTCAGAACATGCGCACTTGCCCGCTCGATGACGCCACTACTCAACTGGAGGCACCACTAATGGCTCATGAACTATCGGGTGTGCCGGCTCAGCTCAACGCCGGCGGGCGGCGGCTGCGGCGTGCAGTGGCGCTCATCGCAGGAGGTCTCCTGGCGCTATTGACAGCGGGGATGCTCCCGGCGTCTGCTGGTGCTGCTCTTAGCAAAGGGCTGGTCGATCCGCCTGCCTGGTCGAAAGGCGAAGCTGTGCAGTTCGTAGCGGCGCCACCCCCGGCAACTGTGCGAGCGGCCGTCCGACCGGCCTTTGCCCCTGGGGGTAGCGAAGTGACGGGGGAACCGCTCGAATATCACAAGGAAGCCGAAGGCAAAGGCGTCGAGCACACCCCCAAGGTGTACGTGATCCTGTGGGGGTCGAACTTCACGAACCTGACCACCGGAAAAGAAACCCAGGCGAAACTGGAAAGCCTGTTCAAAGGTCTCGAAAACTCCAGTTACCAGGGGATCCTCACCCAGTACTTCGATACCCACAGCCACGTGAGTGCGAAAGTAACGGTGAGCTTCACCGTCGACACCTCAGTCACGGCCCCGACGAATGTGGGTACGCGGTCGATTCGGACGGAGGCGGAAAAGTACCGGGCAAAAAACGAATCGGCTGAAAACCTGGAAAACATCCAGTTCCTGGTTGCCGCCGCTCCGGGTTCGACCTACGAATCCGGCTTTGAGCCCGCCGGGGAAGGATTCTGCGCCTACCACAACCTCGATAACAGTGGATACGCCTTCGCGTTCGTGCCCTATGAGGGGGATAAACCGTTCCCGGAAAAGAAATGCCTGGAAAGCGACGGATCGGAAAACGCGGTGCACGAGACCTCCCGGTTCGCCTCGGCCGCTTACGCGGACACTGTCACTGACCCGCACATGAACGCGTGGAAGACCAAGGCGGGGCACGAGATCGATTACGGGCCGATCTCTGTGCCTTGCGCGAAAGAACTCGATCTAGAACTCCCAGGTGGCGCGTGGGCTCAGAACCTGTTCGATGATCATCTCCTGGGGTGCAAGCACAACGATCTCGCTCCGCCCTCCGTATATGTCGTCACGCAACCGACCACGGCAATCAATCCTACCGAAGGCACTCTGACGGCCGTCGTCAATCCGGAGAGCCTGACGACGAAATACTACTTCCAATGGGGCCTCACCAATTCCTACGGGAATACGACGCCTGTGGAAACCCTCAGTCCGAGCCTTGAAAACTCATCTGTCAAAGCGACGATCTCAAAACTCGGGTCGGAAACCACCTACCATTACCGGGTCGTCGCGGAAAACTCGACCGGGTCGACGTACGGTTACGACGGGACGTTCACGACGGTGAAAGCCGAACCACCCTACGCGCTGACCGAACCCGCGAGTGGCATCGAAGAAACCGTGGCGATGCTGAACGGCACGATCAACCCGAAACAGCTCCCCACGAAATTCTTCTTCGAATGGGGCGAATCCGAAACCTACACCAAAGCAACGGGCGAAAACACCGCGACCGGTTCGAGCAACGTTCCCCTTCACGAAACGATTACCAGTCTGAAGGCGCTGCACGAATACCACTATCGGATCAGAGCAGAAAGCGCGGGCGGCCTCGAACTCGGGCTCGACAAGGCATTCACCACCCCAGGATGGGTGGCAGGACCGCCAAACTACGGAGCGCGGGAGCTGTCATGTCCGACGGGGAGCTCGCGAATGTGCATGGCCAGCGGGGGAGGCACCGAGGAAACGGAGTTCTGGAATGGCACAAGCTGGCAGCCGGAGCGGCTAGACGTCCCAGCCGGGTATCACGACAGCCATCCAGCTTACCTGTCCTGCTGGGCGGCGAATGGATGCTTTACGTACGGAACGCTGGTGGAATGTGAAAACCACAACGAACTTAACTGCAACCAGATCGAATACCCGGCGATCTGGTTGTGGAACGGCACACAGTGGACGTTCCAGCAGAAGCTGTCCAACACTCCCCTGATCGACGGGAGCTTTGAGATGGGTCCGATCTCCTGTTCGTCCGCCACGTCCTGTCAGGCAATATTCAGACCTTTCGCCGAACCCTACCTTGACTCATTTGTTTGGAACGGCAGCTCTTGGTATGAGGTGCCAATGGCAGTGCCGAGCGGGATAGAACGCTTTGTGAATATTTCCCACATATCCTGTGGCAGTCCGACGTTCTGCGAGGCGATCGGGTGGGCGACCGTCGGAGCGGGTGAGCCCTTCATCGACACATGGAAAGGCCAAAGCTGGAGCGTGAGCAAGACGACCTCGGCGGAAGCGCAGAACTGGCTGGGAATATCGTGCTTGCCGGGAGAATGCGTGATCGTAGGCACCAAGACAGGCACGGGGCATGAAAGCGGCGGCATCGAGCTCCGCTCGGTAGGAGGTGTATTTACGGAAACGGAACTACCTTTGCCTGCCGGCGCGAACGAACACAGCGTGGCACCGGCCGCCGTTAGCTGCGTGGCGAGCGAAACGTGCGTCTTGGCGGGTGACTACGTAAAAACAAACACCGGCCTAGACGAAGTCCTGGTGGATCTGCAGTCCCCGCAACACGAAAGCGGCGCATGGCATTCACCAAGCCTGCCGCCGTACGAAATCGGTCCGGAAGGGACGCGCGAGAACAAAGTGTCTTGTTGGTCCGCGGAGGGATGCATGGTGCTGTACGGGACAGGTGAAGCGGTGAACAAAATTTACGGGCCGGAACTGCGGCTGGAGGACTCGCCCTTGCCGGCGAACACGAAATTGCCCGCCATGACTCCGACCGCTCCTGAACAGGGAGTCGCTGAGACGGTGTCTGCCGGCACCTGGAGCCACGAACCGATCAGCTACGCCTACCAGTGGGAACTGTGCAATGCGAGCGGCGGTGAATGTGCGAGCATCGCGGGCGCGACGACGACCAGCTACACGCCTACCGAAGCGAATCTCGGGCACACGCTTCGCGTGAGGGTGACCGCGACGAACAAGATCGGGAGGGAATCGACTTACACCGCCGTCTCTCCGGCGATCAAACCGCCGCCGGCTCCGGTGAACACGCAGCTGCCTGTCGTCTCGCCGAGCAGCCCGGAAGTGGGGGCGCCAGAGTCGACGACATCGGGCTCGTGGACCCGCGAAATCACCGGCTACACCTACCAGTGGGAACAATGCAATGCGGCCGGTGGTGAATGTGCGGGGATTTCGGGCGCGACCAGCTCGACATACACACCTGGCGAAGCGAACGTCGGTCACACGCTGCGTGCGGCGGTAACGGCGAAAAACAGCGGCGGGAGCACCCCGGCGACGTCCGCGGCGACCGGTCCCGTGGTGGTGGCGGGGCACTTCACGCAGACCATTGACAGCCCCAATAGCATCCGCGCCCTGTCCTGCATCGCGTCGAGCACGGATTGCGTCGCCGCCGACAGTACAGGCAAGGCGCTCTACGCAACGAACGTGACAGCAACCGCGGAAGCCAGCTGGAAAGCTTGGGCCGGCCCGAGCGGTCCCGCCCAAGCCGTCAGTTGTCCCTCCACGAGCCTATGTCTGATCGCAGACGGGAAAGAAGCCGCCGGCGGGATTCTCTACCACGCGGCATCGCTGGGCGGCACGTTCGTCGAAGCGTACTCCCCCGTCTATGGCGTCGATGCCGTCTCGTGCGTATCGACGACGCTTTGCGTGACCGCGCAGGACGGGCAGGGTTACTATCGGTACTCGACCAGCCCGGCCTCGACCAGCTGGACCTTGGAGCAGCAGGGCACCGCCGCGATGAAGGCGGTGGCGTGCCTGCCCTCGGCCATCTGCGCGATCGGCGACAGCGTAGGCAGCGTGCACATCGCGACAACGACGACGCAGATCGAGTCAGGGAGCTGGGTGGCGAGCAATGTCGACGGGACGACCTCTTTGAACGGCGTGGCGTGCACGTCCACGACCTCCTGCGTAGCCGTCGACGGGGCGGGCAACGTGCTGAACCTCACCGTGGGTGGCACCGGGACTGCTACAGCGACGACCAACCACCTCGATGGCACGAACTCGCTGACGGCTGTGGCGTGCTCGGCCGGCACGTGCGTCGCGGTCGATGCCGTCGGGAACGTGTTCGATTCGACAAACAGCGGTAGCAGCTGGAGGAAAGCGTATTCGCTGAGCGATGACCTCACGAGCGTCTCGTGCGCATCCACGGCGCTCTGCGTCGCGGCGGACACCACCGGGCACGTCACCGCATTCCGCCCAGTGTGAGGGGACGGGCGCGAGCGACCGAATCACTCGGTCGCTCTGCGCAGACGGAGTCTGCGTCGGGCACAAGCGGGGCATCAGCCTCACGTCGGGAACATCCCTGGGCAGCGAAATCAGCGTTCCGGGTGGCTGCGCGGTGAGATGTTTCTCACCGCGACGTTAAGGCCGCGTTAGGCGGCCCCAGCAGCATCCCGCGCTCCGATCAACCGACCAAGGGAATGACACGTGAACCGAATATCGACGAAGTGCATGATGGGCGCACTCCCCATCGTGGCCGCCGCGCTCGTGGGCTGCGGTGGCAGCTCTGGGACCGCTGCCTCGACGACAGCGAGCACGGTGAACGCGGCCCCGGCCGCCGCGAAGTCCTCACCGTCGGTGGTCATCGGGACATACAAGACCCCCGAAGACGGCACGCTCATCACCGGCGCCGGGAACCGGACGCTGTACGTGTTCAAGGCGGATGAAAAGTCCACGTCGGCGCACGAGAAGTCGAGCACCTGCAATGGCGCCTGCGCGGCGGTGTGGCCGCCGGTGCTCGCCTCCGGCACCCCGACTGTGGCCGGCAAAGCCAACGCCTCTCTCATCGGCCTCACGACGCGCAGCGACGGCACCAAACAGGTCACCTACAACGGCCTGCCCCTCTACTACTACGTGCCCGACACAAAGGCCGGCCAGGCCACCGGCAACCATCTCAAGGACGGTTTCGGGCTCTGGGTCGGCATGCTCCCGAGCGGCAAGCTCGCCCCGGACGGCAGCTCTTGAGGTAGGTCGCAGCTAGCAGCGTCGGGGGGCGTCGCTGGGTCCCCCGACGCTGCGATACGCGACTAAGGAGTTGTGGGGCCGGGCGGGGTCGGCGAGTTGGCTGTCTCGAACAGCCGCTCGATCGCGCTGAACGGATGCAACTCGATTAGCTCCAGCTGCATGATGTGGTTCTGCAGGAGCGGGAGCCCACTCAACCTGCTCTGGGCATCCTCGATGGAGCGGTCCTCCAGCACCAGAATGGCGCCCAGTCCGCCGGGGGAGTACATCTCACGGACAAAGCCGGTCTTGTAGAGCCCCCACAGCGCCTCGAGCTCCAGTCGTGCATGTCGCATGACTGCATCTCTCACATTCGACCCCTCCGGCGGGCGAAGTATGGCGAGGATCTTCATGTCGGAGATCCTAGGGCGGATTCGGCAAGGGATTGACCGTGTCGGCTTCCCACGTGACGCTCTGGGAGTCGGGCACCGGCAGCACCTCGAGCTGCGCGTCGGCCAGTAGCGCCTGAACTGCGTTATCGCTCGCGCCGACGTATGTGGTCATCAGGTCGATGTCTGTGCCCACGATCCACCTCGCATCCCGGGGCCACCACAGGCTCGGAGGCTCGCGGAGGCATAGGCTCGGCTCATTGTCATAAGGCTGATAGAAGTCCTCGATCGCCACGAGCGGGCCGTGCAGCAAGTGCATCCTTCGGTGGGGTATCTGAAATGAAGCAGCGCCTTCCATCAGCCCCAGCCAGGCTGCAGCCTCGGCGTCAAATGCGGCTCGCCTGAGCCGGCGCGCCGTCTCAGGCGTGTCCTTTGTAAAGAGGAAGGCTCCCGCCGGGCTGCCCCAGCCCTCCCACACCCCGAAGAAGCCTCGAGCGGGATCATCAGTGTGTTCAGCGAGAACCGCGACAAGCCGCTGTGCCACCTCGCACGGCAGCTGGCCGCTCGCGGGTGGTTCGTCCCAGAGGCCCGGCTGAGTTGCGCGGTGCTGGTAATCCCAGGAGCCGGTGATGGATCCCCACTCTGCGGCCGGGTGCATCTCGCGACCGTTCGCCTCCGCCACCTCGGCCCAACTCACGGTTACTCTGTCCTCACCCCGACGGCGCCAGGTGGGATGAAAGACGCGGGCGTAGGCGGCGAACACGGGTGGCACGATCGAGCCGACCGTGTGGTCGAAGTCGCGTATCGCCGCCGTAATCCACGCAGCCGCATCGGTATCGGGTGATGCGCTGAGCCGCCCAAGCTGCTGAGGAACATGCGAGGAGCCGCCCGCAGGCTCTGGAGATTGGCGTATGCCTTCCGGATTCACGGAGCTAGCGCATCAGTGTCAGGAAACGTATGAGATCGTGGAGCTTCCTGGCCGGGAGGTGCTTGAACGAGGGCATCGGTTCACGCGGCGACAGCAGGACGTGCTCGATCTGGCGGGGGGAGAGTTGGGAGCCGATGTGGGTGAGGTTCTGACCGGGACGGGAGTTGCCCGCGTTGCCGATCCTGTGGCAGGCCAGGCAACCAGACTGCGCGAAGACGGCGCGGCCCGCCGCGAATTCTCCTCGCTCGCGACCGCCGGCTCTCCGCACCGCTGGCGGGGTGGGAAGCCCTTCCTCGGGGGTCCCACCCACCGGAACGCCGAGCGTGAACAGCTGGTCCTCGACACCGGGTCGGCAGTGGGCCGGAGGGTTGAGTTTGCAGTCGGGGACTGTGATGAGACGCGCCTGGCTCGACACGAGCCATCGCCCGGCGACTTCTTCGAGGCTGAGTCGGTACGTGCCGAAAAACCCGATCGCCGGGATACGGGTCCCTTGCAGTGTCGTCGGCTGGATAGCGTTGAGCGAGAAGTTCCCCGTTGCGCGGTTCCCCTCGATTTCCAGGTGAGTGGCGCTAGACGGGGTTACTCAATTCCTTAAGGGCTTGAGTAGCCACCACAATCACGCTATTCTGGCTCTGATGGTCGTTGCGACGATTACCGAAGCAAAGAACGGGCTCAGTGCACTCATAGATCAGGTGCGCGCTGGAGAGTCGGTGCTGATCATGGACCGCGGCACGCCGGTCGCGCGGTTGGAGTCGGCGGTCAGTGCCTCTCCCGACGCTGAGGGAAGGATCGCGCGGTTGGAGCGGGCCGGCGCGGTCCGAGCGGCGTCCAAGCCGCCGGTGACGGAGCTGCTGAGGACGAGGCCGCCGAGCTTGCAGGCTGGAGCGAGCGCCGTTGCGGCGCTGATCGAGGAGAGGCGTGAGGGTCGTTGAGGTTCTGGGACAGCTCAGCGATCGTGCCGCTGATTGTCACCGAGGCCAGTACGGAGTCGCTGCTGGCCAGCGCTGCGCAGGACCCCGTGATGTGCGTATGGTGGGCGACTGAAGTCGAGTGCGTCTCGGCCCTGTCCAGGTTGGAGCGGGAAGGAGCGTTGACGGATGGGGCGATTACGATCGCGCTCGATCGCCTGGACCGTCTTGCGGGGAGCTGGAACGAGGTGCAGCCGACCGCCGCCCTACGAGGCACCGCACGCCGGCTCCTTCGAGTGCACCCTCTGCGCGGCGCCGACTCGCTGCAGCTTGCCGCCGCCGTCATTGCCTCCGAGGGACTTCCGGCGTCGCTGAATATCGTGACCCTCGACGAGCGGCTTGCCGGCGCCGCGCGACGTGAGGGTTTCACCGTGCACGCCGTAGATCCCGCGAGTTGAGCTTGTCCGCGGAGCGTTGCGTGCCAGACCTAGGTGGCCATCAGTCGAGTTGAGAGAAGTGGTTGGGTCCGCCGCGAGCAAGAGTAAGTTCTTTGCCGATCTCTATCTCCTTGCCACCGCGAGGATCCAAGCGGGTCCCATTTTGAACTGGCCGCCCCGGCGCTTGACGCGCGCGGGGCTCACGTCGCTTGCCGCTCTCCTGCTCGCGCTCGCCGGCGCTGCAAATGCCTCTGCCTTCAACAGCTCGAGCGAGGTGGCATCAAGCGGTCAGCGCACCGCGCTGAGCTTCGTGGCGTCGACGGGCCGACATGGCGCCAACCACTTCCTTCTGCGTCGTGCCGGCGCGAAGCTGCAGCTCCTCGACATGGACACAGGCGCACTGCTGCGCGACGTTGCCCTAGCGCACACCTCGAGGGTGGCGATCACGGGTGCCAGCGGCCGGGTTGACAACACCCTGACGCTCGACTTCTCCGGCGGGCCGATCGATGTGCCGGGCGGAATCTCCTATGCCGGAGGCCGCGGCGGCTACAACGTTCTCGCGCTGCGGGGCGGGCGCTTCGCGCACGAGCGCGAGGTCCCCTACACGCCGCACTCCGGCCTGATCGTCCTCGACCGCACGACGATCCACTACGCCGAGATCGCACCGATCAACGACACGACCGCCGCGGCGAGCCTCACGATCAACGCGACGGCCGCCGCAGAGACGATCAACGTCGGCAACGGCCCGGTACTCGCCGGCACACAGACGACACAGGTCGCCAGCAGCAACAAAGCATTCGAGCTCGTCAACTTCGCCAACAAGACCAGCGTGACCGTCAACGGTGGCGGCGGCAGCGACACGTTCGACCTGAACGTGACGACACCCGCCGTCGGCCTCGGCTCCATGACCCTCGCCTCCAGCGAACGGGAATCCTCGACGTTCGACGTCACGGCGATCACCGTGCCGCTGTCGCTGGTCGGAGGGGGTACCGACACAGCCAACATCGGCACCGCCACCGCCCAGACGATCACCTCCACCGTCTCGATCAGCGACCCCGCTGAATTCATCGCCGTCAACATCGACGACGCTGGGAACACCAGCTCGTCGCGATTCGTCACCGTGAGCTCCGGCAGCGCCATCGACACGATCTCCGGCCTGACGCCATCGAGCGTCACCGTCACGGCCGGCGATCTCGCGAGCCTCACGCTCGATGGCGGCTCTGTCGGCAACACGTTCGTCATCAACGGCCCCGCCGGCCCGGGCGGTCGCACGATGCCCATAACCGTGAACACGGGAACCGGGACCGACTCCACCTTCATCCAGAACATCGCGAGCGGCAGCTCCATCGCGGTTCACGGTCAGAACGGCAGCGACGGCGTCTCGATCAGCAACGCCGGCACCCTTCAAGGGATCCTCGGACCGGTGAGCATCGACAACGCGGGTGCCTTCACGAGCGTGGTCATCGACGACTCCAACGACGCGACTGGGCGGAGCGCCTCGCTCACCTCGGATGGGACCACCGACACGATCGCCGGGTTCGCACCGGCGAACATCACCGCCATGGTGAGCGATATGGCCGGCTTCACGCTCGACGGAGGCGCAGGAGGCAACACCCTGGCGCTGGCCGGCTTCGGTGACCCGGGAACCACGACACTGAACACCGGAACGGGCCCCGACACGACCAGCGTGCAGCCGACCTCGAGCCTGGGCGTGCTGAACATCAACGGCCAGGCCGGCAGCGACACGGTCAACCTCGGCAGCGCAGGCAGCGTGCAGGAACTGACCAAAGAAGTGAACGTCACCAACGGAGCCACGACCACGCTCAGGGTCGAGGACACATCCGACGTGACCGCCCGTGCTTCGGTCCTCGGCACGACGCAGCTGACCGGGCTGTCGCCGGGGGCGATCAACTACAGCGGCGTCTCCGCGCTGAGCGTCGAAGGGGGCGCCCCGAGCGACACGTTCGCCGTCACCCCGAGCGCGACGATGACCGACGACATCATCGGCGGCGGCGCCGCGTCTGCCGCGCCGCCCGGCAACACGCTGAACATGAACCTCACGGGCGTCACCTCACCCTCGCTCGGCGGCACCCCCACCGCGGCCGGCGCGCAGGGAACGTGGACGTTCGCCAACCGCAGTCCGGTGAGCTTCTCGCACATGCAGTCGCTGAACCCGACGGCCGTGTCGGTCGGCGACGCCGCGACCACGGTCACCGGCAGCGGGAGCTCGCCGCTGCTGTTCGGAGTAACGCTGCTCGCCCCCAGCGCGTTTCCGGTGAGCGCGACCTACGCGACCGCCGACGGCAGCGCCACGGTGGCGTCGGGCGCCTACCAGCCGGCGAGCGGCACCGTCTTCTTCCCCGCCGGGGCAACGAGCGAGACAGTTCTCGTAAGCGCGCTGGGTACGCCGATCGTGCGCTCACCGCAGACGCTCACGCTCGCCCTGCTCGAACCGGTCAACGCGCTGCTCGCGCGCTCTATGGCCACCGGCACGATCACCGACAGCTTCAACCCCGCAGCGCTACCGGGACAAACGAGCACGACTCCGCCCGCCGTGACGCCGGCGCCGGCTTCCGTTGCTCCGGTGCTCAGCCACCTCACCCAGACGCGCGCCAGTTGGCGACTGGGCCGGGCGCTCGCCGTCGTCTCCGGCGCCGCGAGGCGACGAGCACCGATCGGCACGAGCTTCTCGTTCAGCCTCAGCGAGGCGGCCGGCGTGACGTTCGCGTTCGGCCAGGGCGTTCCGGGGCGCAGGAGTGGCCGAAGGTGCGTGGCGCAGACAAAGAAGAACCGCGCCGGCCGACCCTGCCAGCGCGTTCTGACGCGGGGCATGCTGACGGTGGTCGGGCACGTGGGTGTCAACCACGTCTCCTTCCAGGGGCGCTTCTCCTCGAACGGCACGCTCAAGGTGGGCCGATACGTGCTCTCGGTGACAGCCGCAAACGCCGCCGGTCAGCATTCGTCTTCCAGCTCGCTCGCGTTCGCGATCGTCAAGTAAAGCGCGGCGGTGGGCGCCGAGTGTCTGTTGTGAGACGATTTGACGGGCCATGAGCGACGTCAGCGGAGCAGCGAATGAGGCACGGGAAGTGCTCGCTCGGGCAGACGGTCTGATGCGCGCGTTCGAGGATCTGGCAGGGGCCAGCGTCGATCAGTCCCTGCGCGAGCCTCTCGCTCGCGCAGCCGACAGGCTGGCGGCTTCGGTGGTCCGCCCGTTGAGTGGCGCCCTCGGTCCGATCGCGGACGCCGCTCCTGCCACATCGGTGAGCGAGAACGAGCTGAGCGAGGCCGTCCGCGAGCTCGCCTGCGAGGCGACGCGGCTTCGCGTCCGTGTGGGTGGACCACAGGCACTGCTCGAGGCGACGGCTGCCTTGCAGGACCTGTCGTGTCAGCTGGTCGCCAAGGACCAGGCGCGTCTGCTGGCGCGCCGTGATGAGCTGGCCGGCATCCAGGAGTCGCTGTCGCCGAGCATCCAGTGCGCTGCGGACGGGCCCTATCTGGTCACGAACGTCGGCAACGTGACCGATTGGCGAGGCGTCTCGCTCGCTCCGCTGCCGCAGGTGGCTCTATGTCGCTGCGGCGCCTCTCAGCTGAAGCCCTGGTGCGACGGCTCACACAGTGTGGTCGGCTTCAATGGGGAGAAGGCGCCGGACCGCGTGCCGGATCGGCTGGACACATACAAGGGCCAGCATCTGACGGTCACCGACAACCGCGGCACCTGTGCGCATTCGGGGTTCTGCACCGACCGGGCTCCGACTGCCTTTCGCTCGAGTACGGAGCCGTTCGTCGCCCCGTCGGGTGCGCGGGCGGATGAGCTCATGCGTGCCGCGCGTGAACGCCCTTCCGGGGCCCTTGGCTACGCGCCCGAGGATCGCGATCCAGGCGGCTTCGCAGATCAGGTGCGAGAGCCCAAGATCGAGGTCACCCTCGACGGCCCCTATCGGGTCACGGGCGCCATCGAACTGCTGGACGGGGGCGCCAGAAACGCCGGGGCATCGCTCGAGCACTACAGCATCTGTCGCTGCGGCAAGTCCCAGAACAAGCCGTTCTGCAGCGGCATGCACTGGTATGCGGACTTCCACGACCCTCCGCCACCCGAGGAACCGACGCTGTTCGAGTGGGCCGGCGGCTTCCCGGCGCTCCTTCGCCTCACCCGACGCTTCTACGAGACCCACGTCCCCGAGGAGCCGCTGCTCGCGACCCTGTTCGGCAGCATGTCGCCCGATCATCCCGAGCGGGTGGCCGCCTGGCTCGGGCAGGTCTTCGGCGGGCCACCCGCCTACAGCGACCGCTACGGAGGTTACGAGCGGATGATCAGCCAGCACCTCGACAAGGGCATAACGCTGGAGCAGCGGGCACTGTGGGTCAAGCTGTTGGCCCGCTCAGCCGACGAGGTGGGGCTGCCCGCCGACGCGGAGTTCCGGGCGGCGTTCGTCGCCTATCTCGAATGGGGATCGCGGATCGCGGTCGAGAACTCACAGCCCGGTGTTCACCCTCCGCCGAAGATGCCGGTTCCTCGCTGGTGGTGGGTCTGCGATGCCAAGCCATGGACACGAGCCCACGCCGCCGCCGACGCCGAGCCCGAAGCCGCGGTGGTCCTGCCGGGCCCCGATGTGACTCTCTCCTACAAGGAGCACATCAAGGCGCTGTTTCGCCAACGCGACCGTGACTCGATGCGCTTCGTCTTCGACCTCTGGTCCCACGACGATGTGAGCACCCACGCCGAGGCCATCCTCGAGCGGCTGCGTGCCGGCACGATGCCGTGTGACGGCCCATGGCCTCCGGAGCAGGTTGACGCCTTCGAGCGGTGGGTCGCCGGCGGAGCGCCTGAGTAGTACCGCCAACCGCTGGTTGTCGGCGGCCAAGCCGGCGGGCGGCCGCCGGGTGGGCCGTGTCCGCTCGACAGCCTCAGAGCCCGAGCTTGCGAACGCCCGACTCGTCGAAGCCGAGGTGGTGAGCGACCTCGTGACGCACCGTCTGGATTACGTGGGAGCGCAGGCGGTCGGGATCATCGCCGAAGTCGCGCACCAGGGTGTCGCGAAAGATCATGATCTCGTCGGGCAGGCCGCCCCCTCCGAAGAATTGGCTGCCTCCTCGCTTGGAGCCGACGTACATGCCGTACGCGTGGTTCTCGGCACCGCGGTCGGAAACGACGATCGCCACCTGCTCCAACGCTTGTTGGAACTCGATCGGGAGCTCGTCGAGCGCTGAGCTGACGAGTGACTCGAATTCCTGCTCGCTGTAGTGTCGATGCTTGCTCATGGTGCTTCGTATCGCGCCGAGCGTAGCTCACCGGCTGCTTGAACCGCAACTGGATTAACCTGAACGGGTGAGCGACGGCAAGGGGCAACTCACCGCGACGCGACTGATCGACTCTACCCGTCAGCTCAACCGTCATCCACGGCTGGTGGAGGTGGCGAAACGGGCGCGGGAACGCATGCTGGGCGATGATGAGTTCTTCGACAGGCTCTCCACCGCCCGTGGCCGCTCGGCCGATCTCACAGCCCGCCAGCTCGTCGCGCTGAGAAGTGAGAGCCCGGGCGTGCTCGGAGAGCTCGGGCTGGCGACGCTGCAAGCGTGGCAGAACTTCTCAGAGAACCGCGGCCGCGGCCGCGGCGACGTCGACGTCGCGGTGCTCTTCACCGATCTGGTCGGCTTCTCGAGCTGGGCGCTCGAGTCTGGAGACGAGCCGGCGATCGAGCTGCTGCGAGCGGTGAGCGAGGCGATCGAGCCGCCGATGGTCGAGCGCCGGGGGGAGATCGTCAAGCGGCTCGGAGATGGTCTGATGGCAGTCTTCTGGGACGCCTCGAGCGCCACCGAGGCTGCGTTCGCAGCCGTCGAGAGTGCTTCCCGGATCGAGGTGGAGGGCTACGTTCCCCGGCTTCGAACCGGCATTCACCTCGGTCGCCCCCGCAAGATCGGCGGCGACTACTTCGGCGTCGATGTCAACATCGCTGCCCGACTTGCCCAGGCGGCCGAGCCGGAGGAGATCCTCGTCTCAGGCCGCACCCTGGAGGCGCTCGACGGCGCCCAGCTCATCAGCGTCAAACGACGCTTTGCCGCAAAGGGAGCGCCGCCGGATCTCACCGCGCACGCCGTGCGCCGGCCGGCTTAGGACTCGACGCGAGGGAGCTCAGTCCACGCGCTGGAGCACGAACTGCCACGCCCAGGGCATCCGTCGCATCGGGCGCTCCATCATCCGCCAGGCACCGCGCAGCGCCTGGGGAATGACCTCGGGCGGGTAGTTGAAGTTGCGCACATACACCGTTCGGTAGCCGAGCTGCTCGGCGCTGGCGCGCAGCTGGCGCATGGTGACGACAAAGAAGTCGTGCTCCCATGGCACCGGGGAGAGGCGCCAGTAGACCTTCTGGGCGCGAATCGGCAGCCAGCCCATGAAGGGGAGACGGCTGTGGGACTCGATCGGGAAGTAGGGGTTGGGGATCTGTCCCACCACGTAGCCACCGGGTGAGAGCACGCGGCGGATCTCTGTGAGGCTGGCCTCACGGCGCTCGGGCAGCACGTGCTCGTAGACGTTGGCGAACAGCGCCACCTCGAAGGCCTCATCCTTGAAGGGCAGCCGATCGGCGAAGCCGGGCAGCAGCTCGAGCCCGCCGGCGGAGCTGCGCGGCTCGGCGATGGTGGGATCGATGCCCGTCCAGGTGAACGACGTCTGCTCCTGCATCGCATCGGTGAGAGCCCCGGCCTGGCAGCCCACGTCGATGCCCCTGCCCTCGTTGGAGGGCTCGCCGGCGAAGCGGTTGATCAGCGAGCTCATGCTCTCGGCCAGCACCCGGTTGCGCGTGTCCCACTCCTCCTGGGACTGCATGACTCCTGTACCGGCCAATGCCTCTGCTGTCATGCGTTCACACTTTACCCGGTTCGATCAGTGGGGCACCGGCCTGTCTCCGTGCGGCGAGTGTGAGTGCGCGGCCGGCCACTCGCGCGGCCTCTGGGGCGAGACCGCCGCGGGCCGGACGGGAGAGGGTGTTGGCGATGAACGCCTCGAACTCCTCGGCGTAGCGGCTGTGGCTCCGCTCGCTGGCGAGCTCGGCCGCCCGTGCGCCCATCTGGACGCGCCGGGGCTCGTCATCGGCGAGCGCGAGCATCGCCCGCTCGAGCGCCGTCGAGCTCCCCGGCGCCACCACGAAGCCGGCCTCCCCATCGGGCAGGCGCCGTCCGATGTCCCCGGCAGCCGACGTGCAGATCACGGGCAGCCCGGCCACCATCGCCTCCTCGACCACCAGCCCGTTGGGATCGCCGAGCGTGGGAAAGACCAGGGCATCGGCCAGGGCGTACCAGGAGGCGATCTCTCGCGCTTGGATGAAGCCGGCGAAGACAACGCGCTCGAGCTCCTTGGCCCGCTCCCTGTAGCGCGCCTCGTCGGGGCCGTCGCCGAGCAGCAGCAGCGACACGTGGCGCCCGGCGCGCAGCAGCGCCTCGTAGGCGTCGAGCAGATGATCGGTGCCCTTGCCCGACCACAGGCGCCCTGTGTATATGAAAACGCAACCCTCCAGGCCCAGCTTCGCTCGGCGCTCGAGGCGCAGCTGGGCGCTCAGCATCCGTGCGCCCGAGAGGCGGGCGACGTCCACCGACTGGGTGACGCTTTCGATGCGATCGCCCGGCAGCCCGTAGCGTTCGGCCAGTGCCCGCCCGTCGGCGCCGGGAACCTTGGCGGCGTCGACGGCGCGGAACACGAACCGCTTGCCCGCCTCCCGCCACCAGGTGCGCTCGCTCCAGGAGTCGTAGTTGGGCAGTACCCGGAAGGCGGTCCGCCGGGCGAGGGCCCGTCCTGCGAGAAACCCCGCTGTGAGATGTGAGCGGTCGTACTCCTGGACGAGAACGTCGGGACGGGTGGCAACCAGCTCGGCCACGGGCACTCGCTCAGACCAGCCGAGCAGCCGGCGAGAGGGTATGTAGCGGGCGGGAAAGCTCCACTCCCGCTCGTTGACATCCCAGCTGCGAAACGACTCGCGCCGCTCGTTGAACCACGCTTCGAAGTCAAGTCCTCCGCGGGCCGTCACGGCGTTGAAGCGCTCGACGAAGTAGGGAGTCGGCGAGTGGTTCCAATACACCACCTTGGGTCGTATCCGGCTCATCGTCTTCGCGCTTGGCAACGCTATCAGCAAGCGGTGCTCCTGATAGCATCCCTACACATCCACAGGCAGTCGCCCAGCACAGAGACGGAGCTCGAGATTTCGCGTAGAGGCAAGGAATGAGCCGGCGACGCACGATGGTCACGGGTGGCTGCGGCTTCGTCGGGGCGCGCCTCGTTCGCAGGCTGGTGGAGCAGGGTGCAGATGATGTGATCGTGCTCGATGACCTCAGCCTCGGCGTACCCGAAAACCTCGGGCCGGCGGCCGACAGTGTGACAATGGTCACAGTCGATATCTGTGACAGGGAGGCTGTCAGCGAGGCGATGCGTGAGGTGCGGCCGCAGACGATCATCCACCTGGCGGCTATTCACTTCATACCTGCATGCGATGCCGACCCCAAGCGCTGCATAGATGTGAACGTGGGTGGAACCCAGTCGGTCCTTGAGGGCGCCCGGGCGAGCGCCGCGGAGGCGGTGGTGCTCGCATCGACAGCCGCTGTGTATGCCCCCGCCGAGCAGGCTCACAGCGAGGATTCGCCACTGGGCCCGATCGACATCTACGGGTTGAGCAAGCTGTGGTCTGAGCAGCTCGGCGAGCTGTTCACCGCCAAGCACGACATCCCCGTGGGGGTGGCGCGGCTGTTCAACGTGTTCGGGCCGGGTGAGACCAACCCCCACCTGATCCCGGCAGTCATCCGCCAGGCCGAGAAGGGCGAGGAGCTCAAACTGGGGAACCTGAGCACCAAGCGCGACTACGTGTTCGTCGACGATGTCGCCCAGGGCCTAATCGCGCTCGCTGGCGCTGTGACCGCGAATGGCCCGCTCACGTGCAACCTCGGACGCGAGCAGGCGATCGACGGCAACGAGCTGGTGAGCGGCGTGGGTGAGCTGATGGGGCGCGAGCTGCACGTCGTGGGCGACCCCTCGCGCATGCGGGCCTCCGACCGTCCGCTGCTGCTGAGCGATTGCACCCGGGCGCACACGCTGTTGGGCTGGAGCGCCCAGAGCTCGCTGAGAGACGGGCTGAGTGCCGCGATCGCCGAGCCGACGGCCGCCGGTGTCGATGTCGACTGAGGCGCACCTTTGAGGGTCGCCTTCGTCAGTGCTCACTACGCGCCGATGATCGGCGGGGTGGAGAAGCACGTGGTGGAGATCGCGGGACGTCTGGCGGCGCGCGGAGATGAGGTGGACGTGCTCACCCACGCCGAGTCAAACCAGCAGCTCCCCGCCCACGAGGTGATGGAAGGGGTGAAAGTGAGGCGCTTCCCCGTGCCTCTCCCCAGCACCAACTACGCCTTCTCGCCGAGGCTGTGGCGCTACCTGCAGACGCAGTCCGGGCGCTATGACGTGGTGCATGCCCACGGCTACCACGCCCTTCCGGCGCTCGAGGCGGCGTTGGCAAAGCCACCGGCGCTGGTTTTCACCCCCCACTACCACGGCACCGGCCACTCGCCCTTTCGAAAGCTCTTGCACCCGCCCTATCGCCGGCTGGGAAAGCTCATCTTCGAGCGGGCAGGACGCACGATTGCGGTCTCCCCGCCGGAGGCCAAGCTGATCCTCTCGCACTTCCCGCAGATCGAGCCCCGTCTGGTGGTGATTCCTAACGGCGTCGATCAGCAGGCCCTCGACAACGCGGTGCCCTTCCCCGAGGAGCGCACCGTGGTGCTCAGCGCGGGGCGGATCGAGTCCTACAAGCAGGTCGACAGGACCATCGCTGCGCTTGTCCACCTGCCCGAGCAGTTCGTGCTGCGGATCACCGGCGACGGCGCCGCCCGCCCGGAGCTCGAACAGCAGGTGAGCTCGCTGGGGTTGGCTGATCGAGTGTCGTTCCTGGGCAAGGTCTCCGAGGAGGACCTCTACCGCTGGTTTGCCACCACGGGGGTGTATGTGAGCATGTCGAGCAACGAGGCGATGCCTGTGACTTTCATCGAGTGCCTGGCGGCGGGGGCGAGCGTGGTGGCATCCGATATTCCCGCCCACCGCGACCTCGTGACCAAGACGCGGGGCTCGATCACGCTCGTAGCGCTCGACGCGCCCGGTGAGCAGGTGGCCGCTGCGATCGCCGCGCTGGCGGCCCAGCCCGCGGTGAAGCCGCTGATCGACACCTGGGACGAGGTGGCTGCGCGTACCTCGACGACCTATGCGGAAGCGATCGAGGAGGCGAAGGCCGCCCGGGTCGGAGGATCGTGAGCAGCATCGGCGGGCCGCCGCCGGGCGCCAGGCGCGAGGTGCTGGTGGTCGGCTCTGGCACGCGGTTCATCAGTGGCGTGAGCCACTACACGCGCTATGTGGCACTCGCGCTGGCCGAGCGGGTGGGGGTGTCGGTGATCCTGATGCGCAGGTTGATCCCGCGCGCGCTGTACCCGGGACGCGAGCGGGTGGGGACACGGCTGACCGACGCCGGCTATCCACGCGAGATGCCGGTGTTCGACGGTGTGGACTGGTACTGGATCCCGAGCATGGTGGGGGCGCTCAGGCTGATGTTCGCCCGCCGCCCCGATGCGGTGCTGTTTCAGTGGTGGACGGGGGCCGTTCTGCACTCCTATCTGCTGCTCGCCCTCGCCGCCCGCCTGCGCGGAGCGAGGATCGTGGTGGAGCTGCACGAGATCCAGGACACCGGTGAGGCGAACCTGGCCGGCGCTCAGCGCTATGTGGCGAGCTTCGGGCGGCTGTTCATGGGCATGGCCGATGCCTTCCTCGTGCACTCCGAGTTCGACAGGGCGGCGCTGGAGGAGAGCTTCAGGGTGGGCGAGCGCCCGGTGCGGGTGGTGCGCCATGGGCCCTACTCCCACTATGCGGTGGAGGAGTCAGAGCCCCTGCGGGAGGCGCCGGAGGAGGCTTGCAACGTGCTCTTCTTTGGCACCATTCGTCCCTACAAGGGACTCGAGGATCTGGTGCGGGCGTTCGAGCTGCTGGTGGAGGAGGATCCGGCCGGGAGCTGGTGGCTGACGGTGGTGGGGGAGACGTGGGAAGGCTGGAACGAGCCCACTGAGCTGATCGCGGCCTCGCGCTTCGCCGAGCGCATCACGCTGGTCAACCACTACGTCTCAGACAGCGATGCCAGCCGCTGGTTCGCGGGCGCCGACGTCGTGGCGCTTCCCTACCGGCGCTCCTCGGCGAGCGGGCCCCTGCACATGACGATGGATGCGGGGCTGCCGGTGGTGCTCACCGACGTGGGCGGTCTCGGTGAGGCCTCCTACGGCTACGCGGGGCTCGTGCTCGTGCCGGCGGCCGATCCGCGGGCGCTGGCGCAAGGGCTGCGCGAGGCCGGTGAGCTGCGAGGACAGCGTTTCGCCGATCGGGGCTCGTGGGACGAGCACGCTGAGACGCTGCTCGAGCTGCTCGATGAGCTCGGGCCGCGGGCCCAGGCCTAGAGCATTCAGCTGCGCGCGATGACGGTTTTCAGCAGATGCTCGACCATGGCGCGCGAGATCTGGTCGGGCTCGTCGATGCCCTGCAACGTGTAGAGATAGCTGCCGACGCGGGCAAGTACCTCCAGGCCCCCCTCACCACCGGTGACTGTGGGGCGGAAGGTGACGATCGTGGCGCGGGGGAAGTTGTGATCGGAGGCGCTGCTGACGCTCGTGCGGGGCGGAGCTTGAGTGTGGGCGGACAGGGCGGTCTCGGCGGTGAGCGCCTGGGCGGCCAGCGCGGGCGAGCCGAGCTCGATGGCCGTTGACTTCAGCTGAAGTTTACCTTCATCCTCGTGCACTCCACTGATGGCCGAGGACTGAAAGCCCGCGCTCCTCAGGAGGTGCGCCTCTTCGCGCCTGGCTCGCGAGGTGGAGTCGTTGCTGAAGGCGTATTGGGATGCGGTGAGGGCGCCGGAGGGAAAGCCGGCATCCCCCGCCTGGGGCACGTCGCTGAGGCGCAGCACGCGCAGGATCGGTCCCTGGTCGATGCTGACGGTGGCCGAGACGGGCATCGTCGCCAGCGAGAGCCCCAGCGAGAGCCATGTGGCGAGAGGTGCGATGAGACGCATCTGTTGATCCTAACCACCGCTCGAGGCGGCGAAGCCGGTAGGCCTCGCCGCCTCAGGCGGTCATGCCCGAGGTTGCGCTGATCTCAGCCGAGGTTGGTGATGCATTCGGCTTCGGAGCCAGCGCCGAAGGCTGCGTACTTGGTGCCGCTGCAGTCTTCTGAGGTGGCACCCCTCAGGCTTATTTTGAGGGTGCCGTAGTTGTCGCGCGTGTTGATGTCATACAGGCGGAAGGACACGTGGTGGTTCTTCTTGCTCGAGATGGCGTATTCGTAGGTGTGCGTCGGGCTGAGCGTCGGGACGAGTGCCACCGGGTGCGCCCACACGCCCGTCCCCGGGTTCATCTGGAAGTTGGTCCACTTCACAGGGAGTTTTGCCTTGGCGCACGGTTCGGGCAGCCAGGGCCGCGAGAAGATGTACTCGGAGTCGAAGCCCACCTTGCCCGAGCCGCCGGCCGAGCCGAACTGAGGCGCCGGTTCGGGCGTGCCGCAGAGGATCGTCCAGGGCGGCTGGGGAGCCATGTAGTTGATGGCGCCGTAGTAGCTGAAGGTCCCCTGCACGATGGCCACGTACTCGAAGCCGTCGAGTTTGATCCTGCTCGTCGCGGCCGGCGTGTGCTTGGCGCCCCCCGCGTGGTAGGAGTCGAGCGAGAAGCGATCGAGGATCGTCGAGGCGCTCGCGGCGGCCGGCAGAGCGACCACGCCCAGCGCGCACGCCGCAGTACAGAGGATGATTCGTCCGGCTCGCAGCATGGGCTCTCCTAGGGTGATTTTCGTATTCGCCAGTAGTCGTTCTCTAAGCATTCGGATCTCCTACGCGTGCTCGCCCGCAAGCCCCAGGTCTCTGGTGACCTGAAGCTCGAGGGTCGTGCGTGGGTGGTGAGAGGGCGGGGCGCTGCGAGCACGCTCGCGCAGGATCGTCCGCAGGACGCGGGCGCCGTCACGGAAGGTCCGCAGGTTGCTCTGCCCGTGAATGCGGTCGCGCTCGAAGCTCGGCACCTCACGGACGTTCAGGCCGGCCCGCCCCACACGGATGTTGATCAGGGTCTCGATCTCAAAGCCCGTGCAATCGACGCTCATGGCCGGGAGGCAGTGGCGCCAGAAGGCGTTGTAGCCGTAGCAGAGGTCCGAGTAGGAGGTCCTGAACAGGGTGTTGACGGTTCCGCTCAAGACGAGGTTCCCGAACCTGCGCAGGGGAGTCAGGTCGGAGCTGCCCCCGGTGTCCAGGAAGCGAGTGCCCTTGGCGAAGTCCGCCCCCTCCAGCAGGGCACCGATGAAGGCCGGTATCTCGGCGGGATCGGCCGAGCCGTCGGCGTCGAGCATCACCAGGATGTCGCCCGTGGCTGCCTCGAAGCCGCAGCGCAGGGCGTCGCCCTTGCCGCGGGCGGTCTGGAAGATGACCGTCGCGTCGGGGCGCGCCTGCCGGGCCACCTCGGGGGTGCCGTCGGTTGAGAGGCCGTCCACGATGATCACCTCGTGCACGTCCTCGGGGAGCTCGGCGAGCACCAGCGGCAGGTTGAGCGCCTCGTTGAGCGTGGGGATGATCACGCTCACACGCGGCCATTGATCGATCTGCTCGGCACGCCGCGTGTAGCGGTGGGTCATGGAGCTGGTCGTGAGGTCCTGGCTGGCGTAAGGCTCGGTCTCGCAGGTCTCGACTGTCATTGGTCTGGCTCCCATGCCGGTTGTCTTTTCATCAACAACCCTCCCCTCCATGTGTACTTGCTGCACCAAGCTACTCATAGCTCCCCAAACATTCGTTAACTGGATGTGACAAATCCGGCTTGGACATCTGGACGGTTGTCCAATAGGCAGCGAGCGTTTTAATCTGCTGGCTTTGTGACGTTTTAATCAAGCCGCGATTTGGCCCGCGGCTTGAGATTCGGCTTATCCGAACGTTGCTCGTGATACCGGACAGCCCAGGCTCAGCCTGCGAATCGCCCGCCCCAACCTCCATGTCGTGAATCGCTTCCATGCTCGCTTCAAGCGGCGGCGCCTGCTCCACCGTCGGCTTGAGCCGAGACTAGCAGGGTGGACAAATGTTTGAGTTGTAGTTTGCTCCAGTCGCCGCAGGTGATCCCGGACTGCTCCAGATAGATGACAGCAGGGCAAGCGTTGACATTGCTCCATGGCCGGCAAAAGCCCCTGTTTGCCTGGAAATGAAGCTCTAAGCAAGGGTGGACGGCTCGTGGGTTAACCGGCTGACCCGCATGGGCGCCGTGCGCCGGCCCTTCCCTGCAAGTGCCCTCTGTGTGCAGATATACACAAGGTGTCTCCTGCGGCGATCATGGATCTGTCAAACGCTGAAACTACGTCGCATATCCGACTGTGAAAGAACCGCGGCCGAGCGGCGTTGTTCTCGCATGAGGGGTTCGGAAAGCTGCTCGGCGGATCGGTGGACATGACCACCGTTGGTGTCATCGGCTTGGGCTATGTGGGTTTGCCGCTTGCGGTGGCCTTCGCCCAGGAGGGCTGCGAGGTCGTGGCCGTCGATGTGGATGCGCGCAAGATCGAGGCTCTCCAGGCGGGCGAGTCCTATATCGAGGATGTATCCGATGAGGAGCTGGGGGAGGTGGCCGAGCGCATCCATGCCACCACGCGCTACTCGCGACTGGCGAAGGCCGATGCGGTGTTGATCTGTGTGCCGACTCCGTTGACTCGTAACCGGGAGCCTGAGCTGGGTCCGTTGATCGATTCGACGCGGGCGCTGGCGGAGGTGTTGCAGGCGGGTCAGCTGGTGGTGCTGGAGTCGACCACCTATCCGGGCACCACCCGTGAGCGCGTCGCCCCGCTGCTTGAGGAGTCGGGGCTCGCCGCCGGCAGGGACTTCCACCTCGCCTTCTCACCCGAGCGAGTCGACCCGGGCCGCACCGACTTCACACTGAGGACCACGCCGAAGGTGGTGGGGGGCATGACCGACGCATGTGCAGAGCGCGCCGAAGCGCTCTACGGCCTGGTGTGCGATCAGGTCGTACGCGTATCGAGCCCCGAGGCGGCGGAGTTGACGAAGCTGTTGGAGAACATCTTCCGCTCGGTCAACATCGCGCTCGTCAACGAACTGACCATGCTCACCGATCGGATGGGGATCGATATCTGGGAGGTGGTGGATGCGGCGGCGACGAAGCCCTACGGGTTCATGCGCTTCGAGCCGGGGCCGGGGATGGGGGGGCACTGCCTGCCGGTGGACCCCTTCTATTTGAGCTGGCGTGCCCGGGAGTTCGACATGGCCACCGAGTTCATCGAGCTGGCGGGCAAGGTCAACCAGCAGATGCCCTACCACTGCGTGGCCAAGGCCCAGCGCGCGCTGAACGACCGCGGCCTGTCCGTCAAAGGCGCCCGCATCACAGTCATCGGCGTCAGCTACAAGCCAGGCGTGGGCGACATCCGCGAGTCACCCGCCCTGAAGATCATCAGCCTGCTGCGGGGTGGGGGCGCGGAGGTTATCTATCACGACCCACACGTACCGAGGCTCACGGAGTTCGCTCTGGAGAGCTGCCCGCTGGAGGAGGCGCTCGGCGACACCGATCTCGCCCTCATCGTCACAGCGCACCCCGGGGTGGACCACGACCTCGTCGCCACCCGAGCCCGGCTGGTGGTGGACCTGCGCGGCGTCACCCGCACGTCGGCCGCGGCCGACGTGGTGCGGCTGTAGCGCCTGAAAGTACGCGATGAGGTTGATCGTTACTCGGGGCATGTCCACAGACGGCACAGACCAGGGGGCGCCGCTCGCGGTTGAGAGCGAGCAGCGTGTGGCGCTGATCGCGCTGGCGGACCGGCGCGAGGAGATCGCGGCGATCCTCGTCGATGCGGGGCTCACGCTCGATGCCTTCGACACGGTCGATGCGGCCCTCGCGGGCGATGGGCCCTCGCCCGCGGCGATCGTGTTGTGGCTCGAGGATGCTGTGGCATCGCTCCCGGGCCTGGTCGAGTCGCTGACCAGGCGCTTCGAGAGCACGCCTGTGGTTGTGGCCTGTCCGAGCATCGAGCGCTGGGAGGTGCGCGCGGCGCTCAGCGCTGGAGCGGCGGGGGTGATCGTCGAGGAGGACCTGGCGAGCGGGCTGGGTTCCTGCCTGCAGGCGGTGCGTGCCGGTCAGGTGTGCGTGCCGCGGGGGCATTGGCGACAGGTCCAGCCGCCGGCGCTCTCGGCGCGGGAGAAGCAGGTGCTCGGCCTGGTGGTGGGCGGCTACATGAACAGCCAGATCGCCGAGCGTCTGTTCCTGGCGGAGAGCACGGTCAAGAGCCATCTCTCCTCAGCCTTCAGCAAGCTCGGTGTGCGCTCGCGCAACGAGGCGGCCGATCTGATCCTCGACCCCGAGCGGGGTGCGGGCCTCGGCATCCTCGGCCTGGGCGAGTCGCTTGGCGTGGATCCGGCGGTGCTGGGATGAGCGCCGCAGTGCCGCTGACGGTGATGGACCATGAGGAGCCCCAGCTCTTCGGTGAGCTGCTCGCGGCGATAGTGCGGGTCGCGAGCGCGGGGGCGTTCACCGGGGGTGCTGCCGTCGAGGACTTCGAGGCGGACTATGCCGCCTGGTGTGAGACGCCTCATGCGATCGGGGTCTCCTCGGGCACAGAAGCGCTGGTGCTTGCCCTGCGGGCGCTCGAGATCGGACCGGGGGATGAGGTGGTGGTTCCCGCCAACTCGTTCATCGCCACGGCCGAGGCTGTAAGCCTCGTGGGCGCCCGCCCGCGCTTTGCCGATGTGGATCTCGACACCCAGCTGATGACTGCGGAGACGGCTCAGAGGGCCCTCACTCCATCTGTGCGCTGTGTGATACCCGTTCACCTGTTCGGTCGCACGGTGGAGATGGCGCCGATCATGGAGCTGGCTCGGGCCGGCGGGCTGGCGGTGGTGGAGGACACCTCCCAGGCGCACGGCGCCCGCTACCGCGGACAGCGCGTGGGGACGATTGGCGATGCGGGCACGTTCTCGTTCTACCCGGCCAAGAACCTCGGAGCGTGGGGCGACGCCGGCGCGGTGGTGACGGCCAGCGATGAGCTTGCGGAGCGGGTGCGGCTGATGCGCTCGCACGGCGAGAGCCCTCGCTATCACCACCGCATCCTCGGAACGACGGCGCGGCTGGATGCGATACAGGCGGCGGTGCTGCGCCCGAAGCTGGCTCTGCTTGAGGAGCGCAATCGGGCTCGACGGCTGGCGGCCGACGGCTTGCGCGAGGTCCTGAGCGAGGTGGAGGGCGTGACGCTGCCGGCGCCGGTGGCGCCTGAGACAGACCACGTCTATCACCAGTTCGTCGTCCGCACAGCAAGCCGCGACGAGGTCAAAGAGCTCCTGGCGGCGGAGGGGATCGCCTCGGCAATCCACTATCCGATCCCGATTCACCGCTCCGAGGCATATGCGGCGCTGGCGGAAGCCGAGGATGTGGCGCCCAACGCCACGGAGCTCGCTCAGGAGATCCTCTCGCTGCCGATCTTCCCCTCGATCAGCTGGGATCAGATCCAGCGGGTCGGTGAGGCGCTGCAGGCAATCGTCGCAGGCGGGCGCGACTCGCTGCTGTCGAGCTGAGAGCGCCTCGCAAGCGCAGCTGTGGCTGGGCCGTTGATGAAGGAACACATCGATGGATCGAGTGGGGGAGAACTGAGGACATGATCACCACGCCGATTGGAATTGCGGTCGTCGGCTACGGCTACTGGGGACCGAATCTCGCACGCAACATCGCCGAGCGAAGCGAGTTCCGACTGATGGGCCTGTGCGAGCGCGATCCGGCGCGAGCGATCGAGTTCGCCCGCAGGCATCCAGGCTGCGCGGTGGAGCACGATCTCGACGCGATCCTGCTGGACCCGCGGGTGCAGGCGGTCTCGATTGCCACTCCGCCGAGCACCCACTACGAGCTGGCGCGACGGGCGTTGGAAGCGGGCAAGCACGTGATGGTGGAGAAGCCGCTGGCAACCACCGCCGCCCATGTCGAAGAGCTGATCGAGCTGGCTGCGCGCGAAGAACGGGTGCTGATGCCGGGGCACACCTTCGTGTACAGCCCCCCGGTCAACAAGGTGCGTGATCTGATCCAGTCGGGGGAGCTGGGCGATGTGTACTTCATCACCTCCTCGCGGATGAACCTCGGCCTCTATCAGGCCGACGGCGTGATCAGCGACCTGGCGCCCCACGACCTGTCGATCCTCCTGTACTGGCTGGGCCGGCCCGTGACCCACATCGCGGCGGCCGGGCAGAGCATCTTCCAGCATGGCGTACCCGAGACGGCCTTCCTCACCGTCACCTTCTCGGGCGGCACGACTGCAAACGTCCAGATCTCCTGGCTGGCCCCGCGCAAGATGCGCGAGATGGTGGTGGTGGGCTCCAAGCGGATGGTGCGCTACGAGGACACCTCCTCGGACGAGTCGGTGCGGGTGTATGACCGTGGGCTGGATGTCTCAACCGAGGCGCCGGCGACGTTCGGCGAGTATCAGCTGACATATCGCAGCGGTGACATCGTGGTGCCGCGAATCGACGCCGGCGAGCCGCTTGGGCTGGAGCTGGCGGACTTCGCCAACTCGATACGCACGGGCGAGGAGCCGCGCTCAAACAGCACGCTCGGCCTGGAAATCGTACGCGCCCTTGAGGCGGCCCACAGCTCGATGGAGCGCTCGGGCGACCCGATCGAGCTGATCGAAGGCGAGCGCCCCAGCTACGGCGAGCGGACCTCGGAGTCGGTGCTGGGGATCGACAGCTCGCGGATTCCGGCACGGGTACCGGGAGGGTCGCGGGCGCGCTTTCGCCGCGAGCTCACCGTGCCTTCGAGCCTTTCCTCCTAAGCGCGCGTTTTGTCTTCTCGGACAAGCGGAGTCTTCGTCGAACCGGGCGGCCCACTCCTGACGGTGGCGCTGATCCTGAGAGCAGGACCCGAGTCCACGTCTGGGCGCTAGTAGCCTCCTTCAGTCTTCACGGCCCGCACGCGTATAGACCCCTGAGGGCCCGAACATGTGCTGAACGGGAACGAGACGACCTTGGACGCCGTGTTGCCCGGCGGGTAGATGCGAAAGCCCGCGGCAGGCAGCGGCCTACAAGCGGCGCGTGGAAGGGCGCCGGTATCAGTGACCCGTACGATCACGCTCGTGTGGCCTTCGGGCGCAAGCGCCACTACAGCCGGTGGGCCGGTCACTTCACGTACCGCGGGCGGACCCACACGGCGGCCGTTCAGATCGACCGCCGACGCTCCTGGATACCCACCGAGACGACACACATGCCCGGACTGGTTCCAGATCTCCACGTGATAGTAATAACTGCCTGGGGTCCCGCCTCCGTCAGGGTTGACCCACATCACGAGCCCCGACGTCGAGCATCGCGGAACAGCTGCGCTATGGGCCTTCGCTGGCGCCGCTGAGGCGCCGGGAAGAATTACGCTGAAGACGAGCGCTGAGCCCAGCAGCGCAGCACCGGCCACGGAGTGTACCGGGCGAGGGGCAAAGCGCCGCGCAGCCGACCGCAGTGACTCTGCGCTCAGCCAGCTACCCGTTCGCATACTCGAGCCCGACCTCTGTCTCCAAATCAGCCATCATGGCATGTAGCGACACGTCCCACGTTTGATCTCCCACGACTCCATCGGCAGTAATACCCCCCCATTTTTGGAAGGCCTCGACCGATGCGCGAGTGTGTGGGCCAAACTCGCCGTCGATGGCTCCTGGTCCGGTATTCCATTGACCAGATCCGTTGGCAAGCACTTCCTGCAGGCGACGGACTACGTCGCCGCTCGAGCCGTCGAGTAGCACGGGCATCGGAGCGCCGTCTGGAAGGGCGCCCCATGTCGCTGGACCCACTATGCCGTCAACGGTGAGACCGGGCGAGCCTTCTTGGAAGCTCTTGACGGCATGCTCGGTCGCGGGTCCAAAGCTGCCGTCGACGACGAGGCTCGGTTCTGGGGTGCGACGCAGCGCTCTCTGAGCCCGGCGCACGGGATCGCCGGTAGCGCCCGGGCTGATAGTGGGCTGGCCAGGGTTTGGCATTGCTACACCTCCGCGCTTGATTGTCGATGAACCCAAGAAATCGCTGGTGAGACTGCGCTATGCCCGCGCGATCATAGCATCGTAAGTCCGATAAATGGTATGGTCCCGCTCAATGGCACCCGTGGAAAGGATCGCTTGTGGCATCTTGGAAGGCACAGGGGGTTACCGACAAATCCGGCGCTAGCCATCACTTACGGGGTTTTGTACTGATGCATCCGAGTAGGTGGCGAAGGCCCCCGACGGTGCTGTCGGTGATCTGCACTCTGGCTTTCATCTTGAGCGGATCTGTTACGCCGTCGCCCGTGCTCGGCTCGAGGACGCCACGCTGTTTGACATCGCACCTGCATCTGTCCTTTGTGCGGGGCACGGCTGGCCTCAGCCACCTGTATTGGGACCTGGCGCTTCGTAACGTGGGGTCAGCAACATGTCATCTGCGCGGATATCCCGGAGTAGGGCTGCTTGATGCTCACGGTCGACTCATCCATGTGAACGTCGATCGCGCAACTGGCGTTCCTGTGACAACTGTGACCATGCACCATGGCCAGCGTGCGTTCTTCACGTTCACCTACACATCCAGTGGCCCTTGCCTGCCACGCTTCTTCTCGGCCTACGGCCTCGAGATCTTCCCGCCCGGCAGTACGCGGCGACTGCTTCTGCACTCCAGCCGGCTTGATATCTGCGATCCATCGGTGGGCGGCCGACCGCAGGTGTATCCAGTGCGGCGAACCTTGAAGCGCTAGATCGTCGCAAGCTTGTCGAGACGATCGCTTGCGAGGCAAGCAGGAAGCGCCCTGCCTAGCCTGGCGCTGGATCGGAGAGGTCGCCGTGCTCTGCGCTTGTCGTCGCCCTGCGTACGCCGGACGACCTACAGCGGGCGCAGCCGCACGGGCAGCGTCTTGTGCTGGTTGGCGAACGCTGATTCGACGTGTGTGCACTCGCCGGCGATCTGGATCTCGGGGTAGCGCTTGAGCGTCTCCTCGATCAGGATCCGCAACTCCAGTCTCGCGAGCGCGGTCCCCAGGCAGAAGTGCCGGCCACCGGCACCGAACGCCTGGTGCTCGGCTTCGCGCGTCAGGTCGAAGCGGTCGGGGTCCTCAAAGCGCTTCTCATCGCGGTTGGACGACGGGTACCACATGACCAGCTTCTCGCCCTCACGGATGCGCTGCCCGTGCAGCTCGGTGTCACGTGTGGCCGTGCGGGCGAAGTGCGCGAACGCCGGGAACATGCGCAGTGACTCCTCGACCGCCGCCGGCACCAGCGAGGGGTCCTCGAGCACCATCCGTCGTTGCTCGGGGTTTTCCATCAGCGCGCGCATGCCGCTGCAGTAGGTCGCCTTGGTGCTGTCGTTGCCGGCGGCCATCAGCAGCAGAAACCCCATCACGATCTCGTGGTCCTCAAGCCGCTCGCCGTCGAGCTCCGCGTGTACGAGCACGCTCGTGAGGTCATCGGTTGGCGTCGCGCGTCGTTCGGCGATCAGCTTGCCGCAGCGCGCGAACACCTCGGGCACCTCGCGCTCCATCACGCTCTGCGCTCCCTCCGGCGTCGCGTCCGGGTCGCCCGCGCCGACGATCGCGTTCATCAGGTTCGCCCATGCCTGGTCGTCCTCCGCCGAAAGGCCCATGAAACTCCCGATCACCCGCGCCACCACCGGCTGGGCGACGTCGCTGACCAGATCGCAGGTCTCCCGGGGGGGTGGGCCCTCCAAACGCTCGAGCACCTCGATCGTGATCGCGCGGATCGCGTCCTCGTGCTCGGCGATCCGCTTCGGCGTGAAGCCACGCTGGAACAGCGCCTTCAGCCGGTCGTGCTTGGGCGGGTCCATGCCGATGAACATCGCCTGCTGCATCTCCAACGACAAGCCTGCATTGGACGCGGTGAAGCCGCCGACTTCGGAGGAGTAGGTCTGCCAGTCACGGCTGACCTCGAACACGTCCTCGGCGGTCGTCACCGACCAGAAGCCGGCTTCGTCGGGAAACTCAGCGATGCCGCCCGACCAGTGAACCGGACACTCAGCGCGCAACCGCCTGAACAACTCCAGCGGCGGTCCCTGCTGGAAGTGGGCGCGGTCAGCGACGCCCAGCTCGTCGAGCGGCGTCTGATCCTGGCTTGTAGTGCTCACGGTCTCCCCTTCACGTCAGGCCCGTAGCTGCGCGTCCGCGTCGTCACGCGCGTGTGCCGACTGCGAGCAGATACTCCTTCTCGAAGCGCGCCCGCTCGCCGGTGCCGCAGTTCCACTCCTCGCAGAAGTGGTCGAGGGCGTCGTCGAGCTCCGCTGCTCGGCCGGTGCTGGACGCATTCGCGCGCGCGACGATGGTCGGGCCATACCGTGCCTTGAAGTGCTCGCCGTAGTCACGGGGATGCTGGAAGGCGGTGATCTCCAGTACGTCGCGCTCGAGCGTGCGCCAAGCGACCCGCGCTCCGAACACCTCGCGCACGTGGTCCTCGCTGCCCCAAAGCGGCGGCGGCTGCGCGCCGGGTGGAGGCGCCGGGGCAAATGGGCCCATCGTCCGGAACAGCGCGCCGATCATGCCCTCGGGCGTCCAATTCAGCATCCCGATCGTGCCGCCCGGACGGCAGACACGGGCCAGCTCGTCGGCAACGTCCTGGTGGTTGGGCGCGAACATCGCACCGATCGACGACATCACGACGTCGAACGCCCCGTCCTCGAATGGCAAGCTCTCCGCGTCTGCCGGGACCCAATCGAGCTCGAGCCCGTTCGACTCCGCCCGGCGTCGGCCAGCCTCGAGCAGCTCGGGCGTCAGATCACTCGCCGTTACGCGCGCGCCGCGCTCGGCTGCCGGAATCGATGCGTTGCCGGTTCCTGCGGCGACGTCCAGCACGCTCATCCCGGCGCCGATGCCGCAGGCCTCGACGAGCCGCGGTCCCAGCGGCAGCAAGAAGGTCTCGACCATCGACGGGTAGTCGCCCGATGCCCACATCGCACGATGGCGCGCCTTGAGCTCGGGATTTGGCACAGTGGCTGACACGGCAACCTCCCAGGTAGATAAGCCGAGCGTACGGTGGCAGCTGCCTATCTGCAAGTCCGTTGCACCACCGTTGTTCATGTGTTTACAAACTTCCTTCCACGCAGAGCGATAGCTTCGAGGTCGAGAGGGCGGTGGCCAGCCCTTGCAAGGTTCTTATCCAGTCAACGCCAACACCGGAGGTCAGCATGAGCACCATCGACGAGGAGATGGTCCTGGCTCACTTCATCGTTTCGGATGATGTCGAGCGTTCTCGGCGCTTCTACACCGAGGTACTTGGCGGCAAGACGGTGATCGCCGGCGAGGCGGGTGACGAGGTTACCTACGTCGCGCTAGCCAACAGCTGGATCATCATCAACCTCGGAGGAGGTCCCACGGACGACAAGCCGACCGTCACGCTGGAGAGGCAGCCCGACCCGGATCGGGTGAGCAGCTTCCTCAACATCCGGGTCGCGGACATCCAAGCCGTGTACGCCCAGTGGAGCGCGCGGGGCGCCGAATTCCTGACGCCGCCGATTCAGCACGACACGGAGATGCGCTGCTATATCCGCGACCCCGACAGCTATCTGATCGAGGTGGGGCAGACGACCCTGCCCCGAGGCTGGCGTCCACCGTCCTGACTGCCTGTGGCTCGAGCCGCCGGATCAGCGTGGCTCGTCGGGCTCGCCAAAGCTCTCAACCAGCCGGAAGAGCCGCGCATGCGCACGCGCGATCGTTCCAAGCTCGCGCAACAGGTTGTGAGCCTCAGGCGAATCCGTGAGCTCTTGGCGCTCTTTGATCGTTCGCATGTGCACCATCACCATCATCGAGTCGCCATTGGTGCTTTCGTAAAGCTGAGCAGACACGAAACCTCGGCGCCCGACGATCACATTTCGCACTCCGTCTGTGATCGCTTGGGCCAGCTCAACCCGCTGCGAGGGGTCGACCGTCCAGACGTCGATCAGGATTGGAGATTCCATTGCGCGCGTTGAGTCTAGATCGTTGAGACGGGCGGGGGTGGGGTCAGCCCGAGGCCTTGGATGATGCCTGGCCACCCCCAGGGGCGTCGAGCGATTCGAGCAGCTGGATGTCAGCGAGGTCCTGTGGACGGCCGGCAGCGCGCTTCATCTTCAGCAGGTCGTCGCGGTGAGCGATGGGAATCGAGAGCTCACCCAATGGAACCTCGTGAGCACGGCTTCGCATGTCGGCAAAGGATCCGAGATGAGCCGGCAGCGTGACGATGTCAAGCGGTCCGTGGAGAGTGATGAGATGCCACTGATCGCTGGAGCCCAGCAGGGGCGCGCTCGGCACCGATAGTGAGCGCTGGCCACCAGGCCCGAGGATGCGTGCGTCGAGGTCGACCAGGGCGTTGGCCAGCCGAGTGAGGTTGTCGGTGGACGCTGCGATGGCCACATCGAGGTCCTGAGTCAGACGCTGGCCCCCATGCGCCTGAATTGCGATTCCACCAATCGTCACGTACTCGACGTGGTGGAGGGCGAGCGCCTTGAAGAGCTCGCGGGCGTCGAACCCGTTGGGAGTGCTCACCGGCTGAGGTTCGCCTGTTTGTCCGCTGCTTTCGCCCTGGCGAGTCCCAGGCGAAGCTCGGCAGCAACTGAGTTCCAGCTCAGTGCAAGCTCCAGTCGCTCGGACATCGGGCGTTGGCGAGCGGCAAGCACCGCGCTGAGGTCGCCAAGGGGATCGCGCACTGCTCCCGCGACCGATGTGTCTGATGCACCGCTCGACTCATGCAGCGAACTCACCCGATCAGGGTATCGAGCCTGGAGGAGTGGAAGTCCTCGCCCGGCCCAGGCGTTGTTCGGGCATGTCCAGCGAAGGTATGAGACGCGCGTTCGGCAGTCGTCGCGAGGCGACGATCTGAGTCCATGCCCGAGGTGGCGCCTCTCGGCGCGAAGGGACAGATCGTTTCGCTGGAGGGCGCTCTGCGTCCACCCGCGGCTGGAATGCTCGTGGCACGGGAATACGGCCGGCGCGACTACTACCTGAGACGGCTGCTGGCAATCGACGACGCGGCATGTCTGGCGCTGGCGATGGTCCTGGCGATGGCGCTGGCGGGTGGGGCGCGAGACCACTCGTGGGGTCAGTACCTGCTCTATGGGGTGGCAACGCTGCCGGTGTGGGTGGTGCTGTTCAAGCTCTACGGGCTGTATGAGCGCGACGCCAAGCGGCTGAGCCACTCGACGCTCGACGACGTCCCGCCGCTGTGCCACGCGCTGCTGTTGGGATGCCTGTTGATGTGGTGCTGGTTCGTGGTGGTGGCGCCCTTCAAGCTGGTGTTCGCCACGATCCTGGTCTTCGGGAGCATCGCGTTGGCGCTGGTGCTTGTCGGCCGGGCTGTGACGCGGGCAACGTTCATCCGGCTGATCTCCCCCGAGCGGGTGCTGTTGATCGGCACGGGCCAGACCAGCGGAGCGTTGATCGAGAAGATGCGCGCCAAGGCGAGCCTGCGATTGGAGCCGATCGGGATGGTCAGCTGCGACCGAGATGGGGCGCGCGGGGTGGATCTGCCGCTGCTGGGCTGCCTTGACGATGTGAGCCTGAACCTGACCGAGCTGATGGTGGAGCATGGTGTGGGCAGGGTTGTGGTCGCAGATGCCGAGGTCGAGGGCGCCCAGCTGCTGGAGGTGCTGCGCGACTGCAAGAACGTCGCAGTGAAGGTGAGCCTGCTGCCGGCCACGTTCAGCGCGCTCGGGCCCTCTGTGGAGATCGACGACCTGCAGGGGGTGACCGTCCTGGGGGTCAACCCGCCGGTTCTCTCACGTTCTTCGCGCTTGGCGAAGCGGACCCTTGACCTGCTGGGGGCAGGTGTTCTGTCGGTCGTGGCGCTCCCGGTGTTGTTGGTACTGGGAGTGGCGGTCAAGCTGGACTCGCCCGGCCCGGTGTTCTTTCGCCAGGAGCGGATCGGCAGGGGAGGCAGTAGCTTCAGGCTGCTGAAGCTGCGCACGATGGTGATCGATGCGGAGGCGAAACGCGCGGAGCTGCTCGCCCAGAGCAAGGACCCGGGGTGGCTGCATCTCGAGCACGATCCGCGCATCACTCGGGTTGGCCGTCTCCTACGACTGACGAGCCTCGACGAGCTTCCTCAGCTGTGGAATGTGCTCAGAGGCGACATGAGCCTCGTGGGGCCGCGGCCGCTGGTGGCGGAGGAGGACATGATGGTGGACGGGTGGGCGCGGGGACGACTCGACCTGACGCCGGGTGTCACTGGCCTGTGGCAAGTGCTCGGACGCACGAGCATTCCCTTTGAGGAGATGGTGAAGCTCGACTACCTGTATGTGACCAACTGGTCACTGTGGGGGGACGTGCGGCTGATATTGCGGACGCTGCCGGTTGTTCTCCAGCGGCACGGGGCGAACTGACACCGTGAAGCAGGTAACGCTGAGACTCCGAGACGGCCGCGTTGATGTACTCGATGTTCCACGTCCGTCACTCACTCCGGACGGTGTGCTGATCGACGTCCGCGCAAGCCTGTTGAGCGTGGGCACCGAGCGAAGCAAGGTGCAGGCTGGGCGAGAGAGCCTAATCGGCAAGGCTCGTGCACGTCCTGACCAAGCACGTCAGGTGATCGAGAAGGCGAGGCAGGAGGGGATACGACAGACGCTCGAGACGGTCCGCACTCGGCTGGACCAACCCTCCGCCCTGGGGTACTCGGCAGCCGGCGTGGTACTGGAGGTCGGTGCCCGGGTACGCGGCCTCGCCCCGGGTGATCGTGTCGCCTGTGGAGGAGGCGACTACGCCGTGCATGCCGACGTGGTGCAGGTTCCTGGGAACCTTTGCGTGACGCTTCCCGAGGACGTCAGCTTCGAGGGCGGAGCGTTCGCCACAGTCGGCAGTGTGGCAATGCACGGCGTTCGCCAAGCCGATGTCCACTTGGGAGAACGCGTCGCTGTGATTGGTCTCGGCCTCGTGGGCCAGCTGACGGGCATGATTCTGCGAGCTGCGGGTTGTCGCGTGGTGGGCATTGATCTGTCCGACGCGCTGGTGGACAAGGCGATGGAGCTTTCGGCAGTGGACTCGGGCTTCAACCGCGCGGCGCTGAACGGCCAAGAGCTGCCCTCAGAAGCGGCTGGCTGCGACGCGGTGATCATCACCGCTGCGACCAAGTCGAACGACCCGATCAAGCTCGCGGCGCAGCTCTGCCGAGACCGAGGGCGCGTGGTGGTGGTCGGCGACGTGAACATCGACATCCCCCGCGCGCCCTACTACGACAGGGAGATCGACCTGCGCCTGTCGCGCTCATATGGCCCAGGGCGCTATGACCGTGAGTACGAGGAGCGCGGTCTCGACTATCCGATCGGTTATGTGCGCTGGACAGAGCAGCGCAACATGGGAGCGTTCGTCGCGCTGCTCAGCAGCGGTCGCATGGACGTTGAGGGCCTGATCCTGGAGCGTGTGCCGGTCGAGCGTGCTCCGGAGGCGTATGAGCGGCTCGTCTCAGACGACGACTCACCCCTCGGAATGGTGCTCCAGTACGAACAGGCCGCCACGAGGGAGAAGCCCCCTGTGCTGGCGGTTGCGCCTGCTGCCAGCTCGAACTGGAAGGTGGCGAACGTGATCGGCACGGGGAGCTTCGCTCAGCGAATCCTCATACCCGGTCTCAAGAGCGCGGGATTTGAGCTCAGATCGGCCGCTAGCGCCCGTGGTCTTTCCGCTCAGGCGGCAGTCAACCAGTTTGGTTTCACGCAAGCGGTCTCGCCTGAGGAAGCAATACAGGATCCGGACGCTGGGTTGGTCGCCATCGCTACTCGCCACTCGTCTCACGCGGCACTGGCTGAGGCAGCGTTGTTGGCTGGGAAGGCTGTCTTTGTGGAGAAGCCGCCGGCACTCAGTGAGGCCGAGCTAGACAGCTTGCGAGACGCACGAGCTGCGACTGGTGGCGCACTCATTGTGGGGTTCAATCGCAGGTTCGCGCCGCTCTCCCGGCAGTTCCGCCAGCACGTGCGGGAGCGTGGTACCCCTATCCAGATGTTGCTGCGTGTAAACGCAGGACCCTTGAGCCCCGACCATTGGCTCAATGACCCAGATGACGGTGGAGGACGACTGCTTGGAGAGGGTTGCCATTTCTTCGACTTTGCTTGTTGGGTAACAGAATCGCCAGTTGTAAGCGTCAGTTGCACAGCAAGCAGACATGCTGGAACGGCACAGGCTTCACCGCTGGGATTCACCGCAACACTGGAGTTCTCCGACGGCTCAAACGCAGCAATTATCTATACGGCTTCTGGGGCGAGCAGTCTATCCAAGGAGTACTTCGAGGCGCACGCCGGTGGACGGTCGGCATTGATCGATGACTTCAAGACTCTGACACTGCTGAGGGGCCGGAACAAGAGTAGGACGAGAGGTAGGAATCAAGACAAGGGGCATCGAGCGCAGCTGATCGAGGCTTATAGAGTGCTCTCGGCGAACTCGCGAGTGGAGGGCCCTGATCCCCTCGATTCAATGAGCGCCACACTTGGAGCACTTCGCTCGGCCCAGTCCGGCACGCCGACAGATCTAGCCACCACGTTTCAACGTGTCCAGTAGCGCAGCCAGCCTCGACGGCCATCTTGTCGAGTCGGACCTGAGCCCCGACGTCCTGATCGTAGGGCCGTATCCACCGCCGCTCGGTGGAGTCTCGTCACACGTGCACGGGACTATCGAGGCCCTGCGCGAGTCTTACTTCGTAAAGGTCTTGAATCACTTCAAAGGACCCACGGGGCCGGTGGTGACTGGGAGTCTACGTAGGAACCCATTGCTTTACTACGTGAAGCTCCGGCGAACAAATGCAACGATCGTTCACTACCACCATGCTGGTCGGCCATCATTGCTCATCGCGACCGCGCTGGCTCATCGCCGGGGAAGCAGCGGCCGTTGGGTGATCACAGTCCACAACCATTCCTTGGCTCAAGTGTTTAGGCATTCAATCCTTGGCCGTGTCGTCACTATCGCGATCAACCGCTTCGACCAAGTGGTTGCAGTTAGTAGTGAAATCGGCGAAATGCTGCAAAAGCAAGGGGTACGTTTGCCAATCGAGGTCATGCCTGCATATGTGGGCGTCGAGCCATCTGGCAAGCCGAAATCGGAATGGAAGCCGGAGCCCTTTTTTGACGACGCCGAGATCACGCTAGTGGTGTCGGCCTACCGAATCACGCGATGGGCATCCTCAAGCACCGATCTTTATGGATTGGACATAGCCGTGGAGACATTCCTCGGTGTGGTGGAGAAAGTGCCGAACGCTAGGCTCGCAATCTTCCTGGCGCACTCCCCTAGAGGACGCTGGGCGAAGCGGTACTTGAATGAGTTGATCGCCCGCATAGATGCAAGAGGTGCCACGGCTCGGATATGGATTGACGAGCAGCTTGCGCCCGCCTTCGCGCATGATGTCGTTTACCTTCGGCCGACACGAACAGATGGCGATGCAGTCAGCGTGCGGGAGGCCCTAGACGCTGGAGTCGAAGTGATCGCGAGCGACGCAGTGTCGCGTCCTGCGGGTGTCTCGATGGTGCCGCTCGATGTCAACAGCTTTGTCACAGCTGCCCTGAAAGATATCGAGCGCGCCTCGAAGGGGACGAATAAGAGAGCTGTCCGGAGGCCGACGAGTTCCTCCGATCGCGTTAGAGCGTTCTATCGAAAACAACTGGCTTTGGCTGCTCAACCATCGGCAGACTGAAGGTATTCGATGCCCTGGCGACTACGTATCGCGTCCCCGTTTCACCGAGGCTTTGCGTCTACCCTCATTACGGACACCTCGTCGCGCCTCCTCAGCGCGCTCGCGACTGTAGTGCTGATACGAGAGATGGCTGCCCCAAGCTATGCTTTCATCGTTCTGTTTCTCGCTGTGGGTCAATTTGTCGGTTCGTCCGCGACCGGAGGTCTCCGTATGCGATATCTGCGGACCGAGGCAGAGCGGGTTTCGCGCCACGAGGTACGACAAATGAGCTATGGCTCGACAGTTGCGGGGGGGCTTTTGTTGATATGCGGGGTGGGTGCTATGGGTCTCCTAGCCAGTACCATTCTTGGCATCGGGTCGCCAGCTGAGCGACTGATATTCATTGGCCTGTGTGTAGCGTTCAGCAGTGGACAAGCGGTTCTAGAACTTGGGACGGCACACTACCAAGCCAATCTAGAATTCACACGCGGTGGCCTGGTGAGTATCGCGCGATCTCTTACCCTTCTTGTTGCGGTGTGCCTTGCGGCCCTTCTACTGTCGGCATCAGGCGAGGGCACCGCGTTTCTCGCGATGCTCCTTGGTGGTGTCGCGGCCGCGACGGTCACTCTAGTAATCGCGCGTCATTCAAAAGTGAAAGCTAGACGGCATCGACTCACGTTTGCTGAGCTCGGGTTTAACGCTGAGACGGGCTGGCTGACGGTCTATTCGCTGGTCGCGGCCGGTTTCGCGACGATCGACGTGTTCATCGTTGCCATCATCCTAGATCGGTACGATGTCGCGGCATTTGGTGCGGCGCAGCGATATTACGCCGTCGCCCTCGGGGCCGCGCCCGCGCTTGAGGCAGTGCTCCGCGTGCGAACGTCACAGCGCGACATCATTGACTCGGACGAGGCGCAATTGCGGGCTCTTAGCGCATGGCTCAAGCGTGCGACGATCCCGGTTATTCTGCTCGGCGGCTGCATGGCGCTTCTGTCGCCGCTCGTGATCCCGCTGATCGATCACGGCCGCTATCCCGTGTCGATCCCGGTTTTCCAGATATTGTTGGTCGGAGCGCTTGCCTACTACCTCGCGATGCCGGGACTAAATCTGTTGATGGCTCAGCATAGGCATAGGACGTTGGCATTCATTTTTGGCGCTGCTTTTGCGATCAACACCGTTGGTGATTTGTTGTTCGGGCGAGCGATCGGCCTTGTGGGTATAGCTCTGGTGGCGACGAGCTCGCTCGTCGCCCTCAGCATCGTGGAGCTTCTCCTGGCTTTCTTGGGGGCCCGAGCAACAAACATCGCCAATCGGGCATTCCCGATGCTGTCGCTGGAAGAGGGCCGGTAGCCATATGCGTCCTGCGAGCGTCTATCCAAGCGAGTCGGGGAACGTCCTCAGCACTCGTGCATCCCGTTTGGTGATCGGCCGTAATGTGGTTCTGGTCGGCACGCTCTGTGGAGCTTGCGTTGCTCTGGCGTACACCGTCCGGGCCAATCCGGTCCTAGCCGGGGCGTCAGTTGGTGCGCTCTTTGCCGTCGTGCTGGGATTGTTGGTTGACCGTACGACGTTCACCACCGTTGTTGTCGCGATTATCCCGTGGCTCGTTCTGTTCTTGGATCTGACGCCTAGGCTCACGCTGACCGTCGCTTCCGCCGTTGCTGCCGTGCTCCTGCTTTCTGTAGTGGTTGTGTGGTCCACCGTTGACGGGCTAGCGCGCGTCGGTATTGTGCTCTTCGCGCTTTGCCTTCTCGTTGCGGCGATCGAGGCAACGACCGGCGAACAACTCATCGAGGCGGCGAAGTATGCGCTGTTCCCGGCTATGGCGATCGTCGTGACCAGCAGAGGAAGACGCATGGCGCTGATCAGTATGCGCCGACCTCTTCTCTATAGTGGTATCGCGGCTATGGGCGCCCAAGGCGTAGCGATTGTGCTGCATCTGGGGCAAGGTGGCACCTACTATGGCGCAGGGGAACAGCTGGGTTTCGCGGCTGAGGGGCCCCACGAGTTGGCGCTCATGGGGGTGATGGTCGCGCTGGCGAGCCTAATTACAATTAAGGATCTCCGTTGGCGCCTATTGGCGGCAACGATTGCGGCAACACCTGCGTTGGCAACCGGTGTTCGGTCAGCACTTGTGGCCCTGCTCATTGCCTTTATTGCACTGATAATCCGAGCACGGTTCCGGCCGGCGGTCGTGGTCAGCGTCGTAGTTATCTGTGGCGCGATTGTCGTTAGCGGGGTTGGGGCGATCGTCGTTGCCAGATATGAAAAGGATCAGGCGAAAGGCGAATACAGCAACTTTTCTACTGCGGGGTCGGGACGAGGTGGCCTCTGGACGGTCACGCTCAACCAGTGGAAGGCGAGTGGGGCCAGGGGAATTGTGCTGGGTAGCGGGCTCCGGTCGGTCGAGCGGATAGTCGAACAGAGCCGCGGCAAAGCCAACACGGCTCAAAGTGATCCGATCACGATCCTGGTTGAGATGGGTCTTGTTGGACTAGCCGCCTGGTTCTTGATCTGGATCGCGATTATCAAATCTGGGGCTAGCTGGCTTGTAGCCTTGCCGTTGATGTCTTACGCCGTAACCAATGGGTCACTGGAATACGTCGGGGCCATCGTATTTGGGCTTGCTCTCGCATGTGCGTGTGGGTCGACGGGCGTGCGGCTTAGCCGAGTTGTGAAGCCTACGGGCGCTGGCATAGCACCTACCGTTTAACGCAGTGTGCTATGTCGCTGGAGTCGCCGGATCGGCGCTTGGTGGCATTTATCGCGATAGCAGCGCAGCTATAAAGGTGTCCGTAAGGCGTGTGGCCCGCTCTCGAAGTTCTGTGAGTGGACGGACGGTTTTTTGCGACGCGATCACCGGAGGGCATCTGGCGAGCAATCGCTTCATGTATCCCTGACGTTCTAGGGCCCGGTCGACGGCCGGCTGCTCGCCGGCGAACACGGAGTAGGTTCGTATTCCCATCAACGCTGCCTCCCGCGTCATCGTGCCGCCTGCGCCGATCACGAGGTCGGCTTCATACATCAGAGATCGAGAGTCAACGGCGCGGTCGGGCATGAAGACGCTCGGCAGTCGAAGAGCTTCGATTGCGGCCCGTTGCTCGGGGTGGCGAGGGAGGAGGACCACACGGACGCTCTCGTCCCTCCCGAGGGTGTCGATGACTTCGCTGAACAGCGCATTGCCGAACTGGTGGTAGGCCGCGCGGCTGGGCGGGGTGCGTGCGACAACAAGAGCGTGGCCGTTTCGCTCGATCCCCAGCGAGGCGAGCACACCTGGATCCGGTTCGAAGTCGCCGAGGTAGATCTCCTCCTTGAAGCCCGCGTAGAAGCGTGCACGCCGGCCTGTGGCGCCCTGCTTGTGGACTGTGGTCCCCCTCAGTGCCTCCGGCATGAGGATTACGTCTGCGAGTCTGAAGGCGAGATGGTTGGCTGGTTGGCCCTCGTAGTCCATCGCCGTCACGATTCTCAGTCCGAGCGAGCGAGCCGCGACGATCTGGCCATAGGAGTTGTGTGACAGTGCAACATCGGCTCCAAAGCTCTGGGCCCAGCGCCTCAACGTGCGGACACGGGTGCCCATCACCCGCGCCTTCTGGATCCGTGAGCTGGGGCTGTCTCCCCCAATGATTGTCGCCTCGGGCCAACGCTCGAGCGTCAGCTCGACGGTCTGCGCGTTGTCCCGCGCGGTAATTCCCACCTCGTGCCCAAGCGCCTCCAGTCGGCGGGCAATCGGTGCGAACAGGAGCGGGTGAGGAGAGTTGGACAGGTCGATCCAGACTCTCATGTCCCGCTCCCGCGGCGCTGGAGGATAGTGAGCGCTTGGAGCATCGGCGCAGCCATCCAGCGGATGTGGGGCGCGGCATTGTTCCACCGGGGGCGACGCTGGAAGATGTAAGAGCCGTCCAGGCGTCTCATGTGCCGTTGAGCGAAGTCGAAGATCGTCCACGCGAAGTCCCCGGAGCTCTGTCGCGAGCCTGCGAGTGCCATGGTCTGTATTGCCTGGGCGACGCACTGAGCGTCGATCGGGTAGGTCGAGTCCGGCATGTACTTTGGTGTGCCGTCATCGAGAAACAGAGAGCGACGGTAGAAGGCGAGGCCTCGTTCTAGTGAATTACCACCGTCGATCACCACTCCCGCCGCGGCGCAGTACATCAGGGAGTCGAGCACGTATCCCGTGTGGAAGTTGTCGATCCATCCAAGGTGCGGCTGCTCTCCGTAGGGCCACGACCCGTCTGGGCGCTGGCGGGCGATAGACCAGCGCAGCCCTGCTTCGGAGGACTCGCGCATGTCGTCACGTCCGGCGTGTTGTGCCAAGCGTGCCAGCAGTGCACAGACGAGTGTGTTGGCGTTGTGGATCGGAGTCCTGTCTCCCACCAGATATCCGAAGTACGCCCCTTCGCCATCCTCGGTCTGGGGCACGTGGCGCAGAAAGAACTCACCGGCTCCCACGGCCAGCTCAAGCAATCGCGGCTCACCCGTCGCCTCGAAAGCATCGAGCATGCCCAGACCAGCAAAGACCGTGGCGATCGTGTTGGGCGAGCCCCGCGGGTAGAAGAACACCCGAGTTTGAACGTCGAAGTGATAGCCCCAGCAGGGCTCGTCAAACGCAGTGCACCGCTCCGCCTCGAGCGCGTGGATCGTCTCGGTGAGGCGCACCTCGCCCTCGGGGCCTGGCATCGCACCCAACGCATAGCTGGACACAACCTGTGCGAGGGCTGCAGCGCTGCGTCCTGGGGGGACGCCGAGGATGGGTCGAACGTTGACGGGCGAGCGCTTGACAAGCTGGGTGATGACTCGCCTTCCAAGGACGCTCTGCCTTAGCGGCCAAGTGATGCGACCCCCGTTCAATCCGTCATAAGGGTCAGATCCGCACCAGCTGCGCTGGTGCCCCCAAGCCTCAAGAGCACTCACAGCATTCTTGAGATCTGCTCGATGATGAGCGTCGGGCGCGCCGGTTGGTTCGGCCGAGAAGGTCGCGCTCATGCTCTTATCAGCTGGTGATCAGCGATCTGTCGCAGTGCCTGATCTGCAGCGCATCGGCCACCCGCTCAGAGGCATGTCCGTCCCACAGCTTGGGCGGGGCGCTTGCCGCTCTTCGATCGGCGAGCGCTGGGAGAAGGTTGGCGATGCGCTCCGGCTCAAGCCCAAGCAGGGTGTTGGTTCCCGCACGGACGGTCACTGGGCGCTCGGTGTTGTTGCGTAGCGTGAAGCACGGCACACCGAGATATGTGGTCTCCTCCTGCACTCCGCCAGAGTCGGTGAGCACGGCTCGGGCGTCGGCCTCCAGGGAAAGGAAATCGAGGTAGGAGACCGGCTCTGTCAGCGTCATCCCCGCAGCGGGGCGAACGCCGAGCGTCTCGATCATCTTGCGGGTTCGGGGGTGTACCGGAAAGAGCACCGGCAGCTCCCGGCTCAACTCTCCGAGGCGTTCCATCACGTCGGCCAGCAGCGGCCCGTCGACGAGGGCGGGTCGGTGCAGGGTGACGAGCAGATACTCACCAGGCTCGGCGTCGAGGCGCCTCGCCGTGTCGGCCTCGCGAAATCTGTCCTCAACGGCGACGAGCGAGTCGATCATCGTGTTGCCGACGAAATGCATACGCTCGTCCGGGATTCCCTCGGCACGAAGGTTCTCGATCGCCTCCTCGGAGTGCAGGAACAGATGCTCGGAGAACTCGTCCGCGACGATGCGGTTTATCTCCTCGGGCATCGTCCTGTCGAATGAGCGCAACCCCGACTCCAGATGAGCGACGGGAATGCCGAGCTTGACGGCGACCAGCGTGGCGGCAAGGGTCGAGTTGACGTCTCCTGGCACGATCACCAGATCGGGGCGCTCCGCTTCCAGCACAGGCTCGATGCGCTCCATCACTCGCGCCGTCTGTACGGCGTGGCTCGCCGAGCCCACCCCGAGCATGTGATCGGGCTCGGGCACGCCGAGCTCTTCGAGGAAGATCTCCGACATCAGCCGGTCGTAATGCTGTCCGGTATGGATGAGCACATGCGTGCCCTGCGGGGCCCGCCGACGGAGCTCCGCGATGACAGGGGCCATCTTCACGAAGTTGGGCCGGGCGCCGATCACATAGGCGATGCGCCTGTGCCCTCCGCGATTACTGCGGTCCGTGGAGTCCATTTTCTACATGAACTAACGTACAACGGTAGACGCATCTTGCGCCGCTGGTTCAATCTCTAGTTGAAAGCATGGTCATCCGAGCGACTGACAGCACGCCTATCGCGCTTTTGTATCTGCAACCGCACGCAGGAAGGCCGTCCGAAAAACTGTGCTCAATTCAAGGGAGTAGGTTTGTGTAACGTGCCCAAGGTCGGAATATGCAATGGTCTTACCAATTACCATCGGGCACTTGCTCTCGTAGCAAAACCACCCCACCGTGTCTATGAAGCCAGCGCCATGACCCTTGGCCAACGCCGCCCCCTCGGCATCCAGGGGCGCCTGCAGTGCCGTAAGTGTATGCGAGCACGCATTCATATTCGTACTGCTTGCAAGTAGACAGTCAACCGGTTGTCGACTCTCGCCAGGTGGGTCACCAATAATCACAACGTGTTGCGCGTAGTGGCGCATAGTGGCGGTCAGGGCGCCTATCGCACTCATGGCGGTAGATACATCTGATGCGCCACTGCTGCCATAGGCTCCTGTAATGAGAGCGACATCAGGGTGCAAGGACTCAGCCTTAGGGATGGCCCATTTAAACCAAGCGTGACATTCCGGCGAACCTGAAGGGCTGGTCCACTGCGCTGGTGTGCATGCAGACTTCCCAATGGGGATGATTGTCCACCCGTCGTGGTCAGCCATGCTCAAAAGCGCTGGCATCCACATTTGCGCGTGCGAGTCACCTATTATCACGATGGATCTTTTGGCAGACGGGCTGCCGAGACGACAGATGCTGCTGACGGTTTCGCCGGAGTGGGCTGCGCATCCGGCGGGATAGTTGTAGTGATCACTGATGAGTGCGCCCGGTGATGGCGATAGTCCAACAGGTATACTTGCGTTCTGCCTTGCTGCTTCGACTGAGGAGACAACGGCTGGGAGTGCGTGATTGCTCTTTGTGGCTGCTACCTCGCGCTTGAGCTGCAGTTCAGCGGCCTTCGAATTTTCTGATATTTGCTGTTGGCTCATGAAGACATGTTCGGGAGGGAGCGCGGCAACCGCCACGCTGGTTTCCTTGTTTTCGGCGCTAATTTGGATTATTCCGGCCACCACCGTCGCGATGACGATGGATGCAGGCCAGAGTATGAGGGGGCTAGAGGCCGATTGCCATTTCATATGCCGGATCGGGTTCTCAAAGAACTTGTAGGTGATTATGGAGATCAGCAATGCTCCGCCAAGAAGCAGGAGATTAGTCCCCACCGAGAGCGTATGGCCCGTGTACTGAGCGGCGATGATCAGTACTGGCCAGTGCCACAGGTAGAAGGTGTAAGAGCGGTCGCCTACATAGGTCAGCGGTCGGAGAGCAAGGATGCGGCCAACTCTCAATGTGCCGGATGGCTCGACGATTCCAGCACCTATCACGAGGGCCGCACCTAGGGTCGGTAGGAGCGCTGCATAACCCGGGAAAGCTGTGTGGCTCGAGTAGAGGACACTCGCTGCTGCTATGGCAAACAGCCCAAGCCATCCTCCGAGAGTCCGTGCGGCCGCGGAGAGACGCATGAGCTTTGGGGCGCCGATAGCTAGCGCGGCCCCGAGAGCCAACTCCCAAGCACGGGTCAGGGTCGAGAAGTACGCGGATGCTTGATGTGCTTGGGTGTCGTAGACAGACCAACTGAGCGATATAGAGGCGATGATGAGGACGACAATGAGTAGGCGGCGTTGCGCTCCTTGGCTACCGAGAGAGATCCGGGCAGGACTCTCGCTAGCTCGTGAGAGTGTAGGAGCGACGCGACGGCGCAACCGCGGAAGAATCGCTACACCTAGAAATGTCAATGCTACTGCGGGCCATATGAGATAGAACTGCTCCTCGACTGCCAAGGACCAGAAATGTTGTACGGGAGAAGGGGGTTGTGCCTGCGCGAAGTAGTCGGTTCCTATGCGCGCAAAGTGGATGTTAGCGGTGAATAGTGCAGCCGATACGCTGTCGTGCATGACTTGCTTTGCACGCACAAAGTTGAGGAGGCGATACACGACGATATCGGTAACGACAAGTGTCAGCGTTGCGGCAGGCAGTATCCGACGGGCTCGGCGCGCGTAGAAGTCGATGAAGGATGGGCGGCCCCGGCCCGCTCCCGACACGAGCAGACCTGTGATCAGGAAGCCCGAGAGCACGAAGAAAACGTCGACCCCCACGAAGCCGCCTGCCAGGACCCCAACGCCAGCGTGGCTAAGCGCCACCAAGAGCACGGCGATGGCGCGCAGACCTTGAATGTCGCGTCGATGCTTGACGGGCGCTATCGGAGCGTTGGTCATGGGCGGTGAGTTGGCGTAACCATCTAGCCGCTGAAGTAAACGAATCGGGGAGCGAAGAACTCGCGCGGGTGCCTTTGCGGCGATCGCGGTGGCTTTCGGTGGTCGGATTTATGCGCCCGCGTCCAGCGCCATCAATCGCAGAAGTCTGATCCTCGCGCAAGAATCTGCGCGTCTGTCCCGTTTCCTGAACGCATGGACAGCTTTGATGATGCGCATAGCAGCCTGAGTCTCGAGCAGGCTTTGGGAGTTCTTCGGCGGAGAGCGTCGTTGATCGCGCTTTGCTTCGTGCTTGTGTTGGGGGCTTCATTTGCGTTCTCGATACATCAGAGAAAGCAGTACACCGCGACGGTCTCGCTCGTCTTCAACAATACCCAGCAGGCTCAGCAGCTGGCGGGTCTTCAGGCAGCGGGCACAAGCAATCAGCAGGCCCAGCAGAATACGAATCTCAAGCTCGTCCAGCTCGGCGATATGGCTGAAAAGACGGCCAGTGTCCTGGGCCAAGGGTTGACCAAGGAGAAGGTGAGCCAGGACATCAGCGTGAGCGCGTCGGGAGAATCGAACGTCGTGAACGTTGCTGCGACGGCCACGGCTCCTGCGCTGGCAGCCAAGATCGCCAACACCTACGCCAGCCAGTTCGTCACTGAGCAGCAGAACAGCAACCGCGAGTACTATGCGTCCGCGCTGGCTGTCGTGAACAAACAGTTGGCGACGCTTGCGCAACAAGGACTCGGATCTTCGCCCACGCTTGAGGACCGTGCTTTGTCGCTCGGAATCCTTTCCGAATTGCAGTCCAGCAGCGTGCAGATCGCACAGGCTGCGGCTGTCCCGACGATCCCTTCCTCACCGAAGGTTGTGAGGAACACGGCTCTGGGAGCGGTCCTAGGGCTGTTGCTCGGGCTGGGAGTGGCGTTTTTGATCGAGCGCTTTGACAGGCGCATTCGAGAGCCGCAGGATCTAGAGGCGATCTATCACCTTCCGTTGCTCGGGGTTGTTCCAGAGAGCCCCGCTCTGTCGCGTTTGACGTTGCGTAAAGATGACAAGCGCAGCGCCCTGCCCGCGAGTGAGGCTGAGGCATTCCATCTCCTGCGCGCCCACCTGCGCTACTTCAACGTCGACCGTCAGCTGCACACATTGCTCGTGGCCTCCGCTGCCCCCGGCGACGGCAAGACCACGATCGCCCGTCACCTCGCCGCCGCAGCCGCGCGGATGGGGTCTCGCGTTCTCCTACTCGAGGCCGATCTGCGCCGCCCGACCGTGGCTCAGCAGCTCGACATCAAAACCGGCCCAGGCCTTTCCGACGTGTTGATCGGCGCCATCTCCCTGGCAGAGGCCACCCAGCAGGTCGAGCTGGACGGCTCCAACTTCGACGGCTCGCGCGGCCGCGTCCTCGATGTGCTCGTGGCCGGCGCCGCCGTGCCCCCGAACCCAGGCGAGCTGATCGAGAGCCATGCCATGGAAGCGCTGCTCGAACGCACCCGCCTCAGCTACGACCTCGTCGTCGTCGACACCCCGCCCCTCACCGCCGTCTCTGACGCCTTCCCACTGTTGGGCAAGGTCGACGGCGTGATCATCGTGGGACGCGTGGGGCGCAATCGTCGCGATGTGGCCGAGCGACTGCACGAGACCCTCACCGGCGCCGGCGCTCCCCTGCTCGGGGTGGTCGCCAACGGCTTCAAGGCCAGCCGCTTGGGCGGCTCCTACGGTTACACCTACGACTACGCCACCAGCGGAGTCGCACCGCCCGCGCCCGCCGCGGCGGTCTCACGCAACGGCTCCGTCCCGGACGAGGAGCCGGTGCCCACAACTACGAGCTGAGCATTCGAGCGGGAGCTCTCAGCGAACCCGCTCTATCGAGAATTATTGTCGCTCGTCAATAATTAGCGATAGACAGTGCGGGGGGCGAAGCGCTCTCCATACCGACGCACCGCGACTTTTGCGCGATGGGGGGTATAAAACCCACATGCACGCTCTCCCACGCAGGTCCACCCGCTCCGTACTTCTGCTTGCCCTGATCGCCGGCGCCCTAGCCCTGTCGGCCCCCAGCGCCTTCGCGGCCACCCCCTCGCCGCCGAGCGTCAGCACCTCGGGCAACTCCAACATCAGCTACTCCTCGGCCATCCTCTACGGCTACGTCAACCCGCACGGTCAGGCCACCGGCTACGTCTTCCAGTACGGAACCACCAGCGGCTACGGCGGGCAGACCTCGCTCGCTCCCGCCGGCAACGGCACCATCTCGATCAAGCTCAGCCAAACCGTGTCAGGGCTGCAGCCCGACACCACCTACCACTACCGGATCGTGGCCGTCAGCCCCGCCGGCACCACCGACGGTAAGGACGCGACCTTCAAAACTGCCGTCGTGCCCCTGTCCGTGCAGATCGCGGGCGTGCCGAATCCGGTGATCTTCGGCAACCCCTTCGTCGTCGAGGGCCACCTGTCGGGGACCGGCGCAGCCAACCACGAGGTCGTGCTCCAGGCCAACCCGTATCCCTATCTCGCCGGCCTGAAAAACGTGGGCAACCCCGAGGTGACCAACTCCACCGGAGGGTTCTCCTTCCCCTACGTTGGCCTGCTCGAAAACGCCCAGCTGCGCGTGGTCACCGTGGGCAAGCCCGAAGTGGCCAGCCCCGTGATCGTCGAGGGCGTGGCCGTGCGCGTGAGCTTCCATGCCCGCAGCGCCGGACGCCGGGGCTATGTGCACCTGTATGGGACCGTCGCCCCCGCCGAGGTCGGCGCGCTCGTCGGCTTCCAGTTGCTGCAGCCCGGCAAGTCGGTCAACGAGGGTGGAACTGTTGTCAAAGCCGCCACCGCCGGCGTGTCCGTCTTCGGACGAACCGTGCGTGTGCGGCACCCCGGGGTGTATCGGGCGCTGATCAAGATTTCCGATGGCGCGCACGTTTTCAACTACAGCGATCCGATACTCGTTCGCTGAAGCCATTTTCGCCGACGCGCTGTCGGAAATACACAGCGGCGTTCGTAATAGGGGTATGCGCACCGAGGTCCGCCCGCGTAAATACGTCCCGAGGCTCTGGCTGCTGATGCTCAGGCCGCTGCTGCGCTTCAGCCTCACCCGCGACGCCTACGTGCTGCGTGGCATCGGCAACTCCACCGGCCCCGTGCTGCGCTCCGAGCGCAGACGGCGCCGTCGGCATGAGTTCGAGGGCGTCGATCGTCGCCGCCCGCGGGTGGCCGGCGTGCAGACGGATGCGCGGCTGTTCGACTGACGCTCCGGGAGCACCTGCCGTCACAAATCCGAACGAGGCGCAAATGTGGTGTAGATGGCCACACGCGATATCGAGGAAGAGGCGCGTCTGCTGGCGGACATCGCCCGGGGGGACGGTGTCGCCTTTGGCGTGATCTACAGGCGCTACCTGCCGATGGTGGTGCGCTGGTGCTGGGCGCAGACCGGCGACCGCGAGCTCGCCGCCGATCTCTCCGCCGAGGTCTTCGCCGCGGCGCTTCAGTCGGCACGCCGCTATCAGCCGCACAAGGGGCCGCCCGGTGCGTGGCTGCTGGGCATCGCCCGACACAAGCTCCTGGAAAGCCGGCGCAGAGGCCGCATCGAGAGCGCCGCGCGGCGCCGGCTTGGACTCGGGCCCCTGGAGCTGACCGACGAGGATCTGGCGCGGGTCGAGGAGCTCTCGAGCCTCGATGACTCCGTCCTCGCGCTGGTCAGGGAGCTGCCCAGCGAGCAACGCGAAGCGGTCCTCGCGCGTGTCGTAGAGGACCGCTCCTACCAGGAGCTGGCCGGCGAGCTGCGCTGCTCGGAGTCGGTGGTCCGCAAGCGCGTCAGCCGTGGGCTGCAAACCCTCAGAGCCCGGATGGAGGAGCGATGAGCGATTACTTCGTCGAGGTCGAACGTGGGCTGCGGGCGGCCACCGCCCGCCGTGCCAACCGGCCCTGGCTGTGGCGGCTCACACGGCGGCCCGTCGGCCTGCGTCTCGTGCTGATCGTGCTCGCCGTGGTGCTTGCCACCACCACCATCACCCTAGCGGCAACGGGCGTGATCCTCGTCGGCTCGCCCGTGGGGCTCTCGAGCCGTCCCTCCGCCACCGTGGGGGAGGGCATCCCCATCGCCGGGGCCAGCCGGCTGCTGCCCCTGCGCGCCCCGGACCCCGCCGGCGGGCTGCCCTGGGGCATGCGCGTCGTGCACACGACACGGGGTCTCATCTGCGTGCAGATCGGGCGCGTGCAGAACGGAGCGCTCGGCCAACTCGGGGTCGACGGAGCGTTTGGCAACGACGGGCGCTTCCACCCACTCCCCCCTGATGCCCTGCCCGACGTCGTGCGCCACAGCTTCGAGGGCTTTGAGAACTGCGCTGAACCGAGCGCCGTCTATGCCGGCGACGTCGTTGGGCTGCAGCTCAGCGCGGCGAGCAATCCCCGCGCGGGCGTGGGCCCTGCAGCGGATCGCCGGGAGATCTCCTTCGGCCTGCTCGGAGCGCACGCCCTCAGCATCACCTACCGCTCGGGATCGCAGACCCACAGCCAGCCGGTGCTGGCGAAGCTCGGCGCCTATCTGATCGTGCAGCGCTACACAAGCGGCAGGCCGCTCGGCAGCGTCAGCGAGACCGACGGCAGTGAACAGCGCTACCCCTACGGCTTTCCCACCGCTCCCAACGGCGCCCTGAGCGCCATCACCTATCGCTACGGGGGGAGGGTGTGCACCGACACGGGCCGCAGCCAGGTCATTCGTGCCTGCGGACTCTCCGAAGCTCCGCCGCCGCGCCAGGCGCCGCTGCCGAGCGTACACGTGCCGTTGAAGGTGCATCTGCAGATCCACGGACACGTGGTCACCGATGCGACGATCAGCTTCCGCGCGCCCTACCCCGTCACCAGCGCCAACCAGGCGTATCTGGCCTCCGGTAGCACCTGCCGCGGCTATGGAGGGGGCTCCTCCAATGCCGACGTGGCGAGCGGGAAGACCGTGGAGATATCCGTCGGCTACCTGCTGCTCGGCTCGTGCAAGCGCTCGGTCACGGTCAGGGTCGAATATGCCCGCTCCTTCAACGGCCCCGTCACCCCGTCGATTCTCGGCACGGTGACCATTCGTATGCCTCCCGGCACCCACGCCCTCCCTCTTCCTCACCCGCCGCCGGTCGCTCACAGGGGCTGAGACAGTGTGCGAGTCGCTCGGCTTTCAGTCGGTCGACTCGGCCTCGAGGGCAGCCATCGTGAGGGCCATGTAGTCGCCCTCGGCCCCCCGTGGAAAGGCCCAGCCGTCGCCCGGGGCGGTCATGGCGAGGACGGTGCCCGTGTCCAGCTGCTCGGCCACCTCGGGAAAGCTCATCGTCGAGACCACCACGTAGCGCGCGGGCGCACTCGACCGGTTTCGCAGCCGGTGGGCACCCTCTGGCCCCGTTGGAAAGCCCACCACCGCGCCCTGGGTCAACGTCCGGCTGCCCTGCGGTGCGCGCAGCTCGAGCGCTCCCTCGAGCACGATCAACAACTCCTCGTTCCCGTGATGCAGGTGATACGGCGCCGCTTGGCCGCCCGGGTCCAGCTCATACACCGTGCATCCGAGTTGCTGCAGCCCGGTGCTCGGGCCGAGGCGCGTCCCGCGCGCCGCACCGAGGTCACGCTCCCACGTGATCTCCCCGAGCACATTCGGGTCATCTGCCATGGGGTGAATGATCTCAGATGTCGCCGCAGTTCGGGAGCGAGTCTTCAGTTCAGCGGGCGTCAACTAACCAAGATCCCATCCCAGTGAGACCGTAGTATCGAAGGATGGGCACAAGCTTTGCTGAGGCGTCAGAATCTGGCTATTCGCCTGCCTACCGTGAGGCCAGAAGGGGCCTGGGGGACCAGGAGCGGTCCGTGGTCGAGCTGCGAGCGCGAGCGGGCGCACTGATAGCTGCCGCAGCCATCACGACGTCATTCTTTGGTGGTCAGACGCTCGTCAGGCATCGCATCAGTGCGGCTGCTTGGATAGCGATGGGTTGCTTTGTTCTCCTCGGCTTCGCAGTGTTGCTGGTGTTGTGGCCGTGACGAGACTGGGAGTTCTCGCTAGCGCCGGAGGTGTTCATCGCTACCTACCTTGAGCCGGTAGATGGTGAGCCGCTTGCGCTCCCTCTGATTGAGCGTGATCTTGCTCTGCATATGGGTTCCAGTGCTGAACTGAACCGGCGTCAGCTCAGGACGGTGATGAAGGTCTTCCGTCTAGGCGCGGTGTTGCTGGTGCTCGAGGTGCTGGCCTGGGTTGTGGCGCTCGCGGCTCAGGGATAGACTCGTGCTTGTGGCCAGAAAGCCCAACCCTAGACCAACGCCGCCGGCGGCTCCGCGCCCTGAACCTCTGCGGCCAAGCCCGATGGTCGGGGAGACTCGCGGCGTCTCGGGCCGATAGAGCTTTAGACCTCACGACATGAGGACTTAGCCAACCGCCGTGACGCCCCGCGCAAGAACGGCTCTCCCCACGGCGTTTGTTTCTCGTGGGCCGGATTGCACCCAGGCATCGGGCAGGGCCGCTGGATGTCGGTTGAAACGCTCCCGCTCGCCCGGCGACTGGACATCGCCACGGAGCGCGAACGCAGCTGGATCGAGGCGGTGGGCTGGGCCGGTCTCATCGCCCTCCCGCCCGCCGTCCTGATCTACCTCTCCTTCAACGCCGGCGGCTACTTCCCGAGCGCCAACGGCTTCGTGGCCATCGTCATCGCCCAGGCACTCGTGCTGCGAACCACGCTCGCCGCGCGACCCTTCGCGGGCTACAGCCGCGCGCTCGCCGTGCCACTCGTGGCACTCGCGCTGTATGCGGCCTGGCAGCTGACGTCGGCACTGTGGTCGCACGCCACCGCGCGCACTCTCGACAGCTACGACCGCACCCTCCTCTACGTCCTCGCCCTGGCCCTGTTCGGATCGGTGCGCTACAGCCGCCGGCACATCGCCTGGATGCTCCGCGCCTTGACCGCGGGGCTGGTTGCCGTCTGCCTCGCGGGCCTCGTCTCGCGTGTGCTTCCCCACCTGTGGCCAACCCCGGAAAGCTTCTACAACGACCGCCTCAACTACCCCCTGACCTACTGGAACGCCGAGGGCATGATGGCCGCCATCGCGCTCATCCTCGGCTTCCATCTGAGCGCCGCCACGGGCGAGCACTGGAGCGTGCGAATCGTGGCGGCGGCGGTGCTCCCGGGAGTGGCTGCAACCCTGCTGCTGACGTTCTCCCGGGGGGCCGTGGGGGTGACCGTGGTCGGGTTGATCGCCTACTGCCTGCTCACCCGCCTGCACACGCTTCCCGGTGCGCTGCTGGCGGTGGCGCTCCCAACTGCCATCGCCCTGCGCTCTGCCTGGGATGCGACGCTGCTGGCGACCACCAAGCCCACGAGCCATGCCGCCGTGGCCCAGGGACGCCACGTGGCCGTGGTGGTGGGCGCCTGCATGCTCACCGCGGGTGTCCTGAGGGGCGGCCTGCTTCTGCTCGACAGGCAGTTGCAGGCGCTGCGTCTCGTGCGCTCGCCTCCTCGTCTGGCGGTGCGGGCGGCGGTTGCGTTGGGTCTGGGGGCGCTGGCGGTGGCAGTTGCACTGGCCCTCGGTGGCGGCGGTGTCGCCCACCGCCAGTACGAGAAGTTCGTCCACAGCAACGGGGGGGCCCCGTCGGTCCACACGCGCGACCGCCTCTCCCAGGTGGCCAACAACGGGCGCCTGTCGCTGTGGAAGGCGGCAGTTCACATCTACGACACCCAGAAGCTGCGCGGCACGGGTGGAGGCACCTACCAGCTGCTCTATCCCCGCTTCCGCAGCGAAGGACAGTACGTGGCCGACGCCCACTCGCTCTACCTGCAGAGCCTCGCCGAGCTCGGGCTCGTCGGCTTCGGGCTGATCGTGCTCGTGGTCGGCGGGATCCTCGCCGGATTCGCGCTGCGCATCAGGGGCCCCGACCGCTCCCTCTATGCGGCGCTGTTCTCCGTGACCCTGGCGTGGGCGATCCATCAGGCCTTCGACTGGGACTGGCAGATGCCTGCTGTGAGCCTCGGCGTGCTGATCCTTGCCGCAGTGGCGCTCGCGCGCCGTGATGATGGTCGGCATGGCCTGAGGGGCCTGCCGGCTCCCAGGGCCTTCGTGGCGCTCGGCTGGCTCGTGCTGGCGGTGGCGCCGCTGCTGGTGAGCACCTCCTATGCGCGGCTGCACTCGAGCGCGGTCGATCTGCGGCACGGGGACTGCGCGAGCGCAAAGCGCGAGGCTCTCTCCTCGTTGTCGCTGTCGGCCAAGCGTCCGCAGGCCTACGTGATCGTGGGGGTGTGCGACCTGCGCCAGGGCTTCGCCCAGGCGGCCGTGCCGGCGATGGCCCAGGCCGCGAGCCTCGAGCCCCAGAGCTGGGAAGACGAGTTCTGGCTGGGCGTGGCCCGCGCCGCCGCCGGCATCGACCCGCACGCGGCGATCGCGCGGGCGATCGCCTTGAACCCACTGGAGGGCGGCCTGCGCAACGCCGCGCAGCGGCTCGCCTCAAACGATGCCCGCCAATGGGAACAGGCGGCTCCGCGCTTGCGCAGCGAAGCCCTCACATCGGGCAAGTTTGCCCTCTCCAGCCTGTGATGAGTTTCGAATTCCTCAAATTGATTCGTCCTCGCGCGTCGGAAAAGCGCCCGCCCATACGTATATGGGTGCGAAGGCCATTCTGGCCTACCGCAATCAGTAACCAAGGAGATCGAGATGAGGCGTAAGAACGACGCACAGCGCGAGGTGGAGGGCGTCGCTCAGCGCCTGCGCAAGGAGCGCCCGGAGGCGAGCCCTCTGGAGCTCGACCGGATCAAGACGACGGCCATGTCCCGCACCAGGGCGGCCTCGCGAGGGCGCGTCGGCGCCAGGCGCCTGGCCGTCATCGGGCTCACCGTCGGCCTGCTGGCTGCGACCACCGGCAGCGTGCTCGCCGGAGGAGGCTCCAGCTCCTCAACCAGCAGTGCCGCCACCGCTCAGTACGGCGGCAACTGTGACGTGAACAACGGCAACAACGGCAATGGGAACGGCAACGGCAACGGCAACGGGAATGGCAACGGAAACGGCAACGAAAACAACAACTACAACTGCAACGAAAACAGCTTCAACACGATCATCTACGAAGGCTCCGTCACCAACAACTACACGATCGTAAGCGCCACCCCGACGGTGCCGGCCGCCGGCGTGCTCGGTACCAAAACGAGCAAGAAAGCCAGGACGAGCAGCCGTCACATCAGGATTCACGTGAAGGTGCCCCACGGCGCGAAGGTGAGAAGGGTGACCGTGAGGATCAACGGCAAGCGCCTGAAGGTCATTCGCGGCAAGAAGGCCTCGGCCAACGTGGAACTGGTCAACCTGCCCTGCGCGAAAGGCACCACCAAGGTCGAAGTGTCGATCACCCTGGGTGACGGCAAGACGGTCACCGTCCAGCACAGCTACCACCTGTGCGTGTGAGGGGCCGCTAGTTCACAGCAGTTCTGTACCCAACACGACGCGATACCCCGGGGCGCCCTCCGACCCTGGGGTGTCGCGTCAGCTTTTCCATCCAGCGCACCCACGGAGACAAATGGCCCACGAACTGACACCCGCCTCCTCGCCCCCACTGGCCTCGCGTACGCGCGTCCGCCACTTCCCGGCGGGGTCCGCTCCGAGCACGCGCACCATGCGTCCCGACGCGTTCGAGCGCCTGTTCGACGAGCACGCCGAGCGCCTCTTCTCCTTCCTCGCCTACCGCACCGGCAACCGCGCGTTGGCCGAGGATCTGCTGTCGGAGACATTCGAGCGCGTGCTGCGCTCACGCCAGCGCTTCGATCCGCGCCGCGGCAGCGAGCGCCGCTGGCTGTACACGATCGCGCTGAACCTGCTGCGCGACCATGCGCGCCGCCAGACCCAAGAGGAGCGTGTGCTGCGAACCGTTGGCGCCGGCTCCTCGTGGCAGGACGCCGACGCGGGATTGACCGCGGTGGAGCACCGTGACGAGCTGCAGCGAGCTCTGGCCACGCTCTGCGAGGACGAGCGTGAGGCGCTGGCCCTGCGCTTCGGCGCTGATCTGAAGCTGCGCGACGTGGCGCGGATCCTGGGCGATGGCGAGAGCGCGGTGGAGGGACGCATCTACCGCGCCCTGCGCAAGCTGCGCGCCGAGCTCGACTGACTTTCCTCTAGCTTCCCGCCACGCAGCAGCCGCGGACGCTCAACGTCGTCCCATGCACGACTCCTTCGGGCAGGCCGCCGGCGCGAATCGAGCGGTCGGCGTAGACGATGGTGTCGTAGCGAACTCGCGGCAGGCGCGGGTAGCGCACCACGCACGTCCACGGATTGCCCAGGGCGACGTGGGTGCGCGAGCTGCAATGCGCGCTCTTCGCTCGGCCGCCGGACCCGGGCCGTGGGTCGCTGGTGGTGAGCATCAGCCGCTCGAGGGCGCCAGCGCTGACGGGGAGCAGACTCTGCTGTTGGGCGGTGAACTGAGTGTTACCTTCGCGCCCCGCCAACGCGATCGCCGTACCCGCGACGCCGATGGCGAGCACGAGGGCAACGAGCGCAGCGGGACGCCTCATCGTCGCTCTCCCCCCATAGCTGTCAAGGATACGGGATTACCCTTGACATTTCACCTTAAACAGTATGTAGTGGCGGGGTCACATGTTAGGAGTCTCGGAGGAGCTCAAAGCGTGTGATTTAGAGGGATTTAGGGAGATTCTAGATATCCGCACGATTGGTAAACATGCCGTGCGGGCCATAAGTGTAATACCGATTTTATGGCGACGACAATTGGGGGAATGGTTAATCTGCCGGCCGGCACGCGAACGCGAGTTCGCTCCTCGCTGGAGATGGACGCGTTCAGGGCGTTCCCATATGGCCTGCTCGTGCTCGATTGCAATGGCAAGGTCATCTGTCGCAATCGCGCGGCCATGCGCCTGATCGAGTCGAGCGGGACTCAGACGGAGGACCTCAGCTGCTGCACCCTGTTCGGCTGTCGTCGCCCGGGTACGTCCCTTGCGGCTTCCTGTCTGACAGAGCTCGTGCTCGCCGGCGAGGAGGCGCTCCCCGAGATCCGGGTGGACATCCCCACCCTCGCCGGCCCGCGTGTCCTGTGGGTGGCTGCGGGGCCGCTCGGCGGCTCGGCGGGTGAGGGAGCGCGAGTGGGCGTCCAGTTGCGGATGGGCAACGCGGGAGATCGTCGCCAACGGAGTGACCTGCATTGGATGGAGGGGCCGCGCTTGCGCATCGCCACACTCGGGCGCACGGTGGTGGAATCGGCCGACGGGCCGATCGGGGGACCTTGGCTCGAGCAGCGCGCGGGACAGCTCCTGAAGTACCTGGTGGCGGTTCGTCACCGCGCGGTGGCGGTGGATGAGATCGGGGAGAGCATCTGGCCAGGGGCGGACTACGCGATCGGGGCCAGCGTCCGCTACCACGTGCACGCGTTGCGTCGCAAGCTGGAGCCCCAGCGGGGCGCACGGGAGCGCTCGGCGTTCATCGCGGCGGGAAGTGCAAGCTACCGCCTGAACCTCGACCTCGTGGATGTGGACGCCGATCAGTTCGAGGCTCTCGTGACGGGTGGCCTGGCACGTGTCGAGAGCGATCCGAAGGGTGCGGCCGAGGAGATCGAGCGGGGCCTTGCGATCTACCGGGGGGACTTCCTGGCCGATGTTCCGTATGCGGAGTGGGCGATGGCCGAGCGCCACCGGCTGCACGAGCTGGCATGTGCGGGGCTGAGCCGAATGGCGGAGATTCGCACCGGCCTGCGCCTGCTTGACAGCGCCGCTCGCTCGTTGGAGCACCTGGCGACGCTCCAGCCCTATGACGAAGACGTCCACCGCAGGCTGATGGAAATTGACATCATGCGCGGACGTCGAAGCGACGCGGTGAGGCGCTATGCGTCTCTGCGCTCCCGGCTTCGGCGGACCTTCGGCCATGACCCGGACTTCACTCCAGCGGACCTCGCCCGCCCGAGACCTGAGCTCCACCAGAGCCCTCCGCGCGTGTAAACCCGCCTTTTTTGGTCCTCTCCACGGAGTTTGCGCCGTCAGCATGGCCGCGCGCGATCCGTTGATTACAAGTGTGTTGCCCTTCGATCGAGGCCGAGGATGAGCGATTCCCACATGGGACCCCCACCCGGCGCTGAGCACCAGCTGACGCTTCAGCTCGACGAGTTCGCCTGGGAGGCAATCGAGCTGGAATGCTCGAAGCTCGGGGTGTCGGTGGAGGAGTTCATCTCCTTCTCCGTCCTCTACTACCTGGCTGACATCGACAGCGGGCGTGTCGCGCGCCGGATCCTCGGCGGTCCCTTTCCCCAGCGGCGAGGGCCTGCTGTCGACTAGCGCCCTAGCGCGAGGCTGTGGCGGTGGGGCGCATGGTGGAAGGCATGGCGCCACGACTGGCGAGATCGGCCTTCAAGGCGCGGCGGCCGCGGTGGTGCAGCCCATGGACCGATCCCTCCGAGCGCCCCGTTCGTTGCGCGATCTCCACAGGTGTGAGCCCGGCGAAGTGGCGCAGTACGAGCACTTCGCGCTGGTCGCGAGGCAGCGTGGCGAGCGCCTCCTGGAGGTCGCTCATGCGTTCGGCGCCCGTGCGGTCCACGGGATCGCTGCTGAGCCTGACCTCCTCCACCGGGATGGCTCGCTGGCGGCGCATGTGGTCGACGGCGACGTTGCGTGAGACGCGGAGGATCCAGGCGAAGAAGGGCACCTCGCGCTGCTCGTACTTGCCGATCACGTGGATCAGCTTGGCGAACACCTGCTGGGTGACATCTTCGGCCTCGTGCTGGTCGTGGACGATGCTGCGCACGTAGCCGCATACGTTGTCGGCATAGCGGGCGTACAGAAACCCGATCGCCTCGCGGTCGCCTCGTTGGGCGCATTCGACGGCTCGTGCGACGAGCCGGGACGTGCCGGCGTCGGCCTGAGCGGGCGTCCCTTCGGGAGTCCTGCGCTGTGTCCCCAGTTGCGTCTCTGTACCCTCACATTGGCCCATGGCCCCTCCGTGGTCCGAAACTCCGACAGTGAGGGGCGAAGCTAATCGGGCGGTTGTTGCGGGGCTATTTGCATGGTTGTTTAATTCCTGTTAGAAGGCCGCAATCTACGGACATTCAGCTGACAGCCCGCAGGATTCCGGATACCGGCACAACGTCGAGATCGCGGCGGACGATTCCTCCGAATATGGTCCTGCGCAATGAGTGAGCCTCCTCCGCGAGTCCGCCTGCGCCAGGCCGTGCTGGTGGCCGAGGATCTCCAGTCCACAGCGAGCGCTCTGCGTGCGGCCCTTGGCCTCGGCGAGCCCTTCCGCGACCCCGGTGTGGCCGAGTTCGGCTTGACCAACGCGGTCTTCGCCATCGGCGACTGCTTCATCGAGGTGATCTCGCCCACCAGGCCACACACGGCCGCGGGGCGCTACCTCGAACGCCACGGCGGGGACGGCGGCTACATGGTGATCTTCGACCTGGAGGACCTGGTTGGTGCGCGCGAGCGTGCTGCGGGACTGGGGGTGCGGGTGGTATGGCAGATCGACCTGCCCGACATCTCGGGCACCCATCTGCATCCAGCGGACATGCGTGGGGCGATCGTCTCGCTCGACGGCTCGACCCCCTACGGCGCGTGGCGCTGGGGTGGACCGGAGTGGACGGGGCAGATAGCGGCGCCCGCCCCTGGACATCTGGCGGGGATCACGGTGGCGGTTGCCGAGCCCCAGGCGGTGGCCGCGCGCTGGGGCGAGGTGCTCGGCGTCGCGGTGAGCGAGGGTAAGGATGGGCCGCTGCTGCAGCTCGATCGCGGCGAGGTCCGCTTTCGAGTGCCCGCGAAGGAGGGGGAGCAGGGGGTCGTGGAGATCGCGCTGGAGCTCCCCGGCGAGCTGCCGGGAGGGAGCGAGGCGATCGAGCTGGGTGGGGTGCGCCTGCGGCGGGTCGCCCCGAGCGGCTAGCTCTCGATCGCCGCGAAGCGCGGGTCGCGCCGCTCCAGGAAGCTGTTGACGCCCTCGACGAAGTCGGGGGCCACGAACGACGCGGCCATCAGCTCGTCGGCCGCGGCCAACGCCTCGGGCAGCGGCCGGGCGAGGTCGTCATACACCTGGCGCTTGATCGTGGCCATGCTGGCGGGCGAGCTGTGGAGGGCCAGGTCGCGTGCATAGTCGAGGGTCTGCTCGAGCAGCGAGTCGGGTCGCAGCACGCGGTTCACGAGCCCCAGCTCGAAGGCCTCCTCGGCGAGCACCACTCGACCCGAGAGCAGCAGATCCAGGGCGCGGGCATGGCCGATGAGCCGCGGCAGCATCCAGGAGATGCCGTGCTCGGCCACCAGTCCCCGGCGGGCGAAGGCGGTGGTGAGCTTGGCGCCCTCCGCGGCGAAGCGCACGTCACACATCAGCGCCTGTGCGAGCCCCAGTCCCGCGCAGGCGCCGTTGATGGCGGCGATGATCGGCTTGTGGATCGACAGAGGGAAGGTCTGCTCCCTGCGCTCAGCGTGGACGGCCGTGTCGAGGCTTCCATCGCCGATGGCCTGCAGGTCCTGCATGTCCGCTCCGGCGCAGAAGCCGCGGCCGGCTCCGGTGACCACGATCGCTCGCACCTCGGGCGAGGTCCCGCACTCCTCGAGCATCGCGAAGTAGGCGTGCTCCATCTCCACCGTCCAGGCGTTCAGCCGTTCGGGTCTGTTGAGGGTGAGCACGGCCACCCCGTCCTGAATATCTTTGAGAACAACCTCAGTCATGTCCCTCGCTCCTCCAGCTCCGCTGCGCGCCCGTATCTATCCGAGCCTATCGGGGTAGTCCAATGTCCATGGAGTCGATCGACAGCCTCGCGACGTTCGATCCCGCCCCCGGGCGGCGCACGGGCACCCATCGCTACGTGCTGCTGGACGTGTTCACCGACAGCCCGCTGGAGGGCAACCAGCTCGCGGTGTTCACCGATGCCCGCCACATCTCGGCCGCGGACATGCAGCGCCTGGCGCGGGAGCTGAAGCTCTCTGAGAGCGTGTTCGTCCTCCCTGGCGAGCGGGGCGGGGACGTCGCCATCAGGATCTTCACCCCGGGGGCGGAGCTGCCGTTTGCCGGGCACCCGGTGCTCGGCGCGGCGGTGGTGGTTGCCAGCTCGCTGCAGAAGGACGAGGTGACCCTCGAGACGGGAGTCGGGCCGGTGTCGATACGCCTGCGCCGCGAGGATGGCGCGATTGTCTCTGGCTGGATGAGCCAGCCGATCCCGACCTGGGAGCCCTATGGGCGCGAGGCGGAGCTGCTGGCAGCGCTGGGGCTCGAGCGCTCGGGCCTGCCGGTGGAGGTCTATGACAACGGTCCGCGTCACCTATATGTGGAGCTCCAGGACGAGCGGGCGGTCAGCGCCCTGCGCCCCGACCTGGGTGCGCTGGCCGAGCTGGGAGACATCGGCGTCAGCTGCTTCGCCGGAGTGGGGCGCCACTGGAAGACGCGGATGTTCCTGCCGGCGCTGGGTGTGCCCGAGGATCCAGCCACCGGCTCGGCGGCCGGTCCCCTGGCGGTCCATCTCGCCCGTCACGGGCGGATCGAATTTGGTGCCGAGATCGAGATCAGCCAGGGCGCCGAGATCGATCGCCCATCACTGCTCTATGCCTTCGCCGAGGGCTCCCCCGAGCGGATCGAGAGCGTGCAGGTGGGCGGCTCTGCGGTGATGGTCGCGCGGGGCGAGTTCCTGCTGGGGTGATCCCGCGGGCGGCCCGAGCACACGCTCCGACGGAGTCCGCCGCCTCACAACCCCCGCGAGCGCGGGCCGCGGACTCCGGCGTCGCGTGCCTACTTTCCCTCCTCCGGTTTGCGCAGCGCCTTACCAGCGCTCTGCACGACGTTGCGGAGGAAGTCGTACTGCGTGTGCACCAGCCGGTCGGCCATCTCCATGGCTGCGTCGACGATGTCCTGTCGCTTGGAGGGATGCTCGCCGATCGGTAGCTTCTCGTCGACCGTATCCACGAACTTGCGAACCGCATCGATGGCAGCGCGCTGCCCGGACTCGAGCGACTTCATCACCTCATCGGAGAGCTCGGTCGAGCGCTCTATTGCGCCTGCCTGCCTGGGCTTCTTGCTCTCCACAGCCTGGCGTTTGCGAGTGGCCGCGGACTTGGTCGCCTTCTTGGGTGCCGGTGGACGGCGCTGAACCTTGGTCTCTGGCATTGGAATCTGCCTCCTCTGTGGGACATGGCGTCCCACCGCCGCATTCACGGACAGCCGCTTGGCTGGTACTCCTTGCTGGCGGACTCAGCCTTGCGGATACCGTCTCTCAGCGACCATAGGTCCGCTCGACGGCGGCGTCATCCGTAGTGAGTTCGGAGCTCGCCCTGCCCAAGCTACGCACGCGAGGCGTACACGCAGGCCGTGAGTCGAGCGGTAGGTAGTTTCACCCCCGCGACGACGGCTTTTCTCGGCGTTCGAGACCGCGATATGGATCTAGCCTCTTGGCTATGGCTGCGAGAGCTTCGCATCCCCCTCGCGTCGTTATCTGTGGTGGCGGCGTCGCCGGGATTGAGATGCTGCTGGCGCTGCGGGCCCTCGCTCCAGCCAACCTGGAGGTGCACCTGGTTGCTCCGAACCATCAGTTCGTCTACCAGCCACTTGCCGTGGCGGCGGCGTTCGGTCTCGCCGAGACCCATCTTTTGGAGCTCGCCGAGATAGCGGGTGAGAAGGGTGCCAAGCTGCACGTGGACTCGTTGGCAGGCGTTGAGATCGAGGAGCGGTGCATTCGACTCGGCAGTGGCAGCGTCCTTGCCTACGACTTCCTGGTTGTGGCGGTTGGCGCCCGACGACGGGAGTGGCTGGAAGGCGCGTTGCACTTCACGGGAGCGGCTGACGTGGCGGCGTTTAGGGCGCTGCTCGATCGATTCGAGAGCGGCTTCGAGCAGCGACTGTGCTTTGCCGGCCCGCCCGAGGTCAACTGGACGTTGCCCCTGTATGAGCTCGCACTGCTGACGGCATCGCGCCTGGCCGACCTCGGTGTCATCGGTGTCGATCTCACCATCGCCACGCCCGAGCCCGAGCCGCTTGCGGTGTTTGGGCCGGCCGCCAGCCGGATGCTCCACAACCTGCTGGCTGATCGCGGAATAGCGCTCAAGGTCGGTGTCCGTGGGACGAGCATCGAACATGGCAGGCTCCACCTCGACCCGCCCGCCACCCTCGAGGTCGATCGGGTTGTCACCCTCGCGCAGCTCGAGGGTCCCGCAGTGGCGGGGATGCCCTGCGACCAAGCCGGTTTCCTTGCCGTGGATGAGCACAGTCGGGTGGTGGGTCTCGAAGATGTGTACGCCGCCGGCGACGGCACGTCCTCCCCGGTCAGGCAGGGAGGTATCGCCACCCAACAGGCCGACGCGGCCGCCGAGGCCATCGCGGCACAGCTGGGAGCCATCGTCACGCCATCGCCCATCCGGCCCACACTCAGGGGACTTCTGCTCACCGGTGTCGCTCCGGCTTACCTGCGAGCGCAGATAGCGGGCACCGGCGACTCCTTCGAGGTTGCCGCCAACCCCCTCTGGTGGCCGCCCAGCAAGATCGCCGCTCGCCACCTGGCTGCGTATCTGATCGGCCATGGCAAGCTAGCCGAGGAGGAAAGGCTTGAAGACAGGTTGGGCCCTACTCGAAATCTCGCGAGAATCCAGGAGTCCCAGGACGAAGCTCGCCGACTGGCATTGACCTTCGCCGAGCACGATGCCGCCGGTGGTCACTTCCAGTCCGCCCTGGAGTGGCTGGAGGTGATCGAGCGGCTCGACGGTGTGCTGCCACCCGGATACCTTCACAAGCGAGCGAGCTGGCAGAGCAACGTCCGCAAGTGAGCGGGCCAAGTTGGTTGCAGGACGGTGGCGCTCAGGCGGCGTCGAGATCGTCGAGTCGCGCCCGCGCCAGCAGCACCCGCTCACCGCGGAAGGGAACCCCCTCGGCTTCGAGCAGCCGCCGCTGGCGTGCGCCCTTGGCGAGCGAGCCGTCGGCACGCACCACCCGGTGCCAGGGTGCCTCGTGGGCGCCGCTGTGGCTCAGCACATGGCCAGCCAGGCGCGGCGCGCCCGGAGAGACATCGCCGTAGGTGCGCACGTAGCCTGGGGGGATCGCGCGCACCCGCCGCAGGATGGCGGCGCGGGCGCCGCTGCTCGGCTGGGGTGTCACACCGGGATGGTGCCACAGCGGCCAGGCGTGGCGCCCATTGCAACGGCGGCGTGGCGGGCGGGCGAACGCGAACTGTCTTTCACCGTGGAAGGGCCTCAGCCTTGAAATGAAGCCTGAATTCCCAGCTCGTGCACTGCACATGTGAGGAAGCCATCGGTATAACTCGCAAATTGCGGGTTATTTAGAAGTTTGCATTATTGAAAAGGAACGGCTGATCGGGCACCGTGCAGACATCGCGATGACACGGTCTCCATCGCCATCCGTCACGGTGAGAGCAGATGCCCTCTGACGAGGAGCTGCTCGCCATCAAGGAGCGCGCCGTCGAGCGCCTGATGGCACTTGACGGCGTCAACGGCGTTGGCATCGGCGGCCGCGTGCGGGGTGGGGAGCGCATCAACGAAGTGGTGCTGAAGGTCTACGTCGGGGCGAAGCTCCCAGCCGCTCAGGTCGACCCCGCCGCGCTGATCCCCGCCGAGTTCGAAGGCGTCCCCACCGACGTCGTCGAGCAGCCGGCCGAAGGGGTGTATCTCCAGGCGCCGCCCGGCAAGCCGGAAATCCCCGTCTCGCAGATCGACGGCCGCCGCATGCGCCCCCTGACCGGGGGCACGCGCATCGAAGTGGATCTCTCCGGGGCGGGCTCTGGAACGCTCGGCTGCATGCTCGTCCCGCCCAGCGAACCGGGCAAGGCCTACGCGCTCACCAACTGGCACGTTTTGGAAGGCGAAGACGAAGAAGCGCCCACCGTCGGCACCACCAAGGCCGGTCAGCCGACCTCCAGCGACAGCGTCACCAAGTGCTGCTCGGCGATCATCGGCAAGGTTGCTGGCGGGGGTCGCGACACCGTGCGCGACGCGGGCATCGTCCAGCTCGAACCCGGCATGGAATGGTTTGCCGAGATCCTCGAGATCGGACCCATCAGCGGGCAGCACCAGATCACGCCCACCGAGGCAGGGGCGCATCCGACGGTCCGCAAGCGCGGTGCCCGCTCCGGGCTCACAGGGGGAACCGTCGAATCGATCGCCTCCACGCGCATCGCGGGCGGGACCACCCACAACAACGTGATCGTCGTGACGCCCAACGCCGATTCCTCGCTCCCGGCGGGCACGGCAGTCTTCTTCGACCAGCCTGGCGACTCCGGCTCGGCACTGGTCAACGAAGCAAATGAAGTGGTCGGGCTGGTGTTTGCGATGGCCGGCCCCAAAGTCACCGGCGGCAAATACGAAGGCCTGGTGCCTGGGTGGGCGCTCCCCATCGACGACATCATCAGCGGCTTCTCCGCACACGAGAGCCTGACACTGAAAGTGGCAGTAGCCGTCCTGCCCGGCGTGCACAACACCGTGCCCGGCGCGGCGATGGCAGCGATGCCCCCCGAGGTGGCCGCTGCGCTGCAGGGCGCGCCGGCCGCCGACTTCGCGCCGGCACCCGACACCAGGCCGGCCCGCGTGCCAGTCGCCGCGATGGCCGTGGAGGCGCCCCCGCAGGCGGCGCTCGCTCAACTCCAGCAGGGCCTCGACCGCTCCGAGCGCGGTCGGGCGCTCATCACCCTGTGGCTCACCCACCAGCGCGAGCTGCTGGAGCTGCTGGACTCCAACCGGCGGGTGGCAACGGCATGGCACCGCAGTGGCGCCTCGGCGCTCTTTCAGCTGCTCGTGCGCATGCTCTCCCAGCCCGAGCTCGAGCTGCCGAGCACACTCAACGGCCGACCCCTGGGAGCGTGTGTGGAGCGTGTCTGCGCGAGCATCGAGCGCTTCGCCAGCGCGGCCCTGCGCGATGACCTCGCCGACCTCCGCGAGGAGTTGCCGGAGCTGGGCGGGCGCAGCTTGAGCGGGGTCTTCGCGGCGCTGGGTGCCGGCTGATGCCAAGCGAACAGGAGCACCTCGACATCAAGAACCGTGCCGTCGCAGGGCTGCTGGCGCGCCCGGGCGTCGTCATGGTCGGATTGGGAAGCAAGGAGGTCGGCGGCGAGCCGACGGGCGAGCTCGCAATCAAGGTCTTCGTGAAGGTCAAGCGTGCTCCGGGCGACGTGCCCGCTGGAGATCTCATCCCAGCCACGATCGAGGGAGTGCCCACCGATGTGATCGAGAGCGGGGAGATTCACCTGGCGGCCGAACCACCATCTGGGGCGATCATCACGAGCGAAGACATGGACAGCACTCGCTATCGGCCGCTCACCGGTGGAGGGCGCATCCGTCGCGAAGGAAGCGAATGGTCGGGCACGATTGGCTGCTTCCTCGTCAACCCTGGCGATCTGTCGAAGGTCTATGGCCTCACGAACTACCACGTGGTCAACGGGGACGATGTCCAAGTACCCGTCCTCGGCGCTTCGCCAGTGGGCCAGCCGAGCGGAAGCGGGAGCGTCACCCACTGCTGCAGTGACATCTTCGGGAAGTTCGCAGGTGGCACCAAGAACGAAGACCGCGACGAGGCGCTCATCCAGCTCGATGCCGGCATCCAGTGGCGCGCTGAGATCACCGAAATCGGAGTGGTGGCCGGCAAGCACACGCTCACGCAGGCCGACGCCACGCCACAGACCTACAAAGTGCGCAAGCGCGGCGCACGGACGCTGTTGACGGGCGGCGTCGTGCGTGCCCTCTACGGGACGTCACACGAAGCGGACAACCTCGTCGCCATCAAACCCAATCCGAACCCGGCGGCGGGAACGCAGACTGTGTTCTTCGACCACGAAGGCGATTCCGGCGCAGCGCTCGTCAACGACGGGGGCGAGGTGGTCGGGCTCGTGTGGGGGTTTGACGACAGCGGCAACGGCTACGCCTACTCGATCGCCCACGTGCTCGAACGCTTCGCCAACGTCGAGAAAGTCACTGTCGACGTGGCCGTCGCGATAAAACCGGGCATTACCAACACCGTCCCCGGCGCCGCCATGGCGCGTACCCCGCCTGAGCTCACCGACGTCCTCGGCAGCGCCGGCCTACCAGTCTCGCCCGCGCCCCCCGGCTGGGTCCCCGAACCGGTGGGTCTGAGTGCGGCGCCGCCGCAGCTGGAGCGAGATCTCGACCGCTCGCCGGCCGGGCGCCTGCTCGTCACCGTCTGGCTCGAGCACCAGATGGAGCTGCTGACGCTCGTGAACTCCAACCGGCGGGTGGCCGTGGCGTGGCACCGCAGCGGGGCCTCGGCGCTGTTCCAGGCCCTGGCACGCATGCCCACACAGCCCGAGCTGGCGCTCCCGGCCACGATCAACGGCCAGCCGCTCACAGCCTGCATCGACCGCATTCAGGCCACGTTCGAGCGCTTCGCGAGCCTGCGCCTGCGCCGCGACCTCGCCCGCCTGCGCCCGCTGCTGCCGGACCTCGCCGGCCTCACCTACCCCCAGCTGATCAAAGCTCTCGGAACGGGCTGAGCCAGACATGAGCGAACCCCCCGGGACCCTCGAGCTCGCGGCCCTCGAACTGAGCCGCGCGCTCGGGCAGGTGGCGGGCCGTCTCTCCGGAGAAGACGCGCTCGACACCTTCGCCGAGCTCGGCGTGCAGTTTCCCCGCGAGCTGCTGAGCAACGCCACGTTCAACTCGGCGCGGGGCTCGATCGTCACGGCCAGCGGGCGCCTCACCTCGCAGGTCGTCGAACTGGAGAAGGCGATCGAAGCCGGCGAAGGCGCCAAGATCCTGGCCGCGGCGCTCACGCTCGCCACCTCGATCGGGCAGCTCATCACCTCCTTCGAGCAGCTCGTCAGCGCCCTGCAGAGCGCCGGGCCGGGCCTGCCCGGCATCAGCTCCCAGCAGATCAACGAACTGGTCTCCGACCTTCCTGCCCGCCTGCTCGACCTGCTGCTCTACGACCTGATCGACCGCGTGCCGCCCGTCGGTGCCGTGCTCGAGGTCTTCGGGGTGATCGAGCGCGCCTACCACCCCGGCGACCCGACCGATCCGAGCAAGCCAGAATTCGACAAGGTCACCCTGCACCTCGACCGGCTGTTCACCGCCGTCACCAACCCCACCACGCAGCTGCAGTCGCTGTTTCACTGGGGTGAACCGAGCTTCGACGCAGCGGCGCTCCTGACGGTGCTCGACAGCGCGCTCGGGCGCCTGGGCTTCCCCACCCTGCTGCGCCCGGCCAGCGGCGGAGAGCCGGTGACGCTCGAGGCGTTCGCCGTCGACCTGCGCCCCACCAGCACCGGCTCCCCGCCCGGCCTGGAGGTCGAAGTGGTGCTGCCCGCCTCGATCGAAAAGACGTTCACCTTCCCCGTCTCGGCGCCCACCTGGGTTGCGTCGATCACCGCCAAAGCGGCGATCGCGGCAAAAGCGAGCGGCAGCATACGCCCGCCGCTGCAGGTCGAGCTCGCCCAGCCGAAAGGGGAACTCAGCGCCAGCGTCTCGGCGGCGCTCACCGCCCAGCCGGCGACGCCCCTGATCCTGCTCGGGGAAACGGGCGGCTCTCGCCTGGAGCTCGCGAGCGTCACCCTCGGCGGCGGCGCGGAACTGAAAACGGAAGGCAGCAAAGCGAGCGGCGGCCCCAACGCACAGGGGGCGATCACGGGAGGCAAGCTCGTGATCGACACCTCCAGCGGCGATGGATTCATCGCCACTCTGCTCGGCGGCGGGCGCATCGAATCGAACTTCGCCCTGCAGTTCGCCTTCTCACCTGAAAGCGGCATGCGCTTCGAGGGCAGCGGCTCGCTGGAGCTCCAGCTCCCCGTCCACGTGAACATCGGGCCGGTCGACGTGCAGTCGATCTACCTGATCGCGGGCATCTCGGGCTCGGAAGTGCCGATCGAGCTCTCGGCGGCGATCTCGGCCGAACTGGGACCGCTCCAAGCCGCCGTCGACCGCCTCGGCGCGATCGTCACCCTCGCCTTCCCGCCGGGCGGCGGCAACCTCGGACCGGCCCAGATCGACGTGGCGTTCAAGCCCCCCACCGGCGTGGGGCTCTCGCTCGAAGCGGGCATCGTCAGCGGCGGCGGCTTCCTCTCGATCGACACCGCCCGGGGCGAGTACGCCGGCGTGCTCCAGCTCGAGCTGGCTGAAATCGTCTCCGTAACGGCGATCGGGCTGATCAACACAAAGAACCCCGATGGCTCGCCCGGCTTCTCGCTGCTGATCATCATCACCGCCGAATTCGGCGCCGGCATCGAGCTCGGCTTCGGCTTCACCCTCAACGCCGTCGGCGGGCTTGTGGGACTGAACCGCATCATGCTTGCCGAACAGCTGATGGAAGCCGTGCGCAGCGATGCGATCGAGGACATCATGTTCCCGAAAGACGTCGTGGCCAACGCGCAGCGGATCATCAGCGATCTGCGCGCGATCTTCCCGCCCCAGCAGGGAACCTTCCTGATCGGGCCGATGGTGAAGCTCGGCTGGGGCGAGCCGACGCTCGTCAGCGTCGCGCTCGGCGTGATCGTGGAGATCCCCCCGGGGGACATCGCCATCCTCGGCGTGCTGAAGCTGGTGCTGCCCGCCGAAGAGCTCGAAGTCCTCCGCCTGCAGGTGAACTTCGCGGGCGCCTTGGAATTCAGCAAGAGCCGCCTGTACTTCTACGCCACGCTGTACGACTCGCACCTGCTGTTCATCACCATCCAGGGAGGCATGGGGCTGCTCGTGGCGTGGGGCGATGACGCCAACTTCGTCGTCTCCGTGGGCGGCTTCAACCCGCATTTCACGCCGCCGCCGCTGCCCTTCCCGACCCCCCAGCGCATTCAGGTGAACGTGCTCGACGAGTCCTTCGCCCGCATCCGCGCCGAAGGCTACTTCGCCGTCACCAGCAACACCGTCCAGTTCGGCTCGCACACCGAAATGTTCTTCGGCTTCTCCGCCCTGTCGGTCGAAGGCCAGATCGAGCTTTGACGCGCTCATCCAGTTCTCGCCCTTCATGTTCATCATCGAAATCTCCACCTCCTTCTCGGTGAAGGTGTTCGGGATCGGGGTGTGGGGCATCGGCATGAGCCTCACCGTCGAAGGGCCCACGCCCTGGCACATCCACGGCTCGGCCTCGATCTCGCTGCTGTTCTTCTCGATCGAAGTCCCCGTCGACATCACCTTCGGCGAAGCCCGCAACACATCGCTGCCGCCGGTCGCGGTGATGCCGATCATCTACGGCGAGCTGGGCAAGCGCAGCAACTGGAAGGCGCAGCTGCCCAGCGGCTCGCATCTGCTCGTCTCGCTGCGCGCGCTCGATCCAGCCGAAGCCGCCCTCGTCATGCACCCGGTGGGGACGCTGCAGGTCAGCCAGCGCACGATCCCGCTCGATCTCACGCTCGAGAAGGTGGGCGCCCAGAAGCCGAGCGACACCAACCGCCTCACGCTCACTGTGGCCTCGAAAGGAATGACCAAGACGCGCGAGCTGCAGGAACCGTTCGCCCCCGCCCAGTTCAAGGAAGCAGACGACGCCGAAAAGCTCTCCGAGCCCGCCTTCTCGCCCCAGGACAGCGGCATCGAGCTGGCCGCCGACGGGCAGCTCGATGCCTCTGCCACCGCCCTCACCCGCGTCGTTCGCTACGAGCTGACGCTCATCGACAACACGCTCGAGCCCCCCGCCGGCGCTTCTTCGCCTATCCCGGTGCGCTGTTCCAGCACTGGCTGGCCGGCGCGAGCGTTGCCCACAGCACACTCTCCGAGCACCGCGAGAGCTCGACTCATCCCTATGCGGGGACGGTGGCTGTGCAGAGCGAGACCTACGCGGTCGCCCGCCAGGCCGACAACACGCTGCTGCACCCCGAAGCGGGCACGTTCACCAGCCGCGTGGCGGCGATCGAGCATCTCAACAGCGCCGTCGCCGCCGAACCCTCGCTCGCCGGCAGCCTGCACGTGCTCCCCCAGTTCGAGGTGATGGGCGCGTGAAGCCGATCGCCACCTACTCGTTCCTGCCGTGGCTGCGCCAGGGCGTGGCCAACACGATCACCGCCGCCGACGGCGACCAAGCGATCGCCACACGCGCGAGCACGCACGTCGAACTGACGATCGAAGGCGCCCCGGTGCCGGGCAAGGAACCGCTGAGTGAACCGGTCGCCCAGGACATCGCCCTGTACGGGCCGGGCGACATCGTGGGCGTCGACGAACGCACGGTGGTGCGTACCGAGCCACGCAACTGGATCACCAACTTCGAGTCCAATTACCTCCCCGCGATCGACTTCTACGACGAGGACTTCCCCTGGCGCTACACGCCGGCTGCACCCGACGCCAACCAGCGGCTGCGCCCCTGGATCACGCTGGTGGTGCTCGCCGAAAGCGAGTTCAGCGAGGGCACCAACATCGCGGGCCGCCCGCTGCCCTACATCACCATCCCCGACACCAGCGTGCTGCCCTCCGCAGCGGAGCTGTGGGCCTGGGCGCACGTCCACGTCAACCAGTCGCTCGGCGCACCGGAAGAGGTCGTCTCCGCCGACACGAGCGCCGTCCTCGGGCGTCTGGAGTCGATCCTCGGACAGAGCCACGACGCCGCCTACTCACGCCTGCTGTGCCCGCGCCAGCTCGAAGACAACACCGCCTACCACGCCTTCGTGATCCCCACCTTCGAGACCGGGCGCCTAGCGGGCGTCGGCCTGACGCCGGAAACGGCCCCCTTCGCCACCGCCTCGGCGTGGGAAGCGTATTCCGGACGCCCGCAGGCGAACGAATTCCCCTTCTACTACCGCTGGTACTTCCGCACCGGCTCTCACGGCGACTTCGAGTATCTCGTGCGACTGCTGAAGCCCCAGCCCGTCGACGCCCGCGTGGGGACGCGCAACATCGACGTGACCCACCCCGGCTCCAACGTTCCCGGCATCACCGACCCGGCGCTTCACGGCGTGCTGCGGTTGGGGGGTGCGCTGCAGGTGCCCAAGGAAGACCTCTTAGAAGAGGCCCAATTAGAACGTGAAACCTATGAAAAATGGGACGAGCCGTATCCCCACCCGTTCCAGAAGTCGCTGGCGGCATTCATCAACCTCGCCGACGACTACTCGGCGAAGCCGGCCGCCGCCGCCAACGCCCAGGCCGGCATCTCCGAAGCGGTCGAAAAAGATCCTGACCCGTTGATCACGGCGCCGCTTTACGCGCGCTGGCACGCCCTCACGCAGCGACTGCTGAGCGAACGCGACGGCAGCCCGGTGGCCAACGACCGCAATTGGGTTCACAACGTCAACCTCGACCCCCGCTTTCGCGTGGCGGCCGGCTTCGGCGCCGACGTGGTCGAGCAGAACGCCGAGGAGTACATGAACGACGCCTGGCAGCAGGTGGGTGACGTGCTGAAGGCCAACTCGCTGATTCGCCGCCTGCACCTGGCCGCCGCGGTCTCCTCGCGCTGGTATGACCGCCACCTCACGCCGCTGGCCGCCGCCCAGCCGGAGCGGACGTTCGCGCTGACGGCGCCGGTGCAGTCCAGGGTGATGGCGAGCCCCACCACCATCGCCCACACGCGCGCCGCGAGCCTCGTTCCGCCCTCGTTGACATCGACGGCGATGCGCCGAGTGCTGCGACCGCAGGGACGACTGATGCGCAGGCTGCCCTTCGACGCGAGCGTCACGCCGGCGAACCTGCTCGAGCGTGTCAACGCCGGCGAGGTCAGCGCGGCGCCGCCCGTCGCCGTGCCTCCCGGCGTGATTACCGTCGAAGAGGTGACCAAAGCGGCGCAGCCGAGCGCCGCATCCACTCCGCTGCTGGGGGAGCTCGCGCGCTACCCCTGGCTTGCATGGCTGCTGATCGCCCTCGGCGTCATCGCGCTCGTGGTGCTCGTACTCGTGCTGCCCGTGGGCCTCGGGCTCGCGCTCGGCCTCGCGATCCTCGCGGCGCTCGCCTTCCTCGCCTGGCAGCTGTGGAACTGGAAAGCCGAAGCTGCGCCGGCGCTGGCTCTCGGGGAAGCCGACCAGACGCCGGCGGCCGTGGCCGAGCTACCCAACAACCCCACCTTCACGCTCAGCGAACCGGGCGCCGGACACACAACGGCGACGGGCACGGCCGACAGCCCCACCGCCGCGCGCTTCAAGCAGGCGCTCGGCGACTCCTTCGCGCTACTCGACGCGAGCGCCGCGGTGGGCGGGCGCCCGGCGCCCACCACGCTCGACCTGCAGGGGCTCACAACCAAGGTCCTCGCTGCGCTGGAGCCGACCGTGACGATTCCCCGGCGCGGCTTCTCCAGCATCGAGCTCCCCGAATGGGTGCGGGCGCAGCTGCTCGAAGGCTACGGCGAGGTGATGGCCTACCCGAAGATCGACCTGCCGATGTACGAGCCGCTGAAGGCGATCTCGATCGAACTGTTCCTGCCCAACATCAACCTCATCCCCCCGAACAGCGTGACGCTGGTGGAGACCAACCAGAAGTTCATCGAGTCCTACATGATCGGGCTCAACTACGAGTTCGGCCGCAAGCTTCTGTGGCGCGAATACCCCACCGACCAGCGTGGCTCCTACTTCCGCCAGTTCTGGGACGTACGCAGCGTGATCAACTCCGAAGGCGTCAGCGAAAACGCGCTGAAGGAGAAGCTCTATGACATCCCACCCCTGAACGACTGGCCGAAGACCTCGGCGCTCGGCGAACACAACAACCGTCAACCTCCCGGATCCCACGAAGAGCAGGCGGTGCTGGTGATCCGCGGCGAACTGCTGAAGAAGTACCCGACGGCCGTCATCTACGCCCACCGGGCCGAATGGGAGTACGAGAAAGACGGCACGACACCCGACCTGACCAAGCCGCGCAAGCTCGTCGAACTGAGCGAAGCCGACGAACAGAGCCCGCCGGTCGGCAAGATGCGCCTGCCGCTCTACGAAGCGAAGGCCGACCCCGACATCTACTTCTTCGGCTTCGATCTCACCATCCCCGAAGCCAAAGGCGGCACGGGGCACCCGCCGTCGCTCGACCCCGGTTGGTTCTTCGTGATCAAGGAGCGTCCCGGCGAGCCGCGCTTCGGACTCGAGCTGACGGGCGAAGAACCCCTGGAGGTGCTCGGGGAGGCCACCTGGCAGGACGCCCTGCCCGGTGGCAAACCGGGACAGTTCCTGTCGGCCACGAGCCTTGCGACGGTCGCGCTCACGGCGCCGCCCACGGCCAAAGCCGACGAACACGACGCTGAGGAAAAGCATCGCCAGTACCTCGAGGACAAGCAGGCCGACGAAGCGGCGGTCAGCTCCGCGCGGTGGGCGTATCTGCTGTTCAGGGCACCGGTGATGGTGGCCATCCACGCCGATCAGATGCTCGGGAGCGGGTCGTGAGCGCGGCGGCTCCAACCCCTCGTGTGCCTGCTCAGCCCGGCAATCCCACGACGCCGGGCGTGCCGCCCCCGCCCGTGAACCCGCCCCCGGGTGTGCCGCGCCGGCCGGTCGTCCCGCCACCCGTGGGGGGGCCAAGGCCGCCCGTGCGTCCCGAACCGATCGACCCCCGCAAGGGCATCTCGAGCCTCAGCGACCGCTCGCCGCTCGTGCTGCTGCCGGTTCGCATCGAGACCCGCTTCACCAATGCCGGCACGAGCGATGCGTCCCAGCACAAGCTGCTGGTGCGGATCTACCCCGACGACATCTCGATCGACACCTTCGAGGCAACGCTGGCGGACTCGGAGGTGGCGAACGCCAAGCTCTACTGGCAGGGGATCTGGCGGGCGGGGGGCGTGGAAGGCGACGAACGCGCCGCCTGGCGCTCGCTCGTGGCGGGCCACGGCTCGGGACGGGCGGGCTACATCGTCGAGAACTACAAGCCGCTGAACATCGCCGAACGGCCGGTGAAGGCCAATGCGAGCGATGAGATCCTCGTGATCGCCACGCAGACGCCGCTTAGCCCGGCCGAGGCGACCGCGGTGAGCGTCTACTGGCAGGCGGTGTGGCTCGCGGGCGAAGACACGGCCGCGCAGCAGGCGGCTGCAACAACGCTCACAACGGCCGTCGGCGCGAGTCGTGCGCATGCGCTGAGGAGCGAATACATCCCCTTCAATCTCGCCGACGTGCCCGCTCCGCCGGCGAGCAAGGCGAGCGTGGCGCACTCCAGCGCGTTCGTGGTCTTCCCGCCGGACCCGCCGCCGAAGCAGTGGTCGTGGTCGCAGGCGCCCCAGGTCACCCAGCTGCCCGAGCGCTTCGTGGTGCTCGGCTACACGGGCAAGACCCAGACGCTCGAAGCGCTGGGATCCCCCGTCACGACACCGCTGCACGTGGGCCCCGATCCATCTGTGGAACCGGAAGAGACGATCCATCCCAAGGAAGAAGAACTGGTGGTGCCCGAAGAGCTCCGCTGGCTGGTCGACTTCGACGCCGCGGTGGCCGCCGGCATGGGCATCGCGATCGACCTCGACGCCGAGCAGGCGCGGGCGGGCTTCGATCGCCTGCTCGTGTTCGGTGTGCAGCTCGGCGTGAGCGACGCCGAAGGCAAGGCGGCGCTGGAAGAGCTGCTCCAGCACCATCACGTAGGTCTCAGCGGCCTGGAGCTGCTCGCCCAGGGGACGCCCACGCACAACACCACGGGTGCGAGCTCCGGCTACGGACGAGGGGACAACTCGGACTCCGAAGCGAGCTTCGACGACCGTCGCGCCGCGCCGTTGTTCACGACCGAAACCGACCCCATGAAAAAGCGCGACGGGCAGTGCGTGGCGGAGGCGCTCGGGATCGACCCCGCGCTGCTGCAGGGCGTCCACGGCGCCAACGGCGAAGACCAGCTGCGCGCCCGCGCCATGCAGCGCGCGCTGTGGCCGGCCACAGCGGGCTACTGGATGGACAAGATGCTCACACCGATGTTCGGCGATGAGATGGTGGCGCAGGCGCGCTGGTTCTTCACCAGCCACGTGCGCGGCCGTGGGGCGGTGCCGGCGCTGCGGGTCGGGGGACAGCCCTACGGGATCCTGCCCACGACGGCCTTCTCGCGGATCGCCTGGCTGGCAGAGCCTCGCGAGACACGCTCACCGCAGCTCGGGCAGCTCGGGTTTGGGGGCGCCCAGCCGTTCATGACGGGGCTGGCGCGAATGCTGCGCGAGATCGACGGCGACTGGAGCACGATGGCCGAAGGGGCCGCCTATGTGGGCAAGCCCGGCGACGCCCACCAGACGCTGCTCGACATCGTCGGCCTGCAGTCGGGCTCGGTGGAGTACCGCTGGCGCAACTCGGAGAGCCTCACCGAGCTCTACAACATCATCAACCTGTGGGGCCTGGGGACGGAGTTCTGGCAGTCGCTGACGGAGCTCGCGCTGCAGGCATCGGGAGATGAGCTGCTCGCTCGCCTCGGCTGGAGTGGCGCGATGCCGGCGATCCTCGAACACGCCTTCATGAGCGAGGCGGGCGAGATCGACAACCTGATCGACGACCGTCCGCTGTCGGAGTCCGAACCGATCCGCGCCTACACCGAAGACAAGCGCAACTACATCACCTGGCTGATCGACGCCGCGGGCACCTCGCTCGACGCGCTCAGGGAGGAGCAGGGCTTCAGCGGTGGCCAATCGCCCCAGATGCTGCTCTACCTCTACCTGCGCCAGGCGCTGCTGCTCGGCTACTACGACACGAGCTATGAGCTGCACCGCGCGGCCGGCTTCCTCTCGCCAGCAGAGCTCGCGGCGATGAAGCCCGAGCCGCGGTTCATCCACGTGCAGGACGGGGTGAGCGCCAGCGAGAGCCGCTATGCGGCGCTCTACAAGACGGAGTCGCGGATCACCCAGAGCCCCACGCTGCTCGTCAGCGACTACATCGCCGAGCAGCTCAAAGTCATCCCCGAGGCAGCCGGTCTGGTTGAGCAGATCGAAGCGCTCACGCAGCTCGCCGACGCTCCCACTGCGCAGCTGGAGCGGCTGTTCGCCGAGCACATCGACACCTGCAGCTACCGCTTCGACGCCTGGCTTTTGGGTCTGGTGAGCGCGCAGCTGGAGGAGATGCGGGCGCTACCCGCCGCCACCGCCGAACAGCAGCCGGGCGAGACGGGGGTGTACCTCGGCGCCTATGCGTGGGTGGAGGACCTGCGGCCAGTCCAGAGACAGCTCGAGCCGGTGCGCCTGGAAGGGGAGCTGGAAGGCAACTTCGCGGCGGGCACGCCGCTGATGCAGGACCCGAGCAACGGCGGCTACCTGCTCGCGCCGTCGCTGCAGCACGCCCGCACGGCAGCGGTGCTGCGCAGTGGCTATCTGGCCAACGCCAGCTCGGAGAACCCCGAAACGCTGTCGGTGAACCTGTCCTCCGACCGGGTGCGCAGCGCGCTGTCGCTGCTGGAGGGCATCCGTAACGGGCAGAGCCTGGGGGCGCTGCTGGGCTACAACTTCGAGCGGGGCCTGCACGACGAGCATGGGCTGGCGGAGGTGGATAAGTTCATCTACCCGCTGCGCAAGGCGTTCCCGCTGGTGGCCGACTCGCTGGCCTCGACCGCCACGCACCCCGAAGTGTCGATCGAAGCGATCGAGGCGAGCAACGTGCTCGACGGGCGCAAGCTGGCCGCCAAGATGCGTGAAAGTGGCGTCCTCACCTACCCGTTCGGCGTGGAAGGACTGCCAAAAGCCGGCGAAGCGGAGCAGACGGCGATCGACACCGAGGCGAATGCGCTGCTGGACGCCTACGACGCGGTCGCCGACCTCGCCCTCGCCGAGGGCGTGCACCAGGCGGTGCAGGGCAACTTCGAACGGGTGGGGGCCACGCTCGATGCCTACTCCAGCGCCACCTTCCCGCCCGATCCCGAAGTGGTGCAGACACCGTCGCCGGGCGTCGGGCTGACCCACCGGGTGGCGCTGCAGCTCACCCCGGGGCTGAGCTCTCCCGCGGGCGCCACCCCGCGGGCGGTGGCCGAGCCGGCGCTCGACGCCTGGCTCGGCGAAATGCTGCCGGAGCTCGGTGAAGTGGGCTGCACGGTGGTGTGGAGCGATCCGCTCGGCGGCGGGGCGCGCTCGGAAGAAGTGACGCTCGCGGAACTGTCGCTGCGCCCGCTCGACGTGCTGGAGCTTGTCAGGCCCGATGACGTGCAGGCGATGAGCGAGCTGGACGACCGCATCCTACGCCACGTGTTCGCCGCCGCCGCCCCGCGCCCCGATGCGGAGCTCGAGATCCAATATCGCAATGCCCCGTCGCAACCGTTCAGCGTGTTCGAGGTCTCAGCGCAGGTGCAGAGCCTGCGCACGCTCATTCAGAGCGCCCGCCCGCTGCGGATGACCGACGCGCTGCTCCCCAGCAAGGCGGCCCCCGAAGACAACGAAGCGGTGTTCGCCGACCGGGCGCGTGTCGCCGAACCCAAGGCCGCGCTCGACGGAGTGTGGACGGACATGAGCGCCTTCCTGACAACGCTCCAGCCGCTGCTCGCCGATCCGGTGGCAAACCGCGCGACGCTCGTGGCGAACGTGGATGGCTATCTCGACGAAGCCGTGGCGCTGCTGGAGCGGGCGGCGAGCTTTGGCCTGCCGCAATCCGGCTGGGGCTTTGCCTACGAATGGCGGCGCTCGGCGCTCGGCGAGCTGCTGGCGGCGCTCGCCGATCGCGTGGCCGGCTGGGAAGCGCGCCTGGGCGACTTCAAAGCGCGGCTGGCGGCCTACGACGCGCTGCCCGAAGCCACCTCGAACCACACGCGCTTCGAAGCGCTGCAGGCGGCGGAGGCGCTCGTGACGCTCGTGCTCGACCCGCTGCCGGTGGAACCGTCGACGCTGCGCACGGCGCTGAAAGCCAAGGGCGATGCGCTGACGGGCGTGCGCGATGCGTATGAGGCGGCGGGGAAAGGCGCCTACGGCGGCTTCCACGCAGCCCTCCTGGCCGCCCAGGCGCTCCCCTCAATCGCCACGTTCGACGCCACCCCCCTCGACCTCGCTCCATTCGAAGATCGCGCGGTGGAGATTGCGGGGCAGATCGCCACCACCCTCACCGGCCATCTGGTTGCGATTGCCAAGCGCCGCGAGGACACCCAGGCGCAACTCGAAGCCCACGACGCGGCGTCGAGCGCGACCGCTCAGGTGCAGGCGCTGCAGGCGGCGGCCAAGGCGCTGCTCGGCGAATCGTTCATGCTGATCCCCGAGTTCGCCCCCACCGGCGTGCAGGGCGGGGCGTGGGCGGAAGCGATGACGGCGTCCTCGAGCGGTGAGCTGCTCAAGCACCTGAGCGAAGAACTGAAGATCGCGCGCCCTGTACAGGAGTGGCTGAGCGGAGCCGCGCGTGTGCGAGTGCCGCTGCGGGCATGGGAGGCGAGCGTGACGCTCGCGGGCGCGTTCGGCCGCGGCGAGCCTCAACTGGTGCCGATTCAGCTGCCACACCAAGCAGGCCAGCCATGGCTCGCGATGCAGTTCCCCGAAGAATCGCAACCGAGCGGCGAACGACTGCTCTACACCGCCCACTACGCAGCGCCGTTCGACGCCGCCGCCCACCAGTGCGGGCTGCTGCTCGACGAGTGGACGGAGGTGATCCCGGGCACGACCAAGGAGGCGGGCCTCACGTTCAACTTCGACCGGCCCGAGAACGAGGCGCCGCAGTCGATCCTGGTGGTGACGCCGGCCACGGCCAACGGTGCATGGCAATGGGAGGACCTGGTGGGAGCGCTCAACGAGACGCTCGACCTGGCCAAGAAGCGGGCGCTCGAGCCGGCGCTGATAGATCCGACGCCCTACGCTCGCCTGCTGCCCGCCACGATCATGGCGGTGACCCTGTATGGGATCTCGATCACGACCTCGCTGGCGGTGGCCGATGGGGTGCTCCAGCGCGAGGAGGTGTTGCGTCGTGCCTAGCTCGCTGCCCGTGGGGGACCTTCGCCTGGCCCTGAGCGAGCGCCGCTTCCCGTCGGTGACCACTTGGAACCGCCTGGAAGGCCGGCCCCGCAGCACGAACCTCGAACGGGCGTTGCGGGCCGAGGTGCGCGATGCGCTGTGGATGCTCACCAAGCAGTGGCAGATGGGGGAGTTCCGGGGCAGCGACGCGGGCTCGCCGATCGCGGCCAAGGTGCGCATCGACACCACGCGCCTGACCAAGTACCGGCCCGGTGCGAACACCACGCAGCCGTTCGCATACGACGTGCCGCTGGAGGCAACGGTGGAGCGCCGGCCGATCCCCTTCAAGCTGGGCGGGCGGGCGATGGCGCTCGATCTGCGGCTGGCGATGGGGCGCGAGTGGCTCGCCATGACGGAAGGCATCGGCGTCAAAGGCATCGGCACCTACAGAAAAGCCTTCATCGATGCCTACCCCATCACCGAGCCGAACCCGAGCGAAGCTGCCGATGCCGATCGCTGCGCCGACCCGCGGGTGTTCGCGCTGTTCGCCGCCTTGGCGGGTCGCGCGATGGACGGGGGAGCGCTCTACGAACACCTGCTCGCGAGCACCGCCAACCACGCCTACGACGGTGTTGCCGGTGTGGAACCGGAAGATCGGAAAGCGCTCAACGAAGCCGCCGTGAGCTTCATCGCCTGGTTCGAGCGCCTGATCCTGCAGCCGCCGCCGAGCGTTGAAGCTCAGGCGGGCGGCGAAGACGCCTGGAGCCCGCCGCGGCTGGAGTACGCCTTCGCGGCCTCGGCGCCCGAGCCGGGGGGCGGCGAGAAGGTGTACTCGGCCGACGCCTACAGCGAGATTCGCCTCGACTGGTACAGCCTCGACGTGGACGCCACCGGCAAGCTCGACCCGGTGGCGGGCTCTGAAGCGACGGGGCTCGCACCGGCGAAAGCGGCCACGATGATCCCCGTGCCGGTGTCCTTCGCGGGGATGCCGAACACGCGCTGGTGGTCCTTCGAGGACGCCAAGACCAACTACGGCGACATCGACGCCGCCACCACCGACCTGGCCAAGCTGCTGTTCCTGGAGTTCGCGCTTGTGTATGCCAACGACTGGTTCGTGATCCCCTACACGCTTCCGGCGGGAACGATCGCGACGGTGCGGGGGGTGGTGGTGACGAACACGTTCGGCGAGCGCCTCTGGATCGAGGCGGCCGACGCGGGGGCCGACGCGAACTGGCAGCGCTGGAGCATGTTCACCATCGATTTGGAGCACGAGGCGGGCGCGGCGGCTGACACGAGCCTGCTGCTGCTGCCGACGGTGGCCAAGGTGGAGCACGGGCCGGCCATCGAGCAGGTGGAGCTGATCCGCGACGAGGTGGCCAACATGGTGTGGGGGGTGGAGACGACGGTGGCGCTCCCAAGCGGCGAGAGCGTCCCCGGGCGCGAGGCGGCGAGCCGGTTGCACGCCTACTACCAGGCGCTCGTCGGTCCCCCCACGGCCGTTCCCGCGCAGGGCACCCCTACGGTTGGCTACCGGATCATGAGCAGCGTGCCCGAGAACTGGATTCCCTTCCTGCCGATGCACGTGGAAGGGAGCAATCGCGAAGTTCAGCTGCAGCGAGCGGCGATGCCGCGGATCCTCGACGGGGACAAAGAACCGGCGCAGCCGGTGCAGCCGCGGACCGCGCTGTTGCGCGAGGGCCTCGATCTCGCCAAAGCGCAGTCCTACTTCATCCACCAAGAGGAGGTGTCGCGGGCGGGAACGCGCTTGACGCAGAGCTTCGAGCGAACACGCTGGAGCGACGGTCGGGTGTTCGTCTGGCTGCGGGTGAGACGCCAGACGGGACGCGGTGAAGGCTCGAGCGGTCTGAGCTTCGACGATCTCCTCGAGCAGTCGTGACCCGCAGGGGGTAGACGCGATCATCGGGCGTGCAGCGGTGCGATTGGCATACAGTGCGGCCGTGCGCGAGGCCGTGATCTGCGAACCGTTGAGGACCGCTGTGGGCGGCTTCGGCGGCATGTACCGCGATGTGGCGGTGACGAAGCTGGCCTCGACGGTGATTGAAGAGCTCATCCGCCGGACCTCGCTTCCGGCGGAGCAGATCGAGGATGTGATCCTCGGCCAGGGCTACCCCAACGGGGAGGCGCCCGCGCTGGGCCGGGTGGCGGCGCTGGAGGCGGGCCTGGGGGTAGAGGTTCCCGGCCAGCAGGTGGACCGTCGCTGCGGGGCGGGCCTGCAGGCGATAGTGACGGGCTGCATGGAGGTCCAGACGGGGGCCGCCGAGCTGGTGCTGGCGGGTGGGGCGGAGAGCATGAGCCAGGCCGAGTTCTACGCCACGGGCATGCGCTGGGGCGTGAAGGGGGCGAGCGTGGCGCTCGAGGATCGCCTGGCCCGCGGCCGTGTGACGGCGGGTGGCAGCGCTCACCTGATGCCGGGGGGAATGATCGAAACGGCGGAGAACCTGCGCCGTCAATACGGGATCGCACGGGAGGAGCAGGACGAGCTGGCGCTGCGCTCGCACGAGCTGGCGGTGGCTGCCCAGGTTGACGGCACGTTCGCCGAGGAGATAGTGCCGGTGAAGGTGAACAGCCGCGCGGGCGAGCTCAACCTCGATCTCGACGAGCATCCGCGAGCGGACACTTCGCTGGAGCGCCTGGCCAAGCTGCGGGCGATCATGGGTCGTAGCGACCCCGAGGCGACGGTCACGGCGGGCAACGCCAGCGGTCAGAACGACGGGGCGGCGGTGTGCATAGTTACCCACCCTGAGAAGGCGGCTGAGCTGGGGCTGCAGCCGTTCGCGCGGCTGGTGTCCTGGGCGGTGGCGGGGGTGGCGCCGGAGACGATGGGCATCGGCCCGGTGCCTTCCACGCGCAAGGCGCTCGAGCGGGCGGGCCTAACGCTGGCCGACATGGATCTGATCGAGCTCAACGAGGCCTTCGCCGCGCAGGTGCTGGCGGTGCTGCGCGAGTGGCAGCTGCCCGATGGCCTGCAGCGGGTCAACGTGCACGGCTCGGGCATCTCGCTGGGGCATCCCATCGGCGCGACGGGGGGAAGGATCATGACGACGCTCCTGCGGGAGCTTCGCCGCCGCGGGGGGCGCTACGGCCTGGAGACGATGTGCATCGGCGGCGGTCAGGGGATGGCTGCGGTGTTCGAGAACCTCGCCCTCTAGCGGCCCGTCATCACGGTGTCCTCATCGGAGTAGGCGGGGGCGCAGCAGCACAGCAGCACGAGCGGATCCGGTCCCGTGTTCCACAGCTTGTGGGGGGTGCCGGGAACGATCACAACGCACTGCCCGGCGGCGATGTCGGCCTCGTGCTCGCCCAGGCGCATGCGCCCGAGGCCGGCGAGCTCGCGGATGGTGGAGCCATCGAGCGTGGTGAAGGGGTTGAGATTTGCGAGGGTCGCTATCTGCATCAGGAGGCCAGGTTGGAGCAATCGTTGGCCGGATGATGGCAGGGCAGATGGTTTCGGGGTCTGCATGTGAGGGAAGATGGGGTTGATGAGCACGGACGATCAGATCGGCGATGAGTTCGGCTCGGAGAAGCCCTTCTCGGTGGGGGTGGAGGAGGAGCTGTTCCTGGTGGACCCGGTGACGGGGCGTCAGACCAACGCGTCGCGGGCCGTGCAGGAGCGCCTCGGCGAGCCGGCGCGGGGTCAGGTGGAGCGCGAGCTTCACGCCTGCCAGATGGAGCTGATCACCGACGTGTGCTCGAGCGCGGGGGAGGCGGTCGGCACGCTGGGCGAGCTGCGCCGCGCGGTGGTCGCGACGGGGGCCGGTCTGCTGGGCTCGGGGACGCACCCCCAGGCGTCCGAGGGTCAGGCGGAGATCACCGACAAGGAGCGCTACGAGCGCATCCGCGATCTGCTCGGCGACGCGGTGGCCACGCCGGTGGGAGGGCTCCACATCCACGTGGGCATGCCCGATGCGGAAACGGCGATCAGGGTGTTCAACGGTATGCGCCAGCACCTGCCGCTGCTGCAGGCGCTGGCGGCCAACTCGCCCTTCCGTCACGGCCGCGACACCGGCCTGGCCTCGGCCCGCGAGGTCACGATCCGCGGCTGGCCGCGCTCGGGGGTGCCGCGGGCGATGCGCGACTTCGAGGACTTCCAGGAGATGACGAAGCTGCTGGCCAGGGCGGCGGACGTGCCGGACTACACGTGGTTCTGGTGGAAGATGCGCCCCCACCCGCGTCTGGGCACGGTGGAGATCAGGGCACTGGACGTGCAGTGCACGCTGCAGGACGTGGCTGCCCTCGTGGCGCTGGTGCATTGCCTGGCTCGCTATGAGGCCGAAGCGGAGCCGAGCCCGAACTCCTACTCGCCGGCGGAGGTGCTCGAGGAGGGGGGCTTCAGGGCGGCGCGCTACGGGGTGCGAGCCAACCTGCCCGACGCCGACGGGAGCCTGCGGCCGGTGAGCGAGCTGCTCGACGAGGCACTGGCACGGGCGAGCGCCCATGCGGCGGAGCTGAACTGCCGGGAGGAGCTGGAGGGACTCTCCTCACTGCTCGAGCGTGGCGGGGGCGCGGGGCGCCAGCGGGCGGCCTATGCGATTGCTGGGATGGACGGGCTGCTGCGCGAGCTGACCGAGCTGACGGGCGGGTAGGGGGCCCAGCCGCTCTCGCCGGGGCAATGGGTCCGGCGGTATGGTGCGGGCATGAGCGATCGCGATCTCGACGTGGTCGTATTCGGGGCCACCGGGGTGACGGGCCGTCAGGTTGCGCGCTACCTAACAGAGCGCGCCGCTGAGACGAGCCTGCGCTGGGCGGCGGCAGCTCGCGATGCGGGCAGGGTCGCGATGGCCCTGGACGATCTCGGCACAAGCGCTCCGGAGATCATCGTGGCCGACGTCACCGACCAGGCCTCGCTGGCGAGGATGGCCGAGCGCACGCGGGTGGTGCTCGATCTGGTGGGCCCCTACACGCTGTATGGGCGGCCGGTGATCGAGGCGTGCATCGCCGCCGGCACCCATTACGTGGACCTCACGGGGGAGATCCCCTTCGTGCGCTCGATCATCGACGAGCTCCACGGGGCGGCTGTGGCGGGGGGAGTGAAGGTTGTCCAGGTGTGTGGCTTCGAGGCGCTGCCGGCGGACATGCTGGTGGCGTTGGCCGCGCAGGCGGCGCGCGAGCGCTTCGGCGAGGATCTCGCCCAGGCCGACCTGGAGGTGAGGGTGATCTCGCCCCCCGGCCTGCCGCGGCCCTCGGATGCGATCTCGGGCGGGACCTTCCAGAGCCTGGCGAGCGTGGCGGGCTCCGATGGGGCGGCCTCGATCGAGGACCCGGCGGTGCTGATCACCGATCCAGCCGCTGCGGCGGCTGTGCGGCGGGTGAGCCCGATCGCAGTTGCTCCACGGCGCGGCTTCAGCGGGGCTGTGATCGCCCCGATGGCGCCGGCCCCCTTCATCAACCCGGGCGTGATCCACCGCACGGCCACCCTGCTCGCCGCCGCCGAAGGCCGTCCGCCGCAGCCGTTTCGCTATCGCGAGGGCATGGCCCTCGACGGGGGCGCGGCGACGCTGCCGATGCGCTGGGCGTTCGCCGGAGTGGGCTCTGGCGTGCAGGTGGCCCTGCGCGGCCTGGCGCGAGCGAGGCCCTCCGTCAGGCGTCCTCTGGCGGGGGCGATGGCGCGAGTGGGCCCCTCCTCGGGGTTCGGCCCGGCGGGCGATCGCCTGGAGGGGTGGCGCTGGAAGATGGAGCTGCTCGCCCTGACCCCCTCGGGACGTGAGCTGCGCGCACATCTGGACGCCGACGGGCACCCCGGCTATCTGGCGACGGCGAGGATGCTGGGCGAGGCGGGGATGCTGCTGGCCGAGCAGGGCGCCACCCCCGAGCGCGGCGGCTGCCTGACCCCGGCGGTGGCGCTGGGCACGGCCTGCGCGGACCGCTTCGAGCGGGCCCGGGTGCGCTTCTCGCTGGAGGGCTGAGGGGGAGCACGAGAGAGCCCCTGAGCGCATCCGGGCGAACAGCCATCCTGGTTGATCGTGAAAGACCAGTCAACCATCGCTGAGACGACCGACCACGAGGGCAGGCGGGTCGTCCTGGCGCATGCGGTCTGGCGCGAGAAGATCGTCCGCGATCATCCGGAGATCGACACGCATATGTCCGATGTTCTGCGGGCTGTGAGCAGGCCCGATCATGTTGCTGCCGACCCGATCTTCGGTGCGCGGACTCGCTACTACGCGCGGGGCGTCGGTCCAAGTCGATGGCTGCTTGTCGTCGTAAGCTATGAGCAGGTGCCGGCGCGGATCGTGTCCGCGTTCGCCAACCGGAAGGACCCAAGATCATGGAGCGCGTGAACATCACGATCGGGCCGCTGAGCTTCGATCACGCCGACTACGACGCCGACAACGACGTGCTGTATCTGCATGCCGGCGCGCCGCAGGCGGGCGAGGGAGAGGAGACTCCCGAGGGCCATGTCGTCCGCTATGCGCCCGGAACCAGTCGGATCGTGGGGCTGACGGTGCTCGGCGCACGGCGCGTTTTGGAGCGCGACGGGCATCTTTCCGTCACGGTCCCGGAGACCGTTGAGACCACCGCCGAGCAACTCGCACCGGCGCTTGCGGCTGTTTAGCATTCGGCTCACGCTCGCCACCTGGCGGCACGGCTTGGCGGCATAGTCTCGGTGGGAGCGCAGGCTGGCTGCAAATTGCTCGCACCGCCGCTGGACGCCTGTATCGCCAAGCCGAGGCGGAGCAAGTTGGATCGCCTCATGAGGTGGCCAAGTTGTTCTTGGCAGATCGGGAGTTGCAGTGAACGGCCGACCTCTCGCTCCGGGAGCGGCGGCGGTCCCCCGGGCTAGGATGAGCTGATGCTCGGCCTCCTGCTCAACAGTTCCATTCCCAAGCGCTTGGGGCGGGGGCTGCCGATCGGCCGGCTGCTGATGGTCGCACAGGTGGCGCTGATGGCGGGACAGCACCTGGGCCGCCTCGAGGGTGCCCAGCGGCGGCGGCTGGTGAAGCTCGTGGGCCGCTCGCGAGGACGTCCCAGCTCGCTCAGCGCGGCGGAGCGGCGCGAGCTGAGGATGCTGGTGGCGAGGCTCGAGCCGCGCCTGTTCATGGGCATGGCGCTGCGGCGGCTGAGTCCCGTGCCGCTACCGAAGCGGCTGCTGTACGGACCGCGTGGCAGTGCGGCCCGACGGGCGCTTACCCGCGGCCGCTGAGCGCCACTCGGGCGCATAGGCGAGATAGCGCGGCGAGGCGATCAGTCGTCTGATCTCGCGCCGTGAGCCGGGGTAGCGCGAGAGGCGGAAGGGTCCGCCTTCGCGTTCGCCCTGGTTGTAGAGGGCCATCCGCACCCGGGGATGGGATGAGATGAATGAGAACAGCTGATCGACCCAGCCCGGGTCATCGCCGTTCCACAGCGCCCACTCGCCGAAGACGAAGGGCTTGCCGGGATGTTCTGAGTAGAAGCGCTGCAGCCCGCTGAAGTTGGGATAGAGACTGTAGAAGTCGGTCCCCACCCAGTCGACGTAGGCGTCGCCCGGGTAGTAGGCATCAGCAGCGCTGTTGGCTTCGGTTTCGGGCGAGCCGGCTGTCTGGGGGACCCACAGGAAGGCCACGGGCAACCGCGGCAGAGAGCTCGTGGCGCCGGCGCCTCGCACCCCCGGCAGCCCCAGGGCATGAAGCCGAGCGTCGATCTGGGCCACCGGGCCGCCGCGCAGGATAAGCACAGCCCGCCGCCAGGCCTGGCGGAAGTTGGTTGTGGAATGGGAGGGGCCGCGTGAGGAGCCGTCGTTGTTGAAGGCGCAGTAGGCGTTGTTGGCCTGGTTCATCTCGGGCAGCAGGCGGATGTAGACGGGCTCGTTTGCGTGGGCGATGGCTTGGTCGAGGCTGAGCAGGTAGCCGTCGCCATTGCCCTGGGCGATCCCCAGCGGGGTGATCTGCTCGGGGGCGCCGTAGCCCTGCGCGGTTGAGATGTGGAGCATCAGGCGGGCGTGATTGGCGCGGGCCTGGCCGAAGGCGGACTGGAATGAGCGCCCCCAGGTGACGAACACGCCATCGACGGCCGGGTGCTTTCCCACCTCGCCGGAGAAGGCGCTGTACGAGCCGCCGGTGAGGCCGGTGAAGACCGAGCTGCCGGGAGGCAGCAGCACTTCGGCGCGAGCCCCGGCCGCGAACCATCCCCAGCAAGCGGTGAGCGCGAGAAGGAAGGCGGCCGCACGGGAGCATGCCCACCGCATGTATGGCACCTGCTCTGCGTTGACGCTCATCTCCCCCTTCTAGCAACCCGCCCGGCCACCTCCGGCCATCCTCGGCGAAAAGCCCAGCGCTCGGCTGGCAAGAAGATGAGCAGGGCTGCGCTTCTTACACAACCCCTACGCATTCCACGGTATTGCGATTAGCGTTGGCGCCCAGGATGGATCCAGCATCACCCAATCCATCCAGGAGGTATCACCTGATGCGAATCTCAAGAATGCTGCAGGCGACGATGGTGGCGGGAGCGCTCGCCACCGGAGGTGCCGCGGCGGGAATCGCGGGCGCCTCGGCGGCGACGACGAGCTCGACCGCCACCACGCCGAGCACATCGACTCCCACCACCACGACACCGGCCACGCCGACGACGCCGAGCCCGCCGAGCAAATCGGCGGCACCGCCGAAATCGGGGACGCAGTCGAAAACCCCCTGCCCGAACATGGGCGGCACGAGCGGAAGCTCCGGCTCGTCCTACTCGGGCCCCGGCCCCGGCGTGACCTACCAGTGATCGGACGCGCCGGTTAGCGCGCTCAGAAGCATCCTCCCCCTCCACGGCGGGTCGCCGAAGCCATCTGGCTGCGGCGGCCCGCAGCGGACTCAGCGTGCGAGCGCTTCCTGCTCCTCGACGGTTCGCTCGGCGGTGGGGAGCACCCGCAGGCGCGCGTCGGGGATCGGCTCGCCGCTCACGACCGACAGGCCGTAGGTGCCGGCGGCCAGCCTGGCCTCGGCACGCTCGAGGGCAGCGAGCTGCTCGGCGCGGTCGGCGGCAAGGCCGGAGTCGAGCTCCGTCTGGTAGAGCTCCTCAGAGCCACGTTCGCCGGGTTCGCTCTCTTCGCTGCCGGCCTCGTGCTCATCGCTGTTGAGCCCGGCGATGGCGCGCTCGATGCGCTGGCGCTCATCGGCGAGCAGCTGACGTGCCTCATCTGTGTCCATGGTTGGAGCCTATCGCCGCCGCGCTTGGGCCGTCGATCCGGGCCGCCAACGGGTCGCGGCGCCACGGTGGCGCATGGGGCGGGCGTAGCATCACGATGACAAACGAACGGCGAAAGGTACCCATGGCGCTGAGCGACAGGTTCAAGGATCTCAAGAGCAAGGCAGAGGATGCGGTGGTGGAGCGCAAAGACCAGATCCAGCAGGCTGTGCAGAAAGCGGGCGAGGTGGCCGACCAGCGCACGGGCGGCAAGTACCACGACAAGATCGAGAAGGCAGGCAGCAAGGCGCTCGGCTATGTCGACTCGCTCGATGACGCCGACAAGCCGGCAGAGCCCGACACGAGCACGGGGACGGCCAGCGAGGAGCCTCCGACTGCGGCCTAGGCGGGTGTTGGGGAGTTGTGGCTGGATGAGCCTCGAGCGGGGCGGTCCGCGGCGGGGTCGCATATACACGAGAGCAGCGGTGTATCGCCATGGCTATACACCAGCTAAAAGGTAATACCTACACCCGCGCCCCTCCCCCGAGCTGCACTCCCGGAACACGGCACATCATGTCGTGGAATCGATCACCTAAGCGACGAGCCTCGAGCTACATCCAGCCCTTGCGTCTGAAGAAGCGCACCAGCACCACGCAGGTGGCGAGCATGCTCCCCAGCCCGAGCACGAAGAAGGTCCAGGTGGGAGCGATGGCGCTGTTCACCAGCCAGCCGAAGTTCATGCCGAAGAAGCCGGTGATGAAGGACAGGGGCAGGAAGATGGTGCCCACGATGGTGAGCTGCTTCATCACCTCGTTCTGGCGATTCGAGACGGTGGAGAGATACAGGTCGGTGGTGCTGGAGAGCAGGTCTCGATAGGAGTCGATCAGGTCTGAGATGCGGATGAGGTGGTCGTAGACGTCGCGGAAGTAGTCGCGCTCGTCGAGCTGCAGCCCGGGCAGGTCGGCGATCTGGTCGATCGAGCGGGCGAACAGGTCGCGCTGGGGAGTGAGCACCTTGCGCATCGCCACGAGGCTTCGCTTCATGGCGAACAGCCGCTGCAGCTGCTCGTCGGTGGGGCCCTGGAGCACGGCGGCCTCGAGCTCGTCGATCTCGTCGTCCATCTGGGAGAGCACGGGGAAGAAGCTGTCGGTGAGAGCGTCGAAGACCCGGTAGAGCAGGAACTGCTCGCTGTGCAGCACGAGGCCGTCGAGCCGCTGGCGCTGGTCGTCGAGCGCGGGCAGGGCGTCCTTGTGGACGGTGACGAGGTATTTGCCCGAGATGAACATCTGCACCTCGTGCAGCTGCTCGCCGGCGTCCTGGGAGGAGTCGTGGGCACCGTAGAAGACGAGGAAAATGTAGTCCTGATACTGGTCGAGCTTGGGTCGCTGGCCGAAGTGCAGGGCATCCTCGAGGGCGAGCGGGTGAAAGCCGAACAGCTCGTGCAGCTGCTCGACCTCCTCGGCGCTGGGCGCGGTCAGGTCGAGCCAGAAGAAGTGGTCGCGGGCGAGATGGTCCTCGATGGCGTCCCTGTCGATGGCGCTGAAGCAGGGCACGGCGAACGCGAAGCCCTTCTCGGCGGCGGTGTGGGGGTGGTGAGCTTCGGCCTTGCCGACGGTCATGGGTGGTGCTTCGCCCAGGAGGGGCTTGGTTCCTGCCCCAGGTGGCGCTCCGTGCCGGCCGCCAGGGTGGTGTTTCGTGTCAATGGATGTCTGTGCTTCGTTGATCGCGAGGGGCCCTTCGCGGAGAGCGGGCTACCGATCCTGCGGACGTTGAAAGTGGCAGGCCACTCGCTCTACTCACCTCGACGGCTGGCCAAGCGCCTCAACCGCCCGGGTCCGTTGACCTCCGAGCTGGCGCTCCGGATGTACACAGAGCTGGCCCAGCGGTTGCCCGCGGCGTAGGCCCGCCTGGCCCTTCAAGCCTCGCGCAGGTCGATCTTGTCGGCGATGATTTGAAAGTCCTTGACGTTGTAGGTCAGCAACGGGACTTTGTGGACATTGGCGGTAGCGGCGATCGCCAGGTCCATGGCTCGTCGCCGTGGTGCTCCACCGCGTTGCGCCACGAGGGCGTGGAGCCGTCCGCACTCGCGCGCCGCTACAGCGTCGAACGGCAGCGCGTCGAAGTGAGACTCGATGGCGCCGAGACGGCGCGTCCGCAGCGCGCGTGTTTCCTCGTCGCGGGCGATTAGCACGCCGAAGTGAAGCTCGGTCAGCGAGACGACGCTGATGGCAGCGTCCTCGTCGGGTCCCTTCTCGGCGGCGATCAGAACGGAGGTATCGAGCAGGACAGCCACTGTCAGGTGGGCCAGGGATCTGTGAGCTGTCCGCCGAGCGCTCTGAGGTCCTCATCGAGCGTGGGATCGGGAGGCGTCGCCCACAGGTCGGCGAGCCCGGCGCTGGACACCCATTGTCGAGCGCGCACAGGACCCAGCTCAGCGACCGAACGCCCCGAGACGGTGATTGTGAACTGCTCGCCAGCCTCGGCGCGACGCAGTATCTCGCCGACTTGGTTGCGCAGCTCCTTCTGGGGAATGATCGCCATCCCAGCAGGGTAGCAGTAGTGCTACCAGGCTACGCCGGTAAACGGCGGGCTGGCCCCTGGCCCGCTCTCAGGTGAGCTTGAGGAGTAGGCCGTATAGGTGCGAAGCTCGGGCTCCAAATGCGTAGCGGCTCGCTCACCAAGAGAGGGCCACTGCCGCTAGGATGCGGGGTCCACGCCGACGTAGCTCAGCTGGTAGAGCACCTCCATGGTAAGGAGGGGGTCCTCAGGGGCCTTTTTCCCTGCTAATGCTGGTTCCCCTTGGGACGTTCGTAGGGCCGTTACAGCAACGATACAGCAGTTTCGCCACTGTTTCGCTCGGGACTCCACGGAGCGGCTGAGTTCGCCGGCGGTCGATGCATCGACGCGCTCGGTGCTTGTGCCCAGCTACTCCCGCGAGGCTCGGCGGATGTCTAGGCCGTGGCCGAAACGCTCGGCATGGCCGCGTGTCGGCAAGAACGGCCGGCGCTCCTACCAAGTCGGCTTCTACGACCACGACAGAGTCGAGCGGACCCGGACCTTCCCCACGGTGCGCCACGCCCGCGCGTGGATGGTCGACTACATCACGGCCGAGCGCCGGGGTCGCGACAGCCTGCGTCGGTTCCTGCTGGACCTCGACGCGAAAGAGGCCAACGAAGCCGAAGGTCGCACGATCGCGCAGATCCTCGAGCTGTTCATGGAGATCGATGCGCACCCGCGCAACGAGGAAGGCGTCGCGCCCTCGACATACGCGCTCTACAAGTCGGTGCTGAACCGCCACCTTCTCGGTAAGCCACGGAGCCAACCCGGCAACAGACGCAAGCTGCCGCCAGCGGACTACGCCGTCGCGATCGCCAATACCCAAGCTAGAGACTTCAACGAGCCGCACACCCCTCGAGCCTGGCGCGAGCAGATGCGCGAAGCCGGGGTGCCCGCGCAGACTCGTCTGCACGCGTGGCGCGTCCTCTCCTCCGCGCTGAGCTGGGCCGCGAGATCACCGGCCGTACCGGAGATCCACACCAACGGATGCAAGCTCGCCAGAGAACCCATCATCAGCCGCCGACGATCCGCACGCACAGGCGGCACCGGCTACGCCCCCGCGACGCGTACCCGCCCACTGCCGAGCTGGGCGCTCTCGCCGCAGGCCGTCGAGGCGATCCGCGCCCAGATGCTCCTTCGCCTCGCGCCACGCAAGGCGATCCTCGCACACCGCGACGCGACGATCGTGAGCCTGCAATACGGCATGGCGAGCCGCAACCAAGAGCTCTGGGGACTTCGCTGGTCCTCTCTTGACGGACGGTTCGTATGGGTTACAGAAGTCCTCAGCAGCGGGCAGCTCCAACAGTGGGGCAAGACCGAGCGCAGCACCCAACGCCGCACCGCCATCCCTGGCATCCTGCGAGAAGACCTCGAGCAATGGCGGGAAATCCTCACACAATCCGGACACCCAGCCCGCGCGAATGACTTCATCATCCCGGGGAACCTCGCCAACTCCCGTCATGGAATACGCGAGGCCGAGACAGGCGCCTGCCACCTCAGCAAGTCCCAGGCGAAGACGTGGGGGGCGGACTGCTTCACGCCAGCGGTGCAAGCCGTCGCGCAGCGCCCGGAGTTCACGCGCATCCTTGGCGCTACCCCGTATGCGCTGCGCCGCGGCGGCATCTCGCTGCGGCTACGTACCGAAGACCCACAAACCGTTGCCAGCGAGTGCGGCACCAGCCTGAAGATGCTCAGCGACCACTACTCGTTCCCATCGAGGACCTACGCGACCACGTGCCACGGCCAGCCGACGTCCTTGGTTCGCGGCACGTCGAACCTCTCGGGCGTTGTAGCCAGCTCTCGGACCTGCGCGGTCAGCTGCGCCGTCCCGTGCTGATGGGATTCATGGGAATCGACCTCGGGATGCCCGCGCCAGCCCCACCTGCCGGGTGCCATGGAGCCTGTCGCCAAGGAGAGAGATCAACAGGCGGATGCCGGGGCGCTGGGTGAAAGGCGGTACGTACGTGTTGCGGCCAGGTAGATTGCCTTACGTGCCACTCGACGCTGAGTTCTGGAAGAGGTCTGATCCTACGGATGCCAGAGATGCGTTGGTTGAGACGCTGCGATACGACCTGCTTGGCCCGTTGGAAGCGGAGGAGGAGCTCGACGAGTCTCCGCTGACGCGCTATCTGGTCGGCATGCTGTCGCCGTTTGGCACGATGATTCCTCCTGAGGAGGACGATTCGCTGGACTCCGGGGGGGGAGCTGAGGACGTCGAAGACGAGTCCGATTATGGGAGCGATCAAGCGGGCGAGCTGGACCCTGGTCCGCCGATGTCGCAAGCGTTGTCGCCGTCGTCGATCGGTCTGTCGTGTCTGGTTTCAGCGGCTGTCGAGCGACTTCTCGTGAGCGCTCGCTGGGGCGACTATAGGCGCTTGGTGGACAAGGAGACGGAGGCGGAGGACGCGAACCCAGAGCAGCCATCGCAAGGCGAGCAGGGCGCTGGGAAAGCAAAGCGTCGACGTCCCCCTCAGCGGTGGAAGCGAGTGCCAACGGAGGCGGTGGACATCCCACTCGATCTCCGGCCGGACCAAGGGCTTCAACGCGTACGCGTGCTCGTCGATGACGAGATCTATCTCGAACACGTTACGCGTGCGATCGACGGAGATCTGACCGTGAGTATCTTCTTGGTGAATCGGCGCGAACGACCGGATCAAGGGCGCCCGATGGCGGATACCTGGATCTTTCAGCCAGAGATAGAGGTCTCGTGCAATGCAGATGCGAGGTTCTTGCCGCGAGAGCCCGCTCCCCTTTCCGCTGCTACGGATGCGGATATGGAGTCTCACGCACTGCTCTTTCGCCACCGCAGAGAGTTCGCTGTAGGTCACGGCACCGCCGTGAGCTGGAACGAGGACACCGCTACCACGGCGATGTCGATTGCCACCTGCTCTCTTCCACAGTTTGAGCTTCCACGCGTATATCCCCATGCCATCGAAGGTGTCTCGTTCGACATGGACGAGCTCGCCGAGGCTCGGGATGGAGGCGTCCTGGCTGGCCTACTCAGTCCTCTGGTGGAGGCCTACCGAGACTGGATCGGGACCAAGACCAATGCGATTGCGGATCTCCCGGCCGACGTCCGACCGGCTGCCGGTGAGCATCTGGAACTCTGCGCCCAGGCGGCAGGCCGGATGCAAGGTGCGATCGACCTGCTGCGCGAAGATGCCACCGCCCGACAGGCGTTTGCGTTCGCCAACAGAGCAATGCTGCTTCAGCGCTCGCATGCTGAGTGGGCATCGGCCAGGGAGGACGACGGTGCTCACGCTCCATCGTCACCAACGATCTCCGGTGCATGGCGCCCCTTCCAACTCGCATTTGTGCTGCTGACGCTGCGGGGTATTGTGGAACCCGGTCACGCGGAGCGCCGGTTGGGAGATCTACTGTGGTTTCCCACCGGAGGAGGTAAGACCGAGGCATATCTGGGCCTCGCCGCTTTCACGATGGCGCTACGTCGCCTTCGGCCGCTCCCAGGGTTTCGCACCGACGCCGGAGTCGCCGTATTCATGCGGTACACGCTTCGACTTCTAACGATTCAGCAGTTCCAGCGCGCGGCCACGCTGCTATGCGCGTGCGAGGTCATCCGTCGCGCTGATGAGAACACGTGGGGTAGACATCGGTTTTCAATTGGTCTGTGGCTGGGGCGACAGGCGACTCCCAATCTACACGAGGAGTCCCGCCGTGCCCTGACGCGGTTGCGTGCCGACGAAGCCGACGATCGGTCAAATCCCTGCCAGCTGGAGTCGTGTCCTTGGTGCGGTGAGAGTCTGCCTCGCACCGATCCGCATGTCTGGATCGATGATGGTGACGCACTTCGCACGCGTGTCTACTGTCCCCGCAAGGGCTGCCAGTTCGCTAGGGGCGCGTCGCATGATGGTCTGCCGGTCGTCGTGGTCGACGAGGAGATCTATCGGGAGTGCCCGAGCATTGTCATTGCCACCGTGGACAAGTTCGCGCAGATGCCGTGGAAGGGTGAGGTTCAAGCGCTCTTTGGGAAGGTCGACCGCGAGTGCTCTATCTGTGGGTTTCTCACGCCAGATTCAAAACACCCCTCCACGCACAGAGGCGGCACCGTTGATCCGTGTGAGCGGATCGCTCCGCCGGACCTGATCGTACAAGACGAGCTTCACCTGATCTCTGGCCCGCTTGGAACGATGGTGGGACTCTACGAGACTGCTGTCGACTCGCTATGCCGCAGATCGGAAGGCGGGCAGATTGTCGCACCAAAGCTCGTGGCCTCGACTGCCACGATCCGTCGAGCTTTCGAGCAGATCAAGTCACTATTTGACAGGGATCTGCGGGTCTTCCCGCCACTGGGCTTGGAGGCAGAGGACTCCTTCTTCGCTCGCGAGGTGAGACCGTCAAAGATGACCCCGGGTAGGTTGTATTTCGGAGTTATGGCGCCCGGAAAGAGCATGAAGACTGCTCTCATACGTGTCTCAGCGGCACTTCTGAGTGCGGGCGCTGGGTTGGCCAATGAGGATCCGGCACTAGCGGACCCTTACCTCACGCAAATTGCGTACTTCAACAGCCTTCGCGAGCTGGGTGGCGCCATACGTCTCATGGAGGATGACATCCGCGCACGGATGGATCAGCTCGAGACACGCGGATTGCCGAAACGGAATCGACCCATCTACGCCGAGATGACGAGTCGCGTGAGTTCCAGCGAGATACCCAAGCTTCTCAGGCAGCTGAAGACACCTCACAACGCTCCTCGAGATGACAGCTCGCCCATGCGTCTTGACGCTGTCCTGGCCAGCAACATGATCTCGGTGGGCGTCGATGTGAATCGCTTGGGATTGATGACGGTGCTCGGCCAGCCAAAGACCACTGGCGAGTACATCCAGGCGACCAGCCGCGTAGGGCGACAGGAGACCGGCCCAGGACTTGTCGTCACGATTTACAACTGGGTCCGCCCCCGTGATCTGTCTCACCTGGAGCGCTTCGGGCATTATCACTCGACCCTGTACCGGCATGTGGAGGCCGTCAGCGTGACTCCCTTCTCCTCACGAGCTCGCGACCGAGGGCTGGCAGGAATGTTTGTCGCGATGCACAGGCTTCGTGGCTTCTCCTTGGCTCGGGAGAACGCTGCGGCGAGATTTGACTCCGCGTCTGCAGATGCGGACGATGTTCAGCAAGACGTGCTGGATCGAGTGAATAGCATTCTGAGTGATCCTGACACGGCCGAAGAGGTTCTCGACGAACTCAAGTCTCTGCGCGACGAATGGGGTGATCTGGCGCACCAAGCTCTGATGTACGGATGGCGGCACCCGTTCCCAGATGAGAACCCGCCGCCGTTGGGGTCGGACGTACTCATGAAGCCGGCCGAGGGAGGACCGCACGGACATTGGCGAGTTCCTGGCTCGCTCCGCGAGGTGGAGGACCCGAGTCTCATCTACCTGAAGGGGATTCGTGCCTCCGACAAATAGACCGCGCACACCGATTTCAGGTGAGCTGAGGCCGAGTCAACTGATTACCACCTTCGGTCCTGGAGCCGTTGTCGATCAACGGACCGCATCCACGATCACCGCAAGTCTTGACCATTGGGAGGTCGGAGACGATCAGCGGATAGACGAGCCACGGCTACGTGCGATGTTGCGGGTGCGCAATCTGTACCGTCCCCGGTCGAAGTCCGACAGCGGACTACGCGGAATACCAGCCTTTGTCTTCCCCCGTTATCTGGTTTGTCCTCGCTGTGAGCTACTGGCGAACTATGAGCACTTCCTATTTGACGGCAGACGGTTCAGGTGCCGCAACAGAGACGGGCACAAGAACATCACCGTGCCAAAAAAAGGGCCAGTCGCGTACCCAGGCTCGTTTCGTCATCGCTTGCCCAGCGGGGCATCTTGATGATTTTCCATGGTCGGATTATGTGCATCGCGGTCCCGGCTCCGCCTGTGATCCGTTGCAACTGACGTTCTTCGAGGGCAACGAGTCCGGAGCGGTGAGCCAGCTGTTCGTCAGGTGCCGTGCGTGCAAACAATCTCGCTCGATGGCTGACGCCTTCGAGGAGAACTCCTCGCGGGTTCTCGGTTCCTGTCCAGGTGAGCGGCCGTGGATAGGCACTGCCGACGCCGAGGCTGGGTGTTCTGAAGACATCAGAACCGTTCTACGCGGCGCTTCGAATCTTTATTTCTCGGTGGTGCAGAGCGCGCTCTCAATTCCCGAATGGGACGACCCCGTGCACGCCGCGATTGCCTACTACGACGGACTCGAGAAGGTGCAGACATATGAGGAGCTTGGCCTTGCGATGCAATTCTTCGACCGGCTAGCGCCGTTTGCGCAAGAGAACGTCTGGGACGCGCTACAGGCAAGACGAGGGGTCGAGTCAGATCCACCGACCCCAACGAGTCTGAGGTTTGAAGAGTTCAAGGCTCTGTGTGCGCCACCCGATCCGGTCGCTCAGGCGGACAGACAGTTTCAAACGGAGCACATGGAGGTGCCACAGGTTTTCGCCGGACAGATCGGTGAACTTGTTGTGGTCCGCCGACTGAGGGAGGTTCGTGCTCTGGCCGGGTTCACGAGGATCGACAGTCCGCCCGACATCCTCATTGAGGGTGACGAGCATCAGCAGGATGTGAAGCAGCAGCCCCTCGCACGAGACGATCCGGGTTGGCGACCGGCGGTCGAACTGTTGGGGGAGGGCGTGTTCCTAGCCCTCGACGAGCGACAGGTGCAAGCCTGGGAGCAGCGGCCGGCCGTCACGGCACGGGTCGCCGAGATGGAGCGAGCGCACGCTGAGTGGCGGCGAGAGCGAGAGCTTGGCGATGCGCCCTATCCCGGGCCGCGCTTCGTACTTCTCCACTCGCTCGCTCATATGCTCATCAACTCGCTGGCACTTGACTGCGGGTACTCGTCCACATCGATACGGGAGAGGATCTACTCCAGCCCCGGTCCAGATCGTCCGATGGCCGGGATCCTGCTGTACACCGCGACCCCGGACTCCGACGGTAGCCTCGGCGGTCTGGCGGATCAAGGCAAGACGGCCAGGTTCGAGAACGTATTGACGATGGCACTGGGTCGCGCTCGCTACTGCTCCTCGGACCCTCTGTGCGGTCATGCGCCACCGGGCTCGATGGGACACCTCAATGGAGCGGCGTGCCACGCATGTCTGCTTGTTTCCGAGCCCTCGTGCGAGCGCAGTAACCGCTACCTCGATCGTGCGCATGTGATGGAGACGGTCTCGCACCTCGGTACGGAGTTCTTTAACGGATGAGCGCCAGCGGGGTTGCCCTTGCTGAGGCGGCTGCCGACGCTGCGCAGACTGTGGGTTCCTCTGTGCTCATGGGCTTCGCGGCTGACCTGGAAGCCGGAGAGATAACACTCGACGCGACCGCTCGAGTTCTACAAGCCAGGCTCGGGATACCGAGTAGCCGTCTGGGCCCGATCCGGCGCCTGCTGGAGTCGGCTGGCGATACCGACCTGCTCGCAACCGTCATTCGTGTCGCGGTTCTCGCTGCCGAGCGGGCACGAGCAGGTGTCCCATCGGTTGAGATAGCGGCCACGCGCCTTCAACAGGGTGGACGCATCCGCACCACCGGCGGTGTTGCAAGAGACATCGTCGGGGGAGCAGGTGAGCGTCTGCTTCTGGCGGGTTACAGCGTCACGGCAGACTCCGCGCTGGCTGGCCTTGCGGCCAAGACGCTGTCGGCCATGGGAGATGCGGCAGCGAGAGGCGTGACCGTCACCGCGATCATTCACCGAGAGGAGCAGAACCGCGAAGCGATCATCCGAGCGTGGCCGACAAACGCGCCCGGCCCACGCTTCTACACGTGGCCTGAGCAGCCAAATGAACCCATGGCAAAGATGCATGCGAAGGTGCTGGTCGCCGACGCAAGAGACGCACTCATCACTTCGGCAAACCTCACCCGCCACGGCTTTGTTGGGAACGTTGAGATGGGAGTGAGGATCATCGGAAGACCGGCCAAGACGGTTGCCGACGTGTTTGAGCGGCTGCTCATCGACGGCGGCTTCGTCGAATGGGATCCGTGATCACCCGAGTCCGCGAGTCCAAGCGGCGAACCGTCTCAGGACAGGCGCAACCTCTCGGTGCAGATTTGCCTGTGACAAGGCATCATCGCGGCTGGTTGCATGGCCGATCGAAGAAAGGACGCGCTGAAGAGTTGTTACCTCCTGGACATCGGGGGAAGATAGACCGAGAAGCTCACGCCTGTGGTCGGCCCAAGTGATCAGGTGAGCCAACACTCCATTGGCGTCAACTGGCTTGGTATCGGCGACTGTCCATCGACCCTCCCAGGGGTCTCGGATGAGCATCGCAAGGGCGAACGCAGAAACGTGCGGATCAAATGGCGGGATTGAAACGCTCTCATTGATGACAACAGGCTGGGCGAGTCGATCTTCGTGACTGGGTATCACGGCCCAGCCACTCGAGACCCGAGAGACAGCGCTGATGCGGAGGGTCCTGAAGTCGGGAGGCCCGAAGGCTCTGTCCCAGCGGTAGCTCACTGCCGCCGGGGCGGCGAGACAGTCATCCGCGACGTATCTAAGGCAACGGGCATTCCAAATGCTCAAAGGTTCCAGTAGCTCCTCGACGGAGGCGGTACCCGGTGTTATGCGGCGTGGGGCAAACCAGCGGAAGGCACCGCTGATACAAACAGGGCTGTCGTCTCGGAGCCATATGTTCCGAAGGCGATTCGCGGATCCGGCCTTGGCCCAAAGGGTGACGTTGACGAGGCCGGCGAGCTGCTCGGAGAAAGCGATCGTGGATGCTTTCTCGCCAACCACATCTGACTCGATGTGCTCGCTGAGGGGTGCAAGGGGCGTCAGGCTGATCGCACCGATATCGCCTCCACGGACAAAATCTCCGTCGTGTGGCACGAACTGCAAGATCTGTGCGCGTAGCGTGCCAAGTTCGCCAAGAAATCGACCCACCACTCCTCCAACGCGTGGCACCGCTATCTTCCCCTCCTCCACGTCGGTCACGATCTTGAGCAGAGTCCGACGCTGCTCGATGGAGAGGCTCACGGTACCCGGAGGGTCCGGTCCAACTGAACGTCCTGACAGACACCGTCCCGGATGAGACGATCGCGCAACGCCGATCGCGCGTCGTCGTCTCCGTGGACAAGTACGATCCGCTTCGGTTGGACCGCCGCAGCGTACGCTACGAGGCCGTCTTGGTCGGCGTGGGCAGATAGACCGATCGACGCGACCGGCGCGGCCACCTTTACGTCGAAAGGTTCTCCTGCTTCATTCCGCAGGGTCACCGTGGCAGAAGATCTTCCTTGAGCCAGCTTTCTCAAGAGGCCACCGGGAGCACCCTCGTCCTGATAGCCGAGTAGAGCCATACGATGACGTCGATCTGGCAGCAACCGCCGCGCCCACTCAATCACGGGTCCTCCTGTGAGCATGCCCGATGTCGTGACCACCACCGTTGGAGTCGGCTCTGTACCAATGGCGCTCTTGATTGTCATCTCGCGGTCGAGTTGACCACCAACCTCTATGAAGTCGGTGTAGTCGAGCTTGGCGTGCTCCATGTAGGTCGGATTGATCTTGTTGATCATGCCGTCGACCAGGATCTTCAAATCACGCGGCAGCCTTCCTTCACGACGAGCGCTGGTCAGGATCGCCAAGACCTCCTGTGCGCGACCGAGGGCAAAGCAGGGCAACAAGGCGATCCCGCCAGGCACAGTGTCAGCCACGAATTTGACCAAGCTGTCCTGTGCCGCCTTTAGTGGTTCGCGGTTCGGTTGGGCACCGTAGGTGGACTCCAATACCAGCAGATCGACCTCTTTGGCGCTCTCGGGAACCGAGAAGGGCAGGACGGTTTCCTGGTAGTCAGATGAGACATCGCCCGAAATGACAACTCGTCGGCCACCACCTTCCAGCAATATGCTTGCCGCCCCAAGGATGTGCCCGGCCGGGAAGAACGTTGCTCTCAGGTCCGTCGCGCCGACCCCCTGTGTCTCGCCAGGACGGGCATCGAGCACTCGTGCCTCGGTCTCGAGGATATCGTCGCTGGTATAAGCCTCGGCCACGGCGGGAGCATTGGGATTGAACTTTCGCTCGAGCTGTGCTTGGGCCAGCGCACGCACATAGTGGCTCCTCGAGTCACGTAGCATCACCGACAGCAAGGCAGCGGTCGGCTTAGTGCAGTAGATCGGGAAGTAGTCCACGGACGCAACAAGGGCTGGTATCCAACCGATGTGGTCAGTGTGTGCATGTGTAACCAGAAGCGCATCCAGGCGCGTCACGGCGGTCAGATCCGGAACCTGGTCCTCTCGGTGCTGTGCACTGACGGAGATGCCGCAGTCGATCAACACATCGTGGATCCCGATGCTCACCATATAGGCGCTGCGGCCGACCTCGTTGCCACCACCGAGCGCAACAAACTTCAGGGAACGAGTGCTATCGAGAGCAGGTGGGCGCGGTTGCTTGAACTGAGGATAGGCCTCCCGAAAAGCCGACTCCAACTTGCGACGCAGTCTCTTCTCCTCGACAACCTTCTCACGGACGCCGCCCTGGACGATAAATTCAAGGTTGCGCAGGCGCGACTCCTCGCGCTGCAACCAATCGTCGATGGCGTCTTGGTCTCGCGGTATGGCACGCATCTGGGCTTCGAGCTCCTGGATTCTGGCCTGTGCAGAGGCGAGCCGTCGCACGAGAGCGCTTCGCTCCTTCTCGGCCTCAGTCAGTTCACCCCGAGTACGCTCGAGATCGATCCGGTACGCCTCACTAGCCTTCGACGCCTGCTTCATTGTACGTTCGCTCTCTTGAAGCTGCGTTTTCACCGTGCGAGTTGATGCCGATAGATTCTCCGACTGGTTCTCCAGCTGCTCTACAGTCGCCTTGAGCGCGTCGCGTTCGGTCTCGAGTGTCTGGATCGTGTTCGTCGCACGCTTGAGATCCTTCGAGCGCGAGCGAACATTGGCGCGGGACTCCGAAAGCTGTTTCTCAAGTTCCGCCACGCGCTCCTGCAACTCAATCCGCTTCTGTCTGTGGCGTTGCTTCTCATCGGTTTCGTGTACGGCGGTCGTGGGCTGTGTCGACACATTGGTAGCCTTATCGTCGTCCGCTAGGAAGGCGGGCAGCAGACGAAATAGGTTGCTCTTGGCCGGATCCTCCAGACCCTCAGCCCAAAGAAGCGCGGCCAGTACTTCGACCTGAATATCCGATTCCCCACTGAGGACCTGCTCAAGCCACCCTGGAGTGAGAATGGCGCCACTGGCGACGGCATCTGCCAACTCGTGATGGTCCTTGCGCAGACTCTCTCGCACGTATTGAATCATCGTGGTGTTGGAGTGAGTCCAGAGTGCCGTGTGAATCTGATGACCGCTCTTGATGATTATGTCGGCGCTATGAGCCTTGAGGAACCTGCGCAGCGGACCGGGTGTATCACGACAAGTCCTGGGTTGCCGGCAGGTTCGTCCGTGCTGGTACAGGAACGTTGCGGTACACGCAATTGGGAGGCGCATGAGGCGGTCAGGAACCGTGGCGCTTGAGAACTCCCCCTTGATTGTCCTCGGCTCGCTGAGAAGCTCTAGGAGAGTCTCATAGGGAAACGTCCGGCTCCCGTCGGGCACCTGTCTTGGCTTGAGGTTTGCATCGGAATGCTCGCCGTCGACCATGGTGGGTACTAGCCCTGCATTGCGGAAGCAGTTGATGGGTGGGATTCGCAGCTGGCATGAACCGGGCACACGGTGCAGAGTGGCTGGCGTGCTCCACACACAAGCGCGCCGAGGTCGAGCAGCGCATAGTTAAAGGCGGCGTCGGGTCCAGCTCGCCCTGCAAGCTCATGAAGGTCAAGACGAAGTTGCCATCGCGGTGTCTTCTCCCGTCCCCGGACACGTCCCACGATCCGCTCAGTGTTGGTGTCAACGATGACCGCACGCCGTCTGAACCCGAACGTGATGACGGCGTTGGCGACATAGTCGCCGACTCCCGGGAGCTGTCTGAGCGCAAACTCGTCAGAGGGCACATGGCCTCCATGCTCATCGACGAGAACCTGGGCTATGCGGACAATGTTCTCAGCCCGCCAGCGCAAGCCGAGAGAGTGCATCGCTTTGAGAGTCTCGTCGGGTCGCACCAGCATCGCCTCCGGTGTTGGCGCAATCTCGGCAAGCGCCTCGTACACCGGCCGTGCCTGATCAGCCCGGGTGCGGTGCAGGCAAACCTCGGCCATGAGCACATGCCAGGGATCAACGTTCTCACGCCACGGATAGTCGCGGGCGTTGTCAGCATGCCAGGCCATCAACCGAGAGCGAAAGGCCTCGCCATTCAGCGGAGGACGTCCACGACGGCGCGGTGAGGTCAGGGCCAGGTGGATCGAGTCCGCTATCGCCTCTGCGAGCAACGGAGGTACCGCATTCCCGATCTGTCGGTAACGGATGCTTGGCTGCCCGGAGAAGCGAAACCAATCGGGGAAGGTCTGGATGCGCGCAGCCTCGCGGACCGAGAGCGTCCGATCCTGGTCGGGGTGTATGTACCAGTAACCATCCTTGGCGAGATGCGCGGTGATGGACCGACTGAGGCCGCCCCACTCCAGTCGCTTGTACTTGTCAGAGAAGATGTCTGCGCGATAGCGCTGCAAATCGGCCGGCAGTTCATCGTAGGTCCCTCCTTCGGGCAGTAGCGCAAACGCTTCAGCATCGTCCGGTCGCACATCTCGCGTGATGTGATCGTCGACAAACCGTCGATCGGGCCTGGGCATCCCCCTGCGGAGCAGCCTCTGCAACGTGGAGCGCGGGCCATCGTAAGGGATTCGTTCCTCGCGCTGAGCCGGGGGAACGACCGGCAGATCCCCAATCGCATCCCATACTGTCGGCGATCCCCTCCCGGGTACGGGCCACGTGAACTGCGCTCCTGGTCTGAGCGCGACGATGAACAGTCGGCTGCGATGCTGCGGAACACCATGCTCGTAGGCGTTGAGGATCGTCGCGCGTGGCCTGTATCCAAGCTCTCGTAGGGACTCGCAGAAGCCCACGAGAATGCCGCCCTCATCCCAGGCTGCGAGGTCAGGCACATTCTCCAACATAACTCCGGCGGGTCTCAGCTCGGCTACTACCTCGATGAAGCTATGCCACATCCTCGCTCGCGGATCATCAGCGGATCGCTGCCCGGACTCGACTAGGCTGCGAATCTTGGATCGACCAGCCCTGGAGAACGGCTGACACGGTACGCCCCCTGCGATGAGATCCACCTTGCGAATCCCCCACTCACGGAGGTGATCAAGAAAGTCCGTTGGGTCAGAGAGATCGCCTTGATAACCGAGGCCACCGATATTCGCGACATGGGTCTCCACCGCCGGCGCATCAAGGTCGGCTCCCACCAGCACCCTGAAGCCCGCTTTCTCAAGACCGAGACTAAGACCGCCCGCACCGCAGAACAGATCTAGCGCTGTATGCCCGCTGGCGACCTGTGCTCTGACCCACCGGCGAATGGCTGCCCGATCATCTGGATCGGGCGCATTAGGATGGGCGGGAAGTTCGAGCTTGGTCCCTCGATAGGCTCTGACCGCCGGGCTGGGACGCTTGGCTGGCTTAGTCTTGGCAGCGGTCGGTGAGTTCATGCGCGGGCTTTGGAGCCTGGGTTCGGGATCGTCATTTAGCCACCGACGGTCACCGGCAGTCCAGTCGCCGGCAAGATGTGCTCTTCAGTTTGACTGGTCGAGAGGACGGCAACCTACCGCGCAACACGATCCGGAGTTGATGCAGCGAGATCAACGTGTTTGAACCTTACTCTCGCTGAATACCTTTCTGCCTTGCTACCGCAGCCGGCCGCAACGGTCCCACGCAAGCGTTTCGGACAGGTCCGCACTGCTGCCTCCCAAGAGAGTGCGGATGTCTCGATCAACCCCCGGCGCATGCCTCCTCAGAACGAGACGTGTACGAGGGCCCCGTGCTGTTGGGGAGACGCCTACTTTCCCCGGGACCTGGCGAGGCGAGCCCGCCGGCAGGTTCCCGTGGGCAAGTCGATTGCTACCAATGCGACGGTTGCAAGCGTTGCAGTGTGCTGCTACCGTTGCCCTATGGCAACCGCACCGACGATTCCACGCACGGATCTACAGCGAGTGCTCCCAACCTTCCGCAAGGCCGCCGCGCTCATCGACGTGCATCCTTCGTTCATCACTCGCGCCGTGCGCGATCTGGGGGTAACACCAGTCGAGTGGGGCAGACGCGAGCGCTACCTGCAGATCCCGGACGTGCTGCTGATCGCGACTCATGCCCGGCGCAACGCCGTCGAGGAAGTCGCGGGCGGCTTGGTCGAGCTGGCCGAGCTGCAAGCCCCGGAGCTCGCAGGATGGGTTACCACTGAAGCAGAGCAATTCCTCGCCGCGCTTCCCGCGCCTGAGCCCGAGGAGAGCGATACATTCCTTGCAGAGCTGCACAGCGAGCTGCCCGGGAAATGGGCCGATCGCGCAGAGGCGATCTACCGCCGCCATCTGAATGACTAGACGGGGTGACGCCGTTCGCGGTATCCCCGGTCTGCCCAGCCGCCGTTGGGCTCGCCAACACCACGCGTGAACCCGAACGCGTCGAGCTCCTCGGGCGTGAGGATGGTCCCCGAGTCCTCGAGCACGCCGACGCGGCCTTGCGCGACGGTCACCGTGTCGATCGCCGACACGACGAGCGTCAGCAACAAAGCGGCCGTCATGTACTCGCCGCGTAGTCGGCCCTCGATGTCCTCGCGAACGCACACGGAAGTGATCAGATGTGGACGGCGGCGTCCGGTCTTTGCTCGCGGCGGCTTGATGTCGGGGTCCTCGAAGTGCCAGGACAGGAAGGCCGCCACGCGGTTCGAGTTGCGCACGTCGACCGCGATCAGCCGGCGCCCCTTCGCCGCGTCGGCGTGGTGCCACGCTGACCGAGCCGGCTCAGGGCTCGGGACACCGATCAGCCTGTGCCGCGGCGTATACAGACGCCAGCGCACAGCGCTCCCAGGGCCACCGACAGACGGCAGGTAGTGGTCCAGCCGGACCCGCGTCTGCGGATCACCAGACCGGCGAGCGTCCGAGACGGTCAGTGCCGCTGCTAGTCGTTTGATGAGTTCGTCGTGATCAGGCAAAGCGGCAAGGTCAGGGGGATTCCTCTGGACCCTACAGATCAGGCCAACTGGCTCCGCGGACGAAAAGCACCATGCACGTCGCCTCCGGTCAACTCTCAAACGGCCCGGCCAACAACCTCGCAGCGGTGTTCAGGATCCCTGGTTCTTGATGCGGCCCGGGGGCCTGTTGACCTGCTGCTCGTTGAACTGTGAGCCGACGTCCAGCAGCAGGCGGATCGCCTTGCCGACACCTGAGCGTGTGAGCCTGTAGGAGCCACGGGGACCTGTGGGCTCAAGCGCACCGAGCGGTTTCAGCGCCCGGAACACGTCATAGACGGTTGCCTGCCCGGCGTTGATCTCCTTGGCCAGCTCGGGTGCGTTCCAGCCGTCGCGGGAGCACAGCTGCTCGAAAACGCGTCGGCGGACGTGGCCGCCGAGAAGCCAGTCCGGGACTCGCTCGGGTGCTTTGTGTCGGGTCATCTGTCCACCGCAATAATTATGATCAAACCATAATATGAATCGGCTGTATCTGGTGGGATCCGGACGCGAGCGAGGTGGTTTACGACCGCGTCGGTGGACTCCTGCGCCGTTCGATCTGGAGCGCCAGCCGCAGCGTCCGGGTGAGCTGTGCCGTGAGATCCGCCTCGATGTCGGTGTCCACGAGGCTGTTGTCGCAGCAGCTGCGGCGGCTGCGGGTGTGCCGGTCTCGCTGTGGGCGACTGTCGCCGTCGAGAGTCAGCGATGTGTGGGGCTGGCGTCCGCGCTGTTCGTCGTGCCCGACGCAGTGGTCATCACGGCGCTCGACGACGCTGCGGCCGAGGCGCAGGTGCATCCAAATGAGCAGGACGCGGTGTCGGCGTCACGGCTCTGCGAATACGGGCGAGCGCTTGCGCGGGCGGGCGCGCACCCCCCCGAGCGGACGCTGGGCGGTGTGGTGCTGCGTCCTTCGCTGAGAATCCTAACCGCGTGGTCGCTGGCGTCCGAGGAGGCCGGGGTCGCACTGGAGGCGTGGGCGAGCGAGCTCCTCGAGCATCCGGTGGGTGAGGCGGTGCGCTGGGAGGCGAGCGCCGCTCTCTCGGGGCAGACCCTAGCGGAGTGGACGCTCGTTCAAGCTGCGCGACGTCTGCGCTGCGCGAGCACGTTCGCCCAGATCGCCGGCTGAGCCCCGCCGTCGGCGCGCAGCGAGGCGATTAGCTCGTCCGGATCGCTGACGGCGAGATCGGTGTGCTTGCGCAGCGTCAGGAGGTTCGATACCCGGGTGTCATGGGCGCTCTGCTCAGGCTCGCGCGCAACCGCGCTCCAGGCGCCCGCCGGCTGGACAGCGATCGAGGAGCCGCCACCGCCGCCACTGGTGCTGAGGAGCGCTGCCGGAACGCATTTGAAGAACCTCGTGCCGGTGCTAAAGCCTTCCGCGCCGGCCGCGACGAGCACCGGACCGAGCTTTCCGGCGCAGTCCGCGACCGCCTCGATGCCGCGGCTGGTGAAAGCGTCGATCGCATCCAGGTACGCGGTCAGCTCCTGCGCGTCGGCCTGCTCGCTTTTCAGCCCGCGGACACGGATCACGACACGCCGCACGCCGACCATCTGGTAATCAACGGCGACCTCGGCGAGCAGGCCCCGCAACAGCCGGTGGTGAGTGAGCTGCAAGAACGCACCGGGCACCTGATCTTCAGCGCTGAGAGCGGTTTCTCGCGCCATCTGCAGGTTGAGGCGGTGCGCTGGGCTGTCGCGGCGGTCAAAGTCTAAGTAGGGGCCGGCGAGCATCTCGCTGCCGGCTTGGGTGGCGAGCACGAGCTCCAGCGCGTGGCGTCGAGCCTCGGGGTCGGCGAGCAGCGATAGGTCGAGTGGCATTTGGAACTCGCGAGCGAGCGGGGTTTCGCGCAAGCGCTTGGTGGCCGGGAGTTGCAGGACCGTTCGCGAGCACAGACCCGCGGTCTCCGGGTCGCGCCACAGGTCGCATCCGGCGGCACGTGCGGCGTCAAGCAGCTTCCCCGGATCCTTGCCCTCCAGCGGGTGCCCGGACGGATAGGGCGCCACGTAGCTCTCGGGGAGCAGCACGGCGTCGAGAAGCTGAGGATGCTGTTCGATCAGATCCCGTTCGTTGTGCTCGGGGCGGAGCACGAGCCGTACATGGCGCTCGGTGGCCACACCGACAACTTACGGACCCTTGCGGATGACATCTTGATCGGTCATCCCTGGGACGCTGAGCCAGCCCCATCCTCCGGCGCAGCGGCGCTAGGATACGAGCATCAGGCCGACGTAGCTCAGCTGGTAGAGCGCGTCCATGGTAAGGACGAGGTCAAGGGTTCGAGCCCCTTCGTCGGCTCTGATTTCTTACCAAGACGTCACCGCAGTTCGATACCATTTTTGTCCACGTTTGTACTCGCTTGTCCCATCGGCGAGGGTCTGTAAACTCAGCACAGGAGCCAAAAATGACGCTCTACCTAGAAATAGGGCGTCCCTGGGGTAGCCTCATGGTAAGGAGGGGGTCTCGGGTTCGAGTCCCGACGTCGGCTTGCGTCTGGAGCCGGTGCCGCCCAGGACTACAGGGTGATCGCCAGGATCTCCTCGGCCGCATCTCGCCCTCGCCGGCGCGGCGCAAGCGGTCGATCTCCCCGGCAGTGCGCTCGCCGTCAACGCACAGTCGCGCTGGCACTGCTGGACGTCCGCGCTCACCCGGGACCTGCTGATCCAAATATGTCCGCACTTTGCACGTAATTAATTGTGACCGCGGGCAGGCACGTCTTCTGGATGCCCCAATAGTTCTGTACTGTTGCCGCGGGGGGCACTACTAGGGTCACCGAGTGTGGCTGGGAGGGTGGTGCCATGAGGTTCATGGGTCGTCGTATCTCGTTGTGTATCTCGGGGGGAGTGATTGCCGCTTTGGCATCGCTACCGACCGCTGGACTGGCGCAAGGCTCCGCCGGCTCACAGCCCGTGGCGGCACCTTCGAAGTCTCTGCCGCGAATCACCACGGCATCCTCACCCGCGGGGGCCAGGCGGATCGACCGGTATACGACGGCAAACTCCGACACCTATGCCCTCCCCAACGGGCACATGCTCACGCGAGTGTTCGAGTACCCAGTCAACAGACAGGACTCTTCCGGACAGTGGCAGACACTCACCGCTTCACAGAGCGCTGCCGCCGCCAAAGCGCCTGCAAAGCGCTCGGCGATAGTGGCCGCCGAACGCAACCCGCTGGGCCAGGAAAACGAATCGGCATGCACGCTGACGAGCACCACTCCGACGCTTTCGGCGTGTAACGAACTGACGTTCAAAGTGGGCTATGAAACGGCGAGCTCGACTGCCGACCACGGTCTCATTCAGTTCGTGCTGCCCGAACTGCATGAAGAACTCACGATCCTCAACGCGCAGCTGGAACTCTATGCGCTGAAAACGTCAACCACATCCAGCGCCCCGATGGGCGCCTACAGGGTCACGACGCCATGGTCGGTGGGCGCGACATGGAACACGACCAACGGGAGCACGCCATGGCACACCCCGGGCGGCGATTACTCAAATCCCCCCGAAGCGGAATCGGACGCGGCGATCAACTCCTCGGTTGGGTCGAAAAAAGGCTGGGTGTACTGGTACCCCACGAAGATGGTGCAGGAGTGGTACAACGGCGTCAACGCCCCCAGTGGGCAGGGTCAGCCGGACCTGGGCTTCCTGCTCAAGGATGTCAGCGAGGGCCCGACGAACAACGTCGTGAGCTTCGCCGGGCGCGAAGAACGCACGCACAATCCCGGTCTGACGCTGGAATGGGCCCAGCGCGGTGTCGGTAGCGCCACCAACTACACCCAGCTCCCGATTCAGCAGAACTCGCCGTTGACCATGAAGGTCAATCCCGCCAGCGGCAACCTGATGATCCACAGCGACGACCTGAAAGTCCCGAGCAAAGGCCTCGAATTCGACAGCGCGCGCACCTGGAACAGCCTCGCCAACGAAGCCTTCGGCTATGGCTACGGCTGGGTCGACAGCAACGCCGTCTACGTCCACGTCACGCCCACGGGGTCGGTCGCTTACACCGACAGCTCGGGCAACACCTTCCCGTTCGTCAAAGAACGGGCAAACTTCATCACCCCGCCGGGCATCGAAGCCACGATGTGCGCCGTGGGCAGCTCCACTCCCTGTCCCGTGACGCTGCCCAAAGGCGTCACCTACCAGCTGATCTACACGAACACCCAGGAGCGCATCGACTTCGGTAGCAAACATGAATACAACTACCCGGTCGAAGTGCTGGATGCGGCGGGCGAAACTGAGGTCGCCCACTACACGACGGGCCTTGAAGAGCCCACCTCGTGGACGGACACCGAAGGCACGAAGATCGCCTACACAGAGAGTGAAACCCTCGGCTACACCAAGATCACCAACGAAGCCAACTCGCACTCGGTCAGCTACACCGAGAAAGTCACCGAAGACGGGCTGCCGCACCTGCTCAAATACGTAAACGAAAACAAAGAGCAGACGAGCTACACGATCGGCACGGGCCTGGAAGGCAACCTGATCAGGGAAATCACCGAACCGAACGGGACGGTGATCAAGCTCTACTACGACAGCGACTACCGCATCACGAAGATCATCAAGACGACCAACGCGGAACACACCACCGGACCGACGACTACCTTCACCTACTACGGGTATGGCAAAGCGCCCGCTCCCTGCACCTCCACCCAGAAGGCCACGGTGGTCGCGGAAACCGAAGGAAGCGGAGAACCCCCTGTCACGTACTGCGCGAACGTATTGGACGAAGTCGAACGGGTCGGTGGGTATCCGACGACCGGCCAGCCGGGGTGGTCGGTGCTGGAAGCGTCGGCGACCTCGGAATCGGAAATGGCATCCGTCAATCTGGACAGCGGCAGCCTGCTGGTGGCGAGCGAAGATCTCGCGTCGTCGGCCGAAACGCAGAACCTCGCCCTCAAGCGCTTCTACAACTCCCAAGCGCCACCGGTATCCCGGGGACTCAGTCCGCGCTGGAGCTGGAGCGCGGGGCCGGACATCAGCCTGCTCGACGAGGGGGGGACGGTCATCCTGCGCGGCCCCAGCGGATATGTGGTGAGCCTGAAACGCGAACCTAACGGAACCTATGCTGCCGCCTCCCCGGAATTCGAAGGGACGCTGACGAAGAACCCAGACGGCAGCTACACCCTGACGAACGAAGACGGTCCGACCTATCAGTTCAACAGCGCGGGCGCGATGACAAGCGAAACCACTGAAGAAGGCAACATCTTCACGGTCGGCGACACCACGATATCCGGGAAAAGCCTGCTGCACTCGCTCAGCCCGACCAGCGGCAAAGCGCTCGAAGTGACGTACGACTCGACCCCGCGCGTGACTCAGACCACCGATCCGGCGAGCCACATACGCCACTACGAATACAACGCCCAGGGCCAGCTGGCGAGCTACACGCCTCCCTCCGGCACCAAGACGGAATATGGCTATGACAGCAACGGGTACCTCAATCGAATCGCCACCGCCGAAGGCGTCGAGACGATCACCACGGTCGCGGGCAAGGTAAGCGAAGTGAGCTTCACGCCCAAAGGCGGGACCGCGAGTGGCGAGCGCTTCACCTACGAGAAACCGAGCACCCCGACGTGCAACCCGACCACGGATGCCGAGGAGACGGTCGTCACGGCGGTCCCGAGCGGAAGCACCGAAACGGCGTGCTACGACTTCGCCGGCGCGTTCACCGGACCGAAAGTAGAAAGCGAAGAACAGGAAGAAGGCACGGGCACACCGCCCGAAGTGCCGGCCGGGGCGTGCTACGAAGATCCCGAATTTCCCAAGGAAGAATGTGGCCAGGAAGACCTGCCTCCGGAAAACACCGAAGGATCTCCCTCCCGTGGTCTGGCGGCTGCCTTGGGCGTCCCTGACCTGCCCGCTACGAGCTACGGCCTGTCCGACAACAACTACCTGCTCCCCCATCCGATCACCAAAACCGAAGAAGAAAAGAAAATAGGCCCGCATTCGTACTTCAACTACTTCGAAAACCCGTCCATCCAGGCGCTCAAAGTGGTGAAGGTGCGCAGGGTCATCCCATGGGACATGGTCATCGAAGCGGAAAACGAGGAAGCGGAAACAAACCCAGGAACGCTCAAGTACAAGTCGCTGACGGAAGACGTCGAAGAATGGATCAAACGCGTCAAAGCGCTCGGAGGAGGCACCGGCCAGCCGCTGATCTCGTTCAGCACGCTTTGTCCAAGCGAAGGCGAATGGGACGACCCCACGATCGCTGAAGACGCGAAGGACGACAAACCATGCAGCACACCCCCGTCGACCGCCGCTTACAAGATCGGGGTGGAAAGGTTCCTCAAAAACCCGAAACACCCGGTGCTCGGCGAAGTGAAGTACTTCACGGCATGGAACGAGCCGAACATTCAGAACACCGATCCCAAAACGGGCGAACATGTCCAGCCCACGTGGAACCAGCCCAAGCTGGCAGGGAAATACTGGCGCGTGCTCGACGGCCTCTGCGCACCCAAAGTGGGGAACTGCTACGTGGCGGCGGGCGACTTCCTCGATGTGAACATGCCCAACGCCTACAGCCCGAACGGCAAGGGAAATGCTGGATCGAAATACTTCCAGGAATACTACGGCAAAGAAGGGATGGGTCATCCGACCACGGCATACCGATGGGCCTGGCATGCCTACGAAGACGGCGAAGCGACCTACAAGCACTTCCGCGGCAGGCCCAAGCACTGGTGGTCGAGGTTCCACAACTTCCTCAAAGCTGTGAACCGGGTCACAGAACACGCCCCCCACCCTCACCCGGACATCTGGCTGACCGAGCAAGGAGTGCTGTACGAAGTCAACAGCACCAGATCGTCGCTGTCGGCGGGAAAGACGAACAACGAAGGCCCAGGCAAGGAAATCATGAAGGCTTACGTCGATCACGGGGCGAGCCAGCTGACGCGCCAGAGCAAGCAGATCACGCGGTTCTACTACTACTCATCGCGTGGGGCTCCGGCGTTCGACTCGGGGCTGCTCGAAGCGGAAGGCAGCCCGCGTGGCAAAGCCGTCAATGCTCCGCGGGGGATCTACAACATCTACAAACTGAAGCCCTAGACGGTCGCCCCGCGTGATGCAGCTTCGGCCTCTTGAGGCCAGTCGTCTGGTGTGGCGGCTGGCCTTCAGACCGCATCGATCAGCGGATCCTGCGGTTAAGTGCGACATGGGCAGATCCGTAATGGGCAGTGGGGGCGCTCGCGCGCGGAGCGTGAAGCGCGGCCTGTGTGCGCTCGCCGCTGGGGGGGCGCTCGCCGCTGGGGGGGCGCTCGCAATCGCTGCGCCGGCGGCTCTCGGGGCCCACCTGAGCGCCATCGTTCCCCGAACGATCGCATTCTCCAGCGATGGGGCCCGCTATGCGGCCTGGCAGGTCAGCGAAGGCGCTCCGATAACGGTGCTCGACACCGCGTCCGGTCATCGAGCTGCGATTGCCGCTCCGGCCGGGTGTGGGCTTGTCGGCCAGGAGGAAGGAGGTGGCGAAGGCGCGCCGGCGGCCGCTGGGAGGTTCCTCCTCACCTGTGCCGGCCAGGGTCCGCGCCCTGGACAGGGATTGCTCGACGCGCAGACCGGGGTGGTGCTTCCCCTGCCGTCCGGAGCGAGCATCGTTCGCTGGAGCCACCTTGGTACGCGCTACGCCGAAGGCACGGCGACCAGCGATCGCTGCACCCACACGAGGCGGGAACTACAGGACGAAGCGCTCTGTGTCGCGCTGTACGCGCTTGCGAGCGGTCAGGTGAGCTATCGCTCCGCCGCTGTGCCGGTCGACCTGAGCCTTCCGGGTGCCCCTGCTGTATGCGGCGCGTTGCGCGGTGAGCTCGCGCACTCCAGGGAAGCCGGGCTCGGATCCAGCTACGGATACGCCGGTGGGATCTTCGCCCGTAGAGCTACTCGCGGAGCGGTGCGGGTCGACCGCTGCCACGGGCGATCGCGCACCATCGCCGGCGCTCGCGGGAGCGAGCCTGTCAACCTCGACCCGCGGGATGGCCTTTTGACGTGGGATACAGGCCACGAAGCCACGGATTCCGAACTGAGCCCGGCAGCCCTCTCGCGGGGGGAGCTCTTCAGCTCCGGTCTCTCCGGGGCCCGCCGGCGGAGCTGGGCGCTGCCGCTGCTGTCCCTCAGCGGCGCCAACTTCTCCCGCGGCGTCTTCGGATACTCCGCCCACACAGCGCATATGGTCTTCTGGATCGCAGCGAGGACAGTCGTTGGCGCTTCGGGTCCCGGCAGCGTTGGGAGCTCATCCGTCTATGCGGCGCACCTGTGATCTGAGCTCAGACGATGTCCTCGAGCAGCGCGCCGGGCGAGGACAGTTTGAGGCCGCGAGAGAGAATCACGATCGTCTCCAATCGCGGGGAGCGCTTGCAGCGCTCCAGGAGGCTGATCTCCGTGCGGTGCAGGTTGCAGAGGTCGGCGAGGGCCTCCTGCGAGAGCCCCGCCGCGTCGCGGTGATGCCGGAGGTTGGCGGCAAATTGCGTACGGACATTCTCCATGGTTTCAACTCTCGCGCTGTGCAGACGAAAGTTCCACAGACAAATGTCAGCGGCTGGACAAATGGATCCTCAGGCGGCCTCGGCGAGAAACGAGACTGTATCGTGATGACAACTGTCTGCGGTCGATCAGGTCGACCGCAATTGGTCTCTACTCGTCGGCGGGCGTGACGGTGGTCACGGGCAGGCCCATGCCCGATACCTTGCTGGGAAGATCGAGCCGCAGCCAGCGGGAGACTTTGGGAGACAGGGTGGAGATGATGATCTCGTCGAAGCCGCGCAGGTTGACTGCGTCCTGCACGGCGGCCGAGGGGTCGGGGTCGCCCACGATGCCCTCGACCTGGCTGCCCGCCGCCTCGCTCAGACGTGGCAGTGCCTCGTCGAGAACGTGCTGGGCCTCGCCCGCACCCTGGTCCTCGGCATCGATCACCTTGTGCAGCCCATGGGCGGCGTTGGGGACGAGCAGGGCGAAGGTCGCAGGGCCGCGGCGGGCACGCTCGCGCACGGCGTCGAGCAGGGGCTGGGTGGCGGCGGTCTTGTGCGCCACCACGAGGACTCTGGCTGGATTGGATGACTCCATGATCGGCACTCCCTCCTACTTCGCTGGCTGTGCACCCGCTCGGCTGAGATCCCGCGATGGGGTGCCTGCCTCTGTTCTACCCCAATCGGTCGTGCCCATGTTGCAAGCGGACGGCTAGGCTCCCTGCGATGCTTCTGAACATCACGCCCGACGCCGTCGAAGTTCGTCTCTCCTGGTGGGAGAAGGGCCTCGGCCTGCTCAAAGACATCCGCTTGGCCCGGGAGGACGTGAGCGATGTGCGGGTGGTGGAGAAGCCGATGCGCGAGGCCATGCGGGCGGGGATGAAGGCCGGCCTGCGCATTCCCTTCGTGATCATCATCGCCCGCACCCTGCGCCTGGATGAAGCGTTCATCGTGCGCCGGAAGGGACCGGGGCTGTCGTTCGCTGTGAGCAACGACAGCCCGCTCAAGCGTGTGCTCCTCAGCACGCCCCAGGCCGAGGAGATCGCCCGTCGGCTGCAGAGCGGCGGCTGACGGGGGGGACCAGCAGCACCGAGCAGTGCCCGCTGTGGGCGACCCGCCTGCCCACGCTCCCCAGCGCTCGCAGTCCGTGAAACCCGCGGCTGCCCATGACCACCAGCGAGGCATCGATCTCGGCAGCCGACTGGACGATCGTGGTGTGCGCACCGCCGGCCTGGACCCGCAGGTCGATTGGCCCCTCGGCGTGCCCGCGCAATCTCTGAAGCTGTTGCTCGATGGGGGGCGGGTGAGCCCCGTGCGTGGCGTCGGCGGCATGGAACAAGGTCAGATCGCCCCCGCTGCCTCGGGCCAGGCGCCCCGCCAGCTCGACCAGCTCATCCGAGCCCTCCAGGCCGTCGCTGGCCACGAGGATGCGCTGGGCGAACCGCCGGCCCTCGGCGGGCGCTCGGGCGATCAGCAGCGGGGTGGTGAAGGCGTCGAGCGCGGCCTCGCCCACGCCCTTGATGAACATCCCCGACAGCAGAGAGGAGCTCGGTGCTCCGATCGCCAGCAGGTCACGCCCGAGCATCCATTCGAGTATCACCTCGGCGGGCGGTGCCGCGGGATCCACCTCGACCGTGTGGCTGACATGCGCCCGCTCGAGGATGCCCTCGGCGCGGTCCAGGATCTCCATTGCCAGCCTCGGCCCGATGGCTGCGCCGCGGTCGCCGGGCGAGCGGTAGGAGGTGACGGTCAAAAGCGTCACACGTCCGCCCGGACCGGTCAGCGAGGCGGCCTGCTCGACCGCCGCGAGGCTCCCCTCGTGGCCGTCGACGGCGCAGAGCACATCGGCGAACGGAGTGAACGAGCCCGGGTCCCCGTCGTGGTGGGCTCCTGACGTGCCGATTTGCTCGATCGAGCTGCTCCCCATTCGACCAGGCTAAATCCGTCGTTGCGCGATCGCATCCGTGTCATGCCGAGGTCCGCGCCGGAAAACCACGGCCCGCGATGAGGCCGCCGGGGCCGACAGCCCACGGCCCTCAGATCAGGCCGCCGAGCAGCCTGAGGTAGTCGAGCAGCGAGCGGGGCCCGAGGAAGTGCTCGCGCACGCGCTCGCGCGCCGCCACACCCATCGCCTCCGCGCCCTGGGCATCCTCGAGCAGCTGCCTGACCGCCCCGCCGAATTCCTCGAGCACGCTCGGCTCGTCGAGCAGCAGGCCGCTGCGCCCGTGCTCGATCTGATCCTGGATCCCGCCGATGCGGCTCGCGGCGACCGCCCGGCCCTTCCACATCGCCTCGGCCACGGTCAGCCCGAAGCCCTCGGCGAGGCTCTTCTGCACGACCGCCGCAGATGCCTGCTGCAGCGAGTTGACCATCGCCGCGTTCTCCTCAGAGTCGACCATCGGAAGCTCCGCGAGGTGGATGCGCTCGCGCAGCTCGCCCGGCAACGAGGCCCACTGCTCGCGGGCCTCCCGCAGCACGCGTGCGCCCTCGGGATCGTCGGAGACGCCCGTCACGTCGGGTCCGGCGTAGATGAGGTGGGCGTCGCTGTGGGGCGCCACGAACTGGGCGAAGCCCGCAACCACCCCGCGCGGGTCCTTCAGGGCATCCCAGCGGGAGACCTGCACCACGAAGCGCTCACCCGAGCGCAGAGGGCGCTCCTCGGTCAGCCGTGCCCGATGGCTGACCAGCGCGGAAGTGCCGTCCATGCGGGTGAAGGCGGCAGGCCCATCGACCCCGCTACCCTCGCGCAGGCCGGCGACGGCGAGGATCGCGTCCACCGTATCGGCGTCGAGCACCTGGTTCTTCGGGGCAAAGGCGTCGAGCGAGGGGCAGATGATGGCCACACGCTCAGCCTCGAGTCCCTCCCAGGCAAATGCCGCGCGCGAGAACACGACGGCATTGGCGCCGGACACATAGCGCTCGAGGAAACTCCAGGCCGCTCGCACGATCTCGTTCGGGCGATCCACCCCCACGTGGCAGCGCCACACGACTGGGACGCCCAGAGCCCGCAGCCGTGGGATCAGCCCGGCGGTCTGGGGGTCGTGGAGGATGACCACATCCTCGGGGGTGAGCTTCGCGGCGAGGGCGTCGCCGCTCGGCTGCAGGGTGGCCTCGTAGTGGGCTCGCTCGGATGGGCCCAGGGGGCCTCCGTCACCCGGGAAGCCGTGCAGGTGGTTGTGGATGCGCTTGGTCAGCGTGAAGAACTCGCCGTCGCCGCCGATCACCTCCCAACGCGCGTCCACGCCCGCGCCGCGGGCGTAGGCGAGCAACGTGGTGAGCATCTCGGCCACGCCGCCGCCGTGGGCGGTCGAGCTGACGTTCCACACCCTGCGACCCGCGAGCAGCCCCTTGGCCGCGTCGATCCCCGCCTGCACCTCCTGAAAGCGCTCGGGCGCCATGACCGAAGCGAATCGCTCCAGCGACATCCTCGCCACGCTCACCGTCTCGATTGGGGCTCCTCTCATCCCGAGCCCATTATCGCGTGCGGGGTGCGCTAGCCCGAGGTTTCGGCGTTGCGCAGGCCGGTGAGCATCCACACGGAGAACAGCAGGATCAATGCCAGGGCGCAGATGAAGGCAAGGGCGGTGTGATCGTGCACGCCCGAGATCAGCCCGCGGCCGGCCTCCAGGAAGGCGGTGGCGGGGTTGACGCTGGCGACGGCATGGATCCAGCCCTTGAGCAGGTGCAGTGGCACGTACACAGGGGCGAGGAAGATGATCAGGAACACGGGGGTCTGCATCAAGGGGCCCGCCTGAATGGTGCGAAAGCGGAAGGCCACCCCGGCCGCCCAGCCGTAGCCGACGAGCACGAGCAGGGCGGCCAGGCCAAACAGGCCGAAGATGTCCACCCCGTTGCCTGTGATCCGCATGCCGGTCACGAGCGCCACCACGGTCACCAGGGTGAGGGTGATGGCGGCGCGGGAGAGCGCCACGAATGCGTAGCCCAGGGCGATCCCCCGCCGGTTCTCGGCGGCGAGCATCAGCCGGCGGGCGAAGCCGCTCTCGAAGTCGAAGGCGAGGCTGAAGCCGGTGAACAGCCCGGCGAACATGGCCGACTGGCAGAGGACGAACACGAACTGGAAGGCGGTGTAGCCGGCGGGGAAGCTGAAGCCGGGCACTTTGCCGAGGGCCTGCAGGCCGCCGGCGAAGCTCGCCAGGAACACCAGCGGGAAGACCAGCGAGGGCACGAACAGGGCGGGCACGCGCACGTATGTGTGGAGGCTGCGCCAGGCGATGGTCATCGCCACGCGCCACAGGCCGCCGCCTCCGCCCGCGGCGCTCGCCGCGGCGGAGGGGCCGGGTCCGGGGGAGTGTGAGTTGACCTGGGCGCTCATGTGCGCTGCAGCCTCGTGCGCATGGCTCCGGCCACGGCGAGCAGGGACACGAGCGTCAGCCCGATCGCCACGGCGAAGCCTCGCCAGATGGCGGTGCCGTCCCAGCCGAAGATGAACAGGCTGCGAAAGCCCTCGATCAGGTAGGAGATGGGGTTCCAGTCGGCCACGGCGTGAAACCAGCCGTTGCCCAGCAGGTTGCGGGGGAGGTTCGAGGAGGAGAGGAAGATGAACACGAAGAACAGGGGGAAGAGGCCCTGCACGGCCTCGCCCGAGCCGGTCCGCAGCGCCGCTGCGCAGCCCAGCGCGCCGAAGCCCATGGCGGTGATGGCGCCCAGGACGAGCAGCACCAGCGCGCCGCCGAAGCCGGCGTCGAGGTGGGCGCCGGCCACGAGGCTCATGAGGATGTAGACGGCCGACTGCAGCACCCCGAGCACGCCCACGCCGACGAGCAGGCCCGAGATCAGCGACACGCGGTGCAGGGGGGTGAGGGCGAGGCGGTTGAAGAAGCCGCTCTCGATGTCCTCGGCGAGGTTGGTGCCGGTGTTGATCAGGGCGAACATGCCGCCCTGGATGAAGGCCACGGCGATGGCGAAGGAGACGTAGGAGTGGGTGGGAAAGCCGCGCAGCAGGGTGGCTGATTTCAGGCCGCTGGCGTTGACGGCCAGCAGCACGAGGGGGAAGAACACGATGGGGAACATCTGGAAGGGCTGGCGCAGGGTCTTCAGCATCGAGCGCCTAGCCAGCACCGCCACCTGCGTGAGGTGCACGCTGCTCACGCCTTGGCCTCCGCGGCGGCCGGCTGGCGCTCCCCGCCGTCCTCGTCCTCGCCGCCGTCGCCGGCGCCCTCCAGCGAGCGCCCGGTCTTGGCCAGAAAGACGTCGTCGAGGGTGGGCGAGTGCAGGCGCAGGTCGGCGATCTTCAATCCCTCGGCGTCGAGGGTGCGCACGATCTCGGCGAGGTCGCCCACGCCCTCGGGCAGCCTCGCGGCGACGGCGTTCTGCGAGGCGGCGGCAGCATCGCCGAAGCGGTGGAGCACCTGCTCCAGGCGCTCGCGTTCGCCGGGGTCCTGGGGGACGGCTTCCACGCTCGGGCGCCCAATGGCGGCCTTCAGCTCGGCGGGGGTGCCCTCGGCGACGATCTTGCCGCGATCGATGATCCCCACGCGGTCGGCCAGCACGTCGGCCTCCTCCAGGTACTGGGTGGTGAGGAAGACGGTCACCCCGTCATCGGCCAGGCGCCTGACCTCATCCCACAGGGCGGCCCGGCTCTGGGGGTCCAGGCCGGTGGTGGGCTCATCGAGGAACAGCAGCCGTGGACGGTGCACCAATGCGAGTCCGAGATCGAGGCGGCGCTTCATCCCGCCCGAGTAGCCGCCCACCTTGCGATCGGCCGCGTCGGTCAGCCCGACGCGCTCGAGCAGCTCAGTGCCGCGCTGTTCGCGCTCGGCCTTGCCCAGGCCGTGCAGAGAGCTCTGCAGGCGCATGTGCTCGCGCCCGGTGAGGAAGGGGTCGAGGGCTGACTCCTGCAGGGAGGCGCCGATCGCCCGGCGCACCTCTGCCCCCTGGCGAACCACGTCGAGGCCGGCCACCAGCGCCTTGCCGGCGGTTGGGGGAAGCAGGGTGGTGAGGACGAGCACGGTGGTCGACTTGCCCGCCCCGTTGGGGCCGAGGAAGCCGTAGATCTCGCCCGGGGCCACCCGCAGGTCGATCCCGTCGACGGCGCGCACGCCGCCCTTGAAGTCGCGGACCAGGCCTTCGACGACGATCCCGTTGTCGCCCATCTCGGCGGCGTTCATCGAGATGCCTCCGGCTCGGGCGAGAGGTGGGGAGGTGGGGAGGGAGCCACGCGCAAGAGCCTTGCGGGCATCTGCGGAAGCCACCAGTTCCAGCGCCCGAACAGGGAGACGACGGCGGGTACGAGGAGGGCCCGGATGACGGTGGCGTCGAGCAGGATGCCGGCCGCCAGTCCGGTGGCGAGCACTTTGATTTCGGTCTCCGGTCCGGAGGCGAGCGAGACGAAGGCGAGGAACAGGATGAGGGCGGCGCTGGTGACGAGCCTTCCCGTGCGCCCGATGCCGCGCACGACGGCGGTGTCGGTGGAGCCGGTGGCGTCGTACTCCTCGCGCATGCGGGCGAGGATGAACACCTCGTAGTCCATGGAGAGGCCGAAGAGGAAGGCGAACACCATCAGGGGGATCCAGGCGGTGATGGAGCCGGTGGCGGAGATGCCCCAGATCAGGTTCGATCCGTGGCCGGTCTGCCACACCAGCTCGAGCACCCCCCAGGCGGCGCCCACGCTGATCACGTTCAACACGACCGCCTTCAGCGGCAAGAGCAGCGAGCGGAAGGCGCGGGCGAGCAGCACGAAGGTGATCAGGGCGATCAGAGCGATCATCAATGGGAAGTTGCCGTAGACAGCGTCGATGAAGTCCTTGTTCTGGGCGGCCAGGCCGCCGAGATGCACGCCGGAGCCGGCCGAGCGAACGCTCGAGCGCACGCGGTCGAGCGTGGCGCGGCCACTGGCCGAGGAGGCGTCGGCGGTGGTGAAGGCATCGACCACGGCGGCGCCGGGGCGCCGCCACTGGGCCGAGGAGGGGGCGACGGCTCCGTGGATGCCCTGCACGCGAGCCAGCTGCTGGGCGACTGCATCCGGGGAGGCCGATCCGCCGACGAGGACCTCGTTGGGCACGATCACGCCCGAGCCGATGCCCGCCCGCTCGAGCGCGAGCAGGCCCTGCTTGGCGTCGCCTTCTTTGGCGATGGTGTTGACGTTGGAGGTGCCCAGCTGCAGGTTGCCGGCGGCCAGCACGAGCGCTGCCAGCACGAGCACGGCGCCTGCGGCGGCCAGCCAGCGGGCACGGACGACGAGCTGTGCCCAGCCGGTCCACGAGCGGCTGGCCTTGTCGTCGTTGCGCACGTGGGGCCAGTCAAGGCGGGGGCCGAGCTTGCTGAGCACGACGGGCAGCAGGGTGAGGGCGACGATTACGCTGATCAGGGGGATCAGCATCCCGCCGTAGCCGACGGAGCGCAGGAAGGGGAGGGGGAGGGCGATCAGCGCCAGCAGCCCGATGGCGACAGTGGTGCCGCTGAAGACAACGGCCCGGCCGGCTGTCTGCATTGCGCGTTCGATGGCCGCCTCGCCGGAGAGCCCGTGGGCGCGCTCCTCGCGCCAGCGCACTACCACGAGCAGGGAGTAGTCGATCGAGACGCCCAGGCCGATCAGGGCGATGAGGAACTGGACGATGGGTGAGACTTCGGTGATGGTGGTGAGCCCCCATACCACGAGGAAGGTGGTGAGGATCGAGACGATGGCCATCAGCAGGGGCACGACCGCAAGGAAGGAGCCGAACACGAAGGCCAGCACGAACAGGGCGCCGACGCCGCCCAGCATCGCCTCGAGGAACACGCCCGGACCCTTTCCGCCGCCGCTCTGGTTGGAGAGGGCGTCGTAGCCGGTGAGGTGCAGGGGCGCCCCGGCGATGGTGGTCCCGGCCATGGCGGCGCTCGCCCGTTTGGCTGCTTCGGGGTTGTTTTCGAACGCTTGGGTGGGGTCTGGAGCGGGATAGGCGACGACGAAGGTGGTGTGGCGGTCGCTGGAGAGGAAGGCGGCGCTGTGGGTGCTCGCATAGCCGGCCAGGCGGGCGCCCGGCAGGGTGCTCAGCAGGCGCGATTCCACGCCCTGCAGTTCGCGCTGCACGCCGGGAGAGTCGACCGACGTTCCGCTCGGCAGCGTCACCACCGCGAGCAGCGGGGCGCCGTTGCCACCGGTGCCGTGGAAGTCATTGGCTATCTGGCGGTTGGTGATCCAGCCTTCCTTGCCCGGCACGGAGAACTTCTGTTTGAGCGCTTTGCTCGCCGAGCCGGCCGAGGCCATGCCCACGAGGGTCAGCACGACCCAGAAGGCGACGACTATGCGTTTGTGGGCCAGAACCCAGCGTGTGAGCGGTGCCATGGGGATGTTCCTTTCGACGCCAGCGAGGGCCGGAAAGCAGGTGAACACGAACGACAGCCAAGACTGCGGGTCGAGCGGAAACTCATCGCCAGGGACATGAATTCGATAGGAATAATTCCACTCAGAACGATTTATATCACAAGTCTTTCCGCGCGGTAGTATTATTTTTATATGAAGATCGAGGGGAGCTCAGAGGGGGTGCCGGAGGAGGGGCTCGCAAAGGGCGCCCCGGCCGAGCTACCGGCTTCTCCCGAGGCCCACGTCCCCTTCGAATCGGTGGGGTTCACGCTCTCTTCGACCGGTTATGCGGTCAGCCGCCGCTTTCATCAGACCCTCGCGCCGCTGGAGCTCGAACCGCGCGAGTTCGCGCTGCTGCGGGCGGTGGGCTCGGCGGAGGGCCAGTCCCAGCAGGCGATCGGCGAGCGCCTGCAGATCCCGCCCAGCCGGATGGTGGCTTTTGTCGACGCTCTGGAGAGTCGTGGCCTGCTGGAACGCCGTCACAACCCGCTGGACCGCCGCACCCGAGCGCTGTATCTGACCGACGACGGGCGCGAGCTACTCGGCAGGGCGTTCGTCCTGGCCACGGGCCTGGAGCGCCACCTGTGCGCCGAGCTGAGCGCGGCCGAGCGCGAGCAGCTGCTGGAGCTGCTCCAGCGCGTGGGCGCTCAGCTCGACCTTCCCCCCGGCGCTCATGCGGCGCATGTGGCGCTGGCGGAGGAGGAGTAGCCGCTCGCCGGAGTGGTCGCCCGCTGGAGAACTCCGGTTGAGGTTGGCGGGAAGCGCTAAAGCGGACCTTCGGTTCAGTCGAACCACATTGAATGGCGCTGCCTGACGCGCGGGTACCGATCGAGAGCGACGAGCACGTGCTGCGGGCGCGCCGGACGGCAGCCTGCAGCCGTGTCGTCATGGGCGTGGCCGGGGTGGTGCTGATCCTCGTCCAACCGTCGCTGCTGGCCCATCCCGTCCTGGGCGTGGCCGGCTTCCTCGTCATCGCCCTCACCGCCCTGGTTCAGCTCGCCGCCCCGCGGCTCTCGTGGCTGAGCGTCGAGGAGTCGCTGGCGGGCACGGCCGGCCTGCTGATCGTCGGGCTCGGCCCCGAGCATGTGGGCGTGCTGAGTGTGCTGTGGCTCGCCGCCGTCGCCAGCGGCGTGCTGGCCCGCGGCGGACGGGTGCACTGGCTGGGGCGCAACATCCTGCTCTGCTCGCTCGTGCTGCCAGTCTTCCTGCACTGGTCGCTGAGCGCCGAATATGCAGCCCTCTGCGCGGCGGCCATCGGGCTGCTGCTCACCAGCGGGCGTCTCACGCGCGAGCTGAACCTGCTGCTGAGACAGGCCCGTCTGGAGGCCGAGAGCGCCGAGACGCTGCTGCTCGCCGGCGACATCGCCGCCCGTATGAGCGAGCGGGGCGAGCATGGCGCCACCCCTGAGCGCGCGATCCACCGGGCGGGCGCCAGCGCCAGGATGAGCGAGCGCGAGGAGCTGGCAAGGGTGATCGGCGGCGATGGCCTGGCGATGGCGGTGCAGCCGATCGTCGATATCCGCGACGGCAGCATCCACGCCTATGAGGCTCTGGCTCGCTTCGAGCGCCGAATCGGCGACGGGAGCCCACTGCGCTGGTTCGCACTGGCGGAGGAACTGGGCGAGCGCCACGCGCTCGAGCTGGCCTGCCTGCGTCAGGCACTCGATCTGTTCGAGCGCAGGCCGACGGGAGCGGCACTGTCGGTCAACCTCTCCGCACCGGTGCTGTTGCACCCCGACACGATGGCCCTGCTGAACGGCATCGGTGGGGGGCTCCCTGGATCGCTCGAGGGCCTGATCGTGGAGATCACCGAGGAGACGCTCGTCCACAGCGATATGGAGCTCGCCACGGCCATCGCGCCGCTGCGCGCCCGCGGTGCCCAGCTTGCGGTCGATGACATGGGCGCGGGGTATTCGGGGCTGCGTCAGATCACGAGTGTCCTGCCCGGCTATCTCAAGCTCGACCGATCGCTCGTCACGGGCATCCACGCCGACAGCGAGCGTGCGGCGCTGGTGGGAGCGCTGGTTGGCTACTCCCGGCAGGTCGGCTGCCTGCTGGTGGCCGAGGGGGTGGAGAGGGAGGAGGAGCTGCGCGCCGTGCGCCGTCTCGGCGTTCCCCTGGTACAGGGCTTCTACCTGAGCCGTCCAGGTCCGCCCTGGCCGGAGGTGTGCGCTGACGCCACCACGGCTCCCGCCGGCGGGATGGCCGAGCTGGTGGCCGCCGAACTGGCCGGCCCAGAGGTGCTGCTGCCTGCCTAGTCCTCTCGCTCGGCGCGGGTGTAGCGAAGGTAGACGACGCGAGAGCCAAACGTCTTGGTCTCGAGGAGCTCCAGGTTGATCGTGTGGTTCAGGGTCGGGAAGTAGGGCGTGCCGCCGCCGAGCAGGACGGGGCTGACGAACAGCCGCCACTCGTCGATCAGCTCCATGCACGCGCCGGCGAGGCCGGCGCCGCCGACCTCGATGTCCTTCCCGGGCTCTCGCTTGAGCCTCGCGACCTCCTCGCCGACATCGTCGATGGCCAGCCTTGCGTTGCCCACCACGCTCTGAAGCGTGGTGGAGAACACGATCTTGGGGAGGGCCTTCCAGGTGTGGGCGAAGGCGACCTGCTCGGCGGGCAGCTGACTCTCATCGACGGTCTCCCAGTAGGCCATCGTCTCGTAGAGCCGCCGCCCGCAGAGGCACATGTCGAGTTCCTGCACCCGCTGATGGTGGAAGCGAAACAGCTCCTCGTCGGGTGCCGAGAAGTCGATCGCACCATCGGAGTCGGCGATGTAGCCGTCCAGTGACACGGTCATCGATTGGATCAGCTTGCGCATCAGGGTTCTCCTTCGCGTGGGACTGCTAGAGCACCATAGAGAAGGGCGCACCCGCGAAGAACACGTACCAGACGGCCATCGCGGCGAAGGCCAGATACACGTTCGCAACCACGATCGTCTCCAGTGCCCCGGTTCTGCTGTGGCTGCCGGGGGCAAGCTCCGTCTGCCCTCGCACGCTGCGCAGCCCGATCGTACGCTTGGCGGCGGGGGGCAGACCCGCGATCTCTCGGTAGAGGCTGTTGAGCCAGGTCAGGGCCATGGTGAGCCCGAAGTCGAGGGCGGCCAGGGAGATCACCACGGTGCATACGCCCAGCATGCTCAAGGGTTGCTCGGCGGCCACCTTGGAGCCGATCCACATCGCCGCCAGGGGTGCGCCGGTCCAGATGTTGAGCGTGAGGAGCGCTGTGGTGGCGGCGATCGCCACTCGCTTGACCGTGTCGTCCCTTTGCGCTCGAGCCTGGAGCATGTGCGTCCCCGATCATAGTCCTCATTCGCCCAGTCGATATGACTTTTATGTCAGATCATGTTTATAGGACTGGGAGAGGGCGGAAAGCCGCTCTTGCTTTTGGGTAATTTCGGGTTTATTTACGTGTTCGAGCCACATTCAGCTTGCTAGTTAAAAATGATCTTGCGTATTAAGATCAATCGGGTACGATCGGCGCTCGGCCCGGTGATCGGGAAAAGAGATATATGGAAGGCGGGGAAGCATGGGCGGGAGATCGGTGCTGGCGAGCGCTTGGATGCGGCTGACAGGGATGCGCAGCGAGATCAGGGCGCTGGCTGTGGCGATCCCCATCGGGGCGCTCGCCTTCGCCCCGCCGGCGCTGGCGGGGCTGCAGCACGAATACTCGGTGTTCAACGACTGCCCGGTGAACACGCCGGGAGTGGTGGGGTGCATCGTCTCCTACACCTCCAGCGGCGAATTCCACCTCGGCTCAAAGACGGTGCCGATCGTCAAGACGATCACCCTGCAGGGGGGCACCAGCGCAACCTCCCCCGACCTCGTCCCGGCAGCCGATGGCAACACCTTGTCCAAGACGGCATTGCCGCTGCCTGGTGGGCTGATCGGCATCGAACTGCTGCCACCGCTTACCGAAGTGAGCACCACGGCCGAACTGGCGGGACCGGTTGCCCTCAACGTGGGCAACCTGTTCGCCGGCAAAGGCACGGCGGTGTCCCTGCCGATCAAGGCCAAACTAGACAACCCCCTCCTGGGCTCCTCCTGCCTCATCGGCTCGGAATCCACGCCCATCGATCCGCAGCTGACGGCGGGAACGACCAACCCCCCGGCGCCGGGCAAGCCGATCACGGGCAGCAAGGGGACGCTTGAATTCGCCGGCGACGGCAACATCGTGGTGGTGAGAGGCGCCACGCTCGTGGACAACGCCTTCTCGGTGCCGGGGGCCAGCGGCTGCGGCGGGCTGCTCTCGCTGATCATCGACCCCTCGGTCGACCTGATCGCGGGTTTGCCGGCGGGTCCGGGGCATAACACGGCGATCCTCAACAGCACCTTCGAGAACGTGTCCTCGGCGCTGGTGAAGGCCCAGCGCGAAATCCCCGAGTTCGGCCGCTGCGTGAAGGTGGAAGCGGTGAAGGAAGGGAAGGCGAAGGTCTACAACGGCAGCTACAACGACTCGGGCTGCCTCAGCCCCTCCAAGGGCGGGGAGTACGAATGGAGCACGGGGCCGGGTGCCAACCCGACGTTCACGGCGACGGCCGCCAAGACGACCCTGGAAGCGGTGGGCGGCGCCTCGCGCCTGACCTGCTCGCATGCAGCCGCGTCGGGCACCTACACGGGCACCAAAACAGCGACGGCCACCGTCACGCTCATGGGCTGCACGCTGGCCACGAGCAAGCAGCCCTGTGAGAGCTCGGGGGCGGCGAGCGGGGAAATCGTCACCAGCCCGCTCGCGGGGTCGCTCGGGTTCGTGAAGGATGCGGTCGAAGGCGGCCAGCTGGCAGTGTCGGTGGGGCTGGACCTCACCCACGCCCCCACCCTGCTCACGGCCGAATGCGGAAGTGGGGCAAAGTTGTCGGTGGCAGGCTCGGTGATAGCGCCCTACGCCACGATCGACAAGACCAGCTCGAGCAACACCCTCCTGTTCAGCTCGACAGGCGGCAAACAGTCCCCTGAACAGTTCGAAGAAGGAGCCAACGACACGCTCGCGACCACCCTGGGCAGCGCTCCGGCGACCCAGTCGGGTTTGACGAGCAAAGCTAAGATCGCCAACGCCGAACCGATCGAGATCAAGGCCGAAGCGCGGTAGTTGGGAGGCGCCCGCCACACCGCACCGGAGATGACCGAGAGGCGTCCGATGAGGGCTGGGCGGCTTACCGGCGGGGTGAGGCGGTGACCGTAGCCGAGCTGCGCGCGGAGGCTGAGCCAGACGCCTGAACTGCCCCCGTGGGACGCGGTGATTGCGCCCGCCGCCGCGAAGGCTCTGCGCAAGCTCCCTCGCAACGAACGAGAGCGCATCCTCGCGGCGATCCAGCGTCTACCCTCGGGCGATGTGATGGCGGGGGAAGGATTCGAACCTTCGAAGGCAGAGCCAACGCGTTTACAGCGCGTCCCCTTTGACCGCTCGGGAACCCCGCCGGGGGGCTCGTCAGTTTAGGGATTGCAACAGCATCCCGACGGCCGCTTGCAGGCGAGCCGACTCCATGTTCCTCGTTCGGTTAGGTGTATAACCATTGCTATACACCTAACCGGAAGGGATACGCCGCCCCCGGCTCAGGATGGTCCGCCACCCGAGCCGGGGCCCTAGCGCCAGTGCGAGCCTCCTCGTCAGGAGGCCTCTCGCAGCTGCTGAGCTTCGGGCAGCGTCTGGAGCTTTTTCAGCGTCCGGTTCTCGATCTGGCGCACCCGCTCGCGGGTGATGTTGAAGGCGCGGCCGACCTCCTCCAGCGTGCGCGAGCGCCCGCCCACGATCCCGTAGCGCATCTCGATCACCTCACGCTCACGACGCGGCAGGCAGGCGAGCACGCGCATCACGTTCTCTCTCCGCAGCGCCTCCGAGGCGATCTCGAACGGCGACTCGGCCGATACGTCCTCGACGAAGTCGCCCAGCGAGGAGTCGTCCTCCTCGCCCACCGGCTTCTCCAGGGAGATCGGCTGCTGGGTGATGCGCATGATGTCGCGCACCTCACGCACCGTGCACTCCAGCTCGTCGGCCAGCTCGGTCGGGCTCGGCTCGCGTCCCAGCTGCTGGATCAGACGGCGTTCGGCATGGATGAGCTTGTTCAGCCGCTCGACCATGTGTACCGGGATGCGGATCGTGCGGCCCTTGTCGGCCAGCGAGCGGGTGACCGCCTGGCGGATCCACCAGGTTGCATAGGTGGAGAACTTGTAGCCCCGGCGGTAGTCGAACTTCTCCACCGCCCTGATCAGCCCGAGCGAGCCCTCCTGGATCAGGTCGAGCAGGGTCAGGCCGCGGCCCACATAGCCCTTGGCGATCGACACCACCAGGCGCAGGTTGGCCTCCACCATGTGCTGCTTGGCAGAGACATCCCCGCGCTCGATGCGCTTGGCCAACGACACCTCCTCATCGGCGCTCAGCAGGGGCACTCGCCCGATCGAGCGCAGATAGAGCCGCAGCGAGTCCAGGCTCGGCTCCACGTTCAGGTCGACCTCCGGCCGCTTGAGCTCCTCCAGGCGGACCTGCAGGCCCTGGATCTGCTCGTCACGCTCCTCCGTCTCGTCCTCCTCCACGCCGGTCAGCGCGCGCTCCCCCGAAGCGCTCGCGAGCGAGTCGCTCGCTGTGGCCGCACCGACAACCACCCTGCCGTGCGGATGCAGCTCGGCAACCGCCTCGCTGGCACCGATCACGTCGATCCCGTGCTCCTCCAGATAGCTGAACAGATCTCGCGTCTGCTGGGGAGAGAGCTCAGCCTCCTCCAGCGCCGTGTCCAGGGCCTCGGCCGCCAGGAACCCCTTCTCCTGACCTTCGCCCAGCACCCCCTGCAACTCCTCGATCTCAACCACGGCTGTGGCCGGGACGATCAACAGACCATCAAGCTTCTCGCTCAATTGGACTCCCAAGGACTTATGACTCCCCTCGGAACGGCAATCCGCTCCGACCTCCCCTCACCTACGCTAAGCCTCCTGTGCGCCTGAGTTTGCATTGGTAGTTCCGTGCGTCTCGCCAGCTCTCGTGCCGAGTCCCGTGCATCCCCTTGGGTCGCGGCTCGATGAGCTAAGTGCGGAGTGATACCAGAATCCGCGGACCGAGGAACGCAGCACCGTGTGAAGCGTGATAACCCGCTGCACAGCGCTACCCTTGCCGCGGTGCAGGCCCCACAGGCGATCCCCACCTTGTCTCCGACCCGAGGCGCGGGCGACGATGTCCAGGCGCGCACGCCCGCCATCGCGGTCGGCCTCTCGCGCGTGGGAGTGGTTGGAGTGGAGAAGGTGGTGCGCATCCGCCAGGAGCTGTTCTTCGCCCGCTTCGACTGCTTCGTCGATCTCAGCCGCCGCCAGAAGGGCGCGCACATGTCGCGCTTCGAGGAGGTCGTCAACGAGGCGATCGGCGAGGTGGTGCTCAGCGAGGACCCGTTCCGGGCCGAGACGCTGGCCCAGCACATCGCTGAGCTGGTGCGCGAGCGCCAGGGCGCCGAGCGGGCCGAGGTCACGATTGCCGCCCGCTACCCCGAGCACAAGCCCGCACCCGTCTCGGGGGTGCTCACCCAGGAGATCTACACCCTGCACGGTCGGGCCGTGGCCTTCGCCCATGGCACCAGGCGCACGGTGGGCGTGTCGGCCACCGGCATCACCGCCTGTCCATGCGCCCAGGAGCTGATCGCGGCTCGGGCACGTGAGCGGCTGGCCGCCCAGGACTTCTCGCCCGCGCAGATCGATGTGATCCTCGAGAGCGTTCCCGTGGCCACCCACAACCAGCGGGGCCTCGCCACCCTGCAGATCGGCTGCACCGAGGACTGCCCCACGGAGATCGACGCCACCACCCTGCTGGAGATAGCCGAGGCCAGCATGTCCTCGGAGATCTATGAGCTGATGAAGCGCTCGGACGAGGTGGAGGTGGTGGAAAAGGCACATCGCCGCCCCCGCTTCGTGGAGGACTGCGTGCGCGAGATGATCGCCGGCGCCGTCCGCCGGTTCGACGGCCTCGACGGGGCGAGCTTCGTCTCGGCCCGCCAGGAGAACCTCGAGACGATCCACCAGCACAACGTCGTGGCCGAGCGCCACGGCATCCTGTCGGAGCTGCGCGGGGAGATCCTCTCGGGCACGCCTGCTGTCCGGCACACCAGCCTCGAGGAGTGGCTCGACGCCGGCGTGGGGGCGAGCGCCCCGCAATAGCCCGTCTGCGCGCTCCGGCCTGCAACGGCCGGACCTGCGGCGAGCGTCAGCCGCCGGCCTGGGCGCGTTCGCTCTGCTGCATCCGCCGGCGGATGCCGAAGAAGTAGTCCAGGCCCGAGAGCACCGTCACCAGCACCGTCACATACAGCAGCGCCGAGACCCACAGGGGCGTGCCGTGGACCGCTATGACCGCGAGGATGGCCGCGATCTGCAGGCATGTCTTGACCTTGCCGAACATGCTCGCCGCCATCACCACCCCCGCCTGTGTGGCAGCCAGGCGCAGCACGGTGACGGCCAGCTCGCGGGTGATGATCACCATCGCCACCCAGGCCGCCAGACGGTGCAGCGACACCAGTGAGATCAGCGCAGCCACGATCAGGAGCTTGTCGGCCAGCGGGTCCATCAGCTTGCCGAAGTTGGTGATCGAGCCGCGCGCCCGGGCGAGGTAGCCGTCGATGAAATCCGTCAGCGACGCCAGCGCGAACACCACCGCCGCCAGCACGTCGCCCTCCGGCGTGTTGCCCAGCAGCGCAACCACCAGCACGGGCACCAACATGATGCGTAGAACCGTGAGGAGGTTGGGTAGGTTCAAAGGGAACATGCGCCGCGGACATTATGAACGCGAGCAACGACTTCGACCCAAAGGAATTGCCCCATGAAGAAACGCACGCTCGGACCAGACGGTCCCGAGGTCTCCGCCATCGGCCTTGGCTGCATGGGGATGTCGGCCTTCTATGGCTCCACCGACGAAGAGGAGTCCACCCGCACCATCCATCGCGCGCTCGACCTCGGCTGCAACTTCCTCGACACCTCTGACATGTATGGGCCGCACACCAACGAGCGGCTCGTGGGGGCCGCCATCGCCGAGCGGCGCGACGAGGCCTTCCTGGCCACCAAGTTTGGCATCAAGCTCGAGCCCGGTGAGGATGGCGGCCCGCCAAAGCGCTCCATCGACGGCAGCCCCGCCTACGTGAAGAGCGCCGTCGAGGGCTCGCTGCAGCGCCTCGGGATCGACCACATCGACCTCTACTACCAGCACCGCGTCGACCCCAACACGCCGATCGAGGACACCGTCGGCGCCATGGCCGAGCTGGTCAGCCAGGGCAAGGTCCGCCACCTCGGTCTCTCCGAGGCGAGCGCCGAGACCATCCGCCGCGCTCACGCCGTGCACCCCATCACAGCTGTGCAGACCGAGTACTCGCTGTGGACCCGCGATGTGGAGGATCAGATCCTGCCCACCCTCCAGGAGCTGGGGATCGCGCTGGTGGCCTACTCGCCCCTGGGCCGTGGCTTTCTCTCCGGGCGCTTCTCCTCGCCCGAGGAGCTCGACGAGGGCGACTTCCGCAAGTACGGCCCCCGCTTCAACGGGGAGAACCTGAAGGCGAACCTGAAGCTCGCCGAGCGCGTCAAAGAGCTCGCCGCCGAGAAGGGCGTCACCGCCGGGCAGCTCGCTCTCGCATGGGTCCTTCACCGCGGCGAGAACATCGTGCCCATACCCGGCACCAAGCGCGTGTCCTACCTCGAGGAGAACCTCGCCGCCGCCGACATCGAGCTGAGCGAGGAGGAGGTGCAGCGGATCGCCGAGGCCGTTCCCACCGCCACAGGCGATCGCTACGACGAGGCGGGCATGCGGGGGGTCAACATCTGAGGCGCCGCAAGGGTGAGAGTCTCAGTAGCCCACCGAGTAGAAGCTGATGTGGCGGCAGCCGTCGAGCTTGTAGTGGGGGAGGGCATGGTGGCTGGTGAACACCACGATGGCCGGGCTTTCGCAGTGGATCACACCCGAGCCCTCGTGGGCGTGCACCACGGTCGCGGGGTTGGTGCCCGTCCAGACATAGTTGACGGTGTCGTTGGAGTAGATGAAGTTCTTGCCGTTGCCCGCGTGGATGACGGCCGTCTGCGCGGAGGGCCAGCCGGAGGGGTGGTAGTCGCCCCAGATCACATCGCCGGCCGCGCCGCCGTAGATCGTGTCGTTGCCATAGCCGCCCAGCAGGTAGTTGTGCACGCCCGGCCTGCCCGTCAGCGTGTTGACGTGACCCGCCGGGCCGTCATCCATCACCAGGTGCTGGTTGGGAGGCCAGCCCGCGTGGCTGGTCATCGCCAGGGCGGGCGCGGCGATAGCGAGGACCGCGAGTGCGGCAACGGCGGCCAGGGGAGTGCCGATGCGGCGGCGGGGCAGGGTGGGGCGAAGGCTCATGAGGGCTCCAAGCATGGTTGGTACATCGTCGTCAACGCCTCTACCCCCGCACTGTTGCGGGACAACTCGGACATCCGGCCACTGCATCCCCGCGTCCACGCCGCTGCTCCCGGGAGCCTGCGCGCTAGGGTGGGGCCATGCCGCTGATCCCCATGGTCATCGAGCGCACCGCCCGCGGCGAGCGCGAGTTCGACATCTACTCGAGGCTCCTCAACGAGCGCATCATCTTCCTCGGCACGCCCATCGACGATCAGGTGGCCAACCTCGTCGTCGCCCAGCTCCTGCACCTCGAGAGCGACGATCCCGACAAGGACATCTCGATCTACATCAACTCGCCCGGCGGCTCCATCTACTCGGGACTGGCCATCTACGACACGATGAACTTCATCAAACCCGACGTCGCCACCATGTGCGTCGGGGTGGCCATGTCGATGGGGTCTCTGCTCCTGGCCGCCGGCGCCAAGGGCAAGCGCGCCGCCCTGCCCAACTCGAGGATCCTCATCCACCAGCCCTCGGCAGGCTTCGAAGGCCAGTCCACCGACATCGAGATCCACGCCCGCGAGATCCTCAACATGCGCAAACAGATAGACGCGATCTACGCCAAGCACACCGGCCTCTCGACTGAGGAGGTGCGCAAAGACATGGAGCGCGACCGCTTCTTCACAGCCGATCAGGCCCTCGAGTACGGCCTGATCGACCGCGTGCTGGACAGCCACTGAGCGAGCCCGTGGGGGTCCGCCCGCAGGGATGTCACGGCTGACCCGCTTCGAGCGCACCGCGCTCGCCCTCATCACCCTGCTCACCGCCCTGGCGGGGGTGGCCGACTACGGCAGCTGGGCGGCCGTTCCCCGCTTCCTCATCGCCACGCTGGCTCTGGCGGGGCTCGCCTGGGTGGTGTCCTTCGCCACCGAGCAGCTCGGCGAGCGCTTCGGCCCGGGGGTCACCGGGATGATGCAGTCCACCCTCGGAAACCTGCCCGAGCTGTTCGTGGTGATCTTCGCCCTGCAGAAGGGCGAGCTGGTGGTCGCCCAGACAGCCATCGTCGGCTCCATCCTCGCCAATGCCCTGCTCGTCCTCGGCCTCGTCATCGTGGTGGGCTCCAGGCGCTCTGAGGATCAGGTGATGCGCTTCTCCAAGCGCCTGCCCCGCGACACCGCCACCCTGCTGCAGGTCACCGTCTTCATCATCGTCCTGCTCGGCCTCTCCCTCGCCTCTCACGACCCCGCCAGCCACCACGTGAAGGCCATCTCCGCCGTGGGGGCTGTGTGCCTGCTGATCGTCTACCTCGCCTGGGTGGTGCCCTACCTGCGCTCCGATCGCGCACCCGGGGCGGAGGGGGAGAGGAGGAGCGCCCGCCTCCACGATTGGGGCTCGGCGTGACCCTCGCCCTGCTGATCGTCGCCGGCACAGCCTCGGCCTTCGTGTCCGACTGGTTCGTCAACGGGCTGCAGCCGGCCATCGTCCAGCTGCACATCTCCCAGGCCTTCGCCGGCCTCGTCATCGTGGCGATCGCCGGCAATGCCGTCGAGAACACCGCCGGCCTCGTGCTCGCCTGGAAGGGCCGCGCCGACCTCGCCATCTCGGTGGTCAAAAACTCCGTCGCCCAGATCGCCGCCTTCCTGTTCCCCCTGCTCGTGCTCATCTCATTCCTGCTCGCCACCCAGCTCACCTTTGCCCTCGCCCCCGTCTACATCGGCGCGCTGGCGTTGACGGCGCTGTCGCTGTGGCAGGTCACCGGCGACGGTGAGGCCGCAGAGTTCGAGGGCTGGGCCCTGGTGGCCATCTACGTGATCCTGGGAACGCTCACCCTCTACGAGTAGTCCTCGCGCCTCGCCCGCTCTCCGCGCCGGCCCGCGGGCTCGCGGACCGGCACGCACGCCGGCCCGCAGGGCCCTCATAAAACTCCCTCCTAGCCTTTGACTAGCCCTGAGATGAGTGCCCCCGCCACACCGCCCGTGGCGGCCGCCCCCGTGGCCGTATCGACCCCCTCCAACGGCGCGATGAACATCGTCTGGATCGCCAGCCGGCCCGGGCCCGTGAAGCGGTTCCACGTGAGCTTGCCCCCGCCGCCGAAGATGCCCGTCTTCAGGCCCATCGTCACCGCCTCGAGCTTCACGCTGGGGTCCTTGAACAGCCAGCCCCCCGCCTCCACGTCGATCTGCTCGCCATCGTCGAGCTGCACCAGGAAGACGTTGCCGTGGCCATGCAGCCACACCAGCGCGTCGCCATCGGTGGCTCGGAACTTGTCCATGAAGAACCCCGAACCCCCCAGCAGCATGTTCTGCACGCCCTTGATCCGTTCGAAGCTGTAGTCCAGGTTGTCAGTGGCCGCAATGAACTGGTGCTCGCGCACATCCAGGCCCTCACCCTGGCGCAGGTGCAGCGGCACGCACTGACCGGGCGAGTCGCGCGAGAAGGCGATCCGTCCCTGGCCCGAGGTGCGCGTCACAAAGAACTCAAGGCCCGCGATCTTGCGCTTGATCGCACCCGGCAGTTTCTTCAGCTCGATGTTCAGCTGGGTCTCCTTCCACAGCAGCACATGGTGCTCGAACATCACCGCTCGATTGGAGATCTCGATCTGCAGCTCGGGAACCAGTTCCCCACGTATGTGGTAGGTCACGCCCGCAAAGCTCTCATCGTGGGCGCTCGGCGGAATCGGCTCGGGCAGGTGCATGGTGACTGTCTCCTTTTCAGGGTGCGGGTGGCCGGAGCCTAACTCGCCTACCCGCCGGACAGCGAGGCGTGGGGGCCCACTCCGCAGCCCCCACCCGCTGTTCGCAGCTGCGCTGCGCTGGGCGGATCGTCGGTCAAGAGCTGCGCCACGCTCACCGCCCGCAGATGCCTGCGCTTCAGCGCACCGAAGATGTTGATCAGCGCCCGAACCGTCTGCCCGTGGTTCTCGTGCATCAGGATGATCGCCCCCGGCCGCAGCCCCCCGATCACGTTCTGTTCGATCTGCGCATAGCTCGCCCCCAGCGAGTCCGCGCTGTCCACCGTCCACAGAATCTCCAGCAATCCATGCCTGCGGGCGATCCCGTCCACCGTCGCATTGTGCGCCCCATAGGGAGGGCGAAACAGAAACACCGGTCCCCCCGAGGCGCGGGCCAGCGCCACCTGCGTGCCCACCATCTCCCTTTCCGCCTGCATCGGCGAGAGCGCCGGGAGCAGGGGATGGGTGAACGTGTGGTCGCCCACCATCCCCGCGGCTCGCTCCTGGCGCACAATCGAGGACCCATCCGCCGAGCGCACCAGCCCGATGTTCCGCCCCACCACGAAGAAAGTCGCTCTCACCCTGTGCTTGCGCAGCTTGGCCAGCACCAGCTTCGTATACGGGCCCGGTCCATCGTCGAACGTGAGCGCCACCTCGTTGCCCCTTCGCGCCCCGCAGTAGATCGGCCTGCCCAGCCCAACCAGCCTGCGGACCACGCTCGACTCGCCCGAGGCCGCCAGCGCTGTCGAGGTCGCTGTCTTCGTCGTTCGGGCAGTTGTCCGTCGGTGTTTTGGCGTGGTGGGGATTGCCGCCGGGCCGGCCAACGAGCGGCTGCCCGCATGGCTTCCCCCGCTGCTCGCCAGCGCCACCGCCGCGGCCACCACCACCAGGGCCAGCACAACCCCCCCGAGCCGCAGGCGCGCGCGCCTGAGCCGGCGCCGGCGGCCCCTCGCCACGCGCTCCCGCGGCGCTCTGTGCCCGCTTGGGCCGGACTCGCTCATCGGGGCACCGTAGCGAGCGTCTGCCCTGCGCGCTCCACATGGCTCCACTCACGCTAGACTGGCATTACCTCGCGCCTGGGCGGGGTTTTTCTTCGCCCAAGGCCGCTGTCCACAACGACGCAGGGAATTCTCATCATGGCCCGCGGAGACGTTCGAATCGCTATCACCCTCGCCTGCGAGGAGTGCAAGCATCGCAACTACCAGACAAACAAGAGCAAGCGCAACAACCCCGACCGGGTGACCCTGCGCAAGTACTGTCGCTGGTGTCGCAAGCACACCCGCCATCGGGAGACCCGTTAGCGCGGGAGCGCTGCTGTGGCTCGTGACCGCAAACGTGCAAAGCAGCGCCGCCAGCGCGGTGCCGGTGCGGCTGGCCGCCGCCGGTGGCTCCTCCACGCCCGAGGGCGTCAAGGCCGCTTCGCCCAGCCAGCCCGTCCGCGCCGACCTGCCCGGCTCGCTCGACCATGCCGCAGCCGAGGTCGACGAGTTCGACGCCGCCCTCGTTCGCGGTGCCGGCGGCGTGCCCCGTCGAGAGCCCCCTCGAGGAGAGCCCCATCGAGGACGAGCACCGAGGACCGGCTACAGGAGCTCCAGGGGCCCGGCGGCCCACCCGACTCGTGGCGGCAGCAGTGGCGGTGGCGGCGGCGAGAATGGCAGCGGCGGCGAGCGCTCCTCCGGCGCCCCCATCCGCGGCGGCAACCGCGTCGTCGGCTTCCTCGCGCGCAAGCTGGGCCGAGCTCCAGCGCGTACAGTGGCCCGACCGGCGCCAGGTCACCCAGGCCACAGCCGTCGTCATCGGCTTCGTGGCAATCGCCGGCGCCTACCTCGGTGCGGCCGACTATGTCGCCAAGGAAATCGTCGAATTCATCCTTTAGGGCCGCGCCGAAGCGGGGAACGTCTCATCCGCCGGCCCGTCGTCTCCCATCCGTCATCGTACTGAATCTGTCGAGGAACCCTGAATGTTTCGTTGGTACGTAGTCAACACATACTCCGGTCACGAGAACAAGGTCAAGCACAACCTCGAGCACCGGCTCATCTCGCTCGGACAGCAGCGGGCCGTGCGCTCCGTGGTCGTCCCCACCGAATCCGTCTCCGAGATGAAGGACAACCAGAAGGTCACCGTCGAGAAGCGCACCATGCCCGGCTACGTCCTCGTCAACATGGAGCTCAACGAGGACTCCTGGGGAGTCGTCAAGGGCACCCCCGGCGTCACCGGCTTCGTCGGCGCCTCCCAGGAGCCCGTCCCGCTCACCCAGGCCGAGGTCGACCGCCTGCTGCACAAGGAGGTCGCCACCGCCACCCGCACCCGCGCCCAGTTCACCATCGGCGAGTCCGTCAAGGTGGTCTCCGGACCGCTCTCAGACTTCTCCGGAGAGATCTCCGAGATCAACGAGGACGCCTCCAGGCTCAAGGTGCTGGTATCAATCTTCGGCAGGGAGACCCCTGTTGAGGTGCAGTTCGACCAAGTGAAGAAGCTCTGAGCCGTACGACGACCGGCGCGGAGCGGCGTCCTCGATCGCTCGTGTGCAGAGCACACTTCGCTCACTGCGTCCTTGCTCCGCTTGGTCCTCGAACGGCTCAGACGCGTACTTCCCAATAAGCTTTAGAACCAACTAGAAGAACGAGAAGAGACAGATGGCTAAGAAGGTTCTGACGACAATCAAGCTGCAGGCCAACGCCGGGCAGGCTATTCCTGCCCCGCCCGTCGGTCCTGCCCTGGGTCAGCACGGCATCAACATCATGGAGTTCTGCAAGGCCTTCAACGCCCAGACCCAGAGCGAAACAGGAACGGTCATCCCCGTGGTCATCACCGTCTACGAGGACCGCTCCTTCACCTTCGTCACCAAGACTCCCCCCGCCGCCGTGCTGATCCGCCAGGCGATCAAAATCAACAAGGGCTCGGGCGAGCCCAACCGGGTGAAGGTCGGCACCATCACCCAGAGCCAGCTCCGCGAGATCGCCGAGCGCAAGCTCGACGACCTCAACGCCCACGACGTCGACCAGGCCGCCAAGATCATCGCCGGCACCGCCCGCTCCATGGGCGTGGAGGTGGCCTCATGAGCTCCAAGCACGGACGCCGCTATCTCGAGACCATCGCCCGGTGGACCGCGAGCGCGAATACGAGCCCGCCGAGGCCATCGCCCTCGTACGCGGTCTCGACCGCCGCCAAGTTCGACGAGTCCATCGAGGTCCACGTCCGCACCGGCCTGAACGTCCGCCACGCCGACGAGCAGCTGCGCGGAACCATCGCCCTGCCCAACGGCCTCGGCAAAGACGTCAAGATCGCCGTCTTCGCCCAGGGCCCCAAGGTCCAGGAGGCCGAAGCGGCCGGCGCCGACCACGTCGGCGGCGACGATCTCGCCAAACGCATCGAGGAGGGCTTCGACGACTTCGACGTCACCATCGCCACCCCCGACATGATGTCCGTCGTCGGCCGGCTCGGACGCATCCTCGGGCCTTCGGGCAAGATGCCCAACCCGAAAGTCGGCACCGTCACCATGGACGTCGCCAAAGCCGTCGAAGAGTCCAAGTCGGGCAAGGTCGAATACCGCACCGACCGCACCGCGATCGTGCACCTCGTCATCGGCAAGGCCAGCTTCGACGACCGCAAGCTGCTCGAGAACTACGCAGCCGTGATCGAAGAGCTCATCCGCGCCAAGCCCTCGGCCGCCAAAGGCCGCTACCTGCGCTCCATCACCATCGCCTCCACCATGGGTCCAGGCGTGAAGGTGGACTCCAGCCGTACCCGTGAAATCGTCGAGGAGGCGCCCGCGGCTGCCGTAGCCGCATAGCGTCACCCACGCAGGCCACCAGAGACCCCCGGCGGCAGGCCCACCAGCCGCGCAAGACCGGGATAGGAGCCCCACATGAACCGAGAGCAGAAGGCCGTGGCGATCGAGGAGATCGCCACCCACATAAAAGAGTCCGAGGCCGTGTTCGCCGTGGACTATCGCGGCATCACAGTCGCCCAGGTGGCCGAGCTGCGCACCAAGCTGCGCGAAGGCGACGCCACCTTCAAGGTCGTCAAGAACTCCCTCACCGAGCGTGCCGCCGACCAGGCCGGAGCCGAGTCCCTCAAGGGCTACCTCGCCGGACCCACCGCCCTCACCTTCGTCCGCGGCGACATCGCCGTGGCCGCCAAGGCCATCGCCGACTACGCCCGCGCCACCCAGCTGCTGCCCTTCAAGGGCGGCCTCATGGGCACCGATCCCCTCGACGTCGAGCAGATCCGCTCGCTCTCCCGGCTGCCCTCCCGCGACGTCCTCTACGGCCAGCTCGTCGGCATGGTCGCCTCGCCCGATCCGGGCTCGTGCGCAGCCTCGGCGGGCTCATCGGTGGACTCGCCGTCGCCCTTGGCCAGGTCAACGCGAAGAAGGAGTCCGGCGAGATTCCCGCCGGCGAGGCACTGCCCGCCGCAGCCGGCCCCGGCTGTTGAGGAGGCGCCCGCCGACTGAGGCTGAGGCTCCCGCGGCTGAGGAGGCGCCTGCCGAGGCCGAGGCGTCTGCTGCGCCCGACGAGCCGGCAGCCGAGGCGAGCACCGAGAACCAAGCTGAGCCGGAGGCCTCCCTTCAGGAGGACACGCAGGACCAGCCGGCCCCAGAAGACGACAACAAGGCGGACGTCTCGGCTGAGTCCGAGAGACGCCGAGACGAATCCCACCAAGGAGGACTGAACGTCATGGCTACCAGCACACAGGATTGGATCGAGGAGCTCAAGGGCATTTCGGTGCTCGAGCTCGCCGAGCGGATCAAGGCGCTCGAGGAGGAGTTCGGTGTCTCCGCAGCGGCCATGGCCGCTCCGGCTGCCGCTCCCGCGGGCGGAGGTGGCGGGGACGCCGCCGAGGAAGAAGCATCGAGCACAGTCGACGTGCTCCTCACCGGAGCCGGCGACAAGAAGATCCAGGTCATCAAGGTCGTTCGCGCCGCCACCGGCCTCGGGCTCAAAGAGGCCAAGGCGCTCGTCGACGAGGCTCCCAAGCCGGTCAAGGAGGGCATCGACCGCGAGGAGGCCGACAAGCTCAAGCAGGAACTCGAGGAGGCGGGCGCCTCGGTCGAGGTCAAGTAGCAAAGCACCGCAGCACCAAGCCCCCTCCGCTCCCGTCCGTCGTGTGGGCGGCGGAGGGGCTGTATCTCTCCTCGCGCTTGCTGTATAGCAATGGTTATACAGTAGTCGCGGGGAGAGATATACCCCAGCCCCACCCTCCCGCGCGAGGCGCTCAGCGAATGATCAGCTGGCGCCTGACCGTGATGAGCATCTGCCCCGAGTGGAAGGTGAGGATCAGCTTGTAGCGCCCCGGGCCCATGTGCCGCCGCACTCGAAGCACCGCTCCGCGGCGGTCGGGGCCACCGCTCCCATAGACCGCACCGAAGTGGACGAGCTTCAGGTGCAGGGTCGCCAGGGTCGCAAACCGCGCCGTCCCCGCGAGCCAGCTGACCTTGCAGGCGCGTCCGCGAGCGTTGCATGCGACCAGCTTTATCTCCCGCCCCGGGTGCGCGAGCAGCAGTGACGTGCCGTTGACAGCGGGAGGACCGGGCGGACCCTGCGCTCCCCTTGCTCCGCGTGGCCCTTCCGACCCTTCCGATCCTTCTGCTCCCGTACGCCCGCGTGGGCCCGCAGGACCTTCCGAGCCTTCTTCGCCCTTGGGGCCTTCCGGTCCTTCGGGCAGCGCGCCCCCCTGCCCCGACAGAGCCACTTCGAGCGGGGAGCTGGGATCGTTGCTCGGCACTTCTAGCGTGGCCGAGCGCGCCCCGGTGGCACTGGGGGCGAAGCGGACCGTCACCTGGCAGGTCGATCCCGGCGAGATCGTTTCCCCGGAGCAGCTGTCGTGGACGATGAGGAAGTCGGGGGCCTCGGCGCCCGCAACCGTCGCCGTGCCCATCTGCAGTTCCCCGTGGCCGACATTCGTGACTGTCAGGCTCTTGGGCGCGCTGAGCGTGTCTTCGGGCTGGGTGGCGAATTCCAGGCTGGAGGCGCTGCCCGAGGTGCTGCCGGTAGCGGCTTCGGCACTCCCCGGGGCCGAGAGCAAGAGAGCGCCGGCGAGCACGCTGAGAATCAGAAGGGGACGTGGGGAGCGCCCCTTGGCAGCGGGGCTCTCGGTGTCGAAGGGGTGCATCTCGGCCTCCAGTGGACAGCAGTGGATCGCTGTCCGCCATATCGGCAACCGTCGGAGAACCTGTAGCCGGGCAGGCTTGCGGTCGACCCCCTCCAGACCTCCCAGCAAGCCGGCTGGCGAGCCCTCTTTATTTCTCGCTCACATTTGCGCGTTTTCCGGTAAAGTGCCGTCCGCTAGCCGATAGCCGCAGCCGCCCGACAGGCCGGGGTCGCGCCACATACGCGATTTCCGAAGGGCGGGGTCCGTGAGCGCTGGCTGCCCTTGGGGGTAGGGATAGCCTGTGCTATCTTTCTTAGTCGCGCTTCGGCGCCCTCCTCTGCCCGTGTATCGCCCTCCGAAGGAGTCATTTCTTGGCTGCTGTAGACGCTCTCCGGACGCGCAGGACCTTCGCGCGTCTGAACAAGACAGTTGACGTCCCGAACCTGATCGACATCCAGCGCCGCTCGTTCGCGTGGCTCACCGACCCTGAGACGGGCGGCCTGCGCGAGACCATCGACGACATCTCACCCATCGAGGACTACACCGGCAACCTTGCCGTGCAGTTCGGTGAGTTCACCTTCGACGAGCCGGTCGCATCGCTCGACCAGTGCCGCGAGAAGGACCTGACCTACGCCCGTCCCCTGACCGTCACCGTGGCGTTCATCAACCGCGAGACGGGAGAGATCCGCGAGCAGTCGGTCTTCATGGGCGACTTCCCGTGGATGACCGAGCGCGGCACCTTCGTGATCAACGGCACCGAGCGCGTGGTCGTCACGCAGCTCGTGCGCTCGCCGGGCGCCTACCTGATGGAGCCCAAGGACCGTGAGAAGCAGGTCTTCATCGCCAACCTGATGCCCGCTCGTGGATCCTGGCTCGAGCTGGAGATCGACAAGAAGGGCAAGGTCTTCGTCCGCATCGACCGCAAGCGCAAGCTGCCCGTGACGGTGCTGCTCCGCGCGATGGGCTACGCCAGCGATGAGGAGATCCTGCGGCTGTTCGAGAACTCGCTCTACATCCGCAACACGATCGAGTCCGACACCGAGGTCACCCGCACCGAAGAGGGCGCCCTGATCGAGCTGTTCAAGAAGCAGCGCCCCGGTGAGCCGCCGAGCGTGGACAACGCCAAAGCGCTGCTCAACCAGCTGTTCTTCGACCCCAAGCGCTACGACCTCACGCGGGTGGGCCGCTACAAGCTCAACTCGCGTCTGGGTCTCGACGTGGACATCGACACCCGCACCCTCACCCATGACGACATCCTGGCGCTGGTGCGCGAGCTGGTGTCGCTGCCCAAGCGTCTTGGGCTGCCCGAGGACGGCGAGATCGAGATCAAGGACTACGCCGCCGAGGCCATGTCCATGCCCCGCGAGCCCGTGGCGGAGCACCTCGACGAGTACGAGCACTTTGGCAACCGCCGCCTGCGCACCGTCGGCGAGCTGATCCAGGAGGCATTCCGGATCGGGCTCTACCGCATGGAGCGGGTGGTGCGCGAGCGCCTAACCACCGAGGACGCCGACACCATCACGCCGCAGACGATCATCAACATCCGTCCCGTGGTGGCCGCGCTGAAGGAGTTCTTCGGCTCCTCCCAGCTCAGCCAGTTCATGGACCAGACCAACTCGCTCGCCGGGCTCACCCACCGTCGCCGGCTGTCGGCTCTGGGAGCCGGAGGCCTGACGCGTGAGCGCGCACCGATCGAGGTCCGCGACGTGCACCCCACCCACTACGGGCGCATGTGCCCCATCGAGACCCCCGAGGGACCGAACATCGGGCTGATCGGCTCGCTGTCCTCATTTGCTGAGGTCTCCGAGTACGGCTTCGTGACCACTCCCTACCGAGTGGTCACCGACGGCGCCGTGACCGAGGAGGTCCGCCACCTCGACGCCACCCAGGAAGAGGAGCTGCTGATCGCCCAGGCGAACACGCCGATCGACCCCAAGACGGGCAAGCTCAAGGGCACCGAGATCCTCTGCCGTACCCAGGCGGGCCAGTACGTGACGGTCGGTCCGAAAGACGTCGACCTGGTCGATGTCTCGCCCGAGCAGATCTGGTCGGTCGCCACCGCCATGATCCCGTTCCTCGAGCACGACGACGCCAACCGCGCGCTGATGGGCTCGAACATGCAGCGCCAGGCAGTGCCCCTGCTCAAGTCCGACGCCCCCCTCGTGGGGACCGGGATGGAGCGCCGCGCCGCCCTCGACACCGGCGACGTTCTGCTCGTCAAGACCGCTGGCACGGTGGACTACGTCGACGCCAACCAGATCGTCATCCAGACGAGCGACGGCACCAAGGAGGAGTACGAGCTCCAGAAGTACATGCGCTCCAATCAGGGCACGCTCATCCACCAGAAGCCACTGGTCAGCAGCGGCCAGAAGGTCGACGTTGGCGACGTGCTCGCCGACGGCTCCTCGACCGACAAGGGCGAAATGGCCCTCGGCAAGAACCTGATGGTGGCCTTCATGTCCTGGGAGGGCTACAACTTCGAGGACGCCATCATCCTCTCCAAGCGCCTCGTGCAGGACGACGAGCTCACCTCGATCCACATCGAGGAGTACGAGATCGACGCCCGCACGACCAAGCTCGGCGAGGAGGAGATCACCCGCGACATCCCCAACCGCTCAGAGGAGTCTCTGCGCAACCTCGATGACCGCGGGATCGTGCGCATCGGCGCCGAGGTGCAGTCAGGCGATCTGCTCGTGGGCAAGGTCACGCCCAAGGGCGAGACCGAGCTGACGGCCGAGGAGAAGCTGATCCGCGCGATCTTCAAGGAGAAGGCCCGCGAGGTCCGCGACACCTCGCTGAAGGTTCCCCACGGAGAGGGCGGCGTCGTGATCGACGTCAAGACCTTCCGTCGCGACGACGGCGACGACCTGCCGCCCGGGGTCAACGACCTCGTACGCGTGTTCGTGGCCAAGAAGCGCAAGATCTCCGAGGGCGACAAGCTCGCGGGACGCCACGGCAACAAGGGTGTCATCTCCAAGATCGTCGACCAGCAGGACATGCCCTTCCTCGAGGACGGCACGCCTGTCGATGTGATCCTCAACCCGCTGGGCGTCCCCTCGCGTATGAACGTGGGCCAGATCCTCGAGACCCACCTCGGCTGGGCCGCGGCGCAGGGCTGGTACGACGACGGCACCGAGGCCTACAAGGAAGCGGACGCAAGCGCCGGCAAGCGCCGCGTGTACGTGTCGACTCCCGTCTTCGACGGCGCCACGGTGGCCGACGTGGACAACGCCTTGGTCAAGTGGCAGGACGCCCACGAGGGCCGCATCCGCATGGACGTCGACAAGTCCCGTCGCGAGGGCGAGCAGGCGCTCGGGAAAGATGACGCTGTTCAACGGGCGCAGCGGCGAGCCGTTCGCCGAACAGGTGACGGTGGGCTACATGTACATCCTGAAGCTCCTGCACCTCGTGGACGACAAGATCCACGCCCGCTCCACGGGGCCGTACTCGCTCGTCACCCAGCAGCCGCTGGGAGGCAAGGCGCAGTTCGGCGGTCAGCGCTTCGGCGAGATGGAGGTCTGGGCGCTGGAGGCATTCGGCGCCGCCTACACCCTGCAGGAGATGCTCACCATCAAGTCCGACGACACGGTCGGCCGCGTGAAGGCCTACGAGGCGATCGTCAAGGGCGAGAACATCGCCGAGCCGTCGATCCCGGAGTCCTTCAAGGTCCTGCTCAAGGAGATGCAGTCGCTGGCGCTCGACGTCAACGTCGTCTCCGAGGAGGGCCAGCGCGCCGAAATGCGCGACGAGGACGATGACCTGCTGCGTGCGGCCGAGGAGCTGGGGATCGATCTCTCCGGCG